>NZ_MOBM01000011.1 GCF_003732275.1 Pseudomonas frederiksbergensis
CCTTATCCCAAAGAGGGGGACTGCTTCGCAGTCCAACGGGAGCAAGCTCCCTCGCCACAGGTTCAGTGTCGATCACTGTGCACGCCAACAATCCACCGGGGTTACCCACAATCCCTGTTAGTGCTTCTGTGGATAACATGTTCGCCCCTCGCTACACCCCATGCCCATCAAGCCCTTCAGCCCTCCGTACAAAAAACAACCAGCCTAACCTCCGGTTTTTTCGAGCTTTCTCCACAGAACGACTTCGCTCGTAAGCCGATACTTGCCCCCAATCTCTGTTGGCGCTTCTGTGGATAAGATGTTCGCTGTCCGCTACAGGCTATATAAACCGTGGCTTTCAGTGAGTTGATCAAATAATGCTCAATTGACCATTTTCTCCCCCTGAACCTACCGCAAACCCTGAATTTTCGCGGCTTTCAGCGGTTTTCCACAGAACCCGCAAAGTTGCCCCCAAAGTCTGTTGGCGCTTCTGTGGATAAGGTGTTCGCCATCCTCTGCACGTCATATAAACCGTGCCCTGCAGGCTTCTGATCAAAAAACGATCAATGCTTGCATAAAACCCTGCTTCTGGATAAGTCACGGTTTTTCTTGGTTTTTTGTGAATAAATTTGCCCCGTCATCCACAATTGTCCCCAATAGCTGTGGGTGGAGATGTGGATAACTTGTTCGCTAAACCCTGCAAGCCACGGCCCATATAGACCACAACGCGATAGATCAGATTTCATACAGTTCTAAGTCACTTCCTTGACTTCGATCTGTCGCCTGTCTTCACTCTCAGGTCACAAGGACAGCCGTCACTTATCCACATCTGGTTCAGGGAGAACACGGATGGATAGCCAGCCACATCGCTCGCAGCCACATTCGCACCTCAGCCCCTGCATGACCTGTGTACCGACCCCCGCGACCTTGCTGCGTAAACGGATTCACCGTCGCGCCGCCAATCAGCGCGCTCGCCTATAGCGCCTGAAACCTTTCCCCATACCCTGACGCCGCTGCCATTGAGGCCCGACCGTGCCCGGTGACCAGGTGTTCGTTCGTCTATCGATTGCAGGCAACCACAGAGTTGCCCATCTGCCTGAGAGGAAATGACCCATGACACGGATCGCCACGCCCATCAGCGACATCAAGGAACATTACGACGTGATTGTCATCGGCTCCGGTTACGGCGGCGGGATCGCGGCGTCGCGCCTGTCCCGGGCCGGCAAGCGGGTGTGCCTGCTGGAGCGAGGCCGAGAAATCCAGCCCGGCGAATACCCCAATACGATGCTGGCGGCCACTGAAGAACTGCAAGTCCATGACCCAGACGGACACATCGGTTCGCGCACCGGGTTGTTCGACCTGCACGTCAATGCCCAGCAGAACGTGGTGGTCGGTTGCGGCCTGGGCGGCACGTCGCTGATCAACGCTAACGTTGCGCTGGAACCGGAGCCCGGCGTGTTCGACGATCCGCGCTGGCCGCTGGCGGTGCGTGAACACCGCGACACGCTGCTCAAGGATGGGTACGCCCGGGCTCGGGAGATGCTCAAGCCCAACCCTTACCCAGGCACTTCGCCGGTGTTGCCGAAACTGGAAGCCAACAAAAAGTCTGCGGACTACCTCAAGCAAGGTGCGCATTTCTACAAGCCGCCAATCAACGTGACCTTCGACAAACTGCCGAACAACCTCAACCATGTCGGCGTCGAGCAGCTGCCGTGCAACCACTGCGGCGACTGCGTGTCGGGCTGTAACAACAAGGCCAAGAACACCACGCTGATGAATTACCTGCCGGATGCCTGGAACCACGGCGCGGAGATTTTCTGCCAGGCCGAGGTGCGGCACCTGGAGCGCGACGCCGACGGCGACGGCTGGATCGTGCATTTCCAATACCTGGACAGCGGGCGCGAGCAGTTCTCGGCACCGACGCTATTCGTCAAGGCTGACATCGTCGTGGTTTCGGCGGGCACCCTGGGTTCCACCGAAATCCTCCTGCGTTCTCGGGACAAAGGTCTGGCGACGTCCGATCAACTCGGCGAGAACATGAGCGGCAACGGTGACATTCTCGGTTTCGGCCACAACTGCGACCAAGCAATCAACGGCATCGGTTTCGGCGCGCATCCGGCCAGTGAAATGAAACCGGTCGGCCCGTGTATCACCTCGATCATCGACATGCGCACCGAAGGCGACTGGCGCAGCCGCATGGTCATCGAAGAAGGCTCGATCCCCGGCGCCCTCGGCCGGCCCATGGTGCCGAGCATGGCCGCGTTCGCCGGGTTGATCGGCAAGCCCACCGATGACAGCTTCAGCGGCAAGCTCAAGTACGCCGAGCGCGAAACCGACAGCTTCCTGCGCGGCCCGTATCACGGCGCCCTGCATAACATGCAGACCTACCTGATCATGAGTCACGATGACGGCAAGGGTCGCATGGTGCTCGACAGCAAGGACCAGCTGCGCATCGACTGGCCGGGTGTTGGCGAGCAGGAAAACGTCAAACTCGGTAACGAACGGCTGCACCAGAGCACCAAGGCATTGGGCGGAATCTGGGTCGAGAACCCGATCTGGACCGAGTTGCTCAAACACAGCATCGTGTCCGTTCACCCGTTGGGCGGTTGCGTGATGGGAGAGGACGCGGAGCAGGGCGTGGTCAACCACAAGGGCCAGGTGTTCAGCAGCACCAGTGGCACCAATGTCTATGCCGGGTTGTACGTGACCGACGGCGCGGTGATTCCGACCTCCCTGGCGGTCAATCCGCTGCTGACCATTTCCGCCGTGAGCGAGCGCAACATGGGCCTGCTGGCGGCCGATCGCGGTTGGCATATCGACTACACGCTGCCCTCGGCGCCGCGCAAACAAGTGGCGCCGCCGACCCTCGGCGTGCAGTTCACCGAAACCATGAAGGGCTATTTCTCCAAAGACTTCACTCAGCCTCAAGGCACCGATCTCAAACTCTACGAGGCGGCGGCCAAACGCGGCGAGTCGGAGAACTCGCCGATCGAATTCACCCTGACCATCACCGCCAACGACCTCAACCGCATGATCAAGGAGCCGCAACACGCCGCGACGCTGGTCGGCACGCTCAATGCGCCGGGCCTGTCGCGGGAACCGCTGACCGCCAGCAATGGCGTGTTCAACCTGTTCGAGGAATATCAGGAACAGGTCGGCGTGCGGCACATGAAATACGACATGAAACTGACCGCCGAGGACGGCAGCGATTATTACTTCAGCGCGTTCAAGACCGTGCCCGAAGACAACGGCGTGCTGAACGTCTGGCACGACACCAGCACTCTTTACGTGACGCTGTATCGCGGGTCGGACAAGACCGGCGAGGTGATGGGTTCGGGTGTGATGCACATCCAGCCGGCCGATTTCGCCAAGCAAATGACCACCATGAAGGTGCTCAACGCCCGCAACGAACGCGAGCGTATCGATGGGCTGGCGCGCTTTGGCAAATTCTTCGCCGGCATCTTGTGGGAGAGCTACGGCGGCGTGTTCGCTGGCGACATCTATTTCAACCCCGATGCGCCGCCGCGGCAGAAACGCCCGCTGGATGCGCCAACCCCGAGTGTGCAGTTCTTCCAGACCGAAGACAGCGTCCAGCTACGCCTGACCCGCTATCAGGGCGGCAGCAAAGGGCCGGTGATGCTGGTGCATGGCTTGGGCGTGGGCTCGAATATTTTCTCCACCGACACCATCCAGACCAACCTGCTGGAGTACCTGTGCAAGCACGAGTACGACGTCTGGCTGCTGGATTTGCGGGTGAGCATTCTGTTGCCCGCGAGCAAGAAGGAATGGAACGGCGACCAGATTGCGCAGTACGACTTCAAGGCCGCCATCGCGCAGATCCAGCAAGCAACCAAGGCCGCGGACGTGCAATGCGTGGTGCATTGCTACGGCGCGACGACTTTCTTCATGTCGCTGTTGGCCGGATTGCAGGGCGTGCGTTCGGTGGTGTGTTCGCAGATCGCCGCGGATACGGTGGTCGCCACGGCAACCGGGCTCAAGGCCGGCTTGCACCTTCCGGGGATGCTCGACGCCATCGGCATCAAATCCCTCACCGCGTATGCCGACAACAAGGAGAGCTGGTTCAACAAGCTCTACGACAAGGCTCTCAACGGGTATGCCCGCATCGAGGCTCAGGGCTACTGCACCAACCCGGTGTGCCATCGCATCACCTTCATGTACGCATCGTTGTACCGCCACGACACGCTCAACGAGACCCTGCATGACAACCTGCATGAGCTGTTCGGCGAGTCGAACATGCAGACCTTCGAGCACTTGGCGTTGATCCTGCGCAAAGGTCATCTGGTGGACTTCAAGGGCCAGGACGTCTACATGCCGCACTTCGACCGGCTGACCATGCCGATCTGCTTCATCAGCGGCGAAGACAACCAATGCTACCTGCCGGAAAGCACGCTCAAGACCTATGAGCGCGTTTGTAAAGTCCATGGGCCGGAGCGCTACAGCCGGCATGTAGTGCCGGGTTACGGGCATATCGACTGCATGTTCGGCAAGAATGCGGTGCTCGATGTGTACCCGATCATCCTGCAACACCTGGAGAAAACGGCCCTCGGCTAGCACTGCTTACCTGTGGCGAGGGAGCTTGCTCCCGCTGGGCTGCGTAGCAGCTCCAAAACCTGAGGGTGCGATCTATCAGATACACCGCGTTTTCTGGTTTTACGACTGCTTCGCAGCCGAGCGGGAGCAAGCTCCCTCGCCACAAAAGCCGTGTACTGACTTGGGATTGGTGACGACAAGGAATGGATGCTATGGACAGTTACATCCGCTGGTTTCAACGCTTCATCTGGCTAGGCATCGTGATGAACATGGTCTTCGCGATTCCGGCGCTGTTTGCGCCGGCGTTGCTGACCTCGATGCTCGGGATGCCGCCGCAACTCTCCGATCCGTGGCTGGAAAACGCCGGCATGCTGCTGGTGGGGATCAGCCTGTTCTACATGCCGTCAGGCTTCAACGCACCAAGATACGTCGTGCATTCATGGCTGTGCGTGCTGTCGCGATTGGTCGCCGTGGCGTTCTGGGTTTACCTGATCAACACCAGCAATCAGGCCCAGGTGTTCGTGCCGATGTTGCTGGGTGATCTGAGCATGTTCCTGATCCTCGGGGTTTTGCTGTATCTGGGCAGCGCGCCGGCCAATCGGCCCTTGGCGTTGCTTCGCGACGGCTGGCTTGAATGGCGCGCAGCGTGGGCGCGACGCTGGCAGCGGCACAGCTTCAAGGTTGCCACGCTGGTCGTGGTGCTGGCGCTGGGGTTTATCGGCTACGAAACCTGGTACCAGATGCTGCGGGTGGTGCCGGCAGAGCAATACGCCTCCGATGAGGATCACTACAAGTACGGCGCCATCGGCCTGGGCATCGAGGCGCGGATTCCCTATTACCTGTTCGCCGTATTGCCACAGATGTGCCCGGATAAGCTGCCGAAACCCGGCGGCTATGAAGTCTTCGGTTTCCTCTACGAGAACGGCAAAGACCTGCCGATCGGTATGGCCAAGCGGCAGATCGGTTACCCGACCGTGGAGCCCAACTGCGCCCTGTGTCACACCGGTTCCTACCGGGCCACTACCAGCGACGTCGCCATCCCGGTGGCCACCGCACCGGCCAATACCCTGCAACTGCAGGCCTTTCAGTGGTTCGCCTACAATTGCGCCAGCGACCCGAAATTCACCCCAGACGCGGTGATGACGGCGATCAACAGCAAGTTCCAGCTCGGGTTTTTCGAGCGCTTGTACAACCGCTACGTGATCATTCCGATGGCCACGAGCGCGCTGGTCAAACAGAAGCAGGCCTATGCCTGGCAACGACTGCGCGCACCGCAAGGGCCGGGACGTACCGACACCTTCAACCCGACAAAAATGGTGGTGTTCGGCTTCCCGGATGACTCGACCATCGGCACCGTCGACTTGCCGCAAGTGTGGAACCAGAAGCCGCGGGAGTCGCTGTACCTGCATTGGGATGGCAATAACAACGACATCCATGAACGCAACTACGCGGCGGCCATGGCCGTGGGCGCGACGCCGGAGTCGGTGCTGCCGGCCAGTTTCAACCGGGTGACCAACTGGTTGCTGGGCCACAAGGCGCCGGCATGGCCGTTCGCGCTGGATCAGGCCAAAGTCGCACGGGGCAAACCGGTCTGGGAAAACAACTGCGCCGGTTGCCACGATTTCGGCCGCACCGATACCGGTCAGGTCACCACCAGCATTGATGAACTGGGCACCGATCCCCATCGCCTGAACTCGTTCACCACAGGTTTGGTGACGGCTTTCCATGGCTTCAAGAAATCCCCGTTCGACTTTGGCGCCTATCGCAAGACCCAGAGCTACAGCAACACGCCCACCGACGGCGTCTGGTTGCGCGCGCCGTACTTGCACAACGGTTCGGTACCGACCCTGTGGGATTTGCTGCAACCACCGGAAAAGAGGCCGCTGGTGTTCTTCACCGGCTCTGATGTGTACGACCAGGACAAAGTCGGCTTCGTCACCAGTGGCCAGCAGATGAAAGCCTCGGCGGACTTCAAATACGACACCCGTCTGGAGGGCAACCACAACGGCGGCCACCTGTACGGCACGCAGCTGTCGGAACTCGATAAGCGGGCGCTCATCGAGTTCATGAAAACCCTGTAATTCCACTACGGATGGAGGAAAGCGACATGTCATTGGTCAGTCATTGGGAACACGAGTACGACAAGGTCAAGCTACGCGTACACGGCTTGTTCACCCGTTTGGAAATGGCCTGGAAAAAGCTCGTCAGCGAGCTCGAACCCGAGGAGTACCAGGCCATCGTCGCGCTGTTGCAACGGGGTCACGATCAGGCGCAATACGTGCT
This sequence comes from Pseudomonas frederiksbergensis, assembly GCF_003732275.1. Lineage (GTDB taxonomy): Bacteria > Pseudomonadota > Gammaproteobacteria > Pseudomonadales > Pseudomonadaceae > Aquipseudomonas > Aquipseudomonas frederiksbergensis_H. The sequence goes on from NZ_MOBM01000011.1 coordinate 6,814, forward strand.
CAAGCACGGTGATATGCCAGACGATCAGCCAAGTGTGCCGTGGGAGTTGTCCCATGGCTTGTCGATCCTGCACATCGGCAACGCCAGCCCCTTGCCGCAATCGGTAGACGAGCTGCAAACCCGAGTGCTCAAGGACGGCAGCTTGCTCGGTTGTCGCAAATGGGAGCTGCTGGATCTGTTGTGGAGCGAGGCGCTGCTCAAATGGATCGAGAACCTGCGGCATCACGCGTCGTTCGCCACCAACCCGGCGCTGATGCGCATGGACAGTGATGTGACCCTGGCCATCGCCGGCGACTGGGGTACCGGGCCGTTCGACAGCCATGCTCCGGCGGTGTCGGTGGCCAACCAGATGCAACTGGCCCAGGCCGACTTCACCATTCATCTAGGGGATGTGTATTACGCCGGCACCCGCTCCCAGGAAGACGTCGACATGGTCGGCTGGCCCATGGGCAAGCACGGTTCGTTCACCCTCAACTCCAACCACGAGATGTACAGCGGCGCCCATGGCTACTTCAAGGAACTGGCCAAGCGTTTCCCGGCGCAGCAGGGCACCAGTTATTTTGCGTTGTACAACGATGACTGGCTGGTGATCGGGCTCGACACGGCTTACGCCTCGGATGCGATCAACCTGTACATGGACGGTGCGCTGAACAAGGAGCAGATCGACTGGATGAAAGACCTGCCTCAGCGCAAGAAGATCATGGTGCTCAGTCATCACCAGGGCTTCGACATTTCCGGGCACAACAAGACGGCGCTTTATAAACCGGTGTGCGATGCCTTGGGCCGTGAGCCGGATTATTGGTATTGGGGGCATTTGCACAACGGCATCTGCTACGCCGCTCAAGGCGGGTTGCATGCGCGCTGCGCCGGGCACGGGGCGATTCCCTACGGCAATGCCAGCGAGCTGAACGGGCATGCGCGGGTGCTGTGGTCGGAAACGGAAAATGCGCGGGATGAGGCGTACCCGGATCGGGTGTTGAACGGTTATGTGAAGGTGCGGCTGGTGGGGGAGAACATCGAAGAAACGTTTATTGGGGAGGATGGGTCGGTGCGGTGGTCTTCATCAGCCCATTGATTTGTGGTGACGGGTAGGCCGTCATCGCGAGCAGGCTCGCTCCCACAAGGGATCTTCAGTGCATATAGATCCAGTGTGGGAGCGAGCCTGCTAGCGATGCTTTTGCTCTTAGCCTTGAACCGGTACCCCTTTGAGGTACGGCGCAGGCTCGGCCCCAAGGTTGTTCAGCAACCGCTCGCTGTACCAATCCACAAAGTTCACCACACCAAACTCATAGGTCTTGGAGTAAGGCCCTGGCTGGTACGCGGTGGAGTTGATCCCGCGCTGGTTTTCTTCGGCCAGGCGACGGTCCTGGTCGTTGGTCGCATCCCAGACCTGGCGCATGCGCTCCACGTCGTAGTCCACACCTTCGACTGCGTCCTTGTGGACGATCCACTTGGTGGTGACCATGGTTTCCTGAGCGCTGATCGGCCACACGGTGAACACGATGATGTGGTCGCCCATGCAGTGGTTCCACGAGTGCGGCAGGTGCAGGATGCGCATCGAACCCAGGTCCGGGTTTTTGATGCGGCCCATGAGTTTGGCGCAGCCCTGTTTGCCGTCCAGGGTCATCGACACAGTGCCCTTGAGCAGCGGCATGCGCACGATGCGGTTACGCAGGCCGAAGCTGGCGTGGGCGTAAGGAATCTTCTCGGCTTCCCAGGCAGCGGCCGAAGCAGCGACGTGGTCCTTGAAGGCCTGGTCGGCACGCGGGTCGGTGACGTCGTCCCATTCCAGCAGGGTTTTCAGCAGTTCCGGGTGCGCCGCGTTGCAGTGGTAGCACTCGCGGTTGTTTTCCAGCACCAGTTTCCAGTTGGCCTTTTCGAACAAGGTGGTCTGGATCGCCACCTTGGTGTTCTCCATGTCGTACGGTTCCATGTAATGGTTCAGCGTCGACAGGAAGTCATCAATGGCCGGCGGGTTTTCCGACAGGCTGATGAAGATGTAGCCGCCAGCGGTCTTCACGTTCACAGGCTTCAAGCCGTACTGCTTCATGTCGAAGTCGGCGCCCATTTCGGTGCCGGCGAACAGCAGGCGACCGTCCAGCTCATACGTCCACTGGTGGTAGTGGCAGACCAGTTTGGCGACTTTGCCTTTTTCACTGGTGCACAGCCGCGAACCGCGGTGACGGCAGACGTTGTGGAACGCATGGACCACGCCGTCGGCGCCACGAATCACGATGATCGGGTTCTTGCCGACTTGCAGGGTCAGGTAGTTGCCCTTGGTCGGGATTTCGCAGGTCATGCCGGCGATCAACCACTCTTTCTGAAAGATTTCCTGCATGTCGATATCAAACAGCCGCTCGTCAGAGTAAAACGGCTGCGGCAGCGAGAAAGTGCGCTCACGCTCTTGCAGCATCTGCGCGGTGGCCTTGCGTGCGGGTTCCAGCGGATCGCCCAGGCTGATTTTTGCGGTGACGTCCATCGATTTGATCCTCATGGCCTTTCTGTGTGGCCGGCGAAATAGTGGCTGATACGGTTTGCTACGCAAGGGTGTAAAGAAAACGTCTTTGTGTGTGGCGAGTGTGGGGCCGCCGTTGCCCGGAACCTTATCCATGGGCGACATGGCCCAATCTGTTCCCGACGCGCAACCCCCGGTAATTGGGGGCTGGTCGCGATAAGTATGTGAATGTCGCAGATAGGTAAATGGAGGGGCTGCGCTATACGCAGAATCGCCAACATAAAGGCCGGTAGTCGGCCGTGGAGAACAGCATGTCCAACAGCTTCCTGAACCCGGTAACCACCCAGACCTGGGCCAATGGTCGACACATTGTCCGTTGCGTCAAAGTCATCCAGGAAACCTGGGATGTGCGCACCTTCTGCTTTATGGCCGACCAGCCAATCCTGTTCTTTTTCAAGCCCGGGCAGTTTGTCACCCTGGAGCTGGAAATCGACGGCGTGCCGATCATGCGCTCCTACACCATATCCAGTTCTCCGTCGGTGCCGTACAGCTTTTCGGTGACGATCAAGCGCGTGCCGGGGGGCAAGGTGTCCAACTGGCTGCACGACACTCTGCATGAAGGCCAGGAACTGGCGGTACACGGGCCGGTCGGGCTGTTCAACGCCATGGACTTCACCGCGCCAAAGGTTCTGTACCTCAGCGGTGGCGTCGGCATCACGCCCGTCATGTCGATGGCGCGCTGGTTCTACGACACCAACGGCAACGTCGACATGGTGTTTATCCACAGCGCCCGTTCGCCCAAAGACATCATTTATCACCGCGAGCTGGAACACATGGCGTCGCGAATCGACAACTTCAGCCTGCACCTGATTTGCGAGAAGCATGGCCTGGGCGAGCCGTGGGCCGGTTATCGCGGTTACCTGAACCACAAGATGCTCGAATTGATGGCGCCGGACTTCCTTGAGCGTGAAGTCTTCTGCTGCGGCCCGACCCCGTACATGAACGCGGTCAAGCGCATGCTTGAGGCGGCCGGTTTCGACATGACGCGTTATCACGAAGAATCCTTCGGCGCGACGCCAGCGGAAGCCCGTGCCGACGCGGTGGAGCAAGCCGAAATCGCAGCAGATGCACCGGAAGTCGACGTTGCCGACCTGCATCAGGTGGAATTCACCGCGTCCGGCAAGAGCATTCGTGTGGCGCCGGGCGAAACCGTGCATGCGGCGGCGGCCAAGCTTGGCCTGCTGATTCCGAAGGCTTGCGGGATGGGGATCTGCGGGACGTGCAAGGTGATGAAGCTTGGTGGTGAAGTCGAAATGGACCACAACGGCGGGATTACCGAGGAAGACGAGGCCGAAGGGTTCATCCTGTCGTGCTGCAGCGTGCCGAAGGGTGATGTGCGGATCGAGTTTTGAACCTGTGGGAGCGGGCTTGCTCGCGAAGGCGGCGGCACAGTCAACATTGATGTTGCCTGACACACCGCTTTCGCGAGCAAGCCCGCTCCCACAATGGTTGGTATTTCAGTCCACAAACAAGTCTGGCATCAGCTTGTCTTGGGTGCCGTGCTCAAAGCGGTAATGATCGAATTCGGTCACCCCATGCTCCCGCAGAATCTCCTCATCAATCAGCAAGCGCCCGGTAATGCTGCGGCCACTGCTACCCAGAATTGCGTAGGCGGCGTCGGCCATAATCGCCGGCGTGCGCGCATGCTTGAACGACTCGCGCGACCCCAGCTGAAACTCGATGGCGGCAGTGGCGATCATGGTCTGCGGCCACAGAGAATTGACGCTGATGCCGTAGGAGGCGAATTCCTCGCTCATGCCCAGGGTTAGCATGCTCATGCCGTATTTGGTCACCGTGTAAGGGCTGTACTGGGCGAACCACTTGGTGGCCAGGTTCAGCGGTGGCGACAGGTTGAGGATGTGGCCGGCGGTTTTTTTCAGATAGGGCAGGGCGGCCTGACTGCACAGCAGCACGGCGCGGGTGTTGATCTGGTGCATCAGGTCGAAGCGCTTGAGTTCGATGTGTTGCACGCCGGTCAGCTTGATCGCCCCGGCATTGTTGATCAGCGCATCGATGCCGCCGAAATGCTCAGAGGCGTCGGCCATGGCCTGGCGCACGGCAATTTCATCACGCACATCCACCTGCAAGGCCAACGCCTTGCCGCCCGCGGCTTCAACTTCCGCCGCCACGCTGAAAATGGTGCCAGGCAGTTTGGGGTGAGGAGTGGCGCTTTTGGCGGCAATCACGATGTTGGCCCCGTCCTTTGCTGCCCGCAGCGCAATCTCACGCCCGATGCCACGGCTGGCGCCGGTGATGAACAGGGTTTTGCCTTGTAATGACATGCGTACGCTCCTGATTGTTGTTATCGATGCGGATCGAAACGGCTCGCCAGTCAATGTAGACCAACTCTTGCGGGGCATTTTGCATCAGGGCTTTTTGTGGCGAGGGGGCTTGCCCCCGTTGGGTTGCGAAGCAGCCCCAAACCTTGAACATGCGGTCTGTCAGGCAGGCCAGCGTTGGCTGGTTTCACGACTGCTGCGCAGCCGAACGGGGGCAAGCCCCAGCGCCACAAAGTTTCATTTCAATCAATTAGTTGAGGTTGAACACAGACCTGTGGCGAGGGAGCTTGCTCCCGCTGGGTTGCGCAGCAGCCCCAAAGCCTGAGCATGCGGTCTGTCAGGCAGACCGCGTTGGTTGGTTTTTACGACTGCTGCGCAGCCGAACGGGAGCAAGCTCCCTCTCCACAAAAGCTTGGGGCTTCAGGCTGCCATGACTTCCCGAATATCTGCCGCCAATTCGCGAACGCGTTCTTCTTCGGTGTCCCACGAGCACATGAACCGTGCGCCGCCGTTGCCGATGAAGGTGTAGAAACGCCAGCCCTTGGCGGTCAGTGCGGCAATGGCCGGTTCCGACAATTGCAGGAACACGCCGTTGGCCTGCACCGGGAACATCAGTTCCACGCCCGGAATGTCGCTCACCAGTTCGGCCAGAAGCTGTGCACAGTGGTTGGCGTGGCGGGCGTATTTGAGCCAGGCGTCGTTTTCCAGAATCCCGACCCACGGCGCCGAGAGGAAGCGCATCTTCGAGGCCAGTTGCCCGGCCTGTTTGCAGCGGTAATCGAAGTCTTCAGCCAGTTTGTGGTTGAAGAACAGAATCGCTTCGCCCACCGCCATGCCGTTTTTCGTGCCGCCGAAGCACAGCACGTCAACGCCGGCCTTCCAGGTCAGGTCGGCTGGCGAGCAGCCAAGAAATGCACACGCATTGGAGAAGCGTGCGCCGTCCATGTGCAGGTTCAGGCCCAGTTCTTTGCAGGTGGCACTGATGGCGCGGATTTCTTCCGGGGTGTACACGCTACCGACTTCGGTAGCCTGGGTCAGGGTCACGACGCGCGGTTTCGGGTAGTGGATGTCTTGGCGCTTGAGGGCGATTTCGCGGATCGATTCCGGCGTCAGCTTGCCGTTTTCGGTGCGGGCGATCAGCAGTTTGGAACCGTTGGAGAAAAACTCCGGTGCGCCGCATTCGTCGGTTTCGACGTGGGCGGTTTCCGAGCAGATCACGCTGTGGTAACTCTGGCACAGTGATGAAAGGGCTAACGAGTTGGCCGCGGTGCCGTTGAAGGCGAAGAACACTTCGCAGTCGGTTTCGAACAGTTTGCGGAATTGATCCGCTGCGCGCGCGGTCCACTCATCGTCGCCATAAGCGCGCTGGTGGCCGTGGTTGGCCTGTTCCATGGCAGCCCAGGCTTCAGGGCAAATACCGGAATAGTTGTCGCTGGCGAATTGTTGGCTCTTGTCGGTCATGGCCGGCTTCCGTAATCGAGGCTCTTATGGTGAAGAGCTTCGTGGTCAATGATGGTGCGCACTTTACCGAAGATCGTCCGGGGAGCACACGGGATGTTGCTGTCAGAAAAACACACGGTTGACAGGCAATTATGCACATGACGCAACGGGATGGGGCGCTGGATCTGCTCAAGTGGCTGGCGCTGCTGAGCATGGTGCTCGATCACCTGCGATATATCGGTTACTCCATCGATCTGCTGTATGTGCCGGGCAGATTGGCGTTCCCGTGGTTCTGTCTGGCGATGGCGGCGAACCTGTCGCGAACCCGTGCAGTAACCACCGACGGCCAGTGGCGCTATCTCGGTTGGTTGTTGCTGTTTAGCGTTCTGAGCGAAATTCCCTACCGGATGTACCTTCCTGATCACGACACCTTAAACGTATTGCCCACGCTGGTTCTGGGGCTGTTGGTCGCCCGTGGCTGGCAGCACAGGATGCTTCAGTCGCGACTATTGGCGGCGGGTGCCTTGTTGCTGGCGGCACTGTTCACGGAGCGATTGATGTTCGGTTTCTTCGGCGTGCTGTTGCCGCTGGCGATGTGGCTGGTGATCAGGCGGCCCTGGTATTTCAGCCTGCTGCCGGGGTTGGTCTGCCTGGCGGCCAATCAGTGGCAAGTGCTGTATTACGCCGCACGACTTCATAGCAGTGCAGCCATCCTCGGCATTGCCGCTTGTCTGATTGCGCCATTGCTGGGGCTGTTGCTATTGCGACATGCCCAAGGCATCCGGCCACCGCCAATGCGCCGCTGGGCTTACGCGCTCTATCCCGCGCATTTCCTCGGGCTTCTGGCCTTGCGCCAACTCATCGCCTGACCCTCATGCTCTTGTGGCGAGGGAGCTTGCTCCCGCTGGGCTGCGTAGCAGCCCCAAACCCAGTGCATGCGGTTCATCAGGTTGATCGTGTTGGTCGTTTTTACGACTGCTGCGCAGCCGAGCGGGAGCAAGCTCCCTCGCCACAAGAGCCTTCCCTGGTCCTGCCTTTCTGGCCCATGTCGTAAACGCACCTTTGCGTGGCGTCCATAGGCATTTGACCTGTCTGCGCCGGTCATACCATCGCATCCAAAGGGCACTGCCGTAACGCCAGTGCCTTACCGAGACGAATGGCGCATAGATGCCGCTGGGAGAGACGCGATGTTCAGCAAGCAAGACCAGATCCAGGGTTACGACGATGCACTGCTGGCGGCGATGAATGCCGAGGAGCAACGCCAGGAAGATCACATCGAGCTGATCGCGTCAGAGAACTACACCAGCAAGCGCGTCATGCAAGCGCAGGGCAGCGGCCTGACCAACAAATACGCCGAAGGCTATCCGGGCAAGCGCTACTACGGTGGCTGCGAGCACGTCGACAAGGTTGAAGCCCTGGCCATCGAGCGCGCCAAGCAACTGTTCGGTGCCGATTACGCCAACGTCCAGCCGCACTCCGGTTCCTCGGCCAACAGCGCTGTTTACTTGGCCCTGCTGCAAGCCGGCGACACCATTCTGGGCATGAGCCTGGCCCACGGTGGTCACCTGACCCACGGTGCCAAGGTGTCGTCCTCGGGCAAGCTGTACAACGCCGTGCAGTACGGTATCGACACCAAAACCGGGCTGATCGACTACGACGAAGTCGAGCGTCTGGCTGTCGAATGCAAGCCGAAGATGATCGTTGCCGGATTCTCGGCCTACTCCAAGACCCTCGACTTCCCACGTTTCCGTCAGATCGCCGACAAGGTTGGAGCGCTGCTGTTTGTCGACATGGCTCACGTCGCAGGTCTGGTCGCTGCCGGCCTGTACCCGAACCCGCTGCCGTACGCTGATGTGGTCACCACCACCACCCACAAGACCCTGCGCGGTCCTCGTGGCGGCCTGATCCTGTGCAAGTCCAACGAAGAAATCGAGAAGAAGCTCAACGCGGCAGTGTTCCCGGGTGCCCAAGGCGGCCCGTTGATGCACGTGATCGCCGGTAAGGCGGTGTGCTTCAAGGAAGCGTTGGAGCCTGGCTTCAAGGCTTACCAGCAACAAGTGATCGACAATGCCCAGGCCATGGCCGGCGTATTTATCAAACGCGGCTACGATGTAGTGTCCGGCGGCACCGATAACCACCTGTTCCTGGTCAGCCTGATCCGGCAGGGCCTCACCGGCAAAGAGGCGGACGCAGCACTCGGTCGCGCCCATATCACCGTGAACAAGAACGCTGTCCCGAACGATCCACAGTCGCCATTCGTGACCTCCGGCCTGCGTATCGGCACCCCGGCGGTGACCACTCGCGGCTTCAAGGTTACCCAGTGCGTTGAGCTGGCTGGCTGGATCTGCGACATCCTCGACAACCTCGGTGATGCCGATGTCGAGGCCAATGTCGCGCAGCAAGTGGCAGCCCTGTGCGCGGACTTCCCGGTTTATCGCTGAGCGCGGTTTTGGAGTAAATGACTATGCAACGCTATTCGGGCTTCGGCCTCTTCAAACACTCCCTCAGCCATCACGAAAACTGGCAGAAGATGTGGCGCACGCCGACCCCTAAAAAGGTCTATGACGTGGTCATCGTCGGCGGTGGCGGGCATGGTCTGGCGACCGCTTACTACCTGGCCAAGGAACACGGCATCACCAACGTGGCCGTGGTCGAGAAAGGCTGGCTGGGCGGCGGTAACACCGCGCGCAACACCACCATCGTTCGCTCCAACTACCTGTGGGACGAGTCGGCGCACCTGTACGAGCACGCGATGAAACTGTGGGAAGGCCTGTCTCAGGACCTGAACTACAACGTGATGTTCTCCCAGCGTGGTGTCTACAACCTGTGCCATACCCTGCAGGACATCCGTGATTCCGAGCGTCGGGTCAGCGCCAACCGCCTCAACGGCGTGGACGGCGAACTGCTCGATGCCAAACAGGTAGCCGACGAGATTCCGTACCTCGACTGCTCCAAGAACACGCGCTACCCGGTGATGGGCGCAACCGTCCAGCGTCGCGGCGGCGTGGCCCGTCACGATGCCGTGGCGTGGGGCTTTGCCCGCGCCGCCGATGCCTTGGGCGTGGACCTGATTCAACAGACCGAAGTGATCGGCTTCCGCAAGGAAAACGGCGTGTGCATCGGTGTTGAAACCAACAAGGGCTTCATCGGCGCCAAGCGCGTCGGTGTGGTCACCGCCGGTAACTCCGGGCACATGGCCAAACTCGCCGGTTTCCGTCTGCCGATCGAATCGCACCCGCTGCAAGCGCTGGTGTCCGAGCCGATCAAGCCGATTATCGACAGCGTGATCATGTCCAATGCCGTACACGGTTACATCAGCCAGTCCGACAAGGGCGACCTGGTGATCGGCGCCGGTATCGACGGCTACAACGGCTACGGCCAGCGTGGTTCGTACCCGGTGATCGAGCACACCATTCAGGCCATCGTCGAGATGTTCCCGGTGCTGTCGCGCGTACGCATGAACCGTCAGTGGGGCGGCATCGTCGACACCACGCCGGATGCGTGCCCGATCATCTCGAAAACCCCGGTACCGAACATGTTCTTCAACTGCGGTTGGGGCACCGGTGGCTTCAAGGCAACACCTGGCTCGGGCAACGTGTTTGCCGCGAGTCTGGCCAAGGGTGAAATGCACCCATTGGCCGCACCTTTCTCCATCGACCGTTTCCACAACGGTGCGTTGATCGACGAACACGGCGCTGCTGCGGTTGCCCACTAACAGGAGAAATCCCCATGTTGCATATCTTCTGTCCTCACTGCGGCGAACTGCGCTCCGAAGAGGAATTCCACGCATCCGGCCAGGCGCACATCCCGCGTCCACTGGATCCGAACAGCTGCACCGACGAGGAGTGGGGCGACTACATGTTCTTCCGCGACAACCCTCGCGGTCTGCACCACGAACTGTGGGATCACGTCGCCGGTTGCCGTCAGTACTTCAACGCCACCCGTGACACCGTGACCTACGAGATTCTCGAAACCTACAAGATCGGCGCCAAGCCGCAGTTCACCGACAAGACCGACAGCCCGAAAGCGGCCGCCACGGCTCTGGGAGAGAAGGTATGAGCCAGATCAATCGCCTGTCCAACGGCGGACGGATCGACCGTAACAAAGTGCTGAGCTTCACCTTCAACGGCCAGGTCTACAAAGGCTTTGAAGGTGACTCCCTGGCCGCAGCCTTGCTGGCCAACGGTGTCGACATCATCGGCCGCAGCTTCAAGTATTCGCGTCCGCGCGGCATCTTCGCCGCCGGTGCCGAAGAGCCGAACGCTGTGCTGCAGATCGGTGCGACCGAAGCCACGCAGATCCCGAACGTGCGCGCCACGCAACAAGCGCTGTATCAAGGCCTGGTCGCCACCAGCACCAACGGCTGGCCGAGCGTGAACAACGACATGATGGGGATTCTCGGCAAGGTCGGCGGCAAGCTGATGCCGCCGGGCTTCTACTACAAAACCTTCATGTACCCGCAATCGTTCTGGATGACCTACGAGAAGTACATTCGTAAGGCCGCCGGCCTTGGCCGCTCGCCGACCGAGAACGATCCGGACACCTACGACTACATGAACCAGCACTGCGACGTGCTGATCGTCGGCGCTGGCCCTGCGGGTCTGGCGGCGGCACTGGCGGCTGCCCGTAGCGGTGCGCGTGTGATCCTGGCCGATGAACAGGAAGAGTTCGGCGGCAGCCTGCTCGATTCCCGCGAAAGCCTCGACGGCAAGCCTGCCACCGAGTGGGTCGCCAGCGTCATCGCCGAGCTGAAAAACACCCCGGACGTGCTGCTGTTGCCGCGCGCCACGGTCAACGGTTACCACGACCATAACTTCCTGACCATTCACGAGCGCCTCACCGATCACCTCGGCGACCGCGCCCCGATCGGCCAGGTGCGTCAGCGTATCCACCGGGTTCGTGCCAAGCGTGTAGTGCTGGCGACCGGTACTCATGAGCGTCCACTGGTTTACGGCAACAACGACGTGCCGGGCAACATGCTCGCCGGCGCTGTGTCGACTTATGTACGTCGTTATGGCGTGGCACCGGGCAAGAAACTGGTGCTGTCGACCAACAACGATCACGCCTACCGCGTGGCCCTGGATTGGCTCGACGCCAGTCTGCAAGTGGTCGCGATCGCCGACGCCCGCAGCAACCCTCGTGGTGCGCTGGTGGAAGAAGCCCGCGCCAAAGGCATTCGCATCCTGACTGGCAGCGCCGTGATCGAGGCCCGTGGCAGCAAGCATGTCACTGCCGCTCGCGTTGCCGCGATTGACGTAAAAGCACACACCGTGACCAGCCCAGGCGAGTGGCTCGATTGTGACCTGGTCGCCAGTTCCGGCGGCTACAGCCCGGTGGTTCACCTGGCGTCGCACTTGGGTGGCAAGCCGATCTGGCGTGAAGACATCCTCGGTTTCGTACCGGGCGAAGCACCGCAAAAACGCGTGTGCGTCGGTGGCATCAACGGCGTCTACGGCCTCGGCGATTCGCTGGCAGACGGTTTTGAAGGCGGTGCTCGCGCCGCCAGCGAAGCCGGTTTCAGCGGGGTCGAAGCGACCTTGCCCAAAGCCCTGAGCCGTCTGGAAGAACCGACGTTGGCGCTGTTCCAGGTGCCGCACGAAAAAGCCACCGCACGGGCACCGAAGCAATTTGTCGACCTGCAAAACGACGTCACCGCTGCCGCCATCGAACTGGCGACCCGCGAAGGCTTCGAGTCGGTCGAGCACGTCAAGCGCTACACCGCGCTGGGCTTCGGCACCGATCAGGGCAAGCTCGGCAACGTCAACGGTCTGGCCATCGCCGCCCGTTCGCTGAACGTGACCATCCCGCAGATGGGCACCACCATGTTCCGTCCGAACTACACGCCGGTGACCTTCGGCGCCGTAGCCGGTCGTCACTGTGGGCATATCTTCGAGCCGGTTCGTTTCACCGCGCTGCATCATTGGCACGTGAAAAACGGCGCCGAGTTCGAAGATGTCGGTCAGTGGAAGCGTCCATGGTACTTCCCGAAAAACGGTGAAGACCTGCACACCGCCGTGAAGCGCGAATGCAAAGCCGTGCGCGACAGCGTCGGCCTGCTGGACGCTTCGACCCTGGGCAAGATCGACATCCAGGGCCCGGATTCGCGTGAGTTCCTCAACCGCATCTACACCAACGCCTGGACCAAGCTCGATGTGGGCAAGGCGCGTTACGGCCTGATGTGTAAAGAAGACGGCATGGTGTTCGACGACGGCGTTACCGCATGCCTGGCCGACAACCATTTCGTGATGACCACTACCACCGGCGGCGCTGCACGCGTGCTGCAATGGCTGGAAATCTACCATCAGACCGAATGGCCAGACCTGAAGGTGTACTTCACCTCCGTGACTGACCATTGGGCGACCATGACCCTGTCCGGGCCGAACAGCCGCAAGCTGCTCAGCGAAGTCACCGACGTGGATCTGGCCAATGAAGCTTTCCCGTTCATGACCTGGAAAGAAGCGCTGGTCGGCGGCGTGCCAGCGCGGATATTCCGGATTTCGTTTACCGGCGAGCTGTCGTACGAAGTCAACGTGCAGGCCGACTACGCCATGGGCGTACTCGAGAAAATCGTCGAGGCCGGGAAGAAGTACAACCTGACTCCGTACGGCACCGAAACCATGCACGTACTGCGGGCAGAGAAGGGCTTCATCATTGTCGGTCAGGACACTGACAGCTCGATGACCCCGGACGACCTGAACATGGGCTGGTGCGTCGGTCGCACCAAACCGTTCTCGTGGATCGGCTGGCGTGGCATGAACCGCGAAGACTGCGTGCGTGATCAGCGCAAACAGCTGGTTGGTCTGAAGCCGATCGATCCGACCAAATGGCTGCCGGAAGGTGCGCAACTGGTGTTCAACACCAAGCAAACCATCCCGATGACGATGGTCGGTCACGTGACTTCCAGCTATCTGCACAACTCCCTCGGCTATTCGTTTGCCATGGGGGTGGTCAAGGGCGGCCTGAAGCGCATGGGTGAGCGGGTGTTCGCACCGCTGGCCGACGGCAGCGTGATCGAGGCGGAAATCGTTTCTTCGGTGTTCTTCGATCCGAAGGGTGATCGCCAGAACGTTTAATGGCCTCGGGTCCTGTGGGCTGGCCGCTGCACCGCGTTGTCTGCATCGCGAGCAGGCTCGCTCCCACAGGAGATCGCGTAACCCTTGTGGGAGCGAGCCTGCTCGCGATGGCGACAGAACAGCCACCACAAGGGCCAGAACCAACAGAATTCAAGACAGGTGCTTTATGACCGCAGCCAATGTTTACCAACAACGCCCAACCACCGGGGCCAAGGCCGAGTCGTCGCTGCATCACGCCGACCTCGCCAGCCTGGTGGGCAAGGGCCGCAAGAACGCCGGCGTGATCGTGCGTGAGAAAAAACTCCTCGGTCACCTGACCATCCGTGGCGATGGCCACGATGCGGCTTTCGCCGCTGGCGTGCACAAAGCCCTTGGCATCGAATTGCCGGGTGCGCTGACCGTCATCGTCAAAGGCGAAACCAGCCTGCAATGGATGGGGCCGGATGAATGGCTGCTGATCGTGCCGACCGGTGAAGAATTCGCCGCCGAGCAAAAACTTCGCAAAGCGCTGGGCGACCTGCACATTCAGATCGTCAACGTCAGCGGCGGCCAGCAGATCCTCGAACTCAGCGGCCCGAACGTGCGTCAGGTGCTGATGAAATCCACCAGCTATGACGTGCACCCCAACAACTTCCCGGTGGGCAAGGCTGTCGGTACGGTGTTCGCCAAGTCGCAGCTGATGATCCGCCACACTGCCGAAGACACCTGGGAACTGCTGATTCGCCGCAGCTTCTCGGATTACTGGTGGTTGTGGTTGCAGGATGCAGCGGCTGAGTACGGGCTTAGCGTCCAGGCGTAATTGTGGCGAGGGAGCTTGCTCCCGCTCGGCTGCGAAGCAGTCGTGAAGCCTGAATCCACGTTCCTTCTGAGGGAACGCGGTTGCTGATTTTGGGGTTGCTTCGCAACCCAGCGGGAGCAAGCTCCCTCGCCACAGATCTTCGCAGTCGCGTAGGTTTTTTCGAACAGGAGTCACCGCACTATGAGCCGCGCCCCAGACACATGGATTCTGACCGCCGACTGCCCTAGCGTCCTCGGCACCGTGGATGCGGTGACCCGCTTTCTGTTCGAGCAGGGCTGCTACGTCACCGAGCATCATTCCTTCGATGACCGGCTTTCGGGCCGTTTCTTCATTCGCGTGGAATTCCGTCAGCCCGACGGCTTTGACGAACAAGCTTTTCGCGCAGGTTTGGCGGAACGTGGTGACGCCTTCGGGATGGTCTTCGAGCTGACCCCGCCGCACCACCGGCCAAAAGTGGTGATCATGGTTTCCAAGGCCGATCACTGCCTCAACGACTTGCTCTACCGCCAGCGCATCGGCCAGTTGTCGATGGACGTGGTCGCCGTGGTCTCCAACCACCCGGACCTCAAACCGTTGGCCGACTGGCACCAGATTCCGTACTACCATTTCCCGCTGGACCCGAACGACAAACCGTCGCAGGAGCGTCAGGTCTGGCAGGTGGTTGAAGAGTCCGGCGCCGAGCTGGTGATCCTTGCCCGTTACATGCAGGTTCTGTCGCCAGAGCTGTGCCGCAAACTCGATGGCAAGGCGATCAACATCCACCACTCCCTGCTGCCGGGTTTCAAAGGCGCCAAGCCGTACCACCAGGCCTACAACAAGGGCGTGAAACTGGTCGGCGCCACGGCGCACTACATCAACAACGACCTGGACGAAGGCCCGATCATCGCCCAGGGCGTGGAGGCCGTGGATCACAGTCATTACCCCGAAGATTTGATCGCCAAAGGGCGGGATATCGAAGGGCTGACACTGGCGCGGGCCGTTGGCTATCACATTGAACGACGCGTGTTTTTGAACGCCAACCGCACCGTCGTTCTTTAGATCGCCATCGCGAGCAGGCTCGCTCCCACATTTGATCGCATTCCCCTGTGGGAGCGAGCCTGCTCGCGATGGCGGCATAACAAACAACACAAGAAACACAGGCAATAACCCGAGCAATCAACGCGCCGCCGATCCATGGCGACGCGACCGCTACATAAAAACAACAGCGAGGTGAAAGCATGTCTGGTAATCGTGGTGTCGTGTATCTCGGCGCAGGCAAGGTCGAAGTACAGAAAATCGACTATCCCAAAATGCAGGACCCGCGCGGCAGGAAGATCGAACACGCTGTCATCCTGCGCGTAGTTTCCACCAATATCTGTGGTTCCGACCAGCACATGGTGCGCGGTCGTACCACCGCCCAGACTGGTCTGGTGCTGGGTCACGAGATCACCGGTGAAGTGATCGAGAAGGGCAGCGGCGTCGAGAACCTGCAGATCGGCGATCTGGTATCGGTACCCTTCAACGTTGCATGTGGCCGTTGCCGTTCGTGCAAAGAACAGCACACCGGCGTCTGCCTGAGCGTCAACCCGGCGCGTCCGGGCGGTGCTTACGGTTATGTCGACATGGGCGACTGGACCGGTGGCCAGGCTGAATACGCGATGGTGCCGTACGCTGACTTCAACCTGCTGAAACTCCCGGATCGCGACAAGGCCATGGAAAAAATCCGTGACCTGACCTGCCTCTCCGACATTCTGCCGACCGGTTACCACGGCGCAGTGACTGCGGGCGTTGGCCCAGGCAGCACCGTATACATCGCGGGCGCCGGCCCGGTTGGCCTGGCGGCTGCCGCTTCCGCTCGCCTGTTGGGCGCTGCAGTGGTGATCATCGGTGACGTCAACCCGATCCGCCTGGCTCACGCCAAGGCTCAGGGTTTCGAAATTGCCGACCTGTCGACAGACACCCCACTGCACGAACAAATCGCCGCGCTGCTGGGTGAACCAGAAGTGGATTGCGCCGTCGACGCCGTAGGCTTCGAAGCCCGCGGCCACGGCCATGCCGGCGTGAAACACGAAGCCCCGGCGACCGTGCTCAACTCCCTGATGGGCGTGGTACGCGTGGCGGGCAAAATCGGTATCCCTGGCCTGTACGTGACCGAGGATCCAGGTGCTGTGGATGCGGCCGCGAAAATGGGCAGCCTGAGCATTCGCTTCGGTCTGGGCTGGGCCAAATCCCACAGCTTCCACACCGGCCAGACGCCAGTGATGAAATACAACCGCCAGCTGATGCAGGCGATCATGTGGGACCGCATCAAGATTGCCGACATCGTTGGGGTTGAGGTGATCAGCCTGGATGACGCGCCACGGGGTTATGGCGAGTTCGATGCGGGCGTGCCGAAGAAGTTTGTGATTGATCCGCATAAGATGTTTAGTGCGGCGTAAGGGTTTTAGGTGAAAGAAGAGGGCGACTTATGTCGCCCTTTTTTGCATCAGGGGCATCACTTCTGAATGGCTTGATTCTTCTACCGCGACCTTCTAACCGCGCTTTGGTAACTAGGTAGTTTGTCGGTATCAAGTACATCTTTGTAGCTTGGAAGGGGAATTCTTTCTTTGAGCGCTACGATACTTATTTGTGTTTGATGCCATTCGGTCACTCTGCTTGCATGCTCGCCTGGTGCGACCTGTAAATGGCCGTTGGTAATGTCGTTCAGAAAGCTGCGTTGTATTGACGCACTCGCTTCTCGACGGTTAATTTCGGAGAGCAAATCACTTTCGGTAGTCAATGCTAATCCCGGGTCCGATGTCGGTTCAAACGAAGGACGGCGGTTACGAGGAGGACTATAGGGTGGCGGCGGATCAAGGTTGATAGGGTTTGTAGCATGAGTAGCCATATTTTCCGTCGAACCCGCAGTTCCAATCACTTGTCTAGCGCTGGAAGGTGTTCTGATATTCAATCGATTTGCAATTCCCTTGAAAAGGCTGAATAGCCAATTGGAATGTCCCGTCGGATCTCCCCGATTCACCGGATCCCCCACACAATACGCATACGCATTCAACCCACCCTCCCCAAACGGACTCCAACTGTCCGGACTGTTAAACCGCATCAACACCGGGTTAAACGCCCGATAGCCATTACCTAACAAATAACACCCCGTCACCGGATCCGGCCGTTCGCCGTTGAAGCCAAGCAGGCTGAGCAAGCCGTTCTCCGGATGGCGGTGACCATATGGCGTATAGGCAAGCGGATTGCGACGTGCTGCAGCGAGTACGTTCAACACCGAGCTCTGTTGATCAGTGACGAGTAGGCATGTTTCCACAGGGCCGCTTTGGCGCTGTTGTTGCGCCAGCAGTTGATCTTCATGCTGCATGATCGAACGCTGTTCGGCGCCTTGAATCTCGGTGGTCTGCGCCAAGGGTGTGCTCGCGATCAGCCGATTGAGTGCGTCGTACTGGTAGCGGCAGAGCAAGGTTTTGCTGTCGATCTGCATAGGGCTGATCTCCCTGAAGAGGCCATCGATTCAGGGTTTTACTGTGGCGCAATCGGCCAGGGTTGCCTACTAGCAGAACTGATAGGGTCGGGTGCCACTGAGCTGAAACCACCAGCCTTGACGATTCGCCACGGGTATATCGATTGTTGATGTGAGTACCATGTTTAAGTTTTCTTCTGTGATCCCATTTCTGGAACCACTATCACGTCGACCTTCACTGGGTAGGTATATTTATCTTTGACTTTCCTTTTGGCTTCTTTGGGCGTATTTGCGTCTACAGATCCGTATTGGTTGCTGGGAGTGCCCCTAACAGCGCGGGCGATGTAAATGTAAGTGCACATTGTTAAGTTCCTTTTGTGGGTCCAGCAATGGTTTGAGATATATCCGTTTTGTTTGGGGTTGCCGATAAAGTTGTAAGTCTCGGATGGAGTAAACCCTTGAGAAGGCGATGAAATGTGTTCTTCTAATTTTTTAGTGGTCGCGGCGGACCAAAAATACCCATATGCATTCAACACCACTCAGAGCTTTTACTGTGACGCAATTGACCAAGGGCGCCTACTAGCAGAACTGATAGGGCCAGAAAACGCAGAGAAAAATGAACGGCTTCGCGAGGAACATGCCGACGCATGCCCGGTCAAACTGGCAGCTTTTCCGTCCATCAATCGGGCGGTTTTATGGCACATGAGGATGTCGGGATGAAGATTTCACGCGGTTTTGCATTGGCTTCGCTGTTGGCCCTGTTCGCCAGCCCGGTCTTCGCACAGTTCAGTCTCAGCGATGTGGTCAATGCGGCTTCAGCGATGCAGGGCAACGAGGGCGATGGCGCCGTGGCGGCGGCACCCAAGGCCGCCGGTTTGCTCAATACGCTAGGCTCGCAGCTCGACATCACCCCGGAGCAGGCCGTGGGCGGTGCCGGTGCGATGTTGGGGCTGGCCAGGAATCAACTCAGCGGCGAGGACTTTTCCGAGCTGAGTAAAAACGTGCCGGGCCTCAGTCAGATTGCCGGTAACAGTGCCATCGGCGGCTTGAACGGATTGGGTGGGCTGCTCGGCGCGGGATCGGACAAGAATGCTTTGCTCGATGGTTTGCTGGGTAACGTCAAAGACACCAACGACCTCAATAACGCCTTCAGCGCGCTGGGCATGGACACTGGCATGATCGGCCTGTTCGCCCCGGTGATGCTGCAATACCTCGGTCAGCAAGGCGTCGCCGGTTCGCTGCTGCAAAACCTTGGCGGGATCTGGGGCACCGGCACCGGTAGTTGATCAGCGGCTTTCGGCGCGCAACGCGTCGATACGCCGGTCTTTTTCGATCCAGAGCTGGTTGACCCAGTTCTGGACCTTTTCCCGAAACAGGGCATCGTTTTCATAATCGCCTTGCCACAACGCCGGGTCGAGTTCGCGGGTCTTGATGTCGATGATTACCCTCGGCACGTTGCCGCTGATCAAATCCCAGAACCCCGGAATTTTTTGCTGCGGGTAAACAACCGTCACATCGAGAATCGCATCCAGCTGTTCGCCCATCGCCGCCAGTACGAACGCCACGCCACCCGCCTTGGGCTTGAGAAGATGGGTGAACGGTGATTGCTGCTGGGTGCTTTTCGCCGTGGTGAAGCGAGTGCCTTCCAGGTAATTGACCACCGTCACCGGTTGACGCTTGTACAGCTCGCAGGCCTCTTTGGTGATTTCCAGGTCCTTGCCGGCCAGCTCCGGGTTCTTGGCGAGGAATGCTTTGGTGTAGCGCTTCATGAACGGATAGTCCAACGCCCACCAGGCCAGACCCAGGAACGGCACCCAGATCAGTTCTTTCTTGAGGAAGAATTTGAAGAACGGCGTGCGCCGGTTAAGCGTCTGGATCAGCGCCGGGATATCGACCCAGGATTGATGGTTGCTGATTACCAGGTATGAGGTGTCGCGGTGCAGGTCGTCACCGCCGTGAATGTCCCATTGCGTGGGAATGCACAGACGGAAGATCAGCTTGTCGATCTCGGCCCAGGTTTCGGCAATCCACATCACCGCCGATGAGGCGTTATCGCGAAAACGACCGGGAAGGAGCAGTTTGAGCAGTGCGAGCACCATCAGCGGCCCGAACAGGACTAAGGTGTTGAGCAACAGCAGCAGGGTAACCAGACAGCCGGTGAGCAGGCGGCGCATAAGCAACTCTTGAAAGCGTGTGGGCGCGCCATGATAAGCAGCTTCGGGTGGCAGGCCAAATCGGTGGTGACGAATGTTTCACGTCTGGACCATTAACCTCCTCGTACCGATCGTTCCCATGCTCTGCGTGGGAATGCAACCCGGGACGCTCCGCGTCCCCAAAGCGTGACGCAGAGCGTCACATGAGGCATTACCACGCGGAGCGTGGGAACGATCATCCAGACAACGGTCTAAAATCCAGCTGCCCACTTTCAAAGGAAGCCCCCTTACGTGAAATCTCTCCTTGCACTGCTTTCCCTCGTGGCCCTTCCAGTCCTGGCCGCCGAACCGACCCTGTACGGGCGTTACGAATACATCGCGCTGCCGGAAATCGGCGGCGAAGTCCTCAAGGCCAAAATGGACACCGGCGCCCTGACCGCGTCGCTGTCGGCCAAAGACATCGAAACCTTCACCCGAGATGGCGACGAGTGGGTGCGTTTCCGCCTCGCCACCAAAGGCGCCAGCAACAAGGTCTACGAACACAAGATCGCGCGGATCAGCAAGATCAAGACCCGCTCCGAAGAAGACGAGGATGACAAGGAAGCGATCGAACCCACCAAGCGGCCAGTGGTTGATCTGGAACTGTGCCTGGGCAACGTCAAGCGCACCGTCGAGGTCAACCTCACCGACCGTAGCAGCTTCAATTACCCGTTGCTGATCGGCGCCAAAGCGCTGCGTGAATTCGGTGCGGCAGTGAACCCGGCACGGCGTTTTACGGCAGACAAACCCGACTGCTGATTGACGGCGAATCAGCCTTGGGGCACCGTTCGCCCACTTAACTAGCGGGCTCGGACGCCATGCCCCATATCCTGATTGTCGAAGACGAAGCGGCCATTGCCGACACCCTGATTTT
This sequence comes from Pseudomonas frederiksbergensis, assembly GCF_003732275.1. Taxonomy (GTDB): domain Bacteria; phylum Pseudomonadota; class Gammaproteobacteria; order Pseudomonadales; family Pseudomonadaceae; genus Aquipseudomonas; species Aquipseudomonas frederiksbergensis_H. Next base: position 27,428 of record NZ_MOBM01000011.1, read on the forward strand.
CGCCTTGCAGGGCGAGGGCTTCACCACCACCTGGTTGAGCCTTGGCGCGGCGGCGCTTGAACATCAGCGCGCCACGCCAGCGGACCTGATCATTCTCGACATCGGCCTGCCCGACATCAGTGGCTTCGAAGCCTGCAAGCAATTGCGGCGTTTCAGCGACGTGCCGGTGATCTTCCTCAGCGCCCGTGATGCAGAGATCGACCGCGTGGTGGGCCTGGAAATCGGTGCCGACGACTACGTGGTCAAACCGTTCAGCCCTCGAGAAGTGGCGGCGCGGGTCCGGGCGATTCTCAAGCGCATGGCGCCACGAGCGGTGGCGGAGGTTTCCTCGGCGCTGTTTCGCATCGACAGCGAGCGGGTGCAGATCAGCTATCGTAATCAGCCCTTGAGCCTGACTCGCCATGAGTTTCGTTTGCTGCAATGCCTGCTGGAACAACCCGAGCGAGTCTTCAGCCGCGAGCAATTGCTCGATGCCCTGGGTGTGGCCGCCGATGCCGGTTATGAGCGCAGCATCGACAGCCACATCAAAAGCGTGCGCGCCAAATTGCGCCTGGTGAAAGCCGATGCCGAGCCGATCCAGACTCACCGTGGCCTCGGTTACAGCTACAGCCCGGGGCACAGCTGATGCCCCTGGGGATCCGGATTTTTCTGGTCTACGTGCTGTTCATCGGCCTGACCGGCTACTTCGTGCTCAACACCGTGATGGAAGAAATCCGCCCCGGCGTGCGCCAGTCCACCGAAGAAACCCTGGTGGACACCGCCAACCTGATGGCCGAGATCCTGCGGGACGACTTCAAGGCCGGCACCCTCAGCCAGAACCGCTGGCCGGAATTGCTCAAGGCTTACGGTGAACGGCAACCGAAGGCGAGTATCTGGGGCATGCCGAAGAATCAGGTCAACCACCGCATTTACGTCACCGATACAAAGGGCATCGTGGTGCTGGATTCCAGCGGCATTGCGGTGGGCCAGGACTACTCGCGCTGGAATGACGTCTACCTGACTTTGCGTGGCGAATACGGCGCTCGTTCGACGCGCAGCAACCCGGACGACTCGAACACGTCGGTGATGCACGTTGGAGCGCCGATTCGCGACAACGGCCAGATCATCGGCGTGGTGACGGTGGCCAAGCCCAACAGCTCGCTGCAGCCTTACGTTGATCGCACCGAGCGGCGATTGCTGATTTATGGCGCCGGGCTGATTGGCCTCGGTTTGCTGTTCGGTGCGCTGTTGTCCTGGTGGCTGAGCGCGGCGCTGCGGCGGTTGACGGTGTATGCCCAGGCAGTCAGCGAAGGCCGGCGGGTCGAGGTGCCGCATTATCGTGGTGGCGAGCTGGAGCAACTGGCCACGGCGGTGGAGCAGATGCGCACCCAGCTCGAAGGCAAAGCCTACGTCGAGCGTTATGTGCACACCCTGACCCATGAATTGAAAAGCCCGCTGGCGGCGATTCGTGGTGCGGCGGAGTTGCTGCAAGGCGAGATGCCGGCGACCCAGCAGCAACGTTTCGTCAGCAACATCGACAGCGAAAGCGCGCGCATGCAGCAGTTGATCGAACGACTGTTGAACCTCGCGCAGGTGGAACAGCGCCAAGGGCTGGAAGAGCGGGTGGCGGTGCCATTGGCGGGTTTGGTGGACGAGCTGTTGAGCGCGCAGGCTGCGCGAATCGAAGGTAAGCAGTTGCGTGCGGAACAGCAAATTGCAGCGGATCTGAATCTGCTCGGCGAGCCGTTTTTGTTGCGCCAGGCGCTGGGCAATCTGCTGGAGAATGCGTTGGATTTCACCCCGGCTCAGGGCTTGCTGCGATTCAGTGCCGAACGAGTCGGCGAGCAGATTGAGTTCAAGCTATTCAACCAGGCCGAGGCAATTCCCGACTATGCATTGCCGCGTTTGAGCGAGCGCTTCTACTCACTGCCGCGTCCGGACAGTGGGCGTAAAAGTACGGGGTTGGGGCTTAACTTTGTTGAAGAAGTGATCAAGTTGCATGGCGGCGTGATGAGTCTCGGTAATGTCGACGGCGGTGTAGAGGTCACGTTGCGCCTGCCTTAGGACCGAGTCGCGGCCATCGCGAGCAGGCTCGCTCCCACAAGGGATCTCCAGCGAACACAAACTATATGCGAACCGAAGATCAAATGTGGGAGCGAGCCTGCTCGCGATGGGGCCGGCCCAGTCTCCACAAAGTCTCCACATTCCCCCCATAAAACTCCCACACACCGACTCCAGACTTTCCCCATCCAAACAGGGAGAGTCCCATGAACCGTAGCCTGACCCTAAAACTCGGGGCGATTGCCCTTTTGATTCTGTTGCTGCTGATCCCGCTGCTGATGATCAATGGCGTGATCCAGGATCGGCAACAACTGCGCGACGGTGTACTCGAAGACATCGCCCGCAGCTCCAGTTACAGCCAGCAACTGAGTGGCCCGCTGATGGTGGTGCCCTATCGCAAAACAGTGCGCATCTGGAAAACCAACGAAAAAACCAACCAGCGTTACCAGGACGTCGGCGAGGAGCGCGGGCGTTTGTATTTCTTGCCGGAGCGCTTCGAACTGGACGGCCAGGTCCAGACCGAACTGCGTGCCCGGGGTATCTACGAGGCACGGCTGTTTCATGCCGATAATCGCATCAGCGGGCATTTCTCGGTCCCGGCGCAACTGGGCATCAAGGAGGACTTCGCCGATTACCGCTTTGACCAACCGTTCCTGGCCGTCGGCATCAGCGACATTCGCGGCATCGAAAATGCCCTGAAACTCGAACTCAATGGCCAGAGCCTGGACTTTGTACCGGGTAGCCAAGTGGGCTGGTTGGGCGAGGGTGTGCATGTGACGCTACCGACGCTGGATACCAGACAGGCCACGGAACTGGCGTTCGGTTTCGACTTGCGCCTGCAAGGCACCGGCCAGTTGCAGATTCTTCCGGTGGGCAAGACCAGCAAGGTTTCACTGGCCGCCAATTGGCCGCACCCCAGCTTCATCGGTAACTACCTGCCGGCCCAGCGTGAAATTACCGATCAGGGCTTCACGGCCAATTGGCAGACCTCATTTTTCTCCACCAATCTGCAAGAAGCGTTGAACAGTTGCGTGTCTGGCGGTCATTGCGACGCGTTCAGCGGTCGCAGCTTCGGCGTGAGCTTCATCGACCCGGTGGACCAATACCTGAAAAGCGATCGGGCAATCAAATACGCATTGCTGTTCATCGTCCTGACCTTCGCCGGTTTCTTCCTCTTCGAAGTACTGAAAAGCCTGGCGGTACACCCGGTGCAATACGCCTTGGTGGGCGTGGCGCTGGCGTTCTTCTACCTGTTGCTGCTGTCGCTGTCCGAGCACATCGGCTTTGCCTTGGCGTATCTGCTGTCGGCGAGTGGCTGTGTGGCGTTGATCGGTTTCTATGTCTGCCATGTGCTGCGCAGCGTGCGTCACGGCTTGAGCTTTTCGGCGGGGTTGGCGGCGTTATACGGGCTGCTTTACGGCTTGTTGAGCGCCGAGGATTACGCGCTGTTGATGGGCTCGCTGCTGTTGTTCGGTCTGCTGGGCGTGTTCATGGTGCTGACCCGCAAGCTGGACTGGTACGGGATCGGGCAGAAAACCGTGAAGCCCTTGGACTTTGATATAGGTGCCGTGGAATGAGCCGGTGGTTGGGGTTGCGCGAGGATCAGCGGTTGGGCGATGTCCTGGCGGCACGGATTGCCGAGTTGTTTGCGCTCGATCCGCTAAAGCCGCGATTCGGGTCAGCGCGCGCCTGCCCCGGCCGTCATCGACCCGTGCGTCGAAGCAACGACTGACTTCCAATCTTTGCAGCGCGACGTCACGGGTTGTCGTTGCGCAGGCCAGTTCTTCCGCAATGGCAATCCAGTTCTTCCTCCAGGCGCATTGTTGCCCTGGACCGGTGTGTTTACTAAGGTCCAGCGCGATGGACGGGAGACGATGGCATTGTTGAATAGCAGGCAATTGTGCTGCTGCAGATCCGACAAACTGCGCGGAGTACCCTGCGCAGCCAGGTAATCCGCCGACAAAAACGAGCGACCAATCGCAGCGCTGGCAATCACCTTCAACGCACCGCTGGGGTTTGCCTGCCACTCATCGAGCATTGTGTGAATGGCTTGGGCCTCTTTGACGATGCGCACGCAGTGTTGGTAAATCAGGTTGCCAGCATCCGTCGGCGCGAGCGTGCGAGTGCTGCGATGCAGCAACTTGATCTTCAGGTGTGCTTCGAGTTTGGCGATCTGTTTGCTGACCGAAGAGTGGGTGCTGCCCAGATGTTCGGCAGCCCTGGAGAAACTTCGATGTTCGACCACCGACGCGAAAGTCACGAGGCTGGATAGAGGATTCATAGTGTTCTCCGGGACGGCTGACAGCACAGGCTCAGGACTTGCGTTTTGGCGACAGGACGAAAGCAAACAGACAGAGCAGGGCGATTCCACCCCAGACTTCCGCCCAGGAAAAGCTTCGCAGTAACAACGGGATCAGCGCCGGTGTTGCGAACGCGGCTGCGAACACGGCGGTGTTCTCGATCCCCAGTGCGGTGCCGACACGCGCAGCACCGGCCATTACCGCAATTTCGGTGTAGGCCACGCCGTGCCACGCCGAGCCGAATACACCGGCTGCGACCAACAGCAGCACACTGAGCACGGGAGCGTTGAACGTGAGGATGTTCAATTGCAGTAACACCAGAGACCCCGCCGCGAGCAGGGCGATGCCCCGAACGAACGCGCGACGGTTGTTGTGCTTGTCCGTCCACCGTCCGCTCCAGACCCGCGCGACGGCTCCGAGCAGTTGCACAGCGAAGATCACTGCCGAAGTCACCGCGATACCGAGGTGAAACTCGTTAATCAGATAAATCGCGGAAAAGGTCAGCACCGCGAACTGTGGGACGGTAAGCAGGCCGCTGGCCACGAACAGGCGCCACATGTGCGGATCGTTCAGCGTGCTCTTTGAGCTGTCGGTCGGACTGACCCGAGGGGCCGGCTGCACCGGTGCCGGGGTAAGCCAGGTCCAGGCGGCCATCGCCGCGAGCAGACTGGTCGCGGCCAGCGTACTGAAAACGCTGATGAAGCCGAAGTGCAGCGCGATCCAGGGCAGGATGGCTGCACCGATCCCGCCGCCGACTGGCACTGCTGTCTGGCGAATGCTCATGGCGAAACCGCGTTCACCGTCCTGGAACCACGACATCACAGCCTTGCCACTGGATCCGTTGATGCTCCCGCCCAAAATGCCCAGCGCCAGCAGACCGCTGCCCAGGAGCAATACGCCGGGAATGGAACCGGCGCGTGGCGTGCCGAATGCGGCCAGCAGTGCGAAGATCAGGCTGGTGCTCAGCAGGCCGGTCAACAGCACAAAGCGGTCGCCCAACTTGTCGGTGAGTAATCCCCAAATCACTTCCGAGGCGGCAATCCCCAAGGCAATCGCACCGAGTATCAGGCCTAACTGATCGAGGCTCAGGCCGTAGGCATTCTGCAATAACGGACCAGTGGCCGGAATGCCCTGGAAACCCAGAGAGAAGCTGGCCTGGGCCGCCACGCCGACAGCGAGCACGACCCAGCGATGACGATTGATATTGGCTGCTGGCGCAGCGAGGGTGCTGGTTTTGATGTGGCTCATGCGCAAAGTTCCTTATCGACATCAATCGGGGTGACCGGGCGTTCCCAGATCACCAGTAGCGAACAACCCTTTTCACTGAATGGCGCATGCCGGCTGCCCGGAGCGAGCACCAGCAAGGAGCCTTTGGGGTGGATTTGCTCGCCGGTCTGCAGCTCGCCTTCGAGTACATGAATGAGTTCGTGGCCATTGTGCAGATGCGCTTTGGCGCGGGCGCCGGGTTCGTAGCGCACCAGGGCCGCGACAGAGCCTTCGGGGTCGGCGCGGTAGAGCGTGTGGGACCAGATCCCGGCACGGTCCGGGCTGTGCATTTTCTGAAAGTCGGCGACCAGCGCGCGCATCACGCCATCCTCGTCGCCCTCGAACAGCTGCGGCCAGACACCCTGGATCTCGCCTGGCGTCGGCACGACGGCGTGCGCTTCAATGAGGTATTCGGCGCTGCTGGTGGGCGATGCCTGGCGCAACGTGGCGCGCATGATCTTGCCCGACAAGGTCTTGGGCATTTCATCCACCACGGCAATGCGCCGGATCGCCAGTTCTGGAGGCAGTTTGCGGCTGAGCTGGGCGAAGACGTCGCTGGACCACGCAGCGTCCGCAACGTAACCGCTGCGCAGCACGACAAACGCCTTGGGTACATACAGGCCGACCGGATCAGGAAACGGAATGACGGCAGCCTGGGCAATACTGGGATGTTGCAGCAGTGCACTTTCCAGTTCGACCGGGGAGATGCGGTAGTCGAAGGACTTGAATTGATCGTCCGTGCGTCCCAGGTACCAGAGGCAGCCATCGCTGTCGCGGCGCGCGATGTCACCGGTGCGGTAATGGCTTGCGCCGAGGGCTTTTTCGCTGCGTTGCGGGTCGGCGTCATAGCCTGACATCAGGCCGAGTGGGCGGTCGTCCAACAGGGGCAGACAGATTTCCCCTTCGTCGGCGGGCAGGCCGGTTTCGACATCGAGCAACTCCACTGGATACCCCGGCAAGGGGTAGCCCAGAGCACCGCGGCTGATGGGCATGCCGGGGGCAAAACCCACGATGGCCGTGGCTTCGGATTGCCCGAAGCCATTGCGCAGGTCCAGTCCCCACGCCGCCGAGACTGCGTCGATCAGCGTCGCATCCAGCGGCTCGCCTGCGCTGACGATCTCGCGCAGGGCCGCTGGCCGCGAGCCGATACCGTGACGCAGCAGGGCTCTCCACACGGTCGGCGGGGCGCAAAATGTGTTTACCGACAAGCGCTGCAGCGTCGCCAGAATCGCCGCAGGCCCAACGTCGGCCTCCTCAAGGCTGACGATTGTCGCCTCACATGTCCACGGCACGAAGAACGAACTCCAGGAATGCTTCGCCCAGCCTGGCGCAGAGACATTCAGGTGCACATCCGCTGGGCGGATGCCGTTCCAGTAGACGCTCGACAGATGGCCGATGGGGTAGCTCTGGTGGGTGTGCAGCACCAGCTTCGGCGCAGAGGTCGTGCCGGAGGTAAAGTAGCCGAACAGCGGTTCATCGACCGATGTCGGCACGGCCGGGATGAAGTCAGGCGCGTGCTGCTGGTGATCGTCGAAGGCGATCCAGCCTTTGTGCGCGGCACCCACTGCAATGTAGCCCCGCAGGCTGTCGAGCCGAGGAATGTTGGCGGTGACGCTTTCGCTGGCGACCACATAGCGGGCGCGGCTGCGCGTCAGGCGATCAAGCAGGTTATCGCCGGTAAGCGATGGGTAGCCGGGGATAATGACCAGGCCCAGCTTCATGGCGCCCAGTAACAGGGCGTACAACTCCACGCCGTTGGGCAACATGATCATGATGCGTTCGCCGCGTTGGGCACCGAGTGAATGCAGCCAATTGGCGACCTGATTGGAGCGCTGACGCAGTTCGGCGTAACTGATGCGTACATCCTCTGCGCCATTCACCAGAATCAGCGCCGGCTCGCCACGCCAGGCGAGGCTGTCGAACCAGTCCAGCGCCCAGTTGAAGTGGCGCAGTCGCGGCCATTGGAACGCCGCGCCCGCAGGCTCGGTAATACCGCCATCGTGGTGCAGCAAGGTGTCGCGGGCATCGCCAAACACTGTGCCCGCGTGGTTGCGCAGATTGGGGCGGGAAGGAGCGTTCATAAGGATTCCTCAAACCGTGATGTGTGTTCAGAGACCGCTTGCCGCGCAGCCAAAGCGAACCCCAGCGCGGACTGCGCCACGGTAATTGCGTCTTGGGTGAAGCGCGACAGGACGCCGGGCGTGGCGCTGCCGACTTGGGTGAACCAGCGGACGCCTTCGGTGGGAATGCCAATGGCGAACAGTCCCGGTATGGCGGCGCCCGCCGGATTGAACAGGGCGAAAGTCTTTCGGTCGGTATGCAACCCTTCATTCGCGGACTCGCTGGCCGGGTAGCGATAAGGCTGGGTATGACCTTCGCGCAGTAACTGGGCGTAGAGTGGGGCGCCATCCGTTTCGAGCAGGGGTGTGCGAATGCGGCTGTCGATCAACCAGTCTGCATGCCAGGCGTAACCCGCGACCCTGGGCGAGTCGACGTGGTAGCCGGCACCATCGTCTCGCGGTGTGAAGCGGGCTTGTGGACCGACAATGTTGACCACGCCGGCCTCCAGCAGCGCCAGCAGTTGCTGGGTGCGAAACACCGGTGGCCCGGCCGACAGCAGGGCGCAGGCCGGGGCGAAATCAGCGAAGAAATCTGCGTTGCGCGAAGCCTGGGTCAGCCCGTCCCCCTCGACTGTCTGGCGGATCGTGTCACGCACATCGCGCAACACATCCAGTGCAGCTTTGACCGGACTGCCGAGGTTGCCCAGCAAGGCTTGCGCGACATCCGCTTGCAGGCGGCTGGTCAGCTCGATGCTATAGCTTTGCTGATCGTCGAATATTCGTTCGCCGAAAGGACGTGCGAGGCGGTTGAGTTCCAATAACGGCAAGTCCGCCAGACCATAACGTTGTAGCAGCAGGCCAGGCATCGGTGCCAGAGGTTGCCGGTCCCGGGCGTGTTCCAGAATGAAGCGCTGAGCCGTTGCTTCACCCTCTCGATTGCGCAGTGCCGTGGCGTAATACACATGCTCCATTTCCGCCTGGAGCAGCGGACGAACAGCGGCGTTGAAATCCAGCGAGCGACTGCCGGTAGCCTGTTCGTTAAGTACGCGGGCGCGTTCGATTGCTCGGGCGGTGGCAAAAGTCGCCTGATAAATCGCGCCCGGAGGTTTTTGATTGATCGCCCGGGCGAGGATCGGCATGCCGCTGCGGGTACCGGCGATGATCAGCGGTTCCAGACCGGACTTCACATAGCGCAGCCCCGCGCCTTCGCTGACGAAGCGGCCACCACGGCCAACGGTCAACTCACTGACCAAGTCGTAGAACCCCAACCCCATGCCGATGACAGCGGCAGTTTGCCCGGCAGCTATTTGTTCGAGCGGCATATCAGCTGCCGAATCGCCGGCGATATAACGCGAGGCCGCCTGTTCGGCGTCAGCGCTGTTGGCCAGGGTCGGTTGAGGGACCCGTGCATGCCCGGTAGCTAGGATCACTGTGTCGATAGACTCCAGCCACTGGCCTTCACGCAGTTGCAGGCGAAAACCGGCAGGCTCTTGCGTCAGCGCTGTCACTTCACTTTTCAGCACGCTGACGTTGGCATGGGCTTGCAGGTTGGCAACGAACACCGAGAAGCACGAACGCAGATACTGCCCGTAGAGCTGGCGCGGGGCGTAATCATTGGCACCCAGCCTGCTGAATTGTGGATCGCTGTGCAGTTGCAGCCATTGGTGGAAGTTGGGGCCAGCACCGGCGCGCCATGCACCGCTCTGCAGCGCCCCGGAGTAAAGGGTGATTTGCGAGGTGATGGTATTCATCAGCAGGTGCGGCGACTGATCGGTGCGCCAGACGCGGCCGGCGCCGGGTTCGACGGCGTCGATCACGGTGATTTTCAGCGGGTAGCGCGGCGGGTTGGCCTCCAACTCCAGAACGAGGCGTTCCAGCACGGCAATCGAGCGAGGGCCGCAACCGATGATCGCGATTTGCCTGGTACGACCGGGTTTGGCATCACCGGCAATGACATCGAGCGTTTCGTTGGGCAGGTGCGGCTGATCAAAACGTGCTTCGACGAAGGACAGCATGCTCAGAAACTCATAGGGGTTGAGTTTCTTGCCCTCGCCGAGCGCCGGTTGTGCCTTGATCGGCATCTTGCCGGTGGCGTGCCAGCGCAACAGGCCTTCCTGGCTGATGTAGCTGCGCGAATGGCCGCGATTGTCGGCATGCAGGCAAAACGGTACATCCAGATAGCCCTTGTCGAAGGCGCTGGCGATGCAATTGCCCAAGTCGCTGCCAATGTTCAGCACGGCGTGGATCATGCTTAACGCTTCGTCGTATATCTCCCCCTCAAGGTCGGCGACCAGGTCAGTTGCAAGTGTCGATCCTGGCAGTCGGCTCCAGGTTTGCGAGGCAAATTGCAGCGCCTCGATGTTCTCGGCGACAGTCGGGATTCGGTGGGCTTCGGCAGTGGTTTTGACGATCAGTCGCTCGGCATGGCCGTGGAAGGCCAGGTTCACGCTTTGCGCCAGCAGATCTTGAGCTCCGTCGTGGGTGCGCGGGAAAACGCCCATGTAGGTGTACAGCACGACGTGCCAGTTGGCCTGCCCGAGAAATTCCCCGGCCAGACGCCGCAACGCGTTGAGCGCGGCAACGTCCTGTTGGAGGTGAGTCTGCTGTGCGTAACTCAAGGACAGGTCAAATACTCCGTGCTCGATGAAGAACAGCCCTTCGATAATCGATATGGCAATCAGCAAGCTTGGTGGGCAGAGTTGACCGAGCATGCAACCGCCAAAGCTTTCGAGGTGGATGGAGTCGGGCGAGTCCTTCGGCGCAGCGATGATCCGGCACGATTGCGCCCAGGCCTCAATGGCTCCGCGAAGCGGGGTGCGGCCGTAAGGCAGGCAGTAGGAGATCGGCCCGCCTTCCGTGGCATCGACGCCGCACTGGCGCAGTACCTTGAAAATATCCTGAGGCTTGGCCGAGCCGTGCCGGACCTGAATCGGTAGCGCGCCCGGCAATGTGCCAAGCATCGTCCGGGTCACTGCGGCCCCATGCGCTACGATCGGGTAACCGTTGAGATGCTGGCCGCTTTGCAACGCGTCACGCGCTGAGGCGTGATCGCCGACGCGGGTGTAACTGTCCAGAGTGATCGTGCCCACGGCTACGGCCAGGCATTGACTGACCGCTTCCAGCCCGCCGCGCATGCTTTGCACATCGGCGAATCCCATGCGCGGCTGCACAACCAGACGGCCTGCCTCGCTGGCGGCTTTGACGAATTGGCTGAATTTCATATCGCCACCTCCACTGCCCAGGGCAATGCAGGAATGGGCGAAGCCCGGTGGCTGATTTTTTTGACGAAGGCTTCGAACTGAAGAATCGAAGACGCCGCGTTGAACACGGCGGTGAACCCCGCGTCCAGTAACCGTTGCAAGTGGCTACTGTCCGCCTCCCCATGTATCCCCAACTTGCCGCCAATGACCGCCATCGGTTGCGCCATGTCTTGCCGGGCGCGCAGTTTGCGGATCAACCGTTCGCCATCGATATTGCCGTGGCCGTTGACCGTGCTGACCACCAACAGGTCGAAATGCTCGGCCTCGCAGCGATCGATGATCAATTCATCGGGGCAGCACGCCCCGAGGTTGAAAACCTCGTGCCCCATGTATTCAAGCAGTAACTGCATGAAGACCAGGTTCCAGGTATGCGAGTCGGAGGAGACGTTTGTGAGCAGGATTTTGAGGGGGAGCGGGGCGACGTCTGTCAGATGTGTTACTGATTTTTGCGTCAAGTCCAGCACATTTATCGGTTGCATCTCGACCAGCCTCCGTGTTCAGGCGTTTTTTGGGAGCCACTTCGAACGGATACTGGTCACGACCGAATCAATTGTAAATTTATGCTACGATATATCTGTCATAACGAATGGTTATCTTTGAATGACTACGCATCTGGATTTATCCACCGTTGAAGCGTTTGTGCTCACCACCGACATGCGCAGTTTTACCCAGGCCGCCGAAGTGCTCGGGCTGACCCAGGCCGCTGTCAGCCTTAAGGTTTCGCGGTTGGAGCGAACCCTGCGCCGACGTCTGCTCAATCGCACGCCACGCGCCATCCAGCTGTCACCGGATGGCGAAGCCTTTCTGCCACGCGCCCGAACGTTATTGGCCGCGCAGCAGCTGGCGCTCTCGGAAGTCGCCCATACCCAGAGAAAACTGCGCCTGGGCATCAGCGATCATGTGGCCGGCCCGGAACTGCCGCGGGTGCTGGAGAAAATCAAGTCCTACGATCCAACGCTAGACATCAGCGTGCGGGTCGGGGCGTCGCATGACTTGCTGGCGGAGTTCGATCGCGAAGAGATCGACGTCGCTATCGTGCGCAACGAAAGACATCGGCAAGATGCCGAGAGTCTCTTCGAAGATCGTTACAGCTGGTTCGCTGATCTGTCGATGCGAACGCGCGGTGATCCGATGCCGCTGGTGACCGTCGATGACGCTTGCGGCATACGCGGCACCGCGATCCGTTTGCTGGCCCAGGAAGGCATTCAGTGGTCCGATGCGTTTATCGGCGGCGGTGTGTCCACGGCGTTGTACGCGGCGGCGGCGGGTATTGGCGTCGCGCCGTTGCCGACGCGGTTGGCGGCATCACGACTGATCGATGTCGGCGAGCTGTTCGGACTGCCGCCGCTACCGATTGTGGAAATGGTCATGTACTCCCGGTGGATGGACGCGCATACCCGCGAGAGCCTGCGCATTCTGGCTGGCGCCTTTCGCGGTGTGGCCGTCACGCATCTTGCCTGAAGACCCGAGGCAGAGCTGTCGCGCGACGGGATCAATGGCATGAGCAAAGAAGTTAATCGTCTTTGCCCCGCTGCAGTCACTCACGTAGCATCAAACTTTAATGGAATGAGCGACAAGTTCAGTGAAGAACTACTTTTTGAGCCGTGAGGCCATGTCTGAGGCATTCGATAGCGCTGCCCTGCGCCGGGTTCGAACTCAGACGGATACGAAAGTCGCCCTGGCGCGCCACTTGCGGATTGCGGGTGGCGTCGACAGGCCGTTACCGGTCCTCAACGATTGGCCCGAAGTCACTCAGGCGAGCCTGCGCATCAGGGCCTTGGCGCGCAAGCGTACAGGCTCGGCACTCGCTCATTTGCTCGGCTGCATACAAGACATGTCGGGCGAGCCGGACAGCGCCGAGGTCAGGTGGGAAGGTGAGGCTGCCTTGTTGTCAGCAATGTCGGGTGGCGGGGCGGCGCAGGCCAGCCAGCTATCAGGTCATCCGGGTTGGGCAATCAATGCCGGGCAATTGCAGATCGAGGATGCACGCGAGGCTGGCCGCTATATCCTGGTCGCTGAAACCGAGCCTGGCGAGACGGCGATTTTCTTGATCGCCGACCGCTCACCGGGCGTCCTGCAAACAAGCCTCGGCGACGGATTCATCAACCGCCCCTGCATTGCCCTGAGTGGCGTCCCGACGTTGCACTGTTTGCAGGTCCGGGCGCTAGGCGCTGGCGAGCCGGGCAATGTCATCGTCACCCTATGGTTTGCTTCGCTGTTGTGCGGGATGACTGACCGATTGTTTTCAATGACCAAGGTGCTCCACACCACCATTGATCCGCGCCAGGCTCTGCGCCAGTTCAATGATCCGGCACTGCAACGCTGCCTGGCACGCATCGATGCCCTGCTTCTGACCCAGGAACTGTCCTTGCGCACTATGCTGACAGTCAATGCCGAAGGATCTGTGGATCTCGCCATGGTTCGATCCAACAGTCTCCGCATCATCGAAAGTGCTTTCCAGGCCAGCAGCATGGTGCTTCGCACTTTGCGTGATACTCAAGACATTGATTTGCTCGACTCGATCCGCCTGCAGGTGCAGGCAGTGACGGCCATTTATGGCGTCAGCGCCAAACTCCTCGCGGAGCGGTAGCCCGGGACACGATCCACTCACGGACAAGGTAGAGACTTATGGTTAATTGGGCAGCGGTGCTGGCGGTCTTTTCGGTGTACTGCGCCGGGGTGGTCATCCCCGGGCCAAACTTTGTCGCCGTAGCGCACAAAGCGGCGTCATCGACGATCCCCGAAGCGTTCATGCTGGTTGCTGGCATCGTGGTGGTGAATCTGTTTTGGGCGACCTGCGCGATTCTGGGGATTGGCATGGTGTTTACGCTGCTGCCATGGCTGGCAGTCGTCATCAAGTTCCTCGGCGCTGCTTACCTGATCTGGTTCGGGCCCGGTTGATCGTGTTGCGCGGCGCCGGCCTGAACAGTGCTCACGGCGCGCTGACCGTGACACGCCGCAAAGCGTTCCTGCAGGGAGTTGCGACCAACATTGCCAACCCGAAATCCATCGCGTTCTATGCCGCCATTTTTTCTGCAGCAGCCCCTCCTCACGTCAGCATCGAAACCTTTGCGGCGATGCTCGCAGTTGTCGCGATTGTTGCCTCGCTCTGGTACGGCTTTGTCGCTCTGGCGCTGTCGCATCGGCGTGTCGCCGATGTGTACAGGAAACAGAAGCGCTGGATCGATTCGATATGTGGCAGCGTGATCACTCTGTTGGGCGTGCGGCAAATGCTCCGCTAAGACTGCTCAACCGCACCGCACCGCCCACAGATAAACCCCGCTGCCCAGGACAATAATGGTCAGCACATCCAGGGTCGCCCAGAGGATTTTCATCGGCATGCCGCCGTAATCACCGAAGTGCAGCGGTTGCGACATGCCCATGGCATCCATGTATGGGTGGTTTTGGGCGGGGTGTATTCAGTCAGACCGCGTCATCGTTCATCGCAGGCAAGCCACGTTCCCACAGGTATGGTGTCGTTCACGAAATCGGCGAACGACACCATACCTGTGGGAGCGGGCTTGCCCGCGAAGGCGTCAGGACAAGCGCCGCAGATTTAAAAGGAAGGCGCTTGCCGCCGCCGCTTCCACTGACTCAGCCGCTGCTGCAGGTTCAACGGGCTATGAATCTGCTGCTGTCGCGCCCGGCTGAACAAAATCAGCATCAGCTCCGCCGTTGCCAAGGCATCGGCACTGGCGTTATGCCGTTCGAAGACCTCCAGTTTGAACCAGTCGATCCACTCGTCCAGCCCGGCCTCGCGAAAGTGTGCCAGGGGGCAAAGCAGCGGCGCGATGTCTGCCACGTCCAGAAACGGATGCTGCAGCTTGTAGCCCAGATGTTCTTTCAGCGCGCGCCCGAGCATGTGCTGGTCGAACGGCGCATGAAAGGCCAGCACCGGACTGTCGCCGACGAACTCCATGAGTTCGAGTAAGGCTTGCGCCGGGTCGCTGCCGGCGGCAATGGCGCTCGGGCCCAGTCCATGAATCAACACGCTGGGGCCGAGTTTGAGTTCGGTGCATTGCAGCGTGCGCTCGAACTGCTGGCTGAAGTCGATCGCGCCGTCCTCGATCACCACGGCTCCGATGGACAGCAGCCGATCCTTGTTCAGATTCAGCCCGGTGGTTTCCAGGTCGAGCACCACCCAGCGTTGCTCGCGCAGGCTGCAATCACCCAACTCGGTCACGGCAGGCAAGCGCTCCAGACGTTGTTGCAGTTCGCCGGGCAAAATGGGGGTTACCGGCCGCAGCCATGAAAACAGGCTCATAACTGATACCGCAGGGTCAGGCTGCTTTGCAGGCGTTGGGCCTGGCGCAGGGATTCACGCAGGATGCGTCGGTCCAGATGATTGAGGCTGTCAGGATCGACGCGGTTGGAATAGGGCAAATTCTCCCGGGTCTGTAGCTGATGTTGCTGCATGCGGGTTTGCTGGATGAAGTGATACGCCTCTTCATACGCCGCACCGTCCAGCCGTTCGATGACCTCTTTGGCCACCAATTGGCGAAAGCGCTCCAGGGTATTGTTGGCGTCGATGCCGTGAGCCAGGGCCAGCACTCGAGCGCCATCGACGAAAGGGGTCAAGCCCTGGAGCTTCAGGTCGAGGGTGGCTTTCTCGCCATTCTTGCGAGCCAGCACGAATTCGCGGAAACGCCCTACGGGCGGGCGGTTGCGCAGGGCGTTCTCGGCCATCATCCGCTGGAACAAGCGGTTGTCGCCGACCTGATCGAGAATCCCCCGGCGCAGTTGCTCGCAGCCTCGCTCGTCGCCCCAGACCACGCGCAGGTCGAAGTAGATGCTCGACCCCAGCAGGTTCTCCGGTGTCGCCTCGCGGATAAACGCCGCAAAACGTCGCGCCCACTCGGCCCGGGACAAACACAGCTCGGGATTACTGGCCATGATGTTGCCCTTGCACAGGGTGAAGCCGCACAGCGCCAGGTTCTGATTGATCTGCTGGGCGATGGGCAGCAACTTGCCGCGAATCTCGGCGGCGTGGGCCGCGTCGCGGGCTTCGAACAGAATGCCGTTGTCCTGATCGGTGTGCAGCGTCTGCTCGCGGCGGCCTTCGCTGCCGAAACACAACCAACTGAACGGCACACCAGGGTCGCCTTTCTCGGCGAGCACCAGTTCGATCACCCGGCACACGGTATGGTCGTTGAGCAGGGTGATGATGTGGGTGATCTGGGTCGAGGACGCGCCGTGGGCCAGCATCCGCTCTACCAATTGGCCAATCTCGCCGCGCATCGCCACCAGGTTTTCCAGCTTCTGGGCACTGCGAATAGTCCGCGCCAGATGCACCAGATCGACCCGTTGCAGGGAAAACAGGTCGCGCTCCGAGACCACGCCGCACAGGCGGTGGTCCTTGACCAGGCAGACGTGGGCGATGTGGCGCTCGGTCATGGCAATCGCGGCGTCGAAGGCGCTGTGGTCCGGCGTCAGGTAAAACGGCTCCCGGGTCATGTGCCCTTCGATTGCTTCATTGAAATCGCTGGTGCCGTTGGCCACCACATGTCGCAAGTCGCGCAGGGTGAAAATGCCCAGGGGTGCCTTTTGCTCATCGACCACCACAATGCTGCCGACTTGCTGATCGTGCATCAGCGTCACGGCTTCACGCAGAGGGGTGATCGGGCTGCAGGTCACCGGGTGACGCATGGCCAGTTCGCCCAACCGGGTATTGAGCGAGTACTGGGTGCCGAGGGTCTCCACGGCTTTTTGCTGGACTTGCTGGTTGACTTGATCCAGCAAACTGCTGACACCGCGTAGGGCAAAGTCGCGAAACGGGCTGGAAAGTGCGAACAGTTTGATGAACGCCAGCTTGTTCAGCTGTAGGCAAAAGGTGTCTTCGGCCGCCAGATGTTCGGTGCGAGTCGCCCGTTCCCCCAGTAGCGCGGCGAGGGGGAAACACTCGCCGGTGGTGATTTCGAAGGTGGTTTCGGTCCCGCCCTTGACCGTGTGCGGACGTTCGCCCACGACCCGGCCCTGTTTGACGATGTAGAAATGCTCAACCGGGCCATCGGCAGGTTTGATGATGCTTTCGCCGGGGGCATAAAAACGCAGCTGACATTGCTCGACCAGATAGGCCAAGTGGGCGTTTTCCATCTGATTGAACGGCGGGAAGCGCTGGAGGAATTGCAAAGTGCCTTGGATGTTCTGCAACACCGCGGTTTTCCCTGCCTGGGTGAAGGCGTCCGCTTTACTCATAACCATTACCGCAGTCTTTTTCTGATTGTTGTGTCGGATCGTTGTGTCAGATCGTTACAGGCATGGTCGGCCCCTGTGGGCAGGGTGCCCATTGGACGTAAGTCTAGGTAGGCAGTGCCGCGGTCGGAATATGGGAAATGTCTGACACAATTGCGGGAAAAACCTCCTACATTGTCTATTGGAAAAGTTTCCGACGAAGTGCACATTGAAGTCTGCTTAGCGATGTCTGACACACTGTGTCAGGGATCGAATCGAAAACGTTGAGAAAGCCATGTCCGACCACGATATTTTGAGTGATGCCGAGCGCGAAGCGCTCAGTGCCGTCATGTTGGAACCAGACTTGCCGCCGCAGCGGGTGCTGATCGTTGATGACGATAAGGACTCCAGGGAGTTGCTGTCGGAAATTCTGGGGCTGGATGGCATTCACTGCATGACGGCGGCCAGTGGCGAAACGGCGCTCAAATTGCTGGAAACGAAGCCATCGATCGGGCTGGTGATTACCGACCTGCGAATGGGGCACGTCGATGGTCTGGATTTGATCCGTCAGGTGCGGGAATCGGCTCGTGCGGCGTTGCCGATCATCATCGTTTCCGGCGACGCCGACGTGAAAGATGCGATTGCCGCCATGCATTTGCACGTCGTGGACTTTCTGCTCAAGCCTATCGACAGCGGCAAACTGCTTGAGTTGGTCAAGCATGAACTGGGGATGGATGTGTAGCACGGACCTCCAGACTGCTCAGCTTTTGTGGCGAGGGAGCTTGCTCCCGCTGGGTTGCGAAGCAGCCCCAAAACCAACGATCCCAATGTACCTGATACACCGCATACACAGGATTTACGACTGCTGCGCAGTCGAGCGGGAGCAAGCTCCCTCGCCACAGGGACCGCGGCATAAAAAAAGCCCCGATCTTTCGATCAGGGCTTTTTCATGTCCGGCGTCAGCGTTTACTCAAAGGCCATTGGCAGCCTTGAACTCGCGACGACGACGGTGCAGAACCGGCTCGGTATAGCCGTTCGGCTGTTTGGTGCCTTCGACCACCAGTTCGACCGCCGCCTGGAAGGCGATGTTGCTGTCGAAATTCGGTGCCAGCGGACGGTACAGCGGGTCGTTGGCGTTCTGACGGTCAACCACCGGCGCCATGCGCTTGAGGCTTTCCATCACCTGATCTTCGGTGACGATGCCGTGGCGCAGCCAGTTGGCGATGTGCTGGCTGGAAATACGCAGCGTCGCACGGTCTTCCATCAGGCCGACGTCATTGATGTCCGGCACTTTCGAGCAGCCCACGCCCTGGTCGATCCAGCGCACCACGTAGCCAAGAATGCCCTGGGCGTTGTTGTCCAGTTCGTTCTTGATCTGCTCCGTGGTCCAGTCTGGATTGACGGCCAACGGGATGGTCAGGATGTCGTCCACCGAAGCGCGAGCACGTTTGGCCAGTTCGGCCTGACGGGCGAACACATCGACCTTGTGGTAATGCAGCGCGTGCAACGCGGCGGCGGTCGGCGATGGAACCCAGGCGGTGTTGGCACCGGCCATCGGGTGAGCGATTTTCTGTTCGAGCATCGCTGCCATCAGGTCCGGCATGGCCCACATGCCTTTACCGATCTGGGCGCGACCTTGCAGGCCGGTGCTCAGGCCGATGTCGACGTTCCAGTTCTCGTAGGCACTGATCCACTTCTCAGCCTTCATGTCGGCCTTGCGCACCATCGGGCCGGCTTCCATGGAGGTGTGGATTTCATCACCCGTGCGGTCGAGGAAGCCAGTGTTGATGAACACCACACGCTCGGCGGCAGCCTTGATGCAGGCCTTGAGGTTGACCGTGGTACGGCGTTCCTCGTCCATGATCCCGACCTTGAGAGTATTGCGCGGCAAGTCGAGGACGTCTTCGATGCGACCGAACAGCTCGTTGGTGAACGCAGCTTCTTCCGGGCCGTGCATCTTCGGCTTCACGATATAGACCGAGCCGGTGCGGCTGTTCTTGCGCGAGCTGTTGCCCTTGAGGCTGTGGATCGCCGCGAGGCAAGTCACCAGGCCGTCGAGAATACCTTCCGGTACTTCGTTGCCGTCTTTATCGAGGATCGCGTCGATGGTCATCAGGTGACCGACGTTACGCACGAACAACAGCGAGCGACCGTGCAGGCTCAGTTCGCTGCCATCGAGGGCGGTATAGGTGCGGTCGGCGTTCATGGTGCGGGTAAAGGTCTGACCGCCCTTGGAGACTTCTTCCGACAGATCGCCTTTCATCAGGCCGAGCCAGTTGCGGTAGATCACCACTTTGTCATCGGCATCGACCGCGGCAACCGAGTCTTCGCAGTCCATGATGGTGGTCAGCGCGGCTTCCATCAGGATGTCTTTGACACCGGCAGCGTCGGTCTGGCCGACCGGGGTGCTGGCGTCGATCTGGATTTCGAAGTGCAGGCCGTTGTTTTTCAGCAGGATCGCGGTTGGAGCCGCTGTATCGCCGTGGAAACCGATCAGTTGCGCATCGTCGCGCAGGCCGGTGTTGCTGCCGCCTATGAGGGCGACCACCAGTTTGCCGTCAATGATCTTGTAGCCGGTGGAGTCGACGTGGGAGCCGGCTGCCAGTGGCGCCGCTTCGTCGAGGAAGGCGCGGGCGAAGGCGATGACCTTGTCGCCGCGAACCTTGTTGTAGCCTTTGCCTTTTTCCGCGCCGTCCGCTTCGCTGATGGCGTCGGTGCCGTAGAGCGCGTCATACAGCGAACCCCAGCGAGCGTTCGAGGCGTTGAGCGCGAAGCGCGCGTTCATCACCGGTACCACCAGCTGTGGACCGGCCATGCGGGCGATTTCGTCATCGACGTTTTGTGTCGTTGCCTGGAAATCAGCCGCTTCTGGCAGCAGATAACCGATGTCTTGCAGGAAGGCTTTGTAGGCCACCGCATCGTGCGCAACACCTGCACGAGCCTGGTGCCAGGCATCGATACGTGCCTGGAAATCATCGCGTTTGGCGAGTAGGGCTTTGTTCTTCGGCGCCAGGTCATGGATGACCTTGTCGGCACCGGCCCAGAACTTGTCGGCGGTGAGGCCGGTACCGGGAATGGCTTCGTTGTTCACGAAGTCGAACAGGACTTTGGCGACCTGCAGGCCACCGACTTGAACGTGTTCAGTCATTGCTTGCCTCACTCTGCTCAGCTATTTCGCTTTTCAGCTCTTCAATTTAACAATGAAGCCTCTGGCCATTTAAACCACAAACCCATCTACCAGTACATGCCATTGCTGGCGGCTGGGCTCGATCCGATCAACGGCTTTGCGGCCTTGCTGACAGGGCTTTCAGGGGTTGCAACGGCACCTGCGGCAGACATCGATCCAGCGTTATGTAGTGCGCGCTGCGGCATACTACATGATGAATTGCGGTTGTGAAAATTAGACTAATTACGTCGTTCTGCGACCCCATGACGCATTGCAGTCACGTCGGGGCACGGGATGTTCTCAAAAAACTATTGGATTGTTCCAGTTAAATATAAAAACTTGTACACATAATCTTCGATGCCCTGCTATGGGGCATTGCTTTTGTGGCGAGGGAGCTTGCTCCCGCTGGGGCGCGAAGCGGCCCCCAGCATCTCTCCAACCAGTCCGCATTTTGGCAATTTGGCGACTGCTGCGCAGCCGAACGGGGCGGTGCGGCGTTCCGACAAGACCCCTCGCCACAACCAGCCCCTTGCCTATACTTGTTTTTCTATAACAAAAGTCATGACCAGAGGGCTGCGCCATGGACCATCTCGTACTCACTGTAATTGCTCCAGACAAGCCCGGGCAGGTCGAGCGCATTGCTCAATGCATTGCCGAGCACGGCGGTAACTGGCTGGAAAGCCGCATGTCGCGTATGGCCGGGCAGTTCGCCGGGATTCTTCGGGTGGGTGTGCCGGCCGAGGCCTACGACGAACTGGTAGACGCCCTACAGAGATTGGCGGATCAAGGGATCCGCGTGCTGATCGCCGAAAGTGGCATCGAACAATCCTGCACCTGGAAGCCGATTGCCATGGAGCTGGTGGGCAATGATCGTCCGGGCATTGTGCGAGACATTACGCGTCTGCTGAGTGAGCAAGGCGTGAACCTTGAGCAGTTGGTGACCGAAGTTCGACCGGCGCCCATGAGCAGCGAGCCGCTGTTCCATGCCGAGGCGATTCTTGCAGTGCCACTGACCTTGTCGCTGGAGGTGTTGCAATCGCGCCTGGAAACCCTGGCGGACGATCTGATGGTCGAATTGGTGCTGCGCAGCGAACCTTGAAAAGGTTATCCAAGTTATACGTGCACCTGCCTGTGGATAACCTGTAGAGACACCTCGCCAGGCCACGTCGACCGGGGCTCTTCAGGATCTGATCAAAAAACCAGCAGTTTCAGTGACTTGCGCACAAACGCCGGGGATCACACTGTGGATAACCTTGGGAAGGATGGATGCAGGCCACGGGAGACGTGGCCTGCAGAGGGTTGTGCGTTTTTTGATCAGCGGCGGCGACGCAGACTTATCCACGCGTCGACGCTGTAAACCGCCAGACCGGCCCAGATAAAGATGAACGCCACCAGCGTGCTGGACGACAAGTGCTCGCCAAACAGCAGAACGGCTTGCAATAACACCAGCGTCGGCGCCAGGTACTGGAGAAAACCGAGGGTTGTGTAGGGCAAGTGCCGGGCGGCGGCGTTGAAACACACCAGCGGCACCAGCGTCACCGGACCGGCAGCCACCAGCCACCAGGCTTCAGAGGTGGTCCAGAATTCGGCTTGCGCGCTGGTCGCCGTCGGATTGAACAGCAACCAGGCGACAGCAATCGGTACCAGCATCCAGGTTTCCACCACCAGCCCCGGTAGCGCCTTGACCGGTGCCTGCTTGCGGATCAGTCCGTAGAAGCCGAAGGTCAATGCCAGCACCAGCGACACCCACGGCAGATTGCCGACTTGCCACACTTGCTGCGCAACACCGACCGCCGCCAGGCCCACCGCCAGCCATTGCATGCGCCGCAGCCGTTCGCCGAGGATCAGCATTCCCAGCAGCACGTTTACCAGCGGGTTGATGTAGTAACCGAGGCTGGCTTCAAGCATGCGCCCGTTGTTCACCGACCAGACGTAGGTCAGCCAGTTGGCGGCGATCAACGTGCCGCTCAGGGCCAGGATTGCCAGCCGTCGCGGGTTCTCACGCAGCTCGCGCCACCAGCCGGGATGCTTCCAGACGAGCAGCAGCAAAGCACCAAACAGCGCGGACCAAAGCACTCGGTGGATGATGATCTCCACGGCGGGCACGTTGGCGATGGCTTTGAAGTAGATCGGGAACAGGCCCCAGATGATGTAGGCACTCAGGCCCAGGATGTACCCGCGACGCGGGTTGGCGGCTTGCATGAGAATCCTTGCTTAGGCAGCTAACAAAGAGGGGATTGTATAGATGTGTGGTGTTTGAAAAGCAAAAAGATCGCAGCCTTCGGCAGCTCCTACAGAGGAATCGCGGACACCCTGTAGGAGCTGCCGAAGGCTGCGATCTTTTGATTTTGAATTTAAAAGAGTTTCAATGGCTCTTCATTCAGTGCAGCCAATTGCTCACGCAGCGCCAGCACTTGGTCGCCCCAATAGCGCTCGGTGCCGAACCACGGAAAGCTGCGAGGGAAGGCCGGGTCATCCCAGCGACGGGCGAGCCAGGCGCTGTAGTGCATCAGGCGCAAGGCGCGCAGCGGTTCGATCAGCGCCAGTTCCCGCGGGTCGAAGTCGTGGAATTCGTTGTAGCCGTCCATCAATTCCGACAACTGTCCCAGACATTCCTGACGATCACCCGCCAGCATCATCCAGATATCCTGCACCGCCGGGCCCATACGACAGTCGTCGAGGTCGACGATATGGAACATCTCATCGCGGCACATCATGTTGCCGGGGTGGCAATCGCCGTGCATGCGGATGTTCTGATGCGGCGTGGCCTTGTAGACCTCTTCGACGCGCTTGAGCAGGTCGCGGGCAACGGACTCGTAGGCGGGCAGCAAGCTTTTGGGTACGAAATTGCCTTCGAGCAGGGTCGTCAGCGAGTCCTGACCAAAGTTCTTTACCCCCAGCGCTTCACGGTGTTCGAACGGTTTTGTAGCACCGACCGCATGCAGCCGACCGAGCAGTTGCCCAAGGCGATACAGCTGATCGAGATTGCCCGGTTCGGGCGCACGGCCGCCACGACGGGGGAACAGGGTGAAACGGAAGCCGTTGTGTTCATGCAGGCTGGCACCGTTGTGAATCATCGGCGCAACCACCGGTACGTCGCACTCGGCGAGTTCGAAGGTGAATTGATGCTCTTCGAGAATCGCTTCGTTGGTCCAGCGCTGCGGACGGTAGAACTTGGCGATCAGCGGCTCGGAGTCTTCGATGCCGACCTGATAGACACGGTTCTCGTAGCTGTTGAGCGCCAGAATGCGTGCGTCGCTGAGAAAGCCGATGCTTTCGACGGCATCGAGCACGAGGTCTGGGGTGAGCGTTGCAAACGGGTGGGCCATGCTGACTCCTGCGCGCAGCAGGCTGCCGCGTCCGGCCAAGCATGGTAGCGCAGACGGGGCTTCTTTAGGGGGTTGGGCTTGAGATGAGTGTTGTCTGGGCTGACGCCTTCGCGAGCAAGCCCGCTCCCACATTAGATCTAAGGTGTGCCGCAATTTGCATTCACACTGAAGATCCACTGTGGGAGCGGGCTTGCTCGCGAAGAGGCCTTATCAGGCGCCGACGATCCCGCCATCCTCGCGGGAAATCGCCATCACCGAAGACCGCGGCTTGCCGTTGGGCAGGTGCTCAGGGAACGTCGACCCACCGTTTTCCCCCGGATGCTGAATCCCGACAAACAAGGTTTTCTGGTCCGGCGAGAAGCTGATCCCCGTCACCTCGCAGCCCACCGGGCCGACCATGAAACGACGGATTTCACCGGTCACCGGGTCGGCACAGAGCATCTGGTTATTGCCCATGCCCGCGAAGTCGCCTGCGTTGCTCGAATCGCCATCCGTGAGAATCCACAGACGCCCGGCCTTGTCGAAGCCCAGACCGTCGGGGCTGTTGAACATGTTCTGCGGGGTGATGTTCGATGAACCGCCCTTTGGCGTACCGGCATGGACGCCCGGGTTACCGGCGACCACAAACAGATCCCAGGCAAAGCTATTCGAGCCGTGATCGTCGCGGTCGGTGCGCCAGCGCAGGATCTGCCCGTAGACGTTCTTCTCGCGTGGGTTCGGGCCGCCCACCGGTTGGCCTTCTTCGCCGCGTTTGGCGTTGTTGGTCAGGGTGCAATAAACCTGGCCATCCTTGGGGCTGACAACGATCCATTCCGGACGGTCCATGCGCGTCGCGCTCACAACGGTGGCTGCGAGGCGTGCATGAATCAGCACTTCGGCCTGATCGGCAAAACCGCTGCTGGCATCGATGCCATTTTTGCCGTGGGTCAGTTCGATCCACTGGCCCTGGCCTTTCGGGTGATCGGCGTTGCCGTCGCCCGCGTCGAAACGCGCCACGTACAAGGTGCCGTGGTCCAGCAGGTCGCGGTTGGCTTTAGGGTTTTTGTGGTTGATCTTGTCGCGGCTGACGAATTTATAGATGAACTCGCCGCGTTCGTCGTCGCCCATGTACACCACGGCGCGACCGTCATTGGTTTCGGCCAGTGCGGCGTTTTCATGTTTGAAGCGGCCCAGCGCGGTGCGTTTGACCGGTGTCGACTGCGGATCGAACGGGTCGATTTCCACCACCCAGCCATGACGATTGAGTTCGTTGGGGTTTTTCGCCAGGTCGAAGCGCGGATCGTGTTGATGCCAGTTGATTTCTTTGCTGGCCGCTACCGCGCCGTAGCGTTTCTGCGCCGCGTCGAATTTCTGCTCGGCATTGCTGCTGCCGAAGCAGTCGGTGAAGTTCTCTTCGCAGGTCAGATAAGTGCCCCACGGCGTCTTGCCGTTGGCGCAGTTCTGGAAGGTGCCGAGGACTTTCTTGCCGTGTTTGTCGGTGCTGGTTTTCATCAGCTCGTGACCAGCCGCCGGACCGCTCAGGATCAACGGCGAGTTGCCGTGAATGCGGCGGTTGTAGCGCGAGCCCTGGACGAACTGCCACTGGCCGTTCTTGCGCTGTACTTCGATCACCGACACGCCTTCGCAGGCCAGGGCCTTGCGCACGTCTTCTGCCGATTGCGGCGTGCCGGCATGAGGGTAGAGGTAGCGGTAGTTGGTGTATTCGTTGTTGATCGCCATCAGTGCCCGGTCGTTGTCACCGGGGAACTCGAACAGGCTCATGCCGTCGTTATTGTCGCCGAACTGGACTTCCTGCGCCTGGGCCGTGCCGTTGCCGCTCGGGTCGAACGCCGGGCCATTTTTTTGCAGTGGCTGGCCCCAGCTGATCAGCACCGAAGATTTGTAGCCCGGCGGCAGGGTGATGGCGTCGGTCGTGGCGGCGGCGATGCTGTCGAAGCCCAACAGCTTGCTGGAGCCGGCGCTGACGCTGGCGGCCAGCACGCTGCGACTCAGCAGGTTGCCACCGAGAAACATTGCTGCACCGCAGAGGGCGCCGGCGCTGATGAAGCCACGACGGCTGAGGCCGACCATCTTTTCGAGGTCGGTGGGTTGGTTGTCTTCTAATAAGCTCACATCAGGCTCCCTGCGGGTTTTTGCAGCCACCTTAATGGTGGTCGATGAAGGTTTTGTTGCAGTCGCCATAACACAGTCCTCGTAGGTGCTGCCGAAGGCTGCTCCTACAGAGGTTGCGATGTGTTTGAGCTAGAGCGGTGTACCCAGCAGGATGTTCGACGGCGCGAACTGCACTTGCACCGGTTTACCGGCGGCAAGCCCGAGGGTTTTCAAGTGCAGCGATTCGGCCAGGGCGCAAAGTGTCTGGCCATTGGGCAAGCCGATACGCACTTCGCTGGGGCCGTCGTCGGCGTCGAGGATTTTTTCGATTGTGCCCTTCAGGCAATTATTGCCGGGTGTTGCGGTTTGATCGACGCCCAGCAGTTCCAGCCAACCGGCCTTGATCAGTGCCACCACTTCGGTGCCCGTTTGCAGTTCCAGGCGCAGGGTGCTGTCGTGGGTGATCTGCGCATCGATACTCAAGCCTTCGGCCAGTTCAAGACGGATCCGGTCGTTGCGTCCCTGTGCATCGATCGCCACGACCTTGCCGTGCAGTTGGTTGCGCGCACTGGTTCTGAGCATCAGCCGACCGAGCAGGTCCAGGTCACTGGTCTCCTCGGCGGCTTCCAGCACTTGGGCTTGCAAGGCTTGGAGCTTTTGATACAGACGTAACACGCGTTCGCCTTCGCTGGACAGTTTGGCGCCGCCACCACCCTTGCCGCCGACACTACGCTCCACCAGCGGTTTCTGCGCGAGGTTGTTCAGCTCGTCGATGGCGTCCCATGCCGCCTTGTAACTCAGGCCCGCGCTTTTCGCGGCGCGGGTGATTGAGCCTTGTTCGGCGATGTGTTGCAGCAACGCGATGCGCTGCGGACGACGGACAATGTGCTGGGACAACAACGTAGGCAAGGACATGGCGAGACGCTTTGGGCTGTGGCGATGGGGAGGACGTTGGCGGCTTGGCGCGCGGGAGTCAAGTCAGGTCCCATCGCCAGGTTTTGGGGTGCGGGCCAGGCAGTAGACATCGACCTGCGCGGCACCCGCATCCATCAACAAGCGAGCCAGGGCCTGGGCGGTGGCGCCGGTGGTCAGTACGTCGTCGACCAATGCGAAGTGACGACCCTTGATCGAGGCCGCGGGCGCCAGGGCAAAGGCGTGGCGCAGGTTCTTTTTACGGGCGTCGGCATTCAGCTCTTGTTGCGCGCTGGTGTCCTGAATCCTCAGCAACAGCGTTTCATCACAAGGAATGTCGAGGCTGATGCTGAGCCAGCGAGCGAGCATTGCCGCCTGGTTGAAACCCCGCTGGCGCAGACGTTTGGTGGCCAGAGGTACCGGTATCAGCGCATCGGGCCGGGCAAGATCTTCATCGAAGCGATGTTGCAGGAATTGAGCGAGAAGTTCGGCGAGCAGGTGGCCAAATGGCCACTTTGCGCTGTGCTTGAAACGGGTGATCAAACTGTCGACCGGAAAGCTGTAAGTCCAGGGCGCTGCGACTCGCTCGAAGGCTGGCGGTTGTTTCAAGCATTGGCCGCACGTCAGGCCCGTGGCGGGCAAGGGCAGGGCGCAGGTTTGGCATTGATCGCCCAGCCAGGGCAACTCGGTTTCGCAGGCCATGCAGATTGGCGTGGTGTCGTCTGCGGCTTCTGCGCAGAGCAAACAGATTTGTTTATTTTTTAACCAGATGTAAACCGGCCCTTCGTATCGTGGTTGACAGCGCATCGCTCTTCCTTAAATATGCCGAACATCCGTGTCGCGTCTGTGGGTATTCCATTCCCCAGCCGCTTGCCAAGCATAAACAAGGAAACGCCCATGAGCGCCAGCACCACTGCAACCCTGCGTCATGACTGGTCTTTGGCCGAAGTCAAAGCACTCTTCGTTCAGCCATTCAACGACCTGCTGTTCCAGGCGCAGACGGTGCACCGCGCGCATTTCGACGCCAACCGCGTCCAGGTCTCGACGCTGCTGTCGATCAAAACCGGTGCTTGCCCGGAAGATTGCAAATATTGTCCGCAGTCCGGCCACTACAACACTGGCCTGGAGAAAGAAAAACTGATGGAAGTGCAGAAGGTCCTCGAAGAGGCCGCTCGCGCCAAGGCCATCGGTTCGACCCGTTTCTGCATGGGCGCGGCGTGGAAACACCCGTCGGCCAAAGACATGCCTTACGTGCTGGAGATGGTCAAAGGCGTGAAAGCCATGGGCCTGGAAACCTGCATGACCCTGGGTCGTCTCGATCAGGACCAGACCGTCGCCCTGGCCGAAGCCGGCCTGGATTACTACAACCACAACCTCGACACCTCGCCGGAATTCTACGGCAGCATCATCACTACCCGTACGTACAGCGAGCGCCTGCAAACCCTGGCCTACGTGCGTGAATCGGGGATGAAGATCTGCTCCGGCGGCATTCTCGGCATGGGCGAGTCCCTCGACGACCGTGCCAACCTGCTGATCCAGCTGGCCAACCTGCCGGAGCATCCGGAATCGGTGCCGATCAACATGCTGGTGAAAGTCGCCGGTACGCCGCTGGAAAATGCCGACGACATCGACCCGTTCGACTTCATCCGCATGCTCGCGGTCGCACGCATCCTGATGCCGAAGTCCCACGTGCGCCTGTCCGCCGGCCGTGAAGCGATGAACGAACAGATGCAGGCCCTGGCGTTCTTTGCCGGCGCCAACTCGATTTTCTACGGCGAAAAACTGCTGACCACCGCCAACCCGCAGGCGGACAAGGACATGCAACTGTTCTCGCGTCTGGGCATCCTGCCGGAAGCCCGCGAAGAGCACGCCGACGAAGTGCATCAGGCCGCCATCGAACAGGCACTGGTGGAGCAGAAGAGCAGCGAGCAGTTCTATAACGCTGCCGTCTGAAATCACCGATTCCTCTGAAGGAATGCAAAACCCCTGTGGGAGCGAGCCTGCTCGCGATAGCAATTAGATATTCAACATAGATGTTGGATGTCATGGCCTCATCGCGAGCAGGCTCGCTCCCACAAGGAACTGCTTAGAACGCTGTGGGAGCGTGGCTTGCCCGCGATGGCCGCGACTCGGTTTCCAGCCAAGTCCATTGTTCCTGCATCAGATTGTGAAATGACCTTCGAGGCCTGCATGTCTTTCGATCTCAGCGCGCGCCTTGCTGCCCGTCGTGCCGAAAACCTTTATCGCCAGCGCCCGCTGCTCGAAAGCCCTCAGGGTCCGGAAGTGGTGGTCGATGGTCAGCCGTTGCTGGCGTTCTGTAACAACGATTACCTGGGCCTGGCCAATCATCCGCAAGTGATCGAAGCCTGGCGCGCCGGCGCGTCGCGTTGGGGCGTGGGCGGTGGCGCTTCTCATTTGGTGATCGGTCACAGCGGCCCGCATCACGCACTGGAAGAAGCCCTCGCCGAGTTCACCGGGCGCCCGCGAGCGTTGCTGTTCACCACCGGTTACATGGCCAACCTCGGCGCGGTCACCGCACTGGTCGGGCAGGGCGATACGGTGCTGGAAGACCGGCTCAATCATGCGTCGTTGCTGGATGCAGGGTTGTTGTCCGGTGCGCGTTTCAATCGCTATCTGCATAACGACGCGGCCAGTCTGGCCAAGCGCCTTGAGAAGGCCTCCGGCAATACGCTGGTGGTCACCGATGGCGTGTTCAGCATGGACGGCGACATCGCCGACCTGCCGGCGCTGGCGCGGGAAGCCAAGGCCAAAGGCGCGTGGCTGATGGTCGATGACGCTCACGGTTTTGGTCCGCTGGGTGCCAACGGCGGCGGGATCGTCGAGCATTTCGGTCTGAGTCAGGAAGACGTACCGGTGTTGGTCGGCACCCTCGGCAAGGCGTTCGGTACGGCCGGTGCTTTTGTGGCCGGCAGTGAAGAGTTGATCGAAAGCCTGATCCAGTTCGCTCGCCCTTACATCTACACCACCAGCCAACCGCCGGCGCTGGCCTGCGCGACGCTGAAAAGCCTGGAGCTGTTGCGCAGCGAACACTGGCGACGTGAGCATCTGCAGATGCTGATTCGCCAGTTCCGCCAGGGCGCCGAACAGATTGGCCTGGAGTTGATGGACAGCTTCACGCCGATCCAGCCGATCATGATCGGCGATGCCGGGCGTGCGGTTCGACTGTCGCAGATGCTGCGCGAGCGCGGGCTGATGGTGACTGCGATTCGTCCACCGACTGTGCCCGCGGGCAGCGCACGTTTGCGCGTAACCCTGACCGCCGCTCACAGCGAGGCGCAGGTACAGCTATTGTTAAATGGACTGGCCGATTGTTTTCAACAACTGGGACCGGAGCCAAGCCATGCGTGATCGTCTGATTCTGCTGCCGGGTTGGGGTCTCGGGATTTCGCCGCTGGAACCCTTGGCAGCCGCCTTGCAGGGGCTGGACGAACACCTGCGCGTCGAGATCGAGCCGTTGCCGGAACTGGAATCGAGCGACCTTGATGAATGGCTCGATGAGTTGGACTCGACGTTGCCACAGGATGCCTGGCTCGGTGGCTGGTCATTGGGTGGCATGCTGGCGTCCGAATTGGCGGCGCGACGGGGTGACCGCTGCTGCGGCCTGGTGACGCTGGCGAGTAACCCTTCTTTTGTCGCCCATGAGCAGTGGCCGAGCGCGATGCCTGGTGAGACCTTCGATGCGTTTCTGGCCGGCTGCAAGGCTGACTCGCGCATGACGTTGAAACGTTTTTCGCTGCTGTGCGCCCAAGGTGCCGAAGACCCGCGCGGGATGTCGCGACTGTTGCTCGCTGGCGCACCGCATACGTCTTCGCCGATGCTGATGAGCGGCCTGGAATTGCTTGCCCAGCTGGATACCCGGCAAGCGTTGCAAGCGTTTCGTGGCCCGCAATTGCACTTGTTCGGTGGTCTCGACGGGCTGGTTCCGGCTGAAGCGGCGGGGGATTTGCTGGCACTGCTGCCGGATGTCGAAATCGGTCTGATTGAACAGGCCAGTCACGCGTTTCTTCTGGAAGACCCCCACGGTGTGGCGGGAGCGATTCAGGCCTTTTTGCATGAGTTCGGTGATGACTGATTTATCCTTTCCCAACCTTCCCGGCGGCTTGCCCGACAAACGCCAGGTGGCGGCGTCCTTTTCCCGTGCGGCGGCGAGCTACGACAGCGTCGCCGAATTGCAGCGCGACGTGGGCAGCGAGTTGTTGCGTCGGTTGCCGGAGGAATTTGTCCCTGCTCGTTGGCTGGATATGGGCTGCGGCACCGGGTATTTCAGCCGAGCCTTGGCGGAGAAGTTTCCTGCGAGCGCCGGAGTGGCGCTGGACATCGCAGAAGGCATGCTCAATCACGCCCGTCCCTTGGGAGGCGCGACCCATTTCATCGCAGGTGATGCCGAGCGCTTGCCGTTGCAGGACTCGACCTGCGACCTGGTCTTCTCCAGCCTGGCGGTGCAATGGTGCGCGGATTTCTCCTCGGTGCTCAATGAAGCGTATCGGGTACTGAAACCGGGCGGTATTTTCGCGTTTGCTAGTCTGTGTGTAGGCACTCTGTACGAATTGCGCGACAGCTGGCGTCAGGTGGACGGCATGGTGCATGTCAACCGCTTCCGCGAGTTCGGTGTTTACCAACAGCTTTGCGCGGGCAGCGGCTTGAAGGTCGTCAGCCTCGAAACGCGTCCGCATGTGTTGCATTACCCCGATGTCCGCAGCCTGACCCATGAGCTCAAGGCACTTGGGGCGCACAACCTGAACCCCGGTCGGCCGGGCGGTTTGACCGGCAGGGCGCGGATCCTCGGCCTGATCGAGGCTTACGAGCAGTATCGTCAGGCACAGGGACTGCCGGCGACTTATCAAGTGGTTTACGCCGTGTTGGAGAAACCCTTATGAGCGCAGCCTATTTCATCACCGGTACTGACACCGATGTCGGCAAGACCACTGTCGCCGCCGGTTTGCTGCATGCTGCGCGCTTGGCGGGTTTGAGCACGGCGGCGGGCAAACCGGTGGCCTCCGGTTGCGACCTGACGCCCAAGGGTTTGCGCAACGCCGATGCGCTGGCCCTGTTGGCCGAGTGCTCGATACCGTTGACCTACGATCAGGTCAATCCGGTCGCGTTCGAACCGGCGATTGCACCGCATCTGGCGGCGCGGGAGGCTGGCGTGGCGTTGACCGTGCAATCCCTGTTGACACCGATGCGGCAGATTCTCGATATGCAGGCGGACTTCACCCTGATCGAAGGCGCTGGCGGCTGGCGAGTGCCATTGGCGGATCAGGACAATCTGTCGGACCTGGCCATGGCGTTGGGTCTGCCGGTGATCCTGGTGGTCGGCGTGCGCCTGGGTTGCATCAATCATGCGCTGCTGACAGCCGAGGCGATCGCAAGGGATGGTTTGCAGTTGGCAGGATGGGTGGCCAACATCATTGATCCGAAGACTTCGCGTCTGGAAGAGAACCTCGCGACGCTGGCCGAGCGCATTCCCGCGCCGTGTCTGGGGAGGGTGCCGAAACTCAAGTCGGTGACAGCCGACGCGGTAGCCGAACATCTGCAGCTGGATCTGCTGGACTGAGATTGTTGGCGTGGGGTTTTACCTATGACAAGGCACTGTGCCATTAGTGTTTTTGTCGGGCCTTTTATCGGCGTGTCTGGTTCAATGGCCGCTGTTGATCCTTTGTAGGACGAGTTCTCCCATGGAAATCTCAGGAAACACCGCTTTTTATGCCGGTCTGAGCACTATTCAGACAGGGCAGAACCGTGTCGATCAGGCTTCGGGGCAGATCGTCAACAACACCATCGAGCGTTCGGTCACCAGTCAGTCTTCCGAGATTCAGGTTGATCGTCTGCGTTCAGTAGACCGCAGCCAGCAGTCGGATCTGGCCAGCAACATGGTCGAGATGTCTCAAGGCAAGTTCCAGGTGGAACTGGGCGTCAAAGTCGCCAAGGCATCCGATGAAATGCTCGGTACGCTGATCGATACCTACGCCTGATCCCTCGCTGAATCCGCTACTCCAACGCCGTGCCTGTTCGCGGCGTTTTTCTGCGTAAGTCCTTCTGCCTCAACTAATCTCTCCTACATGGCGTGTTGCGCAGTCAACGGCGTTGCGCAACTGTGTGGCCGAGGTTTTCATGGTGCGATGACGAATGGCAAAAGATCGGCGCTTGACAAGATTTGGGCGTAAACGTATGTTTCAAACAACTGTTTGACCGCCACAACAAATCAACGCGGTCGTTCATTCCCGGTTACATCAGCAGAGGTTTATCGCTATGCCTGACTACAAGGCCCCCTTGCGTGATATTCGCTTCGTTCGTGACGAACTGCTCGGCTACGAAGCGCACTATCAGAGCCTTCCGGCTTGTGCAGACGCAACTCCGGACATGGTTGACGCCATTCTCGAAGAAGGCGCCAAGTTTTGTGAGCAGGTGCTGGCTCCGCTGAACCGCGTGGGTGACACCGAAGGCTGCACCTGGAGCGAGTCCGGCGTTAAAACCCCGACCGGTTTCAAAGAAGCCTACAAGCAATTTGTCGAAGGTGGCTGGCCAAGCCTGGCTCACGACGTAGAGCACGGCGGCCAAGGCTTGCCAGAGTCTCTGGGTCTGG
The DNA here is from genome assembly GCF_003732275.1 of Pseudomonas frederiksbergensis. Classification (GTDB taxonomy): domain Bacteria; phylum Pseudomonadota; class Gammaproteobacteria; order Pseudomonadales; family Pseudomonadaceae; genus Aquipseudomonas; species Aquipseudomonas frederiksbergensis_H. Next base: position 60,627 of record NZ_MOBM01000011.1, read on the forward strand.
CTGTCAGCGAAATGGTTGGCGAAGCCAACTGGTCGTGGGGCATGTATCCAGGCCTGTCCCATGGCGCGATGAACACCATTTCCGAACACGGTACGCCTGAGCAGCAAGAGGCTTACCTGACCAAACTGGTCTCCGGCGAATGGACCGGCACCATGTGCCTGACCGAACCGCACTGCGGCACCGACCTGGGCATGCTGCGTACCAAGGCCGAGCCTCAGGCCGACGGTTCCTACAAAGTGTCCGGCACCAAGATCTTCATCTCGGCCGGCGAACACGACATGGCCGACAACATCGTCCACATCGTTCTGGCACGTCTGCCGGATGCACCGGCCGGCACCAAAGGCATTTCCCTGTTCATCGTTCCGAAATTCCTGCCAAACGCAGACGGCTCGATCGGCGCACGCAACGCTGTGACCTGCGGTTCCCTGGAACACAAAATGGGCATCCACGGTAACGCCACCTGCGTGATGAACTTCGACGCGGCCACCGGTTACCTGATCGGCCCGGCGAACAAAGGCCTGAACTGCATGTTCACCTTTATGAACACCGCCCGTCTGGGGACTGCGCTGCAAGGTCTGGCACACGCCGAGATCGGCTTCCAGGGCGGCCTGAAATACGCTCGCGATCGTCTGCAAATGCGCTCCCTGACTGGCCCGAAAGCGCCGGACAAAGCTGCTGACCCGATCATCGTTCACCCTGACGTACGTCGCATGCTGTTGACCATGAAGGCTTTCGCCGAAGGCAACCGTGCGATGGTTTACTTCACCGCCAAGCAAGTCGACATCGTCAAGTACGGCGTAGATGAAGAAGAGAAGAAGAAAGCCGACGCACTGCTGGCCTTCATGACTCCGATCGCTAAAGCCTTCATGACTGAAGTCGGTTTCGAATCCGCTAACCACGGCGTGCAGATCTACGGCGGCCACGGCTTCATCGCCGAGTGGGGCATGGAGCAGAACGTTCGCGACAGCCGCATTTCGATGCTGTACGAAGGCACCACCGGGATCCAGGCACTCGACCTGCTGGGCCGTAAAGTGCTGATGACTCAAGGCGAAGCGCTCAAGGGCTTCACCAAGATCGTCCACAAGTTCTGCCAGACCAACGAAGGCAATGCCGCGGTCAAAGAGTTCGTCGAGCCATTGGCTGCGCTGAACAAAGAGTGGGGCGAGCTGACCATGAAGGTCGGTATGGCTGCCATGAAAGACCGCGAAGAAGTCGGCGCGGCGTCGGTGGACTACCTGATGTACTCCGGTTACGCCTGCCTTGCCTACTTCTGGGCTGACATGGCGCGTCTGGCTGCCGAGAAGCTGGCTGCCGGCACCACCGAAGAGGCGTTCTACACCGCCAAGCTGCAGACTGCGCGCTTCTACTTCCAGCGTATCCTGCCGCGTACCCGCACTCACGTTGTCACCATGCTGTCGGGCGCCAACAACCTGATGGACATGAAAGAAGAAGACTTCGCACTGGGTTACTAAGCCCTACGAAGTCTTTCATAAAGCCGCTGCTTCCTCGGGAGCAGCGGCTTTTTTGTGCCTGACGCAAACGGGCTGCGCCTGTAAATATTCCTGACTAAAACGCTAAGAAGAACACCATTGCTGCCGTTAAAGAGGATGGCGATGTGACACACGTCACATCGCACGTGCTTAGCTGCTCTAAATGCAGGCACAATGCCATCTATGTTTGCCGGGTCGGAGCTTTACCCTTGCTGCGTTCTTCCGCTGTACGTTTCAGTCATTTTTTGCCATCGCTGCTGTTGCTGCTCGCGGGGCTTGCGGCTGCCTACGTCAAGGATCTCAACGTCTTCTTCACTTCGCTGTTTAACGTGCTGCCCACTCTGGTGCTGTTGCTCGGCGGAGCGTATTGCGCGGTTTACCGACGTCAGCGTGAACTGTTTCTGATGGTCACGGTGTACATCGCCTACTTCCTGCTCGACACCCAGACCGATTACTACCGCGACAACGGCAAAGTCCGCGAAGACGCCGCCGTGGTTTTCCACCTGTGCTGTCTGTTGCTGCCGTTGCTCTTTGGCTTGTTCGCCGCCTGGCAGGAGCGCACCCACCTGTTCCAGGACATGGTGGCGCGCTTCGCCGTGTTGCTGGCGTTCGGCAGCGTGGCGCTGGGGCTGGAGCAAAGTTACCCACAGGTGCTGCTGATGTGGCTGTCGGAGATCCGCTGGCCAGCTTTGCATGGCGCCTGGATGAGCCTGATCCAGTTGTCCTACCCGGTATTCATCGCCTCTTTCCTGTTACTGGCCTGGCAATACTGGCGCAATCCAAGACCCTTGCATGCTGCGCAATTGGTGGGGCTGTTGGGGTTGTTCTGGATGTTGCCGAAAACCTTCATCCTGCCATTCACCCTGAACATCATGTGCAGCCAGGTGATGTTGATGATTGCCGCGGCGGTTGCCCATGAGGCCTATCAGATGGCCTTCCGCGATGAGCTCACCGGCCTGCCGGGTCGCCGCGCCCTGAACGAACGCATGCAACGGCTGGGGCGCAATTACGTGCTGGCCATGGGCGACGTCGATCACTTCAAGAAATTCAACGACACACATGGTCACGATGTCGGCGACCAAGTGTTGCGGCTGGTCGCCAGCAAGCTGTCGAAAATCAGCGGGGGCGGTAGGGCATATCGCTACGGAGGTGAAGAATTTGCTCTGGTGTTCGCAGGCAAGACCCTCGAAGAGTGTATGCCGCACCTGGAAGTCATTCGCGAATCCATCGCCACCTACAACATCCAGCTGCGCAACCAGGATAGCCGTCCCCAGGATGACCAGCAGGGACGCCAGCGCCGCGCGGGTTCAGGCGCCTCGAGTGTATCGGTCACCGTCAGCATCGGTGTCGCCGAACGGTTGGAACAACGCACGCCGGAAGAAGTGCTCAAATCCGCTGACCAGGCGCTCTACAGCGCCAAAGGCGCGGGGCGAAACTGTGTGATGGCTTTCGGTCAGAACCGTCGTGGCGCGGTGCGCATGGACGCCGCTGCGGGTTGAGTGATGATGGCGCATTCAGCGTCTGGACTGTGATTGTGAGGCGTGGTGCGGGGCAGTAGGTTTGAGCCATCTGCTGCCGGAGAAATGACCATGCCCGAGTACAAAGCTCCCCTGCGCGACATGCGCTTTCTGATCGACCACGTCTTCGACTTTCACAGCAACTACGCCGCGCTGGGTGCCACCGATGCCAGCCCGGACATGATCAATGCGATCCTTGAAGAAGGCGCGAAATTCTGTGAGAACGTTCTCGCACCGCTGAACCGAAGTGGCGACGAAGAAGGCTGCCATTTCGACAGCGGCGTGGTCACAACGCCTACAGGTTTCAAGCAGGCTTTCGCGCAATATGTTGAAGGCGGCTGGCATGGTCTGGCGGCGGATCCGGCTTACGGTGGCCAGGGCTTGCCAAGTTCTTTGGGGCTGGTCATCAGTGAGATGGTCGGTTCCAGCAACACCTCCTGGGGCATGTACCCCGGCCTGACTCACGGTGCGATGTCGGCGATTCACGCCCATGGCACCAAAGAGCAGAAACAAACCTATCTGAGCAAGCTCACCGCTGGTCAATGGACCGGCACCATGTGCCTGACCGAAGCCCATTGCGGCACCGATCTGGGCATCATCAAGACCCGCGCCGTGCCTCAGGCCGATGGCAGTTACGCGATCTCTGGCAGCAAGATCTTCATCTCCGCCGGCGAGCACGACATGAGTGACAACATCATTCACCTGGTGCTGGCTAAACTGCCGGACGCTCCTGCCGGTACCAAGGGTATTTCGCTGTTTATCGTTCCCAAATTCCTACCCAATGCCGAGGGCGAGGTGGGCGAGCGCAATGGCGTTTCCTGCGGCTCGATCGAACATAAAATGGGCATCAAGGCCTCGGCTACCTGTGTGCTGAATTTCGACGACGCCAAGGGCTTCTTGATTGGTGAGCCGAACAAGGGCCTGAACTGCATGTTCACCATGATGAACCACGCGCGGCTCGGCACCGGTATGCAAGGTTTGTGTCTGGGTGAGGCGAGCTTCCAGGGCGCGATCAAATACGCCAACGACCGCCTGCAAATGCGCTCGCTGACCGGCCCGAAAGCGCCGGAAAAAGTCGCCGACCCGATCATCGTTCATCCCGATGTGCGCAGGATGTTGCTGACCATGAAGGCCTTCAACGAAGGCAACCGGGCGCTGACTTACTTCACCGCGCAGTTGCTGGACGTCGCTCATCTGAGCCCGGATGAAACGGCGCGTCAGGATGCCGAAGACCTGTTGGCGTTCCTGACGCCAATCTGTAAAGCCTTTATGACTGACACCGGGCTGGAGGTGACCAACCTCGGCATGCAGGTGTTTGGCGGCCACGGTTTCATTCGTGAATGGGGCATGGAACAGTTGGTTCGCGACTGCCGGATCGCGCCGATCTACGAAGGCACCAACGGCATTCAAGCGCTGGACTTACTTGGGCGCAAAGTCCTTGGCAGTCAGGGAAAACTGCTGCGCGGCTTCACCAAAATCGTCCACAAGTTCTGTGCGGCAAACGCTGAACATCCGCAACTCTCCAGCTATGTGGCGCAGCTCAATGGTCTGAATCAGCAGTGGGGCGAGCTGACCACCAAGGTCGGCATGGCGGCGATGAAAAATCCGGATGAAGTCGGCGCCGCCTCGGTGGATTACCTGATGTACAGCGGCTACATCATCCTCGGCTACCTGTGGCTACGCATGGCGTTGGTGGCTCAGGCGCAGTTGGAGGCGGGCGGCGGCGATGCCGATTACTGCCGGGGCAAGCTGGCGACCAGCGAGTTTTACTTCAAGCGTTTGCTGCCACGTACCGCGGCTCATCGGGCGGCCATCGAGGCGGGCAGTGATTGTCTGATGAAGCTGCCGGCGGAGTTGTTTGCGCTCTGACGAGTATTTGAAAAGCTTCGCGGGCAAGCCTTGCTCCTACGGTTCTATGTCGTTCACGTGAAATGCATGCGACACGACCTGTAGGAGCGAGGCTTGCCCGCGAATGCGTTCTGGCAGCCGAGAACTATCTCCTGAAATGCCGGTGACTAAAAATAACAAAACGGTCATGAGTTGACCCTATGTGTCGTAAAAGTTGTTGAGGTACACTCGGACACAACGAAATCACTATTCTACGAACCACCTGTTTAGATCTTGCGAGGTTTGCCATGGCTGACTACAAAGCGCCCCTGCGCGATATGCGCTTCGTCCTCAATGAAGTTTTCGAGGTCGCCAAACTCTGGGCCGAACTGCCTGCGCTGGCCGAGACCGTCGATGCGGAAACGGTCGAAGCCATTCTGGAAGAGGCCGGCAAGGTCACCAGCAAAAGCATCGCGCCCCTGAGCCGTGCAGCTGACGAAGAAGGTTGCCACTGGGCCGACGGTGCCGTCACCACCCCGGCCGGTTTCCCACAGGCTTATCAGACTTACGCTGAAGGCGGTTGGGTCGGTGTCGGGGGCGATCCGACCTACGGCGGCATGGGCATGCCCAAGGCGGTTTCGGCGCAGGTCGAAGAAATGGTCAACTCCGCGAGCCTGTCGTTCGGTCTGTACCCGATGCTGACTGCCGGCGCTTGCCTGTCGATCAACGCCCACGCCAGCGAAGAGCTGAAAGCGGCGTACCTGCCGAACATGTACGCCGGTATCTGGGCCGGTTCCATGTGCCTGACCGAGCCGCATGCCGGTACTGACCTGGGGATTATCCGCACCAAGGCCGAGCCTCAGGCCGATGGTTCCTACAAAGTCAGCGGCACCAAAATCTTCATCACCGGCGGTGAACACGACCTGACCGAGAACATCATCCACCTGGTATTGGCCAAACTGCCCGACGCGCCAGCGGGGCCGAAAGGCATTTCGCTGTTCCTGGTGCCGAAGTTCATGGTCAATGCCGATGGCAGCCTGGGCGCGCGCAACCCTTTGAGCTGTGGTTCGATCGAACACAAGATGGGCATCCAGGCATCCGCGACCTGCGTGATGAACTTCGACGAAGCCGTGGGTTACCTGGTCGGCGAGCCGAACAAAGGCCTGGCGGCGATGTTCACCATGATGAACTACGAGCGTCTGGGCGTCGGCATCCAGGGCCTGGCCACTGGCGAGCGCTCGTACCAGAACGCTATCGAATACGCTCGCGACCGTCTGCAAAGCCGCTCGCCGACTGGCGCGCAGAACAAGGACAAGGTGGCTGACCCGATCATCGTCCACCCGGACGTGCGTCGCATGCTGCTGACCATGAAAGCCTCGAACGAAGGCGGCCGTGCCTTCTCCACTTACGTGGCGATGCAGCTGGACACCGCCAAATTCAGCGAAGACGCCACCACCCGCAAGCGCGCAGAAGATCTGGTTGCACTGCTGACGCCGGTGGCCAAGGCCTTCCTGACCGACCTGGGTCTGGAAACCACGGTTCACGGCCAGCAGGTTTTTGGCGGTCATGGCTACATTCGTGAGTGGGGCCAGGAGCAACTGGTTCGTGATGTACGGATCACCCAGATCTACGAAGGCACCAACGGTATTCAGGCGCTGGATCTTGTAGGACGCAAGATTGTCGGCAGCGGCGGGGCGTTCTACAACCTGTTCGCTGACGAGATTCGTCATTTCATCGCGACGGCCAATGCTGACCTGGCGGAGTTCACCCAGCCGCTGAATGATGCGGTGGACACTCTCGACGAACTGACCGCGTGGTTGCTGGACCGGGCGAAAAACAACCCGAACGAGATCGGCGCGGCGTCGGTCGAGTATCTGCAAGCATTCGGTTACATGGCCTACGCCTACATGTGGGCACTGATGGCCAAGGCAGCCTTCGGTAAAGAAGCTCAGGACGATTTCTACGCGAGCAAACTTGGTACGGCGCGGTTCTATTTCGCACGTCTGCTGCCGCGTATTCACTCGTTGAGCGCGTCGGTAAAGGCGGGTAGCGAATCGTTGTTCCTGCTGGACGCAGGACAATTCTGATCCTTTGACGTTATGTAAGCATTCTCTTACATAACGTGCTGCTGTTTTCCCATAGGCGAAGATTGGATCCAGAGCTAATCTACTTCACATGGACGTCGCGCAGGAAGCGCAAAGCAACAACACGGACACGTAGGATTCTGCCAGGATGGCGGAGTGAAATGGATGTCAGGGAAACAGTCTGCAAAGCCCCGCTTCGGCGGGGTTTTCTTTTGCCTGGAAAAAGTGCTCAGCTCAAATCGTCCAGTGTCGCTGGGCCATTCAAGTGGTCATCCGGGCGATTCATTACTTCTTCCAGCAATGTCCGCAACAACGTCAGCGAAGCCTGTTGTCGCTGCACATCCCGACACACCAATCCGACTTTCAGCGGCACCCGCGGCTCGCTCAGTGGCTTCCACAGCAAGGCCTGATCGCCATGGGTCTTTTGCGAGCGCCCAGGCAGAACCGTCGCCAGTCGCGTGTGCGGCAGGCTGTCGAGAATCCCCGCCATGTTGTTCAACTCAGCCTGCACCTGCGGGCGACGTCCCAGATTGGCCAGTTGTGCCTGCCAGATCTGCCGCACCTGAAACTCCTCACCCAGTAGCAACATCGGCAACTCGGCGGCCTGGCTCATGGAGACTTTCTTGAATTCCCGCAACGGGTGACCCGCCGGGATGACAAGGGTCAGTTCATCTTCGTACAACTGCACGCCGTGCAAACCCGGCTGACGGGGCGGCAGGTAACTGATGCCGATGTCCAGCGAGCCGTTGAGTAGCCGCCGCTCGATTTCCAGGCCGGTCAGTTCATAGATCTGCACCACCAAATGTGGCTGTGCCTTGCGCAGACGTTCGAGCATTTGCGGCACCAGGCTGGAATGCACGGTCTGCAGCACGCCGATGGCCAAGGTTCGCAGCGCTTTTCCCTTGAAGTTGCCCAAGGCTTCGCGTGCGCGTTGCAGGCCATCGAGCAAGGGCAGGGCATGGTTGTACAACGTGTGAGCAGCCAGAGTGGGCAGCAGACGTTTGCTGCTGCGTTCGAACAGGCTCACATCGAGGTTTTTTTCGAGTTGGCGAATCTGCTGGGACAACGCTGGCTGGGAGATTGAAAGTCGCTCGGCGGCCCGACCGACGTGGCCTTCTTCGTAGACCGCGACGAAATAACGCAGTTGCTTGAAATCCATAAGTAATACTTATCGAAAATGCTGAGAAATCGAAATGGCTCAGTGCCTTGCCTACACCTAGTCTAACCGCATTCACAAGGCTTACAGGGCCAGAGCGCACGATGAATACCGTTTACGGCAATGGTGTTTACATAGGCAAGGCAAAAAACCTCAAACGAGGTTTTATCCAATGAATCTGTTCAACCTGCGACGCAAACCACCGAGCCTTGATGACTTGGCGATGGCCACCTCCTTGTCGTCCAGAAGCGACAACTTATCCAGCGAGTGCCTGATGCCCAGTGTCGAACGGCCGAAACAGATTTTCGTGCGGGGCCAAGGCTCGTGGCTGTGGGACAGCGATGACCGCGCTTATCTGGATTTCTCACAGGGTGGCGGCGCCAATAGCCTCGGACATAGTCCCTCAGTACTGGTCAAGGCGATTTCGGAACAGGCTCAGTCGTTAATCAACCCAGGTTTCAGTTTGCATAACCGTGGCATGCTCAACCTCACCGAACGGCTCTGTACCAGCACCGGCAGTGACCAGGCGTACCTGCTCAACAGTGGCAGCGAAGCCTGTGAAGCGGCGATCAAGTTAGCGCGTAAATGGGGCCAGCGACATCGTGGCGGCGCTTCGCGGATCATCGTTGCCAGTAAAGGTTGTCATGGCCGTAGTCTCGGGACGATTTCAGCGTCGGACAGTTCGAATCTGATCAACCGATTCGAGCCACAACTGCCGGGCTTCAGTCATGTCCCGTTCAATGACCTGCCAGCACTGCATGCGGCCGTAGACGCCCAGACTGTCGCAATCATGCTCGAGCCGATCCAGAGCGAGGCCGGAGTGATTCCCGCCACCGAACACTACCTCAAAGGTGTCGAGCTCCTGTGTCGTGAGCTTGGCATCTTACTGATACTCGACGAAGTACAAACCGGCATCGGTCGCTGCGGCACCTTGCTCGCCGAACAGTCCTACGGCGTGCGGGCAGATATCGTCGTGCTCGGCAAAGGGCTTGGCGGTGGCGTGCCATTGGCGGCATTGCTGGCGCGAGGCAAGGCCTGTTGTTTCGATGTCGGCGAACTGAGCGGCACGCATCATGGCAATGCACTGATGAGTGCGGCCGGTCTTGTCGTCCTCGACAACGTGCAGGACAAGGGCCATCTCGATCATGTACGGGAAATGGGTCAGCATCTGCGTGAAGGATTGAGTCGTCTGGCTCATCGCTACGGTCACGGTGAATTGCGCGGGCAAGGACTGCTCTGGGGTCTTGATCTGTCCGACGATTCGGCTGAGGCCGTAGTCAAGGCTGCGTTGTACGAAGGCTTGCTGCTCAACGCCCCGCAACCCGATTGCCTGCGCTTTACCCCGGCCCTCACCGTCAGCAAGGTCAATGTCGACGAAATGCTCCTGCGCCTGGCCCGCGCCTTCTCTCGCGTGCGCACCGCGCAACTGCAGTGCCGCAAAGGTATTGCAGTCTGATCAGTCCCGTCCTACACGAATTCCAGAACCGTCTCGCGGTATAACGCATCGCCCCACGCCTGATTCTTTTGGCGTGGGGCGTTTTTTTGTCTTCATCGGTATCTGGAGGGGCTGTGATCCGAATCCACAACTGAACCCTGAAGAACGCCGCAGGTCGATTAGCTGTAGGGTTCACAAGAGCCTACTTCAATCAGGAGCTACCCCATGGACTTTATCCGAATCATCATCGCCATTCTTTTGCCGCCACTGGGTGTGTTTCTGCAAGTCGGTTTCGCTGGGGCATTCTGGCTGAACATTCTGCTGACATTATGCGGTTACATTCCGGGGATCGTGCATGCGGTGTACATCATCGCCAAGCGCTGAGTTTTGCCGCACCGGTTAGATCGCATTCGCGAGCAAGCCCGCTCCCACATTTGATCTCTGGTATTCACACATAATGTGTTCACAGAAGGTCCAGTGTGGGAGCGGGTTTGCTCGCGAATGGGGGCACCGCAAATACCTGCACTGAGCGCAGACTTCAGTCCGCCAACTCCATCACCCTTTGATAAAACAACCACTCCTGTTCCAGCGCATGGGCCTGATTGCCGGCCTTGCGAAAGCCATGGCGTTCGTCGGCGTAGTAATGCGCTTCGACCAGAATGCCGTTGTCCTGTAGCGCAGTGACCATGTCGCGGGTCTGTTGTGGCACTACCACGGCGTCCAGTTCACCCTGAAAGAAAATCACCGGAACACTGATGTTGTTCGCGTGCAGCAATGGCGTGCGCGAGGCGTAGCGTTCGGCGTCTTGCACCGGGTCGCCGATCAACCAATCCAGATAATCGCCTTCGAACTTGTGGGTGGCGCGGCCTAGCGCAACGGGATCGCTAACGCCATACAGACTGGCGCCCGCACGAAAGACCTTGTGAAAGGCCAATGCGCACAATGTGGTGTAGCCACCGGCGCTGCCTCCACGGATAAACGCCTTGTCGCCGTCGATCAGTCCACGTTCGGCGAGGTAGGCCACCACCGCACAGGCATCTTCCACATCCACATCGCCCCAACTCAAATGCAAGGCCTGGCGATAAGCGCGGCCATAGCCGCTGCTGCCTCGGTAATTGAGGTCGGCCACGGCGAAGCCGCGTTGTGCCCAATACTGGATCCGCGGGTCGAACATCGGGTAGCAGGCCGAAGTCGGGCCGCCGTGAATGAACACCACTAACGGCGGTTTCGTGTCGCCGGTCATCGCCGGGTAGAAGAAACCATGGGCCTCGCCCGAACCGCTCGGATAACGCAGGGTTTGCGGACGGCTGATCTGTTCGGCGGGCAGCGGTGCGATACCGCCGGCCAGAACGTTGACCTGGCGTGTTTCACGGTCGATGGCAATGATTGCCGACGAACTGACCGGCGAAGCGGCGATGCAGTAGATGAACTGCTCATCCTGTGCGAGGTGGCGCAAGCGGCTGTAGTCGCCCGTGAAATCGTCACGGGAGCCATCGCCATGACAAAGCCCCAGTCGACCAAAACCGCCTTCGGTCCAACTCGCCAGATAAGTGTCTTCGCCCAACGGCAACCAGGTGCAACCACCCAATTGCCAAGGCGCCGGTCCATGGTCGGCGGCCGCGCTTGGCAGTGGGCTCAGACCGTTACCCGACTCCACCCACGGCTGCCAGAAACCGCCGCGATCCGTCAGACAAAACAGACGGCCGCTGTCATCGAATCGTGGTTGTTGCAGTGACTCCTGGGCACCGTCACCCGCCACACAGCGCGGTTGCGCAAAGGTGTGATCGCTCTGGCGTTCGGCAACCATCAGGCGAGTAGCGGTCCAGGGCTGATCCGGGCGATTCCACTCGATCCAGGCCAGACGTCGACCGTCAGGACTCACGGTCGGTGCCGCGTAGAAATCGGCGCCTTCGGCCAGCAAATGACGTTGGCCATCAGCCAGATCGATAGCCACCAGGCGATGTCGATCGCGGTACTCTTCCACCGCCAGCACTTGCCCGTTGACGAAGTGCAAATCGCCGTAGCGGCATTCACTTGAAGTCAGCACCTCAGGCGCCTCACCGGTTAGTGATTGCCGGTACAACTGCTGGTCTGCCTCGTTGACGAAAACAAGCCCGTCATCGGTCAGACAAAACGCGCCGCCGCCATATTCGTACACCCGGCTACGCACACTGAAGGTGGGCGGTGTCAGGCACCGAGCCTGACCGTCGCGCCACTGCCAGATCCGGCAGGCGGCGTCCTCGGGGCGGTATTCGTTCCAGAACAGGCCATGCTTGCCGATTTGCAACTCGGCGAAGTCAATGCCGGCCGCGACAGCCCTGGCGGCGCTTAAGGGTTCAGCTTTTGGTGATGAGGCGTGAGTTTCGTTCATTGCGAAAGGCCAGTTGTTCAATGGTCTGGGTCGCGTGTTCGGCTTCTTCGCGGGCCTTGAGAATCACGCCGTGATGTTCCGACTTGCTGCACACCGGGTCGGCGTTGCTCGCGTCACCCGTGAGCATGAATGCCTGACAGCGACAGCCGCCGAAGTCCTTTTCTTTCTCGTCGCAGGAACGGCACGGCTCGGGCATCCAGTCGTAACCGCGAAAGCGGTTGAAGCCGAACGAGTCGTACCAGATGTGCTGCATGCTGTGGTCGCGCACGTTGGGAAACTGCACCGGCATCTGTCGGGCACCGTGACAGGGCAGGGCGGTTCCGTCCGGCGTGACTGTCAGAAAAATACTGCCCCAGCCATTCATACAGGCTTTCGGGCGTTCTTCGTAATAGTCCGGCGTAACGAAAATCAGCTTGCACGGATGCCCTTCAGCTTCCAGTTTGGCGCGGTATTCGTTGGTGATGCGTTCGGCGCGAACCAATTGTTCTTTGGTCGGCAACAGGCCAACCCGATTGAGCTGGGCCCAGCCGTAGAACTGGCACGTCGCGAGTTCGACGAAGTCCGCTTCAAGGGCAATGCACAGCTCGATGATCCGGTCGATCTTATCGATGTTGTGCCGATGGGTGACGAAGTTCAGCACCATCGGGTAGCCGTGAGCCTTCACCGCACGAGCCATTTCGAGCTTTTGCGCGAAGGCCTTTTTTGAGCCGGCCAGCAGGTTATTCACTTGCTCGTCGCTGGCCTGAAAACTGATCTGGATGTGGTCCAGACCGGCCTTCTTGAAGTCGCTGATTTTCTGCTCGGTGAGACCGATGCCAGAGGTGATCAGGTTGGTGTAGAAACCCAGCTTGCGCGCCTCGGCGATCAGCTCGGCGAGGTCTTGACGCACCAGCGGCTCACCGCCGGAAAAACCCAGCTGCGCCGCACCCATCTCCCGGGCTTCGCGAAAGACTTTGATCCACTGCTCGGTGGACAACTCTTTACCCTGCTCGGCGAAATCCAACGGATTGGAGCAGTACGGGCATTGTAGCGGGCAGCGATAGGTCAGCTCGGCCAGCAACCACAGTGGCAGGCCGATTTCAGGCTTGGGCGGTAACTTGTCTGACACGGAATCAGGCAAGTTCGATCCAGTGCTGAGCACGGGCGACCTCCATGAATTGCTCGATGTCATCACCGAGTTCAGGCACGTCGGGGAACCGCGCGCCCAGTTCGGCGATGATCGCCGTGACATCCCGCTGACCATCAATCAAACCGCCAATCAGCGCAGCGCTGTCGTTGAGTTTGATCATGCCTTCCGGGTAGAGCAGCACATGGCCTTTTTGCGCCGGTTCGTACTGGAAGCGATAGCCGGTGCGCCATGTCGGGGTTTTGCTGCGATCGAAACTCATACGGTGATTCCTTTATGCCAGACCCGCTGTTCGGTCACGCTGTGGTACGGCGGGCGGTTCAGTTCGTAGGCCATGCTCATGGCATCGAGCATGCTCCAAAGAATGTCCAGTTTGAACTGGAGAATTTCCAGCATGCGCTCCTGGCCTTCCCGCGTAGTGTAGTGCTGCAAAGTGATCGCCAGACCATGCTCCACATCCCGGCGTGCTTGCCCCAGGCGAGTGCGGAAATATTCGTAACCGGTCGGGTCGATCCACGGGTAATGCTGCGGCCAACTGTCGAGGCGCGATTGGTGGATCTGCGGCGCGAACAGTTCGGTCAGCGAACTGCTCGCAGCTTCTTGCCAACGGGCCCGGCGGGCGAAGTTGACGTAGGCATCCACGGCGAAACGCACGCCGGGCAGCACCAACTCCTGAGAGCGCAGTTGATCCGGGTCGAGGCCGACCGCTTGGCCGAGGCGTAGCCAGGCTTCGATGCCGCCCTCTTCGCCGGGAGCGCCGTCGTGGTCCAGCAGGCGCTGAATCCACTCGCGACGAATCTCTCGGTCCGGGCAATTGGCCAGGATAGCGGCGTCCTTGAGTGGAATGTTCACCTGATAGTAAAAGCGGTTGGCGACCCAACCCTGGATCTGCTCGCGGGTTGCCCGGCCTTCATACATCGCCACGTGATACGGGTGATAGATATGGTAGTAGGCGCCCTTGGCGCGCAGGGCCGCTTCGAATTCGGCGGGGGACATTGCGGTGTCAGTCATTGCGGTTCTCCGGGGTATAACCCTAGATGTGTAGTGCTTGTACGGGCTTCATCGCGAGCAGGCTCGCTCCCACAGGGGGCAAGTGGTAACCCAATCCAGTGTGGGAGCGAGCCTGCTCGCGATAGACCGCGCAGCGGTCTTGGTTTCCTACAACACAATACTCATGCCGTCATACGCCACTTCAACCTCGCGCCGAGCCAGCTCCGCGCGCTCCGGCGAATCCTCGTCGAGAATCGGGTTGGTATTGTTGATGTGGATAAGCACTTTGCGCTGTTTGGGCAGCTGCTCCAGCACTTCGAGCATGCCGCCAGGGCCGTTCTGCGCCAAGTGGCCCATCTCCCGGCCAGTGCGCGTGCCGACACCACGGCGCTGCATTTCGTCGTCGTCCCACATCGTGCCATCCACCAACAGGCAATCGCTGCAGGCCATGATCTTCATCAGCGATGCGCCGACCTTGCCCAGGCCCGGTGCATAGAACAGTTTGCCGCCGGTGCCCAGGTCTTCGACGATCAGGCCAATGTTGTCGCCCGGGTGCGGGTCGAAGCGATGCGGCGAGTACGGTGGTGCGGCGCTACGCAGGGGCAGAGGGGTGAAGCGCAGGTTCGGGCAAGCCGGGACGGTAAAGCTCTGATCGAGTTCGATACGGTTCCAGTTCAACCCGCCATTCCAGTGGGTCAGCATGGTGAACAGCGGGAAACCGGTGCTCAGGTCTTCGTGGACCATGTCGGTACACCAGACCTGATGCGGGCAGCCTTCGCGCAGGCTGAGCAGGCCGGTGGTGTGATCGATCTGGCTGTCCATCAGGATGATTGCGCTGATGCCGGTGTCACGCAGTGCGCGACCTGGCTGCATTGGAGCGAAGTTCTGGAGCTGAGCGCGGATGTCCGGCGAAGCATTGCACAGCACCCAGTTCACGCCGTCATCGGAAATCGCGATGGACGACTGGGTACGCGCCTCGGCCCGCAGGCTGCCGTCGCGAAAACCTGCGCAGTTCACGCAGTTGCAGTTCCACTGGGGGAAACCGCCGCCGGCGGCGGAACCTAGAATCTGGACAAACATGGCCGCTCCATCATTGAAAGCTGAAAATAAAAACGCCCCGGCGAGCCGAGGCGTAGCACTGCATTCTCTACCAGACGGCAGAGCTTAGCGGCTTGCGAAGTACATGGTGACTTCGAAGCCGATACGCAGGTCGGTGTAAGCAGGTTTGGACCAGGACATAGAAGCGCTCCTTCAGGTGGATGGGACAGTTGAGACCTATACATATAGTCCACCTCCAGCCGGAGATGTTCAGATAGTTAGGTGGCTATGTTACTCAAAATTACACAGCGATTGGCCACGAATCTTTGAGAAAGCTAATTGCAGCACCGGTAATGATCATTTTGCCACTTGCCAAGGCGTCCCCGGACAAGATCCGCTGGCCAGACAGCGCCATCCGCCGTCGGCCCGATTCAAGCGTTGTGCCGCCGCCAGCAAGGCTTCACGGTCGATCATCAGAATCGCCTGAGGCAGATGTTTCAGGTAATCCGACGAGTGGCCGGCCAGTTTGCCTTGCCAGAGCAATTCGGCGGCTTGGGTGTTGGGCAGGGCGGAGCTGTCGAATTGATCGGCCAGGGCTTGGCGCTGAACGATGAAGGTCGCGTCATCGATGCTTTCAATCATCCCTTCCAATTCGCTGAGGAACTGTTTGATGTGCTCCAGCAAATCCAGAGGCGCGACGCTCGGTGATTGCACGCCGAACAGCAGTCCGGTCTGACCGTTTATCTGGCGTAGTCCGCTGAATACGGCGTAACCGAGCTGCAGCTCCACCCGCAGGCGCTGGTAGAACGGCGTCTGGCACACGTGTGCGAGCAAACGCCAGGCGGCTTCATCGGCGATGTCATGGGTTGCTGTTGGACAAAAGAGCAACAGCGCGTGTTCGCTGGATTCGGTATCGACGGAGTTCCAGAGATGCTGCGAGCGAATCGACGGAGGCGGCGTCAGTTGACTGTCCGCAGTGCCGGGAATACGACTCAAGGCAAGCCCCATCGCCGCTTGAGTCTGGGCAGACAGGCCTGTCGCCAGACCATCCCAGCGTGCGCCCGACCAGAGTTGCTGCGAGTCATCTGAGGCGTCGGTGTGCTCAAGGCATAGATCAGGCAATGCCTTGAGCAGCTGTCGAATCGGCATCAACGCAATGGACGCCGGCTCTTCCTGTGAGAAATCGGCATCAGGTTTTGTCAGTTCTTTCAGCGCATGTTCGAGGACTGTCGGCATCGGTTCCTGCAGGCCCGTCATCTTCAGCAGCCATTCATTGCCCAAAGCGCTGAAGGAAAAGTCGACACCGGCCTGACGTGCATCTTCGCGCAGCATCCGCAGGTTGTTTTCCAGATTCGACTGAAGGCGGCCGTGAGGTGCGGATTCCAGGCGCCAGCGCAGATAAACCGCACCTTCATCCGTGTTATCCGGCAACGCCTGACTGAACTGCATCGGCGATCGTTCGCGGCGACTGCGTGAGCGATCCTGGGCAAAAGTCCGCAGGCCGCGGTGGGCGCTGGTCTGGCCGCGAATCAATCCGGCATTCGAGGCTGGAGTCTCGGCGCGCAAAAACGGGTTGGGGGGCGGCAGTTGCCACTGGACGGTGAAGTTATCCACAGCGCCAATTTGTTTGAGGATTGCTTTCAGGGCGACAACGCCCTGTTCGGATAACCCGGGTTCAAGCTGTTCGCTGTCTCGTCGGGCCAGTTGCAAGGCGCTGCTGACTTGCTGTTGGCGCTGCAGCAGAGCTGCATATTCTTCGCGCAATTCGGCCCAATCCCGATGGGAGGCAAAGAAGCCCAGCCAATCCAGAACCTGATCACGGATCACGCTTTGCGGTTGCGTGGCGTGGGCGGGCCGTGTGAATTCGATGTGCAGCAAGGCTTGGCCAGCGTAGTAATAGAGCGGCGCGGCTTTCAGGTTGTCCGCCAGCCCATGCTCTCGCAGCTGCGCCAATAGGCCGCCGGGTTTTTCGGCGTTCAGCCAGTGGCACAGGAACGCCAGCGCTTCGGGCGATGAGTCGGGCAGCGCTTCGAAGGCGAACACCACATCCAGCCGACGCTCTCCAGCCTGTTGATAACTATTGTCTGAAGAATCCATCAGCAGGGTGGGCTTTGTCTGAGGGACTTTATTCCCGGCGGTAATGGCAGCGGAAAACTCCTGGGCCATCACCATCAACTCATCGCGACTCTGTGGCCCGGCCAGGCTTAGCGTCATCTGCCCGGTCTGGTAAAACCGCTGATAGAAGTCCTTCAACGATTGTTGAAATTCGGGCTGCGGTACCGGCAGGCTGTAGCGGTTTCCAGCATGAAACGCCCGCAATGGATGAGCCGCCGAGAGCCCGTCGAACAAAGCAAATTGCTGCTGGGCCGTCGCATCCCGCAACCAGGCGACAAATTCGGCGTGCAGCACTTCCCGTTCCCGCCGCTGATCGTCCGGATTCATACGCGGATGAGCGAGCATGTCTGACAGACGCTCAAGTCCACCCTTAAACGCCTGAGGTGGCAGCTCGAAAAAGAAGTCTGTCGTGCGTTCGCTGGTTCGCGCATTCACCTGCCCGCCATGACCTTGTACGTAGGCCATCAGCCCTTGTTCTGCGGGAAAGCGCTCTGTACCCAGGAACAGCAGATGCTCAAGAAAGTGCGCCAGCCCCGGCCAGGCCAGTGGCACGTCATGACTGCCGGCAGCGACCCGCAACGTAGCGGCGCAGCGCTTCAAATCGGGAGCATGACGCAGCGTCACCCGCAGGCCATTGGCGAGGGTTTCAGTGTGGAGGCGAGGGTGATTCAGCGCAGGCATGAGCACTTCCAGAACAGAGAAGCGCTAATGCTAGCGGATTAGGGCTTGTTCAGCTCGCCGTATAGCTCGGGACGGCGATCGAGGAAGTAGCGATTGGCGGCGCGGGAATCGATCATCAGCTGACGATCCAGTTCACCGACAATCAGTGCTTCATCAAGTCCGGCCTGGGCGATGCGGCTGCCATCCGGCGCGGCGATGCTGCTCTGGCCGCAATACTGGATCTCGCCTTCGTGCCCGCAGTAGTTGGCGTAGGCCACATAACACTGGTTTTCGAAGGCCCGCGCGCGGACGGTGACGTCGGCGATGAAGTCGTAGGGGATCATGTTCGCCGTCGGCACCAGAATCAGCCCGGCACCGGCCAATGCCAGGCGCCGGGCGTTTTCCGGGAACTCCAGGTCGTAGCAGATCAAAAAGCCAAGCTTCCAGCCGTTGAGTTCAACTAGCGGAAACTCATCCGGCCCGGCGCTGAACATCGAGTGATCGAGGTCGCCGAACAAGTGAGTCTTGCGGTAGTTGCACAACCGCTCGCCATTGGCGTCGATCAACTGCACAGCGTTGTAGATCTGCCCGTCTTCGGTACGCTCCGGGTAGCCATACAAAATGGCGATCCCCGTCGTCTTGGCAATGCGCGCGATTTGCTGCGCCGATTCACCGTTGTGCACCTCCGCCAGCACACTGACCGCATCGATGCCGATGTTGTAGCCGGTCAGGAACATCTCCGGCAGCACCAGCAAGTCTGCGCCCTTGGCCTCCAGCGCCAGTTGATGCAAGCGTTGCAGATTACCTGCGACATCCAGGGGCAGCGGTGGACATTGGTAAAGGGCTACGCGCATTTCGGATTCCTCTTACTCGGGCAGGGCGATCGGACCGATCTCGTTGAACACATCTCCTGGACCCGGGTTTTCGGCGTGAGTTTCACCGCCGAAGTGTTTCATGATCCCCCACACCGCGTTGAGAGACGTCTGCACCGCGCCTTCGACCCAGGCCGGCGTCCACGAAACGTCGTCGCCGGCGATGAAAATCCCGCGCTGCTCGGGTGGCATGTCGTCCTGCATGAAGTGCGCATACATGCGCTGGTTGTAGCGGTAGTGGCCGGGCAGGGCGCCTTTGAAGGCCCCGAGAAAGTGCGGGTCGGCTTCCCACGACACGGTGATCGGATCGCCTATGATCCGCGCGGCGATGTCGACTTTCGGGTAGATCTTCTTCAACGCGTCCAAGGCCAGCTTCACGCGTTTTTCCACCGGGTGAGGGAGCATTTTCAGCGCGTCGCTCATCCACGAGTACGACAGGCAAATCACCCCTGGTTTGTCGTCGCCATTGTCGAAAAGATAGGTGCCGCGGGTCAGGCGATCGGTGAGGGTCATGCTCATCAGGTCGCGACCGGTTTCCGGGTCCTTGTCCTTCCAGAATGGGCGATCGACCATCACGAAAGTCTTCGATGATTGCATGTAGCGGGTGCGGTCCAGGGCCATCCACATCTTTTGCGAGAACAGGCTTTCGTCGCATTCGATCTGAGTGGTCAGCAGCCAGCTCTGGCAGGTGGTCAGTACAGCCGCGTATTCGCGTGTGTCGCCGTAGTTATCGGTAACAGTAAAACGCCCGTTCGGTGCATGGGCGATTTTTTTTACGCCGGAGCGCGGCGCACCGCTGTGCAGCGAACTGAGGCTGGTGCCTTCAGGCCAATGCACGCAACGCTCCGGCACATGGCGCCAGATGCCCAGCGGCACTTGCTCCACGCCGCCGACTACCAAGTGCTGATGATCGTCGCAGTTGGTCATCACCACGCGGAAGATTTCCAGCATCGAGTTGGGGAAGTCCGAGTCCCAGCCGCCAGTACCGAAACCGACTTGGCCGAACACTTCGCGATGATGGAACGAGAGCTTGGCGAAGGCTTCGGAGGTGGCGACGAAATCATAGAACGTGCGGTCGTCCCACAGCGGCACCAGGGTGTTCCATAGTTCCTTGAGGCGCGGCACGTCGCGGTCACGGATCGCTTGCTGGATATCGGAGAACTGCGAACCGGCTTCCAGAGCATCCGCCCAGGCGTCAGCAACTTCCTGGAACAGTGCAGGAAGATCCGCCAGTTTCTGTGCGTAATGAGTTTTGCCTTCCAGATCGATTACCGTGCTGCCCGACGCAGGCGTCAGCGGGTTCGGGAAGGGTTTGGTCTGCAGGCCAAGCTTGTCGACGTAGTGATAAAACGCGGTCGACGACACCGGGAAACGCATGCCGCCGAGTTCGGCGATGATGCCTTCGGCACCGTTGAACGCCTGGGAGCGCAGGCGACCGCCCATCTTCGAGGCTTCATAAACGACGGGTTTGAGGCCCAGCTTCATCAATTCGTAGGCGGCCACCAGACCGGCAATGCCAGCCCCGACAATCGCCACCTCGGCGCCGTGATTGTGCGCCGGAATGCTGCCCAGCCCGGCCGGGTGTTCGATCCAGTCGTCGAAGGCGAAAGGAAAGTCCGGGCCGAAAACGGTGACCGGTTTTTTACCGTCTGCAGGATGGCGATTGTTCTTGTTCATGGCTGACCTTGCTGGCGACCTGACGCAGAGTGCGCGTCTGAGTATAGGAAAAGATGGCAGCCATTCTAGAGAGCGTAGAACACGTTAATAAGACGCAATGTGTCGTCATTTTGCTAATAGCCTGATCAATGTGACGATGTATTGCTACACACTGTTCAATGTGGGAGCGAGCCTGCTCGCGATGAGGCCCGATCAGACAATGAAGAATTATTGGTTGAAACTCAAACCGGCTGCCCCCGATCAATCTTGCTACTCAAGATGATCGAAGTCGTCGTCTTCTCCACGCCATCCACACTGCCAATCTGATCCAGCAACTGATCCAGTTGCTCCGGCGAGTCGGTGCGCAACCACGCCACATAATCAAATTCGCCGCTCACTGCACACAACTGCTGAACCTGCGCCATGGCGCTAAGACGACGCAGCACTTCCTTGCCGGACCGCGGTTGCACCGTAATCCCGACATACGCCTGCAATCCGCCATCAACCACCCGCTGCCCCAGGCGCACACCGTAACCGGTGATCACTTTGGCCTTTTCCAGTCGCGCCAGACGCGACGTCACCGTGGTGCGGGCGATACCCAGTTGCCGGGCGAGCATGGCCACGCTTTCGCGGGCATTGATCTGCAAGGCCGCGATCAATTGGCGGTCGATTTCGTCAAGAACGGGCGGGCGGGTGTCAGGCAAAGGGGCATCTCCAGCGGCACAGATCAATGGGCAGGCATGTTACAGGCACATCCTGCGCGGTGCTCGTGGCGGTTGTCTGATCCGGATCATCAGCGGCATCTCGGTCGGTTTACCAGGACGCTGTGTAACGAAATGGTTAATCGCTGATTCAGATTGGCTAATCAATGGTCGATAGCATGGACAGGTGTCGTAACTCGTAGTCGAATGCGCTACTAAGGACTGTGACGGGAGATGCTGGCAATGATGAAGAAGATGCCTCCCGCTATGCGGGAACATGCATTGCAGATTGCGAATCACGAAATGGGGCACTACGTAGTTGCCCGAGCCTTGGGCTTTGAAACGGGTGATGTGACCCTGAAAGTCACCATGGACTTTAGGCATCAGGCCGGGGCTTCCATTCTCTTGGCGCGGTCAATCTCTTCCATAGAAGAAATGAAGGAACATCTGGAAGGTCGGCTGATTGTGCTTTTTGCTGGCGCTATGAGTCAGACATTATCTACAAAGCACTCAGCCAGGAAATTCGTCGATAAATCGAAAGCGACAGCCATCCTGAATGGAGAGCTTGGGGCGGAACAGGATTACGCAAAAGTAAGGGAGTTACGACACTTGCTGCGGAATATCTCTTACCCCGATACAGATCCAGCCTCGTCCGAGCGCATAACTGCCGAACTTAAAGAGATTACTGATCGTGTGTGGCTGCGGACTCAACAAATCGTAGAGGCATTGGCCGATACGATTACCGAATTGGGCGCGGCACTAGTAGACGGCATGACCATTGTGGAGCAATGGGGTAGGCCGGCGGATACCTATGAGGTTGTGTTGACGGGTGAAATGCTTGAGCGGCTGCGGCCAGTGCAGGCGATTCCGTCGTTGAGTGTTTGGGCCTGAAAAGTGCCAAGCGCTGACTTCAATTTGCAGGGAAGATATCCTGTTTTGGCATAAAAAATCGAGCAAATAGTTCGGGTTGTGACTTGATGTTTAATTTGGCGTAAATGTTTCGGCGGTGAACTTTTATAGTTTCTGTCGACAGGGCAAGTTTTCCGGCTATCTCTTTGTTAGAAAAGCCGCTAAGTAATAATTGAAGTACGTCCTTTTCGCGCGTTGTTATTTGTGTGCCCAGCTGAATGATCGTTTCTGACCATGAAGTTGGCTCAGGGAGGTCTTTTTCTACGTCAACCTCAAAACACATGCGTTGATGCATTAGCGCAGTCACCCATGGTTTGATAATGTCAAGTATTGTTATTTGCTCTTGATTAAAGCGGGTTTTGCTGCCAAAGGAAATGCATAGCGTTCTATCGGCGTCAAGCTGGACATTGTACTGCGCTTCATCGACAGAAATATATTGCGCGAAATATTGATGATAATACTCGGTTTTAAGGAAGTGCTCTGGCGCAATATCCAGCATATGAAAGAAGCCGCTCTGTGGGTTTTCTCGATTCGCAATATAAAACGGATCCAGCATATAAAGCCCCTTCACATAGCGATGAGTGAATGCATCTATCTCTTCTGTATCTGCTACTTCAGGAAGGCTGACAACTTGCACTTGTGTATTGCTAAATATGAGTACGACCCAGTTATCGATTTGCACATATTCATTTAATATACGAATAAGTGAACTCCAGAATTCTGGACGGTTCAACTGCATGATCAGCTTTCCAATCGATCGGTGCCAAGCCAGGTTATGACGGTCGAGTGGCATTTTCTACCCCTTTAGGGTTAGGGATTCGTAGGTCAGGGGTAAGTATTCGTAGGTATTTACTATTCGTCAATGCCCGGTATATTCACGATCAGGACTCACGATGGCCATGAGGGCATATCGTCTTGACAAGGATAGTTGTATGAGCAAATCACCTTTGCGAACCCTTTTTGCGGCCTCGCTTCTCTGTGCAGGGATAAGCACATCAGTGGGGGCTGTAGAGCCTGAGGTGTTTCTGTATAACTGGTTCGGATTTATCGCACCGCAGACCCCAAAGGAGTTTGAGCAGGAAACCGGCACCAGAGTCCAAATGGATGCGTTCGACAGCGCCGAAATCATGCAGAGTAAAGTAATGGCCGGGCGCACGGGGTATGACGTGGTTGTGGCTACCTCCAATGTGCTGCCAAGCCTGATCCAGGCGGGAGTCCTTCAGCCGTTGGATCGTAATCAACTGAGTAATTTGTCACACATCGATCCTGATATCTTGTCCCAGGTTGCGGTCAATGATCCTGGTAATCGCTATTCTGTGCCCTATTTATGGGGCACCACCGGCATTGGCTATGATGTTGATAAAGTCAAAGCAGCATTGGGTGATAATGCTCCGGTGAATAGCTGGGACTTGATCTTCAAAGAAGAAAATATCAGCAAGCTTAAGTCGTGCGGTGTGGCAATGCTCGACTCTCCAAGCGAGATCATTTCAATTGCTTTGCATTACCTTGGGCTCCCTAGCAACAGTAGGAACCCGGATGATTACCAGAAAGCTCAAGCCCTATTGTTAAAAATCCGTCCCTACGTCCTCTATTTCGACTCCTCCAGAATCGACGCTGACCTAGCCGATGGCAATATTTGCGCCGTTGTAGGATGGGCCAATGGTGCCCTTGCTGCGCAGGCCATGAATGAGAAAGCTAACACTGGGCGCAAGATTGCATACAGCCTTCCTCGCGAGGGAGCGCTGGTTTGGTCGGAAAATTTGGTTCTGTTAAAAGATGCTCCCCACCCAAAGGAAGGCATGGCGTTTATTAATTATATGTTGCGACCAGAAATTATTGCCAAAACCTCAAACCACACCCTATATCCTAATGCTAATAAAGATGCCGCTGAATTTGTTGAGCGAAAATTGCGAGAAAATTCTTGGATTTATCCAGACAAAAAAACGGTTGCCACACTTGTTCCACTTGAACCGCTGCCATTGCAATTGGAGCGAGTCCGCACCCGGGTTTGGACCAAAGTGAAGAGTGGTACGTGATCTGACAGGGTTGTCGTCTTTGTTATTCTATGGGGTCTTTATTCTATATGAGGGTGCTATGGGTATTTACAGAGAAATTAAAAGCGAAATTAAAGAATTGGTAGTGCTGATAAAGATGACTGAGCGATATGAAGCGCTCATCGCAAATGGCTTTGTGTCGCTGGATAATCAGTCAATTGTTATTAATGAACAGCGGTTGAGCCGTATTGAAGAGTTACTCCGTAAGTATGATGTGGGTTTATAATTTAAAAGGAGATTAATCTATTCCGGTTTGGCCTGTACGTGGCTTTTCTGGATTTTTCGGCTTGCCAATTTGGAGAACTGGTAATCACGTAGGGAGCAAGGGCAGCCCTTATCAGCCGACTGACGTAGGGGGTGTCGCAGAGGTTCTAGGGAAGGAGAAACATCATGTACCAAGGTGATTGCCAATGCTACTTGGAGTCGGACGAATACAAAGCCTACAAGGAGATTGAGGAGCAGATCGGTCATTGCACCCCGGAACAAGCCTGGGCCATGTATTACGTCTCGGTCGGGATGGTGCGTGAAAACATCGCCTTGGCGGTGATGGAACACATCGCCAGGGGTAACAAGGCACTGCTGATTGAGTTCCCCGAACTTGCACCGGCTGAGAAGGGAGTTCACGAGGTGGATCAGGCAAGCCGTTTACAACGGTTTTAGCGATGATCAGCCGGCCAGTTTTGCAAATCAGAGCTTTCCAGATGCCGGAAGGTATTTTGACGAGACTTGAATGAGAGGGTGCCCTGGACGGCTGGCGAACCAGCTCTGTTCCTACATTTGTACCCTTGGGCCATAGGACTGTATCTGTGGTGATCCACCCAGAAACACGAAAGCCGCGCAATGCGCGGCTTTGAGTATGGTGGGTCCAGTAGGACTCGAACCTACGACCAAGGGATTATGAGTCACAAGATTTGAAATTATCTGATGCTTCTTGAAACGATGATTTCAGATAAATCAAGGCTTTCAGGCCTATTTGACGTTTCGTGCCGTTTCTTATTATCTCCTAGAATTGCTATGATTCGTTGAGCAGTTCGTTAAGAGAATTTAGGGGCTCGGAATGGCGCAGAAACTGGTTCACAGCAAGATCACAGCCTTGAAGAAAGGCACTATTTCCGAGGCTTTGGAGGGCAAGGGAACGGGTTCGCTTATCTTTGAGCGCCGAGCTACTGGTGTGCTGGTTTACTTGAGTCTGCGCAGAGAAGGAAAGCAGGAGCGGTTAAAGCTGGGGATCTACTCCGACAAAACGTTGGTTGAGTGGCGGGCCTACGCTGCTGCTAAGTCTCTGGAGATCCGTGCCTTTCCGAACATTGATGCTTATGAGGATGCGGAAAAGGAGCGCCTGCGCTTAACCCTGCGTGCTGCCGAAGTTGAGGCAAGGCAGGGGACGCTGGGCCAAATGCTGAATGCCTATGTTGACGATATGGAGCGAAGGGGCAAGTCCAGTGCCAGAGCTGTGCGTGGTGCGCTAAAACTAGATGTTCTCGATCCATTCCCGGAATTGTCGCAATGCAGGGCCAAGGAAGTCGAACCCAGCGATATTGCCAACATTCTGCGTCGTTGCCTGACTCGCTCAGTAGCTAGTAAAGGGCGTGGCGTTCGCTTGACCAAGGCGTCAGCAACCAATGGTAAGAAGCGGCAGGCTGATAAATTGCGCTCCTACCTTCAGGCAGCGTTTTCGTTTGGGCTTGCGAGCGACCTAAATCCACTCCGCGCTGGTAACGCTGTTCAATATGGCCTCAAATCGAACCCCGCGCGTGACGTGCCAACTATTGAAGGCGCCAATCAGGCGAATACCTGGGCGCTGACCAAAGAAGAATTGAAGGCGGTTGTTCTAGCCGTTGAGGATTTGCCGGATCGCCGTCGCGCAATCGCTAAAGCAATGCTTTATCTGGCTGGGCAGCGGGTAGAGATGCTTTGTCGTGTCACTTGGAATGACCTTTACGACGATGGCGAGCATGGGGAGGTGATGCGGTTGATCGACCTCAAGGGCGGTAAAGGAACGCCGCCACGGGAGCATCTGTTACCGATGACTCAGCGACTGCGCGAAATCCTTTCTCCACTGATGGCGCTTCAAGATGCAGGTAAAGCACCGGGGCCGTTTTCCTTGCGTGGCAAGGTCAATATCACACCCGGTACTGCGCTGGATATTTTTTCCGCGCTTGGGGATCAGCTTGCGTCGAAAGGTGAGGCTCGCCGTTTCACCTGGCGGACACTAAGGGCGACTATCGAAACTCACTTGGCGTCGTTGGGTGTGAATCAAGAGCGCCGCGCATGGCTGTTGTCGCATGGCCGGTCAGGCGTCCAGGCAAAGCATTATGATCGATGGAATTATCTACCGGAGAAGCGCGGGGATTTGGATAGATGGGCGCGTTATCTAGATGAGCTCGCGGGCGTTGCGCCTGCTGATAACGTGCTAAAAGGGGTGTTTGGCAAAACCTCATAATCGCTGTCGGGCACAGAGATACTGGGCTTGACTCTCGAAAGTTGACTGATCGGCCAGCTTTCGTTTTGACCTAAAACATCCATGCTAAAATAGAAACGTGAAGAAGCCCAGTGAAACGCACTGAGCTGATTCTAAATCGCTTTGCATGGAGTGAGTCTCACCTCACTACTGCGAGGCACAAACGCTAAAACGAGTTTGGCCTTCCTTTCTGAACAATTGGAATCATAGGGCGCTGAAAAACAGCCGTCAATGAAAAAAGCCAGCTCGCTACCAAACGGTAATGAGATGACGATTGATTTTACACTGATGATGATGAACAAAAAGCAGGTGTGTGCCGCCCTTGGCGTTTCGCCTGTAACCCTATGGCGTTGGGTGTGCGCAGACCACTTTCCTAAGCCGATCCAGCTTGGCCCCCGCCGTGTTGCATGGCGATCATCTGCCGTCGAAGCCTTCCTAGTAAAAACAGAGGCGGCTTAATCATGAAGATTAAACAACCCTGCGATGTGGGGATGGTATCGGCTTGCCTCCAGAAAGTGGCTGACCTGAAAGCTACTAGCGCTTACGCGCAGCGGCAGCGTGTCCTGGCCGTGCTGATAGATCATCCCGCAAGTACCTTTGAGCTGCGAGATCGCTACAACGTGATGATGCCAGGCGCTCGTGTGATTGAGTTGCGAGAGCAAGGGCACGAGATTTTGACCAAGCGTCAAAACCTCCCTGATCGCTTCGGCCGTATTCATCCGCGTGTTGCAGTTTATGTGTTGGTTCGATTGGCTCAACAAAAGGAGCTTGTGGCATGAATGCTCAGCAAATCACGCAAGTGAAAGCCCTTGCAGGACTGTACCAAATGATCGGTAATGCCTCGTTGATCAGTGCTAACGATAACGACGATGCGCTCGCAATTAGCGTATTCGTGAAGGCCTTCGATAGTCTTAAGTCCGCGCCGCTTGATGTGGTTGAAGTCAATCGCCGCTATCTGGCTGCGTTCAATTCCGGCAAAGCACTTGCCGGTCTGATTGAGGCGGAGCGTGTGCAAATAATCGCCAGCTACCATGGGGATGAGCAATGACCGTCCCTTCTCAGAAGCCTTTGCCAAACGTTGATGAAGCTTTGCGATTCTTGGCGTTGTTAGACCCTGATTCGCAGCCGCAAGATTGGCACTATCGAGCTATCCACCCGATGCAAGGGGCACGCAAGGCAAATTCTTTGTATGACTTGCAGGCGAAAAATATTGCTGGGTGGGGCGCATACGCCGTCGTGAATGCGGGAGGGCATGACGCCGCTAGCATTACTCGCGTCCGAGCCTTGTATGTGGACTTCGACGTAATCGATGATCATCTAGATCGGCTGTCGTTTGTCCCCTTTGCTCCGTCGATCATTGTTGAGTCGTCACCCGGTAAGCATCATGCGTATTGGTGTGTGGATGGTGTGCCGTTGAGTGAGTTTGAAGCTGCTCAGCGAAAGCTGATTGCGTTAGTAGACAGTGACAAGAGCATTCACGACTTGCCACGTGTCATGCGCTTGCCTGGCTTCAACCACACTAAAGCGCAGCCTGTAAGGTCGTGCATTGTTCATGAAAGCGGTCAGCGTTACACATGGGCCGAGTTCTCCGAATGGCTGGGCACGCTCAAGGAGCCGCACCTAAGCGCCGCTAATGATTCTGGAGAGCGTGGCAGCAGTGATCACACTGAGCTGTTAGCTGAGTTGTTGCAGGGTGAGAGTGTTCACGAAAACGCTTTGCGAATTGTTGGCCGATTGGTGGCAAAGGGTGCTGACGATCAGTTGATTCATTTGGTTTTTTCCGCCGTAGCTCCTGAGGTGGCAAAGCAGCGAGGTGCAGAGCGTGCCTCGGCGCTAATGGGGGTTGAACTGGCTGGAATGATTGAAGGAGCCCGACGCAAAGGGTATGCACCTCTTCCGGCGCGGCCATACTCAGAAATCAGTGCGGATGTGAAATTACTGAGTGATGAGAGCGAATCGTCCGATATTGAAAGCCTAGTAGCGGAGGCTTTGTCCCGGAGTCCTATCGAGCGTGACCGGCTGCTCAAAGCGATCAAGCAACAAACAGGTATCGGCCTGGGCACTTTGCGCGAGATGGCCCCTGCTGCGAATGATGATGATCACGAGGACCATCTTGAACTTGCGCAGCGTGTTTTGGTTTCTATCGGTGCTGACAACATCCTTGCATCCGGGCCGTTGGTTTACGAGTGGCTCAGTCGCGGTGTCTGGAGAGTTGCTGAGGATCGAGCGGTAAAGCAGTTGGTTCAAAGGGCGCTTGCACCACACACGGCCATTACAGCGAACGTGGTCAATAACGTCGCAGATGTTTTCAAAACCGCGATTTACAGCAGGGACCATGACTTCAATTTGGGCGATCCTGAGTCTGTGAACTGCTTATCCGGGGCTCTGGTGCGATATGATCTGACTGGTGAGTGGGAGCTTGAGCCTCATAACAAGCTGGAGTACCGAACCACTCAAGTTCCTATTGAGTACCAGTCTGAAGCCTCTGCACCTCGCTTCTCTCAGTTTCTAGGTGAGATTTTCGAGCCTGATAGCGATGGCAAGGAGAAGGCGCGGGCACTGTTGGAAATGCTCGGATATACGCTGATGACGCATTGCAGGCATGAGCGATTCATTATGCTCATCGGTGGTGGCAGCAACGGTAAATCTGTTCTGCTGTCGGTGCTGGAGGCGCTGCTAGGGTCTGAGAATGTGTCCGGTGTGCAGCCTTCGCAATTCGACCGTGCTTTTTCTCGTGCGCATCTGCATATGAAGCTAGCCAACATTGTTACTGAAATTCGGGAAGGCGAGGTAATCGCTGATGCCGCTTTGAAAGGCATTGTGTCGGGCGAGCCTGCGACGGTTGAGCATAAGTTCCAAGACCCTTTTGTCATGCGCCCATACGCTACCTGCTGGTTTGGTACGAACCACATGCCACACACACGGGACTTTTCTGATGCCTTGTTCCGGCGTGCGTTGGTTATTCGCTTCAACAGAAAATTTGACGCCAGCTTGGGCCAGACGGACCCGATGCTCAAAGAGAAGTTGCTTGCTGAGCTTCCCGGCATTCTCAACCTGTCTTTAGCTGCGTATAGCGAGGCGCTAGAGCATGGCTTTACCGATCCTGAGAGCAGTCGCCAAGCTAAAGAGGAATGGCGCCTAGAGGCTGATCAGGTGGCCCAGTTCGTTGATGATGTGTGTGAGCGGAGTACCTTAGGTAAGGTCGGTTCTCAAAAGCTGTATGACACGTTTACGAGTTGGGCGTCTGATCAGGGTATCGGTCAGAAGGTTAAGCAGAAATCTTTTGTAGATAGGCTGGAGCGGCTGGGCTTCGGGCGTACGCGTGATCGACACGGGAAGCATGTAAGTGGCTTGGAGATTCGTCCAGGTTGGAGCATGCAACAGCAATAACTAGAAGGGGCCATAGCGGCCCCTTTTCTTTGTGCAATGTGTGCCGCTTGTGCCGTGTTATCTGAGATACCCCAACCTTTCAAAAAATATAAGTAGTGAAATATCAATACATTATTTTTTCAGAAAGATAATGAATGTCGAAAAACCCGGCACACCCGGCACACCATACATAATGTCCAAATACTGTCCAATATGTCGCCTGATGCTTAGCTTGCTATCTATCTGTGTTGCAACTTTTGAAACTTGGCGTCGCCATAGGTACGCTTTTCTATCGGGTATAATTAATTGGTCGAAACCCAATTAACTTAAACGGATATGCCTATATGAACGAAGAACTTTTGAAATTGTTATTGGACGCTATCCTAGCCTTCACCAATGAACTTAAAGCAGTACAGGCAACTAATAAGCAAGTCCAAAATACCTTGGCGACGATCCTTAACAACACTCTCAAAGTTAACGCGAAGCCAAAAGACGACGAGTTCACGGGCTACAGCTTGAACACTGCTGACCAGGAGCCCGCGCATGGCTAAGCAAGCTTTCGAGGTTGGCGCAGCCCAACCTATCCGCGACGTGAAGGGCCGTTTCCAGCCGGGACACCCAGCTCTTAATGGATCTGGTCGGCCAGTCGGCTCGAAGTCCCAGACCGCTTTGCGCGACCTTTTGAATCTTTTGAGGAATATCCGCAATGAACACGCCTGAATTGATCGAGCTGCACAAACGACAACTGAGCGAAGCCGAGGCACTGTCTGACTCTCTCAGTATCGAGTGGGAGAAAGGCGCTCGTAGTGGCGCGGACGTAACCGAAATCGAGGATCGTATCGACGCAACCGCCCGACTGGTTAAGCGCTTGTCACTGCGATTGGAAACCCTAGAAGACCAGCTCGCCACCGAAGTCGAACAGGATCGGGTTCGCCGTGCTGCTGTGCTACGTGACCAAGTGATTAGTAAGTATGAAACGCTTGCCCTGGACTACAGCAAAATCAAGGCAGCTGCCGACAAACTCACCGCCCAGCTTGAGCGATTCAACCAGCAAGGTATCGAGGTCGCTGAGGTCGATATCCGCCAACTCAAGCGGCTAGGAGGTTCGCCGTTACCGCGAGATATTTCCAGCATCTTTGTAGGCAATGTCTTCGACGCGAATGCCTTCGATGACGCATGGCGAACTGCACACCACATGGCAGTGCATGGCCTTGAAAACGCGGCATACATCGTTGGCTGATTACGACCGCCCGAGCCTAATCCGCTCGGGCAATACCAGGAGTGCGGACAATATGGTTCCTGATTTTGAAGAAGACGATCAACCCAGCGACGAGCAGCTTTTGCTATGGGCGATAGAGGCTGCTGAGTCGATGCCCCCGCGCAGATGGCTAGCTAAACACGGCGGTTGGCTTACGTCGCACATGGAGCATTGCAAGGGTAGCTCGAAGAGTCGCTACAACGCACTGGTGCGCGGCGTGGCGCAGGCTACTAAGCCGGTGCCAGACAGAGATGCTTCGCCATATCCGGGCGTGATGTGGGCGTAGGAAATAGGGTTATATTTTTCGTTTTGCAGCTTTTGCTATTTCGCACACGCCTTGCGAAGTTGAAGTTTTTGCTGGAATTTGAGACGCATATGCTGGGTTTGCAGGTTCTGCTCTAAATAATCTTGTTAGCGATAGGTCACTTCTGTCTATCGTATAGATGTAGGTAATTTTTACTCCCCCGCCAATATCGGAGGTCTGATATGAAATTTGGTTTGTTGAATAAAATCCCTCGGCGTTGAATGCTTCGCCTGACTTATATGTTTGCGTTATTTTTCCTGTGTCCTCATCGGTTTTTACCGTGAACTCAATAGTTCCATCTGCGTGCTTTATGGCGCAGTCTAGATAAATAGGAGCGGCCATCGCTGGCAGGCATGCTGTTAGGGTGGAGGCTAATAGCATGCTGTTGATTTTGTTCACTGGCTCGTCCTTTGTTTTTCTAATCTGTGGCTTAGTTGGTTTGTGAGCTGTAAGGGTTTTGCCCTTCATTGAATGTAAAGTTGATTACCGTGTCATTACGGATTAGCACGTCTAGAGTCTTCTGCGTGCCGGTGGTGGTGACTTTCATGGTGACAATGTAGCTCTGTGCGTGAGCAGAGCCGTTTGCGTAGGTGTAGACCCACTTTTCATCGGTTTCGTTGACTGGGCTTTTTGCGAAGGGTTCGCCAAAGAGGTTTTTAAGTTCCGTCGTCGTTGTCTTCCCTTTAACGATGCTAGCTACGTTCTCTGATGGGAAATCCTTGCCGCTCGTGTAGTGCGAGGTAGCGCAACCGCTAAGTGCCAAGCTCATTGCCAGTACTGCCAGTGCCTTTCTCATATCGATCCCTGATGACGTGATTTTTCACAGCATACGCTCGGATGAAATCGAAAGGCCACTACTTGGCGCGCGTCTAATCGGTGGCGCGGAGGCACAGGCGGCATTCGTTTAGCAATTCGTTAAGATTTTTCATCGGAAAACAAAAAAGGCCTACGCCGTTAAGCGTAAGCCTTTGATTTGTTTGGTGGGCCCAGTAGGACTCGAACCTACGACCAAGGGATTATGAGTCCCCTGCTCTAACCAACTGAGCTATAGGCCCTCAGTAGGCCGCGGATTATAGCGATGGTTTCTCAGCTGTGCTATCCGAAAAATCCAATACGGCTGTACGAAGAAACGTCGCGGCGAATTCGTCAGGGGGAAGCGGCAGGCTGACGATGTAGCCCTGGATCTGTTCACAGCCCTCCGCAGCCAGGAATTGCTGCTGCGCCTGGGTTTCGACGCCCTCGGCGATGACCGTGAATTGCATGCTGCGGCCCAGGGCGATAATTGCGCGAACAATGGCCGCGTCGTGTGGATCGTCCGGCAGGCCGCGGACGAAGGATTGGTCGATCTTGAGGATGTCCAGTGGCAGGCGTTTGAGGTAGCTCAGGGACGAATAGCCAGTGCCGAAATCGTCGATTGCCAATTGCACGCCCAGGCGTTTGAGTTGATGCAGCACCGCCAGCGCCTCTTCGGCCTGGCTCATGATGAAGTTTTCAGTGATTTCCAGTTGCAGGAAGCCGGGGTTGAGGTGGTTGTCTTTGAGCAATTGCTCGATTCGGCCGAGCAGGTTCGGCTGGCGCAGTTGCGCGCCCGCGAGGTTGACGGAGAGTGGGCCCAGGCACTCATAGACCTGATTCCACTCGTACATCTGTCGGCAGGCGGTCTCAAGTACCCAGTCGCCGATTTGCAGAATCATGCCGTTTTCTTCGGCCAGGGGAATGAAGTGCTCGGGAGGTACATCGCCGAAGGTGGGGTGATGCCAGCGAATCAACGCTTCGGCGCCGACCACTCGATGATCGTCCAGACTGATTTTGGGCTGGTAGTACAAAAACAGCTCATTGCGCTCGATGGCACGCCGCAGTTCATGTTCCAGCGCCACGCGCTCGCTGGCTTGGGCGGTGAGGTCGCGGGTGTAGCTTTCAACCCGGTTGCGGCCCTTGGCCTTGGAGCGATACATCGCGGCATCGGCATTCTTGACCAGCGTGGCGACGTCGCACCCGTCCTTGGGGTACAGGCTGGTGCCGATGCTGGCGCTGATGAAAAACTCGTGCTCGCCGGCCTGGAAAGGAGCGGCGAAGCAATTGAGCAGCTTGGTGGCAATGTTGTCGGCATCGCTGGACTGTTGCAGGCCGGGAAGCAGGATGATGAATTCGTCGCCACCCAGCCGCGCCACGGTATCGATATCGCGCAGCTGCTCCTTGAGGCGCACGGCAATGCCTTTGAGCAGCAGGTCGCCAACCGGATGGCCGAGGCTGTCGTTGATGTGTTTGAAACGGTCCAGGTCGAGGAACAGCACCGCGCCCTGGCCGCCGTTTTCCTGTTGGCTGTTCAGTGCCGTCAACAACCGACTCTCGAACAGCGTGCGGTTTGGCAGGCCCGTCAACGGGTCGTGGTGCGCCTGGTAGTCGAGTTTGGCCTGCGCGTGCTTGAGGCTGGAAATGTCCGCGAACACCGCAACAAAGTGGGTGATGAGTTTATCCCGGTTGCGCACCGCGCTGATGGTCAGCCAGCTCGGGTAGAGCTCGCCATTCTTGCGTCGGTTGGAAATCTCGCCCTGCCAATGACCGTCGGCGGTCAATTGATGCCACATCGCCGCATAAAATGCGCTGTCATGCAGGCCCGAGGCGAGCAGGCGAGGGGTGTGGCCCAGCGCTTCGCTCTCGCTATAACCGGTAATTTCGGTGAACGCACGATTGACTGCGCTGATGTGCTGTTGGGTGTCGGTGATCAAAACACCCTCGGCAGTGCTCTCGAACACCGTGGCGGCCTGCTGCAGTTTCTCCTGCATCAGATGCCGCTCGGTAATGTCCCGGGCGATGGTCAGCATGCAGTCCTCATCGCCGATGGGCAACGGCCGGCTTGAAACCTCACAGAGCCTGATCTGCCCGTCTTTGCGGCGGATGTGGCAACTGAAGTCGCGGACAAAACCATCCCGGTGCAACAGCTCGAGCATCTGTTTGCGTTCGTTGAGGTTGACCCAGATCCCCAAGTCCAGGGCCGACCGATCCACGGACATCGCACTATTGAAGCCGGTAATACGGCTGAAGCCTTCGTTAACCTCCAACAGCAAACCGTCGCTCTGTCGGGACAGCAGCAAGCCGTCGGGAGAGGCATGAAAGGCCTTGGCGAATTTCTCTTCGGAGGTTTGCAGTTGTTGCTGGGTTTCCTTGAGCTGACTGATGTCCCGCACGACGACCACCAAGGCCGGGGTCGTATCGAGATCGAAAGGCTCGGCGGAAATCAGGCCGGTGAACACCTGACCATTGCTGCGGCGAAAAGGCATCTCCAGGTTGCGGATGCTGCCGGCCTGCAAGCGCTGCAACAAACCCGGCCCCACGCCGGGTACGCCCCAGATGTTCAGGTCGGTGGCGGTCTGGCCTATGACGTCTTCGGCCTTGAGGCCGATCTGTTCTTCGAACGCTTCGTTGACCTCCAGCAGACAACCGTCGGAAAGCCGCGCGATCACCAGAATATCCGGGCATTGCTGGAACACCGAAGCGAACTTCTGCTCCGACAGGCGCAGCGCCTCTTCCGTGCGCTTGGCTTCACTGATATCGATCATCAGCCCGCGCAGTACCGGTTCATGGGCGTGCTCGATCAGGCTGACGATGTCGCGGACCCACAGGCAACGGCCGTCAGCGGTGATGACCCGGTAATCGACGCTGTGATCGCGTCCGGCCGCCACTTCACGGTCGCAGAAGGTCTGGGCCCGGGTCAGATCCGCGGGGTGGATAATGTTGCGCCAGAAGCCTGGAATCAGCCAATGGGGCAGGGGATAGCCGAGGAGGTCCTGAGCGTGAGGTGACACGTAACTGTAGGTGTAATCGCTGATCCGGGCTTCCCAGGCGATGGCTGAAAGACTCTCCACCAGCCCGCGGTAATGGTATTCACTGCTGCGCAGCTCCTGTTCCAGAGCGACCCGACGGGCAATTTCCGAACTGAGTCGGCGGTTGATCCGGATAACCACTGCCAGCACGATCACCAGAAACAGTAATCCTGGCAGGCCGTAACTCAGCACGTCGAGCCAGAAGGTTCGATGGTCCAGAACGTTACCGACCCAATGTTCCTGGATGGCACTGATTTCACTCGGGGTCATGTCTGCCAGGACTTTGTCCAGGATGCTGACCAGCAGTTTGTTGTTCGGGGGCACGGCCATCGCCAATTGGTAGCGATAGGGTGTTTCACCGCTGACGTAGAGCCCGTCAAGCTTGAGCTGGCGCAGACTCCAGACACTGGAGGCGAGATCGCCTACTACGGCGTCCACAGCGTCGGTGGCCAGCGCCTGCAGTGCCGAGCTGACGTTGGGCATCGCCACCAGATTCAGGTCGGGATGGTGGGTGCGCAATAGTTCATGGGGGGCGTAGTTTTCCACCACGGCGATCTTCAGCCCGTACAGGTCTTCGAGTTTGCGCGGTTGGGGGCCTCCGACGTGAGCCAGAATGACTATCGGAAAGTCGAGATAGGGGCGGGTGAACGACAGATACGTCTGGCGCTCGGGAGTCGACATGATGCCCGGCAAGATGTCTAGCTTGCCTTGTTTGGCCTGCTGCAAGACTTCGGTCCAGCTGACTGGCTCGATGGGCGTGAGTTTGATGGCCAGCCGTTGACGGATGACATTGATGTAGTCCGCTGCCAGGCCCTGATAACGCCCATGTTCGTCGCGAAATTCAAACGGCGGCCAGGACGCGTCCACGCCCAGGCGCAATTCCGGATGAGCCGACAGCCAGCTACGTTCTTCGTCGGTAAGAGTCAACGCGCCAGCCGTTGCGGTCCAGGTCATCAGCGACAGCAAAAAAAGCACGGTCGGCCATCTGGGCATAACGGTCTCGTTATGGCTGGGGGGAATGTTTCGAGTGTAGACGGGCTATTCGGCGGGGGGGACGTGCGGGAGATTTAATCTGTACAAAGCAAAACCCCCGGCCTGGGCCGTAATGCTGTTCACTTAAGTGGAGCAGCCTTACGATCCACTGGAAACCGGGT
>NZ_MOBM01000012.1 GCF_003732275.1 Pseudomonas frederiksbergensis
GAATTATAGACTTCCAGAATCTGCCGTCAACCCCTGATTACGCTTTTCTATCAGGATGTTCAAAATCCCTGCTTATATATAGACGCGCCTGCAACTAATGCGCAGTATATTGCCCAACACATAAAACAATACTCTCGCTTGCTACTTCGGACGATGCCACGCAATGAATGACCACCCCCGCAGCCTTGCCTCGACCCTGTTCTCGGTTGGTCTGCTCTTGATAGCCATGGCGTCGATCCAGTCCGGAGCTTCCCTGGCCAAAAGCATGTTCCCGGTTATCGGTGCTCAAGGAACGACCACCCTGCGACTGATTTTTGCCAGTGTGATCATGCTGCTGCTATTGCGCCCGTGGCGAGCGAAGCTGACCGCGAAATCCCTGCGCACCGTTATCGTCTACGGGATGGCGTTAGGCGGCATGAACTTCCTCTTCTATATGTCCTTGCGCACCGTTCCTCTGGGTATCGCCGTAGCCCTGGAGTTCACCGGCCCATTGGCAGTCGCAATTTATGCCTCACGTCGAGCGATCGATTTTCTGTGGATCACTCTGGCAGCCTTAGGTTTACTGCTATTGATTCCGACAGGCGCCACAAGCGCAGGCATCGATCTGGTCGGCGCCGGCTATGCCCTTGGTGCTGGTGTCTGCTGGGCGTTGTACATTCTGTTCGGCCAGAAGGCCGGTGCTGATAATGGGGTGCAGACCGCAGCATTGGGCGTGATGATTGCCGCACTGTTCGTAGCGCCCATCGGCATTGTCCACGCTGGTGCCGCGTTACTGACACCCTCGTTGATTCCCGTGGCCATCGGGGTCGCCATTCTGTCCACCGCCCTGCCCTATACCCTGGAGATGGTAGCCCTTACACGGATTCCAGCCCGGACCTTCGGCACATTGATGAGCATCGAACCTGCGATCGGCGCGCTGTCTGGCCTGTTGTTCCTCCAGGAACACCTTTCCCTGTCACAGTGGATGGCTATCTTGTGCATCATTCTGGCTTCCGTCGGCGCGACCCTGACCATGGGGAGTACCGCCAAGCCTGTGGTCGCAGCGGATTGAAACGAGATTTGACGAAGGTCTGGTATTTGCCGCTCAATTAGGCCATGTTTAGGCGACGTAACTCAGTGTCAGACATGGATTTTTTCAGACAGGGATATCAGAGCGCTTCAAGCAAAAGCGAATGCAG
This sequence comes from Pseudomonas frederiksbergensis, assembly GCF_003732275.1. Taxonomy (GTDB): domain Bacteria; phylum Pseudomonadota; class Gammaproteobacteria; order Pseudomonadales; family Pseudomonadaceae; genus Aquipseudomonas; species Aquipseudomonas frederiksbergensis_H. The sequence goes on from NZ_MOBM01000012.1 coordinate 1,179, forward strand.
GCAGACCCAGGCACAGATCCGGGGCCGCTATTAAGGACAGCAATGAAACGAATTTTGATACTGATCGCCGTACTTGCAATTGCGGGCTGCGCGGCGACCTCGAAACCCCAGATAAAACACGGCAAGAAAGGACTGCATATCAACTGTTCGGGACTCTCGTCCTCGTGGGACAAGTGTTACACCAGCGCCGCCAATTCGTGCGCACCCAAGGGTTACAAGGTCATCGCCAAGTCAGGAGATGCGGTGGAAGAGCCTGGTGACTATCCGTTCGGCCTCAACCCTGCCGGCTATACCAGCCGTAGCATGATCGTCATCTGCAAGTAACCCTCCCTTTCTATCGGGCTTGCGTAGCCCGATAGTCGCTTCGCCCCGATGCTGCTAACGTTCGTCAGTCAATGACCGTTCAGCAAAGGGCGATATCCATGACCACCGCTATCAATAACAAGAACATCGTATTGGTCGTCGGCGCAGGCGATGCCACCGGCGGCGCCATCGCCAAACGTTTTGCCCGTGAAGGGTATGTCGCCTGCGTCACACGTCGCAGCGCAGACAAACTTCAGCCACTGGTAGAGTCCATCACAGCCAGTGGCGGCGAGGCTCACGGTTTTGCCTGCGATGCGCGCAATGAAGAAGACGTGATAGCGCTCATCGAGCAGATCGAAACCGAGATCGGCCCCATTGAAGCGTTCGTCTTCAATATCGGCGCCAATGTACCGTGCAGCATCCTCGAAGAAACCGCCCGCAAGTATTTCAAGATTTGGGAAATGGCCTGTTTCTCAGGTTTTCTCAACGCCCGTGAAGTGGCCAAGCGCATGGTCACCCGCCAACGAGGCACGATCCTGTTCACCGGCGCCACTGCTGGTTTGCGCGGCGCCGCAGGTTTCGCCGCTTTCGCTGGTGCCAAGCACGGGATTCGCGCCTTGGCGCAAAGCATGGCCCGCGAACTGGGACCGATGAACATCCATGTCGCCCACGTCGTGGTTGATGGCGCCATCGACACCGATTTTATCCGCGACAATTTTCCGGAGAAATACGCGACCAAGGATCAGGACGGCATCCTCAATCCCGAGCACATCGCCGACAACTATTGGTACCTGCACAGCCAGCCACGGGACGCCTGGACCTTCGAGCTGGATCTGCGCCCCTGGAACGAACGCTGGTAAGCCCTCCCCTACCATAATAAGAAGAGCACATCGACCATGAGCAAAACCGTGGAGTTCTTTTTCGACCTCGGCAGCCCTGCCACTTACCTGGCCTATACCCAACTGCCGAAGATCTGCAAACAGACCGATAGTCAGCTGATCTACAGACCGATGCTGCTGGGTGGCGTCTTCAAAGCTACCGGCAATGCTTCCCCCATCACCGTACCGGCCAAGGGTCGCTACATGTTTCAGGACCTGGACCGCTATGCCGAACGCTATGGTGTGCAACTGAAGTTCAACCCGCACTTTCCCATCAATACCCTGATGCTGATGCGCGCCGTCATGGGTATGCAACTGCGTCATTCCGAACGCTTTCAGGCGTTTATTGATTGCCTGTTTCACGCCCTTTGGGTTGAAGGATGCAGCCTCGATGATCCAGCGACCGTCGTCGCCGTGTTGACGCAAAATGGCTTTGATCCGAACGAAGTGCTGGCGCTGACCGCCGATGAGGACGTCAAAGCCGCCCTCAAGAAAAACACCGAGGAAGCGGTGCAACGCGGTGTATTCGGTGCGCCGAGCATGTTTGTCGGTGATCAGCTGTTCTTCGGCCAGGATCGGCTGGACTTCGTCCTTGAAGCCCTGCGTGCGCAATAACCAGCGCCGCCTATGACATGAGCCAGGCGCTGGAAACAGCGCCTGAACTCAAACCGCTCAAATAGCCGCGGTTCGGGTGTTCAACCATTCAAGGGCCGCGCCGTCAAGCAACGGGCTCAAGCGTTCACGCACCTCGGCGTGATAGCCGTTGAACCATTGTTTCTCATCTTCGGTCAGCAGCGACGGTTCCAGGCAACGGGTGTCGATCGGGCACAGGGTCAGGGTTTCGAATTTCAGAAACTCACCGAATTCGCTCTTGCCCGCCTCACGATTCAACACCAGATTCTCGATCCGCACACCCCAGCGACCCGGACGGTAAGTGCCCGGCTCGATGGACGTGATCATGCCCGGCTGCATCGCAGTTTGCGGTGCCGCCGCGGCCTGATAGGCGATGACTTGCGGGCCTTCGTGAACATTGAGGAAGTAGCCGACGCCATGACCGGTGCCATGGCCGTAGTCGACGCTTTCGGCCCAGATCGGGGCGCGGGCAATAGCGTCCAGCAACGGTGACAGAATGCCTCGTGGGAACTGAGCACGGGAAAGTGCAATCACGCCTTTGAGCACTCGGGTGCAATCGCGCTTCTGCTCGGCAGTCGGCGTACCCACCGGCACCATTCGGGTGATGTCGGTGGTACCGCCCAGGTATTGGCCGCCGGAGTCGATCAGCAACAGGCCGTCACCCTCGATCACCGCATGTTCTTCTTCGGTGGCGTGATAGTGCGGCATGGCGCCATTGGCGTTAAACGCGGCAATCGTGTTGAAGCTCAGCGACACATAATCCGGACGCCGGGTACGCGCCGCGGTCAGGTGTTCGTCGATGGTCAGTTCGGTGATGCGCTCACGCCCCAAGGCCACTTCCAGCCAGGCGAAGAATTCGCACAGCGCCGCGCCGTCCTGCTCCATGACCCGACGTATGTGCTCGGCATCAGCCAGGCTTTTCTGCGACTTGGCAAGAGTGGTCGGATTCAGGCCTTCGAGCAGTTTCACGCCGCTGTCCAGGTTATCCAGCAGACCGGCCGTGACCCGCGCCGGATCGACTTGCAGGCTCTCGCCGCTCGGCACAGCGCGCAAGGCGTCGGCCACTTCGCTGTAATCGCGCAGGGTCACGCCGTCCTGTTCGAGAATGGCGCGCAGCTCGGCGCTCACTTTGCTCAGGGCCACGAACAAGGTGGCCTGCTGCTGGCTGATCAGGGCGAAGGACACAAACACCGGATTGAACGATACATCGCCGCCGCGCAGGTTGAACAGCCAGGCGATGTCATCGAGGGTAGCGATGAAGTGCCAGTCGGCACCGCGCTCTTTCAGCACCTCACGCAGTTTGGCGAGTTTTTCGCCACGGCTGACCGTCGCCTGAGGCGGCAAGTGTTGGTAGATCGGCTCGTTCGGAAGACTCGGACGGTTACTCCAGACTTCACTCAGCAGATCGATGTCGGTGCGCAGACGTGCGCCGCGCTCTTCGAGTTTGCTGCTCAACGTACGCGCGGAGGCCACGGCCATCACCGCGCCATCGACTGCGACGACACCGCCTTCAGGGGTTTGCTCGGCCAGCCAATCGAGCGGGCCGGGTTGACCCGGTTGCAGCTTGACCAGTTCGATGCCGCTGCCCTTGAGCTCCTTGCTCGCTTGTTCCCAATAGCGGCTGTCGGCCCAGACACCGGCAAAATCCGGCGTGACGATCAGCGTGCCCACCGAACCATGAAAACCCGACAGCCACTGCCGTCCCTGCCAATAGCCCGGCAGGTATTCCGACAGGTGCGGGTCGGCCGACGGCACCAGCAGAGCATGAATGCCCTCCCGGCTCATCAGCTCGCGGGTTTGCGCCAGGCGCTGGGGTACCAATCCATTGGTCAAAGGCTGTGTACTCATCGTGTCTCCTGCTAACCACTCATCATTATTATTCGGTGCCGATCGGAGTCGGCGCTTAAGGACCTGTCGCCCAGAATGCCGGAGCACTGGCGCAAGTTGCTTTAATCAGGTGTACCGCTTGATCGATATCCTGCTCGGTGGTGAAACGCCCCAGGCTCAAGCGAATGGTGCGACTGGCCGAGCGTGCGTCATGCCCCAGGGCCAGCAGCACATGGGACGGCGCATTGCTGGCGGAATTACAGGCCGAGGTCGCGGAAAACGCGATCGAGGCGCTCAACGCCGCGGAACTGAACTCGCCTTCGTTGAAAGTCAGGCTCAGGGTATGGGGAATGCGCTGGGTCGGGCTGCCATTGAGGCGCACGCCGGGAATGCTCAGCAGCGGCTCGAGCAAGCGTTCACGCAGACGCGCAATGGTGGCTTTTTCTTCATCGAACGAGGTGGCCGCCAACGCGAAGGCTGCCCCCATTGCGGCAATCTGGTGCGTCGCCAGCGTGCCGGAACGCAACCCGCCCTCGTGACCGCCGCCGTGGATCTGCGCCTGCAGACGCTGCTGCGCACGAGGACCGACATACAGCGCGCCGATGCCTTTGGGACCGTAGACCTTGTGCGCCGAAAACGACATCAAGTCCACCGGCCACCGGGCCAGATCGATCAGCACTTTGCCCGCGCCCTGAGCCGCATCAACGTGGAACAACGCATCGCGATCACGCACCACCTGGCCGATGGCCGGGATGTCGTTGACGGTGCCCAGCTCGTTATTGACCAGCATCACCGACACCAGAAAGGTGTCCTCACGCATCGCTTCACTGACCGCTTGCGGGGTAACCATGCCATCGGCATCGGGCACCAGATACGTCACCGCAACGCCTGCGTCCTGCAACTGTTTTGCAGTGTCGAGAATCGCTTTGTGTTCGATCTGGCTGGTGATGATGTGGCCGCCGGATACACCGCGGGCCTGGGCCACGCCCTTGAGGGCAAGGTTGTTGGACTCGGTGGCGCCGGAGGTCCAGACGATCTGCTCCGCCTGGGCGCCTACCAATTCGGCGACCTGGCGCCGTGCTTGCTCAACCGATTGCCGGGCCTGTTGGCCGAAGGCGTGGGAACTGGACGCTGGATTGCCGAAGTTACCTGTGAACCCCAGACACTCGACCATGACCTTGATGACCCGCTCATCCACCGGCGTGGTGGCGGCGTAGTCGAAATACAACGGACGTTTATTCATAAAAGACTCGCAGAGCGTGTTCCGGGATCAGGAAGCTCGTCACTGGAAGTTTCAAAGCGCCGCCTCATGAGCGACGCCGAATTTTCAGAACGACAGCAATACCTGATCGGAAGCCATTAAAGAAGAACAACTTCATTTAAAAGTGCGTAGGAACGCTCCTGAAGTCGAGCTTAACAGGCATCGGGCCACCGGATGAAGCAATGCGTCAGCTAAAACTTTCGAGTAACAACGGATACATCGAAGCCACCAACAATAAGGCCATACCCCAGTTGAACAGCCGCAACCAGCGGCGATCGCGCAGCACATTGCGCAACAGCGTGCCGCAGCCGGCCCACACCCCGACGCTTGGCAGGTTGATCAAGGCGAAGACTGCGGCAATCACAATCACATTGGTGAAATAGCCTTGCATCGGCGTGTAGGTGCTGATGGCGCCGATGGCCATGATCCAGGCCTTCGGGTTGACCCACTGAAAGGCTGCCGCGCCCAAATAACTGATCGGCTTGCCCTCGCCCTGCTCTCCCTCGGCTACCGGCCCGGAATGAGCAATCTTCCACGCCAGGTACAGCAAATACGCCGCGCCGACATAGCGCAAGACGGTGTAAAGCATTGGATAGGTTTGAAATACCGTGCCCAGGCCGAAACCGACAGCGACCACCAGGACAAAGAAGCCGCAGGTGATGCCCAGCATGTGGGGAATGGTGCGCTGAAAGCCGAAATTCACGCCCGAGGCCAGCAACATGGTGTTGTTCGGGCCGGGGGTGATCGAGGTGACAAGGGCAAACAGGGCAAAGCCCAGCAGCAGGTCGAGCGAGAGTGTCATGGGTGGCAGTCCATCAGGGTCAGTCAGGTGTTGACCCTATCGCACGCCTTGAGGGAATCCCATGGACAGTTGCGTGAAAGTTCGAGCGGTACAGTCGCCGCTCAACTTGGGCGACCGTGCAGCTGTACTGCGCGTTCGGCGTTCATCTCCCCTTGTTTGTCGAAACTGAACGATTTTGCCGGCTGGCCGAGCAATTCGGCTTTCTTCGCGTGGTACTCCTCGAAGGACAAGCCACGACGATTCAGGGCCTCCAGCGCCAGTTCCCGGGTTTCTTCAGCGGTGTAGGGCCGCAATTCCGGTGAAACATGGCTGGCACATCCGGCGAGAACGGAGATGGCGAGCAACAAGAAAGTGGCGAGTAGAGATTTCATTTCGGGCGTCCGGTGATCTGTGTTCGGGGCAATGAACACAGGCTACCCGTGCCGCTCGAAGGGTAGAAATCAACGCTCTCGATAGTGGGTATCGGATCAAAAGATCGCAGCCTTCGACAGCTCCCACACCAGCCTTATATCTCTAAATTGCATATAAATATTAATTTAATGTCTTTTGAGTAATAACAAATAGCCTTTATAAACAACTCCATCGCCTCACGCACTGTTGCCCACGCAACTGTTTGCCTGGCAACAGTCAATCAACAAACAGCCGGTCCAATCGAACAGTGCCTGCCAGCAATTGCGCTGAAAGCCACGGAAAACGGGGCTCCCAAGGATTGGTACAGCTCTTGCTCAACTCCGGTGACTCATCACTGCTCGCTGAGCAACTGTTTAAAAAGGAACTGATCATGTCGCGTCCATTGAAAGTCGTTGCCCTCTCCGGCGGTACCTGGCGTCCGTCTCGCACTTTGGTGTTGACCCAAGCGTTGTTGGCCGAACTGGCCGAGCAGTTACCGATCGAGAGCAAGCTGATCGAACTGGGCGACATCGCCCGACCACTGGGCGCCGCGCTGTCGCGTCAGGAACTGAGCGCCGATATCGAAGCCGAGCTGCAAGCGATCGAAAGCGCCGACTTGCTGATCGTCGCCGCGCCGGTTTATCGCGGCTCCTACCCTGGCCTGCTCAAGCACCTGTTCGACCTGATCGACCTCAACGCACTGATCGACACGCCGGTGCTGCTGGCTGCCAGCGGTGGCAGCGAACGTCACGCGCTGGTGCTCGATCATCAGTTGCGGCCGCTGTTCAGTTTCTTCCAGGCCCTGACCTTGCCGATTGGCGTCTATGCCACCGAAGCCGACTTCTCCAATTATCAAATAACCAGTGAGCCCTTGAGGGCCCGCATTCGTCTTGCTGCAGAACGCGCGGCGCCGTTATTCGGCGTGTCTCCCAAAAATCTGCTGAAAATTGCTTAAGGATCTCTTCATGGATGTTTTCTGGTTTCTGCCCACCCACGGCGACGGCCATTACCTGGGCACCACTCAGGGCGCGCGCCCAGTGACGCTCAACTATTTGAAGCAAGTGGCCCAGGCTGCCGACAGTCTGGGTTACCACGGCGTGCTGATTCCTACCGGGCGTTCCTGCGAGGATTCGTGGGTGATCGCCTCGGCCCTGGTGCCGTTGACCGAACGCCTGCGGTATCTGGTCGCGATCCGTCCGGGGATTATTTCACCGACGGTCTCGGCACGGATGGCCGCGACGCTGGATCGACTGTCTGGTGGCCGCTTGCTGATCAATGTGGTAACCGGCGGCGACCCGGATGAAAACCGTGGCGACGGCAGTTTTCTCGATCACAGCGAACGCTACGAAGTCACCGACGAATTCCTGAAGATCTGGCGTCGGGTGCTGCAAGGCGAATCGGTGGATTTCGAAGGCAAACACCTGCGGGTGCAGAACGCCAAAGCGTTGTATCCACCGGTGCAGAAACCTTATCCGCCGCTGTATTTCGGTGGCTCGTCCGAGGCCGCTCATGACCTGGCTGCCGAGCAGGTCGACGTATACCTGACGTGGGGCGAACCGCCTGCCGCTGTAGCTGAAAAACTGGCCGATGTTCGAGAGCGTGCGGCGCGAAACGGTCGCACGGTGAAGTTTGGGATTCGCCTGCATGTGATCGTGCGCGAGACGGCCGAAGAGGCCTGGAAAGCTGCGGACAAACTCATCGAGCACATCAGCGACGAGACCATTGCTGCCGCGCAAAAGTCGTTCTCGCGATTTGATTCCGAAGGCCAGCGACGCATGGCGGCGCTGCATGATGGACGCCGCGACAACCTGGAAATTTCGCCCAATCTCTGGGCTGGTGTCGGTCTGGTGCGCGGCGGTGCCGGGACTGCGCTGGTGGGTGACCCGCAACAAGTGGCGGCGCGGATCAAGGAATACGCGGACTTGGGAATCGAGAGTTTCATCTTCTCCGGCTACCCGCATCTCGAAGAGGCTTATCGCTTTGCCGAACTGGTGTTCCCGCTGCTGCCCGAGCCGTATGCCAGCCTGGCCGGACGTGGCGTCACCAACCTCACCGGGCCGTTTGGCGAAATGATTGCCAATGATGTGCTGCCGGCCAAAGCCACGGCCTGAAAACCGCTCTCCTGTGGATCCGCAAACCTGTGGCGAGGGAGCTTGCTCCCGCTGGACTGCGAAGCAGTCCCATAACCGGTGAGCGCGGATCTTCTGAAAAACCGCGCGAGCCGATTTACGACTGCTTCGCAGCCGAGCGGGAGCAAGCTCCCTCGCCACAAAAGCCCCCATTCCCCCAGGAAACTTGAGATGAGTCCCAAGAGGAACCCCGCGTGACTGCCAAGCCGATAAGCGCCCTGTTGTCCCCCGTGCAGACCGCCCGCCAGCTGGCCGCCGAGTTTGCCCTGACCGCTGTCGAGCGCGATGAACGCGGCGGTACGCCAAAAGCCGAACGTGATGCCTTGCGCCACAGCGGCCTGCTCGCTTTAAGCATTCCCGTCCAGTACGGCGGCCTCGGCGCCAGCTGGAGTGAAACCCTGAACATCGTGCGCGAGTTCGCCAAGGTCGACAGTTCGATCGCCCATGTCTTCGGCTTTCATCACCTGATGCTCGCCACCGTGCGCCTGTTCGCCCGGCCCGAACAATGGCAACCGTGGTTTGAACAGACGGCTCGCAAGAACTGGTTCTGGGGCAACGCCCTCAATCCGTTGGACACTCGTACCGTGGTGAAAGACCTCGGAGGCTGGCGCGAGTTTTCCGGCAAAAAGAGCTTCTGCTCCGGCGCCAGCGACTCGGAAATGCTGATCGCCTCGGCCGTCGATGAAAGTGCCGGCGGCAAGTTGTTGATCGCCGCGATTCCCAGCGGACGCAGCGGTATAACGCTGCACAACGACTGGAACAGCATGGGTCAGCGCCAGACCGACAGCGGCAGCGCCACGTTTGAACGGGTGCGGGTTGAAGAGTCGGAACTGCTGCTCGACCCCGGTCCGTTGAGCACGCCGTTCGCCTGCCTGCGTCCCTTGATCGCCCAGCTGACGTTCACCCATATGTTTCTTGGCATTGCCGAGGGCGCCTTTGAAGAGGCGCGGCAATACACCCTCACCGAAACCCGTCCATGGCATAAATCCAGTGCTCTGGATGTGCGGCAGGATCCTTACGTGCTCGGCCATTACGGCGAATTCTGGGTGGCACTGGAAGGTGTTCGATTGCTGGTGCAACGCGCCGCCGAGTTGCTCGACAAAGCCTGGGCCAAGGGGCCGACTCTGAGCGCCGAGGAACGCGGACATCTGGCCACCGCCATCGCCACCGCCAAAGTCGCCGCCACCCGTAATGGCCTGGAGCTGTGCAGCCGTTTGTTCGAAGTAACCGGCGCCCGTTCGACTCACGCCTCACTGCGGCTGGACCGCCACTGGCGCAACTTGCGTACGCAAACCCTGCACGACCCGGTGGATTACAAACTCCATGAACTGGGTGACTGGGCGCTGAACCAGTCCCTGCCGATCCCGACCTTCTATTCATAGCCTTCCACTCATGGAGCCTGCCCCATGCAACTGCTGACCTTACCGCCCTCGCCCGCGTTGGCCACCTCGATTCGCGCCACGGCACAGGTGTTCGAAGACCCGAAATCCCAAGCCCTGCTGGCGCACTTGCAGCAGGTCGCGCCAAGTGAAGCCAGCGTGCTGATCATCGGTGAAACCGGCACCGGCAAGGAGCTGGTGGCGCGGCACATCCACAACCTCAGCGCCCGGCGCAACCGGCCGTTCGTGGCGGTGAACTGCGGTGCATTCTCCGAATCCCTGGTGGAGGCCGAGCTGTTCGGCCATGAAAAAGGTGCTTTCACTGGCGCGCTGAGTGCCAAGGCCGGTTGGTTCGAAGAGGCCGATGGCGGCACCTTGTTCCTCGACGAAATCGGCGATTTGCCAATGGCGATTCAGGTGAAATTGCTGCGGGTGTTGCAGGAGCGCGAAGTGGTGCGCCTGGGTTCGCGCAAGAGCATTCCCATCGATGTGCGCGTGCTGGCAGCGACCAACGTGCAACTGGAAAAAGCCATCAATGCGGGGCACTTTCGCGAGGATCTGTATTACCGCCTCGACGTGGTCAGCCTGGAACTGAGCCCGTTGCGCGAGCGCCCCGGCGACATCCTGCCGCTGACCCGGCACTTCGTCGAAGCCTACAGCCGGCGTTTGGGTTACGGCAGCATCACCATCAGCAAGGAGGCCGAGCACAAACTGCGCAGCTACGGCTGGCCGGGCAATATCCGCGAACTGGAAAACGTCATTCACCACACGCTGTTGATCTGCCGCAATGGTGTGATCGAGCGCGATGACTTGCGGCTGTCGAACATGCGCATCGAGCGTCAGGACGACTACCACGCCAACGTCGATGACTCACCGGAAGCCTTGCTCGATCGGGCCTTTCAAAAGCTCTTCGAGGAACAGGCCGGCGCGCTGCACGAGAAAGTCGAAGATGCGTTGTTGCGGGCGGCTTACCGCTTCAGTCATTACAACCAGGTTCACACTGCTGCCCTGCTGGGGCTGAGCCGCAACGTAACCCGCACTCGGCTGATCAAGATCGGCGAACTGGCGGTGAATAAACGCCGACCCACGGAGAACCTGCAGGGTGAACGCTTGATGCAATTGTCGATCTAGCCGATCAGCGTGCAGTGCAGCGCGTTGTCGTGACTAAGCGCCAGGCTATGCAGCACCTGGAAAGAGCCGAAGGTCACGGTTTTCGCCCTATGGGTTTGAATCAGTTGCCAGAGATCCTGCTCGCCGCTTTCGAAGCTCTGAAAGGCCGCTTCTCCGGCTTCGCGGGATTGCCATTGCAGGTAATTGAGCACCCGTCGGCCATCGTCGCTGGCCTGGATGCTGGCACTCAGAAAACCTGTATAACCTTGGGCCAGACGTTCGGTGTGCGCCGCCAGTGCCGACACCAGCGCGGCCTGCTGACGGGGCTCGATCTCGAATTCAATCAGTTGGGTAAAGCTGCGATTCTTCTCTGGCGCGTGCATGAATAGTCCCCACTCACTGTAAGCCGGATCTTGCGATACGAAGGCCTGCAGGGTAAAACCTCCAGTTAACTAGAGGTCAAGGGGCATTTTTTAAATGATCACCTCGCAAAACCTGCATAAAGAACTGACCGTCGGCCAAGTGGCCGCCCGCAGTGGTGTGGCGGTCACGGCGCTGCATTTCTATGAGTCCAAGGGCCTGATCAAAAGCAATCGCAATCAGGGCAATCAGCGACGTTATCCGCGAGAAGTGTTGCGCCGGGTGGCGCTGATCAAAGTGGCTCAGCGTTTGGGGATTGCGCTGGCGGAGATTGGCGAGGCGTTGAAATCCCTGCCGGACAACCATGCACCGACGGCGGCGGACTGGAAAGTGTTGTCGGCGCAGTGGAGCCGGGATCTGGATGAACGGATCAATCAACTGACTCTGCTGCGGGACAGGCTCAATGGCTGTATCGGGTGTGGATGTTTGTCGATGGAGGCGTGTCCGCTGCGTAACTTTGGTGATGTGCTGGGTGAGCAAGGGCCGGGGGCGCAGCTGCTTGAGTCGGGGGTTGATCGGAAATAGCGGTGCGGCCTTCGCGAGCAAGCCCGCTCCCACATTGGATCTGTTTTCAGACCCAATTCTCGTTCACGACACAAAACTACTGTGGGAGCGAGCCTGCTCGCGATGGCGTCCTGCCAGTCGATGGAGGTTTGGGAAGTAATCTGCTGCTCGTCGGGCACTCGGTCGCGGGGAAAGGGCTGACCTATAGTTATTCGACCGGAAATCGGCGAAGGAACACCTTAACCCCACAACAAAAGGAGAACCGTCATGAGCGTAAAACCTATTCCAGAGGGTTATCACAGCATCACCCCTTATCTGGGCATTCAGAAAGCTGCCGAAGCCATCGACTTCTACAAAAAAGCCTTTGGTGCCACCGAAGTCATGCGCCTGGCCATGCCCGATGGCGGCATCGGTCACGCCGAGCTGCGTATCGGCGACTGCCCGATCATGCTTGGCACGCCATGTGACCAGGGACCATTGAGCAACCCGGACAAGTCGCCATCCGTGGGGCTGCATCTGTATGTGAACAATGTGGACAAGTCCTTTAAACAGGCAATCGAGGCCGGCGCCACGCAGGTGTCCGAGGTCAAGGATCAGTTTTATGGCGACCGTTCGGGGACTTTGAAGGATCCCTACGGGCATCTGTGGTTTCTGGCCACGCGCAAGGAGGATTTGACTCAGGAACAGATCGAACAGCGGGCGAAGGAGATGTTTAAGCAGGGGTGAGGACTTCAGTGTCTGATCCGGCCTCATCGCGAGCAGGCTCGCTCCCACAGTTGATCGGTGTTGAACGCACATTATGTGTACGCCGCCGATCCAGTGTGGGAGCGAGCCTGCTCGCGATGGGGTCATTGCATTCAACTTCAATGTCGACTGTCAGGCCCCATTCACGAGCAAACCCTCCCAAGACAGAAACACGAAACATTTACTTTCATATCCCCTTTCGGGATTTCCGATGCTCATACGTCTTATTTAGATGCAGTCGGTCGCGTAGGCAAAAGCCACGGCCGGACTTTTTACGGAGCGCAACGCTGGGAAGCCCACAGCAGCGCTCCTCTCATCGAAACAAGACCTTTAATCATGTCGAAGAAATCCCGCTCAAAACTCTGGTTTCTGGTCCATAGCTGGCTGGCGCTGCCCATCTGGTTCTTTGTATTGATCGTCTGTGTGACTGGCACGCTGGCGGTGGTCAGTCAGGAGATTGTCTGGCTCGCCAATCCGCAAATGCGTGCCAGCCCGCCTTCGGACGATACGCCGCGGCTCAATTATGACGAGATCATTGCCGCCATCAAAAAGGCCGAACCCCAGACACTGGTCCAGGGCATCAGTCGCCCCGACGAGTCGCATTTCGCACTCGACGTGGACGTCAGTTACCCGGACGGGCGCTCGGTGACGGTCTATGTAAACCCCTACAGCGGGGTGATTCAGGGCACCGCTCCCCAATTCAACTTCAAGGCGTTCACCCGCGCACTGCATGGCTGGTGGCTGGTGCCGTTCACAAACGGCTACAGCTGGGGCTGGTATCTGGTGTCGTTCCTCGCGCTGCCGATGCTGGCGTCGCTGGTGACCGGGCTGGTGGTCTACAAACGGTTCTGGAAAGGCTTCTTCCGACCGACCCTGCGCATTCGCCATGGCGCGCGGATTTTCTGGGGCGACTTTCACCGGCTCAGCGGCATCTGGTCGATCTGGTTCATTGCGGTGATCTCGATCACCGGTGTCTGGTTCCTGATCAAGGCGATTCTGTTCGACAACCAGATTTCGATTACCACGGAACCGGTGGTGTCGGTCATCTCGCGTGAAAGCGTGCCGCTGACCAGCACTGGCAAGCTGGCTCCGATGATCAGCCTGGAACAGGCGATCAAGGTCGCTCAAGAGCAAATCCCCGGACTTGACGCCAGTTTTGTCTCCTTGCCGGGCAACGCCTACGGCCACCTGTCAGTGGGCGGTCGAAGCTGGTATCCGCTGATGTTCCAGACGGCCGAGGTCAACCCGTATAACGGCGATATCGCCAGCACGCGGTTGCTGACCGATCGCACCGGTCTGGAGTTCGTGACCGAGTCGATGCGTCCGTTGCATACCGGTGACTTTGGCGGGATCTGGATCAAGCTGATCTGGTTCTTCTTCGGTTTGCTGCTGAGCATGATGGTGCTCAGCGGGTTGCTGATCTGGACCAAACGCACTGCCCTGGCCACCGCCAATGCGTTCAAGCGCAGCAACAAGGCCCCGCGCCCGGTGTCGAGACCGCAAACGGTCATGAACCAACAGACTCCGGAGGGCAACCTGTGAGCAAGACGATCACTGCATCGCCGCCTTCGCGGGCGAGCCTGCTTTGGCGCAAATGGCGCTTGCACATCAACATTCTCTTGCTGTTGATCCCTTTGGGCTTCATGCCCAAATACTTGGCCGACGCCTCGCTGTTTCGCGGCGACAGCGGACTGGGGGAGCGAGAGATCGGCGAAATCGAGGTCGGTCCCTGGAGCCTGCAACTGGCCGAACTGCGCAACGAAGCGCCACGATTGACTGGCCCCGCCGGCTACATGAAAGGCTTCAACGCAGCGCTGTGCGAACGCTGTCGCGATCAGGTCAAGGCAACTTACCTGCGCATCGGCAAACCCCGCAGCCTGCGCGCGGCCGGGGCGATTTTCTTCGGTACGCCGTACCACATGGGCGCGATGCTGCCGGTGCCTGAAAAGACCAAAACCGACGCCGAGCTGTGGATCACCATGGAAGGCTGGGACGGCGCCATGCATCAAGCGTCCGTCCCTCTGAGCCAGGCATCCCCGGCCACTCTCGCATGGCTGAACAAACAAGGAGGCAAACCATGATCAACGCTTTTCGCCCCGTTTTATTGATGCTCTGCGCCACCTTCAGCACCAGTGCCCTGGCCCATAACCCGATGTGTGAATGCAAGGCCATCGACGCCGAACAGATTCAATGCACCGGCGGTTTTTCCGACGGCAGTGGCGCGCCGGGAGTGACCCTGGATGTAATCGGCTATGACGAAACCATTCTGGTACCGGGCAAGCTCGGTGCCGATTCGACCCTGACGTTCAAGAAGCCCGGCGCCGAGTTCTATGTGCTATTCGACGCCGGTCCCGGCCATGTCGTCGAGATCGACCAAGCCGACATCGAGGCGCCCTGAACGTGAGCATGACGTCGCCCACCACCCAAGTTGTTCGCCCGGCCGGTGCCGGCCATGAAACCCTTTATGTGTTGCTGTTGTGCCTGATGATCCTGGCGGTTGCCGGCTCGGTGGTCGCCTGGCGTGGCGAGGCTCAGGAAGTGAGCAGCGTTGGCAGCCATCAACTGGATGCCCGCCGTGATCTGAGCGCATCCGAGCAAGGTATTTACGCCGACCTGCGGGTCACGCTGGATGAAATTCATCTGTTGCGTCAGGAACAGCAAGCACTGCCCACACCCGCCACCCTCGCCGATGACGGTTTTGCGCCGTTTGCCCAGGACGCCAGTTCTGTCAGCCGCGGCGGCCATGCCTGGCAGTTGCTGGACGCCAAGGCGTACTTCGGCCAGAGCCAGAGCCCGACCGTTGCCGGTTCGTTTTTGATGCGTTTGACCGCTGAAGACGACTCGGCGCCAGACATCTGGCTCAACCGTGGCAGCGCCCTCCCCGCTCCAAACGATCTCACCGACGCTGCGCTTAATGGCGCCGGCTGGCAGCAGATCGTCGCGCAATTCGATGCCGGCGTCACCCGCCAGCATCGGCATTGAACCCTCGCCTTCACCCGAGAGAAGACCGCTTTCCCATGCCTAGTTCATCTCAACGTCAGTCCTTTTTTCGCCTGCTGCTGGTCGGCCTGTTTGCCTGTTTGCTGACACCTTTGGCCAGTGCAGACGAAGCCAAGCGCCTGCGAATTGGTATCACCCTGCACCCTTATTACAGTTACGTGGCGAACATCGTCGGCGACAAGGCCGAAGTGGTGCCGCTGATCCCGGCCGGTTTCAACCCCCATGCCTACGAGCCGCGGGCCGAAGACATCAAACGCATCAGCGCTCTGGACGTGGTCGTGCTCAACGGTGTGGGCCATGACGACTTCGCCGACCGCATGATCGCCGCCAGCGAAACCCCGAACATCAAGGTGATCGAAGCCAACGAAAACGTGCCCCTGCTGGCCGCAACCGGTGTTGCTGCCCGCGGTGCCGGCAAGGTGGTCAACCCGCACACATTCCTGTCGATCAGCGCTTCCATTGCCCAGATCAACAACATCGCCCGGGAACTGGGCAAGCTCGACCCGGCCAATGCCAAAACCTATACACAAAACGCCCGCGCCTATGGCAAACGCCTGCGGCAGATGCGCGCCGACGCCCTGGCAAAACTCACCCAGGCGCCGAACGCCGAGCTGCGCGTGGCCACGGTGCATGCCGCCTACGACTATTTGCTGCGCGAGTTTGGCCTGGAAGTGACTGCCGTGGTCGAGCCGGCCCACGGTATTGAACCGAGCCCTAGCCAGCTGAAAAAGACCATCGATCAACTGCGGGAACTGGACGTGAAGGTGATCTTCTCGGAGATGGATTTCCCGTCCACTTACGTCGAGACCATCCAGCGTGAATCCGGGGTGAAGCTGTACCCGCTGTCACACATTTCCTATGGCGAATACACCGCCGACAAGTACGAAAAAGAAATGACCGGCAACCTCAACACCGTGGTCCGGGCGATTCAGGAGTCCGGCGCATGACGGCTCAAGAAACCATCAGCCCGACCACCCCCGAGTCCCCTGTGGGAGCGAGCCTGCTCGCGAAAGCGTCCCGTCAGTCAACATCATCGTTAAATGACACACCGCATTCGCGAGCAGGCTCACTCCCACAGGTTTCGGGGCCGACCCTGGATTTCGCCGAGGTCAGCCTGACGCTGGGTCGCACGACGATCCTCGACAAGGTGACCTTTCAGATTCAGCCCGGCAGCGTGCATGCACTGGTCGGTCCTAACGGTGGCGGCAAGAGTTCGCTGATCAAGACCCTGCTGGGGCAAATGCCGCATCAGGGTCGCCTGAGCCTGCAATGGCCAGGTGAACCGGGGACCATCGGCTACGTGCCCCAGGCGCTGGAGTTCGATCGCGGTTTACCGATGACTGTCGATGACTTCATGGCCGCCATGTGTCAGCGACGCCCGGCATTCCTCGGGTTGAGCAAGCATTATGCAGCGGCGATCGCTGAAGCGCTGGAGCGGGTCGGCATGCAGGACAAGCGCAAGCGGCGCATGGGCGCCCTCTCCGGCGGTGAGCGTCAGCGTGTTTTGTTGGCCCAGGGATTGATTCCGTCGCCGCAACTGCTGGTGCTCGACGAACCGATGTCAGCCCTCGATGAGGCCGGCATTCAGGTGTTCGAACGGCTGCTGGGCGACTGGCGCCAGAGCGGCATCACCGTGCTGTGGATCGAGCATGATCTGGAAGCGGTCGGGCGTCTGGCGGACCGGGTTACCGGCCTCAATCGCTGGGTGCTGTTCGATGCCACGCCGAAACAGGCACTGACCCCGGAGCGACTGCTGACCCTGTTCTCGACCCATCCCCGGAGCGCTGCCTGATGAGCTATGAAGCCTTTCGATTGATGGTCCAGGGATGGGCCTCGTCGGGTTACCTGCCGGAAGCACTGGCCTATGGTTTTGTGGTCAACGCCCTGCTCGCCGGGCTGTTGATCGGCCCGGTGCTGGGCGGCTTGGGTACGCTGGTGGTGGTCAAGCGTTTCGCGTTTTTCTCCGAAGCCGTGGGTCACGCGGCACTGACCGGCGTGGCCATAGGCATTCTGCTCGGTGAACCCTACACCGGGCCTTATGGCAGCCTGTTCGGTTACTGCCTGCTGTTCGGCATTCTGCTCAACTATTTACGCAACCGTACGGGGCTGGCGCCGGATACTTTGATCGGTGTGTTTCTCTCCGTATCATTGGCGCTGGGTGCGAGCCTGCTGCTGATTCTGGCCGGCAAGATCAACGTACACATTCTGGAAAACGTGCTGTTCGGTTCGGTGCTGACGGTCAACGGCAATGACCTGCTGGTGTTGGCCATCGTTGGTTCGCTGGTGATGGCGCTGGCTCTGCCGCTGTACAACCGCATCATGCTCGCCAGTTTCAATCCGCAATTGGCGGCGGTACGCGGTGTGGCGGTGAAGACCCTGGATTATCTGTTCGTGATTCTGGTGACCCTGATCACGGTGGCGGCGGTGAAAGTCATCGGCGCGATTCTGGTCGGCGCCCTATTGGTAATTCCAGCAGCGGCCGCGCGCTTGCTCAGCCAGTCGCTGAAGGGTTTCTTCTGGTGTTCGGTGCTGATTGCCACGGTGAGCACGCTGTGCGGAATTCTCGCGCCGATTGTCTTTGACCTGCCTATCCCCTCCGGTGCCGCGATCATTTTGGTGGCCGGTATCGCCTTCGCTCTGGCCGCCATAGCTCGCGGCATCGTTCCAAGTCTGAAAGGGAACCTCGGATAAATGTCTTTTTCTCTGCGTCAATTGACCCTGGCGGTGACCGTGTGTGTGCCAGCCTCCTTCAACGCATTCGCCACCGACACCTTCGAACCGATGCGTCTGATGGCCAATCACGGTGTGGGTAACACCGCGCTCTTCGCCTCGACTTCCACTCAAAAAGTGCTGGTCCTGGCGGCGTTGCCTGTGACCTACGGTCTGGGTGCCCTGCTGCTGGAGGGTACCGATGTCAGCCTTGAGCGCGCCGCACCGGCCAACCTGCCAGGCAGTCGGCAGACCGCTTACTTCACCGGCCGTGGTGCTCCGGCGCTAAGTAAGCTGGCGATCGACGCCGATGCGGTCATCGGCCTGCGCTCACTGTGGCCGGACGATCCGCTGTACCCGAACGCCCGTCGCAGCAATATCCGCATCATTGAAATCGACGCCGCCCGCCCGGTGGACGGCGCACTGCCCGGCATCGCCGTGAAGCCTGGCAGCAAGGTTGACGGTTTGAACAGTCAGCCTTGGTTGGCCAGTAATAACATGGGGCGCATGGCGGATGTGATGGCGGCAGACCTGATGCGCTTGGCCCCAGCGGCGAAACCGAAGATCGACGCCAACCTGGCAGCGCTCAAACAGCGCCTGCTCAAGCTCAGCGCCGACAGCGAGTCACGGTTGGCGAATGCCGACAATCTGAGCGTGATGAGCCTGAGCGATCATTTCAGCTACCTGATCGGCGGCCTCAACCTGGAGCTGATTGGCCTTGATGCACGACCGGATGCCGAATGGACACCGCAGGCGCTCAAACAACTGGGTGCGACGCTCAAGGGCAATGATGTGGCGGTGGTGTTGCATCATCGCCAGCCGTCGGACCCGGTGAAAGCGGTGATTGCCGAGGCTGGCAGCCGGCTGGTGGTGTTGAGTGTCGATGCGGCGGATCCGGTGGCCGAACTGGAAGGGAATGTGGATTTGGTGATCAAGGGGTTGAGCGGGGTGTAACGTCAGTTAGACCGCGTTATCGTTCATCGCGAGCAGGCTCGCTCCCACAGTGGATTTGTGCCGATCACAGACTCTGTGATCGCCACCGATCAAATGTGGGAGCGAGCCTGCTCGCGATGGCGGCCTGACACGCGACACAAATTCCAAACAAAAAAAAGCCCGCTGACCTTACCGGTTCAGCGGGCTTCTTTTTGGGCGGTGACTCAGTGAGCCACAGCCGCCTGTTCTTCCATTTTCTGGCGCAAGCTCAGTGGACGCATGTCGGTCCAGACCTCCTCAATGTAAGCCAGGCATTCCTTTTTCAGGCCACTCTTGCCCACGGTGCGCCAGCCTTGTGGCACGGCTTTGTAGTCGGGCCAGATCGAGTATTGCTCTTCGTGGTTGACCACGACCTGAAAGAGGATGTCCTCGCGGTCGAATACTGACGTCATGCTGTCTCTCCATCGCTGTAGGGTGGGCTGCACGCCGTGCGCAGCCGTTATGTAGAAGGAACGTTCAAGGCACCAGAAAATTTAGAGGCTGGCGGTGGCGGCGGCCATGGCCCTGCCGAAAATGTCGGCCACCCGATCGATTTCTGTGGCAGTGATCACCAGCGGCGGCAGGAAACGCACAACACCGCCGTGACGCCCGCCCAGCTCAAGGATCAACCCGCGCTTGAGGCATTCACGCTGTACCAGCGGCGCCAGACGACCGAATATCGGTGGATGGCCCTGAGCATCCGGCATGCCGGTCGGGTCGACCAGCTCGACGCCCAGCATCAAGCCACGTCCGCGAATATCGCCCAGTTGCGGGAACTCTCGTTGCAGGATGTGCAGGTGTTCACTCAAGCGTTCGCCCATGGCGGCGGCGTGCTCGCACACCTTGTGCTCAGTCAGGTAGCGCATCACCGCAGAGCCTGCGGCCATCGCCATCTGATTACCACGGAAGGTCCCGGCATGGGCGCCAGGCAGCCAGGTGTCGAGCCAGTCGCGATAGACCACCACCGCCAGCGGCAGGCTGCCGCCGATGGCTTTGGACAGCACCACCACGTCTGGAATGATCCCGGCGTGCTCGAAGGCGAACATCTTGCCGGTGCGGGCAAAACCGCTCTGGATTTCATCGACGATCAGCGCTACGCCGGCCTTCTCGGTGATGCGTCGCAAGCCGCGCAACCAGTCGAGATCAGCCGGAATCACCCCGCCCTCACCCTGCACCGCTTCGACGATCACCGCAGCGGGCAATTGCACGCCGGCCTCTGGATCATTCAGCAGGTTTTCCAGGTAATTCAGGTTCACCTGCACCCCCTGCGCGCCGCCGAGCCCGAACGGGCAACGATAATCGTAGGGATACGGCATGAACTGCACGCCACTGCTGAGCAACGCGCCCAACGGCTTTTTCGGCCCCAAACTGCCCATCAGGCTAAGCGCGCCCTGGCTCATGCCGTGGTAACCGCCCTGGAACGACAACACCGTGCTGCGCCCGGTGGCGGTGCGCACCAGTTTGAGCGCGGCTTCCACCGCATCGGTGCCGGTGGGGCCGCAGAACTGAATTTTGGCTTCAGCGGCCAATGCCGGCGGCAACAGACCGAACAGGTCCTGAACAAACTGATCCTTGACCGGCGTGGTCAGGTCGAGTGTGTGCAGCGGCAGTTCATCGGTCAGCACTTGCTGGATCGCCTCGATCACCACCGGATGGTTGTGCCCCAGGGCCAGAGTCCCCGCACCGGCCAGGCAATCGATGAAACTGCGGCCTTCGACATCTTCGACATAAATGCCCTTGGCGCGCTTGAGTGCCAGGGGAATGCGTCGCGGGTAGCTGCGAGCATTCGATTCCTGCAGGCGTTGGCGGGCCAGCAATGGCGATTCGTTGAACTGATAAAGCGTCTCGGCAGGCGTCGAGATGATCCGGGCCGGCTGATCTTCGATAAGGCTGGTAGCGACTGACATCTCTCGATCCCTCAATACGCTGTTGATAGTGACCAAAACTGCACACCGGGCAGGTGCGCGTTCCGGTCACGGGGCGCACTTGCAGGTTTTCCTGTTCTGGAAACGCATCAGGACCTCAAGGATTTAGACCCTCGATCAGCTTTCTATGAAGGTGGCGACAGTGTCTTATGCATGGGAATGGCGTGGAGTCCCGCCACGATGAAGGTTTCGGCGCAAGCCCGGTAACCCAGACGGTGGTAAAACGCCTCGCCGGTACGGGTGCTGTTGAGCCGCGCCTGAGGCAACCCCTGAGCGATCAACCACATCTCGAGGTCCTGCACCAGCGCTTGTCCGGCGCCTCGCCGAAACCATTCCGGTTGCACATAACAAAACGCGACCTTGCCGCTGATCGCCGCCATGGCAACGCCGATCGGCTTGTCCTGCAGCAGGGCGATGTTCAGGTACAACCGCGGGTCGACCAGCCAGGGCTGCACGTGTTCGATGGTTTTGTTGTGAGTCCAGGTGGCGACAGTTCGCGGATCGTTGCGGTGGTCGAGCGCGCAGCCGACGCGAATGGAGCGCTCGACGATCCGGCTGATGATCCCGGCGTCGGCAGGTGTTGCCTTGCAGATGTGTATCGATGCATCCATGGCGCTGTTACCTCAATCCATTGAGTCAAAGCTGCCGGGGACGATAACGCTGTGGGAGGCTGGGTGGCTAATGGAGAGACGTTACATTTGGTGTGCAACACAGAACAAATGTGGGAGCAACTGTCTTGGTTTATCTGGGAAACCGAGTCGCCACTATCGCGAGCAGGCTCGCTCCCACAGTGGTTTTGTGTTGATCACAGAACCTGTGGCTACCCCGACCAAATGTGGGAGCGAGCCTGCTCGCGATTGCGGCAACACATTCCACAATGATGTGACTAACAGCCCGCGCCAAAAACCATCACACCGGTTGCAAAGGCATCGTCAACTCAACCCGCAAACCATCCGGGCGGCTGTCGAAATGCAGAGTGCAGCCGCAGCGCTGGACGATGGCCTGGACAATCGCCAGTCCAAGGCCGCAACCGGTGCTCTGGCCGTTGCGCCAGAAGCGTTGGGTCAGGTGTTGCAGGTCGTCTTCGGCAATCCCCGGGCCGTGGTCGCGGACCAAAAAACGCACGCGATTGTCGGTGGTTTCCAGGCTCAGCTCCACTGCCCCATCGCCCAGGGTATGGCGCAGGGCGTTGTCGAGCAAATTGCGCAACGCAGCAATCGACAGCACCGCGGGCATTTGCAGCGGCGCATCGGAGGATTTGGCCGGCATCTGAAACTTGATCCGCTGACGATCACCACTGGCTGCATCCTGAATCGCCAGTTTCGCCACCTGCTCGGCGCTGCATTGCACGCCATCATCGAACGACAGACTGCCCTCGACGCGCGCCAGCAGCAGCAATTGTTCAAGCGTGCGGTGCAGCCGGTCGGCGCCCTCTTCAGCCCGCGCCAAGGACTGATCCCGGGCACTGCCTTCGGTCATGCGCGCCACTTGCAGGTGGGTTTTGATGGCGGTCAGCGGGCTGCGCAACTCGTGCGCGGCATCACCAGTCAGGCGCCGTTCGCGCTCGATGGTCTTGCCGATGCGCAGGAACAACTGATTCTGGGTTTCCAGCAGCGGTTGCAGCTCGCTGGGCAATGGCTGGATTTGCAACGGTTCCAGAGAATCGGCACTGCGCCGCATCAACGCATCGCGCATACGATTGAGCGGTGCCAGCCCCTGACCGATGCCGAGCCACAACAGGCACAGGCAACCCAGCAGCGCCACGCCGACCGGCACCGAGGCCGCCAGCAGAATGGACATGTTCAGTGCTTCGCGCTCGATCTGGCGGTCGGCAGTGGTAATGCGCACATCACCGCGCGCCAGGGTGAAGCTGCGCCACGGTGCGCCGTCGATCATTTGATCGTGAAAGCCCATTTTCTCGGCTTCCAGCGTTTGTTCGGGATGACTATGACTGCGGGCCAGGATTTCACCGCGCAACGAGCTGACCTGGCAGGCCATGCCGCCAGGAATACTTAGCTGCTCTGCACTGAAATGAGTGCCTTCGCCCTTGCTCGGCAACGCCGGCAGTTGCTCCAGCAGCCCGGCCACCATCCGCGCCGATGCCACCAGCCGCTGGTCGAGGGAAAACATCATCTGGTTGCGCAGATCACTGAGCATCCAGGCGGCGGCCAGGGCCCAGATCAGCGCAAACGCGGCGCCGAGGGTCAGGCTCAGCCGCAAACGCAGGCTCATCACTTCGATTGTTCTCCGCCATCGGCCGGCCCCAGGCGATAGCCCAGGCCGCGCACGGTTTCGACGATGCCGTTGCCGAGTTTACGCCGCAGGTGATGGATATGGACGTTAAGGGCGTTGCTTTCCAGTTCGTCGTTAAAACCGTAGACGCTGTCCTTCAGTTGCTCGGTGGACAGCACCCGGCCACGGTTATGTAGCAAGGCTTGCAACAGCGATTGCTCGCGGCGCGACAAATCCACCGATTGGCCGCCGAGCAGGGTTTCGCGGCTGCTCGGGTCGTAGGTCAAACGACCGTGCTCGATCAGATTGACGCTGCGCCCCGCCACTCGTCGCAACAAGGTGTGCAGGCGCGCGGCAAGTTCGCGCAGGTCGAACGGTTTGAGCAAGTAGTCGTCGGCACCGGCTTGCAGGCCGTCGACCCGATCGGTGACCGAATCCCGCGCGGTGAGGATCAGCACCGGGATTTCCAGGCCTTGGTGACGCAATTGCTGCAACAGCTTCAGACCGTCTTCATCGGGCAGGCCCAGGTCCAGCACCATCACGTCAAATTCGGCGACCTTGAGCATCGCCCGAGCCTTAGAGGCGGTGGCGACGTGCTCGACGGTCAGGCCTTGAGCGGTCAACCCGGCAACGATGCCGCTAGCGATCAACTCATCGTCTTCACAAACCAGTACGTGCATGGGGGCTCCGTGAGCATAAAAAGACGAGTCAAACAGAGAAGGATTAAGCCGCAATTATGGCAAGGCCAATCACCGACGAGAAGCAGGGCCTTGCACTCAGCTATCGCACCAGCGTATCAGATGAGTATTTGATAATCGCCGCGTCCTTTAAGTATTCGCTTAACTGGCGTAAACACCACAGTTTCAAACCGAAACAAACATCCTATGAAAATCGTACAAAACAGCATTACATCGCGATAATCCAAATCCGCTATCAACCCAACTAACCAACCACTTCGAAACAGCCATTCAATTATTGAACACACCTGACTGAAAGGAATCAGATCATGCCAACATTCAAGAACTTTGTTGCCGTCGATTGGCGAGCAGGAAAAGATAAAATTTACTTCTTCTTCAAGGACACCAATCAATATTCCCGATTTGATCTCGATGAAAACAAGGTTGAAGAGGGATACCCTGCCGATATTACCGCCCATAACTGGGGAGGCTTTCACGCTTACGCCAAGAACCTGCGTTTTGGATTTACCTCCAGTGCACTGGGCGGTTCCTGGGGCGAGGGGGACGACATCTTATGGCTATTCTATTATGTTGGCGATACTCCAATGGTCTGTAAGTATGATCAGGACCTTGACAAGGTGACGGGAAACGATCGTGTTGAAAATTCATTATGGCGTTCACTACTTCCCTACTTTGATCGCATCGTTGCCGGCACGTGGTGGGAAACTGCTGGATTAAATTCCGTATTCAAATCCCTGACAAACGATGGCTACTACATTACTTTCAATTACGAAACAAAGAAAACCACTTACAGCCCCATAACATCAAGCTCCTGGCCTGGATTATACCGCTATAAAAACCGAATCATAACAGCGGTGCAAAACGACGCCCCTCTTATTGACACTTACTATTATATTTTCTTGACCAACAATGAATACATAAGATACGACCTGAAAAATAACAGGGCAGAGACCGGCCCGATAAAGGTCAATGACACCTCCTGGCCAGGACTGATGGGAGACTGAAAATTCACCGAGGTGCGGCGCCCCGGCATCGCACCTCGCCCTTCTCGACAGTGCATACACCCCCTCTGCTTCTGTCAGGGCAAGTCCCCATGGACGCGGTTAATCATCGGTTAATCGCCGCCCGCCACTGTGCATCCCACTTACACAGGGGCAAGGCTTACCCATGCGTCGATTGTTTTTATTCTTTGTTCTGTTGATCTCGGGTGTGGCCCAGGCAGGAACGAATCCGTTCGAAACCAAACCCGATTTTCTCCCGGTGGAAAAAGCGTTCATCTTCACCTCCGAACGCCTTGAATCCGGGGAAACCCAGCTCTATTGGCAAATTTCCGACAATTATTACCTGTATCAGAAACGCCTGAAATTCGACGGGCTGGCCCCGGAGCAAGTGCCGGTTCTGCCCGAGGGCGAATCCCATAGCGACGAGTTCTTCGGCGAACAGCAGGTCTATCGCCAGGGCCTGGAGCTGAAGATTCCGGCCGGAGCCACTGGTCAAATCAAAGTAGGCTTCCAGGGCTGCGCCGATGCCGGTTTGTGTTATCCGCCGCAGACTCAAGTGGTCGACCTTGGCGCAAGTAACGTCCTTACCGCGTTTAATGAAGAAGCGCCCGACCAGGCCCTGGCCAGCGGCCTTCAGCAACGGGCGTTGGGCTGGAGCCTGCTGGTGTTCTTCGGCTTGGGGCTGCTGTTGGCGTTCACGCCTTGTTCGTTGCCGATGCTGCCGATTCTGGCCGGGTTGATCGTTGGCAGCGGCGCCACGCCCAAACGCGGTTTTGCCCTGGCCGGCAGTTACGTGATCAGCATGGCGCTGGTGTATGCGGCGATGGGCGTTCTGGCTGCGCTGCTTGGGGCGAACCTTCAGGCGCTGCTGCAAAATCCATGGCTGTTGGGCAGCTTTGCGGCGGTGTTCGTGCTGCTGGCCTTGCCGATGTTCGGTTTCTTCGAGCTTCAATTGCCGGTGGCCGTGCGAGATCGGCTGGAACATGTTTCGCGTAATCAGCGCGGTGGCAGCCTGATCGGTGCCGGTGTACTCGGGGCTTTGTCCGGCCTGTTGGTAGGTCCGTGCATGACCGCCCCATTGGCGGGTGCCCTGCTCTATATCGCCCAGAGCGGCAATGCGCTGCACGGCGGGCTGATTCTGTTCGCCTTGGGTATCGGCATTGGTATGCCGCTGTTGTTGCTGGTGACTGTCGGCAATCGTTTCCTGCCCAAACCCGGTGCGTGGATGAACCTGCTCAAGGCTGTGTTCGGTTTCCTGTTCCTCGCCACCGCGCTGCTGATGCTGCGCCCGGTGCTGGATGAATCGCTGTGGCTGGGTTTGTGCGGTGCCTTGCTGTTGATTGCGGCTTACAGCGCCTGGAAACAGTCCGAAGGTTTTGGCCGCGTCGCACAGTTGTTTGGCGCCAGCTCGCTCTTGTTGGGACTGTGGGGCAGCCTGCTGGTGGTGGGTGCGGCGGGCGGCAGTGACGATCCGTATCAGCCGTTGCAGGTGTACAGCGCCGACCGTGCCGGCGCTGCCGCGCCAAGCGCTCATGATGCCTTCACTACGATCAAGGAGCCCGCCGTGCTGCAACGCGAACTCGACGCGGCCAAGGCTGAGGGTCAGTGGGTACTGCTGGATTATTACGCCGACTGGTGTGTGTCGTGCAAAGTCATGGAAAAACAGGTCTTCGGCAAACCGCTGGTCCTGGAAGCGCTCAGCGATGTGCGCTTGCTACGGCTGGACGTCACCGCCGACAATGCCGCCAGCCGCGAACTGCTCGGCCGCTATAAAGTGCCGGGGCCGCCAAGCCTGCTGTGGATCGGCCCTGAAGGTGAAGAGCGTCGCAGCCAGCGCATCACCGGTGAGGTCGATGCCGGCACCTTCCTGCAACGCTGGACCACCACCCGAGACGCTCGTTAATGCTGACTTTTACCCTCGGCACCTTTGCCATCGCGCTTAATCACCTGCTGCTGATCAGTGCCTTGGCGCTGGCGACCTTTGTCGGCTGGCGGGTGGCCAAGCGTGGTGGCGAGAACCCGGAGTCGGTGCTATTCAGCCTGTTCCTGCTGGGCATGCTGGCGGCCCGGGTCGGTTTCGTGATCGCCTACTGGGCGCAGTATCGCCACGATCCATGGCAGATAATCGACCTGCGTGACGGTGGTTTTCTCGCCTGGCCCGGGGTGGTCGTGCTGTTGCTCGCCACCTTGTATCTAGGCTGGCGTCGCCCGGGCCTGCGCCGACCGTTGGGCTTTGGCGTGGTCAGTGGTCTGGCATTCTGGTTGCTGGCGACGTTCTCCCTGAGTATTTACGAACAAGGCACGCGTTTGCCCCAGATCACCCTGCGCAACGCCGCCGGCCAGACCGTGCAGCTCAGCGACTACCAGGGCGGTCCGCTGGTCATCAATCTTTGGGCCACCTGGTGCCCGCCGTGCCGCCGGGAAATGCCGGTGCTGGAAAACGCCCAGCAACAGCGTCCGGACCTGACCTTTCTGTTCGTCAATCAAGCCGAAAGCATGCAGAGCGTCAGCACCTTTCTCGAAACCCAGGGCCTGAGCCTGACTAACGTGCTGTTCGATGGCAGCGGTCGATTGGGTCAGGCCGTGGGCTCCATGGCATTGCCGACTACGCTGTTCTATAGCCCCGACGGGCACCTGCTGGGCAGCCACCTGGGCGAACTCTCTGAAGCCAGCCTGGCCCGCGCCCTGGAAAACTTCGACACCCCGAACCCGGCCACCTCGGCCATGCCCTCAAGGAAATTGCCATGCTCCGCCTCCGCCACCTGCTGACGTTGACCCTGGGTGCCGCCCTGCTGCACTTGCCGTCGGTACAGGCCGAAGAATTGCCTGAAGCGATCAAGAAGATCGAAGCCAAGGGCGCCAAAATTGTCGGCACTTTCGACGCGCCCGACGGCCTGCGCGGTTATGCAGCGCAGTACCAGAACCGTGGTATGGCGTTGTACCTGACCCCGGACGGCAAACATGTACTGCTGGGTAATTTGTACGATGCCCAAGGCAATGACCTGAGCAGCGCGCCGTTGCAGAAACTGGTCTACGCACCGATGGCCAAGGAAGTCTGGGGCAAGATGGAAGCGAGCAACTGGATCGGTGACGGCAACAAGGACGCACCGCGAATCGTCTATCTGTTCAGCGACCCGAATTGCCCGTACTGCAACATGTTCTGGGAACAGGCGCGGCCGTGGGTCAAGGCTGGCAAAGTGCAATTGCGGCACATCATGGTCGGCATCATTCGCGAAGACAGCCCGGGCAAATCCGCCGCGCTGCTGGCCGCCAAGGACCCGCAGAAAGCGTTGGAAGAGCACGAGAAATCCGGCAAGGACAGCTCGCTCAAAGCGTTGAAAGACGTGCCGCCGGCCATTCAGGCGAAATTCGCGGCGAACATGCAGTTGATGGAAGACCTGGAACTGGCTGCCACCCCGGCGATTTTCTATATGGATGACAAGGGCCAGCTGCAACAGCAGCAAGGCGCGCCGACGCCAGACAAGTTGGTGAAGATTCTGGGACCCAAGTAATCCCACCGCCCCCATCGCGAGCAGGCTCGCTCCCACAGGGATATGCGATCACCTGTGGGAGCGAGCCTGCTCGCGATGAGGCCATCAAAATCGGCTAATTCCTCACGCCTAGAAATTTCAACAGCGCATCCGTGACAAACTGCGGGTTCTCCAGATTGGAGATATGCCCCGCCTCCGGCACCAGCACATACGGGCAACCAATCAACTCGGCCATTTCTTCGGTTTCCGACGGCGGTCGCGGTTTGTCCTGATCGCCGCACATCAACAGCGTGGTTTCAGGGTTCAGTTCACCCAGACGCGGCAGCAAATCATCACGACCAAAGGTAATCCGCCCCATCGGCACGATGCTTTGACGCAGGCGGTCAGCTGGCAGCGCAGCCAATTTTGCGCGGAAATCCTGATACAGCGCCGATTGCGGATCGATGCCCGGACGGAAGAAGATCGGCACAATAATGTCGAGCAACTGCGGCGAGATCACACCGCTGTCTTCGATCTGCTTGAACAGCGAGAAATAGTATTGGCGAGTCGGTTCAGGTTCGACGCCGACATAGGTGTCCATCAGCACCAGGCCGTTGAGCCGTTGCGGCGCTGACAGCGCCAGTCGAACACCCCACATGGCACCGACCGAAAGACCGACCAGCGTGACACGATCGACGTCCAGATGATCGAGTAATGCCAGTGCCTGGCGCGCCACGTCATCCAGCGACGTCATGCACTCGGGCATCCGCCCGGACTCGCCATGGCCCCACAGGTCCAGGGCGATGACCCGATAATGCTGCGACAGCGCCGCAATCTGTGGCGCCCACATGGCTTGGTCCCACAGGTAACTGCCGGCCAGCAGAACCGCAGGGCCTGTGCCTTGATCTGTGTAGTGAAGCGCTTGTCCATCAACCGTTACGAAGGGCATCGACTGTCTCCCTGGGGAAATCGGATCCATTAAAAAAGCACAGGAAGACTGAGCCGCATGGGACCGGCAGTCAACCGGATTGAAGATCAAAAGATCGCAGGCTTCGCCAGCGCCTGCATGGGCTCGGCGGACACCTGCAGGAGCTGCCGCAGGCTGCGATCTTTTGACTTTAAAGCCCCTCCAACTCCGCCATCAGGTCATTCAACCGATCCACCTTCTCCCCGGTAATGTCGCTCGCCGCCAACCCATCAATGTACTCGGCCAGCTCCGCCACCGTGCTGCACTCGAACATCGCCCGCAGCGGCACGTTGCGTTGCAGGGCTTTTTGCACCCGCGAGGCGATCTGTGTGGCCAGCAACGAATGCCCGCCGAGTTCGAAGAAGTTGTCACGCACGCCGACCTTCTCGACCTTCAACACCTCGGCCCAAATATCCGCCAGGGTCTGTTCCAGCTCATTGCGTGGCGCCTGATAGTCCTGGCTCTGCAACTGGCCGATTTCCAGCACCGGCAAGGCCTTGCGATCGAGTTTGCCGTTGGCGTTGAGCGGCAGCTTGTCGAGCCACAACCAGTGCAGCGGCACCATGTATTCCGGCAATTCGGCGCGCAGACGTTGCTTGATACGCTCCAGCCGTTCGTTCGGATTCAGCACCGAATCCGCTGCAACCAGATAGCCGACCAAATGCTTGCCGTTGACGCCCTCCTGCACACCCACCGCTGCATCGCGAACTTCCGGCTGTTCGTGCAGACGGGCCTCGATTTCTCCCAGTTCGATACGGTAACCGCGAATTTTCACTTGATGATCGATACGCCCAACGTATTCCAGCACGCCGTCACTGCGACGTCGGGCCAGGTCGCCGGTGCGATACAAGCGATCCCCCGACGCACCGAACGGGTTCGGCACAAACACCTGCGCAGTGCGCAACGGATCGCTCACATAACCACGACCCACGCCGGTGCCGGCCACGCACAACTCACCCACCGCTCCCAACGGCACCAGTTCCAGCGCGCCATCGAGCAAGTACAAACAGTTGTTGTCGGTCGGCGTGCCAATCGGCAGATAACTGCCGCGCGTCGAAGCCAGGTCGACGCGGAAGAACGCCACATCGTCCGAGCATTCCGCCGGGCCATAGGCGTTCACCAAACCAATCTCCGGGTAACGCAACAACCATTGATGCGCCAGCTCCGGCGGCATCGCTTCACCGGTCGGCAGCATCCAGCGCAGGCCATCGAGGCTCATGCGGTCCTGGGCGAGCATGCCCTGAATCAGCGACGGCACGCTTTCCAGCACGGTAATGCCCTGGCTCTGAACATGGGCCAACAAGCCTTGCGGATCGTGGGCGATGCTGTTCGGCACAATGTCGACCCGAGCGCCGAACAATGGCGCCGCGAGGAACTGCCAGACCGAAATATCGAAGCTTTGCGAAGCGGTCTGAGCGATCACATCAGCCTCGCTCAATTTCAGGTACGGCGCCTTGCTCAACTGGTTATTGAGCATGCCGCGCTGCTCGACCATCACGCCCTTCGGCAAGCCGGTGGAACCCGAGGTGTAGATCACATAGGCGAGGCTGTCCGGGCCGCTATAAATGCCCGGATTGGCCACCGAAACAGCGCTCGCCTGCACCTCTTCCCAAACCAGCAATCGAGGCCGGTTGGCACAACCGAACTCTTCCAGCAGCGCGAGGGCTTGTTCACGACACGCCTGGGTGCAGACCAGCAACGGCGTACGACTCAGGTCGATGATCCGGCTCAGACGCTGACTCGGCAGGCCCGGGTCCAGCGGCAGGTAACCGGCACCGGCCTTGAAGCTGCCAATGATCATGCCCAACAGATCGAGGTTACGTTCGGCGAGCAGCGCCACCGGTTGATCCAGGCCGACGCCGGCCGCAATCAGCGCATGACCGAGACGGTTGCTGCGCTGGTTCAGCTCAACATAGCTGTGCTGCTGATCCAGACAACTGGCAGCAATTCGCTGCGGATGCTCGGCGACCTGCGCTTCGAACAATGAGACATAGCTCTGCTCCAGCGGGTAGTCGTGTTCGCTCTGGTTGCAGCCATGGATCAGGAAGTCCTGCTCTTCATTGCCCAGCAGCGGCAGATCCGCCATGTCGCCATGGAAGCCTTCGACCAGCGCCAGCAGCAGGCGCTTGAATTCACCAAGCATGCGCTCGACCGTGGATTCGTCGAAATAACGCTGGTCGTAAGACAGGTGCAAGCCCAGGTCATCGCCCGGATAACACACCGCCGTCAACGGGAAGTTGGTGTGGGTGCGGCCCGAATCCGAGGTGGCGTTGAGGCTCTGCGCACGATCCAGCACCGAGACTTCCACCGGCGCGTTTTCGAACACGAACAGGCTGTCGAACAGCGGCTGGCCTTTAGGCAGTTCGCTGTTTTCCTGGATGCTCACCAGCGGCAGGTATTCGTACTCGCGCAGTTGCATGTTGCTGTCGAGCAAACTGCTGAGCCACTGCCGAACACTGCAACGCTGATCGTCCTCGGGCATTTTCACTCGCAGGGCGATGCTGTTGATGAACAGCCCGACTGTGCGTTGCATCTCCGGCATCTCCACCGGCCGCCCGGCCACCGTGACGCCGAACAGCACGTCGCGATCACCGCTCAAGCGACGCAGCACCAGCGCCCACGCCGCTTGGGCGAAGGTGTTGATGGTCAGCTGATGGGCCTGGGCCAGTTCGCGCAGTTGTACGCCATCCCGGGCATCGAGCCGGGTGTAGCAGTCACCGACAATCATGCCGCCGCTGTCGCCGGCATGTTCACGCAGGAACGGTCGATCGCTCGGAATCGGCGTGGTGCGCTCGAAACCTCGCAGGTTCTGCTGCCACCACTGCCGCGCTTCGGCCAGGCTCTGGCGTTGCAGCCAGCCGATGTAATCGCGATAACGCGGCGGCACAGCCAGTTGCGCTTCGCGGCCTTCGCCGAGGACGGTGTAGATCTCGAAGAAATCGTTCATCAGCAGCGAACGGCACCAGGCATCGATGAGGATGTGGTGGTTACTCATCATGAACCAGTAACGCGCCGCGCCCACGCGGATCAAGCGCAGGTGGAACGGTGCCTGATTGAGCAAATCGAACCCGGCCTCACGCTCGCTTTTCAGCAGCGCCTGCAACTTCGGCTCTTGCTCGGTTTCGGCAACCGCGCTCCAGTCCAGATATTCGATCGGCGTGCTGCCCGGTTTGTGGATCACTTGCAGCATGTCTTCGCCGACGTTCCAGCAGAACGATGCGCGCAAGGCTTCGTGACGGGCGATCACCGCTTGCCAGGCCTGAGCGAAACGTTGCGGGTCGAGCTCGCTGTTGATGCGGTAGCGATCCTGCATGTAATAGAGGCCGGTGCCCGGTTCGAGCAAGGTGTGCAGCAGCATGCCTTCCTGCATCGGGGTCAGCGGGTAGACATCTTCAATCATCGCCGCAGGCACTGGCAGCGCATCGAGTTGCGGCTGAGTCAGTCTGGCCAGCGGGAAGTCCGACGGCGTCAGCCCGCCCGCGTTGTCGCTCAGGCAATGCTGGATCAGGCTTTGCAATTCGCCCAGATACGCCTCTGCCAGTTCAGTGATGGTTTGCAGATCGTGACGTTCGGCGCTGAAGGTCCAGCGCAGCACCAACTCACCGCCATACACCTGACTGTCGACGCTCAGCTCGTTGGGCAGCGGCGCATGTGGATCATGGGCCGCGCCCACCGGTTCATCGAGCGGACGGAACAGCGCATCGCTGCCGAAACTCTGATCGAACTGTCCCAGGTAGTTGAAGGTGATCGGCGCCACCGGCAACGCCGCCATGGTCTGACGGCACACACCGTCGGCCAGGTAACGCAGCACGCCATAACCCAAGCCTTTGTGCGGCACCGCGCGCAGCTGCTCCTTGATCGCCTTGATCGAGGCACTCTGTTCACTCATGGGTGTGAGGCGCAGCGGATAGGCGCTGGTGAACCAGCCCACGGTGCGGGTCAGGTCGATCTCGTCGAACAGGGTTTCGCGACCGTGGCCTTCGAGTTGAATCAACGCCGACTCATGACCGCTCCAGCGGCACACCACACGGGCCAATGCGGTCAACAGCAGGTCATTGACCTGAGTGCGATAGGCTGTCGGCGCCTGTTGCAGCAGTTGGCGGGTGCGCTCGCTGTCGAGGCGCACGCTGACGGTTTGCGCGTGACGATTTTGCTGACCACCCTGCGGACGATCACAGGGCAATTCAGCGCTTGGGCCGGCCAGTTGCGTCTGCCACCAGCTCAATTCTTCACGCAGGGATTCGCTGCCGGCGTAAGCCTGCAACCGTGCGGCCCAGTCCTTGAAGCCGCTGGTTTTCGCCGGCAGTTTTACCGACTGCAGGGACTCGAGTTGACGATAAACCGTTTGCAGATCGTCCAGCAGCACCCGCCACGACACCCCGTCCACCACCAAGTGGTGAATGGCGATAAACAGCCGTTGTTGCCCCTCAGAATCATCCACCAGCAGCGCCCGCATCAGCGGCCCTTGCTCAAGGTCGAGGCTGCGTTGGGCATCGGCGAACAGCGCCACGCATTTGTCCATGGCTGGCACATGTACCTGCCACAGCACGGCGGCGGCGGAAACCGCCTGGTGCTCGGCCTGCCAATGGCCGGCGACTTCGGTAAAGCGCAGGCGCAAGGCGTCGTGCTGTTCGATCACCGCCAGCAGCGCTTGCTCCAGACGATGCGGCTCCAGCGCCACTGTTGGTTCCAGCAGCAACGCCTGGTTCCAGTGTTGACGCTGCGCGATTGCAGTGTCGAAGAACCAGTGCTGAATCGGCGTCAAACGCGATTCACCGCTCAGCAAACCTTGCTCGGCCGTGACCTGCTCGGTGCGGGTCGCGACGGCGGCCAGGGTCTGCACGGTCTGGTGCTGGAACAGGTCCCGTGGGCTGAAATGGATGCCCTGCTGCCGCGCACGGCTGACCACCTGGATCGACAGAATCGAATCGCCGCCCAGTTCGAAGAAGTTGTCGTTGAGGCCAACCTGCTGGACGTTCAGCACTTCACAACAGATGCCGGCCAGGGTCAGCTCAAGTTCGTTGCTCGGCGCCACGTACTGCTGACGATTCAACTCCGGGTCCGGCGCCGGCAGCGCGCGGCGGTCGAGCTTGCCGTTGGCGGTCAGCGGCATGCTGGCCAGCAGGATCAAGTACGTCGGCACCATGTAATCCGGCAACTGCGATTTGAGGTGCGCCTTCAACGCTTCGCGCAATGTAGTTTGTTGCGCTTCATCCTGTTCGGCGACGCTGGTGACCAGATAGCCGACCAACTGCTTGCCGCTCGGTGCATCGAAGGCCAGCACCACCGCTTCACGCACGGATTCGTGTTCCAGCAAACGGGTTTCGATCTCGCCCAGTTCAATGCGGAAACCACGGATCTTCACTTGATGATCGATTCGGCCGAGGTACTCGACCAGACCATCGGCGCGCTGACGGACAAGGTCGCCGGTTCGGTACAGACGTCCGCCGTTCACTGCAAAAGGATCAGCGACAAACCGTTCGGCGGTCATGCCCGGGCGCTGGTGATACCCCTGCGCCAGACCGGCACCGCCGACATACAACTCGCCCGTCGCCCCTTGCGGCACCAACGCCAGATCGGCGTCGAGGATGTAAGCGACGCGAGCACCGATCACGCTGCCGATCGGCACACTGCCCAGCCCTTCTTCCAGTTGCTCGGGTGCCAGACTGGCGAGCGGCATGACTACGGTTTCGGTCGGGCCGTAGGCGTTGAAAAACAGGCTCGGTTTGAATGCCGCGCGAATCCGTTGCAAGTGTTCGCCGGTCAGCGCCTCGCCGCCGGTGATGCACATGCGCACCGGCAGGGTTTCACCCTGGGTTGCCAGCCATTGCGCCAATTGGCTGCCGTAGCTTGGGGTGAAACCTAGAATGTTGATGTTGTGCCGACGAATCAGCCCGCAGATTTCTTGCGCGTCCCACTGGCCTTGCGCACGCAGCACAACCTGCGCGCCGCTCAACAGCGGCACCAGCAGACGTTCGGTCGCGGCATCGAAGTTGATCGAATAGAAGTGCAACTCACAGTCGTCGGGTCGCATGGCGAAACGTTCGATCACCGCGCGGCAATGCATGGCGATTTCACCGTGGGACACCACCACGCCTTTCGGTTTACCGGTGGAGCCGGAGGTGTAAATCAGGTACGCATGATGTTGCGGCAGGCTGATAAACGGCAGTTCGTTGGCCGGGTAGTTGGCCAGTGCAGCAGCGTCTTCTTCCAGGCACCAGCGGCCGACGCTGGCCGGCAGTTCACCGAGGGCCACGAACATCGCCGCATCACTGAGCAGCAGACTGATGCCGCTGTCTTCGATCATGTAGTGCAAGCGGTCCAGCGGGTATTCCGGGTCCAGCGGCACATAGGCACCGCCCGCCTTGAGAATCGCCAGCAGGCCGACGACCATCTCCAGCGAACGCGCAAGCATAAGGCCGACCCGAACCTGCGGCCCGACACCGCGCTCGCGCAGCATCCAGGCCAGACGATTGGCGCGGTTGTCGAGCTCGGCGTAGCTCAAGGTTTGCCCGGCGAAGGTCAGGGCCGGTGCGTCCTTGCGCACCAGCGCCTGTTCGCTGAACAGGTGATGGATGCATTGATCGAGGCGATGTTCGCCCGGCTCGATGCCAAGGCTGTCGAGCAGGTTTTGCTGTTCAGTGGCTTCCAGCAACGGCAGTTCGCTGAGGCGTAGTTGCGGATCGGCGAGCAACGCTTCCAACAGGTTGCGCCAGTGCCCGGCCATGCGCGCAATGCGTGGCTCGTCGAACAAATCGGTGCTGTAAGTCAGGCAGCAACCCAGGCGATGGTCGAGGTCGGTGACTTCCAGGTTGAGGTCGAACTTGGTCGCTCGCGCATCGTTGGCCAGGTACTCGACGGTCATCCCGGCCAGGGTGCGACTCTGCTGGAATTCCCAACGCTGCACATTGCACATCACCTGGAACAGCGGGTTGTAAGCCGCACTGCGGGTTGGTTGCAAGGCTTCCACCAGATGATCGAATGGCAGGTCCTGATGGGACTGGCCTTCGATCACGGTGTGGCGAACCTGCTCGAACAACTCGCTGACGGACATCTGCCCGTCGAGCTGGCAACGCAGCACTTGAGTGTTGAGGAACGCGCCGATCAGCCCTTCGCTTTCCGGGCGAATGCGGTTGGCCACTGGCGCACCGATGCGCAGATCGGTCTGGCCACTGTAGCGATAAAGCAGCACCGCCAGCGCGGCCGTCATGGTCATGAACAGGGTCAGACCGTTTTGGGCGTTGAAGGCACGAACCCGCGCCGCGAGGTCATCGCTCAGGTCGAAACGGAACAGTTCGCCCTGATGGCTTTGCACCGGCGGACGCGGGCGATCGGCCGGCAGTTCCAGCAGCGGATGTTCGCGGCCCAGTTGCGCGGTCCAGTAATCGAGTTGGCGCTGACGTTCTCCGGATTCCAGCCACCGACGCTGCCACACGCTGTAATCCAGGTACTGCACCGGCAGTGGTTGCAACGGTGATTCGCGGTCATCGACGAACGCTTCATAGAACGCGCTCAGTTCCCGGGCGAAGATGTCCATCGCCCAGCCTTCGGTGACGATATGGTGCAAGGTCAGGACGAAGTAGTGCTCCTGCTCGGCGGTCTTGACCAGGCACGCACGCAGCAGCGGCCCGATTTCCAGATCGAAAGGCTTATGGGCTTCGTCGTCGGCCAGTTGCTGGACCTGCCATTCGCGCCCATCGGCATCCAGCGTGGTGAAATCCTTCCAGTCCATGCGCAGGCGGGTGTCTGGATGAACCTGTTGCCGGGCCACGCCGTCGACGCTCGGGAACGTCGTACGCAAAGTTTCGTGACGCATGATCAGCGCTTGCAGCGCCGCTTCGAAACGCCCGACATCCAGCACGCCGCGCAACCGCGCCATGCCGCCGACGTTGTAGGCCGGGCTGTCCGGTTCCATCTGCCAGAGGAACCACATGCGCTGCTGGGAATAGGACAGTGGTACCGGTTGGCTGCGGTCGACCTTCTTGATCGGCGGCTGTTTGTTGGTTTTGCCGCTGGCCTGGATCAAGCGAACCTGCTCGGCAAAAGCGCCCAGCTCACTGGCCTCGAACAGCGCCCGCAATGGCAACTCGACGTCGCAGGCCTGGCGGGTGCGGGAAATGATTTGCGTGGCCAACAGCGAGTGGCCACCGAGGGCGAAGAAGTCGTCGTGCAGGCCGATCTGCGCTTGGCCCAGCACTTCACGCCAGATGCCGGCGATTTGTTGCTCAAGGGCAGTGACTGGTTCGACGTGCTCACGGACCTGCCACTGAGGTTCCGGCAAGGCGCGACGGTCGAGTTTTCCGCTCGGACTCAGGGGCATTTCATCCAGACGCATGAGTTGCGCCGGGACCATGTATTCCGGCAGCTCAGCGGCCAGCGCGCTTTTCAGGCGTGTGGTTTGAGCATCGATGGTTTCGCTGGTTTCAGTGGCGGTGTAGTAACCGATCAACTGTCCGCCGGCCGCCGTTTCGCGCACCAGTACCACCGCTTGGGCGACGCCAGACTGCGCCAACAGACGCGCTTCGATTTCTTCCGGCTCGACACGAAAACCGCGCAGTTTGACTTGCTGATCGAGACGACCGAGGTACTCGATCACGCCGTCGGCGGTCCAGCGAGCACGGTCGCCGGTGCGGTACAGACGTGCGCCCTGCTCGTCCAGTGGATCGACCACAAAGCGTTCGGCGGTCAGACTTGGGCGCCCCAGATAGCCTCGGGCCAAACCGATACCGCTGATGCACAGTTCACCCGGTACACCGGCCGGCACCGGGTTGAGATCGCTGTCGAGCACGCGGCACAACACGTTGCCCAATGGCCGGCCAATCGGCGAGCGCTCGCCATCGGCGGTTGTGCAGTGCCAGTGGGTGACGTTGATCGCCGTTTCGGTCGGGCCATAGCGGTTGTGCAGTTGCACTGCCGGCAAGTGTTCCAGCACGCGATTACGCAGTTCAGCGGGCAACGCTTCACCACCGGAGAACAGTCGGCGCAGGCTGGTGCATTCGGCGCTGAGCGGTTCGTCGATGAACAACGCCAGCATCGGCGGTACGAAGTGCAGCGTGGTCACACCGTATTGCTGGACCAGTTGCGCGATGCGATGCGGATCGCGGTGTTCGCCGGGGCCGGCGAGTAACAGACGGCACCCGGTAATCAACGGCCAGAAGCATTCCCATACCGACACGTCGAAACTGATCGGCGCTTTTTGCATCAGCACGTCGGTTTGGTCCAGGCGGTAGGTGGCTTGCATCCATTGCAGGCGTTCAGCGAGGGCCGCGTGAGTGTTGCCAACGCCCTTCGGTTGACCGGTGGAACCGGAGGTATAAATCACGTAGGCCAGGTTGTCGCCGTGCAGGTGCAAGCCCGGCGCATGGCTCGGCCAGTTCTCCAGATGCAGGGCGTCCATGGCAATCACGCTGACGCCGTCGGTGGCCGGCAAGCGATCGAGCAATTCGGTTTGGGTCAGCAGCAGCTCGACGCCACTGTCGCTGAGCATGTAGGCCAGGCGCTCGGCCGGATAGTCCGGGTCCAACGGCACATAAGCGCCGCCGGCCTTGATGATCGCCAACAAGCCGATCAGCAACTGCGGCGAACGCTCGGCGGCGATGGCCACGCACACATCCGGGCCGACGCCTTTGTCCCGCAAGTAATGCGCCAGGCGGTTGGCCTGGGCGTGCAGTTCGGCGAAATCCAGGCTGCCGCCGTCCCACAGCAGCGCGGTGCGCTCAGGAGTCTGGCGCGCTTGTTCGTTGAGCAACTCAGGTAGCCATTGATTGGCGGGTGTACACGGTGCGGCGCTCCAGACGGATTGCTGATCGAGCTCGCCCGGGGTCAACAGTTGCAGGTCGCCGATGGCGGTCGTCGGTTGTTCGCAGACAGCTCGCAGCAGATTGGCGAAATGCTCGGCAAGACGCTCGATAGTCGCCACGTCAAACAACTCGCTGGCGTAGTCGAACGACAGGCTCAGGCGACCATTGCGGTCTTCTTCGCTGTGCAGTTGCAAGTCGAACTTGGCTTCGCGACTGTGCCACGGCAGCTCTTCGGCGAGCAGTCCCGGCAAGCGACGCAGCGCAGTGAGATCCCGTTGCTGATGGTTGAACATCACCTGGAACAAGCCCTGCTCGCGGGCCTGCGGGAAGGCTTCGAGCAGTTGTTCGAACGGCAGATCCTGATGCGCTTGCGCACCCAATGCGGCTTGACGGGTTTGCGCCAGCAACTCAACGAACGGCAGTCGCGAATCCACCTCGGCACGCAGCACCTGGGTATTGATGAAGAAGCCGATCAGCCCTTGGGTTTCCAGACGCGGACGGTTGGCATTTGGCACGCCGATGCGGATGTCGCGTTGGCCGCTGTAGCGATGCAGCAGGCTCTGGAATGCCGCGAGCAACAGCATGAACGGCGTCGAGTCATGAGCCTGGGCGGTCTGGCGAATGGCATCGCTCAGGCTCGCGTCCAAACGCAGCGTGTGGCGGGCGGCGCTGTGAAAGTGTTGCGCCGAACGCGGATGATCGGTGGCCAGGTTCAGGGTCGGGTGATCAACGCCCAACTGCTCTTTCCAGTAAGCGAGTTGACGCTCACCCTCCCCTTGCGCCAACCACTGGCGCTGCCAACTGCCGTAGTCGGCGTATTGAGTCAGCAACGCTGGAAGGATGGCGCTCTGGCCTTGGGAGGCCGCCGCATACAGGCACGAAAATTCGTCGATCAACACGTTCAGCGACCAGCCGTCGGCGATGATGTGGTGCATGGTCACCAGCAGTTGATGGTCCTCATCGCCGAGGCGCACCAGCGTCACCCACAGCAGCGGGCCTTTTTCCAGATCGAACCGGGTACGGGCTTCGTCCTCGCGGATTTGCTGCGCGCGGGCTTCACGCTCGGCAGCTGGCAGATCGCTGATGTCGATCACCTGCAGGCTGAATTCACCGGCAGCAATGACCTGTTGCAGGGCTACGCCATCACGCTCGAAAAACCGTGTGCGCAAGGATTCGTGACGTTCGATCAGTTGCTGGAAACTGGCGCGCAAGGCCTCTTCATCCAGTTCGCCGCGCAGGCGCAAGGCACCGGGAATGTTGTAGGCGCTGCTCTGCGGGTCGAGTTGCCAGGTGATCCACAAACGGTTTTGCGCCAGGGATTGCGGCATGGCTTCGCTGCGCGCCAAGGACATGATCGCACCTTGGGCCACACCGCCATCCTGTTGTTGCCGGATGACCGCGGCAGCGAATGCGCCGAGAGTTGGCGCTTCGAACAGCAAACGCAGATTCAGCTCCAGCCCCAACTCTTCACGCAGGCGCGCGACCACTTGCGTGGCGGCGATGGAGTTGCCGCCGAGCAGGAAGAAGTGATCGTCGGC
This sequence comes from Pseudomonas frederiksbergensis, assembly GCF_003732275.1. Lineage (GTDB taxonomy): Bacteria > Pseudomonadota > Gammaproteobacteria > Pseudomonadales > Pseudomonadaceae > Aquipseudomonas > Aquipseudomonas frederiksbergensis_H. The sequence continues at coordinate 41,871 of NZ_MOBM01000012.1, forward strand.
GTTGACCTGCTTGACCTGCAATTGCTCACACCAGATCTGGCCGATCAGGGTTTGCAGCTCTGAGCCGGTGTTGGTTTCAGACGTGTTTGCGATGTCTGCCGACGGGAATAGCGCATAGCTGTCGAGGCTGCCATCGGCCAGGCGATTGCGGCAGGCGGAGCGTTGCAACTTGCCGCTGGACGTCTTCGGCAGCGCTCCCGGATGGAGCAATACCACCACACTCGGTGCTTGCTGATACGCCTCGGCCACCGCTTGACGGATGGCTTTGATCAACGACTCGGGTGGCAGGATTTTCTGCACGCTGCGGCTGATTTCCGCAGCGATGCCGATGCCCTCCTGACCCTCGATGTTGACTGCGAATGCCGCCACGCGACCTTTGCGCACCACCTCCACTTCACGCTCGATGGTCTGCTCGATGTCCTGCGGATAGAGGTTGTGACCGCGAACGATCAGCATGTCTTTCAGGCGCCCGGTGATGAACAGCTCACCGTCACGCAAAAAGCCCAGGTCGCCGGTGCGCAGCCAGGTGCGTCCGGCGTGCTGGACGAACGTCTTGGCCGTGGCTTCGGGGTTGCGCCAGTAGCCATGGGCGATGCTCGGCCCGGTGGCCCAGACTTCACCGACCACGTTGTCGGCGAGTTCTTCGAGCGATACGGCATCGACAATCAGCACCGCGTGATCCGGCTGGCCGATGCCGCAACTCATGATCGGGCTGCCATCGCCCGGCTCGGCACGGTTCTGCGCCAGGGCTTGATCATCCACGTGCAACGATGGAATGCCCTGGCCGCGCGGGCTGCCGGCAACGAACAGCGTGGCTTCCGCCAGACCGTAAGAGGCCATGAAGCTGTCCGAGGTAAAGCCACACGCAGCGAACTTCTCGGCGAAGCGTTCCAGGGTGTCGAGGCGAATCGGTTCGGAACCGGAATACGCCACGCGCCAGCCACTCAGGTCGAGGCGTTCCAGCGCCGATTCGCTGACCCGGTCGCTGCACAGTCGGTAGGCGAAGTCCGGCCCGCCGCTGATGGTGCCGCCGTATTCGCTGATCGCTTCCAGCCAGCGCAATGGCCGACCGAGGAAGTACGCCGGCGACATCAACACGCATGGCACACCGCTGAAAATCGGCTGCAACAGGCCGCCGATCAGGCCCATGTCGTGGTACAGCGGCAGCCAGCTGACGATCACGTCGTCGGGGTTCAAATCGATGCCGAATCCGTGACGAATCAGCAGTTCGTTGGCCACCAGGTTGCCGTGGCTGACTTGCACACCTTTAGGCAACGCCGTGGAGCCGGAGGTGTATTGCAGGAAGGCAATGTGATCGCCGTGCAAGTCCGGGGCGACCCAGCGTTCGGCCAGGGCGCTATCGAGAGTGTCGACACACAGCAGCGGCGGCGCCTCGTTGATTTGCAGCAACGCGTCGCGCAGGTCGGCGCTGGTCAATAGCAAGCGCGGCTCGGCATCGCTAATGATCGACAGCAGACGTTCCTGGTGATGACGACGGGTCGATTCAGGCGGATAGGCCGGCACTGCAATTACACCTGCGTACAGACAGCCAAAAAACGCCGCGACGTAATCCGGGCCGCTGGGAAACAGCAGCACCGCGCGATCACCGAACGACGTCTCGGCCTGCAATGCACCGGCGATGGTTCGCGCCCGTTGATCGAGCTCACGATAACTGAGCACCACAGCCTGATCCTGGGTTTCGGCGAGAAAACGCAAGGCCACCCGGTCCGGCGTCAGGGCCGCGCGGCGCTGAAGGGCTTGGACCAGTGTGCTAGGGAGTTCGAACGCGTCGGTCATGAGGTTTCCTGCCTGAATTCGGCTTGCAAGTGGAATCGGTTTTCGTATGTCACGCCCGTTCATGGACATGCAGGACGCGGTCTTCGCCGACCGCGCAAGGCTTGGGAATGCTGGTTTGGCCGGGGCTTGCGCCCGCAGCCATTCACCAATGAGAACGGATGAGGTCTTCAAATAATTAGTCGCCAAGCTAGAGCGCCAGCAGGCTTGAGGTCGGTAGGTGAGTCAGCGTGTCGCAGCTCTCACTCTGCTCTTTCGAGGAGCATTAATTCTCCTTCTCAATTGACAATCATTATCATTCAACATAATTTGTCGCTCGATGTGTAGGACGACTCCGATCCCCCCGTCGTCCCACGACCCTATTTGCAGCAAGGTGATTTCCAATGACGGAACAAGTATCCACAAGCAGGTGCGATTCACCGCTACTTCAGGCCTTCGTCGACAACCGACTGATTCTGGTCAAGATTGCCGCCCGCATTACCGGTTGCCGATCACGCGCTGAAGATGTGGTGCAGGATGCGTTCTTCCGGCTGCAATCGGCGCCGCAGATCACGTCGTCAATCAAGGCTCAGCTCAGTTACCTGTTCCAGATCGTGCGTAACCTGGCGATCGATCATTACCGCAAGCAGGCGCTGGAGCAGAAGTATTCGGGCCCGGAAGAGGAAGGTCTGAACGTGGTGATTCAGGGCGCTTCGCCGGAAACCTCGCACATGAATTTCTCGACCCTGGAAAACATCGCCGATGCGCTGACGGAGCTGCCCAGCCGCACCCGTTACGCCTTCGAGATGTACCGCCTGCACGGCGTGCCGCAAAAAGACATCGCCAAGGAACTCGGCGTCTCGCCAACCCTGGTGAACTTCATGATTCGTGATGCGCTGGTGCATTGCCGCAAGGTGTCGGGCAATCGTGCGGATACCTTTGCTCGTCGCTGAAATTTGCGGCGCTCCATTCGCGAGCAAGCCCGCTCCCACATTGGATCTTCTGTGAACACACTATTGACGGGCACTGCAGATCAACTGTGGGAGCGGGCTTGCTCGCGAAGACTGACTCAAGATCGCCACAGACCTTGAGCCATACACCTCAGACCAACGAACACCGATCAAAAAACCGCTCACGCCCCAGCATCATCAGCGCCGCGCGCTTGTGCGGGAAGTCGAACTCTTTTTCGCAGTGGAAACACTGATTGTGCATATGCCCGATCATCTTCGCGTTGTCGGCGCGAGGCTCGGCGACCACCCGTTGAGTGCGTGGATCATCGAGAAACAAGTAATGCACCAGCGCCGATAGCCAGCTCGCCACCTTGTGCGGGCCGCGGTGATGTTCTTCGCCCACCAGCATGTGAATGCCACGGTCGTAATCACCGGCATCATAGAACGGCGCAATGCGATCCTCCTTGGCCCAATAGGCTTCGAAATAGGCGAACGGCTGATCATCGAAGCAACCGATCAGCGTCAAGGTGTGCGGGTCGGCTTCGAGCTTGCTCAGGTATTCACGATGCTTCTCGAGACTGCCCTCCTCCTGCCAGAAACTCGCCACCCGCGGGCTGTTCTGCCAGCGGTTGAAACGCGCCAGGTCATGCTCGATTTCTACCGTGCGCAGGGAGACCCACGCACCGAGCCGCGCATCGAAGCGTCGATACACCTCACCACGGGGTTTCACCGCACGCAATGGATGGCGCTTGCCGCCGCTGATGACCATTTGCTGCGGATAGCTGCCAGTGCGCGATTCACCCAGCCAAGACTGGGGCAGCTGCCAGAACAGCATGCGTTCGCAGCGATACTGACCGGTGACGTCGGTCGCGATCAACAACCCGCTGAGCAAGGCTTCGGTGGGCACGTCATCGAGGTGCCAGGTCAGACGCTGACAAGCCGCGTCACGGGCAAACAGCCAATAACAGGCCGCCCAGAATGCCTGACCGTCAGGGCGACCGAAGCGCTCCTCCAGCCGCAGATGCAACTCGGGCTCGCGGGTCAGCCGCAGCTCGATCAACGCCTGCCCTTGCAGGCTGAGGCTCAGGCGGCTGGCGGTTTCATCGGCTACAAGACAGTTGCCTGACGGCAAGGCCAGGGTGGTCAGGTCATTCAGATTGGACATGGGTGGGGCTCACGGTAATCGTCGACAGTTCAACGATGTGACGTGAGCCGGAGCAGGAAATTTAAGCGCAGTCACCAAATGCGCGTCTCATGGCACTAATCAGGGGCACGATTCAGGGTTTTCCCACCGGCACCAGAGCAATTTTGTAGGGATCGAAAATCTTCAGCATCTGGCCGTTGTTTCGCAGGCCTTGCAGCAACTTGCCAAATGCTTCGCCGGTAATCGGCGCCTGCGGGCGAATCAACGCGTAATGGTGATAGACCTGATCGATGCGTTGCGACACCAGCAATTGCTCGCCGACTTTCTCGTTACGCAGCAGGTAATCGCTCAGATAGGAGCGTGTCACCAAGGCAATGTCCGCTCGCCCACGCAGCACCATCAGCAGGTTGCTGTCATGGGAATAGGTCAGCGTGGCCTTGTAGGCGTCGGCCAGATACTTGGGATCGGCATTGAAATTGGCAAATTCGTAGTGATAGCCGCTGTACAGCGCCAGGCGCTTGCCCGTCAGGTCCTTGAAGTAATTCTCATCGCGATCGGGTTTCTTTTGCGCGACAAAGATTTCTGCATCTTCCAGGCCCATGTCGACGAGGGTGTGCGGGATGTCCTTCCACCCCCAGTCCGGGTTCTCGAAAATCGCCATGTCGACCCGGCCTTCCTTGAAATCGTTGAAACGTCGAGGAATCGAGGTGGGCACCAGCTCAAACCGATAGTCGGTTTGCAACTGATTCAATGCTTCCACCAGTTGCGGCAACAAACCGGTGTCGGCACCGGACTCCGGGCGCACGGTATAGGGTGGAAAATGCGCGGCACCGACCCGCACCAACTGTGCAGCCTGAGACGGCAACACGCAGCACACAGCAAGCGCCGCCAGCAAAAGCCGAGACACTGTTCGAATTGGTGAAGACATCAAAACAGCCTACTCCCCAAAAAAAATATCAATCAATGCATTCAAGCTAGGCGGTTTCGCCAACTTAGCCAGTTTCTTGCCGAGATAGACGGCTCACTGCCGTTCTTCAAGCACCAGAATCAACGCCTCATCGGCCAATTGATCGAGGCTCATGCTGCCATCGGCACGAAACCAGGTGGTGGTCCAGGACAACGCGCCCGTCAGGAAACGGCGGGTGATGAACACGTCACCACGGATAAAACCGGCGTCCTTGGCTTCGCCCAGCACCTGCAGCCAGATGTCTTCATAAATATCACGCAGCGCCAGAACCTGCGCCTGGCCTTCCGCTGACAGCGAACGCCACTCATACACCAGCACCGCCATGGCTTCGCCGCTGCCGCCCATGATCGACTGCAATTCGCAGCGAATCAGCGCCAAAACCCGCTCGCGCACACTGCCGGCCTCGGCCAGGGCTGCGCGCATCAATGCGGTGTTGTAGCGAATGGTCTCTTCCATCACTGCCCGCAAGATCTCATCCTTGCTTTTGAAGTGGTGAAAAATACTGCCTGATTGAATGCCGACCGCACCGGCCAGATCGCGCACGGTGGTACGTTCATAACCTTTATTACGAAACAGGTGAGCGGCCACTTGCAGCAGTTTGCCGCGGGCGCTGTCCGGGTCGGTCAATTGGCCGCTGTCGACCAATTCGCGCATCACCCTCAGGGCTTTTTGCTCGTCCACCCGTTCTCTCCTACAGTCGATCAATCAATTGCGCCGCTGGCCGCTAAAACAGCGGGGTTGCGCGGGCAATTTAAGCTGGCGGGGGCGACCAAGCAAGCGCTTGGGCAGAAGATATTTCAGTCGTTTACAAACCAAGCGCTTGCTTGGTAGTCTCGAAGCACTTCTGTCGGAGGTGGTTATGGAATTGGCTGCGCCCAAAACAATCCGCATCGGTTGCGCCAGCGCATTCTGGGGCGACACCTCGACCGCCGCCGAGCAACTGGTGGAAGGCGGGCGGCTGGACTATCTGGTGTTCGATTATCTGGCCGAGATCACGATGTCGATCATGGCCGGGGCGCGGATGAAAGATCCGGGGGCCGGCTTCGCCAGCGACTTCATCGAAGTCCTCAGCCCCCTCCTCAACCAGCTCGCGGAACAGAAGATCCACGTCATCAGCAATGCCGGTGGCGTCAATCCACAGGCTTGCGCCGCGGCCCTGCAAACGGCCTGCGACAAGGCCGGAGTGGCGCTGAAGATCGCCGTGCTATCGGGTGACGATCTGCAACCGCAGTTCAAACGCCTGAGCAGCCTTGGCCTCCATGAGATGTTCAATGGCACGCCCCTGCCGCCGATGTGCGTGTCGACCAACGCCTACCTCGGCGCGCCGGGCATCGTCGAAGCCCTGCGTCTGGGCGCCGACATTGTGATTACCGGGCGCGTGGTCGACAGCGCCGTGGTCAGCGCCGCGCTGGTGCATGAGTTCGGCTGGTCGTGGCACGACTACGACAAACTCGCCCAGGCTGCATTGGCCGGGCACCTTATTGAATGTGGCGCCCAATGCACCGGCGGCAATTTTACCGATTGGCACGACGTGCCCGATTACGAACACATCGGTTTTCCGATCGTCGAGGTCGGCGCCGACGGCCAGTTTATCGTCAGCAAACCCGATGGTTCCGGCGGTCTGGTCACGCCCCTGACCGTTGGCGAGCAGATGCTTTATGAAATCGGCGACCCGCAGGCCTATCTGCTGCCCGATGTGGTGTGCGATTTCAGTCAGGTCAAACTCGTGCAGCAAGGCAAAAACGCGGTGCAGGTGCATGGCGCAAAAGGCTTGCCGCCGACCGATCACTACAAGGTCAGCGCCACGTATCCGGACGGTTTCCGCTGTACCGCCAGCTGCCTGATCGCCGGGATCGATGCCGTGGCCAAGGCCCGACGGGTCAGCCAGGCGATCATCAACAAGACCTCGGAAATCTTCAGCCAGCGCGGCTGGGCGCCCTACAGCGAAGTGAACATCGAACTGCTGGGCAGCGAAGCCACTTATGGCCCTCATGGCCAGCGCCAGGACAGCCGCGAAGTGGTGATCAAACTCGCCGTGCGCCACCCAAGCAGACAGGCCTTGATTCTGTTCTCCCGGGAAATCGCCCAGGCCGCCACCGGCATGGCGCCGGGGTTGACCGGGATCGTCGGCGGGCGGCCGACGGTGTACCCGCTGATCCGGCTGTTTTCATTCCTGATCGACAAAACTGCCTGCACCCTGGAAATCGACCTCGCCGGTGAGCGCCACCCGTGCGCCCTGCCCGCCCTCGATGTACTCGATCCGGATGACTTGCCATTACCGTTCGATCCGCCCCAACCCACAGAACGGGCCGACGCCAGCGTGGCCCTGATCAAACTCGCCGTGGCGCGCTCCGGCGACAAGGGCAATCACAGCAATATCGGCGTCATGGCCCGTCAACCCGACTACCTGCCGTGGATCGCCGAAGCGTTGACACCTGCGGTAATGGTCGACTGGATGAGCCATGTCCTCGATCCGATCCACGGACGCGTCGAACGCTGGTATTTACCCGGCACTCAGAGCTTTAATTTTCTTCTGGAGAACGCGCTCGGCGGCGGTGGCGTGGCCAGCCTGCGGATCGATCCGCAAGGCAAGGCGTTCGCTCAACAACTGCTGGAGATCCAGATTCCGGTGCCGCAGCGCATCGCCGATCAGGTCTAGGGGGCGTTCTCAATTAGTTTCCCCGCCGCGCCGGGTCTGCTGTTGTGCAGGGCAAGGCGCGAGAAGCGTAGTTTGGTCATTCCAAATAAGCTTCGAGCAACACAGCCCTGCACAACAGCAGGCCCGGCCCTTCGGGTTGTGCCTTAAAGCGGGCCAGGCTGCGTTGCAGGCCTTGAAAGGGAGCTACCATTCCCAGCGGCCTGCGCCTTGCCTGGCCCGCTTTAAGGCGACAACGCGGCAGGGAAACTAATTGAGAACACCCCCTAAGAGGACCGTCGCCATGGCTTATGACTCGATTTACAAACCCGACCTGTTCGCTGGCCAAAACATCATCGTCACCGGCGGCGGCAGCGGCATCGGTCGTTGCACCGCTCACGAGCTCGCAGCCCTCGGCGCGCATGTGCTGCTGGTGGGACGTAATACCGAGAAACTGAAAAAGGTCGCCGCTGAAATCACCGAAGACGGGGGTGAAGCCAGTTGGCAGGTCTGCGATATCCGCGATGAAGACGCCGTCACGCAACTGGTCAGCGAATTGATCCGCAAACACGGGCCGATTCATGGGCTGGTCAACAATGCTGGCGGGCAATATCCCTCGCCCCTGGCGTCGATCAATCAGAAAGGTTTCGAAACCATACTGCGCACCAATCTGGTGGGTGGTTTTCTGATGGCCCGTGAGGTGTTCAATCAATCGATGAGCAAGCACGGCGGCGCCATCGTCAACATGCTCGCCGACATGTGGGGCGGCATGCCCGGCATGGGTCACTCGGGCGCGGCGCGCTCGGGCATGGACAACTTCACCAAGACCGCCGCGTTTGAATGGGGCTATGCCGGCGTGCGGGTCAACGCCGTCGCGCCAGGCTGGGTCGCCTCCAGCGGCATGGACACCTACGAAGGTGCATTCCGGGCCGTGATCCCGACCCTGTGCGAACACGTACCGCTCAAGCGCATCGGCACCGAATCGGAAATCAGCGCGGCGATTGTTTTCCTGCTCAGCCCGGCAGCCGCTTTTGTCAGCGGCAGCACGTTGCGCATCGACGGCGCCGCCAGCCTCGGCGGGCGGGCCTGGCCGATGCACAAGGCGCAGAACAGCCACTCGTACAACGGCTTTCACCGCGCCTATTTACCCGAAGTACTCAGACCCGACGCGCTCAAACCCGACGCATCCAAACCAGACGAGCTCAAGGACAAGGAGTAACCATGCCGGTCATCCAGTCCCAGGTAGATCCGTTCAGCGAAGCGTTCGCCCGCAACCGGGCGGCCATGCTGGCCGGCATTGAGCAAGTCCGTCAGCTCGAACAGAACCTGCTGAGCAAAGCCGCCGAAGCCAAGCCCAGGTTCGACAAGCGCGGGCAGCTGCTGCCCCGGGAGCGGCTTAACCTGCTGCTCGACCCCGGCGCGCCGTTCCTCGAGCTGGCGAGCCTGGCCGGCTACAAGCTGCACGACGACAAGGACGGCAGCTCGGCCGGCGGCGGTTTGATCGCTGGTATCGGTTACGTATCCGGCGTACGGGTATTGGTGGTGGCGAACAACAGCGCGATCAAGGGTGGAACCATTTCCCCCAGCGGTTTGAAAAAGTCCCTGCGCCTGCAACAGATCGCCATGGAAAACAAACTGCCGGTAATCACCCTCGCGGAAAGCGGAGGCGCCAACCTCAATTATGCGGCGGAGATTTTCGTCGAAGGCGCGCGCAGCTTTGCCAATCAGGCGCGGATGTCGGCCATGAGCTTGCCGCAAATTACTGTGGTCCATGGCTCGGCCACGGCGGGCGGTGCTTATCAGCCGGGGTTGTCGGATTACGTGGTGGTGGTGCGCGGCAAGGCCAAGCTGTTTCTCGCCGGGCCGCCGCTGCTCAAGGCTGCCACTGGTGAAGTCGCCACCGATGAAGAACTGGGCGGCGCCGAGATGCACGCGCAAACCGCCGGCACCGCCGAATACCTGGCCGAGAACGATGCCGATGGCGTGCGCCAGGTGCGCGAAATCATGAGCCTGTTGCCGTGGAACGATCAGCTGCCATGGTTACCCGAACGTCAGTGGGAAGAACCGCTCTACCCCATCGACGAACTGCTGGGTCTGATCCCGGATGACCCGAAAAAACCCTATGACGTGCGTGAAATCATCGCCCGGATTGCCGACGCTTCGAACTTCCTTGAATTCAAGGGCGAGTTCGACCAGCAAACAATCTGCGGGCATTTGCAGATTCAGGGTCGGGCCTGCGGCTTCATCGGCAACAACGGCCCGATTACACCCAAAGGTGCGAGCAAGGCTGCACAGTTCATTCAGCTCTGCGACCAGAGCCAGACGCCCCTGCTGTTTTTCCACAACACCACCGGTTTCATGGTCGGCACCGAGTCGGAACAACAAGGCGTGATCAAGCACGGCGCCAAAATGATTCAAGCGGTGGCCAATGCCCGGGTGCCTAAATTGACGATCGTCGTCGGCGGTTCCTATGGTGCCGGCAACTATGCGATGTGCGGCCGTGGCCTCGACCCGCGTTTCATCTTCGCCTGGCCCAACAGCCGCACCGCGGTGATGGGCGGCGCCCAGGCCGGTAAAGTGTTGCGGATCGTCACCGAAGCCAAACAGCTCAAGGACGGGTTGGTGCCCGACCCGAAAATGCTCGACATGCTGGAACAGGTCACCGCGCAGAAACTCGACAGCCAGTCCACCGCGCTGTATGGCAGCGCCAATCTGTGGGACGACGGGCTGATCGATCCACGGGACACCCGCACGTTGCTCGGGTATTTGCTGGATATCTGTCATGAGGCCGAAGTTCGTTCGCTGCAATCCAACAGTTTCGGCGTAGCCCGCTTCTAAGCGGCGATCAGGAGAACAATAAAAAATGATCTTCACCCAGGAACACGAAGCACTGCGCCGCACCGTCCGTCAATTCGTCGATCACGAGATCAATCCTCATGTCGAGGAATGGGAAAAGGCCGGGCGCTTTCCGATCCATGAGATCTTCCGCAAGGCCGGCGACCTCGGTCTGCTGGGGATTTCCAAACCGGAAAAATTCGGCGGCATGGGGCTCGATTACAGCTATTCGATTGTGGCTGCCGAAGAATTCGGCACCATTCATTGCGGCGGTATTCCGATGTCCATCGGCGTGCAGACCGACATGTGTACCCCGGCCCTGGCGCGTTTCGGCTCCGATGAGTTACGCGAAGAATTCCTCCGCCCCGCGATCACCGGCGAGCAGGTTGGCTGCATCGGCGTCTCCGAAGTCGGTGCCGGCTCCGACGTAGCAGGTTTGAAAACCACCGCCCGCAAGGACGGCGACGACTACGTGATCAACGGCAGCAAGATGTGGATCACCAACTCGCCGAGCGCCGATTTCATTTGCCTGCTGGCCAACACTTCGGACGACAAACCGCACATCAACAAGTCGCTGATCATGGTGCCGATGAACAGCCCCGGCATCAGCCTCAGCTCGCACCTGGACAAGCTCGGCATGCGCAGCTCGGAAACCGCCCAGGTGTTTTTCGACCATGTGCGCGTACCGCAACGCAACCGCATCGGCCACGAAGGCGCGGGGTTCATGATGCAGATGCTGCAGTTCCAGGAAGAACGATTGTTCGGCGCGGCGAACATGATCAAAGGCCTGGAACACTGCGTCGACAGCACCATCGAGTACTGCAAGGAGCGCAAAACCTTCGGCAATGCGCTGATCGACAATCAGGTCATTCATTTCCGCCTGGCCGAACTGCAAACCGAAATCGAATGCCTGCGGGCGCTGGTCTATCAGGCCACCGAGCAATACATCAAAGGCCAGGACGTTACCCGTCTGGCGTCCATGGCCAAACTCAAGGCCGGGCGACTCGGTCGGGAAGTCAGCGACAGTTGCCTGCAATATTGGGGCGGCATGGGTTTCATGTGGGACAACCCGGTGGCCCGGGCTTATCGCGACGTGCGGCTGGTGTCGATCGGCGGCGGTGCCGACGAAATCATGCTGGGGATCATCTGCAAACTCATGGGCATCCTGCCGGGGAAAAAGAAATGAGCACCCTCCCCGTTTGTCAGACCCTGTTGCTCGAACGGCATAACGGCGTCCTGCACATCACCCTCAATCGCCCCGACAGTCGCAACGCCATGAGCCTGCAAATGGTCGCCGAGCTGCGGGCGGTGCTGGCGGCGGTGCGGGATGACCGGCAGGTTCGCGCGTTGGTGATTGGTGGTGCCGGCGGGCATTTTTGTGCCGGTGCCGACATCAAGGACATGGCCAATGCCCGCGCTCAAGGCGCGACCGCCTACCGCGAATTGAACCGTGCGTTCGGCGCCTTGCTGGAAGAAGCTCAGCATGCGCCGCAAGTGGTCATCACGGTGCTGCAAGGCGCGGTGCTTGGCGGCGGCTTTGGTCTGGCCTGCGTCAGCGATATCGCGATGGCCGATCATCAGGCGCAATTCGGCCTGCCGGAAACCAGCCTCGGCCTGTTGCCGGCGCAGATCGCGCCGTTCGTGGTGCAGCGCATCGGCCTGACCCAGGCCCGCCGACTGGCCCTGACCGCCGCACGGTTCGATGGCACCCAGGCGCGGCGCATGGGACTGGTGCATTTTGTCGAGCATGACCCGCAAGCCTTGGCCGAACGCCTCGATGAGGTGCTGGCCCATGTGTTGTGTTGCGCACCGGGGGCGAATGCGGCGACAAAAAAACTCTTGCTGGCGAGTGCGGTGCAATTCTCGGATGGCCTGCTGGACCAAGCGGCCAAGTGGTTCAGTGAGGCAGTGACCGGGGATGAAGGGGTCGAGGGGACGATGGCCTTTGTGCAGAAGCGTAAACCGGGTTGGGCTATTTAAAAGCATCGCGAGCAGGCTCCACAGGGGAATGCATTTCAAATGTGGGAGCGAGCCTGCTCGCGATGGGGCCATCACATTCACCGCAATACAAAGGGAACAACCCATGCCCGCCTTCAGCAAAATCCTGATCGCCAACCGCGGTGAAATCGCCTGCCGCATCCAGCGCACCGCGCAAGCGCTGGGCTACCGCACCGTCGCCGTGTTCAGCGATGCCGACGCCGATGCCTTGCATGTGCAGATGGCCGACGAAGCCGTGAACATCGGCCCGGCCCCGGTGCAACAGTCTTACCTGAACATCCCGGCAATCATCGACGCCGCCCGGCGCACCGGTGCCGATGCGATCCACCCCGGTTACGGCTTCCTCTCGGAAAACACAGAATTCGCCCTCGCCTGCCAACAGGCCGGCATCCTCTTCATCGGCCCCAGCCCCGAAGCCATCGAACTGATGGGCAGCAAACGTCTGTCGAAACTTGCCATGATCAAAGCGGGCGAGCCCTGCATCAAAGGCTATCAGGGCAGCGAACAGGACGACGCGACTTTGCGCCGCGAAGCCGAACGCATCGGCTACCCGCTGATGATCAAGGCCAGCGCCGGCGGTGGCGGTCGTGGCATGCGCCTGGTACACAGTGCCGCCGAGTTGCTGGAGCAACTCCGTACCGCACGCTCCGAAGCGCTGCATGGGTTTGGCAGCGACGAACTGATCCTCGAGCAAGCCTTGATCGACCCGCGTCACGTCGAGGTTCAGGTGTTCGGCGATCAGCACGGCAACCTGATCTACCTTGGCGAGCGCGACTGTTCGATCCAGCGCCGTCACCAGAAAATCATCGAAGAAGCACCCTGCCCGGTAATGACCGCCGAGTTGCGCCAGGCCATGGGCGAAGCCGCGCTCAAGGCGGGGCGCGCGGTGAATTACGTCGGCGCCGGCACTGTGGAATTCCTGCTGGATGCTCGCGGCCAGTTTTACTTCCTGGAGATGAACACTCGGCTGCAAGTGGAACACCCCGTGACAGAGCTGATCACCGGCCTCGATCTGGTGGCCTGGCAGTTACACGTTGCCGAAGGACTGCCACTGCCATTGCGACAGGAGCAGGTGCAGCTCAACGGGCATGCCATGGAGGTGCGCCTGTACGCCGAAGATCCAGCCCAGGGATTTGTGCCGCAAACCGGGCGAATCGCAGCCTGGGAGCCCGCGTTGCAAGGCGGCGTGCGGATCGACCACGGTCTGATCGAAGGCCAGTCTGTCAGCCCGTTCTATGACCCGATGCTGGGCAAGCTCATCGCCCACGGCGCCACCCGCGAAGAAGCCCGGCGCAAGTTGTTGCGGGCGGTGCGGGACAGCGTGCTGCTGGGCGTGCAAAGCAATCAGCGCTTGCTCTCCAGCCTGCTGGAACATCCACAGTTCATCAGCGGCGAGTTCAGCACCGGGTTCATCCCCACGTACTTTGCCGATCATCCTTGTCTGCATCTCCATGTGCCGAGCGCCGAAGAACTGGCCATCGCCGCGGCGCTGTTTTATCAAGCGTCGGCACAGGCTCACCGCGCCCCGCTAGCCGGTTGGCGCAACAACGCCTGCGTGCCTTTGCACTACCGAATCGGCCTGGAGGATCAGGATTGGCCGGTGGAATTGAACGCTGAACCTGGCAAACCCTACCGTGCTCAGATTGGCGCTTGCACCCTCGAACTGAAAATCATCGGGTGCGACGGGCACTGGGCTACCCTGGAAATCGACGGCATCCGCCAACGCCATGCCTACCGCCTCGAAGCCGGGCAACTGTGGTTGTTCACGCGCCCCGGCAGCCTGCGGCTGGTCGATCGGACCCAGGCGCTGGTCAACGGCCAGGTCAGTGTCAGTTCCGGCACGCTCAAGGCGCCGATGGACGGGGCGATCGTCGATGTATTGGTCAGTGAGGGCAGCCCGGTCAGCAAAGGTCAGCTACTGGTAGTGCTTGAAGCAATGAAAATGGAGCATCCGCTCAAATCGGGTATCGACGGCGTGCTCAAACGGTTGCAGATCAAGGTAGGCGATCAGGTCAAAAATCGTCAGATTTTGTTGGAGGTCGAATAAGCCGCTAGGCGGATCCGCCGGCTTTGGCTACGCTCAAGCCCTATCAGGACGCGGATACCAGGAACCCTGCGATGCCTCACTGGTTGGTCATTGATCTGGAAGCCACCACCGATGAGGGTGGCTGGCCAGTAACGGAAATGGAAATCATCGAAATCGGTGCCACCCTCGTGGACCGCAAGGGCCAGGAACTGGATCACTTCCAGTGCTTCGTGCGCCCGTTGCGCCGGCCCTTGCTGACGCCTTTTTGCCGGGAACTGACCCACATCACCCAGGCCAATATCAATGCCGCACAGCCGCTCACCGACATCTGGCCGTTGTTCGAACGCTGGCTCGGTCAACATCACGCGCGCCTGGAAGGCTGGGCCAGTTGGGGCGATTACGACCGCAAACAACTGCTTCAAGACTGGCAGCGCCTGCAACTCGACAGCGCCCTGAGCCGGGTGCCGCACATGAACCTCAAGCAACGTTTCGCCAAGGCTCGTCGGCTGGAGCGCCCGCTGGGGCTCAATGGAGCCCTGCAACTGGCGGGCCTGCAGTTCAACGGTCAGCAGCATCGGGCGCTGGAAGACGCGCGCAATACTGCACGTTTGTTACCGCTGGTTTTCCCCGCTAATCCTTGAGTGCAGGAGGTGACGCCTATCGACACCTTGTGCATACTGGCCGGCCCTTTTTAGCCCTTTTCGAGGAACCGCCCATGTTTAAAGTCAACGAGTACTTCGACGGCACCGTCAAGTCGATCGCCTTTGGCACCGCTGAAGGTCCAGCGACCATCGGCGTCATGGCACCGGGCGAATACGAATTCGGCACCAGCCAGCGTGAAATCATGCACGTGGTGTCCGGCGCCCTGACCGTCAAACTGCCTGACAGCGACACTTGGGAAACCTTTGCCGCCGGCAGCCAGTTCAACGTACCCGCCAACAGCAAGTTCCAGCTGAAAGTGGCCGTCGACACCGCTTACCTGTGCGAATACCGCGACTAAACCCGCGGGTTTTCACGGCGAAAAAAATGCCCGTGTCCAAAAAGGACACGGGCATTTTTCATTTTGAAGGGCTTTTATTCGAGGATCGTCACCGGCATGCCGACTTCGAGCCTGCCGTTACCGTCATTGACCAGGTTCTGACCGAACATCGCGCCGTCTTCCTGGGCCCGGTATTTCTGCAAGGTCGCCAAAGGTTCGCGATCTTCGCTGC
Source organism: Pseudomonas frederiksbergensis (assembly GCF_003732275.1). Classification (GTDB taxonomy): domain Bacteria; phylum Pseudomonadota; class Gammaproteobacteria; order Pseudomonadales; family Pseudomonadaceae; genus Aquipseudomonas; species Aquipseudomonas frederiksbergensis_H. Next base: position 57,410 of record NZ_MOBM01000012.1, read on the forward strand.
GTTCGCCGGTCTGTGGGTCGATGGTGGTCAGAATGCAGCGTGAACAGGACTTGACCACGCGGAACTCGACATCGCCAATGCGGATGCGCTTCCAGCTATCTTCGGCATACGCTTCACTGCCCTCGATCACCAGATTGGGCCGAAAGCGCAACATCTCCAGCGGCCGCCCGACCCGTTGCGACAAATCTTCCAGCGACGCCTGACCAATCAGCAACAACGGAAAGCCGTCGGCAAAAGCTACCTGATCATCGTCCTTGCCGTAGCCGGCCTGGGTGGTCCGCGCGCGATCAAGCGGCACTTGCACCAAACGCGTTGGCTTGCCGATGAACTCACTGACCCAGGCACCCGCCGCATCGCCGGCATCGGGAACGCGCAGGGTGTCGCGCCAGATGGTCACCCCGCGCAGATCGGCCTCACCGTCAGGCAACGCAATATCGATCGGTGAATGGTCCGGAGCACTGAGGGTCAAGCCGCCATCGGCATTCCACAACGCCGACAGCTGACTCATTTTCGCGACCGCGCGCTGGGTCAGAAAACGCCCACTGGCCTCATCCACCAACATCCAGCGTCGATCACCGTCCAGTCCCAGCTTGTCCAGGCTGACCTGATTGAGGGTCTCACCCTTGCCGGATTTCAACGGAAAACGATAAAGCGCGCTCAGACGCATGGCCAGCTCCCTGGTGGGTAAAAACGCCACCCTATACGAGCTTGATTGCCGAATCAAAGGCTGATGTCAGACCAGCCCCCTAGTGATGTCAGGCAGGGACTGCGTCGAGCATCAGGCGCTGGCGCACGACGTCGACGAGTTTGTCCGGCTGGAACTTGGAGAGAAAGTTGTCGCAGCCGACCTTCTTGACCATCGAGTCGTTGAAGCTACCCGACAGCGAGGTATGCAAGACCACATAAAGGCCGCGCAAACGGGGGTCATTACGGATTTCGGTAGTCAGGCGATAGCCGTCCATTTCCGGCATTTCCGCATCGGTAAAGATCATCAGCAGCTTGTCGGTCATGACTTCGCCCGTATCGGCCCAGGCCTTGAGCATGTTCAGCGCCTTCAAGCCATCGCTGGCGATGTGCATCTTCACGCCCAGTTGACCCAACGTGTCGCGCAATTGCGACAGGGCCACGTTCGAGTCATCCACCAGCAGCACTTCACGGCCACGAGCACGCTCCAGAACCGGATCGTCGAGTTTGTCGCGCGATACCTTGGCGTTGTATGGAACGATTTCGGCCAAGACTTTTTCAACGTCGATGATTTCCACCAACTGGTCATCGACCTTGCTGATGGCGGTCAGGTAATGCTGGCGACCGGCACTGGTCGGCGGCGGCAGAATGGCTTCCCAGTTCATGTTGACGATGCGGTCCACGCCACCGACCAAAAACGCCTGCACCGAACGGTTGTACTCGGTGACGATGATGGTACTGGTGGGGCTTGGTACCAGCGGGCGCATGCCGATGGCCTGGGACAGGTCGATCACCGGCAGCGTCTGGCCACGCAGGTTGACCACTCCGCAAACAAAGGGATGGCGTTGGGGCATCAGGGTCAGCTTCGGCAGCTGCAGCACTTCCTGGACCTTGAAGACATTGATCGCGAACAATTGTCGTCCGGCCAGCCGGAACATGAGAATTTCCAGGCGATTCTCACCCACCAGTTGCGTGCGTTGGTCTACCGTGTCGAGAATGCCGGCCATTAATGACTCCTGGGCTTGTTCTGATGAATTCACTAAAGGAAGTTATCGGCTGTTTTTGCCGGACCTTGACCCCCAGACAAAATGTCACGATCAGGCATTGATGTCACATTAACATCATGTTTTACTGAGTCCGTGATTTCTCATCTGCTTTTATTCCCTGCGGCGCGACCTCGGTTTGCACGTTAGGTTCCCCTGCGTAAGGGATTCCCCTAGTAACAATCAGGCCCAACCTGATATTCGCAATATCCAATAGCCATTAATGTGACGCCATTCTCATTGCATGAACGGAGTCAGGCTTTTGTGTGCGATCGCAGGTCAGTGGCCATCCACCCTCTCGAGTTCCCCAGCTGGCGCTCAAACCTGCCAGAGCGCGATCTCACGAAGGCTTGCCAGCGCCGAGACACTTATGGTTCTCGTCGGCACACACGACATTCCCTCATTTGACATGACGTTGTGGAGATAAGCATGCCGAACGACACCAAAGAGTGGGCTCAGCGATTTCCGGAGTTTCTCGTCGAGGCTGAAACACTCTTGGCCAAATCCGAGGAGTGCCTGAGTCATTTGCAATTGATCAGCAATGACAAGGACGCCATCGATTGCATGCTCAGCACCCTTCTCAAGCTGTCCAGCAAGGCCGATGCCCTGGCACTGGTGGCGGTCTCGGAGTTCTCGTTGCATATTCATGGATTACTGAGCCAGGCGCAGAACCACATGGACTTGCACGACCAAGCCCTGGACGCGCTCCAGGACTGCTTCACATTAATGGCCTGGCAACTCGAACTCATCGATCAGGCTACCGGCCAGCTCGGTCTCGATGACAGTGAACAGACCTCGCTGATTGAAGCGTTTGCGTTTCAAGTGGGACAAAGTCAGTTTCAGCCGCCCAGCCACTCTAGACCGTTCAGGCTCGTTTTGTTCTCGGAACGGCAAGCTTAAAATTCACCAGCACCTGGCCGTGCTGCGCTGTTTTATCGCCATGACGCTGCCTTATAACTTGATGCGCTCATGTCGCGATTGAATATTCATACCAGTCGACGACCGCTCGAAACACATAGTTATTTCTGTCTCGCCTTCAGGTAGTGCCAGTCAATAAAAACAAAATACTGGCAAACGATATGTTCCTACGATAAGACTCGAAAGTTTTTTCCATTATGGAGCTACCGTCCACACACCCTATTTACTGCCTGTACAGAGCTATATATCCGAACGCGACCAACGGTATCTTAAGTGGTATTATGCCGACCATTAGTTGACGTCAATTAATGACAGAGTGACTCCAGGCGAGCCCATTGAAGGCTGTATTTCGAATACTGCACCGCAGCCATTGAAGGCGACTTTCACACAACGACTTCCACACAGAGACCCGTCAGCCCTTATGGCCGGTCTACCCGCAGCGAACATCCATTGGCTCCATCCGCTATGTACGCCAGCCTCAAGTCAATTACCCAGTGGCCACCCTCCCGAAAAAACGCGCGCCGGTTCACGCTATTACTGTGCATCTGCTCGGCGCTTGGCAGCCTGCTGGTCTACAGCTTGTCCATGCCACTGCCAGTGAGTCTGCTGGTGCTCAACAGTGCAGCGCTGACCTGTGTCTGGGTGGGACATTGCCTCTCGCGCAAATCGATAAAGTTTCAACCTCAAGAACTGGCTGACCGTCTGCTGGAAGTGCAGGAAAACGAACGCCACCGGCTCAGTCGGGAACTGCATGATGACATCGGTCAATTGTTGACCGCCGCAAAACTTCAAAGTGAATGGCTCAAACGTCGACTGCCCGAAGAACTGCAGGGTCAGTGCTCGGTACTCTGCGATACGCTGGACGAAACCCTGACCAAGGTTCGTGACGTCTCGGCCATCCTCAATCCGCGGCAACTGACCAGTCTCGGGCTGGAAGCCAGTCTGCGTGCACATTTACTCAGGACCCTGGCCAATACCTCCGTGAACTGGAGCCTGGAATGCCATCAACGCCTGACGGGCATACCTGAGGAAATGGCGGTGGCAGCCTTTCGAATCACTCAAGAAGCAGTTACCAATATACTGCGTCACGCCGAGGCCAAAAATCTGTTGGTTCGCCTGCAACGCCTGCCTCAGGGCCTGACGCTGTTGATCAGCGACGATGGCCTGGGTTTCACGCCAGCGGCAGATCCTGCTCGCGAGGGGCAACGCGGAATGGCCGGGATGTCTGAACGGATCGATCAGTTAGGTGGCACACTGACCGTGACCAGCGAACCAGGCAAAGGCACTCAAATAGAAGCACTCCTCCCCTGGGCGCCCCGTGCGCTAGAACGGGCCAGTACGAATAAGGTTATGCATTGATTTGTAACTTACTTCTGGTGGACGACCACTCGCTGATCAGGGCTGGCGTGCGCGCTCTGGTGCTGGATATTCCCGGCTATGCAGTAATCGGGGAGGCTAATGACGGCTCGCAGTTGGTCGAGATGGTCGAGCAGCTGTCCCCGGACATCATTCTGCTGGATATTTCCATGAAGGAAACCGGTGGCCTTGAAGCCTTGCAGCGACTCAAGCGAGTACGCCCACAGTGCAAAGTACTCATCCTGTCGATGCACACCGACCCGGCGCTCATCATGCAGGCACTGGAATCAGGGGCTCATGGCTACCTGCTCAAGGACACCACGGCCACCGAACTCGAACATGCCCTGGATGCCTTGCGCAATAACGAACGCTACCTGAGCCCGGCCATTGCCCATACGGTCATCAACCAGGCGCTGACCCGAACCCAGAAAAATCAGACGCAAACCCAGGATTCGCACAACCTGACGGCACGCCAGCTGGAAATCCTGCGACTGATTGTTCGCGGAAAATCCACCCGGGAAATCGCCAATGGGCTGGGTCTGAGTATCAAGACCGTCGAAACCCACCGCTCGCAAATCATGAAACGCTTGCAGATCTACGATGTGGCCGGCCTGGTGCTGTTCGCCGTGCGCGAGCAAATCATCAGTCTGGACGATTAGCTGGATTCGAGACACTCAGCAGCGGCGAGCCCTCGGGCAAATGCACACGCAATGCCGCCGGGCGCGCCGAGAAACGCAGACTATCGCCCTCCAGAGGTTCACCATCAAGGTTGATATAAAGGCCCTCCGAGACTTTGATCTCGACCCATGGCAAGCGAGCTCGCACAAACATGTTGTCGATTCCGAAGCCATCGGTCAGCAAGTCTTTCAAGGTGCCGACCACTTCCTGTGGCGCGGGCAAAATGCTGATATCCAGCAAACCATCGTCAGCCAGCGCCTGTGGGCACAACACATGACCACCGCCAGCCTGTCGGCCATTGCCAATGCCCAATGCCAACAATTCGCCGCTCCAGTGAAAATCCGGCCCCTGCAACTCGCCATAGGCCGCATGCAACTCACTGAAGCGCGATAAACCCGTGAAGAGATAAGCGGCGCCTCCGAGAATTTTTTTCAGATCCTCTGAGGTATTGGCCGTGACCTGGCTGCCAAAACCGCCAGTGGCCATGTTCAGAAAAACCTGCCCGCCGACTTCTCCCAGATCGATGGCTCGCGGGGCAGCCTCCAGTAGGTCCAACGCCTGAGCGGGTTCCAGAGGCACACCGGCAGCGCGAGCAAAATCGTTGGCGGTGCCCAAGGGCAACAGCACCAGACTGGCCTGCGTCGAATGCGCCGCCATGGCTTCGGCGATATCACGCAAGGTACCATCGCCGCCGCCGGCAATCAGCTGCGTATAGCCTGCCGTCAGCGCTTCCTCTACCAACCGCTGCGCATCACCGGCCTCCCAGGTCAGTCGAACAGCCAGTTTCCAGCCCTGCTGGCGCTTGCCTTCGACGGCTGCACGGACCTCCTCGTTGAGTGCCTGCTTGCCATGCAGAATCAACAGCGCCTTGCGCTCGCTCATTTGTGCCACTCCCATATCCGTAATTCCATGGGATATGTTGACCTCGCAGCCCCTCATAAAAGTCGAATTATTTCCAAGGGCAGGAAACGTGAGTCCTACAGAGCGGTATTTTTTCTTACAAAACGTGAGGAATCGGCTCAATTGACCCACCCGGGTAATTGGTACACCGTTGTGCCTCGGTTATCAGTCATCACCCGTTAAATTTACACAGGGATGTGAAAACAATGAATGGAACCCGCTTAAGGGCCTCAAAAAGCGCGAGCAACAACGGCATCGACCACTCGAATGGTTTTAACGCGAGGAGCCAGTTACTCCATGCAAAGCCATGACCTCAGACTACCGGTAACTCCGGTCGCGCCGTTCACCGAAAATCGCGCCAATCATCAGGCTGAACTCAAAAACAGTGCAAAGCCCGCCGGAGAAGTTGATATGGAACCTCGCGTCATTGAATTGGAAACACACCTCAAGTACATCCGAAGAGACATGGATGAAGTCCGGGGCGACGTCAAGTCCATCAAGCACAGGCTTGCCTATTCAGCTGGCGGAACAGCCGTGATCCTGGGACTTCTGGCCTGGATCGCCAACAGCCGCTTCGACCAGGTCGTGACACTTCTGGCACATTAAGGAATGGTCATTGCACGCAGGCCCAATGCGATCAACCGGGCTTGCGTGACAAAAACCAGAGCCTGTATCAGCTCAAGACTTCACTCAACGGGATGAAGCTCACACAATCACCCTCGATCAGCGTACGGTCCTCCAGCACTTCAACCAGACCGTCAGCCCAGGCAGCACTGCGCAGCACGCCAGAGCTCTGATTCCTGTAGAGGATCGCCCGGCCATTCTCCAGACGTCCGCGCAAGTATTCACGTCGGTTGCCAGCCTTTGGCCAGACAAACCCTGCCGACACCTGAAACTTCATGGGCTCAACCTCTTTTACGCCTTGGCGGCGCAAGAGGTAGGGCCTTGCCAACAGAGCAAAAGTCACCAGGGTCGATGCCGGATTGCCGGGTAAACCAATCACAGGCACGCCGCGAAAATGCCCGAACGTCAGCGGCTTACCTGGTTTGATGGCAAGCTTCCACAGAGTCAATTCACCCTCTTCCCGCAAGGCAATGCCCAGAAAGTCGGCCTCTCCCACCGATACGCCACCGGTCGAGAGAATCAGGTCGACATCCTTCAAGTCACCAAGGCGGGCACGAGTAGTCGCTAAATCATCGGGAAGAATGCCGGCATCGATCACCTCACAACCCAAGCGCTGCAGCCAGCTGCAGAGCAGTACTCGATTGCTGTTGTAGATCTGCCCCGGCCCAAGGGCCTGGCCTGGCTCAATCAACTCATCACCGGTAGACAAGACCGCAACACGAACCTTGCGAACCACGTCCAGCTCAGCGCATCCCAGCGATGCCGCCAACCCCTGCTCGATAGGCCCCAAACGCGTTCCGACGGGCAGGATCAGCTCACCAACGGTGGCTTCCTGACCTTGTGGACGGATGTTCTTTCCTGGGGTCATGGTCTCGGTGAAACGTACCCGCTCATCCGCCTGAACCTCGGCGTTCTCCTGCATCTCGACACAGTCGGCACCTGCAGGCACAGGCGCGCCGGTGAAGATTCGCGCACAGGTACCCGGCTTCAAGGGCTCCGGGGCCTGGCCTGCAAAAATCTTCTGACTGACCACCAATGGCTCTCCCGTCCAGTCGGCCAGGTGCAAGGCATAACCGTCCATGGCGCTGTTGGGCCAAGGCGGCAAATCCAGTGTCGAGACCAGGTCAGTGGCCAGTACACGCCCCTGAACCTGCGCCAACGGCAAGCGTTCGTGCTCATGAATCTTCGAGGCGTCAGCCATTTCCAGTAAGCGTGCCAGTGCCACCTCGACAGCCATCAGACTGCCAGTCTTGCCTGGCTTACCCACGGGATTCACAGGGTGCCGCCTGTTTCAGGTGGGCCACGAAATTGCACGGACGGTGACGCGAATCCAGTTGCTCGGCGAGAATGCCGTCCCAACCGGTGCGCACCGCATTGGTCGAGCCCGGCAAACAGCAGACCAGCGTGCCATTGGCCAGACCGGCCAAGGCCCTGGACTGAACCGTCGAGGTGCCGATATCCGCTACCGATATCTGCCGGAACAATTCACCAAAACCATCAACCTGTTTATCCAGCAGGCAACTCACGGCTTCGGGCGTGCTGTCGCGACCGGTGAACCCGGTACCGCCGGTGATCAGCACCACTTGCACGACCTCATCGGCAATCCAGTTGGCGACTTGCGCGCGAATTTTGTAGAGGTCATCTTTAAGCAGTACACGGGCCGCCAGGTTATGACCGGCAGCGCTCAAACGGTCGACGAAGACCTGGCCTGAGGTATCGGTTTCCAGGGTACGGGTATCGCTGACAGTCAGCACCGCGATGTTGAGCGGTGCGAAAGGTACATCAGCCTTGGCTTTCATAGGCTCGTCCAGTTGTAGGAGAAACAGCCCGGTGTTATATCACAGCGCCTCATTTTTTCGCCGCCCCCATGGAGAAGTGCGATGACCTCGAATACACCTCTGGCGCCTTGCTCCATTCTGCTCCTGGCCGGCGGTCGCGGCCAACGTATGGGCGGTCAGGACAAGGGTTTGCTGGATTGGCACGGCGAGCCGCTGATCGCGCATCTGCACCGTAAGACGCGCCCGCTCAGTGATGACCTGATCATCTCCTGCAACAGAAACCTGGAAAAATATGCGCCTTATGCCGATCAGTTGGTCCATGACGACGAAGGCGACTTTCCGGGGCCGTTGGCGGGTATTCGCGCAGGCCTGAAGGCCGCCCGCCACACTCACCTACTGGTACTGCCCTGCGATGTACCACGCATCGATGCCGCGCTGCTCCAGAGCATGCGTGAAACCGCCGGACAGCATCCGGACAAACCGTTGATGCTGCGTCATGGCGAACACTGGGAGCCCTTGCTGTGCATGATTCCCATCGCCCTTTCAGCGGCTTTTGAGACCGCCTGGAACGAAGGTGAGCGCAGCCCGGGGCGCCTTATGCGCAAACTGGGCGCCACAGCCCTGCAATGCCCGGACAACGACGCTCGCCTGGCCAATCTCAATACGCCGGAACTGTTAAGCGCACATCACATTGTGTCAGACTGACACGCGAAGGAACTTGCGCGCGTTGTATACGTCTCAAGCTCAGCAACCAAAAGAATTCCCATTCGGAGACACACTCATGACTCAACGGACCCTCGCCACTTTCATGCTCGCACTGGGCCTTGCGACCCTCGCCGGTTGCGCATCGCCTACAGTGATCACCTTGAATGACGGTCGAGAAATCCAGGCCGTCGACGCGCCTAAGTACGATGAAGAATCGGGCTTTTACGAATTCGAACAACTGGATGGCAAGCACACCCGCGTCAATAAAGATCAGGTCCGTACCGTTAAAGATTTGTAATCTTTACGGCTACAACCAGATACAGAAAAGCCCGCTTTAAAAGCGGGCTTTTTCGTGGCTGAAGAAAAGCAGAGTCGTTAGCCCTGTGATCACCACTGCAAGGTGATAGTGCTTTCGAATTCTCTTTCCTGCCCCGTGACCGGATCGACAAATCGCAGCCCCTGGGCCAACAGCTTCAAGGGGTTGGCATAGTCATCTTCTACGTCCTTGAGCACCTGCGGATAGAACGGATCATTGCAGATGCTGGCTCCCAGGGCTGTCATGTGAACGCGCAACTGATGTTTCTTGCCCGTTACCGGGTACAGCGCATAACGCCAGAGTTCACCGTTTTTTTCCCTGACCTCGACAGCCGTCTCGGTATTGCTGACGCCCGGACCTTCCTGCATGCGAAAAAACGGTTCGCCATCGATAAGTCGACTTTTATGGACCAGCGGGAAGGAGTGTTCCGGCAATGCCCGGGCGATTGCTTCATAGCGCTTTTCGATCTGGCGTGTAGGAAACAAGGATTGATACGCCGACCGACTCTGAGGGTTGGCTGAAAACAGCACCAGCCCCGCCGTATGCCGATCGATACGATGCAACGGCACCAGATGCGGGTTATCCAGTCGACGGATCAGCCGTCGCAGCAATGTCTGCTCAACGTATTCACCCGCGGGAGTCACGGGCAGAAAGTGTGGTTTGTCTGCTACCACCAGATGCTCGTCGGCATAGAGGATCGACTCCACCACCGGGATCGGTTTTTCGTCCGGTACTTCGCGGAAATAATGAATCCGCAGACCTTCCTTGTAAGGCAGGTCCAGGGCGATCGGCAGGCCTTGTCCATCGAGGACACGACCGCGAGCAATTCTGTCCAGCCACTGTTCACGACCGATGGCGCTGAAGTGTTCGCACAGGCAATCGAGTACGGTCTGCCACGGCCCCGGCGGCAAATAAAGCGTGCTGGCCTGGTTATGTGCAGCAGAAAAAGATGAAATGGACATACGGAAAGCTCTAACCCTCAATGCAGGGCGGCATTATCCAACAGTGGCCGGAACGAACCTAGAAGAGAATCCTCAGGCCGGTATCGATTGTGTGCGAGCGGCCGCTTCGGTGAACTCCTTGAGCCAGCGCAGCACATCGACCGCTTCCCAGCGACCCGGATCATAAAGCGCGTACAACAAACCCTGATAGCCCACGACATCCAGCTGTCGGTGATAGCCCGCACGCTGGAACAAGGCTTCGATTTCGGCGAAACAGGTATTGAAATGCAATTTGTTGAAAGGCGTTTTTCCCTCCGTGACCAGGCCATCCAGACGCAATTCGAGGACGGCCTCGCGCACCACGTCCGCCGACATCCGGTTCACGCTGTTCTTCAATTGCTCGACATTGACCAAGGTTCATCCCTCTGACGTCCGGGATCGGCTGCCAAACCCGAAACAGGGAAAAGCATGGCAGGCAATCGGAATAACTGTATACACATACAGTAACCGAATAACCAACCTTTCGCCAATGGATGAAACGAGGATCGCGACGGGTGGGACGTCTTCAGCTGGCGTCACGACTCAGGAACGCTACGACCTGATCCGCATCGAAGGGCCAATCGAGCTCAGCGCCGTTATCAAGACGCCGCAGCACCGGTATACGCAAACCATAGTCTTCGACCCAGTCTTCGTTTTCCGCGATGTCGACCAACTCCACCAACAACCCGTTTTCGACAAAGGGCATCAGAAGTGCTTCGGCGACTTCACAAAGATGGCAACCAAGGGTGCCGAATAGGCGACATTCAGGAGGCATGACGACAAGATCCATCGAAGTAAGCGCTCATTCTAGGCCCGCTATCAAAAGCAGTCGAGCCGATGCCCCATATGTCTGAGCAATGGCTGATTTCAAGAGATTTCGGCAAACTCCTGACGCACATCATTCGCCTCAACTGCCACTTGCGCGATGCTCGCGTTTTTTTTGCCTCTACGCTTGAGTAGTCAGAACCCTCACCGGAGTTTTTTGTGTTCGCCAATCTGTTGATCATCTTCACCTCCTCTCTGGTGGTAATTGCACTGTTCCAGCGTCTGCGCTTGCCACCGGTGCTGGGCTACCTGTGCGTGGGGCTGATGATCGGGCCGACCGCGTTCAACTGGGTGAATGAAAGCGAAGAGTTGCCCGACCTTGCCGAGTTGGGCGTGGTGTTCTTGCTGTTCTCCCTCGGGCTTGAGTTTTCCCTGTCGAAAATGCTCGCACTGCGCCAGGTGGTATTTGGCCTGGGCAGCCTGCAGGTGCTGGGTTCCGGGATGGTGCTGGGAGGGGTGCTGATGCTGTTCGGCATGCCGACCATACCTGCACTGTTACTCGGTACCGGTTTGGCGCTGTCGTCCACCGCCATTGTCAGCAAAGAGTTGGGCAGTCTCGGTGAGCTCTTCAGCCGCCACGGCCAGAATGCCATCGCCGTGCTGTTGTTCCAGGACGTGGTCGCGGTGTTGCTACTGACCCTGGTGCCGGTGTTCGCCGGCAGCAGCGACCAGGCCTGGTATTGGGCGCTGCCATTGACGCTGGGCAAGACCATAGTGCTGTTCGTCGGTCTGCTGCTGGTCAGTCGCTGGTTTCTGCCACGGCTGTTCCATGAAGTCGCCGCATCCCGGTCCGCGGAGCTGTTCGTGCTGTTGGCGCTGGTGATCGTTTTGCTGACAGCCTCGCTGACTCACCTACTCGGCCTCTCCCCGGCCCTGGGCGCCTTTCTCGCCGGCATGCTGCTGGGCGAAAGCCACTACCGACATCAGATCGAGGCGGACATCCGTCCGTTCCGCGACATTCTGCTCGGGGTGTTCTTCGTCAGCATCGGCATGCTGATCGACTTGCGGTTGTTTGCCAGCCACGGCCTGCTGGTTCTTGGCCTGACGCTGGGGTTGCTGCTGATCAAAGGCACCGTGGTCGCGCTGCTGGTCAAATGGCGCGGCAGCGATGTCGAAACCGCCTGGCGCAGCGGCCTGGCATTGGCTCAAGGGGGCGAGTTCTGCTTTGCCCTGATGACGCAGATGCAGCAGAACAAACTGATGCCCGCCGATTTCGGTGGCCTGCTGCTGGCCGCCACGTTCTGCTCGATGCTGGTGACGCCTTTACTGCTGCGCGCCGCTCCCCACCTCGCCACACGCCTGCACCACAAGCCCAACGAAGAAGCCGAACTCGAAGAAATCAGCGCGCTCACCGCAGGCTTGCACAATCACGTAGTGATCTGTGGCTACGGTCGCGTAGGCCAGTCCATCGGGCGCGTCCTGCGTAATATAGATCAACCTTACATTGCGCTGGATACCGACCCGGTGCGGGTTCAGGAAGCAGCCGTCAATGAAAGCTGTGTTCATTACGGCGACTCACGTCGCGGCGAGCTGCTGGTCGCGATCGGGCTGGAACGCGCCAGACTGTTGGTGGTCGCCGTGGACAAGACGGACATCGCACTGTTGATACTCAAGGAGGCACGCCGGTTCAACCCGAGCGTGTCGATCCTGGTGCGCACACGGGACGACAGTCAGTTGGCCGAGTTGAAGGCCGCTGGCGCCAGCGAAGTCGTACCCGAGTTGCTGGAGTCCAGCCTGATGCTCGCCTCCCACGCGCTGATCATGCTAGGCATACCCGGCCAGCAGGTGCGAGACCGGGTCGACCAGGTACGGCGTGACCGCTATCGCCTGCTGCACGGTTTTTACCCCGGTGCCGACGATGAGGAACGGTGATTCAATCCTGACTCACGGCGCCGATCTTATGCACCGACAAGTCCGCGCCGTAATACTCCTCTTCCTGGCTCAGGCGCAAACCAAACAACGCATTGATCACGCCATACACCGCAAAACCGCCGGCTAGCGCCACGATCACACCCAAAGAAGTGCCGATCAACTGGCTGATCAAACTCACGCCCCCCAAACCACCCAAGGCGGTTTGACCAAAGATGCCGCAAGCGATCCCGCCCCAGACACCACACAGTCCATGCAGAGGCCAGACGCCCAGCACATCATCGATATGCCATTTGCCTTGAGCTGCGGTAAAACACCAGACAAACAGTGCCCCGGCGATGGCCCCAGTCACCAACGCGCCCACCGGATGCATCAGATCCGATCCGGCGCAGATCGCCACCAACCCGGCCAATGGGCCGTTATGCAGGAAGCCCGGGTCATTGCGCCCGACAATCAACGCCGCCACGGTGCCGCCGACCATGGCCATCAGCGAGTTCACCGCCACCAGCCCGCTGACCCCTTGCAGGGTCTGAGCGCTCATCACGTTGAAACCGAACCAGCCGACGATCAAAATCCACGAACCCAACGCCAGAAAGGGAATGCTCGACGGTGCGAATGCCACGAGTCGCCCATCGCGATAACGACCTTGCCTTGGGCCGAGCAACAACACCGCCGCAAGTGCCAGCCAGCCGCCCATGGCGTGAACCACCACGGAGCCTGCGAAGTCATGGAAGCTGGCGCCAAAACGCTCCAGCAACCAGGCTTGCAGGCCAAAGTTGCCATTCCAGATCATGCCTTCGAAGAAGGGATAGATGAACGCCACGATCAGCGCCGTCGCACACAACTGCGGCACGAACCGGGCGCGCTCGGCGATGCCTCCGGAAATGATTGCCGGTATTGCTGCAGCAAAGGTCAGCAGAAAGAAAAATTTCACCAGCCCATAGCCATGATCGGCAGTAATCACCGCCGCCGGTTGCATGAAAGTGACCCCGTAAGAAATCCAATAGCCTATAAAGAAGTAGGCCAGGGTCGAAATGGCGAAGTCACTGAGGATCTTCGACAAGGCGTTGACCTGGTTCTTTTGTCGAACCGTACCCACCTCGAGAAAGGCAAAACCGGCGTGCATGGCCAGGACCATGACCGCACCGATAAGGATGAACAACGTGTTGGAGCTATGGACCAGACTGTCCACAGCACTTTGCAGATTTTCCATGGATTGGCAGACCTGAAGGCTGAAAAAAAGCACCAAAGCAGTTCGCGCAGATGGCTGACGCACCAAGTTGCAGCTCATCCAGACCACAGCGCTGATCTGGATGAACCGGTTTGGCGCACAAGACCGCAGCCTCCGCGCGAGTTTTGATTATTTGAGTTAAGGTTTTCCTGAAATCATGCCCAGCAACAGCGCAATGGCGCAGGCTGACGCACCACGACATAGCAAAAGTTGTACCAGTCATTTGTACTGAACCTTCACGCAAGGCTCATACTCGAACGCTTCAGAAGCCACTTACGGAGATCACCAATGGCACGCACCACAGCAAAGACTGCTCAAGAAGTTCTGATGGAAGATTTTCAGACGCTGGTCACCGACACTGAAAGGTTGCTGGAACACACCAAATCCCTGGCTGGCGATCAAGCCGATGAGTTGCGCCAGCAGATCCATGACAGTCTGCTGCGCGCGCGCGAAACCCTGAGATTGACCGAAGACTCTGTGCGCGAGCGCGGCAAGGCCGCTGTCACCGCCACGGAAGATTACGTCCAGGCCAACCCATGGCAATCGGTCGGAATTGCGGCCGGCGTGGGTTTCCTGATTGGCCTGCTAGCCACTCGGCGCTGATATGGCGATCGGCGAATCCGGCCCGTCCGCGACGGGCACCGGCTCATCACCGCGGCGCCTCGGTGCCGCGTTTCTTGGACTGCTGCACAGTCATGTCGAACTGTTCGGCATTGAATTGCAGGAACAAAAAGCACGCACCGTGAGCCTGTTGCTGTTTGCAGGCCTGACGCTGGTTTTTGCCTTGTTGTTGCTGGTGGGCTTGTCGACGCTGGTGTTGATCCTGTTTTGGGACACTTATCGCCTGGCAGCAATTATCGGGCTCTGTGTGTTCTATACCCTCGCCGCGTTGTTCTGTGCGATGCGCTTGAGAGCAGCGATTTTCGATGAATCCTCGCCCTTCCATGGCACCCTGGAAGAGTTGGCCAATGATCGGGAGCGTCTGTTGCCATGAGCATGTCTGAACTTCCCCGCAACAGCTCACGCACGGAAATGCGCAAGGCGCTGATCCGCCTGCGCATGGAAATGCATCGCCAGGAAATTCGCCACGAATCCCAACACCTGTTGCACCCCCTGCAACGGATGCGTGGCATGACGCAAAACCTGCAAGACGGTCTCGGCATCAAACACGCCCCGCTCTGGGGCATCGCGGCCGTGATCGGGTTGGGCTTTCTGACCGGCAAAGGTGCCAAGGGTGGCGGTATCGGCAGCCTGACTCGGCTGGCTCGCCTGGGCGTCACGCTGGGGCCACTGATCAAGCTGATCATGCAGAACTCTTCGCGCAAACACTAATCAGTCTTGTTTGGCTGCATTCTTGCAACACCACCAGGATTAACCTCTTTATCGAGAGGTTAGTCCTGCGTGCCTGTCTGGCGCCCAGGTTTACCCAGAACAAAACCTCACTAAGGAGGTCTCGTGATCGACGGGCAACCGCTCGCCTGCTTTCAGCCGTTCATCGATACCGCCACGGGCCGCATCGCTGGCGTCGAAGCGCTGGGTCGACTGCGTCAGGCCGACGGCCAACTGACCTCGGTAGGACCGCTGTTCGCCGACCCCCGAACCCCCGCCATCGCTTTGCGTCGTCTCGATCGCCAGATTCGCGATGATGCCCTGAGCCGTCTACACGAAGCGCCCCCGGACTGGTTTCTCAGCCTGAACATATCGCCCCGCTGGATCAGTCGCCTGCGCCGGGACCAGGCACTGCCAAGCCTCAAGCAGCTGAGCAGGTATGGCGTCGACGCCCAGCGAATCGTCTTCGAAATCACCGAACTGGGCGGCGACAGCCAGCGTCTGGCCGAAGTCGTGGCCCGCTATCGACAAGCCGGGGCACGGATCGCCATCGATGATTTCGGTGCCGGTTACTCTCAGCTCGATCGCGTGCTGGCCCTGCAACCGGACATTCTCAAGCTCGACATGCGATTGTTCCAGGCCGCCGCGTTGGGTGGCCCCAGCAGCGATGTGGTGAAGGCACTGGCGCAAATGGCGGAGAAAACCGGTTGCTGGATTATCGCCGAGGGCGTGGAAACCGAAGCTCAACTGAATTTTGCCCTGGAGTGTGGTTCACGCTACGTACAGGGCTTTCTGTTCGCCCGTGCGCAAGCTGATTTCTTCGCCACAGATGCCTTTGTCGAGCGCTTCGCGCAATTGCGTCAGCGCTATGTTCAGCAAAAACTGGCTGAGCGCGCTCGCCTGATGATCATGCGCCAGCAACTCAGCGAACTGATGACCATCCTGCAAGCCTGGGCTCAAGCCAGCGCGCCCCTCAGCACCTTGCCGCAACTGGAAGCGTTTCCCTGGTTGTTGCGCTTTTATCAATGCGACCGCCACGGCACGCAGCTGACCCCCAACCTGGAATGGCGCAACAACGGCTGGGAAGCCGATAACCGCTACCTGGGCCATAACTGGTCATGGCGCCCCTACTTTTATCACTTGCTGACCGAGGGTTGGGATGAGCGCCGACTGACGCTTTCCAACACCTACCGCGATGCCACCAGCAATCAGTACTGCCTCACCGCCGGGCAATTTTTCGACAATGGCGAGCGATTGCTACTCATAGATATCGATGCCGCAGGGCTGTAGTTCTTCTTGCAGGGACCGGCGCGAACCGGGAAGCTAGGGCATCAGTCACCTGACGGAGAAACCAGCCTTGGATTGGCAAACCCTGCTTACCCGCGAACGCCTCGGAAAGCCTGTGCATAGCCCGGAAGAACTCGGCCGCAGCCCTTTCCATAAAGACCACGACCGCATCATTTTTTCGGGCGCGTTTCGCCGTCTCGGGCGCAAGACCCAAGTCCATCCGGTCTCCAGCAACGATCACATCCACACGCGCCTGACCCACTCGCTGGAAGTCAGCTGCGTCGGCCGTTCGCTGGGCATGCGCGTCGGTGAAACCATCCGCAGCGCCCTGCCCGACTGGTGCGAGCCGAGCGACCTGGGCATGGTGGTGCAATCGGCTTGCCTGGCCCATGACATTGGTAATCCGCCCTTCGGTCATTCTGGTGAAGACGCGATCCGCCACTGGTTCCAGCAGGCCGCAGGCCGTGGCTGGCTGGATGCCATGAGCGAAGCCGAACGCAATGACTTCCTCAATTTCGAAGGCAATGCCCAAGGTTTCCGGGTGCTTACCCAGCTTGAATACCACCAGTTCGAAGGGGGAACCCGGCTGACCTACGCCACACTGGGCACCTACCTGAAATACCCGTGGACTGCTCGGCACGCCGACTCACTGGGCTACAAGAAGCACAAGTTCGGCTGCTATCAGAGCGAACTGCCGTTGCTGGAACAGATCGCTCATAAACTCGGCCTGCCCCAGCTGGAAGAACAGCGCTGGGCGCGTCATCCGCTGGTGTACCTGATGGAGGCTGCCGACGACATCTGTTACGCGCTGATCGATCTGGAAGATGGCCTGGAAATGGAGTTGTTGGAGTACGCCGAAGTCGAGTCCCTGCTGCTGGACCTGGTGGGCGACGATCTCCCGGAAACCTATCGCCAGCTCGGTCCCCAGGATTCGCGTCGGCGCAAACTGGCGATCCTGCGGGGCAAAGCCATCGAACACCTGACCAACGCGGCAGCCCGAGCCTTCGTCGAGCAACAGGACGCGCTGCTGGCCGGCACGCTGCCTGGCGACCTGGTGGAACATATGCATGGCCCCGCCAAACGCTGCGTCTTGAATGCCAAGGACATGGCGCGCAAAAAAATCTTCCAGGACAAGCGCAAGACACTCCACGAAATAGGCGCCTATACCACCCTGGAAATCCTGCTCAACGCCTTTTGCGGCGCGGCACTGGAGCAACACAACGGTCGCACGCCATCCTTCAAGCACCGCCGCATACTCGACCTGTTAGGCAACAATGCGCCCGATCCTAATGGCCCTTTACACACCTCCTTCTTGCGCATGATTGATTTCATCGCCGGCATGACCGACAGCTATGCCAGTGAAATGGCGCTGGAAATGACCGGTCGTTCAAGCCACGGATAGAAGCCTATCGGTCAGCCGTGTCAGAGACCTTTGAACGGCTGATCGAATGTCTCGACATTCATCTGTATTTCAACGTCAACAGAATCGCCCTACACCCTGTGCAGAGCGGACTGATCGATTGTTCGGCTGTCTCGCGAAATAATTGCACTCCCCCTGCTCGACAGATGACGCATGAAAACACCTATGTTCAAACATGATTGGCGCATCTTGCTGGTGGAAGATCATCCCTTTCAGCTACGAGCGACTCAATACCTGCTCGAGAGTTATGGCTTCACCCAATTGACTGCCACTGACAGTGCCGAAGCCGCCTTGCAGCAAATGCTCAAGGCTGCGCAACCGTTCGATATTCTTCTGTGCGACCAATGCCTGCCCGACCTTCCAGGCCTCGACTTGATCGAATACGCCAGTCACCGGGGGATGATCAGACAGGCAATACTTTTGAGCGGCCTGACATCCGTCGAACTGGACGAGCTTAAAGTAATGGCCTACGAACATGGACTGCCCTTGCTTGGTTACTTGATCAAACCATTGAAACAATCAGACTTCAGAAACTTATTGACCTTGGCCTCACCATAAAAACGCAAAAACCCAAACACACTAGATCCATGACAAAAATAAAGACCCATACCTCTAACTCAATATTTTCAATCTCTTGACTACCCCTCCAAACCTTTGCCCTTCCTCATGCAAAACCTAGTTGACACGTAGTCCTATTCTTCTTCGGCTGTAGGACTTTTCCTGTATTGCCGCTACACCCCCCTCAGTTCATGCGGTGCCTCAACTATCTGAGCTAAGGTGCGCGCTTTATTTGTGCACGTATGGGATTTGATTATGAACTCCGTTTTTATTGTCGACGATCACCCTGTTATCCGCCTTGCCGTTCGAATGCTGCTGGAACATGAAGGTTACAAAGTCGTCGGCGAAAGTGACAATGGGGTCGATGCAATGCAGATGGTTCGCGAATGCATGCCTGACCTGATCATCCTCGACATCAGCATTCCCAAACTGGATGGGCTGGAAGTTCTCTCCCGTTTCAACGCCATGAGCACACCCCTAAAAACACTGGTATTAACTGCACAGTGTCCGACACTGTTCGGTATTCGCTGCATGCAGTCCGGCGCATCGGGTTATGTATGCAAGCAGGAAGACCTCAGTGAACTGATGAGTGCGATCAAAGCGGTCTTATCAGGTTACAACTACTTTCCCAGTCAAGCCTTGAACCCTGTTCGTCGTGACGACGCGCGCTGGTCCGACCTTGAATTATTTAAATCCGTCAACGATCGAGAGTTGATGGTATTACAACTTTTCGCCCAAGGTCGCACCAATAAAGAAATTGCCAAGGGCATGTTTCTCAGCAACAAAACGGTCAGCACTTATAAAAAACGACTCATGCAGAAACTCAAAGCCAAATCCCTGGTTGAACTCATCGATATGGCAAAACGTAACGCGTTAGTGTGAGAAACAGGATGCCCAGCCGTTTGAAGGATCATCTAATACTCATGGCCGCGGGTTTATGCCTGAGCACCTCATTGCTCGCGGCCAAGACAGCCGGCGAACACTACTCCCTCCTCAGTCGCTCGACGGCCGGACACCTGGAAGTCCAACTGGATACCTCACAACGACAATGGGTCAAAGACAAACGTGAATTGATCCTGGGTACATCGGCCCCGGATTATCCTCCTTTCGACCTGACCCTCAGCGGCCACGACTATGAAGGTTTGACCGCCGATTACGCAGGGATCCTCGGCAAGGCCATAGGGTTGCCGATCAAGGTGCAGCGTTTCGCATCCCGCGGGGCCGCAATCGAGGCGCTGGAAAAAGGCCAGGTCGACATGCTCGGCACTGCCAATGGGTTCGAAGCCGACAATGCCGACATTGCCCTGTCCACGCCTTATGCGGTGGATCAACCCGTACTGGTGACACGAGAAGGAGAAACCAGATCGCTGACAGATGGACTTGCCGGCATGCGGCTTAGCATGGTGTATCACTATTTGCCTCTGGATGAGGTCAGGGCGCTGTATCCGAAGGCAATCATCACCTCCTATCCGTCCTACCAGAATGCAATCAATGCGGTTGCCTTCGACCAGGCTGACGTTTTTCTCGGCGACACCATTTCAACCCACTACATGATCAACAAGGGGTATCTGAACAACATCCGCATGGCCAACTTCGGTAAACACGAAGCCCATGGTTTCAGCTTTGCCGTGCAGAAGGACAACCCGAACCTGCTCGCAATCATCAACGTGGTACTCAAGACCATCCCCACCAGCGAGCGAGAAAACATCGCCAAACGCTGGAGTGCCGGCAGCGACATTCTTCTCACCGATCACAAACTGCAACTCAGCCACCGCGAAGAACGCTGGCTGGCACAACATCCGGTCGTGCGCGTCGTGGTCAATGAAGCGTTTGCGCCGCTGACGTTTTTCGACAGCGACGGCAACTTTCGAGGCGTCACGGCTGATCTGCTTGAGTTGATCAGATTGCGCACCGGTTTGTATTTCGAAATCCAGCGCAGCCGAAGCGATGACGAGATGATCGAGCAGATTGCTAACCATCAGGTCGACCTGATCGCCGCCCTGCTTCCCAGCGCCCAACGTGAAACGACGTTGAACTTCAGCCGCCCCTATCTGGAAAACTCCTTTGTGCTGCTGACGCGCAAAGCGGCCGACAGCCCGACAAATCTCACGCAATTGCAGGGCAAACGCCTGGCCATCGCCCAAGGCAATCCACTGGTGGATTACCTGCGCAGCGAATTTCCACGGATCAACCTGGTTGAAACCCCGGATACATTCAGTGCCGTGGAGTTGCTCGCCGAGGGTCAGGCGGAAGGTGCCGTGAACTCACTGGTGATCGCGAACTACTTCATCTCATCGCAGATCTTCGAACAGACGCTTCAGATCACCACCACCATTGGCACCCGACAGGCAGCGTTTTCCCTGGTGACCGGACGCGACGCCAAAGAACTGAATGCCATCCTCGACAAGGCACTGTTGAGCATCACACCGGAGGAGTTGGGCATCATTAACAACCGCTGGCGTGGTTATTCGGCGCCCTTGCAGAATACTTGGCGCAACTATCACCGAGTGTTCTATCAGATCGTTACAGGCGCTGGTGTTTTACTGCTGATATCCGTTGCCTGGAACGCCTATATGAGACGTCAGATAAAGCAGCGTCAGGCGGCCGAACGCGCATTGAACGATCAACTGGAATTCATGCGATCACTGGTCAATGGCACACCTCATCCCATTTACGTGCGTGATCGCCAGGGACTGCTGCAAAGCTGCAACGACAGTTACCTGGAAACCTTCTGCGCGAAACGCGAAGACATCATCGGTAAAGGCGTCACGCAGGGCTGCTTCAGCAACGCCTTCGAAGCACGGGAATATCAGGCGGATTACCAGCGCGTCATGGCCGAGGGTACGCCGCTGATTTTCGACCGTCCGTTGCACATCGACGACCGCAAACTGACGATCTATCACTGGATTCTTCCCTATCGAGACTCGAGCGGTGATGTGCAAGGCATCATTGGCGGCTGGATTGACATCAGTGAACGGCGGCAACTGTTTGATGAGTTGCGGGCAGCGAAAGAGCGCGCCGATGAAGCCAACCGAGCTAAAAGCACCTTTCTGGCGACCATGAGCCATGAAATCCGCACGCCCATGAATGCAATCATCGGCATGCTCGAACTGACACTCAAGCGTATCGATCACCGTCATCCGGATCGACCAGCCATCGACGTCGCGTACCACTCGGCGAAAGACCTGCTGGAACTGATCGGCGACATTCTCGATATTGCGCGCATCGAATCCGGGCGTCTGAGCCTGAGCCCGGAGCGCGTCAATCTGGCTGAAACCGTCGCCTCGGTGGTGCGGATTTTCGACGGGCTGGCCCGGCAGAAAAATCTCGGGCTGCAACTGGAATTCAGCCCTGCCAAACCGGCGACTGATGTCCTGTTGGACCCGATGCGCTTCAAGCAGGTGCTGTCCAATCTGATCAGCAATGCCATCAAGTTTACGCAACAGGGCCAAGTCAGGATCAGCGTAGAGCTGCAGCCGACCGACGAGCCTGAGCGAGTCGACCTGCAATTGCTGGTTGAAGACAGTGGCGCAGGGATCAGCGAGCACGATCAACAGCGGTTGTTCGAGCCCTTCGTCCAGGCCGATAACTCCAGCCAGTCAGCCCGAGGCGGCGCGGGGCTTGGCCTGGTGATCAGCCGCAATCTGTGTGAAATGATGGGCGGCAGCCTGCAGTTGAACAGTCAGCCGGGAATCGGCACACAGGTTCGGGTTTCGCTGAGCCTGGCCACCCTGCCAACGGAACGGATGCCGGAACCTGCCGAGCCGCGAATCCACCCGAGCGCGGTCCCCTTGAACGTGCTGGTGGTCGATGATCACCCGGCCAATCGCTTACTCATGTGCCAGCAACTGGAGTTTCTGGGGCATCGGTTCAACGTCGCTGCGGATGGCGAGGAGGGGTTCGAGGCATGGAAGAATCAGCCATTCGACCTGGTGATTGCCGATTGCAACATGCCAATCATGAATGGATATGAGCTGGCCCGTGCCATTCGCCAACATGAACAGCACCTGCAGCGCTCTCCCTGTACCGTTCTGGGTTTCACCGCCAACGCGCAGCCAGAGGAAAGACAACGCTGCAAACTGGCCGGGATGGACGATTGCCTGTTCAAACCCCTCAGCCTGACGGCCTTGAGCCAATGGGTCGAAGGCATCACGCCGACAGTTCGCGAGCCGGCCTTCAGTCTGGAGGGGCTGCACCTGTTGACCGGTGGCAACCCGACACTGAACCAGCGATTGTTGACCGAACTGCTTAACAGCAACCGTCTGGACCGCAAAGCGTTGCTGGCGTTATCCGAGTCAAAGGGCCGACAGTCACTCCTCGACATTGCCCACAAAATCAAGGG
Source organism: Pseudomonas frederiksbergensis (assembly GCF_003732275.1). GTDB lineage: Bacteria > Pseudomonadota > Gammaproteobacteria > Pseudomonadales > Pseudomonadaceae > Aquipseudomonas > Aquipseudomonas frederiksbergensis_H. The sequence continues at coordinate 80,253 of NZ_MOBM01000012.1, forward strand.
CGCGGCCCGAATCGTCCAGGCCTGCCGACTGATCGACAGCTGCGAAGCGCTCGAACAGGCCTGCAACAACAGGTTCCACCCCGATGAAGTGGCCAATTGCAGCAAGTCCGTGGAGCGCGCCATGCTTGAACTGGAGCAGGCATTGCAACAACAGATGGCACACCATGACAAAAGCACAATGAAGGAGCATTAACTATGCTTGAGGGCTGAGCAGTGTGTTAATCATCATGGAGAAAGCTGCAATGCCCAGCCCACTGCACCCGGATCAACGCCGGTTCCCTTTGCACATCCACATCAGCGTGATGTTCACCTTCCTGTTGTTACTGACCGGGGTGGTACTGGGCATTTTCAACTATCGGCAAACCACCCAGATCATTCTTTCCAGCAGCGAAAAACTCTTCAACCGTATCGAGCAGGATGTCCGCCTGGACCTGCATCGCACCTATCAGCCGATTCGCCATCTGCTGAGCTTGCTGGCGGACAATCCGGCGACCCAGGCGCCCGACCTTGAGCAGCGCCTGGCGTTGCTCAAGCCCTTCAGCCAATCACTCAAGGACAACGCCGATCTGGCCTCGCTCTATCTGGGTTACAGCAATGGCGACTTCTTCATGGTTCGTCCTTTGCGCACCGGCGCCCTGAAAACACTGGTGAAGGCACCAGACAATGCGGCGTATGAGGTGTGGAGCATCGAGCACCCAGGCAGCGATCAGATCCGCTCCCAATCATTGTTTTTCGATCAGAACCTGGCCCTCATCAGCCGTCACGACAACACCGACGAAACTTACGATCCTCGTACCCGCGCCTGGTTCTCCAGTGCCCGCGGCGACCGTGATCAGATCACCACCGAACCCTACCTTTTTTTCTCCACCCACAACGTCGGCACCACACTGGCCCGGCGCAGCGGCGAGCAGGCGGTGATAGGGGGCGACCTCACGCTGGCTGAACTGTCCGCGACACTGGCCGAACATTTGGTGACCCCCAGTACTGAAATTGTGCTGTTCGATGCCCAGGGTAATGCCATCGCCTACCCCGACAGCAGCAAACTGATTGTCGACGAGCAGACGGCCCGGTTGATCAAAGCCGCAGACCTGAGCCCCACACTCGCGGCCCTGCTCAGCAGCCCCCCCAAGGTCAAACGCCTGAACACAGCAGGCCGCCAATGGATCGTGGCGCGCAGCAGTATCCAGGAGGGTGGCCCGCAGGGACTGCAACTGGCGCTGCTGGTGCCTGAGGATGAATTGCTCATCGATGCCTACCGTATGCGCTGGCAAGGCGCATTGATTGCCCTGGCGACGCTGCTGTTGTGCCTGCCGATGGGTTGGCTGACCTCGAGAATCCTGGTCAAACCCTTGCACGCCCTGGTGCAGGAAGCCGATGCGATTCGTAGTTTCGATTTCAATTTTCCGGCCTCCCGTCGCTCGCCGGTGCTTGAAGTCGACCAATTGAGCGTGTCGATGGCGCGCATGAAAGACACCCTGGCGAGTTTTTTCCAGATCACCGACAGCCTGAGCGCCGAGACCCGTTTCGCCCCGCTGCTGCAACGGGTGTTGTTTGAAACCGTAAAGATCGGCCAGGCCCAGGCCGGTCTGCTTTACCTGCGCGAAAGTGATGACGATCGCGTGGAGCCCCATGCGCTGGTCATCAATGGCAGCTCACAGGCATTGCCGTCATTCGCCATTCAAGGACACACGCCTCAGGATCCGCAGAGCCCTCAATGGATGCAGAAATTGTCGAGCGCCAACAATGTCGTCACCAGCCTGGGTTTCGAAGAAGCGGGGGATTTGCAGAAGGTTTTGCTCGCACTGGAGTGCCCACGGGTTCATCTGATCGGTATCCGGCTGCACAATCGTCATAACGAAACCGTCGGGCTGCTGGTCCTGCTGCTGGCCGACAGCGGCACGCAGGACGACCTGGAAAAAATTCGCCCGGACCGCATCGCGTTTCTCCAGGCGGTTTCCGGTGCAGCCGCCGTGAGTATCGAAAGTCAGCGCCTGCAAGCCAAACAGAAACAGCTGCTGGACTCCTTTATTCAACTGCTGGCTGGCGCGATCGATGCCAAGAGTCCCTATACCGGCGGGCACTGCCAGCGGGTGCCGGCACTGACGCTGATGCTGGCGCAGGCCGCTGCCGCCAGTCAGGACCCGGCCTTCAGCAGTTATCAGCCCACCGAAGATGAGTGGGAAACCCTGCACATCGCTGCCTGGCTGCATGATTGCGGCAAGGTCACTACGCCCGAATACGTGGTCGATAAAGCCACGAAGCTTGAGACCCTGAACGATCGCATCCACGAAATCCGCACCCGTTTCGAAGTGCTCAAGCGTGATGCCTGGATCAACTATTGGCAGGCCATCGCCCTGGGAGGTGACGAGCAGCATCTGGCGCAATTGCGCAATGCGAACCTGGCGGCGCTGGATGATGATTTCGCGTTCATCGCCCGCTGCAACCTCGGCAGCGAGGCCATGGCCGAGGCCGATCTGCAACGCCTGAACACCATCGCCCAACGCACCTGGACCCGAACCCTGGATGATCGACTTGGAGTTTCATGGGAAGAGAACCGTCGCCAGGCCCGCACCCCAACGCCGACCCTGCCGATCAGCGAGTCGCTGCTGGCGGATAAACCCGAACACCTGATCGAACGGGCAGACAGCGAACTGATCCCGGCCGACAATCCGTGGGGGTTCAAGCTCGACGTGCCACGCTACAAGTACAACCGGGGCGAGCTCTACAACCTGAGCATCACCCGAGGCACCCTGACCCGCGAGGAGCGTTACATCATCAATCATCACATGGTGCAGACGATTCTGATGCTCAGTCACCTGCCTTTCCCCGGCCACCTCAATAACGTCACGGAGATCGCTGGCGGCCACCACGAAAAAATGGACGGCACCGGTTATCCCAAACGGTTGAAGCGCGAAGACATGAGCTTGCCGGCGCGGATGATGGCGATTGCCGATATTTTCGAAGCGCTGACCGCCGCCGATCGCCCCTACAAAAAAGCCAAGTCCTTGAGCGAAGCGCTGGGCATCATGGCCACCATGTGCCGTGACGCCCACATCGACGCCGAGTTGTTCGGGCTGTTCATCAACGACGAAGTCTACTTGCAGTACGCCAAGCGTTTTCTCGACCCACGACAGATTGATGCGGTCGACCCGTCAAGCCTTCTGATCAAGGCCGGCTTGATGGTCTGATCAGCAGTCGGTCAGACGCAGGAAAATCGCCGCCAGTTGTTCGATACCGGCCTGATCGTCAGCGGTAAAACGCGCGAGTTTCGGGCTATCGAGGTCCAGAACGCCGATCAGTCGACCGTCCTTGACCAGCGGCACTACCAGTTCGCTGTTCGAGGCACTGTCGCACGCGATGTGCCCGGGGAACGCATGTACGTCTTCAACCCGTTGAGTCTGCAAGGTGACCGCCGCCGCCCCGCACACACCGCGACCGAATGGAATCCGTACACAGGCGATCTGCCCCTGAAACGGGCCAAGCACCAGTTCTTCGTTGCGATTAAGGTAGAAACCGGCCCAGTTCAGGTCATCGAGCTGGTTGAACAGAAACGCCGAAAATTGTGCGGCGTTCGCGATAAAATCACGCTCGTCTGCCAGCAGCGATTCCAGCTGTGCCCATAGCATGCCGTAGCCCTCCAGGCCTTGGCCGCTCTTTTGTAAATCGATCATGCCTTGTGCTCCAACAGCTTCAGCCCGACCCAATAGCGGGCAAATTGATACGCGCAACGTCCGTTGCGATTGCCCCGGCCCGTGGCCCAGCGCACTGCGAGGATGTCCAGCTCTTCGTCACGCTGCCACTCAAGGCCGGCCTTGTCGGCCAATTGGCCGATCCAGTGTTCGACGACGTTGAGGAAATGCTCCTGAGTAAACGGATAGAACGACAGCCACAGACCAAAACGGTCCGACAGCGCGATCTTGTCTTCCACCGCCTCACTGGGATGGAGTTCGCCATCGACCCTTTTCCAGTTCTCGTTATCGCTTTCCTTTTCCGGCACCAGATGGCGGCGGTTGGAAGTGGCGTACAGCAGAACGTTGTCTGGCGCCTGTTCGAGCGAACCATCGAGCACGCTCTTGAGCACGCGGTAATCGCCCTCGCCCGACTCGAACGACAGGTCATCGCAGAACAGCACAAAACGTTGAGGCAACTTGGCGATCAGCTCGACCACGCGCGGCAAGTCCGCCAGGTGATCGCGTTCGATCTCGATCAGCCGCAGGCCGCTCTTGGCGTGTTCCGACAGCAAGGCGCGCACCAGCGACGATTTACCGGTGCCACGCGAGCCCCAGAGCAAAGCGTGGTTGGCGGGCATGCCGTCGAGAAACTGTCGGGTGTTGCGGCCCAGTTGCTCCAGTTGCCGGTCAACGCCGATCAAGTCGGTCAAACGCGTGTCCAGGCTGACTTGCAGCGGCAACAGAAAACCGCTGCGCCCCTCGCGCTGCCAGCGTGCGGCCAGGCAGTGCGTCCAGTCGATGGCTTGTCGAGGCGCGGGAAGCAACGGCTCGATACGGGCCAGAACGGCATTGGCGCGTTCAAGAAAAGCATTCAATCGGGAATCCACGTCTTCTCCTCGGGCACGTTCACGGTAATGATGGCGGTACAACGACGAAACACAGCGCCTACACCCCCTATGGGTGTTCTGCGAGAACATCGGTATCCATTGATGATCGACTATGCTTGAGCAGCGAAGGGAAACGGAAGTGGTTCAACATCTCATGGATATCAAGTTCAGCCACCGGCTGTCGTACAAACAGGCCAGGATTACGGTGCTGGCCGGCTTCATTCTGGGCACGCTGCTCAGCCTGCTGCAAATAGGCATCGATTATGCCAGCGAAGACGCCTCTATCAACCGCGAAATACTGTCCTTGCTGGAAATCAGCCATAACCCCGCATCCCGCATCGCCTACAACATCGATGCCGAACTCGCTCAGGAACTGGCCCTGGGCCTGTTGCGCTCCCCGGCAATCATCGGCGCGCAATTGACCGACAACAACAGTACCGTGCTGGCCAGCGTCAAACGTCCGGGTCTGGAAAACAATGACCGGATGATCAGCGACTTCCTGTTCGGCGCCAACCGGCAGTTCGAAGACCGCCTTTACCTGGACCACTTGCCGGACGAATCCCTCGGGACCTTGCGCCTGGAAGTCGATACCTACACCTTTGGCAGTCGTTTCCTGCGCCGGGCCGAAGTGACCCTGCTCAACGGCTTCGCGCGCAGCCTGATTCTCACGGGCATTCTGCTGGCATTGTTTTACGTGATGCTGACCAAACCGCTGGTGCGTGTTATCCGCGAACTCAGCGGCCGTGATCCGCGCAGCGCGGAACCGACGTTGCTGGAGTGTCCAACGGGGCATGAAAACGATGAAATCGGGGTCTTGGTCGAGGTCGCCAATCAGCAGTTCGAAAACATTGCCACCGAAATCCAGCAGCGGCGCAACGCCGAAAACCGCCTGACCGACTACCTCTCGCAACTGGAAAACATCGTCTCGGCCCGCACCGCGGAACTCAAGGCGATCAATACCCGCCTCAGCCAATCCAACGAGGAACTGGAAGTCGCCCGCAGCACTGCCCTGGACATGGCCGAAGCGCGCTCGGTGTTCCTGGCCAACATGAGCCATGAAATCCGCACGCCCCTCAACGGTCTGCTGGGGATGATCGCGCTCTCGCTGGACGGCCCGCTCAATGCCGAGCAGCAGCAACAGCTGTCCATCGCCCATGACTCGGGCAAAGTGCTAGTGGAACTGCTCAACGATATTCTCGACCTGTCGAAGTTCGATGCCGGCCAACTCGAACTCGAACACATTCCATTCGACCTTGGTTCGCTGATCGAAGACACCGCCAACCTGCTGTCCCAGAACGCCGCGCCGAGTGTCGAGCTGGCATGTCTGATCGACCCGCAATTTCCCGCACTGGTGCTCGGCGATCCGACCCGGGTCCGGCAGATCGTCAGCAACTTGTTGTCCAACGCCCTCAAATTCACCCGTTTCGGGCGGGTCGATGTGCGTCTTTCTATGTTCGAAGACGGCGTACGGATCGAAGTCTGCGACACTGGTATCGGCATCGCCCAGGATGCGCAGGTCAAAATCTTCCAGCCGTTCACCCAGGCCGGTGCCGGCATTACCCGGCAATTTGGCGGGACGGGCTTGGGCCTGGCGCTGACTTATAGCCTCTGCGAAGCCATGCAAGGGCGTCTGACAATCAGCTCGGAAGCGGGCTTCGGCAGCCAGTTCTGCGCCGACCTGCCCCTGCCCTGCCATACCCGGGCCATTTCTCCGGCCGCACTGCGGGGCAACATCGTCGCGATTACCGCCGCCAGCAGCGGTCTGGCGGAATTGTTGAGCAGTCTGTTACCCGGCTGGGGGCTCGACTATCAGCAGCGCTCCATCGATGACCGGTTGATCGGTCTGCAGCCGGATGTGCTGATCACTGACTGCCCCGAATGCCTGTTTGGCCTGCGTCCTACCTTCACCGCGCCGATTCTGCTGGTGACCGCTTACGGCAGTTTCCTGCCCGGCGAGCAAGCCAACGCCCTGGCGCCTTTGCAGCAGCAGGCGCGGCCTTTGGCGCGTAACGCGCTTTATCAGGCATTGCGGCGGATCTTGCAGCCGGAACTCACCACGATCAACGGTGCCCGGATCGAAGCCATCTCACCCCAGCGACGCGGACGCATCCTGCTGGTGGAGGACAATCCGGTCAATCAGTTGGTGGCCAAGGGAATGCTCGGAAAACTCGGTTGCGAGGTGAGCGTCGCGGCCCACGGTGGCGAAGCGCTGGATCAGCTTGAGCAGAGCGAATTCGATCTGGTGCTGATGGACTGCAACATGCCAGTGATGGACGGCTATGAAGCCAGTCGGCAGATCCGTCGCAGCGGGCGTTGGCCACAGCTGCCCATCGTCGCCCTGACCGCCAACGCCATGTCCGAAGAACGCGAACGCTGCCGTGCGGCGGGCATGAGTGACTACCTGGCCAAACCCTTCCGCCGAGAAGAACTGGCCGCCCTGCTCGACTTGTGGATACCCACTATGACAGCGCTTTGATTTGCCCCAGCAGGTGATCAAGGCCATCGCGCAGATCATTCAGACGATCAAGATCGACGCCGCTATCGCACAACAGCCGGGCCTTGAGCGGCCCGACCTGATCGCGCAACGCCTTGCCGGCGGGCGACAGGCTCAAATGCACCTCACGCTCATCGCGCGCCGAACGCTGACGCTGCACCATCTGCAGTTGCTCAAGTCGTTTGAGCAGCGGCGTCAAGGTCCCGGAATCCAGCGCCAGGCGCTCACCCAAGGCCTTGACCGTCGGCTGCTCCGGCGCTGCCTCCTGCCATTCCCACAACACCAGCATCGCCAGGTATTGCGGGTAGGTCAGGCCCAACTGATCGAGCATCGGCTTATAGGCACGGATCACCGCCCGAGAAGCCGCATACAGCTTGAAGCAGAGCTGACTGTCAAGCTTCAGCGAATCAACTGACAACGTGTTCATTTGAGCAGGGCTTCGATCTCGCGGCTCAAGTCCTGCGGTTTGGTCGCCGGAGCAAAGCGCTTGACCAACTGACCGTCCTTGCCGATCAGGAACTTGGTGAAGTTCCACTTGATACCTTGGGAACCCAGCACGCCCGGTGCGCGCTTTTTCAGTTGAACGAACAGCGGATGGGCGTCGGCACCATTCACTTCGATCTTCTTGAACAGCGGGAAACTCACCCCGTAATTCAACTCGCAGAACTCGGAAATTGCCCCCTCGTTGCCCGGCTCTTGCTTGCCAAACTGATTGCAGGGAAAGCCGAGCACCACCAAGCCTTGATCCTTGTAGGTCTGCCACAGCTCTTCAAGGCCTTTGTACTGCGGGGTGAACCCGCATTTGCTGGCGGTGTTGACCACCAGCACCGCTTTGCCGGCGAAATCGGCCAGGGTCTTTTGCTCGCCCTTGATGGTGGTGCAAGGGATGCTCAGCAGGTTGTCACTCATGGCACGAACTCCGAATGGAAGAACAAAGACCAAACATAGCGAGCAATTGAATTGTGTGCAATTTAATAAACCAATAGATGCCTGACGCACAACCTCCACCGTAGGAGCTGCCGAAGGCTGCGATCTTTTGATCTTGATCTTTTCGGGACCGCTGAAGATCAAAAGATCGCAGCCTTCGGCAGCTCCTACATGCACATTACATTTGCGACATCAGCAAGATACCGATGCAGATTATTCGCGGGGAACGAGGTCCAGGCACACCGAGTTGATGCAATAACGCAGGCCAGTGGGCGGCGGACCGTCCGGGAACACATGCCCCAGGTGAGCATCGCATGTGGCGCAGACCACTTCGGTGCGGATCATGCCGTGGCTGACATCACGAATCTCGACCATGGCGCTGTCGCCGATCGGCGCGTAGAAGCTCGGCCAGCCGCAGCCGGAATCGAATTTGGTCTTGGAATCGAACAGCGGCGCGTTGCAGCAGATGCAGTGGTAAACACCGTCGACCTTGCTGTCGTTGTACTTACCGGAGAATGGCCGCTCGGTGCCCTTGAGGCGGCAAACGTTATACTGCTCCGGATCGAGCATGGCCCGCCATTCTTCCAGGGTTTTTTCCAACTTTTCCATCATCACACCTCAGCAGCTGAAAAAGCCCGATCTGTACCTTTTCCACGGATCGGGCGGCACGTATGATTGCGCCTCGTCAAACGCCAGTCTGGCAGCCAGACCACGCGCATTCAAACGGATTATGAGTGCCGCCACTCAAGGCGTCAGGCCTGTGTGAATACGCAGGATTACCAGTACGGTCGTTCATACGCCGTCTGGATCGTTCATTTTCGGGAACACATCGCCATGCAGGTCAGCAAATCGAACAAGCTCGCCAACGTCTGCTACGACATTCGCGGCCCAGTGCTCAAGCACGCCAAACGCCTGGAAGAGGAAGGTCATCGCATCCTCAAGCTGAACATCGGCAACCCGGCACCCTTTGGCTTCGAAGCGCCGGATGAAATCCTTCAGGACGTGATCCGCAACCTGCCGACCGCCCAAGGCTACAGCGACTCCAAGGGCCTGTTCAGCGCCCGCAAGGCCGTGATGCAGTACTACCAGCAAAAGCAGGTGGAAGGCGTCGGCATTGAAGACATCTACCTGGGCAACGGCGTTTCCGAGCTGATCGTGATGTCGATGCAGGCCCTGCTCAACAACGGCGACGAAGTGCTGGTGCCGGCTCCCGACTATCCGCTGTGGACCGCCGCAGTAAGCCTGGCGGGCGGCAACCCGGTGCATTACCTGTGCGACGAGCAGGCCAACTGGTGGCCGGACCTGGCCGACATCAAGGCCAAGATCACCCCGAACACCAAGGCACTGGTGATCATCAACCCGAATAACCCGACCGGCGCGGTGTATTCGAAGGAAGTGCTGCTGGGCATGCTGGAACTGGCCCGTCAGCACAATCTGGTGGTGTTCTCCGACGAAATCTACGACAAGATCCTGTACGACGACGCCGTGCATATCTGCACCGCCTCACTGGCGCCAGACTTGCTGTGCCTGACGTTCAACGGTCTGTCCAAGTCCTATCGCGTGGCCGGCTTCCGTTCCGGCTGGATCGCCATTTCCGGTCCGAAACACCACGCACAGAGCTACATCGAAGGCATCGACATACTGGCCAACATGCGCCTGTGTGCCAACGTGCCGAGCCAGCACGCTATCCAGACCGCGCTGGGCGGCTATCAGAGCATCAACGATCTGGTGCTGCCGCAAGGGCGTCTGCTGGAACAGCGCAATCGTACCTGGGAACTGCTCAACGACATTCCGGGCGTGAGCTGCGTCAAGCCGATGGGCGCGCTGTATGCATTCCCGCGGATCGACCCGAAAGTCTGCCCGATCCACAACGACGAGAAATTCGTGCTCGATCTGCTGCTCTCGGAGAAGCTGCTGGTGGTACAAGGCACAGCCTTCAACTGGCCATGGCCGGACCACTTCCGTGTGGTCACCCTGCCACGACTCGACGACCTGGATCAGGCGATTGGCCGGATCGGTAACTTCCTCAAATCCTATCGCCAGTAAGTGGCCTGTCACCGTGCGACGCTGGTTAAAGTCGCACGGTGATTAATTCAGCAACATATCTTTGCACCCTACCCTGCATTGCTGTTTCAAGCGCTGACTGACGACACGTTTCATGCCCGCGCCTAACAACGGCGGGGGCCTGCGACGCTAATTGGCTGACAACGGTTTCCCATGCCTACGTCGGAAATGCCCTTCAAGCCGCTAGACTGTTGCCGTAGGACACAGTTTGAAATAGTCACTCAGTTGAATAGCCCGGTGCAGCACCTTATATACCCCGCAGTACGCTACATATTTAGCACGAGGAGATTTCTACAACCATGATGCGCATTTTGCTGTTTTTGGCCACTAACCTGGCGGTCGTGCTGATTGCCAGCATCACCCTGAGCCTTTTCGGCTTCAACGGGTTCATGGCGGCCAATGGGGTTGATCTCAACCTCAATCAGCTGCTGATTTTCTGTGCGGTCTTTGGTTTCGCCGGTTCCCTGTTCTCGCTGTTCATCTCCAAGTGGATGGCGAAAATGAGTACCAGCACCCAGATCATCAGCCAGCCGCGCACCCGGCACGAGCAATGGCTGCTGCAAACTGTCGAGCAATTGTCCCGCGAAGCCGGGATCAAGATGCCCGAAGTCGGGATTTTCCCGGCCTATGAAGCCAACGCCTTCGCCACCGGCTGGAACAAGAACGACGCACTGGTCGCGGTCAGCCAGGGCTTGCTCGAGCGTTTTTCGCCGGATGAAGTGAAAGCCGTTCTGGCCCACGAAATCGGCCACGTGGCCAATGGCGACATGGTCACCCTGGCGTTGATCCAGGGCGTGGTGAACACCTTTGTGATGTTCTTCGCCCGGATCATCGGTAACTTTGTCGATAAGGTGATCTTCAAGAACGAAGAAGGCCAGGGTATCGCCTACTACGTGGCGACCATCTTCGCCGAACTGGTTCTGGGTATTCTGGCCAGCGCCATTGTCATGTGGTTCTCGCGCAAACGTGAGTTCCGTGCGGACGAAGCGGGCGCGCGCCTGGCGGGTACCAGCGCAATGATCGGTGCCCTGCAGCGTCTGCGTGCAGAACAAGGGCTGCCGGTACACATGCCGGATACGCTGAATGCCTTCGGCATCAACGGCGGTCTCAAACAAGGGTTCGCCCGTATGTTCATGAGCCACCCGCCGCTGGAAGAACGTATCGACGCACTGCGTCGTCGGGGCTGACAGGCTCCGCACTAAAACAGAAAAGGCCCGCAGTGAATGCGGGCCTTTTTTTGTCTGCTTGAATGTTGTGGTGCTCATTCTGGCCCCATCGCGAGCAGGCTCGCTCCCACAGTGGACCGAGTCGCTCAGACGGACGCTGCCTAATGTGGGAGCGAGCCTGCTCGCGATGGGGCCGGTACAAACAACACAAATCTATATGCTGGAAACCCGATAAACCCGCTCTTCAAGCCGCGTGACACCGGCCTCAAGAAACTTCCAGCTCTCACCCAGGACGTCCTGGTCTTCCAGAATCTTCAGCGCCCACAGATTGCCGAACAACCGTTGCACTTCGTCATCAAGCACAGCAAACGGCGGCCCGTCCATTTGCGCCTGGTCGTAATCCAGCGTAATCAAAAGCCCTAAAGAATCCTTCGGCAGAATCCGAATCAGATGAGCCGCGTATTGCGCGCGCATCGCCGGCGGCAGGGCAATCAACGCCGCGCGGTCGTACAGCCCGCTGCAGTCGGCGACATCGCCTGCCGTCAACTCAAAGAAATCGCCACACCACAACTCGATTGAACCGGCACGGTAGACCTTGAACGGCCCCTGCTCACTGACGTCCGGGTCAAATTGATGCTCACTGAAAAAATCCTCCACGGCCTTTTCCGACAGCTCAATCCCCAAGACCTCATGACCTTGGTGCGCCAGCCACAACAGATCCAGACTTTTCCCACACAGCGGCACCAGCACGCGAGCGCCCTCTTCCAGGCTCAGCGCTGGCCAGAACCGTTGCAGATAAGGATTCACTTCCGGCAGATGAAAGCCGATCTGATTCGACGCCCATCGTTTGTGCCAAAACTCCGGCTGCATAATTAACCCCGAAAAATTCGATCAAAAGACCCTAAAACTTATATTAGATTTAGATCAATGATCTGACTGAAGATGGTGCCATCTTACTCTCAGGAGCTCATTCATGTTCCCCAGCCTGTATATCTCTCATGGCTCCCCGATGCTAGCCCTGGAACCTGGCGCCAGTGGGCCGGCCCTTGCGCGTCTGGCCGCGGCATTGCCGAAACCTAAAGCCATCGTGATGGTTTCCGCGCACTGGGAAAGCAGCGAACTACTGGTCAGCGGCAACCCTCAGCCTGAAACCTGGCACGACTTCGGCGGCTTTCCCAAGGCCTTGTTCGAGGTGCAATACCCGGCCCCCGGCAATCCGCAACTGGCAGCGGAGGTGGTCGAGCGGCTGAAGGCCGATGGCCTGCCGGCGCGCATCGCCCCCCAACGACCGTTCGACCATGGCGTTTGGGTGCCCTTGTCGTTGATGTATCCGCAGGCTGACATCCCGGTGGTGCAGGTCTCGCTGCCCACCCGTGGCGGCCCTGCCCTGCAAACTCGCGTCGGCCATGCCTTGGCCAGCTTGCGCGAGCACGGCGTGCTGTTGATCGGCTCCGGCAGCATCACCCACAACCTGCGCGAACTGGACTGGCACGCCGGCCCGGAAAGCGTCGAACCCTGGGCCAAGGCGTTCCGCGACTGGATGATCGAGAAACTCGAAGCGAACGACGAAGCCGCGTTGCACGACTATCGTCAGCAAGCTCCGAATGCTGTGCGCAACCATCCGAGTGACGAGCATCTGCTGCCGCTGTACTTTGCCCGCGCGGCTGGGGGTGAGTTCAGCGTTGCGCACCAGGGGTTCACCATGAGGGCGCTGGGGATGGACATTTATCGCTTTGGCTGACAGGTAGACCGAGTTGTCCCCTTCGCGAGCAAGCCCGCACACACTTGATCTTCAGTGAATTCAGAATTTATGTACGACGCAGATCCAGTGTGGGAGCGGGCTTGCTCGCGAAGGGGGGCGACACGGTTCTCCAGGCAAGACACAAAACAGCAGGCAAAAAAAAACCCCGAACCAGTCGGGGATTTTTTATGTTCGATCAATCAGCTCGAGAGCGGATCAATCTTCGCGGTAGCGACGCAGCTTCAACTGTTTACCGGCAACGCGAGTGTCCTTCAGTTTGGTCAGCAGCTTCTCCAGACCATCTTCCGGCAGCTCGACGAGGCTGAAGCTGTCACGCACCTGGATGCGACCGATGGCTTCACGCGCCAAACCGCCTTCATTCAGGATGGCGCCCAGCAGGTTCTTGGCAGCGATACCATCACGCGCACCCAGCGCGGTACGGCAACGAGCACGACCTTCAGCCAATGGAACCGGAGCACGACGCTCACGATCACCACGGTCCGGACGATCACCGGAACGCTCTGGACGATCGCCACGCGGTGCGTTGTTCGGCACCAGTGGACGTTCTTTCTCGATTGCGGCCAGGGTCAGCGCCTGAGCGTTGGTTGCCTTGCGCAGCAGAGCAGCGGCCAATGCACGCGGGGTGCAACCGATGTCGGCGGTCAGGCGATCCAGCAGATCACCGTGAGTCGATTCGGCATCAGCGACCAGCGGCGACAGGCTGTTGGTCAGTTTCTTGATGCGGGCATCGAGAACGGCCTGGGCATCCGGCAGACGAACTTCGGCAACCTTCTGACCGGTTACACGCTCGATCACTTGCAGCATGCGGCGCTCACGCGGAGTCACCAGCAGCAGTGCGCGACCTTCGCGACCGGCACGGCCGGTACGGCCGATACGGTGAACGTAGGACTCAGGATCGTACGGCATGTCAACGTTGAATACGTGAGTGATGCGCGGAACGTCCAGACCACGAGCGGCAACGTCGGTGGCCACAACGATGTCCAGACGGCCATCCTTGAGGGATTCGATCACGCGCTCACGCTGGTTCTGAGCAATGTCACCGTTCAGCGCAGCGGCTTTGTAGCCTTTGGCTTCCAGGGCACTGGCCAAGTCCAGGGTCGCTTGCTTGGTGCGCACGAACATGATCAGGGCGTCGAAATCTTCCACTTCCAGCAGGCTCAATACAGCCGAGGTCTTCTGGTCAGCGTGAACCAACAGGTGAGCCTGTTCGATCGCGGTAACGGTCTGAGTCTTGGTCTGGATCTTCACGTGTTGCGGATCGCGCAGATGGCGTTCGGCAATGGCACGGATCGACTGCGGCAGGGTGGCCGAAAACAATACGGTCTGACGGGTAACAGGCAGGGCCTTGAAGATAACTTCGAGGTCGTCCATGAAACCCAGTTTGAGCATTTCATCGGCTTCGTCGAGAACCAGGTGGTTCACGGTAGCCAGAACTTTTTCGTCACGACGCAGGTGGTCGCACAGACGGCCCGGCGTGGCGACAACGATCTGTGCGCCATTACGGATTGCTTTCAGTTGTGGGCCCATAGGCGCGCCGCCGTAAACGGCCACAACGGTAACGCCCGGCATTTGCTTGGCGTAGGTTTCGAAAGCGGTTGCTACTTGCAGCGCCAACTCACGGGTTGGCGCCAGGATCAGGGCTTGCGGCTCGCGCTTTGCAGGATCGATGCGGTGCAGGATCGGCAGGGCGAACGCGGCGGTTTTACCCGTACCGGTTTGCGCTTGGCCAATCATGTCGTGACCGGCCATGATGATCGGGATCGATTGCTGCTGAATAGCCGAAGGCTCTTCGTAGCCAGTCGCAATGACGGCTGCAAGAATATTCGGATTAAGATTAAAAGCGGCGAAGCCGCCGGTTTCCTGGGTCATGGGTCTGCCTCTAAGTGCATCCGCAAAGACCCATGCTCCAAAGCTGCGCATGCCGTGTAAGACTCAAGAGTCGCCCTGGCTGCTTTGTCGGCGGGGATTTGCGAAAACGAATGAATGAAAAAGATTCGTCAAGGAAGAGTCCGCTGTGCGGACGTGCAGCCGAAGCTGGCTTCGGGGAATTGCGCTACCTAAACGCGGCCCGGTTAAAGGCCGGCGCGCACTATACCGGAATTCGCCCAAAAAGGGAGCTTTTTTTATCGGAAAAAACCGGCGCATACCGTTGTGTCACGGGCTTTGCGGATAATTGTACGACGGTCTATTTTGCAAAGGCCCGGCCCTGCTGACGATGGCGCTAAAACGGTTCACTCTTGTGACGCAGACCTTCGGTCTGACACCCCCTTCCCCACCCGAGGAAATGTCCTATGAATCAGCCCAGCCCCAGTCGTGTGACCCGTGAACGACACGGTCATGTCCTGATGATCGGCCTGGATCGGGTGGCCAAACGCAACGCCTTCGACCTCGACCTGCTCAACGCACTCAGCCTGGCCTATGGCGAGTTCGAGGCCGACAGCGAGGCGCGGGTCGCGGTGGTGTTCGGCCATGGCGAACATTTCACTGCCGGGCTCGATCTGGTCAGCGCCGGCGCGGCCCTGGCCGAAGGCTGGCAGGCACCACCCGGTGGCTGTGACCCATGGGGCGTGCTCGCAGGCCCCCGGGTCAGCAAACCGGTGATTGTCGCGGCTCAAGGCTACTGCCTGACCGTTGGCATCGAGTTGATGCTGGCCGCCGACATCAACCTGTGCGCCAGCAATACTCGTTTTGCGCAGAAGGAAGTGCAGCGCGGGATCTTCCCGTTCGGTGGCGCCACTTTACGCCTGCATCAGGTCGCCGGCTGGGGCAATGCCATGCGCTGGTTGCTTACTGGCGATGAGTTCGATGCTCATGACGCCTTGCATCTGGGGTTGGTGCAGGAGGTCATGGCCAGCGAGGACTTGTTACCACGAGCCATTGAGTTGGCGGAACGGATTGCCCGGCAGGCACCGCTGGGGGTTCAGGCAACGTTGATGTCTGCCCGGCAGGCGCGCTATGAGGGTGAAATGGCGGCAGCTCAGGCCTTGCCGGCGCTGGTGAAGACATTGCTGAATAGCGAGGATGCCAAGGAGGGTGTGCAGTCGATGATCGAGAAGCGGCCGGGCGTTTTCAAAGGTCTCTGAAGGATGTATTGGCTGTAATGGCCCCTTCGCGAGCAGGCTCGCTCCCACATTTGAACCGCGATTCCATGTGGGAGCGAGCCTGCTCGCGATGAGGCCCGAACAGACAACGACTTATGTCGCCGGCCGAATCGCCTTGATCAACGACTGCAACGAATACCCCAATCGCGGTGCCAGGCCTTCAGCGCGAGCGCTCAGCCCATCCAAATCCAGTTCCTGATCCAGCTCAGACGGCACAATCAGAATCACGTTGCCCTCCTTCACTGGCAGTTCCCAGTAATGCCGGTGATAGAGACCGCGCAACAACGCCGCCCCCAACGGTCGACCATCGTCGGTGGCCCACTGGTTGATCACGAGCCAGCCACCCGAATTCAAACGCTTCTGACAGTTTTCCAGAAAACCCCAGGCCAGATGCCCGACACCCGGCCCGACATCGGTATAGAGGTCGACGAAAATCAGATCGGCCGGTTCAGCCGTATCGAGCAACTCCAGGGCATCGCCGACGCGGATGTACAGCCGCGGATCATCATCGAGCCCCAGATACTCGATGGCCAGGCGCGGCACGTCGGGACGCAGTTCGATGGCTTCGACGTCTTCCAGCGGCAGGAACTTGAGGCAAGCCTGGGTCAGTGTCCCGGCTCCGAGCCCGAGGAACAGCGCGCTTTCGGGCTGTTCGTGGCATAGCGCGCCAATCAGCATCGCCCGGGTGTAATCGTATTCGAGCCAGCTCGGGTCAGCGGTGAACACGCAGCTTTGTTCGATGGCATCACCGAACTCCAGAAAACGGTAATCGGCCACTTCCAGCACGCGAATCACGCCGAATTCATCCTGTACCTCGGCGAGCAGATGCTCGACGCGCTCCTCAGTCATTTCGTCTCCTGATCGTCACCGGGCCCGGCAACGTACTAAAACCGCGGAGTGGCGCGGCAAAAGCGCGATTGTCCGCGAAGCGACGGGAACAGGTCACGCACTAATTGCTGATAACATAACCGTCCGAGCGTAAAACACTAGAGACTGCAATGAGCCAACCCTGGAGCCCTGACAGCTGGCGCGCCCTGCCGATCCAGCAACAACCCCATTACCCCGACGCAGCGCATTTGCTGCACGTCGAGCAAACGCTGGCCAGTTATCCGCCGCTGGTGTTTGCCGGTGAAGCCCGGGAGTTGCGCCGTCAGTTTGCCGAAGTCACCCAGGGCCGGGCGTTTCTGTTGCAGGGCGGCGACTGCGCCGAAAGCTTCGCCGAATTCTCCGCCGCGAAAATTCGCGACACGTTTAAAGTGTTGCTGCAAATGGCGATCGTCATGACCTTCGCCGCCGGTTGTCCGGTGGTCAAAGTCGGACGCATGGCCGGCCAGTTCGCCAAACCCCGTTCGGCCAACGATGAAACCATCAACGGCGTGACGCTACCGGCCTACCGTGGCGATATCGTCAACGGCATCGGTTTCGACGAAAAAAGCCGTGTGCCGGACCCGGAACGTTTGCTGCAGTCGTATCACCAGTCCACCGCGACCCTGAACCTGTTGCGCGCCTTTGCCCAAGGCGGCTTTGCCGACCTGCATCAGGTGCACAAGTGGAACCTGGACTTCATCGCCAACTCGGCGCTGGCCGAGAAGTACAGCCATCTGGCCGATCGCATCGATGAAACCCTGGCCTTCATGCGCGCCTGCGGCATGGACAGCTCGCCGCAACTGCGTGAAACCAGTTTCTTCACCGCCCACGAAGCGCTGCTGCTGAACTACGAAGAAGCCTTCGTGCGCCGCGACAGCCTGACCAACGACTACTACGATTGCTCGGCTCACATGCTGTGGATCGGCGACCGTACCCGTCAGCTCGACGGTGCTCACGTCGAATTCCTGCGCGGGGTGCATAACCCGATCGGCGTGAAGGTCGGCCCGAGCATGAACCCTGAAGACCTGATTCGCCTGATCGATGTGCTCAACCCGGACAACGACCCGGGCCGCCTGAACCTGATTGCGCGGATGGGCGCGAACAAGGTCGGTGATCACCTGCCGCAGTTGATTCGCGCGGTGCAGCGTGAAGGCAAGCAGGTGCTTTGGAGCTCAGACCCGATGCACGGCAACACCATCAAGGCCAGCAGCGGCTACAAGACCCGCGACTTCGCGCAGATCCTTGGCGAGGTGAAACAGTTCTTCCAGGTTCACGAGGCGGAAGGCAGTTATGCCGGCGGCATCCACATCGAAATGACCGGACAGAACGTCACCGAATGCATCGGTGGCGCGCGGCCGATTACCGAGGATGGGTTGTCGGATCGTTACCACACCCACTGCGACCCACGGATGAATGCCGATCAGTCGCTGGAATTGGCGTTTTTGATTGCTGAAACCCTGAAGCAGGTTCGGCGCTAAACCGCATTGACCCCATCGCGAGCAGGCTCGCTCCCACAGGATTGCGCTGTACCTGTGGGAGCGAGCCTGCTCGCGATGGCTTCGGTTCAATCACCACCAATCTGTGCCAATGCCACCCGCAACCGCGCCGCACTCGCCCGCGGGCAATTCAATTGAATCTGCTCCAGCCCCAACCAATCCGCCATCTGCCGCAAATTGACCGCCAACGCCAACATCCCCGCCTCATCCAGCCCCGGCTCTTCCTCATGCACGGCATGCACCGCCAACCGGCTCAACGCCCGCTCGGCCCGCAAGTCGACCCGCGCAGCAATCCGCTCATGGTGCAAAAACGGCAATACATAATAGCCGTAGATGCGCTTGTGCTGCGGCGTATAAATCTCCAGCCGATAACGGAAATCGAACAACCGCTCGGTGCGGCTGCGTTCCCAGATCAGCGAATCGAACGGTGAAAGCAGCGCACTGGCTTCGACCTTGCGCGGCACTTTCGGCTCTGCCAGGCAATAGGCCGGTTGCCGCCAGCCTTCAACCTCACAGACCAACAGATCGCCCTCCTCGACCAGCTCCGCCACGCGCGGCCGGCTGTCTGCAGGGCTCAAGCGAAAATAATCCCGCAGGTCCTTTTCCGTACCGACGCCCAAAGCCGTGGCGGCATGCAGCAGCAGCCCGCGCTGAGCCTCGGCCTCGTTGAGCAAAGGCTGCTGGAGAATCGCCGAAGGAATCACCCGCTCCGGCAAATCATAAAGCCGTTCGAAACCGCGCCGACCGGCCACGGTCACTTCACCGGCGGCGAACAGCCATTCCAGCGCATGCTTTTCCGCGCTCCAGTCCCACCACGGCCCTGCCCGCTCCTGACGGGTCGACAAGCTGCCCGCACCCAGCGCACCGAGTTCCTGAACCGACGCCAAAACGCGGCGAATCGTGTCTTGCTGCTCACGACCGAAGCGCGCCAGTTGCTGGTAAATATCTTCGCCGCGGGTCGCGCGCTGCATGCGCCAGCGCATCAAGGGGTACATCGACAAGGGCAACAAAGACGCTTCATGGCCCCAGTACTCGAACAACGTGCGTCGACGGCCCTGACTCCAGGCAGCCTGGTCAAGCAAGTCGGATGAGTAATTGCCAAGACGGGAAAACAAGGGAAGGTAGTGCGAACGCACCAACGCATTGACCGAATCGATCTGCAGAATGCCCAGGCGCTCGATCAGCCGATTGAGCTGAACCGCTTTGATCGCCGCCGGCGGCTGGCGCCCGTTGAACCCTTGGGCAGCCAGCGCCAGACGCCGAGCCTGTTTGAGGGAAAAAGACAGTGTGGCGGGCATGAGCATCTCCTTGTCTGCTCGCAACCTACCTCACCCGCAAGTGGTTTGTGTAGCGATGGCATCATCATTTATGCATCGGATCATCCCAGAACGGTCTTACCGTCTCATGCTCCACATCCGCACGGCTCACGCCGATATCCTTGAGTGCTTCGTCGCTCAAGCTCGCCAACATTTCACGTTCACGGTGAAGTTCGTACCAGCGACTAAACTTGTGCAGCAGATCGGATACCGCGTGGATTGAGAATTTTTGTTCCGTTACATGCTCGTTGTGACCTTTCATCGTGTAGCCCTCCTTTAGGGATGGCCCAAGTCTCGCGCCAGCGCTAAGATCAATCCAACGAATGTTTCTGATGGCATACATCTCGGAGATTGATGAATGTCCGCCTACCCCAGTATCGACACCGATGTACTGCGCACCTTCGTCGCGATCGCCGATCAGGGCGGTTTTACCCGCGCCGGTGAAATGGTCAACCGCACCCAGTCGGCGGTGAGCATGCAGATGAAACGCCTGGAAGAGGACGTGTTGCAGCGCCAGCTGTTCGAACGCGACGGGCGCCAGGTCAAGCTGACCGCCGAAGGCCAGGTATTGCTGGGCTATGCGCGGCGCATCCTCAAACTCCATAGCGAAGTCTTCAATACCCTGCGCGAGCCGCACATGGTCGGGACCGTGCGCATCGGCACACCCGATGATTACGTTATGCGCTTTCTGCCGGGCATCCTGTCGCGCTTCGCGCAGTTCTACCCGCTGATCCAGATCGAGGTTCACTGCGAATCGACCCGGCAACTGTTGCAGCGCCAGGACCTGGACCTGTCCATTGTCACCCGCGAGCCGGGTAACGAGATTGGCCAATTGTTGCGCAAGGAGCGTTTTGTCTGGGCCGAAGCCCAATGCTTCAGCGCCCATGAGCAGACGCCGCTGCCTCTGGCGATGTTCAACAGTGACTGCTTCTGCCGCCTCTGGGCATGCAACGCCCTGGACGCCATGGGCCGTGACTACCGCATTGCCTACAACAGCTCCAGCCTGTCGGCGTTGATGGCCGTGGTCAGCGCGGGTCTGGCGATCACCGCGCAGCTGGAAAGCCTGATCACACCGGACATGCGCATTCTCGGCGCCAACGAAGACCTGCCGCTGTTGCCGGAAGCCAGCATCATGCTGATCCGCAACCTGAACAACCCTTCGCCGATCACCGAATGCCTGGCCGAGCACATCGTCGAAGGCTTCAAACTTTAAACGCGAGCATCACCGCACAGACCACCAGAAAACCGCAGAACAGCCCGCGCAGGAGTCGCTCCGGCAGTGTGTGGGCAATTCTTACGCCCCAACTGATACTCATCAACCCACCGATCGCCAATGGCAGACCGATCGTCCAGTTCACCTGATGATGCACCGCGTAGGTCATCAGGGTGACGCCCGTACTTGGCAATGCCAGTGCCAGGGACAAACCCTGGGCAACTACTTGAGTGGTGCCAAACAGGCTGGTCAACACCGGCGTTGCCACCACCGCCCCGCCCACTCCAAACAATCCGCCCATGGTCCCGGAAGCCGCGCCGAGCACGCCCAGCCACGGCCAGGAATAGCGCATCTGCGACGAGGCCGGTGCGTTGGTGGTGAACATTCGCATCAGGTTGTAGGCCGACAGCGCGATCAGAAAAGCGACGAAGCCCAAGCGCATGGTTTGCGCATCGATGCCCACCGCCCAGATCGAACCAATCCAGGCGAAGCAAAACCCCATCGAGGCCAGTGGCAGCGCATGCCGCAATTCGATGCGATTGCGCTGGTGATAGCGCCACAGCGCCAGCATCACGTTCGGCACCACCATCACCAGCGCCGTGCCTTGGGCAATCTGCTGATCAAGACCGAACCACACGCCCAGCAGCGGGATCGCGACCAGCCCGCCACCGATTCCGAACAGTCCGCCGAGGGTTCCCAAGGCCGCACCAAAAACCAGATACATCAAAAACTCAATCACAGGCGATTTCCTTTTGTCAGGCTGTTCATCCTACGCAGTCGGCTCTGGCGGGGAAACGCACAGCAACGCACAATGGCTGTGCCAACTTCGCACAAGCGCCAACAAACCATGAACCCCAATCAATTGACCGAACAACTTGGCCTGTTTCTCGATGTGCTGGAAAGCGGTAGTTTTTCCGCCGCGTCCCGCCGCCATCCATTGACGCCTTCGGCAGTGGCGCGACGCATCGACAGTCTCGAAAGCGCGGTCGGCAGCCAGTTGTTCATTCGCAGCACCCATGCCGTGCGCGCTACCCCGGCTGGTCTGGCTTTTGCCGAGCGTGCGCGGCGGATCGTCGCTGAACTGCGCCTGGCCCGGGCGGAAGCGGTGTCTCTTAGCAGTGCGCCGGAAGGCTTGATTCGAGTGGATGCGCCAGCAGCGTTCGGACGGCGACATCTGGCGCCGGTGATTGCCGATTTCCTGACGCTTTACCCTGGTCTCGACGTGCAATTGCACCTGATCGACAGTTTTGTCGACATGCAGGGCTCGAACCTGGGCAAGGTCGATCTGGTGTTGCGTGCCGGGCAGATGGCCGACACCCGGTTGGTGGCCACGCCGCTGGCGAGTATGGTGCGCATTGCCTGCGCCAGCCCCGATTACCTGCAACGCCGTGGCGTGCCAACCGAGCCTGCGCAGTTGATCGACCATGATGGCCTCGACTGGGAAGGCCTGGCTCCGCCGTTCGCCTGGCGCTTCGAGCGAGATGGGCAGATGCATTTGCACCGGCCAGCGCGAATCCGCATGAGCGCCAACAATGCCGAGGCGCTGGTGTGCGGCGCACTGGCTGGGTTGGGCATCGCGCATTTGCCGACCTGGCTGGCCAGCGAATATTTATTACGCGGCGAACTGCTGCCGCTGTTCTGCGAAAACGGTCTGCCAAAACCGGAAAGCACCGGTATTTATGCGTTGCGCCTGGAGCAGCAACCCAGTTCGCGCAGCCGCTTGTTGCTGGAATACCTGAAGACCCGTTTCAGCCCCATCCCGCCGTGGGATCTGGCACTGCAAACCAATCTGGACCGCCACTAGTCCAGAATTATCTGGCGCATTAAAGATTCGCGCGCTAGATTCATGACGATCACTGATCAAGGCTTTGAAATGAACACCGAGCGCAACAACCCGGATAACTGCGACGACCTGCTGCTGGACAATCAAGTCTGCTTCGCCCTGCATTCCACCTCGCTGCTGATGACCAAGGTCTACAAGCCGCTGCTGCAAGCGCTGGGCCTGACCTATCCGCAGTATCTGGCGATGATGGTGTTGTGGGAAAAGGATGGGTTGACGGTCGGCGAAATCAGCACCCGACTGCTGACCGACCCCGGCTCTCTCACCCCACTGCTCAAACGCCTGGAAGCCGAAGGCCTGCTGAGCCGCACCCGCAGCCGTGAAGACGAACGGGTGGTGATTGTCGAACTGACCGAGCAAGGCCGTGCGCTGCGAGACAAGGCGCGGGGCATCCCCCAGTGCATCCTCGGCGCCAGCGGACAAACGCTGGAACAGTTGAAGAAGCTGCAAGCGGATCTTCAAGCGCTGCGTAGTCATCTGCAAGACGGCCTCTAACCTACAAAACACCACCAATCCCTTGTGGGAGCGAGCCTGCTCGCGATAGCGGAGTGACATTTAGCATTGATGTTGATTGGCACACCGCTATCACGAGCAGGCTCGCTCCCACATTTGTTTTGTAGCGCTCTCAAAAATCCGTTTAACCTTGTCCTCGAAAAAAACTCCCCGCGAAAATCCCGCCTCGACAGCTCTAACTCAACACTTTTAATCGCGCGCGTCGATTTCGGGTCAAATTTTCTTCAAAATTTATCTTGCGCACTAAATAATTGCGAGCTACATTCACCTCGCACTTACTTAGCGCGCAAACATTTAGCGCAAAAACACCAAAATCCGAATGAGGCTCACACCATGCAAACTCTCTACACCGCAATCGCAACCTCCACCGGCGGCCGTGACGGTCGTGCGGTCTCCAGCGACAACGTCCTCGACGTCAAACTCGCCACGCCTAAAGAACTGGGGGGTGCTGGCGGCGCCGCGACCAACCCTGAACAACTGTTCGCAGCTGGCTACTCCGCCTGCTTCATCGGCGCGCTGAAATTCGTCGCCAGCCAGACCAAACGCAAGATCCCGGACGACGCTTCGATCACCGCCCATGTCGGCATCGGCCAGATCCCTGGCGGTTTCGGTCTGGACATCGACCTGCACATCAGCCTGCCGGGTCTTGAGCAAGCCGATGCACAAAACCTGGTAGAAGCCGCCCACCAGGTCTGCCCGTACTCCAACGCCACCCGTGGCAACGTCGATGTGCGCCTGCACGTTACCGTCTAACCGCTGATTCCAAGGTCGAACAGGAAATGAATATGAACACTTTCAGCAAAGTCTTGACCGGTACTCTTCTCGCCCTGTCCATCAACACTGCATTCGCAGGCGATGGGGTTGAACACAACACCCAAGCGTTCCTTGACGTGCTGAATGCCGGAACCGGCAAACCGATGGAGCAGCTCACCCCTGCCGATGCCCGCGCGGTGTTGGTGGGTGCGCAGGCCGGGGTAAAACTGACGTTGCCCAAAGCCGATGTCAGCGAGAAGACCATTCAGGTCGACGGCCAATCGATCAGCCTGACAGTCGTTCGGCCGGCCGGGGTCAAAGGCGAGCTGCCAGTGTTCATGTTCTTCCACGGCGGTGGTTGGGTGCTGGGGGACTTCCCGACCCACGAACGACTGGTTCGCGACTTGGTAACGGGTTCGGGCGCGGCGGCGGTGTTCGTCAATTACACCCCGTCGCCGGAAGCGCATTACCCGGTGGCGATCAATCAGGCTTACGCGGCGACGAAGTGGGTGGCCGAGCACGGTAAAGAGATCAACGTCGATGGCAAACGTCTGGCCGTGGCGGGCAATAGCGTCGGTGGCAACATGGCGGCCGTGGTTGCGCTGATGGCCAAAGATAAAGGCACGCCGGCGATCAGGTTCCAGGTGTTGTTGTGGCCGGTGACTGACGCCAGCTTCGAGACGGCGTCCTACAACCAGTTCGCCGAGGGGCACTTCCTCACCAAAAACATGATGAAGTGGTTCTGGGACAACTACACCACCGACGCCAAACAACGGAACGAGATCTACGCCTCACCGCTGCGGGCGACCACCGCGCAACTCAAGGGCTTGCCACCCGCTCTGGTACAGACGGCCGGCGCCGATGTACTGCGCGATGAGGGTGAAGCCTACGCCCGCAAACTCGACGAGGCTGGCGTACCGGTCACGGCGGTGCGCTACAACGGCATGATCCACGACTATGGTTTGCTCAACGTAGTGAGCCAGGTGCCCGCGGTGCGTTCGGCGATGTTGCAAGCGTCTGAGGAGCTCAAGCAACACTTGAAATAAAAAACCTGTGGGAGCGAGCCTGCTCGCGATAGCGGTAGATCAGTCAACATCTTTGTTGAATGTGAAGCCGCCATCGCGAGCAGGCTCGCTCCCACAGGGGTCACTGTTGAGCCTGAAATTGCAGCCACAAAAAAGCCCGACTCAATGGTCGGGCTTTTTCATTCCTGAAGCTGTGCTTATTTAGCACGGCCTTTGTAGGAACCGCCTTCGCGGGTATCGATCTCGATCATGTCGCCGATTTCGATGAAGTCAGCAACCGACAGTTCGGTACCGTTCTTCAGTTTGGCAGGCTTCATCACCTTGCCGGAAGTGTCACCGCGAGCGGAACCTTCGGTGTAGTCAACCTGACGCACGATGGTGGTCGGCAGTTCTACGGAAACCAGACGCTCTTCGAAGAAGATCGCTTCGCAAACATCGGTCATGCCTTCTTCAACGAAAGGCAGAACGGCTTCGATGTCTTCAGCGTTCAGCTCGTACATGGTGTAGTCGGTGGTGTCCATGAACGTGTAGGTGTCGCCGCTGATGAAGGACAGGGTGGCTTCTTTGCGGTCGAGGATTACGTCGTCCAGCTTGTCGTCGGCGCTATAAACGATCTCGGTCTTGTAACCGGTCAGCAGGTTTTTCAGCTTGGTCTTCATGATCGCGCTGTTACGACCCGACTTGGTGAATTCAGCTTTCTGAACCAGCCAAGGATCGTTTTCGAGACGGATCACGGTACCGGGTTTCAGTTCTTTACCAGTTTTCATTGCGAATATCCGAATTTGGATGGGATTTACAAAAATCTAGGCCGCGTATCATATCCAATTTAGGTAAAACTGTACCAGCGCTGCGGCAAGATCAGCCTGCAAGGCTTGTTCCAGACACCATGTCTCGGCATGTTTTTCCAGTTCAGGCCAATGTTTGCGGGTTGATTTCCAGTGATCAGTCATTGTCTCACCTGCATTCCATGCCCGCCATAGACCGCTGATCGCCTCGCCAGCCGGCTCGGACAGGCCTTGGGTGTACAGGGCCAGGAAAGCATCGAGCTTGTCCAGATGGATGTCTTCGTCCTGCCGATAGATGTGCCAGAGCAGCGACCGACCTGCCCATTGGGCGCGGACGAAGGAGTCTTCGCCGCGCACGGCGTTAAAATCGCAGCTCCACAGCAGCAAGTCATATTGATCCTGCCGGACGAACGGCAGCACTTGCACGGTCAAGGCATCACGCACATGCACCGCTCCGGCCTTCAGCCCATCCACCCCGAGCCAACGTTCGACGTCGCCGAGAATCCGGCCTTCGGGCACCAGCAGATGAGTGGGCGTCGAATCGACTGCCATCGCGTCGAGCCAACTGGCCAGCCCGGTATTTTCGTAGGCAAACAACGAGATCAGCTGTGCATTCGGCGCGCGATCAATTCCCAAGCCTTGCAGGAATACTTGCTGAGCTTGCGGGCTTTGCTGAAACTGCCGACGTCGCTCCAGCAATCCTCTTTCACGCAGCAAGCCACCGGTGCCCTTGCGAAACCCCGGGAAGAAAAAGAACTTCTGCACGTTCTTGTACTTCACCGACGGCAAGCCGTGGCAGCCGACGACCCAGTCTTCGGCACTCAGATAATCGAGGTTCATCCACAGCGGCGGTTTTTCCCGTTCGGCCATGGCCTCCATGTAGGCACTCGGCAATTGGCAGGCGAATGCGGCAATGACGACATCAGCGGCTTCAGTGGGTTGCCAGTCGGCCGACCACTGTCGCACTTCGACGCCCTGCTGCCACTGCTGCGCAGCGTTGATATCGATTTGCGGACACAAACGCTCGAAGGCCCGCAGGTCGTCGACCCACAGGCGCACCGCCACTGAATGTTCGGCCACCAGTTGTCGGGCCAGACGCCAGGTCACACCGATGTCGCCGAAGTTGTCGACCACGGTGCAAAAAATATCCCAGCGGATTTTCATTTCAGGCATTCCAGGCTCCCGTTGGCAAAGGCGCCGATTGTCCGCATAAATTACCCCGTGCAGAAGAGCCGACGGAGATTAATCTTCATGCGACAATCGCCACTTGCCCGCGACCCCCGCCAGGAGGCAGTAATGCCCTACCGTCCCAACCCGCGCCGTCCCTTGCCGATCCAGTTTAATGCGCTGCAACTGACCGGCAGCATTGCCCTCGGTTTGTGGCTGGGATTCATCGCGATCGCACTGACTTGCTGGCTCGCCTGGCGCCTGTTATTCAACGAGCAATTGGCGCCCTTGGCCCAGGCGGTGGAACAACTGGTCAAGCCGCCGGTGATTGAGCAACCTGCCCCGCAGAACCCGATGTTCGAACAGTACGAGGACCACCTGCGCAGGAATGAACAGCAGCAACTGGTGGAACAGGCCAGAAGCAGCAAACACAATCTGTCCAATCCAAAATGCCAGTTCTGGCTGCAGCAGAATCAAACTGCGCCGAGCGAAAAAAGCCGCGCCAACGTCCTGCAATTCTGCGATTGATCATGAAGCTCTCTATGCACAAGCCGACCGTCCACCAACTGATTATCGACAAGCTGCGGATCGATCTCGACATCGCCGAGCGAGCCGCGCAAACCGCTTACGAAACCGCGACCCACGAAGAAAACATCGCCGAAAACAAATACGACACCCTGGGGTTGGAGGCGTCTTACCTGGCGGCCGGACAGGCCAGACGAGTGGAAGAAATCAGGCAGTCATTGACCCTTTGCCAGAACCTGACACTGCGGCCTTATGATGATCAGCGCGGTATCGAAGTCGGCGCCCTGCTCGGTATGGAGGACGAAAAGGGGCGCGAACAATGGCTATTCCTGGCCCCCGACGCGGCCGGGCTGAAGGTTGATCTGGTGGGGCAACTGATTACCGTCATCACCCCCCGCTCGCCGCTGGGCAAAAGCCTGCTGGGCAAGTTCGAAGGGGACGAAGTGGAGATTCTGGTGGCGGGCGCTCGGCAACAGTTTTCTGTTACCGAGGTGGTCTAGGCAAGACGATTGACGATTAATGCACCGGCAGTTCGACGCCGTCGAACAGCTCTTCCAGTTCCTGTTTGTTGTGGCACTGAATGGCCTTGGCCATGACTTCGCGGGTCAGGTGCGGAGCGAATTTCTCGATGAAGTCGCACATGAAACCACGCAGGAACGTGCCGCGACGGAAACCGATTTTGGTAATGCTGGATTCGAACAACTCGCTGGCATCGAGCACTACCAGGTCGCTATCAAGCTTGGTGTCGACCGCCATTTTCGCCACGATCCCCACGCCCAGGCCCAGACGAACGTAAGTCTTGATCACGTCGGCGTCGGCCGCGGTGAATACCACTTTCGGCGTCAGACCGCGATGGCTGAAGGCTTCGTCGAGTTTCGAACGGCCGGTGAAACCGAACACGTAAGTCACGATCGGGTATTCGGCCAAGGCTTCGAGAGTCAGCTTCGACAGCTTGGTCAGCGGGTGGCCCTGAGGCACGACCACACAGCGGTTCCAGCGGTAGCACGGCATCATCACCAAGTCGCCGAACAACTCCAGCGCTTCGGTGGCGATGGCGAAATCGACGGTGCCGTCAGCGGCCATCTCGGCGATCTGCATCGGCGAACCCTGGTGCATGTGCAGGGCAACGTCCGGGTATTGCTTGATGAAATTGCTGATCACCGGTGGCAACGCGTAACGCGCCTGGGTGTGCGTGGTGGCGATCGACAGGGTGCCTTTTTTCTCGTTGGAGAATTCCTGGGCGATCTGCTTGATGCTTTCAACTTTGCGCAGGATCTCACCAGCGGTGGTGATGATGCGCTCGCCGGCCGGGGTAACGCGGGTCAAGTGCTTGCCGCTGCGGGCGAAAACCTCGACCCCCAATTCGTCTTCCAGCAGACGGATCTGTTTGCTGATGCCCGGTTGCGAGGTGTAGAGGCTTTGGGCTGTAGCTGAAACGTTGAGGTCGTGGTGCGCCACTTCCCAGATGTAGCGCAATTGTTGAAGCTTCATATGAATCCCTCAAAGCAGGTAGACGCCACGGGCATCAGCGACGATATATAACTATATTAATGGTTTGATTAATAAATCTAGAACTTTTTTATCAAAATGCCATTATTCGTGTCCTAGCGATCCCCTTTGCGCCGACGCTCCATCAGCGGCACCAGATAGACCGGCACCCTGGACAGTTGCAACACGCGCGCAGCTGTTCGGCCCAATGGCGTTTCCGCGCCAGCGCCATGACTGTGACTCCCTACGATCAGCAAATCGACGGAGAGTTTCTGCGCCTGGTCGAGAATCACCTGCGACGGATCGCCCTGCAGCACCCGCACTGCCCGAATCCGTTGCAAATCCTGCTCCCCCTCATCCCCCAGTTCTTCGCGAAAGCTGTCGAGCACCCGCTGCTCGATATTGGCAATTACCGTATTCAGACCCTGACTGTGAAACTCGTTCAAGGCCTGCTCATCGAGGTAACTCTGAAGCACAGATTCGGCGAACAACCCCATTGGCTCAACCGCATGCACCACATACAAGTCGGCATTGAATGTTCGAGCCAGTGCCAACGCATGCTGCATCACAAAAGGTGCATACAGACCGAGGTCGGTGGCATACAGCATCGAATGAATCATAGTGACCTCCTTTAATGCCAACATGGCGGAGATTGATTCAGCTTAGCAGTGCCGTGGCGAGTACGGCGTTCGGCTCCGCGCATCGAACCGCAGCGCTTTAAATCGACGGCTCGTTACTGATGCCATGCGGCACGTGACCGGTGGCGACCACTTCGCGGGCCAGCTCGCAATGGCCGGCCTGATCGTCGAAAAATACGTCGGCGGCAAAGGCTTCGAGAAACGCCGATTTGGTCAGCCCCCCAAGGAACAGCGATTCGTCCAGACGGATGTCCCATTCGCGCAAGGTGCGGATCACCCGTTCATGAGCCGGTGCCGAGCGCGCGGTCACCAGCGCGGTGCGGATCGGACAGGCATCATCGGGGAACTCGCGCTGCAAAAGGTTGAGCGCTGCGAGGAAGCCTTTGAACGGCCCGCCGCGCAGAGGCTCGCGGGCCGACTCGCGTTCGCTGGCCTGAAACGCCGCCAGGCCTCCCGACTGATAGACCCGCTCCGACTCATCGGAAAACAGCACCGCGTCACCGTCGAAAGCAATGCGCAACTCATCGCTGGCGGCGCGACTGGCACCGCCCGACAGAATAGTCGCTGCGGCGAAACCCGCATCCAGCGCACTGCGCACATCGTCGGAATGGGTCGAAAGAAACAGGTCGCAGCCAAAGGCCTTGAGGTACGGATAAGGACTGCGCCCGCCGACAAATGCCGCACGCGAGATCGCCAGGCCATAGTGATGGATCGAGTTGAAAACCCGCAGGCCGGTGTCGGCGCTGTTGCGCGACACCAGGATTACCTCGACCCGGGCACGGCCGAGACGGGCATTCAGGTTCAGGAGTTTTTCGACTAACGGGAACGCATCGCCGGGCTCGAGAATTTCGTCTTCGTGTTCAATCTGGTATTGCCGATAGGCCTCGACACCGCTCGACAGATAAACCTTGTGACTCTCGCTCAAGTCGAACAGTGCTCGCGAAGAAATCGCCAGCACCAGTTTGTCATCTATACCATTGGCCATGCCTTCCCTCTCCTTTGACCGACTCAGTGATGACGTCGGTCGATAAAACTCAAGCTGCGATACAAGACTTCGATTCGCGGTAATTCACATCCCGCCGCCTTCGCCGCGGCCAGTGGCCGAGTGTAGATTGCGTCCAGTTCCAGCGGCCGCTTGTGCAGGAAGTCGTGGTACATGCTCGGCCAATAATCGGGCATTTTCTCGGTCATCATGAACAGATAATCGGCGTAACCCGGCGGCATGTCGTGACCACAGGCCTTGGCCCCCTGAACCACTTCGGCCATCAAGGCCTGAATCAGGGCGCGGCTGTCGGCATCCGCCATTAACGGCGTGGTGCTGGCCCCAAGCAGAACCGACAGGCCGTTGTAGGGAATATTCCAGACCAGTTTCTGCCAGCGCGCCTGATGCAGGTTCGGCATGGCTTGGGCGTCGATGCCGGCGGCGCGGAACAGCCCGGCGCCCTCCTCGACGATGTTCATGCGCGCCTGTTCATCGGCGGCGGGGCCGCTGTGGTAGCCGACGTTCACGGCACCGAGCGCCTGATGGGTAATGACCCCTGGGCCGGCGCGATGGACGCAGATCAGACAGAGCCCACCGAGCAGGTGCAGCGAATCGGGGAGCAACTCGCGCAGACTGTCTTCGACGTCCAGGCCATTTTGCAGCAGCAGCACTTTGGCATCAGGCGCCGCGGCTTGAATAATGGCCGGTGCCAAATCCGCGTTACTGGTGGTCTTGGCGCCCACCAATAACCAGTCACACGGCGGCATATCTGCAGCCGACGAATAGGCCTGGACCGGGTTCAGGACCAGCGGGCCCAACGACGCATGATCAAGATGCAAGCCGCGTTCGGCCACCGCTGAAAACTCACTGCGCAACAGGAAATGCACATCGAAGCCGGCACGCGCCAGCATCACTCCATAGAAACCACCGATCGCGCCGGTCCCGATAATGCCGATTCTCGGCTTGACCACTGTGTCTGTCATGGCAACTCCTCTGCTTGTCGACTCAGCGCCTGACCCACGGCCTCATTGAGCGCCGTGCGGGTCAGACGCGACTGTAGCGCCCCGAAGAACTCACCGTCGCGCACCACAAACAGCGCCGGCAAATGAAACACCCGATAACGCTCGACCACCCCGCCATTGTTTCCGGCATCGATCCAGCACAGTCGATCGACCGCCAGATCGAACCTGGGCAGTTGCTCACGGGCAAAACGGCAACTGGCGCAGCCGACGCTGGTAAAAATCACCAGGGAAATGCCGCTCATCGCCAGCAACCGTTGGTCGGCGTCGAAATCGGTCAGTTCCGATTCAACCACTATACTGGGAGAAACGATGTCAGATGGCCGACACAGGGAGTCCGTGTTCATGGGACGTTATCTTCCTCATCCTGACGATGTACCCGTCGAATTAACGTTGCTCAAACATGAGTGCATTTCGCGGCAACAGCTGCACACTATCAGCCTCGGCGGCATGGCTTGCAATTACCACCGCGCGTGGCGACGAGGCACCGCACTAGAAGTGCGCATGCCGACCCTGAGCACCACAATCTGTTACCTGGGCTATGTGGCCTGGTGCCTGCGACGAAAACGCGGCTATCTGGTGGGCATCGCTTTTATCGACGAACAGACCCTGTTCAGTGCGCGAATGGGCGAGCAGGTTTGCCAGATCGAACGTTACTGCCGTCAGCACGAACCCCAAAGCGAACAGCTGAACAACCAGACCCTGGCCCTCGAATGGGTCCAGTTGCACGCAGACGAGTTCTCCCACGACACGGTTCGCAAGGCATTTGCATAGCCTGCGCGGGATTAAACCGCTGTCTGCCCATTGTCGAGCCACGGTGTAACGCGCTAAGGTTCAGCTCCCCGACGCGCTTAATTTGCTGTGCTCCGCCGCGCGGGTTCGCTGGCGGCCGGCACCCGTGACCTGACGAGTAAACGATGGCTGATTTACCGATCAACGACCTTAACGTCGCCTCCAACGAGACCCTGATCACTCCCGATCAGCTCAAGCGTGATATCCCTCTGAGCGACGCTGCCCTGCGCACTGTCACCAAAGGCCGCGAAGTCATTCGCAACATTCTTGATGGCACCGACCACCGCCTGTTCGTCGTGATCGGGCCGTGCTCGATCCATGACATCAAGGCCGCCCACGAATACGCCGAGCGCCTGAAAGTGCTCGCAGCCGAAGTGTCCGATACTTTGTATCTGGTCATGCGCGTGTATTTCGAGAAGCCACGCACCACCGTCGGCTGGAAAGGCTTGATCAACGACCCGTACCTGGACGACTCGTTCAAGATTCAGGATGGTCTGCACATCGGTCGTCAGTTGCTGCTGGACCTGGCCGAGATGGGCCTGCCGACCGCGACCGAAGCCCTCGACCCGATCTCCCCGCAATACTTGCAGGACCTGATCAGCTGGTCGGCGATCGGCGCACGCACCACCGAATCCCAGACTCACCGTGAAATGGCTTCCGGCCTGTCCTCGGCTGTCGGCTTCAAGAATGGCACCGATGGCGGCCTGACCGTGGCCATCAACGCCTTGCAATCAGTGTCCAGCCCGCACCGTTTCCTGGGTATCAACCAGGAAGGTGGCGTGTCGATCGTCACCACCAAGGGCAACGCCTACGGTCATGTGGTGTTGCGCGGCGGTAATGGCAAACCGAACTACGATTCGGTCAGCGTCGCGCTCTGCGAGCAAGCGCTGAACAAAGCGAAGATCAAGCCGAACATCATGGTCGACTGCAGCCACGCCAACTCCAACAAGGACCCGGCCCTGCAACCGCTGGTGATGGAGAACGTCGCCAACCAGATCCTCGAAGGCAACCAGTCGATCATCGGCCTGATGGTCGAAAGTCACCTGAACTGGGGCTGCCAGGCGATCCCGAAAGACCTCGCCGACCTGCAATACGGTGTGTCGATCACCGATGCCTGCATCGATTGGACCGCCACCGAAAACACCTTGCGCAGCATGCACGCCAAGCTCAAGGATGTGCTGCCGAAACGCGATCGCAGCTGATCGCCATTTCGTTTCACGCATAAAAAAACGCCAGGCTTAAACCTGGCGTTTTTTTATGCGTTCGCTTTATTCACAGCTTGGAGGCATGCCGTGCGTGACGCTCCATGTAGCGCTCCACGTAGGAACACGATGGAATGACCGTGTAGCCCATTTCCTCGGCGTATTGCAGTGCCTGCTCGGTCAACGCCGCCGCGATGCCGCGACCACGCAGCGCGTTGGGCACAAAGGTACGATAAATATCCAGGGTCTGTTTTCCCAGATCCATATAGGTCAGGTAGGCACGATAACCGTCCACAGTGGTCTCGAACTGATGACCAGCCTGGTCATGGTGGATGGACAACGCCTCGCTCATCACTACTCCTCGCGGGTCTTTAATTCTGACCCCTACCTTACCGATGTTTTTCCGGCGAAGGAACATCTACGCCACCCCGTGCCTGAATGGACACCGAGAGAGCAACACCAATCTCGCGAAACCGAGCACGTATCAAATAGTAGGCACCATTGGCAGAAATGCTCAAGGGACGCTCGTCATGCTGGCAGGCGGGTGTTGCCTGGGGTAATGCAGGGGTGGCTCGAACGGGATATTCCCGAGTTCAGGCCTGAACATTGCCGGATATTGAGACATAAGACGAGCGCCCTTTGTTTAAGTCACCTCAACATGGATAAAGATATGAGGACCGCTGCGCAAAATTCGAACAAAAGTGTGGACGATTCCATCTAGACAGACTTTAGTCGAGACTGAAAAACAGCTGCCGGCACCGGGAACTTTTCCTCGGCGGCTCGCTCAGCTCGGGCCTCGCAGCTGGATATTTTTTATACAATGCAGTTAAAAGTTGCTCGAAAAAGAATCAACGCCTACAATTTTTTTTGCTTCTTGCTCTACGTCAGTTTACTTACTACAAGTAATGGGTAGTATGTACGCCGGCTATTTCCTCACTCTGAGGAGACAGCTACTTAATAGAAAGTCCTTGAAGGGGAACACGATGAACAACGTTCTGAAATTCTCTGCTCTGGCTCTGGCCGCAGTTCTGGCTACCGGTTGCAGCAGCGTATCGAAAGAAACCGAAGCACGTCTGACTGCTACTGAAGACGCAGCAGCTCGCTCCCAGGCTCGTGCAGACGAAGCTTACCGTAAAGCTGATGAAGCTCTGGCTGCTGCTCAAAAAGCACAACAGACTGCTGACGAAGCTAACGAGCGTGCTCTGCGCATGCTGGAAAAAGCTAGCCGCAAGTAATAGTCCTTCGGGATTGTTATCAAGCCGACCCATTTTTTTGGGTCGGCTTTTTTATTGCCCGCCGTTTCTGCAGGCCATAAAAAACCCGCCGACGCGGCCTGCGTCGGCGGGTTGCTTTAACGCTTACTGCTGCAGGTCGATCGGCGCACTCGATACCATCGGTGCCGACGCATTCGGCACGGCGATTTCCACCGGCAGACCATCTTCAGCGGCAACGACGTCACGCACAACATCCCAGTTCATGCGCAAGTTGTTGGTGATGTCCTCACGCTTGAGCATCGCATTGATCACTGCGGTGTGCTTGTCGACTACCGAAGGGTTGCCCTTGTCGTCCAGCGGCGTGTGCGCTTCCAGATAAACCTTGCCGCCACTGAGGCCGAACTTGTACGGGTCGTTGAGGATGCGCACCGACGTCCCTACTGGCACCATGCCAGCCATTTCCAGCACGTTGTTGTTGAACATGCGGAAGCAACCGTGGCTGGTGCGCATGCCGATACCGAACTTCTTGTTCGAGCCGTGGATCAGGTAGCCCGGAGTGCCCAGCGTGAACTTGAACGGCCCCAGCGGGTTGTCCGGGCCGGCCGGCACCACATTCGGCAGTGGATCGCCATCGGCGGCGTGCTCGGCCTTGATCGACGCTGGAGGCGTCCAGGTCGGGTTCGGTGTCTTCGCGACGATGCTGGTGTGGGCAATCGGCGAGCCCCAGCCTTCACGGCCGATACCCAGCGGGAAGGTGTACACCACGTTCCGGCCTTTCGGGAAATAGTAAAGACGGTATTCAGCCAGGTTGATGACGATGCCTTCGCGCGGGCCTGGCGGCAGGATGAAGCGTGTCGGCAGCACGATTTCGGTACCTGCGCCCGGCAACCATGGATCAACACCAGGGTTGGCCGCGACCATTTCCGAATAGCCCAGATCGTAGGTGGTGCCAAGGTCGGCGAAGGTATCTTCGTACTTGGCCTTGATCACTTGCACCTGGCCGATGATGTCTTCACCAGGGGGTGGCAGGGGTAGCTCCAATGCTGCTACCGGACCCGCGACACAGAGGGCGGCAAGAGACAGGCAGCGGGTGACGGCGGGAAAGCGCGGCAACATCCGGAAAATCCTTCGCATGATCGACAAGGGTATAAAAACGGGATTGTACACCGCCGCCCGTTATTTCGGGGAGACGTAAAGACCTGTGGTTGGGGGGATCGGCGGTGAGGGGACTTACCTGTGGGGAGCTTGTCTGTGGCGAGGGAGCTTGCTCCCGTTCGGCGGCGTAGCCGTCGTAAAACCGGTAAATGCGTTCTGACTGCAGAATCCCAATTTAGGCCTGCTTCGCAGTCCAGCGGGAGCAAGCTCCCTCGCCACAGGGCCCTAAAGCTCGAACCGCAACTCGGGCCAGATCGGCGAGGTGCCGCGTTTTTGCGATTCCAGAATGGCCCGGCACAGCGAGCACAGACGCTGGTCCTGGAACACTCTACGGTCGACGCTCGACCAGCGCGGTTGCGCCGGTAACAGACTGCCGCACAAGGTTCGGTCCGCCGAGCCGCCCAATTCCAGCTGACGGGTCACCAGATGCACCCGCACTTCCTGGCAGGCGAACAGATCCAGCTGTTCGTCAGGCTCGATCAGTTGGTAGGCAAAAAGGGACCAGGCAGGACGCGGCATCGGGGGCTCCAAATCGGGGGCGCCACCTTAGCCGAAACACCGCCACTAGAAAAGCGTCAAAGCAGCGGTTTCAGTGTCGGCCAGACATTTTCCAGCAACTTGTCCTGAGCCGCCGCAGCCGGGTGCAGGCCATCGCCTTGCATCAGGTCCGGATGACCGCCCACACCGTCGAGAAAAAACGGCACCAGCGGGATCTTTTTCTCGTTGGCTACCTTGGTGAAAGCCTCGGCAAATGCCTGGGTGTAACGCGCACCGTAGTTAGGTGGCAGTTGCATGCCCAGTAGCAATACCTTGGCACCACTGGCGCGGGAGCTGTCGATCATCGACGCAAGATTTTGTTGCAATTGTGTTGGCAGCATTCCGCGCAACCCATCGTTGCCCCCCAACTCGAGGATAACCAGCGCAGGCTTATGCTCTGCAAGCAGCGCCGGCAGGCGCGCCCGGCCTCCGGCACTGGTGTCGCCGCTGATGGATGCATTGATCACTTTATCGTCGAAACCTTCGCGCTTGAGCCGTTGCTCGAGCAATGACACCCACCCCAAGCGGGTATCCAGGCCGAAACCGGCGCTGATACTATCGCCAACGATCAGGACTGTACCCGCCGCTGCGTTCTGGGCCATGCACATCAAGGCCAGGCCAGCACTCAAAAACCACACTCGCATCGGATTCTCCATGGGCGCAAGCATTCTCACCGCGAAGAACCTCAGCAAAGTGGTTCCGAGCGCGGAAGGTGAACTGACTATCCTGCACGAACTCAGCCTGGAACTGAACAAGGGCGACAGCCTGGCCATCGTCGGCGCTTCCGGTTCCGGCAAGTCCACCCTCCTCGGCCTGCTCGCCGGCCTCGACCTGCCGAGCAGCGGCGAAGTCACCCTCGCCGGGCAAGGCCTGAGCAATCTCGATGAAGACCAGCGAGCGCGTATCCGCGCCGAGCACGTGGGGTTTGTCTTTCAATCATTCCAGTTGCTCGACAGTCTCAACGCTTTGGAAAACGTCATGCTGCCGCTGGAACTCGATGGCCGCAAAGACGCCCGCGAGCGGGCTACCGAACTGTTGCAACGGGTCGGTCTGGGCCAACGCCTGACCCACTCACCGCGCCAGCTTTCCGGTGGCGAGCAACAACGCGTAGCGATTGCCCGGGCGTTTGCCGCCGAGCCCGATGTGCTGTTCGCCGATGAACCCACCGGCAACCTCGACAGCCACACCGGCGAGCGCATCAGCGATCTGCTGTTCGAACTCAACCAGGAAAGCGGCACGACCCTGGTGCTGGTGACCCACGACGAACGCCTGGCACATCGCTGCCGGCGCCTGATCCGCCTTGAAGCCGGCCTGCTGGTCGCCCCTCTGGAGCCTTGATGGCACGCTTGCCGCTGTTGCGCCTGTTCAGTCTCGCCATCCGCCAACTGCTGCGCGATGCCCGCGCCGGTGAGTTGCGCGTGTTGTTCTTCGCCTTGCTGGTGGCGGTGGCGGCAAGTACCGCCATCGGTTACTTCGGTGCCCGCCTGAACGGCGCCATGATGCTGCGCGCCACCGAGTTTCTCGGTGCCGACCTGGTGCTCGAAGGCAGCTCGCCGGCGCGACCCGAACAGATCAGAAGCGGCACGGAGCTGGGCCTTGAGCACGCTCAGGTGGTGGAGTTTTCCAGCGTCATCGCCACTGACAACGGCATTCAGCTGTCCAGTATCAAAGCCGCCGATGACGTCTACCCGTTGCGCGGCGAACTGAAAAGCGCCCCAGCACCCTTCGCGCCGGAAGAACCCGGTGGCGGCCCGAAACCCGGCGAAGCCTGGGTCGAAGCGCGACTGCTGACCGCACTGGACTTGAAGATCGGCGACAGCATCGATGTCGGCATGAAAACCCTGACGCTGGCGCGAGTGCTGACCTACGAACCGGATCGCGCCGGTAATTTCTACAGCCTGACGCCACGGGTGCTGATCAACCTCGGCGACCTTGAGGCCACCGGCGTGGTGCAACCCGGCAGCCGGGTCAGTTACCGCGAACTCTGGCGCGGCAAAGCCGAGGCGCTGGAAACCTATCGTCAGCTGATCAAGCCAGGCCTGGCGGCCAACCAACGCATACAGGATGCCCGGGACGGCAACCGACAGATCGGCGGAGCCCTGGGCAAGGCCGAACGTTATTTGAACATGGCCAGTTTGGTGGCGGTTCTGCTGTCCGGCGTGGCGGTGGCGTTGTCGGCTACACGTTTCGCCACTCGCCGATTCGATGCCAGTGCATTGCTGCGCTGCCTGGGCCTGTCCCGTCGGGAAACCATGGTGCTGTTCAGTCTGCAACTGACCGTACTCGGACTGCTCGCCAGCATCAGCGGCGCCCTGCTCGGCTGGCTGGCGCAGCTCGGGCTGTTTGCACTGCTGCGTGATTTACTGCCAACCGATGTTCCACCGGGAGGCCTGTTCCCGGCCATCGCCGGAATCGGCACCGGGCTGGTCGCGCTGGCCGGGTTCGCCCTGCCGCCACTGGCCGCATTGGGTCGAGTGCCGCCACTGCGCGTGTTGCGTCGCGACATGTTGCCGATTCCGTCCAGCACCTGGATTGTTTATGGCGCGGCATTGGGCGCCCTCGGCCTGATCATGTGGCGCTTGAGCCTGGACCTGTTACTGACCTTCGCCCTGCTCGGCGGCGGTGTGATCGCGGCACTGGTACTGGGCGGCTTGCTGTTGCTGCTATTGAAAAGCTTGCGCCGGATGCTCGCGCGCGCCTCATTGCCATGGCGCCTCGGGTTGGGCCAACTGCTGCGCCATCCACTGGCTGCGGCGGGTCAAGCCCTGGCCTTCGGTTTGATTCTGCTGTCCATGGCATTGATCGCTTTGCTGCGTGGCGAATTGCTCGACACCTGGCAAAACCAGTTGCCGAAAAATGCCCCGAATTATTTCGCCCTGAACATTCTGCCGGCGGACAAACAGGCCTTTACCGATCGACTGATGGAGTTGTCGGCACAATCGGCGCCGCTATACCCGGTGGTACCGGGACGGTTGATCAGCATTAATGGCGAACCAGTGCAGGACATCGTCAGCAAGGATTCGGCCGGCGATCGAGCCATTCAACGCGACCTGAGCCTGACCTGGGCGGCAGACCTGCCGGCGGGCAACAAACTCACCGCCGGCAATTGGTGGGACCAGCAACCTGCGGATGAAATACCCGGCGTGTCGGTGGAAGGTAAAGTCGCCGAAAGCCTCAAACTCAAGCTCGGCGATCACATGGTGTTTACCGTCGGCGGGGTCAATCGGGAGGCGAAAGTCACCAGCCTGCGAGAGATCAACTGGGATAACTTCCAGCCGAACTTTTTCATGATCTTTCAGCCCGGCACCCTGAAGGACTTGCCGGCGACCTACCTGACCAGTTTCTATCTGGCGGCCGGTCACGATCAGCAGATCGTCGACCTGTCCCGCAGCTTTCCGGCAGTGACCATTCTGCAAGTCGAAGCCTTGCTGGCGCAGCTGCGCAGCATCCTCGCTCAAGTCACCCTGGCGGTGGAATACGTGCTGTTGTTTGTGCTGGCGGCGGGGATGGCGGTGTTGTTCTCCGGGTTGCAGGCAACGCTGGATGAACGCATTCGCCAAGGTGCATTGCTGCGAGCGCTGGGTGCCGAACGACAGTTGCTGGTCAGGGCCCGGCGGATCGAGTTCGGCCTGCTCGGCGCGGTCAGCGGGTTGTTGGCGGCACTGGGTTCGGAACTGGTGAGCCTGGTGCTCTACCGCTACGCCTTCGACCTGCCCTGGCACCCGCATCCGTGGCTGTTGGTGTTGCCGCTGATCGGCGCCGTACTGATCGGCGGTGCCGGTGTGTTCGGCACGCGCCGCGCCTTGAACGCCAGCCCCCTGACAGTCTTGCGCGAGGGTTGATAAACTCAAGCGCTCTGATCTCACGTATACAACCACAAGAAGTCGCCATGAGCCGTTATCGCCCTCCCCGCACCGCTGGCACCGCGCTGATCACCCCCGAAGGTGAAGCGCGGATGCGGGCCGAGTTTCATGAACTCTGGCATGTGCGCCGACCGCAAGTGACGCAATCGGTCAGCGAGGCGGCGGCACAGGGCGATCGGTCGGAAAACGCCGAGTACACCTACGGCAAAAAGATGCTGCGCGAGATCGACAGTCGCGTGCGCTTTCTCACCAAACGCCTGGAAGCGCTCAAGGTGGTCAGTGAGAAACCCAGCGATCCGAACAAGGTCTACTTTGGTGCTTGGGTCACAATTGAAGATGAACACGGCAAGGAGTCGCGCTATCGCATCGTCGGGCCGGATGAGCTGGATTTGAAACAAGGCCTGATCAGCATCGACTCACCGTTGGCGCGCGCCCTGATCGGCAAGGCGCTGGACGCCGAAGTTCGGGTCCAGACACCGACCGGTGAACAATGCGTGTATATCGTGGCGATCGACTATTTTTGAGCCGCAGCGCCATGAATCTCAGCGACGGGTAATCAACCCCTGACGAGCCACGCGAGTCAGCTGCCTGATCACTTCAGGCGCATCCTCGGCGTTGGGCGCCAGAATTACCGCCAGATCGAAACTGTCGTTGGCAAACCGTGCCAGTGACTCGCCGTCGTCGACAAACTGAATCAGGAAGGCAGCAGGCCCACCGGTACGACGTGGCCAGCCATCGAGGTAACGCAAAAGCGTCGGCTGATGTTTACCGCCAAGCAGGATTTTTGGATTGCGCTGGGTGAGGTGTGCCGTGATCGGCGCGGGGCGTACAACGGGGCTTAATGCATTCATTGTGTCGTGTCTCTGCCTCAAAAGTCTGCATGGCAGGTGAGAGGCAACACCGAACCAGCGCTTTAGCGGTATTTCGAAGCCTGTTTCAAGCTTCTATCGGCAACTGAATGAGTCACCTGGCGCCCCGCAAGTAGCTGTTTAAATCGGCGCATGGGCAGCATCCTAGAGAAGCTGACCGGACAGTGTCAAGAATCACCAGCAACAAAAAAGGCCTGCACGGTGCAGGCCTTTTTTGTTGAACCAGAGCGGTCAGTTGGTGATGGCGCGGTCGACCGACAGCTTGCCTGCACCTTCGATCAGCACCGCGAGGCTGCCACCGAGCAAAGCCAGGGCGAATTCATAACCGTTGTTAGCCATGAACAGACCGTTGCTGATATGCACCGTGAAGATAGCCACCAGCGAAAGGAAGGTCAGCCCCAGCGCTGCCGGGCGTGCCAGCAGGCCGATGATCAGTGCCAGACCGCCGAAGAACTCGGTACCACCCGCCAGGATCGCCATCAGGTGACCAGGTGCCAGCCCGATGCTTTCCATGTACTGCGCGGTGCCGGCAATGCCGTAGCCGCCGAATGCACCGAAGAGTTTCTGTGAGCCATGGGCCGCGAAGATGATGCCGACGAAAATACGCAGAATCGTCAGACCGTAGCCCGCGCGGGTGAACAGTACCTTGTTGATCAGAGTGCTCATGCTGTGTCATCCATTGTGAGTGTGTGTTGGTTGGCCGCTATATTAATCAGTAAAACTCATGTTAAAAGCGCAAAAAACGCACCATAACTATCAGTTTAGTCGATCATTTCCGTGAGGCCACTTTTTGCCCCTGGGGCTCCAACGACTCCCGCTCCCGATCGAACGCCAAGTAATACTTGTTCACGCTATTAACATAGCTGACAGCCCCCATTCCCACCTGCTCCATGGCGATGCGCTCGACCTGGAAAAACCACTGATTAGGATTCAAGCCACGTCGTCGGGCTTCGGCGCGCATCCCTTGAACCCGCTCCGGTCCCATGTTGTAGGCCGCCAGCACGAATGCCATGCGCTCGCGCTCATTGAGTTTGGGGCTGGCAAAAAACTTGCGGCGGATCATCGCCAGGTACTTGGCCCCGGCCTGCACATTGGCGTCGAGGTTCTGAATATTACTGACACCAACCCGTTGCGCCGCGGACGGGGTGATTTGCATCAGGCCGGTGGGGCCGCTACCGCTTCTGGCGTTGGGTTGCAGCGCCGACTCCTTGAAGGCCAGCGCCGCCAGATTCAGCCAGTCCATGCCTTGGGCTTCAGCGTGTTTTTGCAGCACCGGTCGAAGTTTTTCCAGACGCTGCCGATCCGCCTTGGCCAAGGGATAATGCACTTGATACAAACGTCGATAGATCCGCAAGAACGCCGCATCCTGGTCCGATGGCTTCTTGTAGGTGGTCAGGAAGCGATCGATGCTCGAACGCAGCATCGAGGCGTCGCGGCGCACGAACCAGTATTCTTCGCCTGGTTCGCTGATAAGAACCTGACGATCAAAGCGCAATTTAGGCAGAATCTTGCCCCAGCGTTCGGCAATCGGTTGCTCGACAATCGTCAGATGAAAGATCCCGCCCTGGACCATTTCCAGCACGTCCTCGACCGCCAGGCTTGGATCGACCCACTCGATCTTTACCGCAGGCAATTTGTGCAGCGCGAGTTTCTGATTGATCTGACTGACCGCATCCCCCGCGGCACTGCCGGTGGGCAATGCCAGGGTTTTACCTGAGAGTTGTTCGAGACGGGTGTAACGTCGTTCGCCTTTGATCCCCACCAGCAGCAACGGCACATTGCTGGCAATCGGTTGACTGGTGCTGACCGCGAGGCCCGA
Source organism: Pseudomonas frederiksbergensis (assembly GCF_003732275.1). Taxonomy (GTDB): domain Bacteria; phylum Pseudomonadota; class Gammaproteobacteria; order Pseudomonadales; family Pseudomonadaceae; genus Aquipseudomonas; species Aquipseudomonas frederiksbergensis_H. Next base: position 123,403 of record NZ_MOBM01000012.1, read on the forward strand.
TTGCGGATCAAGCAATTCCCCCGGCGCGACCAGATCACCCTCCCCGCGCTGCAACGCGCCGAGCAGTTGATCCTTGGCTTTGGGAATGATCTTGAGGGTGATTTCCTGGCCATCGCGGGCATGGCCATTGAGGTATTGTTCGAAAGCCCGCAGGCGGTGGTATTCGACACCGATGGCCTGGCCCTGGACTTCACCAGAGCTGTTGCGGCTCTGGTTGACCAACACCCGCAACACGCGACTGCTGCGAATCTCCGCCAGATCGCGGACCTTGGCCGCGGGCACGGCTTGCAACGGCCCGGCCAGACGCGCAACCGCCGGCATTGGCAGCAGCAACGAACAACACAGCAGTAACAAAACCGAGGGACGAATCATCCACTCTCCGGAAAGAATACTGGCCGACCTCATGGGTGATTTCATGATGTCGAGCGACAGAAACAGAGCGCTTGAAGCGCTGATAAAGTGCGAGAGAGTGGCACAGTGATAGCAAATCCACCAATCCGACCTGTCTCGCGGCCTCAACAGACAGCTTTAACTGGTTGTAGTTCTTGGTTTTTCTTATAAATCTACAGCTCTGATATGCTTTCCGGCCTTTGGTCCGAGGTAGCACCATGCAACTCATCGATATCGGCGTCAACCTGACCAACCCCAGTTTCGCCGACAAACACCAGGCTGTACTCGACCGTGCCTATGCTGCCGGAGTCTGCCAATTGGTGCTCACCGGGACCAGCGTCGAGGGCAGCGAACAGGCCCTGGAGTTGCGCCAGCAGCTGGACGAAAGCGCTCAACGGCTGTTCGCCACGGCCGGTATTCACCCACACTCGGCCAGCGACTGGAACGCCGACAGTGATCAGCGTCTGCGCAGTTTGCTCAAGGAGCCAAACGTGGTGGCAGTGGGTGAATGCGGCCTCGATTTCAACCGTGACTTCTCGCCCCGCCCGCAACAGGAAAAAGTCCTCGAAGAACATCTGGCGATGGCGGTCGAGCTGCAATTGCCGGTGTTCCTGCATGAGCGCGATGCCAGCCAACGATTGCTGGAGATCCTGCGTGACTACCGCGACCAGTTGCCGGCCGCGGTGGTGCACTGCTTCACCGGTGAAAAAAAGGCGCTGTTCAGCTACCTCGACCTGGATTTGCACATCGGCATCACCGGCTGGATCTGCGATGAGCGTCGGGGCACGCACCTGCATCCGCTGGTCAAAGAGATTAAACGCGGGCGCTTGATGCTCGAGAGCGACGCGCCGTATCTGCTGCCCCGCAGTCTGCGCCCCAAGCCGAAGAACGGTCGCAACGAGCCGGCGTATCTGACTGAAGTGTTGCGTGAGGTGGCGTTGCATCGTGGGGAAAGCCAGGAAGACCTGGCAAACCACACCACAGCATGCGCACGGGCATTCTACGGGTTGCCTTCGATTCCCCAATAACCACAAACCCCCTGTGGGAGCGGGCTTGCTCGCGAAAGCGGCCTGTCAGTCACATTGATGTTGGATGTGCCGCCGTCTTCGCGAGCAAGCCCGCTCCCACATTGGGACTGCGGAGGATGTTGACCCATATCAAGAGTCGAAGCCCTGAATAGCGGCACAATGCTGGCACCTTGCCAAAACTGTTTCCGCTATCAGAGAAGACCTCCATGGGTGCCTGGCTTAGCAACATCTCGCTGAAATACAAATTCTGGGCAGTCAACGCCGTCGCCTTCGTCACCACCCTGTTGCTGGTGCTATACGCCGTGCAGCTCGAACAACAGGCCCGCAGCCATGCCGCCCAGGCGTCAACCCAAGCCCTGGCGCGGTTGCTCAATGCCTGGCCTGCCGGGCAGCCGCTGCCCAAGGCCGATAACCTGCTGACCTTCAATCGCGGGCAGGCGCCGTTGCTGAACGGGCAACCGCTGCTGGAGCTGACCGATACCAACGGTTGGACCGAAATCAACACCATGCCGCTGTTCGGTGAAAACCCGTTGATGGGCGCCGAGGTATTCACTCGCCCTGACGGTCAACAAGCCGCGGTAATTGCCTATGGCCCGAGCCTGAGCCAAGTGTTCGGCGAACGCTTCACCCACTACGCGGTAGCGGTGTTCATCCTGATGCTGGCTATGCTCGGTGCGTCGCAACTGTTGATCCGCTTTCTGCTCAGCCAGCTCAACACCTTGAAAGACGTGATGCTCCACGTCGAGAAAACCGGTGACCTGTCGGCCCGTGTGCCGCTGGCTTGCAAGGATGAAGTCGGGCAGATGGCCAACGCCTTCAACGCCATGCAGGCCGGTTACCAGCGGGTGGTCAACACCGTCGCCAGCACTGCCCGGCAATTGGATGTCGGCGCCGCGCGGCTGGCTTCGAGCATGAACGAGGTGCGTCACGGCATGCTCGGTCAACAAAGCGAAACCGATCAGGCCGCTACGGCGATCAACGAAATGACCGCCACCGTCCATCACATCGCCCAACACGCCGGCGCCACCCGCGACCTCTCGCAAACCGCCGATACCCTGGCGGGCAGCGGCCAGGAAGTGGTCACTCGGGTGCAGAAATCGATTGGCGGGTTGTCCACCGGCGTACAGCAAACGGCCGAGATGATTCAGCGTCTGGCCGAGGACAGCCAAAAGATCAACGGCGTGGTCAGCGTGATCCACAGCATTGCCGAACAGACCAACTTGCTGGCCCTTAACGCCGCCATCGAAGCGGCCCGGGCCGGTGAAATGGGCCGCGGGTTTGCGGTGGTCGCCGATGAAGTGCGTAACCTGGCCAAACGCGTCCAGGCGTCCACCGACGAGATCACCACCATGGTTTCAGCGCTGCAAGCCGGCACTCGCGACGCGGTGGACTTCATGCAGGAAAGCACGTACAAGGCGGACGATTGCATGCAGCAGGCTCAGGAAGCCAGCATGGCCCTGGCCGAAATTACCGGTGCGGTGGCGCAGATGCGTGAAAGCAATACGCAGATCGCGGTGGCGGCCGAGCAGCAGAGCCATGTGGCGGAGGAGATGAATCGGGCGGTGGTGAGCATTCGCGACGTGACCGAAAACACCGTGCAACAGACCGTGAATTCGGCGATCACCAGCAATGAATTAGCGATGTTGGCTGGGGAACTGAGCAAGGCCATCGGGCAGCTCAAGCTTTAGAGATTGCTAAAAGATCGCAGCCTGCGGCAGCTCCTACGGGGGACTGCGATCCGTGTAGGAGCTGCCGCAGGCTGCGATCTTTTTTGCCCATCACACCTATCATGTCGATAGCCAGCCTTGATTCGCCGACGGCTTTCGCCAGGCCTATTCTTCATTCAAGCGCCTCAACGAATCAAAGGATATGCATCATGGGCAAACGTCATCCCAACCTTCCCGCCTGGCAATGGCGAGCGTACCCGCATAATCACCAGCACCCGACCAATCTGGTGTTGCACCTGATTGCCGTGCCGCTGTTCATCGTGGCGTTTTTGCTGATGGTCTCGGGGGTGTTCAGCCTGGATCTGGCGAGCATCGCGATCGGTGTCATCGGCCTGCTCGCCGCCCTGGGCCTGCAACGCCAAGGTCACCGCCTGGAGGCGCAAGCCTCCGAGCCGTTCAGTGATCGCAAAGATGCGGTATCACGCTTGCTGGTCGAACAGTTCCTGACCTTCCCACGGTTTTTCTTCAGTGGAGGTTGGTGGCGCGCCTGGCGTGAACGCCACCGTCGTCGTCACTGATCAGGCGAAAATCGTTACAGTCTGCCGGCTCATGGCGATCAACTGACCGTCTTCGCTCCACAGTTTTGCGGCGGCGTGCCCGTAGCCGTCAGCGGCATACTCGATTTCCACCAGATACTTGCACCAGTCCAGCGTGCTCAATGCGAGCAACGGCTGGACGAATTCGATGGTCCAGGTCAGCGTGCTGCCTGCCGCCGGTTTCTTCAGATGCGACAACAAGGACGGCGGCCAGGCGTCAACCAGCGCCAGAATATGCGCCTCGTTGACCACCTCGTCCTTCACCTCTCCCCGCAAGCGCACCCAACCGCCCATTTCGCGGGAGGTGTTGCCGGTGAACGGCAGGCCACCGATGCTCCAGCGCATTGCCAAATGACGCATGAATTCCGGGGTCACCCCTTTGATATAGGGCATTTCCTGGCAGTCGTCCCAGTGCTTCATCTCGGGCGCAGCGTTGGCCGTGACCGCCACTTCGGAAGGTCGCGAGGCGCCGAAGCTGCCCTGGACCAACGTCACCACTTGCCCCTTCTGCATCGCCCGGCCCAGTACCTGGCTGACGGCTTTGCCTTCGCGCAGCACATCGACTTCAAAACTGACCGGCACATCGGGCTCGACCGGGCCGACAAAGGTGATTGCCAGCGAGCGCACCGGACGATCCGCCGGAACTTTTGCGCGCATGGCTTCGTATTGCAAGGCGGCTATCAGCCCACCAAAACTCGCTCGCCCCTGACCCCATTCGGCTGGAATAGACAGCTCCTGCGGCTGACTGCGAACAGCGTCGAGCAGATCGGAAAAGTGCATGGAAACCTCAGAGGCAGGAAAATGGATGGAACGATCTTAACCAGCCCGCAAAGCCGACACAGCGCTTATTCCGGCCAAAATCACTGACAGATGAGCCGCGTCTGGCTGAAACAAACTAATGTGGGAGCGAGCCTGCTCGCGATGAGGCCATGACATTCAACATTGATGCTGGCTGTCATGCCGCCATCGCGAGCAGGCTCGCTCCCACATTTGATCTTTAGGGTTTTCAGGATTTGAAGCAGGCGGCACTGAATTTGTCGAGGACGCGGTCGGCGCGCTCTTCGGCCTTGGCCAAGGTGGTTTTCCAGACCGCGACACACGGCTGCAAATCGGGCTCTTCTTTGGCGCGGTCCAGCCACTGCCAGCTGTCGTGCCAATCACCCAAAGCAGCCTGTGCCGATTTCAGTCTGGGCAGGGCCGCTTCCGGCAAGCGATCCAGTTCGGGGTAGGCTTCGATGCCATAGCGCACGCGTTTGATCAGCAGGCGCAGGCGATGGCGGTCATGGGCGGGATCATGCAGGGCCTGGTCGAGTTTCTTCCATTGTTTGCCCAGGCGTTTTTCGATGCGCTTGCGCAAACCCTTGAGCAAGCCCTGACGTTGGGAAGCCCGCAGGAAACGCGGAAAAGCGTCGAGGATCATCAGCATCTGCGCCAGTTCCGGGCTCGCCGCCACGAGGGGATAAGCCTCGGCCATCCGCACCATGCGCCGTTGTGCGGCCTCGGGTTGATCGTGCTCGAGCAAGTACGCCGCCAGCACTTCGCGATCGCGCAACGGCGTGGTCAGGTCACCGACCCGGGATGCCGCCGCTTCCAGTTGCTCGACCCCGGGCAAACCGCGCAAGGGCCGCAGAAGGCTGCGCAAACGCCGCACGGTGGTGCGTAGATCGTGCAGCGCTTCAGCGTCGGTACGAGCACTCAAGCGTGCCTGACAGGCGAGCAGGCGAATGTCCAGGCTCAGCACACGAGCCACCAACCGATCAACCAAGGCAGACATCGCTTGCTCCCTGAATCGAATTCCCCCATTGGCTATAGCATGCTTCAGCGACCGGCGCGAGACTCACGAATGTAGAAGCGCGCCTTCTCGGCCTTCTTGGTACAACCCTCGTATGCTTCGAACTGCTGCTGGGTCTTGGCACCGGTCAGCAACGACAGCGCCTTGGAGTAGCTGACGGTCCCGGCAAAGCCCTCGACCTTGGCCAGGTCCAGCTCATGCCAGGCGGCGTCGAGCTGGCTACCGCAGCTGTCACGGTAAGCGGTTTTACCGGCACAACCGGCGAGTGCCAAGGCAATCAACGGCACACAGATCCAGGCTTTCATCACTCACACCTCAAAGATAATAAACAGTCGTGCAGCTAAGACGGCCTGGCGCGTGAAAAGTGCCTTGGACCCGCAGTGGAAACTATAGCGCTCGCGAGGATACCCATTCGCCTTTATTGAGTGTCAAAAAACGACGCTATCGCCTCGCCGAACGACCATAGCGATTGAAGCTTGCCCCTCGATAGGTGCATTGTTGAACCTTGTCAGAGAGGTCGATTCATGAAAAAGCGTGTCGCACTGGTGTTAGGCTCGGGTGGCGCCCGGGGCTACGCCCATATCGGCGTCATTGAAGAGATCGAACGGCGCGGCTACGACATCGCCTGCATCGCCGGTTGCTCCATGGGCGCGGTGGTCGGCGGGATCTATGCCGCCGGTAAACTCAACGATTATCGCGACTGGATCGAGAGCCTGGATTACCTCGACGTCTTGCGTCTGGTGGACGTCAGCTTTCGCCTGGGCGCAATTCGCGGGGAAAAAGTCTTCGGGCAGATCCGCAAGATCGTCGGCGAGATCAACATCGAAGACCTGCGCATTCCCTACACGGCCGTGGCCACGGACCTGACCAACCAACAGGAAATCTGGTTTCAGGAAGGTTGCCTGCACCAGGCCATGCGCGCCTCGGCGGCGATCCCCAGCCTCTTCACCCCGGTGATGCAGGGCAATCGAATGCTGGTGGACGGCGGTATTCTCAACCCGTTGCCGATCGTGCCGGTGGTGTCGAGCCATTGCGACCTGATCATCGCGGTCAACCTCAACTCCACCAACCAGCGTCACTATCAACTGCCGGTGATCCAGCGCCCGGCCGCGTTCAAGACCCGCTTCGACAGCCTGATCAACTCGCTGGGCTCGAAATTGCCCTTCCGCCGCAAACAGGCCGAACAATTGCTGCTGCTGGAGAAGGAAGCGTTGATGGCAGAAGCGGCCGAGATTAATCCGTGGATCGAATCCGCCGAGCCCGAAGGCCAGCAACCGGCGGCGGCCCCGGAAAGCAACGGCGCACCGAAATCCGCCACCGGGTCGTTCATTATCGACAACGTCGGGCCGGCGTCCTTGCTGGATTTGATCAACCAGAGTTTCGAGGTGATGCAGACGTCATTGGCGCAGTACAAGATTGCCGGGTATCCGCCGGATATCCTGATCAACGTGCCTAAGCGGGTGTGCCGGTTTTTCGAGTTCTACAAGGCGCCGGAGTTGATCGCGCTGGGGCGCGAGATTGCGCGCGATACGCTGGATCGGTATGAGAATGAGCGGGAGTCTTGAGGTTCTCGGGTGAATCAAAGGCCCCATCGCGAGCAGGCTCGCTCCCACAGTGGATTTAAGTGATACACAAATTTTGTGACCACCGAAGATCAAATGTGGGAGCGAGCCTGCTCGCGATGGGGCCAGATAATCCACCACAAAAATTAAAGGCTACCCTCACTCAAAAGCCGATACCCCACCCCCGCTTCGGTGACGATGAACCGTGGCTGAGTCGGATCATCCGCCAGTTTTTGCCGCAGGTGCCCCACCACAATCCGCAGATAGTGGCTGTCCTCGGTATGGGTCGGGCCCCAGATGTCCTTGAGCAATTGCTGCTGGGTGATGACCCGTCCCGGATGCCGCGCCAGTTGCGCCAGTACCGCATATTCCTTGCGCGTCAGCGCCACTTCGGTGCCGTCCAACAGCACCCGGCGATAAGCCAGGTCCACGGTGAGCGGACCGAAGCTGAGCGCCGCTTCCTGGGCCTCACCCGTCGGCGCCTGACGCAGCAAGGCGCGCACTCGGGCCAGAAACTCCTGGATGCCGAACGGCTTGGTCACGTAGTCGTTGGCGCCGCCATCCAGGGCTTGTACTTTTTGCCCTTCGCTGGCGCGCACCGACAGCACCAGTACCGGCACCGTCGACCACTCGCGAAACTCGCGTAGCACCTGTTGGCCGTCCATGTCCGGCAGGCCGAGGTCGAGCACCAGCAGGTCGGGTTTGTTCAGCGCGGCTTGGGCCAGGCCTTCCGTGCCGGTGCCGGCCTCCAGCACTTTGTAGCCTTGGGAGGCGAGGCTGATGCGCAGGAATTTGCGAATCTGCGGTTCATCATCGATGACCAAAATGGTCGCGGTCTGGCTCATGAATTCATATCAACACAAAGAAGTGGCAAGAGTAGCGCAGGCGAGTTCAGGCTTCACTGTCCAATCCTGGCTGAGTCTGCAGCGGCAGGTGCAACGTGATGCAGGTGCCGCGTCCTTCGATGCCATCGGCGACGCTGATCCGCCCGCCATGAGCACCGACCATGCCCTGACAGATCGCCAGCCCCAAACCGGTGCCCTGCCCGCCGCGATCACCGCGAGCGGCGGTGTAGAACATGTCGAAAACTTTCGCCCGTTCCTCCTCTGGAATCCCTGGCCCCTCATCGCTCACCGAAAAAAACAGCTCGCTGTCATTGACCCCGGCACACAACTCAAGACGCCCGTGGGGCGGTGAGAATCGCGCGGCGTTTTCCAGCACATTGACCAGCGCTTGCTCGATCAACGCGGCATGCACATAGAGCAGCGGCAGTTCGGCCGGCACCTCGGTAATGACTTGCAACGACGCCAGTACCGCGCGCAGACGATTGAGCGCACTGCCGACGATGTCTGCCGGCGACACCCAATCGCGCGCCAGCTTCAGGGCGCCGTGACCGAGGCGAGTCATGTCCAGCAGGTTTTGAATGTAACGATCCAGCCGTTCGGCTTCATCGCGGGTGCCTTCTAGCAGTTCGCGGCGGTCCTCCAAGGGAATCGCCTCGCCAAGCGCCAGCAGGCTGTCAATGCTGCCGCGCATGGAAGTCAGTGGCGTGCGCAAATCGTGGGACACCGAGGCCAGCAACGCGCTGCGCAGTTGCTCGGTTTCACCATGCAAGCGCGCCGCCTCAAGGTCATCGGCCAGTTGTGCGCGGGCCAACGCCTGGGCCAGCGGTTGGCTCAGTGCGGTCAGCAGGCGCCGACGCTGGCCGCTCAGGGTCTGACCTTCTTTGGCGCACACACCGAGCAGTGCCAGCGGCCCATCGTCCACCGACAACGGCCACCACCACCAGCGCCCGAACGGCAAGGTGCCGGTGCCCGCGCCGGCCGGTTGGTCATGTTGCCAGGCCCAATCGGCGGCGGCGCGCTCGGCTTCGGAGAACTCCAGCGGCCCACCGGTTTCGACTTTCCAGCCGTTTTGGCCATCGCGATTGAGCAGGCACAGTTTCAGGTCAGTCCAGCCATTGAGGTGCTGGGCCGCAGCGCTGACCACGGCCTGACGGTCGGTGGCGGCGGTGAGTTTGCGCGACAGGTCGAGCAGTTCGCTGGTTTCTTCCTGGGTGTCGCGCAAGGCCTGCAATTGTCGCCGTTGTCGCGCCGCCAGGTTGCCGGTGAGGGCCGCCATCAACAGGAAGAACAGCAAGGTCAGCACGTCTTCTTCACGCTGGATGCTGAAGGAGAAAGTCGGCGGAATGAATAGAAAGTCATAGGTCAGAAATGACAGCGCCGCGCAGGCCAGCGCCGGGCCGAGGCTGCTGCGCACCGCCACCAGCAACACCGCCGCGAGGAACACCAGCGAGATGTTCGGCAATGGCAGAGCACTCGCCACCGCCCAGGCCAGGGCACTGGCGAGCACCGTCGCCAGCAGCGCCAACGCGTAGTCGAACCAGACCAACGATTGCGCCGAGTGTTGGCGCGGTTGATGCTGTTCGTGATCGCTGTCGAGCACGTTGATTTCCAGCCCGCGAGCATCGCGCAGTAAACGTGAGGCCAGACCGCCACCGAACAACCGTCGACGCAACCGCTGGCGGGACTGTCCCACCAATATCAGACTGGCTCGACGTTCGGCGACGTGCTGGATCAAAGTTTTCACCACCTCACCGGCGCGCAGCAACACCACTTCCCCGCCGAGGCGTTCGGCCAGTTGCTGAGCGTTTTGCAGGCGCAGGCGCGACTGCTCGTCGCGCACACGGCCGTTGTCCACATGCACCAGGCTCCACGGCAAATGCCGGCGCTGGGCCACACGACTGGCGTGACGCACCAGACGTTCGGCCTGAGCATCGCCATCGACCCCTACCAGCAAACGACCGCGCACGGCCGGCGCGGCCTGCCCCAACTGGCGATAACCCTGCGCCAGATCGTCATCGACCTGAGCCGCAGCGGTTTGCATCGCCAGTTCGCGCAAGGCGGTGAGGTTGGTCTGGGTGAAGAACGCATCGATGGCCGCCCGCGCCTGCTCTGGCACGTAGACCTTGCCGTCGCGCAGACGCTCCAGCAACTCACGCGGCGGCAGGTCGATCAGCAGCAACTCGTAGGCTTCTTGCAACACCCAGTCCGGCAGGGTTTCGCGAACCTGTACGCCGGTGATGCCGCGCACCTGATCGTTGAGGCTTTCCAGATGCTGGACGTTGACCGTGGTGAACACGTCGATGCCGGCGGCCAGCAATTCCTGGATGTCTTGCCAGCGTTTGGCGTGACGACTGCCGGGGGCATTGCTGTGGGCCAGTTCGTCCACCAGCACCAGTTTCGGTTTGGCTTTGATCAGACCGTCGAGGTCCATTTCTTCGAGCATCACGCCGCGGTATTCCGAGCGCACCAACGGCTGCTGCGGCAAGCCGGCCAGTAGCGCTTCGGTTTCGGCGCGACCATGGGTTTCGACCACCCCGGCCATGACTTTCACACCCTGGCGCAGTTGAGTGTGGGCGGCCTGCAGCATGGCGTAGGTCTTGCCCACCCCTGGCGCTGCGCCAAGGAACACCTTGAGCCGGCCACGGCCATCGCGGGGCAGGTCTGCTAACAGCGCGTCGGCGCGGCCGGAGTTGCTCATGCTTGGGGATCTCTTTTTTTCAGATGTTGATGTGGTGCCTGCGAAGCCGTCATCGCGAGCAGGCTCGCTCCCACAATTAGATAGCTGTCGTATAGATAGCTGTCGTATGCACAAATTTGTGGTCAATGAAGATCCCCTGTGGGAGCGAGCCTGCTCGCGATTGGCCGCACCACCGATCTACAACTTTTCCAGCGCCCTATTCAGCGCCAACACATTCACTACCGGTGGCCCCACCAGCGGCTGCTCGATGTGCGCGTCCATTAGTTGCTCAAGCGTAGACACTGGCAGATTGCGCGCTGCCGCGACTCGCGCCAGTTGATAGGCAATCGCGGCCGGTGGCAAGTGCGGATCGAGGCCGCTGCCGGAGGTGGTCAGCATGGCCAACGGCACCGGACCCTGCCCTGGCACCTGCAATTTATTGGCCTCGTCGATAACCCGAGTGCCCAGCGCTGGATTGCTTGGCGAGAGGTTGCTGGCGCTGCTCGACACGGTGGCAAAGGCACCGGCCGATGGCCGTGGATGGAACCAGGCGTCGCCGACGAAATCCTGGGCGATCAGCGACGAACCGCGGACCTTGCCGTCGGTGTCGCGCACCAGGCTGCCGTTGGCCTGGTCAGGGAAGGCGACCTGGGCGACGCCGGTGACCACCAAGGGGTAAGCGACGCCGGTGATCAGGGTCATCAGCACCAGTAGGCTCAGGGCCGGACGTATCAGTGTGGACATTTCAAAATCCTCGAATTCAGTGGAGACACACACATCACCTGTGGCGAGGGAGCTTGCTCCCGCTCGGCTGCGCAACAGTCGTAAACCCGGCAAATGCAGTGTGCCTGAATACATACGGTGGACTGGTTTGGGGCCGCTTCGCAGCCCAGCGGGAGCAAGCTCCCTCGCCACAAAAAAGCCCCTACTCCAGCGACAGCCGTCAAACCAGATGCAACGCCGTCAACAGCATGTCGATCGCCTTGATGCCCACGAACGGCACCAGAATCCCGCCCAGCCCATAGATCAGCAGATTGCGCCGCAGCAACGCCGCCGCGCTCACCGCCTGCACCCGCACACCGCGCAGCGCCAGCGGAATCAGCACCACAATGATCAACGCGTTGAACACAATCGCCGACAGGATCGCGCTCTGCGGACTGCTCAGGTGCATGACGTTGAGCACACCCAGTTGCGGGTAGATCGAGGCGAACAACGCCGGCAGGATCGCGAAATACTTGGCCACGTCGTTGGCGATGGAAAAGGTCGTCAGCGCACCGCGGGTCACCAGCAATTCCTTGCCGATTTGCACCACGTCCAACAGCTTGGTCGGATCGCTGTCAAGGTCGACCATGTTCGCCGCCTCACGCGCTGCTTGCGTACCATCGTTCATCGCCATGCCGACGTCCGCCTGGGCCAGGGCCGGGGCGTCGTTGGCACCGTCGCCGCACATGGCGACCAGGCGCCCGTCGTTCTGCTCGTGACGAATGCGCGCCAGTTTTTTCTCCGGCGTGGCTTCGGCCAGCACATCATCCACGCCTGCTTCGGCGGCAATCGCGGCGGCGGTCAGCGGATTGTCACCAGTGACCATGACCGTGCGAATCCCCAGCTTGCGCAGCTCGGCGAAACGCTCACGGATGCCAGGCTTGACCACGTCCTTGAGGTGGATAACACCGAGCAATTTTCCGTCAACGCAGACCAGCAACGGCGTGCCGCCACTCTGAGCAATCTTGTCGATTTCCCGGGACAGAGGCGCGGCCAGATCGGCGCGTTTCAGGCCGACGAAGGTCAGCAGCGAATCCACCGCACCTTTGCGATAGACCCGGCCCTGATAGTCGACACCAGACAAGCGGGTTTCAGCGCTGAACGGCACAGCGGTCAGTACATCAGCGGACGGCTCAGGTTGCGGGTGAAGACCGCGCAGGTAGTCGACGATGGATTTGCCTTCAGCCGTGTCATCGGCCAAGGAGGCAAACAACGCGCCCTCGGCCAGTTCCTTGGCAGTGACACCAGGCGCGGCATAGACCGCTGAGCAGCGACGGTTGCCGAAGGTGATGGTGCCGGTCTTGTCCAGCAGCAGGACGTGAACGTCCCCCGCCGCTTCCACGGCGCGACCGGACTTGGCGATCACATTCAGGCGCACCAGACGGTCCATCCCGGCGATACCGATGGCCGACAACAAACCGCCGATAGTGGTCGGAATTAGCGTGACCAATAACGCCACCAGGAACACCAGCGGCAGGCTGCCGTTGGCGAAGTGAGCGAACGGTTGCAGGGTCACCACTACCAACAGAAAGATCAGGGTCAGGCCGATCAGCAGGATATCCAGCGCCACTTCGTTGGGGGTTTTCTGGCGTTTGGCGCCTTCGACCAGCGCAATCATGCGGTCGAGAGTCGACTCGCCGGGGTTGGCGGTGATGCGCACCAGCAGCCAATCGGACACCAGTCGGGTGTTGCCGGTGACAGCCGAGCGGTCGCCGCCGGATTCGCGAATCACCGGCGCCGATTCACCGGTAATTGCCGCTTCGTTGACCGCCGCGATACCTTCGATCACCTCGCCGTCACCGGGGATCATCTCCCCCGCTTCGACGCGCACCACATCGTCCTTGCGCAGACTCGTCGCGGGCACCACTTGAAAGCTGCCATTGGCGCTTTTGCGCCGGGCACTCAAGCCTTCGCTGCCGGCCTTGAGGCTGTCGGCGCGGGCCTTGCCGCGACCTTCGGCCAGCGCTTCGGCGAAGTTGGCAAACAGCACGGTGAACCACAGCCACAACGCGATTTGCGCGGCGACGAAAGTCGGCACGGCGTTGTCGGGAATGAAGCACAGCACCGTGGTCAGAATCGCGGTCAGTTCGACCACCAGCATCACCGGCGCACGCTGCAACTGCCGTGGGTCGAGCTTGACGAACGCTTGCACCAGCGCCGGACGCCAGAGGGCCGAGATCGCGGTTTTCGGTTGTTCCGGCGCCTTGACGACGGCGGCTTTAGTTGCGGGCATATTCATCATCAGCTCCTCAGAAGCCTAAACTCAGATGTTCAGCAATCGGACCCAACGCCAGCGTCGGTAAGAACGTCAAACCACCCACCAGCAAAATGGTCACGGTCAATAGCGTCACGAACAGCGGGCCATGGGTCGGAAAGCTGTTCTGGCCGATCGGCGCGGTTTTCTTCATCGCCAGGCTGCCGGCCAGGGCCAGAACCGGGAGGATGTAACCGAAGCGCCCGATCAACATGCCGAAGCCCAGCATCAGGTTGTGGAACGCTGTGTTCGCCCCAAATCCAGCAAACGCCGAACCGTTGTTGGCACTGGCCGAGGTGTAGGCATAAAGCAACTGACTGAAACCGTGAGCGCCGGGGTTACTCACCGCCGCAACCGGGCCTGGCAGGCTGGCGGCAATCGCGCCGAGCACCAGCACACCCACCGGCATCACCAACAAGGTCACCACCAGCAGCTGAACTTCCCGGGCTTGCAGTTTCTTGCCGAGGTATTCCGGAGTACGGCCGATCATCAACCCGGCGAGGAACACCGCGATCAGCACGTTGAGCAACATGCCGTAGAGCCCGGCGCCGACGCCACCGAAGATCACTTCGCCGACCATCATGTTGATCATCGCCACCATGCCGCTCAGCGGGTTGAGACTGTCGTGCATGCCATTGACCGAACCGTTCGACGCCGCAGTGGTAGTCACCGACCACAGCACCGTGGCGGTGGTGCCGAAACGCGCTTCCTTGCCTTCCAGCGGCGCGGTCTGTTCGACGGCGACGTTGGCCAGGGTCGGATTGGGTTGGTATTCAGCCCACAGCGACGTCGCGCCGCCGATCAAAAACAGCGCCAGCATGCAGGCGATGATCGCGCGGCTCTGACGCAGGTCTTTCACGTAATGGCCGAAGGTGAACACCAGCGCCACCGGGATCAGAATGATCGAGGAGACTTCGAACAGGTTGCTCCAGGCTGTCGGGTTCTCGAATGGATGCGCCGAGTTGACGCCGAAGAAACCACCGCCGTTGGTACCCAGTTGCTTGATGGCGATCTGGCTGGCAGCCGGGCCGAGCGGGATCACCTGATCGACGCCTTGCATCGTCACGGCGTTCACGTAGTGGGCGAAGGTTTGTGGCACGCCCTGCCAGACCAGGAACAGCGCCAGCAGCAGGCACAACGGCAGCAGGCCGTAGAGGGTGGCGCGGGTCATGTCGACCCAGAAGTTGCCCAGGGTCTTGGTGGATTTGCGACCAATGCCGCGACACAACGCGACCAACACAGCGAGCCCGGTGGCGGCGCTGACGAAGTTCTGCACGGTGAGGCCGACCATCTGACTCAGATAGCTGAGTGTCGCTTCGCCGCTGTAGGACTGCCAGTTGGTGTTGGTCATGAAGCTGACGGCGGTGTTGAACGCTTGAGTCCACTCCTGACCCGGCAGGTTTTGCGGGTTCAGCGGCAAGTGATCCTGGAACAACAGGATCGCAAACAGCAGCAAAAAACCCGCGAGGTTAAAGGCGAGCAAGGCCAAAGTGTATTTCTGCCAGCTCTGTTCGGCCTGCGGATCAACGCCGGCCACTCGATAGCAACCACGTTCCACCGGCCCGAGGATCGGCGAAAGCCAGGTGCGCTGCCCTTCCATCACCTTGTAGTAGAAGCGCCCCAGAAACGGTGCCGGGATCAGCACCACGGCGAAGAAGGCGAGGATCAGCCAATAGTCATAACTGTGCATAGCCGCTCCTAGTTCCGGTCCGCGCGCAACAGCGCAACCAACAGATAAATGAACAGCCCCACTGCCAGTAGCAGTGACACTCCGTCCAGAACGCTCATGGAAGTTCTCCGTGTTACGGCGTATTGCCGCGTGTGGAGTGATTGTCTGCAGGGAGGCTGTAAAGGCGCGAGATCGAGGGGTGGGGCGGGGCATAAAGAATGCGTAAAGAGTGGGTTTATGCCGGGGTTTCGGTGGTGTTCGGGCGGGCCTCAATCGCGAGCAGGCTCGCTCCCACATTGGAATGCCGTCGTCCATACAACGCCGAACTCCTGTGGGAGCGAGCCTGCTCGCGATAGCGCCAGAACAGGCGTCGACGCCCCTAACTGGAGCACAAAAATCACCCATCCAGCCGCGAACATCCCCGATACGACAGCTTTCAGCGCTTTACG
This sequence comes from Pseudomonas frederiksbergensis, assembly GCF_003732275.1. Lineage (GTDB taxonomy): Bacteria > Pseudomonadota > Gammaproteobacteria > Pseudomonadales > Pseudomonadaceae > Aquipseudomonas > Aquipseudomonas frederiksbergensis_H. The sequence continues at coordinate 139,094 of NZ_MOBM01000012.1, forward strand.
ACGCTCAACTGCAAAATGGCACGCCCGCTGCACACGCCCTCCCCCGAACTTTCCAAACCGTTCAGGGAGCAACGCATGAACACACAACTCAAACCCACGCTGGGCACGCTGCATCTGTGGGGTATCGCGGTCGGGCTGGTGATTTCCGGTGAGTACTTCGGCTGGAGTTATGGCTGGGGCGTAGCCGGGACACTTGGCTTCCTGGTGACCTCGTTCATGGTCGCCACCATGTACACCTGTTTCATTTTCAGTTTCACCGAACTGACCACCGCCATTCCCCATGCCGGCGGTCCCTTTGCCTACAGCCGCCGCGCCTTTGGTGAAAAAGGTGGATTGATTGCCGGGCTGGCGACGCTGATTGAATTCGTCTTCGCCCCACCGGCGATTGCCCTGGCCATCGGTGCCTACCTGAACGTGCAGTTTCCGGCCCTCGACCCGAAACACGCGGCGGTCGGCGCCTACATTGTGTTTATGGGCTTGAACATCCTCGGCGTGAAACTCGCCGCGACCTTCGAGCTGGTGGTCTGCGTATTGGCGGTCGCCGAATTGCTGGTGTTCATGGGCGTGGTCGCCCCGGCGTTCAGCTTCAGCAACTTCGCCCTCAACGGCTGGGCCGGTTCTGATGTGTTCGGCGCGCCAGCGATTGCCGGGATGTTCGCGGCGATTCCGTTTGCCATCTGGTTCTTCCTGGCCATCGAAGGTGCAGCCATGGCTGCCGAAGAAGCCAAGGACCCGAAACGCACGATTCCCAAAGCCTACATCAGCGGCATCCTGACCCTGGTGCTGCTGGCTATGGGTGTGATGTTCTTTGCCGGCGGCGTCGGCGATTGGCGCACCCTGTCGAACATCAACGATCCGCTGCCGCAAGCCATGAAAGCCGTGGTCGGCGAAAGCTCCGGCTGGTTGCACATGCTGGTGTGGATCGGCCTGTTCGGTCTGGTGGCGAGTTTCCACGGGATCATCCTCGGCTACTCGCGGCAGTTCTTCGCCCTCGCCCGGGCCGGTTACCTGCCGGCATCCCTGGCCAAACTGTCGCGCTTCCAGACCCCGCACCGGGCGATCATCGCCGGTGGCGTGATCGGCATCGCGGCGATCTACAGCGACGGCCTGATCAACCTCGGCGGCATGACGCTGACGGCAGCGATGATCACCATGGCGGTATTCGGTGCGATCGTGATGTACATCATGAGCATGCTCAGCCTGTTCAAACTGCGCAAGACCGAACCGAACCTGGAACGCACCTTCCGCGCGCCTTGCTACCCGTTGGTGCCATTCATTGCGCTGGTGCTCGCGGTGGTTTGTCTGGTGGCGATGGCTTGGTTCAACACCTTGATCGGGTTGATCTTCCTCGGCTTCATGGCAGTGGGTTTCGTGTACTTCATGCTCACCGCGCAATTGCGGGCCGATGCGCCGGCGGATGCGATGTTGACCGGGCTCTGACTTCACACACCGCGCCTGCAAGGATGTACGGCGTCTACGGCATATCAGGCATAGAATGGAACCACTGCGAAAATTAATCGCTCAAAGTGGTATGCACGATCGGTCGGCGAAAACCGCCAATCGGCCTGCCCTCAAGGAGAGCTCTATGCCCTGGTATGCCTGGTTGATTCTGATCGTTGCCATCGGCTCGATCGTTGGCGGTTTGATGATGCTGCGCGACACTGCCAACAAGGTCGAATTGACCGAAGAGCAACGCAAACGCGTCGCCGAACGCAATGCGGAAGCGGATGCCAAGGATGCGCAGGACCGCTAGCAAACAATTGTGACGAGGGAGCTTGCTCCCGCTGGGTCGCGTAGCGGCCCTTGAGGTCCCTCGCACATTTTTTGCGCCCGCTGCGCGGTCGAGCGGGAGCAAGCTCCCTCGCCACAAACCGTTTCTATTTTTCCCAATCCGCCTTGGCAATGTGCAAGCCATGCAGCCCTTTGTAAGCCGCACGCTCCGTCTGGCTCCAGCCTTCAAGCATCGACTCCTCCAACCGATAAATCTCCACCCCCAGCGGACGACACACACTCAGCGGGTCCTGCGCATCCGGCCCCCACATGGCCAGTGACAAATCACCACCCGGGCAAGTCGACAGCGCGCACAGCAAATCAATCTCGGCAAAGAACTCCAGATAATCGCCCTTCTGCGCCGGGCAGGCTTTCATGAAGTACATGTCGTCGTGGTTCAGACCGGTACACTGGAAAATGTTCAGCACATCATGCACGTCAAACTCGGTCAGGCCATGGGGCAACACTGCGCGAGTCAAATTCGAGTGACAGTGATGATGGAAGTCCTCGCCCGTGAGCATTTTGTTCACATATGGATCACACCGCGTCCCCAGCAAATCATGCAAACGCCCGCCATGTTCGTCGATACCGTACCCGGCCAGGCTATCGTCGGTGATGGTCACCAGCGGCCGTAAAAAGGGCAGGTTCGACCAGAGCCGGTCATGGGTGCTGACATGCGCCCCTTGCAACTGCCGGGTCCGCGCTGCCCACAAGCGTTCGCGCGGGTCGTGGGCATTCCAGACATTGAAGTCGCCGACTTGCGGGCCGACAGGGGTCGTGACCCTGAACACATGCCCCGCCGGCACATTCCAGGCGCGACCGGTGCGGATCGGCACCTCGAACTGTTCGATCAGCGTGCGCCCCTCTTTGTTGTCTCGGACTCTCTCGTAGAAAGCCGTGTCTACCTGCAAGGCCGAGCCTTTGCTGACTTGATAGGCCGCCGGATAGTCTTTGTACATGGCACAAATCCTCGATCAGTGATGGGAAGAAGGGGCAAGTATCTGCAACAGGAGGTGTTCGGAGTCGTCGAGATAAAGGCTCATGGCGTCCCCAGCCGCGCGTTTGTCGCCATCGGCTAGCAAGTCATGAATCTGTCGGTCACGCGCCAGCCAGGGCGCCTGAAAACGTGATTCGTCGGGAGCGGTGCAAAACACCAGGCGCAATTGCGCGACGACGTTGGTGAAGAACTCATCGAACAATGGACTGCGCAGCAATCCGACGATGTGTTGATGAAATGCCAGGCTGTGGGTGCCGACCGCGCGCCAATCCTCACGCTCCCGGGCCAGCTCGGTGGCCTCCAGGGCTTCAAGCATCCGGTCGGACTGATAATCACGCAGCGGCTGACAGGTGCTGATGGCTTGCAGTTCCAGGGTGCGACGGACCTTGAACAGATCGCGCACATCATCAGCCCCCAACCTGCGCACCATCACCCCCTTGTTGCGGACATAACGGGTCAGCCCTTCCTGCCCCAGACGGTGCAACGCCTCGCGAATCGTGTTTCGCGAGGCGTTGTAAGCCGACACCAGATCGTTTTCCACCAACGCCATGCCGGGCAGCAAACGACCGCCAATGATGTCAGCGCGTAACTCCAATGTGATGTGGTCGGCCAGGGACAGTCCGCTGTTCATACTCAATGCCTCGTGATTGTTCAACAATCGTCAGCAAATGAGTAATCACTATTCGTGCCATCGCCTGTCGTGAACTAGTCCTCCCAATATTTGAACAACACGCTGGCGTTCACGCCGCCAAATCCGAAGCCGTTGGACATCGCGTACTCGATCGTCATTGGCCGCGCCTGACCATGAACAATGTCCACGCCTTGGGCGGCTGGATCCGGGTTGTCGAAGTTGAGCGTGGCCGGCACCACCTGATCACGGAGTGCCAACAGCGTAAAGATCGCCTCGATCCCGCCAGCGGCGCCGAGCAAATGCCCGGTCGCGGACTTGGTCGACGTTACCGCTATCTTGTTGTCCGAGCCGAACAGCGACTTGATGGCCGCCAATTCCCCGAGATCGCCAACCGGTGTCGAAGTTGCGTGAGCATTGAGATGTTGCACCTGTGCCGGCGAAATGCCCGCCTGAGCCAACGCCAGCGACATCGCCCGACGCGCACCGCTGCCATCTTCAGGTCCCGCGGTCAGGTGATAGGCATCGGCACTGGTACCGTAACCGACCAGCTCGGCCAATGGCTGAGCGCCACGCGCCAAAGCATGTTCCAGGGATTCGATCACCAGAAGGCCCGAACCCTCGCCCATCACAAAGCCATCGCGACCACTGTCGAACGGTCGCGAGGAGCGCTCCGGGGTGTCGTTGTAACCGCTGGACAAGGCTCGAGCCGCCGCGAACCCGGCGAGGCTGACACGATCGATCGCCGCCTCCGCACCGCCACACACTGCAATATCCGCCTCGCCACATCGAATCAGCCGTGCCGCGTCGCCAATCGCCTGAACCCCGGCCGCGCACGCCGTTACCGGAGCCCCCAAAGGGCCTTTGAAACCGTGCTGGATCGACACATGACCCGCGGCGAGATTGACCAGAAACGAAGGAATGGTGAACGGCGACAAACGTCGCGGGCCACGGTTGTCGGTGGTGCGCACCGCATCGGCAATCGCGCCGAAACCACCCACGCCCGAGCCAATAATGGTGGCAGTACGTTCCTGGGCGCTGGTGTCCTGCGGTTGCCAACCGGCCTGTTCCAGTGCCTGACGCGCCGCCTCCATGGCAAACATAATGAAGCGGTCCATCTTCTTCTGCTCTTTGGGCGGCGTCGCTCGGTCCGGATCGAAACCCGCCTCGGGATCTTCCGCCAGGGTTTGCACCGCACCGCCGACCTTGGCCGGTAAATCGGCAACCACTTCGTCCGGCAACACCCGCAACCCCGAGCGCCCGGCCAGCAAACGCGCCCAAACCTCTTCGACGCTGCTACCCAACGGCGACACCAGGCCCATACCTGTGACTACCACTCGACGATTACTCATAACGCAAATACCTCAAGCCGATTCAATGGCGCCTCACTTGTAACGCGTGGCGGCCGTGCTTCTGGACAGATTCGGCGCCATCGCATGACGCGCCGCTACATAGGACTCCCACTCAGAGAGATTCGGCAAGGAAGGAATGGTGATCAACTCACCCTGGTCCAGACCCGACAATGCCGCGTCGACCATTTCCCCCGCTTCCATCACCATCTCCGCCGGAATCTGGCTTGCATCGATACCGGAGCGCTCTAAGATTTCGGTGCGTGTTACGCCCGGCAACACCGCCTGGACCTGGACCCCGGTGCCCGCAAGCTCCGCGTTCAACGACTGAGTCAGGCTCAACACATAAGCCTTGCTCGCGCTGTACGTCGCATTAAACCGCTCCGGAAACAACGCCACCACGGATGCAATATTGATGATCGTCCCGCGACCGGCCTTGGTAAAACTGGCCGCCGCCGCCGAGGCCAAGCGCGTCACTGTGGTGACGTTCAGCTGAATCAACCGCTCCATCTGATCCATGTCTGCGTTGGCCAGCAACCCATCTGCAGCAACTCCAGCGTTGTTCAGCAACAGGCTGATACTCGAATCGCTGCGCAAACGCTGCTCAAGCTTCAACACATCATCCTTTTGCGTCAGATCCGCCTTCAGCACCTCCACCTGAACACCATGCTCGGCGCGCAACTTGCTCGCCGCGGCCTCTAGCCGTTCCTGATCACGGGCCACCAGCAATAAATCAAAACCACGCGCCGCCAACCGCTGCGCGTAAACCGCACCGATGCCGGAAGATGCGCCGGTGACAAGGGCCGTACCTTGGGTCTGGACAGAATTCATGACTGTGCTCCTGAGAGGAATGCCGGAGGGAAGGCAAGCGCCTGAGAATCAGGGCGCCTCCGCGAATTACGAATTTATTATAGGCATAATTTAATCGCCGTATGATAGCCGTAATTTTTTTCATTCCGATGAAAGCAGCCAATCGCTCACTGCGGCAATATGCAAAAAAGGCCGGTCAATGACCGGCCTCTTGGTGTGGATTTACAAGCTTAGTTCACTTCCAGCTTATCGCGATTCTTGTCCAGAATGGCTTTGCCGATCCCTTTCACTTCCAGCAATTCGTCGACGGACGAAAATGGCCCATTACTCTCACGATACGCAACAATCGCCTTGGCCTTCGCCTCACCAATCCCGGACAACTCGCGCTGCAGAGTCGGCGCATCGGCCCCATTGAGATCGACCTTACTCGTTTGAGCCTTGCGGCAACATCCAGCATCAAGGGTGCCTTGGCAGCCTCTGGCGCAGCCGTTGGCGCAGCAATGGCCGCAATAGAGGCGCTGGTGAGCAGGGCAAAAACCAGAGAGTAGAAATAGCCAGTACGCATAAGTGAAGCTCCATGACATCGATTGAGAAAGCAGCTTTCCGAAGCTGCCCCCTAAACTTAGGCGATGGGATAGAGCTGTCAAAAATGTGTCCGTTACAGGATGTGAAACAATCAGGGCTCGAGACGGCGTTGCTGGTGGATCCAGTCCACAATCTCGCCATCGGGGGTATAGCCACTGACCGTTTCGCGCAGGAGCTGGCGCACGCGGGAGTAGTCGTCCTGCTCGACCGCCAATAACAGCTCAGTCAAACGCCCCTTGAGCATGTCCCAGGGAAGATGGTCTTCGTTGGCGGTCATGATCATCGGATGTGGCGTCGCTGCGACGTTATCCCCAATCAGCAACTCTTCGTAAAGCTTCTCGCCCGGACGCAGCCCCGTGAACTCGATCGAAATATCGCCTTGGGGATTTCGCTCGGAGCGAATGCTCAAACCGGACAGGTGAATCATCTTCTCCGCCAGCTCGACAATCCTCACCGGTTCACCCATGTCCAGCACAAACACATCGCCTCCCTGCCCCATGGAACCGGCCTGAATCACCAGTTGCGCGGCTTCGGGAATGGTCATGAAGTAACGGGTGATCTTCGGGTGCGTGACCGTCAGCGGACCACCGGACTTGATCTGACTGTGAAACAACGGAATCACCGAACCGGACGACCCCAACACATTGCCAAAACGCACCATGGTGAAACGGGTTTTGTTGACCCGGGATACATTGGCCTTGTCACCAAACAGTACAGGGGCGATTTCACGACTGAGGGCCTGAAGGGTCAACTCCGCCAAGCGCTTGGTGCTGCCCATGATGTTGGTCGGACGAACGGCTTTATCGGTGGAGATCAACACAAAGTTGGCCACCCCCGACTGCAACGCTGCCTGAGCCGTGTTCAATGTGCCGATGACATTGTTGAGCACGCCCTCAGCAATATTGTGCTCGACCATCGGCACATGCTTATAAGCGGCCGCGTGATAGACGGTATCCACGCGCCAGGTCTTCATCACATCGAGCAGTTTGTGCGGATGACGGATGGAGCCCAGGATAGGCAGCAACTTGACCGACACTGACTCACGACAGCCGCGCTGCTCCAACTCCGACAGAATGCTGTAAAGGTTGAACTCACTGTGTTCGAACAGAATAAGCGTGGTCGGGCCAAGGGAGAAAATCTGCCGGCACAGCTCCGAACCGATCGACCCGCCAGCGCCAGTGACCATCACTGTCTTGCCTTTGATGCAGCGCTCAAGCAAATCAGCCTGGGCTGGCACAGCATCACGGCCCAGCAAGTCAGCGATATCCACTTCCTGAATGTCTTCAACCTTTACCCGCCCGCTGGCCAGATCGGTGAAGTTCGGGACGCTTCGTACGTGAAGGGGGTAAGCCTCCAGCAGATTGAGAATTTCCCTGCGTCGTGCACGGGTAGATGACGGCAGGGCCAGGAGGATTTCCTGTGCGCCAGTCACGTCGATCATCTGTTGGATATGTTTGGGTTTGTAGACCTGGAGGCCTGAGATAGAGCGATCGGCGATGCTTGGGTCGTCGTCGATGAATGCCACGGGGCGCATCACTCGGCCCATGCGCAACGCAGCAACCAACTGATTGCCTGCGACGCCTGCACCGTAGATGGCGACCTTGGTAAGGCCGTCGTCGCGGCTTGTGAACGGCACGTGCTGGGCGGTGGTGAACCAATCGCCCATGAAGTACTGGCGCATGCACAGGCGCAGACCGCCGATGATCACCATGCTCAGCCACCAATAGTTAAAGATGATGGAGCGCGGAACGACAGTTTGGTGGTTGCTGTACCAATAGACGACGACTGCAAGGATCAGCGATGACAGGCTGACCGCCTTGACGATTGCGATCAGCGCATCATTGCCGAAATAGCGCATGACGGCGCGATACATACCAAAGCGTATGAAGAGCGGGATAGCGATAATCGGGGCGCAGGCGAAGAGCCAGAAATGGACCCTGAGCGGGTTGTACATATCGTCTATGCCGAGGCGCACGATGAAGGCCAGCCATAAAGCAACCCACACCAAAATCACATCGGTGGCGACCTGTATCAGCCTTTTTTGCCTACGAGGCAAACCCAGCAAAACTGTCCGCACTTTATCCATTCACGCATTCGAGCACGTAGCTCCCTCCTTCACACAGTCGTCGACCGGCATTGTAACCTCAATACACGAATGATCAGCCGAATACTTGTCCGATACTACCCAGTCGCGCTGGTCCGTTTCCAACGTTTCAGTACGAGCATTTTGTGGAAAGCATAGCTACAATTCATCGAATGGCCGAAAGTAAGACGTTCTTGAATTTGCGAATTGAAGACCTTCAGCATGATGCCGATAAGCCATGACTGGACACACATTCATTGGTCTAACGAGGCGGTGAACCAGATCACTTCCAAATCCCTGTGCTCCTGATCCGATATTGGTCAATTTATAACGAGACAACATGTCCGAAAATCTTATAGCTCACTCGCAAACTGTGGATATCGAGCGCCGCAGCGCTATAAAAAGTCAGCGCCCTATTGTGATTTGGCTAACGGGCCTGAGTGGGGCTGGCAAATCATCCATTGCGAATGCCTTGGAGCTGGCACTATGCGATGCAGGCCGTCATACCTATTTGCTTGATGGTGACAATGTTCGGCTTGGACTCTGCCAGGACTTAGGGTTTAGCGACGTCGATCGTGTTGAAAACATACGACGTATTTCAGAAGTAGCAAAATTATTCATTGATGCGGGGCTGATCGTCATCACGGCGTTCATATCGCCATTCATACGCGACCGCGCCCTGGCCCGCGACGTGATTGGCGAAGATAGTTTCATTGAAGTTTTCATCGATACGCCGCTGAGCGAATGCGAGCGGAGAGACCCTAAAGGCCTTTATAAAAAAGCCCGAGAAGGACTGATAAAGAACTTCACAGGTATCGACTCTGGTTATGAGCCGCCATTGAATCCACACATCAGGATCAATACGTTAGAGGACGATCTTGAGACAGCGGCACAGCGCATTATCGACTTTCTTAATAAGCAGCCGTCAAAATGAAAACGTTAGTCATCATTGGTGCAGGGTTCAGTGGAACAGTCGCCGCCATAGAGTTTTTACGTTCTGCTCCACCCGGCGCCAGACTCATAATCATCAACAGATCTGGAGCCGTTGCACGCGGCCTGGCCTACGGCACCAACAGTTCAAAACATCTGCTGAACGTACCCGCTGGCAATATGAGTGCATTGGCGGACAAACCTGACTCTTTCCTACAGTACTGCCAGTCTTTGTTGCCAGATACAACATCAAGCTCTTTCGTCTCCAGAAAACTATACGGAAACTATTTAGCATCACTTCTGGACAATACCGAACTCAACGCAAAAGGGAATGTTGCCATCGAGCGGATAACGGCTGAAGTCAAAAGCCTGACCCCTCATGAGCACGGGGCACATATTGAATTGTGCTCAGGCGAAAAGATATTTGCCGATCAAGTAATCTTAGCGTTTGGTCATTTTCCACCGCGTACCCCTGCCGTACTTCAGGACTTACTCGACTCTTCCAGCTACATGGAAAACCCTTGGAACGGCCCAGTCTCTCTCCCCGAGAATCCACACGCGTCAGTTTTGTTGATTGGGGGTGGCCTCACTGCTCTCGATGTCATTTCCAGCCTGAGACAAGTATCCAGTACCGGTCAGATTTATATGCTGTCTCGTCGTGGTCTTCTGCCATTGGCGCACCGGACGACTAAAAGTGCATCGCAAGCGCCCGCTTCATTTCACGATGAACTACTGAATGCAGCCCCCACCGCCCGGAGTTATTTACGCTCCATCAAGGCACAGATAAAGTCCAGCGCAGCATCCGGCACCAACTGGCGAGACATTATCGCGGCCGTGCGCCCTATTACATCCAGTCTGTGGAAAAGGCTTCCCGAGCATGAACGAAGCAGGTTTTTACGCCACGTACAACCTTACTGGGATGTTCATCGCCACCGAGTAGCGCCAGAGACTTACAAGCATTTCGATGAAGCGCTGAAACTTAAAAAAATCGTGCCGATAGCCGGTCGAATCAAGTCCATTGAACTCCACAATGGCAAACCACTCGTCTCCATCCAGTCACGCGGCACACAAGACGTCAAGACAATACCCGTTGACCGCATCATAAACTGCACGGGCCCTAATTCGAACCCAAACTTAATAGAAGAACCGCTGATACAGCAGCTTATTAGCGACGATCTGATTTCTGTCGACAGCCTGGGCTTGGGGCTACTGGTGGATAATCAGTTGGCGGTCAAAAGCAAAGACGGGACCCCTTCCGAGTGGCTGAGTTATGTCGGCCCGATGCTGAAAGCCAACTACTGGGAAGCAACGGCGGTACCCGAACTACGTCTCTACGCCTCAGCACTTGCCAGAAAAATATCGAATAAATTCAGCAACCTGTAAGGTCCATTTGTGAATAGCCCTACCGCCCCTGATACAGCAGACATCTTCGGCGGTGGGCTGCAACATCACCTCGAAGAATCAGGAACCCATCAGATAATGAAAGCTGTACTTGTACTCGGCGACTCCCACGCCTTGGTTTTCAGCTCTGAACAAATGAAAACATTGTTTCCTGAGTACTCATTTGAAGTGACGTCCGTTGGCGGTGCCACGGTCTCCGGATTAAAAAATCCAAACGCCGTCACCCAGGCAATGCCGCAATATATGTCGGCACTGGAAACAACCACGGCGAACACCGTGATCGTGATGCTTGGCGAGGTGGATACGGGCTTTGTGATTTGGTACAGAGCTCAAAAACATGGCAGCTCCGTAGAGCAGATGCTTCAACAGGCTCTCGAAAACTACCAGAAGCTCTTATTGGATGTGGCGAGCAGATTTCACGTTATATGCGTCAGCACTCCTCTTCCAACCATCCGAGACAACATGGATTGGGGGGAAGTGGCCAACCTGCGAAAAGAAGTGAAAGCGTCACTCTCGGATAGAACATTACTCACCATAAAGTTCAACAAACTCATGGAAGCCTTTTGCATCCGAGAAGGCATAAGCCACTTGAACTACGATAGCGACTCTATGGATGAGAGCGGCACGCTGAAATCATCACTTCGCAACCCAAACCCCAATGATCACCACTATGATCCCTCTGCCCATGCACTGATGATTGAACCCCTCCTGAGCCCGGTGCTCAATCAGTACACGAGCCTCAAGCAAAAGAGTTTCGACAATCTTGATACCGCAGATGAGCAAACACCTGAAAAGCGCTCCTTCCTTCGTAGACTATGGGTTTCACTTTTCTGCAGACAATAAAAAATCGCTCAGTGGCGATTTCCCGGGGCCTCTCATTGTTCTTCAGTGAAGGCGCTGACCGTGATTGCCAGCAGCTGGAATGGCCTTTGGAGGTCCATTCCAGCTGCTGGTTTTCAACGTTTCAGGCAGAGGCGATGTGTTGAACTCTACGCCACATCCCCAGCCGGCTGTTTTTCAGTCGATTCTCGAAGCCGGGTTTTCCAGCAACCACATCGAAAACTGCTCCACACCCTGTTCGAAGCTCACGGTCGGAGCCCACCCCAGCGCGTGTTTTGCACGGTCTATATTTAATACGCTGACCGGCACATCAAAGCCTCGGCCCGACAAGTATTTGCGGTTGGCGACTCGCCCGGTGATCTTTTCGATCGTATCAAGCACTTCATTCAAGCTGTGCCCATAACCTGAACCAATGTTGAATACATGCTCTTGCCTTGATGGCTCAAGAGCCACGAGCAGGGCTTGCACGACATCGGCAACATGGATGTAATCACGAACGACGGAGCCATCACCCCAAATCTCGATAGGTTCATCACGCAACACCTTACCCAGGAACACGGCTACCGCACCCTGGCTCGCGTGAGTGCGCTGACCTTCACCGAAGGGATTAGCCAAACGTAAAACGGTGTAGTCCAGGCCATGTAGACGATGGAAAAGCGCCAAGTACTTTTCGATCGCCAGTTTCGCAATCCCATAAGAGCACACAGGATCTGTTGCGTGCGTTTCGGGGATTGGTACCTGGATTGGATCACCGTAAACGGTGCCACCCGATGAAACGAAAATCACCTTCTTGACGCCTGCCTTGAGTGCCAACGTCAACAAACGAATCGTCGCGACTAGATTGCTTTCCACATCAAAAACGGGGTCCGCATTTGAAGACTTCGGTAATGTAGTCGATACCAAATGGTAGCAAATATCGCAATCTTGCAACGCTTCGCTTATATCAGCTTCGCTGGTGAAGTCGCCTTCATACAGCTCGAAACCAGGATGCTTCGCGTGAGTGTCTCCAAGCGCGACAACATTCGGCCGATCGAAACAACGTACGGCATGCCCCTGATCGAGCAATGCGTCGATCAGATGGGTACCGATGAAGCCTCGCCCGCCCAATACCAGCGACCGTACTGATTTTCCAGCCAAGCTGTTCTCGGATTTTTTCAACGTTTGCCTCCAATGCAGCAGGTTCGATCTACCGCTTCGCCAGCAGTGGCCCAAGTCACCTTGTGGCTGCCCTCGACCTGATCGCGCCTAGCAAGTACTTCAAATTTAACAGCAATAGTGGCGCACCGTAGCAGGTACCGAAACGCCAGAGAGTTAGACAGCCAGCATCAAAAAGCTCTCAACTGACTTCCGCCAGCTTCTACGTTCCACGTCACGATCATTCGTAACCTTCCCTCCCCCCTCTCAACACCGCCATACGCCTGATAAATACCAACAGGCGTGCTGACCGTGCTGAGACGGCAGCCTCAACCTTTAAATGACTGACTTTACCGACTGCATCAACTTCGCTTCGATGTCTCGTTCGAACAGACGTACATACTGAGCAGCTACAGCGTCGATTCGATAACGGCTTGAAACATCTTTCACCAATGCCAGGGCATGCTGGTGCTTATTCTTGTCGGTTGCAAAAGCGGCAATGATTTGCGCAGCTTTCTCGATCGGGATTTCCCAATCCTCCAGACAGAGCACCTCTCCAGCGACCTCATTTTCTATGGTAAGCATGTTTCTGATGTCGCCCACGTCGGAGGCGATGTACGGCTTGCCGGCAAAGAGACAGTCGACAATCGTCAGAGGAAAACTCTCGGACTTGAACTTGGTCAGCATGATGCCCATATCCGCCGCCGCATAGTGACCGACGGCGTTATCGCTGAAACCAGCCAAATAGACGAACTCAGGTACTCCAGCCTGACAGTACCCATCGTAGACCGGTCCGTTCCCGACCAGTATCAGACGGATGTCCCGCCCCGAGATAACCCGCGCTCTCTCGACGGCCTCAATAGTTTCGTCCCATCCCTTGTCAGGAATCGCACGGCTGACACAGCACAGTACAAATGCGTCTTCGGGTATACCCAGTTGCACTCGTGGAATGGCAACAACCTTTGGAGGTTGTAATCCGTTTGGCACTTTGACAAACCGATCGGAAGGTTTGTCATACAGCGAAAAATTCGAGAAGGGAACAAGGTTCTTCTCGGCGGTATAGACCCAAGTGCTCACGCTATTATCAGCCGTACGAAGCTGCTCCTCAGTCACGCCAAAGGCATCCTCATGCTCAATCATCCCGTGCAGGGACGCGACATGAGCACCCAACTCGGAGAAAACATCCGGCACATGTAGCGGGTACCGCTGGATGTGCCACTGATGGGTATTGAGTGCTTCGACCCCAAAATCGCGGATGATAGTCTTCACTGCATCTACTTCCGAGGTTTCGACAAGCGGAACATCGGTCCTGAGCATGTTGCGAATACCCTCTTCACGCAAGGTCAAGCCCGCACTCAGCAAGAATACAGAAAGCCCTTGACGCTTGAACTCGTTGGCCAACCGGATAGGAAGGATCTCGGCTCCACCAGGATAGAAACCGATCGTCGAAACCATAACATTCGGCTTTCGGTTTGCGCGGGCCTGCAGGATCGCGTCTTTATCGTACCAACGCAGAAACTCTTCGTTAGAATTCCCAACATAGTGGTCGTAAAGTCTTTTACTCCCCTCTTCACAGCGCTCAAGAACAGAAAGCGGCACGTTATACAGCGCCTGTACGGTCTGACTCGAGATCCCGAGTTCACGGTAGAAAATCTCTTTCCTGTAGGTACTCTCGGCAGCGCTGCCTTCATAACGGCGGAAGAAGTTTGTCCCTTCAGTGGAGTAGGCAATCTTGCCACCCCGAAGAATGTGAAGGTAGAAAACCCAGTCGCCTGCAACACGCATCGACAACCAGGATTCGTCTTCCAGCAGAGGTAGATTGGTAGGACGCTTGAAAATCGTGCCGCTGGCGTTAGGAATCGTGTTCTTGATGCCCAGCCCCGTGCGCACTTCGTTGTGAGCGGTTTCTACGTAGGAACTTCTCCACTTTTCAGCGCATTCCAGATCGTAAACATACCTATGGAACTCATCCTCCATGACGACTTCGTCACTGCTGACAAACTCGCATTTTGAATAAGCAAGCATTACGGCTTCATCTTCAAAACAACGGACAAGTGCTTCCAGAAAGTGCTCATCACAGTAGTCATCGCTTTCAGCAACCCAGACCAGATCCCCGGTCGCTGCCTTGATGCCCTTGGCCCACTGACGGAAAACACCACCCGAATTGGTCTCGTTGAACAACTTCACCGTCACGTCAGGGAAGTCGGCCGCGTATTGACTCAGTACCGCGCGACTTTGATCGGACGAACAGTCATCCATCAAAATGACTTCAATATTCTTGTACGTCTGCCCGTAGATGCTATCCAATCGACGAGGCAGGAAACGCTCGTGATTGTAGTTCGGCACAATGACCGACACTTTGGGCATGATCGTATTTGATTTGATATCCAGCAGTGCGCGAGTCGTTTCATTCACACGACCGAAGCCGCCCACTCGATCAGGCTCAAGGAAAAGGCCCTGCGTCCAATCGTTCCAGGCGTTCACGAACACAAGACGACGATCTTCAGCGTGGGTAGCCCTTGCACCGGCAATCGCCGCATCAAGCCAGCGACGATATTCTCTGGCGTTAAAACGCGTATAAACGAGCGGAGAATTTGGTTTCAGTGCGGTTTCATCGCGTCCAAGCGTAATGGCGTGAAAGACCGGACTGGATTGAAGTTGAGTACTTTGCGCCCGCAACACGCCTTGCGAAGCAACGACGGAATACGGAACGGCAGCAATACCATTCTTCTCCTGAGGTACAAAGACGCCTGTTTCTCCTGGCACGGGAGCGGCAGGAAGATCAAGGACGGCATCACACAGACTTACCAGAGTCTTGTCCAGCTCCCCCGCACCTGCTTGCGACAACTGACCGATCAGATAAACACTGATGCCAAGGTCGAACAGTTGACTGCGCAGCTGACGAAGCGCATCCGCATCTGTCTGTACGTTGCCAGGTATCCCGACCACAACCACGGAACGACCGTCGATTTGCATGCACCGCTTATCCGACACCGCAGGCAACAGCGCGGCGGCCAAAGACCCTTGAAGACCTTTAGGATGCAAATCTGTCTGGGCGCAGAACGTGAAGTCGATGCCTGGATGCGCGATAAACACATCCAGCGGCTGGACCGATTGAACTGCATTGGTGTCAACATTCAGCTTAAAGCAGAAGCCATACACGCCATGACGCTTTGCAAGCTGCGCCTGTTTGTCCAGAACCTCCCAGTCCAGCGGATCGTAGAAACCAAACTCCTCATGAGGAACCAGCAGTTGCGAGTTGCCTTTAGACGCCGGCTTGGCGCTACGCAACGCATCCCACGCAGGAGACGTATAAAATGCGAGCAGTTTGATGTCGCTAGTCACTTCGCCAAATCGAATGTCTTTTTCATAACGAACGACCGCGTCAGGCACTGCGATCCGCTGCTCCGACGCACCGGCGACAACGTAGTGCCATAACGGGTTGACCCCGGCACTGCTGATATCTTTATAGGTGTTCAGGTACGAAAGGGTATCGAAGTCAGGAGAAGGATTTCGGCCGTCGAACCAACCCTCTTCGCAATAGTGTCTGATCGGATCGATAGAAGCATCGAGCTCGGTGTACATCGCAAAATAGAACGACTCATCGAAAAGCCCGGACTTTCTGATCACGTCGACCTGCGCGTCAACTACAGCCTTGGGAACAGGTATGCGCACGGGTTGTTCGACTGCTTTCGGCTCAAGTGCCACAACAGATTGCGCGTGTGGCGCACTCGACTTCACTACTTTGGGAGCAGAATGGGAGGCGATCGAACGCCCTTCCACTTGACCGCACCTGAGATAGTGGACCAGCGGATTCACTCGCGCAGCGGCAACATCCGGGTTATCGAAAAGATACTTCGAGGTACTGAACAGGGCAGAAGGATTACGGTTTTCCCTCCATCCATGAAGCATATAATGCTTGAGCGGATCGATGCCTTGATCTCGAACGTCAGGGTTGCTGGTCAGATAGTAATCTGCATCAAACAGAAAGCTATCGCGCACCAGTTGGACTGTTGCCTTGTTAAAGAAATCGCGTCGAACCCTCAAGACTTCAATGATCTTGCCCAGTGAAGGAACGCTCATCGGCCGTACGGCCCGACGGGCAATGCGACCGACCCCGCGCAAAGGCGAAGTGACGCGCCAGGAGCGGGAACCCAGAAGCTGATTGAGTTCCTGCTTCAACGAATGAACATCGGTTTCTTTTTCCAGCACGATGCGCACGATTTCGTTTTTCAGGTTCCCAATTTCACCTTCACGCTCGATGATGATGTGTTTGAGGTTGGTGACCTGCCCATCACGCTCGCCGACGACATGATTGAGATGGGAAATCTGCCCTTCGCGCTCAACCACCGCGCGATTGAGAACGTCAACGTTTTGGGTTTGACTGTTAATCGCGCCTTCGTGTTCGATAATGGCACCTTTGAAGGCACCCAGTTGAGCTTCAAGCTCCACGACAGTATGCCGGAGACTGGCGATCTGACCTTCTCGCTCGACAACACTTTGTGTCAGGCCGGCGATTTGCCCATCACGTTCAATAAGTGTGTGGCTAAGGTTTGCGATCTTCTCGTCATACTCAACAACACTGGCGTTGAGGTTCAGATGGTCGACCTGCCCCTCCAGATCGACCACGCTGTGGTTGAGTTGAGCAATCTCAGTCTCACGCTCGACAACCAGATGACTGAGACGGGTGATCTGCACATCACGCTCGCTCATGGCAAGGTTGAGACTCGCGATTTGCGCCTCAAGCCCCGCGACAGTTTGTGTCAGAGTGGAAATCTGAAGCGTGCGCTCTCCCAGGCGTTGATGACGCCCTCGAATCAGCTTGATTGCCCGCAGTGCCAACTCCAGTTCTTGCTCGGAGAAGTGCTCTTTTGACTGCGGCAGCTGCGTGTCATACCCAAAAACATCAAAGTCTTCAGCATACAAAGTCCGGATCAAACTTGCGCTGCGCTCTGTCACGAACTCTGGCAGGTAGGGAATCAGACTCTCGTTCGCTCGACGCTCGGCAAAAGGATCGGGAACATACTCACCCAAGCGCTCCGACAGCGCTTTACTAAGCTGTTCCGAGTCTTCGATCTTGACCAGTTTGGAGTAGTTGATCAAATCCGGCCTAAGCAGGACGGCTTGCGGCGTCCAGTGCTGATCCCAATAAGAAGGGGCCTCCTGACTGGCGAGATGCTCCAGAAAACCTTCAAAGGCCAACGCGATGTCATCTGCATTTCTTAACGGTTGATGAAAGAAATCCCGCTGAAGATAAGGCCCAATCTGCTGCGGCTCTTGCAACAGCAATTTTGATTGCCAAGCCGAAAAAATTCGCTTGTAAGGGTTTCTGACGACAGCAAATCGGAAGTAAGAATCGGAGGTCAGCGCCTCAGAAAGCTCTTCTGAAGAAAGACCGGTAAGGTGTGGTGCCACTTTATGCAACTCATGAACAACCTGATCCGGATTACTTTCTGCACTATCAGTGATATTGCTCAATGCTTTCGAGCAGCCCTCTAAAGAAGCAAACCACCATTTGAGAGATGTGCATGCAACTTTTGGCGTACTAACGTAGAACAGCTTGTACTGCTCCGAACGATAGCTATTCCACTGGAGATAGTTGAATACTTTCTTTTCGTCGCTCGGCGGCCAATCACTAATATTTAGCATATACGTCAAAAGATCCTATGAATGTGCTGTCATACAGCACCAAACTTCCAAGCTAATAAATTAACTGCACAAGTCATTACGCTTGTGCCCGTCCTGAGCGACCTCATCGCCATCAAACCGAACGCTGTCGGGGCAACCGGCCCCGACAGCCCACTTCCTAAATCGTGGTTTTTCGGCCAATTTCCGACTGAGGCGCGCTCGACATCAAGTCCACATACCCAAATGAATTCAACTTTTCACCCGGAATTACCCGAAACATGATTGCGTCCATGATGCGGTGGGCACAGCTCGGTTCCTGGGTCGACCAAACGCCGCCACCGACAAAATAGACACCTGGCAGTAAATGCATCCGGAACGAAAATTTCACGTTGAAGGTGTTACCGGCACTGACGCGTTCAAAGTACGTACCGTCTTCGGGAAACCGCTGACCTGTAATAACGGCTCCAGAGACGTTACGAATGTGTATCCCCCAATAAGTACCAGCGAAGTCCTCCATGAAGTGGCCCGCCACTTCGATCTGATACGTTTTACCAGCCTGCAGCACATTTACCACATGCCCATCCGCATCCAGGATGGAGATCTTCTTGATCTCGGCACCCTGGGTTGGATAGATCGCGGTGGTTTCCGGAACAAGTCCCGAATCAAATGCATCGCTGGGGGCGTGCTTTGTCTCGACGGGCAACAACGCGACCTTATCGGTATCGACAGCCCCCCCCGAGCGATCTGCTGTGGTGTACAGCTCAACGAGTCGTTTGTACTCTGCTTCCGGTGCATAGATGAGTTTCTGGTAAGCACGCACGGCTTCTGGAGCAGCGCCGTACATGAGCCGGACACCATGATCGAGCAGCAACGTTCTGTCGCACAGTTCAATGATGCTGGGCGCCGAGTGCGACACGAAGAGAATCGAAGTACCGTTGCGCTTCAGCTCTTCCATACGAGCAAAGCACTTACGCTGAAACTTCTCATCGCCGACTGCGAGTGCTTCATCGACAATAAAAATATCCGGATCAATCATCGCTTGAACGGCAAACGCCAAACGAACGACCATCCCGCTGGAATAGCTTTTTACCGGTTGTTCAATAAAATCACCGATGTCAGCAAAGGCAGCAATTTCATCGAAACGCTGGTCGATTTCTTCCCTTGCCAAACCAAGTACTGCGGCGTTCATGTACACGTTATCGCGCCCGGTGAACTCAGGGTCGAAGCCTGAGCCCAACTCCAGCAACGCAGCAATGCGACCGTTGGTCTGGACGCTGCCAGTGGTCGGGTTCAACGTACCGCAAATCATCTGCAGCAGAGTGGATTTACCACTGCCGTTACACCCGATGATCCCGACCGTTTCGCCCTTTTTCACTTCGAAAGAAACATCCTTCAAAGCCCAGAACTCGCGATAGAACTGACTGGACTGCATGCGCAAAGCGCCCTGCATGCGAGGCACGATAAACTGCTTCAACCGGTCACGGGGCTGATCATAGATTTCGTAGCACTTGCTAAGGTTCTCGACCTTGATAGCGACTTCAGAGGACATCAGCAAATCCCTTACGTGTTTTCTGGAACCAGGCAAAACCCAACCAAGCGATGCAGGTGGTGACTACCCAATAGATTCCCAATATTTCAAAGTCCGGAAGTTTTCCCCAGAAAAGAACATCGCGCGCCATCTCAATCGCAGGTGTCAGCGGGTTGAGGTAGAGCAAATGGCGATACGCCTCGGGCAGTGCCGTCGCGGGGTAGAAAATAGGGCTCAAGAACATCAGAACTGTGGTCAGAATACCGATAAATTGTGAAACGTCGCGCAGGTACACACCCAACGAGGCCAATGCCCAGCTAACCCCCATAATGAACATGATGAAAGGGATGACGATCAGTGGCAGGTAGAAGGCTGTAGCGTGCGGCATTCCGAAAAATATTCCGTAAGCGGCAAACCATACGCCCAAGCTAATGGCGGCATGGAACAACGCAGACCCCAATACCACGACGGGCAGAATTTCGAGGGGATACACCACTTTCTTGACAAAATTGACCTTGCCAAGAATGAGACCGGGGGCTCGGTTAATACACTCGGCAAACAGGTTGAAAATGATCAATCCCGCAAACAGGATCAGTGCGAATTCGGTTTTCGAATCACTGTCTACGCTCCACCGGGCCCGGAGTACCGCGCTGAACACAAAGGTGTATACCGCAAGCATCAGTAGTGGATTGAAAAACGACCAAAGCAGGCCCATGGCCGAACCACGATACCGACCTAGGACCTCCCGGATCGTCGACGCTTTGATTAACGCTGTGTTACGCCACAGGCTGGCGAACATTTCCAAAGGATTGGCAGAAAACTGGCGCATCAGGCAAAAACCTCAGCAGTAAATGGTGCGCTGCGTACATCATTGGCAGCAAGCGATGGGGCTATACCCAATGGAGTGGCATGGAAGGTTTCAAGGGAGATGCCTCGTTCCTCAACGCAGGACTTGAGGCAGCTCGGCATGACGTCGAACATAGCAAGGGGAGTTCCATTCATTGGTGCAGTGTTTCCTTAAGCGCACAGCGAGTATTGCCAGTAACAGTGGACCACCAGCGCTCAGTCAGACTGCCCGGTTCGCCTGCAGCGCGTACCGACAACCATAGTAAAAAGAGAGCCAAATCAAGCATGAACGACTACCCGATGCGAGTCCGTCAGAGGCCTGTGCGACGGACGATGAAGACCTTATCGGCGAAAATAGCCAAGGACTGAAACCCTAACCAATAAACTGCAAAAATGGACACCCTGACGTTAGTCAGCGATGTCGAAAATCGTCAATTTTTGCCAGCCTCAGGGCCGCCAAGCTGGAAACGTTGCAGTAAACCCAAGGCTTCAAAGCCGGCAAAGCTGTGGGCATTATCCTGTCAGATGATAACATTCAAACCCACACAGAAACACGAAAAATCCTACTTGCTCCGTCCCTCAGACACCTGCAATAGACCTTCAGCGTGATCGAAAAAGGCTCCTGCCGAGAGGTAAATGAGTGGTTTTGAGCTTCTAAAAACACCTCGGTACTGGCGACGGTATGAACGACCATGTTCTGTCGCCAGGCTGCCGTACTTCATGCTTTATAGTCTGCGGCTCTCCGCTGCATCGATTGCGTGGAGATGAAAATCGCCAGCGACTCCACGAAAATGGCCAGTCAGCCTACCCCCCTCAAAAAAAGACAAAAAAAAGCTGCCTGAAAAGGCAGCTCATTTCTACGTGCAATGCATCAAGCCAATTAGGCTAAATATAACCCTCACAAGACTTCACCGCCCGGTTCTTGGCAATAAAGTAGGCTTCATGCAGTTGTTTATGCCTACTCAGCCTTACTTTTGGATCCGCAGGCGTCCTGAACAACGATGTCGTTTTGGGCACGTAACAGAACTCATTTTTATACCCATAACGCAACCAAAGATTCCAATCCTCGAGGTTACTCATATCGGTCTCGAAACCGCCCCGCTTCAGATATAGGTCTCTCTTGAAAAGAAGGGACTGTATGGGGATGAAGTTATGATCAAGCAGCACATTGTAATCGTATTCATGCTTGAAGGAATCGTGAGTCTCATGACTGACTTCCGTATACCGCCCATTCGTATTGTCAGTGACTGTGCCGACCTCCATTGCCAACGAGTAAGCCGCAACGGCGGTGTCATTCTTCAGCAACGCCGCAACAAGGACCTCGACGTGATCCGAAAAAAGCAAATCGTCGTCGTCAAGAAACATACAGTATTTGCCTTTGGCGACCTCAAGACCGTAGTTGCCTGTCACCGAACGTCCTACTTTCTCCAGACCATAGAAGCTGACGCTTCGCCCTTCTGCGGACGGTACCTCAGAAACGAGAGCTTTCATCGTCGAGCCACCGTCCTCGACCACAATTAACTCAATATTGCGGTACGTTTGGTTGAACACAGACATGATGGACTGCCTCAGGAACTCGTCCCTCTTCTGATAGGTACGAGTCACGATGGTGACCAAAGGCTGTTCAACGAAGGGGTCACCCACGCGCCAGAAAGCACCGTCTCTGATCATTTCATAATCAAAGCCCCTGAAAGGAAAATAAGCATCCTTATCCGGACCTTTACCACCGAGAAAATAAGACGCTTTCTTTGTGAGCTGAGCAATATTACGCATCAGATCCCGGCGAGAGCCTGGGTATGCTTGTGGCCGCATAAACAGTAAGAACTGTAGAACGATACCGCCCCACTTATCGGTCAGCCTACCATAACGCAATCTAATATAAGCATTGGCCAAAGTGCTGCCGGCATACTGAATCGGCTTCACATGATTCTCATGCTCATAGGTGTAATGGTAAACGACTGCTGAAGGGCAATATTTCAGACGATAGCAATAAGATCTAAACCGATAAGAAAGCTCGACATCTTCTCCATACATGAATATCTGGCTTTCATACCCGCCGACCTTAACGTAGGCAGACCGCCTGATTAAAATGCACGCATGTGAAGACCAATTGGTTTCCAGCGTCACCGGATCATAATACTTCGGATGCTCATATGGGGCCTGCCTCAACTCCCAGGATGCGACATTTTCCTGACCGTCTGACAAAGCGCTGGAAACTATCTTCTCAATGGAGTTATCCGCGAAAGTAATATCAATATTACTGACCAAAAAATACTCTGCATCGCCTTGCCCGATAGCCCTATCATGGCCCGCACCAAAACCTACGTTATCTCCCCGCAAAACCTCAAAGCCGGCCAACTCCGCACCCAGCGTTACTTTCCAGCGCTCCAGTGCTTCGACTGTGCTATCGCTAGAGCCATTATCGACAAAATAGAGGTTCAACTTTCCAAGGGGATAGCTTTGAGATTGCAGTGACTCAAAAAAACCATCGACCCACTTGACGCTATTATAGGTAACGATTGAAACATCAACGACAGGTTGAGCAGAGACTGTCGGCGCTACCAAAACATGAGAAAAACGACGATCCGTAATGACCTGTATCGCCTTGATATTATCTTTTGAATATATAACGGAAAGAAGCTTCACACGTAATGATTTCGAGTAAAGACCTATCCGAACACGAATACTCGCCAAAAAAGGAAACTTCTGATAAAGCGGCCGAAGGACCGACTTCGGACTCGACACAAGTCGACGCAGCCCCGCGAAGCAGCGCTTTACAAATGATATTATGGAATGCCCCATACCGAATACTTCATCCTTTAAAAACGAATTTTTTTCTTCTGAATTCCCAAACTTTGAACCCGTCACCTGCAAGGCATCAAGTTGCGCCTCGACTTCAAAAAGCTGGTCCTTCACCTGAAAGAGCTCTTCATTCAACAATGCCAGATCGGCATTAATTTCTTTATTCTTTGATTCAAGCCATGAAATATAAGATTGTTGGCGATAACTTTCCAAATCAGGATCGAAGCGGTTTCTTTCAAAACCCGGTTCACTGGCATGCCCCAGTCGAGCAAGATGAGCTGACGGCTCGCAGAACTGAGCAGCAGAAAGAAAGTACTGCGTCTCGGCAAAGTCCAGAATGAAAGCTCTGAGCGCTGACGAACACACACTATCTGTTTGGTGAGCTTGCCAAACAGACATCAAATCTGCGGGCTCCCGAACATCGATAGTCAACCCCAACCCTGAATAGGGAGCCAGTCCCAGGACGTAAACAGGTTTGCCGGCCAGAGCGGCCTCAAAACCGGCGGAGGAGTTGAGGGTAAAGACAACATCCGCGGCGGCGATCAAATCAGAAATATTATCCTCTTTGCCGGC
Organism: Pseudomonas frederiksbergensis; assembly: GCF_003732275.1. GTDB lineage: Bacteria > Pseudomonadota > Gammaproteobacteria > Pseudomonadales > Pseudomonadaceae > Aquipseudomonas > Aquipseudomonas frederiksbergensis_H. The sequence continues at coordinate 162,998 of NZ_MOBM01000012.1, forward strand.
GACGAAGACATGTTCCGGCAGCGGTGGGATAGAGTCCAACGGATGCGGTTTGACGATGATTTTTAAGCCTGATCCCGAGATAACATCCGATACATGCTGAACATAATCAGCCATGCTCGAATAGGGAGACCCCATGATTACATTGGAGTCATCCTGAACCTGCAGCAGAACCAAAGCATTGGGTTCCCTGACGCCACCCTGGTACTTATAACGGTCCTCCAGTGCCCTTAACCGGTCAACACATCCACTATTGTCGTAGGTCTGCACCCTCTCCAGATAGGCAGCAAACTCCGCCCTGAAGGCACTTCGAGCATTCACGCCCTGCGGATCCGAGTAGTAACCCATGGCATTAGGTTCTCGTAACATGCCCAGCTCATTAAAAATCAGAGGAATCGTATGAGATGAACAAATCCTGTCCAGCGAACCGTCGTAATTCCAACAAAAAACGAGATCTGGATCTAGCTCACTTACCATGCGGCGAACAAAATCGTCGTGATAAGAAACCGCCTCCTTCTTGAGTATTGCTGTCCAGTCGCTCAGCCAATCAACGTCAGGTCCATTGGGGTAAACACACGAGAATGTCGCTGGACTTACCCATTGATGAGCAAATACACCGTACTCGTTTTTCAGTTCGTCAGAGCCGACAAATATGCACTCCCAGCCTTCACTGGCAAATTTGTTCGCCAGCGGCAAATACACATCGACAATACTGCTGAACAACGTCGGCCGCCCTCTTAAAACCAGGGGCAGTGTGTAGAACACAACCTTCTTGAATTTTCGCTGCGCCACCCGCACGGCAGGACTGCCCGCGGCAATGCTTTGCGGCTCAATATTAAATTTTACAACCGAGTTCGCTGCGACTACTACTCCCTTACCCACTACCGCTCCCGCCAGAACTGAGGCATTTGCACCAATCCAGGCATCATCCTCAATAATCACCTCGGCCAACTTCAGACCCTGATCCTTGATAGATATTTTGCGATCATAACGATGGGTAGAAGAAGTTATGGAAACGTTAGGCGCGATCAACACATTCGCACCGATAGTTACCTTTCCACTTCCGTTGATCCACGCCCCGTAGTTAACCACGGTTCCGGATGAGATACTTAAAAAACCGCCTGCCCCGCACTCAATAACGACATTGTCGCGAATCTGCACGTCGTCGGCGATAATACAAGTTGCTGTATCATCAACATAAAACTTTACCGTTTCGGCAATGAGCGCGTTACCAATCTTCAGCATAGCGTTAAGCAACCTTCACAACGTTTACGGTTGACGGACAATAAGCCACGCCTACAGCCTGACGACCACCAGACACACTCATTTTTCTCAAGGGCCAACGCTGATCCAGCTCAACACGCTCGCCATCGAGACTGGCCATACCGATATACAGAAAGTACTCACCGGGCGCGACATTCAGCGAATAGGAAAAGCTAACCTTATACGCCCCTTCCTCGAAGCTTATTTCACCGCCAGCCAAAAGAGTATTATCACCCGCCACGTCGACACCTTTAGCGTTTCGTAACGAATAACCAATCACAACATTGCTAAACTCAGCCCGAGACTGAATATAGCAATTCATTATAACTTCATCCATAGGTTCGAAATGATTCGTTGGGACTCCCGCAGCATCAAGAAAATCAACCGCATTGATTTTTGCTTCTCCGGAGCCAAATCTCACTTCTGAAATATCACCCAACTCTTTCTCGTAAGAAACATCAACATGCAGCTCCTCAGCTAGCCCCATTGGCGATGGACCCGCATTACGGATATTTTTTTCATAATTCTTGGTGGCCGACAAAACGTCGGCACTGTAATCAATTATGCGACCGGCCTGCATTACAATGACTGCTTGGCAAAACCGAATAACTGACTGAGTATCATGAGAAACAAAAAGTATAGTCGTACCGCGCTCCTGCATATACTTCATTCTAAGCATACACTTAAGCTGGAACCCTGCATCCCCTACACTCAGCGCCTCATCAACAATAAGCACATCGGGATCAACATTAATTGCGACAGAAAAGGCCAGCCGCGCAAACATGCCACTGCTGTACATTCGAACAGGCTGATTGATAAATTCGCCAATATCTGCAAATTCCGTGATTGCCGAAACACGCAGTTGCATTTCCGCGTGACTGTAGCCCATCAAAGTGCCTTGAAAGTAGATGTTCTCCATCCCGGTATAGTCGGGATTGAAGCCGGCCCCCAACTCCAATAACGAGGCTACCCGGCCAAATACTTTAACGTCACCGCTTGTCGGCGTGAGAACACCGGTCAAAATCTTGAGCAACGTACTCTTGCCTGCTCCATTCTTTCCTAATATACCAACGGTCTGCCCTTTCTTGACCGTGAAGGAGACATCCGAGAGAGCATGAAAATCATGATGCCGAGGTTTCCCGAACAAAGACAATGCCTCAATCAATCTATCAACAGGCTTGTCGTACAGTCGATAAAGCTTACAGATATTGCTGGCAACAATGGCGTCCTCGAATACTTCAGTCATCACAAAACATCCGCAAAGTGAGGTCTTAATTTTTTGAACGTCCGCAAACCTACCAGCATGAGAACAGTCAGAACAATCCAGAACACAATCGTTTGCTCCAGACGATCCCAAAACCAGACACCCCGAATGAGTGAATCCCTGAATCCCTCAACAATATAAGAAAACGGATTAAATTGAAGATATTTTACAGCCTTGCTCTGCATGGCGTTGATATCCCAGAAAACGGGAGTTAACCAGAAACCAAACTGTACCGCCATGGAAACCAACTGACTCAGGTCAGGAAAGAAGATAACAACCGAACTGGTGATCCAGGCTATCGCCAACAACAAAGCAAACAAACAGACAATATAATAGATGACTTGAAGCCAGTAGATCGTTGGCGTATAGCCATAAACCAAAAACAAAAGAATCAGTATGCAAACAAAAAAAATGTGAACCATCAACGCCGAACCCAGCTTCACCAACGGCAGCAATGAAACCCTAAATACTATCTTCTTTACCAGAAAACTATTTTCTTTCACCGACGAGCATCCTGAGTTCAATGCCTCGACGATAAAAAACCAGGGCACCAGGCCACAAACCAACCACAAGACAAACGGAAAATCGTTTTGAGCGGCCGCCTTGAATCCAAACTGAAATACGAACCACAAAATAACAGTAGTTGCTACAGGCTGAATAAAAACCCACAAAATACCAAGGTAATTTGTCAGGTATCTTGCACGAAGGTCATTGGCTATCAAACTCAACAAGACCCTTCGATCCCGTGCAAACTCTCTGAATATGCGCATCAAACTATTCCTTCGAGATAGACACCCAACAAGGTCATCAGCCAACAATCGAAAGGCCTACAGACAGTCAGCAGCCTTCTGTTTCCTTTAATCCGTGATTCAGAGAAACGACCAGGCTTGACACTCGACCGTTATCCCTCTTCCCTGCACAACTGAGCGGGACACCCTATCACTGTAGCCCGAAAAATCAGAATCTTATCCGCAGGGTAGGCCTACATCGGCCAAGCGCCCCCGCTCATGCCTCCAACTCATAAGCCCTCCTCACCTGGGAGATCTGTTTCGTTAGGATACGGACTTTTAATGGGCGAAATATGTAAGAATTCTGAAAAGGTCGTAAGAAAAGTCCTAGAAAAATCGACCTGCAAAACAGCAGACATTACTTTGCCGGCTCCAACATTCCGGCCTGGTATTTGTATGCGATCAGGAGCAGTGGAGTGTAGGCAATGATCAGCGCGGCAACACCTGGAATCAAACCGGTTCCGACAGCGACCGCCAGCGGCGCGAGCCATAACAGATTTATTGCCAGGACAGCATAAACAACCGTTTTATGATTTCCGTATTGTCGAGATGCATATTGATAAGCGTGGCTGCGATGGGCTTCATAAATTTTTTCGCCACGCAGTAGACGTCGCATCAGCGTCCAGGTGGCATCTACAATGAACACCCCCAAGAGAATCAGCCAGCACCAAAGCAACTCGGGTACTTTTGTAGCGGCAATAATGGCCAGTAAGCCCACCGTCAGCCCGAGAAAACCGCTGCCGGCATCTCCCATGAAAATTCGCGCAGGGGGGAAGTTCCAGCAGAGAAAACCCGCAACAGAGCTTGCCAGTACCCAAACCACCCAGCTCAGCTCCTGATGTCCACTCAGCCAATAGACCAGACACCCTGACAAGCAAACAGAAATGGCCTCAACACTGGCCAGTCCATCGATACCATCCATAAAGTTGTAGAGATTGAGCATCCAGACCAGAAAGACTGCGAACAGAATGGTTGCGAACCAGTTCAAGTTGAGCAGCACACCAAAAAAAGAGATCTGCGGCCCACCACCCAACCAGAACAATGCCCAACCCGCGGCAACGAAATGCCCCAGCAGACGCCATCGCGCAGCGATGTGACCATGATCATCAGCAAAACCTAAAGCGGCAACCAACGCTCCCGCCCCCAATAGCCCTGCAAACACCGACAGGTCTATTAAGTCGAGGTAATACAACACAGGTAATGCGAGCAGAAATGAAACGACTATCGCCACTCCGCCGCCTCGCGGAGTAGGCAGAGTGTGGGAGCTACGTAGATTTGGAATATCGATCAGGCTATTTGCCAACGCATAACGCCGTAAGACATAAGTCAAAAATAGCGACACGATGAATACTGCACTAAGCAGCCAACAGAAATTCATTTTTTTAGAGTATCCAGATAGTGATCAGCCGTCTGACGTAATGCTCTGGTCATCGTGACGGGAGGAGACCAACTCAAGAGGGTTTGAGTTCTGACGATATCGACCTCAAGAGAATCGAATAAGCGCTGGGCTATCACCTTTTTTCCGAGCACCGACAAAACACCCTTCAACATCCAGACAGGTACTGGAATCAACAGCGCCGGCTTTCCGAATGCCCTGCCAATGCATTGCAATAGCTGCGTTGTTGACAGGTCTTCGCCATCACTTACCAGGAACGTATTATTCGCCGCTTCAGGGTGATCGACACACTTGATAACCAGATCCACAAGGTTATCTACCGCAACAAAACTTCTTCGATTATTTATGGCACCTAATGGCAGCGGAACTCTTTTATTCAGCCAACTCATCATACTTAAAAAGTTAGCCCTTACTCCCGGACCATAAACCAGTGGCGGACGAATAATCACCACTTCCATGCCGGTATCAAGGCTGATTTGCCGCAGTGCGTCCTCTGCTTCCAGCTTGGAGATACCATAAGGATCGATCGGTGCCGGAGGATCATCGAATTTGAAGGGGTTGCCCGGAACGGTATTCTCGCCGTTCACCTTGATCGAGCTGATGTAAATGAAGCGCTTCACACCTGATTCAGCAGCCTTGCGAGCGAGACTTACTGTGCCATCCACGTTGATCTTACGAAACTCCATCAAGGCGTCAGTCGCAGACTCCTTCATCACATGCACCCGCGCGGCACAGTGAATGACTACCTGAACATCGTCCAGTACTGGCAGCCTTGAGTTATTTCCCAGACTGAATGGCACGACTCGGCAAAGTCCGCCAAGGCGTGAAGAGCCGCGAACCGCAGCCACTGGCGTGAGCTTCCTGTCCAGTAACAGCCTCAAAACCACGGCTTCGCCGACAAAGCCGGACGCACCAGTCACTAGAACTTTCGGTCCTTTCATTTGGTTTTTTTTCCGATCATTGCGGTAGCCCAGCAAATCAGAAAGAAAAACAACTTGTCCCGCAACCGCCGCCGACACTTCCAGGCACTGAACGAAAGCAGCATCAATTGCATACGCCCAAGCCGAAACCAGCGCCGAACAAAAGGATCGGTTTCCTTGCCTACAAGCGCCGTGATGAGTTGTACCTGCGAAAACCACCAACCGTCATGAATGGTTTTGTAGCGCATGAATAGCGAACCAATCCCGATATTCGCGCCTACCTGGTTACTTTCGTGCTGACGATATTGCATAGCCGGTACCGGATCGGTAAACCACTTGAAACCATGGCTGCGAGCGAATGCATAGATGTACCAGTCATGTAGACTGACGCCCTGAAGTTCTTGCCAATGGGCAAGCACCGAGGTCTTGAGTTGCATCGCCAGTTTTTTGTTCAGAACATAGGTGCAGCCGGGCCCCGCAGCTTCGAAAAGATAATCCCAGGTTACCTGTGGCTGCGCCTTGTCCAACAAGTGGGTCTTGCCATTCTGCCAGAACGCTGTGACATTGCTCGAATAGCCATCCACCTCTCGCGCGCAAATCACCTCACTCGCCCGCTTGAGCTTGTCACTATGCCAAACGTCATCCTGATCGGAGAAAGCGATGAGGTCGTACCCGTCAAAGTCGACATCGCGGATAAGCCTGAAGAAGTTGCGCGAGGCGCCACCGAAACTACCGACTACCGGCAACAGAACAATGCCTTGATGGCAATTAGCGAACTCAGCACACCAGACTTCAGTTCCATCCGTAGAAGGATCGATACTGATATATACGGTTACGTCGACTGTTGATTGGCTGAGGATCGAGGCCAACTGCTCCTCGATCCACTGCATGCCATTGTAGGCAGCCAGCAAAACCGCAATCTTGGGAGATTTTACTGGCATGCCATTCCTGCTTGCATGGTTTGAACACTGGAGAGAAAGATAACGCTCTCGTCTTAACGAGAAGGCGAATCCAGTAGCTTCTGCAGATACTGACCATAGCCAGTCTTCTTCAGCGCATCAGCTTGAGTACCCAACTGCTCGGCAGTAATCCAGCCATTGTGATAAGCGATCTCTTCCAGGCACGCCACTTTCAGACCTTGGCGCTGCTCAATGGTATGCACGAAGTGACTGGCTTCCAGCAGCGAATCATGGGTACCGGTGTCCAGCCAGGCGAAACCACGACCGAGCATTTCGACGTTGAGGGTCTTCTGCTCAAGGTACACACGGTTAACGTCGGTGATTTCCAGCTCGCCACGTGGGGATGGTTTGATGCTCTTGGCGATCTCGACAACCTGGTTGTCGTAGAAGTACAGACCGGTCACTGCGTAGCTGGATTTTGGCTTCAGCGGCTTCTCTTCGATGCTCAAGGCACGGCCGGTAGCGTCAAACTCGACGACACCGAAACGCTCTGGATCCGATACGTGATATCCGAATACAGTCGCGCCACGCTCTTGAGTGATGGCGGAACGCAGGTTTTCCGAGAAGTGCTGACCGTAGAAGATATTGTCGCCAAGGATCAGGCAGCAAGGATCTTTGCCGATGAATTCTTCGCCGATGATAAAGGCTTGTGCCAGGCCGTCCGGGCTAGGTTGCTCGGCGTAAGTCAGCTTGATGCCGTACAGGCTGCCGTCACCCAGCAGTTTTTGGAAACTTGGCAGGTCTTCAGGGGTGGAAATAATCAGAATTTCGCGCATACCGGCGAGCATCAGCACCGACAGCGGATAGAAGATCATTGGCTTGTCGTAGATCGGCAGCATCTGCTTGGACACGCCGAGGGTCAACGGATGCAGACGCGTGCCCGAGCCGCCAGCGAGGATGATGCCTTTACGATTTGTCGTGGTCATTTATTCAGGACTTCCATAAGCATTCGGGTGACACCACTTTGCCAATCCGGCAAGTGTAGAGAAAAATTGTCGCGCAACTTCTGAGTGTTCAACCTTGAATTCAGAGGGCGGCGCGCCGGTGTTGGGTAGGCGGTTGTGTCTATTGGATTGACCGACGTGACGGCGAGTTCTTCACCGTTGGCCTTGGCAAAACCGATCACATGGCTGGCATAGCCGTGCCAGGACACTTCGCCGGCGGCCGCCAGGTGATACAGGCCTGCCAGTTCAGGACGTTGCATGACTTGCTGAATGGCCAATGCCGTCACGTCGGCAATCAGATCCGCGCCGGTCGGGGCGCCGATCTGGTCGGCGATAACGTTCAGGGTGTCGCGGTCCTTGGCCAGGCGCAGCATGGTTTTGGCAAAGTTGTTGCCGCGCGCGCCATAAACCCAGCTGGTGCGGAAGATCAGGTGCTTGCAGCCCGAGGCAGTAATCGCTTGCTCGCCGGCCAGTTTGCTCGCGCCGTAGTGATTCACCGGGGCGACGGCATCTGTCTCTTGCCATGGCTTCAGGCCTTCACCGCTGAACACGTAGTCGGTTGAGTAGTGAATCAGCCAGGCGCCCAGGGACGCAGCTTCTTCAGCCATGACCTGACTCGCCTGACCGTTCACACGCTCGGCCAGCTCAGTCTCGGACTCGGCTTTATCGACGGCAGTGTAGGCCGCTGCGTTGACGATGACCTCGGGCTTGAGCTGACGGATCGTCGCGCGCAGTGCATCGAGGTCGGACAGGTCGCCGCTCAAACCATCGACCGGGTGACGGTCCAAGGCGATCAATTCACCCAGCGGCGCAAGGGAGCGTTGCAGCTCCCAGCCTACCTGGCCATTTTTTCCCAACAGGAGGATTTTCATGCTTTATCCGAACGATCCGTGTAGTTCTGGTCGATCCATTGCTGGTAGCTGCCGCTCTTCACGTGAGCCACCCATTCAGTATTGTTGAGGTACCACTCGACGGTCTTGCGAATGCCGGTTTCAAAAGTCTCTTCCGGCGTCCAACCCAGCTCGCGCTGAATTTTGCTGGCGTCGATTGCGTAGCGCTGGTCATGGCCCGGGCGATCCTGAACGTAGGTGATCAGGCTGGCATGTGGACGATGAGCGGAATCCGGACGCAGTTCGTCGAGCAGCGCGCACAGGGTATGCACCACTTCGATGTTTTGCTTCTCATTATGGCCGCCGATGTTGTAGGTCTCGCCGATCACGCCTTCGGTCACAACTTTGTAAAGTGCGCGGGCGTGGTCTTCGACGTAGAGCCAGTCACGGACCTGGTTGCCTTTGCCATAGACCGGCAGCGGCTTGCCTTCCAGCGCATTGAGAATGATCAGCGGGATCAACTTCTCAGGGAAATGGCACGGACCGTAGTTGTTCGAGCAATTGGTGACCAGGGTCGGCAGACCATAAGTACGAGCCCAGGCGCGAACCAGGTGATCGGAACTGGCCTTGCTGGCCGAGTACGGCGAGCTTGGCTGATAAGGAGTGGTTTCGGTGAAGAGGTCTTCCGGACCTTCGAGGTCTCCGTAGACTTCGTCGGTGGAAATATGGTGGAAGCGGAAGTTGGCTTTACGCGCATCATCCAGTGCCGCCCAATAATGGCGTGCAGCTTCCAGCAAGGTGTACGTGCCGATGATGTTGGTCTGGATGAATTCAGACGGACCGGAAATCGAGCGGTCAACGTGGGACTCTGCGGCCAGATGCATGATGGCATCCGGTTGGTGTTCACGCAGGACACGGTCCACTTGATCGCGGTCGCAGATGTCGACGCGCTCGAACACATAACGCGAGTTCTGGCTGACTTCGGCCAACGATTCAAGATTACCGGCATAAGTCAGTTTATCGACGTTAACGACAGAGTCGTTAGTGTTGGAAATGATATGACGAATGACTGCCGAGCCGATAAACCCGGCGCCGCCGGTAACTAGAATTTTCACGCGAAACCTTACCCTTAAGTTGCTGACAGGCCCGCCAATCGCGCACTGTCAAATCCATGAATGCAAAAGCCATCAAAATCAGCCGTGGCTTCTGACAGAGTCAGTCTGAACCGATGCGGGAACACCCCAATCAGCCAAGCGCAGCATTTTACAGCTTAATGAAGGTTTTACTAATGGATATGGACAAGCTGCGACACAAACTCGATACGCACAAGGTACTTGTCGCCGTCAGACAAGGCGCTTGCGTGAGGCTCTGGCCGTACGTCCCAGAAACCAGCCGAGAATCGGCCCGATCACCATGCCAACCAACAGCGCAATCAGCATGATCAGTGATACTGGCAACTGTGGGCCCGACCAGCCCAGGAATAGCAGCGACACGCCTTGCTGGTTCTCAAGAACGAACGCCAGGATCGCTAGAACGAGCAACAGGACAAATACAGCGAGAAGTACGCGCTTGAGGTTATGCATCAGCGGTTCCTTGAAGTGCAGCAACTGTCAAAGCCCTTCCTCCTCGTCCTCGTTCACGCGATCGCGCAGTTCTTTGCCTGGCTTGAAATGCGGAACGAACTTGCCGTCGAGGCTGACGGACTGACCGGTTTTCGGATTGCGACCTACGCGCGGCGCGCGATAGTGCAGGGAGAAGCTGCCAAAACCACGGATCTCGATTCGATCACCGGTGGCCAGACACTGGGACATTTGCTCAAGCATGGTCTTGATGGCCAACTCCACATCCTTGGATGAGAGCAGCCCTTGATGGGTGACAATTCGTTCGATCAACTCCGACTTCGTCATATTTTTCCCTTCTTTTTCAAGCAGCTAGGAAAAGCGCTTCAAAGGTTTTAGCATGCCCGGAAGAATTTGAACAGCCTGAGTTTTCACATATCTTTCCTGCAATGAGGTGCCCGATTTCAGAACATCGGAACACTGCTCAAACCCAGCATTCATCTACAGATAACCAGCATGGTGCGCGTCAGATAACCCGCGGGATTGAAGCCAAAAGGGAATTCATCTTCCTCTTTCGCGTCATCGGACCTTACGACGACCTTATAGCCTGCACCCTTGCATTCCTTGGCAGCTCTTTTGTGACACCTCTCCCATCCGGAGCCCAACCCCGAACAATCGATCTCTATGCCACTGACTCCGCGCACCGCATGAGTCTTGGCATTGGTGGTACAACCCGCCAATGTCAGTACTGCTATCACGACAATGAGCTTGTTCATTTATTTCCTTATGCCGGGCGTATTGCCCAGCGGTCGTTCACTTCAGACTAAGCCTAGCCTTGAATAGACGATTGACCTGTATGAAGTTACAGACAGCTTATGTAGATCATTGGTTTCACGAAAGAAATAAGGCGGGGTCAGCCCCCCCCTGGAACTCACCAAATTGCAGACACAAAAAAGGGCGACCGAAGTCGCCCTTTTTCTATGGTCTGACAGAACTTAGTTCTGCTTTTCCATTTGTGCGCGCAACAGGTCGCCCAGAGTGGTAGGACCAGCAGCGATGCTATCTGAAGGCTTGTCTTTCAAGCTCTGGATGGCTTCTTTCTCGTCTTCAACGTCTTTCGACTTGATCGAGAGCTGGATTACGCGGCTCTTGCGGTCAACGCTGATGATCTTGGCTTCTACTTCTTCGCCTTCTTTCAGAACGTTGCGCGCGTCTTCAACGCGGTCACGGCTGATTTCGGAGGCTTTCAGAGTCGCTTCGATATCGTCGGCCAGAGTGATGATGGCGCCTTTAGCGTCAACTTCTTTCACGATGCCTTTAACGATGGCGCCTTTGTCGTTCTCTTGAACGTACTCGGAGAACGGATCGCTTTCCAGTTGCTTGATACCCAGGGAGATGCGCTCGCGCTCTGGGTCAACCGACAGGATAACGGTGTCCAGCTCGTCGCCCTTCTTGAAGCGGCGAACGGCTTCTTCGCCCACTTCGTTCCAGGAGATGTCGGACAGGTGAACCAGACCGTCGATGCCGCCGTCCAGACCAATGAAGATACCGAAATCGGTGATCGACTTGATGGTGCCGGAGATTTTATCGCCCTTGTTGAACTGGCCAGAGAAATCTTCCCATGGGTTAGATTTGCACTGCTTGATGCCGAGGGAGATACGACGACGCTCTTCGTCGATGTCCAGAACCATAACTTCCACTTCGTCGCCGACTTGTACGACTTTCGAAGGGTGGATGTTCTTGTTGGTCCAGTCCATTTCGGAAACGTGTACCAGACCTTCAACGCCTTCTTCCAGCTCAGCAAAGCAGCCGTAGTCGGTCAGGTTGGTTACACGAGCGGTAACGCGAGTGCTTTCTGGGTAACGGGCTTTGATAGCAACCCATGGATCTTCACCCAGTTGCTTGAGGCCCAGGGAAACACGATTGCGTTCGCGATCGTACTTCAGAACCTTGACATCGATCTCGTCGCCAACGTTGACGATTTCGGAAGGATGCTTGATACGCTTCCAAGCCATGTCGGTAATGTGCAGCAGGCCATCGACGCCACCCAGATCGACGAATGCGCCGTAATCGGTGAGGTTCTTGACGATACCTTTGACTTGTTGGCCTTCCTGCAGGGATTCCAGCAGAGCTTCACGCTCGGCGGAGTTCTCGGCTTCGAGGACGCTACGACGGGAAACGACAACGTTGTTGCGTTTCTGGTCGAGCTTGATGACCTTGAATTCCAGCTCTTTGCCTTCCAGGTGCGTGGTGTCGCGCACTGGACGGACGTCAACCAGAGAACCTGGCAGGAACGCACGGATGCCGTTAACGTCGACAGTGAAGCCGCCTTTAACCTTACCGTTGATAACGCCCTTGACCACTTCTTCGGCTGCGAAGGCTGCTTCCAGAACAATCCAGCATTCAGCGCGCTTGGCTTTTTCACGGGACAGCTTGGTTTCACCAAAGCCGTCTTCAACCGAGTCCAGAGCAACGTGAACTTCGTCACCGACGTTGATAGTCAGTTCGCCAGCATCGTTGTAGAACTGCTCAAGCGGGATGAGTGCTTCAGACTTCAGGCCAGCGTGAACGGTTACCCAGCGAGCTTGGTAATCGATATCAACGATAACACCGGTGATGATGGAGCCTGCCTGAAGGTTCAGGGTTTTTAGGCTTTCTTCAAAGAGTTCCGCAAAGCTTTCGCTCATTTTAATTCCTGTTGAATAAGGGCGAAGGATACGCCCATCTCCACATCCCAGACGATGTGGGTTACGTTCATTTAAAGAAACGACACAGGACTATGACTGGTCCCCTGGGTCGTTTCTTGGTCACCCGGCGATATCGCGAATGGCGATTTCACTCATGATGCGTTCCAGCACCTGATCGATGGATAATTCCGTGGAATCCAGCTGGATGGCGTCAGCCGCCGGTTTGAGCGGGGCTACCGCTCGCTGGGTGTCGCGCTCATCGCGCGCACGTATCTCATCTAGCAGACTCGACAGACTAACACCATCGACTTTGCCCTTCAACTGCAAGTATCGACGGCGCGCACGCTCCTCGGCACTGGCAGTGAGGAATATCTTCAACGGCGCGCTGGGAAATACCACCGTGCCCATGTCGCGACCATCGGCCACCAGACCCGGTAGCTCCTGAAAGGCCCGCTGGCGCTGTAGCAGTGCCTCACGAACGGCAGGCAATGCTGCGACCTGCGAGGCGCCCGAGCCAATACTCTCGGTGCGAATGATATCGCTGACTTCGTCGCCTTCCAGAATAATGCGCTGCAGCTGACCGTCGGTCGCCGCGATGAATTGCACATCCAGATGAGCGGCAAGTTTTTTGAGCAGCTCTTCATTCGTCAGATCGACGCCATGGTTATACGCCGCGAACGCCAGCAATCGATACAGCGCACCGGAATCCAGCAAGTTCCAGCCCAGACGCTTGGCCAGCATCCCGGCGACAGTACCCTTGCCAGAGCCGCTTGGCCCATCAATGGTGATGACCGGTGCGATGATTTTCACGACTGAGCCTCTTGTGCAACGCGGATACCGACCTGCGCGCACAGCGCGAGGAAGTTCGGGAACGAGGTCGCGACGTTGGCGCAATCATGGATGCGGATCGGTGCGCTCGCGCGCAAAGAAGCCACGCTGAAAGCCATGGCAATCCGGTGATCGCCGTGACCGTGCACTTCGCCGCCGCCGATCCGGCCGCCGTCGATGATGATGCCGTCCGGGGTTGGCTCGCACTTGACGCCCAGCGCCAGCAGACCATCCGCCATGACCTGGATCCGGTCCGACTCCTTCACGCGCAGCTCTTCGGCACCGCGCAGCACGGTGCGCCCTTCGGCACATGCAGCGGCCACGAACAGCACCGGGAACTCGTCGATCGCCAGTGGAACCAGCGCCTCAGGGATCTCGATACCTTTGAGTTTAGCTGCCCGCACGCGCAGATCCGCTACCGGTTCGCCGCCAACTTCACGCTGGTTTTCCAGGGTGATGTCAGCGCCCATCAGGCGCAGGATGTCGATCACGCCGGTACGGGTCGGGTTGATGCCGACGTGCTCAAGCACCAGTTCCGAACCTTCGGCAATCGACGCCGCCACCAGGAAGAATGCCGAGGACGAGATATCGCCCGGCACTTCAATGTGGGCCGCGGTCAACTTGTGGCCGGACTCGACCGATGCGGTGGCGCCGTTGACAGTGACCGGGTAGCCGAAGCCGCGCAGCATGCGCTCGGTGTGGTCGCGAGTCGGTGCCGGCTCGGTGACGGTGGTCTTGCCTTCGGCATACAGACCTGCCAGCAACAGGCAGGATTTAACCTGCGCGCTGGCCATTGGCATGGTGTAAGTCAGGCCCTTGAGCTTGTTACCGCCACGAATGGTCATCGGTGGACGACCTTCAGCAGCGGTCTCGATCACGGCGCCCATTTCGCGCAGCGGATTGGCCACGCGATTCATCGGACGCTTGGACAGCGAAGCGTCGCCGGTCAGGGTGCTATCGAAGTTCTGCGCAGCCAAAAGGCCAGACAGCAGACGCATCGAGGTGCCGGAGTTGCCCAGATAGATCGGGCCCGGCGCAGGCTTTAGGCCATGCAGGCCGACGCCGTGGATGGTCACGCGACCGTGGTGCGGACCTTCGATGACGACACCCATGTCGCGGAAAGCTTGCAGGGTCGCCAGGGCGTCTTCGCCCTCAAGGAAACCTTCCACTTCGGTGACGCCTTCGGCCAGGGAACCGAGCATGATCGAACGGTGGGAAATCGATTTGTCGCCCGGTACACGAATCCGCCCAGTCAGGCGGCCACCAGGTTGTGCCAGGAAAATCAGATCGTTGGAATTCATAGCGTCCACATAGGCCCGGCGGGCCAGGATTTTACTGAAATGCTCGCGGGCAACCCGGGCGCGCGTGAACACGCCCAATAATTGGTGCCCATCCCCTGCATCGACCGCGTCGCGCAAGGCGTCGAGGTCGCTGCGAAATGTATCGAGTGTGCGCAGGACAGCTTCGCGGTTGGCGAGGAAGATGTCGTGCCACATGACCGGGTCGCTACCGGCGATTCTTGTGAAATCGCGGAAACCGCCCGCAGCGTAACGGAAGATCTCAAGATTTTCATTGCGTTTGGCCAACGAATCGACCAAACCGAATGCCAGCAAGTGCGGCAAATGGCTAGTCGCCGCCAACACTTCGTCGTGACGCTCGACCTGCATGTGCTCGACGTCGGCGCCCAGTTCGCGCCACAACCGGTCAACCACTGCCAAAGCGGCCGGATCGGTCTGATCCAGCGGCGTCAGAATGACTTTATGGCGACGGAACAGCTCGGCATTGGAGGCTTCCACCCCGCTCTGCTCGGAACCGGCAATCGGATGCCCCGGCACGAAACGCGCCGGCATGCCGCCAAACGCTTCGGTCGCCGCGCGCACCACATTGCCCTTGGCGCTGCCGACGTCGGTCAGAATCGCTTGCCCCAGATCCATGCCCGCCAACAGCGCGAGCAACTTCTCCATGGCCAGGATCGGCACCGCCAGCTGAATCACGTCAGCGCCCTGGCAAGCTGCCGCCAGGTCTTCTTCGCAGCGATCCACCACGCCCAACTCGACCGCCAGCTTGCGCGACTGCGGATCAAGATCGACCCCGACCACTTCGCGGCACAGACCGCTTTCACGCAAGCCTTTGGCAAACGAACCGCCGATCAACCCCAGGCCGACCACCACCAGGCGACCGATCATAGGTTGAGCAGATTGCAGTGCAGTGACATCAACCACGAGCCATAACCTTGGTCAACGCCTCGAGGAAGCGGCTGTTTTCAGCCGGCAAACCGATGGTGATACGCAGGTGGTTCGGCATGCCGTAGTTGGCCACCGGACGCACGATCACGCCTTCACGCAGCAACCCCTCGAACACTGGAGCCGCAACGCGCCCCAGATCGACACAGATGAAGTTGCCTTTGGATGGAATCCAGCTCAGACCCAGCTCACGGAAACCCGCTTGCAGCTGCTGCATGCCGGACTCGTTCAGGCGACGGCTTTCGGCCAGGTACTCGACGTCTTGCAACGCGGCACAAGCGGCAGCCAGCGCGAGGCTGTTGACGTTGAACGGCTGACGCACGCGATTCAGCACATCGGCGACGATGGCCGAGGACAAGCCGTAACCAACCCGCAGCGACGCCAGACCATAGGCTTTGGAGAAGGTGCGCGAGACCAGCAGGTTCGGGTAGGCCGCCAGATAGTCCAGACCATCGGGCAAGTCGCTGCCTTCGGCGTATTCGATGTAGGCCTCGTCCAGCACCACCAGCACATGAGCCGGCACGTCCTGCAGGAAATCATCCAGCGCCTGGGCGTCGAACCAGGTCCCGGTCGGGTTGTTCGGGTTGGCGATGAACACCACACGGGTATCGGCATCGATCGCGGCGAGCATGGCCGACAGATCATGACCCCAGTCTTTGGCCGGGATCACTTTTGCTTGGGCACCGACGGCCTGGGTGACGATCGGATAGACCGCAAACGCATGCGCGCTGAACACCGCGTTCAGGCCCGGCGCCAGATAGGCGCGCGCGACCAGCTCCAGAATGTCGTTGGAGCCGTTGCCCAGCGTCACCTGGTTCAGCTCGACGCGGCACTGATCGGCCAGCAGGGTCTTGAGCGCAAAACCGTTGCCGTCCGGATAGCGGGTCAGCTCGGTCAGCGCTTCGCGAATCGCTGCCAGCGCCTTGGGACTAGCGCCCAACGGGTTTTCGTTGCTCGCCAGCTTGACGATATTGGCCGGATCGAGGTTCAGCTCACGGGCCAGTTCGTCCACGGGTTTGCCCGGAACGTAAGGCGAAAGTTGTTGCACGCCCGGCTGTGCCAGAGCGAGGAAGTTGCCACTCATTTGCTACCGCCCTTAGAGAACTGCTTTCGGGTAGGAACCCAGCACTTTGAGTGCTACTGCTTCCTGACTGATCTTTTCCAGCACACCTTTGATCAGCGGATCGCGATGGTGGCCGACGAAGTCGATGAAGAACACGTAGGTCCATTTACCGCTGCGCGACGGACGGGTCTCGATGCGTGTCAGGTCGATGCCGTTGTCATGGAACGGCACCAGCAGCTCGTGGAGCGCGCCGGGTTTGTTGCTCATGGAAACGATGATCGAGGTCTTGTCGTCGCCGGTCGGCGGCACTTCCTGGCTGCCGATCATCAGGAATCGCGTGGAGTTGTCCGGACGATCCTCGATTTTTTCGGCCAGACGAGTCAACCCGTACAGACCAGCGGCCATGTCGCCGGCGATCGCCGCCGAGTTCCACTCACCCTTGACCCGCTTGGCCGCTTCGGCGTTGCTGGAAACCGCCACGCGCTCGACATTCGGGTAATGGGCGTCCAGCCACTTGCGGCACTGGGCCAGCGACTGGGCGTGGGAATAGATGCGACTGATGCTGTCGGTCTTGGTGTTTTCACCGACCAACAGGTGATGGTGGATGCGCAGCTCGACTTCGCCACAGATCACCATGTCGTGTTCGAGGAAGCTGTCGAGGGTGTGGTTGACCGCGCCCTCGGTGGAGTTTTCCACCGGGACCACGCCAAAGTTCACTGCACCGGCCGCCACTTCACGGAACACTTCGTCGATCGCCGCCATCGGCTTGCTGATCACCGCGTGACCGAAGTGCTTCATGGCCGCAGCCTGGGTGAATGTCCCTTCAGGGCCGAGGTAAGCCACTTTCAGCGGCTGCTCGAGGGCCAGGCACGAGGACATGATTTCGCGGAACAGCCGCGCCATCTCTTCGTTGCCCAACGGCCCCTGGTTACGCTCCATCACACGCTTGAGCACCTGAGCTTCACGCTCAGGACGATAGAACACCGGCACTTCGCCTTCGGCCAGCGAGGCCATCTTTACTCGCGCAACTTCCTGGGCGCAGCGTGCGCGCTCACTGATCAGCTCCAGGACCTTTTCGTCCAGAGCGTCAATGCGCAGGCGCAGTGCCTTGAGTTCTTGCTCAGACATTAACCGTGTTCCTTCTCGAACTCTGCCATGTACGAAACCAGTGCGTTGACCGCAACGATATCGACGGCGTTATAGATGGAGGCACGCATGCCGCCCACGGAACGGTGGCCCTTGAGGTTCAGCAGGCCGCGCTCGTCGGCGCCAGCCAGGAACGGCTTGTCGAGACGATCGTCGGCCAGACGGAACGGCACGTTCATCCACGAGCGGTCCGACTTGTTGATCGGGTTGCTGTACAAGCTGCTGGCGTCGATGAAGTCATACAGCGTGCGCTGCTTCACTTCATTGAGCTTGCCGATGGCTTCGACACCACCCTGCTCTTTCAGCCACTCGAACACCAGACCGGACAAGTACCAGGCCAGGGTTGGCGGGGTGTTGTACATCGAGCCGTTATCGGCCGCGACCTTGTAGTTGAGCATGGTCGGGCAAATGGAACGGGCGTGACCCAGCAGGTCTTCGCGAACGATGTTCACGACGAGGCCGCTCGGGCCGATGTTTTTCTGGGCGCCGGCGTAGATCATGCCGAAGCGCGAAATATCCACCGGACGCGAGAGAATGTCCGAGGACATGTCGGCAACCAGCGGTACATCACCGGTTTCCGGGATCCATTGGAATTCCAGGCCACCAATGGTTTCGTTCGGTGCGTAGTGAACGTAGGCCGCGTCTTTCGACAGGCTCCATTCGTTCTGACCGGGGATAGCGAAATAGTCATAAGGCTTGGCGGTGGCGGCAACGTTGACGTGGCCGTAGCGCGAGGCTTCTTCGATAGCTTTCTGCGACCAGATACCAGTATCGATATAGTCGGCGGTGCCGCTTTCCGGCAACAGGTTCAGAGGAATCTGAGCAAATTGCTGGCTCGCGCCACCTTGCAGAAACAGCACTTTATAGTTCGAGGGGATATTCAGCAGATCACGCAGATCCTGCTCGGCCTTGGTGGCAATGGACACGAACTCATCACTGCGATGGCTCATTTCCATGACCGACAGACCCTTGCCGTGCCAATCAAGGAGTTCACCCTGGGCGCGCTTCAGGACAGCTTCGGGAAGCGCCGCAGGACCGGCACAGAAGTTATAGGCTCTCTTGCTCACATCCAATCTCGCTCTGATTTGGTGGTATCACGCAATAAATCACAACATCAATCGCCACGAAACTCATGTGGGAGCGGGCTTGCTCGCGAAAGCGGTGTATCAGGCGACATCAGTACCGAATGTCAGTCCGTCTTCGCGAGCAAGCCCGCTCCCACATTTGATCTTCGTGGGTGTCGAAATATTCTTTAGGGACAAACAACAAGGGGGCGAATCTTCATCCGCCCCCTGCTTGCCCGCTTACTCTTGCGGCTCTTCGTCAGCGGCGGCGTCGAGTTGCTGGTCTTCGGCAACGTCGTCGATCACGACCTCACCGTCGAACACTACACCTTCTTCACCTTCGAGCCCTTCGCCTTCCAGCTCTTCGCCTTCGACTTCCGACGGCTCTTGAACCCGCTCCAGGCCCACCAGCGTTTCATCGCTGGCCAGCTTGATCAGGGTCACGCCCTGGGTGTTACGGCCCAGGCTGGAGACTTCGTCGACACGGGTACGAACCAAAGTACCCTGGTCGGAAATCAGCATGATTTCCTCGCCGTCGAGCACCTGGACTGCGCCGACCAGACGGCCGTTACGCTCGTTGCTGACCATGGCGATAACGCCCTGACCGCCACGCTTGTATTCAGGGAACTCGGTGATCGCGGTGCGCTTGCCGAAACCACGCGCCGAAGCGGTGAGGATCTGGCTGCCTTCTTCCGGGATCAGCATGGAAATCAGCTTCTGGCCTTCCGGCAGACGCATACCGCGGACACCGCGAGCGGTACGGCCCATGGCACGGACGTCGGTTTCCTTGAAGCGAGTGACCTTGCCACCGTCGGAGAACAGCATGACTTCGCGCTCGCCATCGGTAATGGCGGCAGAGATCAGTACGTCACCTTCGTCCAGCTCCAGCGCGATCAGACCAACGCTGCGTTGACGGCTGAAGGATTCCAGCGGGGTCTTCTTCACGGTGCCTTTAGCAGTGGCCATGAAGATGAAGTGACCTTCGGTGTATTCCTCGACCGGCAGCATGGTGGTGATGTATTCATCACTGTCCAGCGGCAGCAGGTTGACCAGCGGACGACCACGGGCTGCGCGGGACGCTTCCGGGATTTCGTAGGTTTTCAGCCAGTACACTTTGCCTTTGCTGGAGAACAGCAGCAGCGTGGTGTGGCTGTTGGCGACCAGCAGGTGAGCGATGTAGTCCTCATCCTTGACGCCGGTAGCCGATTTGCCTTTACCGCCACGACGCTGAGCCTGGTACGCAGCCAATGGCTGGGTCTTGGCGTAGCCACCGTGGGAAATGGTCACGACGCGCTCTTCTTCCGGGATCATGTCACCCAGGGTCAGGTCGAGACGGGCATCGAGAATCTCGGTGCGACGCACATCGCCGTATTCGGCGCGGATCACTTCCAGTTCTTCGCGGATCACTTCCATCAGGCGCGTGGCGCTGCTGAGGATGCGGATCAGCTCGCCGATCTGGTTGAGGATCTCTTGATATTCGGCCAGCAGCTTTTCGTGTTCCAGACCGGTCAGACGGTGCAGACGCAGCTCCAGAATGGCTTGCGCCTGCTCTGGCGACAGGAAGTACTTGCCTTCGCGCAAACCGTATTGCGGGTCCAGGGTCTCTGGACGGCAAGAGTCGGCACCGGCACGTTCGACCATCGCGACCACGGCGGAAGATTCCCAGGCCGTGCTGATCAGCGCTTCCTTGGCTTCCGACGGCGTTGGCGAGGCTTTGATCAGGGCGATGACCGGGTCGATGTTCGAGAGGGCAACCGCTTGACCTTCCAGAATGTGGCCACGTTCGCGCGCTTTACGCAGCTCGAACACGGTACGACGGGTCACCACTTCGCGACGGTGACGAACGAACGCTTCCAGCAGGTCCTTGAGGTTCAGGATCCGCGGACGGCCGTCGATCAGTGCGACGATGTTGATACCGAACACCGCTTGCAGCTGGGTCTGGGCGTAGAGATTGTTGAGGATCACCTCAGGCACTTCACCGCGACGCAGCTCGATCACGACGCGCATACCGTCCTTGTCGGACTCGTCGCGCAGCTCGGTGATGCCTTCGAGCTTCTTCTCTTTTACCAGCTCGGCGATCTTCTCGATCAGACGCGCCTTGTTCAGCTGGTAAGGGAGTTCGGTGATGACGATCTGCTGACGACCACCGACCTTGTCGATGTCTTCGATCATCGAGCGGGCGCGCATGTAAATGCGCCCGCGACCGGTGCGGTAGGCTTCGATGATGCCGGCGCGACCGTTGATGATCGCGGCGGTCGGGAAGTCCGGACCGGGGATGTATTGCATCAGTTCATCGACGGTCAGTTCCGGGTTGTCGATGAGTGCCAGGCAACCGTCGATGACTTCACCGAGGTTGTGCGGCGGAATGTTGGTCGCCATGCCCACGGCGATACCGCTGGAGCCGTTGACCAGCAGGTTGGGAATACGGGTCGGCATGACCGCCGGGATCATTTCGGTGCCGTCGTAGTTCGGCACCCAGTCCACGGTTTCTTTGTGCAGGTCAGCCAGCAGCTCGTGCGCCAGCTTGGTCATGCGCACTTCGGTGTATCGCATGGCCGCGGCGTTGTCGCCGTCCACCGAACCGAAGTTGCCCTGACCGTCTACCAACAGGTAACGCAGCGAGAATGGCTGCGCCATCCGAACGATGGTGTCGTACACCGCGGTATCACCGTGAGGGTGATACTTACCGATCACGTCACCGACAACACGGGCAGATTTCTTGTACGGCTTGTTGAAGTCGTTGCCCAGCTCGCTCATCGCGAACAGCACACGCCGATGCACGGGCTTCAAGCCATCGCGCGCATCCGGCAGTGCCCGCCCGACAATCACGCTCATCGCGTAGTCGAGGTAGGACTGCTTCAGCTCGTCTTCGATATTGACCGGGAGGATTTCTTTGGCCAGTTCGCCCATGAGAAGCCTGATTCCTTTTTCTGGTGAAACTTCGTCACATCCATATGGGACGAACGAAGCTCGCCGATGCAGACTGAGTGCCATGCACCGACTTACGACAAATCAACGAGTTATGCCATGGATCTGCGCAGTAAAGGCAGCCACATCAGGCTACCCTGGAAACCGCCGGATGTTATCACAAGAGCCGCCACGCACCTATCCCCCAGATGCGCATGGAGCATAGTTAGTTGACCGGTGACAGGCTTGAAAGGGACGAGAGGGGCTTAGAGGAAAATTTCAGAGGGGATTGAAGCGTATTTGTTGGCTGCCAGGGCCTCATCGCGAGCAGGCTCGCTCCCACATTGGATCTGCGTCGTTCACAAATCCCCTGTGGGAGCGAGCCTGCTCGCGATGGCAATCTCTCAGGCGCCAAAAATCATTAATGCAGACGCTTACGGCACATCAACTGGGCCATTTTCGCCGTATCCGGCCGCTCGACAATGCCTTTTTCGGTGACAATCGCGTCGATCAAATCCGCAGGCGTCACATCGAACACCGGGTTGAACGCATCGACATCCGCCCCCACCCGCTTGCCGCCGACTTCCAGCAATTCGCGGCCATCGCGCTCTTCGATGGGAATCTCGTCGCCACTGGCCAGGTTCATGTCGATGGTCGAACTTGGCGCCACCACCATGAAGCGCACGCCGTGGTGCATGGCGTTGACCGCCAGTTGGTAGGTGCCGATCTTGTTCGCCACATCACCATTGGCGGTGATGCGGTCGGCGCCGACGATCACCCAGGTCACACCCTTGGTTTTCATGATGTGCGCGGCGGCGGAATCGGCATTGAGGGTCACGGGAATGCCTTCATTGGCCAATTCCCACGCGGTCAATCGCGAACCTTGCAGCCATGGCCGGGTTTCATCGGCATAGACGCGTTCGACCATGCCTTCGATGAAAGCCCCGCGAATCACCCCCAGCGCCGTGCCGAAGCCGCCGGTGGCCAGTGCGCCGGTGTTGCAGTGCGTGAGGATCGCCTGGGCGTTGCCCTGATGCTTGCGGATCAGGTCGACACCCAGTTGGGCCATGGTCAGGTTGGCTTCGCGATCACTTTCATGGATGGCGATAGCTTCGGCCTCCAGCGCCGCCAGAGGGTCTGCGTCTTCCTTGAGGCGGTCCAGGCGATCACGCATGCGACTCAACGCCCAGAACAGATTAACCGCTGTTGGACGGGAATCGGCCAGTAACGCGTAATCCTCTTCCCACGCTGCCTGCCAGTCACCGCCCTCGGCAATTCGGGCGCGGGCTGACAGCACCATGGCATACGCCGCACTGATGCCAATGGCCGGCGCGCCACGCACCACCATCGAGCGAATGGCTTCGGCCACACCCGCAGCGCTGGTGTAGGCGATCCAGGTTTCCTCGAACGGCAAAATACGCTGATCCAGCAGATACAGGGCGCCATCTCGCCAATCGATGGCCTTCACCTTCTCCGCAGCCAACAGTCGATCGCGCATCCACTTACCCCGCACTCATGAACAAAAGCCGCCGATTATAGCGATCCCCCCGCGAAGACGCTCGGGTATACTTCGCCATCCTTTACAAAAGCACTGGAACCGACTTTCGATGCCGACCCCCACCGCTGCGCTCGACCTATTATTGCTGCCGACCTGGCTGGTACCCGTCGAACCGGCTGGCGTGGTCCTTAAAGAGCATGCCCTGGGCATCCGCGACGGTCGTATCGTATTTATCGGCCCGCGTGCAGCAGCCTTGAAGCTTAACGCAACTGAAGTCCGCGAATTGCCGGACATGTTGCTCAGCCCCGGCCTGATCAATGCCCACGGGCATGCGGCAATGACGCTGTTCCGCGGCCTGGCTGACGATCTGCCGCTGATGACCTGGCTGGAAAACCATATCTGGCCGGCCGAAGCCAAGTGGGTCGACGAGGCGTTCGTTCGCGACGGCACGGACCTGGCCATCGCCGAGCAGATCAAAGGCGGCATCACCTGTTTCTCCGACATGTATTTCTTCCCGAAGGTCGCCAGCGAACGCGTACATAACAGCGGCATTCGCGCCCAGATCGCCATTCCGATCCTCGATTTCCCGATTCCAGGCGCCGCCACGGCGGATGAAGCCATTCGTCAGGGCGTTGAATTATTCGGCGATCTCAAGCATCACGAGCGGATCAAAGTCACCTTCGGCCCCCATGCACCCTACACCGTGGGCGACGAAACCCTGGAAAAAATCAGGGTCATCGCCGAAGAACTGGACGCTTCGATTCATATGCACGTCCACGAAACCGCTTTTGAAGTGCAGCAGTCGGTCGAGCAGTGCGGCGAACGCCCGCTGGCCCGCCTTGGCCGCCTAGGCCTGCTCGGGCCGCGCCTCCAGGCCGTTCACATGACCCAGATCAGCGATGAAGACCTGGTGCTGCTGGTAGAAAGTAACACCAATGTGATTCATTGCCCGGAGTCGAACCTGAAGCTGGCCAGCGGTTTCTGCCCGGTCGAGCGCTTGTGGCAGGCCGGGGTCAATGTGGCGGTCGGCACCGATGGTGCAGCCAGCAATAATGATCTCGATTTGCTCGGCGAAACCCGCACCGCTGCGTTGCTGGCCAAGGTTGTCGCCGGCTCGGCCACCGCGCTGGACGCCCATCGCGCCCTGCGCATGGCCACGCTCAATGGCGCCCGTGCGCTGGGAATCGAAGCTGAGACGGGTTCGCTGGAAGTCGGCAAAGCGGCGGACATCGTTGCGTTCGACCTGTCGGGCCTGGCGCAGCAACCGGTCTACGACCCGGTTTCGCAACTGATCTATGCCAGTGGCCGCGACTGCGTGAAACACCTTTGGGTCGCCGGCAAGCAACTGCTCGACGACCGCCGCCTGACCCGTCTGGATGAGGCGCAGTTGTGCGCCACTGCCAAGGCCTGGGGCAGGCGCATCAGCGGCCACACCGAATCGTAAGCACCCTGGACCAAAACCGGGGCAACAGGATTTTTCAAGTTTTAGAGGACTGACACCATGAGCAACGTCGACTACGCCGAAATCGCCAAATTCGAAGCCCTGGCCCATCGCTGGTGGGACCGCGAAAGCGAGTTCAAACCGCTGCACGACATCAACCCGTTGCGGGTCAACTGGATCGACGAGCGCGTCAATCTGGCAGGCAAAAAAGTCCTCGACGTCGGTTGCGGCGGTGGCATCCTCAGCGAAGCCATGGCTCAACGCGGCGCAACCGTGATGGGCATCGACATGGGCGAAGCGCCGCTGGCTGTCGCTCAACTGCATCAGCTGGAATCCGGCGTGAGTGTCGAGTACCGGCAGATCACCGCCGAAGCCCTGGCCGAAGAAATGCCCGAGCAGTTCGACGTGGTGACTTGCCTGGAAATGCTTGAACACGTGCCGGATCCGTCGTCGGTCATCCGCGCCTGCTTCCGCATGGTCAAACCGGGTGGACAGGTGTTCTTCTCCACCATTAACCGCAACCCGAAGGCCTATCTGTTCGCCATCGTCGGTGCCGAATACATCATGAAGCTGCTGCCGCGCGGCACTCACGACTTCAAGAAATTCATTCGCCCCTCGGAGCTTGGCGCCTGGAGCCGCATGGCCGGCCTGACCGTCAAGGACATCATCGGCCTGACCTACAACCCGCTGACCAAGCACTACAAACTGGCGGCCGATGTCGACGTCAACTACATGATCCAGACCCTGCGCGAGGAGTAAGCCGATGCGTATCAGAGCAGTCCTTTTCGACATGGATGGCACCCTGCTCGACACCGCGCCGGATTTCATCGCCATCTGCCAGGCGATGCGCGCTGACCGTGGTTTGCCGCCAATCAACACTCAACACATTCGCGATGAAATTTCCGGCGGCGCCAAAGCGATGGTCGCCGCGAACTTTTCCATGGACCCGGAATCGCCGGGGTTCGAGGAACTGCGTCAGGAATTCCTCGACCGCTACCTCAAGGGTTGCGCGGTCCACAGCCATCTGTTCGATGGCATGGCCGAGGTGCTGGAAAAAATCGAAAAGGCCAACCTGATCTGGGGCGTGGTCACCAACAAACCGGTCCGTTTCGCCGAGCCGATCATGCAGCAACTGGGCCTGGCGGAACGTTCGAAGGTGCTGATTTGCCCCGATCATGTGAAGAACAGTAAACCGGACCCGGAGCCGTTGATCCTGGCGTGCAAGATGCTCGACCTGGATCCGGCCAGTGTGTTGTTTGTGGGCGATGACCTGCGGGACATCGAGTCCGGCCGCGATGCCGGCACCAAAACCTGCGCGGTGACCTACGGTTATATTCACCCGGACGATAATCCGAAGCATTGGGGCGCAGACGTGGTGATCGATCATCCGCTGGCGCTGGTCGAGGTGTTGGATAACGCTTTGTGCAGCTGCTGAACACAGAGGCTTTTGTGGCGAGGGAGCTTGCTCCCGCTGGGCTGCAAAGCAGCCCCTCTATCTATGAACGCAGTCTTTCAGGCACACCGCATTTGCAGGTTTTTACGACTGCTTCGCAGCCGAGCGGGAGCAAGCTCCCTCGCCACAGATACGATGCCTGCCTGTTGAATTGTTGTGAGGTTTTTTATGTTTGATTATTCCGCCCGCCCTGAATTGCTCAAGGACCGGGTCATCCTCGTCACCGGCGCTGGCCGTGGCATCGGTGCCGCCGCTGCGAAAACCTACGCCGCCCACGGCGCCACCGTGTTGTTGCTGGGCAAGACCGAAGCCAATCTGACTCAGGTCTATGACGAGATCGAAGCGGCCGGGCATCCACAACCCGCCGTGATTCCGTTCAATCTGGAAACCGCACTGCCTCATCAATACGATGAGCTGGCAGCCATGATCGAGACCGAATTCGGCCACCTCGACGGCTTGCTGCACAACGCCTCGATCATTGGTCCCCGGACACCGATCGAGCAGTTGTCCGGCGAAAATTTCATGCGCGTCATGCACGTCAACGTCAACGCCATGTTCATGCTCACCAGCACCCTGCTGCCACTGCTCAAGCTGTCTCAGGACGCCTCGGTGGTATTCACCTCCAGCAGCGTCGGTCGCAAGGGTCGTGCGTATTGGGGCGCGTACGGCGTCTCCAAGTTTGCTACCGAAGGCTTGATGCAAACCCTGGCCGACGAAGTAGACACGGTCGCACCAGTGCGCTCCAACAGCATCAATCCCGGCGCTACCCGCACCAGCATGCGCGCTCAGGCCTACCCCGGTGAAAACCCGCTGAACAATCCGACGCCCGAGGAGATCATGCCGGTTTATCTTTACCTCATGGGTCCAGACAGCACCGGCATCAATGGCCAGGCGTTCAACGCTCAGTAACGCCCGTGCGTCGCTTTTCTGCCGCGACGACTTCCCGCCGCGGCACTCAAACTCGGTGGTAACTACCCCCGCTTCAAGTCAAATAAATGTCGTCACCCTCCGCAACCCCTCTCGCATGACCTTTCAGTATTTTGATTTTTAAAGCTTTTTATTCGACTGAACCGAATGGCACGACTTTCGCTCTAATTTTGTTCAGACACGCCGTGTGAAAGCAGACGGGGCGGAGCTTGAGCCGAGAGGTTACTAATCTTCGGCAAAGCGGACTAAACTCGTGCCAAATGTCCTACGGGACTGATGGACCAGTATGACGCGCAGCCCAAAGCCGCTCTCACCCAGCCTGTAAGACAGCCTTACTGCTTAGGGGCTCACGCCATATGAAATCACCTTCCCAGACCAACGCAATTGACTTCGACAGTGCCAAATTGCAACGCCTGGGCTTTGGTCAGCAGCCTCCCCTCCTGGAGCGGCCCGTCAGTCTTGCGCAGTTGCGCCAAGCGCTGGGCCTGCAACTGCAAACCAGTCTTGAGCCGCAACGCATCCTCGGACTCTTCTTCCGTGAAATTCAGCGTCTTGTGCCGCTGGATGCCCTGAGTTATGAGCATCCGTCCAGCGACTTGCGCCTGCAATTCGGCTCACGGGGTCATCATTCAATCAGCTACAGCCTCAGTCATGAAGGCGAACAATTGGGTGAGCTGGTGTTCCGCCGCAATCAGCGTTTCAGCGAACAGGAACAGGGTAGCCTGGAGTCACTGTTGTCGACCCTGCTCTTCCCCATGCGAAACGCCCTGCTCTACCGAGCGGCGACCCAAAGCGCATTGCGTGATCCGCTGACTGATACCGGCAACCGCACCGCTATGGATCAGACGCTGCAACGGGAAATCGAGATGTCGCGGCGACACTCCCAACCCCTGTCGCTGCTGATGCTGGACATTGATCACTTCAAACACATCAACGACACCTACGGGCACAGTGCCGGCGATGAAGTGCTGAAGGCCGTCGCAGCTTCGATCAAAAACCAGTTACGCAACGTCGATATGGTGTTCCGGTTTGGTGGCGAAGAATTCATGATCCTGCTGTCCAATACCAGTCGGGAAGCGGCAGCCATGGTCGGTGAACGACTGCGGTTTGCAGTGCAGGCTCAAGACTATGTGGCCGAGGACAAGATGATCGAGCTGACGGTCAGCATCGGTTGCTCGACGCTGCTACCCGGCGAGTCTGCCGAGAGCCTGCTGCGACGGGCCGACAGTGCGCTGTATGTGGCCAAGCGTGAGGGGCGTAACCGCCTTGCGATGGCGGGCTGATATTTCAGCAACGCTGCATAACTCATGTGGGAGCGGGCTTGCTCGCGAAAGCGATCTGACATTCAGCATCTGTGTTGAATGTTAAGCCGTCTTCGCGAGCAAGCCCGCTCCCACATTGGGTTTGTGTTGCTTTCAGAGAATCAGCTTTCGGCCAACGCCATCCGCTCACGGACTACCGGGGTTTTCACTGCCAGTTCCAACTGCATGCAGCGTTCCAGGAACAGGTACATGTAGTCGTAACTTTTGCAGACTGCCTGGCGCAACTCCACTTGCAGTGCTTTGCTCGGGTTCATACCCGCCAGGGTGCAGATGATTTCCAGCGCCTCCCATGGATGGGCATCGTCATACTGGGCGTGCATCTTCAACCACTTCATGGCCCGCTTGCGATCTTCCTCGGGGAACGCCGCCGCGTAGACGCCAGTGGAACAGACCAGTGCCGACCACTCTCCGGTCGCACCCTCGATGGCGTAGTTGGTGGCGGCGATGGCCACGATCAGCGAATCCGACGAACTGGTGTGCCAGCACCAGTGGCTCAAGGCGTGAAGCTCAGGGGCCACCTGTTGTGCTTGCAGATCTTCCAGGCTGACACCGTGAGCACGGCTCCAATGCACCCAGTAATCGGCATGGTTCAATTCGACGCGAATGTTGCGCATAAGCCAGCGACGCGCCATGTCTTCGCCAGGGTGGCGCGCAAAACGGGTCTTTGTCAGGTTCTGTGCCATGTATAAAGCGAACTGTTCGACCACCGGCCAGCCACCAATAAGGTACTGACGCATGGTTTTTGCACTGAGCTTGTTATCTCGCATGCGTTGATACAGTTCGTGTCCGACAACCCGGCGTTTGCTCTCGCTGCAATCCCGGATCAGTTGCTGAGCCCAGGCGGGATAACTTGCAGCTTCCATGAGTGGTCCGGTTCTGTTGAATGTGTCGATCACTGTCGCGCTCCTTTTGATTGTGATTTTTAGATCAGCAAGAGTTTCAACGGAACGTGCCGGGCGCCTTGAACAACAAAGGTCGGGGCCGGGCAGGACGACTTTGCAAACTATCCCAGGTAAACAGATGCGGGCGTTCAATCACATACCCTTGAGCGTAATCCACCCCGATCTCCAGCAATGCCTGCTCGATCTGAGGTGTTTCAACGAACTCGGCAATCGTGCGCTTACCCATGACATGACCGATGCGATTGATCACTTCGACCATGGCGCGGTTAATCGGGTCGTCCAGCATATCCTTTACGAAACTCCCGTCGATCTTCAGGAAGTCTACAGGTAAATGTTTCAAGTAAGCGAATGAGGACATACCGGCGCAAAAGTCATCTAGCGAAAAATGACAACCTAAGCCTTTGAGTTCATTGATAAATCTAATTGCACTGCCCAGATTTGCAATCGCGCTGGTTTCTGTAATTTCAAAACAAATCATTTCAGGTGGAATTGAATATGCAACAAACTGTTCACGAAGGAAGTCCAGAAACGCCTCATCTCCGATAGTAATACCTGACAGATTTATCGCACACATGGCCAACGGCCCTTCGCGCTCTTGGGCGATGCACTGGGCAATGACTTTGAAAACGTTCTCCACCACCCAACGGTCAATTGACGTCATCAAACCGTAACGCTCGGCAGCCGGAATGAAACTGTCCGGCAGAATCATGCGCCCCGCTTCGTCATGCAGGCGCAGCAGGATTTCGATATGTCCGCCGCCCTGCTCGCCAGGGCCAAGGGGCGCGATTTCCTGGGCGTACAGGCAGAAGCGGTCCTCTTCCAACGCCACATGCAGGCGTTGCACCCAGGCCATCTCGCCAAAGCGCAGGGACAGCTCCGAGTCGTCGGCATGATAGACCTGAACCCGGTTGCGGCCCTTTTCCTTGGCCATATAACAGGCCATGTCAGCGGCCCGCAGAGAAGCTTCGAGGGTGGCCGGACTCTGGACCACATGCACCAGACCAATGCTCACGGTGGTCACGAACGGCCGGCCTTTCCAGACAAAGTGCAGGTTCTGCACGGTCTGGCGCAGGACTTCGGCGATTTTCTCGGCCGCTTCCGGCGCACAGTTTTCCAACAGAATGCCGAACTCGTCGCCACCCAACCGGGCCAGGGTGTCGCCTTCGCGCAAACCTGATTGCAACAACGCACAGATATGCCGTAACAACTCGTCGCCCGCCGCATGACCGCAGGTGTCGTTGACCAGTTTGAATTGATCCAGGTCGAGAAACATCAAGGCGTGACGCCCCGCCTGGCGCGTCAGGTTATGCAGGGCCTGTTCGAGGCGGTATTCGAACTCGCGGCGGTTGGCCAGCCCGGTCAGGGCGTCATGGGTTGCCTGCCAGGACAGATTGGCGATGTATTGCCGCTCCTGAGTCATGTCGTGCAGCACCAGCACGGTGCCACTGACCTTGCCCGTGTTGCGGATCGGCGCGCCGACCAGCGTGACCGAAACCGTGCTGCCGTCCAGACGCTGGATCAGTTTGGAATGCTCGCTGCCACCGCTGAGCTGCCCGCTCAAAATGTGCTCGATCAAGGTAAAACCATCAGCCTGAGCGTTCTCATCCAGCAGATTGAACAGCGCCGCCAATGGCAACCCTGCCGCCTGTTCGGCCTTCCAGTGAGTCAAGGCCTCGGCGGCCGGATTCATATAGGCAATCGCGCCCTCGACGTCCGTGGTGATCACCCCGTCGCCAATCGACTGCAGAGTGATCTGCGCCCGGTCTTTCTCCAGCTGCAAGGCATCGGCGAAGGCATGGCGTTGCTTGAGCAGTTTATGAGTACGCAACAGGGCCAACACAATCAAACCCAGCGCTGTGGCGAGGTTCGTCACCAACAGCAGCCGAAGAATCACCCGTGAGCCTTCGCCCAAGGCATCGCTGAACGCTTTGGCGGCAGGTGTCACGCCATCGTTGATGGCAAAAATCTGGTCTTTCCAGCGTTTGACGTCGACTTCCGTGACCTGGCTATCGGCAATGCGCTGATGCATCTCCCGCGCGACGTCATCGAGTTGCACGAGGTACGCGTCACCGACCGTCCAGAGGTCGATGGCTTTTTCAAGGTAGCTGAAGTGCCGGAAATTGAGGTACAGCCAAATCACGCTGGAGACGTCGTCCGGGTGGTTGCCGCCCTTGAGAATGGCGATTCGCGCCGCCTCGATATTCGGTGGCTGATGATCCAGCGCCAGACGCAATTCATGGCCACCCTGAGGTACGGCAATCGCGTTCTGGTATTTGAGAAAAATCGTTTCGTCGCGACTGTCGGCGTAGAGATTGAGGTAATAGATGGCGTCTTTCTGGCCCTTGGACCACAGGCTTTCACCACCGACGTAGCCGCGAACCGCCGAAAGAACGTAAAGGCTGACGCCTCCCAACAGGGCCTGAAATAACACGACGGCGATAAAAGGCCAGACAATGCCCAACAACCGAGGGGTTCCGAGAGTCCTTTTTTGCTTCATGAGGTCCCTTGTTTAAGCACTGCCAGATCAGCATCCAACGTGATCGCTACAGCTAGACTAGGGTGCGTTCTCGGTTCCGGCAAGCAGAGGATCGGCCTCAATGCCGTACACGTGCGCCCCCTATAGATATATACCGCCAAAGCCGGTTTGGAGATCTGTTTACTGGGCACTTCGGGCTCCCCCTATCCGTTGCGGGAACCCTTTCAAAGGAGTGCAACATGACAGAGACGTCTTTACCTTCACCTGATCAACGCCCCCTGTCACCGGCGGACGAAGAATTTCGCGCCAGTCAGGCTCTGGGACTCGACGACGGCCCGGATATCGAATACTTGGGCCTGCGCCCCACTGCCCGGGATCGAAGAGAGCTCAAGATTATTCAGCACGCAGCCCCCGACCTCGCGCAATACATGACCATCGACATTTACACGGCAAAACGCATCAATACTCAAATCATCGACATCGTGAAAGCTTTCCTGAACGGCAGGCGTTCATTGATCGGTCATCTCGGCGCCTCTGTACTGGATTGCGCCTCCATGGATCAATTGCGCGCGACGCCTTCTGTATTCCTGCTGCGAATGCTGAACACGTTAGAAGCAAAAGAGCTGGGCGACACGCTGCTCAGGACGCTCAAGTGGTATGGCGCAGGTCCTGATGAACAAACTTCGGCGTCCGTGCGCCATCAACTGGTTTGCAAAGCCATATGCCTTTACTTGCACGCCCCGTCTGCGGATGAGCCGCAGGAAATCGCCGGATTCCGCTGGCAAGACACGGCTCATTGGGGCAAAAGCTACCAGACCCTGCGCAGCGATTTTGAACAGCACTTGCTGCGCACCCATCGGGTCACTGATGCAAAAGAGGCGGCCTTACTCGCGCGGGTATTCGAGACCCGCGTCTCAAAGGACTTCGCTGTGCGCGATATCCCGTCCGACCTTCCTTACAAGAGTTCGGTGGTATGGGTGAACTTCATGCACGGTGTGCTGCTGGCAGATGAACTTGGCCTTGATCGATTGCAAGCGCTGTCCTTTCAGCAACTCGTCGACTTGCCCCTGACCCGGAGCGCCGACGCCTCGTCCGAACAACTTGAGCAGATCACTCGACTGAGGATGGTGCCGGCACTGGAATGGGCGGTCTGCTGCGGCATCGTTCAATCGCGAACAAAATCCGATTACGACGAGGACGATATGAAGCGGGCGATGGCGGCTCTGGAAAGCCACTGCGAGAGCCTGAACAACGCCGTTGTGACACTGGACTTGCCGCCCCCTGAACGACTGAAGATGGCCAAACGGGTAAAGGATGATCTGTTTGGCGATGCAATGTTCGAATCGGACGGGCGCAAGTTGCTGAGGGATGATCCACCGAGTGGCTCGGGGTTCAGAGACACGCCCTCATTGACGCTGCCAGGCCATGCATTCCTCGATGTCTATGCCGACGGCCAATTGGATGACGCAAGCAAATGGTTTGTAACCCAGCCTGATGGGAAAACACGAACCAGCCGCTGGATCAGGATCGACGACAAGCGAACCCTGCAACATCATGAATTTCGCAAAGATCACATGGGGATCGAAAGACGTGTTATTTCCACATACGGCGGCAAGACGCTGCCTGATATCAACAAGCAGTTTGAAACAGACTTCACAAATTACCTTTCGAAAATCAGATCGGCCTATCAGACCCTGATCACCAGCCTACTCACCTCACTGCCACTGGCCGACCGCCAGGCCCTTGAAGTGGGTCACGTCCGCTTGCTTGGCCTGCACCTGGGAAAAAACCTCATCAAGGTAAGCGGAGACATCCGGCCAAGAAAAGGTTTCGTTCTACAGGTGACCCACAACGATGAAATCACCTATTACGAACTGATCCCGAGTGCTGGCGTCATTCGTTGCCGACCGCACATGAGAGTTTCAACTGTCAACGGGGTTCGCACCACGTTTCCGTTGCACGCCTCAATCCCCGGACAAAGATATACGGCTGAACTCAGCACTACGCTGCTTCTCGATTGGGACGCTCACTTAAATGGCACGCAGCCTGCTGACAGGGCGTACTGCATAGCGATCCTCGGCGTGGTCGGTGACGTGCCCGCGGCTGTATCGCCAAATGCAGCCGTTAGCGAAGTGACAACGCAGGCATCTGCCCGTTTGAATGAAGTGGCCCACTACATTGCAACGAATTTCCTGTTCGTCGATGAACAACAGTTGCATACCCAAGCCCGCGGCATGACGGCATTCGACACCATCAGGGCCAGAAGCGAACAACGGATCAGTACGGCCATGGAAGTAGCCAAAGGGTTTGTGCCCTTCTGGGGCAGTATTGAGGATATTTTGTCAGGCAAAATTGACAATATACTCATAGGCGCGGCCGGACTCGTGCTGGACCTGGCTTCATTCATCAGCCCTGTCGGGAAATTCATGTCGGGTTCAGTGCGTTTGATCAGGGCCGGGGCCACAGCCTCGCGCATGACCGTCAAAGCAAGCCTGCCTTCCTTTTCAACGTTGACCCGAAAACTCCTGATCGCCACGCTGAGTAACCTCAATCCGCTGGACGGGGTACCGACACTACTCAAGTCAATGGGAAGCGGTGCGTGGAAAGGACTGCACATGGCGGGACGCATTGGTGTCAGGGGGGTCAAGAAACTGACAGGACACGCCGACAGCTACCGACTGATGCACAACCTGCCCCAGACAACCGATCCGGGGCGCTGGAAGCCGCTGACAAGCAATGATCGACTGGCAACGGTCAACGGTGTCGATGATGTACTTGTGCGCAATACCAGCCGGTCGGATCTGACCCGATTTCACCCCGTCGACCCGGTGACGTCCTTGCCTTATGGCCCGCGCCTGCACAATCACAGCGAAAACCTCATACAGGGCCGCTCAACCTTCAAAACATTACCTCCTACCGAATCCCACGTCCCGGTAGAACTCCCGGATTACGCCCATATCCGTGAAGTACTTGAGGTCGATGGTCGAACCACACTGTTCGTTGATGACATTCCCTATCGTCTGGACGGCAACCAACTGCGCCGTGCCGACTTGATTGATGATCAGGCGATGTTCAGATCCTTGCCTTGCCGGGTACGACGTAATCCGGGTGCCGATGTATGCACGACCAAATTCGTCACCCGTGATCCGGCACCGACGCCGGCCATTGGCAGTTTCGACGAAAACAAAGGCTGGGCGCCGTGGTTTGGAGACAGTATCTATACGCCGGCCACTGCGGATCGGGCGATGTTGCTTAAAACCTTGAAGAAAAAAAGCCAGCTCCCGGCGACGGTGGAGTTCCAAAAAGGGATTTATGGGAGGATCAAGGTGAGTCTTCCCTACGGGAACCAGAATCAATTTGATACCTTTCAGGCCGGTGCCACCATCATCCCGGCGATAGACGATTCGAAGCGCTATGTGTTCACCCGGCTAGATGCTGGAGCTTTTTACGTCGCCGAACTGGCACAAGGTCAAAGCATAAGAGACACGCTGAATTTCAAGAAAGCTTCCAAATTGCCGGAAGATCTCAAAGCAGAATTGCTGACTGTCTACACCGGATCGTTGAATGCCAACAATATGGCAAGGATTTATGGCACGGAAGCGGTGGAACGTGCGTTGAAAACAATGGAAGAAATTGCCATTCCGATTGGCGGTCACGTGAACCCGCCCGATACGCTCAAGCTGCTCAAGGTCGATACCACTCCGGGCGAAGCGGTGCTGTTCGACAATTCCACACGCATGATTGTCAGCAATCTTCCGAACGGGGCGACGTCTTGGTCTCGCAGCAAAAACGCTTCGGAGCCCTTTCGCCAAAGAGCCGCGGACATCTTCGATACGCTGTTCGTTGAGAAGACCATCACTGTCGGGTTGAACAGTAACTTGCGAATCGATAAGACGATGGGCAAGTTCCAGAAGCTGCTTCCCCCTGACCTTCAATCAGGGAATGCGAGAAATATCGCTTACGCCGACATCGTGACATCGACCGGTAAGCGCGAGGTTTATGTCAGCGTTTCCGGCGCACAGGGACTTACCGCAGAGCTGCCACTGTTCAAACATCCGTTCGCCCCGGATAAAATCATCGTCGGCGATACAACCTACTTCAACATTGACTTCGGCCAGACATTTACCAGGACGTCCTTGAACGTCTCAAGCGAAGGAAAGGTATTGGCCATTCCGCATACGATAAAGAACATTGATACCTATACGCCTGCGATGACCAGCCGACCGACTTCTCTGGACAGCGAGGCCAAACTGATCAGCACGCTGCGGAAAAAATACCCGGAGAACACTATGATCAAATCAGTCGACGTGGCCACGACCATGCCGCCATGCAATAGCTGTTCAGTCGTCATCAAAGAGTTCGGCCATGACGGCGGGGCGGATGCTCTGAAGGTGCTGTGGAAGTGACCTACAACTGCTGCAAATGCCCATAAAGCTTGGCGTACAACCCACCATCAGCAATCAACTGCTGATGGTCGCCATCCTCGGCAATCTGCCCACCGTCGAACACCAGGACCCGGTCAGCCTGCTTCACTGCAGACAAGCGGTGCGCAATGATCAGCGTGGTGCGGTGGCTCAGAAACCGTGCCAACGCCTGGTGCAGGTTGTATTCGGTGGCGGCATCCAGTGCTGAAGTGGCCTCGTCGAGGATGACCACTTTCGGTTCGGCCAGCACCATTCGCGCAATCGCCAGGCGCTGACGCTGCCCGCCGGATAAACGCACACCGGAGCGCCCGACAATACTGTCCAGGCCGTTGGGCAATTCACGCACCGTGTTGTGCAGTTGAGCAATTTCCAATGCCTGCCAGCAGGCTTCGTCGCTGCGTTCGCGGCCCATGGTCAGGTTGGCGCGCACGGTGTCGTTGAACAGTGCCGGATGCTGCAAGACTACGGCGACATTTTCACGCACGGTTTCCAGACCAATCTCTTCCTGAGTCGAACCACCGAAACGGATGGTGCCCGCCAGCGGCGTGTACAAGCCCAGCAGCAATTGCACCAGGGTGCTCTTACCGCCACCGCTGGCGCCAACAATCGCGACTTTTTCACCGGGTGCGATGGACAGGTTCATCTGGTTCAACACCAACTCGTCGCCATAACCGAAGCTCAGTCCCTGAACTTCGATGCCTACCGTGTCGCGCCCCTGGAACGGGTCGACACTGCCGGTGTATTGCGGCTCATCGGCGCGGGCCAGCAACTCGTTGATCCGCGACAGCGCGCCACCGGCGGCGTAATAGGCGTATTGCAGATTCAGCAGCTGTTCCACCGGACCGATCATGAACCACAGGTAGCTGAACACCGCGAGCATCTGGCCGATGGACAGATCAGAGAACAACACCGTGAGCATGGCCGCGGCACGGAAAATATCGATGCCGAACTGGAACAGCAAGCCGCTGGCACGGTTCGATGCATCGGTTTTCCATTGCGAGTTCACTGCGTAATCGCGCACTTCACGCGCTCGCTGGCCAAGCCGTCCGAGGAAAAAGCCCTGACGATTACCGGCGCGCACTTCCTGGATGGCATCCAGCGTTTCGGTCAAGGCCTGGGTGAAGCGCGAGGTGCTGTCGTTCTCGAGTTTCTTCAGGTGTTTGACCCGCTTGCCCAACTGCACCGTGGCATAGATCACCAACGGGTTGAACAGCAGGATCAGCAGCGCGAGTTTCCAGTGCATCCACATCAGGATGGAGGCGGTGCCCACCAGCGTCAGCATGGCCACGAGGAAACGACTGAGGGTTTCGCCGACGAATTTGTCCAGCGTGTCCAGGTCCGTGACCAGGTGCGTAGTCACCGTGCCGCTGCCCAGGCTTTCGTATTCCCCGAGCGAGATGCACTTGAGTCGCTCGATCAGCCGCACCCGAATCCGATACACGATGTCTTTGGCCAACGCCGCAAACAATTTCGCCTGCACAACGTTGAACAATAACGCAGCGCAACGTAGTGCCAGAGTCACCAGCAGCATCAGGCCAATGTAACCCGCGGCTTTCTGCCAGACGTCGGGCAGCGCGTGGTTCATGATTTTCAGCGCGGCGTCACCGTGGCCCAGCAGCACTTCGTCGACCAGCAACGGCAACAGCAAGGGGATCGGCACGCTGCACAGCGTTGCCAATACCGCGACGCCGTTGGCGATCCACAGGGATTTTTTATGGTGAAGGGCCAGTCGACGGATTTCCGCCCAGCTCAGACGGTCGACACGTGCAGGGGCTGGAACGTCATCGGGCAGCTCATGCACAGGCAGCGCGCTCCAGCCAGCGGCCGAGCAACGGTGACAACACACTCAAAGGCTGATACCCATTGGTCAGCAACGCCAATTGACCATCACGCTCTGCCAGCAAGGTCGGGAAACCGGCAATGCCCAGGTCCTGGACCCAGGTGAAATCGGCAGCGGTGGCTGCGTGCTGATCGGCACGGTCGAAGGCAGCAGCGAACTCGATGCGCGGTAAACCGGCCTGCTCTGCCAGCTCGACCAACACGCTGGCGTGGGTGACGTCGCGCCCTTCGGCGTAGAACGCGTGCTGGATCAACCCGAGCAGTTTCCACGCGCAATCCGGTGCCAGGCTGCGCGCCGTCACCAGCGCCCGACAGGCAGGCTCGGTGTCGTAAACGAATCCATCGGGCAGCGCGCCTTCAAACTTGAACGGTTGGCCGGTGGCCTCGTGGACCGCCTGCCAGTGCTCAAGAATGTAGCGCCGGGTAGTCGGCTCCAAAGCTGAGCCGCTGCCGGTGCGCAAACCGCCGACGACCAGATGCACGTCCACCCCCGCTGCCTGCGCCTGCTCGACCAGCGCGTTGGCCACTGGCGTAAAACCCCAGCACCAGGAACACATCGGGTCCATCACATAGAGCAGGCGACGTGCAGACATGGTTCAAGCCTCGGAAGGAGTTTGCTTGTAGTTGTAACCAATTGGGTGCGGCAAGTTGCGCGCCTTGGCCAGTTCGATCTGCTTCTGCCGGTCGATGGCACTGCGACGGGTTTTCTCGCTCAGCTTATCCCAGCAATGCGGGCAACTGATGCCGGCCACGTAATGCTCGGATGCGCGGTCTTCCACACTGACGGGTGTACGACAGGCATGACATTGATCGTAGTCGCCTTCGCTGAGGTCGTGACGAACGGTCACCCGGTTATCGAACACGAAGCAGTCGCCCTGCCATTTGGTTTCTTCCTGCGGCACCTCTTCGAGGTACTTCAGGATGCCGCCCTTGAGGTGATAGACCTCGTCGAAACCCTGGCTGAGCATGTAGCTCGAGGCCTTCTCGCAGCGAATACCACCGGTGCAGAACATCGCGACTTTCTTATGCACGGCCGGGTCGAAATTGGCTTTGATGTAGTCAGGGAATTCGCGAAAACTGGTGGTCTTCGGATCGATGGCGCCTTCGAAGGTGCCGATCGAGACTTCATAGTCGTTACGGGTGTCGATCAACAGCACTTCAGGATCGCTGATCAGGGCGTTCCAGTTCTGCGGATCCACATAGGTGCCGACCTTTTTGTTCGGGTCCACGCCTTCGACGCCGAGGGTGACGATTTCTTTCTTGAGTTTGACTTTGGTGCGATAGAACGGCTGATCGTCGCAGTACGACTCTTTGTGGTCGATGTCGTCCATGCGTGGATCGTTCTTGAGCCAGGCCATCAGCCCGTCAATGCCTTCGCGGCTGCCGGACACGGTGCCGTTGATGCCTTCTTCGGCGATCAGCAGCGTGCCTTTGATGCCGTTGTCGACCATTGCTTGCAGCAGCGGCTCGTGCAGGGCGACGTAATCTTCCAGGGTGACGAACTTATACAGTGCCGCCACGACAATCTGTTGTGTCATGGGTAATTCTCCAGGTGGCTACCCTCGTAAGGGGTGAACCGGATGCGAAAAAAAACGCGCCGGGTGAGCGGCGCGTTGCGGATTCTAGCAAAAACGGTGTGATTTTAGGACTGCGAGATGCCTTTGTGGCGAGGGAGCTTGCTCCCGCTCGGCTGCGAAGCAGTCGTAATGCTGGCGACTGCACTCTTTCAGACAGAATGCTGTTGCAGGTTTTGGGACTGCTTCGCAGTCCAGCGGGAGCAAGCTCCCTCGCCACAACAGCTCTTCAGCCCGTCACATTAATGCTTGCTGCCGCCAGCACAGGTCGGCGAAGCCGGAGCCGCGTCGATCTGTGCCCATTCTTCCGGCGTGTAGGTATGCAGCGCCAACGCATGGAACTCGCCCATCAGTTCGCCCAAAGTGCCATACACCTTCTGGTGACGCTTGACGCGATTGAGGCCTTCGAACTGCTGGCTGACCACCACCGCCTTGAAGTGGGTCTGTAACCCACGGCTGTGCATGTGGCTTTCATCCAGCACTTGCAGATGCTCGGGCTGTAGCAGCCCGAGTGTCGATTCGATGCGTTGTTGCATGGTCATCCCGAACTCCGCTTAAGGCTTTTTCTTGGCAGGAGCGGCAGCGCCTTTAGGCTCCAGCTCGGCTGTCATGTCAGCCAGCAGTTTGTTGACCACAGGCACCGCGCTTTCCAGCTTGGCTTGAGTCATCTGGGCCGATTGCTGAGTCAGCTGCGGCATTTTTTCCAGAACTTTCTTGCCCAGTGGCGACTGGTAGAACGCAACCAGATCCTTGAGCTCGGATTCACTGAAATTGGTGGTGTAAAGCTTGACCATGTCCGGCTTCAGCTTGTTCCAGCCAATGGCGGCGTCCAGAGCGGCGTTGGCCTTGGCCTGGTAGGTTTCCAGCAGGGCTTTTTTCGATTCAGGGGCCTTGGTCTGTTCGAAGCGCTGAGCGAACATTTGCTGCACTTGCATGTACACCGGAGTGCCCAATTTGTCAGCGTGCGCCAGGGTCAGGAAAGCTTCGGCACTGGCGTTGTGGCTGGCGGTATCGGCAAAAACCTGGCCGCTGGCGCAAACCAGTGCAACCGCGGTACAGATGGCACGAAGACGAGTCATCGAGTTTCCTTTTCTAGCAGGCGAGGCAAAACCTCAAGGGCGTCCATTCTGCACCTAAAAAAGTGTGTCACTCAACCCCAAGCCTTGTCGCGCCTGATTTAGAGGGGTTGAACGGTCAAATTCCAGACTGATGGAACCACAGCCGACGATCACGGCCTAAACTGCGCTATCAGACCGACAGGAGTGTGCATGATGAGCCGTATCGAAACCGACAGCCTGGGCCAGGTAGAAGTCCCGGATGACGCTTACTGGGGCGCTCAGACGCAACGCTCGCTGATCAACTTCGCCATCGGCAACGAGCGTATGCCGCTGGCGGTGCTGCACGCCCTGGCCTTGATCAAGAAAGCCGCGGCGCGCGTCAACGATCGCAATGGCGACCTGCCCGCCGACATCGCCCGCCTGATCGAACAGGCCGCTGACGAAGTGCTCGACGGCGACCACGACGAGCAGTTCCCGCTGGTGGTCTGGCAGACTGGCAGCGGTACTCAGAGCAACATGAACGTCAACGAAGTGATCGCCGGTCGCGCCAACGAACTGGCCGGTAATCCGCGCGGTGGCAAGGCCCCGGTACACCCCAACGATCACGTCAACCGTTCCCAGAGCTCCAACGATTGCTTCCCCACGGCCATGCACATCGCGACGGCCAAGGCGGTGCAGCAGCATTTGCTGCCGGCGATCAGCGAGTTGTCTGGCGGATTGGCGGAGTTGTCCGCACGACACATGAAACTGGTCAAGACCGGTCGTACCCATATGATGGACGCCACGCCGATTACCTTCGGCCAGGAACTCTCGGCGTTCATCGCACAACTGGATTACGCCGAGCGGGCGATCCGCAGCGCGTTGCCGGCCGTCTGTGAGCTGGCTCAGGGCGGCACTGCGGTTGGCACCGGATTGAACTCGCCCCACGGTTTTGGCGAAGCGATCGCTGCTGAACTGGCCGCCCTTTCCGGCCTGCCGTTCGTCACCGCCCATAACAAATTCGCCGCCCTGGCCGGTCACGAACCGTTGGTCACCCTCTCCGGCGCCCTGAAAACCCTTGCCGTAACCCTGATGAAAATCGCCAACGACCTGCGTCTGTTGGGCTCCGGGCCGCGAGCGGGGTTTGCCGAAGTGAAACTGCCGGCCAATGAGCCCGGCAGTTCGATCATGCCCGGCAAAGTCAACCCGACTCAGTGCGAAGCGCTGTCGATGCTGGCCTGTCAGGTATTGGGCAACGACGTCGCCATCGGTTTTGCGGCCAGTCAGGGCCACCTGCAATTGAACGTGTTCAAACCGGTGATCATCCACAACCTGCTGCAATCGATCCGCTTGCTGGGCGATGGCTGCAGTAACTTCCAGCAGCATTGCATCGCCGGGCTGGAACCGGATGCCGAGAAAATGGCCGAGCATCTGGAACGAGGTTTGATGCTGGTGACGGCGCTGAACCCGCACATCGGCTACGACAAATCGGCGGAAATTGCCAAGAAGGCTTACAGCGAGGGGCTGACCCTGCGCGAGGCGGCGTTGCAGCTGGGCTATCTGACGGATGAAGATTTTGATGCCTGGGTGAGGCCGGAGGATATGTTGGAGGCTGGCAAGCAGGGGTGAATCTGAAAATGATTTAGTGCCAGACAGTCAGTCTTCGCGGGCAAGCCACGCTCCCACAGGTTATGTGTCGATCGCAATATTCGGGATCGACACATAACCTATGGGAGCGTGGCTTGCCCGCGAAGAACGATAACGCGGTCTAACTGGCCGCCATCCGCACCCGCCGGGCCTTGAGCCCCGCCATCAACGATGGCCCCAACGCCACCAGCGCCGACCCGAGCACCACCAGCACCGCCCCGCCATAACCCAGGCCATTGATCTGCTCGGCATGCACATACTCCGGCCATAACCACGCGGCCATGGCCACGGCGGCAAAGGTCACCAGCGGCGTGATCGCCAGCGTCGCACTGACCCGTGAGGCTTCCCAATGGGCCAGGGCTTCAGCGAAGGCGCCATAAGCGATCAGCGTGTTCAAGCAGCACGCCAGCAGTAGCCAGCCTTGCAGCGGACTCAATTGCAGCGCCTCCAGCGGATGCACCCATGGCGTCAACAACAGCGCGCAGAACAGGTAAATCACCATCATCACCTGCAACGAATTCCACACCGTGAGCAACTGCTTCTGACCCAAGGCATAGAAGGTCCAGACCGTGGACGCCAAGAGCACCATCAGCACACCGGCGGTGTAATCAGTCAGGGAGGTGAGCAACTCACTCAAGCGCTGATTGAAGAACAGTGCAAAGCCGATCAGCAGCACCAACAGGCCAATCCCCTGCCCTACGCTAAACCGTTCCTTGAACACGAACAGACTGGCGATCAGCAACATGATCGGGCCCATTTGCACCACCAGCTGCGCGGTGCCGGGGCTGAGCAGGTTCAGGCCCATCAGGTACAGCACGTAGTTGCCGACCAGTCCGAGTACCGCCATCAACACCAGCCAGCCACCGCGCGGGCCGAGGACTTTGCGACTCGGCAGGCGTTTGGTCGCCGCCAGATAAATGAACAGGCAACCGCCGGACACCAGCAGGCGAAACCAGGTCACCGTCACCGGGTCCATCACCAGCAGCACTTGCTTGAGCTTGATCGGCAGGATTCCCCACAGCAACGCAGTCAGCAAGGCCAGGCACAGACCATAAACCCAGCGACCCGATGAAATATGCATGCTGACCCCAAAGCCGATTGGCGAAAACGGTCATTCTAGGCTCAGACCGGGGCGCGACACAGGGACAGTTGCCAACGGGCCGCGAATGAAACTGTGCAGGTCGCAACATAAAGTTGACGATATGCCGTCGATCAGGTGGCCAGGCGGGGCAAGTGGTTCATGCATAAGCTCATTGAAACCGTCACCCGCAGGAGATCGCCCATGTACGGCATGCGCGCCCAAGACAACGCCCCCGCCACCCACTTTCGT
This sequence comes from Pseudomonas frederiksbergensis, assembly GCF_003732275.1. GTDB lineage: Bacteria > Pseudomonadota > Gammaproteobacteria > Pseudomonadales > Pseudomonadaceae > Aquipseudomonas > Aquipseudomonas frederiksbergensis_H. The sequence goes on from NZ_MOBM01000012.1 coordinate 206,726, forward strand.
TGTGACCGCTTGTGTCGTGTGAATGGAGAGCTGTATTTCACCACGCGGGAACACACGCTGGAGGGGCCGTTTGAAAACCGGGAGACAGCGATGCGTGAGATTCAGGCGTATATCGAGCGGATGCAGTTCTTGTGCATGAGCCGGTAAACCGCTGCGCCTTCATCGCGAGCAGGCTCGCTCCCACAGTGGATCTATGGTGAACACAATATTGGTGAACACCAGTGATCCATGTGGGAGCGAGCCTGCTCGCGATAGCAGTCAATCAGGCAATACAAACTTTGCGAATTTAACGCACCACCTCAAACAACCCCGTAGCCCCCATCCCGCCCCCCACGCACATGGTGACGATGCCGTAGCGCAGGTTACGCCGCTGCAACTCTCGCACGATGTGCCCGACCTGACGCGAACCGGTCATGCCGAACGGATGGCCGATGGCAATCGAACCGCCGTTGACGTTGTACTTGTCGTTGTCGATTTCCAGCCGATTGCGGCTGTACAGGCATTGCGAGGCGAACGCTTCGTTGAGCTCCCACAGATCAATGTCAGCCACCTGCAACCCCTTGGCCTTGAGCAACTTCGGCACCGAGAACACCGGGCCGATGCCCATCTCGTCCGGCTGGCACCCGGCCACGGCAAAACCGCGGAAGAAGGCTTTGGGCTTGAGCCCCAGCGCCAGGGCTTTCTCCAGGCTCATCACCAGGGTCATCGAAGCGCCATCGGACAGTTGCGACGAGTTGCCGGCGGTCACCGAACCGTCTTCGGCAAACACCGGTTTCAACCCGGCCAGGCTTTGCAAAGTGGTGTCCGGGCGGTTGCAGTCGTCGTGGTCGACGATGCCGTCGAGGATCTGCACCTGGCCGGTGACCTTGTCCTCAACGCGATACTTCACCGCCATCGGTACGATTTCATCGTTGAACAACCCGGCGGCCTGCGCCAGGGCGGTACGCTGCTGACTTTGCAGAGCGTATAAATCCTGCTCTTGGCGACTGACATCGTAACGACGCGCGACGATCTCGGCGGTCTGGCCCATGGGGAAATAGATACCCGGCACCTGCTCTTTCAGCAGCGGGTTGATCAGGTTGTCGGTGTTGACGCTTTTCATGGTCAGGCTGATCGACTCGACACCACCAGCGACAATGATGTCGCTGCAGCCCGAAGCGATCTGATTGGCGGCAATGGCGATGGCCTGCAAGCCCGACGAACAGAAGCGGTTAAGGGTCATGCCACCCGTGCCAATGCCCAGGTGTGACAGCACCGCGACGTTGCGACCGATGTTGAAACCCTGGGCGCCTTCGTTGGAGCCGGCGCCGACGATGCAATCCTCGACGCTGGCCGGGTCGACGTCATTGCGCGTGAGCAGCGCGTTGACACAGTGGGCCGCCATGTCGTCCGGACGGGTCATGTTGAACTTGCCGCGAAAGGATTTGGCCAGGCCGGTCCGTACGCTGTCGACGATCACCACTTCACGCATGGCATACACCTCATTGTTGTTGTCAGTCAGGAGTTGGACCGAGCATAAGTCCACCCTATGACTGACCGCGACAATCATTCACCCCGCGTATGCGTAGCCATCGGTTCAGCGCTTGCGTTTTTGCAGTTTCTTCTCGCGTTTGTCGGACTTTTCGAAGGCCTCTTCCAGCGCATGGTTAATGGTGCGCAAGACCTTGACCCGCGCCCAGCGCTTGTCGTTGGCTTCCACCAGAGTCCACGGCGATATCTCGGTGCTGGTGCGATCGACCATATCGCCGACGGCGGCGCGATAATCGTCCCATTTGTCGCGATTGCGCCAGTCGTCTTCAGTGATTTTGAAGCGCTTGAAGGGGATCTCTTTGCGCTCCTGGAAACGCTCCATCTGAGTCTGTTTGTCGATGGCCAGCCAGAACTTGACCACGATCACTCCGGCATCGGCGATCTGCTCTTCGAAGTCGTTGATCTCGCCATAGGCGCGCATCCAGTCCGCCTTGCTGCAAAAGCCTTCGATGCGTTCCACCAACACCCGGCCATACCAGGAACGGTCGAACACGGTGAATTTGCCCCGGGCCGGAATATGCCGCCAGAACCGCCAGAGATACGGCTGCGCCCGTTCTTCCTCGGTAGGTGCGGCGATCGGCACGATGTCGTACTGGCGCGGGTCGAGCGCTGCGGCCACCCGACGGATTGCCCCGCCCTTGCCTGCCGCGTCGTTGCCTTCGAACACCGCAATCAACGCGTGGCGACGCATGCGCTTGTCGCGCATCAGCCCGGAAAACCGTGCCTGCTCGGTAATCAGTTGCTCTTCGTAATCGTCCTTGTCCAGCTGCAGGGTCAAGTCCAGGCTGTCGAGCAGATTCAGTTGATCGACGCTGGGGAACAAGGGCGCTGCGCTGACTTTGTGCGGGTGAATCCTGGGTCTCTTCAGCGCGCTCTGCAGGCCCTCGAGCAAGATCTTGCCGACCGTCAGGCTCCGATAGCGCGCGTCCACGCCGGCAATCACATGCCACGGCGCATAGTCGCGACTGGTGCGGCGCAGCACCCGTTCGCCGTACTTCACGAACTTGTCGTAGGTCGCGGATTGTTGCCAGTCCAGCGGGCTGATGCGCCAGCTGTGCAGCGGGTCGTCGGCCAGCGCCTTGAGCCGCGCTTTCATTTGTTTCTTGGAGAGGTGAAACCAGAACTTGAAGATCAGCGCGCCTTCGTCGCACAGCATCTTCTCCAACCGCTCGGCCCCGTTGATGCTTTGATCGAGTCGCGGATCCTTGAACAAACCATGAACCCGTCCCTGCAGCATCTGGCTGTACCAGTTGCCGAAGAAAATCCCCATGCGGCCCTTGGCCGGGAGCATCCGCCAGTAGCGCCAGGCCGGTGGTCGTGCCAGTTCTTCGTCGGTCTGCTGGTCGAACGTACGCACCTCGATCAGGCGCGGGTCCATCCATTCATTGAGCAACTTGACCGTCTCGCCCTTGCCGGCCCCTTCAATGCCATTGATCAAAATGATCACTGGAAAGCGGTGTTGCTGCCGAAGTTCAAACTGCGCTTCGAGCAAGGCCCCACGCAAGGCCGGCACTTCGGCGTCATAGGTTTCTTTGTCGATGGCATGACCGATTTCGGCGGATTCGAACATAGAGAGCAGCTCCTTCCAGGATTGAGCAAGACTAGCGGATTGACTGCTCATGTATAGGACAAATCAGTCTTTGAGGCCGATACAATCCCTGTGGCGAGGGAGCTTGCTCCCGTTGGACGGCTAAGCCGTCCCGACCTCAGCAACCCCGCACTCCAGTAGTACATCGACAACCAGCTTGCGGCTGCTTCGCCCCCGAGCGGGAGCAAGCTCCCTCGTCACAAAAGCGACGTTTTTCCCTGACACAACCAATGTGGCACTTGCCATGGATCAAGCACCGCAGCAGCGATCGGCTAGAATGGCCACCTTGCCGTTACCGAGCCTGCCATGAAACCTGTATTGCCCCACGCCCAGCTCGACTGGGACGACCAAGGTCGCCCGCGTTCGCGGGTGTTCGATGATGTGTATTTTTCCGACCGGTCGGGCCTTGAAGAAACCCGCTACGTGTTTCTGGAGCAAAACGATTTGCGTGACCGTTTCGCCGCCTTGCCGGTGGATGGTCGACTGGTGATTGGTGAAACCGGGTTCGGTACCGGGCTGAACTTCCTCTGTGCCTGGCAGTTGTTCGAACAGCACGCGGTGGCAGGTGCGCGGCTGCATTTTGTCAGTGTCGAAAAGTACCCGCTGAGCGCGACCGATCTGCAACGGGCCCTGGCCTTATGGCCGGAGCTCAAGCCATTTGCCGATCAATTGCTGGCGCAATACGTGGCGATCCATCAAGGCTTTCAGCGTCTGGTGCTGGACAACGGCCGCGTCACCCTGACCTTGCTGATCGGCGATGCACTTGAGCAATTGCCACAACTGGATGCGCAGATCGATGCCTGGTTTCTCGACGGTTTTGCCCCGGCGAAAAACCCTGACATGTGGACCGCCGAATTATTTGCCGAACTGGCCCGCCTGGCGGCACCCGGCTCGACCATCAGCACCTTCACCAGCACCGGCTGGGTGCGCCGCTTGCTGAACGCGGCGGGCTTCAAGATGAAGCGCACGCCGGGCATCGGCCACAAGTGGGAGATCCTGCGGGGCACGTTCCTCGGTTGGCCTGAAGAGGCCACTAAACCAGCCGCAACAAAACCATGGTTCGCTCGCCCAAAATCGCTGACCGGCGAACGCCGCGCCCTGGTGATCGGCGCCGGGCTGGCCGGTTGCGCCAGTGCTGCCAGCCTGGCCGCTCGAGGTTGGCAAGTAAGCCTGCTGGACCGCCACGAAGCATTGGCGCAGGAAGCCTCGGGCAATCCTCAGGGCGTGCTCTACCTCAAACTTTCGGCCCATGGCACGGCGCTGTCGCAATTGATCGTCAGCGGTTTTGGCTACACCCGGCGTCTGCTGGAACAACTGCAACGTGGCGTCGACTGGGACGATTGCGGAGTCTTGCAACTGGCCTTCAATGCCAAGGAAGCCGAGCGTCAGGCGCAATTGGCCGCGGCCTTTTCACCGAGCCTGGTGCACCTGCTCGATCAACCTCAGGCTCAGGCCCGAGCCGGCATCGAATTGACGCACGGCGGCTTGTTCTACCCTGAAGGCGGCTGGGTGCATCCGCCCGCGTTGTGCCAGTGGCAGGCGTCCTCACCGAACATCCAGTGGCTGCCCCATCGCGAGGTGCTGGAATTGCGCAAGGTCGATGATCAATGGCAGGCCTGGGACGGCGATGCACTGCTGGCCAGCGCGCCCGTGGTGATTCTGGCCGGTGCCGCCGAGATCAAGCGTTTTCCACACAGCGCCGACCTGCCCCTCAAACGCATTCGCGGCCAGATCACCCGACTGGCGCAAACCCCTGAAAGCCAGAGCCTGGCCACCGTCGTCTGCGCCGAAGGCTATGTGGCGCCCGCACGCTTGGGCGAACACACACTCGGCGCCAGCTTCGATTTCAAAAGCGATGAGCTGACCCCGACCGTCGCCGAACACCTCGGCAACCTGGCGTTGCTCGAGGAAATTTCCACTGACCTGGTCGCCCGTCTGCATGTTCCAGATCTGGACCCGCAACAGCTTGAAGGGCGCGCGGCGTTCCGCTGTACCAGCCCGGATTACCTGCCGATCGTCGGACCGTTGGCTGAACAAGTCGCCTTCGCCGAGGCCTATGCCGCGCTGAGCAAAGATGCCCGGCAGGTGCCCGATGTGCCCTGCCCATGGCTCGAGGGGTTTTACGTCAATAGCGGTCACGGTTCTCGCGGTTTGATCACTGCGCCGTTGTCTGGCGAGCTGTTGGCGGCATGGCTTGAAAACGAGCCGTTGCCACTGCCAAAAACAGTGGCCGAGACCTGCCATCCCAACCGTTTTGCTCTGCGCCAATTGGTCCGCGGAAAAGCCTGACGCGCAGCCTTATAACTTATCGGTCTAAAACTCCAGGGATTCACGTGGGTCAGTTTCTGAGTACCCGCCGTTTTTGGCGGGTATCGATTGACCCTCCCCAACGGAAAAACCGGTAAGGACTTATGTGCGGATTAGCTGGAGAATTACGTTTCGACCATCAACCTGCGGACCTCGCAGCCATAGAACGAATCACCCATCACTTGGCCCCTCGCGGCCCTGATGCGTGGGGCTTTCACAGCCAAGGGCCGATTGCCCTGGGCCATCGGCGCCTGAAAATCATGGACCTGTCGGACGGCTCGGCACAGCCGATGATCGACAACCAGCTGGGCCTGTCCCTGGCCTTCAACGGCGCGATCTACAACTTCCCGGAACTGCGCACCGAACTGGAAAGCCTCGGTTACGCCTTCTATTCCGACGGCGACACCGAAGTTCTGCTCAAGGGTTATCACGCCTGGGGCGAAGCCCTGTTGCCCAAACTCAACGGTATGTTCGCCTTCGCCATCTGGGAGCGCGACGCCAAGCGTCTATTCATCGCCCGCGACCGTCTCGGCGTGAAGCCGTTGTACCTGTCGCGCACCGGTCAACGCCTGCGCTTTGCCTCGGCCCTGCCGGCATTGCTCAAGGGTGGCGACATCAACCCGATCCTCGATCCGGTGGCGCTCAATCATTATCTGAATTTCCACGCCGTGGTCCCGGCCCCACGCACCTTGCTGGCGGGCATCGAAAAGCTGCCCCCGGCGAGCTGGATGCGCATCGACGCAGACGGCGCCACCGAGCAGAAAACCTGGTGGACCCTGCCCTACGGCCCACACGCCGACGAGCTGAACCTGACCCTAGAAGACTGGCGCGACCGCGTGCTCGACAGCACCCGTGATGCGGTGGCGATTCGTCAACGGGCGGCGGTGGATGTCGGCGTGCTGCTTTCCGGTGGTGTCGATTCGAGCATGCTGGTCGGTTTGTTGCGTGAAGTCGGCGTTGAAAACCTGTCGACCTTCTCCATCGGTTTCCAGGATGCCGGCGGCGAGCGCGGTGACGAGTTTCAGTATTCGGACCTGATCGCCAAGCACTACGGCACCCAGCATCACCAACTGCGCATCGACGAAAAAGAGATCATCGAGCAACTGCCCGCGGCGTTCCGCGCCATGAGCGAGCCGATGGTCAGCCATGACTGCATCGCGTTCTATCTGCTGTCTCGCGAAGTGGCCAAGCACTGCAAGGTGGTGCAAAGCGGCCAGGGCGCGGACGAGTTGTTCGCCGGTTATCACTGGTATCCGCAGGTTGACGGTGCGAGCGATCCGTACGCGGCGTATCGCGATGCGTTTTTCGACCGCAGCTACGCCGACTACGCGGCCACGGTGCAGCCGAAATGGCTGACGGCCAACGACGCGGCCGGCGACTTCGTGAAAGAACATTTCGCACAACCTGGTGCCGACGCGGCCGTGGACAAAGCCCTGCGCCTGGACAGCACTGTGATGCTGGTGGATGACCCGGTCAAACGGGTCGACAACATGACCATGGCCTGGGGTCTGGAAGCGCGTACACCGTTTCTCGACTATCGCCTGGTGGAGTTGTCGGCGCGGGTGCCGGGCAAATTCAAACTGCCAGATGGCGGCAAGCAAGTCTTGAAAGAAGCGGCGCGGCTGGTCATTCCGAGTGAAGTGATCGACCGCAAAAAGGGTTACTTCCCGGTCCCTGGCCTCAAGCATTTGCAGGGCGACACGCTGAACTGGGTGCGTGAACTGCTGCTCGATCCGAGTCAGGATCGCGGCTTGTTCAACCCCGCCATGCTCGACCGCCTGCTGACCGATCCGCAAGGTCAACTGACCCCGTTGCGCGGCTCCAAGCTGTGGCAATTGGCAGCCCTGAACCTGTGGCTCAGTGAACAAGGAATCTGATCGATGAAACCTCACGCCACGGCTTATAGCCAACGCTTGTTGCGCGGTCAGGCGCCCTCCTATGAACGCTTGCAGGCGCGCCTGGCCGAAGACGGCAGTGAATTGGGCGCCGCGCCAATCGCGGTGCATTGCGGTTGGGGCCGGCTGCTGATCGGCCATACCTTTCCCGATGCGGCGAGCCTTGCCCAAGAGTTGCTCAATGAGCAGCCCGGTGAGCGGGACATCGCCTTGTACGTTGCCGCGCCCCAGCAAGTGCTGGGGCTGGAGCCGGCCCAGTTGTTTCTCGACCCCTCCGACACCTTGCGCCTATGGTTCAGCGATTATCGTCAGGCCACTCGGGTGTTTCGCGGTTTCCGCATCCGTCGGGCGCAAAGCGAGGCGGATTGGCAGGCCGTCAATCAGCTGTATCAGGCCCGCGGCATGCTGCCGATTGATGCGAGTTTGCTGACGCCTCATCACCAGGGCGGCCCGGTTTATTGGCTGGCCGAAGATGAGGACAGCGGCGCGATCATCGGCAGCGTCATGGGCCTGAATCATCACAAGGCCTTCAACGACCCGGAAAACGGCAGCAGCCTGTGGTGTCTGGCGGTCGATCCGCAATGTTCCCGCCCAGGCGTCGGTGAAGTGCTGGTGCGGCACTTGATCGAACACTTCATGAGCCGTGGCCTGAGTTACCTGGACCTGTCGGTGCTGCACAACAACCGTCAGGCGAAAAGCCTTTACGCCAAGCTCGGTTTTCGCAACTTGTCGACCTTCGCCATCAAGCGCAAAAACGGCATCAACCAACCGTTGTTTCTCGGCCCCGGCCCGGAAGCCGAGTTCAATCCATATGCGCGAATCATCGTCGAAGAGGCTCATCGGCGCGGCATTGATGTGCAAGTGGATGACGCGCAAGCCGGTCTGTTCACCTTGATCCATGGCAGTCGCCGGGTGCGTTGCCGCGAATCCCTGAGCGATCTGACCAGCGCCATCAGCATGACGTTGTGCCAAGACAAAAGCCTGACCCACAAGGTGCTGAAAAACGCCGGTCTTAAACTGCCCGCCCAGCAACTGGCGGGGAGCGCGGACGACAATCTGGCGTTTCTCGACGAGCACGAACGGGTGGTGGTCAAACCGCTGGACGGTGAACAGGGCCAGGGGGTGGCGGTGGATTTACGGACCATCGAAGAGGTCCAGCAAGCCATCGAAAGCGCTCGTAAATTCGATAGTCGAGTACTGCTGGAAAGCTTTCACGAAGGCCTCGACTTGCGAATTCTGGTGATCGGTTTCGAAGTGGTCGCGGCCGCCATTCGCCGGCCGGCGGAAGTGGTGGGCGATGGTCAGCATTCCATCGGCGCGCTGATCGAAGCCCAGAGCCGTCGCCGTCAGGCGGCGACCAGTGGTGAAAGCAAAATCCCGCAAGACCACGAGACCCAGCGCACCTTGCAGGCTGCGGGTTACGACTACAGCAGCATTCTGCCGGCCGGGGAGCATCTGTTCGTGCGGCGCACGGCGAATCTTCATACCGGCGGCATTCTTGAGGATGTCACGGCGATTCTGCATCCGACCTTGGTGGACGCGGCAGTGCGCGCGGCGCGGGCGCTGGAGATTCCGGTGGTCGGGCTCGACCTGATGGTGCCGGGCGCCGACCAGCCGGAGTATGTGTTTATCGAAGCCAATGAACGCGCCGGGCTGGCCAACCATGAACCGCAGCCGACGGCCGAGCGGTTTGTGGATTTGTTGTTTCCGCATAGTCAGCCGGCGGTTTGACATTGATGTGTTGCCTGTTCCATCGCCATCGCGAGCAGGCTCGCTCCCACATTTGACCGCATTCCCCTGTGGGAGCGAGCCTGCTCGCGATGGGGCCCTGACAGATCACACACACTCTTTTCCTCATCGAAACCATCGATGCTCTCAACCCATCAGGAGTTTCCATGACCCGCAAAATTCCCGAACCGGATCTCAATTACCTGCAAAAAGTCCTGCTGGAAATGCTCGCCATTCCCAGCCCTACCGGGTTCACCGACACCATTGTGCGTTACGTCGCCGAGCGTCTCGAAGAGCTGGGCATTCCCTTTGAAATGACTCGTCGCGGCACCATCCGCGCCACCCTCAAGGGCAAGAAGAACAGTCCGGACCGCGCCGTCTCCGCTCACCTGGACACCATTGGCGCGGCGGTTCGCGCGATCAAGGACAACGGTCGCCTGACCCTGGCGCCGGTCGGTTGCTGGTCCAGCCGTTTTGCCGAGGGCAGCCGCGTCAGTTTGTTCACCGACAACGGCGTGATCCGCGGCAGCGTGTTGCCACTGATGGCTTCCGGGCACGCGTTCAATACTGCCGTGGATGAAATGCCGATCAGCTGGGATCACGTCGAATTGCGCCTGGACGCCTATTGCGCCACCCGCGCCGATTGCGATTCGCTGGGGATCAGCGTCGGTGATTTCGTCGCCTTCGACCCGTTGCCGGAGTTCACCGAAAGCGGCCACATCAGCGCCCGTCACCTCGATGACAAGGCCGGCGTTGCCGCCCTGCTGGCGGCGCTGAAAGCGATTGTCGACAGCGGCGAAGAGTTGATGATCGACTGCCATCCGCTGTTCACCATCACCGAAGAAACCGGCAGCGGTGCGGCGGCAGCCTTGCCTTGGGATGTCAGCGAATTCGTCGGCATCGACATCGCGCCGGTCGCGCCCGGCCAGCACTCCAGCGAACACGCGGTGAGTGTGGCAATGCAGGATTCCGGCGGGCCTTATGACTATCACCTGTCCCGTCACCTGCTGCGCCTGGCCAGCGACAACGAATTGCCGGCGCGCCGCGACTTGTTCCGCTATTACTTCAGCGATGCTCACTCGGCCGTCACGGCCGGCCACGACATTCGCACCGCCCTGCTCGCCTTCGGTTGCGACGCCACCCACGGCTATGAACGCACCCACATCGACAGCCTCGCCGCCCTCAGCCGCCTGCTCGGTGCCTACATCCTCAGCCCGCCAGTGTTCGCCAGCGATGCACAACCGGCCAAGGGATCGCTGGACCGGTTCAGTCACCAGATCGAACACGAGACGCAGATGGAAAGCGATACGCGGGTACCGTCGGTGGATAGTTTGATTGGGCAGCGTTCGGAGGGCTGAGCCTGATTCGAGATGTGTAGCGCATGAAATATCGCCATCGCGAGCAGGCTCGCTCCCACAGGAGTACACCGATAATTGTGGGAGCGAGCCTGCTCGCGATGGCGGTGGATCAGGCGACAGATTAGCCCAGGCTAGCCGCCCTCCTTCATTCGCCGTAGCATCGCGCCATTGTTTAGCCGAGGTGCCTTATGCTGATCCCCCACGACCAACTTGAAGTCGACACGCTGACCCGTCTGATCGAAGATTTCGTGACCCGCGACGGCACGGACAACGGCGATGACACACCGCTGGAAACCCGCGTATTGCGTGTTCGTCAGGCATTGACCAAGGGCCAGGCGCTGATCGTCTTCGATCCGGACAGCGAGCAATGCCAGTTGATGCTCAAGCACGACGTGCCCAAGCATCTGTTCGACTGAGGCTTAACGAGCTTTCGCTTTGGCCTGTTTGAGCTGGATGCGCTCATAGACCTCGGCGCGATGTACGTTGACCTGCTGCGGCGCTTCAACACCGAAGCGCACGCTGCTTCCGTTGACGGCGAGAACCCGCACGGTGATGTTGTCACCAATGGATATCAACTCGCCCACAACGCGACTAAGTACAAGCATGGCATTCATCCTTCAGGGTTACCGGCCCTTGAAGATGCCCGGTGCACGACTGGCCTTCAATGCAACGGCAGCAAAACAGTCTCGCCCTACGGCGCAGGATGCATCCCCCTGACGGACGTATCCGACAAACCGGTTTGAATGAAGGACCGATCCTTCAGGAAGCGGAGAAACGCGGGCCAAACAAGATAACACTCGCACCGATCACACACAGCGCCACGCCAATCCAGTCCGAGCCCAGTGGACGAATCCGCTCGACCACCGCCAGCCAGCCGATCGAGGCAATGATGTAGATGCCACCATAGGCGGCATAGGCGCGGCCGGCGTAGCTCGCTTCGACCCGGGTCAGCAGCACCGCGAACAAGATCAGGCTGAGCAACGCCGGGATGATCCACCAAGCGCTTTTACCCTGGCGCAGCCACATCCAGAAGGCAAAGCAGCCGGCGATTTCGAACAGCGCGGCGAGGAAAAACCACAGGTAATTGATCATGCAGATGTCTCGTGAGGATGGCCGGTTGCGGCCACCCTAACGACGGTATTGCGCACGGGCAAGTTCAGCCTGCGGATTGTTTGGCCTTGGCGCGCATTTTGTCGGCCATCACGGTCATTTCGTTGTAGAGCAACTGCGGATCTTTTTGCTTGATCGCCCAGGCCATACGGCCCTGTTCGTGAGGCAGAATCAAGAATTCGCCAGCGGCAACCTGCTGATAGATGTAATCGGCAATGTCGGCAGCGCTGATCGGCGAGCTTTCCAGTAATTTGCCGACCTGGGCTTTCATGGCCGGGGTCGGGCCGCGGAAAGAGTCCAGCAAGTTGGTCTGGAAGAACGACGGGCAGACTACATGCACGCTGACTTCCTCGTGGGCCAGTTCGATCAACAGACTTTCAGACAAAGCCACCACACCCGCCTTGGCCACGTTGTAGTTGCTCATGGCTGGGCCTTGCATCAGTGCCGCCATCGAAGCGATGTTGATGATCTTGCCTTTGCTTTTCTCCAGCAGTGGCAGGAAAGCCTTGCAGCCCTTGACCACGCCCATCAGGTTGATCGCGATCTGCCAGTCCCAGTCTTCCAGCGACAGTTCACTGAAGAATCCGCCCGAGGCCACGCCGGCGTTGTTGACGATGACATCGATGCCGCCGAACTTTTCTTCACAGGCTTGGGCGAAAGCCGTCAGCTGGCTGTAGTCGCGCACATCGCAACGCTGGATGAAACCGTCACCGCCGGCTTCGCGAACCAGCTTCAGGGTTTCTTGCAGGCCGGGTTCACTGACATCCGACAAGGCCAGCTGCCAGCCTTCACGCGCCCAGCGCAGCGCGATTTCGCGACCCAGGCCTGAGCCCGCGCCAGTGATCATCATGCGATTTTGCATAGCAAACAGCCTTGTTGTTCCGGGGAAGATGCACCGAGTGTAGCGAAGGATAATGCGTGACCCACGCTCCATCAGATTGCTGAATGGCCAGCAATGACCACGGCGCGGTCCGGTTGTTTCAACTTTGAGACGCAGTAAAAGAAATAAACGTGCTTTCCAAATACATTAAAAAAACCTGGAATTTTTCTTCATATCCATGAGTCGGATTTTGTAAGCAGCTAGGATTAATACAAGTCCAGCTGATGGCTAAAACCCTAGGTCAATCCACAACGCTTCCAACAAGGAAACAGACATGGGCACAATTCTTATCGTTATTCTTATCCTGTTGTTGATAGGTGGCTTGCCGGTCTTCCCGCACTCCAGAAGTTGGGGTTACGGCCCGTCCGGTATCATCGGCGTAGTGTTGGTGGTGCTGTTGATCCTGCTGCTGCTTGGCAAGATATAAAGATTTTTCCGGCAAAAAAAAGAGGCCCTGCGAAGGGCCTCTTTTCTATTGCGGCAAAACTTAGTCCGGTTTGCCGTGAACCACACCGGCGGTGTTATCGATCAGGCTTTTAGTGGCCGTTTGCAGGAACGCTTCGAGCTTGAGCTTCAGCTCGGCTGTACGCGGTGCATCCGGAACGATCTCGGCGTGAGGCGTCGCGCCCAGTTCGTACTGATATACCTTCGGCGCCATTTCCTTTTCCTTTGGCAGAACCAGAATCTGGTCATCCGTGATGATGGCGGTGGTTTGCTCGCTACCCGACGGCTTGATCACGCCAAAACCGGTGTCGCCTTCAGGCAGGTTGAGCAGGTCGCGTCCCCAACACTGATGACGCACTTCGCCACCAATACGACCCATGATGGTCGGCACGACGTCGATCTGAGTGCCCACGGTATGGTCACGCTGGCCGAACTTCTCCTGGATGCCCGGTGCGATCATCAACATCGGCACGTTGAAGCGACCCAGGTCCATTTCGGTAATCTGACGCTCGTTGCCAAAACCGTGATCACCGACGATGACAAACAGGGTTTCCTTGAAGTACGGCTCCTTGCGGGCCTTTTCAAAGAATTGGCCCAGTGCCCAGTCCGAATAGCGCATGGCGGTCAAATGCTCGTTCAGGCTGCCGCGATCGGTTACACGCTCAACCGGCAATGGCGTCGGCAAGGCATATGGCGTGTGGTTGGACAGGGTTTGCAGCAATGCATAGAACGGCTTGCCGTTTTCCCGCGCCTTGAGCTCTACCAGACCACGGTCGAACATGTCCTGGTCGGACACGCCCCAGGTCGGATCGGAGAACACCGGGTTCACGAAGTCGTTACGACCGATGAAGTTGGTCATGCCCTGGTTGCTGAAGAAACCCGACTGGTTGTCCCAGGCAAAGTCGCCGTTATAGACATATACGTCGCCGTAATCACGGGCGCTGAGCAACTGCGGCAGGCCGGACAGTTTGTGACTGCCTTCCGGGGTCTGCATCAGGTATTCGAAACCCGGCAGGTTCGGGAAGCAGGCCATGGTGGCGAACATACCCTGGTGGGTATGCGTCCCGTTGGAGAAGAAGCGATCAAACAGCAGACCTTCTTTCGACAGTTTGTCGAGGTATGGCGTGATGTTGCCCGGTGCGCCCAAGGCACCCACCGAGTGACCGGCCATGCTTTCCATCAGGATCACGACGACGTTCTTGATCGGCAGGGTTTTGTCGGCCGGCGGCATGTAATCGCGACGCACCGCTGCGATATCGGCATCCACCAGTTTTTCGTCCGGCATCACCAGCATGTCACGCACGATTTGCTGAGCTTGCGGCTGTGGCAGTGTTGCCTTCCAGACATTGTCGCGATGTTCGGACATCCGGCTCTTGGCCGCCGCGATCAGCGATAGCGTGCCGTTGAGGCCCAGCTGGTTGGCGAAGTTGGAGTCGGTGGTGTAAACGTCACCCCAACGCAGCGGTGGGCCCTGACGCAGGGTGCCACGAGCGGCGACCACGCAGACCAGCAGGCAGACCACGAACACCACACCGCGCGCATACCACGGAGCGACCTGCCGCGTACTAATGCTGCCACCGCTGAACGGCCCGCGAGGACGCGTGGCGCGGTCGGCGCCCTTGAATGCGAGGGTCAGAATCAACGTGCCTACGGCCCAGGCCAACAGGTAACGAACCACCGGAAAACCGTACCAGAGCATGCTCATCACGGTTTTCGGGTCTTCTTTCACGTACTGGAAGACCAGACCGTTGAGGCGCTGGTGGAATTCGCGGTAAAAGTCCATCTCCATCAGGCCGAGGAACAGCGCGATGCTCGAGGCAACGGTCAACCACAGCCGGAAGAACCCGCGGGCGGCCATGGCCCGGGCACTGAACAATGCCAGCAGCAGCGGAATGCTGAGGTAAACCACCAGACGCAAGTCGAAACGCAGGCCATTGGCGAACGCTTCCAGAAAGGTCGAAGCCGGTGTGTCGAGGATCATCGAGCTGTTGTAGACCAGCAGCGCCACGCGCAGCAGGCTGAACATGACCATCATGACCAGGGCACACAACAGTGTGTAGGCCAGATGCGATTTGACGGTCGGTTGCAGCAGGCGACTAGAAGCTCGCTGCTGACTCAGGGCGTCCGGGTTTGCCATGTCGTTTTAGGACCCATTGGAAGTTGAAGTTTCAAAAATACAGCGGCGCCTTGTCTAACGCTGGTCGGTCAACCTGTGGGAGCGGGCTTGCTCGCGAAGGCGGCGGCACAGTCAACATTGAAGTCGTCTGACATACCGCTTTCGCGAGCAAGCCCGCTTCCACATGGATAGCGTTTAACTGACCAGCATCAGCTGTCTCACCCTCTGTTGGCCATCCTCGGCCCCGGGGCTTGCGCGGTGCGCAAATGTTGCACGATCAACCGCAGCATTACCATTGATTACTGACCCGCAGGCCAGACTGTCGCTTGTAGCGTTCTGGGACAAGAGACGTGGCGCAAAGTTGCGGAGGCTGACGGGTTGGGGCGCGAGTGAATTGTCTTGGAGACTTTGTGAAAATTTCGTTCAACGCATATCCAGAAACAAAATAAAGCCCCGCCCAAGGTAAAAACGCAAACGCCCCGATCAAATCGGGGCGCTTTCGAACGGACCCTATCAAAAGAGTCGGGTGGTTACTTCTCGGCGCGTTCTTTCAGGGCTTTGAGGGTATTGAACGGCGCGTCGACCACGAATTTGTTGGCCAACCACGACGGCACGCTGCCGCCGGGTTCGGTATGGGCCTGATAAGTCACTTCGACTTGATCGCCTTTAGGCACGAGTTTCCAGAAACCTTTGACCTGTGTAACCCGTACAAAACCTTTTTCTTCCGGAACGTACTTCGGCTGCCCTTCCAGCTCGCGGGTAAGGCTGCCATCGGCGTTTTCAATGGTGGTGACATGCAACACGGAGTCGCGAGGAGTGACCGGCCAAGGGGTATTGAACTGGGTGTAGGTCCAGTTCTGGTTACCTTCATGCTTGAGCAGCTTCTGAGTCTTGCACTCGTGAATCCATGCACAGGCACCCGGCACGTCTTCCTGCAATGCACGCAGTTTGGCCATGGTGGTCTTCATGATGGTCACGCCGCGGTAAGCCTTGTATTGGGAACCGGCCACTTCACTCAAGGACACCTTGATGCCCTCTTCTTCCTTGACGGTTTTCCATTCTTCGGCCTGGGCCGTGGAGGCCAGCAGAACCGTCAAACCACACAGCACAGCCATACGATGCAGTGAACCCATAATCTTATTCCTTATTGTTGAAGTTCCGTTCATTGAACACATCACGCGGCCGTCATTTGCTCCCACCAACCCAGCAACTTGATCGCTTCGTCGCTGCTGCTTCCGCAGACCTCGATATCGGCTTCAAATGCCGAACACACCGCAGGACGTTCAGGCTTGCCGAAAATGCTGCACAGGTTATCGACAGACAGTTGTACGCAACGTTCTCCGGCGGCTTTGCCATTGGGCATCCCGGGAATCGGTGAACTGATGGAAGGGGCAATGCAACAGGCGCCACAGCCTTCACGGCATCTCATGACGACAAGCTCCTCGCGACGGGTAATGTGTTAAAGGGACGTGGCACAGAGTAACGGCTAAAACGCCTGTTTAAAATTACCTGAGCCCGGGTTTTTTCGTTCAAACGAACGTGACTGATCAGTCTCCGACAAAGCGTCTGGTTTGCGGGTCACGAATGGGAGGGAATTACTGCTTGAACTCGAACTCCAGCGCCGCTCCTTCAACTTCCCGACGCTCTTCATTGCGCAATTGCAGCTGCATTTCGTTGCTGAGCAGACGACCGTTGAGCTGGAACGGGCTGCTCTTGTCACCGAACATTTGCGGCAACAGCGCATCGTGTCGGGGCAACTGTACCGTGCCGACCGGCTTCAGTTCTTCGACCATGTCCTTGGGCAAGCTCAAGTCGAGATTTGCCGAAGGGAGTTTGGTTTTCACGACTTCACTGGCCGGTTTCGACTTGGAAGCAATGGGGGAACGTTTTTTGACCGCTGCAGCCTGCTTTTTGGCCGGTGCGGCCTTTTTGACCGGTGCCGTTTTTTTCGCGGTGGTGCTGGCTGTCGGTTTTTCCTGAACGGAAGCCGCCATGACGCCTTCCGGGTGACAGGTCATTAACAGGCAGATCAACAACCAGGCGGCAGGAAAAATCGGCTTCATGGACCCAACGGCGTGAACGGCAGAAGGCTATATGCTCGCCTGTTGGAGACGACAAGACAAGCGGCCAGTTCAGAACTGCCCAGCCGCTCAAAAACCGCTCGCCGTCTCCTGACAAAGTTGTGTCGCCAGCAACCCCAACGTCATCAATGCACGCTCGGCCTCGCGGTTCCAGGGGATGCCACAGTTCAGGCGAATGCAGTGATTGAACTGCTCGGTATTACTGAAAATCAGCCCCGGTGCAATGCTGATGCCCTGCTGCAACGCACGTACATGCAGTTCCTGCGTATTAACCCGCCCTGGCAGGCTGACCCACAGAATGAAGCCACCGGTGGGCCGGGTCATCTGCGTGCCTTCCGGGAAGTACTGCTGCACCGCCAGCTGAAAAGCACTGAGGTTCTTGCGGTACTCCTGACGGATGTAACGCAAATGCCGGTCGTAACCGCCGTTCTCCAGATAGGCCGCGATGCCCATTTGCGTGACGCTGCAGGCCGAATGGGTGCTGAAGGTCTGCAAGCGCTGGATTTCCTGTTGGTACTTGCCGGCAATCATCCAGCCGATGCGCACACCGGGCGACAAGGTCTTGGAGAAGCTGGAGCAATAGATCACCCGATCCAGCCGGTCATAGGCCTTGAGCGATTTGGTGCGGCCCTGCTCGAACATCAGTTCGCCGTAAATATCGTCTTCGACGACCTGGATATCGAAATCCGAGGCCAGGCGCAGCAATTGTTTCTGTCGCTCTTCGGGCATGGTGCCGCCCAAGGGATTGCTCAGGCGCGTGGTCAGCACCAGCGCCTTGATCGACCACTGGTTGGCCGCCAGTTGCAGGGCTTCGAGGCTCATGCCGGTGGCAGGATCGCTGGGGATCTCGATGACTTTCAGCCCCAGCAGGTCGGCCAGTTGCAGCAAACCGTAATAGGTCGGCGACTCGGCCGCGATCAGATCACCCGGCCGGGTCAACACGCGCAGAGACATCTGCAATGCATCGACGCAGCCGTGGGTGATCACCACTTCCGACGGATCGACCACCACACCGGCATCGCGCATCCGGATAGCCACTTGCCGACGCAACGGCTCGAAACCGGGGCTGAACATGTAGCTGAACGCCCGCGGGCTATGGAAACGGGTGACTTTGGCCAGTTGCTGATGCAGCGCCCGCACCGGTAGATAGTCGACGCTCGGTACCGCGGCGCCCAATGGGAAGACGCCTTCGCGGCGGGATTCAACCAGGACTTGCTGAATGATGCTGCTGCGGGTGACAAGGCCAGGTCGCTCGACCCGGGCGATATCCGGGGTTGGTGCCGTGAGCGCCGGAGTCTGATGCACGTAGTAACCGGATTGTGGCCGGGCACGAATCAGCCCCTGATCCTCAAGGTTGGCGTAGGCCTGCAATACCGTTGCATGGCTGACGTTGAGCTGCGAACTCATCTTGCGCACCGAAGGCACGCGCTCCCCGGGTTGATAGACACCGCGGCGGATGTCTTCGGCCAGTTGCTGAGCAATACGTTGGTAGAGCAAGAGATTGGTCATGACGCAGCACTCGATTTCACGGGCATTTTATTCTTGTGTGAAACAATACCGGAACAGTTTAGAAGTGTACTGGGACAGTTGTCACAATAGTCGACCGTACAGTGCATTGTCAGCAAAAACTGTACTGTTTTGTGAGTTGATCAGCAGGCGTAAAAAAACCCGGCGCTGACGGGCAGGCCGGGTTGTAGGAGCTGTCGAGTGAAACGAGGCTGCGATCTTTCCAGGCCCACTTGAGTATCAAGAGCAAGATCAAAATATCGCAGGCTCCGCCAGCTCCTACCTGGCGGCGCCGAGCTGGCCTTTTTCGTCGGAGAACACAATTTCCACCCGGCGGTTCTGCGCACGCCCGCGCTCGGAAGCGTTCACGTCCACCGGGTATTCATCGCCGTAGCCTTCGACTTTGATACGTTTGTCGTCGATACCCAGGTCCATCAACACATCCGCCACCGATTGCGCACGATCGCGGGACAGCTTGAGGTTGTCCTGTTTACCGCCAGTGCTATCGGTATAGCCCTCGATCCGCACCACGCGCTTGGGATTGAGCTGCAAGAACTGGACGATCTTCAGCACCACGCGGTTTGCCGAGCTTTTCAATTCTGCTTCACCAGTATCGAACAGCACATCGCCCAGGGTCATCACCAGACCACGGTCGGTTTGGGTGGTCGCCAGCGCCACGATCTGCTCCTCGAGCCACTTGCCCTGTTGCTGCACGCTGAGCAACTTGGACTCACGCAGGGCCAATTGCAGGCGCTGACGCTCGAGTTCGAGCTTCGCCGCGCGTTCTTCGTTGAGCACTTGATTGGTGTGTTCCCGGGCGATTTCGCTGTAGCGCTGGCTCAGGTAGGCGTAATGCACAACGTCCGAACCGCTGCCCCAGTAGCTGGACAGACGATCGGCGCGGGCCAGGGATTCGCCGGCACGGATCACGTCTTTGGGCGCAATGCGCAGCACGTTGGAGTCTTCCTTGACCTTCTGGAAGTCGGTGCCGGCCTGCTGCAATACGGCTTCGCTGTGTTGCCCGGCGCAGCCATAAAGGCTTGCGCAGCCGGCCAGGATCAAGCCGCCGAATGCTATGGTCTTGAGGCTCATTGGGCATCTCCCAGTTGCTTGCGCAGGCGAGTGATGCGGGTATTGAGCACGTTCAACTGCGCCTCGCTCTTGAGGGTCAGAACCCGGGCTTCGGCCAGGCGCGCGTCCAGCTCGGCCTGCTCGGCCCGCATGCGCGCATTCTTGAAGGACTGATCGGCCATGTTGCCCTTGGCACGCTTGAACTTGTCTTCAGCCAGTTTCATCTCTGGCACTTCGTCGGCGGTAGCACCCACGGCCTTGGCTTGTTCAAGGGCCTGTTCGGTCAGGCGTATTTGTTCATTCGGCGCCGGATCGGCTGCACAACCCGCCAGAGCCAGAACGGCCAGGGCAGCGAAAAGAGGTCGAATACTCACTAAAAATCCCTACTGTTTTGGGGTACTGACAGGTTGTGGCTGCGGTTGTGAGAGTTGCGCTTTCCAACGCTCGATATTGCGCAGCAGCGCAGCTTCTGTCAGTCCGGACGCGGGCAATTCTGTCATCTTTTTGGCCAGCTGTCCGCGCAACCAAGGATCGTTGCAGGCAGAGTTATGGGAAACCGCGAGAAACAGGCCGGGTTTGTCGATGGGTTGTTGATGGGCCATCAAGTCATCGGCCATCCCCAGCGTTTGCACCATTGCCATGCCCGAGTAGCGTCCGGCGAGGACAAATTCCACCTCGTTCAGCAGCAATTTCTGAAAGGCCTGGGTCAGATTGGGCGTGCGCACCAGGGTCAATTGCTGCTCGGCGAAAGTGCCGAATGACGGGGTCACTCGAGCCTTTTCCGACAATGCACCGGGATGACCGTGAAGGTCCTGCGCTTCGTTATAGACCAGCAGTGAGTCGTTGCGTGTCCAGACCAGATAATCGTTTTCCAGCAGCGGTGGATGGATGTAATCCAGATTTTCCAGCTCACCGACCGTCAACGGCGCATCGGCCAGCATGTCCATTCGCCCGCTGCGCACTTCATCCAGGGCCTGGGAGCGCTTGCCGGCGTAAAGCAGCTCGACCTTGATGCCCAACTCCCCCGCCACTTGCTGCAACAGGTCAGCGCTGGCGCCAATCAGATACTTGGGGTTTTGTGGGTCTTGCCACAGGTACGGCGGCGCGTCCGGGCTGCCGGTCACCACCAGGCGCTCGCATTTGCCCGCGGCCATGGACAGCCCCGGCAACAGCGTAAGCCCCAGCAGTAATGACCAGCCACACACGCGGCGCAAATCCATGGCGACACTCCCTACAACCGAATATTTTCGCAAAAAAAAGCCCGACCAAAAGGCCGGGCTCTTTATAAGTCAAGCCGCTGGATTAGACCAGCTTCTCGAACTCGGGGATAGCTTCGAACAGGTCTGCCACCAGGCCGTAATCGGCCACCTGGAAGATCGGCGCTTCTTCGTCCTTGTTGATCGCAACGATCACTTTGGAGTCTTTCATGCCGGCCAGGTGCTGGATCGCGCCGGAGATACCGACGGCGATGTACAGCTGTGGAGCAACGATCTTGCCGGTCTGACCGACCTGCATGTCGTTGGGTACGAAACCTGCGTCGACCGCGGCGCGGGAAGCACCGACGGCAGCGCCCAGCTTGTCGGCCAGGGCGTACAGGTGTTTGAAGTTGTCGCCGTTCTGCATGCCGCGACCGCCGGAAACGACGATTTTGGCAGCGGTCAGTTCCGGACGATCGGACTTGGCCAGTTCTTCGCCAACGAAGCTCGAAGTGCCAGCGTCGTGAGCAGCCGCAACCGCTTCAACGGCAGCCGAACCACCTTCAGCAGCCACCGGGTCGAAACCGGTGGCACGCACGGTGATCACTTTGACTGCAGCGTTCGATTGAACGGTAGCAATGGCGTTACCGGCGTAGATCGGGCGCTTGAAGGTGTCAGCGCTTTCGACCGAGATGATCTCGGAGATCTGGTCAACGTCCAGGGACGCGGCAACGCGCGGCAGGATGTTTTTGCCGTTCGAAGTAGCGGCAGCCAGGATGTGGCTGTAGCCCTTGCCCAACTCTGCAACCAGCGGAGCAACGTTTTCCGGCAGTTGATGAGCGTAAGCGGCGTTGTCGGCCACCAGCACTTTGGCCACGCCAGCGATTTTCGCAGCGGCTTCAGCCACGGCGCCAGCGCCCTGACCTGCAACCAGAACGTGGATATCACCGCCGATCTTGGCAGCAGCAGCCACAGTGTTCAGTGTGGCCGGGGCCAGTACTTTGTTGTCGTGTTCAGCAATAACCAAGATAGTCATTTAGATTACCTTCGCTTCGTTTTTCAGTTTCTCGACCAGTTCAGCCACCGACTTGACCTTGATACCCGCGCTGCGTGCAGCCGGCGCTTCGACTTTCAGGGTCTTGTTGGTGGAGGCGGTGGAAACGCCCAAAGCGTCCGGAGTCAGCACTTCGAGAGGCTTCTTCTTGGCTTTCATGATGTTTGGCAGAGACGCGTAGCGCGGCTCGTTCAAACGCAGGTCGGTGGTGACGATGGCCGGCAGTTTCAGGGAAACCGTCTGCGCGCCGCCATCGATTTCACGGGTCACGGCAACGCTGTCGCCGGACACTTCGACTTTCGAAGCGAAGGTGCCCTGACCGTAGCCGCTCAATGCCGCGAGCATCTGGCCAGTCTGGTTGTTGTCGCTGTCGATGGCTTGTTTGCCGAGGATCACCAGCTGAGGCTGTTCCTTGTCGACAACAGCTTTCAACAACTTGGCAACCGCCAGGGAAGTCAGATCTTCAGCGGATTCGACGAGGATGGCGCGGTCGGCACCCAGAGCCAGCGCGGTGCGCAGTTGCTCTTGAGCGGTAGACGGGCCGATGGAGACGACGACGATTTCAGTCGCAACGCCTTTCTCTTTCAGACGTACGGCTTCTTCCACTGCGATTTCGCAGAACGGGTTCATCGACATCTTGACGTTAGCGAGGTCGACGCCGGAATTGTCCGCCTTGACACGAACCTTGACGTTGTAATCCACAACGCGTTTGACAGCTACAAGAACCTTCATGGATTCCTCGTTACTCTCCGGTGAAAAGAAAGTCGCCTAGGCGAACCTGGCGGTTGATGCTCATCGGCGCAAGGGCACCTCTAAAAACGCTGGCAGGTGTACCGGGTGAACCTTGCTCACGAGGCTGATTAACCGTTCGTCAGTGGTGACCGACGAGTCATTCATTATCGCGGCGTGTAAACTGCGCGCCTGACCTGCGCTGCGCATCACCTTATACTGCCATCGCCCTGTCTTTAGAGGTGCTCTTGAAACCAACAGTCAGCCTACGGCGAGCGCAAAACCGCCCGTATCTTGACCGGAACACCTATTCCGGTCAATACGGCAAAATGGCCAGTCATAAGCCGCGTGACTTTGATTTCTCTGGCTTTGAGCCAATTCAAACAAACGTTTGTATTGGACGCTAGGAGTGGTGTAGATATAATGCGCCACCTAGAGAGAAAGGTGGGTCATCCATTGTCCCTTCCGGCAGTTACCGGAGGAAATAATGGATGCAACGCCAAACCTCCAATTAGAAAAAAACTGTTGAGCCTTGAGTAGGAGATAGCCTGTGGAACGCGAATACATGGAATTCGACGTGGTCATCGTCGGTGCCGGCCCCGCTGGCCTGTCCGCCGCCTGCCGTTTGAAGCAGAAGGCCGCCGAAGCCGGTAAGGAAATCAGCGTCTGCGTGGTCGAAAAAGGCTCCGAGGTCGGCGCTCACATCCTGTCCGGTGCCGTGTTCGAACCACGCGCCCTGAACGAATTGTTCCCGGACTGGAAAGAACTCGGCGCTCCGCTGAACACGCCAGTCACACGCGATGACATCTTCGTTCTGAAAAACGCCGACAGCGCGCAGAAGATTCCTGACTTCTTTGTGCCCAAGACCATGCACAACGAAGGCAACTACATCATCTCCCTGGGCAACCTATGCCGCTGGCTGGCCCAGCAGGCCGAGAACCTGGGCGTGGAAATCTACCCGGGCTTCGCCGCCCAGGAAGCACTGTTCGATGAGAACGGCGTGGTTCGCGGGATCATCACCGGCGATCTTGGCGTTGACCGCGAAGGCAATCCCAAAGAAGGCCTGTACACCCCGGGCATGGAACTGCGTGCCAAGTACACGCTGTTCGCCGAAGGTTGCCGCGGCCATATCGGCAAGCAGCTGATCAAGCGCTTCAACCTCGACAGCGAAGCCGACGCCCAGCATTACGGCATCGGCCTGAAAGAAATCTGGGAAATCGACCCGGCCAAGCACCAGCCAGGCCTGGTGGTTCACACCGCCGGTTGGCCGCTGGACATCATGAGCACCGAGAACACCGGTGGCTCGTTCCTCTATCACCTGGAAAACAACCAGGTGGTGGTCGGCCTGATCGTCGATCTTTCCTACAGCAACACCTTCCTGTCGCCGTTCGACGAATTCCAGCGCCTCAAGCATCACCCGGTGCTCAAGCAATACCTGGAAGGCGGCAAGCGCATCAGCTACGGCGCGCGTGCTATCTCCAAAGGCGGCCTGAACTCGCTGCCGAAAATGGTCTTCAAGGGCGGCGCGCTGATCGGTTGCGACCTCGGCACCCTGAACTTCGCCAAGATCAAAGGCAGCCACACCGCGATGAAGTCCGGCATGCTCGCCGCTGACGCCGTGGCCGACGCGCTGTTCGCTGAAAAGGACGGCACCGAAGAGCTGACCACTTACGTCGACGCCTTCAAGAAGAGCTGGCTCTACGACGAACTGTTCGCCAGCCGTAACTTCGGCCCGGCGATGCACAAGTTCGGCCCGATCATCGGTGCCGGTTTCAACTGGCTCGACCAGAACATCTTCGGCGGCAAACTGCCGTTCACCCTGCACGACACCAAGCCCGATTACGCTTGCCTGAAACTGGCGGCCGACTGCAAGAAGATCGACTACCCGAAACCGGACGGCAAGATCAGCTTCGACAAACTCAGCTCGGTGTTCATCTCCGGTACCAACCACGAAGAAGAACAGCCTTGCCACCTGAAGCTGGCCGACGCGAGCATTCCGATCGGCAAGAACCTGCCGATGTACGATGAACCTGCCCAGCGTTACTGCCCGGCTGGCGTGTACGAAGTGGTGACCAAGGAAGACGGCGAGAAGCGCTTCCAGATCAACGCCCAGAACTGCGTTCACTGCAAGACCTGCGACATCAAGGACCCTGCACAGAACATCACCTGGGTGGCGCCGGAAGGCTCTGGCGGCCCGACTTACCCGAACATGTAACTCAAATCGCTGAACAACAAAGGCTCCCGAAATGGGGGCCTTTTTGTTGCCCGTAATCCAGGCATCAACACCAAACCAATGTGGGAGCGGGCTTGCTCGCTCCCACAAGGGGATTGGTGGTGTATCAAGCAGCGCGCTCATCCCCGGGATTGCGCTCAAAGTAACGCTTGTACTCGCGACTGAACTGCGACGTGCTCTGATACCCCACCCGATGCGCCACCTGGGCCACGCCCAACCCTTCGCCCAGCAACAACTGCTGGGCCCTGAGCAAGCGTAAACGCTTCAAATACTGCACCGGTGACAACAAGGTGCTGCGTTTGAAATGCTCATGAAACGTCGACGCGCTCATGTTCGCGCAACTGGCCAGGGTCTCGACGTTCAGCGGCTCGGTGTAATGCGCATGCAGATGACTCAGGGACGCCGCGATCCGCGCGAACTGCCCCTGTTGTTCCACCAGCGCCCGCAACACATCGGCTTGCGGCCCTCGCAACGCCACGAACAACAATTCACGCAAGCGCGCCGGGCCCATGATCTGGCATTCCAGCGGATCGTGCAGGCAGCGCAACAACCGTTCCACACAACCGCGCATGGCATCGTCGAGGACTGCCGAGGTCATGGACTCAGGCGTCTGTGCGGGAACAGTGCGCCCCGGCGCCAGCCCCATGCCCAGCACCAATTCACTGAGCAGGACCCGGTCAATGGCGATGGAAACGCCTAGCATCGGGCCATCTGGAGCTGAAAAAGTCTCGCATTCGAAGGGTACTGGCAACGCCTGAATCAGGTAATACCCAGCGCCATATTCCAGAGTACGCGGGCCTAGATGCGCCAACTTGCCGCCCTGGGCGATGATGACCAGGCTTGGCTCGTAGATTTGCGGGCCACGGGTGACATCACAACTGGCTCGCATAAGCTGCACGCCCGGCAACGCGGTAGGCGCAAAGCCGTCGCGGGTGATCAGCGGCTGGATCAACGAAACCAGGGTGGCATTGGCGTCGAGGTGACGGGTCAACAACATGGGGGAGCTCTTCACAAAAGAAGTCACAAAAAAGTCGCGAAAAAAGGGATGAAAGCATCATCGCAGGTCTGAACGCCAATGCGACCAATCAACGGTGCAAGCCGGAGGATTAGGCATGACACCCGGAGGAATCGCCATGGCCGGTAACCCGTGCGGCGCCCAGAATTGCTCGCCTCACCTGTCACTGCTTTTGCGAGGTTCACCATGTACACCGCCATCGGCTACGCCGCTCAATCAGCCACCACTCCCCTCGCCCCGATGAAATTCGAACGCCGCAGCCCACGCGCCGACGACGTTGCGATCGACATTCTCTATTGCGGCGTCTGCCATTCCGACATCCATCAGGCACGCAACGAGTGGGGCATTGCTGTTTACCCACTGATGCCCGGCCACGAGATCGTCGGAAAAGTCACCGCCGTCGGTGCGAATGTTACCCAACACAAGGTCGGCGATCTGGTCGGCGTCGGCTGCATGGTCGACTCGTGCCGTCACTGCGAAGCCTGCAAGGCGGATCTGGAGCAATACTGCCTGGAAGGTACGACCATGACGTACGCCACCCCGGACCGGGTCGATGGCAGCAACACCATGGGCGGCTACTCCGACAGCATCGTGGTCAGCGAGCACTTTGTCGTGCGCATCCCGGAGAAACTCGACCCGGCCAGCGCCGCGCCGATTCTGTGCGCCGGCATCACCACCTACTCGCCGCTCAAGCACTACGGGGTCAAGGCCGGCGACAAGGTCGGGATTCTCGGCATGGGTGGCCTCGGCCACATGGGCATCAAGTTCGCCAAGGCGATGGGCGCTGAAGTGACGTTGTTCACCCGCTCGGCGAGCAAGGCTGAAGAAGGTCGTCGTCAAGGCGCGGACCACGTGATCGTGTCCACCGACGCAGAACAGATGAAAGCCGCCGCGGGACATTTCGACTTCCTGCTGGACACCATTCCGGTGCAGCACGACCTCAATCCCTACCTCGATACCCTGCGTTTCGACGGCGTACACATTCTGGTGGGCTTGATTGAACCGATCGATCCACCGGTCCACGCTGCCAAACTGGTACTGGGTCGTCGTGTGCTGGCCGGCTCGCTGATCGGCGGTATCGCCGAAACCCAGGAAGTGCTGGATTTCTGCGCCGAACACAGCATCACCTGCGACATCGAAATGCTCGACATCCGCCAGATCAACGAGGCTTACACCCGCATGATTGCCGGTGATGTGAAATACCGCTTCGTCATCGATATGGCGACGCTGAAAGTCTGATCAGACCCGCTCGACTTATACCTTCAACCCGAGCTCCGCCGACAGCCGGGCTGTGACCCCTTTGATCAGGGGAATCAGCTCGGCCATTTTTTCCAGCGGCATGTACGGCACGGTGCTGGCAATGCTGATACCGGCGACAATGCGCTTGCTGGCATCGCGGATCGGCGCCGCCACGCAGCGGATCGACGGTTCGTTGTCTTCCAGGTCGAAGGCGTACCCGCCGGCCACGTACTCAATCATGCGCTGCTGAAACTGCTCCCAGGATTGCTCCGGGTGCTGCGGCCAGAACTGATTTTTCCCACCCACCGGCAAACTGATTTCGTACAGCCGTTGCCATTCTGCCTGCGTGTCATCGAGCATCAGCGCCTTACCGATCCCGGTACGCGCCAACGGCATGCGATGACCGACCCGCGAACGCATTTCCGGACCATTGCGCCCCGGATTCTTGTGCAGGTACAGCACCTCGTCGCCCTCACGAATCGCCAAGTGAATGGTGTCGCCGGTCAACGCCGACAACTCATCCAGATACGGCCCCGCCAGCGTCACCAATGGCAGCTCTTCACGTGCCTGGAAACCCAGCTCGATCAGTTTCGGCCCCAGCAGATAACCGACTTGCGGCACCACCCGCAGATAACGCTCGTCCACCAGGCAACTGGCCAGACGATGAGTGGTGCTGCGCGTCGTGCCGATCAGCCGGGCGATTTCCTTGAGATCGCGGGCGCCACAGGCCACGGCCTGAACCACACCCAGGCCACGAAGCAGTGTCTGGGTGCCAGTCGGCGCAGCGTCCTTGGCGATTTTTGGGGCGTCTTCCTGCATATCCAGCCTTTACCGTTGAGCGAGTGAACGGGCGGCATTATGGTCGCCCGATGGCCGCGACTACAACTTGATACGCTCGACCTTGCCCACCAGCAACACGTAGGAAAGCGCACCCAACAACGCCAGAACCGAGATATAGGTAATCGCCGGGGCAAACGAATCACCGGAAGCGAGAAAACCGATGACGATGGGCGTGGTAATCGCCGCCAGGTTACCGATGAAATTGAACACCCCACCGGTCAATCCAAGCAAGCGCGCCGGGGCCAGGGTCGACACCAAGGACCAGGTAATCGAAGCCAGGCCATTGCCGAAGAAGGCCAACGCAAGGAAGGCAATCACCAGAGGCGTCGACTCGACGAAATTGGCACCGATGATCGAAGTGGAAATCAGCAGACCACCAATGATCGGCAACTTGCGGGCGAAACCCACCGTGTAGCCGCGACGGATCAAAAAGTCCGAGAAGAACCCCGAACACAGCACGCCGACGAAGGCCGCCAGAAACGGTAGCGACGCCAGCAAGCCAGACTTGATGAAGTCCATGCCGCGATATTTCACCAGGTAGGTCGGGAACCACGTCAGAAAAAACCACAGGGTCGAGTTGAGGCAGAACTGACCGAGGTAAATACCCCAGAGTTTGCGTTTGGTCAGAACGATGCCGAGATCGGTCCAGCTGAATTTCGCCTTGGTCTTCGCGGTTTCTGCCTGGATATCCACCAGCCCGCCGCCTTCGCGGATCAGCTCGATTTCAGCATCATTGGCGCCCTTGAAATCCCGTGGCTCGCGATACACCGCGTACCAGATCACCGCCCAGATAATGCCCACCACGCCAGTGCTGACAAACACCATGTGCCAGCCATATTGGTGCTGCAGCCAGGCCAATACAGGCGTCAGGAACGCCAGACCAACGAATTGCCCGGACGTGTAGAAACCAATGGCGGTGGCACGTTCGCGCTCGGGGAACCAGGTCGTCACCACGCGGCTATTGATCGGATAGGCCGGCGCTTCCAGGGCACCGACCGCCATGCGCAGCACGAACAGCGCGATGAAACTGGCAGCGAAGCCGAGCATCACCGTAACCAGCGACCACAGCAGCAAGGCGACGCTATACAGGATGCGCGGCGGCACCCGGTCCACCAGCCAGCCGCCGGGGATCTGCATGGCGGCGTAAGTCCAGCCGAAGGCGGAAAAGATCAGCCCGACATGGATCGGATCGATGCCCAGATCGCTGGTCAGCGCCGGGGCGGCAATGGACAGATTACTGCGGTCCAGGTAGTTGATCACCACGGTGATGAACAACAGGACCATGATGAAAAACCGCTTGCGGCTCGGCGTCACCAACGACGCCTGCCCGGTGAGGGTTTGCGGTTGCATGAGAGATGCCTCTTCTTATGTTTATTGAGGTCGTGGAACGAACATGAACGCGGATCTCCTCTGCCTGGAGATAAAACCTGTGGGAGCGAGCCTGCTCGCGATGGCGTCTTGTCAGTCACATCAATGTCGGATGTGCCGCCATCATCGCGAGCAGGCTCGCTCCCACAGGGGTCGGTGGTGTATCAGCCACTCACCACTCGGCAAAGCTGCCATCGGCATGGCGCCAGATCGGGTTGCGCCAGCGGTGGCCGACGGCGGCGCGTTCGATCACGTATTCCTCGTTGATCTCGATGCCCAGGCCCGGACCATTGGGGATTTTCACGAAGCCCTTGTCGTAGTCGAATACCCGCGGATCTTTCACATAATCGAGCAGGTCATTGCTCTCGTTGTAATGGATGCCCAGGCTCTGCTCCTGGATGAATGCGTTGTAGCAAACAGCATCCAGTTGCAGGCACGCGGCCAGGGCAATCGGGCCCAACGGGCAATGCAGCGCCAGTGCCACGTCGTAGGCTTCGGCCATGTTGGCGATCTTGCGGGTTTCGGTGATGCCACCTGCGTGGGAGGCATCGGGCTGGATGATGTCGACGTAGCCTTCGCTGAGCACCCGCTTGAAATCCCAACGCGAAAACAACCGCTCGCCGAGGGCAATCGGTGTGCTGGTCAGCGGTGCGAGTTCTTTCAGCGCTTCGTAGTTTTCGCTGAGCACCGGCTCTTCGATGAACATCAGTTTGTACGGGTCGAGCTCCTTTATCAGCACCTTGGCCATGGGCTTGTGTACCCGACCATGGAAGTCCACGCCGATGCCGACATTCGGGCCGACGGCATCGCGTACGGCGGCGACGTTGGCCAAGGCCAGATCGACCTTCTCGAAGGAATCGAGGAATTGCAGTTCTTCGGTGCCATTCATTTTCACCGCCGTGAAACCACGGCTGACCGCTTCTTTCGCGGCGCGAGCGGTGTCCGCCGGGCGATCACCACCGATCCACGAATAAACGCGGATCTTGTCCCGTACCTGACCACCCAACAGATCACTGACCGACACACCCAGGGCCTTGCCCTTGATGTCCCACAACGCCTGGTCGATGCCGGCCAGGGCGCTCATGTGGATCGCACCGCCACGGTAGAAGCCGCCACGGTAGAGCACGGTCCAGATGTCTTCGATGTTGCGTGGGTCTTTGCCGATCAGGTAGTCGGACAATTCCTCAACCGCAGCAGCGACGGTGTGCGCGCGGCCTTCGACCACGGGCTCACCCCAACCGGTCACGCCCTCGTCGGTTTCGACCTTGAGGAAGCACCAGCGCGGCGGAACGATGAAGGTGGTGAGTTTGGTGATTTTCATCTCTATTGTCTCTCTTGTAGATGTAGCGCTCACAGCGCCAAAAAGTCTTAACGCAAAGCATTCCAGGCAGCGACATACGCCTTGGCGCGCACCGCTACTTCGTCAGCCGTCATGCCCGGTTTGAACAACCCGGAACCGAGACCGAAACCTTTGACGCCGGCCTCGACAAACACCTGCATGTTGTCCGGCGTAATCCCGCCCACCGGCACCAGCACCGTCCCCGCCGGCAACACCGCCAGCCAAGCTTTCACAACGGCGGGGCCCATCTGTTCGGCCGGGAACATCTTCAGCACATCCGCCCCTTCGCCCAATGCAGCAAAGGCTTCGGTCGGGGTCGCGACACCCGGCGACAGGAACAGCCCCGCCGCTTTCGCCGCACGCAACACCTTGGCATCGCTATGAGGCATGACGATCACTTGGCCGCCCGCCGCTTTCACTTGCTCGACCTGTTCCGGCGTCAACACCGTGCCCGCACCGATCAGGCAATCGGCGGGTAAGGTACTGCGCAGGATGCGGATACTTTCGTACGGCTCGGGGGAGTTAAGCGGCACTTCGATGACACGAAATCCGGCCGAGTACAGGACTTCGCCAACAGCTGCCGCTTCTTGCGGACGCAGGCCACGCAGGATCGCGATCAGACCGTTTTGTGCCAGTGCTTGCTTGAGCATGTCAGACCTCCAGTCAGGTTTAACGGGATGGGGGTGTCGTGATCAGTCCGGCGGCGACCGCCAACTGCCACAACCCGCGTTCGGTGGCCTGCTCGGCCAGGGTCACGCGGGCAAAACCGCAGGCGTCGAGCGCCCGGCTGTAGCGGGCGCAGAGTTGGGCATTGCCGATGAGGATGATCGAAGGCAGATGCACGCTGTTGCGTCGGCGCCGCAGAACGTTGGCGAGGGCCGACAGTTCATGGCCGATCAACAGGCCGGACAGATAGTCCGGCTGAGCGACGGCGCTGAGTTCACCGGTCAGCCCCAGACTGCGGGCACTGAACAGCGTCGACAGCGGCCCGATCTCGCCGTCCGCCGACAAGGCCACCCGCACGCCACGATCAAACGCTTCGCCATCGAAGGACGCGCCGCGCTGCTGAGTGCGACCGAGAATGCTGTGTTCACTGAGGACGGCGAAGATTTCGCCGGTCATGAACGTATCGAAATGCACGATGCAGCCGTCGGCCACTTCCACCCACTTCGAATGGCTGCCCGGCAAGCCGATCAACAAATCGTTGCCCGCCCCGCTCGGCAAATTCTGCAACACGCCGAGGACTTGGGTTTCCTCGCCGCGCATCACGTTCGGCAAGCGCGAACGCTGAATCACGCCCGGCACGATATGCACATCGACACCGCGAAGGCTGCGAACGGTTTGTAGGGAAGTTCCGAGATTGGCGACGTTCGCCGGCGTGTCGCAGTAGGCCGCTTCGCGCCAGCCCTGAGCACTGCCGACCATGCCGCAAGCAATCACCGGCAAATCGGGCTGCGCGTCGAGCCAGTCACCGCAGGCCTCATCGAAGGCCAATTCAAAACCGTCGGCACATTCCTGGCCGGCGATGATTCGCGGCGTCTTGGGCAGCTGCATGATCCCGGACGACAGCGCACGCTGTTCCAGCACCTGGCCACCGAAGCCGAGTTTGTAAGCACGTAATGAGGTTGTCCCCCAATCGAGCGCGATCAATTGCGCCAGCATCGCTTCACCTGTTTTGTTTTTTGGCAGTGAGTGAGCTGGACTATAAACCTGGACGAAGGCAAATCTCAATATATAAATATCTATCCCACATATTGGGAGAAATACAAAAAAAGATCGCAGCCTTCGTCAGCTCCTACACGAGATTGTGTTCGACCGCGTTATTGCGTCGTACATCAAATCGGTAGGAGTTGCCGAAGGCTGCGATCTTTTAGGGGGTCAATTGCCCTCGGCAAAATCCCTTAACACCGCCCCATCCATCCGATACCGCACCCACTCCTCCTGCGGCTGTGCACCGAGGGATTTGTAGAATTCGATCGCCGGTTTGTTCCAGTCCAGCACGCTCCATTCGAAACGCCCGCAGTCATTGGCGCAGGCGATTTTGGCCAAGTGGCGCAGCAAGGTTTTACCGGCGCCGCCGCCCCGTTGTTCGGGAGTGATGTAGAGGTCTTCGAGGTACAGGCAGTTGCTGCCCAACCAGGTCGAATAGCTGAAAAAGAACACCGCAAAGCCGATCGGCGAGCCATCGCGCAGGCAGATCAGGCCATGAGCGGTGGCGCCCTCGCTGAACAGGCTACGCTCGATGTCGGCGACGCTGGCGATGACTTCGTGGCGGGCACGTTCGAAGTCCGCCAGTTCAGTGATGAACGCGAGGATTTGCGGAGCATCGCTGGGGGTTGCCGAGCGGATTTCGATCGTCATGAACGTGCCTTGTGAAAAGTTGAAAACGCCATACTAAGTCCGCGCGCGATGCTCGTCACATTTGAATGCAAAACGACATGTAGCATCGCTGTTTTGTTGCACTTTGTGTAAACGGACCAGCCTGCGAAATCAGCATGATTGTGCTAGTCAGTTAAGGTGCAGAACCTGTGGGAGCGGGCTTGCTCGCGAAGAGGGAGTATCAGTCGACATTAATGTTGCCTGGCACAGCGCCTTCGCGAGCAAGCCCGCTCCCACAGGGTGCTCATTGATCACAAAAACCGAGTCGAATCCAAGGAATTCCATGACCATCACCGCTTTCGCGCCGCTGCACAATCTGGCTTCTGAACTGCTGCCTCATGCACTGGAACCTGGTGAGGATGGCGCCCATGATCTGTCGCACTTGCAGCGGGTGTGGCACAACGTGCGCACGCTTCATGCCGAAGAAGGCGGTGATCTTGAGGTGCTGCTGGCAGCCGTGCTGTTGCACGATTGTGTGGCGGTAGAGAAGAACTCGCCGCAGCGCTCACAGGCATCACGACTGGCGGCGCAGAAAGCTTCGACAGTTCTGATAGCCATCGATTGGCCTGGCGCAAAAATCACAGCGGTCGTTCACGCCATCGAAGCCCACAGCTTCAGCGCCAACATCACCCCCATCACCCTCGAAGCGAAAATCATCCAGGACGCCGACCGTCTGGACTCCCTTGGCATGCTTGGCGTGGCGCGTACCTTCTACATCGCCGGGCGCATGGGCAGTGCGCTGTACGACCCTTTGGACCCAGAAGCAAAAGAACGGGACTACGACGACAAACGTTTTTGCCTCGATCATTTCCAGACCAAGCTGCTGCACCTGGCGGACGGCTTCCAAACGACTGCCGGTCAACGTCTGGCACTGATTCGCCACGAACGCCTGAAGGGTTTCATGGAGCTGTTCAAGGAAGAAATCGGCGTCGACCAATAAGCTTGAGCGACACCACTCGTCGTTCATCAGGCACCAATCCAGGTCAGGAAGGACCAATATCGGGTAAGGACTCTAATCAACGGAGACGACACCATGATCACGTCCCGACTGACCGCCCTCGCTCTCACCACATTGCTCACCTCTGTCGCGTTCGCCGCGACCAGCTCTTCCGGGACCGACCCGACCGATCCAATCGAAAGGCCCGAATCTGCGGCCACCCAAGGCATCGACAGCGGCCGGTCGCCTTCTGCGACGGCCACAGACCCACGGATTTATCACGACGATGCGGGCGAGATGAATACACCCAGTACCCAGACTCCCGACAACGCCGGAACCGGCGTCGGCTCGAAAACCACCACCGGTGGCTCGGGCTCCGAAGGCCGTAGCGTCAATCAATAAGTTCGCCGACGCGAGTGAACATGCAATACCTACCCATCCTGACGAAGAGGTAACCATGAACGTCGATAAAAACCTGGAAAAAGAAGTCCTGACCCGCCTGCTGCACGCCCACCCAAATGGCTTGGGCAAGGAGGTTCTGGACAATTACCGGGGGGAGAGAGTCGTGGCCAGCACGCTCGCGACTCTGCAGGAACGCGGGCTGATCCAGCACGGTCATGTGACCTGCAACGAAGCCGGCGAGCACTCGTTGAACCTGCCGATCAAACTCAGCGCCGCTGGGGTTGAGGCGGCGCGCAAGCTGGATGTCTAACCGAGTAGGCGCTTCGCCAGCTCCTACAGCCAGGAGAAATCCCATGCCTCGTGGAAGTAAAGACAAATACACCGCCGAGCAAAAACGCAAGGCCGAACACATCGAAGAAAGCTACGAGCACAAAGGCGTGTCGAAAGATGAAGCCGAAGCTCGAGCCTGGGCCACGGTGAACAAGCAGTCGGGCGGAGGTGAACGCGCCGGCGGCTCCGGGCGCAAGAAGCCGGCCAGCGCCAAGTCTGCAGATCGCAAGGAATCGGCCCGACGTGCGGTGGCCACCCGTGAAGGCAAGCCGCGCAACAGCAAGGCTTCGCGCGATACGCAGACGGTGGACAGCCTGATGAAAGAAGCCCGGGCGAAGAAGATTCCGGGGCGCTCGAGCATGCGCAAGCAAGAGTTGATCGAGGCGTTGCGCAAGGCCGGGTAAGGGTCCGGATTTGATGGTGAGTTTGAGGGCCCCATCGCGAGCAGGCTCGCTCCCACATTGGATTTATGCCAGCCGCCAATATTGCGGCTCACACGAATCAACTGTGGGAGCGAGCCTGCTCGCGATAGCGGTCAATCAGGCGCCATAGGTCTCGCGAATCAACGCATCCACCTCAGCCGCCCCCGGTGAAGTCGCCGGCCCCCAGCGAGTGACCGCCAACGCCGCTGCCGCATTCGCCCGCCGCGCCGCTTCGACTGCCGGTAATCCGTGCGCCAACCCGGCGACAAAAACTCCCGCGTGAGCATCCCCGGCACCATTGCTGTCCACCGCCACGACCTTGAAGCCCGGCACGTGCTGGTGATCGCCGCGCTGGCTGATCCAGCACCCTTGCGGCCCATCGCGTACCACCGTCAACACCTCGGTCGGCAGATGATCCTCCAACCGATTCAATGCCTCGTCGATTTCCTTCGCCCCGGTAAACCGCTGCGCCTCGACACGGTTGCTGGTCCACAGATCGATGCGCTGCAACAAGGCCTTCATCAGTGGCGCGTCCGGCGAATCCACCAACGGCCCCGGATCGAACACCACCTTGATCCCGTCCGGCAAATCCAGCACCCAATCCACCAGCGCCTGAGCCTTGCCGCCATGCAGCAGGCTATAGCCGCTGACATAGACAAAATCGCCCGCCTCGGCTGGCACATTCGCCAGGTCTTCGGCGGTCAATTCGCCTTCGGCACCGATGCAGGAAATGAACGTGCGCTCGGCCGAGGCTTCGGTCAGCGCGACGCACAGCCCGGTGTCGCGCTCAGTGCTCTGATCGATGCCGATCCGAATGCCTTCAGCCGTCATCGCCTCTCGGGCCATGTCGCCGAAACGGCCCTTGCCATGGCCACCGAGGTAAACCACCGGCAAACCGTTTCTCCGGGCCGCAGCCATCACATTGAAGCCACCGCCAGCCTCGAA
This sequence comes from Pseudomonas frederiksbergensis, assembly GCF_003732275.1. GTDB lineage: Bacteria > Pseudomonadota > Gammaproteobacteria > Pseudomonadales > Pseudomonadaceae > Aquipseudomonas > Aquipseudomonas frederiksbergensis_H. The sequence goes on from NZ_MOBM01000012.1 coordinate 242,768, forward strand.
ACGGGCGGATTGCGCCAGCACGTCACTGCCCGATTGAGGCAATTTATCCACGGCCATGACCAGATCGATCATGACCTGGCCGGTGTGCAGCATTTTAGGCATGAGCCGGCTCGATCAACGCAGTGCGGCGGTCCTTGGCACCGCCGAGTACCCAGTAAATGCCACCGGCCACCAGGAACGTTACGATCCAGCCCAGGCCGTTGTGGCCCAGCCAGGAATCGGACAAAAAGCCCCGGAACCAGACATCTTGTTCAGTAGTACCGATGGTGGTGAAACTGAAACCCAGCACAATCGCCAGCGCCCATGCACCGAAGGCGCGCCACTCGACGCCGCCGCGATACCAGTAGGCGCTGCTCGGGCTGACGTCCAACAGGTCTTTGGGGCTGTAGTAATGCCGGTGAATCAGGTCGACCACAAAAATCCCGACCCACGCGGTGATCGGCACGGCCAGCAAGGAAATGAAGGTGATGAACGGGCCGTAGAAACTCTCGGCGATCAGCATGAAGTAGATCGACCCGGCGAAGATCGCAATGATATCGACCACCACCGCATACACGCGCTTGACCTTCAGGCCGAGGGTCAAGGTGGTCAAACCGGCGGAGTACACCGACAGGTTGTTCGACAGCAGCAGCCCGCCGAACGCGGTGATCAGGTATGGCACGGCCATCCAGGTCGGCAGCATGTCGCGGATTGCGACGATCGGGTCAGTGGCCGAGGCCAGATCATTGTTGCCCACTGACAGCAAACCACCGAGGGTGATCAGCAGCACCAGCGGAATCCCTGCACCGAAGGCCGCCGACGCCACCAGACGCACGGCTTTGACACTGCGGTGCTGGTAGCGCGACATGTCGGCACCGGCGTTGGCCCAACCGATCCCGGTGCCGGCGGCCATGGTGCCGATGCCGATGATCATTGCGCTCAGAGGCGCTGGCGTGGCATTGAATACGGCGCTCCAGTCGATGGTCGCGCAGAGGAAACCGCCGACCAGGATGTTCAACGCACCGAACACGTAGGTCGACCATCTCTGGATCACCAGCAACGTGGCGTGACCGAGGCCGGACACCGACAACGTCAGCAGCACAAAAATCGCAATGAACACCAGGGTCAGCAGCGGCGCGCTTTTGGCTTCCACCGGCGAGCCGAACAGAATCGAGCACAGCGACAGTAAGACGAATGCAGCGGTGGTGGTGTTGACGGTTTCCCAACCCAGACGCGACATCAGCGAGACCAGGGTCGGGCCGATATTGCCGCGTACGCCGAAGATAGCTCGCGACAACGTCAGGCTCGGTGCGCGACCACGACGACCGGCAATGGAAATGATCCCGACCACCGCGAAAGAACCGGCAGCACCGAGGATGGCGACGATGATCGCCTGCCAGATCGCCAGGCCGCGGAAGGCTACCAGCGTGGCGCCCAACGGCAAGCCGAGGATGGAAATGTTCGCCGCGAACCAGACCCAGAACAGTTGCAGTGGGTGACCGTTGCACTCCCCTTCCGGCACCGGTTCGATGCCGCGGGTTTCCAATTGCCCGACACTTTGCCCGGTGTTCGATGAACTCATAAAAATGCTCCTGTTGCCATTATTGTGGTTATGGGCAATTTCGGAAGTCGATATAACTTTCCGGCGATCCTGGCCATGTTTGTGCGCTCCATTGCGGTGAAAAATTCAAATATGCGGTGCCCCATCGCGAGCAGGCTCGCTCCCACAGGTACGGCGTGTGCCTTGAGATTGCACCATACCCTGTGGGAGCGAGCCTGCTCGCGATGGCGTCAGTGCGAATAGCGCAGAGCCAACAGCCCTTGCACCAACGGTTCCAACTCCAACGAATTAATGGCTTTGACCTTTTCGATCATCGCCACAGGCCAACTCTCAATCCCCAGACAAGCCCCAAGCATGGCGCCGAGAATCGCCGCGATGGTGTCGGTATCACCGCCCAGACTGGCAGCCATGCACAGCGCTTCGAAGGCCGTCATTTCCCCGATGACCACTTGCTGAGCCAAGGCAAACGACACCACCACCGATTCCTGCGAGGCCACCGACGTGCCGATTACGTCGTACAACAAATCCGCCAGCAACGCCTTGTCGCTGTCGACGCTGATGCGCCACGCCCAACTGATGCGCGCGGCGATACGCCCGCCAGCGACCCAGTGGCCATGGCTTTCGGCTTGCTGAGCGATCTGCTGGCCGAGGTTCAATGCCTCGCCCAGGTCCATGCCGTTGATCCCGGCAGAAACCACCGCCGCCACTGCTGCCGCGCTGGAAATTCCCAGCGAGGTATTGTGGGTGACCTGACAGGCTTGCACCACGGCGCGGATGAAACGCTCGGGATTGGCAACATCGGCCGCAATCCCCACCGGCGTGATGCGCATGGCCGCGCCATTGGTGGTGCCGTGGCGGCCGGCCTCTTCCAGCGAGTGGCCGGTGAGGATCATCTCGATCGCGCGTTTGGTCGAGGGGCCGAGCAAATCCTGCGAACCTTTGGCTTGCATCCCGGCGTCCCATTCGATCAAGCGCTGGGCCAGCACCTGCGGTTCGATCCAGCCCTCGCCTTCAATCAACAACCGACCGACCAGGATCGCCTGTTCGGTATCGTCAGTGATCGAGCCTTTGGGCATGTTGGCGGCGATCGGTTGATCCGGGCCAGCGTCTTGCAGATCGGTGATCTCGCCGAAGCGCGCCTTGATCTCGGCGCGGCTCAGGGATTGTGTCGGCATGCCCAACGCATCGCCCAGGGCCAGCCCATAGAAGGCGCCCAGCGCACGGTCCAGCGCGGTCATTTTGAAGTTCCAATTTGCAGGTGCAGACGAAAATGCACCGGATCGAGCAGGCTTTCGACCTGTTCCATGAAGCGGTTCTGACGGTCGTAAGTGGTGCGCAGGGCCTTGAGGAACACCGTGCCCTCCGGGCGCCCGAGCAATTCGGCGTCTTCGGCATTCAAGGGTTCGGCGCCGATCCACTGATCGCCGTGGTCGCCGATGTAACCGTAGGCGGCCAACGTGATGGTCAGGGAGTCATCGATCAGACCGACTCGCGGCAGGCCTTCCAGGCCTCCGGTGGCGGGCATCAATGAACGCTCAAGGGACACCAGCGTGCCGTCGGTGCCGCGGCGGCGACGGTCGAGGGTGATGAATTGATCGGTGCCGAAACGTGGTAGCAAGTCAGGACGGGTCACCGCCTCCAGCCGCAGCACTTCGGTATTGATCAGCGCCCCATTGTCGGCCAGCGCCTGGGCCCAGCCGCTGCGCTGATCGAGCACCACACCGTCGAACGTGACGATGGACCCTACCCCGCTTTGCGTAGCGATGTAGTGGCGCCGTTTCAGTTCGGCCAGGGCTTCACGCAGCGTGCCTCGGCTGACCTTGAATTCTTGAGCCAACTGATGTTCGCCCGGCAATAGAACGCCGTCCTCCATGAGGCCGTTTTCGATGCGCCGGACGAGCTCGTCGAGCACCTGTTGTTTCTTGTCAATTCGTAGCGGTCTAATCATGTACACCTCGGGTGTACCGTCATAGCTGAAACGGGTTGGGGCGAGCAAGGGATATTTTGTGAAAGTGGGTGAAGGATGCCGATTCAAAACCGACCGCTGCGCGGTCAATCGCGAGCAGGCTCGCTCCCACAAAGGATCTGCCGTGTAGACAAATTTTGTGCGCAACACAGCTCAACTGTGGGAGCGAGCCTGCTCGCGATGGCGTCGGCACATTCAAGCTCAATGTGTCAGACAGCCCACTCCCACAGAGAAAATCAGCGTTGTTTCAATCGATCAATCACCACCGCCAGCAGCAAGATCGAACCGCGAATCACGTACTGATAAAACGTATCGATATTCTTCAGGTTCATCGCATTCTCGATGATCGCCAGAATCAGCACCCCGGCAATCACATGACGAATCATCCCGATCCCGCCACTCAGCGACACCCCGCCGAGCACGCAAGCCGAGATCACCGTCAGCTCGAAACCCTGGCCAATCATCGGCTGACCGGACGTCATGCGCGACGCCAGAATCACCCCGGCCAACGCGCCGATCACACCGTGTACGGCGAAGATGATGATCTTGGTCCGATCAACGTTCACCCCGGCCAGCAACGCCGCTTCCTGGTTGCCGCCGATGGCCATGGTGTTGCGACCGTAGGTGGTGTAATTCAGCAACCAGCCGAAAAACAGGAAGCAAACGATGGTGATCAGAATCGGCACCGGCACGCCGAACAACTGACCGTTACCGAAGACGAAGAACTGCTCCTGGGACACACCGACCGCTTTGCCGTTGGCGAAAATGTAAGCCAGGCCACGCACGATCTGCATGGTCGCCAGCGTGGTGATCAACGCATTGACCCGCAGCTTGGCGATCACGATCCCATTGATCAGCCCGACGATAAGCCCCATCACCAACGCCGCACTGACGCCGAGGAACACGCTGTCGGTGTCACGCATTACCACTGCCGCAACCACGCCGGCGCAGGCAATCACCGAGCCCACCGACAAGTCGAAGTGCCCGGACGCCAGGCAATACAACATGGTGCAGGCGGCAATCCCGGTAGTGGAAATCGCCAGGCCCAGGCCGCGCATGTTCAGTGGCGACAGGAAGTTGTCGATCAGCAAGGTGCAGAGCACAAAGATCCCGACGGCCGCCAGCAGCATCACCCAGTCATCGAGAAAACGCCGCAGGTCCAGAGGTTTGCGCGGGGTTGGCAAAGCATTGTTTTGGATGGTCATAGTCACCTCTCAGTTCGCCACGTCGGCAGCGCGTTGGCGTGGCAACGCCAGTTGCAGCAGGTTGGATTCATTGGCTTGTTCGCGGGTCAGTTCGCCGCGCATCGCGCCTTCGCAGAGCACCAGGATACGGTCGGAAATGCCCATGACTTCCATCAGGTCGCTGGACACCACAATCACCGCGATGCCGCTGGCCGCCAGGTTATGGATGATCTGGTAGATCTCGGCTTTTGCGCCGATGTCGATGCCGCGGGTGGGCTCGTCGAGCAGCAGGACTTTCATCGGCATCGACAGCCAGCGACCGAGAATCGCCTTCTGCTGATTGCCGCCGGACAGGTACATGATTTTCTGCGCTGCGTTGGGCGTCTTCACCTTCAGCGCCTTGATCTGCTTGTCGGCATTGTCCTTTTCCCACAAGCCGCGCAACAGGCAGCCGAAGGTGGAATGGGCGCCACGAGCGCTGATGTTGATGTTCTCGGCGACGCTTGCGAGCGGCAGGATGCCTTCCTTCTTGCGGTCCTCGGGACACAGCAGAATCCCCGCCGCAATGGCATCGCGCGGTGAACGCAGTTTCAGTTCATGACCGCGCAACTCCAGGCGCCCGGCGGTGTTGCGCGTCAGCCCGCTGAGCATCCGGAACAGCTCGGTGCGCCCGGCCCCGACCAGGCCGAACAGCCCGAGGATTTCGCCCTTGTGCGCCTCGAAACTCACCGGCTCACGCAAGCCCGGCCCCAGTAATCCGTCGACCTTGAGCGCCACTGCGCCGCGCGGACGGCTGCGGTAATCGTAGATATCCTGAATGTCGCGCCCGACCATGCACGTCACCAGCTGATCATGGGTCAGCGCGCTCATGTCCTCGAAAGTGCGCACGAAGCGACCGTCCTTGAACACCGTCACCGCGTTGCAGATACGGAACACTTCTTCCATGCGATGGGAGACGTAAAGCACCACTTTGCCTTCGTCACGCAGGCGCCCGATGATCGCCATCAAGCGATCGATTTCCCGTGCCGACAAACTGCTGGTGGGTTCGTCGAACGCAATCACATGCGCGCCACGGGACAACGCCTTGGCGATTTCCACCAGTTGCCGCTGGCCGAGGGATAAGCGCCCGACTTTCTCTTGCGGGTCGATTTCATCGGCCAGGCCTTTAAGGCAGGCCAATGCCTGTTGCCGCAAAACGCCGCGATTGATCAGGCCGAAACTCGCCGGCAGATGCCCGAGAAACAGGTTCTCGGCGACGGTCATTTCCGGCACCAGGTGCAGCTCCTGATGAATCACCGCGACCCCGCTGCCAATGCTGTCGGCGGTGGATTTGAAGATCCTCTTCTGCTCACCAATCTGCAGATCGCCGCTGCTGGGCGTGTAAGCGCCGCCAAGGATTTTCAGCAGCGTGGATTTACCCGCGCCGTTCTCGCCCATCAAGGCGTGAACCTGCCCCGGATGGGCGACGAAGCTGATGCCATCCAGCGCCTTCACCCCGGGAAAAGTCTTGCCGATCCCGTTGAAGCGCAAGCTGCCGCCAATGCCCTGTTGATCTGTCTTTACTTGTGCGTGCATAAACCCACCTCATCACACCGGTCAGGCAACCCCGTTGCCAGGGCTGCCGATGAAATCAACCGCGCCTCAGTTCCACAGGCCGATCTTTTCCAGTTCCTGCTTGAAGTTGTCGCGCGTGATCAGCGTAACGTCGTCCATCGCGGTGTATTTCGGCGGTTCTTTGCCGGTGGTGACCCACTCGTACATCATGCTCGCGGTGTTGTAGCCCTCGATGTGCGGGCTCGGCAGCATCGAGCCGAAGAAGCCGCTGTTGGGCTTCTTCAGTTCGCCAATGGCGTCGGTGCCGTTGATGCCGATGCCGATCACGTTGGCCGCGGCAAAACCGGCACTTTCGGTGGCGCGTACACCGCCCAGCACGGTGTTGTCGTTCATGCCGCCAATGATCAGGTTTTTCGCCGCACCCGGAAGCTTCACCAAGGCCGAGTTGGTGGCGTCCATGCTGCCCGGTACGTCGAGGGTTTTCAGCGCCGAGAAGAGGATGTGGTCTTTCGGCATACCGGCGTCTTCCAGCGCTTTGACAGAACCGTCAGTGCGTTTCTTGCCGGTGTCGAGTTCGTTGTAGGTGTTGATTACCGCGTAGGTGTCTTTCCAGTCCCAGCCGCGTTTTTTCGCTTCGGCGGCCATGGCGGCGCCTTGCTTCTGGCCGACTTCGAAGGCTGCCATGCCGAGGTACGGCACATGCTCCATAAACTTGCCGCCGGCATCGACGAAGCGGTCATCGACGGCGATCACTTTCAAGCCGTTGAGCTTGGCCTTGGCCATGATTGCCGGGCCGAGGGAGACGTCCGGCGGGCAGATCACGAAGCCCTTGGCGCCGTTGGCCGCCAGGCTGTCGATGGCCGAGAGGGTTTTCTCGCCGTCAGGCACGGCGATCTTGATGACGGTGAAGCCCTTGTCCTTGCCGGCCTTTTCGGCGAAGGCCCATTCGGTCTGGAACCAGGGTTCTTCCGCTTGCTTGACCAGAAAACCGATCTTCACTTCCTCGGCCGCCAGCAACGTACTGCTCAGGCTGACCGCGGTGACCGCCAAAGCGGCACAGCACAGGGAACGGATCCCACGACGACGTTTCATAAGCTGACTCCTTGTTATTTTTTTTGAGCGTTATTTGAAAGCCAATACAGCGGTCGAAGCATGCAGCCAATAGTCATATCGTATGATGATTGGATTTCAGGCGTAGTTTCGCGCTTGAAGCCCGGTTATTCAGTCGTGGTACATGACCGAGCGCCCACCATCGATGGTGATGCATGAAGCGTTAATGAACGGCGCTTCATCGCTGGCCAGGAACACAGCGGTCATCGCCACCTCAATCGGCTGGCCGATGCGTCGCGGTGGATGCAGGTCGAAAGCTCGCTGACGTTCGGCATGGGGGTCGGCAAAACCGTTCCAGTAATCGACGTTCAGTTGGGTTTCGATGTAGCCCGGTGCGATAGCGTTGACGCGAATGCCTTTGGGTGCGTATTCGATGCCCAAGGCGCGGGTCAGTCCGAGCAAGCCATGCTTGGCCACCGGGTACGGGAAGCAGCCGGGAATGATGTGAGTGGAATGGGTCGAGGCAATGTTGATGATGCTGCCGATGCCCTGCTCGATCATTTGCGGCAACACGGCTTTGCAGCCATACCAGGCGCCATCCAGGTCGATGGCGAAACAGCGATGCCAGTCTTCCTCGGTCATTTGCAGCGGATCGCGGAACACGTTGACCCCGGCGCAGTTGACCAGCACGTCGATCCGGCCGTGAAGTTCGATGGCCAATTCAGCCATGGCGTGCAGGTCGTGCTGGCGCGACACGTCGGCCTTGATCGCTATGACATCCGCGCCTTGTTCACGCCAATGCGCCGCGACTTTTTCGACTTTCTCGGCCTGGATATCGCTGATGATCAGCTTGGCCTGCTGGGAGGCGAAGGTCGCGACAATCGCTTCGCCGATACCCTGAGCGGCACCGGTCAGCAGCACAACCTTGTTTTTCAGGCGCTCACCCTTGGGCGGTTCGGGTACCGGTGGCAAGGAAAGAGGTTCAGCCATGGATCAACACTCCTGTTCGAAGGCACGACGAAAACCGGACATCTGTCGATGTCCGGTCAAAAGGCTTTTGGGAATAGGCAGGCAGGCGCGAAAACGCCCGGGCGCCGAGGCGGCCTGAAGCACTGACTCCGTAAGGGAGTGCGGTGGAATATCGCTGCATCACTTCACCTGTTTTGTTTTTTTAAGTGTGAGTGCGTGTAACTGATGGGGCCGACTATAAACCCGACCACCCAATAATCTCAATATATAATTTTACATCCCATATTTAGGGATTTATCCAGCAAACCGCTGACAGGCTTTTCCGGGCACATCCACTCGAATCGATAACAGCGCGCCGTCCAGCGGGTGATTGAGCGGACTTGCGGCGCTGGTGATGTACAGGGTTTTGAAGTCTTCGCCACCGAATACACAACTGGTGGGACGGCTGACCGGCAGTTCGACCACCCGATCCACATGACCTTCGGGGTTCAATCTGAGCAGACAACTGCCATCCCAACGGGCATTCCATATATAGCCCTCGGCATCCATCGCCGAGCCATCGGGGCCGCCACGTTCGTGGGGGCCAAGCCAGACATAGGCGGTGTCCAGGTTGCCGTCGGTATGGATGAAATGCCGGTAAAGCGTGCTGTCGAGGCTGTCGGCGAAATACAGGGTTGTGCCGTCGTCGCTCCACAGCAACGTGTTGGGGATGCCTAATCCTCGAAGCAGCGGCGTGACTCGAGCATCGCGGTCGATGCGAAACAGGCCACCCGAGCGGCGCACGACGGGCAAGTCTTCGCCCTGCTCACCGATGTTGTTTTGCATGGTGCCCAGCCAGAGCCGGCCCTGGGCATCGCAGCGAGCTTCGTTGGGGCGATTGCCGGGTTGCGGATCGGCGACGCAGAACAAGGTCAGCCGAGGTTCCAGGCCTGGAGAATCCAGATCCAACCGATAAACCCCACTGCTCAATGTCACCAGGGCATCGCCGCTTTCGCAGGGGATGAACGCGGACACGTGCTCCGGCATCTGCCAGATTTCCACATTGGCGCCGATCAGCCTCAGCGCCTGTTGACCCGCGATGTCTACCCAATACAGCGCCTGGGTCGGCGCATCCCAGAACGGACCTTCGCCGAGTCGCGCACGGTGTCCGGTAACCGCAGTCCACGTCATGAAACCTCCTTTTTGTTGCTTTTATGTGGGAGCGGGCTTGCTCGCGAAGAGGCCGTGACATTCACCCTCTCTGTCGCCTGACGCATCGCCTTCGCGAGCAAGCCCGCTCCCACAAGGGTTCTTTATTGTTAGCTGGCTTTCTTGTCGGCCATGACTTGGGGATAGAAGCGTTTGATCGCCAGGTCCGCGTTATCGATCAGGGTCATGCAAGCCCACACACCCCGCGCGGCATCCCGGGCGGCGATGGCGTCGGCCATGTCTTTGTGGATTGGCAAGGTTCGGCGCAGTTCGTCCGGGTCGGCGGCAGACACTTCGAAAGACACTGCCAGCAACGCGCCGAGGGCCGGGACCATTTGTTCGATGAATTGATTGTGGCTGGCGGCGAGGATGCACTCGTGGAAGAACTGGTCGGCACGGTTGTAATCGATGCCGCTGTCCACCGCCCGTTCCAGCGCGTTGTAGGCCTGGAGCACGGCTTGCACTTGTTCCACCGTCGCCCGCTCACAGGCCCAGCGCACCGCCATGGGTTCGATGGTGCGGCGCAGGTCGAGCAAGTCGTCGACAAAGTTTTCCGGTAAGCCGCTACGCGATAGCCAGCCGACGACTTGCGGATCGAAGAGATTCCAGCGCCGCACCGGCAATACGCGTGTGCCGACCTTCGGCCCGACTTCGAGCATGCCTTTGGCCACCAGGGTTTTGATGGCTTCGCGGATGACCGTACGACTGACACCGAGCTGCTCGCCAAGATCGGCTTCGACCTTGATGGTTTCGCCGGGTTTGACCTGGCCGGCAGCAATCCAGCACCCCAGCCAGTCGACCGTCGACGCATGAAAACTGCTGGACATGGGCACCTCGTCGACCGGTGATAAAAAACAAACGACACAAAGCCGTTCTCGATGGGTGTCCACGCTAATCATCATATGATTTGGTGTCAATTGGATTTTCAGCTGCCCCGCCAATATGGACATGGCTGTTCGTCCGAATCCTGCCCAAAGCGCTTTGATCCCATCCACTTTGTAAACTACGGTTAGCCGCAACAGATCGGGCAGTCAGCGATCTGCTCCCCTTCAAATCCGCTATTGATAGGTATGAACATGGACATGGACGCGTCTACGAAATACCCCATTGTGTTGGTTCACGGACTATTCGGCTTCGATAAAATCGCCGGTTACCCCTACTTCTTCGAAATCGAGGAGGCCCTGGAACGCGCCGGCGCCCAGGTGTTTGCCGTCAATATTCCAACCGTCAACGGGAATGAGGAACGCGGTGAAAAACTGCTCGAACACGTCAACCGCATTTTGCTGGAAACCGGAGCTGCCAAGGTCAATCTGATCGGCCATAGCCAAGGCCCCCTGGCCGCACGCTACGTCGCAGCCCTGCACCCGGAAAAAGTCGCGTCGGTCACGTCTGTCAGTTGCCCCAATCATGGCTCCGAGATTGCCGACCAATTGCATAAGGCACTGACGCCCGGAGAGTTGCCCGAAGCGTTCGTACTGGCTCTGTTAGGCGCAGTCGGCACCTTCATTTCGCTGATTAGCGGCCATCCGGAAAACCCGATTGACCCTGAAGCGGCGTTCGAATCGCTGACCAGTGCAGGATTGGCTGCCTTCAATCGCAAGTACCCGCAAGGGATGCCAAAGGTTTGGGGCGGGGAAGGCAACGAAGTTGAAAACGGCGTGTATTACTACTCCTGGAGCGGGATCGTGCAGAGGTTCCAAAGCCTGCAACCACTCGACCCGAGTCATTTGAACTGTAAAGTGCTGTCAAAGTTATTTTATAAAGAAAAGGACGCCAATGATGGGCTGGTCGGCCGTTACAGCTCGCATCTGGGGAAAGTGATTCGCTCGGATTACCCGATGGACCATTTTGACGCGGTCAATCAGATGGCAGGGATCAACAGTTGGAACGTGAGCCCGGTCGGGCTCTACCTGGAACATGCTGCGCGACTCAAGAGCAAGGGTTTGTAAGCCCATAAAAAAAGGCCCGTTGAAATAACGGGCCGTTTCTTTTTTACAGCACAGAAGCACAACGCCTTACGGCTCAAGCCCGATAGGGAAGAACTCGCCACCGCTCCATACGCCCAGCCAACGCTGCCCATCGATTTCACGGGTCACCGCCAGCTCTACCAACTGGTAGAACACATTGCGGTGAATCAGCGCTTCAAGGTTAGTGCGAATATGCACGTACGGTGCGGGCTGCTGAGTGACCGGATCGATCACCACGCGCATAGGGTGCTCGGCGCCGGCATCGGCCGTTTCATCGACGTTGGTGGTAAAGCGCAAGACCTGAGCTTCGCCCTCGCCTTCGACCTCCACGGCAATCGCCACGAACGGCGCGTCGTCGACCTTGATGCCAACCTTTTCGACCGGGGTAATCAGAAAGTAATCATCGCCGTCGCGGCGAATAATGGTGGAGAACAGCTTGACCATCGGCTTGCGCCCGATCGGCGTGCCCAGGTAATACCAGGTGCCGTCGCGGGCGATGCGCATGTCGATATCGCCGCAGAAGTCGGGGTTCCACAAGTGGACCGGCGGCAAGCCTTTGGTTTTGGGGATTTGCCCCAACAGGTCGTTGGCTTTTTGCGGGCCACTCATGGCGTTCTCCTTTGAATTACTGGTCGCTGAGCCCCAGCAGGCTGCGAGCGTATTGCTCCAGCGGCGGGCCCAGCAAGTCTTCTGGCTTGTTGTCGTGGAACGTCAGTAAACCGCCACGACTCTTGATACGTGCAGTATCAATCAAATACTGGGTGCTGGTCTCGATCAACATGATCTGAATCACGCCGTTGTCGATGCCGAGGCGATCCACGTGTTCCTGGTCGAGCCATTCGTCCGAGTTGCCGATGCGGTCGTCGGCCTTGGCGAAACGCGTGTAAAGCAGGTAATGGGCGCCGGCGGCACGGGCTTCGCCCATGGCAGCGTCGAGGCCTTCCGGCGCGCGGGCGCGGCGGACCATCGGGAAATATTCGATAAAGCCGTTGAAGGCCTCCTCGGCCACGACGTTAGGGCGCGGATAGGCATTGCCGGGTGGCACGAAAGCCCCCTGGGCGATGTAGATGAACGAGTCCGGCTGAATGCGGAAGTTATTCACACGACGGCTGTCGCTGTGGTCCAGCAGCCCCGCGTCGCTCATGTGGTAGCGAGTCCCTTCGGCCATATCGCTGACATTCATGCAGCCACCAAGCGCCAAAACGGCCAGTAGCAAAACCAGGCTACGCATCCTACCCTCCAGAGGCCGGTGACGGAAAACCGGCGAATGGCCATGGGATGCAGCTTCCGCGCCAGCTAAGACCCTGCACAATTCCAGACTGAGAATACAGACCTGTGGCGAGGGAGCTTGCTCCCGCTCGGCGGCGTAGCCGTCGTAGAGCGATGAATGCGCTAATTCTGACGAAACGGGGATTTTTTTGGGGCCGCTTCGCGACCCAGCGGGAGCAAGCTCCCTCGCCACAGCAAGCGCCCTTCACCATAGGGCCCGATCAGCCGCCGATGATTTTCATGATGGTCGCGCCACCGGAGAACGCCACTTCCTGCTTGTCTCCCAGCGCTTTGACCAGCAGTCGCTGCAACGCCGGTAGCGCCTGGTGACGAGGCTTGTCCAGCAGGTCGCCGACATAGTGGCGATTGCTCGACGACAGGCAGCCATGCAGCCAGCCAGTGGACGATAGGCGTAGACGCGAACAGGTGCGGCAAAACGGAACGCTTTCGTTGGCGATCACGCCGAAATGGCCCAGCCCCGGAATCTGGTAACGCACCGCCGTGGCATCGACGGGGGCATCGGCCTGAAGGTACTCGTAGCGCTCGCCAATCAGGCTCAGCAACTGCTGAAGGCTGACGAACTGCTGCAGGAAGGCGTTGGAGTCGCTGGCCAGGTGGCCCATGCGCATCAATTCGATGAAGCGCAACTCGTAGCCACGCTCCAGACAGTAGTCGAGCAGTGGCATCACCTGATCGAGGTTCTGCCCACGCAACGGCACCATATTGACCTTGATTTTCATGCCGGCCGCGGCGGCCTGGTCCATGCCGTCGAGGACAGTCGCCAGATCACCGCCGCGCGCAATGCTGCGAAAAGCGCTGGCATCCAGGGTATCGAGGGAAACGTTGATGCGCCGAATGCCAGCATCCACCAACAGTGGCAACTTCTTCGCCAGCAACTGACCATTGGTGGTCAGGCTGATATCCGCCAGGCCCATCTGCCCGACGGCGGTCATGAAGGCTTCGAGTTTGGGACTGACCAGTGGCTCGCCACCGGTAATGCGCAAACGCTCGATGCCCGCAGCCTCGATCAGATAGGCCACGCCGCGTGCCATGGCCTCCGCCGACAACTCATCCTGCGCAGCCACCAGGCGCTTGCCATTGGGCACGCAGTAGGTACAAGCGTAATTGCAGGCTGAGGTCAGACTGATCCGCAAATTGCGAAAACGCCTGCCTTGACGGTCAACGATCATGGATCACTCCGGCGAAAGAAGATTCGAACGCGCAAAACTTGACTCACAAATCAAGTTTTAGCAAGCCCTATGCCTGAGTATATTCCTGCGGTACTGCGCCATGTAGCTAAATCATGGCGCAATAAGGCAACTGAATGGTTCAGCTGCTCGGCGTGTCGTTATCGCGCTTGCGCTTGTTGCCCATGCGCACGCCGATGTCCATCAGGAACTGGAAGAAACCTTCCTGATCTTCCAGCACGTTGCTCCAGAACGGCGAGTGATACAGCGCCACGGCGCCATGCACCAGCGCCCAGGCCGCGCAGTAATGGAAGTAAGGCGGCACGTCTTCGAGCTTGCCTTCGCTGATCCGGCCCTTGATCAGCAGGGTCAGGCGTTCGAAGTTCGAGGCGCGGATCTTGTGCAGTTCCTCGACCATCTCCGGCACCTGGTTGCCCTTGACCACCTTTTCTTCCAGGCGATCGAACAACCGATAGCGTTGCGGATCGCGCATGCGGAATTCGAAGTAGGCCCGGGACAGGGCTTCCTTGTCCTTATCGACATCGGCCGAATGCAACAGCTCGTTCAAATCGCGCTCGTAATCGAGCATCAGGCGCAGATAGATCTCCGCCTTGGATTTGAAGTGCTTGTAGATCGTGCCTTTGCCGATACCGACGGCATCAGCAATCATCTCGACGGTGACACTGTCTTCACCTTGTTCGAGGAACAGCTTGAGCGCGGTATCGAGAATTTCTTGCTCGCGGCGACGAAACTCACGGACCTTACGAGGTTCTTTATGCATAAGAAAAGGTCTGTAGGGGTCAAAATTCGAAGCCGCGTATTATGCCTAACTTACGCCAAAATGCACGGATCATCCGACCATATATGTGTTTCTTGATGAATTCGCACAACCTCGCCGGTTGATGAGAACTCAACCGAAGCGCGCGTATTCCAAATTTGTTTAAAAACCCGACCAGCTAAACTGGACTCGGCGCAATACTGATCAATACTTCAACTGTCGGCGAGGCATCTCCCCCAAGTGTCGCGCCGATGAAGGTACCAAAGGATTGCGTGCCTTTGTTTTACTCCTAATGGTCTTAACCCGGATTCACCCCCCAGAACCCGGGTTTTTTTTGCCTGCGATTCAGCGGCCAAAGCCCGGTAGGTGCTGCCGAAGGCTGCGATCTTTTCTAACGTTACACCGATGCTCCGACGTGCGCCAACGGGAACAAACGCTTGAAATTCTCGGTGGTCTGCTCGGCAAACCGCTCGTAGGACTCACCTCGCACCATTGCCAGAAACTCCGCTACCTCACGCACGTATTGCGGCAGGTTCGGTTTACCGCGATAAGGGATCGGCGCCAGGTACGGCGAGTCGGTTTCCACCAGCAACCGGTCAGCCGGCACCTTGCTGGCCACATCCCGCAGGGCATCGGCATTGCGAAAAGTGACAATACCGGACAGAGAAATGTAATACCCCATGTCCAGCGCAGCCTTGGCCATCTCCCAGTCTTCGGTGAAGCAATGCAGCACGCCTGCCTGCGGCAGCGCCGCTTCGCGTAGCTGCTCAAGGGTATCGGACCGCGCGCCACGGGTATGGATGATCACCGGTTTACCGGTCTGCCCCGCCGCTTGCAAGTGCAGACGGAACGATTCCTGCTGCAATGTTGCCGCTTCCGGCTCGTAGTGATAATCCAGACCGGTTTCACCGATCGCCACCACCCGCGGATGATTGAGTTCGTGCAACAGCCAATCCAGCGCCGGTGCGGCACCCGGCTGCACATCGAGTGGATGCACACCGACCGAACAGTCGACATCGTCGTAACGTTCGGCCAGGGCTTTGACGTCGGCGGCGTTATCGGCGCTGACACCAATGCACAGAAAGTGCCCTACCCCGCGCGCACGGGCCGCATCGAGCGCGGCATCCAGGGAGCCGTCGTGGGCGGTGAGGTCGAGGCGATCAAGGTGACAATGGGAATCTACGAGCATAAAAGGGCTGCAACTTACATCGTATGAGTGGGACGGTCGGACTTCAGGGCTCCGGCCAGATGGGTTTCGATTCGACTGCGCGCGGTATTGTCGCCTTCGTTGAATTGCACGCCAACACCGGCGGCGCGATTGCCCTGAGCACCTTTGGGGGTAATCCAGGTGACCTTGCCGGCGACCGGAATCTTTTCCGGTTCGTCCATCAGGTGCAGCAGCATGAAGACCTCATCGCCCAACTTGTAGCTTTTGTTGGTCGGGATAAACAGGCCACCGTTCTTGATGAACGGCATGTAAGCCGCGTAGAGCACGGCCCTGTCCTTGATGGTCAAGGACAAAATGCCATTGCGCGGCCCCGGACTGATGGGTTCGTTCATGTTGACCTCCACTGTCTGATGATCAGAGTCTAGTGTCAGACGGTCACTTCTGGGTAGGCAAGGATACCCATTGCACCAACAGCGCCTCCAGCAACAACACCGGATTGAGGTTGGCTTTGCTCATCACTTTCTGCCGCTGGGCAAGAATCCAGTCCTGGATATTCAGGACCTTGTCCTGTGCGGATTTCTGCGCCAGGTATTGAATCACCTTGCGCATGTCTGCCAGGCCCAGCCCTGCTTCATCCTGAGTCAATTGATAACGCAGGATCAGGCTCGACCAATCGCAGAACCAGTCGAACAGCAGCAACATGGGAATGGTTTTCCACTCCTCGGCCAGTTGCGTCGGCGATTGCTGCTGCTTGAGCAGCTTCTTCACGCCTTCAACCACCAGTGCCCGCTGCTCGCGCACGCCTTGCGCCTGCAATTTGACCGCGGCCAATGGCGAACCGGCGGCAAGGGTCAGCAGTTCAATGCGCTCCTCTTCCGAACAGTCCGGCAAAGCGCTGGCCAGCCAGGCCAGACTCATGGCTTCGCTTGGCAACGGACAGGCCTGCTGCACGCAACGGCTCTTGATGGTCGGCAGCAGACGACTGGTCTGGTGGCTGACCAACAGCAATACGGTATCGCCGGACGGCTCTTCAAGGCTTTTCAGCAAGGCGTTGGCGGCGTTGATGTTCATCGACTCGACCGGCTCGATGAGCACCACTTTACGCCCGCCCATCTGTGCGGTCTGGACCACGAAGCTGACCAGATCACGTACCTGATCGACCTTGATCGCCTTGTCTGCCTCTTCCGGCTCCAGAATGTAGTTGTCGGGGTGACTGCCGGCCTTGAGCAACAAGCAGGATTTGCACTCACCGCAGGCGTCTTGGGCGGTCGGGCGCTGACACAACAAATGGGCCATCAGACGCTCGGCCAGCGCACGCTTGCCGATCCCGGCCGGGCCATGCAGCAAATAGGCATGGGCGTGCCGGGCACGGCCGGCCAATTGCTGCCAGAGACTGTCCTGCCACGGATAGGCTTCAGCCACGGGTCAGCTCCAGCAGACGTGGCAACAAGGCGTCCAGAGACTGCTGAACCTGCGTCAGCGGCTGAGCGGCATCCACCAGGACATAACGCGCAGGATCCGTTTTGGCACGCTCCAGAAAGGCAGTGCGCACCGCATCGAAAAACGCTCGGCCTTCCAGCTCGAAGCGGTCCAGCCGACCGCGGGCGCTGGCACGGGCCAGGCCCACTTCTACCGGCAGATCGAAGATCAGCGTCAAGTCCGGGCGCAGATCGCCCTGGACGAACGTCTCGAGGGTCGCAATGCGTTCCAGTGACAAACCACGACCACCGCCCTGGTAGGCATAGGTCGAATCGGTAAAGCGATCGCACAGGACTACCGCGCCACGGGCCAGCGCCGGGCGGATCACCTCGGCCAGATGCTGGGCTCGCGCGGCGAACACCAACAGCAGCTCGGTGTCGGGGTTCATGACCTCATCGACCGGCGCCAACAGCACGTCGCGAATCCGCTCAGCCAAGGGCGTGCCGCCGGGCTCCCGGGTCAACACCACCTCGATCCCGGCAGCGCGCAGACGCTCGGCCAGGTATTCGCGATTGGTGCTCTTGCCGGCGCCTTCCGGGCCTTCCAGGGTAATAAACAAGCCAGTCACAGGCAGTCCTTAGTCAGAGTCATTGCGGGCTTTGCGGCGCGGGCGCATCCGCTTCGGGTGCTGGCGCAGGTTCTTGTGCAGGCTCTTGTGCAGAGTCTTGCGGCGCTACTAGCGGCATGTCTTCGATCGCCGTATCGGGCGAAGCCGCCGGGATTGGCGCCTGAGCATCCTCCGTCTGCGGCGTAACAGTCGGTGCAGGGCTGGACCGGTAGTCGGCTCGTCGATTGATCTGGAACTCGCGCACCGCATTGTTGTGGGCGTCCAGATCATCGGAGAACACGTGGCTGCCATCACCGCGCGCGACAAAATACAAACTGTTGCCGTCCGCCGGATTCAACGCCGCATGGATCGCTTCGCGGCCCACCATCGCAATCGGCGTCGGCGGCAAACCAGCAATCATGTAAGTGTTGTACGGCGTCGGTTCCTTGAGATGAGCGCGGGTCAACTTGCCGTTGTAACGATCACCCAGACCGTAAATCACGGTCGGATCAGTCTGTAACAGCATGCCCATCTCCATGCGCCGCACGAACACGCCGGCGATCTGCCGACGCTCCTGCGGCACACCGGTTTCCTTTTCCACCAGCGAGGCCATGATCAGCGCCTGATAGGGCTCGGTGTAAGGGACGTCGGCAGCGCGTTGGTTCCATTCCTTGAGGAGGACCTCGTCGAGGCGATCGTAAGCTTTCTTGAGCAGATCGACGTCAGTCATGCCGCGCACGAAACGATAGGTATCGGGGAAGAATCGTCCTTCCGGAAAAATCCCGTTGTGCCCGAGCTTGTCCATCACTTGGCTGTCGCTCAGACCGTTGAGGGTCTGCTCGAGTTTTTCATCCTTGGCCAGGGCCGCGCGAACCTGATGGAAATTCCAGCCTTCGACCAGCGTCAGGCTGTACTGCACCATTTCCCCGCGCTTCCACAGGTCGATCAGACCGTTGACTGTCATGCCGGGCACCATGCGGTATTCGCCGCTGTGCAGCGGTTGCCCTGCCAGATTAAAACGCCAATACACGCGCAGCCAGAAAGCGTCCTTGATGACGCCATCGGCTTCGAGTCGAAGGAAGGTGCGGTTTGGCGTAGTGCCTTTGGGCACTTCCAGCAGCTCTTCCTGGGCGATGTTCAGCGGCTGTTCCAGCGCCGAATCGATTTTCCAGGCGCAAGCGCCCGCCAACAGCCCCGCCAGAACCAATCCGGTTTCCAGCAGCAGCAAGAATTTACGTCTCACGAATCAAGCATCCAGTAGCGCACGAGCAATGGTTTGGAGTTTACGGGTGAGCGGCCCAACCGGCCAGCTCAGTGCGGCATAGGCGCGCACCGGCCAAACGCCATACACGCTGTTGCAGACAAAGACCTCGTCAGCCCATTGCAGCTGCTCGAGGGTGATATCGGTGATTTGCGTGGGAATCCCCAATGACTTGGCTTGAAACAATAATTCGGCACGCATCACGCCCGCCACGCCACAGCGTTTGAGATTGGCGGTCACCAGCACGCCATCGCGTACCAGGAACAGATTACTGAACACGCCTTCGATCACCCGCCCTACCTGATCCAGCATCAAGCCTTCGGCATGCTCGGTGTCCTGCCATTCTGAACGGGCGATGACCTGCTCCAGACGGTTCAAATGCTTGAGACCGGCGAGCAATGGCTGTTTGGAAAGCCGTGTCGCACAAGGAAACAGGCGAACACCTTGCTCCGCATGAGCCGCCGGATAAGCAGCAGGAGGATTGCCTTGCAGAATACGTCGAGCCTGAGCCGAGGGATCGACGGCATAACCGCGCAGGCTGTCGCCGCGGGTGAGAATGAGTTTGAGCACGCCCTCGCCCAGCGCGGCGGCATAGGCCAGTAGCTCCGCGCGGATCAATTCATGATCAGCGGCAATCGCCAGGCGCGAACAACCCTCCGCCAGACGCGACAAATGTCGATCCAGTAGCAACGGCTGCCCGCTCTTGACTGCGATGGTCTCGAACAGACCATCACCGTAAGCCAGGCCGCGATCCTTCAGCGACAAAGCGTCAGCCGGTTGACCGTCGACCCAGCTGTCCATCAGCCAGCGAACCGGCGGAACACCAGCGAGCCATTGGTACCGCCAAATCCGAAGGAGTTGGACAGCACCACATCGATATCCATGCCACGCGCGGTGTGGGGTACGAAGTCGAGGTCGCAGCCTTCGTCCGGCTCATCGAGGTTGATGGTCGGCGGTGCTACCTGGCTGTTGATTGCCAGTACGCTGAAAATCGCCTCGACCGCGCCCGCCGCACCCAACAGGTGACCGGTCATGGATTTGGTCGAACTGACCGCCAGCTTGTAGGCGTGATCGCCGAACACGGATTTGATCGCACAGGCTTCGGCGAGGTCGCCGGCCGAGGTCGAAGTGCCGTGAGCGTTGATGTACTGAACCTGATCGCTATTGATCTTCGCATCGCGCAAGGCATTGGTGATGCAACGCGCGGCACCGGCGCCGTCGGCCGGTGGCGAGGTCATATGGTAAGCATCGCCACTGGTGCCGAAACCGATCAGCTCGGCGTAGATGGTCGCGCCACGGGCCTTGGCGTGTTCCAGTTCTTCGAGAACCAGAGCGCCGGCACCGTCGGACAACACGAAGCCATCACGGCCCTTGTCCCATGGACGACTGGCGCGGGACGGCTCGTCATTACGGGTCGACAGCGCGCGGGAGGCACCGAAGCCACCCATGCCCAGACCACACGCAGCCATCTCGGCGCCACCGGCGATCATCACGTCGGCTTCGTCGTACATGATGTTGCGTGCTGCCATGCCGATGCAGTGCGTACCGGTGGTACACGCCGTGGCGATGGCGTAGTTAGGTCCCTGTGCCCCCAGATGGATGGACAGGAAACCGGAAATCATATTGATGATCGAGCCAGGCACGAAAAACGGAGAGATCCGTCGTGGGCCGGAATCATGCAGCGTTCGGCTGGTTTCTTCGATATTGGTCAAACCGCCAATACCCGACCCCATGGCCACGCCGATCCGCTCGCGGTTGGCGTCGGTGACTTCAAGACCTGCGTTACGCACGGCCTGAAAACCTGCTGCCAGACCGTACTGAATGAACAGGTCGAGCTTGCGAGCCTCCTTGACCGACAGGTATTCCTCGACATTGAAGCCCTTTACCGAACCGCCAAAACGGGTGGAATAGGCAGAAAGGTCGGTGTGTTCGATCAGACCAATGCCACTGCGGCCAGCCAGAATGCCCTGCCAACTGCTCGGCACATCCGTGCCCAGTGGCGACAACATACCCATACCGGTGACTACGACGCGTCTACGCGACACAGCACTCTCCTTTTTCAAATGACGACTTTGCATCAGGCCTAAAGAAAAAACCGCACGCCATGATGGCAGTGCGGTTTTTCCATGACAGCGAGCGACGACTAAAAACTATTACGCCTGGTGGCTGGTAACGTAGTCGATTGCTGCTTGTACAGTAGTGATCTTCTCAGCTTCTTCGTCAGGGATTTCGGTCTCGAATTCCTCTTCCAGAGCCATCACCAGCTCAACGGTGTCAAGGGAGTCGGCACCCAGGTCTTCAACGAAGGAAGCAGTGTTGACCACTTCTTCTTCTTTAACGCCCAGTTGCTCAGCAACGATTTTCTTGACGCGCTCTTCGATGGTGCTCATACCTTGTTTTCACTCCTAATGGACAAATTCAGGCAGCTGGCCGGTGGGTAAGTGTATAGAAAGACTTTTCAGTTTTTCAACTGAAAGCTTCACTCCTCAAACCCGGCGACCCTCTGTCTATAAATAGATTGCAGCTTTATAACGGATTTTAGACAGCTCGTATGACATTTTTTTGAAGCAATCCGTCACATTTAACTCATGTACATCCCGCCGTTCACCGGGATTGTAGCCCCAGTAACGTAAGCCGCACCGTCAGATGCAAGAAAAGCGACCACAGACGCGATCTCTTGAGCTTGCCCCAGACGACCCAGCGGAATCTGCGTCTGCAAGGCTTCACGCTGCGCCTCGGGCAGTTCACGGGTCATATCGGTGTCGATGAACCCAGGGGCCACCGAGTTTACCGTAATCGAACGCGAACCGACTTCACGCGCCAGTGCACGGCTGAAACCTTCCAGACCGGCCTTGGCGGCAGCGTAGTTTACTTGGCCTGCGTTGCCCATGGCACCCACAACCGAGCCAATACTGATAATTCGTCCCCAACGGGCTTTGGTCATGCCGCGCAAAACGCCCTTGGACAGGCGGAACAGACTGTTCAAATTGGTATCGACGACGTCATGCCATTCGTCATCTTTCATGCGCATCATCAGGTTATCGCGGGTGATACCAGCATTATTGACCAGGATCGCCGGCGCACCGAATTGCTCCTGAATGCTCGCCAGCACGGCCGCTACGGACTCGTCGCTGGTGACATTGAGTTCCAGGCCAGTACCCTGAATACCATTTTCTTTCAGGGTAGCCGCGATACGCTCGGCCCCCGAAGCGGAAGTCGCGGTGCCGATAACAATGGCACCCTGACGACCCAATTCCAGAGCGATAGCCTGGCCGATACCACGGCTGGCACCAGTGACCAATGCAACTTTACCTTGCAGACTCATGCAAGCTTCTCCTTGTTCAGGCCAGCGCTGCACGGGCGGCAGCGAAAGCGTCTGGGGTATTGAGGTTAGAGGTCGACACGCCTTCGGCGCAACGTTTGTTCAAACCGGCAAGTACTTTGCCAGGGCCGCACTCGACCAGTTCGGTCGCGCCCTTGGCAGCCAGCGCCTGGACCGACTCGACCCAGCGTACAGGCTTGTAGAGCTGTTCAAGCAGATCGCGCTTGAGGGTTTCCAGATCGGCCGGCACGTTGGCGCTGACGTTCTGTACCACAGGAATCTGCGGTGCCTGCCAGTCGATCGCTGCGATCGACTCGGCGAACCGCTCGGCGGCTGGGCGCATCAATTCGCAATGAGACGGCACGCTGACCGGCAATGGCATGGCACGCTTGGCGCCGCGTGCCTTGCAGCCTTCGATGGCACGTTCTACCGCCGCCTTGGCGCCAGCGATCACTACCTGGCCCGGGGAGTTGAAGTTAACCGCACTCACTACTTCGCCTTGCGCCGCTTCGGCACAGGCTGCCAGCACATCGGCGTCTTCCAGACCCAGGATTGCAGCCATGCCGCCCTGCCCGGCCGGAACGGCTTCCTGCATCAACTGACCGCGACGCTCTACCAGCTTCACCGCGTCGCCCAGGCTCAGACTGCCTGCAGCCACCAGGGCACTGTATTCGCCCAGGCTGTGACCGGCAACGTAAGCCGGACGCGCACCGCCTTCAGCCAGCCACAGACGCCACAAGGCGATCGAGGCGGTCAGAATGGCCGGCTGGGTTTTATCGGTTTGATTGAGTTGTTCTTCCGGCCCTTGCTGGGTCAGTGCCCACAGGTCGTAACCCAGAGCATCAGAAGCTTCTTTGAATGTTTCGAGGACCACAGGATGTTGCGCGCCCAACTCGGCCAGCATGCCGAGGGACTGCGAACCCTGTCCTGGAAAGACGAATGCGAGGGAAGCAGACATGTAACAAGCCCCTAATGATCTTGTCGTCGGAGAATTGACGTCCCGCTTGTGGAACGCAAGAAACTCACAGTTGGATGGCCCATTGAACTGAGCGGTCACATTTAAGCATTGTCCGACGAAAACACCTAAGGCAACAAATCCTCCAGGCGCCCATGAAGCCGCTCCGGCAAGTTTTCCTGGATCTCGATCAACGCGCGTTGAATCGCACTCTGAAAACCCTGCACCCCCGCCGAACCGTGGCTTTTCACGACAATTCCCTGCAAACCGAGGAAACTTGCGCCGTTATGGCGTGCGGGTGCCAGTTCGGCCTGCAAGCGTTTCATCAACGGCAGCGCCAGTGCGCCCACCACTTTCGACGCGAAATTTTTCTTGAATAACGCCTCGATCCGCCCGGCAATCATGGTCGCCAGGCCTTCGCTGGACTTGAGCAGGATATTGCCGACAAAGCCGTCACACACCACCACGTCCGCCTCGCCACGGTACAAGCCGTCACCTTCGACAAACCCGATGTAGTTGATGCCACGAGCACTCTGCAACAAGGTGGCCGCCAGTTTGACCTGCTGATTGCCCTTGATGTCTTCGGTGCCGATGTTCAGCAATGCGACCCTTGGGCGAACAATGCCCAGGGTTTCTGCCGCGACCGAGCCCATCACTGCAAACTGCAACAAGTGCTCGGCACTGCAATCGACGTTGGCACCCAGATCGAGCAACTGGCAGTAGCCCTTCTGCGTCGGAATGGCCGCGATCATTGCCGGCCGATCGATGCCCGGCAAGGTCTTGAGCACAAACCGTGACAACGCCATCAATGCACCGGTGTTACCCGCACTGACGCAGGCCTGGGCCTTGCCGTCTCGCAGCAATTCCAACGCCACGCGCATCGACGAATCGGGTTTGCCGCGCAAGGCCTGGGCAGGCTTTTCGTCCATGGTGATGACTTCGGATGCCGGCGTAATCGACAGGCGCGCGCGATCCACAGCCGATTGGCTGGCGAGCAGTTCTTCAAGAAGGGAGGGTTGACCGACGAGGGTCAGGTGCAGCGAGGGTGTAGCAGACAGACAAGCAAGGCTGGCCTGAACAATGCTGCGGGGACCGAAGTCCCCGCCCATTGCGTCAATCGCGATGACTTGAGCGGACAAGGATTACTCGTCAGCGCCCTTGTCGATCACTTTACGACCACGGTATACGCCTTCTGGCGATACGTGGTGACGCAGGTGAACTTCACCGGTGGTTTTTTCTACAGACAGGGTGCTAGCCTCGAGAGCGTCGTGCGAACGACGCATGTCACGGGCAGAGCGGGATTTTTTGTTCTGCTGAACAGCCATAATTGATTAACTCCTAAACGTTTGGGTCACGCTTTAACTGCGCCAATACACTGAACGGGTTGGACCGCGTTACCTCGTCCTCGCTCGGTTCGGGCTCATCGAGACCCGCCGGCTGCTGGCATTCTTCCGGATGATGAGCAGGCACAATGGGCAAGGCGAGCAAAAGCTCCTCCTCGATCAGTGACTGCAGATCCAAAGGATCTTCGCCCAGTTCCAGCACGTCATAACCTTTCGGCAACGACTGGGTATTCGCACCCTCCTTCACCACAGCATAACTGCATTCGCTATGGATCGGCAGGGTGACCAGCTCAAGACAACGCTGGCAAACCATTTTGACTTCGGTGTCGATAAAGCTGTGAATTACCACAGATTTACGTTCATCTCGTTCAAAAACGAATTTAGCCTGCACCGTACCGACAGTATCGGAAAGCGGGTCGCAGAGTCTCTCCAAATCGGCCAGCAGCAGCTCACCTTGAAGGGTGGTGCCACGGTCAGCCAATTTGCGCGGGTCAACGTGAGGTGGAATCGGGTCATTCAACATAGGCGCAGCATTATAGGGATGCCCCCAGCCATGTCAAAGGAAATTCAGCCCTGTCCGTCACTTGAGCCTGCGCTAGAATTCGCCCCTGCCCTTTGGAGATGCGCATGCTGCCTTTATTACTCGCTTCAAGCTCGGCCTATCGCCGGGAATTACTGGCCCGCTTGCAGCTGCCGTTCACCTGCAGCTCGCCGGATATCGACGAAAGCCACCGTCCGGCCGAGTCAGCCGTCGAACTGGTAAAGCGTCTCGCCGAAGAAAAAGCCCGCGCCCTTGCGAACGGTCATCCTGACCATCTGATCATCGGCTCGGACCAGGTCGCGGTACTCGGAGAGCGGATTATCGGCAAACCTCACACTTTCGAAAAGGCCCGCGAACAACTGCTGGCGTCCAGCGGTGCGAGCGTGACCTTCCTGACCGGCCTGGCATTGCTCAATAGTCAGACCGGCCACTGCCAGGTCGACTGCGTGCCCTTTACCGTACACATGCGCACACTCGACGCAGCGCGCATCGAACGCTACCTGCGCGCCGAACAGCCCTACGACTGCGCTGGCAGCTTCAAGGCCGAAGGTTTGGGGGTGAGCCTGTTTCAAAGCACCGAAGGCCCTGACGCCACCAGCCTGATCGGCCTGCCGTTGATTCGCCTGGTGGACATGTTGCTGGCCGAAGGCGTGCAGATACCTTAAAGCAAGAAGATCAGCGCAACGACGGACCCTGAAAGCCCATCCACATCGCCAAATGCTCAGCCACGCTGGAGCCGAGTTTTTTCGAGAAGCGATCGAATGGCGATTCCTCAACAGTGAAATCCACCAGTTCTTTCTCGCCGATCACATCACGGGCAACCGAACTGGCATTACCCAGACCATCGATCAAGCCCAGCGACAGCGCTTGCTCGCCGGACCAGACCAGCCCGGAAAACAGCTCCGGATGCTCTTTATCCTTCAGGCGATCACCACGGCCCTTCTTGACGCTGCTGATGAACTGCTGATGAGTGGTATCGAGCACGCTCTGCCAGAACTGGGTTTCCGCAGGCTTCTGCGGCTGGAACGGATCAAGGAACGATTTGTGCTCGCCGGAGGTGTAGGTACGACGCTCGACACCCAACTTCTCCATGGTCCCGACAAAACCGTAACCGGCCGCTGTCACACCAATGGAACCCACCAGGCTCGCCTTGTCGGCGTAGATCTGATCCGCGGCGCTGGCGATGTAATAGGCACCGGAAGCGCCCAGATCCGAGATCACCGCATAAACCTTGGTATCTGGATTCAGGCCGCGCAAACGACGGATCTCGTCGTAGACATAACCCGACTGCACCGGACTGCCGCCAGGGCTGTTGATCCGCAGAATCACCCCCTTGACCTTCTTGTCCTCGAAGGCTGCACGCAGACTGCCGACGATATTGTCGGCACTGGCCGGCTCTTTGTCGGCAATCATGCCTGTTATATCGATCAGCGCCGTGTAGCCAGAGCCGAGGCTCGCGCCCTTCTCCATGCCTATCAACGGCGATAACAGAATCAACGCGCCGAGCAGGTACAAAAAAGTCAGCGACTTGAAGAATATCCCCCAGCGACGGGACCGGCGCTGTTCCTGCACACCAGCCAGCAAGGTTTTTTCCAGCAGCTTCCAGCTTTTCTCGTCACCGCTTTCCGCACTCGCCTTGGCGGGCGCTTTCCATTCGTCGGTCATGCCATGTACCCCAGCAAAAAAACCAATTAAACCCGCTGATTCAGCCAGGCGTGCAACTCTGAAAAACGATCAATGGCCAGTCTCGGCTCAAATAGCTTCAAGGCGTCGATCGATTGAGCGCCATAGCTGACCGCCACTGAATCCATGCCCGCATTGCGCGCCATCTGCAGGTCGAACGACGAATCGCCAACCATCAGCGCCTGCTCCGGACGGACCTCGCAATGGGCGAGAATCTGCTCAAGCATCAGCGGATGGGGTTTGCTGGCGGTTTCGTCAGCAGCACGGGTGATATCGAAATAATCTTCCCAGCCGTGAGACCTCAGCACCCGATCCAGCCCACGACGAGCCTTGCCGGTCGCTACTGCCAGATGATACCCCTCGACACGAAACGCTTCGAGAGACTCGACCACGCCCTCAAACAATGGCGAAGGCACGGCCTCCGCCGCAATGTAGTGATCCGCATAGTGCTGACGGAATGCTATCAGCTCGGTGTCGCCAATCTCGGGATACAGCGTGCGGATCGCTTCCGGCAAGCCCAGACCGATAATGCCTTTGACGGCAAAATCATCACGCAACTGAAAACCGGACCGCTCGGACGCGACATGCATCGCCTCGACAATCCGACCAATGGAGTCAGCCAGCGTGCCGTCCCAATCGAAAATCAGCAGCTTGTAATCAGTAGGGCGCACTCAATCGCTCCACGGTTTTGGCCCACATCTCGTCGACCGGCGCCTGCAACTTGAGCTCACCACCATCAGGCAGCGGCACAGTCAGCATGTAGGCGTGCAGAAACAGACGCTTGCCGCCGAGATCACGAATCTCTTTGCTGAAACCTTCATCGCCGTACTTGGTATCACCAGCAATGCAATGTCCGGCATGCAGAGTATGGACGCGAATCTGGTGAGTGCGACCCGTGATCGGCTTGGCTTCGATAAGGGTGGCGAAGTCGCCAAAACGACGCAGGACCTTGAACACGGTCACAGACTCCTTGCCCTCCTCCTCGTCCACTTCGACCATGCGCTCGCCGGAGCGCAGATTACTCTTGCCCAGCGACGCACGGACTTGCTTGATTGAGGCCGCCCAGTTGCCGCGCACCAACGCCATATAGCGCTTATCGACGCCATCGCCGCGCAATGCCGTGTGCAAGTGGCGCAACATGCTGCGCTTTTTGGCAATCATCAACAGGCCGGAGGTATCACGATCGAGACGATGAACCAGTTCGAGCTCCTTGCAATCGGGACGCAACTGACGAAAGGCTTCAATCACGCCGTAGGTCAAGCCACTGCCACCATGAACCGCAATGCCGCAAGGCTTGTTGACCACGATCAGCGCCTTGTCTTCGTAGACAATCGAGGCCTCGAGCCGCTGCAGCAAACCCTGGGCTAATGGCACGGGTTCGTCGCGCTCAGGCACGCGAACCGGCGGCACGCGCACGATATCGCCCGCCTGCAACTTGTATTCGGGCTTGATCCGACCTTTGTTCACCCGCACTTCGCCCTTGCGCAAAATGCGGTAAATCAAGGTCTTGGGCACGCCTTTGAGCCGAGCGAGAAGGAAGTTATCAATACGTTGGCCGGCATATTCCGGCGAGACCTCCAGCAGTTGTACGGCTGGGGTCGAAGGGGCAGTAGTCGTCATGGCGTGGATGATAACAATTTTTTATGGAATTGAAGCACTTAATCATTGCTGCTATAGTCGCGAACGCCGCCAAAAGTGGCCTGGACAGCGGACTAACGGTCAAAAACCGGCCCTGACCAACGCAATTCACGAGGACGAGAGGCCGTCCTACGGGGCTTTCGCTACGTAACGGCAGAGTTTGCAGTTGTAACGAGCGCAGGTGACATAAGGCCTGAATCATGCCGCAAAGCAGAGTTTTCACTCGCCTTCCGAGCAAATATTCACGGCCAGTTCACAAAGTGCAGTCAGCTGCGAACGACCCCGAGCGAACGCTTCGGAAACACCGCCTAAATTAGCCATGATGCGTGACCTCCCCTTTCGGAGCTCACGGTAAATGCCAACCCGCTGCGGATTCTGCGCGCGGCAGCACCCGAATTATCAGGGATACGTGTAGGGTGGAGATGCACAACCGCTGGACTGTGTAGCAATAGGCTTTATCAAGACGCTTCATCTCGTCCACAGCCGCCGGTTGATTCCTCCTCCTGACTGAGTGCTTAAGTAGCCACAGCAAGCAGGACGCGTACGTCGCGACACCGGCCCAATTGGCCGGGGTTCGCTAGACACTGGAGTGGCCAACCACTCCTGACGCACCTGACACCGACCATGAGAAGTCGTGTGTGCCGAACGCCGTTTCCGGCAGCCCGGAAACCGACGGTACTACATGAAAAGAATGCTGATTAACGCAACTCAACCCGAAGAGTTGCGTGTTGCACTGGTAGATGGCCAGCGCCTCTACGACCTGGACATCGAATCCGGTGCACGCGAGCAGAAGAAGGCCAACATCTATAAAGGCCGGATTACTCGCATCGAACCAAGCCTTGAGGCTGCCTTTGTCGATTTCGGCTCTGAGCGCCACGGCTTCCTGCCCCTCAAAGAAATCTCCCGCGAATACTTCAAGAAAGCCCCTGAAGGCCGCGTCAACATCAAGGACGTCCTGAGCGAAGGCCAGGAAGTCATCGTTCAGGTCGAAAAAGAAGAACGTGGCAACAAGGGCGCCGCCCTGACCACTTTCATCAGCCTGGCCGGTCGTTACCTGGTTCTGATGCCGAACAACCCACGTGCCGGCGGTATCTCCCGTCGCATCGAAGGTGAAGAGCGCAATGAACTGCGTGAAGCCCTGAATGGCCTGGTTGCCCCGGCCGACATGGGTCTGATCGTTCGCACCGCAGGCCTTGGCCGCAGCAGCGAAGAAATGCAGTGGGACCTCGATTACCTGCTGCAACTGTGGACCGCCATCAAAGAAGCTTCGCTGGATCGTTCCGCGCCGTTCCTGATCTACCAGGAAAGCAACGTGATCATCCGCGCCATCCGCGATTACCTGCGCCAGGACATCGGCGAAGTGCTGATCGACAGCGTTGAAGCCCAGGACGAAGCCCTGACCTTCATTCGCCAGGTGATGCCGCAGTACGCCAGCAAAATCAAACTTTACGAAGACAGCGTTCCGCTGTTCAACCGTTTCCAGATCGAAAGCCAGATCGAAACCGCCTTCCAGCGCGTCGTCGAACTGCCTTCCGGCGGCTCCATCGTTATCGATCCGACCGAAGCCCTGGTGTCCATCGACATCAACTCGGCGCGCGCCACCAAAGGCAGCGACATCGAAGAAACCGCACTGCAGACCAACCTTGAAGCCGCCGAAGAAATCGCCCGTCAGTTGCGCTTGCGCGACATCGGCGGCCTGATCGTCATCGACTTCATCGACATGACCCCTGCCAAGAACCAGCGCGCCGTGGAAGAGAAAGTCCGCGAATGCCTGGAAGCCGACCGCGCTCGCGTGCAAGTCGGTCGTATCTCGCGCTTCGGCCTGCTGGAAATGTCCCGTCAGCGCCTGCGTCCATCGCTGGGCGAAAGCAGCGGCATCGTCTGCCCGCGTTGCAACGGCACCGGCATCATTCGTGACGTTGAATCGCTGTCGCTGGCGATCCTGCGCCTAATCGAAGAAGAAGCCCTGAAAGACCGCACCGCCGAAGTTCGCGCTCAAGTGCCGATTCCGGTTGCAGCTTTCCTGCTCAACGAAAAACGCAACTCGATCACCAAGATCGAACTGCGCACCCGTGCCCGCATCGTCATTCTGCCGAACGATCACCTCGAAACGCCTCACTTCGAAGTTCAGCGTCTGCGCGATGACAGCCCGGAAGCCAGCATCAACCAGTCCAGCTACGAAATCGCCGCTGCCGCTGCCGAAGTCGAAGAAGTCCAGCCAGCCGCCGCAACCCGCACCCTGGTTCGCCAGGAAGCCGCGGTCAAGACGGCTCCAGCCCGCGCCAACGCTCCGGTTCCGACCGAAGTCGCCGCCGCTCCGGTGGCTGCACCGGCCGTCGCCCCAGAGCCAAGCCTGTTCAAAGGCCTGGTGAAGTCGCTGGTCAGCCTGTTCGCCACCAAGGAAGAGCCTGCTGCGCCGGTTGTGGTTGAAAAGCCAGCCACCGAACGCCCTGCGCGCAACGAAGAGCGCCGTAACGGCCGTCAGCAGAGCCGCAACCGTAACGGTCGCCGCGATGAAGAGCGCAAGCCTCGCGAGGAACGTGCACCGCGTGAAGAACGCGCACCACGTGAGCCACGCGAAGCCCGCGAAGAAGCTCCAGCAGTCGCCCAGGAACGCGCTCCGCGTGAAGAGCGCGCACCACGCGCCCCTCGTGAAGAACGTGCGCCGCGCGCCCCGCGTGAAGATCGCAAGCCACGTGGCGAGCGTGAAGAACGCCCGGTTCGTGAACTGCGCGAGCCTCTGGATGCCGCTCCGGCCGTCGCTGCCAACGCTGAAGAGCGTCCAGCCCGCCAGCCACGTGAAGAACGCGCTCCACGCCCACCGCGTGAAGAACGTCAGCCACGTACCGAGCAAGCCGCTGCTGCCGTTGCCGAAGAAGTGTTGACCACCAACGAAGAGCAACTGCAGGAAGATGGTCAGGAAGGCGCCGAAGGCGATCGTCCACGCCGCCGCTCCCGTGGCCAGCGTCGTCGCAGCAACCGTCGTGAGCGTCAACGCGATGCCAACGGCAATGTGATCGAAGGTTCGGAAGAGTCCGAATCGGCTGAAAACGCCGAAGCGCCAAGCGCTGCCGATCTGGCCGCCGGCCTGGCTGTTACCGCAGCCGTTGCCAGCTCCGTGATCAGCGCACCTGCTGAAGCACAAGCCAACGAGCAAGCTGAACGCGCCACTGCCGCCACGCTGGAAACCGCTCCGGTTGAAGCACCAGTGGTTGAAGCGACCACGCCAGTAGAAGTCACCGCCGCTCCGGAAATCGAAGTAGCATCGGCTCGTGAAGCACAGCCTGAAGTTGAAGCTGCCGCTGAACCGACTATCGTCACTGAACCAGTGGCTGCTACCGAGCCTGTGGTTGAAGCGCCGGCTGAACCGGTTCGTGAAGTTCGCGAAGAACAAACCACGTTCAACTGGGTTGCCGAGCCACCTGTAGCGGTCGAAGCTCCAGCGCCAGTCGATGAGGCCCCGGTTGCTGAAGCCATGGTCTCCGAGCCAGTGGTTGCTGCTGCCGAGCCTGCTCCAGCGGTTGTTGAAGCGCCAGTTGTTGCCGAAGAGGCTGCACCGGTGGCCGAAGCCGCCCCTGTCAGCGCTCTGACCCCAAGTGGCCGTGCGCCGAACGACCCGCGTGAAGTACGTCGTCGCAAGCGTGAAGCCGAGCGTCTGCAGAAGGAAGCCGAACTGGCCGCCACTGCTGCTCCGGCTGCTGCCGAGCCAGCACCGGTTGTTGCTGAAGTCGTCGAGGCAGCCCCTGCCCCGGCCGCTGAAGCCCCTGCCGAACCGGCTGAATCCGTGATCGACGAAGCACCACGCTCCGTTCAGGAAGCGGTAGAGCAACACGAGCAAGCCCAGGAAAAAGAGCACGAGCCTAAACCCCTCGTCTGATTCCATCGGCCACTAAAAAGCCCCGCCTGGTGATCCAGGCGGGGCTTTTTTTTGCTAATAAAAACTGAAGCCTGTCGCTACCTGCCAACGGTTTATTGTCGAGGCGATTGCGTTCCTTGCTAAACACCCGCTTAAATATTTGTAAGCAAGTATTACGAAAGAGCTGTGCAACGTGCAGAATAGAGCGGTGCAGGGCTCAAAGTAGATCCTGCCACGGCCCGAAAGCCTTCGGCCCGTTATGGAGCAAAGAGTGCGTGACTATGGAAATTGCTGAACTGGACGCTTTCAAAGCGATCGTTGACTACGGCAGCGTCACACAAGCAGCGATCAGGTTAAACCGCGCTCAATCCAGTATTTCCTTCCGCATCAAGACACTCGAATCACGGCTCGATACCAAGCTGTTCGAACGCTCCGGTCGCGGAATCACGATGACGGCGCCAGGCAAGGAGCTCTATGCCTACGCCTCACAAATTCTCGAACTGGTTGCTCGCGCTCAAGCCAGCCTGAGCCAGACAAAAACCGAAACACGGGTGCGTTTGGGTGTCATCGAAAACCTCACTATTACTCGCCAGAACCTGTTGCAAAGCATCGTTGCCAATCCCGACGGGCTGGCAGTGGATGTCAGCATTGGTAATACACAGTCGCTGCTCAAGGATCTTGAGGCCGGCAAGCTCGACGCAGTGATTGTCGGCGCAGGCTTTGCACCTTCGCATTATCGCCGGGTAACGCTGTTCAACGATCCGCTGGCCTTGATCTACAGCGCAGCACACCCCGCCATCCAGGACCTGAAAGCGTTCAGTGGCCAAGTGTTCCTGGTCAACAGCCGACGCAGCGCTTCGCAACGTAATCTCGACGAACTATTCATGATGGGCAATATCACCCCGGAAAAAATCATCGAGTGTGGCTCTTATCCGCTGTTGTTTTCTAATGTGATCAACGGTGTGGGCGTTGCCCTGGTGCCGTTGTCACTGGTCGATTCGTGCTGCCGCAGTGACCAGGTGCAAACGTATTTCCTGAGTGGTTCATATGCCTCGCTGACCACCGAATTCGTATTTTTCGATCACCCTGGCAAACCAGCCCCCCGAGCGCTGGCGCAATGGGTGCTGGACTTCGAAAAACCGGCCAGCCCGGGTTGAGTGTCTGTCCATCAAGCCGCCTCCGTGCGCAGTACCACCGGCGCCCGTCTTTTAATAGAACAGAGGATCACCCCAAATACGATCAGCACCAGACTGACCAGGTGATAGGCGTGCAATTGCACGTCGAGGAACACGATACTGAACAGCCCACCGGACAGTGGCACCAAGTGAGTGAAGATCTCACCACGGGTGGCACCGATTTCACCGATGCCTTTGCTCCAGAACAAGTACGACAGCCAGGACGGGAAGATCACCAGATACGCCAGGCCCAGCCACGGTGCAGCCCCCTGCCCCAGGTTGAACGTCAGATCAGGGTGCAACGCCCAAATACCCAGGCTGAACGGAATCAGGCACAGCGCCCCCACCACCGCGCAATACGTTACGAACGCATTGCCGGCGATGGTTTTGGGCTTTGTCCGCAAAAAGGAGCAATAGACAGCCCAACTGGCAGCCGAGGCCATGGTCCAGAAATCGCCTTTGTTGAAGCCTTCCAGGAAGCTCAAATCGGACAGATGTCCCATGGTCACCAGCCAGAACACACCCACCGTACTGATGACCACCCCAAGCATGTTCGAGCTGGAGATGAAATCACCGAAAACGAAACGGTTGAGGGCCAGTACCAGACACGGCGTAGCCGACAGGTAAATCGCCGCATTCAACGAACTGGTGTATTGCAAACCGATATATAAGGTCAGCGGAAATATAACTTGGCCACAGACCGCCAACATAACCAGGGTCAACCATGACTTACGTGCGGTCGGCAAACTGGCGATCACGGCTTTATAGTTAATCAACAGTAGTAAAGCGCTGGTAATCAACCATCGAAGTTGTGACAGCAGCACTGGATCAACATCCACCACCATCAACTTTCCGACCACATAGTTACCGCCCCAGAACACGGCAGCGAGTGACAGTAATAAGTACGGCATTGACGCCTCCGTTAGATTTTCTTCATTAACATGAACGAGGCACCGTCGAACTCGACTTCCCCTTGCAGATGGAACAAGTCTTGATACACAGACAGTTGCGCCTGCAACACATCCGTGATGGGCACCAACAACAGTGCCTGCATCTCCAGCACCCGGGCCAATTCGTTGACATAGACTCGGCAAGGCTCGGCCTCGACAGGCGAACTGTTGGCGACAATCAGGGAGTAACCAATCGACGGCGATTTTTTCTAATAAGTACTGACCGGATGTTCACCCCAACTGTGAACACCACACGCCACATGATCGTATGTCGGATAGAACCCGCTGAATAACGAGTTTTATATCTGGCACCCATCGATAAATACGAATGGGCGAAAGGAAGAGCCGATTATTCCGAGGAAGTGCGAATGCAATCCCGCTGACAACCGTTATTGAAAAACCAGTGCCTCAGGCACATCCACATCCCACAACACCCCGGGATCCTCCACCGCCACCTCGACCACCCTCGCCTGCGCGAACAGCGACTTGGCGCCGTGATCACCGGTCAACGCCATCAATCCCGGACCAAAGCTTCGCCCGAACCCCACCGGGTGCCCATATTGCCCCTCATGCACCGGCACGCTGATGGCATCCTCGGCAATATTCGCAACAACCTGTTCAATGCTGGACGGCAGGATAAACGGCATATCCCCCAGCATGATCAGCCATCCACCGAGTTGCGAGCACGCCGCCACACCCGCCGCAATGCTGTCGCCCAGGCCGGTCGATTCGATCCGTACAATTTCACAACCATAGGCTTGAGCCATGCGAATCACTTGCGGGCGATCCGCCGTGGTCACCAGCACGCGCTTCTCAAGCGCGGCCGGCAGATTCACCAGCACCTGCTCGATCATCGAATGCACGGAGACGCCATCACGACCGGTGCAGTCCACCAGCAGCTTGTCCTTATCGTTACCCGCTACCTGTCGAAACCGACTGCCCTGCCCGGCGGCCAGAACGATAACGCCGATGGAGTCGCTCATACCCCCTCCTGCAACGGCCTCTTCTGTTTCAGCTCAATGCCGTTCTTGATCGCCACAATTTCGGCCAGCAGCGACAAGGCGATTTCCGCCGGTGTATGGCTGCCGATGTGCAAACCGATCGGGCCGTGCAAGCGCTCGATGGCCTGTTGTGACAAGCCTAGCTGAGCCAGGTTGTCCCTGCGCTTCTGGCTGTTGACTCGCGAGCCTAGCGCACCGACATAAAACGCCTTGGAGTCCAGGGCCGTGAGCAGCGCCATGTCATCCAGGCGCGGATCGTGGGTCAGCGCGACAATGGCTGTGCGCTCGTCGGTCTGGATGGCCAGCACCGCTTCATCGGGCATGCCCGGGACGAAGCGACCGTGTTGCTCTTCCCAGCCGTAGACGAACTCGGTGCGCGGATCGCAGATCAGCACTTCGAAATCCAGCAGCCGCGCCATCTCGGCAACGTAGCGCGACAGTTGGCCGGCGCCGATCAACAACAGCCGCCAGCGCGGGCCGTAAATGGCGCGCAAGGTCTGGCCGTCAAACACCAGCGCATCGGTCTTGCTCGCTGGCTGCAGAATCACATCGCCGGTCGCCAGGTTCAGCTCACGCGCAACGATTTCATGGGCCTCGCAGCGCGTCAGCAATTCGGCGACCCACGCCGGATCGCCGACGCGCTCCTCGGTCAGGCGCAATGTGCCGCCGCATGGCAAACCAAACCGTGCGGCCTCCTCCCGGGTGACGCCATAGGTAATCAATTGCACCGGCGGCCCGTCGGCCGGGATACGGCCATCGTGCAGCCGGGCAATCAGGTCATCCTCGACACAGCCACCGGACACCGAGCCAATCACCACGCCGTCTTCACGCAAGGCCAGCATGGCGCCAGGTGCCCGGGGCGCGGTGCCCCAGGTCTGGACCACGCTGTACAACATCACCCGCTGACCGGCGCGGCGCCATTCCAGCACGCTGCGCAGGACGTTCAGATCGACGCTGTCCATCAGGCTTGCGCCTTCTGCCAGCCTTGCAACTGATAACGCACTGGCAAGTCACGAATACGCTTGCCGGTGGCAGCAAAGATCGCGTTGCACAACGCTGGCGCGATCGGCGGCACGCCTGGTTCACCGACTCCACCCAACGGCACATCGCCCGGTGGCGTGACCAGATGCACGGCGATTTCTTTCGGTGCCAGAGACATGCGTGCCACCTCGTACATGTGGAAATTGTCCTGCTGAACCTTGCCGTCCTTGAAGCTGATTTCCCCCAGCACCGCGTTGCCCAGGCCCATGACGCAGGCACCTTCGAACTGCGAGCGAATCCGCTCAGGGTTGATCTGCGGGCCGCAATCCACGGCGATGTCGGCCTTGTGCACGATCAACGTGCCATCGTCTTTGACTTCCACCTCGATCACCGCCGCCACATAAGTGACAAAACTATAGTGCACCGCCAGGCCCAAGCCTCGGCCCTTGGGCAACTCACGCCCCCAACCGGCCGCTTTGGCGGCGGTTTCCAGCACGGTGCGCATCCGAGCAGTGTCGATTGGATAACGCTCGGGAGATTCGCCGTAGTTCCACTCTTCACTCAAGGTGCGCGGATCGATCTGACGGTCCGGGCCGAGCAGTTTGATCTGGTACTTGAGCGGATCCTGGCCAGCCTTGTGGGCCAGTTCATCGACAAAGCTCTGAATCGCAAAGCCGTGGGGAATGTTCGATACCGAGCGATACCAGCCGACCCGGGTATGGACCGTCGCTTCAGGGTTTTCCAGGCGCACATTGGGGATCGCGTAAGCCATGTTGGTAAAGCCCATGCCCAGCTCGAAAGCCGCCTCATGGTTCATTCCCGGCGCGAACAGCGCGGTGATGCTTGGCGCCACCGTGCGATGCAGCCAGCCGGACGGCAGGCCGTCCTTGTTCAGGCTGGCCTTCAGGTATTCGGCCGACACGGTGTGGAAATAGGAATTGTGGATGTCATCTTCACGGGTCCATTGCACCCGTACGGCTTTACCCGGGAACTCCTTGGCCAGGATCGCCGCTTCAACGACGAAGTCCGGCTTGGATTTGCGACCGAAACCGCCGCCGAGCAAGGTGACATTGAACGTGACGTTATCGAATGGAATCCCGAGGCGCTCGCCGATCCGTTCACGGGTGACTTGCGGTGCCTGGCTTGGGGCCCAGGCTTCGCACACGCCGTCCTTGAAACGGGCGATAGCGACCATCGGCTCCATTGGCGATTGTGCCAGGTGCGGCAGGTAGTAAGAGGCTTCGAGAGTGCTGTCGGCGCTGCTCATGGCCTGGTCGATGCTGCCGGTATTGCGCACCACTTTGCCGGGCTTGAGGGACGCGGCTTCGAGTTCCTTGCGGTAGGCGATCGAGTCATAACTGGCGTTGGGGCCGTCATCCCACTCGATTTTCAGCGCTTCACGGCCCTTGATCGCCGCCCAGGTATTGCTGGCCACCACGGCCACACCACCCAGTGGCTGAAACTCGGACGGCAATGGACGGCTTTCGACTTGCAGAACCTTGATCACGCCCGGGACTTTCATCGCGGCGCTGGCATCGAAGGATTTGACCTTGCCGCCGTAGACCGCTGGACGCGCGATGGTGGCGAAAAGCATGCCGTCCAAATGCACATCGGCGCCGTAGACCGCGCGACCATTGACGATGTCCGCACCGTCGATGGCCTTGGTGCCTTCCTTGCCGATGTAACGGAATTCCGAGGGTTGCTTGAGCCG
The DNA here is from genome assembly GCF_003732275.1 of Pseudomonas frederiksbergensis. GTDB lineage: Bacteria > Pseudomonadota > Gammaproteobacteria > Pseudomonadales > Pseudomonadaceae > Aquipseudomonas > Aquipseudomonas frederiksbergensis_H. The sequence continues at coordinate 281,031 of NZ_MOBM01000012.1, forward strand.
CAAGCTGTCGCGGGCCGGCACCGCCAGTGCCCCGGCAGCAGCGGCCAACGCGCCGTAGCCCAGTTCACGACCGGTCGGTTGGTGAATGACTTTATGCAGTTGCGCATGGCACTCGCTGACCGGCACTTTCCACTGCGCAGCGGCGGCTTGCTCAAGCATGGTCCGCGCGGCAGCCCCGCTACGGCGCATTGGCTCGTACCAGTGACGCATGCTACGCGAACCGTCGGTGTCCTGGTTGCCGAAACGCACTTCGTCACCCGGCGCCTGTTGCACTTTGACCAGCGCCCAGTCGGCTTCCAATTCATCGGCCACTACCATGGTCAGACTGGTGCGTACGCCCTGGCCCATTTCCGAGCGATTGCAAACCACGGTCACGCTGCCATCGGCGGCGATGCTGACGTAAACCTTGGGATCATCGATCCAGCCATTGGGCATGCCGTCAGCGCCGAACTTCTTGTCTTTCTCGGCGGCAAGCGCGTCTTGCCAACCCCAACTGGCTGCCAGCACCAGCGCACTGGTGGCGCCCACGCCTTTGAGGAAACCACGGCGGCTGAGGTTGCTCAGCGCAAAGTCATTTGGTAGCTGGCTCATGCCTTGGCCTCCTTCAGGTGAGTGGATGCCTGGCGGATGGCGGTCTTGATCCGGTTGTAGGTGCCGCAGCGGCAAATGTTGCCGACCATCGCCTCTTCAATCTGTTCGTCGCTGGGGTTCGGGTTGGTTTTCAGCAAGGCGGTGGCCGACATGATCTGCCCGCCCTGGCAGTACCCGCACTGAGCCACGGCGCTGTCGAGCCAGGCTTGCTGGACGACTTTGCCAACCGGGTCAGCGTGCAGGTTATCGATGGTGGTGACGTTCTGGCCGACTACCGAGCCGATCGGCGTGATGCAACTGCGCGCAGGCGCGCCGTCGATATGAATGGTGCAGGCGCCACACAGGCCCATGCCGCAGCCGAATTTGGTGCCGTTGTAACCGGCCACGTCACGGATCGCCCAGAGCAGCGGCATGTCCTCGGTGACATCGAGTTGATGATCTTGTCCATTGAGTTTCAGGGTAATCATGGGCACGCCCGCATAGTTATAGAGGTTATGGGGTCGAGCAATCTGCCGCGTGGGTTCCTTCACGCAGATCGACTCAGGCTAATGGGCTCTCTTATGCGGACGCGACGTCTGCACCGGGCCTTTGGTGGAGCAAATGCTTGCATCGTTAGGTAGCTAAGTTAACCCAGCATTAACAAAAAAGCCCTGCACATTTGAAGATGTGCAGGGCTTTGGAATCAGCCGTGAAAGCGTAGCCTCAATACCGATTGGGCTCCATTTCCAGGTCGACGTGGAAACGTTCTGAAATGTCTTTTTGAATACGTTGCGCCAGGTTCAGCAATTGCAGGCCCGTTGCGGTGCCATAGTTGACCAGCACCAGTGCCTGTAATTTATGCACACCGGCATCACCGTCGCGAAAGCCTTTCCAGCCGGCCCGTTCAATCAGCCAGCCCGCCGCCAGTTTCATTTGCCCGTCAGGTTGCGCGTAGGCCACCAGCTCCGGGTATTGCTCCTTGAGCTGCGCCACCAATGTCGCCGGCACCAAGGGGTTCTTGAAGAAGCTGCCGGCATTGCCGAGCACCGCCGGGTCCGGGAGCTTTTCGTTACGAATGCTGCAAATGGCCTGACTGACATCGGTAGATGTCGGGTGATCAATACCCAGCGATGTCAGGCGCTGGCGAACCGGCCCGTATTCCAGGTGCAGGTGAGCGGTGCGATTGAGGGTGAAACGCACCCGCAGGATCAACCAACGCCCCGGTTCCTGTTTGAACAGGCTGTCACGATAGGCGAAGTTGCACTCGGCCAGCGTGAAGTCCCGCAACTCGCCGGTCTGGCGATCGAGGGCCGTCAGGCCGGCAAAAACGTCTTTGATCTCGACGCCGTAAGCGCCGATGTTCTGCATCGGTGCCGCGCCCACAGTGCCGGGAATCAGGCTGAGGTTTTCCAGCCCCGACAGCCCTTGCGCCAAGGTGTGTTGTACAAACGGATGCCATGGCTCGCCCGCCTCGGCTTCGATCACCACCTGGTTGCCGTCATCGCTCAGTACACGAATCCCGCGTGTGGCCATGCGCAGCACCAGCGCCTGCACATTGGCTGTCAGCAACAAATTGCTGCCACCACCGATCACCAGCACGGGCACATCATGTTCCAACCCATAGGCCAGGGCTTCGCGCACGTCGGTATCGCTATGGGCCTCGGCAAACAGCCGGGCCTGAACATCCACGCCAAAGCTGTTGAACGGCTTGAGTGATACCTGAGCTTGTATCTGCAAACTCATAACCGTCCCTTCAATTCGATTACCAGCAGATCGCTGGCGCGCTCAATCAGGTCCAGTACCGCTTCGAACCCCTGGTCGCTGTCGTGATAAGGATCCGGCACTTCATCGATTTCCGACTGGAAGCGACGCAGGAACAGGTCCAGCTCGGCCTTGCCCTTGGCCGGTTGCAGGGCCTTGAGGTGACGCAGGTTGCTGTTGTCCATCGCCAGAATCAGGTCGTAGGTGGCGAAATCGGCGCGGCTGACTTGCTGCGCACGCTGGGCAGACAGGTCGTAGCCGCGCAGTTTCGCCGCGGCCTGGCTGCGCTTGTCCGGGGGCTTGCCGACGTGCCAGTCACCGGTGCCGGCGGAAGCCACCTCGACTTGATCGGCCAGCCCCGCCTCACGCAGTTTGTGCCGCAATACGCCTTCGGCCGTGGGGGAACGGCAGATATTGCCCAGGCAGACGAACAGAACCCGCATCAGGCCTCCAGCAAGCGACGAACGCGCTCGAGGTCTTCAATGGTATCGACGCCGGTAGGCGGGGCGATCAGCGCATCGGCGACGTGAATCCGCACGCCGTGCCAGAGCGCCCGCAGTTGCTCCAGAGACTCGGTGTTTTCCAGCCAGCACGGGCCCCAGGTGACGAAGTCATGCAGAAAACCGGCGCGATAGGCATAAATGCCGATGTGGCGGCGATACGGCACGCCCTCCGGCAATTGCTCGCGGCTTTTGGCGAACGCGTCGCGAGCCCACGGCAAGGTGGCACGACTGAACGTCAGCGCCAGGCCATTGAGGTCACTGATCACCTTGACCACGTTGGGATTGAACAGGGTTTCCACGTCTTCGATCGGCTCGGCCAGGGTGGCCATGCGTGCTTCGGTGTGGGCAGCCAGGTTGGCGGCAACCTGATCGATCACGCTCGGCGGAATCAACGGCTCGTCGCCCTGAACGTTGACCACGATGGCGTCCGGGGCCAGGCCCAGTTTTGCCGCGACTTCGGCCAGACGGTCGGTGCCGGAATTGTGGTCTTCGCGCGTCAGCACCACTTCGGCACCAAAGCTTTTGCAGGCCTCGACAATGCGCGCATCGTCAGTGGCAACGACCACTCGCTGGGCACTGCTTTTGCTCGCTTGTTCCCAGACGTGCTGGATCATCGGCTTGCCGGCGATCAGCAGCAGGGGTTTGCCCGGCAGACGGGTGGAGGCATAGCGCGATGGAATGACGACGGTAAAGGCTGTGGTCATTTATCCAGACGCTCGTCGGTGGTGAGGGTGCGCGCTTCACTTTCGAGCATCACCGGGATGCCGTCGCGAATCGGGTATGCGAGGCCGGCGCCCTTGCTGATCAGCTCGGTTTTGTCGGCGCTGAGCTTGAGCGGACCTTTGCAGATCGGGCAAGCGAGGATATCGAGCAATTTGGTGTCCATGAACATTCCCTGGATAGAAACGGAGTTAAGGCAAAAGACGAGCCGGCAACAGGCGTATCAGCTGCGTATCGAACCAGGCCACGAAGGCCGGCGATGGCACAGCATCGACCGCCAGGTACCACCAATCGGCGGCGGCGAAGGCACGGCACTTCACCGCGTCTTTTTCAGTCATCACCACGGGCAATGACGGTGTGAAATTCAAGGCCTGCACGCTGTACTCGGCGTGGTCGGCAAATGCATGCGGCACTGGCCGCCAGTGTAGCGTTTCGAGGGTCGTGAAGAAACGCTGGGGATTGCCGATCCCGGCCACGGCGTGAATGGCCTGGCCGGCGGGGAAATGGTCGAGAGGCCGGCGTTCGCCGCTTTGCAGGTTGACCAGCGCCGTGGGTTGCAGCTGGAAGGCAAAACCGTCGATGCGGTCGGCCGTGGCACCGTTGTAAAGCACCGCATCGACGCTTTGCAGACGTTCGATCGGTTCGCGCAACGGCCCGGCCGGCAGGCAACGCTGGTTGCCCAGACCGCGGGCGGCATCGATCAGCACCAGCTCCAGGTGCCGGGCCAGCCGGTAATGCTGCATGCCGTCGTCGGAGAGGATCAGGTCCAGCGGCTCGCTCGCCAGCAAGGCTTTGACTGCGCGGCTGCGGTCCGGGTCGATCATCAGCGGCACGCCGGTGCGCTGGACGATCAACAACGGTTCATCGCCCGCCACGTCCGCGCTTTGATCCGCCTTGACCCGCCACGGCAATTGCGACGGTTTGGCGCCGTAACCACGGCTGACCACGCCGACCCGCAGCCCGCTGCGCTGGCAATGCTGGATCATCCACAGAATCAGCGGTGTCTTGCCGGTACCGCCCACCGTGATATTGCCGACCACAATCAGCGGCACCGGCGGCTGATAGATCTCGCCTTCACCCGCCAGAAAGCGCTCGCGCTTGCCGATAACCACGCGCCGATATAGCCACTCCAGTGGCTGCAACAGCTTCAGCGCCGGATGACCTTCGTACCACGCGGCGAGCAATCGATCGGACATGGCCATCAGGACGCCGGCGCCGCCTCGACAGTGGTCATGCGCAAGTGACTGAAACCGAGCTTGCCGGCAGCGTCCATCGCGGTGATGACGGACTGATGAGGCGTCTTGCCATCAGCACTGATGGACAGCGGCAGGTTGGTATCGCCATTGGATTCTTTCTGCAGCGCTTCCATCAGGCTGGTCAGGTCATTCTTGGGCAACAACTGGTTGTTCACGGAGAACACACCTTCGGCGCTGATGGCGATGTCCAGTTGTTTGGCCTGCTGATCTTCGGCCGGGGAACCGCTGACCGCTTCCGGCAAGTCGACGCGCAACTGGGTTTCACGGGTGAAGGTGGTGGTCACAACGAAAAACAGCAGCAGGATAAACACCACGTCGATCAACGACGCGAGGTTGATGTCTATCGTTTCCCGCGGTTTGCGACGGAATTTCACGCTTTGCCCTCAGCCAGATCCACGTCGCGGTCACCCTGCACTACCTCGACCAGCTTGATCGCTTCCTGCTCCATGCCCACCACCAGCTCATCTATACGGCGTTGCAGGAAACGGTGGAAGAACACGGCCGGGATGCCGACCATCAGGCCAGCGGCAGTGGTGATCAGCGCCTTGGAAATACCCCCGGCCAGCACTGAGGCGTTGGTACCCATGCCCGTGCCCATGAACGCACTGAAAATATCGATCATGCCCAGCACCGTACCCAGCAGCCCCAACAAGGGGGCCATGGCGGCGATGGTGCCGAGGGCATTGATGTAGCGTTCGAGCTCATGAATCACCCGCGCTGCAGCCTCTTCGATGCACTCTTTCATGATCTCGCGACCATGCCTTGAGTTCGCCAGACCGGCGGCCAGGATCTCGCCCAACGGAGAGTTTGCCCGCAGTTCCTTGAGTTTTTCTTTATTGAGTTGTTTGTCCTTGATCCAGACCCAGACCTGCCCGAGCAAGTGCTCCGGAGTCACGCGGCTGGCCCGCAGGGTCCACAGACGCTCGGCAACGATCGCCATGGCCGCGATGGAACTCAGAATGATCGGCAGCATCATCCAGCCGCCGGATTTGACCAATTCCCACACAGTGACAGTCCCCTCGAAAAGTGCGCCACTCTAACATAGGGGGTGGACGCACCGAAGACCGCGATGTCGCATCCGGTCGGGCTTCAATAGTTCGGGTTACTGGCTGGAGGGTGGCGGACCGCGCCAGAAGCGCCGTTCTTGAAGCATCGTCCACGGCGGCTTGAAGCGTCCCAGTTGCAGACGAATGGCACCTTGCTCGGCGCTGTCGTAGATCGCCACACCACGTTTTTGATACCGCGCCACGACCGTGGGATGGGGATGACCGAAAGAATTGCCGTTACCACGGGAGATCAACACCGCTTTGGGTTGCAAGGCGCTGAGCAATGCCACCGAAGACGAACTGCGACTGCCATGGTGCGGGGCCTGCAACCAATCCGTCGGTACCGCCAAAGGACCGTCGAGCAGCGCCCGCTCGGCTGCGGCATCGATGTCACCGGTCAGCAGCAACCGCTCGCCGTTGGCCTCAATCTGCAGCACGCAGGATTTCTGATTGCTGTCGCTGGCAGACGGCCACTGCCAGAGTTGAAACTTCACGCCGTCCCAGGCCCATTGCTGACCGCTCTCGCAGCCGTCAGCGTGCAGTTCGTCTGGCAGGGCCAAGTGATCGCCACTCAGTATTTGCTTCACCGGCATTGCATTGGCAATTGCTCGCGCACCGCCGGCGTGATCGGCATCGGCGTGGCTGATCAGCATCAGATCAACGCCGTTCACACCCAGTTTGCGCAATGATGGCAGCACCACCCGCTCCCCCAGGTCGATATCGCCGAACCGTGGCCCGGCGTCATACAGCAAAGTGTGATGGCGGGTACGCACCAGGATTGCCAATCCCTGACCGACATCCAGCTGCCAGACCTCGGCCATGCCTTCAGGCACCGTTTGCCGGGGCGCAAAAACCAGCAACAGCAACATCGGCCAGCCCAACGGACGCAGCGGCACGCCTCGCGGCAATAACAGCAGAAAGGCTCCCAACATGCCGAGCGCCCATACCCACAACGGGACCGCCACCGGCACCCACGCAGGCAATTGGCCGGCTATCAACGCCAACCCCTTGAACAAAAGATCGATCAGACCGCCGGCCAACCACAGCAATCCTTCACCCACATATGGAACGGACAACAACATCGTCCCAAGCAGAGCCGGCGGCAGGACCACCAGGCTGACCCAAGGCACCGCCAGCAAATTGGCCAGCGGCCCGCTGAGACTGATCGGCAATCCCAGCACCAACAGCAGCGGGCACAGACCGATCGCGATCAGCCATTGGGCGCGAGTCCAGGTTTGCCACCAGCGCCACGCCCCCAATCGGCCGCCAAAGGTGAAAATCAGCACCGCCACCGCCGCAAAGGACAACCAGAAACCCGGTTGCAGGCTCACCAGCGGGTCCAGCAGCAAAACACCGTCAAGCGCCAGCAACAGCGGCCACCATGCGCCAAGGTGACGAAACCGTAGTCGCCACAACAGCACCAGACCGATCATCAGGCAAGCCCGCCGTACCGGCACTTCGAAGCCGGCGAGCAGCCCATAACCGAGCGCCGCCGCGAATGCCAATCCGCATGCCCAAGGCAACCACGGCAAGCGCCTGGGCCACAAACCATAACGAGCCAGTCCGGCAATCAGCAGATACACCACGCCCGCCAACAAACCAATGTGCTGCCCGGAAATCACCAACAAATGCACGGTGCCGGTATCTTGCAGCACCTGCCAGCACCAACGCCGTCAGCGCACCCGTTCGCCCTTGGGCATCCACGGCCTGCAAACGCTGACGGATGCCGTCACGCCAGGCCCACTGCGCTTCCATCAGTCGCTGGCCATCCTTGACGGTCCCGGTGGCGCCGATGTGCCGGGCCAGTAACCAGGCGTCGTAATCGAATGCATGCGGGTTGAGCAGCCCTGAAGGACGCTTCAATTTGACGGCCAGCCGCCAATGCTCGCCGCTATTGACGGGCGGCCCGCCATACCAGGCCAGGCGCAGGTACCGAGGCAGTCTGGTGCGACGCGACTGACTGTCCGTCAGTTCGAAACGCACTACGCCCTCGGCCTGCTGCGGCAACCCGGTCACACGACCTTCGACCCAGCGAGTCTCGCCATCGAGCTTCAGCACCAGGCGATCATTCAACGCCCACTGGGCATTCGCGCCCGCCCAACTGAAACCGAACAGAAAAAATGCCAGGGGAAAGGTGCGAAACGGCAGCAACATCAAACCCACTACCGGCAACAACAGCCACAACCCCGCCGGCGGTAATACCGGTAAAAAACGCAGGGCCAGCAAACCCAACGCCAGCGCCATCATCCCTGTGCGCATAAGCCCGTCCTTGAGAGTCCCCTTCCCAGGCTTAGCCGCTGCGCCGCACGTCTGTCGTTATCAATTGTCACAAAGTCTGAATGGGCGGCTCGTAGAATCCAGACATACTTGCCGCCTGAACCGACCGAGAAGCCTTATGCCCCGGCGCTTATTCAAACGTTACATGCCAGATCCGACCAGCATCAGGGAACATAAATCCTTACGCTTTCTCGGCACCCTGCTGCATGACCCGAACCTCTGGCACCTCAATCGCCACTCCGTCGCACGGGCTATGGCGGTCGGTTTGTTCGCGGCGTTCCTGCCTATCCCGTTGCAGATGCTGTTGGCGGCCATCCTTGCCATTGTGGTGCGCGGCAACATGCCGATTGCCGTCAGCCTGGTCTGGCTGACCAACCCGATCACCATGCCGGCGGTGTTCTTCTGTACTTACCAGACCGGCGCCTGGTTGATGGATGTTCCCGCCCGCAGCCTGCCGGATGAGTTGACCTGGGAATGGATCAGCGGCGAACTCTCGAGCCTGTGGCAACCGTTCTTGCTCGGGTCGGTGGTTACGGGGCTGGTGCTGGGTGCCCTCGCCTATTGTCTGACCATGATGTACTGGCGCTGGTGGGTGAGTCGGCAGTGGAAGCGGCGTAAGAAAAGCCGGATGCAAGAATGAAAACGGCCTCCGCTTGGGAGGCCGTTTCTTTTTGCGGTGTTTGTGCTGACGCCATCGCGAGCAGGCTCGCTCCCACACTGATTGGCGTTGCCCATCTATTTTGCGATCGACACAAAACCAATGTGGGAGCGAGCCTGCTCGCGATGCAGGCGACTCGGTTTTCTTAGGTACGCATCCCGCGCCCACTCACCAGCAACCGCGCACAGCCGATGTACAGCACAACGGTCGCTATCAGCATGAAGGTAATCGCCACGCTGATCTTGATGTCCGACACACCGAGGATGCCGTAACGGAAAGCGTTGACCATGTGCAGCACCGGGTTGGCCAGTGACACGGTCTGCCAGAACGGTGGCAGCAAGCTGATCGAGTAGAACACCCCGCCCAGGTACGTCAACGGCGTCAGCACGAATGTCGGGATGATCGAGATATCATCGAAGTTGCGTGCAAATACCGCGTTGATGAAGCCCAGCAGCGAGAAGATCGTCGCCGTCAGCACCACCACCAGAACGGTCACGCCCAGGTGATGAACCTGCAATTGAGTGAAGAACAACGACAACAGGGTCACGATGATCCCGACCATCAACCCACGCAGCACGCCGCCCAGAGTGTAGCCGATCAGAATCGTATGCGGTGATACCGGCGACACCATCAATTCTTCGATAGAACGCTGGAACTTGCTGCCAAAGAAACTCGACACCACGTTGCCGTAGGAGTTGGTGATCACCGACATCATGATCAGCCCCGGCACGATGTACTCCATGTAAGTGAAGCCACCCATGTCGCCGATCTGCCGACCGATCAGATTGCCGAAGATCACGAAGTACAAAACCATGGTGATGGCCGGCGGCAGCAGGGTCTGCGGCCAGATCCGGGTGAAACGCTTGACCTCACGGTAGACGATGGTATTGAGGGCAACGAGGTTGGGTTGCAGCTCGGAACTCATACCGCCACCTTCGACAGATTCTTCTCCACCAGGGACACGAACAACTCCTCGAGGCGATTGGTTTTGTTACGCAGGCTCAACACTTCGATGTTCTGCTGTGCCAATTGGGTGAACAGCGCGGTAATGCCCATGGCCTTGTCGACCTGAACTTCCAGGGTATGACTGTCGACCAGTTTGGCCGGGTAACCGAGCAATTGCGGGGCCACTTGCAAGGTGTTCTTAATATCCAGCAGGAAGGTTTCGACATGCAGTTGGCTGAGCAACTGCTTCATGCTGGTGTTCTCGACAATGGTGCCGTGGTCGATGATGCCGATGTTGCGGCACAACTGCTCAGCCTCTTCCAGATAGTGAGTGGTGAGGATGATGGTGATGCCTTTCTTGTTCAGTTCGGTGAGGAAGGTCCACATCGAGCGACGCAATTCGATGTCCACCCCCGCCGTCGGTTCGTCGAGGATCAGCAGGCGCGGTTCGTGAACCAGCGCACGGGCGATCATCAGTCGGCGCTTCATGCCACCGGACAGGGAGCGCGACGGCACATCGCGCTTGTCCCACAGGCCCAGTTGGGTCAGGTACTGCTCGGCGCGTTCCTTGGCGATTTTCGGCGGAATGCCGTAGTAACCGGCCTGGGTCACGACAATGTCGAAGGTTTTTTCGAACTGGTTGAAGTTGAATTCCTGAGGCACCACGCCGATGGAGCGCTTGAGCTGCGCAGGATTCTTGTCCAGGTCGTGACCGAAGATGTTCACCGTTCCGCTGGTCTTGTTCACCAGCGTCGAGAGAATGCCGATGGTCGTGGATTTGCCGGCGCCGTTGGGGCCGAGCAAGGCGAAAAAGTCACCTTCGGCGACGTCCAGATCGATACCACTCAAGGCCTGGAAACCGTTGCCGTAGGTTTTGGTTAGCTGCCGGATGGACAGAGCGGAACTCATATCGGATTTACGCACCAAGAAGGGAAGAAAGGAATAAATAAGGGCGGGCGGCGAGCAATGCAACCGCGGCGCATGAGCGCAATGGTGCTTGTCGCTGCCGCACAAGTACAGTCAAGCGTGTCGATAGTGAGTATTAAGTCAACGCGGTCATGACGGCTTTGCGATACGCCGGACGCTGTTTCAGGCGCTCGTACCAGGCTTGGAGATGAGGCTGCGGCGCACGCTCGATCGGCATCTCGAACCAGGCATAAATGAAACTGCCCAGGGGAATGTCGCCCATGCCGATCTCATCGCCGGACAGGTACGGTTTGGCCGCCAGCACTTGATCGGCCATCGACAGCAGATCGTCGCACTCCTTGATCGCGGCCTTGATGGCTGGCCAGTCCTGCTGGTCTTCCGGGGTGCGCAACACGCCCCAGAACACCGTGCGGAACGGAGCGGCAAAACTTGAGGTGGTCCAGTCCATCCACTTTTCGGCAGAGGCTCGGGCCTGCAGGTCTGTCGGATACCAGGCCGTATCGCTGGCATGACGGGCCATCAGATAACGGACGATGGTATTGGATTCCCACAGCACGAAACCGTCGTCTTCGATCACCGGCACCCGGCCGTTGGGATTCATCGCGCGGTACTCAGGCGTGTCGACCACGCCAAAGGCGCCGCCGGCGTCGATGGCTTCATAGGCCAGGCCCAGTTCTTCGGCCGCCCACAACGGCTTCCTGACATTCGACGAATTTTTCCGACCCCAGATCTTCAGCATGACCGCCCCTTTTTGGATGAATGCGCAGGCAGCATACGCCGGATCAGGCGCGACTCAAATCGCTCTGCATGTCACCCAGCAGCACCGGCAGCTGCTCGCCGAACAGATGCGGATAGCACTTTTCCAGGTGTTCGAAAAAGAACGCTTCAGGCACATCGGTGAACTGGCCGTGATCGATCAGGTACTCCATCAATTGCTCGCCGTCACGGTTGAAGGGGTGGAACACGCTGTCGTTGATCCCGTCGAACTCCAGCGGCGCGACATTGAACAGTTCGCAGAGTTGTTGATTAAAGGCTGGGGTGGCTTTGACCCAACGATCGTTCAGATATAACTCGGTGTAGCCGTGCATGGCGAACACATCGCTTTTGAGCAATTCGAGCAGACGCGGCGTCGATAAATGATTACGCACATCCGCCAGACCGATACGCGCCGGGATCCCGCAATGCCGTGCTGCACCGGCCAGCAGCGTGGCTTTGGGCACGCAATAACTCTCCCCCGCCGCCAGCGCATAGCTGCCGCGCAAGGTTTCTGGATCGCGACTGAAGGTGTAAGGGTTGTAGCGCACAGCCTCGCGCACCGCGTAATAGAGATTGATCGCCTGTTCGAGCGGATCGCGCCCGGCGCCACGATGTTTTTCGGCGAACTCCACCACCGAGGGGTGGTCACTGTCGATGAAGCGGCCGGGGCTCAGACATGCGTGCATGGGAACAATCTCCTGGGGGAAGCCACGAGTCTAGCGATACCTTCAGCACAGAGATAACGACGTTTCGGCCAAATATCAGCGTTTGCCGCCTGTCGATCACAGCGCTCAACCGTCAGCCCTCGAAATAACTGACAAGTTTCAGCCGTTGCTTCCTACACACTCAGACTCATGCTCTGCCCCCCACTTTTATGGATGCCGTCTAAGCTCTGAAAGTGGTTTTGCCCCTGGCTTCATGGAGAATTGAATATGTTGCTGTTGTGGATACTGGTTCTGGTGGTCGGGATTGCCTACCTGGCACATCGCCGCACTGCACCTCTGCCCGCCTTGGGCATCATCGCGGCCTATCTGCTGGCAATGGGCATCTTCAGCCATGCCCCCGTCTGGCTCATGCTGATTTTCTGGGTGATGCTCGCGGTCGTGACCGCTTTCCTGTTGCTGCCGGATCTGCGCCGAAAACTCTTCACTGCGCCAATATTCGTCTGGTTTCAAAAAAACCTGCCGCCGATGTCGCAAACCGAGCGTGAAGCCATTGAAGCTGGCACGGTCTGGTGGGACGGCGAACTGTTCAACGGCCGTCCGGACTGGAACAAGCTGCTGGCCTATCCAAAAGCGCAACTGAGCGAAGAGGAACAAGCCTTCATCGATGGCCCGACCGAAGAGCTCTGCGCCATGGTCAGCGATTGGCAGATCAGCCAGTTGATGGATCTGCCGCCCAAGGCTTGGGATCACATTAAACAACATGGCTTTTTTGCCCTGATCATCCCCAAAGAGTACGGTGGCAAAGGCTTCTCGGCCTATGCCCACTCCCAAGTGGCGATGAAACTGGCCACCCGCAGCGGTGACCTGGCGTCGACCGTCATGGTGCCCAATTCCCTCGGCCCGGCGGAATTGCTGCTGCATTACGGCACCGACGAACAACGCAATCATTACCTGCCACGGCTGGCACGCGGCGACGATATCCCCTGCTTTGCCCTGACAGGCCCGATGGCAGGCTCCAACGTCGGCGGGATGACCGACACCGGGGTGATCTGCAAAGGTGAATGGGAAGGCAAAGAAACGCTCGGTCTGCGCCTTAACTGGGAAAAACGCTACATCACCCTCGGCCCGGTGGCGACCTTGATCGGCCTGGCGTTCAAGGCTTATGACCCGGAGCATCTACTGGGCGACAAAGTCGACCTGGGGATCAGCCTCGCCTTGATTCCAACCCAGACCCCCGGTGTAGAAATCGGTCGCCGTCACTTGCCGCTGGGCGCCTCATTCATGAACGGCCCGAATTCCGGCAAGGATGTGTTCGTACCGCTGGAATTCATCATCGGCGGTCAGGAGATGCTCGGTGAAGGCTGGATGATGCTGATGAATTGCCTGTCAGTCGGGCGTTCCATTTCGCTGCCTGCCATCGGTACCGCTGCGGGCAAGTTCACCAGTCTGGTGACGGGCCAGTACGCGCAGGTTCGCGAACAATTCAACGCACCGCTGTCAGCGTTCGAAGGGATTCAGGAAGCACTGGCGCGGATCGCCGGCAGTACCTGGCTGATGGACAGCGCACGGATGCTCACCGCCAACGCGGTCGATCTCGGCGAAAAACCGTCGGTACCTTCGGCCATTATCAAATACCACCTCTCCGAACGCGGCCGCGAGTGCATCAGCCACGCCATGGATGTTCACGGTGGCAGGGCCATCATCATGGGCCCGAACAATTACCTGGCGCGTAGCTGGCAAGGTGCGCCCATTTCCGTCACGGTCGAAGGTGCGAACATCCTGACACGCAACTTGATGATCTTCGGCCAGGGCGCTATTCGCTGCCATCCGTTTGTGCTCAAGGAAATGGCCCTCGCCCACCGCGAAGACAAACAACAGGCACTGGTCGAATTCGACGCACTGCTGCTCGACCACATTGGTTTTGCCGTGAGCAACGCCGCCAGCACCCTGGTGCTGAACCTCGGTCTTGGGCATTTCGAACACGTCCCCGGGGACAAGCTCAGCCAAGGCTATTTCCGCTCCCTCAACCGTCAGGCCGCGGCCTTTGCCCTGCTTGCAGACCTGAGCATGATGCTGCTGGGCGGTGAACTGAAGCGCCGCGAACGGCTGTCCGCACGTTTGGGCGATGTGCTCAGCTACCTGTATCTGGCCTCCGCCGCCCTGAAGCGTTATCACGATCTCGATTCACCGGAGCATATGCATCCGCTGTTCGCCTGGGCCATGGAAGAGAGCCTCGGTCAGTCCGAACGTGCGCTGGACGAACTGCTGACCAACTTCCCGAACAAGGTACTTGGATGCCTGCTGCGGGTGATGGTGTTTCCGTTCGGTCGTCGCCACAGAGGCCCGTCGGACAGACTGGCGGCCCAAGTCGCAGCCGTCATCAGCCGCGCCAAGGGCGATCCAACGCTTGAGGAGTTACTGGGGGGCTGCTATCGCCCGCAATCGCCAGAGGATTCGGTCGGCGCCCTGCAGCACGCCTGCGACTTGTTGAATGCTGCCAAGCCGCTACAGAAAAAACTCAATACCGCACTGAGAAGTCGTCAGGTCAAACCCACTGTCGGAGAATCTGCCATCGATGCCGCCCTGGAGGCTGGCGTCTTGCAACCGGCCGAAGCCCAGAGCTTGCGCGAGTCAGAAGTGGCACGACGCAAGGTGATTGATGTCGATGATTTCGACCCAAAGGAGCTGATATTGGCCAAAGGCAAGGTTCGCTGATCCAGCAGACCGTGTGTCTTCTCGCTATCATGGGGCTCTTTACCATGTGAAAAAGGGGCTCAGGAGCTTTATACTCCTGCGCCCGTTTTGCTCTTGAGGACTTATCTCGTGTCCAATGTCGTTGCCGATCATCTCGTCTTGCTCGACCACCTGCGCAGCATCCTGGTCGCCGTAGGTGAGGCCGAACAGGTTCCCGAAGAAAGCCATGCCTTGTTCCTGGAGCGCTTCGACGAACTGCGTGCATTGCTGCCGGTCGACCCGATCGAAAGCCAGTACCTGGGCCAGGACATTCTGTGTCAGGTGATCACTCGTTATCCGCAAATCGCCCACCTGGTCCCGCGCGACCTGCTGTGGTACTTCGCCGGCGACTGCCTGCATTACATGCCCGATGATGAAATCGACCTGTACCAGGCCCTTGAAGAGCGTCGCTTCGAAGCCGAACAGAACGACGAGCCGTTTGACTGGAATCAGGAAAAACAGCTGCTGGCGATGTCGAACCAGGACAGCAAGCACTGATCCCACAGTCAGTAATGCAAAAGGCCCGCATGGTTGAACATGCGGGCCTTTTTTGTGGCATTGCCGAGTGATGTGGTGGTTGGGCTGCCGTCTTCGCGAGCAAGCCCGCTCCCACAGTGGATTTCTGTCATACACAGAATCTGTGTCCACTGAGGATCAAATGTGGGAGCGGGCTTGCTCGCGAAAGGGCTCTTCAGAGCAACCCATCACTCTCGGGCAACTCATACTCCGCCGCGACCTTACCTGAACCACTCAACCTCCCCGGCCTGCTCAAGGTCGGCTCCTTCTCCAGGCATTCCACCAGATAGTCGATAAACACCCGTAATTTGGGCGGTAGATAGCGCGTTGGCGAATGCAGCAACCAGGCGCCTCCGTGATAGGACGCCAAAAAAGTCCAGTCCGGCAGTACCTGCACGATCAGCCCTTGTTCCAGCGCATAACGGGCGGTGAAGTACGGCAGGCTGCCGATTCCGATGTGTTGCAATACCGCGCCCAGTCGCACGCCCGTGTGGTTGGCGGCATAACGTCCGCGTACGCCAACGGTCACGGCTTTGCTGCCTTTCTTGAATTTCCAGCGCGCATCGCTCGGGGTTTCGCCCAGATAGATGCAGCTATGGTTGAGTAAGTCGTGGGGATGAGTTGGCGTGCCGTGTTCGGCCAGGTACTGCGGCGTTGCGCAGAGCAAATGATCGATGGTCAGCAACTGTCGCCCCACCAGCCCTGCAGGCGGGCAATCGGTAATACGGATCGCCAGATCAACGTTATCGTCGATCAAATCCACCTGACGGTCCTCGAGCAACAACTCCACATTCACTTTGGGATAGCGCCGCAGAAATTCCGGCATGTGCGGATGAATCACGAATCGCCCGACGGCCTTGGGCACGCTGACGCGCACCAGCCCTTCCGCTTCATGGGTGAACTGACCGCTGATTTCCATCACCGACTTCGCCGCGCTGACCATCTCCTGGCAACGCTTGAACACCTCTTCGCCACCGTCACTCAGGCGCAGCTTGCGCGTGGTTCGTTGCAGCAGCCGCGTGGCGAGCGCCTTCTCCAGCCGAGAAATGCTGCGACTCACCGCCGAGGGTGAAGAACCTAATTGACGCGCGGCTTCGGAGAAACTGCCGGTCTCGACAACTTTGACGAAAATCGCCATTTCACCGAGCAGTGGCAGGGGAAGATTTATGCTCACAGCGCAACAGTCCTTTGATGATTGAACGGATTATCACGCAATTCCACGGTTCATATAATAAAAATAGAAACTTTAATAAGAGCATGGAATATGACGCTTCGCCTCTTCTTCCATAGTGATGAGCTCAAGGCCAATGTGGAAGTCCTGGAATGCACACCCCAGGAGAACGAATTCACTGTGGTGCTGCGGGCCACACTGTTTCATCCCCAAGGCGGCGGGCAATCCTGGGATACCGGCTGGATCGGCGAAAGCCAGGTACTGCGCGTGGTTCAGGATCCGGACCGGATCATCCATTTTGTCGACCACCCGGTAAAACTCGGCATGACTCAGATTCGGGTCGACGAGCAACGCCGCCAGTTCAACACGCGCATGCATTCGGCGGGGCACTTGATTGGCCACTTCGTCCAGGCGATGGGCTGGATGCCGATCAAGGCTCATCACTGGCCGGATGAAGGACGTGTCCAGTTCAAGCCGGGTGATAGCGCACAGGAGGTCGATGCCCAAATGATTCAACACGGCATCACGCAATGGATCGCCCATGACCTGCCGCGCCTGACGTCGTTACGCGAAGGTGCCCGGGAAATCGGTTTCGGTGAACTGCCCGCCTACGGCTGCGGCGGCACCCATGTACGGAGCCTGAAGGATTTGGGCACGGTCACGATTGCTTCCCTTTCACAGAAAAAGGGAACGCTGTCAGTCCACTACAGCGTGGATTGAGCATTTGGGCGATGTCGGCCCCGTCATCGCCTGACGCCGGGGGAGCCTGCGTTCGCGGGCTCTGTTGACTATCTGATAGATGGACCTAAAGACATGATGCTTGACGTCGAGCGTCTCGATGAGACGTGCATACAAAAACTGGCCAACGAAGAAGTCCTCGCCATCCGCGTCAAAGGCTTGTTGCCTCGGCCGCTGGCGATCCAGATCGGCGACAAGATCCTCGCCCCCGGCTTCGAAGGCTACATCAACGCGCCGAGTATCGGTCGCATTGGTATGGCGTTTTATGAAGCGGAAAACCAGCCGCTGCTGATCGAGGACTATTTTGAGCGCGCCACCAGCAATATCGCCGAATTGCGCAGCCGTTGTGCGCCCTACTCCTCTCCTGTCGACACGCTGCGCTGCATGCTCGACGAGTCCTGGCCGGCAGGGGCGCATCTGGAGAATCTCTATGGCCGCAAGATGTATGTGGGGCTATCCCGGGTCGTGAAGCCCGGGGTGTGCTTCCTCGCCCATCACGACATTTTCGCCAAGGATGCCCCGGACAGCTTCCAGGCCAGAAGCCTGGAAGCGCAGTTCGCCTGCAACGTCTATCTGAACATGCCGACCGAGGGCGGCGCGTTGCAGATGTGGGATCACGACATTTCCCCGGATCAGTTCGACGAAATGCGTGGCGACAGTTACGGCATCGACCCGGCCTTGCTTGGCCCTCCGACCCTGGAGATTCGTCCTGAGCCGGGTGATTTCATCATGTTCAATTCGCGCTGCATGCACTCGGTGACCCCGGGTGTGGACGACCCGCGATTGAGCCTTTCCTTCTTTGTCGGCTATCGCGGCAATGCTTCACCCCTGACTTTCTGGAGCTGAGATGTTTTCGAATTACCTGGGCGAGTTTCTGGCGCTGGCAACGATCCACTTTCTGGCCGTGGTCGCCCCCGGACCGGACTTCGCCGTGACCATCCGCCAAAGCGTGCGTTTCGGCCGTTTAGTGGGCATCTGCACGGCGCTGGGCATCGGTGCGGGCATTTCCGTGCATGTGCTTTACACCTTGCTCGGCGTCGGCGCGCTGATGCACACCACGCCCTGGTTGTTGACGGTGGCCAAGATCGTGGGGGGTGCCTATATCTTGTACCTCGGCGTGAGCCTGATACGCAGCAAACCCAAATCGGCAATTGAAGGCGACAAGGGTGCAGAAGCGTCAGCGGAACGGCAGACCTTGTTCAAGGCCTTCAGCACGGGGTTTCTGACCAACGCCACCAACCCCAAGGCCACGCTGTTTTTCCTGGCGATCTTCACGACCATCATCAGCGCCTCGACACCGCTGCAGATTCAGGCGCTGTACGGGCTGTGGATGTGCTTCGTGAATGCCTTGTGGTTCGTGATCGTGGCGCTGTTTTTTTCCAGCGCGAGGGTGCGATTGCTGTTCATGCGCATGGGGCACTGGTTCGAACGGACCATGGGGGTGATCCTGATTCTGTTCGCTGGCCGGTTGATTCTGTCGATGTAAAACAAACGGCCCGCACAGTCTGACTGGCGGGCCGTCGACTCATTACTTGCTTGATAGCCCAGACATTTACCAAAGCGCCAGGGTATAGCTGACGATCAAGCGATTCTCATCCAGATCATTGCCAAAGTTCGAACGCACCGACGCGTTGCGCCATTTAAAGCCCAAGCCTTTCAACGTACCGTCCTGCACCACGTAAGCGATATCGGTGTTGCGCTCCCACTCCTTGCCTTCACCCGCAGCACTGCGCTGCACGTTATCCCCCGAGACGTAGCGGGTCATAAAGCTCAACCCCGGTACACCCAATGCGGCGAAATTATAGTCATAGCGCGTTTGCCAGGAGTGTTCGTCAACGTTGGCGAAGTCATTGATCTGCACGAAGTTGACCAGGTACGGATCGCTGCGTCCGATGTACGGAAACGGATCGTCGCCGCTCATGCGCTGGTAGCCGAAGCCCAACGCGTGACCGCCGAGACTGTAGGTAAACATCGCACCGAGAGCCTGATTGTCGAGGTCACGAAAGTTGCCATCTTCGGCACTGCGCGCATAACGCACGTCGCTCTTGAGCGACTGACCGGCCCCCAGATCCAGCAGGTGGATCAATCCGAGGTAGTTTTGCTGGTAGATATTTTCCAGTTTGCCGTAGCGGTACTGCGCTGTCAGGTTCGGCAGGAATTGATAGTCAGCCCCGGCGAACTGGAATTTGTCGCTTTGCCCGCCGATGCGATTGGCAGTCATGTCCTGGTAGTCAGTGGAATCGACAAAATTGATCTGTGTGAGTTGACCGGCGGTGAGCTTCAAACGGTCGATTTCCTGCACATTGACCAGGCCGCCTTTGAAAGTTGACGGCAACAGACGAGTGTCGTTGGAATTCACCACCGGATCCTTGATCTGCAACGTCCCCAGCTTCAGGGTGCTCTTGGACAAGCGCACTTTGGCGGTCAGGCCCAACTCGCCATAGCGATCCTGCGAGCCGCCCGACAAATCCGGCGGCAACAGATTGGTGCCCGCCGTGCCGCCGCCGGAGTCCAGTTTAAAACCGGCCATGCCCAGCGCATCCAGACCAAACCCCAGCGTGCCAGCGGTATACCCGGACTCCATCCGCAACAGAAAACCCTGTGCCCATTCCTCGGCTTTGTCTCGCGAGCCGTCCTGGCGGAAATCGCGATTGAAGTAAAAGTTGCGTGCCTCCAGGCTTCCCTTACTGTCGGCAATGAAATCCGCCTGAGCGGCCGGTGCGCCGAGCAAGCTCAAGCCGAGCAATGTGCCGACCGGGAGGTACAACCGTTGGGTGGAAAGCGAATAGTGCATGCCGTGCTCCTGTTACGGACGCGAGCGAGCCCTCTCGGGGGCGTTGCGATCGCGACCGATGTTTGTCGATTAGCAATGGATCAGCGACGTCTGGGCACAATTGCCCAGACGTGTCGGGGTTCAGGATTCGAGTTGGCGACCGCGGGTTTCCGGCAGGCTTAACGCGGCCAGAATCACCACGCCATAGGCACCGGCAGCGAAGATTCCGATCCCCGTACCAATCGGCAACGTTTCGCTCAGCGCACCGATGAACAACGGAAACAGCGCGGCGATGGAGCGCCCGGCGTTATAGCAAAAGCCCTGGCCCGAACCGCGCATGCGGGTCGGAAACAACTCGGTCAGAAAAGCCCCCATGCCAGCAAAAATGCCCGAAGCGAAGAAACCCAATGGAAAGCCCAGCCAGAGCATCCAGGTGTTGTCGATGGGCAGTTGGGTGTAGGCCAGAACGATCGCCATGGAGCCGACGGCAAACAGGATGAAGTTCTTCTTTCGGCCGATGGCATCGGTCAGCAATGCACTGGTCACATAGCCGATGTAGGAGCCGACGATCACCATCGCCAGATAGCCGCCAGTGCCGAGCACGCTCAGGCCTCGCTCGGTTTTCAGGTAGGTCGGCAACCACGTGGTGATCGCGTAATAACCGCCCAGCGCACCAGTGGTCAGCAACGAAGCGCGCAGGGTGGTACTGAGCATCCGAGGCGCGAAAATTTCGAAGAAGGCCCAACGCGAATCCTTTTCAGGCTTGGCCTTGCGCTCAATGCAGGCCTGCTCGAAGGTGTCCGACTCCTTGACCAGTCGGCGGATTACCAATACGAATAGCGCTGGCACCAACCCGATCATGAACAGCGCCCGCCAGGCCTCTTCCGGTGGCAGAACGCTGAATAATCCGGCGTAGAGCAGTGCCGTAAGCCCCCACCCTAGCGCCCATCCGGCCTGCACCATGCCCACTGCCTTGCCACGATCCTGGGAGCGAATCACTTCGCCAATCAGCACCGCACCCGCCGTCCATTCACCACCGAAACCAAAGCCCATCAAAGTCCGGGCCACCAGCAGTTGCTCGTAGTTCTGTGCCAGTCCGCAGAGGAAGGTGAAGAAGGCGAACCACAGCACCGTCAGTTGCAAGTGCGCACCCGACCGATGCGGTCGGACAGTATTCCGGCGACCCAGCCACCCGCCGCCGAGGCCAGCAGCGTGCAGGTGCCGATCATCCCGGCATCGCCCTTGGAGATGCCCCAGGTGGCGATCAGGGTCGGAATGACGAAACTCAGCATCTGTGTGTCCATGCCATCCAGGGCATAGCCGATCTTGCAACTCCAGAAGGTACGCTTTTCATTTTTCGACAGGGGGCCGTACCAACTGAACGGGCCGGTGCGGCCCGAACCTGAAAGCACGTGGTCAGTCATGGTCTTTTCCATGGGAGTTCCTGCGGCAGCAAGCGAAGATGACGGACACGCCTCATTATTTTTTTGTGAAGGCGTTGTCGTGGGGGGCAGACGCAGTGGCTGCGTCGTGGAGCGGATTCTTCGCGTCAAGGCCAAACTGCGTCAAACGGGAAAAAAACGGGGTTATGCATAAGAAAATTTGATACCCCCGGCGACGAACTCTGGAGTAACAATTACTGCACCCCCACCACGGTTCTCTGTGGAAAAACAGTGAACGCCCTACAACGAGAACCGCCATGAACCTCAAATTTCTCGAAACCTTCGTCTGGGTCGCACGCCTGCAAAGCTTCAGCCTTACCGCCGAGAAAATGTTCAGCACCCAGGCGGCTATCTCCAGCCGGATTGCCTCGCTGGAAGAAGAGTTGGGCCTGCGTTTGTTCGTGCGCGATTCGCGCGGCGTGTCGCTAACGCTGGAAGGCCTCAAGGTGCTCGACTACGCCGAGCAGATGCTCGAGGTTCAGCGAGCGTTGAAACACTCACTGGACAACACCAACCCGCAACAGGGCCTAGTGCGCATCGGTGTGATGGATACGGTGATCCACACCTGGCTCAGCCCGTTGATGTCGACCCTGATGCAGACCTTCCCCGCCGTAGAAATCGAGATCACCGCAGACGCCGCACGCAATCTGTGCGATCAGCTGCAAAAGGGCTATCTGGACATCGTGTTCCAGACGGACCTGATCCGCCACGAAAGTGTGCGCAACCTCGAACTGGCGCACTACCCCATGCACTGGATCGCCGCCAGTAACTCAATCTATGCCCGCCCCTATGCCTCACTGACCGAAATGGCCAGTGAGCGCATCATCACCTTCGTCAAAAACTCCCGGCCGCATCAGGATGTACTCAACCTGCTGCACGCCCACGGCATCAGCACGCCACGCGTCAGTTGCGTCAACTCGGTGTCGGCCATGACCCGGCTGATTCGTGACGGCTTTGGCATTGGCGCCTTGCCGGCCGCGCTGGTGGCCAAGCCCTTGGCCAGCGGCGAGCTGATTCAGCTGGAACCGGGCACTCGCTTGCCGCAGCTGGATGTCGTGGCTTCATGGCGCGCCGGCGTCGGCCTGGAATTGATCGAAAGCATCGTCGACATGAGCCGCCAGGTGGTGTCCCAATACGCAGCGGATGTCGGCCCGCTTAGAATGGTTCCGGCACCCGGTCTCAACCGCCGACGGACTCTTGAATAACTTTTTGTTGTCCGGGGGTAACAACATTCCTGGTTGGACGCCATCGTCATGGTTTTCTAAAAAGGGTCATCGAACCTGAAGAGTTGCCGTGATGAGCCAATCCACCCTGTCTTTCGAACAACTGAAGCACAGCGTTCCACTGGCCCTGCGCCAATGCATCGCTGCCGGACAATATCGGGGCCACACCAGCGGCTTGGCCCAAGGTCGGGTGCAAGCCAATATCGTGATTCTGCCCAATGATTGGGCTAACGAGTTTCTCCGGTATTGCACGCTCAATCGGCAGGCTTGCCCGGTGCTCGACGTTACCGAACCGGGTGATCCGTATTTTCGCAATCTCGGCACAGCCATTGATATCCGCCACGAGGTGTCCCGATACAGGGTCTATCGCCATGGCGAACTGAGCGAAGAACCGTCGGATATCGGGCATTTGTGGCAGGACGATCTGGTGGCCTTCGCCATCGGTTGCTCGTTCTCCTTCGAACAACCGCTGCTGGATGCCGGCATCACCCTCAGGCACATCGATCTGGGGCGCAATGTCGCCATGTACCGGACGAACATAGACACTCGCCCTACCGCGCGCCTGAGCGGCAAGCTGGTGGTGAGCATGCGCCCGATGAAGGCCGCCGCGGCGATCCAGGCGATCCAGATCACCGCACGCATGCCCAACGTCCACGGCGCGCCCGTGCATATCGGTGATCCGGCGCTGATTGGCATCGATTCACTCAGCAGCCCGGACTACGGCGATGCCGTGCCAGTCGAAGCCGACGAAATCCCGGTATTCTGGGCCTGCGGTGTGACCCCGCAATCGGTGGTGCAAACTTCACGTCCGCCGCTGTGCATCACCCACGCCCCCGGCTGCATGCTGGTAACGGATGTTTTGAATAGCGCTTTGTAAATGAGTGCGGGCTCGCGTGGAATAGTAACGTGAGCCTTGGATTAGACTGTTTTCAACCTGATATGGATGCCACGGAAAAACAATGAACACTGCTCAACAATCGATTCGACAGTACATAAAAGCCAAGGACGGTAACCGCCCCCATTTGTTGCGCCAGGCCTTTGCGCCAGACGCGATCCTGGACATGGTCGTGCACACCGGGTCTATCTCGTTTCCACCCCACGTTGAAGGCCTTGGACCTATCGGCGATGTGCTGGTCAGGCGATTCGGCCAGACCTTCGAAAACGTCTATACCTTTTGCCTGGGACTCCCACCAGAACCAGAGGCCAAAACATTCCAGTGCAAATGGCTGGTCGGCATGTCCGACAAGAGCTGCGGCGAAGTCCGAGTCGGTTGTGGTCTGTATGAATGGCAGTTCAGCCCCGAGTCGGGGCTTGTCGAGAGGCTCACTATCACCATTGAGCACATGAAAACCCTGCCGGCGACTGATCTGCACTGCATCATGGAGTGGGTATCACATCTGGATTACCCATGGTGCAGTTCGCAAGCGTTAGTGAACAATGCTCCTGACATAGACACCCTTGAAGAGGTGATCCAGTACCTTACAGCCAATACTCCAATCCGCACCTCGCAAGTGTAGAGCTACACAATCAGTCGTATTCAGCTTCCTGGTCATATCCCGCCAGATGCCATTGTTACTATTGGTCAGCCTTCGAAAAGTACAAACCGGTACGCCTGAAAACGCCACTCAATGAGTGGCGTTTTTGTGAAATGTGCAGCGCAAAATCCAAAGAAAAACTCGCGGGACCGTAAAGCACCCCTTATTCCATCAGCATCCGGCGCAATACCAATGATTGCGTGGCCTGACCGTGGCTTTCAGAAAAAAACCAGTATCTGTATCGAAAGTTTTCGCTCAAAGCATGGCGCTTTGCCTCGGTTGAACTACCTTTCAAACAAGAAGAAGACGTAACGGTTCGAAATGCCACGTTAGGTTCAGCGATCAGATAGCGGAATGGCAAAAGGAGTTACCTCACTATGGTCCTGGCAAGCATTTTCCGGCTCTTTGCTTTGATTGCCGGTTGCTTTTTAGGGGAGTCAGGTCGGCACAAAGTGCCGTCTTTAGCTGCTGTTGCTTTCGAGCCCGAGCCTATCGTTCGGGTCGACAGCTCAGGTATCTGGATCACTAAAAACCGTTATAGCGAAGGTCGCTCGTTGTTCCGTCAGAACAGCGTATTGCACCTGCTTGCATGTAGCACCACGGAATATTGCCGGGGCCATTAGTCAGGGGTCTGGCGGGGTAGAGGGCCGACCAAGGCCCCTTGTAGTGATCCGAGGCAACCTAGTTAGCCTCAAAGATGGCCTATTCAGCGAGGATGCACTTAATGAGCTATCGTACCGTGCCCGCTTTCAAGCGAATTATCCAAGGCCTGTTCTGGACAGGCCTCAGCGTGAATGCGGCTCAGGCCGCGCCGGCCAATTGTTCGCAACTGAATAGTTTGCCGGCAACGTTCGAGGTCGGTCAGGGACTTCAGAACGAACTGCGCGTCCCCGTGCCGGTGACAAAACTGGCGATAGGCGACCCGAAAATCGCCGACGTGCAACCCAGCGGCAACAATCTCGACGCCTTCTTACTCACCGGTATAGCGCCGGGGACCACCAGCCTGATGGTCTGGACCGCCTGTTCGAAAGAACCGCGCCAAAGCATGGTGTTCGTCAAAGGCAGGGCCACCGCGGCGCTGACCAGCGTGTCGACGGTGCCTTCCGAAGACCCGCTGCTGCCAAGCCAGGTGCAGACCGATATCCGCTTCGTTGAAGTCAGCCGGACCAAACTCAAGGAGGCCTCCGCCTCGATTTTCGGCACCCGCGGCAACTTCCTGTTCGGCTCGCCAAGAACCTTGCCCACCATCGGCGGCATTGTCACGCCGTCGGTGCCGGTGAACAACGACATGTTCAATCTCTCGTTTGCTACCGGCAATACCTTGGTGGCGATCAACGCGCTCGAAGGCAGCGGTTTCGCCTACACCCTGGCGCGACCAAGTCTGGTGGCGCTCAGCGGGCAGAGTGCAAGCTTTCTGGCCGGTGGTGAAGTGCCGATTCCGGTGCCCAGTTCCGGCAGCGATAACGTGTCCATCGAGTACAAGGAATTCGGTATCCGCCTGACCCTGACGCCGACCATCGTCGGGAAAAACCGTATCGCACTGAAGGTCGCGCCAGAAGTCAGTGAGCTGGACTTCACCAACGCCGTGAGCATCGCCGGCACCATTGTTCCGGCGCTGACCATACGCCGTACCGACACCAGCATTTCCCTGGCCGACGGCGAAAGTTTCGTCATCAGCGGTCTGATCAGCACCCGCAACAGTTCCCAGGTGAACAAGTTTCCGGGGCTGGGCGATATTCCGATTCTGGGCGCCTTCTTCCGCGATAACTCCATCAACCGTGAAGAGCGCGAACTGCTGATGATCGTTACCCCGCATCTGGTCCAGCCACTGGCTGCCAATGCACAACTACCGTCGTTGCCGGGCGAGCAGCTGCGTAATTACGACCCGAACTTCTACCGCATGTTCTTCCTCGAAAATGGCGATTTCGACAGTCGCTCCGGGCTCTCGCAATGAGCCTGAATCAGACTTGCCTCGACCTCACTCGTAACGGTGACCTTGAGCGCTGGCCGGGCCAGCTTTATTGCCATTGGCCAGGCGTTCAACGTGTTGTAGCCAGAGGACACTCGATGAAAGCAGTCTTTGCAATAGCGGCGACAATAATGCTCACAGGTTGTGCCACCAACGGCCTGTCTTCGCAACCGGCCATCTGTGCCAAGCCTGCCTCAGAGCAAGAGCTGGCCCTGAACCTGGCCGACAACATGGCCAACGAGGGCCGTTTGTATGCCAGCCTGGCGAATCTGGAGGGCTTACCCGACAACCTGGTCCAGGTTCGCCTGCGCAAGGCTCGGGTACTGCGCTTGATGGGGCGAAAAGACGCGGAGCCTTTGTATCGAAGCTTGCTCGGCACCTGTCTGGCCGCTGACGGGGAACATGGCCTGGGCCAGTTGGCCGCGGCCAAAAATGATTACGCCTCCGCGACCACTCACCTTGAGCGTGCGGTGAAGATGGCCCCTACCGACGACAAGATGCGCAATGACCTGGGGGTCGTCTACCTCAATCAGCGACGCATCCCTGAAGCACGCTTCGAGTTCATGACCGCCATGGAGCTCAAGCAGACCGATTCACTGGCGGCACTGAATATGGTGACGCTGCTGATCTATCAGGATAACTGGAAGGCAGCTTCCGAGCTCGTGACCCGCGCCAGCTTGAGTCCTCAGCAAGTCGCAGAGGCTCAAACCCGCGCTGAAAAACTCAAGGCTTCTGCTAAAAAAGCGGTGGCTTCCGAGGGGAATCGCAGAACCGAGGTAGCCGATGCCTCCTCCACTGCTGCGAACAAGTAACAAGTACGAGGAGTCGAGATGAATACCAAGAGGCTGTTGATCGTGTGCATGGCTTGCCTGTCCACCAGTGCCTGGGCTTTTGAACCAGGCCCCTCTTCGAAGGAGCAAAAAGGCACCGAGCAGTGGATGCAGCTACAGATTCGCGGCACCGTTGCTTCACCCAAACTGCAAACCGCTTCGGCCACCGAACGTGACCTGGCCATGCAGCGTTGGATCAATAGCTTCAGCCACCCGATTCCGGAGTTTTTTGACCAGGATACTGCGGGAGAGATGCCCAGCAGTAATTGAGGCGCATCAACGGGTGATCAGTTTCTGGCGTCGTCTAGAGTGGCCTGGCTGCAAAGCCGGGCTAGACGTCGTATGCAGGAAAGCATAGGCATCTACACATTGTCCGAGCCTGGCCGGATTACCCTGGCGCTGCCGCAGGCTGCGATCTTTTGCTCTTCAGCGATCCCTCGGCCATCCAAATAAAAAGATTGCCGGCTTCGCCAGTTCCTACGTCTGACCGAATCGGTGTTCCTGAAAGGGGTATCAGGCAACCATCGATTCCGCCTGATCAGCCTGTCACCGAGCGTATCGCAGCAATCAGCGCCAGGTCGTGATCAACCGATGTATACAAATCTCTGTAGGAGCGGCCGCAGGCTGCGATCTTTTGATTCAGAGACTTGGGCAACAAATTGCCTGTCATCAAAATCAAAAAATCGCAGCCTGCGGAGTTCTTACGGGGAGGTGTAGATCTATGGCTGGACGTGCAAATCAGGTTCAGGAGACAAGGCCATCTGACTCGACAGCACATGCCTCCTGTTCATTTCAAAGCTTCCCGAATGCTCTGAGCACTCCGATCAACGGAGGGCCCACGGCTACCAGAAAGAAGCTCGGCCACAGACAGAAAATCAATGGGAATATCAGCTTGGTACCGATTTTCGCCCCCGCTTCTTCGGCGGCCTGCGTACGCCGGTCACGGAACTCATCGGCATAGATGCGTAGGGTATCGGCCACGCTGGTACCAAAGCGGATGCTCTGCGCCAAGAGGCTGACCAACCCTTGTACGTCTTCCAGCCCGGTCCGCACAGCCAGTTGCTTGAGCGCTTCGGTACTGGGGACGCCGGCGCGGATTTGCGAATTGACCAGCGCCAGCTCCTCAGCCAGCTCAACCTGGCTGACCGACATCTCCTCAGCCACCCGCTCGATGGTCTGCGGCAATGCCAGACCCGACTCCACGCACACCACCATAAGGTCCAGTGCATCAGGAAAGGCGGCACGCAGTCTGCCCTGTCTAGCCTGCTTGCGCTTTTCGACATAAATCGCTGGCAGCAACCATCCAGCAGCAGCAGCCATTGACACCATCAACAACCCCATATTCAGAGAAAGCCTGGAGAACATCGGCAACAACAACAGCGCAAGACCAACCGATATCAGTGGCAACAGCAAGCGCACCGCCCAGTACATCTGTACCGCTGAGGGCGAGCGGTAACCGGCGTGCATTAACAGAGTTTGGGTGGCAGACGTCTGAGCCGCCTCAACCGAGCCAAAACGTTGGCCGACCCGCTCCAGCAATAATTGCAGATTACTCGGAGCGTCCTGCCCGGCGACATTCCCTGAATGACCGCGTTTGATAAGTGCCAGACGACGCTGCACTGGATCCTGCAGTCCCAACACCAGCAACATCACGGTGACGGCCGCTAGCACCGCACTCAAACCAATAACACAGACGAACAACATACGCGCCAGCTGCGCATTGCCCGCCACCTGACTGAATACCCCGAGCAAATAGTCCATGACCTGCACCTCTGAGAAACGAATACCACTCAAACCTGGATCCGGATAATTTTGCGAATCCAAAAAATCCCAAGCAACATGGCGCCGAAAGCCCCGATGATCAACTTGTGGCCAAGCGGATCATTGAGTAGCAAAGGCATATAACTGGGGGTTGTGACCAGGATCACTGCAGCCAACACGAAGGGAATGGCCACCAGCACCCAAGCCGACATGCGTCCTTCAGCAGACAAGGTTTTGACCTTGCGCTGGAAACGGAAGCGCCCACGAATCAGTCGACTCAAACGCTCCAGCACCTCGGTCAGATTACCTCCGGTCTCGCGATGAATGAGGATTGAGGTCACCAGCATCATCACTGTCATGCTCGGCATCCGCTCTAGCAGGCCAAGCATGGCCCGGCGTACATCGTTGCCGTAGTTGATATCGGCAAAGGTCGCGCCGAATTCTTGAGCCACTGGTCCCTTATGCTCCTCAGCCACCAAATGCAAGGTTTCATTGAAGGGGTGACCGGCTCGCAGAGCCCTGCACATGGCATCCAATGCATCTGGCAGGCCCTCCTCAAACGCAGCGAAACGTTTGCCACGGTCACGAGAGATTTTCAGCATGGGTAACCAGAACGCTCCGAGGCTCGCCATCAACGCCATCCACCAGACGGACGAGACCATCCAGATCAAGACACCCGCCCAAGCGCCCAGCACCAACCCGAGCAGCAATACCCTATAGGCCCGGTATTCGTGCCCAGATTGCTCAATCATTTGCGTCAATGTCTCCATAAAGGGCAGCTGCTCAAGCCTGGCCTCCAGTGGTGACAAACGCGTCAGGTATTTCTGCCGCAATACCGTCTGCATGTTGGGCAGATTGTTGGCCTTCTCCATCACATGCAAGCGGCCGCGGATGCGCTTGCGCATCTTGCCGGCCTCGCCGAACACCGGCACCACCACGCCCTGGGACAGCAGGAACACGGCAATAAACACCATGCCGAGGAACATCAGGATGAATTCACTGGGAATATTGTTCATGGCTGCCGTGCCTCCATCCATTCAGGCCTGAACATGTTAAGCGGCAATTCAATGCCGCGCTTGGCCAGCACATCGCGGAAGGCCGGGATCATGCCGCTGGGACGGTATTCGCCGAGCACTTCGCCGTTTTCGCCCATGCCTTGACGGGCAAAGGAGAAGATTTCGGTCATGGTGATGATCTCGCCCTCCATGCCGTTGATCTCCTGCACGCTGACCAGTCGGCGCTTGCCGTCTTCCTGACGCTCCAGCTGAATCACCACATCAATGGCCGAAGCGATCTGCTGCCGCATGGCCTTGATCGGGAAGGTCGCCCCGGTCATCGACACCATGTTCTCAACTCTTCCCAACGCATCGCGCGCGGTGTTGGCGTGGATGGTGGTCAACGAGCCATCGTGGCCGGTGTTCATCGCCGTCAGCATGTCCAGCGCTTCGGCGCCACGCACTTCGCCGATCACAATGCGGTCCGGACGCATCCGCAGGCTGTTGCGCACCAACTCCCGCTGACTCACCTCGCCACGCCCTTCGATGTTGCAAGGGCGGGTTTCCAGGCGCACCACATGGGGCTGCTGCAGTTGCAGTTCGGCCGAGTCTTCGATGGTGACAATCCGTTCGTTTTGCGGGATGAAACTGGACAGCACATTGAGCATGGTTGTCTTGCCGCTGCCGGTACCACCGGAAATCAGCACGTTCAAGCGTCCGCGGACAATCGCCTTGAGCAGCAGGGCTATGGCCGGGGTCAACGTCCCCACCGAGATCAGGCTGTCGGTATTGAGCAGGTCCACCGCAAAGCGGCGAATCGACATGCTCGGGCCGTCGATGGCCAGCGGCGGGATAATCGCGTTGACCCGTGAACCGTCCTTGAGCCGGGCGTCCACCAATGGCGAGGACTCGTCGATACGCCGACCAAGGCTGGATACAATGCGGTCGATGATGTTCAGCAAATGCTGATCATCGCGAAAGCGCACATCGGTCCGTTGCAGTTTGCCGAAGCGCTCGACATAGACCGAGGCATAGCCGTTGACCAGAATGTCGGACACGCTGTGATCGGCCAGCAGCGGTTCCAGGGGACCCAGGCCAAGCACCTCGTCGGTGATCTGCTTGATGATCAATTGGCGGCTAACGGAACTCACCGGCGCCGAATGTTCATCGAGCAAGCGCTGGCAAATATCACGAATCTGCCGCGTGGCCTCGGCCTGTTCAAGGGAGTCCAGCAAGGACAGGTCCATGACCTTGAGCAACTGCTGGTAGATCTTTTCCCGCCACTCGGCCTCCACCGGGGTGACCTGGGTTCTGGTTTCATACAGGACATCCGGAATTGCATGCTCCCACGCCATCAACTCTTCTGCCGGATCCGGGTCACGGCCCAACTGGGTAGCCGACGAAGAGGCGGGTTTACCGGACTGTTTGCGCAAGCGGTTACGAAAGTCGCTGATCATGGGTCATCCCCCGAAAAAACGGTTGAAGGCGCGTTTGAGTAAGCCTTTGTTCCCGGCCACCTGTTGACCGACCAGGTCCTCGGTCATGTCGCGCAGTGCGGCAGTAATCGCTGCCCTCGGCGCATGCAGCCCCAACGGCACGCCAGTGTTCTGACTCTGGCTGACCAGGTTGAAGTCGTTGGGTAATTTCGACAGATTGGTGCAGCGCAGTGCCTCGCCAATGTCTTTGAGGCTGATCGCTCCCGCCTTGTCAAAGCGGTTGACCACTATCTGCAATTGATCCCCGCGCACGCCCAGGTCATCGCGAAGAATCCGCACCAGGGAGCTGGCATCCCGCAGATGACTGACGCTTTGCTGCACCACTACGTACACCCGATCCACCTGTTCCAGCACGGAGCCGGTGAGGTGATCGATTTGCCGCGGCAGGTCGATCACCACCCAGTCATAGCTGGCACGGGCCAACTTCAACAGGGCATCAAGCTGCTCGGGTTGGGCATCCTGCGGTAGACACAGCTCACCGGCCCGACCACCCAGCACATGCAAGGTCGGGCTGAAGTGGCTGCAAAAACCGCGTAGCGCGACGCTGTCCATGCCGTCGATCTGGTGCAACACCTCCAGATGGCTGTGCGACTGCGCCACATCCAGATAATGCGTCACGCTGCCAAATTGCAGGTCCATGTCCAGCAACAGGGTACTGCCACCCCTGGCACTGAGCTGCTGAGCCAGGTTGCAAGCCACCAGGGTTCCGCCGGAGCCGCCCTTGGCGCTCATCACGGCGATCAATTTCCCTTCTGCCCCGCTGCCGGTCCGAACCTCCATGACCAGGCGATTCAAGGCGGCGACCAGCTCTGTCTCGGCGATGGGCTCCGGCAGCACGTCACGGGCCCCCGCTTGCATCGCCAGACGCATGGCCTCCTGCTCGCTCAAGAGCCCGCACACCAACATCGGCGGCCGCTCATGGGCCGGACGCTGTAACAGCGCTGACAACTCTTCGCGCCACAGATGGCTGACGCGCAACAGCAACAGATCGGGCATCCGGTCCAGACCGTAGAGTGGGTCGACATGCCCATTACTTACCAGGCGAGTGCTCACCTCCAGGCAAGGCATGCGTTGGCAGACGCTCTGCAGATCGCGCAAAGCGGTGGCATCACGGCTGCTGATCAGCAACCGGAGCCCGGTTTTGCCGGTCGAGGTGGAGAGCGGAGTTTCCTTGGTATTCAGCATGGCGTGATCTCCCCGGAATCGGAATGACGCCCGAGGCTTTCGCGTGGCAACGTTGCCCTGAAGGTAGGCAAGGTAATAGGCACGCCGAACCCGGGAATAAACAGATTGAAAACGAAGTTTTGCAGGTTCAACTGGACGTAGCGGATGGCACGAAAACCATTGACCCCAGTCGTGTCAGCGGGGTTGGCCACCAGCGCGCCATTTTCATCCAGATAGGTCAACGACAGGTTGCTGGTGGCCAGATTGTTGATCAGCTGGCTCGTACCGGCATCGCTCGCGGCATTGAAGATCGCCCGCCGCAACACCACCGGATCACTGATATTGCATACCGCCGCCAGGCGTGCACCACGCCGCGCAGCTTCATCCAGCGCATTGACCGTGAAGTACAGACGGCCCATTTCCAATACGCCGAACAACAGGGTGAACACCAGTAAACCAACGACGGCGAATTCCACAATATAGGTACCGTGCATGTGTTTGCGATTCATCACAGTGCCCTCATGACGGTCGTGGCGACCAGCGGAATGCTCAGCGCAATTTGACTACCAAAAAATCCTGGAATCGCTCCACTGCAATTGCCACCGCCAATTACCGGACAAAAGTTATAGGTGATGGTGACTCGCACATGGTCGGCGCCTACCGCGGCGACCACTACGTTCGCGGTCGTCAAGCCAGACACCACCGCGGTCCCGGTATTTGCAGGCACACCATAGACCGCCACGTTTTTTGTCTGGGTCTGCAGCGTACTGCTCAGAGCGACCATTCCAAGCGTCGAGTTCCAGGCTTGACTGGCGACAAAACGGTCGGCATCACGACTGGCCTGCAACAGGACGTTGTACTGATAGAGCAAGCGGCCGAACTCACCGAAGGTCAGCAATAGCAACAGCAATACCGGCAGGACGAGGGTGAATTCAACCATGGCAAGGCCTTGCTGGGCCTGTGGTCGTTTGAACGTGTGATGTCTCATGACGCCTCCTACGAGTCTGTGCTCGGAGTGCCGCTGCCGTTGAGATAGGTTTTATAGAGCTGAATGATCTGCGGACCGGAATCATTTGCCGGCGAAGGGCTGGGCACATTGTCGCCTTCGCACTCCCTCACAAACTGTCCGAATATCTGCGCTTGCGTGCCGCCACTACTCATTGGCTGCACCACGAAATAGCAACCAAAACCCAGGACAGGGATCGTAGTTGAACCGCCCTGTTTGCCGGTGCAGTTGCCAACGACGACTTTCAACATCCGACGCTCGAATACCCCATTGCTCTGGCAGCCACTGCCGGCCCCCCCCACACACGCGGCAACACTCGCCTTCCAGTCGTTGTAATCCAGTATGGTGTTGCTGCCGGCGGTGAGATTGCCGCCGCTCGAGGTGACGGGCTGCCCCTTGTAAAGCACCTGCGCCGGGGTGACTGAATCGTTGTAGGTGATCGCGGGATTGCTCGACGACGTCACCAGGTCTGGCGGATAGTTCGAGGCACTTACCGGGCCGTTGTAGATGCCGAAGCGCGTATTCAGGCCTTGAGACGCAGGGCCCACCGTGTTGCCGGGTGAAGTCTGGACATTGTCCCCCACATTGCGGCAGACCGAGCCGCCTCCGGCCAGATCTTCTCTGACCGAACTGCCGCCCGAACCGAAATCGAGCAATTGAAAGTTTCCTGGACCAATGGCGGACGAATTGCCAGCCGCCGACTTCAACACCTGCAAATCACCAAACCGGAAGCCCCAGAACATACCAGCGTTCGGATCGTATTGAGTCGCATCGCCACAGATCATCAACGGTGCAAGATCACACGGCCTAGTAGGGCTAGGTCCAGCAGTGGCGATTGCCGCCACCGCTTTGTTCCCCACGGCGCCGAATGCCTCGGCGAAGTTCCAGAAAAATCCCGTCAGGTTATAGTTCGGTACCGATACTCGGACGTATTTGGCATTCGAAGGCCCGGGATAGGAGAACGGGCCATAAACGAGGCTGGACAGTTCCACCACCGCGAATGCGCCTGGGTTGCCGGCGACAGCCGTGGCCAATTCGGTGTTGCCGGTGGCATTGGCATTTTGCATCAGCGTATTGAGCGCGGCAGTCCGCGTCGTGCTGGCACTGTTGGCACCTCCTACCACCTGGCTCAGGGTTTTGGCACCACTCAGGGCTGCGGCATCCACCGCATTCTGCAGACGGCTCTTGTTCAGCAGCATGTGTCCGCCGTCCAGAGCCAACGCCGCCATCATGAGCATCACCACCAACGTGATCGCCATCAATATGCTCACCGCCCCTCTCTGGCGCCTTGGCGTCGTAGTGAACGGCCGTTGAATACGAAGATTCATCATCAAGCCCTCATTTGCCGATACTGATCCGGATCGGCTCCGCCAATACCTGGGTGTCCAGGCGCCTGTTGCGTTCTGTCAGCGAATATTGACTACTTTGGTTTCGATCCCGCGGATAATGGTGATCGCCCCGCCACCCTCATTGCTGCTGCGCTGCACCACGCGTTTTGGCACCGTGGCGGTGGCCACAGCCATGACCGGTGCGGCAGGCGCAACGGCCGCGATTTTTTTCTCGGAGTTCAGCGGGTTGCGCAGGGTCAGTTGCAATTTCCCCTCCGTTTGCGCCGTGACCAGGGTTTCCGCCTCTGCGGTCGTCATCTCCAGCGTCACTGCACGCACCACCACCGGTTGGGTCTTGTCGGTACCCGCCGTCTGGTCCACTGCCAACACCCGCAAGTTCTCGAGGATGGTCCTGGACACGGCGCTGTTACTGCCGGCGTTGGTGGTTTTGGTCGCCAGCACATCGACCCGGTTACCTGGCAGGAGAAATCCGCCCACGCCGACCACATCGTCCACGCGTACCGATATGGCACGTTTGTCGGTCGCAATCAGCGAGGCCAGGGTGCTGCCACCCAAGTGCTCGCTCAGGCGCGCGCCGCGCATGATGTCGCCCTTCAGAATGTCGAACGTTGCGATCTTGCCCACTGCTTTGTCGCTGGAGTCGAAGGCATCGTCCGGGATCGTGTCCATGGGCATGCGCATGGTCGTGACTTGCTGGGCCTCGACCATCTGCCCGAATGGAATCTCTGCCGTGGCGACCACCACGCTTCGAAGGTGGTCATCCGGGCTGGCATTGAGCCGCGCGCTCAGCCAGGAATCGGCCATCCATGCGGCGCCAAGGCCCATGACCAGGGAAACACCTATCAGGGGAAGAGTACGAGAGCTCATGTCAGTATCTCCGAATCAAAGAAAGTCGAGCTGGACGAAATAGTTGTGCCAGGCCCATTCCAATTCTTGCGGTGACAGGGGTCCGGAACCGCCCATATAACGCTGACGGTCAAGCGCCATGTTCAGGAGATCGCGGGGATGGCAAGGCACCAGGGGCATGCCTTCACTTGCATAAAGCCTCTGGAGTACATAACGCAGCAGCAGCGGGTCAAAAGGAATGCCCAGACGCTCGCTTTCCTGACGCCAGATCTTTTCGTATTCCTCGGGCTTCAGGTAACCGAACTGCAGCTTGTAGCCAATCCGGCGGAGGAAGGCCTCATCGGCCAGTTCCAGAGGATTGAGGTTGGTGGAGAACACCAGAATCAGATCGAACGGCAGCTCGCAATGCCGACCGCCGCCCAGGTTGAGGAAATCGCGTTTCTCTTCCATGGGTACGATCCAGCGGTTCAACAGTTCGGCGGGGGCCATGCGCTGGCGCCCCATGTCGTCGATGATGAACAGGCCGTTACTGGCCTTGAGTTGCAAGGCAGCCTGGTACTGACGGGTGAAGGGGTCATAGCGAACGTCCAGCTGTTCCATGCTCAGCTCGCCGCCCGTGATAACGATCGGGCGTTTGCAACACAGCAGTCGACGGTCGATCCCTTCGTTGAGCATCAGATTGTTCTGTTGACTGCTTTCATCGAGCCGCTGATGTACCTGCGGATCGTAGATCTCTATCACCGACTCGTTGATCACGATGGCATGAGGTACCCAGATGGCCTCGGCGAACAGACGAATCAGCCGACTGCTGACATAAGTCTTGCCGGTACCCGCCGGGCCATAAATCATGATCGCGCGCCCGGAGTTCAGTGCCACACCCAACTGATCGAGCATCCCCTCGGTAAGCACTACACCAGCAAGGGCGTTGCGCATATCGTTGGCGTTGATGCGACCATGGTGAATGGTCTGCAATTTGATCAGGGAGCGGTAAGTACTCACCGGGAAAGGTGCAGCGCCGATGTAGCCACTGCGCGACAGCGCATCGCGGGCGGCACTGCGACCGCGTTCAGTCAGGCCATAACGCAGCATTTGCCCACTCGTGGTTTGCGGCCCCATCTGACCAAGCACTTCGACACGGCCATCCTTGCGCAAAAACGCCAGGACTTCTTCAAGTACAGCGCCGGTCAGTGCCAGGCGCTCCACCAGACGCGACATGTCCAGCACGCCGGCGTCATATAAATGTTTGCAAACCAACTCGCCGAGAAAACTGTCTGTCAGACCTGTTTCGCGGATTGTGCACGGCTGAGGAGCCAGTCGTTGCACCGCTTCCCGCTCATTGGGGAAGGCATCAGTATCAACCATGACGTGCATGACTAATCTCCCAACCCACTGGCAATGAGTTGCCAGTAGATGCTGCCCAGAGTGCCGAGCAAGATTGCAATAGCGTAAGGAAAGGGCTTTCCGGCAGCCTCGTCCGCACTCGGCGCCAAGTAGGCCCGAGCCTTCAGAATCAGCCAATAACGCCCCAGGGTTTGCAACATCTGACCGTGCACCAGTACGATCAGAAAACCGCACAGACCGCCAAATACCAGACTGTATAGAGCGGCCCACACTGCGTAATGAACCGGTAGGAAGCTGCCAACCATGGCCATCAACTTGACGTCGCCGGCGGCCATGCCACCCACAGCATGCATGGGCAGAAACAGCGCAAAACAGATCAGGACGCTTAACAGGCTGTCACCCAACCCGCTTATTCCACCTGAATAAGCCTGGCCGGCTAATCCCAGAGCCAGGCCCACCAGGATCAGCAGGTTGGGAATGCGGTGGCGACGAATATCGCTCACCACCGCTACGCCCAGCAGCCCTATCAGCAAACCAGTAGCTATCAGCTGCTCCATGGACATTGCAGCATCTCCCTATCGGAAATTGTTGTTACGCGCACGCATTACCAGCACCGACGGCATTGCACAGCGCTGTGATTTGGGTATGCACGGCAATTCCGAGATCGGTGAATGCGAGGGCAACAGCCGCCGTAATCAACCCTCCCGCTACCGCATACTCCACAATGGTCAGGCCATCTTCGTCTTTGACGAATTTCACTACCGAAGCCTTGATTGCTTGAATGATCATTTTGCCCACCTCACTCGAATGTTGTTTTTCCGGAAGGCAGTACGTTCTGTGCTGCCTGGATGCAACACTAGTCAGGGGCAAGGCATGTGCGTTAGGAAGATTTTGCACATCACTAGGACTTTTTTGCGGGTGAGCCAAATACGGTTCATTGGCCTTTGAAGACGTATCAAGAGGGGGCAAAACGAGGGCTGGCAGGCAAAGATGATTGCCATTGATTCACAAGCGACGAGCGGTTGATACCGGGTGTGCCAAGCCACGTCAACAAACAGTCGCCCTAGACAGGCTTCAGGCAACCCATAGAGCGAATAGAACTAACTTACGTTTTTCTTATCAGCATTTAGTCTGCAAAGTGATAGCACGTTAGCAATACTACTCACCGAGAACGGCACGAAGAACCGCAGAGTAGAGACATGACGTCCAATTTGACCAAAAGGCCATCGCTACTGTGGTTCGATCTGACCCACGATCGCTCCACAAAGGAACTCATCTCGCAGTTCGAGGGCACCTGCGACTGCAAACTGGCGAAAAACTCCGTGTTGCCCCACGGGGAACAGGCAGACATGATCTGCATCCATTTTGATCGCCCCGACACACCAGGCTTGAGGCTGTTGCTGGAGATCAAACGCACCACCCCCACCATCCCGATCACCATGTTCACCGTGCAGCACTCGGAAGAACTGGCCGTCTGGGCCATGCGTTCCAGTGTCTGGGAATACATGGTGCTCCCGCTCTCGGCCACCGAGAGGAAGCGCTACCTGACGGCTGTGGTGCAGCTGTGCGAGTTGCGCCGAAACATCAACGGCCAGGGCCAGACATCGCTGATCGATCACTCTCCGACCCTGCCGGACAGCATCCGCCTGACCTCGGGGCACCAAAAACACCAGGCGCTGAGCAATATCATGCTGTACATCGATCAGCATTTTCGCGACAGCATCGATCAGAGGGATTTGGCCAAGCGCTGCGGCATGACGACCTTTCGCTTCAGCCGCCTGTTCAAGGAAGCCAATGGCGTTGGCTTCACCGATTACATCCTGGACAAGCGCATGAGCTTCGCCAAGCAACTGCTCGACAATAGCCAGATGCCTATTACCAGCATCGGCTATGAGGCTGGCTTCAAGGACCCGTCCTACTTCGCTCGCGCCTTCAAGCAGTTCGTCAACTGCACGCCCAGCGAATACCGTTTGACCTGCCAACTCAGAGCGGTAGCAGCACAACCGGCGCTCGAGGATACAACCGCTGAAGCGCTCGAAAACCTGGTGCAGAGCCTCGGAAGTTGAGGCAGGTTTTCTACGCGCATAAAAAAACGCCGCTCAATGAGCGGCGTTTTTTTGAATTTGGAGCGGGAAACGAGACTCGAACTCGCGACCCCGACCTTGGCAAGGTCGTGCTCTACCAACTGAGCTATTCCCGCAAATGGCGTCCCCTAGGGGACTCGAACCCCTGTTACCGCCGTGAAAGGGCGGTGTCCTAGGCCACTAGACGAAGGGGACACGCTGCCCGGAACACATGGTGTGTGTTTCGGTGCCCAGATCCGCATCCGAAGATTTGGTTCTGGTTTCACTCAGCCCTGCCCGAAAGCAAAGCCGTTTAAAACTGGAGCGGGAAACGAGACTCGAACTCGCGACCCCGACCTTGGCAAGGTCGTGCTCTACCAACTGAGCTATTCCCGCATTGGCGTCCCCTAGGGGACTCGAACCCCTGTTACCGCCGTGAAAGGGCGGTGTCCTAGGCCACTAGACGAAGGGGACACACGTACAACATTCACTCCCTACCGCGTTTCGCTGTGTGCTTTACGCTGTAAGTGGCGCGCATTCTATGGATGGATTGAGGGGTCGTCAACCCCCAGATATAAATTTATTTAAATCAATGACTTCGCCCTGCTTTCAGCAGCGTTTCAGGCTTTTCCGTCGACTAACCTTTGGCGCCTATATTCTGGCATCCAGCAAGGCGCTATAGTCCGTGCCGAGATGATGGCAATGTGATCTCGTACGCTATTTACTTATATATGCAGCGTTACGGCCGATATAAGCAGAGCCATAGCCGATTCAACTCGTCGAGCGGCCCTAGGCGCCCAAATGCCAAGCTACTACACTCGACTCGCACGCGAACCCTAATAAAAGAGGTCTTACCGGTGACACCACTCATGATCACCCTGCTAGTCGTAGCCGGGATCGCACTATTGATCGCCATTGGCTACATGAACCATGTGGTGGAGAACAATAAGCTGGAAAAGGCCCGCACCAAGGTTGAACTCAATGACCGCCTGCGTCGCTGCGGCGAAATCACCGAGACTTTCCCCGGTCAATTGATGACGCCAACGCTCAAGCTGCTGTTGACCCGTCTGGAATTGAACGTCTGCCAGCGCTTGCTGAACCTGGAAAAAACCAACGCCACGTTGAAGGCACGGATTAGCGAGCTGAGTGCCTTGGTCGCCCAGGGCGAATCGATCCCGGTCAACAACCCGCCGGCACCGATCCAGACCGAAGCCAAAGCCAAAGACGTGCGCTTCCTGCTCGAAGCCCTGCATGGCCAGATCACACGCGCGGCACAGGACGGTTTCCTGCCGACCAACGAAGCCAAGCGCTGGATCCGCGAAGTCCGTCACACCCTGGTCCTGCTGCACATCGAATTCTTCAACAACCTGGGCCAGCACTCTCTGCAACAGAACCAGCCCGGCCAGGCCCGCCTCGCCTTTGAACGCGGTGTGCAATACCTGCGCAAACAACAGGAACCGCAGGTTTACGCTGAACAGCTGGAATACCTGGAGAAACTCCTGGCCCGCGCCAACGCCCAGGTCATGGACAAGATCGCTCCGGTTGAAGGCGAGGTGAACCAACTGACCGAAGGCCTCAAAGACGTCGAGGCTGACGCCGACTGGAAGAAAAAAGCGCTCTACGACTGATCATGCAAATGCTGAAAAGCCACCGGGTCAGGTGGCTTTTTTTTGCATGGGAATTGATGGATAGGTGAGTACGTCCAGCCGTCAAGATCAAACAATCGCCTTCGGCAACTCCTACAGCCTGAAGTGCCCCACCATCCCCTTCAACTCAGCCCCCAACTGCGCCAACTCAATACTCGACGCCGCATTGCCCCGCATCGCCAACGACGACTGATCCGCACTGGCGCGAATACTGGTGACACTGCGATTGATCTCCTCGGCCACTGAACTCTGCTCTTCGGCAGCCGCTGCAATCTGCTGGTTCATCTGCTGAATCAACGACACCGCTGCCGCAATGCTCCCCAAGGCGCTCTCGGTCTGCAATGCATCACTCACCGCCAGCTTCACCAACTCGCCGCTGTTCTGAATCTGCTGCACCGACGACTGCGCCGCCGAGCGCAAGGCACTGACCAGCCGTTCGATTTCCTCGGTCGATTGCTGAGTTCGCTTGGCCAGCGCCCGAACCTCATCGGCCACCACCGCAAAGCCCCTGCCCTGCTCGCCAGCCCGCGCCGCCTCGATGGCCGCATTGAGCGCCAACAGATTGGTCTGCTCGGCGACGCTCTTGATCACGCTGAGCACCGTGCCAATGTTCTGGATTTCCGCACTGAGGCTTTCGATGCTGGAGCTGGCCGAGGTGGCCGAGTCCGCCAATTGTTCGATCCGCGCCATGCTCTGACGCACCACCTGCTGACCACTTTCGACTTTGCCGTCGGCAGTCTGCGCCGCCTGGGCAGCTTCCTCCGCGTTACGAGCGACGTCGTGTACCGTGGCGGTCATCTGATTCATCGCGGTGGCGACCTGGTCGGTTTCTTCCTTTTGGCTGCTGACTTCAAGGTTGGTCTGCTCGGTCACCGCCGACAGCGACTGTGCTGAGCTTGCCAACTGTTCGATACCGGCCTGCAAACCACTGACGATACTGCTGAGCCCCGCCCCCATTTGCTGCATGGCTTGCATCAACTGGCCGATCTCGTCACGGCGAGTCACTTCAATCGTCGCACTCAAATCACCCGCCGCAATCTGCTGAGCGACACGAATCACACTGCGCAGCGGCGCGACGATCAACCGAGTGATCACCCACGCAGCAATCAGCCCCACCAGCAAGGCCAGCGCCGAGGAGCCGATGATCAACAGCGAATTCTTTTTCAGCTCTGCCTGCATCGACTGGTCTTCGGCAACGTAGGCCTGATCCACCCGCTCCACCACTTGAGCGGCGCGCTGGTGAAGTTGCTCGTAGACAGTCTTTTCCTGTGCCAATAGACCGGTGTATTCGGCAAGTTTTTCACTGAAACCGGCGATGTGACCGGCCACTTCGTTGAGGACAGTCTGGTAACCCTCATCCTTGATGGTGGTTTTCAGTTGCTCGGCCTGGGTCAGTGCCTGATCGGCTTGCTCAATCTTGCCCTGCCCGCCGCTGTCGTCGCCCTTGCGGCTCTGGTCCATGCGTACGCGCGCTTCGTTCATGGCCTGCAACATCAGCTGCGATACCTGACTGACCTGATTGGCCTGCTCGATGAATTGCGCGCCGTCCTTGCCCTCGGACTCCTTCAAGGTATAAGCACCATCGTCGGCGAGCCCGGCCTGTAGCACATCCAGGTTATTGGCCACGCTGGA
This sequence comes from Pseudomonas frederiksbergensis, assembly GCF_003732275.1. Lineage (GTDB taxonomy): Bacteria > Pseudomonadota > Gammaproteobacteria > Pseudomonadales > Pseudomonadaceae > Aquipseudomonas > Aquipseudomonas frederiksbergensis_H. Next base: position 323,344 of record NZ_MOBM01000012.1, read on the forward strand.
CACCGACCAACTGGCCATTTCCAGCGCCAGGTCCTTGGCCTGACTCAGCGAGACGAACTCGTCAAAAGCCTTGCGATAGGCCCCCAGAGATTGCTCGACGTCATTCATGACCGCCACGTTGGCCGCTGACTGGGCCTTGAGCTGGGTGGCCAGGGCGATCAGAGCGTCCACCCCGGCGCGCAAGGCGTCCGCGGTTTTCGGGTCGCCGTGCAAAGCGTATTCCTGTTCGAGCAGGCGAACCTTGAGCAAACCACTGTTGAGCGACGACATCTGCTTGAGCCCGTCGAAGCGTTGACTGATGGTTTGCAGGGACCATACGCCGATAGCCGCCACCAGGGCTGTCAACAGCAGCACCAGTACAAACCCGACACCCAGTTTTTTCGCCATACCGAGGTTGGCAAAACGTCCTTGCACGGCCGAAATCATTGCGCTTAGTCCCCTGCCATTGTCTGTTGATGCAGATTCGCAACGGGCTTGTGCCAACACAAGTCTCTGGCGTTGGAATAATGGCAAAAAGCTACGCCCGCGTCGCTTTCAGAACGCTTGAGGTCGATCCCCAGGGTCTGTTGACGTTCGCATCGCAATGCGATTCGTCACCAAACGTCAACAGACCCTGGCGGTGGCCTGAAAAAATGCCCGGGCGCGCGGATCACAGGCATAGGCAACGTTGATCCGCTGCCAGTCATGAGTCTGGCCGGTCGGACTGAATGCCGTTGGGCAAGACAGCACGATACCGAAACGTCGCACCTGAGCGCGCACCTGAGCGTAGTCAGACTTGCGCGATCGCGCCCAGATAAACAGGCCGCCCGCCGGTTTGCCGAAAACCTCCCACTCCGCGTCTTCGAGCACCTGCAAGGCCGCTTCCCTGCCAGTGCTTAAACGCTGACGCTGACGCTGCACCAATTTTCGATAGGCACCACTGGCCAACAGACAAGCCAGCACCGACTCGCTAAACCGTGAAGCGCCCATGCTGCTGATCATCTTGACCTCTGCCAGTCGCGAAATTACATCGGCACTGGCCACTACAAAGCCGACCCGCAACGAACTGCTGAGGGTTTTGGAGTAACTGCCAACATAGATCACGTTGTCATCGATGCCGAGTGCCGCAAGACGCGTGCCTGGACCGCTGTGCAAATCCGCATAGACGTCGTCTTCGATCACCAGCACGCCATGTTTTCTGGCCAGTTGCAGGACCTGTTGAGCCACCCCCGGGGTCAAACTACTACCGGTGGGGTTGTGATAAAAGCTGTTGATAAACAAGCCACGGGGTTTGTACTTCAACAACAATGCCTCGAGTGCTTCGGTATCGGGTCCGCGAGGGGTTCGCGGTACCTCGATCATGCTGACCCCGTGCAGCCTGAGCAGATCGAACAGCATCGAATAACCGGGACTTTCCACCACCACACAATCGCCCGGCTTGAACAAAGTGCGCACAATCAGATCGAGCCCATGACTGGCCCCCGCCGTGGTCAGGATTCGGCTTTCATCCACCGCAATACCCAGCTGTTTCAGTCGTTTGAGGATCTGCAGGCGCAAGGCTGGCAGGCCCAGCGACGTGCTGTAGTTGAACAACCCGGCCATGTCGGTGCGGCTGACCTGGCGTATGGCGTAGCTCAGGTCGTCAGTCTCGCGCCAGCTTTCAGGTAATCCGCCGCAACCCAGTTTCAGTTCGCCGATGAGATTGCTCTGCTGCTCAACCCCTTCGAACCAGGGAAGGTCCCGTTGCTCCTGAACGGCCAGCACCGTTGCCGCGACAAAGAAACCCGCCCCGTTGCGCGTCGCCAATACGCCTTGAGCCACAAGCCGTTCACAGGCCTCGACGACACTGGACTGACAGAGCAGATTGATTCGCGCGATCTGCCGCACAGAAGGCAAACGCGTCCCCGGCGACACCTCGCCACGACGGAGCCAATCCGCCAATGCGTCGACGATTTGCTGCACGACAGGCACCAATGCCTGTCGATCGATTCTCAACTCCATGAGCAAGCAAACTCCTGTCTGTTTTGCGGGAAACAGTTAATCACAGGAGCGCTCCAGGGGATGTGCGACAACGCCGCCAAAACCCTCAGATCTCATCATTTGAAACACATTGACCGGCGTCTTCAGGGAACTGGCGGCCCTGTGGCGAGGGAGCTTGCTCCCGCTTGAGTGCGCAGCACTCATAAACTTTTGGGGCTGCTGCGCAGCCCAGCGCGAGCAAGCTCGCTCGCCACAGAGGTAAATATGCCTGAAGAGGCAGGTTCCCTGTATCGCAGCCTAAAACTTCAAAACGCCGTAACCCCACCATCCACCGCCAGCGAATGGCCGGTGGTGAATGCCGCGCCGTCGCTGCACAGGTAGAGCACCGCGCTGGCAATTTCTTCGACCTTGCCTATACGCCCGACCGGGTGCATGGCGTTGGCGAACTCGCCCTTCTTCGGGTCCGCTTCATAGGCTCGACGGAACATGTCGGTGTCGATCACCGCCGGGCACACGGCATTCACGCGAATCTTTTTCTTGGCGTATTCGATGGCCGCCGACTTCGTCAGGCCGATCACCGCGTGTTTCGAGGCAGCGTAGATGCTCATCTTCGGCGCAGCGCCCAGGCCGGCGACCGAGGCGGTGTTGACGATCGCGCCGCCGCCCTGGGCCAGCAGCAACGGCAGCTGATACTTCATGCACAGCCAGACGCCTTTGACGTTAACGCCCATGATCGCGTCGAACTCATCGATCGTGCCTTCGGCCAGTTTGCCTTTCTCGATTTCGATACCGGCGTTGTTGAAGGCATAGTCGAGACGGCCGTAGGTATTCACGACCTCGTCCATCAGATTTTTTACCTCGCTTTCCACAGTGACGTTGCAGCGCACGAAGGTCGCGTTCCCCCCCGCGGTGCGAATCAGCGCCACAGTGCCTTCACCACCGGCCGCGTCCAGATCGGCGACCACCACTTTCAAACCTTCGGCGGCGAACGCCAAAGCGGTCGCGCGGCCAATACCATTGGCCGCGCCTGTCACAACGGCGACCTGGCCGGAAAACGTCATGCTCATTGTTATGTCCTCGGAGGGAAGAATGCGGGGGATCGCGTGTTTTCAGTTAGCCACAGCGCTCTGTGACACGGCAGCACTATCAGAAGGCCGGTTGGGCACCCATGAGTTGCAGTGATAGAACTGGCGCCCTGACTATCACTGCACTGGATCGATGTGCATTCGCAGCGTCAGCCAACCTTGCAGCATCGCCCATGAAGGTCTATCAACAAGACTTCATTCATCTTGAGTGCCTGTCATGACTACCCAGACCAATCGCCAGTTCCTGCTCGCCAAACGCCCCGTGGGGGCGGCCACCCGTGAGACGTTCACCTATCAAGAAGTACCGGTCGGCGAACCGGCGGCGGGTCAGATTTTGGTCAAAAATGAATACCTGTCCCTGGACCCGGCCATGCGTGGCTGGATGAACGAGGGCAAGTCCTACATCCCTCCGGTCGGCATTGGCGAAGTCATGCGTGCATTGGGCGTAGGCAAAGTCATCGCTTCGAACAATCCGGGTTTCGCCGTGGGGGACTACGTCAATGGCGCCCTCGGTGTGCAGGATTACTTCCTCGGCGAGCCACGAGGTTTCTATAAAGTCGATCCGACACTGGCACCGCTGCCGCGCTATTTATCTGCGCTGGGCATGACCGGGATGACCGCCTACTTCGCTCTGCTCGATGTCGGCGCACCGAAAGCCGGCGACACCGTGGTGCTGTCGGGCGCGGCCGGTGCAGTGGGCAGCATTGCCGGGCAGATTGCCAAGCTCAAAGGTTGCCGGGTGATCGGCATTGCCGGCGGCGCGGACAAATGCAAGTTTCTGATCGACGAACTGGGTTTTGACGGTGCCATCGACTACAAAAACGAAGACGTGCAGGCCGGCCTCAAGCGCGAATGCCCTACAGGGGTCGACGTGTATTTCGATAACGTCGGCGGCGATATTCTCGATGCCGTGCTGAGCCGCCTGAACATGAAGGCGCGGGTGGTGATTTGCGGCGCCATCAGCCAGTACAACAACAAGGAAGCGGTCAAAGGCCCGGCCAACTACCTGTCGCTGCTGGTCAACCGTGCGCGGATGGAAGGCTTTGTGGTGATGGATTACGCCGCACAGTTCGGCGCTGCCGGGCAGGAAATGGCCGGCTGGATGGCCAAGGGGCAGCTCAAGAGCAAGGAAGACATCGTCGAAGGACTGGAAACATTCCCGGAGACACTGATGAAATTGTTCAGCGGCGAGAATTTCGGGAAGTTGGTGTTGAAGGTTTAACCCATACCCGCAAACAACACTAACCCATGTGGGAGCGAGCCTGCTCGCGATAGCGGTGGATCAGACAACATTTATGTCGACTGACACTCCGCAATCGCGAGCAGGCTCGCTCCCACATTTGATCTTCAGCGTTTGTTTAAGCGAGCTCGGCCACTACGGCCGCCAACGCCTTCGCCGGATCCGCCGCCTGGCTGATCGGACGGCCGATTACCAGGTAATCGGAACCGGCCTCCAGCGCCTGACGCGGAGTCAGGATGCGGCGTTGATCGTCCTGGGCACTGCCCGCCGGACGAATCCCCGGGGTCACCAGCTGCAACGACGGGTGAGCGGTTTTCAGGGCCCGGGCTTCCAGGGCCGAGCAGACCAGACCGTCCATCCCGGCTTTTTCCGCCAGCGCGGCCAGGCGCAGCACCTGCTCCTGTGGCTCGATGTCCAGACCGATACCCGCCAGATCCTCACGCTCCATGCTGGTCAGCACGGTCACGCCGATCAACAACGGTTTCGGGCCGCTGCGCTTATCGAGCACTTCACGGCAGGCGGCCATCATGCGCAGACCGCCGGAGCAATGCACGTTGACCATCCACACGCCCATTTCCGCGGCAGCCTTGACGGCCATGGCGGTGGTGTTCGGAATGTCGTGGAACTTGAGGTCCAGGAACACTTCGAAGCCTTTGTCGCGCAAGGTGCCGACGATTTCCGAAGCGCAACTGGTGAACAGTTCTTTACCGACTTTGACCCGGCACAGCTTCGGGTCCAGTTGATCGGCCAGCTTCAGTGCGGCGTCACGGGTAGGGAAATCCAGGGCGACGATGATAGGCGTCTGGCAGGCGGACATGAGTGGGCTCTCAGGCAAGTCGAAATCGGCGCGCATTGTAGCGGAACCAGCGCCGCTGCGGGACCCGATGATCGGTAATTCGTCGTCGAGGTCAAGACAAGACTAGCTCCTGCGGCAATTGTGTCGAGTTCGATACACACACGACACGCCCACAACACCCTTCAACGCTACCCTCGGCAGCCGCAACAGGTCCTACAGCACTTCCCGCCTCACGGCCGGACGCCTATGCTGAAGCCACAACCTCGCAGCCTATCTTTGTGGTTGGCAGCCTATCTGGCAGATGAACGCACGCATGCACAACTCCCCAGCACCTCTGAACGACGATCAAAAAGCGCCGGCCGACGATAAACGCTGGAGCATTCGCGCCCTGATCGTAGACGATGACGTCCCGATCCGTGAACTGATGATCGACTACCTGGCCCGGTTCAGTATCCACGCCAGCGGTGTCACCGATGGCGCCGCCATGCGTCAGGCGCTGCAAGCCGAGCATTTCGACGTGGTGGTGCTCGACCTCATGCTGCCGGGCGAAGACGGTTTGTCGCTGTGCCGCTGGTTGCGCGCCGAATCGGACATCCCGATCCTGATGCTCACCGCCCGCTGCGAACCCACCGACCGGATCATCGGCCTGGAACTGGGCGCCGACGACTACATGGCCAAGCCATTCGAGCCGCGGGAACTGGTCGCGCGGATTCAGACCATTCTGCGTCGGGTACGCGACGACCGCACCGAACAGCGTGCGAATATTCGCTTCGATAACTGGCGCCTCAACAGCGTGCTGCGCCAGTTGATCGCCGCCGATGGCCTGGTGGTGCCGTTGTCCAACGCCGAATTCCGTTTGCTCTGGGTGTTCATCGAACGTCCGCGCCGGGTGCTCAGCCGCGAACAGCTGCTGGACGCCGCCCGTGGTCGCTCGATCGAAGCCTTTGATCGCAGCATCGATTTGCTCGTCTCGCGCCTGCGCCAGAAACTCGGCGACGACCCGAAAGCCCCACAACTGATCAAGACCGTTCGCGGCGAGGGTTATCTGTTCGACGCACGAGACATCGGCTGATGCGTGCGCGTTTCGATACGCTGTTCGGCCGCCTGTTTGGCGTGCTGCTGCTGGCGATCGTACTGGCGCATCTGTTAGCGTTTTTCTGGTTCAAACATTACGGGCCACCCCCTCCCCCTCCTCCGTCGGAGTTTTCCGAGCGCTTCGACGGACAACGCCCACCACCGGACCCGCGCTTCGACCACCGGCCACCACGGCCGTGGTTCGGCGGGCCGCTGGTGCCGCTGACCTTTCAGTTTGTCTCGCTGATCATCGCCGCCTGGTACGGCGCCAAGCTGCTGACCCGCCCGATTCAACGCCTGAGCGACGCCGCCGAGCGCCTGAGTGAAAATCTCGACAGCCCACCGCTGGATGAGTCCGGCCCACGAGAAGCGCGGCAAGCGGCCCACACCTTCAATCTGATGCAGCAACGCATTCTTGAACAGATGCAGCAGCGCTCGCGGATGCTTGGCGCGGTGTCCCATGACCTGCGCACGCCGCTGTCGCGACTCAAGCTGCGACTGGAGAAGATCGATGACGACAAGCTGCAAGGCCAGATGCGTCAGGACCTGGACGACATGATCAGCATGCTCGATTCCACCCTCACCTACTTGCACGAACAGCGCACCAGCGAGGCGCCACAATGGATGGACGTGCAGGCGCTGGTGGAATCCCTGAGCGAAAACGCCCAGGACCAGGGCGCCGACGTCCAGGCCAGCGGCCACTGCGCCCCGCTGCAGGTTCAGCCGATGGCCTTGCGCTCGTGCATCAATAACCTGCTCGACAACGCCTTGCGTTATGCCGGGGATGCGCTGATCACGCTCGAAGACAGCCGCGAGGAGCTGGTGATCCGGGTCATCGACCATGGCCCGGGTATCGCGGCGGATAAACGTGAAGCGGTGTTTGAACCGTTCTTTCGCCTGGAAGGTTCGCGTAATCGCAACTCCGGCGGCGTCGGCCTGGGCATGACCATCGCTAGGGAAGCAGCGGAGCGTCTGGGCGGGCAGTTGAGCCTGGAAGAAACCTCCGGTGGTGGTTTAACCGCAGTCATCCGCCTGCCCCGCCTCTAAGCCACACCCCCATCCAATGTGGGAGCGAGCCTGCTCGCGATAGCGGTCTGTCAGCGGAATTGATATTGAATGTACCGCCGTCATCGCGAGCAGGCTCGCTCCCACAGGGTCCGGGCCTGATCAGACAAGTGTGTGTACCCATCGGTACAAACCCCACATACCCACGACAACTCACCCCTTGAGGCTGCATAAGCCGGTGTACTCACCGGTTTCCCATTCCAAGGAGTGAGCACAATGATCGGTAGCGTCAGTAACTACACGAGCTATACCAGCACCAGCAGCACCTCCACCAACAGTGCCCGCAGCCAGCAATTTCAGAAAGAACTGCTCGCCAAACTCGACAGCAACAGCGACGGCGCGGTGGATCAGGACGAGCTCACGAGCGCCCTGTCGCAGAAAACCGACGACGGTCTGCTGGTCAGCCTGAGCAAAAACTTCAGCGACCTGGACAGCGACGAAAGCGGCAGCCTGAGCAGCGAAGAAATGGCCGCGATGGCCACTCCGCCGCCACCGCGTGATGAGGCGCCGAGCACCGAACTGGCCGATGCGCTGATCAGCGCTCTGGACACTGACGGCGACGGCGCCATCAGCAGCGATGAACTGAGCAACGGCCTGACCAGCACCGGCAGCACGGCCGACAGCGCAGAAATCTTCTCGGCCCTGGACAAGAACGAAGACGGCACCGTCAGCCAAGACGAACTCGCCGCCAGCCTGACCCCACCGCCACCACCACCTCAGCAGGTGTCCAGTGAAGAGCTGTTCAGCCAGCTCGATACCGACAGCGACGGCAGTGTCACAGCCACCGAACTGAGCAGTGCCCTGGCCAGCGACAGCACCTCGTCGACCGGTACCGACACCAGCGCCGCATTGCTCAAGATTCTGGATAGCGACAGCAGCGGTGGCGTCAGCAGCGATGAACTGAAAACCGCCCTGCACGCCGGTCGCGAGCAGAACACGGACAGCTCCACCAATCAGTTCAACGTGACCGAAGCCCTGAACAAAATGATCGCCAACCTGAGCAAACAGTACTCGCTCGACAATGTGGCGACCGTGGGCAAATACCTGAACGAGGCGACCTGAGCCAAAAGCTTCGCGGGGCCCTAAGCCCCAACAAAAAAACCAGGGCCGGCGATATTCAACCCGGGCCTGGTTTTTTTGCTCCAGAGACACAGGGTTTGTAGATCCAAAGATCGCAGCCTTCGGCAGCTCCTACGCGGGATTGTGCTCAACCGCGATAGGGCGGTGAACACCGAATCTGTAGGAGCTGCCGAAGGCTGCGATCTTTTGACTTTCAAAACCCCAAACAACAAAAAGCCTGCCATTTCTTTCCAAAGAAATGGCGGGTTTTTGTACTTTCAGATCACACGGTATCCACCTTCAACGAATGATCATTGAGCATGCCGTTGATAATGGTCGCGGTATCGTGACCGCCGGCAATCACCCCATCCGCCCCCGGCGTGACGCCGTAGTGGCTGGCCAGGTTCACACCGGCCAGGTCGATGGTCTGGTTCGGCGTGGCGCCGGCCATGGCGCTGACGTCGATGCTGGTGATCACCGACGCGCCACTGCCGCTGACGGTGAAGTGCAGGTAGTCATCCAGCGATGCCGCGCTGCCGTTTTCCCCTTGCAGCAGTTGCGACAGGTCGAGTTTGTCGGTGCCTGGGGTGAAGTCGGTGATGACGTCGTGGCCGCTGTTGCCTTTGAGCCACTGGAAGGTGTCGGCACCGCTGCCGCCGGTGAGGGTATTGTTGCCGAGGCCGCCGATGAGGAAGTCGTCGCCGCCCCCGCCGTTGAGCACATCGTTACCCAAACCGCCGTTGATGATGTTGCTGTTGTTATCCCCCATGAGGCTGTCGTTGAAGTTCGAGCCGGTAAGGTTTTCGATGCCGGTCAGGGTGTCGGTGCCGGCACCAAGGGTGTTTTGCGCGGTGAGCAGGTTCAGGTCGACGGTGACGCCGGCGGTGGCGTGCGCATAGCTCGCGGTGTCGTTGCCGATGCCGCCATCGAGCAGGTCATTGCCCGCTCCGCTGAACAGCAAGTCATTGCCGGCGCCGCCGTGCATTGCGTTGTTGCCGGAACCGGCGGTGAGCACGTCATTGCCGTCGCCGGCATTGATGACGTTGTTGCCCGTGCCCGCCACCAGTACGTCGTCGCCCGAAGTGCCGGTCAGCGTATGGCCATCCTGATAGCTGATGGTCACATTGGCCGAGTCGCTGCCGCCGTGGTTGTCGTTGGCGGTGTAGGTGCCGTGGAAGTCCGGCGTGGCGTCGTGGGCTCCGGCGTAGTTGACGGTCATGGTCAGTTGGTAGTTTTCCGCCCCCTTCCCGCTGTTGCCCGGACCACCGTCGTCGATGTTGGTGATGTGGATCTGGTACGTGCCGTCCGCCGTGGCGGTGATGGTCTGGCCGTCGGCGATGGCAATGAAAGCACCGCCGTTGACCGAGTACTCCATGGTGACGTGGCCGGCCGCCATGTTGTGGTCCAGGTTGAGGGTTTCACCCTGTTTGAGGGTGACGGTGATGCTGTCCTCATCATTGGTATTGTTGGCGCTGACCGACCCCAGTGCCCCGCTGACCACCAACATCGCCGTCATGGCCGCTGTATTGGCAACGAATGCGCTGCGGGCGATGGTGACTGCCTGGGTGTTATTGGCGGTGAAGCTGAAGCTTGAGTTGGTGCCGGTAAAGTCCGCGCCCTTGGCCGTCCAGCCGGTGTTGAAGGTGGTCGGCGATGCAGTGAGCGTGTCGCCATTGACGTCGGTGTCGTTGGCCAGCAGCAGTTCGCCCGGCACCACAATACTGCCCGACAGCACGTTGGTGATGACGTGGTCATCGACCGCCACCGGTGGCGTGTTCGGAATCACATTGATCACCAGCGTGGAGCTGGCCAGATCGCCGTCGTTGTCGCTGGCGGTGAAGCCGATGTTTTCGGTGATCACCGCCGTCGTGGTTTTCTGCGAGAGGTAGGTGTACTCGCCAGTGTCGAGATTCACCAGCAAGGTGCCGCTGTCATTGGTGGCGATGCTCAGGCTGTTATTGGCGGTGTTGAACGTGCCGTGGTTCGCACCGCCGCCGAAGCTCAGCGCCCCCTGATTGCTGTTGGCTTTCGGATCATAGGTATAAGTGGTGCCATCGACGGTGATGGTTTTGATGAAGCCGCCATCGGCGCCGAACGTACCGCCCCCGCCCCCGCCCTCGCCCAGCAGCGAGCCGGTGACCGGCGCGCCTTGCACGGTGCCCGAGAGTACCGAGTTGAGTTGGTTGAGGTCAGTCACCGCCACGGCATTGGTGTTGGTGTGCGTACTGCCGTCATAGGCCACTGGATCGAGGCTGTCGTTACTGACACCGCTACCCAGGCCGATGGCGTAGTTCTTGATGCCATTGGCGTCGAGAAAGGCTTTGAGGGCGGTCTCGTCCGCGGTGCCGATGTCGCCTTCGTTGGGCTTTCCATCGGAGAAGAAGTAGCCGACGTTCTGCGCCCCGATGAGTTTGCCCGTGGTGTCGAACGCGCTTTGCATGGTCGCCACGGCCGCGTCGTAGTTGGTCCCGCCGCCAGCCGTCAGCGTCGCGATGATCAACTTGGCCGTCGCCACATCGACCCAGATCGACGTCTGGTCCGTGGCGCTGCTGCTGAAGGTGACGATCTGCACCTTCACGTCGCCCAGATTGTCGTACTTGTCGAGCAGTGCACTGATCGCCTGCTTGGCCAGGTCTAGCCGCGACAGCCCCGATACGCCGGAAGGGTCGTCCATGCTCCCGGACACGTCGATCACCAGCAGCAGGTTGGAATCGATCTGCACCGCGGGCACCGAACGGCCCGAGGCGACGGCGTTAGGCGGCACGTCATCGACGATGCTGACCACAAGGGTGCCGGTGGTGCTGTTGCCCACGGCATCGGTGGCGGTGTAGGTGAAGCTTTCGTTCAGGGTGTTCGCGCCATCGTTGGCGTTGGGCGAAGTTTTCGGCGCCGAGGTCAGGGTGTAGGTGTAGCTGCCGTCGGGGTTGAGCAGGATCTGTCCGTAGGTTCCGGTGGCACTGCCGACCAGGGTGTAACTGATCGCACCGCTGGCGCCGGTGACCGCACCGACCAGCGTACCGGAGCCGGTTTCACCGGTGTTGCCCGGCTCGCTGCCAGTGACTGTGCCCGCTGCCAGGTCCTGGCCGTTCTGGGTCAAATCCAGGGCTTTTTCGTAGACCGTCACGTCGGTATCGGTGACCGTTACGAGACAGCTGTTGTGGACGTCGATGGTGATCGTGGTGGTGCTTTCATCACCATCGGCATCGCGCACGGTGTAGGTGAACACATCCGTGGCGCCCGGCTCGCCGACCGAGTTCGGGTTGCTGTGGTACACGGCGTTGCCGTTGGCATCCAGCGTCAGGTAGCCGTAGGTGCCGTTGATTTGCGTGTGCAAACCGCCGATGGCCGAGGTCGAAGTGTCGCTGCCGGCGCGCACGCCAACCACTGCGCCACCCACGGCTGGGCCGTCAGCACCGAGCACATCGTTGGCCAGCACATTACCGCTGACTGTCCCGCCCTCGACCACCGAGACTGAATCGCAGTGAGCAGTCGGCACATCATCGACGATGTTGATCACGATGGTGCTGGTGACGCTGTTGCCTAAAGAATCGGTGGCCTGATAGGTGAAGCTTTCGCTCAGGGTGTTTGGCCCGTCGTTAGCGTTGGGCGTGGTCGCGGGTGCGGACGTCAGCGTGTAGGTATAGCTGCCGTCCGGGTTGAGCAGGATTTGCCCATAAGTCCCGGTAGCACTGCCGACCAGGGTGAAAGTGATTGCGCCAGTAGCGCCAGTGATGGAGCCGACCAACGTCCCAGAGGCGGTTTCGCCACTGTTGCCTGGCTCACTGCCGATCACCGTGCCCGCCGCCAGGTCCTGGCCGTCCTTGGTCAAATCCAGGGCTTTTTCCAGAACCGTCACGTCGGTATCGGGGGGCACTACGAGGGAGCAGTTGGCCACGTCGATGGTAATGGTCGTGGTGCTTTCATCGCCGTCGGCATCGCGCACGGTGTAGGTGAACACATCCGTGGCGCCCGGTGCGCTGACCGAGTTCGGGTTGCTGTGGTACACGGTGTTGCCATTGGCATCCAGGGTCAGATAGCCGTAGGTGCCGTTGATTTGCGTATTCAGACCGCCGATGGCAGAAGTCGAGGTGTCGCTGCCGGCGCGCACGCCGACCACTGCACCACCCGATGCAGGGCCGTCAGCGCCGAGCACATCATTGCCCAACACATTGCCGCTGACCGTTCCACCTTCTGCCACCGAGACTGCATCGGCATGAGCGGTGGGTACGTCATCGACAATGTTGATCACGATGGTACTGGTGACGCTGTTGCCGAGGGGATCGGTGGCTTGGTAGGTGAAACTTTCGCTCAGGGTATTCGGCCCGTCGTTGGCGTGGGGGGTGGTCGTCGGTGCGGAGGTCAGGGTGTAGGTGTAGCTGCCGTCGGGGTTGAGCACGATTTGCCCATAAGTCCCGGTGGCACTGCCGACCAAGGTGTAAGTGATCGTGCCAGTGGTGCCAGTGACCGAACCGACCAGCGTACCGGAGCCGGTTTCACCGGTGTTGCCAGGCTCGCTGCCGGTGACCGTGCCCGCTGCCAGATCCTGGCCGTCCTTGGTCAAATCCAGGGCTTTTTCGTTAACCGTCACATCACTATCGCTGGCCGCTACGAGGGTGCAGTCCGCCACGTTAATGGTGATGGTCGTGGTGCTTTCATCGCCGTCGGCATCACGCACGGTGTAGGTGAACACATCCGTGGCGCCCGGCGCGCTGACCGAGTTCGGGTTGCTGTGGTACACGGCGTTGCCGTTGGCATCCAGCGTCAGGTAGCCATAGGCACCGTTGATTTGCGTATTCAGGCCACCGATGGCTGAAGTCGAAGTGTCGCTGCCGGCGCGCACGCCAACCACCGCACCACTGAGTGCCGGGCCATCGGCGCCGCCGATGTCATTGTCGAGCACGTTACCTGAGGCCGTCGCGCCTTCGGCCACCGTGGCGTGATCAGGGTTGGCGGTGGGCAAGTCATCGACGATGTTGACGTTGATCTGCCCCAATGCCGTGCTGCCGTCGACGTCGGTGGCAACGACGTTGAGGTTCTCGGTGATGCTGTTGATGCCGTCGGCGTTCGGGTGGGTTTCGTTATCCACCAGGGTGTAGCTGTAGCTGACCGCACCGGTCGTGCTGTTGAAACCGGTGATGGTCAGCGTATTGCCGAGCGCAGTGACGATCGATTGCGGGAAGCCTGCGGCCACGCCACCGGTGACCACCGCGATGCCGCCCACGGTCAGGGTTTGCAAACCGTCGAGCGCGGTGACGGTGAAGGTACCGCTCTGGGTCAAGGCCGGTGTGTTGGGGCTAGTGCCGTCGCTGAGGTTTTTCTCGTAGACGGTGAGTTCGCCGCCGTTGACGTTCAGGCCATCGAGGGTCACTGGGTCATCGTTGTTATGGATGTTCAGCACCAGCGTCGCGGTGCTGGTATCGCCATCGGAATCGGTGAGGGTGTAGACAAAATTCTCGGTCCCGTTGCCACCGCCGTTCAGGGCTTTGAAGTCGGCATCGCTGGTGTTCAGGGTGTAGGTGTACGTGCCATTGGGATTGAGTACCAGAGTGCCGTATGTCCCGTTGAACGTGCCGCCAATGATCGGCCCGCTGTCGGGGCCAATGGCAATGCGGTCAGCGCCCTGAATGTCGTTGGGCAGCACGCTGCCGGTCAAGGTCAGCAGGGTTTCCGAGGCGGTATTGGCGTTGCTGTCGTTCACGGCATGGGGCAAGTCATCGACGATGTTCACATCGAGATTGCCGTTGGCAGTAGTGCCGTTGTCGTCCACCACAACCACGGCGAACTGCTCGGAGAGACTGTTGGCGCCGTTGGCATCCGGGTGTGTTTCGTTATCGGCAAGGGTGTAGCTGTAGCTGACCACGCCAGTCGCGCTGTCGAACCCGGTGATGGTCAGCGTGCTGCCGAGCGGAGTGACAATCGATTGCGGAAAACCTGCGGCGACACCGCCAGTGACCACCGCGATGCCGCCCACGGTCAAGGTCTGCACACCGTCTAGCGCAGTGAGGGTGAAGGTGCCGCTTTGGGTCAGCGCCGGTGCATCGGGGTTGCTGCCGTCCGAAAGGTTTTTCTCGTGGACAGTCAGCTCGCCGCCTTCGGCATTCAGCCCATCGATGATCACCGGATCATCGTTGTTGTGAATCTCCAACACCAGGTTCGCGGTGCTGGTATCGCCGTCGGAATCCGTCAGGGTGTAGATGAAGGTTTCCGTGGCGCTGCCGCCGCCGTGCAAGGCTTTGAAGTCGGCATCGCTGGTGTTCAGGGTGTAGGTGTACGTGCCATTGGGATTGAGTACCAGAGTGCCGTATGTCCCGTTGAACGTGCCGCCAATGATCGGCCCGCTGTCGGGGCCAGTGGCAATGCGGTCAGCGCCCTGAATGTCGTTGGGCAGCACGCTGCCGGTCAGGGTCAGCAGGGTTTCCGAGGCGGTATTGGAGTTGGTGTCGTCAATCGCTTTGGGCACATCGTCAGTGATGTTGACGTCCAGCGAACCGGTGGCGGTATCGCCGTTGCTGTCACTCGCGACCACGGTGAACTGTTCGCTGAGGTTGTTGGCGCCGTCGCCAGCCGAGTGGGTTTCGTTGCCAACCAGGGTGTAGCTGTAACTCACCACGCCGGTGGCCGGGTTGTAGCCGGTGATCGTCAGGGTGTTGCCCAGTTGCGTGGTGATCGACTGCGGAAAACCAGCAGGCACACCGCCACTGATCACGTTGATTCCACCGATGTTCAGGCTGGTCAGCCCGTCAGCCGCAATGATTGTAAAGGTGCCGTTTTGAATCAGCGCTCCGGGGTTGCTGGCCGAACCGTCCGCCAGGTTGGCTTCATTGAGAGTCAGTTCGCCCCCCGCCGCCGACAAGCCGATGAGGGTGACCGGGTTATTCGGCGCGCCTGTCCCACCTGCACCACCTGCACCACCCGCACCGCCTGCACCGTTGTCGCCGTTGTCCGGGTCCCGACGTTCCAGGGGGAATTCGGGAATACCGTTGAAGCCCGCAGTGGGGAAACCAATCGTGGGATCGACCCGGCCCGCCACTTCCTCCAGCAACACAAAACTGTGACCGCCGCCCAATCCACCCGGCGCGCCCGAGGCGCCCGGTCCGACGGCAGTGGCTTCACCTGTTTGAGTCGGGTCGGCGCCGGCGGCAATGGCTTTTTGCAGTTGCTCGACATCGGTCAGTTGCGCCTGGCTCGGCGTTACCGCATCGGCGGTCTCCACGTGCGGGACCTGATGCGCCAGTAATTGGGACGTCATCTGCAGGCTGCTGTCACGACCCAGGGTCAGCTCCTGGCCATTTTGCAGGTGCACCGCCACCGCGCCTTCGGCCCCGGTGACCAGTTGCTCGCCGGCAAACAGCCGATCGCCCTCGACCAGGGTGCGTCGGGTGCCATCACCCGCCACTGCGTACACCTGACCGATGACCTTACTGACGATACCGATGAGCGTTGCCATGTGCATTTCCTCCGCTGCCAACAGCTGTCGGCATCCTGTTTGCGCGAAGACGTGCTCATGGTTCAGGCAGGTTGTCTGGCGGATTTGCCGAGAAGGCGTTTACCTGACGTAAACCACTGCCTCCCGACACTCTCGCCAGGCATGTCGCTCGCGAGGGGAATTTCTGGATCGGGATAAAACCCTCTGCAATCAATGGCATCGGGGTCCACTTCCAAAATAACCGGCCTGCGAACGATGCGTAACGGTTTTGAATCACTCGAGCGACAAAAAATTGTCGCCTCTAAACCGTCTCGCTTCCCTCCCCTCCAGCACTTCTTCGCCCTGTGTCGAAAAGTGAATGGAACTTTTCCAAAGCCCGTCAATGCTCTGAGAGCTCATGAAAACAAGGCTTTCGCATTGAACAATGTGCTGGATTTTTCAGGGCGCATAAGTTTTTTTCGGCATAAACCTTATGAGAAATCCTTCTTAGCTTCGCGTCAGGATGTTCTTAGCTCTGTTGTAACAAGTGTGAGACGGATTCACTTAAAAATAACGTCAAATATTTGGCGACTCGTTAAGTACCATCAGGAATCAGGGAGAGGCATCCATGCGCGTTTTAACCCCCCTCTGCAGCGCGATTTTGCTGGCCATGGCCTGCACTTCTCAGGCACAGGCGATGTCATTGACCGAGGCGATCCAGAGCACCATTGCGACCCACCCGGAACTGGCGTCGCGGGTCGATGCCCGGCTCTCGGCCGACGAGCAGATTAAAGTCGCCAAAGGGGGCTTCTATCCATCGGTGGATTTGAACGCCGGCTACGGGCGCGGGTACAGCGATAACACCACCACTCGGGCGCAGGGCAATCACCACACCGAAATCCTCACCTACACCCAATCGGAACTGCGCCTGCGGCAGATGCTGTTCGACGGCTTCAACACCTCCAACGAGGTCGCGCGCACCAAAGGCGTGGCCAACTCGCGAGCCTATTACGCTCAGGGCACCGCCCAGGATCTGGCCCTGCGCACCATCGAGGTGTACCTCGAAGTGCTCAAGCGCCGCGAACTGGTGACCCTGGCCAAGAACAACCTGCAAGCGCACATGCGAGTCAACGATCAGATCGGCCTGCGCACTCAGCGTGGGGTCGGCAGCAACGCCGACTCCGACCAGTCCACCGCTCGCCGGGCGCTGGCGCAAAACAACCTCGACACCGCCGAAGTCGATCTGGCCGATGCCGAGACGAATTTTTACAGCGTCGTGGGGCGCATGCCCGATGAACTCGAAGCGCCGCCATCGACCCGCGGTGAATTGCCCGCCACCCTGCCGGAAGCCCAGCAGAGCATGATGGAAAACAACCCGTACCTGAAATCCGCCCAGGCCGATGTGCAATCGGCCGAGAGCCAGTACGAAGTCGCCAAGTCGCCGTTCTACCCGCGCTTTGACGCTGAAGCGGCGGTGGGCGCGAATAACAATATTCAGGGCGACGAAGGCCACGACAACGAATGGCGAGTGGGTGTGGTGATGAACTACAACCTGTTCCGCGGTGGCAGCGACAAGGCCCGGCTGGCCTCCGATGCGCACCAGATCAACCAGGCGCTGGACATCCGCAACAACGCCCTGCGCCAGCTCAACGAGAACATCCACCTGGCCTGGAACGCAATGCTCAACGCCAAGAAACAAACCCCGACCGCCCGTGAATACGCCGAAACCACCACACGTGTGCGGGCCGCGTATCAGGATCAGTTCGGCCTTGGCCAACGGACCTTGCTCGACTTGCTCGACAGTGAAAACGAGCTCTACAACGCCAACCGCCGCTACACCGAAGTGCGCTACACCGAGGAGTTTTCGATGTACCGCGTGCTGGCGAACATGGGTCAGTTGCTGAGCAAACAACGGGTGGTGCTACCCGCCGATGCGATCGCCTCCACCGAAGTGAAAAACGAAGCTCGTTTGCCCGAACTGAAATGAAGTAGCTCAACGTGACCAATTGTGGCGAGGGAGCTTGCTCCCGCTGGGTTGCGCAGCAACCCCGAACACCGATTGAAGATGAAGACAGTGTGAGTGCTGCGCACTCAAGCGGGAGCAAGCTCCCTCGCCACAGGCAATCAATATGACCAGCATGGAAACCGGCAACACGGGTGTCGATCCGCGTCTGAGCTTCGATGACCCGCTTCTGGACGGTCTGTTGATTCTCTGCAAACTTCATGGCGCGACGGTCAGTCGCGCCAGCCTGAGTGCCGGGCTGCCAATGGCACACCAACGTTTGAGCCTGGACCTGCTGCCGCGCGCAGCGGCCCGGGCCAGTTTGCAGGCGCGTGTGTTGCGCCGCGAGCTGGGGGAGATTTCCGCGCTCAACCTGCCTGTGATGCTGATCCTCAACCATGGCCGCTGCGCAATCTTGCGTCGCTTCGGCGATGACGGTCAGGCGCTGATTCTGCCGAGCGAAGCCGACGGCGGAGAACAATGGGTCAGCACGGATGAGCTGACCGCCAATTACAGCGGCCAGGCCTTGTTTGCCCGGCCGCGGCATGAACTCGAAGACTTGCGCGCGCCACTGGTGCCGCGAGTGGAGGCGTGGTTTCGCGACACGTTGAAGTTGTCGAAGTGGCTGTACAGCGATGCGATTCTGGCGAGTTTTCTGATCAACCTGCTGGGCCTGATGGTGCCGTTGTTCGTGATGCAGACCTACGACCGGGTGGTGCCGAACCAGGCCACTTCAACGTTGTGGGTGCTGTCGATCGGCCTGCTGATCGGCACCGGCTTCGAACTGGTGCTGCGGGTGGTGCGCGCGCACTTGCTGGACACCGCCGGGAAGAAAACCGACGTGATTCTTTCGGCGACCTTGTTCGAACGCATCACCGGCATGGCAATGAAAGCGCGGCCGGCGACCATCGGTGGTTTCGCCCAGAGCATTCATGATTTTCAGGGCCTGCGGGAATTTCTCACCGCCGTCACGCTGACCAGTCTGATCGACCTGCCCTTCTCGGTGTTGATGCTGGTGGTGATCGGCCTGCTCGGTGGCTGGCTGGTGGTGATTCCGCTGTTGGCCTTCCCCATCACGATCATCTTTGCCATGGTGATTCAGGCACGTCTGCGCGACACCGTGCAGAAGAGTCTGAGCCTCGGCGCCGAACGCCAGGCCCTGCTGATCGAAACCCTCGGCGGCCTGGAAACCCTCAAGGCGTGCAGCGCCGAAAGCGAACGCCAGCACAAATGGGAAAGCACCCACGGCGCCCTCACCCGCCTCGACAGCCATGCACGCAACCTCTCGGCGCTGGCCACCAACGGCACGTTGTTCATTCAGCAATTCTCCGGCATGGCGACCATCGTCGCCGGGGTCTACAGCATCATTGCCGGCAACCTCAGCGTCGGTGCGCTGGTGGCGACCTACATGCTCGGCAGCCGCGTGCTTGCGCCGCTGGGGCAAATCGCCGGGCTGATCACCCGTTATCAGCAAGCGCAACTGACCATGAAAAGTACCGATGCGCTGATGTCGTTGCCGCAAGAACGTGACGCCAAACAGCGGCCGCTGGAGCGCACGCAATTGCAAGGCGCACTGGATGTCAGCGGCGTGACGTTCCACTACAACGGCCAGAATGCTCCGGCCCTGGCCAACGTCAGCTTCAGCATGAAACCGGGCGAACGGATCGGCATCATCGGCCGCAGCGGTTCGGGCAAAAGCACATTGGCGCGGCTGGTGATGGGTTTCTATGCGCCGGAAGAAGGCCAGTTGCTGCTTGATGGCCTGGACCTGCGGCAACTGGACGTCGCCGACCTGCGTCAACAGATCGGCTACGTCGCCCACGACCTGCCATTGCTGGCCGGCAGCCTGCGCGACAACCTGACCCTCGGCGCGCGCTACATCAGCGATGCCCGGATGCTTGAAGTCGCTGAACTGACCGGCGTGACCGAACTGGCTCGTCAACACCCCCAGGGCTTCGACCGGCCGGTAGGCGAGCGCGGTCAGTTGCTGTCGGGCGGTCAACGCCAAGCGGTATTGCTGGCGCGGGCCTTGTTGCTCGACCCGCCGATCATGCTGCTCGATGAACCCACCAGCGCCATGGACAACAGCAGCGAAGACGTCCTGCGGCAAAAACTCCACGGCTGGATTCAGGGCAAAACCCTACTGCTGGTCACTCACCGCACCTCGATGCTCAGCCTGGTAGACCGGTTGGTGGTGCTGGACAACGGGCGGATCGTCGCCGACGGCCCGAAAGAAGCGGTCATCGATGCATTGCGCAAGGGCCGTGTTGGCTCTGCGACGGTTTAGGGGCGCCCACTCGATGCCAATACAAACCTGTGGCAAGGGAGCTTGCTCCCGCTGGGTTGCGAAGCAGCCCCAAAGCCATTCACCTCATGGTGTCAGCTGGACCGCATCAGTAGATTTTGCGACGGCTTCGCCGTCGAGCGGGAGCAAGCTCCCTCGCCACAGGTTTGTGTTCGGCTATTTCTCTAACTGACGGGTATTGCCCATGTCTGCTCAAACACCGGATTCAGCGGCCCGAAGCTACCTCGGCAGTTTCAGCAAAAGTGCCGAAAGCGAATTCATGCCGGAAACCGCCGGCGCCTCGTTGCAGGATTCGCCGCGCTGGTCGCGGATCACCGTGTGGCTGGCGGCTGCGCTGCTGATCACCTCGCTGGTCTGGGCCAAGTTCGCCGTGTTGCAGGAAGTCACCACGGGCGAAGGCAAGGCGATTCCGTCGAGCAAGATTCAAGTGATCCAGAACCTGGAGGGCGGCATCGTCACGGAAATCTTCGTGCGCGAAGGGCAAATGGTGAACAAGGGCGACACTTTGCTGCGCCTGGATGACACGCGATTTCTGTCGAACAAAGGTGAAAGCGAAGCGGACCGCTATGCACTGACCGCGCAGGTCGAACGGCTGTCGGCCGAAGCGGAAGGCCGGCCGTTCAAGCTGTCCGCGGAAGTCATCGCCAAGGCGCCGCAAGTGGCCGAGGACGAACGCTCGCTGTACGAACAACGCCAGCGGCGACTGGCCAGCGAACAGCGCACGCTGACCGAACAACTTCGGCAGAAAACCCAGGAGCTGGCGGAATTCCGCTCCAAACAGGGGCAGTTCAGTTCCAGCCTGGCGCTGCTGCAACAAGAGATGAACATGTCTGCGCCGCTAGTGGGCACCGGGGCGGTTTCGCCGGTGGAAATCCTGCGGCTCAAACGTAGCGCGGTGGAAATCCGCGGCTCGCTGAACGCCACGACCCTGGCGATTCCCCGGGCGGAATCGGCGATCAATGAGATCAAAAGCAAGATCGACGAATCCGAACAATCCTTCCGTTCAGACGCGGCAAAAGAGCTGAATGAGAAACGCACCGACCTGTCGAAAATCACTGCCACGAGCATTGCCATCGACGACCGGGTGACGCGCACCACCGTGGTGTCGCCGGTTCACGGCATTATCAAGATGCTGAAGGTCAACACCATCGGCGGCGTGGTCCAGCCGGGCAACGACATGGTGGAAATCGTGCCGCTGGAAGACAACCTGCTGATCGAAGCCAAGGTCCGTCCTCAAGACGTGGCGTTCCTGCACCCAGGCCAGAAAGCCATGGTCAAGTTCAGCGCTTACGACTACACGATTTATGGGGGGTTGAGTGCGAAGCTGGAACTGATCGGAGCGGACACCATCACTGATGACAAGGGCAACAGTTTTTATCTGATTCAGGTGCGCACCGACAAGAATCACTTGGGTGGGGATGTGAAACCGCTGCTGATCATTCCGGGGATGGTGGCGACGGTGGACATTATTACCGGGGAGAAAAGCGTGCTGGATTATTTGCTTAAACCGGTGTTGAAAGCGCGGACTGAGGCGATGCGGGAGCGGTAGTCTGCGGCGGGAATTTTCTGTGATTGCTCCACCGCTATCACGAGCAGGCTCGCTCCCACAGGGATCTGCAGTGGTCACAAATTTTGTGTGCGCCGGAGATCAACTGTGGGAGCGAGCCTGCTCGCGAAGAGGCCGGCACAAACAACGATTATTTCGGCCCATGATTACGCAGAAAAGTCTCCTCCCCCATCGCCTCAATCTGCCCCTCGATCAACGCCTCGAATGGCTTCAACAACGGCTCAAAACTGACGGGTGACTCAAGCGTCTGCAACGCCTGCACAATCGCCTCCACCGTCGACAACGCCCCCGGCCCCGGAGCCTTGCGCAGGCGATAACGCGACACCCCGCCCTCGGCCAATGTCACTCTGGGCAACGCCGCCAACAACGGATTGAGGTGCAGCATTTTGCGCGCTTTACGCCAGGTGCCGTCCGGAACCACCAGCAGCAGCGGCTCATCATTAGCGGTGTACGTCTGCATCGGCTGCGCCTCCTCGCCGGGAAACAGCAACCGTGCCTGATAGCCCGGCTGATTCAACAGCGCCGGCAAATCCTCGAACACCTCACCCACAATCAACTCGGCATTCTTCAACCCCAGCGCCGCCAATCGCGCGGTGTTCAGCGCGTGGTTCACTTCGCTTGGATGCTGAAGCAGCAACACCCGAGTGCGACTGTCGAGGCTCGGGATCAGCGGGCACAGGCAATGGGTTTGCGGGCGTAGACAGCGTGGACATTGGATTCGGGACATTGCTTCTTTTTCCTTTAAGCGGCCTGATTGAGCTGCGCTTTGAGCAGGTCGCGAAAGGTCTGGATCAGCGGTTCGCGGCTGCGACCACGGCGCACGATCATCGAGAACGGTGCCTGATAACCGAATGTCGCTGGCAGCAGCACGCGCAAATCACCTTTGTCGGCCCACGCCTGGGCGTAGTGCTCCGGCAGGTAACCGATGTAGGCGCCGGACAGCACCAGAATCAACTGGGCTTCCATACTTTCAACGGTGGCCGCGCTGTGCTTGAAACCGTGGCGGGCCAGTTCGGCCTGGCTCCAATAGCCGCGACCGACCATGCGCTGCTGGGTGATGACTTGCTCGGGAATACGCCGCTCGGTGAACAGCGGATGGCGACTGCTGCAATACAGCCAGTGTTGCTCGCGGTACAGCGGCATGTAGACCAGACCGCTCATGCGCGTGGAAAAGGCACCGATGGCCAGGTCGAGACGGTTGTCCTGCACGCCGAGTTGCAATTCGTAGGGGCTCATGACCGACAGATGCAAATGCACTGCCGGGTGTTCCTGAGTGTAGGCACCGATGGCTTCGGCAAACGGCAGGGCTTTGTCGCTGACGGTGGAGTCGATCACCCCCAGGTTCAGAGTGCCGCGCAACTCGCCTTTGAGGGCGGCGGCGTATTGTTCGAAACCTTCGAGTTCGGCCAATAGACGCAGGGTTTCCTGATGGAACAGCTCGCCTTTGCTGGTCAGGCTGAAACCACCGCGACCGCGATGGCAAAGCACCAGACCCAAGGCCGCTTCGAGCTGGCTCATGTAGGTGCTGATGGCCGAGGTCGAAAGGTTGAGCTCTTGCTGGGCGTTGGCGAACCCCTGATGGCGGACCACGCTGACGAAGATGCGCAATAGTTTCAGGTCGGGTAAAGCGTTGGCCATGGGGGCTCCAAAAACACGGGTCGAGATTCAGCTACATCCCTGTAGGAGCTGCCGAAGGCTGCGATCTTTTGATCTTTAATGTGTGCGGCCATGGCTCCGCCAAAAATCAAAATATCGCAGCCTTCGGCAGCTCCTACAGGGTTATTCGTCAGCGGCTACGAGACGTGTTGAGTCTATCGCCACACATTCCATTAGTTTAGAAAAATCTGAACTAAGTATTTGCCCGTAGCGATTCTTCCCGGTTACTACATTTCGCAGAATCGGCCCACAGCGGTGCCCGCCTCTCCCCGAGCAGGGCAACCGACATAATTAAAACAACGACGATGAGGCCTTACCCGTGGACAAGATTCTTCACCAACCACTGGGCGGCAACGAAATGCCGCGCTTCGGCGGCATCGCCACCATGCTGCGACTCCCCCATTTGCCATCTGCTGCTGGCCTGGACGCTGCCTTTATCGGCATCCCACTGGACATCGGCACTTCCCTGCGCCCCGGCACCCGTTTCGGGCCGCGTGAAATCCGCGCTGAATCGGTGATGATTCGCCCGTACAACATGGCCACCGGAGCCGCACCGTTCGATTCGCTGTCAGTTGCCGACATCGGTGACGTGGCGATCAACACGTTCAACCTTCTGGATGCCGTGCGGATCATCGAAGAGGCCTACGACAATATCCTCGAACACGATGTGATCCCCATGACTCTCGGCGGCGATCACACCATCACCCTGCCGATCCTGCGTGCCATCCATAAAAAGCACGGCAAGGTCGGCCTGGTGCATATCGACGCTCACGCCGATGTGAACGATCACATGTTCGGCGAGAAGATCGCCCACGGCACCACCTTCCGTCGCGCAGTGGAAGAAGGCCTTCTGGATTGCGACCGCGTGGTGCAAATTGGCCTGCGCGCTCAGGGTTACACCGCTGATGACTTCAACTGGAGCCGCAATCAAGGCTTCCGTGTGGTTCAGGCTGAAGAATGCTGGCACAAATCCCTGGCACCGCTGATGGCCGAAGTTCGCGAGAAAGTCGGCGGCGGTCCGGTGTACCTGAGTTTCGATATCGACGGTATCGACCCGGCCTGGGCACCAGGCACTGGCACCCCGGAAATCGGCGGTCTGACGACCATTCAGGCGATCGAAATCGTGCGCGGCTGCCAAGGTCTCGACCTGGTCGGCTGCGATCTGGTAGAAGTCTCGCCAGCGTACGACACCTCCGGTAATACCTCGCTGTTGGGCGCCAACCTGCTGTACGAAATGCTCTGCGTACTGCCTGGCGTGGTCCATCGCTGAGGATCGGTCATGAGCGAACGTGATCAGGTACTCAACGCCGCCGCCGAGCTGGTGTCGGCCTTTGCCCGTAACGATCGCGAAGCCTACTTCGGCGCATTCAGTGCCGATGCCAGCTTCGTGTTCTACACCCTCGAGCAGCCTCTGTTGTCGCGCGATGCCTATCAGGCGTTGTGGGACACCTGGCGCGCCGAGGACGGCTTCGAGGTGCTGTCGTGCACCTCGAGCAACGCCTTCGTCAGCCTGCAGGGTGATGTGGCGATTTTCATCCATGACGTGGCCACCGAGCTGCGCATGCAAGGGGAGCAACACTTCAGCCAGGAGCGCGAGACGATTGTTTTCAAAAAACAGACGTCTGGCCAAGAACAACAAGGCCTATGGCTGGCCTGCCACGAACATTTGTCCGCAATGCCGGAAGGGCTGCCACCCCCTTAGGGTCTGTTGACGTTTGGCGCAGCAACGCGGTTCGCCACCAAACGTCAACAGACCCTAACCAAACAGGTGACGCTCACGCACGATGAGCGCGCCTTTATGATCGGAGCAGATCATGAATAACAACAACAAAGACCAAAGCCTTACGCAAATCGAAACCTACGGGGTCGAACAGATCCCGGACAACGAACGCACCGCAGGCCCGACGGACTTGTTCCGGATGATCTTCGGCGGTTCCAACACCTTTGCCACCGCCGTGCTCGGCAGTTTTCCGGTGCTGTTCGGCCTGTCTTTTCAGGCGGGCGTCTGGGCGATTGTGCTGGGCGTGTTGCTGGGTTCGCTGATCCTTGCGCCGATGGGCCTGTTCGGTCCGCTCAATGGCACCAACAACGCTGTTTCGTCGGGTGCGCACTTCGGCGTGCATGGGCGGATTGTCGGTTCGTTTCTGTCGCTGCTGACCGCCATCGCCTTCTTCTCGCTTTCGGTGTGGAGTTCGGGCGATGCATTGATCGGTGGCGCGAAACGCCTGATCGGCCTGCCGGAAACCGACCTGACCCTGGGCCTGGCCTACGGTCTGTTCGCGATCCTGGTGCTGACGGTGTGCATCTACGGTTTCCGCTTCCTGCTGTGGGTCAACAAGATCGCCGTATGGAGCGCCAGCCTGTTGTTCCTGTTGGGCATCTTCGCTTTCGCAGGTCCCTTCGATGTGAACTACGCCGGCAGCGTCAGCCTCGGTCAACCGGGTTTCTGGGCGGCCTTCATCGGCGCTGCGCTGGTAGCGATGAGCAACCCGATTTCCTTCGGCGCGTTCCTCGGCGACTGGTCGCGCTACATCCCGCGTGATACCTCCAAGCGCCGGATCATGGCCGCCGTGGTGATCTCGCAGATCGCCACCTTCATCCCGTTCCTGTTCGGCCTCGCCACCGCCACCATTGTGGCGATCAAGGCACCTGACTACATCGCGGCCAATAACTACGTCGGCGGTCTGCTGGCGGTGTCGCCGAGCTGGTTCTTCCTGCCGGTGTGCCTGATTGCGGTGATCGGCGGCATGTCCACCGGCACCACCTCGCTGTATGGCACCGGGCTGGACATGTCCAGCGTGTTCCCACGGGTGCTGTCGCGGGTCAAGGCAACGCTGCTGATCGGCGTGATGTCGATTGCCTTCATCTTCATCGGGCGCTTTGCGGCGAACCTGGTGCAGAGCGTGTCGACCTTCGCCGTGCTGATCATCACCTGCACCACCCCGTGGATGGTGATCATGATCATCGGCCTGCTGGTGCGTCGCGGCTTCTACTGCCCGGATGACCTTCAAGTATTCACCCGTGGCGAGAAAGGTGGCCGCTACTGGTTCACCCACGGCTGGAACTGGCGTGGCCTGGGTGCCTGGATCCCGAGCGCGCTGGTGGGTTTGTGCTTCGTGAACCTGCCGGGGCAGTTTGTCGGGCCACTCGGGAATCTGGTGGGCGGCATCGACATCAGCCTGCCGGTGACCCTCGGTCTGGCCTCGCTGGTGTACCTGACGCTGCTGAGCCTGTTCCCGGAACCGGCCACGGTGTTCGGCCCCAACGATTCACGCAGCAAGGGCGCAAGCACCATGGCAAAACCTGAACTACGTCAGCCCGCCTGACACAGATCCACCTGTGGGAGCGAGCCTGCTCGCGATGACTGCGGCACATCCGACATTGATGTGACTGACAAATCGCAATCGCGAGCAGGCTCGCTCCCACAGAGACCTGGCCCACAGAACCATCTTTGTTTCACCATAAAAAAGACAATCGGAGACACGCCATCATGGCTTTGGATTTATTCGTCGTACTCATCTACGCCGCCGCGATGCTGATACTCGGCTACTACGGCATGCGCAAGGCCAAGACCCACGAAGACTATTTGGTCGCCGGTCGCAACCTCGGCCCAGGTCTCTACATGGGCACCATGGCCGCTACCGTTCTGGGTGGCGCGTCCACCGTCGGCACCGTGCGCCTGGGCTATGTTCATGGCATTTCCGGTTTCTGGCTGTGCGCCGCACTGGGCTGCGGCATCGTGGCGCTGAACCTGTTCCTCGCCAAACCGCTGCTGAAGCTGAAGGTATTCACCGTTACCCAAGTGCTGGAAAAGCGCTATAACCCAATGGCTCGTACCGCGAGCGCGAGCATCATGCTGGCCTATGCACTGATGATCGGCGTGACCTCGATCCTGGCAATCGGCACCGTGCTGCAAGTGCTTTTCGGCCTGCCGTTCTGGCTCTCGGTGCTGCTCGGCGGCGGCGTGGTGGTGATTTACTCGACCATCGGTGGCATGTGGTCCCTGACCCTGACCGACATCGTCCAGTTCGGTATCCAGACCGTCGGCCTGATGTTCCTGTTGCTGCCGATCTGCCTGTACCGTGTCGGTGGCTGGGATCAACTGGTTGCCCAATTGCCGGCCGCCAGCTTCAACTTCACCAGCATCGGCTGGGACACCATCATCACCTACTTCCTGATCTACTTCTTTGGCATCCTGATCGGTCAAGACATCTGGCAACGAGTGTTCACCGCACGAAGCGAGAAAGTCGCCAAGTACGCCGGTACGTCTGCCGGGATCTACTGCATTGTCTACGGCCTGGTTTGTGCGCTGATCGGCATGGCTGCTCATGTGCTGATTCCGGATCTGGACAACGTCAACAATGCCTTTGCCGCCATCGTCAAAGTGTCCCTGCCGGACGGTATTCGCGGCCTGGTGATCGCTGCTGCACTGGCGGCCATGATGTCCACCGCCAGCGCCGGCCTGCTCGCCGCATCCACCACCCTGACCGAAGACCTGCTGCCGAAACTGCGCGGCGGCAAACAGTCGAACGTGAGCGTCAATCGCCTGTTTACCCTGCTGACTGGCATCGCAGTACTGGGCATCGCTCTGGTGGTCAACGATGTGATCAGCGCACTGACCCTGGCCTACAACCTGTTGGTGGGTGGCATGCTGATCCCGCTGATGGGAGCGATCTACTGGAAACGCGCCACGACGGCCGGTGCGATCACCAGCATGGCGCTGGGCTTCGTCACCGCGCTGGTGTTCATGTTCAAGGATGGTATGGACGCCAACACACCGATCTACTATAGCCTCGGCGTAGGCCTGGTGAGTTTCGTGCTGGTCAGTTTGCTGTCCCGTCGCCCGGCAGTGGTGGCGAGCGCGATCTAACCTTTCTATAACGACTTGATGCTTTCTTCGACGGGTGTGGCGTCGGTTGCCACACCCGTTTTTTTCGCCTGAAGGAATCTGCCATGAAGATCGTCAGCCGCGATCAGTGGTTCGAGGTCAAACAGTTCAGCGACAGCATACGCTTGATTCACGAGCCCTATATTCGGCCCTTTTACCGCTGCAACCTCTGGCACATTCAGGGGCGTGACAAGGATTTGCTGCTGGACAGCGGCTCCGGGCTGGTCAGCCTGCGCGAGCAGTTGCCATGGATCACCGAACGGCCACTGGTGGCGGTGGCCAGCCACTGCCATTTCGACCACATCGCCGGCCATCACGAATTCCCCGAACGGCTGGTGCATCCGGCCGAAGCACGGATCCTCGCCGAGCCCGACGGCGACAACACCCTGAGCAAGGTTTTCGTCGGTGACGACATGTTCGAGGCTCACCCCGACTGCCTGTTGTGCTACGCCGAATACCGGGTCAAAGCCGCACCGGCCACGGGTTTGATCGAAGAAGGCGACGTGCTTGATCTCGGTAATAGGGTCTTGCGAGTGCTGCACACACCAGGGCATTCACCGGGCGGCATCAGCCTGTTTGAGGCGGCGACCGAAACCCTGTTCAGCGGCGACATCATTTACGACGGGCCGCTGATCGAAGACGCCTACCACTCCAACCTAGCCGACTACGCCCGCAGCCTGCAACGCTTGCGCGCGCTGCCGATCCGCACGGTGCATGGCGGGCATTTCGGGAGTTTTTCCGGGGAATATTTGCGCACGATGATTGACGAGTGGCAGCGCCGACACGCCTGAAGCCTGCTGTACTCACCACCAGGGACAACAACAATAACGCCCTCGAAGAACAACCATGACCAGAGACGCCGTTCGTACAGCCGTGCATCGCCTCATCAGCCACCTGCTGGTAAATCAGGATGATTTCGACGACAACTCCAATCTGGTGCAGTTGGGACTGGATAAAGAAGATATTGAAGAGCTGATTTTCCATCTGGAAGATCAGCTGGGATTAACTGCGTTTACCGCCGAAGAAGACCGGATGCTCAAGATTGCGACGACCGTCGACGACTTGAGCCGGTTTTTGATTGAGATCGGGCGGTATTGAGATGGGTTGAAATGCACCTTTGAGGCAAGAATTCAGGTTTTTGTGGCGAGGGAGCTTGCTCCCGCTCGACTGCGCAGCAGTCGCAGGCCAGGATCCGCGTGCCGCCTGATACACCTTGGTGATGGTCTATGGGGGGCTGCTGTGCAGCCCAGCGGGAGCAAGCTCCCTCGCCACAAGCAAGCCCCCTTACCAAATAGATCCAGGCTTACCTGCGGCGCTGCTGCTGGCGGCGACGTTGTTCGTCGTCAGTGCGAATAGGCACGGGTTGCAGAGGCGGTTCGATCAAACCGAGTGCGACGCCCAGGTCATGCAGCCAGTTTTGGATTTTCTCTTTCATGGTGCCCCCTTCAGGGTAGTGCCGAGCGGCCGAAGTTCTGTAGCCCCTTCGCACTGATAATAGTCCGAAGTCCTACGCAATGCTCGTCCAACATCGCAATGATCTGTTACTGAATTGATCCAAATCCCTGGACGTTCGTTCAAGCAGTTGCCTGGGCCTGAATCGCTGCCGACGGATACACCGCCTGCTGCTGCTCGATCCATGCATTCAGGTTGGCGCCGACCATGCCCTTGCGCCACATCAGCCAGGTGGTCGCGCTGGCGAACGGCTCGGCCAAGGGATGCACCGCCACGCTTTCGCGCCCCGGCAGGCTGGCGAGCATCGACTCTGACATCAGCGCCACGCCGGAGCCGGCAATCACGCAGGCGAGCATTCCCGGATAAGACTCGATCTCCATGGCCCGGCCCATGGCCGCATGATCATGGGTAAACCAGGCTTCCAGGCGCATCCGATAGGAACAGCCCTGCCGAAACGTAAACACCGAACGCCCTTCGACATCCAGCGCGCTGCGTACCGGCGGATGATCGGCTTCGCTGATCAATACCAACCGTTCGTCGCACAACGGCACGCCGTCGAGCCCGGCCAGTTCCAGCGGGCCGTCCACCAGCGCCGCATCGAGACGCCCGGTGAGTAGACCTTCGAGCAACTCGCCGCTGGGCCCCGATTGCACCTGCAGGTTTACCGCCGGATAGCTGCGGTGATAACGCGCCAACAGCTCTGGCAGGTGAATCGCGGCGGTGCTGTACATGGTGCCGAGCACGAAACCCCCGGCCGGTTGCCCGCCCTGCACCGCCGCGTGGGCTTCGTCGTGCAAGGCGAACAGCCTGGCGGTGTAGTCCAAAAGGACTTTTCCCGCAGGTGACAACTGCAAACGCTGACGCTCGCGTACGAACAGATCAACACCGAGTTGCTCTTCGAGCTGCTTGAGCCGGGTCGACAGGTTGGACGGCACACGATGCAGGCGTTCAGCAGCGCGGGTAATGGAGCCCTCCTCCGCCACCGCCTGGAAGATCCGCAATTGGCTGAATTCCACGCCATTCTCCAAATCAGAACAAGTTTCTCACTATTATTCATTTTTAAAGAAAGTCAATCAGTCCTAGCCTGACGGTCATTGATCCTCGAAACGGAACTCAGACCATGTCCCCTCTGATTCGCTTAACCGCCAGCTTTATCTCCCTGATGATGGCCATGGGCATCGGGCGTTTCGCCCTGACGCCGCAACTGCCGCACTTGCTCAGCGAAGGCCAGATCGACCTGACTGCCGCCGGTCTGATTGCCGCTGCCAACTACCTCGGCTACTTCGTCGGCGCGGTAGATGCGATGTTCGCCCGCCGCCCCGATCAGGTTCGTCGGCGCCTGCTCGGCGGTTTGTGGCTCTGTGTATTGCTGACCTTGGCCTCGTTCTGGGCCGATGGGTTCTGGTCGCATGTGGTGCTGCGTTTCGGTACGGGCGTGGCCAGCGCCTGGGTGTTGGTGATGATTACCGCATTGAGTCAACCGCTGGCAGCGGCGGCCGGTCGTCCACGGCTCGGCGCCCTGGTCTTTGCCGGGCCGGGTCTGGGGATTTTTCTGACAGGATTGTTGGCCTTGGGCTCGAACCTGCTGGGGCAGACGTCCGCGATCTTATGGCTGGTGTATGCCGGTGTGGGGCTGGTGATGCTGCTGGGGATTCTGCCGTTCCTGCCGCAACCGGCTGCCTCTTCTGTGGCGACACCGCCTGCTGCCACATCCGGCGCCCAAGGTGTCGGACGTTTACCGGTGATCTATGGTCTGTACGGTTTGGGCTACATCATCCCCGCCACTTTCCTCTCACAGATGGCCAGCGCGCAGTTCCATGGGCAATGGCAAGCCGATCTGTTCTGGCCATGCTTCGGCCTGGCGGCGGCAATCGGGGTGGTGTTGGTGAGCCTGCGTCGGCACAACCCGAACGCCACTCGCCATTGGCTGATGGCAACGTTGTGGTTGCAGGCGGCCGGGGTCTTCGCCTGCCTGTTGGGCAGCGGTGCCGGCTTGGCGTTGGGGGTGATCCTGTGTGGCGGACCGTTCCTGGCCTGCATGCAACTGGTGATGCAACGCTCCCGGGAACTGGCGCCCCATGCCACCCAGCGCAACGCCGGGCTGCTGACCGCGTGCTTCGCCGTGGGTCAGCTCAGCGGGCCGTTGCTGGCAGCGCTGAGCAGCCATTTCAGCGGTGGATTGCAACCGGCGCTGGTGATCGCCGGCAGCGGTTTGCTCATCGCAGGAGGCCTGTTGCTGCGCCCGGTCAGGGTTGCCCAAGTGCTTTGCGCAAACGACGGCGGACCCACTGTTCTGCGCTCACAAAAGTGATCCCGAGCAAAACCAGCACCGCGCCGATCACAAAGTTGAGGCTCAGTTCTTCGCCCAGCAGCACCACGCCGAACGTGACGCCGAACAATGGCGTCATGAACGAAAACACCGCCAGGTTCGCCGCCAGATAACGGCGCAGCAGCCAGAACCAGGTCAGGTAACTGAAGAACGACACCACCAACCCCTGGAACAGCACGCTGGCCACGGCAACAGTGGTCAGGCTGACATGGGTAACCTGCCCGCTGAGGATCGCGATCAACAGCAGGCCAACGAAACCGACGATCAGTTGATAAAACAACGTCAGGGTCACCGGCGCTTCCGACAGACGCGAGGCGCGCACCACCACGGTGGTCGCGCCCCACGACGCGCCGGCCAGCACGCCCAACGCATCGCCCATCAGCATGCGGTGGTCGAGGTTGTCCCACGACACACCACCGGCAAACGCAATGGCAATGCCGATGAAGGCGAGAAAAATCCCCAGCCACTGCACCGGCCGTAAACGCTCACTCGGCAGCAGCCAATGCACGCCCAACGCGGTGAAGATCGGCGCGGTGTAGAGGAACACCGACATGTGCGCTGCCGTGGTCAATTGCAGGCCTTCGGAAATGAAGAAGAACTCCAGGCCAAACAACGCACCCGCCAGCAAGCCGCCGCGCCAGGTATTACCGACCTGATCCCAGCCGCCCTTCCAGCAGATCAACAATCCTACGAGCAATGCGGAAATACCCGACCGCCCCGCCGCTTGCATGACCGGAGCGATGTCGGGCGCGGCCCACTTGATCATCACCTGCTGCACGCCCCAGATCAGGCACAACCCGACCATCACCTGCAGGGCAAATCCATCGGCGCTACGCCGGGTGGCGCTCACCGGAACACCTCGACAACACAATCCATGGCAGTGACTCGACAGTAAAAGCAAAGCAAAGCCCCGACCTTCTGGCTGAGCAGAGTGCCGGGGCGAAAAATTATGCTGTCGATTATTAACCAGACGGACAGAAAAAGGTGTCTGCAAAAGACCTTTAAATCGCCGCTTGCGTCATCCCGCTATGACCAGCGCCGCCGACTGCTGCGCCTGCTCGCGTTTGGCCAGTGCGAAGTACAGGACGCTGCCAAGGAAGCAGCCCGTAAACCAGGCGAAGTTGGCCATCGGCTGCAGGACTGGAATGAAGGTGATCGCAACGCCCATCAGGGTGGCCGGAATCAACGCCTTGACCGCCGTCCAGTTGATCCCGCCGCTGTAGTAATAACGCCCGCTCGGGCCGTCGTTAAACAGTGCATCGACGTCGATCTGCTGCTTTTTGATCAGGTAGTAATCCACCAGCAGAATCCCGAACAGCGGTCCGATGAACGCCGCCAGCACGTCGAGGGTGTAGTGAATCACTTCGGGGTTGTTGAACAGGTTCCACGGGGTGATGAAGATCGAAGCCACGGCGGCGATCATGCCGCCGGCGCGCCAGCTGATTTTGCTCGGGGCGACGTTGGCGAAGTCGAACGCCGGGGACACAAAGTTGGCGACGATATTGATACCAATGGTCGCCGTGACGAAGGCAAAGGCGCCGAGCAGCACCGCTACGCTGTTGTCGATGCGCGCCACAGTGGCGATCGGATCGTGAAGCATTTCACCGAACACCGGCAAGGTGCCGGAAACGATCACCACGGTCACCAGCGAGAACGCCAGAAAATTCACCGGCAGGCCCCAGAAATTGCCACGTCGCACGTCATTCATGCTGCGGCAGTAGCGACTGAAATCGCCGAAGTTCAGGGTCGGACCGGAAAAGTACGACACCACCAACGCCGTTGCCACGATCACTTGGCCGAAAGCTTCCCAGCCAGATAGGGATTTTTCCGCCAGGGTGAAGCTGATGTTGCTCCACCCCGCCTGCCAGACTATCCAGCCGGCGAGCAGGAACATCACGCCGTAGACCACCGGGCCGGCCCAGTCGATGAAGCGGCGGATCGACTCCATGCCAGTCCAGAACACCAGCGCCTGGACGAACCACAGGCTGAGGAAACCGAACCAGCCGAGGTAGGACAAACCGGCAAAGTGCGATTCGGCGTAGGCCGCCATTGAAGGAAAAAACCGCAACACGACGATGATCAGGGCACTGGACGCCAGGTACGTCTGAATCCCGTACCAGGCCACCGCGATCAGGCCGCGGATGACCGCAGGAATATTCGCCCCGAACACCCCGAACGCCAATCGGCAGATCACCGGGTATGGCACCGCTGCTTGCTGACTCGGCTTGGCCACCAGGTTGGCGATCAACTGCACGATGCAAATCCCGCCCAGCAACGCAATCAACACCTGCCAACTGGCCAGCCCAAGTGCAAACAGGCTGGCGGCGAACACATAGCCGCCGACGCTGTGCACGTCACTCATCCAGAAAGCAAAGATGTTGTACCAATTCCATTTCTGCGGCAGCGGCCCCAGGTCCTGGTTATACAGGCGTGGGCTGTAGCCGTTGGGCAATTGCTCGGTCATCGCAGGGCTCCTCGAAAGTACAGGCGCGGCCCCCGGGATTGATGTGGCGACCACACTGCGTACGGGAGCTGGCATGGTTTGTATACGAGTTGCTACGCAGAATGCATGCCATACGTTCTAAAGATGCGACAAATCGGGCTTCAACTCTGTTAAGAGCAAAACCTTCAAGACGCAGAGGGGGTGGTAATGCCCATGAACAGGGCGTCAGCGCCTGCAAACGGTGCAGGACGTTATGTATACAAAGAGATGGGTGACTGCTGCGCAGTCAATCGCGAGCAGGCTCGCTCCCACATTGGAATTGTGGTGAGCCTGGGAGTTTGTGCCCGACGCATATTGCAGGAGCTGCCGCAGGCTGCGATCTTTTGCCTGTAAAAGATCAAGATCAAAAGATCGCAGCCTTCGGCAGCTCCTACAGGGGCGGCGTAAGGTCAGCTGAGTTCGATACGATCAGCGTGAATGACGATCTGGCCGTTCTTGTACAACGCACCGATGGCCTTTTTGAAGTTGCCCTTGCTAACGCCGAACATACTGCTGATCAGGGTCGGGTCGCTCTTGTCGCTGACCGGCAGGGTGCCGTTGTTGTCGCGCAACTTGGCGAGAATTTTCGAGTTCAGACTGGTGGCGGCTTCCTCGCCCACCGGTTGCAGGCTCAGGCTGATCTTGCCGTCGGCGCGGACTTCTTTGATAAAGCCCTTCTCTTCTTTGCCGGCACGCATGAACTTGAAGATTTCGTTCTTGTGGATCAGGCCCCAGTGCTTGTTGTTGATGATTGCCTTGAAGCCCATATCGGTCGCTTCGGCCACCAGCAAATCAACTTCCTGACCCGGGGTGTAATTGGCCGGGGTCTTGTCCAGATAGCGGTCCAGACGCGCCGTCGCGGTGATGCGGCGCGTGTGTTTGTCGAGATAAACATGCACCACGACATACTCGCCGGCCGTCATCTGGCGCTTTTCTTCGGAATACGGCAGCAGCAGATCCTTCGGCAAACCCCAATCCAGGAACACGCCGATGCTGTTGACTTCAACAACTTTCAAACTGGCGAATTCACCGACCTGAACTTTCGGCTTTTCGGTGGTGGCGATAAGTTTGTCATCGCTGTCCAGATAAATAAAAACGTTGAGCCAGTCTTCATCTTCGCTGGGAATATCTTTGGGGATATAACGATTAGGCAGGAGGATTTCGCCATCCGCGCCACCGTCCAGATATAAACCGAAGTTAGTGTGTTTAACCACTTGCAAACTGTTGTAGCGCCCGACTAAAGCCATGTCCAATACCCTCATTGCGTGGGCGGCATTCTACCCGGTTTTGCGGGCGGCGTTCGGTGGCCGGCCCGGTGGTGCAAGAAAATCCGCGGAAGGGCTTAATTTTCCTGGGTTTTGACGTGTGCGTTTGGCCGCTCGTCAGGCCATTTGGGCGCCCCGCACCTTGGCCTGCTCATCCGAAAAGCGCTTTTCTCCCACTTGGGTTCTTAATTAAAACAGCAGCTTAGGGGAACATTGCGAATAATAACTTGCGATAAATCACGCTGCTCCAATGTGTATTTCGGGAGGATATTTACCAAGCAATTGTCAAGTATTTCCTGTACGATGCCTGGCCAAGTTAATTTCTACAGGTTAATGGCCGCCATGCGTGTAAAAGCATCCAACAGCAAAGCAAAGCCAGCTCCAGCCGTTGAAACCAGCGAATCGATCAACAACCAGATCGCTGCGTTCCTCAAGTCCGGTGGCGAGATCCAGCAAATTGCCAAAGGCGTCAGCGGCCAGACGTTCGGCCCGTCCAAGCAGATCACGCTGGGCAAGAAGTAATTTCCCCCGCGTTAACTGGTCCGTAAGCGCTTTGAGCTTCGAAGCGCTTGGACTGGAACCCTTCCGCAATACCCCATAAAACAAATCAATATTTCAAAAATCGACGAACGGCCCTCGATGCCGAACATTCGCCGGTATGCTTGCACGTGTCTGGATCAAGCGTTTCAGCAGGTTTTCAGTACCTGCTCCTCGCTGTTCATGGAGTGACGCATGTTCAAGCCCTCTCTTTTCCTGTTCGGCAGCCTGCTGTGGTGTTCGGTCGCCCATGCGCAAGTCTTTCAGCGCGAACTGGGCGACTTCGATCTCAAACTCGCCACCACCCCCAGCCGCAGCATGGCCCAAGGTCTGGTCAAGCCTTCGACGACTGGCTCGTTCCACGGTGGTCTCGACCTGAGCCACGACAGTGGCTTCTACGTAGGCCAATGGTCCCCCAGCATGGGACTGAGCCCGTCGAGCAACCTTGAAGTCGATTCCTACATGGGCTTTAAACAGCCTTTCGATCAATCCCTCGGCTACGAAGTGGGCATGATCCATTACAGCTACCCGAAAGTGGACACTCTCGACAGCCAGGAGCTTTTCGGCGGCCTGACCCTGCTGGGCAGTCGCTTCGGCGCGGCCTTCAGCAACGACCCGGACAAACAGAACAGCACTCTCTTCGCCGACCTCAGTGGCAATCAGCCGTTCGGCATCGGGATCAGCCTGAAATACACCACCCATCAACTCAACACACCGGTGTCCGTCGACGATGGGTATGTAGGCAGTTTCACCGACTGGTCAGTGAAATTCTCCCGGCCGTTCATGGGCATCGATCTGGACTTGATCTACAGTGATTCAAGCCTGAGCGGCAGCGATTGTTCCGCCTATTCCGGTCACAATAGCGAGTGCGACGGCCTGGTGACGCTCAAGGCTGCGCACAGCTTCTATTAATCGGCTGAACTGCCGGGCTGATCCTGCAATCACATAAGAGAACCCAATTAGAAACCAGGTCTTCGCAAGGACTCGCCATGTCGCACTGGTTGAAGCAGATCGGCGTCATCATCACCCTCAGCCTTACCGTCGCCGCGTGCAGTCGCGTAGGCCTGGCTTATCGCAACCTCGACGTGATCATTCCCTGGACGCTCAGCGACTACCTGGAGATGAACCACGAGCAAAAAGACTGGTTCAACGAGCGCCTCAAAGAACACCTGAGCTGGCACTGCACGACGCAATTGCCTGGTTACCTCGACTGGCTGGACCGCTTACAGGCCATGGTCGAAGACAACCAGATCACCGACGCCGCACTGCAAACCCGCACCCAGGAAGCCAAACAGGCCATCGCCGAAACCGCCCGGGAAATCACTCCGTCGGCCATCGAGCTGCTGCAAGGCCTTGATGACAAGCAAGTCGCGGAAATGAACGACGCCTTCGCAAAGGACCAGCGCAAACGTCAGGAGGCCTACATCAAACCGTCGCTGGAGCAACAGATCAAAGCGCGGAGTGTGCGCATGGAGAAACGCCTGAATGTCTGGCTCGGCCCGCTCAGCCCAACCCAACAGCAACGGGTCATGGCTTGGTCGAATGCCTTGGGTGATCAGAACAAACAATGGATTGCCAACCGTGCCCATTGGCAGCAGCAATTCAGCGCGGCAGTCGCACAACGGCAGAGTCCAGAATTCCCACACCAAATCGAGACACTTCTGGTGAATCGTGAGAGTTTGTGGACGCCGGCTTACCGCGAGGCCTACGCCAACACCGAAGCCCAGGCTCGGGCGTTGCTGGTGGACGTGATGGCCGAGAGCACGCCGGTCCAGCGTGAACGGTTGCAGAAGAAGATTGAAGGCGTGCGCAAGGATTTCACCGATTTGAAATGCC
Source organism: Pseudomonas frederiksbergensis (assembly GCF_003732275.1). Classification (GTDB taxonomy): domain Bacteria; phylum Pseudomonadota; class Gammaproteobacteria; order Pseudomonadales; family Pseudomonadaceae; genus Aquipseudomonas; species Aquipseudomonas frederiksbergensis_H. The sequence continues at coordinate 361,346 of NZ_MOBM01000012.1, forward strand.
TGAAGGCGGCGCGGCAGGATTAAACGGACCAGCACAATCCAATGTGGGAGCGGGCTTGCTCGCGAATGCGGTGTGACAGACGACATGGATTCTGAATGTTAAACCGCATTCGCGAGCAAGCCCGCTCCCACAGGGGGTAAACGCGATCTTCAGGCAATCTGCGCCTTCGACGCCACCTCATCAAACGTCAGCTCCTCCAGCGCATCTTCCTGTTCATCCAGCACCTGCCGCGGATGCTCATTACCCGGAATGCTGCTGTCGATCAGGCTCAATAAACTCGAGCCCCGAGGCGTCAAAATGTAGTTCTCGCCATTGCCACCCTGATCTTCTGGCCGAGGCTCGATATAGCCCCGTATCAACAATAACTTTTCGTACTCGCCAGCCACCGTTTTCAGGTGATCCAGGTTCTCAAACGGCTCACCTTCCGACGCTTTCTCCGCCGCATACTGCTCGGCGTAGGGCCGTGGGGTGAAACTGTGGCCAGCGCCGTTCTGCACTTCATGCAGCAAGCGTTCAATCAAATCCCAGTTATAAGTCAACATCCTGATCAACCTCCAGAGCCCGTGAGTGAAATGGCCTTCATAGGTTGTGACCGACAGGGTCGGCAGCCGTTCAGCCGAGGTATTTCGCCCTACCGACCGGCGGTATGTCGAATAGGGCACAGGCCAAACGACTAGGCTGTGTAAGACGGTTTACCCCTCTGCGCGGATCGACTTTCGCCAAAGCATGCAGGAGAAATCACCATGAACATTCAGAATCATCCGGTCGTGTCCCGAGAAGAATGGCTCGCCGCCCGCAAACAACACCTGGCCCACGAAAAAGCCTTTACCAGGGAACGAGACAAACTCAGCGCCGAACGCCGCGCCCTGCCCTGGGTGAAAATCGACAAACCCTACCGCTTCCAGGGCCCCAACGGCGAACTGAGCCTGGCCGACCTGTTCGGCGGCCGCAGCCAATTAATCATCTATCACTTCATGTTCGCCGCTGGCTGGGACGAAGGCTGCCCCGGTTGCTCGTTCCTGTCCGACCACATCGACGGTGCCAACCAACACCTGGCCCATCACGACGTCGCCATGGTCGCGGTTTCCCACGCACCGTTCACCGAATTCCAACCCTTCAAACAGCGCATGGGCTGGAAATTCGACTGGGTGTCGTCCGAAGGTTGCGACTTCAACTACGACTTTGGCGTCTCGGCTCGAGCCGAAGACGTCGCCGCGGGAAAAGCCACCTACAACTACGAAAAAACTGACGGCGCCGAGGAAGAACTCCCAGGGCTCAGCGTGTTTTATCGCAATGAAGCGGGGGAGATTTTCCATACCTATTCAACGTATGCCCGCGGCCTGGACCTGCTGGTCGGCACCTACAACTATCTGGACCTCACGCCTAAGGGCCGTAATGAAGAGGAGATCATGGATTGGGTCAGGTATCACGACCGGTATGAGGACAAGGCGCCGGCCAGTTGCTGTCATGGGGGGTAGACCCTCAGCGATCAAGGCTCAGCCATTAGTCCGAACTGGACACAGTCCCCATGAACACCACAAATCCCCTCTGGGAGCGAGCCTGCTCGCGATGACTAACATTCAACATTGATGTCGGACTGATACACCGCTTTCGCGAGCAGGCTCGCTCCCACAAGGTTGCGTGTGTTCTGTAGGTACATGCGGTTGCCTGACTGCAACGGGGGCAAACGCCCTACAACAACCTCCCGACTACCGCATTCGCACCGTCACCCAAGTGCTGGAAAACATCGCCTTTCGCGCCGAGATCGGTAGCGACACGGTGGTGCTTTCCGACTTCTCCAAACTGCTGGCCATTCCGTTACGCGATGGTTGTGATTTGATGGATGTCATTGGCAGACGGCTGCGGGCGCAGGCTGCGGAGTGAATGAAAACGGGCGACCTGTGGGTCGCCCGTTTCTGTCACTGAACTTTTTTCGCCCTTCAGCCCTCAACCGGATAACCCGCCTTATCCGGAACCGAGGCCTGACTTTATGAAAACCCTGCTCAAACTCACCCTCGCCGCCACCCTCGCCTGCGCCCTCCCCGTTTGGGCCTGCCCTCCCGAGGAAGCCACCGCCAAGCGCGAACAACTGGCCAAGGAAATCGCCAAGATCACTGAGCAGAACCCGGCCAAGGCCAAGGAGATCAACGATGAGCTGCAGAAGATGGACCTGGATACGGCCAGCAAGGATTTTCCGGACAAGTGCCAGTTGATCGATCAGCGTATCAAGGAGCTGGAATCGGCGGAGATGAAAGCCAAGGGTTAAAGGGCAAGATCAAAAGATCGCAGCCTTCGGTAGCTCCTACACCGGTTGAGCGTGCAGCTGTAAGAGCTGCTGCGATTTTTTGACGTAAAAAAACCCGGACACTGTCCGGGTTTTTTATTGGTTCGCTACCGCGCTTTATTCAGCAGCCGGCGCTTCCGGCTTGCGGCGTTTCAGCGGGGCCATGCCGTCCTTGCTGACCAGCGACAGGGCGTCGGTCTTCGGGCGGTTGGCGATCTTGCGCTTGGTCGGGGCCTTGGCGCCGGTTTTCTTCTTGTCGCCCTTGGCGTCGACCTTTTTCTTCTTCACGCCAACGGCTTTGCCCGAGGCCTTGACCTTTTTCGGTCCGCCGTAGGTGCCTTTGACTTCCTTGATGGTGCGGCGCTCGAAGCTCTGCTTGAGGTAGCGCTCGACGCTCGACATCAGGTTCCAGTCGCCATGGCAGATCAGCGAGATGGCCAGGCCATCGTTGCCGGCGCGACCGGTGCGACCGATGCGGTGAACGTATTCGTCGCCGCTGCGCGGCATGTCGAAGTTGATCACCAGGTCCAGGCCTTCCACGTCCAGGCCGCGAGCGGCGACGTCGGTGGCCACGAGGATCTTCACGCCGCCCTGCTTCAGGCGGTCGATGGCCAGTTTGCGATCTTTCTGGTCTTTGTCACCGTGCAGCACGAACGCTTTGTATTCCTGCGCTACCAGACGGCCGTAAATACGGTCGGCCATGGCCCGGGTGTTGGTGAACACGATGGCCTTCTGATAGGTCTCGTTGGCCAGCAGCCAGTTCACGATCTGTTCTTTGTGCTGATTGTGGTCGGCGGTGATGATCTGCTGACGAGTGGTGGCGTTCAGATCGCTGACGTTGTTCAGCTGCAAGTGTTCAGGGTTGTTCAGGACCTTGGCGACCATCTCGCGCAGGCCCGAACCGCCGGTGGTGGCGGAAAACAGCATGGTCTGCTGACGGTTGGTACACTCTTCTACCAGACGCTGAACGTCTTCGGCAAAGCCCATGTCGAGCATGCGGTCGGCTTCGTCGAGCACCAGCACTTCGACTTCTTTGAGGTCGAGGTTGCCGGCGTTCAGTTGCTCGATCATCCGGCCCGGCGTACCGATCAGGATGTCCGGCACCTTGCGCAACATGGCAGCCTGGACCTTGAAGTCTTCACCGCCGGTGATCAGGCCGGACTTGATGAAGGTGAATTGAGCGAAGCGCTCGACTTCCTTGATGGTCTGCTGGGCCAGCTCGCGGGTCGGCAGCAGGATCAGGGTCTTGATGCTGACGCGGACTTTGGCCGGGCCGATCAAGCGGTTGAGGATTGGCAAAACGAAGGCAGCGGTTTTGCCGCTACCGGTTTGCGCTGTCACCCGCAGGTCACGCCCTTGGAGCGCCAGCGGAATAGCCGCTGCTTGCACAGGCGTTGGCTCGACAAATTTAAGCTCGGCCACGGCTTTGAGCAGGCGTTCGTGCAGGGCGAATTGGGAAAACACGGGTGCTACCTCGAAGAAATACAAAAAAACAGCTGCATAGGGTAACGGTTTCGAGCGCGAAGGCCGAGTTTCTTTATACAAACGGCTGCAAACAGTGGGTTTTTATTGTTTGATTTGTACCCAAACGTCATCCGAAACGTCTTAAGTGCTCTAATCGCCCCGTCGCGTCCTACAGAAGAACCGTTTTCGCCCATGGATATCAAACAGCTCTGGCTCAACGCCCAAGACCTCTGGGGCGCCCTCGATCAGCACCCGCTCCTGCATTCCACGCTCGCGCTGATGTTGCTGCTGGTGGTGGCGCTGGTGCTCGGACGAGTGGCGCGTTACCTCATTCTTCATATGACCAAAATACTCGGCCGCCAGCCGTCGCTGCACTGGATCACCGATTTTCGCCACAACAAAGTGTTTCATCGCCTGGCGCAGATGACGCCCTCGCTGCTGATCCAGTTCGGCCTGCACCTGGTGCCGGAGTTGGGCAAGACCAGCCTGAACTTCCTCGGCAACGTGGCGCTGGCGTTCACCATTCTGTTCCTGGTGCTGGCCGTCAGCGCATTGCTCAATGCCCTGCTGGACATCTATGCCCGCACCGAACATGCCCGCACCCGCTCGATCAAAGGCTACGTGCAACTGGCGAAAATGGTGCTGTTCGTGTTTGGCGCGATCATCATCGTCGCCACGTTGATCGACCGTTCGCCGCTGTTGCTGCTGTCGGGTCTGGGCGCCATGTCGGCGGTGATTCTGTTGGTCTACAAAGACACCCTGCTGTCGTTCGTTGCCAGTGTGCAACTGACCAGCAACGATATGCTGCGGGTCGGCGACTGGATCGAGATGCCGCAAGTCGGGGCCGACGGTGATGTGGTGGACATCACCTTGCACACGGTCAAGGTGCAGAATTTCGACAAGACAATAGTGTCGATCCCGACCTGGCGCCTGATGTCCGAGTCGTTCAAGAACTGGCGCGGCATGCAGCAATCCGGCGGGCGCCGGATCAAGCGCAGCTTGTTCATCGACGCCAGCGGCGTGCGGTTTATTCGCGATGACGAAGAGCTGAAGCTGTCCCAGGTGCATCTGCTGACCGACTACATCAACCGCAAACAGGCTGAACTCAAGGCCTGGAACGAAGCCCAGGGCAATGTCGCGGCGATGTCGGCCAACCGCCGGCGGATGACCAACATCGGCACCTTCCGCGCCTATGCGCTGGCATACCTGAAGAGTCACCCGGAGATTCAGCCGAACATGACCTGCATGGTTCGCCAGATGCAGACCACCGCGCAGGGCATCCCGCTGGAAATCTACTGCTTCACCCGCACCACGGTGTGGGCCGATTACGAGCGGATTCAGGGGGATATTTTCGATTACCTGCTGGCGGTGCTGCCGGAGTTTGGCTTGAGCCTTTATCAGCAGCCGAGCGGTGGTGATCTGCGGTCGGGGTTACTTCCGGCGGTGTTGGGCGCGAGCCACATTCCCGAGCCCGAAAAACACATCATGTAGCACCGTTTCCCCCCTGTGGGAGCGAGCCTGCTCGCGATGGCTGAGTATCAGTCAGCATAAATATTGACTGTCATACCGCTATCGCGAGCGGGCTCGCTCCCACAGGGTTTAGTGTGCGGCCACCGTTTTTTGTACACCCAACCGACTAATCCACACCGCCATCAGAATCACCATCCCACCCAACAACAACCGCCCCAATTCTTCATGCTGATTCCAGATCAGCAAGTTGATCAACAACCCCACCGGCACATGCAAATTGTTCATCACCGCCAGCGTCCCGCCGTTCACCAGGCACGCGCCCTTGTTCCACCAGTACAAGCCCAGCGCGGTCGAGACCAGGCCGAGGAACAGCAGCACGCCCCATTGCAGCGGTGCTTCAGGCAGGAAGTTCTGTTTGCCGAACAGCAGAAACGCCGGCAACGCCACCGCCAACGCGCCCAGGTAGAAGTAGCCGAAGCGCCGGTAATGCGGCAGATCACTCGGATGTCGGGCCACCAGATGTTTGTAGAGCACCTGCCCGGCGGCGTAGGTGAAGTTGGCCAGTTGCAGTAACAGAAAGCCCATGAAGAAATCCGGGTTGATCCGATCAAACCGAATCACCGCCGCGCCCGCCACCGCCACCAGTGCCGCAATCAAGGCCCACGGATTGAAGCGCCGGTTCAGCGCGTCTTCGATCAGGGTCACGTGCAGCGGCGTGAGGATGGTGAACAACAACACTTCCGGCACCGTCAGCACCCGGAAGCTCAGGTACAGGCAGACGTAAGTCACGCCGAACTGCAACGCGCCGATCAGCAACATGCCGCGCATGAACGCCGGCTCAACCTGACGCCAGCGTGTCAGCGGAATGAACACCAACCCCGCCAGCAGCACCCGCACCAGCACCGCGAAGTAACTGTCGACATGACCGGCCAGGTATTCGCCGATCAAGCTGAAGGAAAACGCCTGGATCAGCGTGACAAAAAGTAGATAGCCCATGGTCGCCTCATTTCGAATGGCGGCGACGATAGCGGGTTTTGCCCTTCATCGCGAATCGTCAGGCCACACACAAATCCCCTGTGGGAGCGAGCCTGCTCGCGATGACGGCGTTACATTCAACATTGATGTTGGCTGACACACCGCTATCGCGAGCAGGCTCGCTCCCACAAGGGTTGTGTGCTCATTCACAAAATCGCAGGCAAAAAAAAGCCCGATCTCGCTAATGCGTTCAATCGGGCTACAGCACTCAGGAGCAACAAGTGCAAAGGGAAGTTCGATGCGCGTACAGGCTTGAAGGGTTGCGCCAGATCACTAGACCATCCAGCGATTATCTGGCGATTAACGGGTCAGGCGACCTGGGAAAGCTTGGCGTTGGCCTGGTTCAGGCCTTTCTCCTGGAAGCCGCCGCCCAGGTTCATGCCTTCGGCGTGAATGAACGTTACGTCGTGGATGCCGATGAAGGCCATGACCTGGCGCAGGTACGGTTCCTGGTGATCCGAGGCGGCTCCGGCATGGATACCACCGCGAGCGGTCAGCACATAAACACGCTTGCCGTTGAGCAAACCTTGCGGGCCGGTTTCGGTGTACTTGAAGGTCACGCCGGCACGCAGCACGTGGTCGAGCCAGGCTTTGAGAGTGCTTGGAATGGCAAAGTTGTACATCGGTGCGGCCATTACCAGTACGTCGGCGGCCAGCAATTCATCGGTCAGCAGGTTGGAGCGTTCCAACGAGGCTTGTTCGATGTCGTTGCGTTGTTCGGCAGGTTTCATCCAGCCGCCCAGCAAGTTGATGTCCAGGTGCGGCACCGGGGTGGTGGCTAGGTCACGGACGGTGATCTGGTCGGCCGGGTGTGCGGCTTTCCATTGGCTGATGAAGGTCTGGGTCAGCTGGCGGGAAACCGAGTCTTGCTGACGGGCGCTGCTTTCGATGATCAGAACGCGGGACATGGGATGTAGCCTCCATCTGAGAATGCTGTAGGTCGATGGAGTGAAGGTTAAACAGAGTCATATCGATGAAAAAGCGCAAATAACTGCTATAAAGCATCGATAAATTCGTTTATAAGCGGAGCATGCCCTTTGGGATCGGGTGTGGCGAAGGGGCTTGCCCCCGTTTGAGTGCATAGCACTCACAAGATCTTTGGTATATCAGATTTTTGGGGCGGCTTCGCAGCCCAACGGGGGCAAGCCCCCTCGCCACAGCCCGCTCCCACAGGGTTGTAAAGTCATTTCGGGGTGCAGGTCAGGTTGATACGCATCTTGATGATGGTCCGGGTGAACTTGGCGGTGGCGTTTTTGTGTTTACCGGCGGGCACTTCGATTGTGCGGGTGCGCGGCGACTCCGGGCCATTGTTGAAAACCACCTTGCAGATCGCGTCGGTGCTGCCGTAGTTGTTCACTTGAATGGAGGCGATGTCGTTATCCGTGTCGTACGAGTTGTAGTCGATGCTCAAGCCGTTCAATTGCTTTTGAACGTCGATCGGATAAGCAAACGCAGTCAGCGGCAGCATTGCCAACACTGCACAACCCGCCATCACACAACAAAGTTTTTTCATTCAGCAGCCTCCAATAAGGACTGCCAGCTTAGGACAAGAGGAACTCAACATGAAAGCGCCCCGCGTGACCCTTGATCAATGGCGAACATTGCAGGCCGTGGTCGATCACGGCGGTTTCGCCCAGGCCGCCGAAGCGCTGCACCGCTCGCAATCGTCGGTCAGCTACACCGTAGCGCGCATGCAGGACCAGCTCGGTGTGCCATTGCTACGCATCGACGGCCGCAAAGCGGTGCTCACCGAAGCCGGCGGCGTGCTGCTGCGCCGCTCCCGGCAACTGGTGAAACAGGCCAGCCAGCTGGAAGACCTGGCCCATCACATGGAGCAAGGCTGGGAAGCGGAAGTGCGGCTGGTGGTCGACGCCGCCTACCCCAGCGCCCGCCTCGTTCGCGCACTGACCGCGTTCATGCCGCAAAGCCGTGGCTGCCGGGTGCGTCTGCGCGAAGAAGTGTTGTCGGGTGTCGAGGAAGTGTTGCTTGAAGGCGTGGCCGATCTGGCCATCACCGGTTTCAGCATTCCCGGTTATCTGGGCGCAGAATTGAGCGACGTCGAATTTATCGCGGTCGCCCACCCCGAGCATCCCTTGCATCGCCTGAACCGCGAACTGAGCTTCCAGGACCTGGAGAGCCAGATGCAAGTGGTAATCCGCGACTCCGGCCGTCAACAACCGCGAGACGTCGGCTGGCTCGGCGCCGAACAGCGCTGGACCGTCGGCAGCCTGGCCACCGCCGCGACTTTCGTCAGCAGCGGCCTGGGCTTCGCCTGGCTGCCCCGGCACATGATCGAGCGCGAACTCAAGGAAGGGACGCTCAAAGTGCTACCGTTGGACCAGGGTGGCAGCCGCAACCCGAGCTTCTATCTGTATTCAAACAAGGACAAACCCTTGGGCCCGGCCACGCAGATTCTCATCGAACTGCTGCGCACCTTCGATACCGCGCCGCTGGATGCGCCCTTCGCCGCCCCTGAACAAGCCTGACACGGAGTGTACCCATGGCCTATTTCGAACATGAAGGTTGCAACCTGCACTATGAGGAATATGGCCAAGGCACGCCGTTGCTGCTGGTTCACGGGCTGGGTTCCAGCACCCTGGACTGGGAAATGCAGATCCCGGCGCTCTCGGCCCACCATCGGGTGATTGTCCCGGATGTACGCGGCCACGGGCGCTCCGACAAACCCCGCGAGCGCTACAGCATCGCCGGGTTCAGCGCCGACCTGATTGCGTTGATGGAACACTTGAATCTTGGCCCTGCGCATCTTGTCGGGCTTTCGATGGGTGGCATGATCGCTTTTCAACTGGCGGTGGACCAGCCACAACTGCTCAAGAGCCTGTGCATCGTCAACAGCGCGCCCGAGGTCAAACGGCGCAGCCGCAACGATTACTGGCAGTGGTTCAAGCGTTGGAGTCTGATGCGCGCGCTGAGCATGGGCACCATCGGCAAGGCCCTGGGCGCCAAGCTGTTTCCCAAGCCCGAGCAAGCTTCGCTACGACAAAAAATAGCGGCGCGCTGGGCAAAAAACGACAAACATGCTTATCTCGCCAGCTTCGATGCCATCGTTGGCTGGGGGGTTCAGGAACGACTTTCCAAAGTGTCCTGTCCAACCCTCATCGTCAGCGCCGACCGTGACTACACTCCGGTCGCGTTGAAAGAAACCTATGTAAAACTGCTGCCCGATGCGCGGCTGGTGGTGATCGCCGACTCGCGCCACGCCACCCCGCTGGATCAACCCGAACGCTTCAACCAAACGCTGCTCGAGTTTCTCACCGCAGTCGACACCACTACTCAGGATCACTGACCCATGCTGAAAAAAATCGCCCTCGTCGCCGGCTCCGTTCTATTTGCCGCCAACCTGATGGCCGCCACGCCCGCCAAGGCGCCGCACGTGCTGCTGGAAACCACCAACGGCCAGATCGAAATCGAACTGGACCCGGTCAAAGCGCCGATCAGTACCAAGAACTTCCTTGAGTACGTCGACAGCGGTTTCTACAACAACACGATTTTTCATCGTGTGATTCCTGGCTTTATGGTCCAGGGCGGCGGTTTCACTCAACAGATGCAGCAAAAAGAAACCAAGGCGCCGATCAAGAACGAATCCAAGAACGGCCTGCATAACGTGCGTGGCACGCTGTCCATGGCCCGTACGTCCGTCCCGGATTCGGCCACCAGCCAGTTCTTCGTCAACGTCAAAGACAATGACTTCCTCGACCAGGGCGACGGCTACGCGGTGTTCGGTAAAGTCGTGAAAGGCATGGACGTGGTGGACATCATCGTCAACTCGCCAACCACCACCCGCGGTGGCATGAAAGACGTGCCGGCCGACCCTGTCTTCATCAAGTCGGCCAAGCGCATCGACTGAGAGTAAGCTGGACAGGGAGTTTTGAGCGGCCGCCGGTGCTTCCGGCGCCGCTCATATCGTTTAAAGGAGAGCCCGTGCGCGGGCGAAGAACTGATGCTTTATCGCCGTTTTGAAAAACTGATCGACATTTTCCGCGATGCACCGACGGCGGCTCCGCCGGATCGGGTTCTCCCCTTCTATACCTACTACCTGAAGCAGGTCTGGCCGAGTTTCGCCGTCCTGCTGATCGTCGGCCTGTTCGGCGCGCTGATCGAAGTGGCGCTGTTCAGCTACCTGAGCCGCATCATCGACCTCGCCCAAGGCACGCCCAATGTCAATTTCTTCAAGGAACACGGCATCGAACTGGCCTGGATGGCGGTGGTTGCGCTGGTCCTGCGCCCGATATTTGTTGGCCTGCATGACTTGCTGGTACACCAGACCTTGAGCCCCAGCCTGACCAGCCTGATCCGCTGGCAAAACCACAGTTACGTGCTCAAACAGAGCCTCAATTTCTTCCAGAACGACTTCGCCGGGCGCATCGCCCAACGCATCATGCAGACCGGCAACTCGTTGCGCGATTCCGCTGTGCAAGCGGTGGACGCGCTATGGCACGTGCTGATCTATGCGATCAGTTCATTGGTGCTGTTCGCCGAAGCCGACTGGCGCCTGATGATCCCGCTGCTGACCTGGATCGCCGCCTTCATCGGCGCCCTCTACTACTTCGTGCCACGGGTCAAGGAACGCTCGGTGGTGTCCTCCGATGCGCGCTCCAAACTCATGGGGCGGATCGTCGATGGCTACACCAACATCACCACCCTGAAGCTGTTCGCTCACACCAACTTCGAGCAGCAATACGCCCGCGAAGCGATCAAGGAGCAAACCGAAAAAGCCCAACTGGCCGGCCGTGTGGTGACCAGCATGGACGTTGCCATCACCAGCATGAACGGCCTGCTGATCGTCAGCACCACCGGCCTCGCACTGTGGCTGTGGACGCAATCGCTGATCACGGTGGGCGCCATCGCCCTCGCCACAGGCCTGGTGATCCGCATCGTCAACATGTCTGGCTGGATCATGTGGGTGGTCACTGGCATTTTCGAAAACATCGGCATGGTTCAGGACGGTTTGCAGACCATTTCCCAGCCAGTCAGTATCACCGACCGCGAGCAGGCCAAGCCTTTGAATGTGGCGCGTGGCGAGGTGCGTTTCGATCACGTCGATTTTCACTACGGCAAGAAAAGCGGGATCATCGGCGACCTCAACCTGACCATTAAACCCGGTGAGAAAATCGGCCTGATCGGCCCGTCCGGTGCCGGCAAATCGACGTTGGTCAATCTGCTGCTTCGCCTCTATGACGTGCAGGGCGGACGGATCCTCATCGATGGCCAGAACATCGCCGAAGTCGGTCAGGAAAGCCTGCGTGAACGCATCGGCATGATCACCCAGGACACCTCGCTGCTGCACCGTTCGATCCGCGACAATTTGCTGTACGGCAAACCTGACGCCACCGATGCCGAACTCTGGGAAGCGGTACACAAGGCCCGTGCCGACGAATTCATCCCGTTGCTGTCGGACTCTGAGGGCCGCACCGGTTTCGATGCTCACGTCGGTGAACGCGGAGTGAAGCTCTCCGGTGGCCAGCGTCAGCGGATTGCCATCGCCCGGGTGCTGCTCAAGGACGCGCCGATCCTGATCATGGACGAAGCCACCTCGGCACTGGACTCGGAAGTCGAAGCGGCGATTCAGGAAAGCCTCGAAACCCTGATGCAGGGCAAGACTGTGATCGCCATCGCCCACCGCCTCTCGACCATCGCGCGGATGGACCGCTTGGTGGTGCTGGAAAACGGCAAGATTGCCGAAACCGGCAGCCACGCCGAACTGCTGGCCCATGGCGGCTTGTATGCGCGGTTGTGGCAGCACCAGACCGGGGGGTTTGTCGGAATCGATTGAGGCTTGTGATTAACACCAAACCTGTAGGGCTTGCCCCAATGGGGTCAGTTAAGGACTTGAACACCGCAGCTCCTGTGGGAGCGAGCCTGCTCGCGATTGCGGCGGGTCAGCCAATATTGATGCTGAATGTACCGCCGTCATCGCGAGCAGGCTCGCTCCCACAAGTTGCGCACCTTAACTGACAGGCATTAGAGCTTGCCCCCACACTAGATCTGGGCCGGCGGCGGGTTACAGCGTCAACACCATCTCATGCCACGCCATCCCGCCATGGTCGGACGCCGAAGGCTTGATGTAGGCAAAACCAAACCCGGCATAGAACGCAATGTGCCGCTCTTTGCACATCAGATGGATGCTGGCCTTGTCCAGTGCGCGCATGCGCTGGATGAACTCACCCATCAAACGTTTCGCCAGGCCCTGCCCTTGGTAGTCCGGATGCACCACCACCGACATGATCACCACGTGCGGGCCCGCCGGGTCGTGGCCGATCAGTTCCTTGAATGCCTCGTCCGACATCTGCACCTCAAACGCCGCACCGGAATTGATGAAACCGGCTACAACGCCATCCACTTCAGCAACGATGAAGCCCTCGGGCCACGTGGCTATGCGGGTGGCGATTTTCTCGCGGGTGGCGGCTTCATCGCCTTCATAGGCAACGGTTTCGATGGCGTAGCAGCGGTCCAGGTCAGCGGGGCTGACGTGACGGATAACGGTGTTCATGGTAGCTCGGAATCGGCGAGGGAAAGGTCGGGGATCATAAATCAGCATCAATCGAGAGGCGAATCACCGATCCGCCGCTCGACCCGCTCTTTACGCTTTGAGCGGCAGCCAGATTTCCAGCACACCGGTATTGAGCTTCGGGTTGAAATCGTCGCTGTAGCGTTCGAACTCCGGAGCGTCCGCAGCTTCATGACCGGATTTCGGCAACCAGGTTTTCCAGATGTATTGAAAGGTCTGGGGCAAGGTATCCAGAGAGCCCTTATGTTCGAAGACTGCATACTTCTGAGGCTGAACTTCGATCCAGCGGTACTTCTCGGGCAGGTCGTCAAGCTTGCTGATTTCGACACCGGCGATGTATTCGAAACCACCCTTGCCATCCGGATTGCAGCAGATACCGTAGGTTACTTCGCTTTTCTGACCGGGAATTTTGCCAATCTCGGGAATGAATTTCTCCCATAGATCGGGGATCGCTTTGGTCGTATCCGCAGTAAATCGTCCACCAAGCCCCGCTATGAGCATGAAGTGCCCGTTTTCGAAGCGTGGCTCGGCGGTTTCGACGCCTGTTTGCTCATCCATGACTCAACTCCTTGTACTGAAAGGTGGGTTCGGCTGGGAGTATAGAAGCCAAACCCGATTCGCCCAATTACAGTGCGTGCAACTGCTCGATGGCGCCTGGTCCGATGAACTCGTTATAACCCGACAGGATCACGTAGACCGCGAAATAGCAGAAGATCGCTGCCGATGCCATGTAGGAATAACGCAATAATTTGTCACCGAGCAGTTTGCCGCCGTGGCTCGCAGCGAAGCACAGACCGACACACCAAAGCACCCCGGCGCACAAGAAACCACCGAGAAACAGCGCCGAACTGAGCGCGCCACCGCCACCGGAACGGGCGATCAGCGTGCCGCCCACCGCGGCGAACCAGAGAATGGCACTGGGCGATGACATTGCGAGAAAAATCCCGCGGAAAAACTCGCGACGGTGCGAGTTATGCCCCACCTCCGGGGTTTGCGCCAACAGCGCTTCATGGTGGATCGCCGAATAAATCATCTTCGCCGCGAAATACAGCAGCAACGCCGACCCGCCAATCCACAACACCCAGCGCACGGTCTCGTACTGCAGCAATACGGTCATGCCGGCCAATGCCAGCACCGCGTAAAACAGGTCGCCGACACACGTCCCCAACCCCAGGGCAAAGCCTTGAAAATAGCCGCGCTGCATCGCCAGCGTGATCATCGCGATATTGGCCACGCCGATGTCCAGGCACAGCGAAAGGCTCAACAAGAAGCCACTGGTAAATTCCATCGACCATATCCTTGGGAAAAATTTATTGATGCGCAGGCTAGACAGTTTGCCACGACTGCCCTTACATTCCGCCACAGGCCACCGCAGTGGCCAGCGTCGCTCGGACGGTTCCGGGCGCTTACGTTATCCGAGGCAACAATGGCCGAACAAGGTTCGCCGCGCCGCTTTGCGCGCATAGATCGACTCCCCCCTTACGTTTTCAACATCACTGCCGAGCTGAAGATGGCCGCCCGTCGTCGTGGCGAAGACATCATCGACTTGAGCATGGGCAACCCCGACGGGGCCACACCGCCGCACATTGTCGAAAAACTCGTCACCGTCGCCCAGCGCGAAGACACCCATGGCTACTCCACGTCCAAAGGGATTCCGCGCCTGCGCCGGGCGATTTCCAATTGGTACAAGGATCGCTACGAAGTCGACATCGACCCGGAAACCGAAGCCATCGTCACCATCGGTTCCAAGGAAGGTCTGGCGCATTTGATGCTGGCTACCCTTGACCAGGGCGACACGGTGCTGGTGCCGAACCCGAGCTACCCGATTCACATCTACGGTGCCGTGATTGCCGGCGCCCAGGTGCGCTCGGTGCCGCTGATCCCTGGCGTGGATTTCTTCGCCGAGCTGGAACGGGCGATTCGCGGCTCGATCCCTAAACCGAAAATGATGATCCTCGGTTTCCCGTCCAACCCCACCGCCCAGTGCGTGGAGCTGGACTTCTTCGAGCGGGTGATTGCCCTCGCCAAACAGTACGACGTTTTGGTGGTGCATGACCTGGCCTATGCCGACATCGTCTACGACGGCTGGAAAGCCCCGTCGATCATGCAGGTACCCGGCGCCAAGGACATTGCGGTGGAGTTTTTCACCCTGTCCAAGAGCTACAACATGGCCGGCTGGCGCATCGGTTTCATGGTCGGCAACCCGGAGCTGGTCAACGCCCTGGCGCGGATCAAGAGCTATCACGACTACGGCACGTTCACCCCGCTGCAAGTCGCGGCCATCGCGGCGCTGGAAGGCGATCAGCAGTGCGTCAAAGACATTGCCGATCAGTATCGGCAGCGTCGCAACGTGCTGGTCAAAGGCCTGCATGAACTGGGCTGGATGGTCGAAAACCCGAAAGCATCGATGTATGTCTGGGCCAAGATTCCCGAGGCTTATGCACACATGGGCTCGCTGGAATTCGCCAAGAAACTGCTGGCCGAGGCCAAGGTTTGCGTCTCGCCGGGTGTGGGATTTGGCGAGTATGGGGACGATCATGTGCGCTTCGCGCTGATCGAAAACCAGGACCGGATTCGTCAGGCCGTGCGCGGGATTCGCGGGATGTTCCGGGCTGATGGGCTAGTGACTAAAACCAACGCCTGACACACAAAACCCGGTGGGAACAAACATCTATGGCGAGGGAGCTTGCTCCCGCTGGGTCGCGCAGCGGCCCCAAAACCAATCACCGTGTTTTTTTTCAGATAGAACACGGTGGACGGATTTACGACTGCTGCGTAGCCGAGCGGGAGCAAGCTCCCTCGCCACAAAAAGCTTGCTCGACATTGGGTTAGATCTCACCCACAAAAAAACCGCATCGCTGCGGTTTTTTTGTGTTTGCCGATCGTGTCAGACGAACAACGACAACAGCAGGATGAAGCCCAGGCCCACCACGGACAGGATGGTTTCCATCGCGGTCCAGGTCTTGAAGGTTTCCGCCACGGTCATGTTGAAGTACTGCTTCACCAGCCAGAAACCTGCGTCGTTGACGTGAGACAGGATCAACGAACCGGCACCGGTGGCCAGCACCAGCAGCTCACGGTTCACACCCGGAATCATCCCTACCACCGGCACCACGATGCCCGCGCCAGTAATGGTTGCCACGGTTGCCGAACCGGTCGCGATGCGAATCACCGCCGCCACCAGCCAGGCCAGCAGGATCGGCGAGATCTGTGCGTTCACCGCCATGTGGCCGATCACGTCACCCACACCGCTGGTCACCAGCATCTGCTTGAAGCCACCACCGGCACCGATGATCAGAATGATCGCGGCGGTCGGTGCAAGGCTTGCATCCAGCCATTTCATCATTTGGCTGGAACCGATGCCCTGCTTGTAGCCGAAGGTATACAGCGACAGCAGCAATGCCAGCAGCAACGCCGAAATCGGGTGACCGATCAGGTCCATGAAGGTGCGGAAGAAGTTGCCGTCTGGCAGCACTACATCGGCAAAGGTCTTGAGCAGCATCAGGAACACGGGTGACAGCACGGTGATCAGGGTGATGCCGAAGCTCGGCAGATCGGCTGAACCCTCATCGCGCGCCAGTTGATCCACCAGCTCCTGGTTCGGATGACCGGGAATGTGCTTGGCAATGAACGTGCCGTAGATCGGACCGGCGATAATAGCGGTCGGCAACGCAACGATCAGACCGTAAAGAATGGTTTTACCGATGTCGGCACCGAACACACCGATGGCCAGCAGCGGACCCGGGTGCGGCGGCACCAGGCCGTGTACCGCGGACAGACCAGCCAGCAACGGGATACCGATCTTGATGATCGACACGCCAGTACGACGGGCCACGATGAACACCAGCGGAATCAGCAGCACGAAGCCGATTTCGAAGAACAGCGGAATGCCGACCAGGAACGCGGCGAACATCATCGCCCACTGCACCTTGTCCTTGCCGAAGGCGCGGATCAACGTCTGCGCAATCTGATCCGCACCGCCTGATTCGGCCATCATTTTGCCGAGCATGGTGCCCAGTGCCAGGATGATGCCGACGAAACCAAGCACACCACCGAAGCCGTCCTGGAACGCCTTGATGATGGTGCCGATCGGCATGCCGGACGTCAGCCCGAGGAAAGCGGCGGCGATGATCAGTGCGAGGAATGGGTGCAACTTGAACTTGGTGATCAGGACGATAAGCCCGATCACTGTGACCACTGCGTCTAGCAGCAAGAATGACTCGTGGGACATGCCAAACATGGGGGGTGTCTCCGTTGTTTGTTGTTGTTATGAAAGCAATTATTCAAATGCCGTCAGGACAGCGCTATCTCTTGGAGCAAAACTCAACTGGCGAGTTTCAAGCCATGATCGAGCCACCATGCATGAGCCTGCTTCGCCAATTCATCGACGCTGTGGCTGGACGCATCCAGAGCCAGGGTCAGGGGCTCACCAACGGGCGATTCAAGTGTGGCGAACTGGCTGTCGATCAAGGTCGACGGCATGAAGTGGCCCGGCCGATGAGACACACGATCGGCGGCGACCTCGGGGGTCAGCTCAAGAAAAACGAAGCCCAGGCCCGGCAAGGCACTGCGCAAGCGTTCGCGGTAACTGTGTTTGAGGGCCGAGCAAGTCAGCACTGGGCGCTCGCCCTTGGCGTCGACGCGGCGCAGTTCATCGCACAGGCTGTCGAGCCAGCCGGCACGGTCTTCATCGTTCAGGGGGATACCCGCGCTCATCTTTTCGATATTGGCGGCAGGGTGGAAAGTGTCGCCTTCAATGGCGGTCGCGCCGCTAAGCTGGCACAGGGACTGGCTGACGCACGTCTTGCCGCAACCGGCAACGCCCATGATGACCAGGGCGGTGATGGGATGATTCATGTAACACCTCAGCGCGCAGACAGCGCTACCTTTGCTACGTAAGACTCTAGTGCAAAAGCAGAAGTTGCCGACGCCTTCTTGTCATTTTTGTGGGTTGCAGCATGTTCGTTCTCGAGGCCAAAAAGCGAGGATCAGGCAAACCTCGTTCACGCATTTGCAGCTGCATCGAGACAGCGCTACCTTAGTGCCTTGAATTTTGTTTGGCAAGCCGTCCGATGATTACCCCTAAAAACGATAAAAATACTCGCACCACTGGCCGCCCTACCCTCAACGAAGTCGCGCGCCTGGCCGGTGTCAGCCCGATTACCGCGTCCCGCGCCCTGCGCGGCGTCAGCACCGTGGCCACCGAACTGGTGGAAAAAGTCCAGAAGGCCGCCCTCGACCTGAACTACGTGGTCAACCCCGCCGCCCGCGCATTAGCCTCGGCCCAGAGCCATTCCGTGGTGGTTTTGGTGCCGTCACTGTCCAACCTGCTGTTCATCGACACGCTGGAAGCCATTCATCAGGTTTTGCGACCAAAGGGCTTCGAAGTGTTGATCGGCAACTTCCATTATTCGCGTGATGAAGAAGAAAACCTGCTGCGCAATTACATGGCCTATCAGCCTCGCGGCTTGCTGCTGACCGGTTTCGACCGTACCGAAAGTTCGCGGCGAATGATCGAGACCAGCAACATTCCCTGCGTCTACATGATGGAACTGGACAGCGCGGCCGGGCTCAATTGCGTCGGTTTTTCGCAAGTCGCTGCCGGCGAAACGGCAGCCGAGCATTTGCTCTCCCGTGGTCGCAAACGCCTGGCTTACATCGGCGCGCAACTGGATCAACGCACGCTGCTGCGCGGCGAAGGTTTCCGTCGCGCGCTGCAAAAGGCCGGCTTGTATGATCCGGCTCTGGAAGTGCTGACCCCACGGGCCTCGTCGGTGGGACTGGGCGGCGAATTGTTCCTGCAACTGCTCGCTGCCCATCCGGACGTCGATGCAATCTTCTTCGGCAACGACGACCTGGCCCAGGGCGCGTTGCTCGAAGCGCTGCGCAACGGAATCAAGATCCCCGAACGCGTGGCGATCCTCGGCTTCAACGACTTGCCGGCGTCTGAGCACATGGTGCCGCGCCTGAGCAGCATCAGCACCCCACGAGAAGCCATTGGCCGTCGCTCCGCGGAGCTGATGCTGACCTTGCTGGCCGGCAATTCAGTGACCAGACCGGTGCAGGATATGGGGTTTGAATTGAAGGTGCGCGAGAGCACCTGATGCACGACCATTCCCACGCTCCGCGTGCTAGATTCCGATACCTGGAACAGCAAACGGAGAAGCTCAATGGGACATACGCTGAAGATTTTGGGTCGGGCCTCGTCAATCAACGTCAGAAAAGTCCTGTGGACTTGCGACGAACTGGGCGTTTCATACGAACGCGAAGACTGGGGCAGCGGTTTCGCATCGACCCAGAGCCCGGAATTTCTCCAGCTCAACCCCAACGCACAGGTGCCGGTCCTCATCGACGAAGCCGGCGTGCTGTGGGAGTCCAATACCATTTGCCGGTACCTGGCCGGCAAACATCAAAACATTGACCTGTTGCCCATCGAACCGGCGGCGCGCGCTCGCGTGGAGCAGTGGATGGACTGGCAAGCCACCGAACTCAATCCGTCCTGGGGCTACGCATTTTTTGCGCTGGTCCGGCAACTGCCGAACTTTCAGGACTCGCAGCGGATTGCTGATGGCGTTCGCGGCTGGAACGCGAAAATGGGCATCCTCGAACAGCAACTCGCGGCAACCGGTGCGTATGTTGCGGGACCACACTTCACACTGGCCGATATTCTCATCGGGCTGTCGGTCAACCGCTGGCGCATGACACCGATGGAGCGCCCGGACTACCCCGCCGTCGACGCCTATTGCCAACGACTGGCACTGCGGCCGGGGTTCATGGAGCATGCCTGCAACGGCGTGCCTTGATTTCCCCCGAACGACTTACCTCGCCCAGTTCAAGCGCGAAACCTGCCCGCGATAGCGGAATGTCAGTCCACGAATGTGTTGAATGTGACGCCGCCATCGCGGGCAAGCCCGCTCCCACATGGATTGCGGTCTGCAAGCATGCCCAACAACGCCCGCACCGGCGCCGAAGGTTCTTTGTTGGGCGCGACGACCAAGGCAAACTCGCGATCAATGCGCGGCGTCACAGGCACTACGCGCAAGCCTTGGCGATGGGTCGGCAGGGTCATTTCCGGTACCAGGGTCACGCCGATGTTTTCCCTCACGAGGGTGAATGCACTGCTCCACTCTCGCACCTCGGCCCGCACATCCAGCAGTTGCAGTCCGGCATCGGCGGCCAGGCTGCGGGCATTGGTCGAACAACCGCCTGTGGCCAGCACAAAGGGTTGCTCCGCCAGTTCCGCCAGTGAGACACCCTCTTCATTTGAGCGGCGCGCCAAGGGGTGTCCACCGGGCAGAACCGCCACCCAGGCATCGCGTCCCAAACGACCGGCATTGCGCGCGGGTGCCGGGTTCAACGCCACGCCGACATCCACCAGCCCATCACTGAGCAACGTTTCCACTTCATCGTCGCTGACCTCCAGCGCCACCACCTGAATGCCGGGATACAGTCGATTGAATTGGCGCAGCAGCGGCGGCAGAAAGGTCGTCAGCACCAACGGGAAACTGGCCAGGCGAATCGTCCCGCGCTGGAGATCTTTAGTGGCGTCGATGGTACTGCGAATGTTCTCCAGAGCACCGAGCATGGTTCGCGCCTGTTCGATCACAGGCAAGCCGATGGCGGTCGGCAAGGTCTGACGGTTTTCCCGGCTGAACAGCTGAACGCCCAGGGTTTCTTCGATCAGTGCCAGCGCCTGACTGGCACCGGACTGGGTCATTCCGACTCGTTCGGCGGCCCGGGTAATGTTGCCGGTATCGGCCACCGCCACCACCATTCGCCAGTGCATCAAATTCATCATGGCAGTAGCTTTCCTAATGGCAGTGTTCTGAAAGATTAATTTTACCGAGCATGCCGCGCACTATGACACTGGCGCAAATCCGCAACCAGAGCCCTGCCCATGAAGTTGTATTACGCCCCGCAAGCCTGCTCATTGGCGCCGCACATTGTGCTGCGCGAACTGGGTTTGCCGTTCGAGTTGGTCCGCGTCGACAACAGCACCAAGCAAACCGTCAGCGGCGAGGACTTTCTTGCCATCAACCCCAAAGGCTACGTTGCGGCGTTGCAGCTGGATAACGCGGAGGTGCTGACCGAAGGTCCGGCGATCCTGCAGTACCTGGCGGATCTACGGCCCGAGGCGAACCTGGCACCGGCGAACGGGACGTTCGAGCGGGTGCGTTTGCAGGAATGGCTGAATTTCGTTTCGACCGAGATTCATGGCGGGCTGGGTTGGCTGTTCAATTCGCAGTTTGCGGATGATGTGAAAGCGCTCATTAAAGAGAAACTGTTCAAGCGTTTTGTCGTGTTGAGTCAGACGCTGGAGGGGCAGGATTATTTGATGGCTGACGGATTCAGTATTGCTGATGCGTATCTGTTTACTGTGTTGCGCTGGACGCAGGTGTTTGACATCGATTTGAATCGGTGGCCGGCGTTGGCGCGGTTTCAGAACAGGGTTGATTCGCGGCCTGCCGTGAAGGCGGCGTTGGCTGCGGAATTGGTGTAAGGCGTTAGATCAATCGCGAGCAGGCTCGCTCCCACAGGGAATTTATGTCGGCCCACCCATTTGTGACCGACATTTACCCAATGTGGGAGCGAGCCTGCTCGCGATAGCGGTGGTTCATGCACCATAGAAACACCAGGCGAACTTACAAACTCCCACTCACCTTCGTGGCCACCTCCCCCGGCACCCAGGCCTTCCACACCTGCGGCTGATCGCGCAAAAACGCTTCGGCGACCTGGCGCGGTGGCTGGCGTTTTTCGCTCATCTGCCCGAGGGTCTGGTTCAGCAGATCGATCGGCAAATCAACCTTTTCGAAGAACGCTACCAAGTCCGGGTACTGCGCCTTGAACGGTGCCGACACACCGATGGCCAGGCTGGCCGGCATCGAACGTGTGCCCTTGGGGTTCGGGTTGTTGGCATCGGCCAGGGTCTTCCAGGCTGCAGCATCGAACGGCGGTTCTTCGAGTTTCACCAGCTTGAAGCGGCCCAACAGTGGCGTCGGCGACCAGTAATAAAACAGCACCGGTTTGCCACGGCGGATCGATGAAGCGACCTCGGCATCCAGCGCCGCGCCGGAACCGGTGCGGAAGTTGACGTAACTGGCGGTCAGGTCATAAGCCTTGAGTTTCTGGCTGTTGACGATCTCCGACGTCCAGCCTGTCGGGCTGTTGAGGAAGCGTCCGCGACTTGGGTCTTCCGGATCGCGGAACACGTCCTTGTAGCGCGCCAGGTCGGCGACGGATTTCAGCTCCGGCGCCAAAGGTTTAATGCCGCGTTCCGGGTCGCCCTTGATCACATATTCCGGCACCCACCAACCTTCGGTGGCGCCTTTGACCGTGTCGCCCAAACCAGACACTTTGCCCTCCGAAGCCGCCTTGACCCAGGCCGGACTGCGCCCCGCCCACTCTTCGCCGATCACTTGAATATCGTTCTTCGCCAAGGCTGCTTCGAGGCTGACGGTACTGCCCGGCAAGGTGTCAGTCGGGTAGCCATAACCTTTCTCGACGATCAACCGCAGGATCTCGGTGATCAGGCTGCCACTTTCCCAGGTGATGTCACCAAAGTGAATGGGCGTGATTTTTTCTGCGGCTGGAACGTGCCCAGCCACAAGGCTCAGGGCCAGCAGCGAACTGCCGAGCAGGGTTTTGATCGATCTCATGCGGACCTCTGGTTCAGTGGGAATCGGCTCAGGGGTAGTCGGTTCAAGGGTTCGTTGGCACTGTGCTGGGCGCACAGTGCCTGGGAGCGGGTCATGTAAACGCTGACCGAGCGCTGGGAAATTCCTAGTTCGGCGGCGATTTGTGGGTAGGTCAGGCCATCGATTCGCGACAGCAGGAAGGTTGCCCTGACCTTGCCCGGAAGGCGGTCGAGGGTTTGATCAAGGCGTGTCAGGGCCTGGGAAAACTGCGCCAGATCTTCAGGCGATGGCCCGCCGAGCGGGTCAATCGCCGGTAGCTGATCGAGGTGCTGGCGTTCCAGATCGCGACGGCGCCACAGCCGATAAATCAACCGATGGGCAATGGTGGTAAGCAAGGCGCGAGGTTCGCGAATTGGTGTCAGACCGGGCGATTCGAGCAACTGCACGAAGGTCTCGGCAGCGATGTCTTCGACGCTGGGACTGGCCCCCAGGTAATGGCGCAGCCATGCGCACAGCCAGGCGTAGTGGGCGCGGAACAATCCGCCCACGTCGTTGCGATGGGAAAAGTCGGCGCCGGACATAGAGGCTCCATGGGTTAGGGGTCGCTGAATGTCCGGTGATCCGGTGGCGCGATCCTACCAAGGAGCCTTATTCATTAATAATACTTAAAACGAATTTTTATATTCCATAAATGAATTTAAATAAGCGGCGCCTGATGCATCGCCATCGCGGGCAGCCACGCTCCCACAAATCCACCGAAATCCTGTAGGAGCGTGGCTTGCCCGCGATTGATGGAACTGTCGGCACAAGCCTCAAGCCTCATCGCAACCGCCCGTACCCCAGCGCTTCGGCCTCCTGCTGATAATCGAGAATGACCTGATAGTCGCTTTCGGTGGCCGGCAGCACTTCTTGCAGGCCCAAAGTCTCGGCGACGTCGGGCAGTTCCTTCAACGTTTGATTCATCACCCGTCGAAGCTGTTCAGCCTGCTCATCGGTAGTGCCAGCGGCCGCGATGTACGGCAACGTCGGGCTAAACGCCGTGCGCGCCAACACGCGCAAGCCTTCGACCTCTGCCTGGGCATACTGCGCTAGATAAGCGAAGGTCACGCTGTCGATGGCGGCCAGGTCCGCCCGGTCATCACGCAGCCAGCGCAGGCTTTCGCGGTGGCTGCCGCTGATGGCGATAGTGGCAAAAAATTCTCCATCGCGTTGCAACGGTGCCAATCGGTGACGCAACAGATTCATCCCACTGTTGGAGTCTTCACCGTTGATCACACCGCGACTGCCCCGGAAGGCCGACAAGGTCCATCGAGGATCGTCGGCGCGAGTCAATAACAGACTGCAATGGTTACCGCCGTTACTGTCCGGAAGTTCGTAACGAGGACGACCGATGACCCGGACGCGACCGCGCAAGGCAGTCATCAATGGATAGCCGCAGGTCTGGGTAAGCAGCAGGTGCGGGGACAGCCAAAGGTCCATCAGCGATAGCCCTTCGGCACTCAAACGGGCATGGCCCAAGTGTTCGAGGATGCGCGAGAGCCAGCGCTCGTTCGCCGCGCGGATCGGCTCGGGGGCGACGTACATCTGGAGTTCGGCGATGTAGTGGGTCATCGAAATCTTCCATACAACGTAATTCTAATTGTGGGAGCGAGCCTGCTCGCGAAGGGGCCGGTACATTCCACATTGATGTTGCCTGAGGCACCGCTTTCGCGAGCAGGCTCGCTCCCACAGGGGAACTGATTCGCAATCAGTGGAATGGGTGCTTGGGGCTGTCGATGGCCTTCACCCCGTTCTGGCACCATAACTGAGCATAACCCTGCACCACAAACCCGCCACTGCGCGCCAGCCATTGCTCGCGGCGCGCGCGATAGACCCGTGGCAGGTCGTACCAGGGCAGGCCCGGCAAGTCGTGGTGCACCAGGTGCAGGTTGAGGTTCAGGAACAGCCAGCGCCACGGCCAGGCTGCTTCGTTAAGCACGGTGCGTTGCTCGGATGCGGCGTGAGGGCGGTGTTCATAGTAGGAACGAATCATCGCAATCGACAGCGCCGGCACGCTGATCAGCAACAGGTAATGCCAGACCGGCAGCACGCTGTAGCGCGCGATGAATGTCAGCATCAGCAGCGTCAGCGCACCGTGGGTCAGCCACATCAACCAGGCTTGGCGCTCACCCGTTTTTAGCCGTTGCAGCTCCTCCCGGGCCAGCGCCAGCAAGGCCAGTGGCGCACCGAGAGCAAAGCGCCCGAGCACGGTTTTGTTCAGCCAGTGCAGGCCTTGTTCGAACAACGAACTGCGCTGCCACTGTTCAGCGCTCAGGTAACGGCTTTCCGGATCGCGACCGGGGACGGTCAGGTCTTCGTCGCGGTGATGCAGCAAATGACTGTCGCGGTACAGGGTGTAGGGATACCAGACCGCGAACGGCGCATAACCGAGGACTTTGTTCAGCGTTTGCCAACGGGTGGGATGGCCGTGCAGCAATTCGTGCTGCACCGACAACCACAACACCAGCAGTGGAATCAGCAACAGCGTGCTCCACCAAAGCCCCAATCGGTCGCTGCCCAGGACAATGCTGAACCAGCCGACGTACACGCCGATCAACAGCAGCCAGGTCGGCCACTCGGTGCGAGCGGTCAAACGTTGGCGCAGGGTTTCGATTTCTTCACGGTGGGCAGCATCAAAATAATGGGGCATGGCATTGCTCAGATCGGGAACCAGTCCCTCTCTGTGCAACGGCGCAGGGATTTCTTGCAGATTATCTGGTTATTTCGATAGGCCTAAAAAACAAGGAGCCCGAGGACTCGGGCTCCGTTGACGCAGGATCAGTGGCCGAACACGCCCACCTTCTTGGCCTTCTTGTCCGCACGTTTTTCATCGGCGGTTTTAGCCGGTTTCTTCTTTGCCGCTTTCTTTGAATCCATGCCTTTGGCCATGATACATACTCCTCTCATACGGGACGTGAGATCAGGTATACACCTATCGCGGCGCCCGCGTTCTTTTATAATCACCCGCTTTGCGCACTGACAGTCCAGGCCCATGCCCAACACCCAATACACCTTGCTCGACGAGCCGTTATGGCCGTTGATGAACAAGTTTTACCGCGCCCACCAATCGTCGATGAAAGCCGTCCGCGACGCTCGGCTGTGGGTGGCAAAACGCGATGAGATCATTGCGGCGTTATGTTTGCGGCCAGTGGCCGGCGGGCATTGGCTGACCGGGCTGCTCGTCGACCCGCGCTGTCGCGAACAAGGAATCGCCGCGACGTTGATCGCCCACGCCGTCAAGCATCTCGAAGAGCCGGTCTGGTTGTTCTGCCATCCGGACTTGCGCAGCTTTTATGAGCGCCGCGGCTTTACGTTCGACCCGCCCCTGCCCTACGCCATGGCTGAACGGTTGAGCCGTTATGCGCGTAGCAAACCGATGATTGCGATGGGTTTGAAACCGAAGCACTAGAAACCTGTGAAGGCCGAATGTGGGAGCGAGCCTGCTCGCGATAGCGGTGTAACAGTCACCATTAATATTGACTGTCAGGGCCTCATCGCGAGCAAGCCCGCTCCCACATTGATTTTGTGCTGGATTGGAAGGGCGGTATCAGTCGTCCGCCGCGGGATCGAGATCCGGGAACATCACCTCGGTAAACCCGAACTTGCTGAAATCACTGATGCGCGAAGGGTATAGCCGGCCGATCAGGTGATCGCATTCATGCTGCACCACCCGCGCGTGAAATCCCGAGGCGATGCGCACGATCGGCTGGCCCTTGGGATCGAAGCCTTCATAACGAATCTGCTGATAACGATCCACCGCCCCGCGCAAGCCCGGCACCGACAGGCAGCCTTCGAAACCCTCTTCGAGGGTCGGGCTTAACGGCGTGATCAGCGGATTGATCAAAATCGTCTGCGGCACCGCTTCGGCGTCCGGATAGCGTTCGCTGTGTTCGAAACCAAAGATCACCAGTTGCAGGTCGACACCGATCTGCGGCGCGGCCAGGCCGACTCCGCCGACGCTTTCCATGGTCTGGAACATGTCGTCGATCAGTTGCCACAACTCAGGGCTGTCGAACATTTCTGCCGGTACCGGTGGGGCAATACGCAGCAGGCGCTCATCGCCCATTTTCAGAATTTCACGGATCATTTTATGGCTTCGTCAGTGGTCGACTTGATTGAGTGGTCTCGCCCCAGTCCCGAAACGTGGTGTTTGGGTTCTTCGGGCACCTTTTCGCCAGGCTTCTTGCCTTCGGATGACATGTGCTCGATCACAGCGTTCATTTCCGCGCCGAGCAACAGCACTGCGGCGGAAATATAGAAGTACAGCAGCAACACGATGATCGCGCCGATACTGCCATACATGGCGTTGTAGTTGGCGAAGGTTTTGACGTAGAGACCGAAGCCCAGCGAAGCGATGATCCAGACCACCACGGACAACACCGCACCCGGGGTGATGAAGCGAAACTCTTGTTTGACGTCGGGCATGACGTAGTAAATCAGCGCCACCGCCATCATCAGCAAAATCACGATCACCGGCCAGCGGACAATGGTCCAGACGGTCACGATAAAATCTTCGAGGCCCACTTGCGCGGCGATCCAGCCCATCACCTGCGGCCCGAGCACCATCAGCGCGGCGGCGATCAGCAACATGCCGGCGATGCCGATGGTGTAGAAAATCGACAGCGGAAAACGTTTCCAGACCGGACGGCCTTCGACCACGTCATACGCGGCGTTCATCGCGCTCATCATCAACCGCACACCGGCGGACGCGGTCCACAGGGCAATCACGATACCCACTGACAATAATCCCCCCTTGGATTGCTGCAGCTGATCGATTACCGGGTTCACCTGCTCCAGCGCCTGGGGTGGCAGAACCAGTTCCGATTGCAGGCGCAGCCAGGAGAAGAAGTCCGGCAAATGCAGGAAACCGATCAGGGCGATCAGGAACAGGATGAAAGGGAACAGCGAGAACAACATTTGATAGGCCAGCGCCGAGGCATAGGTCGACATCTCGTCGTCGACGAACTCGGTGACCGTGCGCATCATCACCCGATGCAGGGGCAAACCTTTCATGGTCGGAAAAAACATTAGCGTCTCCTTTCGCCGCAAAAAGGTTGAAGTCATGGCGACTCAGAGGCCGTTTTCTACAACAAAGTAGCCTACTTGGCGACTTTGAAACAATTTCCTTGTTCAAGTTCAAGCTGACACAGAAACGGCCATCCGCGGATGGCCGTTTCTGTTACTCGTCAAACGCCGGTTACGCCTTATCGATGCCTTTTTTGAGCGCATCCTTGGCTTTGCCGATCGCTTGCTGAGCTTCGCCCTTCTTCTCTTGCACCGTGCCTTCGGCGCGCAGTCTGTCGTTACCGGTGGCCTTGCCGACGCCTTGTTTGACGTTGCCGGCCGCTTCGTTTGCCATGCCTTTAACTTTATCGCCTGTGCTGCTCATGGTATTTCTCCTGTGAACATTTCAACGGGGAAAGTGGTTACACAAGGGTTGACCGGGGGCCTTGGCGCGGAGTTTCATTTATTTATTAACCAGACATTTCGCAGGTTAGGCTTTATGTTTGCAGGCTTTGCCCCGAGAATGCGCAACGTATTCAGGCCATGGCGCTGAAGATTCAATCCCGTAGGAACGTTATGAAACTCGATAAAAAGCAGGCCATTGCCCGCAGAAACCAGGAACTCGGCGGTGCTGTGCTTGGCGTCAACAACTGCCATTTCACCGAATTGAACCGCAACCGCAATATCTTCTGGTTCGATATTCCGGTCGCGCGCCTGGCCGTTGGTCAGTACGAATGGATTCACTTGCTGATGCACATCCCGGATACCGACGAACTGCTACACCTGAAAGTGCCGACGGTGTTCCTGCGCGAGAAACTCGAAGGCCTGGTGGTGCGCAACCAGGGCAAGCGCAAGGCAGCCCTGAGCCTGGAACTGAGCGCCGACAAGGACTCCTACCTGCAGGACATGCGCCCGGCGGGTACCAACGTCAATTTCGCGCAGTTCCGTCAGTAACCCCCCGTCTGTACTGAGGACTACTGTGGCGAGGGAGCTTGCTCCCGCTGGGGTGCGCAGCGCCCCCAAATCAGTCACCTCGATTCACCTGATGACAACTTTTACGACTGCTGCGCAGCCGAACGGGAGTAAGCTCCCTCGCCACAAAAGCGCTCTTGATACCGCTTAAAAAAAAGCCCCGCATCTGCGGGGCTTTTGTTTGACTAGGCGCTGACTTTCTTCACGCCCAGTTTCTTCAGCTCTTCGTCGCGCAGTTCGCGGCGCAGGATCTTGCCGACGTTGGTCGTCGGCAGCGCGTCGCGGAACTCCACGGCTTTCGGTACTTTGTAGCCGGTGACGTTGGCGCGCATGTGCTCCATCACCTGCTCCTTGGTCAGGGTCACGCCCGGTTTGGCGACGATAAAAATCTTGATCGCCTCGCCCGATTTTTCGTCCGGAACACCAATGGCCGCACATTGCAGCACGCCCGGCAGGGTCGCCAGCACGTCTTCAAGCTCATTGGGGTACACGTTGAAACCGGAGACCAGAATCATGTCTTTCTTGCGATCGACGATGCGCATGTAACCGTCTGGCTGGATCAGCGCGATGTCACCGGTCTTCAACCAGCCTTCGCTGTCGAGTATTTCATCGGTCGCGTCCTGGCGCTGCCAGTAGCCCCTCATCACTTGCGGACCTTTCACACACAGTTCACCGATGGCGCCCAACGGCTGTTCAACACCGGCATCGTCGATGACTTTGCACAGGGTCGATGGCACCGGAATACCGATGGTGCCGATCTGGATGTTCTGGCTCGGGTTCACCGTGGCGACCGGGCTGGTTTCGGTCATGCCGTAACCTTCGCAGATCGGGCAACCGGTGACCGCTTTCCAGCGCTCGGCCGCGGCCAGTTGCAAGGCCATGCCGCCGGACAGGGTGATTTTCAGACTGGAGAAATCCAGCTTGCGGAACGCTTCGTTGTTGCACAACGCGACGAACAGCGTGTTCAGGCCGACGAAACCGCTGAACTTCCACTTCGACAGTTCCTTGACCATCGCCGTCAGGTCGCGCGGGTTGCTGATCAGGATGTTGTGGTTGCCGATCAGCATCATCGACATGCAATGAAAGGTGAAGGCATAGATGTGGTACAGCGGCAGCGGGGTGATCAGGATTTCGCAACCTTCGTTGAGGTTGGAGCCCATCAGCGCCTTGCACTGCAGCATGTTCGCCACCAGGTTGCGGTGGGTCAGCATCGCGCCCTTGGCCACGCCGGTGGTGCCGCCGGTGTATTGCAGCACGGCAACGTCGCTGCTGGCCGGGTTGGCTTCAGCCACTGGCTGGCCATGGCCCTTGCTCAGCACGTCATTGAATTTGATGGCCTTGGGCAAGTGATACGCCGGGACCATTTTCTTCACATACTTGATGACGCTGTTGACCAGCAGACGTTTGAGCGGCGGCAGCAGGTCGGCCACTTCAGTGACGATCACGTGCTTGACACCGGTCTTCGGCACGACGGTCTGGGCCAGGTGCGCCATGTTGGCCAGGCAGACCAGGGCTTTGGCACCGGAGTCGTTGAATTGGTGTTCCATTTCCCGCGCGGTGTACAACGGGTTGGTGTTGACCACGATCAGCCCGGCGCGGATGGCACCGAAGACGGCGACCGGGTATTGCAACACGTTGGGCAGTTGCACGGCGATTCGATCGCCGGGTTGCAAATCGGTATGCTGTTGCAGGTAAGCAGCAAAGGCACCGGACAATTCGTACAGCTCACCGTAGGTGATTGTCTTGCCCAGGTTGCTGAATGCCGGTTTGTCAGCGAAGCGTTGGCAGGATTGCTTCAACACTGCCTGAATATTCGGATACTCGTCTGGATTGATCTCGGCAGCAATTCCAGCTGGGTACTTATCCTTCCAAAAGTCTTCGATCATGGAAGCCCACTCCTCAGCAACGCGAATTCAAATACCGCATTTGATGCGATTATTATTGGTGTTTGATTATTGGTGAGTCTGGCTTTTAACAAGGCCGAGAAGTCACAAAGCGCGCCGAGAGTAGCAGCTTTGCCAAGGGCCGACTAGAGCCTAAATCGGCCTCTACGGTCACATTTATGACTCTTGAATATTCAATAGTCACTTTTAGAGCAAAAATTCTATAGCACCTTGAAAGCCCCGTACTTCGGGCCTCTTCCCTCAAAAGCATCGCGGGCAAGCCCGCTCCCACAAGGTTCGCGTCGTACACATTCTTTGTGCACAACACTAAACCTGTGGGAGCGAGGCTTGCCCGCCGATCGCGCGAAGCGCGGCCATTCAACGATCAGGCGATCTCTCGCAACTCCCGCCGCAGAATCTTGCCCACCGGCGTCATCGGCAACGACTCACGCAAGACGATGTGCTTGGGCACTTTGTATGCCGTGAAGTTTTCTTTGCAGTAGGCCTTCAGCTCCTCAAGGCTGACTCCGGATTCACGGGCTACCACAAACAACTTCACCGCCTCCCCCGAACGCTCGTCCGGCACGCCGATCACCGCGCAGCTGGCGACTTTCGGGTGGGCCATCACCACGTCTTCGATCTCGTTGGGGTACACGTTGAAGCCCGAGACGATGATCATGTCTTTTTTGCGATCGACGATACGCACGAAACCGTCCGGGTCGATCACCGCGATGTCGCCCGACTTGAACCAGCCGTCGGCGTCCAGCACTTCGGCGGTGGCTTCGGGTTTCTGCCAGTAGCCCTTCATGATCTGCGGGCCCTTGATGCACAGTTCGCCACGCTCGCCCAGCGGCTGCTCGACGCCTTCATCGTTGATCACCTTCAGGGTCGTACCCGGCACCGGCAGGCCGACCGTGCCGATGCGCGACTTGTCGCCGTAAGGGTTGGTGCAAGCCACCGGCGAGGTTTCGGTCAGGCCGTAACCCTCGGTGATCCGGCAACCGGTGAGCTGTTCCCAGCGCTCGGCCGTGGCCTTGACCAGCGCCGTGCCACCGGAGTTGGTGAGTTTAAGACTGGAGAAATCCAGGGTCTTGAAATCGGGATGGTCCATCAGGGCGACGAACAGCGTGTTGAGCCCCAGCAGCGCCGAAAACCGCCAGTTCTTCAGTTCCTTGATGAAGTTACCAATGTCCCGTGGATTGGTGATCAACACGTTGTGGTTGCCGGTCACCATCATGCACATGCAATTCGCCGTGAACGCATAGATGTGGTACAGCGGCAGCGGCGCGATCATCACTTCCTGGCCTTCGCGCAGCAGTGGTTGACCGTCTGCACCGAATTGCCCCAGACACGCCCGCGCCTGCTGCATGTTCGCCACCAGGTTGCCGTGGGTCAGCATGGCGCCCTTGGCCAGCCCGGTGGTGCCGCCGGTATATTGCAGCACGGCGATGTCGTCGAGGCCGACGTTCAGCGGTTTGATGCCCAGGCCCCGGCCCAGACGCAGCGCGCTCTTGAAGGAAATCGCCTGCGGCAAGGAATAGTCCGGGACCATCTTCTTGACTTTGCTCACCAGGGTATTGACCAGCCAGCCCTTGGCGGTGGGCATCAAGTCGCCCATCTTCGCTTCGATCAGGTACTGAATGTCGGTGTCGGGCAGCACTTCCTGGACCTTCTGTCCGAACACGTTCAAGTAAACCAGCGCCCGGGCACCGGAGTCCTTGAACTGATGACGCATCTCCCGCGCGGTGTACAACGGGTTGGTATTGACCACGATCAGCCCGGCGCGCAAGGCACCGAACACGGCAATAGGATAATGCAGGACATTGGGCATCTGCACCGCAATGCGATCCCCCGGCACCAGGTCGGTATGGGCTTGCAGGTAACCGGCGAACGCGGCGCTGTAGCGTTCCAGTTCGGCGTAGGTCAGGGTCACGCCCATGTTGCTGAATGCCGGGCGGTCGGCAAATTTCTTGCAGGAACGCTCGAACACCTCGATCACCGACTTATAGGCCCCAAGGTCAATATCCAGGGGCACGCCGGCCGGGCGTTTGTCATTCCAGAAATCAGGTTGCATTATTTTTGTCCTCTTTACCTGAGCCTATCCGGAGCCGCTTTCTGTCACTTCTGAAAAAGCGGTGCTTCCCGGACACTAGCAGCTATGGTGAATCAGGCAAATATGCGCACGGGCGTCATAGATCGCGTGAATCTTGCTGCCCCGCCGTGGCCTGATCAGACGGTAGGCGACGGATGCGCTATACAATGCAGCGGGGCTGTTTTCCACCCAGCAGTCTCATGCAGTCCAACGCAAAGGAATCGCCATGATCCACGACACTTTCTGGCTGACCGCGAGTGACCGCAGCCGCCTCTTCGTCAACCAGTGGCTGCCGGCCGCGCCGCTCAAGGCGGTGATCCTGCTGGCCCACGGCATGGCGGAACACAGCGGTCGCTACGCCCGTCTGGCGCAAGCATGCTGTGATCAGGATTACGGCGTTTATGCCCCGGACCTGCGTGGACATGGCAAAACTGCCGAAAACGGTATGTTGGGCCATTTCGCCGACGATGATGGCTGGTGCAAAGTGGTCGGCGACCTGGCCAGACTCAACCAACATATCGGCCAACAGCATCCCGGCGTGCCGATCGTGCTGCTGGGCCACAGCATGGGCAGTTACATCGCCCAGGCTTACTTGCTGCACCACAGCGCCAGCCTGCACGGGGCGATTCTCAGTGGCTCGAACTTCCAGCCCGTGGCGCTCTATCGCGCAGCGCGACAGATTGCTCGTCTGGAACGCTTGCGCCAAGGGCCCAAGGGGCGCAGTGCGCTGATCGAATGGCTGTCGTTCGGCTCCTTCAATAAAAAATTCAAACCGGCGCGCACGCCGTTCGACTGGCTGAGCCGCGACCCGGCCGAAGTCGACAAATACGCCAATGACCCGCTCTGCGGCTTTCGTTGCACCAATCAACTGTGGGTCGATTTGCTCGGCGGCTTGCAGCAAATCAGCAAAGCGTCCAATCTCGCCCAGATCGATCCGGGCTTGCCGTTGCTGGTGATTGGCGGTGAATGTGATCCGGTGAGCGAAGGCAAACGTCTGAAAGATCTGGCCCACGCCCTGCGCGACGCTGGCTGCCAGAGCCTGCAGCTGACTATTTACCCGCAGGCCCGGCATGAGCTGTTCAATGAGAGCAACCGCGACGAAGTGACGGCCGATGTGCTGAACTGGATCGCCCAGGCCTTGAGCAACCGTCGGCCACCCAGGGCCGAATAGTTTTTTTGTGGATTTATTTAATTCGTCACAGGAATCGAGACAGATGACCCAGGTTACCAACACCCCTTACGAAGCCCTCGAAGTCGGCCAGACCGCCAGCTACAGCAAGACCGTCGAGGAGCGCGATATTCAGTTGTTCGCCGCGATGTCCGGCGATCACAACCCGGTGCATCTGGACGCCGAATTCGCCGCCGCCAGCATGTTCAAGGAGCGTATCGCCCACGGCATGTTCAGCGGCGCGTTGATCAGCGCGGCAGTGGCTTGCGAGTTGCCTGGGCCGGGGACTATTTATATCGGTCAGACGATGAGCTTTCAGAAGCCAGTGAAGATTGGCGACACGCTGACTGTGCGCCTGGAGATTCTCGAGAAACTGCCGAAGTTTCGTGTGCGTATCGCCACTCGGGTGTTCAACCAGCGCGATGAGTTGGTCGTGGATGGCGAGGCGGAGATTCTGGCGCCACGCAAGCAACAGACCGTGACATTGCCTACCCTGCCGGCGATCAGCATCGGCTGATTTGCAAGTCCGCTGATCGTTCCCACGCTTCGCGTCACTGGTGTCCGGGAAAACTGAAGGGGGAGCTTGCTCCCCCTTGCTGTGCCTGCCTCTGAGCCAAATCAGAGATTGCGCGATAACGCCCTGCGCACACTCTCACTGTTCAGCGCAGGGCTTTCAGTCTCGGCAGGGGGTTGTGCCGGTGCAGGACTTTCGGCCTGGAAAGAGATTTCAGCCTGAACCGGGCTTTCAACTTGAACAGGGCTTGGCGCCTGACCGCGACTGGCGACCTGATTGCCCAGCTTCTCAATGTAGGCGTTCAAATCGCTAATCAGCAGTTTCTTGCGCTGGGAGCCCTGATACCACGCGTAGCAAAAATAGCCCGTCGCCGCCAGGAAGCCTAGCCCGGCTGTAGCAAGACCGGCGATGCACAATCCAAGCACGATCAGCACTGTCTTCCAGTTAAAGGGCGACAGCTCCAGCTCGGTATTCAGCACGTTCGCGTCACGCAGCACCCAGCGCTTGGACGCCGTGTGGTTCTGCAAAAGGGTGTGCAGCGGCGAGCCATCCTTGTTCAAGGCACTGATTAAAGAGATTTCCTGACCGGTGCGCAAAGGAATGTCCACGCCGCGCAGCTTTACATCGTGCTCGACGCCGTCCGGCGTCTTGACCCAGAACTCATGATTGATGATCGAAACAGAACTGATGCGCACAGGCGTCACATCACCGTCGTCACCGTTCACATGAACGCCGCCCGTGGATGTCACACGGGTCTCGCTGACTTTTTCGCTACCCACCACTTCACCGCTCAAGACAGTGAAAGAAACGGTTTTATCGCCATGGGTGAAGTTGTGCATTTCGATTCCTTGATGACCCACGTCGATCGGACGTGCAGGAGAAAGATCCGTATGCGGCGGATGCTACTAATTAGCCACTAGGCTGTCCAGAATTCACCACCACTAACACTTGGCAGCGCCAGGTCGCCGCCGATCAAAGTCTTGATCGCGAACTGCAAGGCGCGGCAAGCTAGCTATATCCCGCCCAGCATTAAATGCCGAACACAAAAAAACGCCAGACAAGCTGGCGTTTTTGACAGATAACGAACGCTTATGAGCGCGCGCGAGCCTGGTTACGCAGGGCTTTCACCTGATCGTGGTTGCGTTGTACGCCGTGATACTGGCGTTCAACGATGTCACGAATGCTCACCAGGTTGTCCTTGTTGATTTTTTCCAGTGCGTCCTTGTAAGCCTTCAGCGCGTGGTCTTCACCGCGTTCGGCTTCGTTCAGCACCGCCTCTTCGTCCTTGCCGGTGAACATCGCCTTCACGTCGACCCAGCGACGGTGCAGATCGCCACTGACGCTGGTGGAGGTTTCTGGATCACCGCCCAGGGAACGCACAGTTGCCTGCAGTTCGGCAGCGGCAGTAGCGCAGTCGGCGGAGCGCTGCATGAACAGGTTTTTAAGTTCTGGATGTTTGATGTCTTCAGCGCAAGTCTTGAACCCTTCCTGACCGTCTTTACTGGTTTCAATCAGGTCGTTGAGTACAGAGATCGCTTCTTTATTAATGTCGGTCATTTTTCAATTCCTTGCGGTTGATGAAAGATGCAATAAGTAGTTGCACCCTGCATGCCAGCTTTGAATTGACGTCTTTTTACTTATATTTCAATTAGTTGTCGTTTAAGTCGAAATCTGTATCCGCTTTTTTTGCATGATCTGTCATTTGGCCTGCATGCAGAATGCCTGTATTTTCCAGACTGTTTTGAATCACGACGACTGATGATGAATCCCGAAAAGCTCGAACTGCTGATTACCCATGAAATGCCCTTCGGCAAATACAAGGGCCGCATCATCGCTGACCTGCCCGGCCAGTACCTGAACTGGTTCGCTCGCGAAGGTTTCCCTCACGGTGAACTGGGCGGTTTGCTGGCCTTGATGCAGGAAATCGACCACAACGGCTTGTCGGAGCTGCTTGAACCGCTGCGCGCCAAACACGGCAAACCTGCGCCTCGCCACTGACCCGCCCTACCTCACCGAGTTGCTCATGCCCGATAACCCCCGCCGTTCCCGCGATGAAGCCTTTTGGCAGACCTTTGCCGACCGCTATGCTGTCGAACCCGGCCCCCTGAACCTGGAGAACGGTTACTTCGGGCGTATGTCGCGCACCGTGGTCGAGGAGTATCAGCGCAACATAGAGCTGATCAACCGCGGCAACTCGGTACATGTGCGCCAGCGCTTCGAACAGGGCGAAAGCGTCAAGATTCGTGAGCAACTGGCCGAGCTGATCGGTGCTCCCGCCGAAGCCGTCGCCCTCACCCGCAACGCCTCCGACGGCCTGCAATCGCTGATCCGCAACTACAACCGCCTGGAACCGGGAGATCAGGTGCTGATATGCGATCTGGAGTACGACACGGTCAAGGGCGCGATGCGTTGGCTGGCGCGCTATCGAGGTGTGGAAGTGATCGAGATCGAACACTGCCACCCCGCCAGTTTCGACAGTTTATTCACCACTTACCGCGAAGCTTTTATCCGTTATCCTCGACTGAAGCTGATGGCCCTGACCCACGTCACCCATCGCACCGGGCTGGTGATGCCGGTGCAGGCGATTGCCGCTGCCGCCAGGGAACACGGCATCGATGTGATTCTCGACGGCGCCCATGCCCTCGGCCAGATCGAGTTCAATCTCGATGAACTGGGCATCGCCTTTGCCGGCTACAACCTGCACAAATGGATCGGTGCGCCGCTGACCCTGGGCTTCATTTACATCGCCCCTCAGCGGCTGGCCGATATCGACCCGGACATGGGCGAGATGCATTTCCCGGTCACCGACATTCGCGCCCGCACGCCGTACAGCACCCCGAACATCCCGGCCCTGCTGACCCTGCCGCTGGTGTTCGAAGAACATCACGCGATGGGCGGTTCCGTCGCCAAGGGCACGCGGCTCAATTACCTGCGCAACCGATGGGTCAATGCCGTTCGGGGGTTACCGGGAATCGAAGTCATGACCCCGGATGACCCGCGCCTGTATTGCGGCATCACCTCGATGCGCTTTACCCGGCATGCCGATCAGCAGGCGATGGTCGAGCGCCTGCTCAACGACTACAACCTGTTTACCGTGGCGCGCAGCGGCGCGGCGTGTGGCCCGTGCATCCGCATTACGCCGGGGCTCACGACCACTGCAGCCGACATGGATCTGCTGGCCCGGGCGCTGACCGAACTGCGCTGAAGTCACACGGTGTATTTGTCGAAGTCCTCGGGCTTGATCTGCGATGACAGCGCAAACGTGTCGACACCGATGGTCATGTGCCCGAAAAAGCCGTCGTCGTTCGAGTCTCGACCGATGGCATGG
Source organism: Pseudomonas frederiksbergensis (assembly GCF_003732275.1). Taxonomy (GTDB): domain Bacteria; phylum Pseudomonadota; class Gammaproteobacteria; order Pseudomonadales; family Pseudomonadaceae; genus Aquipseudomonas; species Aquipseudomonas frederiksbergensis_H. The sequence goes on from NZ_MOBM01000012.1 coordinate 398,760, forward strand.
ACATTCAAGGTCGAGGCTTCCCCCCCCATGCCCTGATAGAACTCATCCTGCTCGTTGTTCAGCACGCAGATGCCACGCCCACGGTACTCGCGGGCATTGAGTACCGTCCGCGATGCCACCTCGGGAAAGTACAGCTGGCCTACCCAGGCGACATGCCGCTCTTCCAGGTAGTTGTTGCCGGCCGTGATTCGTACCGCCACATGAATATGCAGGGCGCGGCCGGCATAAAAACCGGGGTAGATGGTGGTAAATCGCACCACACCCTGGTGATCGGTAAATTGCCCGCCGCGCAGGTAGGTATCGTCATCGGTGCGCGGGATTGAACCGATGGCATCGACGTCGACTTCCTTGTCCGGGTCGACCTTGCTCCAACCCGAATACGCCCCCCGCGCGTTGCAATGCCAGATATCAACCAACGCCCCCGTAACCGGTTGACCGGTCATGGCATCGACGATCGTCAGTCGCAGCACAAGGGGAACGCCGTCCATGCCTTCGCATATGTTTCGTCTGATCAGCTTCGGGTTTCGAAAATACGGGCCGGCGATCTGTTCGGGTGACAGTTGGCATACCGGTGGTGGGGATGTAATTGCAGTGTTGTCGTCCATGACGTTCTCTCTTCCATAAGATGAACGCAGGTTAACGCTGGACGAGTGACGAGATGCGGTAACTATGTATCGCATGATGTCCTGTGGGAGCGGTGGTGCGGCGATCCGACTTGCTCGCGAAAGCGGTCTGACAGTCAACATCTGCATTGAATGTGATGGCCCCTTCGCGAGCAAGCCTGCTCCCACAGGGGTTTTATTTCAGGCAAAAAAAAACGGTGCACCGACCAAGCGCACCGTAAAGCCGTAGAACACACAACGAAGTGTTTGGTAAATCCGGTGAATCAGTCCAGCAGGGCCAACGCCTCGGCGGTGCACTCCTGGATGCGGGCCCAGTCGCCGTTCTTGATCCACTCAGGGTCAAGCATCCAGCTACCGCCCACGCACATCACGTTTTTCAACGCCATGTAGCTCTTGATGTTGGCCGGGCTGACGCCGCCGGTCGGGCAGAATTTTACTTCGCCGAACGGGCCGCCCAAGGCCTTGATGGCCGCGACGCCGCCGCTGACTTCCGCCGGGAACAGCTTGAAGCGGCGATAACCCAGGCTATAGCCTTCCATGATGCCGGAGGCATTGCTGATGCCCGGCAGCAGCGGGATCGGGCTGCCGACACTGGCTTCAAGCAGGTCACGGGTGATGCCCGGCGTGACGATGAATTGCGAACCAGCCGCTTCGGCAGCGGCCAACATGCTGCGATCAAGCACGGTGCCGGCACCGGTGACCAGTTCCGGACGCTTCTCGCGCAGGATCTGGATCGCCTTGAGGCCGAACTGCGAACGCAGGGTCACTTCCAGCGCCGTCAGGCCACCGGCCGCCAGGGCGTCGGCCAACGGCAGTACGTCCTGTTCACGAGCGATGGTGATCACTGGCAGGATCCGCGCCTTGGCGCAGAGGCTGTCGATCAGGGCGACTTTGTCCGCCATGGAAACGGTCGGGGATGTGTTTGTCATAGCGGCTGATCCTTGGTTCATGGGCACCAGTAAATCTCTAACGTAGGTTGCAGAAACGCCCGAATCGGCATGGCGGCGACATCGTCACCGGCCAGTGCGGCATTCAGGGTGGTCAGCTTGGACTGACCGGAAATCGATAGAACGGTGTGTTTCGCCGAAGCCAGCAGCGCGCGACTCATGGTCAGGCGTTGATGGGGCACAGTCGGCGCCAGCATCGGCCAGCAACGACGGGTGCCGTCGACTTTCAAGGCGTCGGCCAGGTTCGGGCTGTTGGGGAACAGCGATGCGGTATGACCGTCGTCACCCATGCCCAGCACCAGCACGTCGATCGACGGCAATTCGGCGAGCAAGCGATCAGCCTGCTCGGCGGCTTGTTCCAGGTTGGCGGTGGCACTGTAGAGGCTCAGGAACTGAGCCTTGGCCGCCGGGCCTTGCAACAGATAACGCTTGAGCAGACCGGCATTGCTGTCGGCATGTTCCACCGGCACCCAGCGCTCGTCAGCCAGGCTGACCACCACTTTCGACCAGTCCAGCGCCTGCTTGGCCAAGTGCTGGAAAAACGCCACCGGGCTGCGTCCGCCAGACACCACCAGTGTCGCGGCGCCTTGTGCGGCAATCGCGTCGCTCAGTTGTTTGGCCACCGTCAATGCCAGGCCTTCGGCCAGCAGCACCGGGCTTTTGAACTCATGGGCGCTGACGCCCTGAGGCAGTTTCAATTTAGATATCGCCATACCATGACCTCCCGTCCCGCGTAATCAGTGCAATGGAGCTCATCGGCCCCCAGGACCCAGCCGCGTACGGTTTGGGCGCATCACCGGATTTTTTCCACCCGGCGATCAACTGGTCACACCACTTCCACGCGGCTTCGATTTCATCTTTACGGACAAACAAGTTCTGATTGCCGCGCATCACTTCCAGCAACAACCGCTCGTAGGCGTCGGGAATCCGCGCGCTGCGATAGGTGTCGGAAAAATTCAGCTGCAACGGACCGCTGCGCAGCTGCATGCCCTTGTCCAGGCCTTGTTCTTTGGTCATCACGCGCAAAGAAATGCCTTCGTCCGGTTGCAGGCGGATGATCAGTTTGTTGCTGATCTGCAAGCGCTGCTCGGGGGCGAAGATGTAGTGCGACGGTTCCTTGAAGTGGATGACGATCTGCGACAGCTTTTGCGGCATGCGCTTGCCGGTCCGCAGGTAAAACGGCACGCCGGCCCAGCGCCAGTTACGAATATCGGCACGCAGGGCGACGAAGGTTTCGGTGTCGCTCTGGGTGTTGGAGTTAGGCTCCTCCAGATACCCGGGTACCGATTTGCCTTCGCTGTGACCGGCGATGTACTGGCCGCGCACCACTTGAGTGGTCAGGCCTTCCGGGCTGATCGGCGCCAGCGCCTTGAGGACTTTGACTTTCTCATCGCGGATGCTGTCGGCAGACAGGTCGGCCGGCGGGTCCATGGCGATCAGGCAGAGCAGTTGCAGCAGGTGATTCTGGATCATGTCCCGCAGCTGGCCCGCCTTGTCGAAGTAACCCCAACGGCCTTCGATCCCGACCTGCTCGGCCACGGTGATTTCCACGTGGGAGATGTAATTCTGGTTCCACTGGGTTTCGAACAGGCTGTTGGCGAAACGCAGGGCGATCAGGTTTTGTACGGTCTCTTTGCCCAGGTAGTGGTCGATGCGGTAGGTGCGGTTCTCGGGGAAGAACTGCGCCACGGCGTCGTTGACCTTGCGCGAGGATTCCAGGTCCGAACCGATGGGTTTTTCCAGCACCACGCGGGTGTTTTCGGTCAGGCCGACCTTCGACAGGTTCTCGCAAATAGCGCCATAAACCGCCGCCGGGGTGGCGAAGTAAGCAATCACCCGCTGGGCGCTGCCAGCCTGTTCGGCCAGGGCGACGTAATCGTCAGCCTTGAGAAAGTCGACGTGCAGGTAGCTCAAACGGGCCAGGAAGCGCTCGACCACTGCTTCATCCAGCTCTTTGGCGCCCACGTAGCGGCGCAGCTCAGTGGCGATGAATGCCAGATGCTGCTGCTCGCTGCCGGGTTCACGGGCCAGCGCGATAATGCGCGTATCCTCATGAAGCAGGCCGGCGCCATCGAGTTGATAGAGGGCAGGAAACAGCTTGCGCAGGGCTAGATCGCCGAGAGCGCCGAACAAGGCAAAGGTGCACGGTTCAACCGTAATCGAAGGCATGATGTTTGTTCTTTTATCAAGTTAAGCTACAAATACCTTTTTTCAAGGCATCACTCAAGGGAAAATGTAGTAATAACCACAACATTTTCGCAAAATACAGATTCCGAGTGGTGGTCGGTCGGAGCCATCAGTAGGATAGGCCACCGTTATGGGCCATATCAAAGGCCCAATTTGCATAGCCGAACGCTTATTTGCGCTGCTGACCTAAGGAACATGTAATGGACCGCGTGCGAAATTTACTGGAACAGATCCAGAATCGCCTTGAAGACCTGAACAAGGCAGAACGCAAAGTCGCCGAAGTGATCCTGCTCAACCCAGAGCAGGCCACCCGGTTCAGCATCGCCGCCCTCGCCCAGGCCTCTAAGGTCAGCGAGCCGACGGTCAACCGTTTCTGCCGTTCGTTCGGCGTCAGCGGCTACCCGGAACTGAAACTGCAGCTGGCCCAGAGTCTGGCCAGTGGCGCGGCGTATGTCAGCCGGGCGGTTGAGGCTGATGACAATCCGGAAGCGTATACAAAAAAGATTTTCGGCAGCGCCATCGCCTCTTTGGACAGTGCGTTGCAGGCGCTTGACCCGAACCTGATCAGCCGCGCCGTCGACCTGTTGATCCAGGCCCGGCAGATCCACTTCTTCGGCCTCGGAGCCTCGGCCCCGGTGGCGCTGGATGCGCAGCACAAGTTCTTCCGCTTCAACCTGGCGGTGACCGCCCATGCCGACGTGCTGATGCAACGCATGATTGCCTCGGTGGCCCACACCGGTGAGTTGTTCGTGATCATTTCCTACACCGGCCGCACCCGCGAACTGGTGGAAGTCGCGCGCATCGCCCGGGAAAACGGCGCTTCAGTACTGGGCCTGACGGCCGAGGGTTCGCCGCTGGCCAAGGCCAGTACCTTGAGCCTGAACATTCCGCTGCCGGAAGACACCGATATCTATATGCCGATGACGTCGCGGATCATTCAGCTGACCGTGCTCGATGTGCTCGCCACCGGCATGACCCTGCGCCGGGGCGTGGATTTCCAGCCGCATTTGCGCAAGATCAAGGAAAGCCTGAATGCCAGTCGGTATCCGATTGGGGATGAGTTTAATTAACCCTTGAAAGATCGCAGCCTCGTTTCGCTCGACAGCTCCTACAAGGGATCGGCGTAAACCTGTAGGAGCTGTCGAGCGAAGCGAGGCTGCGATCTTTTGATATTTCCTACGCCCCAACCCGCGCCTGCAAACTCAAATGCGCCCGCTCCCCCGGTGCCAGGCACAGGCTGTCGGTCCCGCCGCTGGCCGCTTCCACACAGACGAACTCTAAAACCTCGTTCCAGCTCACGCCCAGCAACGGCCGTGCGCCGGGATGCCAGACCACCGTGTCTGCATGGTCACCGGTGTCGATGCACAATTGCCGCTGCCAGGCGTGATCCTTGAGCTGCAATTCGCCGTCATGCTGGAACACTCGCTGACAACCACCGTCGACCCGCAACTCGCCTTCCTGCTGGCAAACCTGGCGGCTCAACTGGTCGTAACCTTGCGCGCCGTCGAGCCCAGACAGCGCTACCTCGCCCACGTCACCAATACGCCAATAGGCGTGTAACGCCTGGCTCAACTGGCACGGCATGTCGTCCTGATGCTCGGTGCTCAGGTGCAAATCCATGCGTTCGCCCAGGTGCGCATGCAAGTCCACTTGCCAGTCGCACAGCTGTAACTGCCAGTGCAGGCGCACACCATCGTCATCACTGCTGCTGTCGAGCAGTTTCCAGTCGAGCAAACGCGCCCAGCCATGGGACGGCCAGGCGTTTTCACTCGGATGACGGCCGTACCACGGCCAGCACACCGGCACACCGCCGCGAATCGCACCGACATGCGGCCACTTCGCTGCGCACCACAGCCAGGGTTTCTGACCCTTTGGCTGGAAGTGCAGCAACTGCGCGCCCTGCCGACTGAACACCGCCTGACACAGCGGATGATCGATCACCAGCACATCGCGCATCTGATAGCGCTCCCACGCAAACACCGGACGTTCGCGCAAGGATTTGAAGAAGCGTTGTAGCGGATGCTCAAGCATGTGCCACGGTCCTGAAAATCATTGGTGTACTCACAATCTCTGAAAACAACAGTGCTTTTGTAGCCAGTGAATTCTCTGTGGCGAGGGAGCTTGCTCCCGCTGGGCTGCGAAGCGGCCCTAAAACCATTCACTGCGGTGCTTCAGCCAAACCGCATTCGCCGCGTTTACGACTGCTTCGCAGCCGAGCGGGAGCAAGCTCCCTCGCCACAATACATTCGCCAGCAGTTCGGCTGATCAGCCCCAAAAAAAAGCGGACAGCCTTGGCCGTCCGCAAATATGCGCACATAGAGAGGAGCTTATCGCAACAGCGTTAGAACACCGACTGAATTTTCAGACCAGCCACCAGAGCGTTGTCGACTTCATCCACACCGCCCGGATGAGTGACGTACTGCAGGTTAGGACGTACGGTCAGCCAGTTGGTTACGTGGAAGCCGTAGTTGATCTCGTAGTTGTACTCGGTGGTACGCAGCGGCGAGAACAGCGGATCTTCATAGTCGGTGACACCATTGGAGGCGTTGACCAACTCGGCGTTTTTCTTCACGTCATCGTTGACATGGATACGGGCGAAACCGATTCCGACGTCATCTTTAGGACGCGCATCGAACGGCCCCTTGTACACAAACATCAGCGACTGGTAATTGTCGACGAAGTTGGTGTCCTTGTCGTGGAAGGTGGCGTTGGCCGCGATGTTCAAACCGCGTGAAGCATCACCGTTGTGGGTGGTGAGTTGCTGCTGCGCCACAAACCAGTAGCCATGCTTGCTGTCGTGGCTGCGATAGGCATTGCCTGTGGTCGCTGCATCATCGCCGTTGTCATCTTTACGGACGTCATCGGCATCGGCCGTGCTCTTGTAGTAACCAACACGGTATTCGCCCGGCAGGTTGTTAACCTTCGGTGACCAGACCAGTTCAACCGGCAAGACAGTGCCCTTGGTACCACTGCCGCTGAGCTTGAAGCCGTTACCGTGCTCCAGTTGCGATGGGTTCTGGTTGTACGCGCCGATCTGCGCGTAGAACTCAGGCGTGATGTTGTACTTCACGCGAACCGCCGCCTGCATGACCGGCCAGTTGTACCAGATACCGGTCGCCCAGTTACCCGCTTGGGAACCGCAGAATGCCAGGTTCTGGAACTCGCAAGGGAAGGTGTTGAAGTCTTCGCCTTCGCCGAAGTAACCAGCCTTGACGTCCAGTTTACCGTCGAGGAACTGGTGCTTGATCCACAATTGGGTCAGACGGACCATGTGGCCACGGCCGTAGACTTCCTGGGAGGAACTCAAGGTGCCGGCACGCGGGTCGCCGACACGGTCATTGGAGATATTCTGACCGTTACGGTTGGTGAGCTGAATCTTGGCCTGGGTGTTATCCCAGCCCCACAGTTTTTCCAGGTCCAGCGCCACGCCCAAGCCAAACTGGTCGGCGTAACGCGCCGTCTTGTCGTCGTTGTAGCCGCCATGCAGGTTGGCGCCCACTTCACCGACGTAGTCGGCCTTGATGTCGATACCCTGCTCGATCAGCTTGGTCCGCTCGCCGCCCCAATCACCGGTCATCCACTGCGATTCGGCACTGAACGCGTCAGCCGCGTGTACGCTACCGGCCATAGTCATCACCGCAAGAGCTGACAATTGGCAGATAAGCTGAGCGTTGTTCTTCTTCTTCATCCCTACATCCTCGTCTTTATTGTTATTAACTGTTTTTATCTAACGCGGTTTACATCGATTGCGACGCACGACAGTCCGGGCGCCACGGATTCCCCCCTGTGGGAGCGAGCCTGCTCGCGATAGCGGTGTATCAGTCGACATCGATGTTGAATGTCAGTCCGTCATCGCGAGCAGGCTCGCTCCCACATTTTTTGATCTTTATCTGCCTTTGAATTGGGCTACGTTGGCGCTGTGAGCTTCAGCTTTAGGCAGGCCGGCCACCCCCAGGCGTTCACCGGTCTTGGCATCGAACAACAACACTTTCGACGGATCGAATTGCAGGGTCAGGGTCTCGCCTACGGCCGGCGCGACGTCCGGTGCCAGGCGGCAGCAGACTTTGGTGTCGTTGAGATTGACGAACACCAGGGTGTCGGGACCAGTCGGTTCGGTGACCTGCACTTCGGCACGAATGGTCGGCAAACCATTCGGCTCGCTGCCCGCCAGAACGATCTGCTCCGGGCGCATGCCGAGGATCACTTCGCGGTCTTCAAGCCCGGCGTCCTGCATGCCCAGCGGTAATTCGCAGCGCGCCTGACCGCTGTCGAGCAGCGCTACCAACCGACCTTCCTTACGCTGCAAACGCAGAGGGATGAAGTTCATTGGCGGCGAACCGATGAAGCTCGCCACGAACAGGTTGGCCGGGTTGTTGTAGATGTCTTTCGGCGTGCCGAACTGCTGAATGATCCCGTCCTTCATCACCGCCACTTTGTCGCCCAGGGTCATCGCTTCGATCTGGTCGTGGGTCACGTAGACCGTGGTGGTTTTCAGGCGCTGGTGCATCAGTTTCATTTCGGTGCGCATCTCGACCCGCAGCTTGGCGTCGAGGTTGGACAGCGGTTCGTCGAACAGGTAAATCTTCGGCCGCCGCGCCAGCGCCCGGCCCATGGCCACGCGCTGTTGTTGACCACCGGAGAGCTGACCCGGTTTGCGGCTCAGCAGGTGTTCGATTTGCAGCAACTTGGCCACGCGAGCGACTTCTTCGTCGATTTCGGCGGTGGGCATTTTCCGGATCTTCAGGCCGAACGCGATGTTGTCGCGCACGCTCATGGTCGGGTACAGCGCGTAGGACTGGAACACCATGGCGATGTCGCGATCTTTGGGGCTCATGCCGCTGATGTCGGCGTCGTCCACCAGGATCGCACCGCCGCTGATGTTTTCGAGACCGGCGATGCAATTCATCAAGGTGGATTTACCACAACCCGATGGACCGACCAGAATCAGGAACTCACCGTCATTGATCTTCAGTTCGATGTTCTTCAGGGTGTCCGGCAAACCGGCACCGTAGGTCTTGTTGACGTTGCGTAATTCGAGAGTTGCCATGTTCTACCCCTTGACCGCGCCGGACGTCAGCCCACGCAGGAAATACTTGCCAGCGAATATGTAGACCAGCAGTGTCGGCAGCCCGGCGATCATCGCGGCGGCCATATCAACGTTGTATTCCTTGGCCCCGGTGCTGGTGTTGACCAGGTTGTTCAGGGCCACGGTAATCGGCTGGGCATCGCCACTGGCGAAGACCACGCCGAACAGGAAGTCATTCCAGATTTGCGTGAACTGCCAGATCAGGCAGACCATCACGATCGGGATCGACATCGGCAGCAGGATCTTCCAGAAAATCGTGAAGAAGCCCGCGCCATCCAGCCGCGCCGCCTTGACCAGCGCATCCGGAATGCTCACGTAGTAGTTACGGAAGAACAGCGTGGTGAACGCCAGGCCGTAGACCACATGCACCAGCACCAGGCCCGTGGTGGTGTTGGCCAAACCGATCTTGCCGAGGGTGAACGAGGCTGGCAGCAGCACGGTCTGGAACGGCAGGAAGCAGCCGAACAACAACAGGCCGAAGAACAGTTGCGAACCACGGAAGCGCCACATCGACAGCACGTAACCGTTCATGGCACCGATGAACGTAGAGATCAGTACCGCCGGCACAGTGATTTTCACCGAGTTCCAGAAGTAGCTGCCGACACTGTCCCAGGCCTTGATCCAGCCGATGCCATCAATCACTTGCGGCCAGCTCAACAGGTTGCCGGTGCGGATGTCTTCCGGGGATTTGAAACTGGTCAGCAACATCACCACCAGCGGGACCAGATAGATCGCCGCGGCCAGCAACAGGGTTGCGTAAATGGCGATGCGGCTGAAGCTGATCGCCGGTTTTCCGAGTTGATTACTCATGGCGTTTGCCTCGCAATTCGGAGTACAGGTACGGCACCAGAATCGCCAGGATCGCGCCGAGCATCATCATGGCGCTCGCCGAACCAATGCCCATCTGGCCACGGCTGAAAGTGAAGGAGTACATGAACATCGCCGGCAGGTCAGACGAGTAGCCCGGGCCACCCGCGGTCATCGCCGCCACCAGGTCGAAGCTCTTGATCGCGATGTGCGCCAGGATCATGAAGGCGCTGAAGAACACCGGGCGCAGGCTCGGCAATACGATCTTCAAGTAGATGGTCGGCAGGCTCGCACCGTCGACTTGTGCCGCGCGGATGATCGATTGATCGACGCCACGCAGGCCGGCCAGGAACATCGCCATCACAAACCCGGAGGCTTGCCACACAGCGGCGATCACCAGGCAATACACCACGCGATCCTGATCCACCAGCCAGTCGAGACGGAAGCCTTCCCAGCCCCAGTCACGCAACATTTTGTCCAGACCCAGGCCTGGGTTGAGCAGCCATTTCCATGCGGTACCGGTAACGATCATCGAGAGCGCCATCGGGTACAGGTAAACGGTGCGGATGAAGCCTTCCTTGCGAATGCGCTGATCCAGCAGCACGGCGAGGAACACGCCCAGCACCAGGCTGATGCCGATGAACATGCCGCCGAACACCGCGAGGTTTTTGCTCGCGACCCACCAGCGATCGTTGTCCATCAGGCGAATGTATTGCTGCAGGCCGACCCACTTGTAGCTCGGCATGAAGCTGGAATTGGTGAAGGACAGAACAAATGTCCAGATGATGTAACCGTAAAAACCAACCAGGACGATCAGCATGCTTGGCGCCAAAACCAGTTTGGGGAGCCAGCGCTGCAATGCGTCGAACGGTGAGGCTTTGCTGAAAACCGCCACAGAGCTCATCGGGATAATCCAGGTGAAGAGAAATGAAATCGGCACGGCGATCCCTTGTGGGAGCGAGCCTGCTCGCGATAGCGGTGTATCAGTCGACATCGATGTTGAATGTCAGTCAGCTATCGCGAGCAGGCTCGCTCCCACAGGGATTACTCAGTGCTGGAGATTACTGGGCAGCTTTGACGGCCGACGCCAGTTGCTTGCTGGCTGTCGCCGGGTCAGCGTTCTTGTCGTTCATGAAGTTGGTGACCACATCGAAGATCGCGCCCTGCACGGCCAGGGACGTGGCCATGTTGTGCGCCATGCTCGGTTGCAGGCCGCCAGTCTTCTCGTCAGCCAGGAAGTCCTTGGCGGACGCTTGAGCGCAAGAATCGAAGCCCAGCGCGCTCATGTCGTTAAGCATGTCGGTACGCACCGGGATCGAGCCTTTGTTGATGCTGAAGACTTTCTGGAAGTCTTTGCCCAGAGCGACCTTGGCCAGGTCTTGCTGAGCGGCGATATCGCCTTTGCGATCGGCTTTGAGCTTGAACACAGCCATCGAGTCGATGTTGTAGGTGAAGGCTTTTTCGGTGCCCGGGAACGGCACGCACTGGTAGTCCTTGCCCGCGACTTTCTTCGCGGCGGTCCATTCGCTCTTGGCCCAGTCGCCCATCATCTGCATGCCGGCCTTGCCGTTGATGACGTCGGCGGCGGCGATGTTCCAGTCACGACCGGCGCGGTTCGGGTCCATGTAGCCAGTGACTTTTTTCAGCTCGGTAAAGGCCTTGGCCATCTCCGGCCCGGAAAGGGTTTTCTGATCCAGGTCGACCAGGGCTTTCTTGTAACCGTCGGCGCCCATGACCGAGAGCACCACGTCTTCAAACACGGTGCTGTCCTGCCAAGGCTGGCCACCGTGAGCGAGCGCGATGAAGCCGGCGGCTTTGAGCTTGTCGCCAGCAGCATAGAATTCTTCGAGGGTGGTCGGCGCTTTTTCGATCCCGGCTTTCTTGAAGACTTCCGGGTTGATCCACAGCCAGTTGACGCGGTGGATGTTCACCGGCACGGCGACGTAATCGCCTTCGTATTTCACGGTGTCGGAGACTTTCTTGATCAGCAGGTTATCCCAGCCTTCGGACTTGGAAACGTCTTTGAGGGTGTCGGTGCTGAGCAGGCCAGTGCTGCCCCACTCCTGGATGTCCGGACCCTTGATCTGGGCAACGCCCGGCGGGTTACCGGCCACGGCGCGGCTTTTGAGCACGGTCATGGCCGTGGAGCCGCCACCGCCGGCGACTGCGCCGTCTTTCCAGGTGAAGCCGTCTTTTTCGACTTGGGCCTTGAGCACATCGACGGCCGCTTTTTCACCACCAGACGTCCACCAGTGAACGACTTCCACCGAACCTTTGGCATCGGCGGCAAGGGCACTGATTGGGAATGCAGCAACGGGAAGCAGTGAAGCGAGAGAAATGACAGTAGCGAGGCGAGAAATCGCATTCATCTAGTAGTACCTTTCTTGTTGTTATGCATGCAAGTCTGGTGCTTGCGCTGCATAGGATTCTAAACAGGGGATGCCCCTTCGCAGGTAACGAAGGGACGCGCGAATGTCACCATATGGTTACACAGGAATGCTCTGGGACAATTGCGTCAGCGCAGTGGCCATGCTCGGCGCCAGCGGCAGGCGCGGGATCAAAACGGCTTGCCAGGCGTGATACAGGTCGGGTTTGCCGGCCCAGATATCGGCGCTCGGACGGTTCAGCGGATCGAGTTCGTGATGCCAACTGCCATCGCAACGGTCGATGAAATGACTGTCACAGAATTCCCAGAACAGTCGATACCAGCGCTCGTATTGCTCATCACCGGTGCGTTTGAGCAGCGCACTGGCGGCGGCGCTGGCTTCGGCGTGGGTCCAGTGCAAGCGATGGCGAACCACCGCGCGATTGTCCCAGTCGAGGGTGTAGACAATGCCCGGCGCACCGTCGACGTCCCAGCCGTGACGACAATTGTGCTCGAAGAGTTTTTGCGCATCGGTGGCGAGCCAGCCCGGCGTGAGTATCCCGGCCTGCACCCGCGCCGCTTCGAGGTGCAGCAACAGCCGCGCCCATTCGAAACCATGGCCCGGCGTGGTGCCGTAAGGGCGGAAACCATCGGCCGGGTTGTCGTGGTTGTAGTCGCGCAGCGGCTGCCAGTCACGGTCGAAATGCTCGACCACCAGATAATCGTTGGCTGCGGCGTGATTGTGAATAACGCGCTCGACGATGCGCTGGGCGCGAATCAGCCAGCGGTTGTCCTCGGTGACATCGGCCAGGGCGAGAAAGGCTTCGGTGGCGTGCATGTTGCTGTTGGCGCCGCGATAGGCTTCCTCTTCACTCCAATCGCGGTTGAAGGATTCGCGCATGGCGCCCTCCTCCTCGCTCCAGAAATGCGTGTCGATGATATGGATCGCATCGTCGAGCAAGGCTTGTGCATCGGGGCGTTGAGCGACCACCGCAGAACTCGCGGCCAATGCAACGAAAGCATGCAGGTAAGCGGCTTTGCCGGTATTGCCGTCGCGGTGTTCAGGCGTGGCGAACCAGCCTCCATGTTCGGCGTCACGCAGTGGCCCACTGAGGGCTCGGATGCCGTGATCCACCAGCTCGGCAAAACCCGGCAAGCCCTGGATGTGCGCCATGGCGAAGCTGTGGGTCATGCGCGCGGTGTTCATGGTTTCAGCTTGCGCGTTGGCCGGCAAGCGACCCTTTTCGTCGAGGTTGCCGAAGCCTTCGGTAAGCGTTGAAGCCTTGGCGAACGCCAGCAGGCGCAGGCCTTCGGCGGCAAGCCATTGCTGATGGGCAGGCGCGTTCAGCCAACTGCTGAAGGCGGGTTGGAAGGTGTCCATGGGAGTACCTTTTTTGTTGTTATGACTGGGGGCAGTCTAAACAACGAGCGGTGACGGGCAGGTAACGAAGGGGGCGAGTTATGTCACCGAGTTGTGACATTTGCCTCGACTCTGAGGTGAGTGATGTCTTGTGGCGAGGGAGCTTGCTCCCGTTGGACTGCGCAGCAGTCCCATTCTTTTTGGGGATAAGCGGGGCCGCTCCGCGCCCCAGCGGGAGCAAGCTCCCTCGCCACAGGGGCGGTGTCAATCCATTGATCGCGGCAACTGCAACGTCACCCGCAACCCGCCTTCACGCAGGTTTTGCAGGCTGACTTCACCGCCATGGCTATGGGCAATGTTGCGCGCGATCCCCAACCCCAAGCCATAACCCTGCTGCTGCCCGGCCAAGCGGAAATGCGGCTCGAACACTTGCTCCAGACGCTGCTCCGGTACGCCCGGCCCTTCATCGTCGACATGCAGGACAAACGCGCTCTCGTCATCATCGATGTGCAGATGCGCGTTCTGCCCATACTTCAAGGCGTTGTCGATCAGGTTGCCAATGCAACGCTTGAGCGCCAATGGCTTACCGGGATACGGCGCCAGCGCCCGCCCCTGCTGGGTCACGCGGCCATTGCCGTTGGGCGCCAGATACGGTTCCACCAGGCAGTCGAGCACATGGTTGAGGTCCACCGGCTCGATGTTTTCGTGGATGTCGGTGTCTTTCACGCATTGCAGCGCACCTTTGACCAGCAGCTCCAGCTCATCCAGATCACGACCGAACTTGGCTTGCAGCTTTTCGTCTTCAAGCAATTCCACCCGCAATCGCAACCGGGTAATCGGCGTGCGCAAGTCATGGGAAATCGCGCTGAACAACTGGCTGCGTTCGGTCAGGTAACGGCTGATACGCTCGCGCATCGCATTGAAGGCGCGGCCCACTTCCACCACTTCACTGCCGCCGCCCTCCGCCACCGGTTCGACTTCGGCACCCAGCGACATATCCCGCGCCGCCCGCGCCAATCGCTTGAGCGGTCGGCTCTGCCAATGCACCAGCAGGCCGATGAACAGCAGCAAGAAACCGCTGGTGAGCACAATGAACCAGACCTGCTGCGCCGGCAGGCCTTGTTCTTCAAGACTGGTGTAGGGCTCGGGCAACAGCGAGGCGATGTACAGCCATTCGCCCGGTGCCATCTGGATTTGCGTGACCAGCACCGGCGGGTTCACCGGTTCGAGGGTCAACGCGTAGTGCGCCCAGGAGCGCGGCAACTCGTCGAGTTTCAGGCCACCGTTGAAAATCCGCAGGTCTTCGGGGCTGACGAAGGTCACCGAGATGTCGATGTCCTGCCCCAGCGACTCGCGCAGCACTTCGTCCACTGCTTTGAGCACCGCTTCTTTGCGCGGAGTGATCGGCAGCACTTCCATCCCTAAGGGTTTGTCGTTGAGCGTCACCACGAACCGGGTGCCGCCCATGCTGCGCAACTGATCGAGCACCAGCGGCCGAAACGCCACCGGCAACGAGCGGAAATAACTGACGCTGGCCGTCATCGAATGGGCGAGGCTGCGGGCACTGGTGACCAGGCCTTCAAGCTGCGTGGCGCGCAATTGCGAAACCCAGATCACGCTCGACAGCGTCTGGGCGAACAGCACCGCCAGCAGGGTCAACAGCAACATGCGCCCGAGTAACGAACGCGGCACCGGCACCCGCCCGGCGAGCTTGCGCAGGAACTCAGTGGCCATTGCTGGCAACCACATTGGCTGCCAGTTGGTAGCCACTGCCGCGCACGGTACGGATCAGCCGTGGCGGTTTTTCGGTGTCGCGCAGGCGCTGGCGCAAACGGCTGACCGCCATGTCGACGATGCGATCGAGCGGCATCAGGTCACGGCCACGGGTGGCGTTGCCGATGGTGTCGCGGTCGAGGATTTCCTGAGGGTGATCGAGGAACAGTTTCAGCAGTGCGAAATCGGCGCCCGAGAGAATCACTTCCTCGCCGTCGATGTGGAACAGTCGATGGCTGACCATGTCCAGCCGCCAGTCGTCGAAAGCGAGCACTTCGCTGCCGGAACGTTCCTGACCGAACTGCGCACGGCGCAACAAGGCTTTGATGCGCGCCTGCAATTCACGCGGGCTGAAGGGTTTACCGAGGTAGTCGTCGGCGCCCAGTTCCAGGCCGATGACGCGGTCGGCCTCGTCGGAGCTGGCGGTGAGCATGATGATCGGCACCTGGGCCTGGCGCGGGTGCTGGCGGATCCAGCGGCAGAGGCTGAAACCGTCTTCGTCCGGCAGCATCACGTCGAGAATCACCAGGTCGCTCGGCGCCTCGTTCAAGGCCTGACGAAAGCCTGCACCATCGGGCGTGGTACGGACCTGGAAACCGGCGCGGGTCAGGTAGGTGTCCAGCAACTCGCGTATCTCTTGATCGTCATCGACCAACAAAATCGACTTGTTGACTGAGCTCACGGGGCGGCGTCCTTGTTGTTTAAATTAGGTGGATTATGCCTTAAGCACGAAATCTACAAACACCGCAAAACCAACTGTGGGAGCGGGCTTGCTCGCGAAGGGGCCATTACATTCAACATCTTTGTTGACTGACACACCGCCTTCGCGAGCAAGCCCGCTCCCACATTTGATTGCATTTCAGGCTGGAATGGATTGATCCAGCGCCACACCCGCACCCACCAACCCGGAATACGGCGCCGTCACCAGCCACACCGGAATGCCTTTGAAGTAATCGCTCATGCACCCCTTGTCGGCGAAGCAGCGGGAGAAACCGCTTTCGATGAAGAAATCGGCAAACCGTGGAATCACCCCGCCAACGATGTAAACGCCACCGCGCGCCCCGGTGGTCAGCACATTGTTGCCGGCCACGCGACCGAGCCAGCAGCAGAACTGCTCGAGCACTTCCAGGGCAATCGGATCGCCCGCCAGCCCGGCCGCCGTAATCGACTCAGGCGTGTCGAGCACAGGCGTGTGACCGTCCACCGCGCAGATTGCCCGGTAGACCCGCGGCAAACCGCTGCCGCTCAACGCCGTTTCAGCGCTGACATGGCCGATCTCGTTGAAGATGTGCTGCCACAGTTGGGTTTCCCGCGGGCTGCTCAGCGGCAAGTCGACGTGACCGCCCTCCCCCGGCAGCGGGGCAAAACGCCCCTCGCCCAGATCGAGCAACGTGCCCACACCCAGGCCAGTGCCCGGGCCGATCACCACCGCCGGCCGCAACGGCTCCGGCGTGCCTTCGCAGACCACCCGAAATTCGCCCGGTTGCAAGCGGGTCATGCCCAGCGCCATCGCCGAGAAGTCGTTGATCAACAGCAGTTGATCCACCTGCAAGGTCTTGCAGAACCCCTTGCGACTGAGCCGCCAGTGATTGTTGGTGAACTTGAATTCATCGCCGCTCACGGGGCCTGCCACCGACAGGCACACCGAACCGATCGAACCCGGCGCCAGACCGAGCCCGCTCAGGTAGAGCGCAATGGCCTCCTCCGGGCTGGCGTGGTCTGCCGTCGCCAGCACCTGGACCGATTCCAGCTGCTGGTTTTTCCACAACGCGAAACGTGCGTTGGTGCCACCGATGTCACCGACCAAAGCCAGTTTCAATTAAGCGTCTCCAGGGCAGAAGTAAAGGCGCTGGCGCCCTGCTCTGCGGAGCTGAAGGCCATGCGCATGAAACCAAACAGTTCGCGACCGCTGCCAATGTTGTTGCCCAACAGGCCCTTGGCAGGTTCGCGCGCTGCGAATTCTTCGGCGTCCACCTTAAGCTCCAGGGTGCCTTTGACGCCATCGACGCGGATGATATCGCCCTCTTGCACCCGCGCCAAAGCGCCGCCCACATAAGCTTCGGGGCTGACGTGAATCGCCGCCGGGATTTTCCCCGAGGCGCCGGACATGCGTCCATCAGTCACCAACGCGACTTTGAAGCCGCGATCCTGCAGCACGCCGAGGAACGGCGTCATCTTGTGCAGTTCCGGCATGCCGTTGGAGCGCGGACCCTGGAAGCGCATCACCGCGACGAAATCCTTCTCCAGCAGACCGGCCTTGAACGCATCGGCCAGGTCCTGTTGATCCTGGAACACCATCGCCGGTGCTTCGACGACCTGGTTTTCCAAAGCGACGGCGGAAACTTTCATCACTCCGCGGCCGAGGTTGCCTTCCATCACGCGCAAGCCACCCTCTGGCGAGAATGCGCGAGCGACCGGACGCAGGATGTTTTCGTCGAGGCTTTCGATCGGGCCTTCGCGCCAGACCAGTTCGCCGTTTTCGAGGAACGGTTCCATGGTGTAGCGGCTCAGACCGTGACCGAGCACGGTGTTGACGTTTTCGTGAAGCAGGCCGGCTTCCAGCAGTTCGCGGATCAGGAACGACATGCCGCCCGCCGCCTGGAAGTGGTTGATGTCGGCTTTGCCGTTCGGGTACACGTGGCTCAGGGTCGGCACCACCTCGGAGAGGTCGGCCATGTCCTGCCAGGTCAACTGGATGCCCGCAGCCATGGCGATGGCCGGCATGTGCAGCGTGTGGTTGGTCGAACCGCCCGTGGCGTGCAGGGCCACGATGGAGTTGACCAGCGAACGCTCGTCGACGATTTCGCCGATCGGCATGAAGTCGCCGTTCTGCTTGGTCAGGCGGGTGACCTGGTGCGCCGCTTCGCGAGTCAGGGCATCGCGCAACGGGGTGTTCGGGTTGACGAACGAGGCGCCCGGCAAGTGCAGGCCCATGACTTCCATCAGCAACTGGTTGGTGTTGGCGGTGCCGTAGAAGGTGCAGGTGCCAGGGCTGTGATAGGACTTCATCTCCGATTCCAGCAGCTCTTCGCGCGTCGCCTTGCCTTCGGCGTAGCGCTGACGCACATCGGCTTTCTGCTTGTTGGAGATGCCCGAAACCATCGGCCCGCCCGGCACGAAGATCGTCGGCAGATGACCGAAACGCAACGCGCCCATCATCAGGCCCGGCACGATCTTGTCGCAGATGCCGAGCATCAACGCGCCGTCGAACATGTTGTGCGAAAGCGCTACCGCAGTGGACAACGCGATCACTTCACGGCTCGGCAGGCTCAGTTCCATGCCCGGTTCGCCCTGGGTCACACCATCGCACATCGCGGGGGTGCCACCGGCGAACTGGCCGACGGAGCCGATTTCGCGCAGGGCTTTTTTGATCTGTTCCGGGAAGACTTCGTACGGCTGGTGCGCCGAGAGCATGTCGTTATATGACGAAACAATAGCGATGTTGGCGGAGTTCATCATCCGCAGGCTGTGCTTGTCGTCGCTGCCACACCCGGCTACGCCATGGGCGAAGTTGGCGCATTGCAGCTTGCCGCGCATCGGACCGTCGCTGGCGGCGCCGCGGATCAATGCAAGGTAAGCCTCACGCGTGGTGCGGCTGCGGGCGATAAGCCGTTCGGTGACCTCAAGGACGCGGGGATGCATGTGTAGAACTCCAGGCTAACGGATGTGGCGACCTGATTGTCTATGCTGATCAAGCACCGCTGTGATTGGGATGACAAACGGTTTTCTTGATCATTCGGACCAGTTGATTCAGGTCACTCGTTGTAGATAAAACAAAATATTGCCACTAAAAAGGCTTGTTTTCTATTTTTTTGCGAATAATCTTGTAATTCCAACAACAAAACGACGGCGGCGCTGTAAATGACTCTTCGAATCGCAATCAATGGTTTTGGCCGTATCGGCCGTAATGTCCTGCGCGCACTGTATACCCAAGGTTATCGTCAGGATCTGCAGATCGTAGCGATCAACGATCTGGGCGATAGCTCGATGAATGCTCACCTGCTCAAGTACGACACCGTTCACGGCACATTCGATGCCGATGTCCAGCACGATCAGGAAAGCCTGACCGTCAATGGCGACCGTATTTCGGTCAGCGCCATTCGCAACCCGGCCGAATTGCCTTGGGCTGCGGAAAAAGTCGACGTCGTGTTCGAATGTACCGGCCTGTTCACCGACCGTGCCAAAGCCGCCGCGCATATTACGGCCGGCGCGCGCAAAGTGATTATCTCGGCCCCGGCCAAAGGCGCCGACGCCACCGTGGTTTATGGGGTTAACCACGACATTCTGCGCCAATCGCACCAGATCATTTCCAACGCCTCATGCACCACCAACTGTCTGGCCCCGGTGGCCCAGGTGCTGCACCGCGAGCTGGGCATCGAAAGCGGTCTGATGACCACCATCCATGCTTATACCAACGACCAGAACCTGACTGACGTCTACCACACCGACCCGTACCGCGCCCGTTCCGCCACCCAGAACATGATCCCGAGCAAGACCGGCGCCGCTGAAGCAGTGGGCCTGGTGCTGCCGGAACTGGCGGGCAAACTGACCGGCATGGCGGTGCGTGTTCCAGTGATCAACGTGTCGCTGGTGGACCTGACCGTACAGCTCAAGCGTGAAGCATCGGCCGATGAAGTCAACGCGATGCTCAAACAAGCCAGCCAGCACTCGAAGATCCTGGGTTACAACACCCTGCCGCTGGTTTCCAGCGACTTCAACCACAACCCGCTGTCGTCGATCTTCGACGCCAACCACACCAAGTCCAGCGGCAAGCTGCTCAAAGTGCTGGCCTGGTACGACAACGAATGGGGCTTCTCCAACCGCATGCTCGATAACTGCCTGGCGCTCTGCAACGCAGAATAAACAGCTCGACACCTGTGTCGACGCGGACCTGTAGGAGCTGCCGCAGGCTGCGATCTTTTGATCTTGACGGTTGTGAGGCCGACAAAGATCAAGATCAAAAGATCGCAGCCTTCGGCAGCTCCTACGCGGCGCATTACGCCTGGGAGAAGCAAGCGATGATCGGTATCAGCTTTACGCAAAAAACCCTGGCAGCGCGCAAGCGTATCGCCCTGGTTGCCCACGACCACTGCAAAGTATTTTTGCTGGATTGGGCCGAGCGACAGAAAGACAAACTCGCGCAGCATGAACTGGTCGCCACCGGCACGACGGGGTTGTTGTTGCAACAACGTCTCGACCTGCCGGTGGAAAGCATGATCAGCGGTCCGCTGGGTGGCGACCAACAACTAGGCGCGCGAATCGCCGAGCAGCGGGTCGATATGCTGGTGTTTTTCTGGGACCCGTTCGAACCGCAGCCCCACGACCCGGACATCAAGGCGCTGCTACGGGTCGCGGCAGTGTGGAACATCCCGGTGGCCTGCAACGAATGCAGCGCCGATTACCTGCTCAGCAGCCCGTTGATGGATCAGGCTCACGAACACCGCATCCCGGATTACGCGACCTATCTGCTGGGTCGTGGGTAAAGCGCCCGGAATCACTCTCGACAGCCTTCTGACACAACCCCCCTGTGAGAGCGAGCCTGCTGGCGATGACGGACTGACATTCACCATGGATGTCGACTGAAAGACCGCTATCGCGAGCAGGCTCGCTCCCACAGGATTTCATCCGATCCGCCAGTTTTTTGATCTATGCTCGGGCTCTCGCTCCGGAGGGCCTTCGATGACTGATTTACTCACGTCCATTCAAGCCGCACTCGGCTTGCCGCATACCCCAATCCCGTTCAAATCGAGCGGCGCCCTGCCCTCGACGTTTGCCGTCACCGACCTTGCCTGCGCGAGCATTGCCGCTGCCGGTCAGGCTGTCAGTGAGTTGCTGCAACAACACACCGGCCGTTTACCTACTCTTGAAGTCGACCGGCGCCTGGCGTCGTTCTGGTTCGCAACGTCGATCCGCCCCGTGGGCTGGAGCGTCCCGCCGTTATGGGACCCGGTTGCCGGTGACTACTCGACCAAGGACGGCTGGATTCGCTTGCACACTAACGCGCCTCATCATCGTGCCGCCGCTGAAAGCGTGCTCGGCTCCTGTGCCGACCGCGCCGCGATGGCGAACAAGGTTGCGCAATGGGCCAAAAGCGATCTGGAACAGGCTGTAGTTGATGCCGGTGGTTGCGCGGCCGAAATGCGCACTTGGAAGCAATGGCAGACCCACCCCCAAGGTCAGGCTGTGAATGCCGAACCGCTGGTTCAGTTCACCGCCGACGATAGCCAAAACCCAAAACCGTGGCAGGGTTCAGTGGCTCAACCGCTGGCCGGGGTCAAGGTGCTGGACCTCACGCGCGTGCTCGCGGGGCCCATCGCCAGCCGATTCCTCGCCGGCCTCGGTGCCGATGTTTTGCGCATCGACCCGCCGACCTGGAACGAACCGGGCGTGGTGCCGGAAGTCACTTTGGGCAAACGCTGCACGCGCCTGGATCTGCACGACAAGACTGACCGAGCAGTGTTCGAAAGCCTGCTCAAGGACGCCGATATCTTGCTTCATGGTTACCGCGCCGATGCATTGGAAAGGTTGGGCTACGGCGTCGCCGTGCGTCAAAAACTGGCGCCGGGCCTGATTGATGTGTGCCTCAACGCCTATGGTTGGAGCGGCCCCTGGCAGAACCGTCGAGGGTTCGACAGTTTGGTACAGATGAGCAGCGGGATTGCCGAAGCGGGGATGCAGTGGAAGAAAGTGAACAAACCGACGCCGCTGCCGGTGCAGGCGCTTGATCACGCCACCGGGTACTTGATGGCAGCTGCGGCGATCAAGTTATTGGGACGTGGCGGGTCGGCCAGGTTGTCGTTGGCGCGAACCGCCAAGTTGCTGATTGAACATGGCGCGGGGACAAATGAGCCGTTGCGGGCAGAGGATGACAACGATCAAGGGATGTTGGTTGAGCAGACACCCTGGGGGCCGGCCCATCGGCTGCAGGTGCCGCTGAAGATCACCGGGACACCGTTGCAGTGGGCATTGCCGGCCGGGGAATTGGGTTCCCATCGCGCGCAGTGGTGGTGACCATCAGATAGCTATCGCGAGCAGGCTCGCGATAGGGCCGAAACACTCAACACAATTGCTGGAACTGTATTCAGTCCGGTCGGCTCAACGATGTCCAAAGCACCTGCGCCGCATACCCGCGATAGGGCCGCCAAGCCTCCGCCCGCACCCACAATTCCCGAGCCGTCACCGCTCGACCTTCCAGCGCCGCCAGCGAGTTGATCAACCCCACATCTCCACTCGGAAACGCATCCAGCTCCCGCAACTGCCGCAAGGCAATGTATTGCGCCGTCCAGTCACCAATCCCGTGCAACGCCAGCAACCGCGCCACACCCCCTTCCCGTTCCGGTTCAAACAACAGGGGATCATCCAGCAACGCCTGAGCCACGCCGGACAAGGTTCGACCGCGACTTTTCGGCATCCCCAACGTTGCCAGATCCGCTGCCGCCAATGCGCCAGCATCAGGAAACACATGACTCAACCCCGGCATCGGCGACTGCAATGGCTGTCCATATTGCACCACCAGTTTCCCGGCCAACTTGATCGCCGCGACCACGGTAATCTGCTGTCCCAATACCGCACGAATGGCCAACTCCAGGCCATCCCAAGCCCCCGGGACTCGCAGCCCCGGACGCGCGGCAATCAAGCGCGCCATCAACGGATCAACCGCCAGTTGTCGATGAATGACTGGCAAATTCGCATCCAGATCAAACATCCGCCGTAACCGCGCGACAATCTCCGGCACTGCCGCTGAATCAGGAAAATCCAGCGTCACTTCCAGCACATCGCCCGCCCCTGGCCTGACCGAAAGCACACCGTGAACACCGTTCAACCCGATGCTGCGCGAGTACACCCCATCGACCACCGTTTCCATCCCGACCACCGCCCGCGCCGACAAGAAACCCAGCATCGCCGACCAGTCATAAGGCGGTTGATACGCCAGCAGCAACCTCACAACGACAGTAACCCGCTGTACAACCCGTACGCCGCCAATCCCGCCCCGGCAACCACACAGCTGAAAATCCCCTTCTCGACATGGGTAAACAAAGGCTCGCCCTGTTCCCGCTTGGCAGTCAGCATGCCCACGACAGTGATCGCCCAACCAATCAATATCGCCCCGGCATCGGCACGCGCCGCCATGTTTTGCGGTAAGGAAAAAATCCCGCCGCCAATCATCGATCCCACCACCAAAGCGATCAGCGCACTCAGACGAAGCTTTTGCGTCGGTTGCGACATTCGTGCATCTCCATGACCGAGACCATCACATAGTCGGTTTTTAACTAAATAGATAAAGCGTAATAACGTTTATCAACCAACACCAACCTTTGTCTTTATTTATAACTGATCACGTTATTGCAGCCATCCAGAAATAGCGGCTTTATCGGTAGATCCCAATAAATAAATATCACTGCAAAATCAATGACCAATACTTGCCAAAACAAAAAAACAAACTAGCGTCTAAGCCTCAACTGAAACGCTTTATTTCTTTCACTTTTATCCGAGGCCTCTGCACAGGGCTTTCCAGGCATTAGCCTTATGCCTGCCAAAGACCCATAAGTCTTTAATTAACAATGGAATGTGACCATGCATTGATCTAAGTCAGATGATTGAACAGCGAACGAAACTAACCTGTTTTCTCTCTTCTCCTGCACTGGAGTCATGCATGTCTGAATCCCCCGGAAAACTGAAACTCGGCGCCCTGGTTGCGTTGGTTGTCGGCTCAATGATTGGTGGCGGGATCTTCTCTTTGCCCCAGAACATGGCCGCCAGTGCAGACGTCGGTGCCGTTCTTATCGGTTGGGCAATTACCGCAGTGGGTATGTTGACCCTGGCCTTCGTTTTCCAGACCCTCGCTAATCGAAAACCTGATCTGGACGGCGGTGTCTACGCCTACGCCAAGGCCGGTTTCGGCGACTATATGGGTTTCTCGTCCGCCTGGGGTTATTGGATAAGCGCTTGGCTGGGCAACGTTGGTTACTTCGTACTCTTGTTCAGCACCCTCGGCTACTTCTTCCCCATTTTTGGGGAGGGGAATACTGTCGCTGCCGTGATCGGTGCGTCGGTGCTGCTCTGGGGCGTACATTTCCTGGTGCTGCGGGGGATCAAGGAAGCGGCGTTCATTAACCTGGTGACCACCGTCGCCAAGGTCGTACCGTTGCTGCTGTTCGTGCTGATCGCGGTGTTCGCGTTCAAACTGGACATCTTCACCGCCGACATCTGGGGCCTGAAAAACCCTGACCTGGGCAGTGTGATGAACCAGGTGCGCAACATGATGCTGGTCACCGTCTGGGTGTTCATCGGTATCGAAGGTGCGAGCATTTTCTCGGCTCGTGCGGAAAAACGCAGCGACGTGGGTAAAGCCACCGTCATCGGGTTCATCACCGTGCTGCTGTTTCTGGTGCTGGTGAATGTGCTGTCGCTCGGGATCATGACCCAACCGGAATTGGCGAAACTGCAGAACCCGTCCATGGCCGCGGTGCTGGAACATGTAGTCGGTCATTGGGGCGCGGTGCTGATCAGCGTTGGCCTGATCATCTCGTTGCTCGGTGCTCTGCTGTCATGGGTGTTGCTGTGCGCGGAGATCATGTTCGCCGCCGCCAAGGACCACACCATGCCGGCCTTCCTGCGCAAGGAAAACGCCAACCATGTACCGGTCAACGCACTGTGGCTGACCAACGCCATGGTCCAGTTGTTCCTGATCATCACGCTGTTCTCGGCCAGCACTTACCTGTCGCTGATCTACCTCGCCACCTCAATGATTCTGGTGCCGTACCTGTGGTCGGCGGCTTACGCGCTGCTGCTGGCGGTACGCGGCGAAAGTTATGAAAACGCTATAGCCGAGCGCAGGAAAGACCTGTTCATCGGCGCCGTCGCATTGATCTACGCGGTCTGGTTGATCTATGCCGGCGGCGTCAAATACCTGCTGCTCTCCGCCCTGCTCTATGCGCCCGGCGTGATCCTGTTCGCCAAGGCCAAGCTTGAAGTCAACAAACCGGTTTTCACCAACGTCGAGAAGCTGATTTTCGCAGCGGTCGTCGTGGGCGCCCTGGTGGCAGCTTACGGACTGTATGACGGCTTCCTGACTCTGTAACACCTGACCCATTTGTCATCTGGAGGATCACTGTAATGACCACCGAAAAAGTTAAGTACGGCGTCCATTCCGAAGCCGGCAAACTGCGCAAAGTCATGGTTTGCTCCCCCGGCCTGGCCCACCAGCGGCTGACCCCGAACAACTGTGACGAACTGCTTTTCGATGATGTGCTGTGGGTTGCCCAAGCCAAGCGTGACCATTTCGACTTCGTCACCAAGATGCGCGAACGCAACATCGACGTGCTGGAAATGCACAACCTGCTGACCGACATCGTCGCC
This sequence comes from Pseudomonas frederiksbergensis, assembly GCF_003732275.1. Taxonomy (GTDB): domain Bacteria; phylum Pseudomonadota; class Gammaproteobacteria; order Pseudomonadales; family Pseudomonadaceae; genus Aquipseudomonas; species Aquipseudomonas frederiksbergensis_H. The sequence goes on from NZ_MOBM01000012.1 coordinate 424,267, forward strand.
ATTCCAGAAGCGCTGGACTGGATTCTGGAACGCAAGATCACCGCCAACTCGGTCGGCCTTGGGCTGGTCAACGAAACCGGTTCCTGGCTGCGTAGCCTGGAGCCGAGGAAGATTGCCGAATTCCTGATTGGCGGCGTCTCCGTCGATGACCTGCCGGACAGCTTCGGCGGCAAGACCATTCAGATGTTCCGCGAATTTCTCGGTCACTCCAGCTTCATTCTGCCGCCGCTGCCCAACACCCAGTTCACCCGCGACACCACCTGCTGGATCTACGGCGGCGTGACGTTGAACCCGATGTACTGGCCGGCGCGCCGTCAGGAAACTTTACTGGCCACCGCCATCTACAAATTCCACCCGCAATTCACCAACGCCGACTTCCAGATCTGGTACGGCGATCCGGATCAGGACCATGGCAGCGCCACCCTTGAGGGCGGCGACGTGATGCCGATCGGCAACGGCGTGGTATTGATCGGCATGGGCGAGCGTTCGTCCCGTCAGGCCATCGGTCAATTGGCGGTCAACCTGTTCAAGAACAAAGCGGTCGAACGTGTGATTGTCGCCGGCCTGCCGAAGTCCCGCGCGGCGATGCACCTGGATACCGTGTTCAGTTTCTGCGACCGCGACCTTGTGACCATTTTCCCGGAAGTAGTGAACCGGATCGTCGCCTTCAGCGTGCGCCCTGATGAAAGCAAACCGGGCGGCGTCGACATCCGCCGCGAAGAAACCAGCTTCCTCGACACCGTGGCCAAGGCCCTCAACCTGAAAGCGCTGCGCGTCGTCGAAACCGGCGGCAACAGCTTCGCCGCCGAACGCGAGCAATGGGACGACGGCAACAACGTGGTGGCCGTGGAGCCAGGTGTGGTGATCGGTTATGACCGCAACACCTACACCAACACCCTGCTGCGCAAGGCCGGCATCGAGGTCATCACCATCAGCGCCGGTGAACTCGGTCGCGGGCGTGGCGGCGGCCACTGCATGACCTGCCCGATCATTCGCGACCCTATCGACTATTAACTTTCAAACCCTGGCCGCCACTTATCCAGCGCGGCCCGGGGGATAACCGATACCAAAGGAGATCCAATCATGGCTTTTAATATGCGCAACCGCAGCCTGCTGAGTTTGATGCACCACACCACTCGCGAGCTGAATTACTTGCTGGACCTGTCCCGTGACCTCAAACGCGCCAAGTACACCGGCACCGAGCGTCCACACCTGCAAGGCAAGAACATCGCGCTGATCTTCGAAAAAACCTCGACCCGCACCCGGTGCGCCTTCGAAGTCGCGGCCCACGATCAGGGCGCCCACGTCACCTACATCGACCCGGTGTCGTCGCAGATCGGCCACAAAGAAAGCATGAAAGACACCGCCCGTGTGCTCGGGCGGATGTTCGACGCCATCGAGTACCGTGGCTTCGAACAGGAAATTGTCGAAGAGCTGGCGAAGTTCGCCGGCGTGCCGGTGTTCAATGGCCTGACCGCTGAATTCCACCCGACGCAAATGATCGCCGACACCCTGACCATGCGTGAACACAGCGACAAGCCGCTGCATGACATCAGCTATGCCTACCTCGGCGATGCCCGCTACAACATGGGCAACTCGTTGCTGATGATCGGCGCCAAACTCGGCATGGACGTGCGCATCGCCGCACCGAAAGCGCTGTGGCCGCATCAGGACTTCATCGATCAGTGCAAAGCCTTCGCCGAGGAAAGCGGCGCACGCATCACCATCACCGAAGACCCGAAAGAAGCGGTCAAGGGCGTGGACTTCATCCACACCGACATCTGGGTGTCGATGGGCGAGCCAGTCGAAGCGTGGGACGAGCGCATCGAGCAACTGCTGCCGTACCAGGTCAACGCCGACATGATGAAGGCCTCGGGCAACCCGCGCGTGAAATTCATGCACTGTTTGCCGGCGTTCCACAACAGTGAAACCAAGGTTGGCAAGGACATCGCCGCGCGCTATCCGCACCTGGCCAACGGCGTCGAAGTGACTGAAGAAGTCTTCGAATCGCCGGCCAACATCGCCTTCGAGCAAGCGGAAAACCGTATGCACACCATCAAGGCGATCCTGGTGTCGGCGCTGGCGGATATCTAACGGCTCACTCGGTTTGCTCTTTGTGGGAGCGAGCCTGCTCGCGATGACGGACTGACATTCACCATGGATGTTGACTGATACACCGCTATCGCGAGCAGGCTCGCTCCCACAGGAGACCGAGTTACCTGCAACCCTCCTCTCTGTTTAGAAGGACTGCATTATGCGTATCGTCGTTGCTCTGGGCGGTAACGCCCTGCTCCGCCGGGGTGAACCTCTGACCGCGGACAACCAGCGCACCAATATCCGGATCGCTACCGAACAGATCGCCAAGGTCCATCCCGGCAACCAACTGGTGATCGCTCACGGTAATGGTCCGCAGGTCGGCCTGCTGTCGCTGCAAGCGGCGGCCTACACCCAGGTTTCCCCTTATCCGCTGGACGTGCTCGGTGCCGAAACCGAAGGCATGATCGGCTACATCATCGAACAGGAACTGGGCAACCTGCTGGACTTCGAAGTCCCGTTCGCCACCCTGCTGACCCAGGTCGAAGTGGACGCCAACGACCCCGCGTTCCAGAACCCCAGCAAACCCATCGGCCCGGTCTACACCAAGGCCGAAGCGGAAAAACTCGCGGCCGAGAAAGGCTGGGCGATTGCTCCGGACGGCGACAAATTCCGCCGCGTGGTGGCCAGCCCGAGACCCAAACGCATCTTCGAAATCCGCCCGATCAAGTGGTTGCTGGAAAAAGGCAGCATCGTGATTTGCGCGGGCGGTGGAGGCATCCCGACGATGTACGGCGCCAGCGGAAAACTGCAAGGCGTGGAAGCGGTGATCGACAAAGACCTGTGCTCGGCGCTGCTGGCCGAACAGCTTGAAAGCGATCTATTGGTGATCGCCACCGACGTCAGCGCGGCGTTCATCGACTTCGGCAAACCCACCCAGAAAGCCATCGCCCAGGCCCACCCGAATGACCTGGAAAAACTCGGCTTCGCGGCTGGCTCCATGGGACCAAAGGTCCAGGCGGCCTGCGAGTTCGCCCGCCATACTGGAAAAACCGCGGTGATCGGTTCACTCTCGGATATCGAGGCGATCGTCCAGGGCAAGGCCGGCACGCGTATCAGCACGGCGACACCTGGCATAACTTACTTGTAAGGAGAGACGTCAATGGCAACGTTTGAGCCCGGTCATCTGCACATCGAGCGCCACGCGCTGACCCCGGATGATGTCAACTACAACGTACACCTCGACTATGAGGTCACGCAGGATCCCAAGAAAGGCAAAGGGATGCTGTTCACCATGCACGGCAGCATGCAGGGAAAGGACATGACGGAGACCTTCTTTCTGCCCAAGGAGGAGGCTTACAACTTCGCCAACAACGTGACAAAAATCGCCGAGAAGTACGGAATCCCGAAGACACACAGCCAGATCGGCTCGGTTCACAAGCATTACGATTTAATGTTTGAAGACATCCGCAAGCAGTTGGATATGAAATCCGGCGACCCGGTAAACCTCGAGAACTTCGAATAACGTTTGGAAGATCAAAAGATCGCAGCCTTCGGCAGCTCCTACAGGGAAATGCGTTCGGCGTAGGAGCTGCCGAAGGCTGCGATCTTTTCAAGCCATTCTCCATCGCCGATTTCACCTCCCCCCTCCTCCAAGGCATACTTGCCACCCTCCGCACTCCAGAACCCAACCACCCCATGCGTATCCACGTCAGCTTCATCGACCGCGTCGGCATCACCCAGGAAGTCCTGGCCCTGCTCGGTGGGCGCAATCTCAATCTGGATGCGGTGGAAATGGTCCCACCCAATGTCTACATCGACGCCCCGACCTTGAGCCCGGCAGTGCTCGAAGAGCTGCGCGACGCGCTGTTCAGCGTGCGCGGCGTGCAAGCGGTGACGGTGGTCGACATCCTTCCCGGCCAGCGCCGTCACTTGCAGCTCGATGCGTTACTCGCGGCGATGACCGACCCGGTGCTGGCTCTGGACAGTGCTGGCAAGGTGCTGCTGGCCAACCCGGCGCTGATTGCCCTGTACGGTCGCGAACCGGCAGGTGAAAGCATCAGCGAGCTGTTTGCCGATCCGGCGCTGCTCGATACATTGCTGGAAAACGGCTTTCGCCTGCCGCTGCGCGAGATCACCGTCAACGGCCAGACCCTGCTGCTGGATGCCACGCCGATCACCGACGCCGGCGCCCTGCTGACCCTGTATCAACCGAACCGCATCGGCGAACGCCTCTCGGCGCTGCACCACGACCACGCCGAAGGCTTCGATGCCCTGCTCGGCGAATCCCCGGCGATTCGTACGCTCAAGGCGCGCGCCCAGCGAGTCGCAGCCCTCGATGCGCCGTTGCTGATCCAGGGCGAAACCGGCACCGGTAAAGAACTGGTGGCCCGCGCCTGCCACGCCATCAGCGCCCGCCACAGTTCGCCGTTCCTGGCCTTGAACTGCGCCGCACTGCCGGAAAACCTCGCCGAAAGCGAACTGTTCGGCTACGCCCCCGGCGCCTTCACCGGCGCGCAACGGGGCGGCAAACCAGGGCTGATGGAACTGGCCAACCAGGGCACGGTATTTCTCGACGAGATCGGTGAAATGTCGCCGTACTTGCAGGCGAAATTGCTGCGTTTTTTGAATGACGGCAGCTTCCGACGGGTCGGTGGCGATCGCGAAGTGAAGGTCAACGTGCGGATCCTCAGCGCGACCCACCGCGATCTGGAAAAAATGGTCAGCGAAGGCACCTTCCGCGAAGACCTGTTCTATCGCCTCAACGTGCTAAATGTCGAAGTCCCGCCCCTGCGCGAACGCGGCCAGGACATTCTGCTGCTGGCGCGCTACTTCATGCAGCAGGCCTGCGCGCAGATCCAGCGCCCGGTCTGTCGCCTGGCGCCGGGTACTTATCCGGCGCTGTTGGGCAACCGCTGGCCGGGCAATGTGCGGCAACTGCAGAACGTGATCTTCCGCGCCGCGGCGATTTGCGAAAGCAGCCTGGTGGACATTGGCGACCTCGATATCGCCGGCACCTCCGTGGCGCGCCAGAGCGACAGCGAGGTCGACAGCCTTGAACAGGCCATGGAAGAGTTCGAGAAAACCCTGCTGGAAAAACTCTACGTCAGCTACCCCTCGACCCGCCAACTGGCCAGCCGCCTGCAAACCTCCCACACCGCGATTGCCCATCGGTTGCGTAAGTACGGCATACCCAATAAGCCGTAATGCTGGAAATACGATCTCGTTACCGACACAAAACCACTGTGGGAGCGAGCCTGCTCGCGAAGGCGGACTGACATTCACTATGGATGTCGACTGATACACCCTCTTCGCGAGCAGGCTCGCTCCCACGGGTTTATGCGCGGTCTGAAAATCTCCTCAAAAACGACCTCCATCTGTACTGAAAGCGCTACAGTGGAACGATATCGCTACACCCTCTCCTGAACACCGCTGTGCAAGGCTTTGATCCACCTCAGCTTTTTTCTTCAGTCTATGCTGTAGCGATTTCGCTACAGCCAATCCATTTCAATCCTTCGCAAAAACAAATAACTCGTTGATTTATAAGGGATAAACAACATTGGCCGCGTTTTTGCTTAGTAACCACCTATAAAGAAGGGCTTTTTGCCCAAGCATTCAATCGCGTCCACCAGACGAGTCTGGCCCTTTAGGAGTTTCCATGAGCGAGTTGCGTTTTACTGAAGATCACGAATGGCTGCGCACCGAAGCTGACGGTACCGTCACCGTCGGCATCACTGCTTTCGCACAGAACGCCCTGGGCGACGTGGTTTTCGTACAACTGCCTGAGCTGCAGTCCTACGACAAAGGCGCTGAAGCCGCCACCGTGGAATCGGTAAAAGCCGCCAGCGGCGTGTACATGCCCCTCGACGGTGAAGTGCTGGAAGTGAACCCGGCGCTGGACAGCAGCCCTGAACTGGTCAACGAAGATCCGCTGGGCGAAGGCTGGTTCTTCCGCTTCAAGCCAACCGACGCCTCGGCTGTCGGCCAACTGCTGGATCAAGACGCTTACGACCGTCTGATCAAAGCCAACGCTGAAGCCTGAGGAGCGCTGACATGACCCAAGTACTTCCTGTTTCTGTAAATGTCAGCACCGCCAACGAATTCATCGCGCGCCATATCGGCCCGCGTTCGGGCGACGAGCAAGCCATGCTCAACAGCCTCGGCTTTGATTCGCTGGAAGCCCTGAGCGCCAGCGTCATCCCCGACAGCATCAAGGGCACCAGTGTCCTCGGTCTGGAAGACGGCCTGAGTGAAGCGGATGCCCTGGCGCTGATCAAATCCATCGCCGGCAAAAACCAGCTGTTCAAGACCTACATCGGCCAGGGCTACTACGGCACTCACACGCCGTCGCCGATCCTGCGCAACCTGTTGGAAAACCCGGCCTGGTACACCGCTTACACCCCATACCAGCCAGAAATTTCCCAGGGCCGTCTCGAAGCGCTGTTGAACTTCCAGACCCTGATCAGCGACCTGACCGGCCTGCCGATCGCCAACGCCTCGCTGCTCGACGAAGCCACTGCTGCTGCCGAAGCCATGACCTTCTGCAAACGCCTGAGCAAGAACAAAGGCAGCCACGCGTTCTTCGCCTCGGTGCATTGCCACCCGCAAACCCTTGACGTTTTGCGCACCCGGGCCGAGCCGTTGGGCATCGATGTAGTGGTCGGTGACGAACGCGAATTGACTGACGTGACGCCGTTCTTCGGTGCTTTGCTGCAATACCCGGCCAGCAACGGTGACGTGTTCGACTACCGCGAACTGACCGAGCGTTTCCACGCGGCTAATGCGCTGGTCGCGGTCGCCGCTGACCTGCTGGCCCTGACCGTGCTGACCCCGCCGGGCGAGTTCGGCTCTGACGTGGCCATCGGCAGCGCGCAACGCTTCGGCGTGCCGCTGGGCTTTGGTGGCCCACACGCGGCCTACTTCTCCACCCGCGATGCGTTCAAGCGTGACATGCCGGGCCGTCTGGTCGGCGTTTCCGTGGACCGTTTTGGCAAGCCGGCCCTGCGCCTGGCCATGCAGACCCGCGAGCAACATATCCGCCGCGAGAAAGCCACCAGCAACATCTGCACCGCCCAAGTGCTGCTGGCCAACATCGCCAGCATGTACGCCGTGTACCACGGCCCGAAAGGCCTGACGCAGATCGCCCAGCGCATTCATCACCTGACCGCGATCCTCGCCAAAGGCTTGAGCGCACTGGGCCTGACCGTCGAGCAAACCAGCTTCTTCGACACGCTGACGCTCAAGACCGGCGCGCAAACAGCTGCTTTGCACGACAAGGCGCGTGCTCAGAAGATCAACCTGCGCGTTGTGGATGGCGAGCGTCTGGGCCTGTCCCTGGACGAAACCACCAGCCAGGCTGACGTAGAAACCCTGTGGAGCGTGCTGGCCGACGGCAAGGCGCTGCCGGACTTCGCCGCCCTCGCCGCCTCGGTCGAAAGCACTCTCCCGGCCGCGCTGGTTCGCCAATCGCCGATCCTCAGCCACCCGGTGTTCAACCGTTATCATTCGGAAACCGAGCTGATGCGCTACCTGCGCAAGCTCGCCGACAAGGACCTGGCCCTGGATCGCACCATGATCCCGCTGGGTTCCTGCACCATGAAACTCAACGCCGCCAGCGAAATGATCCCGGTGACCTGGGCCGAGTTCGGTGCCCTGCACCCGTTCGCCCCGGCCGAGCAAAGCGCCGGCTATCAGCAGTTGACCGATGAACTGGAAGCGATGCTCTGCGCCGCCACCGGCTACGACTCGATCTCCTTGCAACCGAACGCCGGTTCCCAGGGTGAATACGCTGGCCTGCTGGCGATCCGTGCCTACCACCAGAGCCGTGGCGAAGACCGTCGCGACATCTGCCTGATCCCCTCGTCCGCCCACGGCACTAACCCGGCCACCGCCAACATGGCTGGCATGCGTGTGGTCGTGACCGCCTGCGATGCCCGCGGCAACGTCGACATCGAAGACCTGCGCGCCAAGGCCATCGAGCACCGCGAACACCTCGCTGCGCTGATGATCACCTACCCGTCGACCCACGGCGTGTTCGAAGAAGGCATCCGCGAAATCTGCGGCATCATTCACGACAACGGCGGCCAGGTGTACATCGACGGCGCCAACATGAACGCCATGGTCGGCCTCTGCGCACCGGGCAAGTTCGGCGGCGACGTGTCCCACCTGAACCTGCACAAAACCTTCTGCATTCCACACGGTGGTGGCGGCCCGGGCGTCGGCCCGATTGGCGTCAAGTCGCACCTGACCCCATTCCTGCCGGGCCACGCCCAGATGGAACGCAAGGAAGGCGCGGTCTGCGCGGCACCGTTCGGCAGCGCGAGCATTCTGCCGATCACTTGGATGTACATTCGAATGATGGGTGGCGCGGGTCTCAAGCGTGCTTCGCAACTGGCGATCCTGAATGCCAACTACATTTCCCGTCGCCTCGAAGAGCATTACCCAGTGTTGTACACCGGCAGCAATGGTCTGGTGGCGCACGAATGCATCCTCGACCTGCGTCCGTTGAAAGACAGCAGCGGCATCAGTGTCGATGACGTCGCCAAGCGCCTGATCGATTTCGGCTTCCACGCCCCGACCATGTCGTTCCCGGTGGCCGGCACGTTGATGATCGAGCCGACCGAAAGCGAATCCAAGGAAGAACTGGACCGCTTCTGCGACGCCATGATCCGCATCCGCGAAGAAATCCGCGCAGTGGAAAACGGCACGCTGGACAAGGACGACAACCCGCTGAAAAACGCGCCGCACACCGCCGCGGAAATCGTCGGTGAGTGGACTCACCCGTACAGCCGCGAGCAAGCGGTTTACCCGGTAGCGTCGCTGATCGAAGGCAAGTACTGGCCACCGGTCGGTCGCGTCGACAACGTCTTCGGCGATCGCAACCTGGTCTGCGCCTGCCCGTCGATCGAAAGCTACGCTTAAACCAATGAGGGGACGGGTTCGCCCGCCCCCACTTTCAAGAACACCGTATATCCCCTTGTGGGAGCGAGCCTGCTCGCGAAAGCAGTGTGTCAGGCAACATTGATGGCGACTGATCCACCGCTTTCGCGAGCAGGCTCGCTCCCACAGGGGATCTGCGCCTACCACCAGATTCCGCCAATTCCTATAACAAGAAACCGGAGAACAACCATGTCGTTAAGCGTGTTCGACCTGTTCAAGATTGGCATCGGCCCCTCCAGCTCCCACACCGTCGGCCCGATGCGTGCCGCTGCGCGTTTCGCCGAAGGTCTGCGCCGTGAAGGGCTGCTGGCCGCAACCACCTGCGTCAAAGTCGAGCTCTACGGCTCGCTCGGCGCCACCGGCAAAGGCCACGGCAGCGACATGGCTGTGTTGCTGGGCCTGGAAGGCGAACACCCGGATACCGTAGACACCGAAACCGTCGCCGCCCGCTTGCAAGAAATTCGCGGCAACGGTCGCTTGAACCTGCTCGGCGAACACAGCATTGCGTTCAACGAGAAAGAACACTTGGCGATGATTCGCAAACCGTTGGCCTATCACCCCAACGGCATGATCTTTCGCGCATTCGATGCGGCGGGCATACAAATCCGCAGCCGCGAGTACTACTCGGTCGGCGGTGGTTTTGTCGTCGATGAAGACGCCGCCGGTGCCGACCGCATCGTCGAAGACGCCACGCCGCTCACCTTCCCGTTCAAAAGCGCCAAGGACCTGCTCGGTCATTGCACCACCTACGGTTTATCCATCAGCCAAGTGATGTTGACCAACGAAAGTGCCTGGCGCCCCGAAGCGGAAACCCGTGCCGGTTTGCTGAAGATCTGGCAAGTGATGCAGGACTGCGTCACCGCTGGTTGCCGCAATGAAGGCATCCTTCCTGGTGGACTGAAGGTCAAACGTCGGGCCGCGGCGCTGCATCGGCAATTGTGCAACAACCCGGAATCCTCGCTGCGCGATCCGCTGTCGGTGCTGGACTGGGTCAACCTGTACGCCCTGGCGGTCAACGAAGAAAACGCTAACGGTGGGCGCGTGGTTACCGCCCCCACCAATGGTGCGGCCGGAATCATCCCGGCGGTGCTGCATTACTACATGCGCTTCATCCCCGGCGCCAACGAAGATGGCGTCGTGCGCTTTCTACTGACGGCCGCCGCGATCGGCATTCTGTACAAGGAAAACGCCTCGATCTCCGGCGCCGAAGTCGGCTGTCAGGGCGAGGTTGGCGTCGCCTGTTCCATGGCCGCTGGCGCCTTGTGTGAAGTGCTGGGCGGCACGGTGCAGCAGGTAGAAAACGCCGCCGAAATCGGCATGGAACACAACCTCGGCCTGACGTGCGACCCGATTGGCGGGCTGGTGCAAGTGCCTTGCATCGAGCGCAACGCCATGGGTTCGGTCAAGGCCATCAATGCGGTGCGTATGGCCTTGCGCGGCGACGGTCAGCACTTCGTCTCCCTCGACAAAGTCATCCGCACCATGCGCCAGACCGGCGCCGACATGAAAAGCAAATACAAGGAAACCGCCCGTGGCGGTTTGGCGGTCAACATTATCGAGTGCTGATGCCCGCATCTGCACTATTTTCAGGAGCTGGATATGTCCACCGAACAATTGTCGAAAACCCCGTTGCACGCACTGCACCTCGAACTCGGCGCCCGCATGGTGCCGTTTGCCGGCTATGACATGCCGGTGCAATACCCGTTGGGCGTGATGAAAGAACACCAGCACACCCGTGATCAGGCCGGGCTGTTCGATGTTTCGCACATGGGCCAGATCCGCCTGACCGGCGCCAACGCGGCCAAAGCCCTGGAAACCCTGGTGCCGGTGGACATCATCGATCTGCCAGTGGGCATGCAGCGCTACGCGATGTTCACCAACGAGACCGGTGGCATCCTCGACGATCTGATGGTCGCCAATCTCGGTAACGATGAACTGTTCCTGGTGGTCAACGCCGCCTGCAAGGATCAGGACCTGGCGCACCTGCGCAAGCACATCGGCGACCAATGCACCATCGAGCCGCTGTTCGAAGAGCGCGCACTGCTGGCGTTGCAAGGTCCGGCCGCCGTCACCGTGCTCGCACGCCTGGCGCCTACAGTTGCGAAGATGACCTTCATGCAATTCGCCCGCGTGAAGCTGTTGGGCGTGGATTGCTTTGTCAGCCGTTCGGGCTACACCGGCGAAGACGGTTTCGAAATCTCCGTACCAGCGGCCAACGCCGAAGCCCTGGCTCGCGCCCTGCTGGCCGAACCGGAAGTGGCGGCTATCGGCCTCGGCGCTCGCGATTCCCTGCGCCTGGAAGCTGGCCTGTGCCTCTACGGCCACGACATGAACACCGAAACCACCCCAATCGAAGCGAGCCTGCTGTGGGCCATCTCCAAGCCTCGTCGTGCCGATGGCGCGCGGGCCGGTGGCTTCCCCGGCGCTGAAACCGTGTTCGCCCAGCAGCAAGCCGGTGTCAGCCGCAAACGCGTTGGCCTGCTGCCGCAGGAACGTACGCCAGTGCGTGAAGGTGCGGAAATCGTCAACGAAGCCGGCGAAATCATCGGCAGCGTGTGCAGCGGTGGCTTCGGTCCGACCCTTGGCGGTCCTTTGGCCATGGGTTACCTCGACAGCGCTTATATCGGTCTGGATACGCCGGTTTGGGCAATTGTTCGTGGGAAAAAGGTGCCTTTGCTTGTAAGCAAAATGCCATTTGTTCCACAACGCTACTATCGCGGTTGATTGACTGTTTCTATAAGTAACGCGGCTGCGTTAACAATGCACTAATGTGTAACGCAGCCGCCATAAAATAGTGCGTACGTTTCGTTTATGAACGTTACTTATAACGATCGAAGACAACTGAACAATGCTATCGAATAAGCTTGCACTAGTGGCCGCTCTTACTGCCATCAAGCTGAGGAAATCCGGGCCTTCGCAGGGCTTGTTTTTTCTCCCGTAGTTGGCGTAGAGTTTGTTCACTGTGTTTGCATGGGTCGCTTGGAATCGTGACCTGGGCAGTAGCCTACAAGTTAGCTACATCCCGTTCGACGTCTTCTTACTCTCCTGCAACCAGCCCCAGTACTCTTTCACGAGAAGGAGACTGTCATTCATTTTTGCGTCAAAGGAAATAAGAAATGTCCCAACGTCAGAGCGGTACCGTCAAGTGGTTTAACGACGAGAAAGGTTTTGGTTTTATCACTCCAGAAAGCGGTCCGGATCTGTTCGTACATTTCCGCGCTATTCAGGGCAACGGCTTCAAGAGCCTGAAAGAAGGCCAGAAAGTGACTTTCGTTGCTGTGCAAGGCCAGAAAGGCATGCAGGCTGACGAAGTACAAGCAGAAGCCTGATCTTCTGTAACGAAAAAGCCCCTGATACTGATATCAGGGGCTTTTTTGTGCGCGTAAATCCGTAAAATGGCTTCTTTTTCTGCTCTGAGGCTGCCATGTCGAAACACCTGCTCAACCCACAGGGCGACTTTCCCGCCGTCGGCCTGGGTCGTCACCTGGCAGCGATGTTCTACGACTTTCTGTTATGCACCGCCCTGCTGATCGTCACCAGCGGCATTTACAAGATGATTCAGATGGCAATCATCGGCGAAGAAAAAATGCGCGCCCTGACCGAAGCCGGCGCACTCGACGGTGATCCTCTGCTGTCGACGGTGCTACTGTTTGTGCTGTTTGGCTTCTTCGCCAAGTTCTGGACCTGGTCGGGGCAGACGCTGGGCATGCAGGTCTGGGGCATCCGCGTGCAAAACGCCGACGGCTCATCCATCAGCCTGTGGCAGGCGCTGCTGCGCTTTGTGGTGTCGATCGCATCCTGGCTATGCCTCGGGCTGGGGTTCTTCTGGTCGCTGTTCGACAAGCAGAAGCGCAGCTGGCATGACATCTACTCCAATACCCAGCTTGTACGGATCCCGAAGAAAACCAAATAATTGCGCAGAGTACAAATCATTGTGGGAGCGAGCCTGCTCGCGATGGCGGCGTATCAGTCAACATGGATGTGACTGACAGAACGCTATCGCGAGCAGGCTCGCTCCCACAGTTTTTGCGGCTTAACTGACAGCTCTCAGGCGTTGCCGGCCAACTTCATCCGCGCCGCCTGAGTGAAATCAAGCATCCGCTTCAACGGCCGCACCGCCTGCGGAATCAACGCCGGATCAACGAAGATCTCGTTGGTCCCTTCACGCAAGCTCTTCAGGGTGCGCTCAAGCGTATTCATCGCCATCCACGGGCAATGCGCGCAACTGCGACAAGCCGCCCCGTTACCGGCCGTTGGCGCCTCGATAAAGACCTTGTCCGGGCACAGCTGCTGCATCTTGTAGAAGATGCCGCGGTCGGTGGCGACAATCAGGGTCTTGTTCGGCAGACTTTGCGCAGCAGCGATCAGCTGACTGGTGGAACCCACCGCGTCGGCCAACTCGATGACTGCAGTCGGCGACTCCGGATGCACCAGAATGGCCGCATCCGGGTACAGCGCTTTCATGTCTTCGAGCTGCTTGGCCTTGAACTCTTCGTGGACGATGCAGGCACCGTCCCACAGCAGCATGTCGGCGCCGGTCTTGCGCTGGATGTAAGTGCCCAGGTGCTTGTCCGGGGCCCAGATGATGGTTTCGCCGTTATCCATCAGGCTTTCGACGATTTCCAGCGCACAACTGGAAGTCACCACCCAATCCGCCCGGGCTTTGACTGCCGCCGAAGTGTTGGCATACACCACCACCGTGCGCTCCGGATGCTGATCGCAGAACGCCGAGAACTCGTCTACCGGGCAACCCAGGTCCAGCGAGCAAGTCGCTTCCAGGGTCGGCATCAGTATGCGTTTTTCAGGGTTGAGGATTTTCGCGGTTTCGCCCATGAACTTCACACCGGCGACCACCACAGTCTTGGCCGGGTGGGCATTGCCGAAGCGAGCCATCTCCAGAGAGTCGGACACGCAGCCACCGGTTTCTTCGGCCAGGGCCTGAATGACCGGATCGCAATAGAAGTGGGCAACCAGCACCGCGTCCTGAGCCTTGAGCTCGGCAGCGATGGCAGTACGGTAATAAGCCTCTTCCTCGGCGGTCAGCGGTTTGGGCTGCTTGGCGTCGAGGTGGGCTTGAACCAGAAGGCGTTCGGAAATCTGCGTCATGTTCGCAAGACCTGCAGGCGCTTTCGCGCGAAAGTCGAGTATACACCCGGCTCCGGACCCTTCAGGGTACCGCCGGGAGAGTGAGTATTCATCAGGCGTGGATAGCGTTGAAGCTGCGCAAGGCTACAGAATATCCCGTGGATGCAAAAGATGATTCTGACCTGCGTCACCCGGACTGAGTCGACCTCAAATCGCGGGCAAAAAAAAACCCGGAAATCCTCACTTACGTGGGCCTTCCAGATTTTTTAAAATGGTGGGTCGTGTGGGATTCGAACCTACGACCAATTGGTTAAAAGCCAACTGCTCTACCAACTGAGCTAACGACCCGCTGTGTGGTGGCGCGTATAATACTGATTTTTAAGGACTATTCAACACCTAATTTGAAATAAATCAAAAATAAGGTGTTGGGTCAGTCACACCGGCCGTCGCGAAGCCCTCTGCACGCAGGCGGCAGCTGTCGCATTTACCGCAAGCGCGGCCATTATCGTCTGCCTGATAGCAGGAAACGGTGAGCCCGTAATCGACGCCAAGCTTCACGCCGGCCTGAACGATCTGCGCCTTGCTCAGGTTCTGCAGTGGCGCCTGGATACGGAAGCCCTGCCCTTCTACCCCGGCCTTGGTCGCCAGGTTGGCCATGCGCTCGAAGGCTTCGATGAACTCGGGACGGCAATCCGGGTAACCGGAGTAATCCACCGCGTTGACGCCAATAAAGATGTCACGCGCGCCCAGCACTTCGGCCCAGCCCAGCGCCAGGGACAGAAACACGGTGTTGCGCGCCGGCACGTAAGTCACCGGGATACCTTCACCCGGCGTTTCCGGCACATCGATGCTAGTGTCGGTCAGGGCAGAACCGCCGATACCGTTCAAGTTCAGGCCGATCACCTTGTGCTCGACCACACCCAGGTCCTGGGCGACACGTGCGGCGGCGTGCAATTCGGCGTGTGACCGCTGACCGTAATCGAAGCTCATGGTGTAGCAGCGGTAGCCTTCAGCACGGGCCATGGCCACGACTGTCGCGGAGTCGAGGCCGCCGGACAGCAGGATGACCGCACGTTTTTCAGCAGTGTTCGTTTGTTCAGTCATTTCAGCGCCCCGGCTCGTCATTCCAAAGATATTTATGCAGCTGCAATTGCAGACGCACAGGCAGATTGTCCGCCACCACCCAGTCCGCCAGATCACGCGCGTTCAGGTCATGGTGGCTCGGCGAGAACAGGACTTCGCCGGCACGCTGATCCAGACCGTATTGAATCAGCTTGGACACGGCCCAGTCGTAGTCTTCCCGCGAGCAGATGACAAACTTTACCTGATCGTTAGGCGTGAGCAGTTCGATGTTCTCGTAGCGGTTGCGGTGCGCTTCTTTCGAGCCCGGGGTTTTCAGGTCGACGACGCGACTGACCCGCGGATCGACCGCCGAGATGTCCAGCGCGCCACTGGTTTCCAGCGACACTTCGTAACCGGCATCACACAACTGCTTGAGCAAGGGAATGGCATTCGGTTGCGCCAGGGGTTCGCCGCCCGTGACACAAACATAACGCGGGCGAAAACCGGCCACTTGCTCGAGGATGTCGTCGAGCGTGCGAATGGTGCCGCCAGTGAACGCGTAGGCGCTGTCGCAGTATTGGCAACGCAATGGGCAACCGGTCAGGCGCACAAAAACAGTGGGCAGCCCGGCAGTCCGCGTTTCACCCTGCAACGAGTAGAAAACTTCGGTGATTCTCAATGTGTCTTGCATAGTCGCCACGGGCGTAACAGCTAAACAGGCTGTCCGCCTCCGTCAGGCACTTCAAGGAACCTCGCCAACGCGTAGATCCCAAAAAGCGTGTTTCATAAAAAGGGCATGAATTCTAACGAAAAAACCCGCGACAAGCGCGGGTTTCTTCAAAACAGACCAAGCATGCTTACATGCGCTGCAAATCGCGTTGCGCCAACTGAGCGGCGGAGGTGCCCGGATATTGGGACACGACCTGTTGCAGAATGCCTTTGACCCTGTCGGTATGACCGAGACGGCGCTCTACATCAGCGAGCTTGTACAGCGAATCAGGCACTTTGGGGTGCTTGGGGTACAGCTGCGAAACCTTGGCAAATGCCTGACCTGCACCTTGCAGATCGCCTTTGGCCAGGTTCACTTCACCCAACCAGTACTGGGCGTTGCCCGCGTATTGGCTGTTCGGGTATTTGCGCAGGAATGCGGCGAAAGCCTGGCTGGCCTTGTCGAAATCCTTGGCTTTGATCAGGTCGAAGGCTGCATCGTAATACAGTTTTTCCTTCGCCGGATCAGCCGGTTCGCTACCCGCGGCAGGCGTTTGTGTGGAAGTGGCAGCGGCTGCCGCTCCGGTACCTGCGCCGGCTGCTGCACCAGGGGCATTCAAATTGCCACCGGTGGAAGAATTATCAGGAGTCGCGGCTGGTGCAACGCCGGTTCCTATGCGCCGATCAAGATCCTGATATCGCTCCAGGTTCTCTTGCTTCATGCGCGCTACATCATTTTGCAGAACTTCGATCACACCCTGTTGGCGTGAGATCTGCTCCTGCATGGATTGCAGTTGGTTGAACAGCTCGCCCTGTGCCGAGACAGGGGCCGAAACCCCTCCCCCGGCATAGGCGCCGTTCGTACCGTAACCCGCAGGCGGATAACTACTCCCGCTATTGTTATAGCCAGAGTTGTCCTCGACCACAGGAACCGCAGCCCACACCGCAAGCGGTGCGAGGCTGAGAGCCAAAACAGTTACAGCACGACGGCACGTTCGCATGACGAATTACTTACGCAGTTCGACGCGACGGTTTTGAGCCCAGGACTGCTCGTCGTTGCCGGTAGCAACTGGACGCTCTTCGCCGTAGGAAACCAGTTCCAGCTGAGCTGGGGAAACACCTTGCAGTACCAGGTAGCGCTGAACGGCTTTCGCACGACGCTCGCCCAGTGCCATGTTGTACTCACGAGTACCACGTTCGTCGGTGTTGCCTTCCAGAACAACGCGAGCGCCGTTTGCTTTCAGGTCTTTGGCGTGAACGTCCAGAGCGCGCATAGCTTCTGGCTTCAGGTCCGAGCTGTCGTATTCGAAGTAGAAGGTGGTGATTGCGCGCAGAGCAGCTTCTTCGCTCAGGGAGCCGTCAACAGCACCAGTGTTAGCGCCGTAACCAGCGTTTGGATCAACAGCGCCTTCACCGGCGTTGTCGCCGCCTTTGGACGAGCAACCTACAGCTACAGCCATGGCCAGAGCCAGCGCAGCAAATTTACCAAACTTCAGCATTTCCATCGTGAAACTCCTAATGAACCCCAGTGTGTTAAGTACAACGTGTAGCGCCGCGTCAGTTCAGGTAAGGGGACCAGGAAGGTTCTCTGACTTCGCCTTGTGCGGTAGGAAGCGGGAGCCTTACGCGTCCATTAATGGACACGAGCATCAAGACTCCCCGGCCCTGCTGGCGGGTGGCGTAGATTACCATGGTGCCGTTGGGCGCAACAGTAGGTGACTCGTCCAGAGTGCTATCAGTGAGGATCTTTACACTACCTCGCTGCAAATCCTGGGCCGCCACCTTGAAATTAGTGAAGCCTTCCTGACGATGGATCATCACCAGGGTCTTTTCATCAGCCGACAGTTTAGGGTTGGCGTTGTAGTTACCGATGAAGGTCACACGCTCCGCACCACCACCGCTTGCGCTGGTTTTGTAGATCTGTGGCTTGCCGCCACGGTCGGAGGTGAAGTAGATGGTCGAACCATCTTTACCCCAGAACGGTTCGGTGTTGATGCCTTGACCGTTGGTGACGCGACTGATCTGACGCGAACCCAGGTTCATTACATAAATGTCCGGGTTGCCGTCTTTCGACAGTACGAACGCCAGGCGCTGACCATCCGGCGACCATGCTGGCGCACCATTCAGGCCTTCGAAGTTGGTGATCTGCTCACGGCGACCGGTGTCGATGTTCTGCATGAAAATACGCGGACGCTTCTGCTCGAACGACACGTAGGCGATGCGCTTGCCATCCGGTGCAAAACGCGGCGACAGGATCGGCTCGCGCGATTGCAGCAGGGTCACGGCACGGGCACCGTCATAGTCCGAACGTTGCAGCGTGTAGCGGGTGTTCTTCTCAGAGAACCGTTCGGCCGTCACGTACAGCAGACGAGTCGAGAACGCACCTTTGATACCGGTGAGTTTCTCGAACGACTGGTCGGAGATGTAGTGCGCCATGTCGCGCAGTTGATCGACGCTGCCCGACACGCTGCCGGTCAACACTTGCTGCTCGGTGGCGACGTTGAACAGTGCGTATTGAACCTGCAGGCGACCGCCCGCTGGAACGATACTGCCGACCATAATGTACTGGGCGCCAACAGCCTTCCAGTCACGGAAAATGATTTCGCTCGCCTGGCTTGGCTGGCTGATCATGTTCTGCTTTGGAATCGGTGCGTAGTAACCCGAGTTACGCAGGTCGTTACCGATGATTTCGGCCATGTCATCCGGCAGCACGGTGCCACCCTGGAAACCGAATGGCACTACGGCAATTGGAGTTGCCTGGGAGCTACCACTGCTGACCAGGATATTTTTTTCATCTGCCGTGGCCAGTCCTGCAAAGCAGAACATGACTACAAGCAGTCCTCGAAGAAGGTTTCTCACAAGGCTAGATCCTCAGGTGTGAATGTCATCTTGAATGAACGATAGGGTGCGAAATCAGCTGGCTTCAGACCCTGCATTTCGGTCAATCGACCAATATTTTTTACCGCCGCTACCGCTGAACTGTCGAACGGCACATCACCACTGGAACGGGCAACCGATACACCGGAGATCGTTCCGTCAGGCAGCATGTTGATTTGCAGGATCACTTTCATGCCCTTGCGGGCCGACGGTGGCTGCGCCCAACCTTCAGAAGCGCGCGAGCGAATCAGGTCATCGAAGTTGCCGGCGACTTCGTCACCCTGCTCATCGGCCAAGGCCTGCTGACGCTGCGGCGTGTCGGAAAGCAAATCTGCCAGGGCCTGAGCCTTTTTCTCATCGACGGATTTACGTGCCGCTTCCTGCGATTTTTTCTTCGCGGCATCGGCAGCAGCTTTCTTCTTCGCGTCTTCGGCGACTTTCTTCTTCGCCTCTTCAGCTTCAGATTTCTTCTTGGCGTCTTCGGCGGCTTTCTTTTTCGCGTCTTCGACGATCTTTTTCTTCGCTTCTTCAGCGGCCGCTTTCTTGGCCTCTTCTTCAGCAGCTTTCTTGGCTTCTTCTTCAGATTTCTTCTTGGCTATATCAGCCAATTGTTTCTCTTCGGCCTTTTTGGCTTCGGCGGTCTTCTTGGCTTCATCGGCTTTCTTGGCTTCATCAGCCTTTTTTGCCTCTTCCGCTTTCTTCGTCTCGTCGGCCTTCTTGGATTCTTCGGCTTTTTGAGCCGCATCTTCCTTCTTTTGTTCCGCGGCCTTGATCGCTTCCTGCTCGATCTTTTTCTGTTCCATCTGTTCGACTTCGGTCTGGCGCGCAGCAGATTTCTGCGCTTCACCCGCAATCTTCTGATTGGTCTGGGTGGTCGCCCGACTTTTCGATTTCAACTGGTACAGGGTCGCCTGGACGATCGGCTTGGCCGGCGGCAGCTCCGGTGTGAAGGCGAAACTGACAAACAGCATGCCGAACACCAGCACGTGCAAGACAATCGCCCAGACACTAGGCCAGAAGTAGCTTTCCGAGGCGGACGGCTCTCGCATTTGCTGCATCAGGGTGCCTCGGTAATCAAGCCAACATTACCGACCCCGGCTTTCTGCAACCCGCCCATCGCGCCCATGACGGAGCCGTAATCGACAGTCTTGTCGCCGCGAATGAATACCTGGGTACGCTTGCCGCCTTCAGTACCGGCGCGAATGATCTTGGTCACCGCGTCGGTCATTTGCGGCAAGGTCATGGCCTTGTCCTGCTGCTTTTCGGTGTCGACTTCGCTGCCAAGGTTCCAGTAGTAGGTCTTGTCAGACTTGATCGAAATGGTCAGGACCTGAGTGTTGTTGTCCTGCGGCAAGGCTTCGCTGGAAACCTTGGGCAGATCAACTTTCACGCCCTGATTGAGCATCGGCGCGGTCACCATGAAGATGACCAGCAGTACCAGCATCACGTCGATGTAAGGCACCACGTTCATCTCGGCAACCGGCTTGCGCTTTTTGCGAGCTCGAGCGATTAAAGCCATTGGAAATTACCTGCTTATTCTTCGCTGGTGTGCACTTTGCGGTGCAGGATCGCCTGGAATTCATCGGCGAAGGTGTAGTAACGGCCCAGCAGGGTTTCGCTGCGAGCAGCAAAACGGTTGTAAGCGATAACGGCCGGGATAGCGGCGAACAGACCGATCGCGGTGGCAATCAGTGCTTCGGCAATACCCGGGGCCACGGTGGCCAGGGTCGCTTGCTGGGCAGTTGCCAGACCACGGAAGGAGTTCATGATGCCCCAGACCGTACCGAACAGACCGATGTACGGGCTGACAGAACCGACGGTGGCGAGGAATGGCAGGCTCTGCTCGAGCTTTTCTTCCTCACGGGAGATGGCCACGCGCATGGCACGGGCCACGCCTTCCATGACCGCTTCCGGGTCCACGCCTGACTGCTGACGCAGACGGGAGAATTCCTTGAAGCCAGCACGGAAGATCTGCTCGACGCCCGAATCCGGATCAGGGTTGCTGCCGGCCTGACGGTAGAGTTTGGACAGGTCGATACCCGACCAGAAGCGCTCTTCAAAGCTCTCCAGGGCGCGTCGACCGGCACGCAGCAAGTTGCTGCGCTGAAAGATCATGATCCATGAGGTCACCGATGCGGCTACCAGGATCAGCATTACCAGTTGCACCACGATACTGGCATTGCTGACCAGGCTCCACATGGAGGAATGGTCGACGACGTTAGCTTCCACGCTTTATCTCCTGCTTTGAGTGTGTACCCGCGCCGCTCACGTCGGCAAAGACCGCACGTAGAGCTTCGGGAATGGCCCGGGGTTTTAAACTGTTAGTGCGCACACAGGCCACCAGAAACTGCCCTTCGCAGAGCAGCACATTATCCGTAGCCCGCCTGACCTGCTGTTTGAAGCGCAGGCTGACCCGGTTCAATTCAATTACTTCAGCGCTTACCAGCAGTTCGTCATCCAGTCGCGCCGGCGCGTGGTAACGCGCTTCGCTGGAATGCACGACGAACAACAGGTCCTCCCCTGCCAGCGCCGACTGGGCAAAGCCCAGCTCCCGGAGCCGCTCGGTTCGAGCCCGTTCCATAAACTTGAGGTAATTGACGTAATACACGATGCCGCCCGCATCGGTGTCCTCGTAATAAACGCGACAACGAAGTGCGAACGGCTCAAGCCCGTTTTGCGCGCGCATACTCTAGTGCTTACTCCTCAGGTTGCCAATCCGGCCAGGCAACTGTTTTTCATTGATTCGCGGCTTTATGGCGAAAGTACGGTCCTGGGACAGCACAAACCCCGAATAAATCAGCGCGCAAAGGTTACTAATCGTCCACGGCATCGAGGAACTCGTCTACCACGGGCATCTCGCCTAATCGTGACGGGATGTTTAAACCGAAGTGCAGGTACGCATGCCGAGTGACCACCCGCCCCCGCGGAGTGCGCATGATATAGCCCTGCTGGATCAAATACGGCTCCAGCACGTCTTCAATGGTGTGACGTTCTTCGCTGATCGCCGCCGCCAGACTGTCCACCCCCACCGGCCCACCGTCGAACTTCTCGATCATGGTCAGCAGCAGGCGTCGATCCTGATGGTCGAAACCTCGCTCATCGACATCCAGCAGGTTCAGCGCCAGGTCGGCGATCGGCTTGGTGATATGCCCCTTGGCGCGGACCTCGGCAAAATCCCGGACCCGGCGCAGCAAGCGGTTGGCGATCCGTGGCGTGCCACGGGCACGGCGGGCGATTTCGTAGGCGCCTTCCGGGTCCAGCGGCAAACCGAGAATGTTCGCCGAACGGCTGACAATCGTCGCCAGGTCGGCGGTGCTGTAGAACTCCAGACGCTGGACGATCCCGAAACGGTCGCGCAACGGGTTGGTCAGCATGCCGGCCCGGGTGGTTGCGCCGACCAGGGTGAACGGCGGCAGATCGAGTTTGATCGAGCGCGCGGCCGGCCCTTCGCCGATCATGATGTCGAGCTGGAAATCTTCCATGGCCGGGTACAGCACTTCTTCGACGATCGGCGACAACCGATGGATCTCGTCGATGAACAGCACGTCATGGGGTTCAAGGTTGGTCAGCAACGCCGCCAGATCACCCGGACGCTCAAGGACCGGACCCGAGGTGCTTTTGATCGACACGCCCATTTCCTGGGCAATGATGTTGGCCAGGGTGGTTTTACCCAGGCCCGGTGGGCCGAAAATCAGGGTGTGATCCAGGGACTCATTGCGCCCGCGCGCGGCCTGGATGAACAACTCCATTTGCTCGCGAACGGTCGGCTGGCCAATGTATTCGGCCAGGCTGACAGGACGAATCGCCCGGTCCTGGACTTCCTCGCGGTCACGGGGACCACCCGTGGCGGCGATTAGACGATCAGCTTCAATCACTTAGATCATTCCCTTAAGGGCACGACGAATCATGTCTTCACTGCTCAAACCTTTCTCCTTGATCGCGGAAATCGCCTTGCTGGCCTCTTGCGGCTTGTAGCCCAGGGAAATCAGCGCGCTGACCGCGTCATTTTCGGCGGTGGCGACCGGAGGCGCATCTGGCCCACCCGGCTGGTTTGGCACCAACGCGAACATCGCCGGCACGGTTTCCCACGCTTTAAAGCGGTCCTTGAGTTCCACCAGCAAACGCTCGGCCGTCTTCTTGCCCACGCCCGGCACCTTGGTCAGCGCCGAAGTGTCCTGGGACTGCACGCAACGAACCAGCTCGTCGACCTCCAGGCTCGACATCAAGGCCAGCGCCAGTTTCGGCCCCACACCATTGAGACGGATCAATTCGCGAAAAAAGTCTCGCTCGCGCTTGCCAAAGAAGCCATAGAGTAACTGCGCGTCTTCGCGTACGACCAAATGGGTGTGCAAGGTCAGCGGTTCACCGACCGACGGCAAGCGATAAAGCGTGGTCATGGGTACTTCCAGCTCATACCCCAGACCGTTTACATCCAGAATCAGGTGCGGCGGCTGTTTCTCAGCCAAAGTGCCGCGCAAGCGTCCAATCACGTTTCAGATCCTTGAGCCTTGGCCAGATCAGTGCTGGCGACTGACAGAACAAGGGTTTTGCGCCGACAACACAGGCACAAAACCCTCATTCCATAAAAAATGATTGCTGATGCTATCAGAGACGCAGGCGCCCGCCACGACTGCGTGCTGTACCCAGACCATGAGGCAACAGACTGGAACGGGTGTGAGCATGACAAATCGCGATGGCCAGGGCATCCGAAGCATCGATTTGCGGCTTGCTGGTCAATTTCAGCATGTGCATGACCATCATTTGCACTTGTTCCTTGTTCGCCCCGCCGGTGCCGGTCACCGCCTGTTTAACCTGGGTCGCAGTGTATTCGGCGATTTCCAGGCTTTCCTCGGCACCGGCCACGATGGCAGCGCCGCGGGCCTGACCGAGCTTGAGGGCGGAGTCGGCATTGCGCGCCATGAAGACTTTTTCGATGCCCATGGTCACCGGGCCGTAGGTCTGGATCACCTCACGCACGCCGCGATAGACGATTTGCAGGCGCTCATGCAGCTCGCCGGAGCCCGTGCGAATGCAGCCCGACGCCACGTACACGCAGCCACGCCCGGTATCACGTACCACGCCATAACCGGTGATACGCGAACCGGGGTCGATTCCAAGAATTAAAGTCATAACGCCTGCAGAAAGAGATCGCGGTGGCTTGAGGATAACTGTGTAGGAGCTGCCGAAGGCTGCGATCTTTTAAATAAAAAGCCAAAATCAAAAGATCGCAGGCTTCGCCAGCTCCTACAGGGGCCAGGTGAAAGCTGCGATCTTTATCAATGCATCATCCGAGCTGTGCGGCGACCGACTCCGGAATGTCGGCATTGGAGTAGACATTCTGCACGTCATCCAGGTCTTCAAGCATGTCGATCAGCTTCAGAACCTTCTCGGCGCCTTCCAGGTCCAGTTCGGCACTGGTGGTCGGCAGCATGACGATTTCCGCGTCATCGCCCTTGAAGCCGGCAGCCTCCAAAGCGTTGCGCACGGAATAGAAGCCGGCGAACGAGGTGAACACGTCGATGGAGCCGTCTTCGTGGGTCACCACGTCATCGGCGTCAGCCTCCATGGCCGCTTCCATCAGTGCATCCTCATCAACGCCTGGTGCGAAGGAAATCTGCCCCTTGCGCTCGAACAGGTAGGCCACCGAACCGTCGGTGCCGAGGTTGCCGCCGCACTTGCTGAAAGCATGGCGAACAGCCGCTGCGGTGCGGTTGCGGTTGTCGGTCATGCATTCGACCATCACCGCCACGCCTCCCGGGCCGTAACCTTCGTAGGTCAGCTCGACCATGTCGTCGGTATCGGCAGCGCCGGCACCGCGAGCAACCGCGCGGTCGATGATGTCGCGGCTCATGTTCGCACCCAGCGCTTTATCCAGCGCCAGACGCAGACGCGGGTTGGAGCCTGGATCACCGCCGCCCTGACGAGCAGCAACCGTCAGTTCACGAATCCACTTGGTGAAAATCTTGCCCTTCTTGGCATCCTGACGTTCTTTGCGGTGCTTGATGTTCGCCCACTTGGAATGACCCGCCATAACTCGCTCCGAATTATCTTTGAAACATTGCCCGCCACGCCATGATGCGCCAGCCAGCAAAAAAAAATCTCGACCCTATCTATAAAGAAGGGGCGCATCCGAAGATGCGCCCACAAGGTCAGTCTTACTCAGCCTTTGGCGTTTCGCGCAGACGAATGTGCAGTTCGCGCAATGCCTTGGCATCCACCAGACCCGGAGCCTGAGTCATGACGCAGGCAGCGCTCTGGGTTTTCGGGAAGGCGATCACTTCACGGATCGACTGGGCGCCGGTCATCAGCATCACCAGACGGTCCAGACCGAAGGCCAGACCACCGTGCGGCGGCGCGCCGTATTTCAGGGCGTCGAGCAGGAAGCCGAATTTCTCTTCCTGTTCCGCTTCACTGATACCCAGCAGACGGAACACCGACTGTTGCATTTCCTTGCGGTGGATACGGATCGAACCGCCACCCAGCTCGGTGCCGTTCAGGACCATGTCGTAGGCACGGGACAGCGCGGCTGCCGGGTTGGCTTCCAATTCTTCCGGCGAACACTTCGGCGCGGTGAACGGGTGGTGCAACGCGGTGAAGCTGCCGTCGTCGTTTTCTTCGAACATCGGGAAGTCGACGACCCACATCGGGGCCCACTCGCAGGTCAGCAGGTTCAGATCGTGACCGACCTTGATCCGCAGCGCGCCCAGGGCTTCGCTGACGATCTTGGCTTTGTCGGCACCGAAGAACACGATGTCGCCGTCAACCGCGCCAACGCGATCAAGGATCACATTGAGGTTGGCTTCAGGGATGTTCTTGACGATCGGCGACTGCAGACCTTCGACGCCTTTGGCGCGCTCGTTGACCTTGATGTACGCCAGGCCCTTGGCACCGTAGATGCCGACAAACTTGGTGTAGTCGTCGATCTTGCTGCGCGGCATGCTTGCCGCGCCTGGAACGCGCAGAGCGGCAACGCGGCATTTCGGGTCGTTGGCAGGGCCGCTGAACACCTTGAAGTCGACTTCTTTCAGTTGATCGGCAACGTCGACCAGTTCCAGCGGGTTACGCAGGTCAGGCTTGTCGGAACCGTAACGACGCATGGCCTCTTCGAAGGTCATGTGCGGGAAGTCGCCGAACTCCAGGTCCAGCACTTCCTTGAACAGGTTGCGGATCATTTGCTCGGTGATGCCCATGATCTCTTTTTCATCGAGGAAGCTGGTTTCGATGTCGATCTGGGTGAATTCAGGTTGACGGTCGGCACGCAGGTCTTCGTCGCGGAAGCACTTGGCGATCTGGTAGTAACGATCGAAGCCGGCGACCATCAGCAGCTGCTTGAACAGCTGTGGCGATTGCGGCAAGGCGAAGAAGGAACCGGCGTGAGTACGGCTCGGTACCAGGTAGTCGCGAGCGCCTTCCGGCGTGGCGCGGGTCAGGATCGGCGTCTCGACATCGAGGAAGCCGTTCTCGTCCAGGAAGCGACGGATGCTGGTGGTCATGCGCGAACGCAGACGCAGCTTCTCGAGCATTTCCGGGCGACGCAGGTCGAGGAAACGATAACGCAGACGGGTTTCTTCGCCGACGTCGGAGAACTCGTTGAGCGGGAACGGCGGGGTTTCCGCTTCGTTCAACACTTCCAGTTCGTAGCCCAGCACTTCGATCATGCCCGACGCCATGTTGGCGTTGGTGGCACCGGCCGGACGCAGGCGAACCTTGCCGGTGATCTTGACCACGTATTCGCTGCGCACGCGATCGGCGGCGGCGAAGGATTCAGCGCGGTCCGGGTCGAACACCACCTGGGCCAGACCGTCACGATCACGGATATCGAGGAAAATCACCCCACCGTGGTCACGGCGACGGTGAACCCATCCGCAAAGGGTAATTTCCTGGCCTTCCAGGCTTTCGTTCAGTTGGCCGCAATAATGGCTGCGCATCATGGTAGTGGTTTCACTTCTCGTAATTCAAAATTCGGTTGGAGGTCTTGCCACACCCTCGCACTTAAACAAGGTGCCGGATGATGCAAGAGCTCACGCGTGTCATTCAGCCCGGGCGCTAGACCCTAGTCAGCTTTGTCGCCACCGGCCAGATTCTTCTTGGAACCGGTCTTGAAGTCGGTTTCGTACCAGCCGGTGCCGCTGAGGCGGAAGCCCGGCATGGACAGCATCTTTTTCAGCTCCGGCGCCTGGCAGGCAGGGCAGTCGACCAGCGGTGCTGCGCTGATCTTTTGAATGGCTTCCAACTGATGACCACAGGAAGCACATTGATAGTCGTACATCGGCATGGGGGTTGTCTCGGCGATCAGATTGCTACCGCGCATGCTGGGCTTTGCGGCAAAGGGCGGGATTATATCCATTAAATGCAGCCTGTGCAGCCGTAAGACTGCACAGACCGACACTCGACCCGATCAACCGCCAACCGCTAAGCCATGACGAGGCAACTTCCCTCCTTCAGGCTATGCACGACGCAGACAACCCGCACCAGCCCGGTGAAGTTCTTCACCCCGCCATGACGCAAATGCACTTCGCGATCCACGCGGGACAATAGCGCACTGACCGAGCAGCGATTGACCTTGGCCATATCCCCCAAAATATCCCAATAGACCTGCTCCAGCCGTAAACAGGTCGCAAAGCCATTCAAACGCACCGACCGGGACAATGGCTGGGCCAGGCCCATATCGAATTCGCTGACTAATGAATCAATCCTTACGTCCTTGAGTGGACCGACCCTCCCCTCGTTTCGCCTGTCTTCATGAACCATACCGTTGACACTCCTTTGCCATCCTTGCTGCTTATAAGAGTCATATTCCGTTTCCTTATAAAAGCGCAGGCGCACAGGCATATCCAGATGACTTTATGACCATCAACGTAGGATAAGCCAACAACGGAGGGGAGATCATGGAGCACGTCCTAGGCCGGACGTTTTCCCACAAGAACTGACGCAACATCACTCAATGAAAAGGTAAAAATTCCGAGGAACGCTGCGCGCGAACAATACTCAGCAAGCGTCATTCGCACACCGGCCAGTGGAAAGCACCGCTGGACTGCCTGATTTGAGTAGCCGCGGGCTTTGCTGTTAAATAGGCAGTGTGTCGCTACCGCCTATTTTCCGGGGGTTGCGCATAGGCTGATATCGGGTACGTGTCCAACGCCTCTTATTGTTCTGAAGCGAACCGCGCTCCATCAGCTCTTCCTTGTGATCCGTCTTAACGTGAGTTAATCAAAATGTTGAAAATCGTCCACCTGCTAATGGGCGCAGCAGCCCTGCTGCTGTCCTTCATCCCTAGCCTGCGATCCGAAGCGGTACCTTACCTGCAACAACCTGATGCGCTGTACCTGGCCTTTTTCGGCCTGCTCAACCTCACCCTTGCACCTGTTATCCCTTACTGGAACAAAGGCCCGCGTCATCAACTGCAAAACCTGGTCAGTGCCTTGCTGGTGCTGGCTGTCGTGCTGCAAACCCTGACGCTGATCGCCCCGATGCCTGTCATCGCCGGTCAACCTGCCGTTCTGTTCAGCCTGGTCGTTGCCCTGATCGCCATTCTTCTGCACCTGGCCGTCAGCTTCTACAAATCTTCACCGGCCGCCGCCTCGCCAAGCTATGACATGAGCAACCGCGATACTGGCACCGTTAAATGGTTCAACACCTCCAAAGGCTTCGGCTTTATTTCCCGTGATTCCGGTGATGATATTTTCGTGCACTTCCGGGCAATTCGCGGTGAAGGCCACCGTGTTCTGGTCGAAGGCCAGCGCGTGGAGTTCTCTGTCATGAACCGTGACAAAGGCCTGCAAGCCGAAGATGTGATCGCCGCCCTGCCGCGTCGCTGACTCCAAGGCTAAAAAAAACCGCGAACAGCCCAGGCTGTTCGCGGTTTTTTTATGAACTGCTTTTCAGTAATGCGGCGGTGGCGCCTCTTCTTCGAAGGACTCGAACTGACCGGCCATTTCCTCTTGCCGCTTGAGCAATGCGGCCATTTGCAGTTGCAGGCGCTCCACTGCGCGCTGCTGCGTCGCCAGCACATCACTCAATGCCTGGATGGTATCATCCTGAAACGCCAACTGGCTTTCCAGATCGGTAACGCGTTCTTCCAGGCTCATGACTCAACCCTCCAGAAACGTGAAATCATCGGTCAACACCAGACGCAGCCGTTCACGAATCGTCGCGATCTGCTCTGGACTGTAGGATTTGGCCGGCTGCTTGCCCCAGACCGGAGCTGGCCAGGCGGCGTCCTCACGTTTGCGCACAATCACATGCATGTGCAACTGACTGACGACATTACCCAGGGCTGCGACATTCAACTTGTCCGCATCGAATGAGTCCTTGAGCATTTCCGCCAGCGCGGTCGTTTCCTGCCACAGCTGCTGTTGATCTGCGACATCCAACTGAAATATCTCACTGATATCCTCGCGGCGTGGCACGAGGATGAACCATGGGTAATTCGAATCATTGGACAACAGCAACCGACAGAGCGGGAAATCGCCGATCGGCAACGTGTCTTGTTGAAGTCGTGGATCTAAAGCGAACACAGCGCGCACTCCCCTCTGGTCATCTTTTTTCAGCTTAGCGCCCATACCAAAAGACGGCGGCACCAAGCGACAGGACGGCAGCATACCTGCGAATGCCACGCGCTTCACGACGAACTGCCGCCTGCAGCGTCCTCCGGGCGCCCCGACA
Organism: Pseudomonas frederiksbergensis; assembly: GCF_003732275.1. GTDB lineage: Bacteria > Pseudomonadota > Gammaproteobacteria > Pseudomonadales > Pseudomonadaceae > Aquipseudomonas > Aquipseudomonas frederiksbergensis_H. Next base: position 453,637 of record NZ_MOBM01000012.1, read on the forward strand.
TGAGCCATTTTGATCCGGCATGCACCATGACAGAACCAGCCGCCGCACAAAAAATGCCGAAATGACCGATAAACAACGGGCTGCTCGATTCGATCACAAAGCAGCCCTGTGTGAATTCGGTACAGCAATTGAAATTTTTTGCACCAAAACCGCACAACGCGTCTACGCTCAGTGCGTCAGCATCCGCTAACTACTCACTGGCGGGGTGAACCGGTAACGTTTTTGGTTGTCGCCCCCATCAGTTGGATGTGGTAAACACGATGCGAAGCATGGCGTCAAGCCCAAGTAAAACGAGCTTGAACCCCCCGGTTTTATGGGGTTTTTACAGCAGCAGGCAGGCCTTTGGAAAAAAACAGCAACAGAATTCCGATTTGTGCACGCTTGTTGCATTCACACCTATATCGTCTATAAGGCGTCCGCTGGAAGTGGAAGCCTTAAGGCCAATAAAAACAGTGGCAGGATTGCCCGATGGAGATTCAAGTGCAGGACCAGGGACTCTTTTTTACCGATGCTCAAGCGATGGAAAACAACGCTGAAGTTGTCAGTCCGATTGCGTCGGGATTGTGAATTTGCGACATCTACCCAGCCATTTGCGACAGGGTCGTAAAGAAGCTGAAAGGTTAGATGCGCAAGTATCGCCAACATGGTCGGCGTGATATAAGTTTGCGCCGACACAAAAAGAAAGAGCCGCCCGGATAATAAAACAGGCGGGACGGCAGTACTCTTCTAAAAACCAAAGGAGCAAATCACGATGCGCGTGATGAAGTGGAGCATGATCGCACTGGCAGTTGCAGCAGCAGCCAGTACTCAAATGGCTACGGCCGCACCTTTCGTAAGTGACCAGGCTGAAGCCAAAGGTTTTGTTGAAGACGCCAAGTTCGACTTGCTGCTTCGCAACTATTACTTCAACCGTGATCGGAAAGATGGCGCAACCGATCAGAAAGACTGGACACAGGGCATCTGGGGCAATCTCAGCTCCGGTTACACCCAAGGTACCGTAGGCTTCGGCGTTGATGCGTTCGGTTACCTGGCAATCAAACTGGACGGTGGTGACGGCACAGGCGGCACGGGCAACATGAGCCGCGACTCCGATGGCCACGTCAACGACAGCCAGGGCAAAGCCGGTGCGGCCGCTAAGTTCCGCATCTCCAAAACCGAGCTGAAAGTTGGTGACATGCAGCCAAGCACTGCTCCAGTGTTCGCTGTTGGCGGTTCCCGTGTGCTTCCTCAAACTGCCAGCGGTTTCCAACTGCAGAGCAGCGAAGTCAAAGACCTTGACCTCGAAGCCGGTCACTTCTACTCGTCGACCAGCCAGGACAGAAACGCCCGTGACGGCGGCCTGTGGGCAACCTACGCCGGTGTAGAAGCCAACTCCATCGATTATTTCGGTGGCAAGTACGGCATCACCGACAACCTGAGCGCATCGCTGTATGGCGCCAAGCTGGAAGATATCTGGAACCAGTACTACGCCAACCTGAACTACACCATTCCAATGGGTGGCAGCGAGTCGCTCAACCTGGACGGTAACATCTACCGCACTACCGATACCGGCGACGCCAAAGCGGGCGAAATCAGCAACACCGCGTTCTCCCTGGCAGCCGCTTTCTCGTTCCTGAAAGCACACACCATTACCGTCGCCTTCCAGAAGGTCAACGGTGACACTCCGTTCGATTACATCGGTGTGGGCAAGAACAACCGCGGCGGCGACTCGATCTTCCTCGCCAACTCCATCCAGTACTCTGACTTCAACGCCCCTGGCGAGAAGTCTGCCCAGGTCCGTTACGACCTGAAAATGGCTGAGTACGGCGTTCCAGGTCTGAGCTTCATGACCCGCTACGTTAAAGGCTGGGACATCGACGGTACCAACACTCCGGCAGGCAGCCCTTACGCTGGTCTGTACGGTGAAGATGGCAAGCACAACGAAACCAACCTCGAAGCCAAGTACGTTGTTCAGTCTGGCCCGGCAAAAGATCTTTCCTTCCGCATTCGTCAAGCATGGCACTTCGCTAACGCCGACGAAGGTGAAGGCGATATCAAAGAGTTCCGCCTGATCGTCGACTACCCGATTTCGGTGCTGTAATTACCGAAAGCTAGTTCGCGGTAATCAAAAAAAGGCCCATCTTCGGATGGGCCTTTTTTATTGGCTACAGCATTGTGTTTAACGGATCGGGCTCTTGCAGAATAAGTCTGACCGAGAGGTCAAACATGAACTGAAAGGCCAGTCATTACACCGTTGCCGATTCCTGAACCACTCGAATAACCCGCTGCGGAAACGGAATATCGATGCCGGCAGTCTTCAAACGATCGCGCGACTGCTCATTAAACATGAACATCACATTCCAATAATCCGCGGTCTTCACCCACACTCGCAGGGAAACAGTAATCGAACTGTCGCCCAGCGTGGAAATCACCGCTTCCGGTGCCGGCTCAGCCAATACACGCGGATCTTTGGCCAGGTTCAGCAACACTTCGCGGGCCTTCTGCAAGTCCGCCTCATAATCCACACCCACATCAAATACCACTTTGCGGGTTGGCTGACGGTTGGTGTTGGTGATGATGCCGTTCGACAGATTGCCGTTAGGCACGATGATGGTTTTGTTATCGCCGGTGCGCAGTACGGTGTGGAAGATCTGGATGCTGTCGACAGTGCCGGCAACACCTTGGGCTTCGATCCAGTCACCGATGCGGAACGGGCGGAACAACAGAATCAGCACACCGCCGGCGAAGTTCGCCAGACTGCCTTGCAAGGCCAGGCCGATTGCCAGGCCGGCAGCACCGATGGCCGCGACGAACGAGGTGGTTTCCACACCGATCATCGACGCCACGCTGACAATCAACAGAACCTTGAGGATGATGTTCGCCAGGCTGCTGATGAAACCTTGCAGCGCCAGATCGGCATTACGCAACGCCAGCAGGCCGCCAAGCTTTTGCGTGACTTTGTTGATCAGCCACCAACCGACGGCCAGGGTGATCACTGCCAGCAGCACGCGGCTGCCGTATTCCATGATCATCGGAATCCAGGCTTGGGATGCCTTGACCAGGTTGTCCACTTCAGCATTCAAATCCATCTTTTTTCTCCTGATTTCCGGCTACCCGGCACGCAAAAAATGAGCGGCAGAAAGACCAAACCCGTGAGGGCCCAATCGTTTCTGCCGTTGCTTGGGCCTCGGACGTCGAAAACGCCAAGAGGTTCCCGCTTGAAAAGTCAGTCGCGGAAGTTGTTGAACTGCAGCGGCATGTCGAACGTCTTGGCGCGCAGGGCGGCAATCGCTTCCTGCAAATCGTCACGTTTCTTGCCGGTGATGCGCACCTGCTCGCCCTGAATGGCGGCCTGGACCTTGAGCTTGGCGTCTTTGACGTGAGCGACGATTTTCTTCGCCAGCTCTTTGTCGATGCCTTCCTTGAGGACCGCTTCCTGTTTCATCAACTTGCCCGATGCGTAGGCATCCTTGACTTCAAGGCACTGCACGTCGATCTTGCGCTTGACCAAGGCCAGCTTGAGGATCTCGATCATCGCTTCGAGCTGGAAATCGGCTTCCGCAGTCAGGTTGACGGTCAGGTCCTTTTCCTTGAACTCGAAGGTGCCTTTGCCTTTCAGGTCATAACGACGATCGAGTTCCTTGACGGCGTTCTCGACCGCGTTGGTGACTTCGTGTTTGTCCAGTTCGGATACCACGTCGAACGACGGCATGTAATCTCTCCAATAAAAAGGCACGCTCGATAACGATGGAGCGCGCTTGGCTTGCGGTTAAAATCGGGCTCATTATAACGGGTCTTTTCCAACCGATACTGCGAGCCTTACATGCCAGCGTCAAACCGAGCAAAAAGCTGATGTCTACCCCTTGGCATATCCTCGGCGCCGGCAGTCTCGGCACCCTTTGGGCCACGCGTCTGGCACGGACTGACGTGCCGGTCAGGCTGATCGTGCGGGACGCGACACGCTTACAGGCCTATCAGGCGGCGGGCGGTTTGACGCTGGTCGAACACGGCGAAGCGCAACTGTATCCGGTGCCCGGCGAAACAGCCGACAGCGACGAGCCTATCAGCCGTCTGCTAGTGGCCTGCAAAGCCTACGACGCCGAGAAAGCCGTCGCCCGGCTCGCCCACCGCCTGACACCGAATGCCGAACTGATCCTGTTGCAGAACGGCCTCGGCAGCCAGGACGCGGTTGCCGCGCTGGTGCCTCAGGCGCGCTGCATCTTCGCCTCCAGCACCGAAGGCGCATTTCGTGACGGCGACTGGCGTGTGGTGTTCGCCGGCCACGGTTACACCTGGCTGGGAGATGCCGGCCACCCGGTGGCGCCAATCTGGTTGGAGGACTTGAGTGCCGCCGGTATTCCCCACGAGTGGAGCACGGACATCCTCACAAGGCTGTGGCGAAAACTGGCGCTCAATTGTGCGATCAACCCGCTGACCGTGCTGCACGAATGCCGCAACGGCGGTTTGCAGCAACATCATTGCGAAGTCGCCACCCTGTGCGCCGAGCTCACCGAACTGCTGGAGCGCTGCGGCCAGCCGGCAGCGGCGCAAAACCTCCAGGATGAAGTCGAACGGGTGATCCAGGCCACTGCCGCCAATTTCTCCTCGATGTACCAGGACGTCGCGAATCGGCGCCGCACTGAAATCAGCTACCTGTTGGGTCATGCCTGCAAAGTCGCGTCGCGGCATCAGTTGAACCTGCCCCACCTCAATCAATTGCAGCAGCGCTTGATCGCCCATCTGCACAGCCTTGGATTGCCCAGCGACTGAGCAGCGGCTACGCTGGCCACTTGTTCCTTTTCAGCGATGAACCTGATGCCATTGCGCCAGCGCCTTGAAAACCTTCCAGTCGGCCAGAAATTGCTGGCCGCCCTGCTGGTGCTGTTGACCACTGTCTTGCTGGTCGCCAACCTGACCTTTATCAGCGCCGCCTATTACATTTCCCAGGAAAGCATGGCCCCCCAGGCCCTGCAGACCATCGGCCGACTGGTGTCCAACCCGAGCCTGGTCTCCGACGCCTTGAAGTCGCCGCAAACCGCCGAGCGCCTGCTCAACGAACTCAACAGCTATACACCGCTACGCGCGGCAGCCCTCTATGACGGCAAAGGTGTGCGTCTGGCGCAGTTGCAGCAGGGAGACAAGCTGAAGCTGCCGGAGCACTTCCGGCACCTCGACGCCTGGCAAGCCACGGAGTTTCGCAGCAATCAAGTGATCACCCTGCCCCGCCCCGGCACCGCGCCGGGGCACCTGCTGCTGGTGGCCAGCAGCGAATTGCCGATGGCGTTCTACACCGGGACTCTGACCGCCAGCCTGGGGATTCTGATTTTCAGCGTGCTGTTATGGCTGGTGATCGCCCGGCAGATCAAACGGCTGATTACCCGGCCGATCCATCAGCTCGAAGAATTGTCCCGGCAAGTCACCCGGGAAGAGAACTACGCCCTGCGCGCCTCTCGCGGCAACCACGACGAAATCGGCAGCCTCGCCGAAGCGTTCAACACCATGCTCTCGCGCATCGAGGCCAGGGAGCAGCAGCTCAAGCGCGCCCGCGACGATTCCCAGGCTGCTTACGACCAGGCCCAGGGGCTGGCCGAAGAAACCCGTCACACCAACCGCAAGCTGGAGCTAGAAGTTCAGGTGCGCAGCAAGATCGAGAAAAAACTCACCGGCTTCCAGAACTACCTCAACAGCATCATCGACTCCATGCCCTCGGCACTGATCGCCCTCGATGAACAGCTCTACGTAACCCAGTGGAATCAGGAGGCCAGCGCCCTCTCCGGCACACGTCTCGACGAAGCCCTGAACCAGCCGATCTTCCTCGCCTTCGAACCGCTCAAGCCGTTTCTGCCGCAGCTCAGGCAAACCGTCGAGCAACACACGGTGGCGAAGATCGAACGCGTTACCTGGCTCAAGGACGATGAACCCAAGCATTACGCCCTGACGTTCTACCCGTTGATGGGCGGTGCCGGGCGCGGCGTGGTGATCCGGATCGACGACATTACCCAGCGTCTGTCCCTGGAGGAAATGATGGTGCAGTCGGAAAAAATGCTCTCGGTCGGCGGACTCGCTGCCGGTATGGCTCACGAAATCAATAATCCGCTGGGTGCGATCCTGCACAACGTGCAGAACATTCGTCGACGCCTGTCACCCGACTTGCCGAAAAACCTCGAACAGGCCGAACAACTCGGCATCGAGCTGGAAACGGTCAACCAGTACCTTCAAGCTCGTGAAGTCCCGAAGCTGCTCGATGGCATTCAACAAGCCGGCGCCAGGGCGGCGAAAATCGTGACGCACATGCTCAGCTTCAGCCGCCGCAGTACCCGGCAAATGGCTCCCTGCGATTTGCCGGCGTTGATCGATCAAGCGGTGGAAATCGCCGGCAACGACTTCGACCTGGCCATCGGTTTCGACTTCAAGGGTCAGGCGATCATTCGGCAGTTCGATCCGGCACTGGGCCCGGTGCCCGGTACCGCCAACGAACTGGAACAGGTGCTGCTCAACCTGCTGAAAAACGCCGCGCAAGCCATTCACCAGCGCACCGACGACCGCGAACCGGGGCGGATTATTCTGCGTACAAAACTGAACCCGCCATGGGCGGAAATTCAGGTCGAGGACAACGGCATCGGCATGAGCGAGAACGTGCGCAAACGCACGTTCGAGCCGTTCTTCACCACCAAGGAAATCGGTCAGGGCACCGGCCTTGGGCTCTCGGTCTCGTACTTCATCATCACCAACAACCACAAAGGCCAGATGGAAGTGCAATCGACACCGGGCCAAGGTACCTGTTTCACCTTGCGCCTGCCGTTGTCGGGCACTCCGGTGGTTTCTCAAGAACTCAATCAGCTGTCGAGGTAACCATGGGCTTTCGCTTGTCGAAGATTTACACCCGCACTGGCGACAAAGGCGAAACCGGGCTCGGCGATGGCCGCCGGGTGCCCAAGGACCATCCGCGCATCGAGGCCATTGGCGAAGTCGATACGCTGAACAGTCAGGTGGGTGTGTTGTTGGCCGGGTTGGCGGCGCAAAGTGATACGTATCCGGGATTGAACGAAGTGATCGAGGTGTTGGCGCCCTGCCAACATCGGTTGTTCGACCTGGGCGGTGAACTGGCGATGCCGGTTTATCAGGCACTGAACACGGCAGAAATCGAGCGACTGGAAGCGGCGATCGATGTATGGAATGAAGAGTTGGGACCGCTGGAGAATTTCATTCTGCCCGGCGGTTCCGCGCTCATTGCCCAGGCCCACGTATGCCGCTGCCTGGCGCGCAGTGCCGAACGGCGCTGTCAGCAGTTGAATGCGATCGAGCCGTTGGCCGGGGTGGGCCTGGCGTATATCAATCGGTTATCGGATTTGTTGTTTGTGGCGGCGAGGTTGATTGCCAAGCGTCAGGGGATTGCCGAGATTTTGTGGCAAGCGGCTGCGAAACCCCAAGTTTAGTCGGCGCGTCCGAAGACGCCATCGCGAGCAGGCTCGCTCCCACATTGGATTTGTGTACACCTCGATCCACTGTGGGAGCGAGCCTGCTCGCGATGAGGTCAGTGGCTACACCGCAGAATCAGACCTCAGGCCAAAACGCCCGAATCCCCGCCACGCCCTGCGCCCCCGCTTCCCAGGCTTTCTGCCGCTCGGCAGGACCAACGCCGCCGAGCAAAAACACCGGCTTGCTGAAGCCCTCGATCAAAGTTGAAGCCTGCTCCCAACCCAATGGCAACGCATCCGGATGAGTCTGCGTCGGTTGCACCGGCGACAGCGTCACAAAGTCCACGCCCATCTGCTCGGCCAGTGCCAGCTCTTCAGCATTGTGGCAAGACGCTGCCAACCAGCGCGACGCCGGTAGTGGACGCCCGGCCGCCGCGTACTTGCGCAACTGTGCCGATGTGATGTGCCAACCGGCGGACGGGAAGTCCCCCAGCCATTCAAACGGCCCCTTGATCATCAACTGCGCCTTGCCGGCACACAGCCCCGTCGCATCCACCGCCAGATCGCGGTATTGCGGGTCGTAGCCGTTGGGCGCGCGCAATTGAATCAGCTTGATTCCGCCAGCGATGGCTTTCTGGATACCGCGCAGCAAGGCCGGGGTTTCCAGGCCCTCCGGGGTGATCAGGTATTCACCGGGCAAACGGGCAGCGGCGACGATCGGCTGGTTGGCGGCCGGAAATTCGTAGTCCACCAGTTCCCGCGCAGTCACCCAGGCCAAAGGCTGACCTTCGGCGCCATGGGGTTCGCCGGTAAACGCCGAGACTTCCCAGACATCCAGCAACACCTGCTTGTCCGGGTAGTCGTGGCGGACTTTGATCATCGGTCGTGCAGTATTGACCACGATACCCAGCTCTTCGTGAAGCTCGCGAGCCAGGGCCGTCTCGACGGATTCGTCATCCTCGACCTTGCCACCGGGGAACTCCCACAAACCGCCCTGATGCTGGGTGTCGGCACGGCGGGCAATGAGGATCTTGCCGCTGCTATCGCGGATAACCGCGGCTGCTACATGGACTCGTTTCACCGCTCTATTTCCTCCAGACCCGCCTTCCGCCAAGCCTTGAAGGCTGGCCATTGGTAGATGGTTTCGACATAGGCCGCGTCGGCCTCGGGCAGTTTTACCTGATAGGTGCGCAGGCGTACGGCGATCGGTGCAAAAAACGCATCGGCCAGGGTCGCGCCCCCAAACAGGAACGGGCCGGTTTCAGTCGCGGTGGCGCGACATTCAGCCCACAACGCCAGCATGCGCTCGATTTCAGCCTGAACCTCAGGTGGGGTCGGCGACAGTGGCGCATCGTGGCTCAGGTCGAACGGCATGTTGCCGCGCATGGCGAAGAAACCGCTGTGCATCTGCGCGCATGCCGAACGCGCCTGGGCACGGGCGGCAGTGTCTTTAGGCCAAAGGTTGGCATCGGGAAATTGCTCGGCCAGATATTCGGCAATCGCCAGCGAATCGGCGATGGTGCCGTGTTCGGTTTTCAGCAGCGGGACTTTCCCGGTCGGCGAATGCTTGAGCAGGCGCTCGCGAGTGTCCGGCTGGTTCAGCTTGATCAGTTCTTCGGTGTAGGACGCGCCGGTCAGGTCAAGGGCCAGTGCGGCGCGCAGGGACCAGGAGGAATGCAGTTTGTCGCCGATGATCAGGTGGAGGCTCATGTTCGGGACCTTTTGATGAGGAAACAGGCCAGTCTAGCTAGCGACTGACAGACCGCCATCGCGAGCAGGCTCGCTCCCACATGTTTTTCTGCCGTACACAAAATCTGTGTTTACTGGAGATCTACTGTGGGAGCGAGCCTGCTCGCGATAGGGTCGACTCGGTCTTAAGTACGGTACTCAGCGTTGATCTTCACGTATTCGTGGGACAGGTCAGTGGTCCAGATGGTTTCGCTGCAATCACCGCGACCCAGTTCGATGCGGATGGTGATTTCTTCCTGCTGCATCACCGCCGCGCCCTGGGCTTCGGTGTAGGTGGCAGAGCGAGCGCCGCGGCTGGCGATGCACACGTCGCCGAGGAATACGTCGATCTTGCTCACGTCCAGGTCAGGTACGCCGGCACGGCCCACGGCGGCCAGAATGCGGCCCCAGTTCGGGTCGGAGGCGAACAATGCGGTCTTGATCAGCGGCGAGTGGGCCACGGTGTAACCGACGTCCAGGCACTCCTGGTGATTGCCGCCACCGTTGACTTCCACGGTGACAAACTTGGTCGCGCCTTCGCCGTCGCGCACGATGGCCTGGGCCACGTCCATGCAGACTTCGAATACCGCTTGTTTCAGCAAAGCAAACAGCGGACCGCTCGCTTCGGTGATCTCCGGCAGTGCTGCCTGACCGGTGGCGATCAGCATGCAGCAGTCGTTGGTCGAGGTGTCGCCGTCGATGGTGATGCGGTTGAACGACTTGTTGGCGCCGTCCAGCAGCAGGTTTTGCAGCACGTCGCGCGAGACTTTGGCGTCGGTGGCGATGTAGCCGAGCATGGTCGCCATGTTCGGGCGGATCATGCCCGCGCCTTTGCTGATGCCGGTGACGGTGATGGTCACGCCATCATGCTGGAACTGGCGGCTGGCACCCTTTGGCAGGGTGTCAGTGGTCATGATGCCGGTAGCGGCGGCTTCCCAGTTATTCACCGACAGATCGTCGAGGGCAGCTTGCAGCGCGCCTTCGATCTTTTCGACCGGCAACGGCTCGCCGATCACACCGGTGGAGTACGGCAGCACCAGGCTTGCATCGACACCAGTCAGCTCAGCCAGTTTGGCGCACGTGCGCTCGGCAGCTGCCAGGCCTGGCTCGCCGGTTCCGGCATTGGCATTGCCAGTGTTGGTCAGCAGGTAACGTACCGGGCCTTGCACGCGTTGTTTGGCCAGGATAACGGGAGCGGCGCAAAAGGCGTTCAGGGTGAACACACCCGCCACTGTGGAACCTTCGGCACAGCGCATGACCACGACATCCTTGCGCCCCGGGCGCTTGATGCCGGCCGAGGCGATACCGAGTTCAAAACCGGCAACCGGGTGCAACGTTGGCAAAGGACCAAGACCAACAGCCATGAATGCGCTCCTTAAAAAGTAGTGTCTGCACCGTCATTACCCCGTTCTTTTAACGTGGCGCGGTGGTTTAAATGGCAAAACGCCGCGACGGCATAAGCCGGTCGCGGCGCGGGTATTTCAGCGTATGAAACGGGTTTACTGGATCTGCCCGTGGCAATGCTTGTACTTCTTGCCCGAACCGCAGTAGCACAGCTCGTTACGGCCCAGCTTCTGCTCGTTGCGTACCGGTGCGGTGGCGAGGGCTACATCGACCTCTTCACCCAACACTTCTGGTTGCTCCAGGCCAGGTGCTTCGTCGTGCTGGAACTGCATGCGCGCAGCCAGTGCCTCGGCTTCCTGACGCAGGCGAGCTTCTTCTTCGATCGGGTCTTCGCGGCGAACCTGAACGTGCGACAACACACGGATCGAGTCGCGCTTGATCGAATCCAGCAACTCGGAGAACAAGGTGAAGGACTCGCGCTTGTATTCCTGCTTCGGGTTCTTCTGCGCATAACCACGCAAGTGAATGCCGTGACGCAGGTGATCCATGGTCGACAGGTGGTCTTTCCACAGGTCGTCCAGTACGCGCAGAACGATTTGCTTCTCGAAGGAGCGCAGTGCTTCGGCACCGGCCTGGTCTTCTTTCTCGTTGTACGCGGCGATCAGCTCGTTCATCAGCTTCTCGCGCAGGGTCTCTTCGTACAGGTGATCGTCTTCGTCGAGCCATTGCTGGATCGGCAACGCCACACCGAAGTCGCTCTGCAACGCCGCTTCCAGACCGGCCACGTCCCACTGCTCTGGCAGCGATTGCGGTGGAATGTGCGCGCTGACGGTTGCGTTGAGCACGTCCTGACGAAAATCGGCGATGGTTTCGCCAATGTTGTCAGCGGCCAACAAACTGTTACGCATGTGATAGATCACTTTACGTTGTTCGTTGTTGACGTCGTCGAACTCGAGCAGTTGTTTACGAATGTCGAAGTTGCGGCCTTCAACCTTGCGCTGAGCTTTCTCGATGGCGTTGGTCACCATGCGGTGCTCGATCGCTTCACCGGACTGCATGCCCAGCGCCTTCATGAAGTTCTTCACCCGGTCAGAGGCGAAGATGCGCATCAGGCTGTCTTCCAGCGACAGGTAGAAACGGCTGGAACCGGCGTCGCCCTGACGACCGGCACGACCACGCAACTGGTTGTCGATACGGCGCGATTCGTGACGCTCGGAAGCGATCACCTGCAAACCGCCCGACTCCAGCACTTGCTGGTGACGTTTCTGCCAGTCGGCCTTGATCTGGGCAATCTGCTCAGGGGTCGGGTCTTCCAGCGAAGCCACTTCCACTTCCCAGTTACCGCCCAACAGGATGTCGGTACCACGACCGGCCATGTTGGTGGCGATGGTCAATGCGCCCGGGCGACCAGCCTGAGCGATGATTTCGGCTTCTTTTTCGTGGAACTTGGCGTTCAGAACCTTGTGTTCGATGCCTTCCTTCACGAGCAGGCTGGACATGTGCTCGGACGTTTCGATGGTGGCGGTACCCACCAGCACCGGACGACCCTGAGTCATGCACTCCTTGATGTCGTTGATGATCGCCGCGTATTTCTCTTCGGCGGTCAGGAACACCAGGTCGTTGTAGTCTTTACGCGCCAACGGTTTGTTCGGCGGAATCACCATGACCTGCAGGCCATAGATCTGGTGGAATTCGAACGCTTCGGTGTCTGCGGTACCGGTCATGCCGGACAGCTTGTTGTACAGACGGAAGTAGTTCTGGAACGTGGTCGACGCCAGGGTCTGGCTCTCGGCCTGGATGTTCAGGTTTTCCTTGGCTTCGATGGCCTGGTGCAGGCCTTCGGACAAACGGCGACCCGGCATGGTACGGCCGGTGTGTTCGTCGACCAGCACGACCTGACCGTCCTGCACGATGTATTCGACGTTGCGATTGAACAGTTTGTGCGCACGCAGGCCGGCATAAACGTGGGTCAGCAGACCGAGGTTATGCGCCGAATACAGGCTCTCGCCTTCAGCCAGCAGGCCGACGCGGGTCAGCATGTCTTCGATGAACTGGTGACCGGCTTCGTTGAGTTCGACCTGACGGGTCTTCTCGTCCACGGTGTAGTGGCCAGCCTTGGTGACTTCGCCTTCGACTTCTTCGACGTGCAATTCCAGCTGCGGGATCAGTTTGTTGATCTCGATGTACAGCTTGGAGCTGTCCTCGGCCTGACCGGAGATGATCAGCGGGGTACGGGCTTCGTCGATGAGGATGGAGTCGACTTCGTCGATCACGGCAAAATTGAGTTCGCGCTGGAATTTTTCTTCCATGCTGAACGCCATGTTGTCGCGCAGGTAATCGAAACCGAATTCGTTGTTGGTGCCGTAGGTGATGTCGGCGGCGTAAGCGGCGCGCTTCTCTTCCGGCGGCTGGAATGGGGTGACCACGCCGACCGTCATGCCGAGGAATTCGTAGAGCGGACGCATCCAGTTGGCGTCACGGCGGGCCAGGTAGTCGTTCACCGTCACAACGTGCACGCCCTTGCCGGACAGCGCGTTGAGGTAAACGCCCAGTGTTGCCACCAGGGTCTTGCCTTCACCGGTACGCATTTCCGCGATCATGCCTTCATGCAAGGTCATGCCGCCGATCAGCTGGACATCGAAGTGGCGCATACCCATGACGCGCTTGCCGGCTTCGCGGGCGACCGCAAAGGCTTCGGGCAGCAGTTTGTCGAGGGTTTCCCCTTTGGCGAGGCGGACCTTGAACTCGTCGGTCTTGGCACGCAATTGATCGTCCGAAAGGGCTACCATTTGCTCTTCGAAGGCATTGACGAGCTGCACCGTCTTGAGCATGCGTTTGACTTCACGCTCATTCTTGCTTCCAAAAAGTTTCTTTAACAAAGGCGCAAACATATCGGCAGGATCTTCCACACTAAAGGGATGGAGGGCGGCCCCGTGAGTCGCCCGTGCAGCCCTCATGGCCGCATGCGAACGAGCATTCTACCCGGAAACGATGGTGAGGAAAGTGGCGTTGTTCCACGATGCATGCACTGCGCTGTGACGGGGCTCACCTAAAATAAGGGCTTTTTACTGAACTTCAACCCGTTCCGGGCACAAGTTATTCGTTGATTTAATGAGTAAAACGTTCACAAAGCAATGGGTCGGGAGCAACGGGGGCTTTCTGTTACCATAGCCGCTCTGTTACTTCAGGTGTCTGATCATGGCATTTCGCCCTCTCACGGCCAGAGCACCCGCCGTTCTGCTTCGCGAAGCCAAACCGCTGAAAGCCATCTTTGGCCACGCTCAACGCCTGGGCCATTTACAACGTTTGGTGGAAAGCCAACTGCAGCCGGCTGCCCGCGAGCATTGCCATGTGGCGTCGTGGCGTGAAGGCAGTTTATTGCTGATTGTCACCGACGGCCACTGGGCCACCCGCCTGCGTTATCAGCAAAAGCGTCTGCAACGACAGTTACAGCTGTTCGACGAGTTCGCCAGCCTGACGCGCATTCTGTTCAAGGTCCAGCCGCCTACCGTTCAGCAAGGGGCTGCGGGACATACGATAAATTTGTCGACGGATGCGGCGGCGACCATTCAGGCGACGGCCGATGGCATTACCGACCCGAACCTGCGGGCAGCCCTCGAACGCCTGGCGGCGCACGCCAAACCCAAGGTTTAAAAGCAGGATCAAAAGATCGCAGCCTTCGGCAGCTCCTACAGGATGTTCACAATTCAATGTAGGAGCTGCCGCAGGCTGCGATCTTTGCTTTTCAGCGGCGTTTGCTGCCTCCGAGCAATGACCCCATCAACCCGCGTACCAATTGTCGGCCCAATTGATTCGCCGCCTGCCGCATGGCTGATTTCAACGCCTGGCCTGCCGCTGTGCCGAGGAATTCCCCAGCCTGTTCGGTGAAACCCGGCTCTTGAGGTGCAGGTTTGCCCGGCGCGGCTTCAGGATCCGGCGCCAGCCCTTTACGCCCCATCAGCACTTCATAAGCCGATTCGCGATCGACCGGTTTGTCGTAGCGCCCCTTGAACGGCGAACCGGCGATCAGCACGGTGCGTTCGGTCTCGGTCAGCGGCCCGATCCGCGATTGTGGCGGTGCAACCAATACACGCTGGACCATTCCCGGCGTGCCCTTGTCTTGCAGGGTACCGACCAGCGCCTCGCCGATCCCCAATTCCGTCAATACCGACAAGGCGTCAAATGCCGGGTTCGGCCGGAAACCGTCGGCGACCGCGCGCAGGGATTTCTGTTCTTTGGCGGTAAATGCACGCAAACTATGCTGAATGCGCAGGCCCAGTTGGGCCAGCACATCATCCGGCAAGTCGCCGGGCGATTGGGTAACGAAATACACCCCCACGCCTTTCGAGCGGATCAGTCGCACCACTTGTTCCAGACGCTCCTGCAACGCCTTGGGCGTACCGGCGAACAATAAGTGGGCTTCGTCGAAAAACAACGCCAGCAGCGGTTTCTCGGCATCGCCACGCTCCGGCAGTTGCTCGAACAGTTCGGCCAACAACCACAGCAGGAACGTTGCATAAACCTTCGGCGCTTCATGCACCAGACGGCTGGCATCGAGCAAGTGAATGCGCCCGCGACCATCCACGGCCGGTTGCAACATGTCTTCCAGTTGCAGCGCCGGCTCGCCGAACAACGCTTCGGCGCCCTGCTGTTCCAGCGTCGCCAGACGGCGCAACAGGGCCTGGCTGGAACCGGTGGTCATCAACGCGGCGTCATCCCCCAGCAATTCGGGGTTGTCGCGCAGGTGATTGAGCAGCGCCTTCAGATCCTTCAAATCGAGCAGCAACAACCCTTCGCGGTCGGCCACCTTGAACGCGGCATAGAGTGCCGACTGCTGACTGTCGGTCAGTTCCAGCAGGCTGCCGAGCAGCAATGGGCCCATTTCGCTCAAGGTTGTGCGCAGTGGATGGCCGGACTGACCGTTAATGTCCCACAGGGTCACCGGATACGCCTGAGGCTTATGGTTCAGCCAGGGCATCCCGGCGATCCGCTCCGCGACTTTGCCTTGAGGGTTGCCGGCGGCGCCCAGGCCACACAGGTCGCCTTTGATGTCCGCCGCGAACACCGCCACGCCGGCATCGCTGAAGGCTTCGGCCAGGCGCTGCAAGGTGACGGTTTTACCGGTCCCGGTAGCGCCCGCTACCAGGCCGTGACGGTTGGCCAGGCGCATGGCCTGGGCGACGGACTGGCCCGCGAGATCGGCGCCGATAACGAGTTGTGATGAGTCAGGCATTTTGTCACCCATGGTTAATCTTTGATCCTTCATGGCCGATAACAAGCCAGAGACCAGACTGAAAATAGCGTCGGTAATTCCCTAAGGAGAGACGGAACTATCAGCTTACTTTCAACACTGCCCATTTTGCGCGCCTTTATAAAAGCACGCCCTGGACATTAAGACTTTAGCGGACCCCCAAGCCATGAATAAAAATCTGCGCTTCAGCCATAAAATACTGCTTGCCGCCGCCCTCATCGTTATTGCTGCCTTCGCCTCGTTTACGTTGTACAACGACTATTTGCAGCGTAATGCGATACGCAACGATCTAGACAACTATCTGCAAGAAATGGGCAGTGTGACGGCCAACAATATCCAGACCTGGCTGGCTGGACGTAGCCTGCTGATCGAGAACCTGTCACAAAACGTCGCCCTGAACGCTGACACCGGCAATGTCTCCAAACTACTTGAGCAGAAGGCCGTGACCTCGACCTTCATGGGCGCCTATCTGGGCAACAAGGATGGCACCTTCATCATCCGCCCTGACAGCAAGATGCCCGACGGCTATGACCCTCGCGTCCGGCCTTGGTACAAGAGTGCCCAAAGCACCGGCGGCTCGGCGCTGACCGAACCGTACATCGATCTCGCGTCCGGCCAGCTGGTCATTTCCATCGTCAACAATGTGCTCAAGGACGGTCAAAGCATCGGCGTGGTCGGTGGCGACCTGAGCTTGCAGGTGATCGCCGACAGCCTCAACGCGCTGGACTTCGACGGCATGGGTTATGCCTTTCTGATCAGCGCCGATGGCAAGATCCTGGTTCACCCGGACAAAACCCTGGCGATGAAGTCCCTGAGCGAGGCGTATCCGAACAACACCCCGCGCATCAGCAGCGAACTCAGTGAAATCGACGTCGACGGCAAGACCCGCATCGTCACGTTCACCCCAATCAAAGGCTTGTCCTCGGTCAATTGGTACATCGGCCTGTCGGTGGATAAAGACAAAGCCTTCTCGATGCTCAGCGAATTCCGCGCCTCGGCGGTCGTCGCGACGGTGATTGCTGTGGCAATCATCATCGCCCTGCTCGGCATGTTGATCCGCATCCTGATCCAGCCGCTGCATGTCATGACCCGCGCCATGGAAGACATCGCCGACGGTGAAGGTGACCTGACCAAGCGCCTGACCATCCAGAATCAGGACGAATTCGGCATCCTCGGCACGGCGTTCAACCGTTTCGTGGAACGGGTTCATACGTCAATCCGCGAAGTGTCCTCGGCCACCGGCCAAGTCAACGAAGTGGCCCTGCGTGTGGTGGCCGCCTCGAACTCGTCGATGTTCAATTCCGACCAGCAAGCCTCGCGCACCAGCAGTGTCGCCGCGGCGATCAACCAGCTTGGCGCCGCCGCCCAGGAAATCGCCCGCAACGCCGCGCAAGCGTCAAGTCAGGCCAGCGACGCGCGCAGCCTGGCCGAAGACGGCCAGCAAGTGGTGGATCGCAGCATTGCCGCGATGAATCAACTGTCGAGCATGCTCAGCGCTTCGAGTACCAATATTGAATCGCTGAACAGCAAAACCGTGAACATCGGGCAGATTCTCGAAGTGATCACCAGCATCTCCCAGCAAACCAACCTGCTGGCGCTGAACGCGGCCATTGAAGCGGCGCGGGCCGGTGAAGCAGGGCGCGGTTTTGCCGTGGTGGCCGACGAGGTGCGCAACCTGGCGCACCGCACGCAAGAGTCGGCGCAACAGGTGCAGACCATGATCGAGGAGCTGCAAGTCGGTGCCCGGGAATCCGTCAGCACCATGAGCGACAGCCAGCGTCACAGCCAGGACAGCGTGGAAATCGCCAACCTGGCCGGTGAACGCTTGAACAGCGTGACGTTGCGCATCGGCGAAATCGACGGCATGAACCAGTCCGTGGCCACAGCGACCGAGGAACAGACGGCGGTGGTTGAGTCGATCAACGTGGATATCACCGAGATCAACACGTTGAACCAGGAAGGCGTGGAAAACCTGCAATCGACATTGCGTGCGTGCTCGGACCTTGAGCAGCAGGCTTCGCGATTGAAGCAGTTGGTGGGCAGTTTCCGCATCTAGAACGTTTGACAGGCCCCAATCGCGAGCAGGCTCGCTCCCACATTTGATCTTCGTTGCTCACAAATAATGTGTTCACAACAGATCCAGTGTGGGAGCGAGCCTGCTCGCGATAGCGATCTGTAAAGCCCCGCAAAACCCCGCTGACACCCCCTCCGCAAAACCCCAACCGAACATCTATCCTTCATATAGGTCAACCAAAGGGAGAACAACGGTCCCGGAGGAATGTTCATCGTGCATATCGCTGACATAACCATGTTCTACGCCCCTGCCAGCGGTGGCGTGCGCACTTATCTGGATGCCAAGCACCGCCGCCTGGGCAACAAGCCAGGCATTCGTCACAGCTTGCTGATCCCTGGGGCTCATTTGAGTGAACAGGATGGCATTTACACGGTTCCGGCCCCTGCCCTGCCCTTTGGCAAGGGTTATCGCTTCCCTCTCCGTCTCGCGCCCTGGCGCAATGTTCTGCAGGATTTGCAGCCCGATCTGATTGAAGTCGGCGACCCTTACCTGACTGCCTGGGCTGCTTTGGACGCCAAGCGCCAACTTGATGTGCCGGTGATCGGTTTTTATCATTCGGACCTGCCGCTGTTGGTCAGCAATCGCATGGGCAACTGGGTTACCCCCAATATCGAAGCATATGTCAGCAAACTCTATGGCAACTTCGACCGGGTTCTGGCGCCGAGTCAAATCATGGCCGATAAACTGATCGGGTTGGGCGTGAAGAACGTTTTCGTACAACCGCTGGGTGTCGACCTGCAAACGTTCAATCCCAGTAAACGGGATCCAGGTTTGCGGGCTGAATTGGGCATCGATGAAAACACTCATCTGCTGATCTTCGCCGGCCGTGGATCCAAGGAAAAAAACCTGCCAGTGCTGCTCAAATGCATGAAACGCCTGGGTCGTCGCTATCACCTGTTACTGGTGGGCTCTTCGATGCCGACCCTGGTACCGCGCAATGTCACCGTCCTCGACGAGTTCTACCCGGCGGCGCAAGTCGCGCGCTTGATGGCCAGTGCCGATGCGCTGGTGCATGCCGGTGATCAGGAAACCTTTGGCCTGGTGATCCTCGAAGCCATGGCCAGCGGCATTCCGGTGGTGGCCGTGGCGGCCGGGGCTTTTCAGGAAATTGTCACTGATCAATGCGGCCTGCTTTGCACGCCGAACAATCCAGCAGCGATGGCCAACGCTGTGCGTGAACTGTTCAGTCAAGGCAGCGCCGCGCTGGGCAAGCAAGCCCGCAGCCATGTCGAGCAGCATTACGCCTGGGATATCGTGGTCGACAGCCTGTTGGGGCACTATCACGCCGTACTCGGCACTCAATGGCCACTGACCGCCAATGGTTGAGCCCATGAACGCGCCCAGCCTGTTACTGGTATTGCACGACGTTGCGCCGCAAACCTGGCCCGATTACCAAGCCTTCGTCGAAGCCGTCGACGCGCTGGGTGAGGTGCCGATCACCTGGCTGGTGGTGCCCGACTTCCACAAGCATAACGACCTGGACGCGTATCCGGCGTTTCGACGTTTGCTGACCCGCCGCGTCGCTCTCGGCGACGAACTGGCACTACACGGTTACTTCCATTGCGATGAAGGCCCCATCCCCCTCACTCCCCGAGACTGGTTCATGCGCCGAATCTACACCCATGAAGGCGAGTTCTACGACCTGTCACAGGAAGCCGCCCTCACCCGCCTGCGAGCCGGAATAGAGGTGTTTCACCGTTACAACTGGCCATTGCAAGGTTTCGTCGCTCCGGCGTGGCTGATGAGCGAAGGCACCCGCCAGGCCTTGCGCCAGTTACCGCTGCGCTACACCAGCGACTCGCAGCATCTGTATCGATTGCCGGATTTCACCGCGATCGATGCCCCGTGCCTGGTCTGGAGCGCGCGCAGCGCCTGGCGTCGAGGCCTGTCGAAAATCGTCAGCGATCAGCGCGAACAACGCTGGCGCCAGGCGCCGGTGATCCGTCTCGGCCTGCACCCCGTGGACATGCGCCATGAGTTCTCGCGTCACTACTGGCTGAAAACCCTCAAGCGCTTGCTCGACGAGGGCCGTGTGCCGATGACCAAGGCCAACTGGCTGGCACAGCAACGCGACCCTATCGGTCGCGCCGCATGAGCCGCGGGATTCTGCTGGTCGTCGCCCTGCTCGCTGCGGTGCTCATCCCGTCGTTGCTGGGCGGCGGCGAGACATGGTCGCGGTTGCAAAGCTTTCCGCTGAAATGGTTACTGATCATGTTCGGCATGATCCTGCTGTGCTGGATGCTCAACACCCAGCGCTTGCGCCTGCTGCTGGGGGATCAACGCGACAAGATCAGTCGCTTCAAAAGTCTCGGGGTAGTGATGTCCGCCGAATTCGCCTACTGCGCCACCCCCGGCGGCAGTGGCGGACCGCTGACCATCATGGCGTTGCTGGCACGCCACGGCGTACGACCGGCCAGGGGCAGCGCCGTGTTCGCCATGGACCAGTTGAGCGATCTGCTGTTTTTTCTCTGCGCGCTGAGCGGGATTCTGATTTATGCACTGTTCCAGCACCTCAGTCAGCGCATGGAATGGCTGCTGACCGTCAGCGCCATCTCGATGTTCGGCGGGCTGTTCAGTTGCGTATTGGCGGCTCGCTACCACCGTTCGCTGATTCGTCTGAGTGGTCGGTTGCTCGCTCGTCTCAATGTCAAAGGCACCACCCGGATGCGCTGGGCCCGAAAGCTCCTGCACTTCCTGGCGGCGTTCACTGACACATTGAAGTTGCCTTTTCAGACGTTGATCACGGTGTTTGCACTGACCTGCCTGCATTGGCTCTTGCGCTATAGCGTGCTGTATCTGGCGTTACGTGGGCTGGGCGTGGATTTGCAGTGGGCCTGGTGCTTTCTGATCCAGATGCTGTCGCTGAGTGCGGGGCAGTTCAGCCTGTTGCCGGGCGGTGCCGGGGCGGCGGAATTGACATCGGCGGCGCTGCTGGCGCCCATGGTCGGGAAATCCACCGCGGCGGCGGCGATTCTGATCTGGCGAACAGTGACCTATTACTTCTACCTGGTGGTCGGTGGGCCGGTGTTTTTGCTGATGCTTGGGCGGCCATTGCTCAAGAAGTTGATGAAGTTCAAGCAGGCTTGAAAGATCACAGCCTTAAAAGATCGCAGCCTTCGGCAGCTCCTACAGCGCCCTTGTAGGAGCTGCCGAAGGCTGCGATCTTTTTCATGCGCCCCCGACTGCATCGTCGGAATCGCCCTGCAACTGCTCCCACAACTCCGCGGCACCGGGAAACTCCGTGCCGTCTTCGGGGCTCAGGTCATCCGGGTCATAGCGACTCAAACAGCCCTCACCCAATGTGGCGGGTGCTTTGGAAGTGGCTTTGTCCAGTGGATCGGCCATGGTCATGTCTCTCTTCACCTGGATCATTCCCACGTGGAGCGTGGGAACGATCCGCAGATCATCAGAACACGACGGTTTTGTTGCCATGCACCAGCACCCGGTCTTCCAGGTGATAACGCAGACCACGGGCCAGCACCATTTTCTCGACGTCACGGCCGAAGCGCACCATGTCCTCAATACTGTCACTGTGACTCACGCGCACTACGTCTTGCTCGATGATCGGACCGGCGTCCAGTTCTTCGGTGACATAGTGGCATGTGGCGCCGATCAACTTCACACCGCGCATCGAAGCCTGGTGATACGGCTTGGCACCGACAAAAGACGGCAGGAAGCTGTGGTGAATATTGATGACTTTATGGGCATATTCGCTGCACAACTCGGGCGGCAGAATTTGCATGTAACGGGCAAGTACCACCACTTCCGCTTCGTGCTGTTTAACCAGGCGCGAGACTTCGGCGAAGGCCGGCTCCTTGTTCTGTGGGTTGACCGGGACATGGTAGTAAGGAATACCGTGCCACTCGACCATACTGCGCAAATCATCATGATTGGAAATCACACAGGCGATTTCGCAGTCCAATTCGTCGCTGTGCCAGCGGTGCAGCAAGTCGGCCAGGCAGTGGGATTCACGGCTGGCCATCAACACCACGCGTTTCTTCTGCTCGGTGTCGGTGATGCGCCAGTCCATCGAGAACTCTTCGGCAATCGGTGCAAACGCCTCGCGAAAGGCTTCGATACCAAAAGGCAGCGAATCGGCACGAATTTCGTGACGCATGAAGAACCAGCCACTGAGATTATCCGAGTGATGGCTCGCTTCAGTGATCCAGCCATTATGTGACGCCAGAAAGTTACTGACTTTAGCAACGATGCCGACGCGGTCCGGGCAAGCAATCACCAGCCGAAAAGTGCGCATGAGGGGGAAACTCCAGAACTTCGCAAAGGCCGCCATTCTAGCGATTGCGCAGCAAAACTGCAGTATTGATGACGTGTGGCCTTGCCCGCAGGTACGGTACAGGTCCTGCAAGCACCGCGTTGCCCCACGCGATGGTGATCTTGTGGGCAATCTTCAAGAGGTCAATGGTGAATATTTGTGACGCTATTTAACTGTCACTCCAAGGTGTGTCCTATTCCGCAACTAATTTAAATAAAACTCCGGTTAAATGTTTACTTGATGAAACACCCTGACTATTATTGTCGCACTGTCACCTGCCATCCAGCGCCCAACATAAGGTAGTCCTCATGTCCTTGATCAACGAATATCGCGCCACCGAAGAAGCTATCAAAGAGCTACAAGCCCGTTTGAAGAATCTGTCCCAAGACGACAAACTGCAAACCGAGCTGGAATTCGAAGGCAAACTGCGCACCCTGATGGGCGAATACTCTAAATCCCTGCGCGACATCATCGCATTATTGGATCCAGAGTCCAAAACCAAGGCTCCACGTGGTGGCGCAGTAAAAACTACCGGCACCAAGCGTGCTCGCAAAGTTAAACAATACAAAAACCCGCACAACGGCGAAGTCATCGAAACCAAAGGTGGCAACCACAAGACTCTGAAAGAGTGGAAAGCCAAGTGGGGCGGTGACGTGGTTGAAGGCTGGGCTACCCTGCTGGGCTAAGCCGCAAGCGTGTCGCAGACTGATCCGCGACCAAAAGAACGCCAGCAAATGCTGGCGTTTTTTTATGCCTGGAATTCAAGCGCAGATTATTTTCATTTTTCAAAGACTCAAACGTTTGCGTAATACCTGGACATGATTCTGCCATTCATCCAGAACCTCTCGCTGAAACGATGAAGCACTAGTCATCAATTGGGCAGCCTCTGTCAGAAAACTTTCCAGGGTATTGGGAGCGCCCCACTCAGGTGCAGACAAACGTTTCTGACAGAATATTCGCCAGCGCTCTTGCTCTTCGAAACTCAACGTCTCGGGGAAGTTGCGTGCGCGATAACGAAACAATAATTCAGGCAAACGTTCATCATCGAAAGGCCATTGCTCTTGTGCTAAATGCGCAGGATCAGCGGTTCTGACTTGCTCGCATAGACGCCGATCCCGATCACCAATAAAACCGTCGTATAACTGTTGCTCGGGGTCCAGGCTCGGGCAGAAATCGTCGCTGGCGTAAATGCCCGACACTTTGTCTCGCCAAACTTGTTGTGCGGCACTTAGCCGCAGCGCTCGTTCGTGATAGAGCGCCATATCCAGCCCCAGACGTTGCTGATCTACAGGACGAAGTACGGACAAAGGCGCCACTACCGGGCACTTATTAATGTGTATGAGCTTGAGCGGCACCGGCAGCTCGCCTTCGGCCAAGTCATCGCGGCGGGTATAAAGCCGCTGACGCAAGGTTTCGGCATCCAGATCGAGCAACCCCTGAGGGTCCAGGTGCAGGTCACAGACAATCAGCGCGTTGCGATTGCGTGGATGCCAGGCCAATGGCAGCACCACCCCCACATAGTTGCGGGCCGCCGAAAAGCGCCCGGAAATATGCACCATCGGCTGCAACAGCCGAATTTGATCCATGACCTTTTGTTTGCCGCGCAATTGAAACAGCCAGTCATACAACTTCGGCTGTTTTTCCCGAATCAGACGCGCCAGGGCGATGGTGGCGCGAACATCCGACAACGCCTCGTGTGCATGCCCGTGATCGATGCCATTGGCGGCGGTCAGACGTTCGAGCTTGAGCGTGACTCGCCCTTCGTCGTCCTTGGGCCAGACGAGACCATCGGGACGCAAGGCATAAGCCGCGCGCACCACATCGATCAGGTCCCAGCGGCTGTTGCCGCCCTGCCACTCCCGCGCGTAGGGGTCGAAAAAGTTTCGATACAGGCTGTAACGGGTCATCTCGTCGTCAAAACGCAGCGTGTTGTACCCGGCCCCACAGGTGCCGGGCGCCGCGAGCTGGGCATGCACCCGTGTCATGAAATCGGCTTCGCTCAAACCTTGCTCGGCCAAGCGGCCAGGCGTAATACCGGTGATCGCGCAAGCCGCCGGATGCGGCAGGATGTCGTCACTGGGCTGGCAATACAGGTTGACCGGTTCGTCTATTTCATTGAGATCGAAGTCGGTGCGAATTCCTGCCACTTGCAGCGGGCGGTCGCAACGGGGGTTGATGCCAGTGGTTTCATAGTCGTACCAGAAGATCGAGGTCACGGGTTGTTCCTGAACTGAAGACCGGCGAAGTCTAGGCGCACATATGGCGCCCCGACCAGCAATCTTGTTATTCAATCATCTCTGACTACTTACCGTGCAATACATAGTTATGTCGTTTTTCCCCAAGAGGCTGCTAGCATCCGACAGACCAGGCCACATCAAGGTTGCCCATGCTCGAAACCACAGCACTGCCAGGGAAAGCGACGCTGTCCTGGCCACTGGACACGCGGTATCACGTCGAAACGCCCGAAGGCATCGACTTGCCGTTGCGCCCGGCCGGGTTGATGGTACGTGCGCTGGCGTTCGCCATCGACCTGGGCCTGCGTGGGGTGATGCTGGGCCTGCTGTTTATTATGTTGGCGTTTCTCGGAAAACTCGGCGCCGGGCTGGGCTCGATCCTGCTGTTCGTGGTGAGCTGGTGGTACATGGTGCTGTTCGAGGTGCTCAATCAGGGCCGCTCGCCGGGCAAGCAATGGATGGGGTTGCGCGTAGTGCATGACGATGGCACGCCGATCGGCTGGTCTGCGTCCTTGCTGCGCAACCTGCTGCGATTTGTCGACATGTTGCCATTCGGTTATTTTCTGGGGGCGATCAGTTGCCTGCAACATCCCACCTTCAAACGCCTCGGCGACCTGGCCGCCGGTACGCTGGTGATCTACCGCGAACAACCGCTCACCCGACCGCAACTGCCTGATGTCCCGCCGCGGCGCGCTGCCTTCGCGCTGACGCTGACCGAGCAACGCGCCATCCTCGGGTTTGCCGAACGCCAGGGTGAACTCTCCGAGGCGCGGGCCAACGAGCTCGCCTCGATACTCGCGCAACCGTTGCAGGTATCGAAGCCACAGGCGAGGGCCGAACTCAACGGCATCGCCCGTGGCCTGTTGGGCCCCACATGAAGCAAAGCCTATTCGAGAGTCGCCACAGCGCCGAATGGGAGCAGTTTGCACTCATGCTTGAACGGCTGGAACGTGGCAAGGACGCCTCTGGAGTCGCCAGTTTTCCCAGCGATTATCGACGACTCTGCCAACACCTGGCCCTGGCTCAGGAACGCGGTTACAGCAGTTTCCTGATCGATTCATTGCAGCAACAGGTCCTGCGCGGGCATCAACAGCTTTATCGGCATCGCAGTCGACTGGGTGCCAACATACTGAGTTTCATCCTCGCCGATTTCCCGCGACTGGTGCGTGAGCAGTGGCGTTTCGTCCTTGCCGCCAGCCTGATGTTTTTTGGCAGCCTGATCGGCTTCGCGCTGTTGGTGTATCTGTTCCCGGACCTGATATACAACCTGATCCCGGCCGAGCAGGTCAGTGAGATGCAAAGCATGTACGACCCCCTCGCCGGTCATCTGGGACGTTCGGCCGAACGGGCGGCCAGTGAAAACTGGGTGATGTTCGGTTACTACATCATGCACAACATCGGCATCGCCTTTCAGACCTTCGCCAGCGGTTTGCTGTTTGGCCTGGGCAGCGCGTTTTTCCTGTTCTTCAACGGGTTGATGATCGGTGCGGTGGCCGGGCACCTGACGCACATCGGCTACGGGCAAACCTTCTGGTCGTTCGTGATCGGTCATGGTGCCTTCGAACTGAGTGCCATCGCCCTGGCCGGTGCGGCAGGCCTGCAACTGGGCTGGGCCTTGATCGCGCCGGGGCGTTTGCCCCGCGCCGAAGCCCTGCAACTGGCGGCGCGCAAAAGCGTGTTGCTGATTTGCGGGGTCATGCTGTTTCTGCTGATTGCGGCGTTTATCGAAGCTTACTGGTCGTCGCGGACCGGGTTCGCGCCGCTGACCAAATACCTGGTCGGCGCGGCGCTCTGGTGCTTGATGGTGACTTATCTACTGTTTGCCGGACGGACTCGCCATGCGCCTGAGTGATGCCAGTGTGGTGATCCGCCCGCGCACGACCTGGGAAGCCATGGACCTGGGGGTGCTGCTGAGCCAGCGCCATCGACGCTTGCTGATGACCAGTTGGGCCATCGTGACCTTGCCGATCTTCGCCCTGCTCACCCTGATGCTGTGGGATTCACCCTCCCTCGCCGTGTTCCTGTTCTGGTGGCTCAAACCAGCGTTCGATCGGCTGCCGTTGTACATCCTGTCCAAAGCCATGTTCGGCGAAACCCCCACACTGAAACAGGCCCTGCACCAATGGCCGCGTCTGCTCAGGTCACAATTACTCGCCAGCCTGACCTGGCGCCGCCTGAGCCTGAGCCGCAGTTTTCTGATGCCGGTGGTGCAACTCGAAGGGTTGGGGGGCGAAGCACGCCAACAACGTTTGCGCGTGTTGCAGCAACGCAACGCGGGCGCCGCCCAGTGGCTGACAATCATCGGCGTGCATCTGGAAACCGCGCTGTGGATCGGCTTGATGGTGCTGTTCTACATGCTCTTGCCGCAACAGGTCGAACTCGACTGGGGCTGGCAGACCTTGATTACCGCTGCCACACAAGACTGGCGCTGGCTGGAACACCTGACCAATACCTTTTACGTTCTGGTGCTGATTGTCTGGGAACCGATCTATGTGGCCTGCGGTTTCAGCCTTTATCTGAACCGGCGCACGCGGCTGGAGGCCTGGGACATCGAGCTGGTGTTTCGCCGATTGCGTCAACGCTTGGCCAGCACGGTCGTCACGCTGCTGCTCGCCGCGATCCTGCAAGTGCCGACGGCGCAAAGCGTCTGGGCCGCCGAACCGGTCATTTCACCGGACTCTGCGCGTCTGCTGGACCAGCCACTGACCAGCCAGGCGTCCCGGGACAGCATCAAGGCCATCCTCGATCAACCCCCCTTCAAGAATAAGGAAACAGTAACGCGCTATCGCTTTGGCGAAGACAAACTCGCCTCCGACACTGCGGACAATGGTCAAACGCCCGCCTGGCTGAAGGCCCTGTTCAGCTTGCTGGATAGCCAACGCTTTGGCGTATTGGCCAGCCTGATCGAAGTGTTGCTGTGGGGCACAGTGATCGGCGCCATTGGGCTGTTGATCTGGCGTTACCGCGACTGGCTGCAGGCCTTCGTCAGCCGTCGACCCACGTTAAATCGCAAGGTCACGTGGCCGTTACCGCAGCAGGCGTTCGGCCTGGACCTCAACCGCGAAACCCTGCCCGCCGACATCGCCGCCAGCGCCGAAAGCCTCTGGCAGACCAATCCCCGTGAAGCCCTCGGATTGCTCTATCGTGCCCTGCTCAGCCACTTGCTGCATGACTTCAACATGGCGCTCAAACCCGCCGATACCGAAGGCGAAGTGCTTCAGCGCGTTGAGCAACTGCAACAACCTGCCTTGCTGGCTTTCAGCAAAAATCTCACCGGGCATTGGCAAAACATGGCGTATGGGCATCGATTGCCACCGGCGCATTTGCAGCAGGAGCTCTGTGACGGCTGGCGCGCGTTGTTCGGCCCGGGAGCGGTCCGTTGAACCGGCGCTTGTGGCTTTCAGTCGGTGCGTTCATCGCCGTGTTGTTGGGCGCGCTGAGTGTTTACCTGTATTTCAAGGCCATACCCTATCCAGCAGAAATCGATCACGGCCCATCCCCCGAAGCCCAAGCCAACCCTTATCTGGCGGCCGAGCATTTTCTGCGCAAACAGGGCCTGACCGTCAGCCACGCCAACAGCCTCGACATCCTGCCGACCCTCGAGCCTCATCAGCGCAGTTTGTTGTTGCTCGGCGATCGGTCGAACATGTCGCCACGACAGGTGAATCAGGTGTTGAACTGGACCCGGGCCGGTGGACGTCTTTTATTCGTCGCCGAAGCCTTGTGGGATGAGAAGACCGGTCAGAGCAATGACCTGCTGCTCGACCGTGTGCAGTTGCACCAGTCCCTGAGCAAAGACCTCAAGGAACCGCCACCCGATCCTGTCGACGATCCCTATCCCAAACTGACCAAGCTCTACCTGGAAAACGAAGAAGCGCCGGCCTACTTCAGCTTCGATACCGCATTCCACCTCGACGACCCGAAAAACCTCGCCCAGGCCTGGGCCAACAGCGGCAAGGCCACGCACATGATGCAACTGACTCACGGGCTCGGTTCGATCACCGTGGTCACCGACGCCGACCTCTGGAAAACCCCGGCCATCGACCAGTACGACAACGCCTGGCTGCTGTGGTACCTGACGGCCGACACCGACGTGACCCTGCTGTTCAATACCGATCACGACAGCTTGCTGACCTTGCTGTGGCGCTACTTTCCACAAGCCCTGGTGGCCCTGATCGCCTTGATCGTTTTCGGGTTCTGGCACGTTGGCGTGCGTAACGGCCCGCTGCTGCAACCGGCTCCGAGAGCTCGCCGCCAGCTTCAGGAACACCTGCGCGCCACTGCTGACTTCATGCTCCGTCACAACGGTCAGCACAGCCTGTTGCATGCCTTGCAACAAGATATCCTGCGGCGTGTCCGTCACCGTCACCCCGGTTTTGAACAACTCGGCGTTGCCGAACAATGGCTGGTGCTCGCACGCCTGACTGGCCAACCCACACGCGCCATCAGCCAGGCCATGAGCCCGCGACCGAAGCAGCGGTTGCCCAGCGCTGAATTCAGCCGTCAGGTCGCCCACCTGCAAACCTTGAGGAACGCCTTATGATCCGGTACTTGGAAAGCGTTAGATAGCTGTGTTATTAGAAACAGACACTTAGAAGCTCAGGCGCTTTAGGGTCGATCTAATGCCCTCAAACTGGTCAGAACAGACAAAGTGATTGGGTTTCTGATTAGTACAAGAGGACGGCAGATGGAACTTGTGTGGGCTACTGAGGATTTAGTGATCGCTGGGCAACCCTATCCGGGGTTCCCTATTCTGCTTTGGGAGTCAATGGAGAGTTGCGTCCCGGCCAATCAGTTTTTTCGTCACTACCTGCTTCGTGGAGCCATTGGCTCTAGGCAGTCCTGGCCCAGTACCGGGCGCGCTCTGTACGATTTCTTCAGTTTCATCCAAGCGCATGAACTGGACTGGTGCGACGTGGATCGTGGCGAGGCCAAGAGCCTTGTAGCGGCCTATCGGGACTACTGCAAGGAGGCGTGCGAGCTGGCACCGAATACCACTCGCCAGCGCCTGACTTACATCTGCAAATTCTACGAGTACGCCATGAAGGAAGGTTGGGTGAAACGCCTGCCTTTCGCCTATGAAGAACGTACCGTGAGGCGTGAAACAGGCTTCCTTGCGCACGTCGATGCCAGTGGCGGCAAAGCCATGGCAAACGATGTGATGCCGCGAAGCCATAAGGCCCTGCCCAAGTTCCTGAGCATGGCCGAGATCAAGTCGCTGCTGGCCACAGCGGATAATCCCCACCACCAGATAATAATGCGCCTGGCGCTGCATACGGGTCTGCGCCGCGAGGAAATCGCCACTTTCCCGCTGGCCTATGTTTTCGACCCGGACAAGGCTGGACGCACCGAACGCAACCTCCGCATTCCGCTCGATCCGTTCGACGGCAGCGGCATGGTGACCAAGCGCAGCAAGCCGCGATATATTTACGTCAGCCGCAAATTCATGGCTGAACTCTATCGCTATGTGACGAAGGTGCGCGGCGAGCGCGCCTCGCTAAGCAAGACCCCACAAAAGGCGCTGCTCCTTAACCAGTCCGGGGAACCCTATAGTGACGGCGGCAAAAGCCTCAACCGAATCATCAGCGAAACCGGTAAACGGGCCGGAATCAAAGTACATACGCACATGCTTCGGCATACCTATGCCACCCAGACCCTAGTCAGCCTTCAGCGCAACCCTGCGAACGGACTGGATCCCCTTGTGTTCCTTCAGCGGCAACTTGGCCACAGTTCAATTCAGACGACCATGGTGTACCTGCACCTGGTCAACGATATGGCCGACGCGGCAGTGCTGGCCTATGACGATGAGTTGAACGCGCTGGCGGGGGCCGCCTGATGGGCAAGCGCAAAGTTTTTACTAAGACCGACCTCAGCGTCCCGCAAGTCGAGCACAGCCACGACATGGCAGGCAATGTGGTAATTTTGCCCGAAGCCATCCCTCCGAATAACACCATGGTCAAGTTTGGACGGAACGCTTCCAACAGCCGTAGCTTCGACTTTGCCCGCTGGTACGGCACTAGCATCAATGCCATCACCTATGCCTGCCAGCGCCAAATTGAACGCTTCCTCGCCGGTCAGGAAGGTGCCGTCATGGGCAGCACAGTGGCTAACTACTGCTTGAATGGACTGCGCAATTTTCTCGACTACTGCATGCTGCGGGCAACGGCTTTTGGCCGTGACTTGGCCCTGGCCGATGTGAACCGGGACCTGATCGACGGCTATCTTGGCCATCTTGCCGGGCTGGGCGTGGCAACTATCGGTCAGAAAAGTTTATACATGAGTACCAAACCCGTGCTACTCGCTTTGGGGCGGCGTGGGCTGATCCCCTTGCTCGCCTACGGCGATGCGGCCACCTTCCCGCACAATCCGTTCCCGCACAGCAATCGCAAGACCAAGGGCGAGACGGCGCTGTCCAAGCGCGAGCGGCAAGCGTTCACGGTGGCGCTGCGGCAGGCAATCAAGCCGATCTGGGCCGACAACGCGCCTGTAACAGGCGAACTGCTTGTCTTCGCCCTGCTGGTCGTAGCGCTGCACACCGGTCGCAATACCACGCCACTGCTGGAAATGGGCCGTGACTGTCTGCGCCCGCACCCCAAGGAAAACATCGTGTTCATGGTGCTGTGGAAACGGCGCGGGTATAACTCCAGCAAGGTGGCTCTGCGCGCCGGGTCGGACGCCGAGCGCCTTCTAGAGTCCACGCCGAGCGTGAGAACCAATGTGGCGAGCCTGATCCGCCGCGTGATGGCCCTGACCGAGCCCTTAGATGCAGAGGCTCCGGACGACCTCAAGGGTCGCGTATGGCTGTATCGCACTCGCGACCCCAAGAGTGTCGGTCAAGTCACGACGCTGAGTGCACAAACGTTGGCTCAGGCGAGAAACCGCCTTGTAGCTGAGTATGGCCTGACCGACAGCGATGGAAGGCCGCTGCGAATCAACATCTCGCGCCTGCGCAAAACCTTTGCCAACCGCATCTTCGAGCTGACCGACGGTGATCTCGCGACTACCGCCGCAGCCCTTGGCAATACCCCTCAGGTAACCGACCAAAACTATTTGGGGCCCGACGAGAATGCCCGTCGCAACTGGCAGTTCATGGGCGTGGTACTGGTTCAGGAGTTGCTGACTCGGACCATCGGTGCAACCTACAGGGACACCCCCATGGGCCGATGCGCCGACCCGGTGAACGGCCAGTACGCCCCGAAGCGCGAGGGCGCGACCTGCATGAACTTCATGAACTGCCTGCGCTGCAAGCACTACGCGGTGACCGCCGAGGATCTGTACAAGCTTTTCAGCTTCTACTTCCGCGTACTGGCCGAGCGCTCGCGTATGGACAAGCGGCGCTGGGCCCGGGAGTACGCCCACATCCCCCGCTTGGTCGACCACTACATCGTTGCCGAGGGACTGCGGCGCGGCACCTTCAAGGCCGAAGCCGTGGAGGCGGCGCGTGAGCGCGCCCGCGCCCTGCCGCACCCGTTCTGGACGGTTGAATTGATCAACACCCTTGAGGTATTTGCATGAGCGACAACACCTTGGCGGCGCTACCCTGGGCACCCCTTGCTGCCCAGCCGGGCGATGTACGTGAGCTCTCCGAATCCGAACGCGACGCCCTGATCATCAGCGCTACTCAGGTCGATGGGCAGTGGGTCATCCTCAGCCACTACGGCGACGACACCTGGCAACTCGACGGCTTCCCCAGCAATGTGCCGGCCAGCAAGAAACGGCTCGACTTCGGCACCGTGCCACCGGCGTTTCGGGCGGTGATGAAGGCAATGCTTTACCGCTACCTACGGCGCGGGCGTCGCGGGATGAATCGGCCTAAAGGCGCCGTGCTGCAAGGATGTTTCTTAACTGCAAAGCCATTTCTGCGCCACCTGGAAGCGCTCAAGCTCGACCACTTGGGTGCGGCGACACCCCTAATCTGCGCGACCTATGTAGCCACCTGCAAGGCGCACCGCCAGACCAGCCGATCCAAGGGCAAGCCACTGTCGCCGCGTGGGCTGCAATGCCGTTTCAGCGCCGTCGAAGCGCTCCATGAACTGAGCCAGTATACCGACGACAGGATGCCGCAGCCCCCTTGGCCCGAGACTTCCGCGATGGCAATGGCGGGGCTTACAGGCCGCGGCGCTCAGAGCGGCAAGACGCCGCTGATCCCCGATGATGTTTTCTGCGCCCTGTTCGAGCGCGCCTACCAGCAGGTTGAGCGCGGCCAGCAACTGCTTGACCTGCGCGAGGCGCTGGATGCCCTCGCGGGGCAGCGTAGGGGGCAGAGTCGTAGGTCTGTCATTGCGGCCAAGAACCACCACCTGGGCGCCCGTGGTTGGGAGGGCGGTCTGAGGGCATTCAACAAGGCGCTGATCGACCTGCGCACGGCCTGCTACATCTTCCTCGCCAGCACCTCCGGCTGTCGCAACCACGAGCTGGCCAACGTGCAGTCGGGCTCGCACCACCGTAGCCAGGACGATGAAGGCACCGTCTTCCACTGGATGCGCTCACGGTCGGACAAGACCGATGCCGGTATCCATGACTGGATGATCCCCGAGGCCGCCGTGCGAACCCTGCGTCTGATGGAACGCTGGGTCGCACCCTATCAGGCAAGGATTGCCGCCGAAATCGTGCAGCGCCGCCGCGCCAGCCCGCATGATCCGCAGATCGTCGAGGCGCACAAGCACCGCCATGCTCTCTTTCTCGGCGTAGATTCGAAAGCGGACAACCAGGTGCGCACACTTACCAACACGTCTTGGGATCTTAACCTCAAGACTTTTGCCAAGGATTGCGGACTGAGCTGGAATCTCGCCAGCCACCAGTTCCGCCGCAAGTTCGCCAACTACGCCGCGCACAGCCGCTTTGGTGACCTGCGCTACCTCAAGGAGCATTACGCGCACTGGTCACTGGACATGACCTTGGGTTACGCCTTGGACGACAGCTGGGGACAGCATCTGGACCTTGAGCTGTACGCCGATATTCAGGCGGAGTTGGAAGATATAAAATTCGGCGTCGTCGATAACTGGCTGGGTGACGAACCCCTGGCCGGCGGCTTTGGCCGCACGCTCAAGCAGTGGCAGCGGGAGCCGCAGAATCTGCTGATCTTCAAGGATCACGCCTCAATGCTGAAGTCCATTGCCGAGAGCACCGCGATTCGCAGTAACGGCCATGCCTGGTGCACGGCGGACAATGACGGTTGCGTCGGCAATACCCTTGAGCGCACTCGCTGCGGAAACTGCAACAATGCTGTAATCGGGCCACGCCACGCGGTCATCTACCAGCGACTCTACGATGATTTGAAAGGGCTGCTGCACTGTACGGACATTGGCGAGGGCGGTCGCCAACGCGTTGAGCGCGACCTGAATCGCTGCCGTGACGTACTGGCCCAGCTGGGAATGGACCCGGAGATTTTAATCGCATGAAGCGCAATAAAAATACAATCAACTACAAGCCAGCGGAGCATCGAGAGAAGGATCTGAAGCTCGCTCTCTACCGCATCCAGAAGGGTCGCTCCAAAACCGGGGAAACCAAGGTTACCATCGCCGCAGTAGCCCGCGAGGCAGGCGTATCGACGGCGCTGATCCACAACCACTACCCAAACTTTGCCGAGGTTATCCGTGAGGCTCAAGGGCGCTCCAGTCGCGCCATGCGTGATGTGAAACACCAAGACTTGGTTGCCGAACGGAAGAAGTCCGCAGCCTACCGTCAGGAGATCGAGGAATTGAGGGCTAAAGTCGCCAGTCTCGCATCCATCAACGAGGTGCTATTGGACGAGACCCGTGTTCTCAAGGCTAAGATGAACGACCGTAAGGTGGTGGATCTGGCTTCAAGGAAGCCGAATGGATAGGTCAATTTCGCAAAGTGCGCACTTTCCGGGAACCCCAACTGTTTCATAGACATGGAACCCTCAATGTCTGTCGCTAAGTCAATCGCCAAACGAATCCAACACATGCCTTTGGGGCGTCCTTTTCTGGGTAGGCTTGTCGCGCAATCTGGCAGTCGCGCTTCGGCAAACAAAGCGCTCTCTAGACTTGTTCAGGCCGGCGCCCTTGAACGTGTGGTTCGTGGTATCTACATGCGGCCTAAGGCGAGTAAGTACTTTGGCAAGGTACATGCTAGCCCTCTGGCTGTGATGAGATTGATGACTAAGGCAAACGGAGAGACGGTTCAAATACACGGGGCTGAAGCTGTTCGTTTGATGGGACTGAGTACACAGATGCAGGTGTTGCCCATTTTCTACACCACCGGGACGACGCGCAAAATCCGTGTTGGGAGTGCCATCTTTCGTTTACAACACGCATCAAAGGATCGCTTTCAGCACGTAAATACCAAGGTAGGAGTAGCTCTTACGGCTCTGCACTACATCGGCAAAAAAGCTTTGTCTTCCGAGGTAGCGTCACATATCCAAAAAACGCTTAGCAAAGACGAATTCAAAACACTCCAGGCTTGCCAAATGCCAAACTGGATGAGAACCGCGTTGAATCTTGTGAGTATTTGAAGTGTGGCATATGGCTCACGCCATTGCTTGGGGGGACCTCTCTGCAGTTTGTTGCATCGACCGGTTGAATCCACAACCCAAAGCCGTCGATTGTCAGAGGGTGCTGCGCCGATAGACAAAAGGTGAGCGCAGACCACGCGTTCACCTCTCGCTGCTGGGCCTACATCTGCAGACCAGGCTCCGGATCTCGCGCCCGATTAATTAACGGAGTCGATAATACCCCGCAACACCCCGCGGACTCGCCACACGTCCATTAAATGCGGCAAGCCAGAGGATTGCTCGGGACCACAATAAACCGCGATCGCGTCGCCGAATGTACCGACGCTTTCGAAGATTCGTAGATCTCCGCTGACCGTCATGCCGACCCGCTTCAAGTACTCACTTTTTTGCCCATCCTTCTCGGCCACGAACGCCACAAGCTCACCACGTAAACTTTCCAGATCTTCCGACTTAGAAAATTTGTGGGATTCCAACAATACCCAGTCGTGATGACGTATTAATGGGTAGCCGCTGTGGTCGACAATTCTGGCAGCGGCGAGTGGGGCCCCTAATATCGCGCTGCCACCAAGAACTCGAGCCTCATCCCCACCTACAGCCGTGACCGAATCGTAAAGCACCCCAACAATCGGCATGAGACGGACCTTATTCCTTGGCAACACTAAAGCTGGCGCGACTCTTTCGCTGACAGATTGCTCACATGCAAGCGTAAGCTTGCTGATATCCGCTTTATCCGAGTGATATCGGCGAGCAAATATTTTTTCGTTGTACAGAGCAACAACAGGTTCACCGCACTTAGTGGTGCGGTTGAGAGAGACAATCAAAACTTGCCCCTTTCTTGCGAAAGCCCCCAAAGAATCCCCTTGGACAACATAAAGAGCTATCTCCCCCAGACAGTCCAGCGAGAAAGTAGCCGCAGGCTCATGCAATGACGCGATGTGAGCCTGTGTCTGCGCGCTAAAGTCCCCCAATACATGGTATTTCTGGTGCTGACACTCAGACAGTGCGGTCGGCGCCTGCGGGACCGTTGCAAAAAAAATGTCTTCATCGTCACGAGTCAGCCGCCCCATAAACCTTGCATAAGCTGCAGCACAACTCCGGATCAAACGATCCACCTCCAAGAACCCTTCTTCGACCACCCCAGCGTCGTAAGGCGTAATCTTCCGAAGGTCGTGGTGCGCCTGGTTTATTGCGGTGTAAAAGTGCGTCCCGGATTTCAAGAGGTTGCAACTCAGTAGCTTTTCAAATGGAGTCTCTTGGAACGGCGATTCTCCTCCGGTACGCGCAGCCGCAAGGTGGCCAATGAGATCTGCGAGGGTCGGTTTGTAAATAAGCATCGGGTCGGCTGCAAGCAAATCCCAAAGTCGGTTCTCAATGTGCAACCGGACTCGCTCCACAAACTCTTGGCTTACTGTGACATCATCGGGATCAGTGGCCCATGCTTCACGACGTTCTTTCACTTCATCAATCGTCGGGGTCAACGCAATCGTCGATCTAGACAAAGACAATGGGCTGATCTGTAGCATGGTCCACGATGGCTGCCCAGATGAGCTTTTCGGCAATTTGTCCTTAACTCCTGCAATAAAACGATTGTCGTTGGAGGTGATAACTATCGCCATCCCGGCGCGCACCAGTGCCGGAACTGCAGCCGCGAGATGTTCGGTGTTTATAGGATCGAAGAAGGTTTGAGGATCATCGAGCTGTAGGATCTCCAATGCCCCGGTACGCTCACGGATACGCTCCCACAGACTAAATACGAACGCCCACACGCAGGCTCTGAGGTGTGAAGAGTTCATGATTTGGTGCGCTTGCACACGCACGGGACCCAGCCCTGCGTAGAGACCTATCCCCTGCGCGCGGGAAGGATCCAGCCCAACGTAACGAGGTCCTCCATTGTAATGAGGACGGTAAATCAAGTTTAGCCAAGTAGTCGTGCGGGCATCCAACGTGTGGATGAGGCCTTGAACTTGGTGTTCGACCAATTCCGGCAGCCGGGTTAGCTGCTGAACGGCTGCAGCGGAGCGCTTGATGAGTCTAAGTCGCTGACTCGCCGCTACCCAGCGCTTACGAGCCGCCTCGATCACGTCAATTTGACGGGTTAGACCAACGAGAGGCTCTGCGGCAGTGATAGCTTGAGTCAGCGCTTGCAGCTGATGCCGAATTGGGAGCTTCACCAACTCAATCGCTTCGTCTAGCTGTTCTCCCCGAGAGAATGGCCCCACCCCTAAATAGCTCATCAGCAGTGGCTGAATAACGCCATCCACGGCCAAGCGTTGAGCACTCAACGTCAAGGCGTATTGCA
Organism: Pseudomonas frederiksbergensis; assembly: GCF_003732275.1. GTDB lineage: Bacteria > Pseudomonadota > Gammaproteobacteria > Pseudomonadales > Pseudomonadaceae > Aquipseudomonas > Aquipseudomonas frederiksbergensis_H. The sequence continues at coordinate 490,714 of NZ_MOBM01000012.1, forward strand.
AATTGGCAAAGCGACTAGCGAGCACACCGCCGACAAGCTCCATGGGCAACTCAATTTGCTCTGGAAGCTCTATGGTTGAAAGCGGTAGCTTCGCCACAAGGCTATCCCACAGGCCCCGTGCACTTATTCGAAGAGGGCGAAGGTCGGTTGCGAAACACTGATCTTTGAGTGCTTCACTGACATAGGCAGTTTTGCAGAGATCAAGAATGCTGTTCCGGCTTCTGTGATCAACGAAAACCTTCAGGCTTTCTGGCAGAGACTCGTTTAGATCGCTCGCAGCTGCTTGCTGCCATTCAGCGAGGGATTTACTGGCATCATTGTGCGCTTTGAGTCCTAGCTGCAACGCGGCTGCAACGTCGGAATCCAACAGAGCGTCAGCAGGCACTTCAGCTAAATCTGTTCCGCAGACGGGGCAGTCCGTAATCGGTTGGTCGGGGGCTTGTCGACGATGCCATTGCGCAACCATGGTATAGAGCTGGTGACGTGCCGCTTGTTGTTTGTTGTGTTGTCGCTTGACATGAGCGTCAGCTCGCTCCGCAAGTTCATTCAGCTTGGCAAGAAGAACCTCTTTGTCTGCTTCGGTGATGTCCTTAACTTGCTGAATGATGCGGAGAGAGGGCAGCCCCTTTAGGGCAGCAGTGCTCAGGTGCTCACGCGCTGAAGTAAGCTGATTGAGCAATTCCTGGCTACGCTCCGAGGTTTCCACCGAAGCGGCGTTCCCAAGGATCGTGGCAACATCCACCAGCCCCGTTGTCTGGTGTTGAACAAGCCTGTCCCGAACACTTGCAATCGCACTGCTGCAATTCTGTTCCGCGCTTACTTTATCGGGAGTAAGTAGCTCCGGCTCAGATCCAAGCGTCTCGCTCTCAGCACGCCACGCTTCAAGGAATGAGTTTTTAGCGTCTATGAACTGACTACGAGCGTTGTCTTTGGCATCTGTAGCAGAGTCAGTTTCGTCCTTCTCCAGTCGCCGGACAAGACGCGGCAATCGCAGCCCCAAATCCTGTAATGGCCGTAACCCTGTAAGTTGAGCTATTGCTTCGGCAAAGGTCGTCTTATCATCAAAACGCATACTAGCAGCGATTGCAGGCATGAGAGTACCGGCTTCGATTGCCCACTGCGGTAACCCTAAAGCTTCTAACCCAGTGGAAATCTCAGACACGGCCCCCCTGTCATTTCGCTTCAGCTCTCGCCTCACAGTCGCAACATTCCCATGCTGGTCTTTTAGGTCCAGCTCTACCCACGTGTCGCAGGCGGGGCGATCATCTAAAAGCGACAGATCAACTGCTGAAGGCAAGGGGACGATTGCAGGCAGGGTGAAGCTGCTCTCGCTATCACGATCAGTTGAGATGACGTCGACCGAGATTGGAATGTGGACCGGCGACGGCATATGTTGTGAACGGTGAGCTTTACCGGTCAGGCACCACATGATTGCACTCTGCAGAGCGGACTTCCCCGCCCCGTTGAACCCCCAAATGCAAGTTACGTCACGACCAAGTCGAAACGTGAAAATTTCAGGGGCTTTTCCTGCAGCATCGCAATGACGATGTAGCCCTGCAAAACGATGAGCACGGAACTCTTGGATACGCCAGCGAGGGCGAGAGGTGCTCGATTTCAAGAGCTGACCGCAAGCCTGGTACGCCTTCGGCTTAGCGATTGCATCAAGTAACTGCTCGACCTCCGCACCAACTACTTGTTTTGCCTGCACCCAGAGTTCTTTCCGACCAGCATAAAAGCCTAATGCCATGCGAGCATCTTCGTGATCCAAAACGAAAGAGCCAGCGCCTTGGGACAGATTGATCGGTTGACAGTTGCACAAGGCATCGATGATTTGATCCAAAGTGCAGCTTTCTAAATCCAGTGCTTCAGCTTGTGTCGCGGGACCGGCTTGCATGAGTTCATTCCTTGGCATCATAAACCAGTAGAGGCTATGACTCTGAAAGTGAGCACGACCCGCTGGCTGACTGACGGCCTTGCTGAAGGTACTCCCCGTACCAAGTAATTATGCTCGTTCACAACATAAATTTTTGAGAAGACTTTCGCCAGGGAAATTAGGTGTGCAAGCGGAACGTGGGGTGGGGTTGGCGTGACCAAGCCTACGTCCTGATTGTGCTGGAATTGGCATTAGCCGTAATGAATTTTCGGGGGTTCAAGAAGAACCTGGGCATGCGCCAGGCTGGCGGTGAGGATGCACAGCAGCATTAAATTTGTAACAGACACAGCGGCGCACCTTGCTGCTGTCGGAGGGAAAGGATAATAGCCTCGAGCCCGGCTTTCGCTGACGCGGATCCAGTATTCAATCACTACAGAACCCGTCTCGCTAAGCAGCGTGCCACTGTCCGAAATGGGTCGTTCTCTGCCGGTCTTCACTGTGGGAATACTGGTAAATTCCGATGCAATCGGGTGGTTCGGTGGCTGCATTTCGTATCTGGGCGCGTAGAGCTTTAGGATTAAGTAAAGAATTTTTGTCCTTGTGGGTGTTTTATGCATTTAGAGGAAAGATTCCTTTCCCTTAAAGCTGATATTTAAGTACAAAGTGGAGAAGCAATGCGACGCATCAACCAGAGCGCGATGAGCCGCGTCGTCATTTAGTTTCTCGGTATCACGAGTAGTCGGAGTCGACCCAAAGCTGATGGTGGCGACAGGAAGAAATCGGCCAGAAGCGGCAGGTCGACAACAGTGCAGGTGCCGCATTGTTCTGAGTATTGGTGGAGACGCGGCCACACACCGCGAGACCAGATAGAAGCGTTTCGACCTCAACATCCACCCAGTGCGTAGGATACAAATAATTTCAGACCCACTTGCTCACTCGAAGCTTCTGAAAAGCTCCATTGCCTCATCATCGGAAAGTCCCCGCATGAACAGTTCATAGCTTTTCATTTCCTCTGCCGTAGGAACGGTGAAGTCTGGAATCGCCCGAATTCCATCAGCAATGTCCCTGCGAGAAATATTTCCCTGAATAATCATGCCGCTATTCATCTGATACTCCAGCGAGCCGCATTCCCGGTTCATGTACCCCACAGCACCACCTACCATCATCGCGCTAGGACGCTTCCTGACCTCATGCTTGGCGAGGGCGACACGTAGGGTCTCCAGCCTAATGAAAAGGAAATTGATACGCGCCAGATCGTCCTCCAGCGCCTTCACAAGCGAGGGGTCATCAATCAGAGCCTGAACCTCATCCGCCCTTTGTAGAGCTGTGTAGTTGATATATCCCCGGTCGCGTTTGAGGTCTTTGAGCTTTAGATGAAGTCCTGAATTCTTAGCAGTTTTGACGTAGCCTTTGGCTTTCTCACCACGTTCGCATGACCTCATAAGCGCTGAAAATCCACATCTGCGACTGAGCGGCAAGGAAGACCGAATCATAGGGGTTGGAGGTTTCGTTGAATTTCGCGCGGAGGTAGTCGTACTCCAAATCCATCACGAATTCATCGACGATGGTCAGGTTCATCGACTGACTGACGAGGTTCATATCCGTGTTGAACAATTTCAGCGATTTCAGAGACTCACCCAATGCGTATTGGGGAATCTGACCTGGGTGGAGATAGGAAGGCACATAATCCCTGTCATGGCCGTAGTCATCGTCAATCATGAGCGCCCTCCCCCCGTGTGGGATTTTATTATTCAGTTGATCCGCAATCAGTTTTTAACTCATCAAGGATGTCTTGCGAAATATCAACACCTGGAGACATATTTTGGAAGACTACAAGCCGAAGGAAGGAAATAGGAATGACATGCCTGAGAATGCCGTGCGTGGTGTTGGGCACAATACCTCTTTCAGTTACCCGGCTCTGGGGGCAGCTCAATAACGAATTCGTCGCCGAACCAAGCTGTAATCTGCCGCAGCGCATTTGGACTGAGCAGTTGGGTAAACAATAGTGCCAAACGTATCTTTGGACGTGAGCACGCCACGTAGAAGAGGTTGCGATTGTTTTCAAATCGCGCACGCTTATCCGCAGGAGGCCCAGCCTCACACCATTCGAGCATTTCAGCGAAGTTGTACTCGTTCCAGCCGCGTCCTAGGACAACGACCACGTTCTCAAACTCAGCTCCCTTGACCCCATGCTTGGTCGCGAAGGGCGTGTGCCCATCGATGAACTCATCAAGTGCTATCAATTCACGATAAGGCACCCCCCGCAACTTTCGCAGCTGCGTAACCCTCCGAGGTTCTTCGTCACTCACCTCTTCCCCAGCAGCCTCCAACCTTTGTTCGTTCCGCACCACGGCATCGGGCAATTGCATTTGGGGCACCCTGCGGAGGTGATCAATTACGTCGCCAATGGTTCCTGTCAGCCTCAGCTCGTCCAGTGTGTCCATGGCTTCGACCCACGCCACTTTATCGTCATGCTGGCGGATTGTTGGACGGTCACTCGCCAAGTGTTTGAACATTTCGCCAAAACGGCGCTGAGCGTATGCCGCGCAAGCGGGTTCAAGATGATCAGTAAGGTACTTTATGTGCGGATCTTCCTTTTTTAACCACGACTCATTGAACCGCCCAAAGATTGGTGGAATGGACTCGTAGCCCTGCTCCCGGGCAATGCCGCTATGGTTGAGGATCAAAATCTTGGTTTTCTTGGGAGAGAAGTCCCATCCTTCAGCGATGAGCTGCGCTTTCAGGTATGAAAAATATGCACGTGCAGCATCGGGGCTAGTATCACCTTTCCAATGCCCACCACCCTGTCCTGTTCGTCTAACGCCAGGCCAACCATTGGTGTGAAACACACGAGCCTCACCGATCAATTCGGGGTCACTCACCATCTGAAGTAATTCCGGCCGCATGTGATTGAGCACGTCGACAATACGAGAGGCAGATCGGAAATTCGCGTTTTTGTCGATCACCTGAAGAGCTTCATGTTCGACCAAACCACAGCCTGAACCGTAGATTTTTTGCCAATGATCCCCAAAGAGACCAATCAATGGCCCCTCTGCACGATCCAAAAACCATGACCGTAACGCTTCGAAGAATTGCTCATCCGTGTCCTGATACTCGTCGATGAACAAAATGGGATATCGCGAGGTGATCACCGCCCTGAATTTCTGCGACGGTAACGCTTGAATCATCAAAGTGAGCACATCTTCATGCCGAATCAAGACTTCTTCGTCAGAGACCCTAGGGATGCCCATTTCGTAATGGATTCGTCTCCCGCCTATGCCTCCCAGAGGTTCAAAGCGCTCTCGCCAAAAGTCTTGGCCACTGAGGAAGGTCCGGAGCGAGGTCTGAAAATCCTTGAGAACAGACCAGCAGAAGCCATGCACCGTCTCTGCTCGGATCGCAGGGTGGGCCTGAAAACGAGAGATGATTTCGTCTTTCGCAACGTTGGTATAGGTGATGCAGGCAATCTGCTGCCCCTGACGGACCAAGGCAGTTCCCCTACGTTCGATCAGAAGGCTCAGAGCCTTCTCCAGAGAGTACGTTTTGCCCGCACCTGCTCCGGCTTCGAGTCGAAAACTTTGGCCTTCGTCGAGACATGCGAACATGCATTCTAGTGCTTGTCGACCGGCAATATCTGCTGGGCTCTCCTGACGGTTAGGCATCACCATTGCCTCTTTCAGCGGCTATTACTTGGCCGGCAGCCTCTGCGACGACGGCCATTGCTTGGACAGCTACCTGCGCATCGACGACCGGAGCGCCAACGGCTAACCACCGCAATCCTTCTGCGATATATCGAGGCACCGCCCAATTCGTATCCTCAATCGCATATTTCAGAGCGAACTCAGATTTTTTCTGATCAGCCGCATGCCCATAAGCCAAAAACGCTGCATCACCTTGGCCTAAATCAAATCGGCCCAGATTTGCCAGAATGAAGGCGTCCTCAAAACTCCTGCCCGATGGTCCATCGGCCACCTCAGGTACCTGGTACGCCAGACGCCTAGCTCCCTTCGTCTTCTCCGCCGACGTTTTTGCAAGCAGTTGCGTCGGAGAGATGTTGGGTTCAAACCAGTCCTTGAGGCATCCATTGCTGGTGAACTGACCTTCTGCTACGGGACAAGCTTTTCGTTTGTTGTCCGCGTTTGGCTTAACGGAATCGATATCCGTCACAATCAGGGTACGCAGCTCCAAGAAGGAGAGAAGGTCGTGAAACCGGTGCGCATACGCCCCACCAACTTCCATCACAGTCACGTATTGACTCGCAAGCTTGGGCTCGCCGACCGCGGCTGCGTCAGTTTTGGCAATCATGGTCGGCAGAAGCAGACGCTCAGATGTGCCTTCAATCAAGATTGCCTTGTCTGCAAAGAACAGATCACAGCGCGTGAGCGTGAGGTACTGGTACAGAAAATCTCTATCCGGCAGGGACACGCCACCCATCCCCTGCCTGAGGTCCTTGATTTTGGACTGCCGGATACCGTGCTCATCGGCCGCTGACAAGAAGTAACGCATGGTTTCAAAGCGCGCCTCGTTGGCCATATGCGGAGAGTGAGTGGAAATCACAAACTGCACTGGCCATGGCCGACTGTCGTTCAGCTGCTTCTCAAACTCCCCTTTGATCAGATGGAGCTGACGGATGAAGACTTCCTGCATCTGGGGATGCAAGTGTGCTTCAGGCTCTTCGATGAAAATGAGGTGGACACTTGCCGCTGCTGGCGTTGCCTGGAACTCCCTGAAAAATTTCAGCAACTGAAGAAGGATGTATACCAGGTTGCGGACGCCTAAACCGTTGTAGCTCTCCGGCAAAGTCAGTCCATTTACGCCCCGATACCTAACCTGCGTATGGTCTTTAAGCAGCCGCTCGACATCAAAGGTCGTGACGGTAGTAAGGCCGGGATCATCGAGCCCCGGGTATCCAAACAGCTCGAATGTCGGGAGTAGGGATGTCAGGCCGGCATTGAAGCCGTCATGAAGATCCTTCTGAATTTTTTCAACGGCACCGTGAAGTTGTTCAGCGGTTGTGCGCTTTTGAGGATCAGTCGGATCCGTCAAGGCCGACTGGAAAAGCACCTCAACCACTTTGCCAAGAACATCGCGTTCCCGATGGGTGTCATCGTCCAGTCCGCGTTGCGCATTGATGAATCCTCCGCGGATCAGGGTGGTGAGAGATCTGAGTTCAAGATCCTTTCGATTCGTGGGGTCGTTAGGGTCGACAGCTTCAAGTCGAGCCTCGTAAGACGATGCTAGGCGTACCTTGATCAGGTTAAAAAACGCAGATCGCTCAAATTGTTCATCTCCGGGCAGCGGAATTACCTCGAACAATGAATCCAAAGCTGTAGGCTTCGGCCCATACGTGAGGACGATGCGCGCACACGAACAATCTGGATCAAGATCCACAATGCACTCGCTGAGCGAACCCAGATCCGGCGCGTTGATGTCGTAAGAAATGTCCAGCGTGACTTGGACAGCTGGAAGCATGGCTGCGACGTCGGCACGGGGAACACCATTATGCAACGCATCAAATGCTGTCCAAAACCGCTCGTGGCAGCCGAGGGAAAAGTCCTCTAATTTGAAAGAGGGCGCCCTGTCCGAGAGCAACCGACGAAACACCTCGGCAATAGACGTTTTGCCACAATTGTTCCGCCCGACAATCAAAGTGGTTCCAGCTTCAAGCCCAAGACTGACGTCTTGAAGCAACCTGAAATTCTGAATTTCAACGCGCTCGATCTGCATGATGTCCCTACCGTGAAATCGTATGGCCATCAATGTAGATGCAAACGCAGAGTAGTCAATACCGACTCAAAAATGCACTCTGACGTCGACGATTAAAGTTCTCCCGGCCCCAACCACACCCACTGGCAGTACTCCACGGAGCAGGTTACTCCGTAGTTTGAATAGAACGACCTGCGGAAGCATCATAGCGGCTCTCAACCGGAAGACCCGAATCCTGGCTTGCCGCTAGCGGATAACCGTCCGCTTCGGTTCGGTTGCCGTCCTTCGCGACAGGCAAAAAACGGCCATTTGCGGCCTGTCGCGAAGGTAGGATGCCGATCTATAGCTGCATCCTTTCGTTATCAGAATTAGGTCGAAGGCTAACACCGACAAGCTAAAGTTTTTCGTACACCACCTCGAATTCTTCACCCAATTCCTGTTGGATGGATTTCAGTAATTTAGCGGCAGCCTCGTCAAATCTTGCGTAATCGTCTGCATTCCAAGGGCCGGGATCAGGTGGGTAATCCCAGTTCAGCGAGGTGTCATGCCACTGTGAAAGCTCGTTAAGCATTGCTTTGACTTCGTCACTGAGTGGTAGCCTCTCTTCAATAGGCCCTACAGAAAATTTATCCCGTGCAATATTATTTCCACACCAAAGGCAACCGCCGCCCCATTCGAACATTAAGCGAACACGATAGCGTTCTGCCCTCATCATTATTGGGCTCCAATTTTTTGTGGGTACATGGTGTGCACAATAGGCTGGCAAAGATATCCACGCTAGGCCAGCGACTGTTATGACAGGCAGCTTAGGGTCGTTTTCAGCCCTTTGTCACAGGCAGTAATCGGCCAATACCCGCTAGAATCAGCGGCGTGAAGTGTGTGTTGGGAGACATCAGGCATGCCTCCAAAGCGGCTTTCAGGTACCCGATGAGAGACGGGCGACATCGGGCGTGGATTCGGCACCAACGCAAATCTCGCTTTGACGTCCCAGGAATAGAAAGACCACGGCGGCAGTGAACAGCGTGAACATCGCCAGCAGTTGCAACAAGGTGTTGAATCCTGCGGTGTAGGCCAAGCGCAGCATCGTCAACGGGATTTGGCTGGCGTCGGTACTCGCGTGCTGGATATCACCCATCACCAGGCGTTGCGCGATAGTTGAATAGTCAACAGCGGACAGTTTGACCGAGTCACTGATGCTCAGATGGTGTGCGACCAGGGCCGTCAGCACCGCAACAGTGATTGCCAGGGCGACACCTTCGCTGGCCACTCGCGTCGTGTTGAAAATACCGGCGGCCATCCCAGCCCGTTCCATAGGGATCACGCTGATCGACAAACCATCCATCAAGCCCCAAGGCAGGCCTGTACCGATACCGGTCAACAGCATGGCCGCGATGATCTGCGCGTGCGCGCCGACCGGGATCTCACTCAGCCAGTAGAGCCCGGCAGCTGCGATCACGAAGCCGATTGCGCAGAGTACGCCTGCCGACAACCAGCGAGTCAGCGACGCGGCAATGATCGGGACAATCAGCATCGGGGCAGAGAGTGCCAACATCATCAGCCCCGCTTCAAAGGCACTGGCCCCTTCCACGCCGATAAACCGAAACGGCAACAACACAATCAAGACGATGTAGCAATAGCAGGTGCCGATCGGCAGGATCTGTACACCGACAAAGCGCGGAAACAGAAATAGCCCCAGTTCCAGCATCGGATGTTTTGCCCGATTCTCAACAATGATAAACAGCAGCAAAAAGACCGCCGACGTTCCAAGCAGTGCATGGATGACCGGCGAGCCCCAGCCTTGCTCAGGTGCCAGGATCACCGCCGTGGTGAAGGTGATCAACAGGCCGGAAAACGTCAGCACGCCGGGTGTATCCAGACGCTGTGCTTGCGGGTCGCGGCTTTCTCGCATTTTCGGCAGGGCAAATATCAAGGAAAGAATGGCGAGCAGGGCCGTGAAAAGGAAAATTGCGCGCCAGCCCATGTACTCGATCAGCAACCCCGATAACAACGGACCGAAGGCCAGGCCAACCCCGAAAGTGGTGCCCAGAAGGCTGAAAGCACGCGTCCTGGTATGCCCATCAAACTCCTGTGCCAATGCCGCCGATCCGCTGGCCAGGGCTGCCGCCGCGGCAATGCCCTGCACGCCGCGCAACAGGTCCAGCCAGAAAATATCGGGAACCACCGCCAACAGGGTCGACACCAATGCAAACAACGCCATGCCGCACATGAACAGGCGCTTGCGTCCGTAGAGGTCAGCGAGGGTGCCGGCGGCCATCAGTAGGCTGCCGAAGCTAAGCATGAAGGCATTGGTGATCCAGGCCAGTTCCGTGGGTAGGGCATCAAAAGTTTGACCAATGAACGGCGTAGCCACTGCCCCGCCGGTAAAACTCATGGGTAATACCAAGGCTGCCAGGCAAATTGCAGCCAAGATGGAGTGCCGACCATGGGCCGGCAGCGGTTCGGTAGCTGAGTTCATTAGGTGATTCCCTGCATATCTATGAAGTATCCGTGCTGTCCAGGCCGAGGCGCGCGATCGTTCGTACACTCTAGTTAGGATACAATCGAAGATAAACGGGCTTCTATTCCACTTATAGCGAACCAAAAGGATGTAATTGAGTTGTGGACAGTCTTAGTGGGGTGATCTCATTCGTAAAAACCGCCGAGGCGCTCAGTTTCATCAACGCCGCCAGGGCGTTGGGGATTTCTGCCTCGGCCGTGGGCAAAAACGTCGCCAAACTTGAGGCTTCGCTGAATGTGCGGTTATTGCACCGCAGCACCCGCAAAGTCAGCCTGACCGCGGAGGGACAGTTGTTCTATGAACGCTGCCGCAAGATCCTCGACGATCTTCAAGATGCCCGGGCGATGCTTTCCCATGCCACACAGGAACCCCGTGGAAAGTTACGCGTCAGCTTGCCCACCATCGGTTATCGCTTTCTCTTGCCCCATATGGCGCGGTTTCGCAAAGCCTACCCGGAGATTGAGCTGGAACTGGACTTCAACGACCAGTTGGTGGATGTGATCGATGAAGGCTTTGACGTGGTGATTCGCAGCGGCGGGCAGGCCGACTCCAAGCTGATGGCCCGCAAGCTGGGGCCTTTTAAGTTTGTCCTGTGCGCATCGCCTGACTATTTGCAGCGTAAGGGACGGCCCGTCACTATCAGTGACCTGGAGCATCACGAGTGCTTGCGTTACCGATTTGTCACGACGGGTAAAATAATGGACTGGAGTATGTCTTCAGCCCCCCAGTTCACGCAGTTGCGCCTGCCAACCGCTCTGACATTGAACAATATGGAAGCCATGCTGATGGCCGTGGTGGATGGGCACGGTATCGCATTTGTCCCGGACTTCCTGGCGCGCGAAGCTATCGCCCAGGGGCACCTGGAAACGGTGCTCGACGGTCACAGCGAAGATCAAGGGCAGTTCTGGGCGTTGTGGCCGTCCAGTCGCCATCTTTCACCGAAGATCCGCGTATTCGTGGACTTTGCTGCCGAGCATCTGTTTGCCATCCCTTCCGTCGACAGACCAACTGTAACTCGCTCATGAAGCCGGTAATCGCTGACCGTCCGTTGTGGGTCGATTTCGGTCAGTCGACAGGCAACAATCGGCCAATAGCGGTCACTGGGATGCGCCTAGAAAACGAGTTGATTCTGGGCATCAGAAATGACTGTATTTGCCGACACGATGGCTGATATCTTTCCCGCGCACCAAATCGTGTCCAACCCATCAAGGAAGATAAAGACAATGAAAATATTACTCATTGCTTCGCTAGGAGTTTTGTCGCTAATTCAAACATCACTATCCTTCGCGGATAATGTTAATGGAAAAAATCTCTATTTACAGCGATGCACCATGTGCCACGGAATAGATCTCAAAGCAACAGGGCCATTGGCTAATAAAAGCAATCCTCCTACACCTGATCTAACAACATCCGCCTTTAGAAAACGATTAAATGATTATCCGGGCGTAATTGTATCATCGATAATACTTCGACCCAATGGAGACTTGATTCCAAAAACTTTGCGAGAGAATGGTGTAAAGCTATCGCCGTACTCATGGAGGATTAAAGATTTGCGCGATTTGAATCAATACATGGGTGGTGTGATTTCAAAAAACCGATGATTTTTGAGATGAGAGGTAGGCACAGAAATCTAAAAGCTATTTCAGGTTTGAGGGCTTGTGGGGCAATGCCGGTGAGCCAATCCACAGCCAAAAGCAATGGGATGGACTCCTCCTCACCTCGGCATCTTGAGTGCCAGACTGACGGTGCGAACCACAGTCAATAGTGAGAAGGAGTCCACACATGAAGCTTATGCGCATTGGGGTCGACTTGGCCAAGAACGTGTTTCAGATTCACGGCGTGGATCGTCATGAGCAGCCCGTCTGGCGGCAGCGTTTACCGCGCGATCGCTGGCTTCAAGCGGTGCTGGAGAAGATCGAGCCCGGCTGTGAGATCGGCATGGAAAGTTGTGGCGGTGCGCACCATTGGGCGCGGCAGCTACAGGCACGTGGATATCGGGTAAGGCTGATCGCGCCGCAGTTCGTCAAACCATACGTCAAGAGTAACAAGAACGATGCCAACGATGCCGAGGCAATCTGTGAGGCGATGAGCCGCCCCAGCATGCGCTTCGTCGCCGTCAAGACCATCGAACAACAGGATATCCAGGCGACGCATCGCATCCGGGCCGGCTTAATCGAACAGCGGACGGCCAAAGCCAATCAGATTCGTGGGCTGATCGCCGAGTACGGCCTCGTTGCGCCGAAGGAATTACTGATGCTGCGTCGCGCAATACCATGCTGGCTAGAAGATGCAGATAACGGTTTGACGGCACGCTTTCGTCGTCTGCTGAATGGCTTGTGGAATGACCTGCACGCACTTGATGAGCGCGTAAGCGAACTCGATGGCGAGATATCTGCGATCGCGGCAAGTGAGCCAACGGCGGTCCGTTTGCAACAGCTGCGTGGCGTCGGCCCGATGATTGCCACCGCGCTGGTTGCTGCCATCGGTGATGCCAGTCAGTTTGCCAACGGCCGACAACTGGCCGCCTCATTAGGGCTGACGCCAAAGCAACACAGCTCTGGCGGCAAGGATCGACTGCTTGGCATTAGCAAACGTGGGGATGCTTATCTGCGAACGCTGATGATCCATGGTGCGCGGTCGGCACTGCGTACCGCCAAGTCCAAAGACGATCGACTCAGCCAGTGGGGCGTCCGTTTAGCCGAGCGCTCACATCCCAATGTGGCCGCTATTGCTTTGGCGAACAAAACTGCACGCATGGCTTGGGCGATGCTGCGCAACGGCACTGATTACCAACCGGATCGGGCTGCGGCCTGACCCATTCATCCCGGGAGAAACCCCACACACCACGATTGCGAAGCAACCCGAGCAATGGCAAACCGGTCGAACCGGCGTCGGCAAAACCCTTTAATGTCCAGGTGCGTAAAGCACGTAAAAGCGATTGGGAGCTGACGCGCGAATAGCCCATCATGGCCCTGCATCAAAACGATGCCGCAGTAAGAGGCCGAATATACGTGTGCAGTCGGCACGGGCGCCAAAGTAAAGGAGGCTTGCAACGAGGAGGAGTCCATATACGGTGCTCCGCCCGCCGCGTTTCATTCATCTGACTTCACTAGCGAGCTCGCTAGCTGAGGCCATTGCTCTATCAACGCATCGCGTACTCGTAGTCCTGCGGGTACGGGTTGCGCTTGGTCGTCTTGAACCAGACGGGCGAAAACCAGCGAATGCTCATCCTTGGTCGCCCAACCGATAAACCAGCCGTAGCCATGGGCCTCATCGCTGCTACCGTTCCCCATTCGAGGAAAGGCCGTGCCTGTTTTGCCGTGAACATCCCAACCGTCGGGCCGTTGGGCGATTTGCGAAATCCGACTCGTCATATCAAAGGCATGTGGGCTCACTGGTAATTGGCGATTCACCAGTCTCTTCAAAAAAGTGATTTGCTCTTGAGGGGAGATCTTCAAAGAGGAACTGATCCAGGCACGATCAAGGCCATTATTTTTTTCGGGATCACCAGACAGGTCGGTATTTCCGTAATCGAATGACTCGGTATATCGCTTGACCGCAGCCTCTCCAAGCGCATGAGTGACGCGCTGAGAGAACCACACCACGGAATACTGAAACCATCGAACTGCATCTGTAGGCTCCAGCCAAGCAGCTCCGCCCCAATCAGGATCACCGGGATGATATGGCAACGTTGGAGAATGTTCATCTTGCAAAAAGGCTGCGTCGAAGCCCATCAGGCTTATCGCGATTTTGAATGTTGAGGCGGGGGTCACTCGATTGTTGCAATCACCCTCTTGCAGCAAAACATCACCGCTTTTTGCGTCAGCCACAATGGTGCAGATAGTCCCGGCCCGTGCTGCTGAAATACTGAATCCCAGAATCATTAAACCCAACGCAACGCTGCGCATAAACATGCATTCTATTCCTTTAGTAGGTGCCCCATGAGCCCTGCCCGCGTGGGCGACGCAACTCATCCGTTCGAGCGAATTTTACCTGAAGGCGCTGCATCAATGTCAGTTTTGGGTCCAGGCTGTGTAAAAGCCCAGGCACCGTTTAAAGTCTGCGTTGCTACGTAAAACTTGGCAGTCCCTGGTTAACCAGCAGACCTGAAATTTGCGTAGGACCGCGATTATCGTTCTGGTTCTGAATCTCGGCCCTGCGCCAATAAGTTTTTACATAGCCTCGGTCGTCGCGACAGTCAGAAACCGGCCAATAGCAGCCGTTGGAATATCCTCTCTGATATGAGACAAAGGCGGGAGCCATTCGGGTCATCCATACAATCAAGGAGCGTTCCACATCATGGACGAAGCAATTATTTACCGAACCGCGACCGTAGAAGACGCATTGAGAATGTGTGAGTTAGGACAATTGCTCAACGACGTACACCACGCCGCCCGTCCCGATATTTACGCCCCGGCCACCCAAAACTTTTCGCGCGACCTTCCTCACTGGTCAGCCCTTTTTGAGAAACAGGGTCATGTGGTATTCATTGCAGATGTCGGACTTCAAGCTGCGGCGTTTATTACCGCCAGCCTATCGTCAAGCTCAGGGCCGCTAATGCAACCGCTGAAAGTTGTTCGCATCGGTTCGGTGTGTGTAGCCGAACAATTTTGGGGAAAAGGCATTGGACGCAGTCTGATTCAGCTCGTGAAAAACTGGGCTACCACAAATGATGCCCAAGACTTGAGGTTGACTGTTTGGCCGTTTAATTCGCGTGCCGCGCGTATGTATACAGAATTTGGGTTTGAGACTCGTGCCTACGAAATGGGAATGCGTTTGTAGGGATGAAGGTTCAAGCGAACTCTGCATGATCGTTCGAGACTGACAGCTTTATAACGGCCAGAAGCGGTCACTGGGATGCGCCTAGAAAACGAGTTGATTCAATGGGCATCAGAAATGACTGTGTGTGCCGACACGATGGCTGATATCTTTCCCGCGCACCTAATCGCGTCCAATCGACGCTGATCCCATCAAGGAAGATAAAAACAATGAAAACAGTGCTCGGCGCCCTGCTCCTTATCTGCCTAAACATACCGTTATTGTATCATCGATAATACTTCGTCCAATGGAGACTTGATTCCAAGAACTTTGCAAGAGAATGGTGTAAAGCTATCGCCGTACTCTTGGAGGATTAAGGATTTGCGCGATTTAAATCAATACATGAGTGGTGTGATTTCAAAAAATCGATGATTTTGAGATGAGAGGTGGGCAGATGCATCACACCCTCTCCACGCTTCACCATCAGGTACTGGCCGTGGGCGCTCTGTGGGATGACGATGCAAGAAACGTCAAGCCAGTCTTGCGCCTGGCCGTGGCGCGAAAACGAAGACCGTGGTTTGAGGGCTTGTGGGGAAATCTAAGAGCCATTTCAGGTTTGAGGGCTTGTGGGGTAATGCCGGTGAGCCAGTCGACCTCTCGCGGGCACATCGCTAATGAACAATCTCGGATTAATACAAGTTCGGGCGGCTCTCCGCATCTAGCAGCAATCGGCTGCGGTCGTGACAGGTAACGGCCCAGAGTGTGTAAAAACGCTAGATCCCGTTTCGATCTTCAAGGCTGAGCGGCTGTCCGGCTTCGTAGCCTGATCAAGGCACGATGTCCCTTCCTGATGAGCTAAACCGCCCCAGCAACGCGCCAGATCATCGGGATACGTAAAAACAGGCCGGGTTTTAGGCCGTTAGCGCCTTCATCAAGTGATGGGTACCGATGATTTTCATGACCCGTTTCAAGTTGTAGGCGAGCACATTCAAGCTCATCTCCGTACTCACCCCGGCCAGCTTTCGCGTCAGGAAGTGCGTCGCACCCATCCATTGTTTGGGCGTCCCGAAGGGATGCTCAACAGTCCGTTTTCGGACTCGCATCATCTCTGGTGCTTTGCTCAGCCGAAGCTGCATCTCCTCCAATACGTCTTCATGCTCCCAGCGTCGAACTCGTCGTTCTGTGCTCGGTGTGCACTGCAATTTCAACGCGCAGCCCTGGCATTTCGAACTCCAGTAACGATGCAGCTTCAGGCCTTTTTCAACGTAGGAGTAGTGCCAGATCAGCGCCTCTCCAGCCGGGCAAATGTATTCGTTTTTTGCCGGGTCATAGACGAAGGCATCATTGTTGAAACGCCCGTCAGCCTTGGCTCCAGAGGTCATCGGCTTGGGCACATAGGTGGTGATGCCTGCATCGTGACAAGCCAGGATTTTCTCGCTTTTGAAGTAACCTCGGTCAGCCACCACCGACAACGTATCTGATGCCATCGCCTCGCGGGCCTGCTTGGCCATTGAGCTGAGTTGATCGCGGTCGGAACCGACGTTGGTCACCTCATGCGCAACGATCAAATGGTGCTGCGTATCGACCGCTGTCTGCACGTTGTAGCCAACGATTCCCGTGCCGCGCGTCATCATGGAGCGGCTGTCTGGATCGGTCAGTGAGACCTGTTTATCCGGCGATTCATTGAGCTGGATTTCGATCGCCTGAAGCTCTTTCATTTGAGTTTTGAGCTTGGCGATTTTCTCTTCCAGCCGCACGGCACTGGGCTCGGAAGCTGTGGGTTCTTGCCGATCGGTAGCATCGAGTGCCGTCAGGTAACGGTTGATGCTCGATTCAATTTCTTCCATGCGCCGTTTCAGTTTGGCGCTGGTGAAATTGCGGTCGCGGTTGTTGACTGCCTTGAACTTGCTGCCATCGATGGCGACCAGATGTTCTCCGAACAGTCCCAACTGCTGACACAGCACAACGAACTGGCGACAGACGCCTCTGATGGCTTTGCTGTTGTCTTTTCGGAAGTTGGCGATCGTCTTGAAGTCCGGCATCAAACGCCCGGTCAACCACATCAGTTCGACATTGCGTTGGGCTTCTCGCTCCAAACGTCGGCTCGACTGGATGCGGTAGAGATAGCCGTAGATGTAGATCTTCAGGAGGATCGCGGGGTGGTAAGCAGGCCGGCCAGTATCGGCTGGAGTGGCACCTTCAAAACCCAGATTGACCAGGTCCAGTTCGTCGACGAAGACGTCGACTACGCGCACTGGATTGGTATCGCTGACGTAGTCGTCGAGACTCTCGGGAAGTAAGGTGCCTTGGCCTCGATGTTCACCTTGGATAAAGCGCTTCATAGGCGATCCCTGCGATGAAATCCTCAAAAATCATAGCAAGTGTTCGCGAAAGCGTTTTTACACACTCTGGGCCAAAAGCAGCCGGTGACGAATCAAACACAACGATGCGTCCAGTCTGCCAAACACATTCGCCTCATGAGTTTTCACACAGCTTGCAAAAGTCATGCGAATAGGGATAGATCGCTTTAAAACGTCAACTCATCCCTTGTCTCGCCGCCAGGTCTATTTATGCCGCTGAGCTTTCATAAAATGCACGCCAATGGCGATGATTTCGTTATCGTGGACTCGCGAAACTCACCCAATCCAATCACAAGCAATATGGCTCGGCGAATGGGAGATCGGAACCGAGGAGTCGGCTTCAATCAACTCGCGGTGGTGCTCGACTGCGATGATGCAGATGCGCGTTTGATGTTCTGGAATGCAGATGGCTCAACGCTGGACGCTTGCGGCAGCGCAACGCGGGGGGCCGCGGATATGCTGATGCGCGAATCCAATACGACTTCGGTCGCACTGCGAACCAACCGTGGCCTGCTGACTTGCGAACGAACTTCAACCGGTGCCATTTCTGTAA
Source organism: Pseudomonas frederiksbergensis (assembly GCF_003732275.1). Taxonomy (GTDB): domain Bacteria; phylum Pseudomonadota; class Gammaproteobacteria; order Pseudomonadales; family Pseudomonadaceae; genus Aquipseudomonas; species Aquipseudomonas frederiksbergensis_H. The sequence goes on from NZ_MOBM01000012.1 coordinate 508,482, forward strand.
ACATGGGAAAGCCGCTTTTGGGCTGGTCGGATATTCCTCTGGCTCTGGAAATGGATACTTCAATGTTGCCACTTGCCGGTGACCCAACAGCTTGCAGCATGGGAAATCCGCACTGCACCTATTTTGTGGATGATCTGACAGCAGTTGAGATTGCGACGATTGGACCGACAATTGAAACCAACCCATTGTTTCCCCTCAGGACGAATGTGCATTTCGTCCAGATCATTGACCGAGAGCACATCCGGTTGCGTATTTGGGAGCGTGGGGGTGGTATTCCGCTGGGTTCAGGCTCCTGCTCTTGTGGCGCCGCGGTTAACGGAATTCGTCGTGGCTTGTTAGCCAATTCCGTTGAGGTTGAATGTGACGGCGGAGCTGTAACGGTTCAATGGGATGGCGTGGGATCAGTCTTTCTCACCGGGCCGGTAGAGACGACTTTTTCAGGAGTAATCGCGGATACTCTGTTGAAAGCCTGATTTTCAGGTAGGCCGCTATCGGCCCAGGCTGTGTAAAAACGCAGGCACCGATTTTAAGCCCGCGTTGCTACGTAAAATCTGCCCGTGCTTGGTGAAGTAGCGGAGCTGAAATTTGCGTAGGAACGGGATTTTCGCTCTGCTTCTGACCGTCAAACCAGCTCTAAAACGTTTTTACACAGCCTCGGCCAAAAGCAATGGGATGGACTCCTCCTCACTTCGGCATCTTGAGTGCCAGACTGAAAGTGCGAACCACAGTCAACGGTGAGAAGGAGTCCACACATGAAGCTTACGTGTGGCAGCAGCTCCGTAATTTCACTCGTCTGCCGACGCAGCGGGCGAGTCAGATTATCGATCTGCTGCCACATAAGTGGGCTCGTTAGTAGGCGTTCCGGCAATACATCTTGCGGCCCATCACCAAGTGTGACGGTGTGCGTAGCCTGATACACAGAGCCTCGGCCAATTTTTCATCAATAAAATCGACCCATAGCAGACACTTAACGTCTCATTTAAGACGTGCGGGAATGTCGTATGGTGCCCGTGCCTACGGCAAGTCATGCGCACTCCCGCACTTTCGGGCTCTGCTAGAAGCTCCACTCCTCAGCCCGAACTAGCTGGCAAAACGGCCCGTCAAGAGTTGCGTTGTGATGAGCGACGATCTCCTCAGCTTTCATCACTGGCGTGTCTGAACAGGTATGGCCTTCGGCGATGAGTACCACATCGAAGCCAATATCACGAGCAGCACGGCAGGTGCTGTCGACGCAGTATTGAGTTTTCATCCCAGTGACTACCACACCGGTAGCGCCGCAAGAGCGCAAATTGTCAGCTAGGTCGGTCATTTCAAAGGCATTGGGCCGCCGTTTTTCGAACACCACTTCTCCACCCAGCAGCTTCAGTTCCTGTGCAACCATCGTAAGCGGGCTGCCTGGTTCGATTGGAGATCCAGCGGGCCCGATGTGGCGCGCGAGAAAAATCGGAGCGCCTGCGCTGCGTGCCTTGTCCATCAGGGTATTCAGTGTTTCCAACAACTCTTCGCAGCGCCATAGTTTTTCCGGGCCGTGAACAAGCCCGACTTGGATATCGAGTATCAACAGGGCGTACATGGGTGCATCTCCTTGCGTTTGAGCCAGCGACACAAGGGCATAAAAAAGGCCCTGTCCATCGCTGGCGGGCCTTTAAAGTTCGTCTGCTATTGGCTCACGAAACCTCGCACGCTCCGCTTTCAGCGGTCGTGGTGGTGGTAGTCGAGATGAGGCAATAGGTAGTCATGGATCGACACTAGCAATATTGCAACGAGCTGACAAGCCAGGATCCTAGAGTGAGTGCTTTTGGCAGATGGGGTAGGGCAAGTTTACGGAAATCAGGTCTTGTGTCACTCATGCGAAATTGCACCTCACTTGACCACCCGTTTGCATCGCATTTGACCAGCCATTTGCAACGGAGTGACCAGCACGGGTCGTGGTCATTACCGGCCACGAACTGCCATCAGCCCTCGATTACAACCGCATTGCAGATGGCCGCTATTGGACGTATACCGACGACTCGCGTTGCTGGGAATTATCCAGATCGCTCAATTTCTCAGCCGTGACATCCGCGCCGGCCGACAGCAGAAAGTGTAGTATCAGCGGCCGATCAATCCGCTGATTTCTGATACCCAATATGCATGCAGTCAACAGAACATCGAACCGCTATGACGGTAAACACATTGTAATTGTGCATGGTTATACTGCCTCGCCCAATGTGAACTGGTTTCCTTGGTTGGCGGAGGTGCTACGGGCGCAAGGCGCGCGAGTTAGCATTCCAGCTATGCCTGATTCGTTCAATCCCGATCCAATAAAGTGGGCATTGGCGTTGCAGCAATCACTGCCAGCAGCCGACACAAACACAATCCTCATAGGGCATAGTCTTGGATGCATCACTGCTCTACGGCATTTGTTGTCCTTACCCGCACACACCCTAGCTGGCGGAGTCTTGCTGGTCTCCGGCTTCGATAGAACGGTGTCTACGTTGCCAGAACTACACGCCTTCACAGATGCACCGCTAGACCACGCGGAGGTTTGCCGTCGTACACAGAAAATCATCTCGCTGTTTTCCGACAACGATTCAATTGTTGACCCGACAGCATCGATCGAACTTTCCCGCAATCTCAACGCCGAGCAACAAGTCGTTAGTGGCGGCGGACATTTTCTCGATCGCGAGGGATTTGTACAGTTTCCAGAAGTACATACGGCTATTGCGAGGCTTCTTGAGCACGAGACACAGGTTTAGCCGCTGGGGTATCCCAGTCAGTGTTTGCGTTCGCCGAAGACATTCGACAGCTGCCTTGGAATGAGAAACGGAGATTCGCATGGGAGTTCTGTGAACCTGCTCAGGATCGTTATCTGCCGGCCGTCACTACGGCGTCTGCTGGTCAGGTCGAATGCAAGCGGTTGGTCAGCACAAGTGCAATTGACTGGTCAGTGGCAATGCAAATGGGTGGTCAAGTCCATGCAGTTACGTAACTCAGGCAGGCTGCCATTTATGCGGCAGCAACTGGTCTATTTCACTCGCCCGCTGCGTCGGCAGACACGTGAGAACATCCTTCAGGTAAATATACGGATCATGCCCGTTGAGACGCGCCGATTGGATCAAACTCATGATCGCCGCCGCCCGTTTGCCGCTACGCAACGACCCTGCGAAGAGCCAGTTCTTGCGTCCAAGAGCCCATGGTCGGATCTGGTTCTCGCACCAGTTATTATCAATGGGTACAGCCCCGTTATCGAGGTAGCGCGACAGCGCTGCCCAGCGTTTCAGGCTGTAATCCAGCGCTCTGCTGATAGCCGAACCTTCAGGCACAAGGTCGCGCTGGGCGATCATCCAAGCATGCAGCCTCTCCACCACCGGTACGGCTTTTTCTTGCCGTATTCGACGGCGTAAATCCGGTTCCAGGTCGCGGACTTCGCTCTCGATTTCGTAAAGCAACTGGATGTAGCGCAGGGCCTGCTCGGCGAGCATGCTCTTGTTGGTGGCGTGCAGTTCGAAGAACTTGCGCCGCGCATGGGCCATACAGCCGATCTCGCTCACACCGAGTTCAAAACTGGCTTTGTAACCGCCAAAATCATCACAGACCAGCTTGCCCTTCCAGTCTTTCAGGAAGTTGCGAGCATGCTCTCCGGCACGGCTGGGGCTGAAGTCATAAACCACCGCTGCCAAGTCCGAGAACTGGCTGGTGGCATAGGCCCAAACATAAGAACGGTGGGTTTTCTTCGAGCCGGGAGCAAGCATCTGTACGGGTGTTTCATCGGCGTGGATGACTTGCTGCCCAAGCACCACGTCGCGCAGCGCGTCGACCAGAGGCTGTAACTGCACGCCAGTCATGCCAACCCATTGAGCCAAAGTTGAACGTGGAATTGCCAAGCCGGCACGACCGAAAATCGATTCCTGACGGTACAGCGGCAGATGGTCGGCAAACTTGGCGATCATGACGTGGGCCAGCAACCCGGCGGTCGGGATGCCTTTGTTGATGACCTGCGCCGGAACCGGTGCCTGGATCAGGGTTTCGCAGTCATCACATACCCATTTGCCACGGACATGGCGCTCGACGGTAAATACGCCGGGCGTGTAGTCCAGCTTCTCGCTGACGTCCTCACCGATGCGTTTGAGTGCGCAGCCACATTGGCAGTGAGTGTTGTCCGGTTCGTGATGGATCAACGTGCGTGGAAACTCTGCCGGCAACGCAGTGCGCTTAGGTTTTTGCTTTTTCTCGATCGGCGATGGAGCGGTTTGCAAAGCTTGAAGCTCAGCTTCAATCGCCGCGATATCGGTATCTATCAGGTCATCGAGCAAGCTGGCCTGCTGCGGATTCAACTGCTCGCTGCGCTTGGCAAACTTCAAGCGCTTGAGTTGCGCGATCTCGTGGGTCAGCTTCTCGATAACCGTTTGGTCGCGGTGGATCTTCTTGCCCATTGTCTCGACTGTCTGATCGAGACTCTCCACACGCTGCATCAACTGCGCTGCCAGAGCGCGCAGTTGTTCAGGAGTAAGGTGGTCGAGATTGGGGAGCGAAGTCATGGCGCCGATTTTGCCAGAGCAGGCAGTTCGCGGCGATAGACCGATAGGCTAATGGCAGCCGTTAAAGCAGTGTGATCGCGCCGCCAGACCCCACGCGCTGCCAAGGCAGGCCCAGCACCAAGACCTGAAGTTGCTCAGTATCCAACTGTATTTCAGAGCCATGGCGAATGCTTGGCCAGTGGAACTTGCCTTGGTTCAACCGGCGAGTAGCCAGCCAGATGCCGAAACCGTCATGCACCAGAACTTTCATACGAGTGGCGCGGCGGTTGGCGAATAGATAAGCACAGTGCGGCTTCGCCGCACCGAACACCGCGATCACTCTGGCCAACGCGGTCTCGGTGCCAGCACGCATGTCCATCGGCTCGGTGGCGAGCCAGATGGAGTCGATGCGAATCATCGCAGCAGGTCTCGAAGAAAGGTCGCGCACGCAGAAGCACTTTCAGTTGGCCAGTTCACCTTGACGGTGCCACGCGGGTGCTGGATCTCAACGCAGATAGTCGACGATGCAGCTTGCGAATTTACTCCGGCCAGTTGCATGGGTAACGGAATAAACGCAGGTTGCAGCGCCGTGCTTTTCTGCGCTTGTACCCGAATCCATTTATGGACGAGGTTTGCGTTGAGGCTATGGCTGAGCGCGATGCTGGCAATAGAAGCGCCTGGCTGGGCACACTCTTGAATGACTTGGGCCTTGAAGGACTTGGAGTAGGAACGGCGTTGTGGCTGCATGAAATACCCGCTTAAAAGGCTAGAACTGGTGACCACTTAAATTTAAGTGCACACCATGTCGTGGCTTTGCGGGGCTGGGTAGATGACTTGGCCGGACGGATACGCTCGTTAAGCCTCGCCGTGTGTACGAGTTTGACTTTGCTTAGGGACGTGCCTCCAAAGCTGCATGAGCGCCAAAGAAGCAAGACTCGCGATAATGAGCGCAAGTGAGCTTATTCTAATGCTCAGCCCCCAAAAGTCGATCAAGTAACCTGTTATCACCGGGATCGCCCCAGCGGGCACATACCCCCCCATGTTGAACACTGCGTTGGCTTCGGCTCTGCGCTGCGCAGGCACGCGGTCAGCAATAAGGGTCAGTCCACCTAACTGGCCCAAGCCTTGACCGGCGCCTGCCAACAGAGCGGAAACGATCAGCCATGGAGCGGAACCGGTTTCTAGCGCGATCCACACGAAAATCATTGAAAAGACAGTACCGATCCCGCTAAGCGAAAACACGGTACGGCTGCTGTATCGCTTCGCCGCAAACTGCACGCCCACGGCGACGAGGAACATGGAAAAGGCCATACAACCCGTGACAAGGGGACTGTTCACGCCTAGAAAAGTCGCTATCAGCTTGGGGCCGAGCGAGAGGATGAATGATGTCGAAGTTATCCCAGGGCCGAAGAACGCTATCCCTAACAGCACGATGCCGAAACTTTGCTTAGCAACGGTGGGCAAGCGCGGTTTAAACGAACCCCCCCCCAAGCTTCAGGTTCTTCTGATTAAGCAGCGCCACGAGCGCCACGCACAAAATCACAATCTCAATTCGGAAGACTGTGTGGATCGGGTTTGGAAAATATTGCGCCACGCCCCCCGCCAATAACGGCCCGGTGCCTGCTCCGGCCACCATTGCGACAGACGCCATTAGCGAAGCAAAGTGCTTACGATGCGGCTGAGCATGCTCAACAACATTCGCCATCCCCCCAGATACAACGAGGCCAACCGAAACGCCTGTGAGAAAGCGTGCGAGCATCAAGACGCCCATGCTGTTGGCCTGGTCGAAAAGAATCGCTGCGACGATAGCAAGCCCCACACAGGGCAGGAGGAGTGCTTTGCGCCCGTAGTGGTCGGACAACTGCCCCGCGACGGTGAGAGTAAGAAGGAGGCCGATGATGTAGCAGGCAAATATCACGGTCAGCACCCCGGATGTGAAGCCGAGGGATTGCTGCCAAGAGCTGTAGAGCGGCGTAGCCGCATTCGACAGTATAAAGATCGCGGTCACGATCCACGCTGTGCGGTACACAGCCATTGAGCTTTGTTGGGGATGGGTACTGCTCATTGGTGAATAGCCTCTATCTTCAGCCAGAAATTCAAATTCTGACTAGGGTAGAGATATGCCAGGTGACGGCCTATTCGCTAAAACCACAAACGGGATGTGAAAAAATTCACGGCTCCTGCGCCAGCGTTTAGCCCCTCCATGAGGAAATCCAAGACTGCTCGGATTTTTAGAGAGCTGCGGAGATCTTCATGAAACGCGAGCCAGATGGGCAGTTCCAGCGGTGTGTGATCCACATCAACGGTAACCCTCGCCAGCCCATACTCAATGCCTAAAAAATCTGGCAGGAAAACTATGCCAGCATTACCTACGGCAGCTAATGCCTGGATGCGCAGGTCATTGCTGGTGACGGAGAGCGGCCGTCCACCCAGCCGATCCAGGAGCCATTGCTGCTGTATCGAATCGTCCATGCTACGGTCGTAGCCTATGAACTCGAACTGTTCAGGTTCACGTTGATGGATGTAGTCCTTGCTAGCATGAGGGTAAAAACGCAAGGAGCCGAGGCTTTTGGCGACGACGCTCTGTTCTTCCGGCCTGCTGAAGGTAATGGCAATATCGGTTTCTTTCCTTGCCAACGAAGCGGCGGACTTAGCTCCAACGAGCCTGAGCTGTAACCGGGGATATCGCTCGCGCAATACTCCGAGCCGCCGAGCTACCAAAGTTCCGAGGTACGCAGGAGGTGCGGACAAGATTACCTCACCCTCAATGCGACTTTCTTCCCCGTCAGCGAATCGCCTGAGTGCAAGTGACGCAGACTCCATCTGCGCTGCATATTCACCTACCCTCACACCATCCTCGGTCAGCTGGTAAACACGGCCCCTACGATCTACCAGCTTCATGTTCAAAGAGGCTTCGAGGGCAGCTATTCGGCGAACCACAGTCGCGTGCTCCACCCCCAGCGAACGTGCCGCAGCGGCTAAGGAGCCCTCATGAACAAAGGCAAAGAAAAAACGGAGGCTATCCAGTCGAGCATATTAATCATCAGGTGTGGTTACGAGAGGCTTTTCAGCAAGCTATAAGCCTAGCTTACCGAGTAATCAGGGGACACTGCCGCATAACGGTTGGACTCAAGGTCGTCCCACGTTATTGGCCCTCAAGAACCTCCTATGCGATGACAGCAGTCACGACGAACATGGCATGTTCAGTCCCCCGAGGCTTTTAGAGCAACGGGCAAGTTCGCGGCTGACATGGGCACACCTGTCTTACCGTCATCGCTCAGAAGTCGGCTTCACTGCTCGCCACGCTCACGTCCATGTGCGCTTAAGGGATCGCTTCCAGCAACCCGACGTTGCGATTGCGCTTTCAACCCAGTTAAGGTCAGTTTCATACGCAAGGTGTATTGCACAGACGCTTACGTCGAAGCGTTGGGAGATCGCGGTAATCAGCTGCGTTTCCGTTAGCGGGAAGTGCGCCTTCGGAAACATGAAAAACAACTCTTGAGCGTTCTGAGGAAAGCCGCAGATCATTTTAACGTCGCTAGCCTTTACCGTATGCGTCCGGGCATCCCGTCTTGCGTAGATAAACCGGTTGCCACCTATGTGGCAGCAGTTACGCAATATCACTCGCCCGCTGCGTCGGCCGGCGCTTGAGGACGTCCTTCAAACAAGCATACGGAGTAGGCATCTGCCCAAGGCATCTTGCTATTTCTTACGCGACTGCCTGTTGTCAGGCCGCACTCCTGGATACGTTCAGATTTTTATACCTTGACTCCAATACGCTTATAACTATTGCGAAGCGTAGCCGTGGTAAAAAAACGTTTGAACAAAGCATGGTGCGCTCCATGAATTCAACACTTGGTGCTTCTCGTATCATTCGATTCGGAATGTTTTGTGTTGCCTGTTTCCTCCTCTCCATCTCCTATGGGGCAACCTTCCTGTTGTCGTTGCTGGTGGCGTCTTTTGGAGGCGATGAGCGTGATGCAGGCCAAGTATTTGCTGTAGCCATGATCAGCACTTTAGTGGCTGTCCTTGGGTCGGGGCATGTTATGAAACGCGTCGGGGCGTGTCGCTGCATTGCCCTTGGTGCTGTATGCCTGGTCACTGCATCGTTAGGTTTCGCGCTCGTGCCAGGTCTGGGCATTGCTTTGATGACGTGCGGCTTGATCCTGGGGTTAGGCTGGGGGCTCTTTTACACGATAGGACCCATCATGGTTGCAGCGATGGTCGAGCCAGCCCGACGGGCCCATTGTTTCGCGCTTCTATCAGGAAGTATGTTGACAGGTATCGGCAGCGGCCCCTTGATGGGCAAGCTGTCAGGCTATCTAGGCATGCCTGTCCAGGCAGCATTTTTCTGTGCAGCAGTAGCGGCTGCACTGGGCGGGTTGTACTTCTGGCAAATTGGAGCAGGCGCGCGCGACTCTCGGCTGCAACCCATCGGCCAGCCGCAAATCAGTCTAGGGACTGCGTCACGTGTATTGCGGTCGCACTCAGCGTTATCGATTGTTATGGTTGGCTTTGGGGGAGCAATATTCGGTGGGATGGGTAGTTTTCAGACCAGCTACGCGGCCAGCCTCGGGCTCGATTACTCACTGTTTTTCATCGGTTTCATGGGAGCGGCCATCGGTTGTCGTTTGTTGATTGCCGGGTGGGTGGTTAAGCGCAATCCGTTGTCGGCCTCCTGCATATTGACGACGCTCATGCTCATCGCCGTGGTGGGCTTTAGTGAATGGGTTCACGATAGCTCCAGCTACCTACTCACCGCCGCACTCCTCGGAGTCGGGTACGGGCTGAACTACTCGGTGATCAATGGTCTAGCGGCCAATGAGGCGCCCACCGAGCTGACTGCTCAGGCGCTTTTACTCTTCAGCCTGTCGTACTTCATCGGTGTATTCGGATTCCCATTCATCGCTGGCAAGCTGATCAGTTCCACCGGGATACACGGGATGCTGCTAAGCATTGGTTTAATCGCGTTGCTGGTTTGGGGATTGAGTATAGGCCGTTGGCTATTCTGGCGGTTTGGGAAGGCGGAGATGCTTTCACCCCGAATATAGCTTTTCAATTACCCATCAAGGGATGAGCACTGTATGCCGTAATAGTCGGTCATCTGTGTCTATCGATGCGACTGCCAGACTGATACGGTTTGGCATCCACTGCAATTTGATGAGGCATCTGAGCGCCTCGCTTAGATATGCAGCCAAGCCAGCGAACCCAACATGACGCCAACACCCGCTGCCCCAAACGAGATCCGCTTGAGCCATTCCTTACGCGTCAGCAAGGTAATGGCCGCCAGTGAAATTGCTATTTGAATCGCTGTCATTGCCTGGGCCCAGCGGTGATGCAGATGCAGCACCTGCTCTGACTTCTCGTCCCACTCTCTTGCCCCCTGTTCGAATGCTTCAGCCTTCTTGCGCGCTTCCTCCTTCTGTTCCCCGTACCGCCGCGCCTCAGCAACATAATGGGCGGAATCCAGCCCTGGGAGATGGCTTGCCAGTTCCGACAGGTTCTGCCGGCTGGACTTGGCCTGGTAGTAATTCCACTCGTTGGCGGCTTCGGTTTTCTGGATGGCGGCGTTGTTTTTGTCCATGGCCGCCTCATTCTCCGTTGAGCCGGCTTGATAGCTCATCAGAGCGCCGATGGTCGCCATGATGGCTGTCATCACCGCAATCTTGCTGGCAAAGCTGTCGCCTTTTGCATGCGCATGATGGGTGGTGTGCTCAATATGTTGCTCGTGTGGGCTGGGGACTTCGAACTCTTCAGGCATGGGTGTCAATCTTGGAGGAGTTAGTGGAAGTGGACAGCATTATGAATTGTCCCTGATTCTTTAGACACAAATGACTGGCAGCCAGTGGTCGGTTGTAGCACTTCGCGACAGGTAGAAATCGGCCAAAATCTGCCGTTCAATGCTGTCCATAGAAACACACTCGCCGTATCCTCAAGAACACATTGAAAAGGAGTTCGAATGAAAACTGATTGGCAACAAATTCGAGAAATGATGGACACTGTTATCGATAGCTGTGAGCAGATCGAAACGGCAGGGTTCAATGAGGAACATCGCTCCGCGACCGTGGAAATCAAAGGCGTCGATTACTCCGTTCAGGAGTTTTTAATCAGTGCCTGGACACTCCCAGAGAACATTCGCTACCAGATTATTCGTGAGCGTCATGAAGCCGGGAATGACCTTCCCTATGTTCCCGAAGCTGCCCGCATTCTTGTCTCGATGGCGCAGGCTTGCGCGGAATTGGTCGGGGCAGCCGACACGGCACCCGCTCAGAAAGCTATTGCGGGAATGAATCATTGGTACAAGGCCTACGCTGTACCGCATATGACTACAGCCATCGGGTTGGCAAAAAAAACAGTCTGACGCTTAGTTTTAGGGGCATTCACTAGGTAGAGACGGATTTATTTTTTCTGGTTTGAAAGTCTCCTATGGTGACTGGCATGCGCAACTCGACCAACCGGAGCGTGAGGTCGGTGCGGTCGTCGAGAAACCAGCTCGGCAGTGTCGGGTTGGCGGCAGCAAAATCCGGGCGCCAGTCATGCGCGCCCAGAGCAGACATATCCACCCCGCCAGAGGTGACGGTCAGCGTCAGGTGCGTGATAAGCTCGGGGCGTTCAAGCGCTCTGCAAGCACAGCGACTATACCGCCCATGGACTGCGCCACCAGCGCTGCGGGCCGGTCGATCTCGGCCAGCACGCGAGCCACCAGATCATCCATGCCGGTCACGCTAGGCAAGGGCGGAGCGTCTCCAAAGCCGGGCCAGCCGATATGGACTTGCTGCGCCGGGTGGGCCAGGCACTCAGCAACCGGATGCCAAAACCGGGTGTTACCTGAGGCTCCGGGCAGGAAGAGGAGTTTGGCGGGGGATGCAATCACAGGTTCGGTCCTTGAAGGTGGGATTGAAAGAGTCAGCAGGAGGGCAAAATGCTCACCTTGGATGAAGCGCTTCATACCTGACGCGATGCTCGCTCAACATCAACGTCGCTATAGCAACCAGTACAGGTACAAAGGCAAGCGCACAGATAATGCTCCAACCGTATCGATTCAATATACCTCCCGACGCAAACGAGCCAAGCACCACGGCGCCAAAGACAACGAAATCATTGAGCGCTTGGACACTGTTTCTTTCGCTTGTTTTATGGCACTGAAGGACGAGCGCAGAGGCGCCGACAAAACCGAAATTCCAACCAATCCCTAGAAGGACCAAACATAGATAAAAGTGGTAGGACTGCACGCCGGCAAGCCCGACTGCAATAGAAGCGCCGGTTAACATCAACCCCATCAACACAACGCGGTTTGCCCCAAAACGGCGGATCAGATTGCCAGTGAAAAAACTGGGTGCGTACATTGCAATTACGTGCCACTGCAATGCCAGATTCGATGATTCCAGTGAAAGATCCTCATGCTTCATTGCTAGTGGGGCCGAAGTCATCAGGAAATTCATCAAGGTGTAAATTATGACACCACAGAGCATGGCGTTGATGAGTCGAGGCTGCCTAACAATCACCACAAGCGGGCGACCTGGAGTACGAACAGCCGCCCCGTGGCGTGGCAAATCGACACCTAGCAGCACCGCCGCCGAAACCACCGCCATTAATGCGGCTGCAACATAAGTAACGATAAACAGGTGGGACTCCCATAGATCCATCGTATAGGTAACAGTCTGCGGACCAAGTACACCCGCCACTAGCCCGGCAGCCATGACGATTGAAAGCGCCCAAGGCTGCCTGTTTTCTGGAACGCATTCTGCGGCGGCGAAACGAAACGTCAGCACCACAGCGGCATAAGCGCCACCAAACAGCATCGCAGCACAGAAAATGAAGAAGGAAGACCAATAAATGCCAATCGCAGCCAGCACTCCCATCAGGATGCCGCACAACGCTCCCAGCATAAACACGAGACTGCGCCCATAGCGCTGCGCAATGGCGCCGGCAGGTAGCGTGCAACTCGCCATGCCCACGACAAAAATGGAGATAGGCAGTGTCGACAATGCTTTATCCGGTGCAAGCATGTCTCCCACGATAGCGCCGGTTGCATAGACGATGACTGAGTTACCACCCGCCAATGCCTGGGCGGTTGCCAGTCGAAAAATGTTGCTGTTCCCAGATGTGGCTGACACGAATTCTCTCCCTTGAATGAATCGTCCCTTAATGCAGCTGCAGCGTGCCGATTATCAATGAAAACTAATGGCCGCGCTGCTCCTTTCTCCTTTTGTGCCTGGAGGGTCAGTTGCATACTGAACTGGAAGATGGTCGTCAGTTCACACTGACGCCGGGAATGAGTTATCAGGTGGGTAATAATGCTGAGGGATATCGGTCATTCACCACCACCGGGGCGAAGTTGTTCATTGTGGATTAGTCGTGGGGGGGACCTGCATAACGCGCCCATGCAATCCGTTTGCGGCCAATGAAGCCGCAATCATGGGGTCTGAAATATACGTGTGCGAATGACCGCTTCTGGCCCAGAGTGTGTAAAAACGTCAGATTGGTTTTCTGTATCGACGCGAGGAGATCGTGGCCACGTATCGCAAACTGATCAAGTCCACGACATTCCAGGAACAGTTAAAACAGCTCAGCAGCCTCTTAATATCCTTTGGAGGGGTAAAAATGACCGGCTTTTACGCCGTTAACGCTTTCATCAAGCTAGTGGTGCCGATGATTTTCATGACCCGTTTCAGGTTGTAGGCGAGCACATTCAAGCTCATCTCCGCGCTCACCCCGGCCAGCTTTCGCGTCAGGAAGTGCGTTGCACCCATCCATTGTTTGAGCGTCCCGAAGGGATGCTCAACAGTCCGTTTTCGGACTCGCATCATCTCTGGTGCTTTGCTCAGCCGAAGCAGCATCCCCTCCAATACGTCTTCATGCTCCCAGCGTCGAACTCGTCGTTCCGTGCTCGGTGTGCACTGCAATTTCAACGCGCAGCCCTGGCATTTCGAACTCCAGTAACGATGCAGCTTCAGGCCTTTTTCAACGTTGGTATAGCGCCAAATTAGTGCTTCTCCAGCTGGGCAAGGGTATTCGTTCTTGGCCGAGTCATAGATGAACGCATCGTTATTGAAACGCCCGTCAGCCTTGGCTCCAGACGTCATCGGTTTGGGCACATAGGCGGTGATGTCTGCATCGTGACAAGCCAGGATTTGTTCGCTTTTGAAGTAACCTCGATCAGCCACCACCGACAACGTTTCCAAGCCCATGGCCTCGCGGGCCTGCTTGGCCATCGAGCTGAGTTGATCGCGGTCGGAACCGACGTTGGTCACCTCGTGCGCAACGATCAAATGGTGCTGAGTATCGACCGCTGTCTGCACGTTGTAGCCGACGATTCCCGTGCCGCGCGTCATCATGGAGCGGGCGTCTGGATCGGTCAAAGAAACCTGTTTGTCCGGCGATTCATTGAGCTGGATTTCGATCGCTTGAAGCTCCTTCATTTGCGTCTTCAGCTTGGCGATTTTCTCTTCCAGTCGCACGGCGTTGGTCTCAGAGGAACTTGGTTCTTGCCGATCGGCAGTATCGAGTGCCGCCAGGTAACGATTGATACTCGATTCAATTTCTTCCATTCGCCGCTTCAGTTTGGCGCTGGTGAAATTGCGGTCGCGGTTGTTGACTGCTTTGAATTTACTGCCATCGATGGCGACCAGATTTTCTCCGAACAATCCCAACTGCTGACAGAGCACAACGAACTGGCGGCAGACTCCTCGGATGGCGTTGCTGTGGTTTTTTCGGAAGTTGGCGATGGTCTTGAAGTCCGGCATCAAACGCCCGGTCAGCCACATCAGCTCGACGTTGCGTTGGGCTTCTCGTTCCAGCCGTCGGCTAGACTGAATGCGGTTGAGATAGCCGTAGATGTAGATCTTTAGCACGATCGCGGGGTGGTAAGCAGGCCGGCCAGTATTGGCTGGAATGGCACCTTCAAAACCCAGATTGACCAGGTCGAGTTCGTCGACAAAGACGTCGACTACGCGCACCGGATTGGTATCGCTGACGTAGTCGTCGAGGCTCTCGGGAAGCAGGGTACTCTGACCGCGATGCCCACCTTGGATGAAGCGCTTCATGGACGATCCCTGTGTAAATGCTGACCCATTCTAAGCTTCAATAAGAATCGGCGCAGCAACATCAAAGCTGCTTCTGCTAGTCTGCTGGGCCAGACAGCTAACAAAGCCAGGCTCAATCAATGTTCTACATCCGTGTCATGACCATGGACGATTACGATGCGGTCATCGACCTCATGAGGCGTACCCCAGGCGTTTCCTTCCGTGATGCCGACTCTCGTGAGTCGACCTCGAAATACTTAGAACGAAATCCTGGGATGAGCTTCGTTGCTGAAGTCGGAGCCGTTCTCTGCGGTTGCATCATGTGTGGACACGACGGCCGCAGAGGATATTTGCAGCATTTGGTTGTCCTTCCTCAGTATCGGCGGCAAGGCATAGCAAATGCGTTGGTAGAGCGTTGTCTTTCGAGTCTTGAGAAATACGGAATACTTAAATGTCATCTTGACGTTTTCAAGACCAATGTAACAGCTGCTAACTATTGGCACAGCCAAGGTTGGCAGCTTAGGTCTGATATCGATCGGTATTCGTTTACCCGATCGGATAATGAGAACGTATGACCGAGCGACCGGCACCTAGCCTGTGAAGGGCTGGCTGCGATTGTGTTTTTACACACTCTGGGCCGATAGCTGCCGGCCAAGGTCAACTATTTCCAACTCAGCGCAGACTTTGCACAGGGTGGCGTTGGATTATATCCAGACGTCGTTCAAGGCAGTTCTTTCGCCATTTTCATGCCCTGTGTTCAAAATACCTCGAGGCTCGATCATCATCAGTTTTGCTTCACCTTTTGCAGCCGTCCGATGTTCAATGCCACGGGGTACCACATAGAGTTCACCCGGATTCACATAGACGCAGCCTTCCGGCAGGTCGATGCGCAAGGTGCCTTCTAGGACAAGAAATGCTTCGTCGGTCTCAGGATGTGAGTGCCAGATGAATTCGCCTTCGATTCGCACAACCTTGAACTGGTAGTCATTCATCTCTGCAACAACTCTGGGGCTCCATTGCTGTTCGATGAGCGAAGCCTTACGGGCCAGGTTTACAGGAACGGATGATTGTTGATGACGGAGCTCTGACATGACGGATCCTCGGTGGTTGAAGTCGCCAGCCTATAGCGCATGGAACAGGGCGCTCTTGTACGATCCTGCAAGTCAGCGTGCGGCCCGCAATCGTTCCAGCCAGCGCATGGGCGGTATTCCGTAGCAGCGGGTGAAGTGTCGCGTCATATGACTTTGATCGTGGAAACCCGCGACGAGGGCGGCATCCACCAGGGTGAAACCTTCAAGCACCAATGCGCGGAACCGATCCAGGCGGCGCAGGGTGACGAATCGGTAAGGGCTCGTACCGTAAAGCGTTCTGAAGTCGCGTGACAGGCTCCAGCGTTCGCGCCCACTGGCACGCTCCAGCATCTCCAGCGTAATGCATGAATGCAGATGTTCCAGGATGAACGCTCTGGCGCGCTCGGCTGCGCAGTAATCCAGACGCTTGCGCCCGCGTGGCTTGCCACCGACGGCACGCAACGCCGTTGCCAAGTCAAATAGCGCGTCCTGTTCCTCCAGTGTTTCCAGTGGATGATCCACTGCTTGCACGAAAGCTGCACTGGCATGGAACAGACGCGGATCGCTCGAAATTCCCCCCGCGATAAAGGGCAAGGGTTTTCCCCCCAGGATGTTCTGGATTAATGCCGGATCAACGTAGGCCATACGGTAACGAAAGCCTGCATCGGTGCCGGCCATACCATCGTGGAGTTCGTCGGGGTGAAGCACGAGCGTGTTGCCGGGAACACCGTGGCGCAGCGAGCCTTCGTAGTGAAAGCTCTGCACGCCTGCCAACGTTCGACCGATCGAATAGGTGTCATGGCGATGCGGATCGTAGCCGTGGCTGCCAAACCACGCTTCGATACGCTCGATCCCTCCAGGTTGAACACTGCGGATGACCCAGTCGACATTGCCAGCTTGGCCATTTTTCTGATCCATAAACGTGTGCCTTCCTGATTCCGCGCGTCGGGGGTGAAGATCTGTCTGTCGGGAATATACAAGTGCAGGTAATTAGATGTCTGCTTTTGGCCCAGAGTGTGTAAAAACGCTTCGCCAAAATTGAAGTGCCCGCGTCTACGTTAAATCTGAAGTTTATCGGCACGTCAGCAGATGTGGATTTTGCGTAGTAGCGCGATTTTCAGTCCGGTTTTGAGTACCTGTCGCGCTCAAAAACGTTTTTACACAGCCTCGACCGGAAGCAACCCTTCGCGGCAGACAGCAATCTGCCAGAGGAGTCCTCAGTAGTCAGCATCATCACGCTTCAACTCGCGAAGACATTGCGAGCATAATGAATCGCCCCCGCCAAGACCAAAGTGTGAGTAACATCATGACCGAAACCCAACGCTGGACAGTGAAATGCCAAGATCCTGCGGATGGAAGTGGCGACGTCATCATTGACTTGCCGCCTGAGCTACTCGCCAGTTTAGGGCTGAGCATCGGTGACATGCTGACGATTGAAGTGGTCGACGGCGCGATAGTTCTGACGCCGAAGTCGAGCGACTCAGCTACACGCTGAGTCGAGCCCGCGCGCTCCACCTAATCTTCAAACGGGCATAAGCGAACGGCACATCTCAGCGGCGGCCATTGGGCAGAAGCTGCCTGTCGCGAAGGGCGGAAAACGGCCATTTCCGGTCGGTCGTGAAAGACATAAGCTCGCCTCTGTAAGTGTGTGCCGCGCCATACCCTCATCAGGCTGGACCTCCTCCCCCAAGGGCCTGAAGGACACGGCGAACTTGTTTAGCACCAATCTCAGTTTCGCAGAGCATGATCGGTGCAGTCCCACCAAGCGCTTTATTTGGTGTCGACATCCAATGTGTGGCAGTCACTTGTGTCTCAAATATCTCCTCGGCCAAGTGACTGACAGTAGCAATTCTATCCAAACGCTCAGAGGCGACAGGGTCAAGATTCTTCTGCTCTCGACGCCGTCTTTCAAGCGACGAAATTGATGCATTAAATAGCGTTTCCAGGTGGCAGTCTTGAAGGTCGAAAGCCAATCGAAACGCATGGATGAGTTCAGCGGGAAACCCTACTTTTATTTGGTGCAGCCTCTCCGAATCCTTCAGCGACTCTCGATGGGCGCTGAATCGCCAAAAGGCAGCGATCTCAGCCTCTCGAGATAATTTTTTCTTTTTTACCGGCCGTCCAACCTCACTTGAAGTGTCCATCAATACGCCCTCCAAATGAATTTTTTCTCTCAAATGAAATATGACTTTTCTCCTCTCAACGAGGAACTGACATTGAGCAATAAACAGGTCCGAAAGGGGGATCGGGGGATCGGCATTCAACCCCATACGTATCAATGGCTCAGGATCAGGCTTTGGTCAGTGGCGAGTAACCTGGAACCGATACGGTTAATCGATACTTGAGCTCAGGAAGGGCTCGGTCAGTCGGTCGACTCTTTGCTCATCGAGCTTCCCTGCCCGCAGTATCTCGTTTGAATTTGGATAATGCCGTAAAAGCTGGCGGGCCTGACGTCGAATTGACTCTGAAAGCGCGGGATTTTGCGCAACGTCGACCAGAAGGTCTCGAGTCTGAATGAGCGCTCGCGTGCGCTCTTTCGGCATCGTCATGTTTTCCTCCGCTAACGAACAGTGCGCGGACTAGCCGCTCTGAGCTTGATTACTTCCGACGAAGATTTTTCTTGCACTGTAAATCACCTAAAGTTCAAGCCCCTGCATGCGCACCGACGAGCAGGCTGGGTCATTTGCTTTGAATTGTGAATGGGGTAGCCAAGCACGCATCGACAAGCGCAGTCGAACTCAGCTTATGTTCTCAGGGGACTCGTTTTCGTCACCATAATAGCCCTCTCCTTTCACACGCTCATTCTTCCAGTACTGGATAAGCTCCTCGATACTTTCACCGTCATGGAATTCGAGTTCCCAAAAATCGGATTGCCGCCAATCATCGAACGCTTGCTCTTGGAGTGTGGTCTCAACCTCCTGATAGGCCATGTGAGGATCAATCAACTCCTCGTGACCCTGGCCGTCATTCAGCCATTCGTAAGAACTGGACCCATTTGGCAGATTGCAAAAGCGCCACCATCCGCGGTATGTCTCGACAGATCGACGGACGCAATCGGCGCGAAAATCCATCTCATCTTTTTCTGACCAGATGCCCTTTTCAATCTCGGAGTTGCGTTCTGCATCGCGATCCAGGAAAAACATTTCGTGCATTTGAGAATCATGTTTCGCCCAATCATAAAACTCGCAGCCGATGCCTGACTGCCCCCAGCGCAAAACCGTGCGGACCACCGCAGCCTTCGCCGAGCCAAACACCCATTCATACTCGTGTAAAAAGCTCGGATTTTTGGAGATTTTCCCCTCACAGGCGAAGGCAAATTTGTCCCGATGCTTACGCCAAAACTCATCCAGCTGATCAAGCGTTCTCAAACGGACAAAAAACGTTCCGTCTTCAAGCAACGTGCGCTCCAGCAATTCGATATAGATGGGCAAACGTGATGACTTCGTTTTCATAGACGTAACAATCTCGCAAATGCAACACGCCTGCTGCCGTTCGGCTTGCCCCTTTGCACAACCTTTCAAAGCAACTAGCGGAACTAGCAGAGGAAGGCATTGCGTCGAAGCTTTGTGGTAGAGAGGTGATGTGCTGTAAACGTGGCCTGTCGTGAGTAAAGCTGCCTCTCAATTTAGTAGATCCTCAGCTTCCCAGCAGTGAACCAGCGGAGTTATCGAAACTCATCATGCCCCTTCGATTTAGGATCGAAATGTCCGGAAAGCGTAGTCTTCGCTAGCGTCGACTGATCATGTGAACGAAGGTTTAAGAAAGCGGATGACACCAGCCGAATCCCATCGGTAAAAGATGATACCCACTCAGTAAAAATCAGAATAATGCCAAATTATACTGTGAACAGTATAGAACAAAACAGCTTTGACCGGCCTTATCGTTCCTTTTGCGAGAAGCACTCATGCGATTGGAACTCAAGCGGGCCATTGGTACCTCCATCAAGTCATATCGACTTAAGAGGGACATTCCCCAGGAAAGCTTAGGTCCAAGCCAGCCATACATAAGCAGCCTCGAAGCAGGAAGAGGCAGTGCGTCGATAGACAAAATCGAGCAGATGGCAAATGTTCTCGGGGTTCATCCCATGAGCATAATCTTCGCTGGCTACCTCACATCAAACGAGGATGCCAGCAAGGAGCAGTTGTTTGAAAGGATCCGAATTGAGTTAGCTGAAATAGGGATCTAACTGATCTCAGCTATTCGGAGCCGCTGAAAATCGAGGTTGGGGCCGCGGACAGCGCCCGCCACAGAATCGGTCGGTTTCGGCCGGTCACGACGCTTTGGGTAAATTCCAACGCAAATGCTTGGTCAACTCACGTACAAATGGGTGATAAAGATCGTGGAATTACTCAGCGCGGATGTGGCTCGATATGAGCTTAAAAAAGTTAAAAAAAGTTAGATTAGGTAAGTGACTGATTTATGGAAGATAAAACACATGTAACAGTTAGCAAGGCTCCGGAATTCGTGAGTGAACAGATCGAGCCCGGCACACAGACCCACGCCGCCCAGCAGCGCCAGCGCGCCAGCCAGTTGGCCCAAGCGGTCAGGACGGAACTGCAAAAAGCCGTGATCGGCCAGAACATCGTGATCGACGATGTGCTTACCGCACTGATCGCCGGCGGCCATGTGCTGCTCGAAGGCGTGCCGGGGTTGGGCAAGACGTTGCTGGTGCGCGCCCTCGCTCGCTGCTTCGGCGGTGAATTTGCACGCATCCAGTTCACCCCGGACCTGATGCCCAGCGACGTCACCGGGCACGCAGTGTATGACTTGCAAACCGAGCAATTCAAACTGCGCAAAGGCCCGCTATTTACCAACCTGCTGCTGGCCGACGAGATCAACCGCGCCCCGGCGAAAACCCAGGCGGCGTTGCTCGAAGCCATGCAGGAACGCCAAGTCACCCTCGAAGGCCGCGCCCTGCCCATCGCGCAACCGTTCATGGTGCTCGCCACGCAAAACCCCATCGAACAGGAAGGCACTTACCCGTTACCGGAAGCCGAACTCGACCGCTTTATGCTCAAGGTGCGCATGGACTACCCCGATGCCGAGCAGGAATTGAACATGGTGCGCCAGGTCAGCCGCTCGACCCGGGCCGACATGCTCGACGTGCAACCGTTGCGCACGGTGTTGCAAGCCAAGGATGTGCTGGCCTTGCAACGCATTGCCAGTGATCTGCCAATGGACGATCAGGTACTCGATTACGCCGTGCGCCTGGCCCGCACCACCCGAACCTGGCCGGGGTTGACCCTCGGCGCCGGGCCACGCGCGTCAATCGCGCTGGTACGTTGCGCCCGCGCCCGGGCCTTGTTGCGCGGTGGTGAATTCGTGATTCCCGACGACATCAAAGGCTGCGCGCTGGCCGTTCTGCGTCACCGTGTGCGAATTGCCCCGGAGCTGGACATCGAAGGCCTGGAAGTCGATCAGGTGCTCACGCAATTGCTTGATCAAGTGCCGGCGCCGCGGCTGTGAACACCGTCATGCAGCCCACCCCTGTGGCGAGGGAGCTTGCTCCCGTTCGGCTGCGTAGCAGTCGCAATACAGGTAAACGCGTTTTACCTGACACTCTGTGTCGGCTGGCTTTAGGGCTGCTTCGCACCCCAGCGGGAGCAAGCTTCCTCGCCACAAAAGGTAGGCGCCGATGAAACCCACGCGCCTGCTGCTGATCTGGCTCGCGGTACTGCTGGCCATTGGTATCGTGCTCGGCGCATTGCGGGCACTCGACATCCCGATTCCATCAAGTCTTTTATCGATCAACTGGGGATTACTGTTAGCACTGCTGGCCTTGGCGATACTCGACGCCATCCGCCTCAAACGCCTGCCCTCGCCCCGTGTGAAACGGCAAATGCCCGGCAGCCTGGCGCTCGGTCGATGGAGTGAAGTGCGACTGGACGTCGAGCATGGTTTTGCTCAACCGCTGAACGTACAGATTTTCGACCATGTGCCGGACGGCCTGGACTTCGAACACCTTCCATTGTCCGTCGAACTGCAACCTGGCCAGCAAAGCCAGATTGGTTATCGTCTACGCCCACTCAAGCGCGGACACTTCACCTTCGAACACTGTGAAATCAACCTGCCAAGCCCCATGGGCCTGTGGTGCGGCAAACGCCTGCTGCACAGGATTGATCACACCCGCGTCTACCCCGACTTCGCCCGTCTCCACAGCGGACAACTGCTGGCGGTGGACAACTGGCTGAGCCAGCTCGGCGTACGCCAGCGTCAACGTCGCGGCCAGGGGCAGGAATTCCATCAATTGCGCGAATTTCGCGAAGGCGACAGCCTGCGCCAGATCGACTGGAAAGCCACCGCCCGCCATCGCACTCCCATCGCCCGGGAGTACGGAGACGAGCGCGACCAGCAGATCATTTTCCTGCTCGACTGCGGCCGACGCATGCGCAGCCAGGACGGCGAACTGTCACACTTCGATCATGCATTGAACGCCTGCCTGCTGCTCGCCTACACCGCGTTACGTCAAGGCGATGCCGTCGGCCTGAGCACCTTCGCCAGCGACCAGCCCCGCTACCTCGCCCCGACCAAAGGCAGCGGCCAACTCAATGTGCTGCTCAACACCGTCTACGACCTGGACAGCAGCCAACGCCCCGCTGACTACCAGACCGTTGCCAACCAATTGCTCGCCCGGCAAAAGCGCCGGGCGCTGGTGGTGCTGGTGACCAACCTGCGGGATGAGGATGATGAAGAACTGCTTACCGCCGTCAAGCGTTTAGGCCAACAGCACCGCGTGTTAGTGGCGAGCCTGTGCGAAGAGAGGCTCGACAGCCTGCGGCATGGGCAGGTGCAGACCTTGACGGACGCACTGGCCTATTGTGGGACGGTGGAATATTTGAATGCACGGGACGAACTCCATGAGCGATTGCGCGCCAATGGAATACTAGTGCTGAATGTCCGGCCTCAACAGTTGGGTGCACAGCTACTAACACAATATCTGCATTGGAAAAAAGCAGGCGCAATGTGACAGCACACAGGATCGCGAGCGGGTGATTAAGCCGATATAACGGAAACCTGTAGGAGCCAGGCTTGCCAGCGAAGGCGGCTTCGAAAACGCCTTCGCCGGCAAGCCTGGCTCCTACAAAAAAATCGGTGTGTTCAGGCAGAGGTCGGCAACGGCTGAAAACTGAAGTACTGCTTCAGCGCCTCGACCAATTGCCCATATTCCGGCGGTGCCCGTTGCAGGCTGAAGCCGGCGTCATAGTGGTGGGGGGTTGCGTCTTCGTGGCACCACAGGCAGCAGGCGTTGAGGTCAATCACCTGCTGACAGTTTCCCTCCATGGGGATTTTCAGGCGCAGATTGAAGTCGGCGCCCACCATCATCGGCAACTGGCTGATCAACATCAGCCCGTCCTCGGACAGATTGCCCAGAAAGCCAATGGGCTTGTCGGTGACGCTGTTGAACACTTTGAGAAAATACGGCAGTTGATGCCGCTCGATCCGGCGGTCAGTGAACATGCTGATTTCGCTACGCAAGGCCCTTAAGCAGGGCCGCACTAATGCTTCGGAACGGGCCTGCTCTATTGCTTTATAGACAGAAGCCGCGCTCTCCCCGATCCTGGTGCGACAGTCCATCCATCCGCTGTCGCTTACTGCTGCCGATCACAGGTGTTACCTCGAATTAGAAACAAGGCTCTAAACCGATTTATTCGACTATAGCTCACCGCCGCCGGTCAGCCAGCCGCTTCAATCAGAACCGGGTCGGGCGCACGACCGCCGCGCTGCGGGTCGGGTAATGCCCCAGGCTCTGCAAGGTTTCCAGGCGGGCGCGGGCGCGGTAGGCGTACTCGCTTTGTGGGTACGAGGCGATGATGAACTCGTACGTCTGGGCCGCATCAATAAACAGCTTTTGTCGTTCCAGGCACTGGCCGCGCATCATCGACACTTCCGGCCACACATAAGGCCGCGCGCGGCTGGCGCGCTCGACCTTGGACAATTCGAGCATCACTTGCTCGCAGTTGCCACGGTCATAGGCGCTGTAGGCATTATTCAAATGATGGTTCATCGACCAACGGGTGCAGCCCGTAACACTGAGGGCAAGGACGGCAATGAGCACGAATCGCATGGGGGATCTCCTGTCTTGAGCTCTGTATCGACCCATGGGCGGAAATCTTCAGGCTGGTATGCTGCAAAGTTGTCGGGGTTCAGCCATAACCAAGATCTTCACAAAAAGTAGTGCAAACGAACAATGACTACACCCAAAGACCATAGTAGCCTCTGCTAGCGCTTGAACTCAGGAGTCTTTGCATGTCCGTCCGTCGTACCAAAATCGTCGCTACCCTTGGCCCGGCCAGTAACTCGCCGGAAGTTCTCGAACAGTTGATTCTGGCTGGCCTGGACGTTGCCCGTCTGAACTTCTCCCACGGCACCCCCGACGAGCACAAGGCTCGCGCGAAGCTGGTGCGTGACCTCGCTGCCAAGCACGGCCGCTTCGTCGCCCTGCTGGGTGACCTGCAAGGCCCGAAAATTCGTATCGCCAAATTCGCCAACAAGAAGATCGAGCTGAAGATCGGTGATCAATTCACCTTCTCTACCAGCCATCCGTTGACCGAAGGCAACCAGCAAGTGGTCGGCATCGACTACCCGGACCTGGTGAAAGACTGCGGCGTGGGCGACGAGCTGCTGCTCGACGACGGTCGCGTGGTCATGCGTGTCGATACCGCCACCGCCACCGAACTGCATTGCACCGTGACCATCGGCGGCCCGCTGTCGGACCACAAAGGCATCAACCGTCGCGGTGGCGGCCTGACCGCACCGGCCCTGACCGAGAAAGACAAGGCCGACATCAAGCTCGCAGCCGAAATGGAAGTCGACTACCTCGCCGTGTCCTTCCCGCGTGACGCCGCCGACATGGAATACGCCCGTCAACTGCGCGACGAAGCCGGCGGTACTGCCTGGCTGGTGGCGAAGATCGAACGCGCCGAAGCCGTGGCCGACGACGAAACCCTCGACGGCCTGATCAAAGCCTCCGACGCGGTGATGGTTGCCCGTGGTGACTTGGGTGTGGAAATCGGCGACGCCGAGCTGGTGGGCATTCAGAAGAAAATCATTCTGCACGCACGCCGCCACAACAAAGCTGTGATCGTCGCGACCCAGATGATGGAGTCGATGATCCAGAACCCGATGCCGACCCGCGCCGAAGTGTCCGACGTAGCCAACGCCGTGCTCGACTACACAGACGCCGTGATGCTTTCGGCCGAAAGTGCTGCCGGTTTGTACCCGCTGGAAGCCGTACAGGCCATGGCGCGCATCTGCGTCGGCGCTGAAAAGCACCCGACCAGCAAGACCTCCAGCCACCGTATCGGCACAACATTCGAACGTTGCGACGAGAGCATTGCACTGGCAACGATGTACACCGCCAACCACTTCCCGGGCGTAAAGGCGATCATCGCGCTGACTGAAAGTGGTTACACGCCGTTGATCATGTCGCGCATTCGTTCCTCGGTGCCGATCTACGCGTTCTCCCCGCACCGCGAAACCCAGGCCCGCGCGTCCATGTTCCGTGGCGTCTACACCGTACCGTTCGACCCGGCATCGCTGCCGCCTGAGCAAGTCAGCCAGGCCGCGATCGACGAGTTGCTCAAACGCGGCGTTGTGGAGAAAGGCGACTGGGTCATCCTGACCAAGGGCGACAGCTACCACACCACCGGCGGCACCAACGGGATGAAAATCCTGCACGTTGGCGATCCGATGGTCTGAGTACTGCAGCGCTGAAAAACAAAAGCCCCGCCATGTGAATGGCGGGGCTTTTTGCATTCTGATCCTGAAAAATTGTTGTCTGGGCCGGCCTCATCGCGAGCAGGCTCGCTCCCACATTGGCCGCAGCTGTTCACAAATCATGTGTGACCACCACAAAACCCTGTGGGAGCGAGCCTGCTCGCGATGGCGTCAGCCCGGCCACCGCGAATTTACCTGTTGAGAAACCCTGACAACGCCGCCATCGCTTCCGGTGAACGCAGCCGCTGGGTGAACAATGCACCCTCTTCTTCTATCACCTTGCGCAGCAGTTCTCGATCCGGCGCTTTCATCAGTTGTTTACTGATGCGCACCGCCTCCGCTGGCAACGACTCGAATCGCAACGCCATCTCCCGCGCCTTGGCCAACACCGCTTCGCCACTGCCCAAGGCTTCAGTCGCTATCCCCCACGCCGCCGCCTGCTCACCACTGAAACCCTCGCCAAGCAGCAACAACTGCGCGGCTTTGGCATGTCCGAGCAAGCGCGGCAGGATCAGGCTGGAACCGAACTCCGGGCACAACCCGAGGTTGACGAACGGCATACGCAACCGGGCGTCGGTGCTGACGTAAACCAGGTCGCAATGCAGCAGCATCGTCGTGCCGATCCCCACCGCCGCACCGGCCACGGCGGCGATCACCGGTTTACGGCACTCCAGCAAATTGAGCATGAAGTGGAACACGGGGCTTTCGAGGTTGCTCGGGGGTTGCTGAAGGAAATCAAGGATGTCGTTGCCGGCGGTGAAACACTCAGCGCCACCGGTGATCAGCACCGCATTGATCTCGGGGTCGGTATCGGCTTGCTTCAGGGCCTCGGCCAAGTGGCTGTACATGGCGCGAGTCAGGGCGTTTTTCTTCTCGGGGCGATTGATGCGCAAGGTCAGCAGGCCGCGCTCGCGTTCAAATCGGATGGTATCGGGCATGGTGAGTCTCGCGTCGTTAAACGATCAGCGCTCAACCACGGGGTAGAAAGACATCCGCCAGCAGTTGATTGCGCGGCAAACCGGCCAGGTACAGGCGCCGGGCAAAGGCGTCGACGCTGTCGGGGGCTCCGCAGACTAAGGCCAGGGTTTGCCGCGAAACAAGGCGCAGTTGCGCCAAAGCCGCGGGCAACTCGGCCGCCGTCCATAACTCGATCGTCAGGTTTTCACGGCCGTCGGCCATGGCTTGCAGGGGTTTGGCCAGATAATGCTCACTCGCATCATGAGCCAGGTGAATGACACGAATGGGGCCTTGGTGATCCTGACGCAATGCTTCGCGCAAAATACCGAACAACGGCCCCAGACCGGTGCCGGCCGCCAATAACCACAGCGGTCGGGTGTGCCAGTCCGGGTCGTAATGCAACGCACCGCCGCGCAACTCGCCGAGCCGGATCGGGTCGCCGATTTTCAGCTGGCGTGCCGCATCACTGAATTCCCCCGGTTGGCGGCAATCGAGGTGGAACTCCAGAAAGCGATCTTCTTCCGGCAGGCTGGCCAGTGAATACGGCCGCGCAATCTGCCCTGCCCACAACACCAGATGCTGCCCCGCCTGATAGCGCAACGGTCGCTCGCTAGTCAGGCGCAAACGCAAGACGCTGGAGCTCAGCCAATCGCTGGCGGCCACCTGAGCGGCAAGCCCATCACGCAGTGGGTCAAAGGTTTCGATTTGCAGATCGTCGACCACCTGGCACTGACAGGCCAGTCGCCACCCCTGCTGACGCTGCTCATTGCTCAAGGCATCCGGACGGCTGTCGCTGGGCAAGCCCTCGACACACTTGACCAGGCACGCATGGCAACTGCCCGCCCGGCAGCTATAGGGCACCGACACGCCGTTCTGATTCAAGGCGTCGAGCAGGTTGCTCCCCGCCGCCACCGTCCATTGGCGTTCGCCGACCCGTAACTCAGGCATCGACATTCTCCCAGGCCGCCGCGCAACGGTTACGGCCATCACGCTTGGCGCGGTACAGCGCCTGATCGGCGCGCTGCAAGGCGTCATCCAGATCGTCGCCAAGCGTCAACAAGGTCATGCCCGCCGACAGGCTGAGGTGGCGCACATCCAGGCCGACCAACTCGACATCCATAAAGGCAATGCGCAACCGTTCGCAGCAAGCGGTCAGACGTTCGGGATCACAATCGGGCAACAGCACCACGAACTCTTCACCGCCATAGCGGGCCAGAATATCGCCATCGCGCAGGCATGCAGTGGCCACCCCGGCGAACGCTTGCAACACCTGATCGCCAGCGGCATGGCCGTGAACATCGTTGATGCGTTTGAAGTGATCGAGGTCGATCAACGCCAGGCCATGCACCACGTCGGCTTCCATGGCATTCAACTCCCGGGAGGCCAGGCGCAGGAAATGTCGACGGTTAAACAGCCCAGTGAGTTCGTCGGTCGCCACCAGGCCTTCGAGCTGGCGCATCATTCCGCGCAGGGTGTCCTGATGCGCCTGCAAGGCGAACCGCCGCTGACGCATACGCTGGCGCGACATCTGCACGTAACGGGCGTAAAGCACCAGCCATACGAGTACTACAAACAGCACGCACACCTGCAACAGCGCCAGTGTCGGGTTGGGTAGCTGGAAGTGGTAGCCCTCCCACAAGGTGATGGCGCTGAAACTGAAAAACACCAGAAACGCGCAACGGGTGAAAGCCGTGCGCGACAGATGAAACAACCCGAACAACAGAATCAGCAGGTAAAACACCAGAAACGCGCCGCGTGCCTCGTCCAGATGAGCGATGAGCCAGGTTTGCCAACCCAGCCCCAGCAGTATTTGCACTTCAGTCAGGCTCGGGTCGGAAAAGCGCAGGTTGCGGCCGCTGGAGAACACCGCGAACAACACCGCCTGGCTGAATACCACCAACGCGCTGCCGATCGCCATGCCGGTGACGGACTCTTGGTAGTGACCAGTGAAAAACGCCAGCCACAGCAGCAGCAAAGCCAGGGCGTAGGTGCCAGCTGCGAGGGCGAAGCGTTTGAGCAAAAGCCGCTGGATGGCGTTATGGGTCAATCGTTGATTCACCGTGGGAAAGGGGGCTGTCAGAGTGTCCTACTCTACAGGCCGGATGCCACTTTAGTGGCGTGTCTGATAAATGACCATTCAATTTTCTGGGCAGAAAACTGGCGTCAAAGCCATGACCCGAGCTCGGGATAATCCTGTGGCGAGGGAGCTTGCTCCCGCTGGGCTGCGAAGCGGCCCCCCAGCATTCTTTCAGTTGAACTGCGATGAATCTATTACGACTGCTTCGCAGCCGAACGGGAGCAAGCTCCCTCGCCACAAAAGCCCTTCACCCATATTCATCTGTGGGCGGTATGCGACCAACGTTTGATTGTCAACAGATGTGCCCGCCATCGAGGCGCGGTATACTGCCGCGCCTTTTTAGCGTCGCGCCAGCATGCCCGGCGTGCCTTGAAAGGTGCTTGCAACCGACCGATGCACCCAAGCTGCAAGCACCTTATTGAATGTTCCCGTCTTTTAGAGGAGCGCGACTCATGACCGTGATCAAGCAAGACGACCTGATTCAGAGCGTTGCCGACGCCCTGCAATTCATTTCTTACTACCACCCCGTGGATTTCATCCAGGCGATGCACGAGGCCTACCTGCGTGAAGAATCGCCGGCAGCTCGCGATTCCATGGCGCAGATCCTGATCAACTCGCGCATGTGCGCTACCGGCCACCGCCCGATCTGCCAGGACACCGGTATCGTTACCGTGTTCGTGCGCGTGGGCATGGACGTTCGTTGGGATGGCGCCACCATGGGCCTGGACGACATGATCAACGAAGGTGTGCGCCGGGCTTACAACCTGCCGGAAAACGTCCTGCGTGCCTCGATCCTCGCCGACCCGGCGGGCGCTCGTAAAAACACCAAGGACAACACCCCGGCCGTTATCCACTACTCCATCGTTCCGGGTAACACCGTGGAAGTGGACGTGGCGGCCAAGGGCGGCGGCTCCGAGAACAAGTCGAAAATGGCCATGCTCAACCCGTCCGACTCGATCGTCGACTGGGTACTCAAGACCGTTCCGGAAATGGGCGCCGGCTGGTGCCCACCGGGCATGCTCGGCATCGGCATCGGCGGCACCGCCGAGAAAGCCGCCGTCATGGCCAAGGAAGTGTTGATGGAATCCATCGACATTCACGAGCTGAAGAAGCGCGGCCCGTCCAACCGTATCGAAGAGATGCGTCTGGAGCTGTTCGAGAAGGTCAACCAACTGGGCATCGGCGCCCAGGGCCTGGGTGGCCTGACCACCGTGCTCGACGTGAAGATCATGGATTACCCGACCCACGCCGCGTCCCTGCCGGTGTGCATGATCCCTAACTGCGCCGCCACCCGTCACGCACACTTCGTGCTCGACGGCTCCGGCCCGGCCTCGCTGGAAGCGCCACCGCTGGACGCCTACCCGGAAATCGTCTGGGAAGCCGGCCCGTCGGCTCGTCGCGTCAACCTCGACACTCTGACACCGGAAGAAGTGCAGAGCTGGAAGCCGGGCGAAACCGTCCTGCTCAACGGCAAAATGCTCACCGGTCGCGACGCGGCGCACAAGCGCATGGTCGAGATGCTGAACAAGGGTGAAACCCTGCCGGTGGATCTGAAAGGTCGCTTCATCTACTACGTCGGCCCGGTCGATCCGGTCGGTGACGAAGTGGTTGGCCCTGCCGGCCCTACCACCGCCACGCGG
This sequence comes from Pseudomonas frederiksbergensis, assembly GCF_003732275.1. Taxonomy (GTDB): domain Bacteria; phylum Pseudomonadota; class Gammaproteobacteria; order Pseudomonadales; family Pseudomonadaceae; genus Aquipseudomonas; species Aquipseudomonas frederiksbergensis_H. Next base: position 538,467 of record NZ_MOBM01000012.1, read on the forward strand.
ATGGACAAGTTCACCCGTCAGATCCTCGAGCAAACCGGCCTGTTGGGCATGATCGGCAAATCAGAGCGCGGCCCGACCGCGATCGAAGCGATCAAGGACCACAAAGCGGTTTACCTGATGGCTGTTGGCGGCGCGGCTTACCTGGTGGCGCAAGCCATCAAGAAATCCCGCGTGGTGGCGTTCGCCGAGCTGGGCATGGAAGCGATCTACGAGTTCGACGTCAAAGACATGCCTGTGACCGTTGCGGTCGACAGCAAAGGCGAGTCGGTACACATCACCGGTCCTGCGATCTGGCAGAAAAAGATCAGTGAAAGCCTGGCGGTGGAAGTGCAGTAAACGCCTCCCCCGCTAACGAAAAAGGCCGGGCCGTCTCCCCAGACGACCCGGCTTTTTTTTGGATAACGATTTAATTCTTCGATCCACGCAGCCACTTCGACTTTTTGGAGAAAGCGCTGGCGTCTGAACACGTCATGCCGGGACGAAGAATGCGCGGCCTCATGGTATGGTGCCCGCCCATCCTTCAACCTGTTTCCTACAGCATGCTGCCGACTTCCCGTACCCTGCGCCTGTCGTTGTACTCCTTGCTGATCATCGCCGGTGCGGTGCTCGCCGCTACGCTGGCCATCCGTCACACCGAACGCCAAGCGTTGGTGGAAGATGCCGCACGCGCCAATCAGCAACTGGCGCTGTACGCCAATTCCCTGCACACCCTAATCGAGCGCTACCGCGCCCTGCCCGCCGTATTGGCGCTGGACCCGGAACTGCGCGCCGCGCTAAACGGTGAAGTGAGCCCCGAACAGCAGCTTGCGTTGAATCGTAAACTGGAAAAAATCAACGGCGCCGCGCAGTCCTCGACCCTCGAATTACTGGATCGCACCGGCCTGGCCGTGGCCGCCAGTAACTGGCGCTTGCCCAGCAGTTACGTCGGCCACAACTACGGTTTTCGCCCCTACTTCAGCCAGACCCGCACCCAAGGCACCGGGCGCTTTTATGCGGTGGGTGTAACCAGCGGCATTCCCGGTTACTTCCTGTCCAGCGCGGTGACCAGCGACAGTGGCGAGTTTCTTGGTGCCATGGTGGTGAAACTCGAGTTTCCGGAGCTTGAGCGCGAATGGCGTCAGGGCAGCGACACGTTGCTGGTCAGCGATGCCCGCGGGATTATCTTCATCGCCAACCAGCCAGGCTGGCGTTACCGCCAATTGAAACCGCTGAGCGACCGCGACCGCGCCGAGCTCAAAACCACCCGCCAATACGACAAACAGCCGCTGACCCTTCTTGACTATCAATCGGTGCAGCGCTTCGATGACAACAGTGATCTGAAGCGGGTCAATGGCCCGGACGGGCCGGCGGATTACCTCTGGGAATCGCTGCCACTGGCCGCTGAAGACTGGACCTTGCACTTGCTGCGTCGCCCGCAGATCCCGTTAGAAGATCGCCGCAACGCCGGGCTCGCCGCCGCCGGGGTGTGGCTGGCAGCGGTGTTTTTGCTGCTGTTCCTCAACCAGCGTTGGCGTCTGGCCAAGTTGCGCCAGCGCAGTCGCGAAGAACTCGAGCGACTGGTGGAAGAACGCACCCGGGATTTGCGCACCGCTCAGGACGGGCTGGTGCAATCGGCCAAGCTCGCGGCCCTCGGTCAGATGTCTGCCGCGCTGGCCCATGAAATCAATCAGCCGCTGACCGCCCAGCGCATGCAGCTTGCTACTCTGAGGCTGCTGCTCGATCACGGTCGTGTCGAGGATGCCTACAAGGCACTGAAACCGGTGGACGACATGCTCACGCGCATGGCCGCCCTCACCGGCCACCTGAAAACCTTCGCGCGCAAAAGCCCCAGCGGTCTGCGCGAACGGCTGGACCTGGCGGCAGTGGTCGATCAATCCTTGCAGTTGCTGGATGCGCGCCTGCGTGACGAGCACATCAGCACCGTGCTCCATCTGACCCGCCCGGCCTGGGTGCGTGGCGATGCGATTCGTCTTGAACAGGTGCTGATCAACCTGCTGCGCAATGCCCTGGATGCAATGCACGACAAACCCTGCAAGCGTCTGGAAATCCGCCTCGAAGCCGATGAACAATTGTGGCGCCTGAGCGTCTCCGATAACGGTGGCGGCATTGCCGAAGAGAACCTGGGTAAGGTGTTTGACCCGTTCTTCACCACCAAACCGGTGGGCGATGGCCTGGGCCTCGGGCTGGCCGTCTCGTTCGCCATCGCTCACGAAGCAGGCGGACGCCTGAGTGCCGATAATGGTGAAAACGGCGCGGTGTTCACCCTGACGTTGCCCATTGATCTGGAGGTGCCTGGCTGATGCTCAATTCGGTGATGGTGGTCGATGACGAAAGCAGCATCCGCAGCGCCGTCGAACAGTGGCTGAGCCTGTCGGGGTTCGAAGTGCAGCTGTTCAGTCGCGCCGATGCATGCCTGGCGCAACTGCCGAAGCACTTCCCCGGGGTAATTCTCAGCGACGTGCGCATGCCCGGCATGACCGGGCTGGAGCTGCTGGCCGAAGTCCAGCGCCGCGATGCCGACTTGCCGGTGATCTTGCTGACCGGTCACGGCGATGTGCCGATGGCCGTCGAAGCGATGCGCGATGGCGCCTACGATTTCCTCGAAAAACCTTTCAGCCCGGAAACCCTGTTGAGCAGCTTGCGCCGGGCTCTGGATAAGCGCCGGCTGGTGCTGGAAAACCGCGCGCTGCATGAACAGGCGGACAATCGCGCCAAACTCGATGCGACGCTGCTGGGAGTGTCCCGTGGCTTGCAAACACTGCGCCGGCAGGTGCTGGATCTGGCGACGCTGCCGGTCAACGTGCTGATCCGTGGCGAAACCGGCAGCGGCAAGGAATTGGTTGCCCGTTGCTTGCACGACTTCGGTCCCCGCGCAGATAAACCCTTCGTGGCGCTGAACTGCGCGGCGATTCCCGAGCAATTGTTCGAGGCCGAACTGTTCGGTCATGAAAGCGGCGCGTTCACGGGCGCCCAGGGCAAACGCATCGGCAAGCTCGAATACGCCGATGGCGGCACGCTGTTTCTCGATGAAATCGAAAGTATGCCGTTGGCCCAGCAGGTGAAACTGCTGCGGGTGTTGCAGGAACAGAAGCTTGAGCGATTGGGTTCCAATCAGAGCATCCACGTAGACTTGCGGATCATTGCCGCGACCAAACCCGACTTGCTGGATGAAGCGCGGGCCGGACGTTTTCGCGAGGACTTGGCCTATCGATTGAACGTCGCCGAGTTACGTCTGCCGCCGTTGCGTGACCGGCGTGAAGACATTCCACTGTTGTTCGAGTTCTTCGCACAGAGTGCCGCCGAGCGTTTGGGCCGCACCTTTGCGCCCTTGAGCGGGCCGCAACTCAGCCATCTGCTGAGCCACGACTGGCCGGGCAATGTGCGCGAACTGGCGAACGTCGCCGAGCGCCAAGTGCTGGGCCTGGGTGAACCGGAACCGGCGGGGATCGATCCCGGCCAGTCGCTGGCGGCGCAGCAGGAAGCCTTCGAAGCACATTGCTTGCGCGCGGCACTGACCCGGCATAAAGGTGATGTGAAAGCGGTGCTTGAAGAGCTGCAACTGCCGCGCCGTACCTTTAATGAAAAGATGCAGCGGCATGGGTTGAGCCGCGAGATGTTTTTGCAGGACAGCTGATTTTGTGGTGCCTGGACTGGCCTCATCGCGAGCAGGCTCGCTCCCACAATGGTCCTGCGCACACCAATCTACTGTGGGAGCGAGCCTGCTCGCGATGAGGCCGGCACAGGCAAAGAACCCCATGACTCTATAAGCGGATTTCCGCTCGCGTCCGATCCTCAATAAGCGGATTTCCGCTCAATAAAACCCGCTACCCCCTCTAAACCGGCCCTCCTCTCCTTGGCACAGCTCCTGCTATAGCTCCAGCAGGCTGCGTTTTAACGCGCTCCACAAAAACAATTAAACGAAGGATCCTTCAATGGATAACTCCAACGCCCTGCCTCTTGGGTCGGCTGCCGCGCCGGCTAAAGAAAGAACCACCGCTAGCCGGATCAAATCGATCTTCAGCGGCTCTGTCGGCAACATGGTCGAGTGGTACGACTGGTACGTCTACGCCGCCTTCTCCCTCTACTTCGCCAAAGCCTTCTTCCCCAAAGGCGACACCACCGCACAACTGCTCAACACCGCCGCGATCTTCGCCGTGGGCTTCCTGATGCGTCCGATCGGTGGCTGGTTGATGGGTCTCTACGCCGACAAGGCCGGTCGCAAACGTGCGTTGATGGCTTCGGTTTACCTGATGTGCTTCGGCTCGCTGCTGATCGCCCTGAGTCCGGGTTATGAAACCATCGGCATCGGCGCGCCGATCCTGCTGGTGTTCGCCCGCCTGCTGCAAGGTCTGTCGGTGGGTGGCGAATACGGCACCTCGGCGACTTACCTCAGTGAGATGGCGACCAAGGAACGTCGCGGCTTTTACTCCAGTTTCCAGTACGTGACCCTGATCTCCGGCCAGCTCATCGCCCTGGCGGTGTTGATCGTGCTGCAACAGACCCTGACCACCGAAGAGCTGTACGCCTGGGGCTGGCGCATCCCGTTCGCCATCGGCGCGCTGTGTGCCGTGGTCGCGCTCTACCTGCGTCGTGGCATGGAAGAAACCGAGTCGTTCACCAAGAAAGAGAAAGCCAAGGAAAGCGCCATGCGCACCTTGCTGCGTCATCCCAAGGAACTGATGACCGTGGTCGGCCTGACCATGGGCGGCACGCTGGCGTTCTACACCTACACCACGTACATGCAGAAATACCTGGTGAACACCGTCGGCATGAGCATTTCCGACTCCACCACGATTTCCGCGGCCACGCTGTTCCTGTTCATGTGCCTGCAACCGATTATCGGTGGGCTGTCGGATAAAGTCGGTCGTCGGCCGATCCTGATCGCCTTCGGTATTCTGGGTACGCTGTTCACCGTGCCGATCCTGACCACCCTGCACACCGTCCAGTCTTGGTGGGGCGCGTTCTTCCTGATCATGGCGGCACTGATCATCGTCAGCGGCTATACCTCGATCAACGCAGTGGTCAAAGCCGAACTGTTCCCGACCGAAATCCGCGCCCTGGGTGTTGGTTTGCCGTATGCACTGACCGTGTCGATCTTCGGCGGCACCGCTGAATACATCGCGCTGTGGTTCAAGAGCATCGGCATGGAAACCGGTTACTACTGGTATGTCACGGCGTGCATCGCGGTGTCGTTGCTGGTGTATGTGACCATGAAAGATACCCGCAAGCATTCGCGGATCGAGACGGACTGACAGTTTCATTGATGGTGGCTGTTCTGGCCTCATCGCGAGCAGGCTCGCTCCCACAAAGGTCTGGTGTACGCAGATCCGATGTGGGAGCGAGCCTGCTCGCATGGCCGCGACTCGGTCTCAAGACAACTCTGCAAACTCCTGCTTCGGCCCGGCTTTAGTCGGGCTTAGTCGTTTCTGAAGCAAAGGAAATATCTCAAGCGAGACAAAAACCTGTGGGAGCGAGCCTGCTCGCGATAGCGCCGTCACAGGCAACATCTCTTTTGAATGTCAGTGAACTATCGCGAGCAAGCCCGCTCCCACATTTGATCTCATCGCTGGAAATAACCCGCTCGTCCTTGCACTATGATCGATCCCGAAACAAAGCCCTCAGGAACCTCCGTCCATGCCCGACGACATCCATTTCTACGAACCCGCCAACGGCCACGGCCTGCCGCATGACCCGTTCAACGCCATCGTCGGCCCGCGCCCTATTGGCTGGATTTCCTCCCAGGATGCCAACGGTCGCCTGAACCTGGCGCCCTACAGTTTTTTCAACGCCTTCAACTACATCCCGCCGATCATTGGTTTCTCCAGCGTCGGGCGCAAAGACAGCCTGAACAACATCGAGCAGACCGGCGAATTCGCCTGGAACCTGGCGACCCGCCCACTGGCCGAGCAGATGAACCAGAGCTGCGCCATGGTCGGGCCGGAGGTCAACGAATTCGAACTGTCCGGGCTGACCACCGCCGCGTCGAAAATCATTCAGGTGCCACGGGTTGCCGAAAGCCCGGTGTCCTTCGAGTGCAAGGTCACGCAGATCATTCAGTTGCAGCGCGCAAACAAGGAAGTGGTGCCGAGTTGGCTGATTCTCGGCGAAGTGGTCGCCGTGCATATCGCCAAGTGGCTGTTGAAGGATGGGGTGTACGACACCGCCGCGGCAGAACCGATTCTGCGCGGCGGCGGGCCGGCGGATTACTTTCAGCTGGGGCCAGAGGCACTGTTCAAGATGTTCCGCCCGGGGGCGGTCAAGTAATTACCAGAGCAGGTCGGCGTCTTCTTTAACGTCTTTGAGGCGGGTCAGCTCTTTGGCTGCGGCCTCGTCGGCTTCATGAGCGGTCTTGAAGGTCTGGTCTTCCAGCACTTTGTGAAAACGCGGGGCACCGGAACCGCCGAGGGCTTTGACGGCAATCGCGGCGTGGTAACCGCCCTCGCCCGGTACTACTGCTGAAACGGCTTCGAAGTGTTCAAAGGCTTTGCGTGCCATGTTGCGGATCCTGGCTAATGGAGAGTTGCGCCATTAAACCCTCAACCGGCGAGTTTGTGTACCGCTGCCTTGGACTGGCCAAGGGCCTGGGCCGCCGAGACATCCTTGAAGGTATGGAAATCCAGGCTGTTGACCACCAGCTCCTGCACCAGCTCGGCAAAAATCTGCATCGCCGGGCTGCCGAAGTAAGCGGTCATGGCCTGTTGGTTGTCCCAGAAACCGGACACCAGCCACAGCTGCGGATCGCATTGCGAGTGCTGCAGGGCAAAGCTCAGGCAACCCGGCGCGTTGCGCGATGGCTCGATCAGGGCGCTCAGGCGCGCACCGAGTTCTGCCGAACGCCCGGCACGGGCGCGAACGAAGGCCATATGACTGACGGGGATTTGCGTAGACATGTTCAACCCTCCCAGGTCATCCAGTGGCAGCCGGGGACGGGCTGCGACAGGATCCAAGATTAGGCGGCGCGCCCTGGTCGTCGTTAGTCGATTCCTGCCGGCTTGTTGCACAATCCTGCGAGACTTGGCTCAACACCTGTAACAACCGGTAAAACCCGTCACACCACTGTTACACGAGTTTTGTGTAGGAGCTGCCGAAGACTGCGATCTTTTGACTTCTGTTTTTAAGATCTAGAGATCGCAGCCTTCGGCAGCTCCTACAGGGGGAGGTTTGCGTCAGCCGTTGCCCATCTGCGTCACGTCATGACGGGGCGGCACACGAAGCCCATGCAGAATCAGGCAAGCTTTTGGCAGGATGTGTCTACCGCCGTCCCTTGCACAAATTTAAGCTCAGCCCATCACCAACGCATCACCGAGGATGCCCAGCATGTCGTCGCTCGATCACTTTCAAGCCCCGCTGGATGCCGACATGGAAAAACAGCGCGCGGAACTGGCCGCCCTCATCCGCCGTAACACGATGGAGGATGGCACTTATGCCACCGCCGTCGGTTCGCTGTTCATGTCGCGCCACAGTCAAAACCATGACTTCGCCCCCGTACTCGCACAGCCCGCGCTGTGCATCATGGCCCAGGGGCGCAAGGAAGTGCGGCTGGCGGATGAATACTTCAATTACGACCCGCTGAATTACCTGGTGGTGTCGGTCTCGATGCCGTTGAGCGGGCGGGTGGTGAATGTCTCGTCCGAGGAACCGATCCTCGCCGTGCGGCTGGACATCGACCCGGCGGAAATCAGCGCGCTGATTGCCGACGCCGGCCCCATCGGTGTACCCACACGGCCCACTGGCCGCGGCCTGTATGTCGAGCAGATCGACACGGCAATGCTCGATGCCGTGTTGCGTCTGGCACGTTTGCTGGACACACCGAAAGACATCGCCATGCTGGCGCCGCTGATTCGTCGAGAGATTCTGTATCGGCTGTTGCGCAGCCAGCAGGGTCATCGGCTGTATGAAATTGCCATCGCCAACAGCCAGAGCCATCGCATCAGCCAGGCGATCAAATGGCTCAACGGCAATTATGAGCAACCGCTGCGCATCGATGATCTGGCGCGGGAAGTGAACCTGAGCGTGTCGACATTGCATCACCGGTTCAAGGCGATGACGGCGATGAGTCCGCTGCAGTATCAGAAGCAGTTGCGCCTGCAAGAGGCGCGGCGGTTGATGCTGGCTGAAGGGTTGGAAGCTTCGGCGGCCGGTTATCGGGTGGGGTATGAAAGCCCTTCGCAGTTCAGTCGGGAGTACAGCCGATTGTTCGGGGCGCCGCCGCTCCGGGATTTGGCGCGGTTACGGTTGAGTGTTTAGCCGAGATTGATGTTGATTGTTCCGGCCTCATCGCGAGCAGGCTCGCTCCCACAGGGTCTGGTGTACACCGATCCAATGTGGGAGCGAGCCTGCTCGCGATGGGGCCAGTAAGTCAGGCGCTTAGTACTCGACAAGCCTCAGCCGGCAATGTCACCGACACCGGATTGCCAATGCTCAACCCAACCCCCTGACACGGCGTGCTCAACGCGGTAAACGACACCCCGGAACACTCGACAGTGGTTTCAATCGTCGCCCCGATATCCCGCACAAACGTCACCTTCCCGAGCAAGCGATTCCCTGCCGTGGCCTGGGGTTGCGACAGTTGCAGGTCTTCCGGGCGAATCAGCATTTTCACCTTCTCCCCCACCACAATGCTGCTGCAGATTGGCACTTGCAGCGCATCGCCACCGGGCAAGCTGACTTTGCCGTTGCCCAGCGCCGTGGCCGGGAAAATATTCCCCGAACCGATAAAGTCCGCGACAAACTCATTGGCCGGATGCCGATAGATTTCAATCGGCGTGCCCACCTGCTGCACCCGATGCTCACCCAGCACCACCACGATATCGGCCATGGTCATGGCTTCACGCTGGTCGTGGGTGACCATGATGGTGGTGATGTTTAAACGCTGTTGCAGCTGACGGATTTCCACCTGCATCGACTCACGCAGCTTGGCGTCCAGCGCCGACAACGGTTCGTCGAGCAGAAGGATTTTCGGCCGTGAGGCAATCGCCCGGGCAATCGCCACGCGCTGACGTTGCCCGCCAGAGAGTTTTGCCACCGGGCGATCAATCATCTCCTGCAGCTGAATCAGCTCCAGCAACTCCACCACCCGCGCCTGTTGATCAGCCTTGCTGACCCCACGCAATTTCAGCGGATAGGCGATGTTCTCCCCCACCGTCATGTGCGGAAACAGCGCCAGCGATTGAAACACCATGCCGAAATTACGCTGATGCGCCGGCGTATGACCGATGTCTTCACCGTCCAGGCGAATCTCGCCACCGGACAGGGTTTCAAGCCCGGCGATCATCCGCAGCAAGGTGGTTTTGCCGCAGCCCGAAGGGCCGAGGAAACACACCAGCTTGCCCTCGGGTAAATGCAGGTTCACATCTTTTACCGCGCAGGCCGAGCCGTAATGTTTCTCGACGTTTTCCAGAATCAGACCAGTCATGTTGCACCTCAAATCAAAAGGAAACGCCGCCTTCGCCAACCAGCTTCTCCAACGCCCAGATCAGGACGAAGTCGATCAGCACGATCAGCACGGCAAACGAGAAAACGGTAGGGTCGAGCGAAGACACGGTGCGGCTGTACATCCAGATCGGCACGGTCATGACGTCGATGGTGTAGAGGAAATAGGTCACGGTGAATTCGTTGAACGAGACGATGAACGCCAGCAGCATGCCTGCCAGAATCCCTGATTTCATCAACGGCACCACCACATCGACAATCGCCCGAGTCGGTGAAGCGCCGAGCATTTGCGCGGCCTCTTCGACTTCGCTGCCAATGGAAAGCATCGCCGCGGTGCAGTTTTTCACCACGAACGGCAGCGCCAGAATCACGTGGGCAATCACCAGCCGCGAGGTGGTGATCTGGAATGGCAGGCTGTCGAACACCAGCAGCAAGGCCAGGCCCAACACCACCATCGGGAACACCAGTGGCAGCGACATCAATTGCAGCGCCACAGCCTTGCCGCGGAATTCGCAACGGGTCAGGGCATAGGCTGCCGGCACCGCGATGATCGTCGCGAAAACCATGGTCAGGCAGGCCACCATCAGGCTGGTGGTCATGGCTTTGCCGAGGCTCAGCACATCGCTGGAGTCTGGCGACACGAAGGTGTTCCAGGCGGCTTTGTACCATTGCAGGCTGTAGCTGCTGGGCGGGAAGTCGAGGTTCGACGCGCCACTGAACGACATGACGATCATGGTCAAAATCGGCAGCACCGCCAGCAGCAAAATGAAGCCCGACAGGATGCCGGCGAACTTACCGGTATCGCCTGGCAGCAGCGAGTGGCGCTTCTTGATCAGGGTGCTCATTGGGAAGCCTCCAGCATGCGCCGACGACGGCCGGTGATGTATTCGGACAAGGTCATGATCGCCAGGGTGGTAACGATCAGCACCACACCGGCAGCAGACGCGGCGGGCCAGTTCATCAGCGGAGCGATCTGGTCATGCACCATCACCGCCAGCATCGGCACGCGCCGACCACCGAGCAGCAGCGGCACCACAAAACTGCTGGCGTTGTAGGCGAACACCAACGTCGCGCCAGTGATGATCCCCGGCAAACTCATCGGCAACACCACCTGGCGAAACACCTGCAAGCGACTGGCGCCGAGGGTGGCAGCGGCTTCTTCGTAAGTGCGGGCAACGCCGCGCATGGCGCTGGCAATCGGCAGCACGGCCAACGGGAACGCGGTTTGCACCAGGCCCATCAACACGCCGTTCTGGTTGTAGAGCAGCATGATCGGGCGCTTGATCAGGCCCAGGCCCATCAGTGCCTGATTGAGCATGCCGCCGGGGCCGAGAATCACCAGCCAGCCGTAGCTTTGCAGCAACAGGTTGACCAGCAATGGCAGCAGCACCGCCGCAAGGAAGATCCGCCGCACAAACGGCGAGGTCAGCCGCGACATGGTGTAAGCCACCGGGATCGCCAGCAGCACCGCGATCACCGCGCTGATCAGCGCCAGGCGCAACGTCAGCAGCAACGATTTGAGGTAATAGGGTTCCAGCAATTGGGCGTAACTGGCCAGGCTGAACCCGGTCCACTCCGCGCCTTTGGTGCCGACGCTCATGCGCAGCACCAAGAGGCTCGCGGCAATCAACACGCCGAGAAACAGCATCGACGGCGAGAGGAAAAACCAGGCACGCGCCGTCGGTGAGACACCCCGATTGATGCGCACGGGTGCGGCGCTTACCGGATGGGTCAGAGGTTGGTGTTCCATAGCAAGGGTCTCGTCAATGGAAGATCAGGAATATCTCGCGCCCGGCCCCGTGTAGGAGCTGCCGAAGGCTGCGATCTTTTGATCTTTTTCAGAGCCACCGAAGAGCAAGATCAAAAGATCGCAGCCTTCGGCAGCTCCTACGGATCAGGAAGAAAAGATTTCCGTGTAACGACGAATCCATTGGTCATGCACGGTGGCCAGGAAGGCGTTGTCGTGCATGATCGCCTTCTCGGCAATCTGCTCCGGCGTGAGGATGTAGGGGCTCTTGCGCGCTTCGGGGGAGATGATCGCCTTGGCGTTGACCGGGCCGTTGTAGATGTCTTCGGCCATCTTGCCCTGCACCAGCGGGTCCAGAGAGTGGTTGATGAAGGCGTAGGCCAGGTCGGTATCGCCCGGACGATTCTTCGGCATCACCGACAGCATCAGGTCGGTGTAGAAGCCTTCCTTCATGCCGAACGTGGCGCCCAGGCCGTAGGCCGGATCGCGAATCTGTTTCGGGAAAAACGCCGGCGCGTACAAGCCGCCCATGTCCAGCGAACCGGTGCGGAACAGCTCGGCGATCTGGTTCGGGTTTTCGCCCAAGGTCACGACGCGATCTTTCAGCTCAGCGAGTTTCTTGAAGCCTGGCTCGATGTTGTGTTCGTCACCACCCGCCAGTTTGGCGGCGATGATGATCAGGTCCATGGCCTCGGTCCAGTTCGGCGGCGGCAGGAAAATGTTCGGCGACAGCTCCGCGTCCCACAGGGCGGCGTAGCTGTCCGGCGCTTCTTTGATGGTGCGGGTGCTGTAGACCAGGCTGTTGCACCACAACAGGTAACCGATGCCGTGACCGTTGGCGCCAGTGCGGTATTGCTCCGGCACGTCGATCAGGTTAGGGATGCGGTTGAGATCGGGTTTTTCCAGCAGGTTGGCAGCAGCCAGACCTTCGGCGCCGACGCCGGCCAGAGTGATGATGTCGTACTGTGGACGATCACCGCCAGCCTTGAGTTTGGCGACCATTTCCGAGGTGCTGCCGGTGCGGTCAGCGATGACCTTGCAGCCGTACTTGGCTTCGAAGGTTGCCGCGATATTGCGCAATGCTGCAAGGCCGGTGTCATCGGACCAGGTCAACAGGCGCAGGGTTTTGCCCTGGAAACGTGTGTCGCTGGCATTGGCCTTGATGAACGGCATGCTCATGGCCGCCGCAGCCACGGACGCCACGCCCACGGTTTTGATGAATTGACGTCTGTTCAGATCGTGCTCGCCCATGAAGGACTCCCTTTGTTTTTTTAAGTATGAGGTTGGTCGCAACCCTTGCATCCGCGCGGTCAGATCAGCTCCAAGCCCCCGGTTTCAAAGGGCAAGAGCGGCGCCGACAGCTTCATCCTGAGGTCGTGCAAAACACCTGACTATCGATAAAAACTCATTGAAGCCATGACGCTGGCGCATGCCTCATCACGAGGCATGCGCGGCCTTTTTTCGTGCCTTCAGACGGCCCGAATCACGTGTTTGATTTCCTGGAAAGCCTGCAAGCCCCACGGCCCCAATTCGCGGCCGATGCTGCTCTGTTTGTAGCCACCCCAGGCGGTCTGCGGGAAGATCACTTGCGGCGCGTTGATCCACACAAGCCCCGCCTGCAAAGCGTTGGCGACGCGATCCGCAGCCTCGCTGTCACGAGTGACCACGCTGGCCACCAGGCCGAACTGGCTGTCATTGGCCAGGGCAATCGCCTCGGCTTCAGAGCTGAAACTGCGCACGCAGATCACCGGGCCGAAAATCTCTTCGCACCACAGCGCACTGTCGAGGGGCACATCGATGAAAATGGTCGGCTGCAAAAAATAGCCGCGTGGCAGGTCTGCCGGACGATTACCGCCGCAGATCAACTTCGCGCCTGCGCTCAAACCACGGTCGATGTGGCCCAGCACACGTTGGTATTGCGCCTGATTGACCAGTGCGCCCATTTCCACGTTCGGGTCGAACGGGTCGGCCACGCGAATGGCTTCAGCACGCGCCTTCAATCGCGCTACAAATTCATCCGCCAGCTCATCGGCGACCAGCACGCGGCTGGTGGCGGAACACATCTGCCCGGCGTTGAAGAAGCCGCCGCCACAGGCCACTTCCACGGCCAGCCCAATGTCGGCATCGGCGAGTACCAGCAGCGAGGATTTGCCACCCAGTTCCAGGCTCACACCCTTCACGGTTTCCGCCGCCCGCTGCATCACCTGCACGCCCACTGCGTTGCTACCAGTGAAGGAAATCTTGGCGATGCGCGGATCAGCCGACAGCGGTGCGCCAACAGCCAGGCCGGTGCCGCAGACCAGATTGAACACACCGTTTGGCAGACCAGCCTCGGCGATGATCGTCGCCAGTTCCAGCTCCGGCAGCGGCGTCACTTCAGACGGTTTAAGCACCACGCAGCAACCGGCGGCCAGGGCCGGGGCGAGTTTCCAGGCGGTGGTGACCATCGGGAAATTCCACGGCACGATCAGCCCCACCACACCGCACGGTTCGCGGCGCAAACGGGCGCTGAAATCGTCGCTCGGCAACGCCACGGCGCTGTCTTGTTTCGCATCCAGGCCTTCAGCCAGATCGGCGTAATACTCGAACGTAGCGATCACGTCGTCGACATCAATGGCCGCTTCGAACAGCGGTTTGCCATTGTTGCTCGACTGCAACTTCATCAACTGTTCACGACCGGCCTGCACGCCCGCGGCGATTCTGCGCAAGATCGCCCCGCGCTCGGCACCGGTGGTTTTCGACCACGCTTTGAAAGCGTTGGTCGCCGCCGTGACGGCCTGATCGACAGCGTGTTCATCGCCGCCGTTGACGGTGGTCAGCAGGGCTTCGGTTGCCGGGTTGATCACGCGCAGATGTTCGTTGCCAGACGACCATTGACCATCGATGTACAGGCCATCCAGAGTAATTGGAAAACTCATTTCGACATCGCCTTCATCCACTGGGTCTGATCGATTTCAATCAGGGTCGGGCCCTGGCGATCGGTGGCAAGACGCAATGCACTGCGCAGTTCTTCGACACCGCTGACCGCCTCGGCCGCGCAGCCCAGCGCCTTGGCCACACCAATGAAGTCCGGAGTGTAGATGTCTACGCCAACCGGCTCGATGTCGCGGTTGACCATGTATTTCTTGATCTCTTCGTAGCCCTGGTTATTCCACAGCAGGACGATCACCGGGGTGCGTGCTTCCACCGCACTGGCCAGTTCCGGCAGGGTGAATTGCAGACCACCGTCGCCGATCAGGCACACCACCGGAGGCCGTGCGCCGCCTTCGATGCTGCCACCAAGCCAGGCACCAATCGCTGCCGGCAAGGCGTAACCGAGGGTGCCGTAACCGGTGGACGAGTTGAACCAGCGGCGCGGGCGTTCCGGGTTGAACGTGAGGTTGCCGGTGTACACCGGTTGGGTCGAATCGCCGACAAAAACCGCGTTCGGCAATTCGTGCAAAACGGTTTCCAGGAAACGGGTCTGGGCCAGCGTCGGAGCGTCCCAGGATGCGGCCAATTCATCGCGCAAACGCGCGGCACGCACCTGGCCCCAATCGTTGCGACGCTCGGCCAGCGACTTGTGCGACAGCGCGCTCAGCAAGGCCTGAGCGGCGTTGCGCGAGTCGGCCACCAACGCGACTTTCGGCGGGTAATTACGCACCGTCTGGTCGGGGTCGATGTCCACGCGCAGCAGCACGCCGGGAATTTCGAAGCCGCCGGCGAAGGTGACGTCGTAATCGGTTTCGGCCAGTTCGGTGCCGATGGCCAGCACCACGTCGGCCTCAGCAACCAGCGCGCGAGTGGCTATCAGGCTTTGGGTCGAGCCGATCAGCAGCGGGTGACTGGATTCGAGCATGCCTTTGGCATTGATGGTCAGGGCCACCGGCGCATCCAGCAGTTCCGCCAGTTCGGTCAATTCAGCCGCGGCATCGATGGCGCCGCCACCGGCGAGAATCAACGGGCGCTTGGCACCGGCCAACAAGTCGGTCATGCGGCTGATCGCGCTTGGCGAAGCACCAGCACGATCAATGTTCACCGGCACGCTGGCGAGCAAGTCATCAGCCTCTTCGACCAACACGTCCAACGGAATTTCGATGTGTACCGGACGCGGACGGCCAGCCTGGAACAGCGCGAAGGCGCGGGCCAACACGCCCGGCAATTCAGCCGCCGACATCAAGGTGTGGGAGAACGCCGCCACGCCGCCGACCAGTGCGCTCTGGTTCGGCAACTCATGCAGCTTGCCGCGACCGCCGCCCAATTGGCTGCGCGATTGCACGCTGGAAATCACCAGCATCGGGATCGAGTCGGCGTAAGCCTGGCCCATGGCGGTGGTGATGTTGGTCATGCCAGGGCCGGTGATGATGAAGCACACACCCGGTTTGCCGCTGGTGCGAGCGTAACCGTCGGCCATGAAACCGGCGCCCTGTTCGTGACGCGGAGTGACGTGGTTGATGCTCGAACAGGCCAGCCCGCGATACAGCTCCACGGTATGCACCCCGGGAATGCCAAACACCTGCTCGACCCCGTAACCTTCGAGTAACTTGACCAATACTTCGCCGCACGTCGCCATGTCTTTGCCCTTTTTGTTCGTTTGAGACGCCGGGCCTGCGCAGTGTTTATGATGGGTTGGCAGGTCCAGGGATGGCCTCATTGGAACGGGCGACACGTAGCCGCAACAATGGATAAAAAGTCATACTAGCCATGTCCTCACGTCATACCTTGGATCCCAATGAAACGATTGCCTCCCCTGCCGGCACTGCACACTTTTCTGATCACCGCGCAGTGCTGCAACTTCACCCGGGCCGCCGAACAGCTGCACATCACCCAAGGCGCGGTGAGCCGGCAGATCGCCGGGCTGGAAGATCATCTGGGTTATGAGCTGTTCATTCGCCAGGCGCGGGGCTTGAGCCTGACCGCCGAAGGACGGGAATGGCTGCCACGGGTGCAGCAGATTTTTGGCCTGATCGACGAGGCGGTGGAGCAGATCGGCGAGAAGCGCGAAACCCTGCAACTCAAGGCGCCGACCTGCGTGATGCGCTGGCTGTTGCCACGCCTGTTGCAGTGGCAAAAGGAACGCCCGGATGTGCCGGTGGAATTGACCACCACGGTGAAACACGGCGTGGATTTTCATCGCGAGCAGTTCGATGCGGCGGTGATGTATGGCGCGCCGCCGGACAACTCACTGGCCTCCCGGCATCTGTTCGATGAGCAACTGACGCCCGTGTGTTCCAGACCGATGCTTGAAGGGCCGATGGCTTTGCAGACACCGGCCGATCTGCAGCAACACTTGTTGCTGCACCCCACCCGCGATGAACGGGACTGGAACGCCTGGTTGAAGGCTGCGGATATTCGGCTGAGCAATGTCGGCAAAGGTCAGCATTTCGAAACCCTGGACCTGGCGATGTCGATGGCGTCTCAGGGGACAGGTGTAGCGATTGGCGATTGGTCGTTGATCGGCGATGACCTGAGTGCCGGACGGCTGGTCATGCCTTTTGATTTGAAGGTGAAAACCGGGTTGGCGTATTACCTGGTGTTCCCCGAGAAACCGGCACCTTCGCCGAAGTTGCGCGAATTGATGGGGTGGTTGGTGGAGCAGGCGCAGAGCCGCTGAAATCCAAAAAGCATCGCGGGCTTGCCCGCGATGGAGGCCGTACAGTCGACATCAATGTTGAATGTAAGTCCGTCTTCGCGAGCAGGCTCGCTCCCACAAGTGATCAGTGAACTCAATACCCGACAGTAAACCGCTGACGTGAATGCTTCGGCGTTTCCACTTCATCGATCAGCGCAATCGCGAAGTCAGCAAAGGTAATCCAGCTTCGGCCTTCGGCACTCACCAGCAAGTCATCCTTGCCGACCCGAAACGTGCTGGTGCGCTCACCTTCGACAAACTCTGCCGACGGCGACAGGAATGTCCAGTCCAGGTCCTTCTCCTGACGCAAAGTATTCAGGAACGCGGCACCGGCACTCGCCTCGGCCTTGTACTCCTCCGGGAAACCTTCGCTGTCGATCACCCGAGAGCCATCCGGCAGTAACAGCGAACCGGCACCGCCCACCACCAACAGCCGTTTGACCCCGGCCTTCTTCACCGGCTCGATAACCGCGCTGGCAGGGATGGTGGAGAAATGCGCAGCGCTGATCACCGCATCATGCCCGGCCACGGCGGCTTGCAATGCAGCAGCGTCGAGCACGTCCACGCTTTTGCTCACGACCCCGGCACGCGGGGCGATTTTCGAGGTGTCGCGGGCGATGGCAGTGACGCTGTGACCGCGACGCAGGGCTTCTTCCAACAGTTGGCTACCGGCACGACCGGTGGCACCGATGATTGCAATTTTGCTCATGACGTTCTCCAGTTTGCGGTGATGTAATCATAGTGATTTGGCAATGCTCATTGTGGCGAGGGAGCTTGCTCCCGCTGGAGTGCGAAGCGCTCCCCTGCATGTCTTCAGACACACCGCATCGGCTGGTTTTACGACTGCTTCGCAGCCGAGCGGGAGCAAGCTCCCTCACCACAAAATTTCACTCTTCAGACATTTTCATTGGCTTGTGAGATTGCTCGGCGGATTACCACTTCATCTCGCCCTTGGCGACTTTAGCGCTCAGCTCCAGCGAGCTTTCTTCGCTCAGGGTCGGGTAGCGTTTTTTCATCGCGGCGATCAGTTCGGCAGCGTCTTTCGCCTTGGCGGTTTCTTCGTCGAACGCCTTGATGTAATCGGCGGTGAACTGCACCGCCGCCAGAGAACGCGCGCTCTCACCGAGGTAGTGACCCGGCACGATAGTGTTCGGCTTCAGCGCTTCGATCGCCTGCAACGTCGTCAGCCAATCGGCATGGGATTGCGGAGTCTGGGTGTCGGCCATCCACACGTGAATGTTTTCGGCGACAACCACGCCACCGACCACCGCCTTGATCGACGGGATCCACACAAAGCTGCGATCCGGCTGCTTGCCGTCCAGGCCGATCACCTGCAATTTCTGCCCTTCCAGCATCAGGCTGTCGCCCTTGAGCACCTGCGGCACGATGGTTTTGTTCGGTACGTCAGCGCCCATTTTCGGGCCCCAGAACGCCAGTTTGCCGTCGACGGTTTTTTTGATGTGATCGACCGTCGGTTGCGAGGCCAGCACTTTGGCTTTCGGGAACGCTTGGGTGACGGTGTCGAGGCCGAAGTAGTAATCCGGGTCACCGTGGCTGATATAGATCGTGGTCAGTTGCTTACCGCTGGCGCGGATTTTTTCCACCACTTGTTCGGCCTGGGCTTTGCCGAATTGCGCGTCGACCAGAATCGCTTCTTTCTCGCCGCTGACCAGCACCGAGGTCACCGGGAAGATCGCATGGGTGCCAGGGTTGTAGACGTCCAGCGTCAGGGTGGACGCCGCCGCGGCATGGGCCGCGAAGCCGAGCGTGGCGGTTGCCAGAAGAATGCGTTTGATTGAGGTGAAGCCGATCATCTGTTGCTCCGTTGTCCGAATGCCGTGCTTGGCGATGGGACAGAGCTTAGTTGTCTGGTTCGATACAAAAAATGCGATGCTTGAACATAGTTTGTTTCTGAAAGCGGGCAAATCATGGATCGTCTACAAGCAATGCGGGTGTTCGTCACGGTGGTGGACCTGGGCAGCCAATCGGCCGCCGCCGATCACCTGGACCTGTCACGGCCGGTGGTTTCACGCTATCTGGCGGAGTTGGAGGATTGGGTCGGCGCGCGCCTGATGCATCGCACCACGCGCAAATTGAGCCTGACCGCCGCCGGCAGTGAGATTCTGCCTCGCTGTCGGCAGATGCTCGATTTGTCCACCGACATGCAAGCCGCCGTCAGCGAACCGGACGACGCACCGCGAGGCCTGCTACGGATCAGCGTCAGCACCTCGTTCGGTCAGGCGCAACTGGCGGACGCCATGGCGGCCTACGTCAAACGTTACCCCGGCGTCAGCATCGATATGCAAATGCTCGACCGCACGGTGAACCTGGTGGATGAACGTATCGACCTGGCCATCCGCACCAGCAACGACCTGGATCCGAACCTGATTGCCCGGCGGCTGACGGTCTGCCGCTCAGTGATCTGCGCCTCCCCCGCGTACCTGCGCGAGCACCCGACACCGCAACGGGTCGAGGACCTGAGCCTGCACAATTGCCTGACGCACTCCTACTTCGGCAAAAGCCTCTGGCATTTCGAACAGGACGGCGAACCCGTCTCGGTGCCGGTGCAGGGCAACATCAGCGCCAACGAAGCCAGCACGCTGTTGCGCGCGACGATGGCCGGGGCCGGCGTGGCGATGCTGCCAAGCTATCAGGCGGGTGTACATATCCACAGCGGCGAACTGATCCGCCTGTTGCCCCAGGCCGAGCCCCGGCAGATGAACATCTATGCGGTGTATGCGTCACGCAAGCACATGCCGGCGGCGTTGCGCAGCATGCTGGATTTTTTGGTGCTTAGATTTCCCGAAGAACCGGAGTGGGATGCAGGTTTTTAAACATCAAAAGATCGCAGGCTTCGTGTAGGAGCTGCCGAAGGCTGCGATCTTTTGATCTTGATCTTTTCGGCGCTACTGGAAATCAAAATCAAGATCAAAAGATCGCAGCCTTCGGCAGCTCCTACACAACTCATCCGCGCTGACCTATGCTCAAAACAGTACCGAAAGGTATTCGTTCAGAGGTCAACGCCATGAACATAAAAACAAAAAGATACCTCGCCATTTTCATCACTTGCGCGGCGACGTTGGCGCTGTATGGCACGGCCGCCTGGCGTGTCGAGCAGTTGCGACAAGTGCCCCGTGAATACGCGAGTTGCAACTTCGAGCGCTGCATTCCCCACAACGCGACCCTCAACACCCTCCGGTAATGAACACCCTGTGGCGAGGGGGCTTGCCCCCGTTCGGCTGCGCAGCAGTCGTAATTCGGTGAATGCGGTGTTCTCGTTGAAATGCTGGGGCCGCTTCGCGACCCAACGGGGGCAAGCCCCCTCGCCACAGGGTTCAGGCCTCGTTGTCCTGATCGGCATGGTCCTGATCGGCCTTCAAGCGGTCGCGAAAAGCCTTGGGCGAAATCCCCACCCGACGCCTGAACAGGCGTGTGAAGTTGGTGGGATCGGAAAACCCCAACACGTCGGACATTTCATAAATGGTCATGCTGGTGTAGGTCAGCAAGCGCTTGGCCTCCAGCAATTGACGCTCGTGCATGATCTGCAACGCCGGTTGCCCCGCCAGTTCACGGCACGTGCCGTTGAGGTGGGACACGGAAATCCCCAGCCGATGAGCCAGGTCCTCGACCTTGACGTGCTGGCGATAGGTCTCTTCCACCAGCTGAATAAAACCGTTGAGGTATTCCCGGGCCCGCTGCGGGCGCTGAGTGGCGGTTTGGCGCTGAATCACCTGACGGCTGATCCACACCATGATCACGCTGACCAGCGAATGCATGAGCATTTCCCGCGCCGGTTGATGGCCGGTGTACTCGCTTTGCAGCGCTGAAAACAGGCTGTTGAGGTACTCGCTGTCCTTGCCCGCCGGGTAGCTTTCGGCCTGTGCCAGAGCGTTCACCGAATTGCCCAGTTGTGCTTGCAGGTGAGCGATCAACGGCGCGGCCAGCGTGACGACGAAACCCTCGACGTCCTCGGAAAACCGATAACCATGCACCGATAACGGCGGCAGAATCAGGATGGCCGGCTCGGTCAATTGTGAGTGTTTGCCTTCGATTTCAAGCTCTGCCTGACCTTTGAAAACGAAGAGTAACTGACACAAATCGGCGTGGCGGTGGGGTTTGATTTCCCATTGATGTTCGCGGCTGCGTTTGGAAATGGTTTCACAGTGCAACAAGTCAGGGGTCGGCCAGTCCAGGCTTTCACCGTAGAGTTTGAACACCGGAATCGATGGCAGGTCAGGCTTGTTCATCACTTCAATCCAGGCCTCGAGGGTAACGGGGCGATAATCGCACCGATTGGCAGAATGTACAGGTATCGGCTCAGTTTTCCCCTTCAATTGACAGACTCGCAAGTGAAAAATGCAAGTACTCGATCCATAAAAATCATTCACCGGCCTTGGTCGCGTGGAGCTTGCGAGTCATAAAAACAATGAAAACACTGAAAACCCAAGTCGCGATCATCGGTGCCGGCCCCTCTGGCTTGCTACTCGGCCAATTGCTGCATAACGCCGGCATCGACACCCTGATCCTCGAACGCCAGACCCCGGACTACGTGCTCGGACGCATCCGCGCCGGTGTCCTCGAACAGGGCATGGTAGAGCTGTTGCGTCAGGCCGGAGTGGGTCAGCGCATGGACGCCGAAGGGCTGGTCCATGCAGGCTTCGAACTGGCCCTCGACGGGCGCCGGGTACACATCGATTTGCAGGCGCTGACGGGCGGCAAAACCGTAACGATCTATGGCCAGACCGAGGTCACCCGCGACCTGATGGCCGCTCGTCGGGACGCCGGTGCGCAGACGATCTACGAAGCCAGCAATGTCGTCCCACACGGCATGAAAACCGCTGAACCCTTTGTCACCTTCGACAAGGACGGCGAAACGTATCGACTCGATTGTGACTATATCGCCGGCTGCGACGGTTTCCATGGCGTGGCGCGGCAGTCGATTCCTACGGACTGCCTGAACGTGTTCGAGCGGGTTTATCCGTTCGGCTGGCTGGGGATTCTCGCCGACACGCCGCCGGTGCATGAGGAGTTGGTCTACGCGCGGCATGAACGGGGTTTTGCGCTGTGCAGCATGCGTTCGCCGACACGTACCCGTTACTACCTCCAGGTTCCGGCCCAGGACAAAGTCGAAGACTGGTCCGATCAGCGCTTCTGGGATGAGCTCAAATCCCGTCTGCCGACCGCCCTCGCCGCCGCTCTGGTGACCGGCCCATCGATTGAAAAAAGCATCGCGCCGCTGCGCAGTTTCGTGGTCGAGCCGATGCAGTACGGGCGGATGTTCCTGGTCGGCGACGCCGCGCACATTGTTCCGCCCACCGGCGCCAAGGGCCTGAACCTGGCGGCCAGCGACGTCAGTACGTTGTTCAATATTCTGCTGAAGGTTTACCGCGAGGGGCGTGTGGATTTGCTGGAAAAGTATTCCGAGGTCTGCTTGCGACGGGTGTGGAAAGCCGAGCGGTTTTCCTGGTGGATGACCTCGATGCTGCATCGCTTTGACGAGCACGACGCATTCAGCCAGCGCATCAGCGAATCGGAGCTGGCCTATTTCGTGGACTCCGAGGCCGGTCGCAAAACCATTGCCGAAAATTACGTCGGGCTTCCATACGAGGCTATCGAATAGCCTCCTACCGATCTACACTGGCGAGCATCCCGCTCGCCTTGCCTGCTGCGGGTCCATTACTGCCCGCAGGTTTACCCGTGACCAATCTCAACCAGCCTGAAACGCCCAAACCAGCTATTCGCAGCGTGTTGATCGCCCTGATGCTGGCGATCTTTCTGGGCGCGCTGGACCAGACCATCGTCGCCGTGTCGATGCCGGCCATTTCCGCGCAGTTCAAGGATGTCAGCCTGCTGGCCTGGGTGATTTCCGGCTACATGGTGGCGATGACCGTGGCGGTGCCGATCTACGGCAAACTCGGCGATCTGTATGGCCGCCGCAAGTTGATGCTGTTCGGCATGGGCTTGTTCACCCTCGCGTCATTGTTCTGCGGCATGGCACAAAGCATGGAGCAACTGGTGCTGGCGCGGATTCTTCAGGGCATCGGCGCCGGCGGGATGATTTCGGTGAGCCAGGCGATTATTGGCGACATCGTTCCGCCCCGCGAACGCGGTCGCTATCAGGGCTACTTCAGCAGTATGTACGCGGTGGCCAGCGTGGCCGGGCCGGTTCTCGGTGGCTACATGACCGAATACCTGTCCTGGCGCTGGGTGTTTCTGATCAACCTTCCATTGGGCCTGGGTGCCTGGCTGGTGGCCCACCGCACGCTGGTGGGGCTGCCGGTGCCGCAGCGCAAGCCGATCATCGACTACTTCGGCACCTTGCTGATGATCATCGGCCTGACGGCGTTACTGCTGGGCATTACTCAGGTTGGCCAGGGCCATTCGTGGCGCAGCACTGAAGTGTCGGGTTTGCTCGGTTGTGCGGTAGTGGTGCTGGCCGTATTCGTCTGGCATGAACGGCGGGCGCGGGAACCGTTGCTGCCGATGCACTTGTTCGCCAACCGCAGTGCGATTCTTTGCTGGTGTACGATTTTTTTCACCAGTTTCCAGGCGATTTCCCTGATCGTGCTGATGCCGCTGCGCTTCCAGAGCGTCACCGGCGCCGGGGCCGACAGCGCTGCGCTGCATCTGTTGCCGCTGGCCATGGGCTTGCCGATAGGCGCGTATTTCGCCGGACGCCAGACCTCGGTGACCGGTCGTTACAAACCGATGATCCTGACCGGCGCCCTGCTCATGCCGTTCTCGATTCTCGGCATGGCGCTCAGTGCGCCTCAGGCGTTTGTGCTGAGCAGCCTATTCATGTTGCTCAGCGGCATCGCCAGCGGCATGCAGTTCCCGACATCGTTGGTGGGCACGCAAAACTCGGTGGAACAACGGGACATCGGCGTCGCCACCAGCACCACCAATCTGTTCCGTTCTCTGGGCGGTGCAATGGGTGTGGCGTTGATGTCGGCGCTGCTGCTGGCGTTGTTGCAGGATTCGAGTTTCGCGCACCTGGCCGGCTCGTCGCTGATTGCCGAGGGCCATTCGGGGAATGTCTTGCTAGATGGTTTGAACGCCGCACCGGGGGATGCACAAAACGCCCTGCGCGCGGAGCTGCTGCTGACCTTCCGGCATTTGCTGATGGTCAGCGCGGCGGTATCGCTGCTGGGGCTGGCGGCGGCGATTGCCATGCCGAATAGAGTGTTGCGGGGGCGCGAGGACACGGTTCG
Source organism: Pseudomonas frederiksbergensis (assembly GCF_003732275.1). Lineage (GTDB taxonomy): Bacteria > Pseudomonadota > Gammaproteobacteria > Pseudomonadales > Pseudomonadaceae > Aquipseudomonas > Aquipseudomonas frederiksbergensis_H. The sequence continues at coordinate 562,468 of NZ_MOBM01000012.1, forward strand.
ATAGTGGGACCGAGTCGCCTGCAATCGCGAGCAGGCTCGCTCCCACATTGGATCTCGGCCGTATGCAACATCTGTGACCAATGGAGATTTACTGTGGGAGCGAGCCTGCTCGCGATTGCGGTCTTTCAGTCACCTTGAATCAAGGGCTGTAATACCCCACCGCCACCAGAAAATGCCCGACCTTCTTCAGGTAGGCATGCTTGTCTTCAACCTTGCCGGTCACCGGGTTTTTCCAGCGGTATTCGTATTCGCCGTCATCCTGTTTGGCCATCAGCGCCAGGATCGGCTCGCCCACCGGTTTGCCTTCCGGGTCCTTGATCTTGCCAAAGTCTGTATTGATCAGTCGCAGATTGGTGCCATGGGCGACATAACGCTGGGTATCCAGGTCGACGACAAACACGTACAGATCATCCTGCAAGTAACCGCCCTTTAGGGAGTTGATCGCTGTGAGCGTGCCCTTTTCGTTTTTGGCCAGATCGACCGCTGCTTTATCGAGCAACGCTTGTGCCTGTTGCGGCGAGGCCCGTGGCAGGTAGTAACCGACCGCCAGAATCCGCTGGCCGATGCGCTGATAGAACACATGTTTGCGTTCAACCTTACCGTCGGCCCAGTTCTGCCAGCGGTACTCGGCTTGCTGAATGCCGTTGCCCTCCGGCACTTTCAAGGCGTCCTTGAAGGCTTTCTGCACCTCCGGCCCAAGTACCTCGGACACATCGCGACCGATCAACGCCGAAGATGGACCACCGCTGGCGAGCATCACGCCCTTGGTATCGACCACGAAGACATAGCGATCCTTGTCGACAAACTCGCCCTGACGGCTGAACGCCGCGAAAGCCTTGTCACCCTGCTCGTGGTAATAGGCCAGGGCTTTTTCCAGCAAGGCTTTGGCGGCCTGGCTGTCCTCCTTTTCCGTCGTGGCGGCATGAATCTGCCCCAGGCACAGCAAAAGCAACCCGCCCAGCCAGGCTAGCTTGTGAAGAACCCCCATTGCGCATTCCCCGTTCTTATTAGTGTTTCAAGAGCGTAGACGGCTTGGGGCTATGTATAAGTATTCAGGAAACGGTGGGGGCGTCTGTGCTTTGAAGGGCCTGTGTGGCGAGGCGCTTTTCTGTGGCGAGGGAGCTTGCTCCCGCTGGGTGGCGCAGCCGCCCCAAACCCATTCAACACAATTCTTCAGGTAATCCGCGGTGTCTGATTTGCGACTGCTGCGCAGCCGAGCGGGAGCAAGCTCCCTCGCCACAAAAGCCCCACACCACGGCCCCACTCCCCACAGGCCCCATCACTGCATCGGGCTATTGAGGCCGGGCGCGCAGCTGTTGCTGCAGATTCTGAATCTGCGCCTGCAGGGTGTTGATGTTGCGGGTGACCTGGCCGCGGAAGGCGTCGAACTCGGCGGTGTTGGTGCCACCTTGTGCGGCGGCCGGGCGGTTGTCCTGTTGGCTTTTGAGCACGATCATGTCTTGCTCCAGACGCTCGATGGCGGCGCTCGGGTTGCCTTGTTTCTTCAGTGCGACGATGTCAGCGCCCAGGCTTTTGAGTTGGGCGTCGAATTTGCCGGTATCGTCCGACGCGCTCTTCAACGCGGCCAGTTCGCCGCTCAAGGCTTTGACCTGGGCCTGCAACTGAGCATTGGCGGTTTGTTGTTCGGTGGCTTGCGCGGTCATTTGCGCCAGGCGCTTGTCCAGATCGGAGGTCTGACCGAGTACGCCTTGCTGCTGTTTGCTCTGGTCCTGAAGCTTGCTTTCCAGCTGCTTGCTCTGGTCCTGGAGTTTGCCTTCAAGCTGTTTGATTTGCAGCTTCAACGCTTCACTGCCGGTGTTGACGTTGGACTGGCTGGCCACGACCTTGCCGGAAATGTCCTGCAGGCGCCCCGCCGCTTCCTCACTGATGCGCGCGAAACTTTCCTGGGTCGCCACCAGTTGCTGTTCCATCAGCGAGATCTGCTGAAAACTCCACCAGGCAAGGCCGGCGAAGGCAAAGAACAACGCGCCGACCAATGCCCACAGAGGGCCGGTGCTCGGGCCTTTGACCTTGACCACCGGTGTGGTGCGCGAATGCACGGAAGTGCGAGTGGTGGTCGGAAAATCATCGTCATCGAGGCTGTCGGCGCGCAGGCTCGGGACATCGTCGAAGTCGTCGTTGGCATCGTTACGCATGGGCATTAGGGTCAACCTTTGTGGAACGCGGTGATGGCTTGATGCGGCGAAGTATAACCCTCGCTGCCGCACCGGTTGACCCTGAACCCCGAACTCGGTTCAGTCAGGGCCGCCCTTGTGTGTCAGCGAATGTCCTGAGCCTTCCACCAGCCGCAGAATTCATCGAGGGCGGTCCAGAGGCTGACTTTCGGATCGTAGTCCAGATAATGCCGCGCGCGGCTGATGTCCAGGGTGAAGTTTTTGTTCATGACTTGCATGCCCAGCCGCGACAGGGTCGGCTCGGGACGACCTGGCCACAGCTTGCACACACCCTCGTTGAGCGCGGCAAGACTGTAGGCCAAACCGTAGGAACGGTAACGGGTAACCTGTGGGACATCCATTTGGCGCATCACGTAATTGACCACATCCCACAACGGAACCGGCGCTCCGTTGCTGATGTTGTAGGCCTTGCCCAAAGCCGAACCGCTGGCCAGCAAGCTGCTGAGCAACGCTTCATTGAGGTTTTGCACGCTGGTGAAATCGACCTTGTTCAGGCCATTGCCGATAATCGCCAACCGCCCTTTGCGCTGCATCTTCAGCAATCTGGGGAAAATGCTCATGTCGCCGGCACCCGTCACGAAGCGCGGGCGCAGGGCGAGGGTTTCGAGGCCGAACTCCTGCGCACCGAAGACTTTTTGCTCGGCCAGGTATTTGGTCGCGGCATAGGGATGTTTGAAGCGCTTGGGCACCTGCTCTTCGGTCAACCCCAGATGATCGCGGCCATCGAAGTAGATCGACGGCGACGACAAGTGCACCAGGCGCCGGACCCGCTGTTTCAGACAGGCCTCGACCACGTTCTCGGTGACCTCGACGTTGCCTTGATGAAAGTCCTGATACCGCCCCCACAAACCGACAGCGCCGGCGCAATGCACCACGGCTTCGACGTCTGAACACAGGTCGCGCGCCAATTGCGGATCGCTCAAATCGCCCTGAATGAACTCGGCGCCACGGCGCACCAGATGCTCGACGCTCTCGGCCCGGCGACCGTTGACCCGCACGTCCAGGCCCTGCTCCAGGGCGAAACGCGCAAAGCGTCCGCCAATGAAGCCGCTTGCGCCGGTGACCAGAATCTTCATGAATTGCTCCGAATATTTCGTTTTGCGTTTTGCGCTTTGCATATTGCGTAGGGCGTAGGGCGTGAGGTCTTGACGCTGCCCGTCAGTCCAACGGCACCAGCCATTGCTTCGACGAGCGTACCAATTGATCGGTGAGTAACCCCAACAGCTGACCGCCATTGCGCCAATGATGCCAGTACAGCGGCACATCGATCGGCTTATCTGGCAAAAGCTCCTGCAGGATTCCGCGCTCAAGTTGCTCGCGCACCTGCAATTCGGGCACCAGGCCCCAGCCAAGCCCTGCTTCCGTGAGACGAAGAAACCCTTCGGACGATGGGCATAAATGGTGTTCGAAACCGCCATCCACACCGAGGGATGCGAGGTAGCGATGCTGTAGGAAATCGTCCGGGCCAAACACCAGGGCCGGGGTTTTGGCTAACTGATCGGCGCGCACACCTTCGGGAAAATGCCGGGCAATGAACGCCGGGCTCGCCATCGCACGGTAGCGCATCGCCCCCAACAGAACGCTGCGCGCACCGGCCACTGGCCGCTCACTGGCGCAGACACACCCCGCCACTTCACCTGCGCGCATGCGTTTGAGGCCGACGGTCTGGTCTTCTACCACCAAGTCGAGCAACAGATGTTGTTCCGCGCAAAAGTCCCCCACCGCCTCGGCCCACCAAGTGGCAAGGCTATCGGCATTCAGAGCGATACGCAGGCGTTCCGGCAAGCCTTCTTCGTCCAGCGCCGGGACCAACGTTTGCAGATCGCGCTCAAGCAATCGCACCTGCTGCACATGGTTGAGCAATCGCCGGCCAATCTCTGTCGGTGCCGGGGGTGTGACCCGTACCAGCACCGGTTGGCCGACCCGTGCCTCCAGCAGTTTGATCCGCTGGGAGATGGCCGATTGGGACAAACCCAACACCTGCGCGGCGCGTTCGAATCCCGCCTGCTCGATCACAGCGGCGAGCGCGGAAAGCAATTTGTAGTCGAACATCAGTTTTCCTAATGGGCGATCAGTACTATTGGTTTTTCTTATACAGCGTTCAACCGGAGAATGGCCAGCAAGAACTCTTGAACAAGGATCACCGACATGGCTGGCGAAACGTCATTGGCAACCCTGCTGCGCAGCATGAGCCCGCAACTCAACGACGGCGAATACGTGTTCTGCACGTTGCGCGACGGCAAGCTGCCCGCCGGCCTTGAGATTGTCGGCAGCTTTCGCGAGCGGGAAGGCCTGACGGTGATTCTGGAACGTTCCCACGCTGAAAAGGCCGGTTTCAGCTTCGACTACGTCGCCGCCTGGATCACCTTGAACGTGCACTCGGCCCTCGAAGCCGTCGGCCTGACCGCCGCGTTCGCCACGGCACTGGGCAAGGCCGGCATCAGTTGCAACGTGATCGCCGGGTATTACCACGACCATTTGTTCGTCGGCCAGGCCGATGCCGAACGCGCCCTGCAGGTACTGCGGGATCTGGCGTCCAACGCGGAGTAAAACGTATGTGGCAAAGCTATGTGAACGGCCTGTTGGTGGCCGCGGGGCTGATCATGGCGATCGGCACCCAGAATGCGTTTGTGTTGGCGCAGAGCCTTCGGCGTGAACATCACCTGCCGGTGGCGGCGCTCTGCGTCACCTGCGATGCGTTGCTGGTGGCCGCCGGAGTGTTCGGCCTGGCGACGGTGCTGGCGCAAAACCCGACCCTGCTGGCTATCGCCCGTTGGGGTGGTGCGGCGTTTCTGCTGTGGTATGGCAGCCTGGCGTTGCGTCGGGCCTGCTCGAAGCAAAGCCTGCAGCAAGGTGAAAACCAGACGGTACGCTCGCTGCGCGCGGTGTTGCTCAGTGCATTGGCGGTGACGCTGCTCAACCCGCATGTGTATCTGGACACCGTGTTGCTGATCGGTTCTCTCGGCGCACAACAAACAGAACCCGGTGCTTATGTGGTGGGCGCGGCCAGCGCGTCATTGCTGTGGTTTTTCACTTTGGCCCTTGGCGCGGCATGGCTGGCACCGTGGCTGGCACGGCCAAGCACCTGGCGAATCCTCGACCTGTTGGTCGCTGTCATGATGTTCACCGTAGCGTTCCAATTAATCAGCGCCGGGTGATTTATTCCAAAAGGCTCTGGAACCTCTATTCCACACAGTTGTTGCGTGGTTATGCCGCACCCCCGGTGCTATGATCCGATCCCTGCGCCGCAAAGAGTACAAACTCCCCGGCGCATGTCTGGCCGCCCGTGATCGGCCTTGCGCTCACCGCAACTGACCTGATTAGGAGAATCATCATGGCTTTCGAATTGCCGCCGCTGCCTTACGCACACGATGCCCTGCAGCCGCACATTTCAGAGGAAACTCTGCAGTACCACCACGACAAGCACCACAACACCTATGTCGTGAACCTGAACAACCTGGTGCCAGGCACCGAGTTCGAAGGCAAGACCCTGGAAGAAATCGTCAAGACTTCCTCGGGCGGTATCTTCAACAACGCCGCTCAGGTCTGGAACCACACTTTCTACTGGAACTGCCTGGCGCCAAACGCCGGCGGTCAACCAACCGGCGCGCTGGCTGATGCCATCAACGCAGCTTTCGGTTCGTTCGACAAGTTCAAGGAAGAGTTCAGCAAAACCTCCATCGGCACCTTCGGTTCCGGTTGGGGCTGGCTGGTGAAAAAGGCTGACGGTTCCCTGGCCCTGGCCAGCACCATCGGCGCCGGCAACCCGCTGACCAGCGGCGACACCCCGCTGCTGACCTGCGACGTCTGGGAACACGCTTACTACATCGACTACCGCAACCTTCGTCCGAAGTACGTCGAAGCGTTCTGGAACCTGGTCAACTGGAAGTTCGTGGCTGAGCAGTTCGAAGGCAAAACCTTCACCGCTTAAGCTTCGCGCCAGTCAAAAAACCCGGCTTTTGCCGGGTTTTTTTATGGGCTGTGGGAAAGCTCAGGAACCTGGATTGCCTGACAAGAATGCGGCGCCTGCCAAGCCGCCTTCGCGAGCAAGCCCGCTCCCACAGGGGTTCATCGTCGTTCACAGATTCGGTTTACGACACAAATCAACTGTGGGAGCGGGCTTGCTCGCGAAGAACGATAACGCGGTCTATACCGGATCGACGTTATCCAGCGCTCGGTTCACCGCCAACTCCGCCACCATGATGATTTGTTGAATCGCCAACGCTATATGGCGCTGCGGGCCGATCAGATTGTTGGCGAAATCACTGGCCAGGACACTCGCTGAGGCCAACGATTCACAGGCGTGGGCCAGCAGGCTTTCGGTGCCGGCATCCGGGGCGACCATAAACATCGTGCTGGGACGACGGGGTTTTTCGGTGTATTGCGCCGGGGGATCAAGGTAGTAATCAAGGGCGCGTTTTATCGCTTCGCGGTCTTTGAGTAATTCTTCGGTGCGCGAAGCTTCGGCGTTGGGGGTGGTGGTGTTGAAGGGTGGATCGGGGATTAATTTGTCCATTGAAAAATTTCTCCAGCGTTGGAGCCTCCACTTGCCGCTTCTCACACGGGAAGAGGTGGCAGCTATGTGCGAGGTGAGAAGACCGGTTATGGACACCCGGCCGGACCGAAGCCCGCCCGCACACAGCCGCCATAACGCATTTTGCTGGCAGCTAATAAGCTGGCGGCGATTATGCGTGTACAGACACTGGATGACCATAAGTTGCCGGGCTCTCACACCCGATCGCTGAGTTTTCAGCGACAGCCAAAGGTTAGGGAATCTGCGTCCCACCCGGCAACCTGAAAAATGCGTGGGAAAGATCTGCGCTCTGACAAATCCATTAAACAACCCACGCCATACGCCGGTCTCTGTAGGAGGGAACATTCCCACAATACGAGTGGCATTCGCCCTCTTGCCCCCACATCACAGCGGTCTAACATCAACCACAAGGAAAAATTGTCCCGTTCCCCTCAAGTTGAGGGCCCCAACAACCGACACAGTACTAATAGGGCAAATACTCCAAACAGCAACATATCGGCCAAGCTACCGGCAAAATCCCCTGGGTTGGAATGTCCCTTTGACTGACATCACGGGATTGCCAATACTCATGGCAACTTGACGCTACCCGCACGGAACAAGGAATAACCCTTTGAAGCTGGAACTCAAGAACAGCTTGTCGGTGAAGTTGCTCCGGGTCGTGCTCCTGTCGGCATTGATCGTCGGCGTGGTCTTGAGCTGCGCGCAGATCGTTTTCGATGCCTATAAAACACGTCAGGCCGTGGCCAGCGATGCCCAGCGCATCCTCGACATGTTCCGCGACCCCTCGACCCAGGCCGTCTACAGCCTGGACCGGGAAATGGGCATGCAGGTGATCGAAGGCCTGTTTCAGGACGATGCCGTGCGCATGGCCTCCATCGGCCACCCTAGCGAAGCCATGCTTGCGCAAAAAACCCGAGAGTTGCAGCACTCCAACAGCCGCTGGCTGACCGACCTGATCCTCGGCCAGGAACGCACCTTCACCACCCAATTGGTGGGCCGCGGGCCCTACAGCGAGTACTACGGCGACCTGAGCATTACCCTCGACACCGCCACCTACGGTAAAGGATTCATTGTCAGCTCGGTGATCATCTTCATCTCTGGCGTATTGCGCGCCCTGGCCATGGCTCTGGTGCTGTATCTGGTCTATCACTGGCTGCTGACCAAACCGCTGTCGCGGATTATCGAACACCTGACCGAAATCAACCCGGACCGGCCCAGCGCCCACAAGATTCCGCAGCTCAAGGGTCATGAGAGAAACGAGTTGGGCGTCTGGATCAACACCGCCAACCAGTTGCTCGAATCCATCGAGCGCAACACTCACCTGCGTCACGAAGCGGAAAACAGCCTGCTGCGCATGGCCCAGTACGACTTCCTTACCGGCTTGCCGAACCGCCAGCAATTGCAGCAACAACTGGACAAAATCCTCGTCGACGCCGGCAAATTGCAGCGTCGGGTCGCGGTGCTGTGTGTCGGACTCGATGATTTCAAAGGCATCAACGAACAGTTCAGCTATCAGGCCGGCGACCAATTGCTGCTGGCCCTGGCCGATCGCCTGCGGGCTCACAGCGGTCGCCTCGGCGCACTCGCCCGTTTGGGTGGCGACCAGTTCGCACTGGTCCAGGCCGATATCGAACAACCTTATGAAGCGGCCGAACTGGCCCAAAGCATTCTTGATGATCTGGAAGCGGCGTTCGCCCTCGATCATCAGGAAATCCGCCTGCGCGCCACCATCGGCATCACCCTGTTCCCCGAGGACGGTGACAGCACCGAGAAGTTGCTGCAAAAAGCCGAGCAGACCATGACCCTGGCCAAGACTCGCTCGCGCAACCGTTATCAGTTCTATATCGCCAGCGTCGACACGGAAATGCGTCGGCGCCGCGAGCTGGAAAAAGACTTGCGCGATGCCTTGATCCGCGACCAGTTCTACCTCGTTTATCAACCGCAAATCAGCTACCGCGATCATCGCGTGGTGGGCGTCGAGGCGTTGATTCGCTGGCAACATCCCGAGCACGGGCTGGTGCCGCCGGACCTGTTCATTCCGCTGGCCGAGCAGAACGGCACCATCATCGCCATCGGCGAATGGGTGCTGGATCAAGCCTGCAAACAATTACGCGAATGGCACGATCAGGGTTTTGACCTGCGCATGGCGGTGAACCTGTCCACCGTGCAACTACACCACGCCGAGTTGCCGCGAGTGGTCAATAACCTGCTGCAGATGTACCGCCTGCCACCGCGCAGCCTGGAGCTGGAAGTCACCGAAACCGGCCTGATGGAAGACATCAGCACCGCCGCCCAGCACTTATTGAGCCTGCGTCGCTCCGGCGCGCTGATCGCCATCGACGACTTCGGCACCGGTTACTCATCACTGAGTTATCTGAAAAGCCTGCCGCTGGACAAGATCAAGATCGATAAGAGCTTCGTTCAGGACCTGCTCGATGACGACGACGATGCGACCATCGTTCGGGCCATCATCCAACTGGGCAAGAGCCTGGGCATGCAGGTGATTGCCGAAGGGGTGGAAACCGCCGAGCAAGAGGCCTACATCATCTCCGAAGGCTGCCATGAAGGTCAGGGCTATCACTACAGCAAACCGCTGCCGGCGCGGGAATTGAGCGCCTACCTCAAACAGGCGCAGCGCAGTAACGCAGCCATCCTCTGAGTTTTTGTTCTTCATAGCCAAAAGATCGCAGCCTTCGGCAGCTCCTACATGGATCACATTCCTCTGTAGGAGCTGCCGAAGGCTGCGATCTCTTGATCTACGACACAACTCCCGCGCGAATAAGAAATATTTACAAGCACAACCCTTTACACATAATGCGAAAGATTTGCATTATGTCGCAGTTTTGCGCGCCCTCCACGCGCGTCCATCAATCACCGAAGCAGGATGTTCGCCATGATTCGTATGCCTCTGGCCACCGCCAGTCTGCTGGCCATCGCTATTTCCCTCGCCGGTTGCGGCGAAGGCAAAGACAAGGCTGCCGCTCCACAAGCGCCGACCCCGGCCGCCAGCACCGCTGCCCCGGCTGCACCTGCTGCTACCGGTAAAGTCGATGAAGCCGCCGCCAAGGCTGTGGTCGCGCACTACGCCGACATCGTCTTCGCCGTTTACAGCGATGCCGAATCCACTGCGAAAACCCTGCAAACCGCCGTCGACGCATTCCTCGCCAAGCCGAACGCCGACACCCTCAAAGCCGCCAAGGCTGCCTGGGTCGCGGCACGCGTGCCTTACCTGCAGAGCGAAGTGTTCCGCTTCGGCAACACCATCATCGACGACTGGGAAGGTCAGGTGAACGCCTGGCCACTGGACGAAGGCCTGATCGACTATGTCGACAAATCCTACGAACACGCACTGGGTAACCCGGGCGCCACCGCCAACATCATCGCCAACACCAAAGTTCAGGTCGGCGAAGACAAGGTCGACGTGAAAGACATCACCCCGGAAAAACTTGCCAGCCTGAACGAGCTGGGCGGTTCCGAGGCCAACGTCGCCACCGGCTACCACGCCATCGAATTCCTGCTCTGGGGTCAGGACCTGAACGGCACCGGCCCTGGCGCCGGCAACCGTCCGGCTTCCGACTACCTGGAAGGCAAAGGCGCTACCGGCGGTCACAACGATCGTCGTCGCGCTTACCTGAAATCCGTGACCCAACTGCTGGTCAACGACCTGCAAGAAATGGTCGGTAACTGGAAGCCGAACGTGGCCGACAACTACCGCGCCACCCTGGAAGCGGAACCGGCTGAAACCGGCCTGCGCAAAATGCTGTTCGGCATGGGCAGCCTGTCCTTGGGCGAACTGGCGGGCGAACGCATGAAGGTTTCCCTGGAAGCCAACTCGCCTGAAGACGAACAGGATTGCTTCAGTGACAACACCCACAACTCGCACTTCTACGACGCCAAAGGCGTACGTAACGTGTACCTGGGCGAATACACCCGCGTCGATGGCACCAAAATGACCGGTGCCAGCCTGTCGTCCCTGGTGGCCAAAGCCGACCCGGCGGCCGACACCGCGCTGAAAGCCGACCTGGCCGCCACCGAAGCCAAGCTTCAGGTCATGGTCGATCACGCCAACAAGGGTGAGCACTACGACCAACTGATCGCTGCCGGCAACACCGCCGGCAACCAGATCGTGCGCGACGCCATCGCCTCACTGGTCAAGCAGACTGGCTCGATCGAAGCGGCTGCCGGCAAACTGGGCATCAGCGACCTGAACCCGGACAACGCTGATCACGAGTTCTGATCAACGCTGGCTGAGTGAAAAAGGCGACCTTCGGGTCGCCTTTTTTGTCCCTGCCTGAATGAAATCCCTGTGGGAGCGAGCCTGCTCGCGATGGGGGCATCACAGCCAACATTGATGTTGAATGTGAAACCGCTATCGCGAGCAGGCTCGCTCCCACAGGGATTGCGCTTAGCCTGTTAGCTGCGATAATCCTGCCCCACATCAACCAAACGATAATTCCTCTTATTCAAACTCCCCTGCCCTGTTAGACTTTGCGCCTTTGTTTTGCTCGTCTTGCAGGATGTCCGATGCCCTCGCTGACTCTTCGCTTGTCCGCTCTGTTGCTGGCCCTGGGCCTGAGTGCCTGCGATGACGCCCCGCGTTTTACCCAGGCCGAACCCGGTGAGGCCCGCTCCGGCGGCAGCGCAACGGTGCGCAAGACCGATCAGAACGCATTCTCCCTGCCGTCCGCCAATCTGCCGCCGTCACGGCGCGTTGATTTCAGCGTCGGCAACAGTTTCTTTCGCAGCCCTTGGGTGATTGCGCCGTCGACCACCACCGCCCGCGATGGCCTTGGTCCGTTGTTCAATACCAACGCCTGCCAGAACTGCCACATCAAGGACGGGCGCGGTCACCCGCCCACGCCCGATGCGCCGAATGCAGTGTCGATGCTGGTGCGCCTGTCGATTCCCGATGCGCCGGCCTACGCCAAGGTCATCGAACAACTGGGTGTGGTTCCGGAGCCGGTTTACGGCGGGCAGTTTCAGGACATGTCGGTGCCCGGCGTCGTCCCGGAAGGCAAGGTGCGCGTCGATTACACGCCGGTCCCGGTGCGTTTCAAGGACGGCAGCGAAATCGAGTTGCGTAAGCCGACCCTGCAGATCACTCAACTCGGCTACGGCCCGATGCACCCCGACACGCGTTTCTCGGCGCGCATCGCACCGCCGATGATTGGCCTGGGCTTGCTTGAAGCGATCCCCGACGAGGCCATTCTGGCCAACGCTGAAGCTCAGGCGCGCGAGAAGAACGGCATCGCCGGACGACCGAACCGGGTCTGGGACGACGCGCAGCAGAAAACCGTCCTCGGGCGATTTGGCTGGAAGGCCGGGCAACCGAACCTCAATCAACAAAACGTTCACGCGTTCTCTGGTGATATGGGCCTCATGACCAGCCTGAGAACCGTTGATGACTGCACCGACGCACAAACCGCTTGCAAGCAGGCACCCAACGGCAATGGCCCGGATGGTGAGCCGGAAGTCAGCGATAACATCCTGCGTCTGGTGCTGTTCTACAGCCGTAACCTCGCGGTACCGGCCCGTCGCGATGTCGGCACGCCGCAAGTGCTGGCCGGCAAAAATCTGTTTTTCCAGGCGGGATGCCAGTCCTGCCACACCCCGAAATACACCACCGCCGCCAACGCCGCGGAACCTGAATTGGCCAATCAAGTGATTCGCCCTTACAGCGACCTGCTGCTGCATGACATGGGCGACGGCCTGGCCGACAACCGCAGCGAGTTCCAGGCCAGCGGCCGCGACTGGCGCACCCCGCCGTTATGGGGCATCGGCCTGACACAAGCGGTTAGCGGCCACACCCAGTTTTTGCATGACGGCCGCGCCCGTAATGTGCTCGAAGCCGTGCTCTGGCATGGCGGCGAGGCAAAAGCGGCGCAGCAACAGGTTTTGTCTTTCAACGCCGAGCAGCGCGCAGCGTTGCTGGCGTTTTTGAATTCCCTTTAATACGTTTTCCTTCAGCGGGAGCCCGACATGTTCCGTCCCAAATTGTTGTTCACCAGCCTTGCCGCCCTCGCCCTGGGCGCCTGTTCGCCCCAGGATCCGCAAGCGGTCACATCGGCGGCCATCGCCAAGCAAGTCATCCTGCCGACCTACAGCCGCTGGGTTGAAGCCGACCGTCAATTGGCGGTCAGCGCCCTGGCGTTCTGCCAAGGCAAAGAAAACCTGGACACCGCCCGCGCCGACTTCCTGCACGCGCAGAAGGCCTGGGCTGAGTTGCAACCGCTGCTGATCGGACCGTTGGCCGAAGGCAACCGTTCGTGGCAGGTGCAGTTCTGGCCGGACAAGAAAAACCTCGTGGGCCGTCAGGTCGAGCAACTGGTGACCGCGCAACCGCAGATCGATGCCGCCGCCCTGGCCAAGTCCAGCGTCGTGGTGCAAGGTCTCTCGGCGTATGAATACATCCTGTTCGATAGCAAGATCGACATGGCTGACAGTGCCCAGAAAGCCAAATACTGCCCGCTGCTGACCGCCATTGGCGAACGTCAGAAGCAACTGGCCGAAGAGATCCTGTCGCGCTGGAACACCAACGACGGCATGCTCGCGCAGATGAGCAAATTCCCGAACCAGCGCTACGCCGATTCCCACGAAGCGATCGCTGATCTGCTGCGCGTGCAAGTGACGGCGCTGGATACCCTGAAGAAAAAACTCGGCACGCCGATGGGCCGTCAGAGCAAAGGCACGCCACAGCCGTTCCAGGCCGATGCCTGGCGCAGCCAATCGTCGCTGAAAAGCCTGGAAGCGAGCTTGAGCGCGGCGCAAACCGTCTGGGTCGGTGTCGACAACAAAGGCCTGCGCGGTCTATTGCCGAGCGAGCAGAAACCCTTGGCCGACAAGATCGACGCGGCCTACGCAGCGTCTCTGAAACTGCTCGCCAGCAACCAGCGCTCGCTGACCGACATGCTCACTGACGATGCCGGGCGCCAGCAGCTCAACGCGATCTACGACAGCCTCAACGTTGTCCATCGCCTGCACGAAGGCGAACTGGCCAAGGCGCTGGGCATCCAACTGGGCTTCAACGCCAACGACGGTGACTGATGAGGGCAAGTGCCATGCTGCGACGCCAGGCTCTGACGTTAGGGAGTTTGCTGCTGGGTGCGGTGACACTGGGCGGCTGGACGCTGTTCAAGCAAAAGGACAAAAGCCCGCTCCTGCTCTCGGCGCGGGACGATGGTGACGGCAAGCATTACGCCGTCGGTTATCGGCTGGATGGCACCCGGGTGTTTGCCACTCAGGTCGGCCAGCGTTGCCACGACATCATCAACCATCCGACCCTCCCGATAGCGCTGTTCGTCGCTCGGCGTCCGGGTACCGAGAGTTACCTGATCGACCTGCGCGACGGCACGTTGCTGCAAATCGTGGTCTCGCAGCCGAACCGGCACTTCTACGGTCACGCAGTGATTCACCAGAGCGGCGACTGGTTGTACGCCACCGAGAACGACACCTCCGATCCGGGCCGTGGCCTGCTCGGTGTGTATAAGTTCGAAGGTGAGCGACTGGTGCATAGCGGCGAGCTTTCCACCCACGGTGTCGGCCCGCATCAGGTGTCGTGGATGCCCGATGGCGAGACGCTGATTGTGGCCAACGGCGGCATTCGCACCGAGGCCGAAAGCCGGGTCGAGATGAACCTCAACGCGATGGAACCGAGCCTGGTGTTGATGCAGCGCGATGGCACGTTGTTGAGCAAGGAAACACTGGCCCAGCAGATGAACAGCGTGCGGCATTTGGGCGTCGCCAGCGATGGCACCATCGTCGCCGGTCAGCAGTTCATGGGCGCTGCTCATGAATCATCGGAGCTGCTGGCGATCAAGCGTCCAGGCCAACCGTTCGTGGCGTTCCCGGTGCCCGAGCATCAATTGCAGGCCATGGGGCATTACACCGCCAGCGTCGCCGTACACAGCGAACTGCGTCTGGTCGCCCTGACCGCGCCGCGGGGCAACCGCTTTTTTATCTGGGACCTGGACAGCGGTGAAGTACGCCTGGATGCGCCACTTCCCGACTGCGCCGGCGTCGGGGCCGTGGCCGATGGTTTTGTCGTGACCTCCGGTCAAGGACGATGCCGGTACTACGATTGCCGCCAGACAACACTTGTCGCAAAACCTCTGGAGTTGCCTGCCGGGCTCTGGGACAACCATCTTCATCTCATCTGAGGCCACCTCCCCAGTGGTGGGTTTACCTTGTGGCGAGGGAGCTTGCTCCCGCTGGGCTGCGCAGCGGCCCTAAAAAACGGGACTGCTACGCAGTCCAGCGGGAGCAAGCTCCCTCGCCACAGCTTTTGTGTTCGCCGCACTGCATTCTCGTCTGTAAAAAGTGCCAGTTGGAATCCCCCTCACACTCGGAGTAATGTTCCCGCCTGTCTCACCTGATTTTTCTCCAAGGAACTGGAAATATGCTGCGTCGCCGCATGCTGATCATGTTGGGTGTTGTTCTGCTAATCGTGCTGGTCCTGGCCGGTTACAAAGCCTTCTCCATCCACACGATGATGCAGGGCTTCTCCGCGCCGAAACCGCCGATTAGTGTTGCCGTAGCCACCGCCACCGAACGTCCGTGGCAAAGCCGTTTGCCAACGGTCGGCACCCTCACGGCGCTGCAAGGGGTCGACCTGAGTCTGGAGATCGCCGGCACCGTCAAGGAAGTGCAGTTCGAGTCCGGGCAGAAGGTCAAGGCCGGTCAGCCAATCCTGCAACTCGACACCGCCGTTGAAACCGCCCTGCTGGCAACCGCTCAAGCCGACCTGGGACTGGCGCAACTGGATTACGGTCGCGGCAGCCAATTGGTGGGCAGCCAGGCTATTTCCAAAGGCGAGTTCGACCGACTCTCGGCGGTGTTGCAAAAGAGCCGGGCCACGGTCAATCAGCTCAAGGCGGCACTAGAGAGAAAACGCATCCTCGCCCCGTTCAGCGGGACCATCGGTATTCGCAAGGTAGATGTCGGCGACTACGTGGCCAGCGGCACGATGATCGCCACCCTGCAAGACCTCAGCAGCCTCTACGTCGACTTCTTTGTGCCCGAACAATCGGTGCCGAAAATCGCCCTCGGCCAACCGGTACAGATCACGGTCCCGGCCTACCCGACAGAGAATTTCCCCGGCACCATCAGTGCGATCAACCCGAAGGTCGAGAGCAGCACCCGCAATGTGCTGGTGCGCGCAACCCTGGCCAACCCCGATGGCAAACTACTGCCAGGGATGTTCGCCAGCCTGCAGGTGATGTTGCCCGATCCGCAGCCACGCATCGTCGTGCCGGAAAGCGCGATCACCTACACCCTTTATGGCAACTCGCTGTACGTCGTCGCGCAGAAAAAGGCCGAAGACGGCAGCCTCGAAAAAGACGACAAGGGCCAGCCGATCCTGATCGCCGAGCGGCGCTTCATCGAAACCGGTGAGCGCCGCGACGGAATGGTCATGATCACCAAAGGCGTGCAGAACGGCGAAAAAGTGGTCACGGGGGGCCAGATCAAACTGGACCACGGCGCGCACATTGCCATCAGCGACGACAAGACCCTAGCCGAGAAGAGCAGTCAGCCGCGCGCTGATTGATCAAGGAATCCCCATGGCTTTTACCGATCCGTTCATCCGTCGCCCGGTGCTCGCCACCGTGGTCAGCCTGTTGATTGTGCTGCTGGGCTTCCAGGCCTGGAGCAAGTTGCCACTGCGCCAATACCCGCAAATGGAAAACGCCCTGATCACGGTAACCACCGCTTACCCCGGGGCCAACGCCGAAACCATCCAGGGTTACATCACCCAACCGATGCAGCAGAGCCTGGCCAGCGCCGAAGGCATCGACTACATGACGTCGGTCAGTCGCCAGAACTTCTCGGTGATCTCGATCTACGCGCGCATCGGTTCCAATAGCGACCGCTTGTTCACCGAGCTGCTGGCCAAGGCCAACGAGGTGAAGAACCAGCTGCCCCAGGACGCCGAAGACCCGGTACTGAGCAAGGAAGCCGCCGACGCCTCGGCGCTGATGTACATCAGTTTCTTCAGCAAGGAGCTGAGCAATCCGCAGATTACCGACTACCTGTCACGGGTCATCCAGCCGAAACTGGCGACCCTGCCGGGCATGGCCGAAGCCGAGATTCTCGGCAACCAGGTGTTTGCCATGCGCCTGTGGCTGGACCCGGTCAAACTCGCCGGTTTCGGCCTGAGCGCCAGCGACGTGACCAACGCCGTGCGCCAGTACAACTTCCTCTCCGCCGCCGGCGAAGTGAAAGGCGAATATGTCGTCACGAGCATCAACGCCAACACCGAACTCAAATCCGCCGAAGCCTTTGGCGCGATCCCGCTCAAGGTCGAGGGCGACAGTCGCGTACTGCTGCGGGACGTGGCGCGAGTCGAGATGGGCGCGGAAAACTACAACTCCGTCAGTTCCTTCGGCGGCACCCCCTCGGTGTACATCGGCATCAAGGCCACCCCAGGCGCCAACCCGCTGGACGTCATCAGGGAAGTGCGCAAGATCATGCCGGAGCTGGAAGCTCAGTTGCCGCCGAACCTGAAAGGTGAAATCGCCTACGACGCCACGCTGTTCATCCAGGCCTCCATCGACGAAGTGGTGAAAACCCTGTTCGAAGCGGTGCTGATCGTGATCGTGGTGGTGTTCCTGTTCCTCGGCGCCCTGCGCTCGGTGGTGATCCCGGTGGTCACCATTCCGCTGTCGATGATCGGCGTAATGTTCTTCATGCAGATGATGGGCTACTCGATCAACCTGCTGACCTTGCTGGCGATGGTATTGGCCATCGGGTTGGTGGTGGACGATGCCATCGTGGTGGTGGAAAACATCCATCGGCATATTGAAGAAGGCAAGACACCGCTGGATGCCGCGCTTGAAGGCGCTGCGGAAATCGCCATGCCGGTGGTGTCGATGACCATCACGCTGGCGGCGGTCTATGCGCCGATCGGCTTCCTGACCGGCCTGACGGGGGCGCTATTCAAGGAGTTCGCCCTGACCCTGGCCGGGGCGGTGGTGATTTCCGGCGTCGTAGCCCTGACGCTGTCGCCAATGATGTGTGCCCTGCTGCTGCGCCACGATGAAAACCCTACCGGCCTGGCCCATCGCCTGGACGTGATCTTCGAAGGCCTCAAGCGTCGCTACCAGAGTGTGCTTCACGGCACCCTCAACACCCGGCCGGTGGTGCTGGTGTTCGCGGTGATCGTGCTCTGCCTGATTCCGGTGCTGCTCAAATTCACCCAGTCGGAACTGGCGCCGGACGAGGACCAGGGCGTCATCTTCATGATGGCCAATGCCCCGCAACCGGCCAACCTCGATTATCTGAACACCTACACCGACGAGTTCCTCGCGATTTTCAAGGAGTTCCCCGAGTACTACTCCTCGTTCCAGATCAACGGCTTCAATGGCGTGCAATCGGGGATCGGCGGCTTCCTGCTCAAACCCTGGAACGAACGCGACCGGACCCAGATGCAGATTCTGCCCGAGGTCCAGGGCAAACTGGCAAGCATTCCGGGCTTGCAGATCTTCGGCTTCAACCTGCCTTCCCTGCCGGGCACGGGTGAAGGCTTGCCGTTTCAATTCGTGATCAACTCGGCCAACAGCTATGAGTCATTGTTGGAAGTGATGGACCGGGTGAAAAAAAGAGCAATGGAATCCGGAAAATTTGCCTTCGTCGACGTCGACCTGGCCTTCGACAAACCCGAAGTCGTGGTGGATATCGATCGCGCCAAGGCTGCACAGATGGGTGTATCGATGCAGGACCTGGGCGGCACCCTCGCGACGTTGCTGGGTGAAGCGGAGATCAACCGTTTCACCATTGAAGGTCGCAGCTACAAAGTCATTGCACAGGTGGAACGGCCCTTCCGGGATAACCCCGACTGGCTGAACCGTTATTACGTCAAGAACACCAAGGGCGAATTGCTGCCCCTGTCGACCCTGATCACCGTGACCGACCGGGCGCGACCGCGCCAGTTGAATCAGTTCCAGCAACTCAATTCGGCGATTCTTTCCGGGGTCCCGCTGGTCAGCATGGGTGAAGCCATCGACACCGTGCGCCAGATCGCCCGGGAAGAAGCGCCGGCGGGTTATGCCGTCGACTATGCAGGTGCATCACGGCAATACGTTCAGGAAGGCAGCGCGCTGTGGGTCACTTTTGCCCTGGCGCTGGCGATCATCTTCCTGGTGCTGGCGGCCCAGTTCGAAAGCTTCCGCGATCCACTGGTGATTCTGGTGACCGTGCCGCTGTCGATCTGTGGCGCGTTGATCCCGTTGTTCCTCGGCTGGTCGAGCATGAACATCTATACCCAAGTGGGATTGGTGACGTTGATCGGGCTGATCAGCAAGCACGGGATTCTGATCGTTCAGTTCGCCAACCAGTTACGCAAGGAGAAGGGCCTGTCGCCTCGCGAAGCGGTGGAGGAAGCGGCGGCCATTCGCCTGCGTCCGGTATTGATGACCACGGCGGCAATGGTGTTCGGCATGGTGCCATTGATCATCGCCACGGGTGCGGGTGCCGTCAGTCGGTTCGACATCGGCACGGTGATCGCGACGGGGATGTCGATCGGAACGCTGTTCACCTTGTTCGTGTTGCCGTGCATCTACACATTGCTGGCCAAGCCTGATAAGCCCTGAAGAACATATCCCTGTGGGAGCGAGCCTGCTCGCGATAGCGATGGCACAGCCAGCATTGAGGTGACTGACACACCGCTATCGTGAGCAGGCTCGCTCCCACAATGGATCGCGCAAGACTTGAGCCATCGGACACAAAAAAGGCCTCGCATCTGCGAGGCCTTTTATTTGGGCTTCAATCTGTTCAACTCTGTGGCCTCAGTCCCTGAGAAAGTCCGAACATGAACAGTAATAAATCATGATCGGGTTGAGTGGCCACGGGTGCTTTGGCAACCCGTGGCAACGGACAATGCGCGTCACCATGCACGGAGCTGAGGACTTGAGTGCGGGGCTGCTCCCAGGCCGCCACCGCCAATGAAGCAACTGCCAAGGCTCCGGCTAAAAACAAACCTCGTGCAATTTCGAGTTTCATTGTTATAAGCCTTTGATAGCGCTGCCAAACGCCGTTTGATAAAAATAGACGAGTTTTTTCCACTCTGTATCACGGAACGACGAGTGGCGAGGCAAGTCGGTTTTTTTTACCCATTCATCGCTCAGGCTCCAGAAGGAATCGAAATAATCCTGGGGAGCGATTTCCGTTTCTGTTGCACCTTGCACTGCCATCCCGTTACCTCTTCTTGCGTAATACGTAGACACGCCACATGGCAAAAAACGGTAAAAAATCCAGTTGCTTCTGGATACGGAAACCCGCCTGCTCAAATTCCTTTTCAACCGTGGCAGCCGGTAACACAAATCGATTCTGGTAACCTTCCTGCCCACGCCTTTTCTCGGCGCGCTTGCGTTTCCAGGCCTTGAAATTGCCGTCCACCCACAACGAAACAATCACGCTGTCGCGGGTGACACGCTCGAATTCACGCAGGATGGCCAGTCGATGCTCGGCTTCACCGATGTGATGGAGCAAACGCATGCAGAAAATGCTGTCGACGGCGTTATCGGGCAAGGCAATATCGAATGCAGAAGCGTGCAAGGGTTGTACCCGTTTTACAACGTCGGCGGGTTGCGCTTGCATGGCAGTTTTCAACATCGACTGGGAGTTGTCGGCGCCGATGATGACACGGTTGTGTTTTTCCGCCAGCAGCGGCCAGAAACGCCCCACGCCGCAGGGCAAATCGAGGACCAGCCCAGGCTCACCGGCCAGCGTCAGCGCTTTTCGCGCCAGTTGCTCGCCACGCCAATGGGACAGGTGGCGGCCGAGACCTTCCTGATGCTTGCGCAGAGATTTCCGGGCGTGTTGATCGTCTTGATCGTCGTATTTCTCGGAAAAATCGAGCTTGATCGGGCCAGCCATCGCTGCAATCTCCTGAACATCTGATGACCACTACATTAGGTAGCGCAGTGTCAGCGTCAGGTCGTGCCGTTGTGAAAAATTTGTCATGTAACCCCGGAATTATTTCAGGGTTTTACAGGGCCGAATTCAGGATCAAAAGATCGCAGCCTTCGGCAGCGCCCACAAGTACGTAGGAGCTGCCGAAGGCTGCGATCTTTACGTTTTTTGGTTCGGTCAGATCAGTTCCGGGACGAACTCAACTCCACCTGAAAACGGCAGCCGTTGGGTTCCATGTTCGTCAGGCTGACGCTCCAGCCCTGGTTCTCGCAGATCCGCTGCACCAGCGACAGCCCCAGCCCCAGCCCTTCGCCGCGTTTTTCGTTGCCACGCACGAAAGGCTCGAACATCGCCTCGCGTTTTTCCTCGGGAATGCCCACACCACTGTCCTCGACCACAAACCCCGTATCCGTCAGGGCCAAACGGATAAACCCGCGCTCGGTGTAATGCAATGCATTACGCAACAGGTTGCCCATCACCGCATGCAGAAGGGTCGCGTTATAGCGGGTGTCCGGCGGATTGCCCGGCTCGAAGTCAAGCGTCAGGCCTTTGGCTTCGATCGGCTCGCGCCATTGGTTGAGCAGCCCGTCAGATACCTGGCTCAGGGTCTGCTGGGGCGCCATGCTGGCGTCTTCATGTTGAGCACGCGCCAGCATAAGGAAGGTTTGCACCAGCTCGCGCATCTCGGCACACGCACGGGCAATTCGCTCGACCTGGGCACGACCGCGCTGATCGATACCAGGGTTTTCCAGCAACAGCTCACAGGAACTGGCCAGCACCATCAACGGCGTGCGCAGCTCATGGCTGACGTCACTGGTGAACAATCGCTCACGGGTCAACGCCTGACGCAAGCGCCCGAGGGTGGCGTCGAACGCCACGGCCAGTTCGCCCACTTCATCGGCGGCATAATCCGGTGCCAGTGGCGGTGCCAGGCCCAATAACTGATCCCGATGACGCACCTGACGGGCCAGACGCACCACCGGCGCCATCACCTTGCGCGCCAGCACCCAGCCGAGAAATACCGCCAGTGCCAGACTCAGCACGAAGCCCACCAGCACCACGGCAAACAGCACCCGCTCACGCTCTTCGAAATCGCTCTGGTCCTGCAACAGCACGTAACGCCGACCGTCAACGATTTCGACCATCGCGTGATACGACAGCTGCTCGCGAAAGACTTCATGAAAGCCCGAGTCCAGGTGCCGCAAATCCTTGGGCAAGTCAAAGTCGCCCGGCCCGCCGCTGAAATAGAACAATTGATCCGGCTCGGGGCGGTGGCTCCAGTCCGAGACACTGTCCATCAACAACAGACGTTGCAAATCGCCGCCCAGGCCGGCCGAGATCAGTTTCTCTTCCACCAGATGCACGGTCGCTATAATGCCGATGGCGAAGGCCCCCGCCACTAGTGCGCTCATCAACGCAAAGGCGATGATGATCCGTTGAGCAAGGCTCTGCTTAAACTCCATCACGGCCCTCGGCCAAGCGATAACCGACACCATGCACCGTATGCAGCAAGGGTTTGGCAAATGGTTTGTCGATCACTTGGCGCAGTTGATGGACGTGGCTGCGCAGGCTGTCGCTGTCCGGGCAGTCATCACCCCACAGGGCCTCTTCGAGCACCTCACGACGTAACACATGGGGGCTTTTCTGCATCAACACGGCCAGCAACTTCAGGCCCACAGGGTTGAGTTTCAGCAGACGGCCTTCGCGCGTCACTTCCAGCGTATCGAGGTCGTAGCTCAGATCACCCACTTGCAAGGATCGGCGACCGCCCCCTTGGGTTCGGCGCATGACCGCTTCGATACGCGCTGCCAGTTCGGACAGGGCAAAGGGCTTGATCAGGTAGTCATCGGCACCAGACTTGAAGCCTTGCAAACGGTCGTCCAGTTGATCGCGGGCGGTGAGCATGATCACTGGTGTGTCGCGGCGGGCGTCTTCGCGCAGGCGTTTGCACAGGGTATAGCCATCGATGCCAGGCAGCATGATATCGAGCACGATCAAGTCATAATGCTCGGTGGCCGCCAGGTGCAGACCTGACAAACCGTCCTGTGCGCAATCCACGGTGTAACCCTTGAGCCCTAGATAATCAGCCAGATTCGCCAGGATATCGCGGTTGTCTTCAACCAATAGAATTCGCATCGGCACCTCCTCCGTATACAGTAACGGCTGTCTTGGCGCGCAGCTTAAGGCCAAGTGTGACTCAGGGCTAGGGTGGCGGGTCGTAGAATCGATTCGCTCAACCAAATTATCGGGATAACAAGTTTTTCACTATCGATTCACAACCTGACTACAGTGGTCGGGCGAGACTCTCGCGCTATAGAGAAGGAATGTAGACACAATGGACTTTTTCAAGACTGCGCCAATGCGCATTCTCCTGCTTGTGACCGGCGCCTGGCTGGCCATTTTCTTGCTGACCCGAACGATTCTGCTGATTACCCATCTGGACGAGGCCGGTAGCGGATTTTTGTCAATATTCGGCGTCGGCCTGCTTTATGACCTGGGCTTCATTGCCTATGCGGCACTGCCGATGGGCCTCTACTTGCTGCTCTGCCCGCCGGCCTTGTGGCGTCGCCGTGGCCACCGCTGGGTCCTTCAGGGGATGCTGACCGTCAGCCTGTTCGCCATGCTGTTCACTGCCGTGGCCGAATGGCTGTTTTGGGATGAATTCGGTGTGCGCTTTAACTTCATCGCCGTCGATTACCTCGTGTACTCCGACGAAGTACTGAACAACCTGCTTGAGTCCTACCCGATCGGCACACTGCTGAGCATCCTCGCAGTGCTGGCCATCGCCCTGAGTTTTGCGTTGCGCAAACCTTTCAATGCCGCGCTGGACGCTCCATTGCCACCACTGCGCGGGCGCCTGCTGAATGCACTGGGCCTGTTGATCGTCGCGGGGCTGAGCCTGCAACTGCTCAGTCAGGATTCACCGCGCGCCCAAGGCGGTAACGCCTATCAGAACGAACTGGCGAGCAATGGGCCGTATCAGTTCTTCGCTGCATTCCGTAACAATGAACTGGATTACCCACAGTTCTACAGCAGCCTGCCGACCTCCGTCGTCGCGCAACAGATTCGCGCTGAACTGACCGAGCCCAACGCCCGCTTTATCGGCGAAGATCCGCAGGATATTCGCCGGATAATCGACAATCCCGGCACCGAGCGAAAACCCAACATCGTGCTGGTGACTATCGAAAGCTTCAGCGCCAAGTACATGGGCAGCAACGGCAACGACCGCAACCTGACACCCAACCTCGATGCCTTGCGCAAGCAGAGCCTGTACTTCAATAATTTCTACGCCACCGGCACCCGCACCGATCGCGGCCTGGAGGCCATTACCCTGGCCATCCCGCCAACGCCCGGCCGTTCGATCGTCAAGCGTGTGGGTCGCGAAAGCGGTTTCGCCAGCCTCGGCCAGCAACTCAGCGCCGTGGGTTACGACAGCGTGTTCGTGTATGGCGGGCGCGGTTACTTCGACAACATGAACGCGTTTTTCAGTGGCAACGGTTACCGTGTAGTGGACCAGAGCAGCGTCGATGAATCGGAGATTCACTTCAAGAATGCCTGGGGCATGGCCGACGAAGACCTTTACAACCAGACCCTGAAACTGGCCGACGCCGACTACGCCAGGCAACAGCCGTTTCTGCTGCAACTGATGACCACCTCCAACCATCGTCCTTATACCTATCCGGACAACCGGATCGATATCAAATCCGGCAGCGGTCGCGACGGCGCGGTGAAGTACACCGACTATGCCATTGGTCAGTTCCTCGATCAGGCGCGCAAGAAGCCGTGGTTCGACGATACAATCTTCGTCTTCGTCGCCGACCACACGGCTGGTAGCGCCGGCAAGGAAGACTTGCCGATCAGCAACTACCAGATTCCATTGTTCATCTATGCGCCGAAATTCATCGACGCTCGGGAAACAGCGCAACTGGCCAGCCAGATCGACTTGGCGCCGACCTTGCTGGGGCTGCTGAACCTGGACTATCAATCGACCTTCTTCGGCCGCAATTTGCTGCAGGACAATCCACTGCCGCCACGCGTGGTCGTTGGCAATTACCAGCATCTGGGCTTGTTCGACGGCAAGGATTTGGCGATCCTGAGCCCACGTCAGGGCCTGCGTCGCCACGATGATGCGCTGATCGAGAGCCGCGAATCGATGGCCGATGCCAGTGATCCACTGATCACCCGCGCCATCACGTATTACCAAAGCGCCAGTTATGGCTTCAAGCAACAGCTGCTTGGCTGGAGGGGGCCCAAGGAGGGCACCGACCAAGTCAGCGAACGTTAACCGAATGGCCCCGGGCTGATGCCCCGGGGCTTTTTCCTTTCTTCAGGCCCCACCATGTCATCAACCGCTATCCGTCCCGTCTCCCGCCCACTTAACGTCTGGCTGTGCCTGGGCGTGCCCGCCATTGCGGCAATCACTCTGCTGCTGCTTGAGCTGACGTCCCTGGACATGGACCTTGCCAAGCTGTTCTATGACCCGGTCGCCGGGGCATTCATCGGGCGGCACAGTTACTTCCTGGAAGACATCCTGCATGACCGGGCCAAGCAAGTGGTCATCGCCTTTTCGGTGTTCTCCATCCTGGGCCTCATCGCTTCTTTTTTCATGGACAGGCTCAAACCGTTCAAACGGGAACTGGCTTGCCTGGTGGTTTCCCTGGCGCTGGCGACATCCTTTGTCACTCCGGTCAAAGCGGTGACGGCGGTGCAATGCCCCTGGAGCCTGGAGCAATTCGGCGGGCACGAAACCTACAGCGAACTGCTCAGCCCTCGCCCGCACACCGACAAGCCGGGCCGCTGCTGGCCGGGTGGTCATGCGGCGACTGGCTTCACATTGTTTGCACTGTTCTTCGTGTTGCGCGACCGTCGTCCGCGCCTGGCGCGCAAGGCGTTTATCTTCGCTTTCACGTTGGGCTCGGTGTTTTCCATCAGCCGGATGATGCAGGGCGCGCACTTCTTTTCGCACAATGTATGGACGGCGATTTTCTGCTGGCTGATTTGTCTGGGGGCGTATTACTTCATCCTCTATCGACCGGCGTCCAGGGCAGATCGCGTGACCGAGGCTGAGCCGGTCAGCGCCTGAACAAAGATCTAATGTGGGAGCGAGCCTGCTCGCGATGGCGGACTGACATTCAACAACGGCGTTGACTGTAATGGCCTCATCGCGAGCAGGCTCGCTCCCACAATGGATCCAGGTAACTTCAATTACAGGCAATAAAAAACCCCGCCTGCTTAGCGCAGGCGGGGTTTTTATGTACGGGGTGAGGCTGGCTTACATCATGCCGCCCATGCCGCCCATACCGCCCATGTCTGGCATGCCGCCGCCAGCTGGACCGTCTTCCTTGATCTCGGCGATCATGGCTTCGGTGGTGATCATCAGGCTGGCAATCGACGAAGCCGCTTGCAGAGCCGAACGAGTCACTTTGGCCGGGTCCAGGATACCCATTTCGATCATGTCGCCGTATTCGCCGGTAGCAGCGTTGTAACCGTAGTTACCCGAACCCTGCTTGACCTTGTCGACAACTACGCTTGGCTCGTCGCCGGAGTTGGCAACGATCTGACGCAGTGGCGCTTCAACAGCGCGACGCAGCAACTGGATGCCAACGTTCTGGTCATCGTTGTCGCCTTTCAGCTCGGAGATAGCCTGCAGAGCGCGAACCAGTGCCACGCCGCCGCCAGGTACCACGCCTTCTTCAACGGCTGCACGGGTAGCGTGCAGGGCGTCTTCAACGCGGGCTTTCTTCTCTTTCATTTCAACTTCGGAACCCGCGCCAACCTTGATCACTGCAACGCCGCCGGACAGTTTGGCCAGACGCTCTTGCAGTTTTTCACGGTCGTAGTCGGACGAAGTATCAGCCACTTGCTGACGGATCTGCAGAACGCGAGCCTGGATGTCAGCCTCAACGCCGGCACCGTCGATCACGGTGGTGTTTTCTTTGGACAGGATCACGCGCTTGGCATTACCCAGGTGTTCCAGGGTAGTGCTTTCCAGGCTCAGACCGATCTCTTCGGAGATAACGGTACCGCCAGTCAGAACAGCGATGTCCTGCAGCATGGCCTTGCGACGGTCGCCGAAGCCTGGAGCCTTGACGGCTGCGACTTTAACGATGCCACGCATGTTGTTCACAACCAGAGTCGCCAGGGCTTCGCCTTCAACGTCTTCGGCCACGATCAGCAGTGGACGGCCGGCTTTGGCAACGGCTTCCAGTACTGGCAGCATTTCGCGGATGTTCGAGATCTTTTTGTCGACCAGCAGGATCAGCGGACCGTCCAGCTCGGCAGTCATGGTCTCTGGCTTGTTGACGAAGTACGGGGACAGGTAGCCACGGTCGAACTGCATGCCTTCAACAACCGACAGTTCGTTTTCCAGGCCCGAGCCTTCTTCAACGGTGATCACGCCTTCTTTACCGACTTTTTCCATGGCTTCGGCAATGATGTCGCCGATGGAGCTGTCGGAGTTGGCCGAGATGGTGCCGACCTGAGCGATGGCCTTGGTGTCAGCGCAAGGCTTGGACAGGGCTTTCAGCTCTTTGACGATCGCGATGGTCGCTTTGTCGATACCGCGCTTCAGGTCCATCGGGTTCATGCCGGCAGCGACGGCTTTCAGGCCTTCGTTGACGATCGATTGAGCCAGAACGGTAGCGGTGGTGGTGCCGTCGCCTGCGTCATCGTTGGCACGGGAGGCAACGTCTTTGACCAGCTGCGCGCCCATGTTTTCGAAGCGATCTTTCAGCTCGATTTCTTTGGCAACGGAAACGCCGTCCTTGGTGATGGTCGGAGCGCCGAAGCTCTTCTCGATGATCACGTTACGGCCTTTAGGGCCCAGGGTCGCTTTTACTGCGTCAGCCAGGACGTTGACACCGGCGAGCATTTTCTTGCGGGCGGAATCGCCGAATTTAACTTCTTTAGCAGCCATGATCGATATTCCTTAAATACTTTGTAGTAGCGGGAAAATGAGCGGGGAATCAGCCTTCGATTACTGCGAGGATTTCGCTCTCGCCAATGACCAGCAGGTCTTCGCCGTCAACTTTCACAGTGTTGCTGCCGGAGTAAGGGCCGAACACAACCTTGTCACCCACTTTCACGGCCAGCGCACGCACGTCACCGTTGTCCAGTGCTTTGCCTGGGCCTACGGCGAGGACTTCACCCTGGTTTGGCTTCTCAGCAGCCGAACCTGGCAGGACGATACCGCCAGCGGTTTTCTTTTCTTCTTCGCTGCGACGGACGACGACGCGGTCATGCAGAGGACGAAGCTTCATTGTCGATCTCTCCTAATTGTGGTTTTCATCGGCCGGTGTAATCCCGGCGGGTTTAACAAATCCGGCGACGCCGGGTGCGGTTCGTCAAGCGAACCGCGGAAGTCTGTCTGGCGCAATTGCCAGAAACCTTGCGGTGACCGTTACATAAGGGCGCACAAGCTTATTTCAAGGGCGGGGAGCGAAAAATTTTTATCTCAATGCCCTGAAAACGAACACGGCACCCGAAGGTGCCGTGTCGATGGAAGTGTTACTTGGAATCGCGGTGTTCGAACTCGCCTTCGATCACATTGGGCTCACGGCCCAATGGTTGCTGTGGAGCAGGACCGCCCCGTGGCTGAAGGTCATCGGCGAACGCACGCTGACGTATCGCTTGTTCCTCGGCGCGCAGACGCATTTTGTTGGCCAGCAGTCGACGAGAGATCGGCAACAACATGATCAGACCCAGCACGTCGGTGACGAAGCCCGGCAAGATCAACAGACCGCCAGCCAGGGCCAGCATCAGGCCTTCGAGCATGGTCTGAGCCGGCAGCTCGCCACGATTCAGGCTTTCACGGGCGCGCAGTGCAGTTGCCAGACCGGCGATACGCAGCACGAACACGCCGAGCATCGAGCCGAGAATGATCAGCAGCAGGGCCGGGAAAAACCCGATCGCCCCGCTAACCTTGACGAATACGAACAGCTCCAACACCGGGAACAGTACAAAGAGCAATAAAAAAGGGCGCATCAAATGGTTCCTCAACGCAAGAATGCCTTGCCAGTCTTCCCTAGATGACGTCGCCGTTTCGTGAATTCAAGCGTCGGCCACTTCATTTTTCGGCCAATGCTCGGCGTGAGCCAGGAAAACCAAGGCTTCCCGGACTTGTGTCGGCGTATTACAGGGCGTTTGAAACGGCAACCAGTAGAGCCCCTGACCGATGCGCAAGTGCATGCCTTCGGTGTCGATGCCGGCCAATTGCGCCGGCGTGGTTTTCGGCAGCCCCGCCAGCTCGACGTAGTGCGCAATGGCTTTGGCGTGATCGGCATTCATGTGCTCGACCATGCTCACTTCGGCCTTGCCGGCGAACGGGTTGGCGAGGGTCAACTGATCGATCCAGTGGATCGCGCCGAAGCCGCCGATGTAGCGGTGACGTACTTCGTTGAGCACCCAGAAATCGAAATCATGGGCCTTGTGATAGTTCTGCGAATCCGGGAAATAGCGGTAGTAACGCTCGGCTGCCGCTTCGATGGCAGCGGGCTCTTGAAGCTTTTCTGCCTCGGCGAGGTAAGTCAGGCGACCAACGGCTTGTACGTCTTCGGCTTCACGCTCACCCACCAGCAGCGAACATTTCGGATCTTTCTGCAGGTTGTGGGTGTGCTGAGCGATGCGGCTGATAAGGATCAGCGGCCGGCCCTGCTCGTCCAGGCAGTAGGGAACCACGGAGCCAAACGGGAAACCGGGCATCGCTTTGGAGTGCGTCGAGAGCACTCCACGGTATTCCTTGAGAAGCAATTCTCGGGCATGCTTAGCCACTACAAC
This sequence comes from Pseudomonas frederiksbergensis, assembly GCF_003732275.1. GTDB lineage: Bacteria > Pseudomonadota > Gammaproteobacteria > Pseudomonadales > Pseudomonadaceae > Aquipseudomonas > Aquipseudomonas frederiksbergensis_H. Next base: position 591,877 of record NZ_MOBM01000012.1, read on the forward strand.
GCTCAATTTATGACTCCTTATATAGAATCCGTCAACAAAACGGACAGGCGCCTGGGCAAAGTTCCAGCACGCCATAGGGGCAGTTCTCATGTGCAGCCAAGCCATATCAGGCTCAGATCGAGAGGCCCTCTAGGAAGGAAAACCACTCCGATCTGCTATGGGGCTATGCGAATGCAACTCACTGACAAAGTAATCATTATCACCGGCGGTTGCCAGGGTTTAGGTCGTTCCATGGCCGAGTATCTCGCCGGCAAAGGCGCGAAGCTGGCGCTGGTGGACCTGAATCAGGAAAAACTCGACGCCGCCGTCGCCGCTTGCAAAGCCAAGGGTGTCGAGGCCCGTGCCTACCTGTGCAACGTCGCCGATGAAGAGCAAGTGACCCACATGGCCGCCCAGGTGGCTGACGATTTCGGTGCGATCCATGGCCTGATCAACAACGCCGGCATTCTGCGCGACGGCCTGCTATTGAAGGTCAAGGACGGCGAAATGACCAAGATGAGCCTGGCCCAATGGCAGGCAGTCATCGACGTCAACCTGACCGGTGTGTTCCTGTGCACCCGTGAAGTCGCGGCAAAAATGGTCGAGCTGAACAACAGCGGCGCGATCATCAATATCTCGTCGATTTCGCGCGCTGGCAACGTTGGCCAGACCAACTACTCCGCTGCCAAGGCCGGTGTCGCTGCGGCGACCGTGACCTGGGCCAAGGAACTGGCACGTTACGGCATTCGCGTGGCGAGCATTGCGCCGGGCTTCATCGAAACCGAGATGACCCTGAGCATGAAGCCGGAAGCGCTGGAGAAAATGACCTCCGCGATTCCGCTCAAGCGCATGGGTAAACCTGAAGAGATCGCCCAGTCGGCGGCCTACATTTTCGAGAACGACTACTACACCGGTCGGATTCTGGAATTGGATGGCGGGTTGCGGATTTAAAGCAAGATCAAAAGATCGCAGCCTCGCTTCGCTCGACAGCTCCTACATGGATAGGCTTACACCTGTAGGAGCTGTCGAGCGAAGCGAGGCTGCGATCTTTTCAGCAAATCAATCGTCGCTGACGGTGATGTTCGGCATCGCCGGCGTTGCCGCTTCCTGCAACACAATCCGCGCGCCGACATGGCGGGCCAGTTCCTGGTAAACCATCGCAATCTGACTGTCCGGCTCGGCGATCACGGTTGGCTTGCCGCCATCGGCTTGTTCGCGGATCAGCATCGACAGTGGCAACGAAGCCAACAGCTCGACACCGTACTGGTTGGCCAGCTTCACACCGCCGCCCTCACCGAACAGATGCTCGGCATGCCCGCAGTTGGAGCAGATATGCACGGCCATGTTTTCCACCACGCCCAGCACCGGGATGTTGACCTTGCGGAACATCTCCACGCCCTTGCGCGCGTCCAGCAATGCCAGATCCTGTGGGGTGGTCACGATTACCGCACCGGCCACCGGGACTTTCTGCGCCAGGGTGAGCTGGATGTCGCCGGTGCCTGGCGGCATGTCGATAACCAGGTAATCCAGGTCACCCCAGGCCGTTTGCGTGACCAGTTGCAACAGGGCGCCGGACACCATCGGTCCGCGCCAGACCATCGGCGTGTTGTCGTCGGTCAGGAAGGCCATGGACATCACTTCGACGCCATGGGATTCGATCGGGATGAACCACTTCTGATCCTTGACCTTTGGTCGGGTGCCTTCAGGGATGCCGAACATGATGCCCTGGCTCGGGCCGTAGATGTCCGCGTCGAGAATCCCGACCTTGGCGCCTTCACGGGCCAGCGCCAACGCGAGGTTGGCAGCAGTGGTGGACTTGCCCACACCACCCTTGCCGGACGCCACGGCCACAACGTTCTTGACGTTGGCCAGCCCCGGAATCTGCGCCTGGGCCTTGTGCGCGGCGATCACGCTGATGATCTCGACGCGCGCGGTGACGACGCCGTCCAGGCCTTCGATGGCCAGTTGCAGCAACTGCGCCCAGCCGCTCTTGAACAGACCGGCGGCATAACCCAGCTCCAGCTGAACGCTGACGCGATCACCCTGGATGTCGATGCTGCGCACGCACCCGGCGCTGACCGGGTCCTGGTTCAGATAAGGGTCGGTGTATTGGCGAAGGACGGCTTCCACCGCTGCGCGATTGACGGCGCTCATGGGCAACTCCGATAGCAAGACTGGAAAATCAGGCGGGTATCCTAACCGTTCTACATCATAGACGGCATGCCCCACGATGATTTGTGGCAAACACATCCCTGTGGCGAGGGAGCTTGCTCCCGCTCGACTGCGCAGCAGTCGTAATCACGTTGACGCGATCCTTCTGCCGGAACCGGGTTGCTGGGGTTGGGGCGGCTTCGCCACCCAGCGGGAGCAAGCTCCCTCGCCACAAAAGCCCTCCCGCACACCGCAAACTCATCCCCACTCTTTTCAAAGGCGATGCATCCGGAAACAGGCCCGAAGGGTGAAAAATATGCGCCAGCGCTTTATAGTGGCCGACCTCCGTTTCATCAAGTAGCCGAGCCCCATGTCCGAGCCACGCAAGATCCTCGTCACCAGCGCCCTGCCCTATGCCAATGGTTCGATCCACCTCGGCCATATGCTGGAATACATCCAGACCGATATGTGGGTGCGCTTCCAGAAGCATCGCGGTAATCAATGCATTTATGTCTGCGCCGACGACGCCCACGGTTCGGCCATCATGCTGCGCGCGGAAAAGGAAGGCATCACCCCGGAACAACTGATCGCCAATGTCCAGGCTGAACACAGCGCCGACTTTGCCGAGTTCCTGGTGGACTTCGACAACTTCCACTCCACTCACGCTGAAGAAAACCGTGAGCTGTCGAGCCAGATCTATCTGAAGCTGCGCGACGCCGGGCACATCGCCACGCGCTCGATCACTCAGTACTTCGACCCGGAAAAGAAAATGTTCCTGGCCGACCGCTTCATCAAGGGCACCTGCCCGAAATGCGGCACCGAAGACCAGTACGGCGACAACTGCGAGAAATGCGGTGCGACCTACGCGCCGACCGACCTCAAAGATCCGAAGTCGGCAATCTCCGGCGCCACGCCGGTGCTCAAGGATTCCCAGCACTTCTTCTTCAAGCTGCCGGATTTCCAGGAAATGCTGCAAGCCTGGACCCGCAGCGGCACCCTGCAAGAAGCCGTGGCCAACAAGATCGCCGAATGGCTGGATGCCGGCCTGCAACAGTGGGACATTTCCCGCGATGCGCCGTACTTCGGCTTCGAAATTCCCGACGAGCCGGGCAAGTATTTCTACGTGTGGCTGGACGCGCCGATTGGCTACATGGCCAGCTTCAAGAACCTCTGCGCCCGTCGTCCGGACCTGGACTTCGACGCGTTCTGGGCCAAGGATTCCACCGCCGAGCTGTACCATTTCATCGGCAAGGATATCGTTAACTTCCACGCCCTGTTCTGGCCCGCCATGCTTGAAGGCGCCGGTTTCCGCAAACCGACCGGCATCAACGTACACGGCTACCTGACCGTCAACGGCCAGAAGATGTCCAAGTCCCGCGGCACGTTCGTCAAGGCGCGGACTTACCTGGATCACCTGTCGCCGGAATACCTGCGTTACTACTACGCCGCCAAGCTGAGTCGTGGCGTCGACGACCTGGACCTGAACCTCGAAGACTTCGTGCAGAAGGTCAACTCCGACCTGGTCGGCAAAGTCGTCAACATCGCCAGCCGTTGCGCCGGATTCATCCATAAAGGCAACGCCGGTGTACTGGTGGCCGGCAACGCCGCGCCGGAACTGACCGATGCCTTCCTGGCCGCAGCGCCAAGCATTGCCGAAGCCTATGAAGCTCGCGACTTTGCCCGTGCCATGCGCGAAATCATGGGCCTGGCCGACCGCGCCAACGCCTGGATCGCCGACAAGGCACCGTGGTCGCTGAACAAACAGGAAGGCAAGCAAGATGAAGTCCAGGCCATTTGCGCCTTGGGCATCAACCTGTTCCGCCAACTGGTGATCTTCCTCAAACCGGTGCTGCCGCTGCTGGCCGCCGATGCCGAGGCTTTCCTGAACGTCGCACCGTTGACCTGGAACGACCACGCCACCTTGCTCAGCAACCATCAGCTGAACGAATTCAAACCGTTGATGACCCGTATCGACCCGGTAAAAGTGCAAGCCATGACCGACGCCTCGAAAGAAGACCTGACCGCCAGCGCAACCGACACCGGCCAAGCGGCACCCGCCGGCAACGGTGAACTGGCCAAGGATCCGCTGTCGCCAGAGATCGAGTTCGACACCTTTGCCGCTGTAGACTTGCGCGTGGCGCTGATTCTCAAGGCCGAAGCCGTGGAAGGTGCCGACAAGCTGCTGCGCCTGACCCTGGACATCGGTGATGAGCAGCGCAACGTGTTCTCCGGGATCAAGAGCGCTTACCCGGACCCGTCCAAGCTCAATGGTCGCCTGACCATGATGATCGCCAACCTCAAGCCCCGCAAAATGAAATTCGGGATCTCCGAAGGCATGGTGATGGCAGCCGGCCCTGGCGGTGAAGAAATCTACCTGCTGAGCCCCGACAGCGGCGCCAAGCCGGGTCAGCGCATCAAGTAAAGCCCTGCGGTAAACCGATCCCACAGTCGTGCCCGGCGCGACTGTGGGATTTTCATGTCTGGCCCACCCTCCTTCCTTGCCGGATAATGCCTAATCTCTTTTTAGAGAGTCCTTGAGAAAGCCCCTGTCCTTGCCGGCACGATCATGACCGAACTGCTTCTTACGCTTATCAGCGCTGCCCTGATCAACAACCTCGTGTTGCACTGGCCGCTGGGCGTCGATTCGGTGCTGGGCAGCGAGCGGCCACAGGTCCACGCACTGGGCATCGCGACAACGTGCCTGATGCTGATTGTCGGCATACTCGGCTATGCGTTCTATCACTGGCTACTGGTGCCGCTGGGGCTGACGTCGCTGCGTCTGTTCGTGTTCCTGCCGTTGAGCGTTCTGCTGATCGGCCCGCTGCTTAAGCTGCTTTCACGGTTATTGGCGAAACTTTCATTCGATGGCCTCTGGCCCCTGCTGCTTGGGAATGCCGGCGTGCTTGGGCTGACATTGCTCAACGCTCAAGACGACAAGGGAATTTTCCACGCCATAGCCCTGAGCCTTGGCGCCGGGCTGGGTTTCTGGCTGGTGCTGAGTCTGTTCAGCGACTTGCGCCAGCGCACACTCGATAACGATATCCCCCTGCCCTTTCGTGGCCTGCCGATCGAGTTGATTGGTGCCGGATTGATCGCGGTGGTTTTTCTCGGATTCAGCGGGCTGATCAAAACATGAGTCTGATTCAACGCATCGACGCCCTCTTGCCGCAGACCCAATGCGGCAAGTGTGGCCACCCCGGATGCAAACCCTACGCCGAAGGCATCGCCAGCGGCGAGCCGATCAACAAGTGCCCACCGGGCGGCAGCGAAACCATCGCGGCCCTGGCCGACCTGCTGAAAGTGCCGGTGCTGGAACTGGACGTCAGTCGCGGTTCGGCGCCAGCGCAGATCGCTTACATTCGCGAAGCTGAATGCATCGGCTGCACCAAGTGCATTCAGGCCTGCCCGGTCGACGCCATTGTCGGCGCGGCAAAATTCATGCACACGGTCATCGTCGACGAATGTACCGGTTGCGACCTCTGCGTGGCGCCCTGCCCGGTGGATTGCATCGAGATGCATCCGTTACCGCTGGCCACGGTGCTGCCGATTGTCGGCGGGCTGGCGTTCAGCCTGGAGGAACAACAGGCCCGGACCGCCAAGCGCAATCACGCGCGACGCCGTTTCGAACAGCGCAATGCCCGGTTGCATCGCGAAGAGGAACAGAAACTCGCCGAACGCCAGGCCCGCGCCCAGCGCGCCGTGCAGCACAGCGAAGTGACGCTCGACCCGGTTCAGGCCGCACTCGAGCGCGTCCGCGCACAGAAAGCGGACAATGCCGATGCGGCACTGAAAAAGGCCAAGGTCGATCTGGCGATGAGTCGGGCGCAGCTGAACAAATCGCTCAAGGCCTTCGGGCATCCGCCAACCTTCGAACAGCAGTCGCAACTGATCGTGCTGCAACAGCAGTTCGAAGCCGCCGAACAGGCGCTGGCGCAACTGGAGAGCAGCGCACCGCCGGTCTCTGCGCCACCTGCCCCGGCAAAAGATGCCGAGCTGAAACGGGCGAAGATCCAGTTGGCCATGCGCCGTGCCGAACTCAAGAAAGCTCAAACAAGCGAGGCGCCGGCCGAACAGATCGAAGCGTTGCAACATGCGCTCAGCGAAGCCGAGCGTCAGGTGGATGCCTATGTCACCCCTTGAATCGGTGGACGATCGCCTTCAGCAGGCCATGAAGCTGGTATTGCTGGCCACCGTGCCGGGGATGCTGATGTTGTTCTGGCTGTACGGCTGGGGGGTGTTGATCAACCTGATTCTGGCGGCTGCCACCGCGCTGGCCGTTGAGGCGGCGGTGTTGCAGCTGCGCAAGCAACCGCTAAAACCGACGCTGAGCGATGGCAGTGCGCTGGTCAGTGCGACGCTGTTGGCGCTGGCCTTGCCGCCTTATTGCCCGTGGTGGCTGACAGCCAGTGCGGCGGCGTTCGGACTGTTTTTCGGCAAGCACTTGTATGGCGGTGTCGGCAAGAATCCGTTCAATCCGGCGATGCTCGGTTTCGCGCTGGTCCTGGTGATGTTTCCCCAGCAAATGACCCATTGGCCGGCGTCCCATGGCATGGATTTGTTCGGTGGGTTGCAACAGGTGTTCGGCTTCAGCTTCGGTCAGACACCCGATGCGTGGGCCCAGGCCACGGCGCTGGACAGTCTGCGAATCAACAAAAGCCTGACCATGGAAGAACTGTTCGCCGGCAATCCGGCATTCGGCCGTTTTGGTGGCCGGGGCGTGGAATGGGTCAACCTGGCGTTTCTGGCCGGCGGTGCGTTTCTGCTACAGCGGCGGGTATTCAGCTGGCATGCACCGGTCGGCATGCTCGCCAGCCTGTTCATCATCAGCCTGTTGTGTTGGAACGGTACGGGCTCCGATTCTCATGGCTCGCCACTGTTTCATCTGCTCACCGGCGCGAGCATGCTCGGTGCCTTCTTCATCGTGACGGAACCGATATCCGGCGCAAAAAACCCCACTGCCCGATTACTGTTCGGCGCAGGCGCGGGGTTACTGACTTACCTGATTCGGACGTGGGGCGGGTATCCGGACGGCGTGGCCTTTGCGGTTTTGCTAATGAACCTCTGTGTACCGGCGCTGGAACGTTTTGCCGCGTCCAGACAGGAGCAGGTTGCCCCATGAACCGAGCGACGAGCGTTGTGAGCCTGGTAGTGCTGGCAAGCCTGGGGATGGGCGCGACTTACCTCGTGCAGCATACCAGCGCCGCGCGCATCGCCGCCGAGCAACGCCTGATCGACAGCCGTCAGTTATTGGATCTGCTACCGTCCGACAGCTACGACAATCAGCCACTGGAACATCCCCTCAGCCTCGAAAGCACTCGTCTGGCCAACAGCACACTGTTGGGGGGCTACCTGGCCTCCAAGGCCGGCCAACCGAGCGCTGTGTTGCTGCGCAGCCAGACACTGGGCTACGCCGGCGCCATCGACTTGCTGATCGCTATCGACCCCCAAGGCAAGTTATTGGGGGTCAAAACCCTCAAACAATCGGAAACTCCAGGGCTGGGCGGCAAGCTCGCCGACTGGCCCAATGCCTGGCTTCAGGTGTTTACCGGCAAGTCGCTAACCGACCCCGATGACAATGGCTGGGCCTTGAAAAAGGACCAAGGGCAATTCGATCAGATCGCGGGCGCGACCATCACCTCAAGAGCGGTGATCAATGCCACCCATGACGCGCTGCGCTACTTCGATGAACACCGGCAACCGCTGATCGGGAGCAGCGCTCATGAATAAGTCATCGACCCTGCAGAACTCCCTGATGCTGACGCCGTTGATCGGCGTTACGGATTCATTGGTAACGGCCCTGGGCCTGTGGCTGATGCTTGCTCTGGTACTCAGTGCTTACGGTGCGAGCATGGGCGTCTTGCGCTCGCGACTGATTCCGGCAACACATTTGCCGGCATGCCTGCTGCTGGCTGCCACGCTGACCAGTTGCGCAGAACTTGCCACGCAAGCCTGGTCGCTCCAATGGCACCAGCATCTGGGTTTCTACGCAGGATTGATCGCCCTGCAATGCGTCGTGCTGGAACACAACGGTTTTTTCCAGAGCCCACGGTGTGATCGACTGCGTCTGTGTGGCCTGTTCGGCGCCTTGATGGTGGGCCTGGGCCTGCTGCGCGAGTTCATCGGCAACGGGACACTCGCTAGCCATCTGTCCTGGATGACCGGCGCCACGCAACCGGACTGGCAAGGCTGGACGCTGATCGCCGACGGTGGCCTGCATCTGGCCACGCTGGCCCCTGGCGGGTTTATTCTGCTGGGACTGTTGATCGCCGCACATCAAGCCTGGACTCGCCGCCCGGCGGCCCCACATTGACCGTCTTCGAGGAAACGCATCGCCCATGAATGCCGCAAAACGTCTTGAAATTTTCCGCAGGTTTCACGAAGACAATCCTGAACCGAAGACCGAACTGGCCTACGCCTCACCGTTCGAATTGCTGATCGCCGTGATTCTCTCGGCGCAGTCGACCGATGTCGGCGTGAACAAGGCCACCGCCAAACTGTTCCCGGTGGCCAACACGCCAGCGGCGATCCATGCCTTGGGCGTCGAAGGGCTGTCGGAGTACATCAAGACCATCGGCCTGTTCAACAGCAAAGCGAAAAACGTGATCGAAACCTGTCGCTTGCTGGTGGAGCGCCATGGCGGTGAAGTGCCGCAGACCCGCGAGGCACTGGAGGCATTGCCCGGCGTCGGTCGCAAGACCGCCAACGTGGTGCTCAATACCGCCTTTCGTCAGCTGACCATGGCCGTGGACACTCACATTTTCCGGGTCAGTAACCGTACCGGCATTGCTCCAGGCAAGAACGTGGTTGAGGTGGAGCAAAAACTGATGAAATTCGTGCCGAAGGAATATCTGCTCGACGCTCATCACTGGCTGATTCTCCACGGGCGCTACGTTTGCCTGGCCCGCAAGCCGCGTTGTGGCAGTTGCCGGATAGAGGATTTGTGCGAATACAAGCAAAAGACCTCGGACGATTGAGGCGCTATTAGTTTTTTTGATTGATCGATTGAAAAAATCTTTTTTACCCGCCGGGAAATTGTCGATATAAGGAGCGCCAAAGGGCAGCCTTAGCCTGGAGTTAACCTTATGAGCACTGGCAAAGAGCAATTGGACGTAGAAGACGACTTCACCCCCGTTGAAGCCGATGACGCAGAGCCGGTAGTGGAAGTGGCGAAGACCAACCTGAGCAAACGCCGCACCATCGACAATCTGCTGGAGGAGCGCCGACTGCAGAAGCAATTGGCCGATTACGATTTTGACCTGTGACACTTAAAAGCCTCCCGAAACGGAGGCTTTTTACTAAGCGCCGACCCCTGATAAACGCCCGTTCATCGCGCCTCGTCAAACGCTGGCAGCGTCATACCAGACCATTGCGTTGGGCCAGTTCGATCAGGTCGACCAGTGAGCGAGCATTGAGCTTTAATAAAAGTCGAGTCTTGTAAGTACTAACGGTTTTATTGCTGAGGAACATTCCATCGGCGATCTCCTTGTTTGTCTTTCCTCGGGCCAACTGTTGCAGGACCATCATTTCCCGCCCGGACAAACGATCCACCATATCAGCTTCACTGGCGTTCCCAAGACTGGAACGCACGGTATGCAGAGCCTGATTAGGAAAGTAGCTGTAGCCTGACAGTACAGCTTTTATTGCACTGAGCAACTCTGTGAGATCCTGTTGTTTGCAGACATATCCGGCGGCACCCGATTGCATGCAACGCATGGAAAAGTGCCCTGGCGCCTGAGAGGTCAATATCAGTACTTTTAGAGGCATCGCTGTTGATGTCAGGCGCGCGATGACTTCCAACCCATCCAGTTTCGGTATTCCAATATCCAGTATGACAATATCCGGCATTAGATCACGGGAAAGTTGTAATGCGTCCACGCCATTATCTGTTTCTGCAATGACTTCGTAGCCATGACGTTCCATTAGCATACGCACCGCAAGACGAATGACGGGGTGATCATCCACGATCAGCACTTTATTCATGGGCAAGTCCAATTTTAGCTGTTCGAATTTTTAGAGCCCGCACCATAGCCTAGTCGTTTCACCCATGGCATGCCGTCACCCCCGGCCACTCGCAGCGAGAGACATAGCCTACAAACAACGCGGATTTTTCCTACAAAAAATCATTGCCATACGAAGAGCCAGAGACTTTACTGGCCCAATGTTGCTCAGCGCTTCGACATTTTTTTGTATCGCCTTACAACAAAAAAAACACAAGAACAGGGTTTGACGCCGATAATCCAACACACATCGACTATTGAGCTACCCTCAAAAGTAACGGGCATTTACCAATACTCTCCGCGACCTGACTCAAACAATCAGAAAAAGCTCACATACCGTAACACTTCACCAACAATACACACCCTACAAATCTCCCTCACAACAACACAGCTACTATAACAACCTCCATTATTGGAGCAAAAAAAAAGAGTTCACCATAACAGCATGAAAACCTAATATATTAGTTATACAACCCCGTAAATAAATCGAGAAAACACATACTTCATGAGCAGAAAATATGATAAAACTCAGAAAAAAAATCACCAACCCGATGACAATCATCGCAATCTTTGCAGCATTATCTGAAACTTCGGCCGCTGTATCTCTCCCCTTTCTTGATAACGAGGAGAGAGCGCTCTATGTCTGGTTTCTGATTAGCTTCCCCTTTTATTTACTTTTTCTTTTCTTCGCCACACTCAACTTCAACTATCGGTCGCTTTACGCGCCCTCCGATTTCGAGAAGGAAGAACATTTCATAAAAGTCATGGACAACGCTGATCACTCGGAAAATAACCCATCCAGGGTAACGCACGAAAGCTCGGCGCCACACCATGTGCGCCTGCCTGTTCCCCTAAAGGATCTGCACATCGTTGATGCACGGTGGATACACAAAAAAATGGCGTTCAGCGCCCTGGTGGAGAGTATTCAGCATCCTCCGGATAATCCTGCACAAGTGATTGTATTTCTCACGTGTACCGACTCGGATAAATTACTGAAGGACAATACACTCAAACATTGGAAACAAATAAAGAAACAGAACAGTTCAACATTCTGTATTTCCTACAACTTGAGTTCACAGGGCGTGAGGGTTGTGGGCTAGGTATTGAATGGCCGCACATCAGAAGACAGCCCTTGAAGCCAGATCAAGGACAGGAAGCAGAAGGAACGGTTAGCAGAAACAAGAAGAAAGCGAATACGCAATATGCAGCAGCCCCCCTTTCAGATGTGTGGCCTTGTCATCAACAAGGCCACACATCCATTACCGCTTCAAAAGTCTCAGAAAAGCTTGCGACCTTTGTTCGCCGCGATACGCATGCGCAGGGCGTTGAGCTTGATGAAGCCTGCCGCGTCGGCCTGGTTGTAGGCGCCGCCATCTTCCTCGAAGGTCGCGATGTTGGCGTCGAACAACGACTCATCGGACTTGCGGCCAGTGACGATTACGTTGCCCTTGTACAGCTTCAGGCGCACTACGCCGTTCACGTGGGCCTGGGAAGCGTCGATCATCTGTTGCAGCATCAGACGCTCTGGGCTCCACCAGTAACCGGTGTAGATCAAGCTGGCGTATTTAGGCATCAGCTCATCTTTGAGGTGAGCCACTTCGCGGTCCAGGGTGATCGATTCGATCGCACGGTGAGCGCGCAGCATGATGGTGCCGCCAGGGGTTTCGTAGCAGCCACGGGACTTCATGCCCACGTAACGGTTCTCGACGATGTCGAGACGGCCGATACCGTGTTCGCCACCGATACGGTTCAGGGTCGCCAGCACGGTGGCCGGGGTCATTTCGACGCCGTCCAGTGCGACGATATCGCCGTTGCGGTAGGTCAGTTCCAGGTACTGCGGTTTGTCAGGAGCGTTCTCCGGGGAGACGGTCCAGCGCCACATGTCTTCTTCGTGCTCGGTCCAGGTGTCTTCCAGCACGCCGCCTTCATAGGAGATGTGCAGCAGGTTGGCATCCATCGAGTACGGGGATTTCTTCTTGCCGTGACGCTCGATCGGGATGTTGTGCTTTTCAGCATAATCCATCAGCTTTTCACGGGAGAGCAGGTCCCATTCGCGCCACGGAGCGATCACTTTTACGCCTGGCTTCAAGGCGTAGGCGCCCAGTTCGAAACGAACCTGGTCGTTGCCCTTGCCGGTCGCGCCGTGGGAAATGGCGTCAGCGCCGGTTTCGTTGGCGATTTCGATCAAACGCTTGGCGATCAACGGACGAGCGATGGAAGTACCCAGCAGGTACTCGCCTTCGTAAACGGTGTTGGCGCGGAACATCGGGAACACGAAATCGCGCACGAATTCTTCGCGCAGATCGTCGATGTAGATTTCTTTTACGCCCATGGCCTGTGCCTTGGCGCGGGCCGGTTCGACCTCTTCGCCCTGACCCAGGTCAGCGGTGAAGGTCACTACTTCACAGTTATAAGTATCCTGCAGCCACTTGAGGATCACCGAAGTGTCCAGGCCGCCGGAATACGCCAGAACGACCTTGTTTACGTCCGCCATGCCATCACTCCACGGGGTTCTACGGAAAGCCGTCAAGTCTACCGCTCATGCAGGACAATTTACAGAGGCGCGACAGCTTATGACGACGAAGCGACAGATTATGTCGAACGAGCGACGATTTCAGCAGGTTCAGGAGGCCTTCGCGGTGCCCGCGGAAGCGGTGGCTTGCGGCGCCGGTTGCTCGGTCGGTGCGACCCGTTCAAGGCGTACGGCTACCCGGCGGTTCTTCGCCCGGTTGGCGGCATTGTTGTTCGGCGCCAAAGGATAGCGCTCACCGTGAAAACGCAGGGTCATCTGCGATTCCTGAATACCATTGGCTTTAAAGAAATCCATCACGGCCAGCGCCCTGCGTCGTGACAGTTCACGGTTGGTCAGTCGATTGCCGCTGTTGTCGGAATGGCCGTCGAGTTCAATGTGGTTGACCGTCGGATCGGCTTTCATGAATTCCAGCATGACTTGCAAATGGGCCTTGGCTTGAGCGTCGAGATCGATGCCCTCCCCTGGAAAGCCGACTTCGGACTGCTTCACCTGCTCGAAATTCTGCGGCAGCAACTTGGCCACGCAACCCTGATAGTCACTGTAGGCCTTGCTGAATTTGACCGGCAGCAGACGGACTTCAGATACCCGACCGTCGCCCGAGGAGTGTCGAACCACCGGGCTGCGACCATCCATCAAACCGTTGATCAGGCGCCCGGCCTGAACTTGCGAGCTGTTGAACAGCACGTTGCCACTGCCGATGCGCACCGAGCCCAGGTTGATGTCACCACGTCCCGGTTGCCATGGCGCAGCGGCCGCCAGCAGGGTTGCCGAACCGCCACCGATCATCGAGTTGTAGGCCTTCAAGCGAAATGTCGCCTGTTCGCCGGCGCGACGTACGAACTCACCCGAACCGAAATCAGTGATCGGTTGAGCCAGGCGGCATTCGAACTTGTCACCTTCGACCGTCCACTCGATGCTCTCAAGAGGGGTCTGGAAAGTGAGCGCCATCGCAGGAAGGCTGGCAAACACACTGAGCAAGGCTAAATAACGCTGGCGCACGGGAGGCTCCACTGGCTTCTGCAACAAAAAGACCAACACACATATTTACGGCATACCTGTTGGATATCGGAAGCTTGCCGTAAAACTTGATAGCGAGTGCCTGGAAGAGTCTTTTCCGGTAGCATTCCCCTGAGTTTGACCCGCCTGGAATCCCCTCATGTCCGACCGCCTGACCCTGCTGCGTCCCGACGACTGGCATATTCATCTTCGCGATGGTGCTGTGTTGACCAATACCGTCGCGGATGTCGCGCGCACCTTTGGTCGCGCCATCATCATGCCCAACCTGGTGCCTCCGGTGCGCAACGCTGCTGAGGCCAATGGCTATCGCCAGCGAATTCTCGCCGCACGCCCGGCCGGCAGCCGTTTCGAACCGCTGATGGTTCTGTACCTGACCGACCGCACCCAGCCCGAAGAAATTCGTGAAGCCAAGGCCAGCGGTTTCGTTCACGCCGCCAAGTTGTACCCGGCCGGCGCGACCACCAACTCGGATTCTGGCGTCACCAGCATCGACAAGATTTTCCCCGCACTCGAGGCCATGGCCGACGTCGGGATGCCCTTGTTGGTTCACGGTGAAGTCACCCGTGGCGATGTCGACGTTTTCGATCGCGAAAAAATCTTCATCGACGAGCACATGCGTCGAGTGGTCGAGCGTTTCCCGACCCTAAAAGTGGTGTTCGAACACATCACCACCGCTGACGCCGTGCAGTTCGTCACCGAGGCTTCGGCCAACGTTGGCGCAACCATCACCGCGCATCACCTGCTGTACAACCGCAACCACATGCTGGTGGGCGGGATTCGGCCGCATTTCTATTGCCTGCCGATCCTCAAGCGCAATACCCACCAGGAAGCCCTGCTCGACGCCGCCACCAGTGGCAGCGACAAGTTCTTCCTCGGCACCGACTCGGCGCCCCACGCCCAGCACGCCAAAGAAGCGGCTTGCGGCTGTGCCGGTTGCTACACCGCTTATGCCGCGATCGAGATGTATGCCGAAGCCTTCGAACAGCGCAACGCGCTGGACAAGCTCGAAGCCTTCGCCAGCCTTAATGGCCCGCGTTTCTACGGCCTGCCGGCGAACACCGATCGCATCACCCTGGTCCGCGATGAGTGGACCGCCCCAACCAGCCTGCCGTTTGGCGAGCTGACCGTAATCCCGCTGCGCGCCGGTGAAAAACTGCGCTGGCGCCTGCTGGAGGAACACGCGTGAGTGAAGACCATTTCGACGACGAACAGGATGGTAATGGCGGCGGAGGCGGTTCCCGCCATCCAATGGCAGCCAGGTTCCGTGGTTACCTGCCGGTCGTTGTCGACGTAGAAACCGGTGGCTTCAACTCGGCCACCGACGCCCTGCTGGAAATCGCCGCCACCGTGATCGGCATGGATGAAAAAGGCTTTGTGTACCCTGAGCACACCTATTTCTTCCGGGTCGAACCGTTCGAAGGCGCGAACATCGAAGCGGCAGCTTTGGAATTTACCGGGATCAAGCTTGATCACCCGCTGCGCATGGCCGTGAGTGAAGAAGCGGCCCTGACCGATATCTTCCGCGGCGTGCGCAAGGCTCTGAAGGCCAACGGTTGCAAACGGGCGATTCTGGTCGGGCACAACAGCAGCTTCGACCTGGGCTTCCTCAACGCCGCTGTCGCGCGCCTGGACATGAAACGTAACCCGTTTCACCCGTTCTCCAGCTTCGACACGGCGACCCTCGCCGGTCTGGCCTACGGTCAAACCGTATTGGCCAAGGCCTGCCAGGCAGCGGATATCGACTTCGACGGTCGCGAGGCCCACTCGGCTCGCTACGACACCGAGAAGACCGCTGACCTGTTCTGCGGCATCGTCAATCGCTGGAAACAAATGGGCGGCTGGGAAGACTACAACGACTGATCCGTCACTAACCTGTGGCGAGGGAGATTGCGCCTTCGGCACAGGTGAACAGCATGGGGTTATCCCGCCCATAAAAAAACCGGCCTTATCAGCCGGTTTTTTTATGCCTCGAACGTGCCTTACAGCGCAGCAGCGTTCTCGGTCAGGTAAGCCGCAACACCTTCGGTGGAAGCGGTCATGCCTTTGTCGCCTTTTTTCCAGTTGGCAGGGCAAACTTCGCCGTGCTCTTCGTGGAATTGCAGAGCGTCGACCAGACGGATCAGCTCTTCGATGTTACGGCCCAGCGGCAGGTCGTTGATGATCTGCGAGCGGACAACGCCTTTGTCATCGATCAGGAACGCGCCACGGAAAGCCACGCCGCCTTCGGACTCAACGTCGTAGGCCTTGGCGATTTCGTGCTTCAGGTCGGCCGCCATGGTGTAGCGAACTTCGCCAATACCACCATTGTTGACCGGGGTGTTGCGCCAGGCGTTGTGGGTGAAGTGCGAGTCGATCGAAACGGCTACCACTTCCACGTTGCGTGCCTTGAAGTCAGACATGCGGTTGTCCAGAGCGATCAGCTCGGACGGGCAAACGAAGGTGAAGTCCAGTGGGTAGAAGAACACCAGGCCGTATTTGCCTTTGATGGCCGAGGACAAGGTGAAGCTGTCTACGATTTCGCCATTGCCGAGTACGGCCGGTACGGTGAAGTCAGGGGCTTGTTTGCCTACGAGTACGCTCATTGGATATCTCCTGGTGTAATAACGGTGAAGTACAGGGTTCGTACCAGCCTGCCACCCTCAGGCGACAGCCCTGTGACACGAACCCCCTTCGCAAAGGCCGACCATCATACACCGCGTTTTTGGCCTGTCTTCAACGGTTTTTTCTGCCAGATGAAAGGCCGCTGCTATATTTTCTCATGGAAGGTGTGAGAAGAAGCCGTTCGTCAGTCACACGCCCTTATGACGAAAACCTTTAGAAACCACTTTGACAATCATTCTCGTTAACATTAAGATCCATCGCAATTGAGTCACAACCAGCGACGGTTCTCACTTATGTATGTCTGCCTCTGCACTGGCGTCACCGACGGTCAAATCCGCGATGCAATCTATGAAGGTTGCTGCAGCTATCGGGAAGTACGTCAGGCCACCGGCGTTGCCAGCCAATGCGGCAAATGCGCCTGCCTTGCCAAGGAAGTGGTCCGTGATACCCTGGGCAAAGTGCAATCGGCTCAGGCGGCGATCCCCTACCCCGCAGAATTTACCGCCGCATAACTACTGTATTTCAAAGAACCGGACTTGATGTCCGGTTTTTTTATGTCTGGAAATCAATCGCTTAGGCGCTAGACGCGGAACACAAACATTCTTATTCCGATTAATTTTCATTTAAGTTTCAATAACTTAGGTTTGACACTCTTAATTACGCGGCTCAAACTCTGCCTTATAGACAGTTAATACAGGGCAGGACCCCATCATGAAAGGCGACGTTACAGTCATCCAGCATCTCAACAAGATCCTTGCCAATGAACTGGTCGCGATCAATCAATACTTTTTGCATGCGCGCATGTATGAAGATTGGGGCCTGAACAAACTCGGCAAGCACGAGTACCACGAATCCATCGACGAGATGAAGCACGCTGACAAGCTGATCAAGCGCATCCTGTTCCTTGAAGGTCTGCCGAACGTCCAGGACCTGGGCAAGCTGCACATCGGCGAACACACCAAGGAAATGCTTGAGTGCGACCTGAAGATCGAACGCGACGGCCATGCCGATCTGAAAGTCGCTATCGCTCACTGCGAAACTGTCGGCGACTTCGGTAGCCGTGAACTGCTCGAAGACATTCTTGAATCCGAAGAAGAACATATCGACTGGCTGGAAACCCAACTGGGCCTGATCGATAAAGTCGGTCTTGAGAACTATCTGCAGTCGCAGATGGGCGAAGAGTAAATGCTACGCCGCTAATCGCGATGCAATAAAAAAACCCCGCTCTCTTTTCAAGAGGCGGGGCTTTTTTATGACCGAATTTCAGGTTCACCTGGAACAAATGTGGGAGCGGGCTTGCTCGCGAAAACGGTAGGTCAGTCAACTTATCTGTTGAATGTTATACCGCCTTCGCGAGCAAGCCCGCTCCCACACACAGCGAATCAGGCGTCGGTCTTGTTGGCAGCAGCCGCTTCAACAGCGGCTTTGATCGTCGCTTGCAACGAACCGTCGGCAGCCATTTCAGTCATGATGTCGCTACCGCCGACCAGTTCGCCGCCGACCCACAGTTGCGGGAAGGTTGGCCAGTTGGCGTACTTTGGCAGGTTGGCGCGGATTTCCGGGTTCTGCAGGATGTCCACATAGGCAAACTTTTCGCCACAGGCCATAACAGCCTGAGCGGCTTTCGCGGAGAACCCACACTGTGGGGCATTCGGCGAGCCTTTCATGTAAAGCAGAATGGTGTTGTTGGCAATCTGCTCTTTAATCGTTTCGATGATATCCATGGAGCACCTCGGCTGAACTTTCCGACTCAGTGGTCGGCACGGTGGCGCATTGTAACGGAAACCCGAGCGCCATGCTCGGCCTCCCCAACAGTCATGTTCACGCAGCAGCCACGGTGACCGGCACGCCGTTCAACGCCGCATTGCCCGACAACTCATCGAGCTGACATTCGTCAGTCAGGTCATTGGCGCTGGAGCCGGGTTGACCGCTGGCAATCGTCATCTGCACACCCGGTCGCGCATGACCCCAACCGTGAGGAAGGCTGACCACACCTTTCATCATATCCAGGCTGGCGACCACTTCAACCTCGATCACGCCGACCCGCGAACTGACGCGCACCCGCTGCCCATCGCTGAGCCCGCGGCTGGCCAAATCGTCCGGGTTCATCAGCAGTTGATGGCGCGGTTTGCCCTTCACCAGACGGTGATAGTTGTGCATCCATGAGTTGTTACTACGCACATGACGGCGGCCGATCATCAGCAGCTCATCGGCGGCCGGTGCTTGCAGTGCCGCGAAGCGCGCCAGGTCAGCGAGGATCTCGACAGGCGCTGCCTGGACTCGCTGATTGGCCGTTTTCAGGCGTGGCGCCAGATTGGGTTTAAGCGCGCCCAGATCGATACCGTGAGGATGATCGAACAAGGTCGCCAGCGACAACTTGTGTCCCGAAGCGTCGCCATACAGGCCCATCCGCAGCCCTCGGTCGATCATCTGCGCCGGCGCGATAGTCGGTTTCAGCTCCTTGCCGGTCTTGGTCGCAAAGGCTTTGGCCAGCCCCACAAAGATTTCCCAGTCATGCAGCGCGCCTTCCGGCCTGGCGAGGATCGCCCGGTTGAAGCGAGTGACGTTGCGCACCGCGAACATGTTGAACGTGGTGTCGTAATGATCGTTTTCCAGCGCAGAAGTCGACGGCAGGATCAGGTCGGCATAACGCGTGGTTTCATTGATGTACAGGTCGACACTGACCATGAACTCCAATCCATCCAGTGCCTGCTCCAGTTGCCGGCCATTGGGCGTGGACAGCACCGGATTACCCGCCACGGTGATCAGCGCGCGGACCTGCCCTTCCCCTTCGGTGAGCATCTCTTCGGCCAGCGCCGATACCGGCAGCTCTCCAGCGTACTCCGGACGCCCGGACACCCGGCTCTGCCACCGGTTGAAATGCCCGCCCGAGGTCGACGCCACCAGATCCACCGCAGGTTCGGTGCATAACGCACCGCCCACTCGGTCGAGGTTGCCGGTGACCAGATTGATCAATTGCACCAGCCAATGGCACAGGGTGCCGAAAGCCTGGGTCGAAACGCCCATGCGGCCATAGCAGACCGCTGTCGGCGCTGCCGCGAAGTCGCGCGCCAGTTGGCGGATCTGCTCGGCGGGCACTGCGCACAGCGGGCTCATGGCCTCGGCGGTGAAACTTGCGATCGCCTCACGCACTTCATCCAGGCCGTCGACCGGTAAATGACTGTCGCGGGTCAAGCCTTCGGCGAACAAAGCATTGAGCAGCCCGAACAACAGCGCCGCATCGCCACCGGGGCGCACGAACAGATGCTTATCGGCAATCGCCGCCGTTTCGCTGCGACGCGGATCGACCACCACCACTTTGCCGCCCCGGGCCTGAATCGCCTTGAGGCGCTTCTCTACATCCGGCACGGTCATGATGCTGCCGTTGGAGGCCAGTGGATTGCCGCCCAGGATCAGCATGAAATCGGTGTGATCGATGTCCGGGATCGGCAATAGCAAGCCGTGCCCGTACATCAAGTGACTGGTCAGGTGATGGGGCAACTGATCGACCGACGTTGCGGAAAACCGGTTACGGGTTTTCAGCAGGCCGAGGAAGTAATTGCTGTGGGTCATCAACCCGTAGTTATGCACGCTGGGGTTGCCCTGATAGACCGCCACCGCGTTCTGCCCGTGACGTTCCTGAATCGCCGCCAGGCGTTCGGCCACAAGACTGAAAGCGTCTTCCCACTCGATAGGCTGCCATTCGCTACCCACCCGCAGCATCGGCTGACGCAGGCGATCCGGATCGCTCTGAATGTCTTGCAGGGCAACCGCTTTGGGGCAGATATGCCCGCGACTGAAGGTGTCTTGGGGGTCACCCTTGATCGAGGTGATCTGCACGCCACTGCCTTCGACCTCGGTGGTTTCGATGGTCAGGCCGCAGATGGCTTCACACAGGTGGCACGCACGGTGGTGGAGAGTCTTGGTCATGGCCAGTCTCTGTTTTGTTCTGGGCGGGCAATATCGGCCGCGGGAACAAAACTATGGCGCGCGACTCGCCCCTTTGCCAGCGACGTTCGTCTTGTGAATCGGCGATCATCAGGCCAGCCGATGACAGCAAGAGATCAGATCGGCGGCAGACTCGGCGGCGCCTGCAACTGGATCTCCTCGATGGTTTCGATCTGCTCGTGGGCAACATGCACACCGGTGAGCTCGCCGATCAGTCGCCAATGCTCATCGAGCCCGGCGCTGATGGTGGCCATGCGGTCGATCATGCGCCGGCCAGCCACCTTCGTGACTTCGTCTTCACTGCGCAACAATTCGAAAGACATCGAAGTCATGGAAGCGGTGAGATGGGTCAGGGAGCGCGCTGTAAGGCCGAGTAGCTCCATCAACAGTTGTTCTTTCGATTCCATTCCTGAGGCTTCCTGTGTCGCTCGTGCTCTAGTTATAACCCAGCACTTTGCTTTAGCAAATGTTTCGGACAACACACATTGCTCGCCAAAGGCTCGAATGACAGGTCAAAAACCGACCGCCAGCGTGTCGCCCGCGCCCTGTTTGATTGCCAAGCCCGGCGAGCCCGGTGTACAAATGGTTAGCTGCTGTCAGGAAACAGGCTTCAAAAGCGCTACTGCGGTCACCCGTAGCCCCTCTGAAATCCCCTAAACACCGTAGCCTATTGGAAAAACGCGACATTTAGTGTCAATATCGCGCCTCCCCCTATTTCGTCGCCCCGTGCGGCTTACGCCGCAGGTCTCGCCCGTTTTTCAGTTAAACAAGGCTTTGAGTATCTGCGGTCTGTTGCAAAAAGGTAGTCAATGATGAGCGCAAGGCACTTTCTCTCCCTGATGGATTGCACGCCCGAAGAGCTGGTCAGCGTGATCCGTCGAGGCGTTGAGCTCAAGGACCTGCGTAACCGCGGCGTACTGTTCGAGCCTTTGAAGAACCGCGTCCTGGGGATGATTTTCGAGAAATCCTCGACCCGCACCCGTATCTCGTTCGAAGCCGGCATGATCCAGCTCGGTGGCCAGGCGATCTTCCTGTCGCCACGCGATACGCAACTGGGTCGCGGCGAGCCGATCGGCGACTGCGCCATCGTCATGTCGAGCATGCTCGATGCGGTGATGATCCGTACCTTCGCCCACAGCACCCTGACCGAATTTGCCGCCAACTCCCGCGTGCCGGTGATCAACGGCCTGTCCGATGACCTGCACCCGTGCCAGTTGCTGGCCGACATGCAAACCTTCCTCGAACACCGCGGTTCGATTCAAGGCAAGACCGTGGCTTGGATCGGCGATGGCAACAACATGTGCAACAGCTATATAGAAGCGGCGATCCAGTTCGATTTCCAGTTGCGCATCGCCTGCCCGGAAGGTTACGAACCCAACCCTGAGTTCGTGGCTAAAGCCGGCGATCGGGTGACCATCGTCCGCGATCCGCAGGAAGCCGTGCGCGGCGCGCACCTGGTGAGCACCGACGTCTGGACCTCCATGGGCCAGGAAGAGGAAACCGCCAAGCGCCTGAAATTGTTCGCACCGTTCCAGGTCAACCGTGCCCTGCTCGACCTGGCCGCGCCGGATGTGCTGTTCATGCATTGCCTGCCGGCCCACCGTGGCGAGGAAATCAGCCTCGACCTGCTCGACGACTCGCGCTCGGTGGCCTGGGATCAAGCCGAAAACCGTCTTCATGCACAAAAGGCCTTGCTCGAATTCCTCGTCCCGCCTTCGTACCACCACGCATGAGCCAGCCATTACTGCTGAACCTGCGCAACCTGGCCTGCGGTTACCAGAACCAGCGGGTTGTGCAGAACCTCAACCTGCATTTGAATGCCGGCGATATCGGTTGCCTGCTGGGGTCTTCGGGCTGCGGCAAAACCACTACCCTGCGGGCGATTGCCGGTTTTGAACCGGTGCATGAAGGCGAAATCCAGCTGGCGGGCGAGACCATCTCCAGCGCTGGTTTCACCCTCGCCCCGGAGAAGCGCCGGATCGGTATGGTGTTCCAGGATTACGCGCTGTTTCCGCATTTGAGCGTGGCCGAGAACATCGCCTTCGGGATCCGCAAGCACCCGCAAAAGGATCGCATCACCGAAGAGCTGCTCGAACTGGTCAACCTGAAAAACCTCGGCAAGCGCTTCCCCCATGAGCTGTCCGGCGGCCAGCAGCAACGTGTCGCCCTCGCCCGCGCCCTGGCGCCGGAACCGCAACTGCTGTTGCTCGACGAACCGTTCTCCAACCTCGACGGCGAATTGCGACGCAAGCTCAGCCATGAAGTACGCGCCATTCTCAAGGCTCGCGGCACCAGTGCGATCCTGGTGACCCACGATCAGGAAGAAGCCTTCGCGGTCAGCGACCACGTGGGCGTTTTCAAGGAAGGTCGCCTGGAGCAGTGGGACACGCCCTACAACCTCTATCACGAACCCCTGACGCCATTCGTGGCCAGTTTCATTGGCCAGGGCTACTTCATTCGCGGTCAGTTAAGCAGCCCGGAGTCGGTGCAGACCGAGCTGGGTGAGTTGCGCGGCAACCGCGCCTACACCTGGCCAACCGGTTGCGCCGTGGACGTGTTGCTGCGCCCGGACGATATCGTCTATGCGCCGGACAGCCCACTGAGGGCGCAGATTGTTGGCAAGAGCTTCCAGGGGGCATCAACCCTGTACCGCTTGCAGCTGCCTACGGGCGCACAGCTGGAGTCGATTTTCCCGAGCCATGCCGATCATCTGGTCGGTGCTGAAGTAGGCATTCGGGTGGCGGCTGAACACCTGGTACTGTTCCAGGCGAACGGCAGCACGGCGGCGCAGATTCCGGTGATCGAATCCGGTGTTCGGCGGTACAGCACAGCTAGTTGAACAACGCGAATGCGACCCGACTTGCTCGCGAAAGCGGTGTAACAGACAACAATGATGTTGAATGTTATGGCCCCTTCGCGAGCAAGTCGGATCGCCGCACCGCCGCTCCCACATTGGATTTTGGTTAACCCAACATTAGTGTTCCGCTTGCGACCAGCGTCGCATTCCCGCCAATACTCACCCGATCCCCTTCCAGCTGGCAGAACAACTCCCCGCCCCGCGCTGAACACTGATAAGCCGTCAGACTCGACTTGTTCAAGCGTTGCGACCAATACGGAATCAGGCTGCAATGGGTCGACCCGGTCACCGGGTCTTCGTTGATGCCGATTGCCGGGGCAAAGTATCGCGACACAAAATCATGCTTGTCGCCCTTGGCCGTCACAATGGCACCCGGCCACGGCAGTTTTGCCAGCGCAACCATGTCCGGCTGACAATCGAGCACCGCTTGCTCGGACTCCAGCACCACGAACAGTTCTTTCGAACCCAACACATCGACTGTTTTCACACCCAAGGCGCGCTCGACATCCAGGGTCACGCCCACTTCTGTCGGCACGATAGCAGGGAAATCCAGCCACAAGCGCTTGCCCTCACGGCTGACACTCAGCGGGCCGGACTTGCAGATGAAGTCCAGCCGTTCGACCGGCTCCTTATAGAGTTCAAACAGAACATAGGCGCTAGCCAGGGTCGCATGGCCGCATAGCGGGACTTCGGTGGTCGGGGTAAACCAGCGGATGTGCCAGACGGGCCCCTCACGTACCAGAAATGCGGTTTCGGCGAGGTTGTGCTCGGCGGCGATTTTTTGCATCAACTCATCGTCGAGCCAGGTATCGAGCCGGTACACCATCGCCGGGTTGCCACTGAACGGCCGATCACTGAACGCGTCGACCTGATGAAACTCTAGCTGCATGGCACTTCTCCCTTTTTCAGGTCGACGAGCATGAAGCCACGAAGAGCCCTTCACCAGTGACAGAACCAATCAATTTCCACCATACAGTGCCGGGCTGAACGCCCAAGGCCCTCTACTCAGATGCGACCGATATCGGCGAACTTCGCCTGGGTGTGTTCAGCCAATATGGCGGGCGCCAGTTCAACTTCCAGGCCGCGCCGTCCGGCGCTGACGAAGATGCTGGAAAAAGGCTGAGCTGAACTGTCAATAAAGGTTCGCAGGCGCTTCTTCTGCCCGAGCGGGCTGATGCCGCCTAACAGATACCCCGTCGACCGCTGTGCAGCCGCGGGGTCGGCCATTTCGACTTTTTTCACGCCAGCGGCCTGCGCCAGCGCCTTCAAGTCCAGACTTCCGACGACCGGCACCACCGCCACCAACAATTCCCCCTTTTCGCTGGCCGCCAGCAATGTCTTGAACACCTGAGCCGGGTCCAACCCCAGTTTTTCCGCGGCCTCCAGACCATAGGACGCTGCCTTCGGATCATGTTCGTAACTGTGCACGCGATGTTCGGCACGAACTTTTTTCAACAAATCCAATGCGGGGGTCATGGCAGCTCCAGGCTTGGCGGCAGAAGAAAAATACTGCGCAGGATTCTAGGTCATTGATCGGTAAAAGGCTCTATTACAACGCTATTTCAAAAGCCCGGCCGGGCTGCTGTGCCGTTCGTCCACGGTCGGCCTGCCTGATGAACGATGCGATCATTCACGTGACTAATAGTTGAAATGTGACTGATGGTTCACTTTCGACCTTTGACATCAGCGTTTCTTGTCTATATTTTTTCGAATCTGAATACGGTACGAATGTCTCACCGCAGCACCCAGCAGTAAGCCGAGAACAGGATGGGGATCCTGCCTCGGTGAAAATCGCGCTTTAGCCATGACGAAAGAAGCGCCAGACAACAACAAAAATGAGGTTTTCAATGACAACTGCTTTACAACAACCGTCGCTCTCAAGCCAATGCATGGCCGAGTTTCTGGGTACTGCACTGCTGATCTTTTTCGGTACCGGCTGCGTTGCCGCGCTCAAGGTGGCGGGTGCCAGCTTCGGGCTGTGGGAAATCAGCATCATCTGGGGGGTTGGCGTCAGCATGGCGATCTACCTCACCGCCGGCGTTTCCGGCGCGCACCTCAATCCTGCCGTGAGTATCGCGCTGAGCATTTTCGCTGACTTCGAAAAGCGCAAACTGCCGTTCTATATCCTCTCCCAAGTGGCCGGCGCCTTCTGCGGGGCCTTGTTGGTTTACACGCTGTACAGCAACCTTTTCTTCGATTTCGAACAAACTCACCAAATGGTTCGTGGCACCCAGGCCAGCCTTGAATTGGCTTCGGTGTTCTCCACTTTCCCCAACCCTGCCCTGACCACAGCCCAGGCCTTTTTGGTTGAAGTGATCATCACCGCCATCCTGATGGGCGTGATCATGTCGCTGACCGACGACAACAATGGCCTGCCCAAAGGGCCGCTGGCACCGTTGTTGATCGGCCTGCTGATTGCCGTGATCGGTAGCTCGATGGGCCCGCTGACCGGTTTCGCGATGAACCCGGCCCGAGACTTCGGTCCTAAACTGATGACTTTCTTCGCAGGCTGGGGTGAAATTTCCTTCACTGGCGGGCGCGATATCCCGTACTTCCTGATCCCGATTTTTGCACCGATTGTCGGTGCCTGCCTCGGTGCTGCAGCTTATCGCGGGCTGATTGCCCGTCATCTGCCCAGCGCCATACCTGCTACAAAGGATGCAGCACCGGCCATTGACGGCAAACCAAGAACGTCTTGAAACCGTTGGCGCGTGATCCTGCCATTCGGTCCCGCGCCTGACCTCACTTCCTATTTTTCGTCCAAGGCAATCGACATGACCGACATACAGAATAAGAACTACATCATTGCCCTCGATCAGGGTACGACCAGCTCCCGCGCGATCATTTTCGACCGTGACGCGAACGTGGTCTGCACCGCCCAGCGCGAATTCGCACAGCATTACCCGCAAGCCGGTTGGGTCGAACATGACCCGATGGAGATCTTCGCCACCCAAAGCGCCGTGATGGTCGAGGCCCTGGCTCAAGCCGGCCTGCATCACGATCAGGTCGCGGCCATCGGCATCACCAACCAGCGTGAAACCACCGTAGTTTGGGACAAAACCACCGGCCGCCCGATCTACAACGCGATCGTCTGGCAGTGCCGCCGCAGCACCGAAATCTGCCAACAACTCAAGCGCGATGGCCACGAGCAATACATCAGCGACACCACTGGCCTGGTCACCGACCCGTACTTCTCCGGCACCAAACTCAAGTGGATCCTCGACAACGTCGAAGGCAGTCGCGAGCGTGCGCGCAAGGGTGAATTGCTGTTCGGCACCGTCGATAGCTGGCTGATCTGGAAATTTACCGGCGGCAAGGTGCATGTCACCGACTACACAAATGCCTCGCGCACCATGCTCTTCAACATCCACACGCTGGAGTGGGACGCGAAGATGCTGGAAGTCCTCAACATCCCGCGCGAGATGCTGCCGGAAGTTAAGTCCTCGTCCGAAATCTACGGCCACACCAAAAGTGGCATTGCCATTGGCGGTATCGCTGGCGACCAGCAGGCGGCCCTCTTCGGCCAGATGTGCGTCGAGCCAGGCCAGGCGAAAAATACCTACGGCACCGGTTGCTTCCTGCTGATGAACACCGGCGACAAAGCTGTGAAATCCAAACACGGCATGCTCACCACCATCGCTTGCGGCCCGCGCGGCGAAGTGGCCTACGCCCTCGAAGGCGCGGTGTTCAACGGTGGCTCCACCGTGCAGTGGCTGCGTGACGAGTTGAAAATAATCAATGACGCCCACGACACCGAATACTTCGCCAACAAGGTCAAGGACAGCAACGGCGTGTACCTGGTGCCGGCCTTCACCGGTCTGGGCGCTCCGTACTGGGACCCGTATGCCCGCGGTGCATTGTTCGGCCTGACTCGTGGTGTACGCGTGGATCACATCATTCGTGCCGCGCTGGAGTCGATTGCCTACCAGACCCGCGACGTCCTGGACGCCATGCAGCAGGATTCCGGCGAACGCCTGAAGTCCCTGCGCGTGGACGGCGGTGCAGTCGCGAACAACTTCCTGATGCAATTCCAGGCCGACATCCTCGGCACTCAGGTCGAGCGTCCGCAAATGCGCGAAACCACCGCATTGGGCGCGGCTTACCTGGCGGGTCTGGCGTGCGGCTTCTGGGGCAGCCTGGACGAGTTGCGCGGCAAGGCGGTGATCGAGCGCGAGTTCGAACCGACGCTGGACGAAACCGCGAAGGAAAAACTCTACGCCGGCTGGAAAAAAGCCGTCAGCCGCACCCGCGATTGGGAACCGCACGAAGGCGCTGAATAAGCCAAGGACGGGTTCTAACTGGTAGGGAGCAGATTCCTGCGGCATCATGGGCAAATTTTGCACGGCAGCCCAAAGGAAGCCCCATGAATCTGCCTCCCCGTCAGCAGCAAATCCTCGAACTGGTCCGCGAACGCGGCTATGTCAGCATCGAGGAAATGGCTCAGCTGTTCGTCGTTACACCGCAAACCATCCGCCGCGATATCAATCAACTGGCGGAAGTCAATCTGCTGCGTCGCTACCACGGCGGCGCAGCCTATGATTCCAGCGTCGAAAACACCGCCTACGCCATGCGCGCCGATCAGATGCGCGATGAAAAACAGCGTATCGGCGAAGCCATTGCCGCTCAGATTCCCGATCACGCCTCGCTGTTCATCAACATCGGCACTACCACCGAATCCATCGCTCGGGCGCTGCTCAACCACAACCACCTGAAGATCATCACCAACAACCTGCATGTGGCCTCGATGCTCAGCGCCAAGGACGATTTCGACGTACTGCTGACCGGTGGAAACGTGCGCCGTGACGGTGGTGTGGTTGGTCAGGCGAGTGTCGACTTCATTAACCAGTTCAAAGTCGACTTCGCGCTGGTCGGCATCAGCGGTATCGATGAAGACGGCAGTTTGCTGGACTTCGATTATCAGGAAGTGCGGGTGTCCCAAGCGATTATCGCCAATGCCCGACAGGTGATTCTGGCGGCTGACTCCAGCAAATTCGGGCGCAATGCCATGATTCGCCTGGGACCGATCAGCCTGATCGATTGCCTGGTCACCGATCAGCAGCCCTCGCCGGCCTTGGCGCAATTGTTGAGCCAGCACAAGATTCGGTTGGAAGTCGTTTAACCCCCCTCGGAAACAGCGCGCTCCCTTGTGGCGAGGGAGCTTGCTCCCGTTCGGCTGCGCAGCAGACGCAAATCAGACAATTTGTTCTTCCTGAGAACGTGCCCACCGGTTTTAGGGCTGCTTCGCAGCCCAGCGGGAGCAAGCTCCCTCGCCACAAAAGCCCTCCCATGCTCATTCAATGTTCGTAAATTTTCCTTTGGCCGCCCTTCGATCAGTATTTTCAATCGAAGTTGACTGGCTGTGGGCGTCTTTATGAGCTAATATTTTCGCAAATGAACATTAATGTTCGAATTCAAATATAGAAATTCAAAAAGCCCGAGGCCAGCCGATGCCCACTTCTATCTTGCCTACGCCCCCTCTCGCCGAGGTTTACGATATCGCCGTCATCGGTGGTGGGATCAATGGCGTGGGGATCGCAGCGGATGCCGCCGGTCGCGGTCTTTCGGTGTTCCTTTGTGAAAAGGATGATCTGGCCAGCCACACCTCGTCGGCCAGCAGCAAGCTGATCCATGGTGGCCTGCGCTACCTAGAACATTACGAATTCCGCCTGGTGCGCGAAGCCCTTGCCGAGCGCGAAGTGCTACTGGCCAAGGCGCCGCACATCGTCAAACAGATGCGTTTCGTGC
Organism: Pseudomonas frederiksbergensis; assembly: GCF_003732275.1. Lineage (GTDB taxonomy): Bacteria > Pseudomonadota > Gammaproteobacteria > Pseudomonadales > Pseudomonadaceae > Aquipseudomonas > Aquipseudomonas frederiksbergensis_H. The sequence continues at coordinate 620,705 of NZ_MOBM01000012.1, forward strand.
TGCCGCACCGCCCTCACCTGCGCCCGGCCTGGATGATCCGCGCCGGCCTGTTCCTTTATGATCATCTCGGCAAACGGGAAAAACTCGAAGGCTCGAAAAGCCTGAAGTTCGGCCCGGACAGCGCACTGAAAAGCGAAATCACCAAAGGCTTCGAATATTCCGATTGCTGGGTCGATGACGCACGCCTGGTTGTGCTCAACGCCATGGCCGCCCGCGAGAAAGGCGCTCACGTCCATACCCAAACCCGTTGTGTCGGTGCCCGTCGCACCAAGGGTCTGTGGCACCTGCACCTGGAACGCGCCGATGGCAGCCTGTTTTCGATCCGCACCAAAGCGCTGGTGAACGCAGCCGGCCCATGGGTTGCCCAGTTCATTCGTGACGACCTGAAGATGGAATCGCCGTACGGCATCCGCTTGATCCAGGGCAGCCACCTGATCGTGCCAAAACTGTATGAAGGCGAACATGCGCACATTCTGCAAAACGAAGATCAGCGCATCGTGTTCACTATTCCGTACCTGAACCACTTCACCCTGATCGGCACTACCGACCGCGAGTACACCGGTGACCCGGCTAAAGTGGCGATCACCGAAGGCGAAACCGATTATCTGCTCAAAGTGGTCAACGCCCACTTCAAGAAGCAAATCAGCCGCGACGACATCCTGCACAGCTATTCCGGTGTTCGCCCATTGTGCAACGACGAATCCGACAACCCGTCGGCCGTCACCCGCGACTACACCCTGGCATTGTCGGGCAGTGCCGAAGAAGCACCGCTGCTGTCGGTGTTTGGCGGCAAACTGACGACTTACCGCAAGTTGGCCGAGTCGGCACTGGCGCAACTGGCTCCGTACTTTACGCACATCAAGCCAAGCTGGACCGCCAGCGCCACCCTCCCCGGCGGTGAAGACATGACCACGCCGCAGGCCTTGAGCTCGCGGATCCGCGACCAGTTCGACTGGGTGCCCACCGAGATCGCCCGACGCTGGGCCACCACTTATGGCAGCCGCACCTGGCGCATGCTCGAAGGTGTGGAAAGCCTCAGTGATCTGGGCGAACACATCGGCGGCGGTCTCTACACCCGCGAAGTCGATTACCTGTGCAGCGAAGAATGGGCGACCACCGCCCACGACATTCTGTGGCGTCGCAGCAAGCTCGGGCTATTCACCACCCCGGCCGAACAACAAAAGCTCAAGGACTACCTGAACAAGGTCGAACAGAACCGCAGCAAGATCGAAGCGGCCTGATCGGGAATCCGGTTGAACCAAAGCCCCTGAATCTCACGATTCAGGGGCTTTTTGCATTCTAGAGAACACCACTGATCAACTGTGGGAGCGGGCTTGCTCGCGAAGACTGACTAACATTCAACATATCCGTCGGCTGATAGACCGCTTTCGCGAGCAAGCCCGCTCCCACAGGGTATGTGCAAGTCATGGAATTGCATTCGGTTTTCCGAACGCGACTTGCCAGTCGATTCGGTAAACCGGATCGCCCAATAGAAAATCCAACGCCATAAATATTTAATAGCCTTACAAATCAATAACTTGATCTATATCGCCTGGCCTGGCACGAGTCATGCTCTACACTCTTGGACGAATGCCTGTTGCGCCAACACTTCAGGAGCCGTCAGGCATTCGAAGCACCAAAAGGCCGATGAACTGGCTCCATAAAAAAAACAATGTCGAGGAAAATTTGATGCGCATCGTTCCCCATATCCTGGGCGCAGCCATTGCTGCCGCTCTGATTAGCACTCCAGTTTTCGCAGCCGAACTCACCGGCACACTGAAGAAGATCAAAGAGTCCGGCACCATCACCCTCGGGCATCGTGACGCTTCCATTCCGTTTTCCTATATCGCGGACGCTTCCGGCAAACCGGTTGGCTACTCCCACGATATCCAGCTGAAAATCGTTGAAGCCATCAAGAAAGACCTGGACATGCCCAACCTCCAGGTCAAATACAACCTGGTGACCTCGCAAACCCGTATCCCTCTGGTGCAGAACGGCACCGTGGACGTCGAGTGCGGCTCCACCACCAACAACGTCGAACGTCAGCAGCAAGTTGACTTCTCCGTGGGTATCTTCGAAATCGGCACCAAGCTGCTGGCCAAGAAAGATTCCCCGTACAAAGACTTCGCCGACCTGAAAGGCAAGAACGTCGTGACCACCGCCGGCACCACGTCCGAGCGCATCCTCAAGTCGATGAACGCCGACAAGCAGATGGGCATGAACGTGATCTCCGCCAAAGACCATGGCGAGTCCTTCCAGATGCTGGAAACCGGCCGTGCCGTTGCTTTCATGATGGACGACGCCTTGTTGGCGGGCGAAATGGCCAAGGCCAAGAAGCCGGATGACTGGGCCGTGACCGGCACACCACAATCGTTCGAAATCTACGGCTGCATGGTTCGCAAGGGCGACGCACCGTTCAAGAAAGCCGTCGACGACGCAATCATCGCGACCTACAAGTCGGGCGAGATCAACAAGATCTACGAAAAATGGTTCATGCAGCCAATCCCGCCAAAAAACCTGAACCTGAACTTCCCGATGAGCGAAGAGCTCAAGGCCCTGATCGCCAATCCGACCGACAAAGCAGCTGACGAAAAGAAATCCTGATTTCTGACTAACCTTATTTCCTGAGAGGGCCTTTGCCCTTTCAGGGATTTGTCACTCCCTGCTGGCATTTTTGGAAACACTCGAATCGGTGGTTGTCGAGCCGCTCGTGTGTGCCTGACGTCATGGTCGGGCGGGAACGGAGATTCCCCAGGCGGGCATTTGTAAATCGAACGAATCCGAGGGGAGACCCTAATGAATTACAACTGGGACTGGGGCGTGTTCTTCAAGTCCACCGGCGTGGGCAGCGAGATTTATTTCGACTGGTACCTCTCCGGTTTGGGCTGGACCATCGCCATTGCCGTCGCTGCCTGGATCATCGCGCTGCTACTAGGCTCGATTCTGGGCGTCATGCGCACGGTGCCGAATCGCATCGTATCGGGCATCGCGACCTGCTACGTCGAACTCTTTCGTAACGTGCCGCTGCTGGTTCAGCTGTTCATCTGGTACTTCCTGGTGCCCGACCTGCTGCCTGCGGACATCCAGGAGTGGTACAAGCAGGATCTCAACCCGACCACCTCGGCCTTCCTGAGCGTCGTCGTATGCCTGGGTCTGTTCACCACCGCTCGGGTTTGCGAACAAGTGCGCACCGGTATCCAGGCGCTGCCTCGCGGCCAGGAATCCGCTGCCCGCGCCATGGGTTTCAAGCTGCCGCAGATCTACTGGAACGTGCTGCTGCCCCAGGCTTACCGCATCATTATTCCGCCGCTTACCTCGGAATTTTTGAACGTGTTCAAGAACTCGTCCGTGGCCTCGCTGATCGGCCTGATGGAGCTGCTCGCGCAGACCAAACAGACCGCCGAGTTCTCCGCCAACCTGTTCGAAGCCTTCACCTTGGCCACGCTGATTTACTTCACGCTGAACATGGGCCTGATGTTGCTGATGCGCGGTGTCGAGAAGAAAGTTGCCGTACCAGGCCTGATCTCCGTAGGGGGTAAATGATGGAATTCGACTTCTCGGGCATCATCCCGTCCCTGCCGGGCTTGTGGAACGGCATGGTCATGACCCTCAAGCTGATGGCCTTGGGCGTGAGCGGCGGGATCATCCTCGGCACAATCCTGGCACTGATGCGCCTGTCCCACAGCAAACTGCTGTCCAACATCGCCGGCGCCTACGTTAACTACTTCCGCTCGATCCCGCTGCTGCTGGTCATCACCTGGTTCTACCTGGCGGTGCCGTTCGTACTACGCTGGATCACCGGCGAAGATACTCCGATCGGCGCGTTCGCCTCGTGCATCGTAGCCTTCATGATGTTCGAAGCGGCGTACTTCTGCGAAATCGTCCGGGCCGGCGTGCAGTCGATCCCCAAGGGCCAGATGGGTGCTGCCCAGGCATTGGGCATGGGCTACGGCCAGATGATGCGATTGATCATCCTGCCGCAAGCGTTCCGCAAGATGACCCCGCTGCTGCTGCAACAGAGCATTATCCTGTTTCAGGACACCTCGCTGGTTTACGCGGTGGGTCTGGTGGACTTCCTCAATGCCTCGCGCGCCAGTGGCGACATCATCGGTCGCTCCAATGAGTTCCTGATCTTTGCAGGTCTCACGTACTTCACAATCAGCTTTGCCGCCTCGCTGCTGGTCAAGCGTCTGCAAAAAAGGTTTGCCGTATGATCTCTATCAAGAACATCAACAAGTGGTATGGCGACTTCCAGGTACTGACTGATTGCAGCACCGAGGTCAAAAAAGGCGAAGTGATCGTGGTGTGCGGGCCGTCCGGTTCCGGCAAATCCACCCTGATCAAATGCGTCAACGCGCTGGAACCGTTCCAGAAAGGCGACGTGATCGTCGATGGCACGTCCATCGCCGACCCGAAGACCAACCTGCCGAAACTGCGTTCGCGCGTCGGCATGGTGTTCCAGCATTTCGAACTGTTCCCGCACCTGAGCATCATGGATAACCTGACCATCGCGCAAATCAAGGTGCTGGGCCGCAGCAAGGAAGAAGCCTCAAAAAAAGCCCTGCAACTGCTTGAGCGAGTCGGGCTATCTGCCCATGCGCATAAGCACCCGGGCCAGCTTTCTGGTGGTCAGCAACAGCGTGTGGCGATTGCCCGTGCGCTGGCGATGGACCCGATCGTCATGCTGTTCGACGAACCGACCTCGGCGCTGGACCCGGAAATGGTCAACGAAGTACTCGACGTGATGGTGCAACTGGCCCACGAAGGCATGACCATGATGTGCGTGACCCACGAAATGGGCTTCGCCCGCAAGGTAGCGGACCGAGTGATCTTCATGGACCAGGGCAAAATCATCGAAGACTGCAAGAAGGAAGAGTTCTTCGGCGACATCAACGCCCGCTCCGAACGCGCGCAGCATTTCCTCGAGAAGATTCTGCAGCACTAAGCATCGGACGCCGCTCCCCCTGTGGGAGCTGGCTTGTGTGGCGAGGGGGCTTACCCCCGTTGGGTCGCGAAGCGGCCCCGGCATTTCGAAGTCAAACCGCATGCAACGGGTTTACGACTGCTTCGCAGCCGAACGGGGCGATGCGGCGTTCCGACAAGCCCCCTCGCCACAGAGCCAACTCTCACAGGGGGCCTGTGGGTATATGGATATTTGTGTTGTGGTTGACCCAAGGCATCTGTGATGAAATGCGACTCCACTCTCTATCGCGCCGCGCCGCCATCACTCGCCGTGAAACCCCGTTTGATTCGCCATCTGTTCCTGCCGCCGCTGGTCATCGCCCTGATGATCGGATTGGGCTATATCGGCTTCTGGGTCAGTGAACACTACGGAATTCGCAGCCTCAGCGAGAATGGCCAGCGTCAGCTGGAACTGCACGCCCGCGCTGTCGAGAGCGAGATCAGCAAATACACCTACCTGCCCAGCCTGCTGGAACTCGAATCCAGTGTTTCCAGGCTGTTGGCCGACCCGTCTCCGGAACTCCGGCAGACGGTCAACGAATACCTTGAAGGCCTGAACCGGCGCAGCCGCAGTCGGGCCATTTATGTGATGGACACCACCGGTCGTGTACTGGCCACCAGCAACTGGCGCGATGTCGACAGTTATCTGGGTGAAGACCTGTCCTTCCGCGCCTATTTCCAGAATGCCGTGCGCGGTCAGCCGGGGCGTTTCTATGGCATCGGCAGCACCAGCGGCGAACCTGGCTATTATCTGGCGCACGGTCTGGAAGAGCACGGCAAGATCATCGGCGTCGCCGTGGTCAAGGTTCGCCTCGAAGCCATGGAAGAACGCTGGCAACGTGCGCGCCTGGAAGCCTTCGTCAGCGACGAGAACGGCATCATCATTCTCTCCAGCGATCCGGCGCGGCGGCTTAAATCGGTTGTGCCATTGAGCGAGGAAACCAAGGAAAAACTGGCCCGTAGTCTGCAGTACTACTGGTTTCCGCTGAATGAACTGCAACCGCTGGCGCGGGAGAAACTCGCCGAAGGCGAGGAAAAACTGACCTTCCCCGCCAACAGCGAATTGATGTCCGATGAAGAGAACATCAGCTACCTGTCGCAAACCCGTCCTCTAAGCGACACCCCATGGAATTTCACTCTGCTCACGCCCCTGCAGGATTTGCGGCGTGAAGCGATCAATCAGGGGATTCTGGTGGCGGTGGCGTTTGCCCTGGTGGCCTTTCTGCTGATCGCCTGGAATGAGCGGCGCAAGGTGATCGCCACCCGCCTCGCGGCGCGGGAGGCCTTGCAGGAAGCCAACAATCAACTGGAGCGTCGGATTACCGAACGCACCACCGACCTGCGCGCCAGCAACGAACGGCTCAAGGGCCAGATCCGTGAGCGCCGACAGGCCGAAGAGACGTTGCGCCGGGCCCAGGATGAACTGGTTCAGGCCGGCAAATTGGCCGCCATTGGCCAGATGTCCACCAGCATCGCCCACGAATTGAACCAGCCGCTGGCAGCCTTGCGGACCTTGTCCGGCAATACCGTGCGCTTTCTGGAACGCGGTCAGCTGGATGTGGCCAGCACCAACCTCAAGACCATCAATGAACTGATCGACCGCATGGGCCGGATCACCGCCAGCCTGCGTTCCTTCGCCCGGCGAGGCGATGACAAGGGCCAGGCCAGCCTCGGCAAAGCCGTGGAAGCTGCCCTGCAATTGCTGGGCAGTCGCGTGGAAAATGCGCATCTGCAACTGCACCGTGACTTCGCCGATGTGCAGGTGCAGATCGACCAGACCCGCCTGGAGCAGATCCTGGTCAACCTGATCGGCAATGCCCTCGACGCCATGCAGGCACAGCCGCAGCCAGAGCTTTGGCTGGAAGGCGAACAGTTTGATGGCAAATATCGCCTGCGGGTGCGCGACAACGGCCACGGCATCGATGCCGAAGCGCGCAAGCATCTGTTCGAACCGTTCTTCACCACCAAACCCGGCGAACAAGGCCTGGGCCTGGGCCTGACCCTTTCCGCGAGCCTTGCCGCTGCCACTGGCGGGCATCTGGGTGTCGAGCACCCGGCCAGCGGTGGTACCACCTTCGTCCTCAGTTTACCGTTGGTAAGCCCCACTCCCGCCGAGCCAATATGAACAACGACCTTAGTGTGCTGATCGTCGAAGACGACCCCCATGTCCTGCTTGGTTGCCAACAGGCGCTGACCCTGGAAGACATTCCTTGCGTGGGCGTCGGCAGCGCCGAAGAAGCGCTGGAGCGGGTCGGCGATAACTTCGCCGGCATCGTCATCAGCGACATCCGCCTGCCAGGCATCGATGGCCTGGAACTGCTGACCCGGCTCAAGGCCCGCGATCGCAGCCTGCCGGTGGTGCTGATTACCGGTCACGGCGACATCTCCATGGCCGTCGGCGCGATGCAGAAAGGCGCCTACGATTTCATGGAGAAACCCTTCTCCCCGGAACGCCTGGTGGATGTTGCCCGCCGCGCGCTGGAGCAACGCAGCCTGGCGCGGGAAGTGTCGTCGTTGCGCCGGCAACTGTTCGAGCGGGATTCGCTCGAAGGCCGGATCATCGGGCGCTCGCCGGCCATGCAGAACCTGCGGGAACTGATCGCCAACGTCGCCGACACCTCGGCCAACGTGCTGATCGAAGGCGAGACCGGTACCGGTAAAGAATTGGTTGCGCGCTGCCTGCACGACTTCAGCCGTCGGCACACCAAACAGTTCGTCGCGCTGAACTGCGGTGGCCTGCCGGAGAACCTGTTCGAAAGTGAAATCTTCGGCCACGAGGCCAACGCCTTCACCGGTGCCGGCAAGCGGCGGATCGGCAAGATCGAACACGCCGACGGTGGCACGCTGTTTCTAGATGAAGTGGAAAGCATGCCGCTGCCGTTGCAGATCAAACTGCTGCGGGTGTTGCAGGAACGCACCCTCGAACGCCTCGGCTCGAACCAGAGCGTGGCGGTGGATTGCCGGGTGATCGCCGCGACCAAATCCGATCTGGATCAATCGAGCAAGGCCGGCGAGTTTCGCAGCGACCTGTATTACCGCCTGAACGTGGTAACCCTGGAACTGCCGCCGCTGCGCGAACGCCGCGAAGACATCCTGCAACTGTTCGAGCACTTCCTGCAGCAGTCATCCCTGCGCTTCGACCGCGCGGTGCCAGAGCTGGACAATCAGACCGTGTCGACCCTGATGAGCCACGACTGGCCAGGCAACGTGCGCGAACTGCGCAACGTCGCCGAACGCTTCGCGCTCGGTCTGCCGGCCTTCAAAAAATCCGGCGCCAGCGGCAGTAACCAGGGCCTGGCCTTCGCCGAAGCGGTGGAAGCCTTCGAGCGTAACCTGCTCAGCGATGCCTTGCAGCGCAGCGGCGGCAACCTGACCCAGGCCAGTCAGGAACTGGGAATGGCCAAGACCACGCTGTTCGACAAAGTGAAGAAATACGGGCTGAGCCACTGATGGACCTGATTTTCAAAGCCACCCTGGGCGCGGCGGTGGTGGTGATTCTTGCCATGCTGGCCAAGACCAAAAACTATTACATCGCAGGCCTGGTGCCGCTGTTTCCGACCTTTGCGCTGATCGCCCATTACATCGTCGGCAAGGGGCGCTCGCTGGATGATCTGAAAACCACCATCGTGTTTGGCATGTGGTCGATCATTCCGTACTTCGTCTACCTGGCGACCTTGTATGTGATGGTCGACCGGATGCGATTGGAGGCGTCGCTGGCGGTGGCGGCGGTGGCGTGGTTGATGGCGGCGACGGTGTTGGTCAGCGTGTGGGTTCGCTTGCACGCCTAAATTCAAAAAGATCGCGGCCTGCGGCATTTGCATACACCTGTAGGAGCTGCCGCAGGCTGCGATCTTTTGATTTTGACCTTCAGCGGTCTAGAGAAAATCAAGATCAAAAGATCGCAGCCTGCGGCAGCTCCTACAGATCGAGCCATTAGCCGTTGACCGTTCCGCCCTTGGCCTCACTCATGATCTGACGAATCGCACCGACAAACGTCTCCACCGGCTGCCCGCCACTGACGGCGTACTGCCCGTTGAACACCACCGTCGGCACTGAACTCACCTCGCGCGTTAACCACAACTGTTCTTCCTCGCGAACCTCTTTGGCGAATTCGTCCGAAGCCAGGATCGCCTCGGCCCGCTGCCGATTCAGCCCCACGCTTTCGGCGATCTGCGCCAATTGCCCGTGATCGGAAGGATTGCCGCCCTCGGTGAAATACGCCTTGAACAGTGCGTCTTTCAGGTTGAACTGCAACCCTTCCTGCCCCGCCCAATGCAGCAAGCGGTGAGCATCGAACGTGTTGTAGATACGGCTGTTGCCGTCCGTGCGAAAGGCAAACCCGACCTCGGCGCCACGCGCGCGGATCATTTCGCGGTTCTTCTGCGATTGCTCAGGCGTCGAGCCGTACTTTTCGCTGATGTGTTCGGTGATGTTCTGGCCTTCGGGGCCCATCTTCGGGTTCAGTTCGAACGGCTGGAAACGGATCTCGGCCTGGATTTCGTCGCCGAGCATATCCAGGGCGCGGGTCAGGCCATACAGGCCGACGACGCACCAGGGGCAAGACACGTCGCTGACGAAATCGATTTTCAGGGGGGTACTCATCACACACCTCGCAGGCTTGGGTCGCCGGAAAGTTTGAACGATACACCTGACAGTCCGAGGTGGCAGCCATTCCACTATTCCCCTGTGGGAGCGAGCCTGCTCGCGAAGGCGTCATGTCAGTTGATATCTGCATTGGCTGATACACCGCCATCGCGAGCAGGCTCGCTCCCACCCTGGGTTTTGGGGTGTTCTTGAGGGCGTGTTTAGTTCTGTTTAGCGTTACTTCCTGAAAGCTACAGCGCCTTGCGCCGTCGCCTACAACCACGTCAGAATCCGCTGGCTTGTGCGCCTGGAGGCCCGTCGGTAACTTGGTTCGTGTCACTGATTCCCAGTGATCGGGTTTAGTAGCCCGACTTTTTCCATCCGGACGTATAAGTGTCATCCAGTCAGGCATTCGCTTGCACTTGATGGTGGCTGTGCGCATGGCGCCTTCGGGCGCGCCGGTTTTGGATGGGTGGCCGGTCTACTAACTTGCGCACAGCTGCCACCCTTCCGTTTAGTAGCGAGACAGGTTGCGGCTCTACTATCAGGAGTACCCTCCAATGTTCAAGATCACACCCAATCCACCGGAAACCGACGACGTTTCCCCGTACGAAACCCCAAACTCCAAAAAGCTCAACGAAGCCGCCGACCGCGCCCTCGATTACTACCTCAAGCCGGTCATTCCCAAAGACACCCCACGCAAACCCAGCACCCTTTACCTCGTCGCCCCCGACGCCGATAACGAAACCCTGCTGGTCAACGCCTGCGAATCGCTGGCGGCAGCGAGCGTGATGTTGAGCGATTTCGCAGGGCTGCTGAACGGCCCGCAGCGCAACACCGTGCTCGGTATCCAGCACTCCGTCATGTTGGGTGAACTGGCGGTGAACCGGATGCTGGATAACTTCGTTCCGACGTAAAACCTGAACCTGTCGGAGAACCTAAAACCTGTGGGAGCGAGCCTGCTCGCGATAGCGGTCTATCTGCTACATCAATACTGACTGGGCAGCCATCGCGAGCAGGCTCGCTCCCACATTGGGTTTTGGGTGTTACAGAAGATTGCGCTCGGCTACTGGATCGATCTGCGCCCAATGCGAGGTGTCTTCGCGATGGGCCTGCAAATACGGCAACACCGCCGCCAACAACGGCGCCTTGAACGCCTCTTGAAAACGATGGGCCAACCCCGGGATCAGCTTCAACTGACTGCCACGGATGTGCGCCGCCAGATGCACGCCATGCATCACCGGCAACAACGGATCGGCGGTACCGTGAACCACCAGCGTCGGCACCCGCAGTTGGTTGAGCAGCGCCACGCGGCTCCGTTCGGCGAGGATGGCCATGATCTGGCGCTTCACGCCCTCCGGGTTGAACGCCCGGTCATAGGATTGCGCTGCCTGTTGTAACAACGCCTGCCGGTCATCGCTTACCGCCGGGCTACCCAGCGCCGCCAGCAAATCAGCCTGTTGCTCCAGCGCCACCTCGCGATTCGGCGCGCCGCGTCGCGCGAGTAGCTGCACCAGCGCCGCACTCGGTGCTGGCAAGCCTTCGGCACCCGAGCTGGTCATCAGCAACGTCAGGCTCTCGACACGCTGCGGTGCCATGGCCGCCATATGCTGAGCGATCATCCCGCCCATGCTCGCACCCAGTACGTGGAATTGCTCGACGTGCAAGGCATCCATCAGTCCAAAGGCATCGCCCGCCATGTCGGTCAGGGTGTACGGCGCCGATACCGGCAAACCGAGTTTGTAGCGCAATACTTCGAAAGTCAGGTTGGCCTCGATAGGCGTCTGTCGCCAAGTCGAGAGACCCACATCGCGATTGTCATAACGAATCACCCGAAAACCCTGCTGACACAGCGCAACCACCACCTCGTCCGGCCAGTGAATCAACTGCCCACCCAGGCCCATCACCAGCAACAACGCAGGGTCCGAGGCACGGCCAATGCTCTGGTACGCCAGGCTCACCTGATCCAGATCGACCCGTTCGGTCGGAACATTGACATCGCAACGAGACGCCGCAAGAGACGGAAAGCCGAATAACACAGCGGCCAGAAAGACCGCTGTGGATAAAAATCGTGCACGCATGAAAAACACCGAAACGCAGAACTCCAGTAGAGCGCGAGTCTGATGAAGTTTGTTCAAGCGCGCTGCCACAGTTACGTGACAGTTTGATGAAGAGTGCCGAGCGGTCATTTCCAAGACCGAGTTATCGTTCATCGCGAGCAGGCTCGCTCCCACATTTTTTGATGGATGTCGTACACAAAACCTGCGATCGACCTCAATCCAATGTGGGAGCGAGCCTGCTCGCGATGGCGTCCTTAAGCCAACTGACCACGCAACTGCCGCGCCGCCGCCACCATATTGACCAACGCCGCCTCAGTCTCCGCCCAGGCGCGAGTCTTCAACCCGCAATCCGGATTGACCCACAACCGCTCCGCCGGAATCCGCTTCACCGCTTTGCTCATCAACTTCACCATCTCGGCTGTGTCCGGCACCCGTGGTGAGTGGATGTCATAAACACCCGGGCCGATGTCGTTCGGGTAGTCAAACGCTTCGAAGGCCTCCAGCAATTCCATGTCCGAACGCGAGGTTTCGATGGTGATCACGTCGGCGTCCATCGCCGCGATGGACTGGATCACGTCGTTGAATTCGCTGTAGCACATGTGGGTGTGGATCTGGGTTTCGTCGCGCACGCCCGATGCACTCAGGCGAAAGGCTTCCACCGCCCAGTCGAGGTACTCCTGCCATTGCGCCCGGCGTAGCGGCAGCCCTTCGCGGAACGCGGCTTCGTCGATCTGCACGATTTTGATGCCGGCGTTTTCCAGGTCCACCACTTCATCGCGCAAGGCCAGGGCCAGTTGCTGCGCCTGAATTTTGCGCGAGACGTCTTCGCGCGGGAACGACCACATCAGCATGGTCACAGGGCCGGTGAGCATGCCTTTCATGACCTTGTCGGTCAGGCTCTGGGCATAGGTGATCCAGTCGACTGTCATCGGCTTCGGACGGCTCAGGTCGCCATAAATGATCGCCGGTTTGACGCAGCGCGAACCGTAGCTCTGGACCCAGCCGAACCGGGTGAACAAGTAACCGTCCAGTTGTTCGGCGAAGTACTCGACCATGTCGTTGCGCTCGGCTTCACCATGCACCAGCACGTCCAGGCCCAGGCGCTCCTGGATTTGCACGGCGTGGCGGATTTCGCTGTGCATGGCATCGGTGTAATCGTTGGCCGACAGCTTTCCTTGCTTGAAGGCCTGGCGCGCCAGACGGATCGAACCAGTCTGTGGGAACGAGCCGATGGTGGTGGTCGGGAACGCCGGCAGTTTCAGCCGTGCCTGTTGTTGTTCGATGCGTTTGGCAAACGGCGAGTGACGTTGGCTGTCCGCTGCGCCGATGGCGTTGATTCGGGCCTGAACATCCGTTTTGTGGATACGCGGAGATTGAGCGCGACTGGCTGCAATGGCGCGGCTTTCGGCCAGTGCGGCTTGCACCTTCGGCGCTTGCGGATCATTCAGGGCATCACGCAGCACGGCGATTTCACCGCACTTCTGCACGGCAAACGCCAGCCAGCTTTTCAGTTCCGGATCGAGTTTGTCTTCACGTTCCAGGTCCACCGGGCTGTGCAGCAACGAGCAGGAACTGCTGACCCACAAGTTATCGCCAAAACGCTCCAGGGCCGGTTGCAGTTGCGCGAGGACTTGCTCCAGTTCGCAACGCCAGACGTTGCGGCCGTTGACCAGGCCTACCGAGAGAATCTTGTAGGTCGGCAGGCGATCCAGCACTTGGCCGAGTTGATCCGGTGCGCGCACGGCGTCGATGTGCAAGCCTTGCACCGGCAGGCCGACAGCCAGGCCGAGGTTGTCTTCCAGGCCACTGAAGTAAGTCGCCACGAGCTTTTTCAGCGGCGAGTATTGAAGGATGTGATAGGCGCGTTCGAAGGCGCTTTTCCAGGCCTGTGGCAGGTCGAGGGTCAGGATCGGTTCGTCGATCTGCACCCACTCCACGCCTTGGGCAGCGAGGCGACCGAGGATTTCACCGTAGATCGGCAGCAGGCGCTCCAGCAGATCCAGCCTATCGAAGTCGCTGCCTTTCGCCTTGCCCAGCCATAGGTAAGTCAACGGGCCGATGATTACCGGTTTGACGTTGTGGCCCAGGGCTTTGGCTTCATCGACTTCGTCGAACAGCTGTTCCCAGCTCAGTTTGAATTGTTGGTCTGCGCTGAACTCCGGGACCAGGTAGTGGTAGTTGGTGTCGAACCACTTGGTCAGTTCCTGAGCATATTGCGCCTTGCCATGTTCACCGCCGCAGCAGGCCGCGCTAGCGCCACGGGCCATGGCGAACAGGGTGTCGAGTGTCGGCAGGCCGCGGGAATCTTTGGCACTGTCGAAGCGCTCGGGAATCACGCCAAAGGTCAGGGAGTGAGTCAGTACCTGGTCGTACCAGGCGAAGTCGCCTACGGGCAGCAGGTCGATGCCGGCGTCTTTCTGCAATTGCCAGTGGGTGGCGCGCAATTGGCGGCCCACACTTTTCAATGCGTTCTGGTCAAGATCGCCCTTCCAGTAGGATTCGAGGGCTTTTTTCAATTCGCGGTCGGCGCCGATGCGCGGAAAACCGAGTGTGTGGGCCAAGGCCATGGTAAGAGTTCTCTCTATAAAGGACGCTATAAAACATGGTGCTATTGTCGACAGCCCACCCAACATGAGACAAACTCAACCTTTTCGTGTTGATCACAAGTTTTCCTCATGGAGCCCCCGGTGCTTGAAATCCGTCACCTGAAAACCCTGCACGCCTTGCGCGAAGCCGACAGCCTGGTGGATGCGGCCGACCGCTTGCACCTGACCCAATCGGCGCTGTCCCATCAGTTCAAGGAGCTGGAAGAGCGCATGGGCATGCAGCTGTTCGTGCGCAAGACCAAACCGGTGCGTTTCACCAGTGCCGGCTTGCGCCTGCTGCAACTGGCCGACGCCACCCTGCCATTGCTGCGCGGCGCCGAGCGTGACATTGCACGGCTGGCCGGTGGCACTGCGGGGCGTTTGCACATGGCGATCGAGTGCCACAGTTGCTTTCAGTGGCTAATGCCGACCATCGACCAGTTCCGCGATGCCTGGCCGGAAGTCGAGCTGGACCTGGCCTCGGGGTTCTCCTTCGCCCCGCTGCCGGCGCTGGCCCGAGGCGACCTGGACCTGGTGGTGACCTCCGACCCATTGGAATTGGTCGGGATCACTTACGTGCCGTTGTTCACCTATGAGGCCATGCTCGCGGTGGCTAATCAGCACCGCTTGGCGAGCAAGCCGTACATCGTGCCCGAGGATCTGCTGACGGAAACCTTGATCACTTACCCGGTGGAGCGTGATCGGCTGGACATCTTCACCCGCTTCCTTGAGCCAGCCGACATCGAACCGGCCCAGGTCCGCACCTCGGAACTGACGGTGATGATGATGCAACTGGTGGCCAGCGGTCGCGGCGTCTGCGGCATGCCCCATTGGGCGCTGCATGAATACAGCTCACGGGGTTATGTGAAGGCCAAGCGACTGGGGGAGAAAGGTTTGTTCGCGACGCTGTATGCCGGGATTCGCGCCGACATGCTGGACGCACCGTACATGCGCGACTTTTTGCTGACGGCCAAGGACACGTCGTTCTCGACGCTGGATGGGGTTAGTGCAGTTCGCTGAAATCCTGTCGATTCTGATCAAAGTTGAAGGGTGATTGTTCAGGCCTCATCGCGGGCAAGCCCGCTCACACATTGGATCTGCGGGGATTCACAAAAAATGGGGTCACAGCAGATCTCCTATGTGTGGGAGCGAGCAGCGACAGGTCTGGGTGTTTCGGAATCGTGGCGAGGGAGCTTGCTCCCGTTCGGCTGCGAAGCAGTCGTAAACCAGGGGTATGCGGAGTGTCTGAAAACATGCGATTGCAGGTTTTTGGGGCTGCTACGCAACCCAGCGGGAGCAAGCTCCCTCGCCACAACAGCCCTTATGCCAAAGATTCAGCGGTGAGCTCACGCCACATATGGATCTTGTCGAAGTAGTCTTCGCCGACTCGCACCGCCAATGGTTCCAGGCCGAACTGCACGAAGCCGCAACGCTGATACAGCTTGAAGGCAGCTTCATTGCCGGCGGTGACGGTCAACTGGATCAGCCGCAGCCCCTGATGGGACTGCGCTTCAGCCAACGCAGCCTGAACCAGTTGATAACCGAGCCCGCGCTGCCGCACCGTGCTTGTCACGTACATGCCAAACAACGTCGCCTTGTGCCGGGCCTTCTCCCGGGCTTCGAACGCCAGGCCGACGATGCCCGCCAACTTGCCCTCCTCGAATGCACCAAGTACCCGGTCCAGCTTGCTGGTCAGGCGCGATTCCCACCAACTCAGGGGCATCACCGCGCGCTCGCGCACGCTGGAAGTGAATGCCTGGGGATACAAGTCATAGGCCTCAAGCATCAGCGCCCGATACTCCAGGGCATGGCTGGCATCAAGCCGTTGAATCCACATCTTCAGGCCGCTCGCCGCTGCTCAAGCATCAAGCGCACCGCCAACCCGGACAGCACGAAACCCATGAAGTAACGCTGCATCGCCAGCCAGTTCGGGTTGTTGACGAACCAGGACGCGATGCCTGCGGCGAACAGCGCGATCAGCAGGTTGACGCTGAAGCTCACGCTGATCTGGGTCAGCCCGAGGATGATGCTCTGGGTGAACACCGAACCGTGCTCAGGGGTAATGAACTGCGGAAACACCGACAGGTAGAACACCGCGATCTTCGGGTTCAGGGCGCTGGTGAGAAAGCCCATGGTGATCAACTTGCGCGACGAGTCCGCCGGCAACTGCTGCGCCTCGAACGGCGAGCGCGCACCGGGCTTGATCGCCTGCCAGGCCAGCCACAACAGGTACAGCGCACCGGCCCACTTCAGCACTTCGTAGGCAATCGGCACTGCCAGGAATACCGCGGTCAACCCCGCGGCGGCAGCGAACAGATGCACTAAAAACCCCGCGACCACGCCGAGCAACGAAGTCACTCCGGCCTTGCGGCCCTGGCAGATTGAACGAGAGATCAGGTAGATCATGTTCGGCCCGGGCGTGAGTACCATCAGCAGTGCCGCGGCGGCGAAAATCAGCAAGTCTTGAAGCGGGATCATGGGCATCCTCCGTCCTTGGACGATCAGGCAGTTTCGATCAGTGAGGCTCGATAAAACGGCAAGATCAGGTCCCGTGTCAATGGCGCCAGCGTAACATCGCCGTCGATGGCCGGATCGATCCAGCGCACTTCTTCGATCTCCGCCGCCGGGGAAACGTGCGAATCGATAGTCAGCTGAAAGAGTTCGGCCTGTACGACATAACCCGGCTCATTGGCGGCAGGCGCCGAGAATTGCCCCAGGTAGGCGGCTTGCGCCGGATCGATGACCAGGCCGAGTTCCTCCTCCAGTTCACGGGCGAGAGCATGGACCGGTTGCTCATGGGCCTCGATCTTGCCCCCCGGCTGCATGAACGCCTGGGTGCCGCGCTTGCGCACCAGCAAGGTGCGACCGTCGGGGCCGATCAGCAGGGCAGCGGCAATGCGAATGAGGCGGGGCGAAGCGGCGGATGAAAACGTCATGGATCAGGATTGGCCTTGGTTAAAAGCAGCAAGGATCACATGCGCACCGGTTCTTCGTCACGCCGAAAAAAGCATTTGCTGACCCCCTGTGGGAGCCCTGTGGCGAGGGGGCTTGCCCCCGTTGGGCTGCGAAGCGGCCCCAAAATCTCTGATGTACCAAAGACTTTGTGAGTGCTGCGCACTCAAACGGGGGCAAGCCCCCTCGCCACAGGGCCCTCGTCACAGGCTGAAAGCTCAACTCGTCTCCAGAAGCGCGCCCTCCACTTCCTCAGGTACTTTCACGAAAATGCTGTACTTGGCACCTTCCATCGCCTCGAAAGCGATCAACTTATCCACCAGCGGCCCATTCAGCACCTTGCCGGCATTGAGCAGCAGCATGCCGTTGTCGGCATTGAGATTGCGCGCCAGGATCATGCCTGCCACCAGATCCCGGGTGGTCAGCACCTTGACCGTCGGATCGGCCAGCGTCACGTCGCTCAGATAAGCCGCGCAGACCTGAATGAAATCCTCCACCAGTTCCGGGTCGTAGAGGCGACCGGCGTATTGGCGGATATACACCAGGGCTTCGTCACTGTTCATCTGTCGTTCGAGGATCAGCCCGCGCTGCAACTCGATGAAATCCACCGCCAGCTTCAGCAACCGCGAACCGAACGGAATCGCTTCGCCCTTGAGCCGATCGGGAAAACCGCTGCCGTCCCAACGCTCCTGGTGATGCAGGATCAGCCGAGCGGCATCCTTCATTGGGTCGAGCGTCATCAGTAGCGACTCACTCTGCTTCGGATAACCCCGATAGCGCTCACGGTCATTGTGATGCAGCAGGTCCGAGGGCGTGCTCATCATGCTGTCGGTCCAGCTCAACTTGCCGATGTTGTAGAGCGCCGCTGCCATGGTCAGGTCACGACTGGTGCCTTCGTCCAGGCCATGGAGTTTGCAGTACACCCGCACCAGCTCGATGATCTGCCGGTTGGTCTGTTTGGTGGGCGGCAGGCGCAGGTTGGCCAGCAACGAAAACACTTCGGTGCCAGTGACATAGCTGCGTTTGAGCTCTTCGTAGGCCAGATCCAGCATGTCGGCGGTCTGTTGCAGCTCGCTGGTGCGGGCCGCGACGTGCTTTTCCAGGGTGGCGTTGAGCAGCTTCAGCTTCTCGTTCTGATCCCATGTCTCCTGCACCAGACGCAAACGTTCACGCTCGGAATGCTGATAGGCAAGTGATTGTCGCAAGGTCAGCAGCATTTCCTCGTCGTGCCAGGGTTTGCTGATGTAACGGTGAATCTGCCCTTCATTGATGGCTTTGATAATGGCCGACGGATCGGCATAACCGGTCAGCATGATCCGGGTGGTGTCGGGATAGCGCTGGTGGACGTGAGCCAGCAGCGTGGCGCCGTCCATATTAGGCATGCGCGCATCAGTCATCACCAGATCGATCGGCTGCCGGGCCATGATCTCCAAGGCCTGGGCACCACTGGTAGCCAGCAGTACCTCGTAAGGCTGACCGCGCAGCAGGCGGCGCAGACTGTTGAGAATCGACTCCTCATCGTCGACCAGCAATAACTTGGGTTTATCGGTCACAGTCGTGGGGAGTTGCTCTTCCATGGCATTACCTCAAGTCAAACGGGTGTCTTTATCGCGCGCGTGGGGGCCAACATCCTGACGTTCCCCGAGCCTGACCTACAGGCTAGATGATTTTCAGCCCGACCCAGGAAATGATTCGTTTCAGTCAACCGGGCGAAGTGCCGGCCGGGCGACTATGCTCAGATCACTCGGATCCAGAACGATACTCGCGTTATCCAGCGATCAGGGAAGGGATACCCTCTATGAGCTCATTGCACCAACCTGCTGTCGGTACAGGCGCATGTCAGTGAATACGCTGCTTGCGCGCATTAATCGTCGGATTCTCATCGTCGATGACACCGCGTCGATCCATGAGGATTTCGCCAAGATTCTCAGCCCGCCATCGATCGAAGACGACAGTCTGATCAGCGCCGAAAACGCCCTGTTCGGTACCTCAGCGTCGGTATCGTTGCAAAGTTTCGTCATCGATTCCGCATTTCAGGGCCGCGAAGCGCTGGATAAGGTCGAGACTGCGCTGGCGAATGACTCGCCCTACGCGATGGCCTTCATCGATATGCGCATGCCGCCGGGCTGGGACGGCCTGGAAACCATCGAACGCTTGTGGCAGGTCGATCCCAAGCTGCAGGTGGCGCTCTGCACCGCGTATTCCGACTATTCCTGGGAAGACATCGCCGAGCGTCTGGAGCTGGGTGATCGCCTGCTTATCCTGAAAAAGCCTTTCGATGCCATCGAAATTCGCCAGATGGCCAGCGCATTGACCGCCAAATGGCAAATGACCGAAGACGCGGCGCTGAAAATGTCCTTGCTGGAGCTCGCGGTCGAAGAGCGCACCCGGGAGCTGTCCGACGCCAACATCATCGTGCAGAACAGCCCGACCATTCTGTATCGGCTGCGGGGCGAACCGTCGTTTCCGTTGATGTACATCTCCCACAACATCACCAAATACGGCCACGTTGCGGCGGCCCTGGTGGCTTCGTCCAACTGGGCGCAGGAGCTGATCCATCCCGACGATCAATCAAAAGTCGATACGGCCATGGCCAGGGTGCTGGATCGCCATGCGGCAGGTGCTTCCATCGAATTCCGGATGCGCACCGGCGACGGCGACTGGCGCTGGGTCGAAAACCGCTATATCCCGGTGCGCGACGATGAAGGCCGCTTGCTGGAAGTCGAAGGCATCATCATCGACGTCACCGAACGCAAACTGGCCGAGGAAAAAATCGCCCTGCTGGCCCGCACCGACGGGCTGACCGGGCTGGCCAACCGTGCGACGCTGATCGAGCGGCTGCATCAGGCATTCGCCGCCGCCCGGCGCGGGGCCACACCCTTCGCCATGTTTTACCTGGACCTGGATCACTTCAAACGCATCAACGACACCCTGGGCCACCCGGTGGGCGACCTATTGTTGCAGGAGGTCGCCAGGCGCATAAAAAACTGCGTGCGCGAAAACGACGTGGTTGCCCGCCTGGGTGGCGACGAGTTCGCGATACTGCAACTGGATGTCGGCGATCCGACCCAATCAGCGTCCCTGGCCGCCAAGGTCCGCGATGCACTGGTGCTGCCCTACTCCCTGGCCGGCAATGATGTACGGGTCTCGGTCAGCATCGGCATCAGCAGCTACGCGCCGGTCAGCCTCAGCGCCGACAGCCTGTTGACCCAGGCCGACATGGCGCTGTATCGCTCCAAGGAAAAGGGCCGCAACCAGTACCACTTCCATTCCGAGGAGATCAATCAGGAAGTGGTCGAGCGCATGACCATCGCCAACGACTTGAAAACGGCCATCGAACATGACGAACTCGAACTGCGTTACTGGCCGGAAGTAGACCTGAGCAGTGGCAAGATCCTCGGCATGGAAGCGCAGGTCAGCTGGAACCACCCTCAGCGCGGGTTGCTGGAAGCCCAGGCGTTTCTGCCCGCGGCGGAAAAAACCGGCACCATCGTCGCCCTCGGTCACTGGGTGCTGGAGCGCGCCTGTCGGCAAATGCGTCAGTGGCGCGACGAAGGCATGGCGCCACCGGTGGTGGCGATAAAACTGTCCCTGGCCCAGCTCAAGAGCGGTCCCGAGCTGATCTATGACGTGTTGCGCACCACCGCGCGTTGGGAACTGTGCCCGTGGGACCTGCGCTTCGACGTCACCGAAGCGACCCTGGCCCAGACCAAGTGGACGCACAACGATGTACTGCCGCGCCTGCGTGAGCTGGGGGTGAAAATCGCCATCGACGACTTCGGCACCGAATACTCCTCGTTCGATTACCTCAAGACTTACCAGGTCAATCACCTGAAACTCGCCCAGACCTTCATCGACATGGCCGCACGCGACCCGGCCAGTGCAACCACCTTGCGGGCCATCATCAACTTCGCCCGCGAAGTAGGGATCGGCATTATCGCCGAGGGCGTCGAAACCCAGGAGCAACGCAGTTCGCTGATGGCCACCGGCTCACCGATGAACGCCCAGGGTCACTACTTCAGCCAAGCGGTCAGCAGTCAACAGGCCGCCGAGTTACTGAAGGCCGGGAGCATCGTGCATGCCAACCACGGAACCGGAGCGACGCCCAACGACCCGCGGCGTGCCACGGAGGACAAGGAATGAAAACTTCGTTCGCCCAGGCTAACCGGCGCATTCTGATCATCGACGACACGCCTTCGATCCATCAGGACTTTCGCAAGATTCTCGGCCCGGATACCGACGACGAACAAACCATCGCCGGCACTGAAGCAGCGCTGTTCGGCAGCCAGCAATCTACTCGGTTGATATTCCAGCTCGACTCCGCCTATCAGGGCCAGGAAGCGCTCGAACTGGTCAAGCGCGCCCAAGCTCAAGGTCGCCCTTACGCCATGGCATTCACCGACATGCGCATGCCCCCGGGCTGGGACGGTCTGGAAACCATCGAACAGCTCTGGAAGGCTGATCCTCACCTGCAAATCGCGTTGTGTACGGCCTTTTCCGATTACACCTGGGAAGCCATGGCCGAACGACTGGAGTTCGGCGATCAGTTGCTGGTGCTGAAAAAACCTTTCGACAGCCTGGAAATCCGCCAGATGGCCAGCGCCCTGACCTGGAAGTGGCAGATGGCGCAGGACGCGGCCATGAAAGTGCAAACCCTGGAGCAAACCATCGAGGCCCGGGTCCATGAACTGCTCAAGGTATCGCACTTGTTGCAGTACGACGTATTGACCGAGTTGCCCAACAGCACCTTGTTGGGCGACCGGCTGAACCAGTCACTGGCCCTGTCCAGACGCCATGACAAACAACTGGCCGTGATGTTTCTGGGGCTCGATCGCTTCAAGCGCATCAACAATGCCTTGGGTCACCCGACCGGCGACGAGATGCTCAAACGTGTCGGGCACAATCTTGTGGCCTGCGTGCGCGCGTCCGACTCGGTGTTTCGCTACGGCTCCGATGAGTTTGTGGTGATCCTGGCTGACATCCACCACCCCCAACAAACCAAGGGCATCGCCGAAAAGCTCTTGAACGCCATACGCGCGCCTCAACACATCGCCGGCCACGACCTGAGCGTGACAGCCAGCCTGGGCATCAGCATCTATCCCGAGGACGGTTTCGATGCCATCGCACTGATCAAAAAAGCCGAAACCGCCATGCGCAACGTCAAGGAAAGCGGCCCGAACGATTTCAGCTTTTTCATCGATGAGATGAACCAGCGCGCCCGGGAACAGCAGAGTATCGAATCGGGTATTCGCCTGGCGCTGGATCGCAACGAATTTGTCCTGCACTACCAGCCCAAACTCGACCTGGGCAGCGGCAAGGTGGTCGGCGCCGAGGCATTGATCCGCTGGCAAAAGCCGGGGCAAGGCTGGATTTACCCGACAGATTTCATCGGTGTGGCCGAGGACAGCGGCTTGATCGTACCGTTGAGCAAATGGGTGCTGGCCCAGGCCTGTCGACAAGCCCGCGCCTGGCAGGCGAAAGGCCTGCCCAAGCTCTGCATGTCGGTGAACGTGTCGGCCATCGATTTCCGCCAGCGGGATTTTGTCGAAGGTATCGAACAGATACTCCAGCAAACCGGTATGGACCCCACCTTGCTGGAGCTGGAAATTACCGAAGGCGTATTGATGCAGAACGTCGACGCCACGATGCTCGCGCTGAATCGGCTCAAGGCATTGGGTGTACGGCTGGCCATCGATGACTTCGGCACCGGCTATTCCAGCCTGAGTTACCTGCAACGGTTTCCCATCGATGTGCTGAAAATCGACCAGTCATTCATTCGTGGCCTGAGCCGTGACAGCAATGACGCGGCCTTGGTCAGCGCCATCATCAGCTTGGGCAAGAGCCTCAAACTGACCGTCATTGCCGAAGGGGTGGAAACCCTCGAGCAGTTGAATTTTCTCAAGGCCCTCCAGTGCGAGGAAGGCCAGGGTTATTACTTCAGCAAAGCCGTGGAGCCGGATGCCTTCGAGCAATACCTGACGTCTGTGCAGTCCGCTCCGTCCAGCACCAAATGAATGATGTGCAACGACACCCAGGGCCCTGCGCCAAGGAGTAATAAGATGTCGCGCTCCTTCTACTACCTGCTTCTTGCGCCTCTACTCGGATGTTGCCTGATAGCCAACGGCGCACCTCTGGACGAGCCACTCAAACCCTTGCCCCCAGTGCCCCAGCAGAATCCCTTGCAAGTTGAACTTGGTCGTCGGTTGTTCAACGAGCCACGCCTGTCGGTCAACAACAGCCTGTCCTGCGCCAGTTGTCATCGCCTGGAAAGCGGGGGCGCCGATGTCCTGGCGTTTTCCATTGGCTTCAACGGCGCCCCCTTGACGATCAATACCCCCAGCGTATTCAACGCAAGTCTGAATTTCCGGCAGTTCTGGAACGGCCGCGCCGATACCCTGGAAACGCAGGCCCACGAAGTGGTGCAGAGCCCCAGCGAAATGGGCAGTCATTGGGAGCATGTCGTTCAGACACTGACCGCCGACCCGGCTTACAAAAGCGCTTTCGCCACGGCCTACCCGGACGGCGTGACCATGAGCAATGTACAAAATGCCCTGGCCACCTATGAGCGCACGCTGATCAGCGCCAACTCGCGTTTCGACCAATACCTGCTGGGCAATACCGAGATTCTGACGATCGAGGAGAAGTACGGTTACCAACGCTTCAAGGACTACGGCTGCATCGCCTGCCATCAAGGGATAAACATCGGCGGCAACATGTTCCAGAAGTTCGGGGTCATGGGCGATTACTTCCAGGTTCGAGGCAACCCCACCGAAGCCGATCTGGGCCGCTATCTGATCACCAAAGATGAAGAAGACCGCAACGTGTTCAAGGTTCCGAGCCTGCGCAACGTCGCCGTGACTGCGCCGTACTTTCACGACGGCTCGGCCAAGACCCTCGAAGACGCGGTAGACGTGATGTTCAAGTTCCAGCTTGGTCGCGTGCCCTCTGACCAGGACAAAACCTTGATCATCAAATTCCTCAAGACACTGACCGGTGAGTGGGGAGGCAAATCTTTATGAAAACGGGCCACCGTCGCAACCTCTTGTTGCTCAGTGGCGTGGCCTTGTTGCTGGCCTCGACGCTGCTGTTTCTGTACCTCAAATCAAGCTCCGACCAGACCGCGACGTACGCCGAGTCCCGGGACCTGATCGGCCGGATCAAACAGTTCAACGCGCAGTGGGAAACCGAGATTCTCAAGTCCCGAATTGCCATCAGCCACAATTACGATCCGCTGGTGGCACCGCTGACCGAGATAACACACCTGTGGGAGCGGTTCGAGACCATGGAGTCCAATCATGGCCGCAATGACTCGCCGACCTGGCGTGCCAGCCATGATGCTTACCACGTCGCCATTCAGGAAAAAACCCGGCTGGTGGAGCAGTTCAAATCCCATAATGCGGTGCTGCGCAACTCTCTGGCGTTCTTGCCCACTGCCGAAGACGACATCCAGGAACCGCTTACCCAACTGCTCGACGAAGACAAACTGCAACTCCAGAACATTGCCACCGACACCTACGACTTGCTGCTCAGCAGCCTGGAGTTCGCCCAGGTCACCTCCGACGACAAAGCAGCCGATATCCTGGTCGGGCTGAACAAACTGGGGGTGAACAAGGAGCGATTACCGGAGCAGTTTCATAGCCCGATCGATGTGTTGAGCAATCACATCGCGCTGATCCTGCGCGAACAACCCGTGGTCAATCGGCTGCTGGAAAACATCGAAGCCGTTCCTGTGGCCGCACGGCTGGACGACATCACCAGTCTGCTGAACCAGGATCAGCAGCAAACCGATGAAGCCAACCGGCGCTACCACTTCTACATGCTGGTGTTTTCGACGCTGCTGGTATTGGTGCTGGTGTACCTGGCAATCCGCTTGATGCGCAGCTTCGGGGAGACCAACCGGGTCAACAAGGAGCTGCAAACCGCCAACGAGGTCCTCGAACAACGGGTCGAAGAGCGCACCCGCGAACTCAAGGATACCCAAAGCGAACTGCTCGACACCGCGCGTCAGGCCGGCATGGCTGAAATCGCCACTAACGTGCTGCACAACGTCGGCAATGTGCTCAACAGCGTGAACATCTCGGCCGACCTGGTCACCCGCAAGCTGCGTGGCAGCAAGGCCCA
This sequence comes from Pseudomonas frederiksbergensis, assembly GCF_003732275.1. Classification (GTDB taxonomy): domain Bacteria; phylum Pseudomonadota; class Gammaproteobacteria; order Pseudomonadales; family Pseudomonadaceae; genus Aquipseudomonas; species Aquipseudomonas frederiksbergensis_H. The sequence continues at coordinate 645,969 of NZ_MOBM01000012.1, forward strand.
GGGCTTGGGCAAGGCGATGCAGCTGATCAACGCGCATCAAGACGACCTGGGAGTCTTCCTGACCGAGGATGAGAAGGGAAAACTGCTGCCCGGCTACTTGAATCAACTGGTGGATGCCATTGCCCTTGAACAACAAGGCATGACCGATGAACTCGCGCAACTGAGCAAAAGCGTCGACCACATCAAGGACATCGTCGCCACTCAGCAGTCCTATGCAGGCGCCAACAGCCTGATGGAACCGCTGCACATCAGCGAATTGCTGGAAGACGCCTTGCGGATGAACGCCGGAGCCCTGACCCGCCATCACGTCACGGTGGTCAAGGAGTATGGCGATGTACCGCAAATCATGGGCGACAAACACCGGTTGTTGCTGATCCTGATCAACCTGATCAGCAACGCCAAATACGCCATGACCGACCTCAGTAACCGCCCGCGGCAAATGATACTTGGGGTGAAAGTCGTCGAAGACACGATTCTGCAAATCAGCGTCAAGGATGACGGCGAAGGCATCGAGCCGGAGAACATGACGCGGATCTTTGCCCACGGTTTTACCACCCGCAAGGAAGGACACGGCTTCGGCCTGCACAGCTGTGCCCTGGCCGCCATCGAGATGAACGGCCATCTCACCGCCCACAGCGATGGACCGGGCAAAGGTGCACTGTTCACGCTGCAGATCCCGTTGAAACCCGTCATGGAGGAAGCATGAGCGATCTTTCGAACCGACGCATTCTGCTGATCGACGACACGCCATCCATCCATGAAGACTTCCGCAAGATCCTCACCCCGACATCAGCGCAGCATGCAGAGCTGGACGAAATGGAGACTGCGTTGTTCGGCAGCGAAGTGAAATCCACCAGCCTGCTGTTCGAGCTGGATTCGGCCTATGGCGGCCAGGAGGGTCTGGGCAAACTCATCCAGGCATTACAGGAAAACCGCCCCTACGCGCTGGCCTTCGTCGACATGCGCATGCCCGAGGGTTGGGACGGCGCGCAGACCATCGAACACCTGTGGCAGCAAGACCCGCAGCTGCAAGTTGTAGTGTGTACCGCCTATTCCGACTATTCCTGGGATGAACTGCTGGAACGCTTGCACGCCCACGACCGCCTGCTGATTCTGAAAAAGCCGTTCGACAACATTGAAGTCCAGCAAATGGCCAACACCCTGCTCACCAAATGGGAAATGACCGAGCGGGCGTCTATTCAGTTGAGCCATCTGGAGCATCTGGTGGATCAGCGCACGGACCAGTTCAAGCAGGCCAGCGAGGCGTTGCAGCGGGAAATCGACGAGCGCAAACAACTGGAAAGCCAACTGGTGCAGTCGGAAAAACTCGCCTCGCTGGGGCAACTGGCGGCGGGCGTCGCCCATGAAATCAATAACCCCATCGGCTTTATTTCCTCCAACCTCGGCGCCCTCGATGGCTACTTCAAGCAACTGCAGGAAATGCTCGATGCCTATCGGGAGGCGGAAAACGCCATTGGTTCAAGCGAGGTCATCGACCGTCTCGGTCAATTACGTGAACGGGTGGAACTGGACTTTCTGCGCGAAGACATTCCGCTGCTGATCAAGGAGTCCAAGGAAGGCATCGGCCGGGTCGGGCAGATCGTCAAAGACCTGAAGGACTTCTCCCGCGTGGACTCCAATCAGGAATGGCAGTGGACCAATCTGCAACAAGGCATCGAGTCGACCCTGAACATCGTCGCCAATGAACTCAAGTACAAGGCCGATGTGGTGAAGGAGTTTCAAAAGCTGCCCGACATTGAATGCCTGCCGTCGCAAATCAATCAGGTGATCATGAACCTGATCGTCAACGCGTCTCAGGCAATGGGGCCGGAACGGGGCACCATCACGCTACGCACCGGACTTGAAGGTGAAACGGTATCAATCGAGGTCGCGGACACGGGAATAGGCATCGAGCCGGACAACCTGCAGAAAATATTCGACCCGTTCTACACCACCAAACCGGTGGGCCAGGGGACAGGACTCGGGCTGTCCCTGTCCTATGGCATCGTGAAAAAACATCAGGGCGATATTTCGGTACGTAGCGAAGTCGGAGTTGGCAGCACATTCCGGGTCGAGTTGCCGGTGCGGCAATCCTGAGCAACATAAACATGCTCGCGTAGGAGCTGCCGAAGGCTGCGATCTTTTGATCTTCAGATTTTCGGCGTACCTTCTGACTTCAAAATCAAAAAATCAAAATCAAAAGATCGTAGCCTTCGGCAGCTCCTACGCGCCTTCGGGTGCTGCCGAAGTCTGCGATCTTTAAACAACAGAGTCCGAACCCAAGGAAACCGTATGAGCCTGTCCCTCCTGAGCCGCTACGCCTTCTTTGCCGTGTGCGTGATATTCACCCTCGCCAGCCTGCCCTTTCTGGAGCACGACTGGCTCTGGCCGATCACCGCCGTCACCGGCGTCCTCAGCCTCGTAGGGCTGTTCGATCTGCTGCAAAGCCCACACGCCGTGCGCCGCAATTATCCGATCCTGGGCAATATTCGTTATCTGGTGGAGGGCATCCGCCCGGAAATCCGCCAGTACCTGCTCGAATCCGACAGCGACGCCCTGCCTTTCTCCCGGGCCCAGCGCTCGCTGGTCTATTCACGAGCCAAGAATGAAAGTGCCGACAAACCCTTCGGCACGCTGATCGACGTCTATCAGTCGGGCTTCGAATTCATCGGCCACTCCATGCGCCCGGCGCCGTTGAGCGACCCGAGCAGTTTCCGGGTGACGGTCGGCGGCCCGCAATGCACCCAGCCGTACTCGGCATCGGTGTTCAACATCTCAGCCATGAGCTTCGGCTCCCTCAGCGCCAACGCCATTCGCGCGTTGAACCAGGGCGCCAAACTCGGCAACTTCGCCCATGACACTGGTGAAGGCAGCATCAGCGCCTATCACCGGGAAAACGGCGGCGACCTGACCTGGGAACTGGGCAGCGGCTACTTCGGCTGCCGCACTGCTGATGGTCGCTTTGACCCGGAACGCTTCGCCGCCCAAGCGCGGACCCCGCAAGTGCGGATGATTGAAATCAAAATGAGCCAAGGTGCCAAACCCGGCCACGGCGGCATTCTGCCCAAGCACAAGGTGACGCAGGAAATCGCCGAAACCCGCGGCATCCTGATGGGCCAAGACTGCATCTCGCCCTCGCGCCACAGCGCGTTTTCCACACCGATCGAACTGATGCACTTCATCGCGCAACTGCGTGAACTGTCCGGCGGCAAACCGGTGGGCTTCAAGTTTTGCCTGGGCCACCCGTGGGAATTCATGGGCATCGCCAAGGCCATGCTGGAAACCGGCATCCTCCCGGACTTCATCGTTGTCGACGGCAAGGAAGGTGGCACCGGCGCCGCGCCTGTGGAGTTCACCGACCACATCGGCGTGCCAATGCGCGAAGGTCTGCTGTTCGTGCATAACACGCTGGTGGGCCTGAACCTGCGGGACAAAATCAAGCTCGGCGCCAGCGGCAAGATCGTCAGCGCCTTCGACATCGCCAGCGTCCTGGCCATCGGTGCCGACTGGGCCAACTCGGCGCGCGGCTTCATGTTCGCCATCGGCTGCATCCAGTCGCAAAGCTGCCACACCAACAAATGCCCGACCGGCGTCGCCACCCAGGACACCCTGCGCCAACGCGCCCTCGTGGTTCCGGACAAGGCCCAACGCGTGTTCAACTTCCACCGCAATACGCTCAAAGCCCTGGCCGAAATGCTTGCCGCCGCGGGCCTCGATCATCCTTCACAGCTGTCGGCCAAGCATCTGGTGCGACGCATGTCGGCGACCGAGATCAAGCTGTTCTCGCAGTTGCATGTATTCCTGAAACCGGGGGAATTGCTGACCGGTGAAGTGAATGGCGAGTTTTATTCGCGGATGTGGCAGATGGCGCGGGCGGATAGTTTTGAGCCTAATGAAGCGGCTGCTGCATAGGCCGTGTTTGCGCGCCAACCTCCGGGGTTGGCGCTTCCCCCCGGATGAACAAACGGGCTTCGCTGTCCCCTTCCTTTAGCATCTGCACCTGTTTCCAGTGTTTGGGAAACAATGCGTCATGTTCAGGACGGGCGTAGCCCGTTACCCACCAGATCCGCCTGGCATTCAGTTTCAAGGTTGAAAAATCGTCGAAGAGAATCGAACGCAAATCACGGGGAATGAGTGCCCAACCACCGTATTCGGCGGTTCCCCAAAGGGTGCCTGTCGGTGGTTTAAAGACGTATAACTTTGGCTGAACGCCTGTCGAGTTGTAGTACGTGAACGGCAAGTACCAATACAGGTTATCCACGATGATTTCGTCCCCCGGACGGACTTCGCGACCAAGACCTGCGACCACGGCGTCCAGTCTTGCGTCCTTACGAATGCTTGTCCCGTTCATCTCATCCGTTTGCGCGTAGACCGCCGAAAGCCCGTGTACTTCTGCCAATAAAACCAAAGCCATGGCGACAGCGGCAAGAACGGCGTGGCGCTGGCTCCATGCGTCCAGCGCGAGCGCAACGATAAGGGGCAACGCGGCGGCCGCGAACACCAGGTATCTGGCATTGAAAACCGGCACGATCAGCGACACCAGAAAAACGCTCAGCACCGGCACAAAGAAATAGCCCACCAGCAAGACGCTGAAAGGTCGCTCATGGCGTGCCTTGAGCAGCACCGCGGCGGCACAAACAACGATCAACGCCGAGGGCAACACCCGCCATAAGGATGAATGACTGGTCGAATCCCCCATCATCACCAGTTGCCAAACAAAGGTCAGCACTGTTTGCCAGGTGAGCGGCGGTATCCACTCGAGCCCGTCCATTCGCAGCAATTGATCGATGAAATGAGGTATCCACGGCAGGTACAACACAACGATTGCGCTGTTGGCCAAGACCCACACACGAATCGATATCGCCGTGGACCGACCTTCATCTCGCACTCGCCACCCACAAAGCCAATGCACCAAAACGCACAGCGCGGCGAAGTAATGCGTGTAGAAAGCAGCCGTCATCAGCAGCACGTAAAAAACCGGATGACGCTTTTGATCCGGTACCTTGATCCAGCAGACCAGCGCCACGGTCGCGCCCATCAGCCAGAAGCCGAGCAAGGTGTACATTCGCACTTCCTGGCTGTAACGCACCGATATCGGTAGCAATGCCAACAACACTGCCGCTATCCAGGTCGCCTTTCGCGTCGTCACCAGACTCATCAATTTAATGCACAGCAACAGCGTGCCGACATCGGCCAGTGTACTCAGGGATCGCGCAGCCAACACGCCATTGCCGAACAGCAACATCCAGAAATGCAGCAAGACGTAGTAAAGCGGCGGATGAACATCCCGAGCTGTCGTGGCCCAGATATACGCTGGCGAGCCCTCGGCCAGCAGCAGGCTGTAGGCTTCGTCGTACCAGATGACCGGCACGGTGATGGAGTGAAACCTTGCGAACAACGCGATGGCTATCACCGCCACCAGACCCGCCCTGTCGGCCATCCGGGATGGAAAACTTTCGGGAGGGATCGAAGAGGTAATCACCAGGCTCACCACTGCAGCGTGGTGATCGGGGTCGGCTCTTTCATGACGATGAAACCGTAATCGCCCAGCAGATAGAGGCGGTAGAACTTGCTCTCCACCAGCGGCGGATAACCCTGGTAACCCATCAGGGTCGCGTTACGCCGCTCCCTCTCCACCTCCACGTTGGTGATGCCCGCCTTCGGCAGGTTTTCGGCCAGCATGAAGAAGTTGATGTTCAGCAGATAATGCAAGACCGGCATTTGCTTGAACGAGCCCGCAGCCCCCACCAGCCAGTGATCGGAATAACTCACCGCCAGGTAAATGCGCTTGGCCTCGTGCAGTTGCCGATGGGCCGCAATGTCATGCCCCAAGGAAAACAATGCGCTGGACGCAAAGGTGTTCTGCACCGTCAGCACGCGGCCATAGGCGTAGGACAACGAAAGCATGGCCAGCAGAGGCACCGCCAACAGCAGCGGCAGGCGCTCATGAATCGACGCCAGCGCCAGATGGCTCAAATAGAACAACAGCACCAGCAACACCGCGAAACCCATCAAGGTTCTGGCGCCTTCATTGAAGTCGCGAAAAAACAGCGCGGCTCCCGACACCAGCAAGGTCACGACCGGCAGCGTCAGCACGCACACCAGGCCCATCACGATTTTTCTCAGCCCGGTGTCGTGGCGTTCAATCACGTTCCGGGCTAACTGTGCGCCACCCACAAGGGCACACAACAGCAGCACGGCAAACACCCAAGTGAATCCACCGTGAAACAGCAGCGCGACTTTTTCCAGCACCCGGCCGATGTTGATTTCAAGTTGCAGCAAAGGCTCCGCTGCCCAGTTCAGCAATAAGGCGCGATCGTGATTCATGTACGGATACGCCGTAACGCTATAGATCAGCCCCCCAAGCCCCACCTGCGCGAGTTTCCAGCCGATCAATTCGTACCACTGCCGCCAGGCCCACTTGTCATTCGCGCCCCTGAGCAGTTCCAGGCAACACAGGCCCACAAACACATTCAGGCTCAACTGATAGAGCCCCAGCGCCAGCGCAATCAGAAAGGCCGGCACCAGCCATTGCAGAATGCGCGAGGGATGACGAAAAGTGATCGCGTAGATCACGGCCACCAGACTCAACGCGTTGGCCGGCCCGTCGTATTGATAAGACAAATTCTGCAAAAAAAACGGGTTGTACCAGAGCGGTAACAGCACCAGGCAGCGAGATATCGTCGGCTGCGGGTAGTAATGGAATGTCAGGCTGGTCAACGCCGAGGCCATGGCGAGCGTGGCGATCAACAGCGGCAATGGAAAGATGTTCGGCGCGGCATTGCTGAAGGTCAGCAGGTTGTAGAACAGCTCGGTGAATAACCGACCCTGCCCCGCCCAGGCAGTACCCGCCGATAGCGAGCGCCAGTTGTCATCGATGTAGGGATAGTCCGCGAGGATCAGCGGAATGACATAAATCAGGGTCGCAATCAGGAAAAACCGCCAGACCCGATGGCGCCCGAGTTCTCTGCTGAAAAAGTCGCTCAGTCTGCCCATGCTAAAGCCCGACCCGGTCTTTGCCGCCAATGACGTCTTTGACCACATAACGGGGCCGGTGCTTGGCTTCGATATAGATACGGCCGATGTACTCACCGAGGATGCCGATGCCGATCAATTGGACACCGCCAAGAAACAGAATGGCCGTCATCAGCGAGGGGTAACCGGGGACGCTGTTGCCGAAGAAAATCTTGTCCAGCACCATGTACACCGCATACAGCACCGCAAAGATCGAAATGCCGCCACCGATGTAAGTCCACAACCGCAATGGCACAGTGCTGAACGAGGTAATGCCTTCCAGCGCCAGGTTCCACAGTTTCCAGCCATTGAACTTGCTGCTTCCTGCCACTCGCCGGGCCCGCTCGTACTCCACCACCGCCGTGGTGAACCCGGCCCAGGAGAGAACGCCTTTCATGAACAACTGATGCTCGGGAAGCGCACGAATCACATTGACCACCTTGCGGTCCATGAGCCGGAAATCCCCGACGTTTTCTTCGATCCGGGTGTAGGAAATTCTGTTCAGCAAATGATAGAAGAGCGATGCGCTGTGGCGTTTCAAATAAGTATCAGTGTCACGATTTCGGCGTTTGGCGAGCACCACGTCGGCGCCCTTTTGCCACTCGGCAATCAACCGCGGGATGACGCTGATCGGATCCTGCAGGTCCACGTCCATGGGGATCACTGCATCGCCGGTGGCATATTCCAGCCCGGCAAATAACGCCGGTTCCTTGCCGAAGTTGCGCGAGAAGTTGATCAGCAATACCTGTTCATCGACCTGTGCCAGCGCCTTGGCCTGCTCAGCTGTCTGGTCGGTACTGCCGTCGTTGATGAACACGATCTCGACCTCACACGGGTCAAGTTTCAATTCGCGACGCACCGCCTGATAAAACAGGTGGATCGCCTGCTCTTCATTGAATACCGGGACAATCAGCGAAACTTTCACGTTTCACACTCCTGAAAATCGAAGTGTAGATGTTCGACAGACGCCCATCAGGGGCCGTTCTGGTGCGCGAACTGCCCGGCAGACCGACGGACATGGGCTCAATTCGTTCGCTATAGGCAGCTGAGACATTCGGTAATATCCAGCCTTTTGCAATTACCCGCGAATCACGCCACCCTGCGCGCCGCACCGCTCGCTCCTACCCGACAACCCCGTTCAAGAGCTCGCCGTCATGACGTTTGAACGCGATCACCGAATCGACTTTTTTCGTGGCCTGGCCCTGATCTTCATCTTCTGGGATCACGTGCCGCAAAACCCGCTCGCGCAGTTCACGGTGCGCAATTTCGGTTTCAGCGATGCTGCGGAGATTTTCGTGTTCCTGGCCGGGTACGCGGCCGTGCTGGCCTACGGCAAAATCGCCCGGCGCGACGGCTTCATGGTCGCCACGGTGAAAATCCTGCGACGCGCCTGGGTGCTTTATGTGGTGCATATCTTTTTGCTGGCGCTGCTGATGGGCATCGTGTTTTTCGCCAACAGCCACGTGGAAACACGTGATCTGGTGCAGGAAATGGGCTTGCAGTATTTCCTCAGCAATCCGCAGCAGGCGTTGATGGATGAGTTGTTGCTGCGCTTCAAGCCGAACCTGATGGACCCGTTGCCGCTGTATATTTTTTTGCTGCTCGGCCTGCCGCTGGTGCTACCGATGCTGCTGCGCAAGGCTGAATACGTGGTGGGGTTGTCGGTGGTCTTGTACCTGCTGGCGCCATGGCTCCAGTGGAACCTGGCGGGCACCGACGGTGGCGTGTGGTTTTTCAATCCGATGGCCTGGCAGCTGCTGTTTATTCTCGGTGGCGCGGCGGCGATTCACGGGCAAAGGCCTCGGGTGCCGCAACCTCGACCGCTGACTCGGCAGCCGGTTTTTATCGTAGCGCTGACCTATTTGCTGCTGACCGGGCTGATCGCAGCGTCGTGGAAATGGCCCACCGTGCATGACGCCTTCATGCCCCAACGGCTCGGCGAATGGCTCTATCCGATCAGCAAGACCAACCTCTCGCCGGCGCGCCTGCTGCACTTCCTCGCCCTCGCCTACGTCACCGCCAGGTTGTTGCCGGACACGGGCTGGACGCAGCATTGGCTGGCGCAACAAAGCTGTCGCATGGGCCGTTATTCGTTGGAAGTGTTCTGCTTTGGCGTGTTGCTCGCGCCATTGGCAGACATGCTCAACGCCTTGGGCGGGAACACACTGGCAATGCAGATATTCAGTGCATTGCTGGGAGTCGGGTTGATGGCGTTGCTGGGCGCCTGGCTGGATTTCAACAAGCGATTGAATCGGCCGATTGTGGTGACGGCTGCTTAAGATCAAAAGATCGCAGCCTTCGGCAGCTCCTACACTGACCGCGTTCTCCCGATTATTCGCGCACATATGCCGAACGCGCTCTCCCGTAGGAGCTGCCGAAGGCTGCGATCTTTTGATCTTCCATAACGCAAAAGCCCCGATCATCCAGACCGGGGCCTTTGCGTTTCTGGCGTTACGACTTACGAAGCCGAACGCACCGCACCTTGCGACACATTGGTCGGTTGCAGCTTGAACACGTAGAACAACACCGTCAGCAGCACCAGGAAAGCAGGCCCGACGTACAGTGCCACGCGAGTGTCCGGGAAGTACGCCATCAGGCCGACCACCAGCACCAAAAAGGCCAGCGCCAGGTAAGAGCTGACCGGGTACAGCCACATGCGGTATTTCAGGCCGGCACGTTCACTGCGCTCAGGCCTTTGCGGAACTTGAGCTGTGCCAGCAGGATCATCACCCAGGTCCAGATCGCGCCGAAGGTGGCAATCGCGGTGACCCAGACGAAGACCTTCTCCGGCACCAGATAGTTAAGCAACACGCCCAGCAGCAAGGCACCGATCGACAGCAGCAGCGCACGGCGGGGCACGCCGTTGTTCGAGGTCTTGGCGAAACCGGCCGGGGCCTGGCCGTTCTGCGCCAGGCTGTAGAGCATGCGCCCGGTGCTGAAGATGCCGCCGTTGCAGGACGACAGCGCAGCGGTAATCACCACGAAGTTGATGATGCCGGCGGCAGTCTTGATGCCCAGACGCTCGAAGGTCATCACGAACGGGCTGCCCTGGGTGCCGATTTCGTTCCACGGGTAGATCGACAGGATCACGAACAGCGCGCCGACGTAGAACAGCAGAATCCGCCAGAACACCGAGCCGATCGCATTGGGGATGGTCTTCTGCGGGTTCTTGGCTTCACCGGCGGTCAGGCCGATCATCTCGACGCCGAGGTAAGCGAACATCACCATTTGCAGAGACATCAACACGCCTTGCACGCCATTGGGCATGAAGCCGCCGTGGGCCCAGAGATTGGAAATCCCCAGCGCCACACCGTCGTTACCGAAACCGAATGCGATCACGCCGATGCCGCCGACCACCATCGCAATGATGGTGACGATCTTGATCAGGGCGAACCAGAATTCGAACTCACCGAAAGCTTTCACTGCGATCAAGTTGATCGAGCCCATGCTTATCAACGCCGCCAGTGCCCAGATCCAGCGCGGCACGTCGGGGAACCAGACGCCCATGTACACCGCCACCGCGGTGATTTCAGCGACGCAGGTCACCAGCCACAGGAACCAGTAGTTCCAGCCGGTCAGAAAGCCTGCCAATGGGCCGAGGTAGTCTTGCGCATAACGGCTGAACGAGCCGGCGACCGGGTTGTGAACGGCCATCTCGCCGAGGGCGCGCATGATCACCAGGATCGCCAGACCGCCAATGATGTAGGAGAGCATGATGGCCGGGCCGGCCATTTCGATGGCCTTGGCCGAACCCAGGAACAGGCCGACGCCGATACAGGCACCGAGCGCCATCAACCGAATATGCCGTTCGCCGAGTTCGCGTTTAAGCGGGCCGCCCTGAGCGGTCTCGCCGTGAGGCAGGTGATTGCCGACTGGCATAGGTACAACCTCGTCTTGTTATTGGATGTGACCACCGAGTGTCGAAGCACCGACCGATATGCCAGCGCTTCTGCGAAACCGGGCCTGCTTCATGGGCAGACACGTCTTGCAGGACCAAAACCTGCAAGATCAGCGGGTATGCAGTATAAAAAGCTTCAAGCAGGGTTTTTCACTCTATAAACCACAACATTCAGCCATAACTCTCGGCAAAAGCCCGGTTTTCGGAGTGGCATTAACTGGCTTTCGTAGGATTATTCACCGCCGAAACGGCGCCGGGCATTGCACGGCAATAGGGCATCGTCATGCCTCTACCTAGGCAGCATTGACCTCTTTGATGCATCTAGCTCGGCCGTTACAGACGCCCCCCCTGTGGCGAGGGAGCTTGCTCCCGCTCGGCTGCGCAGCAGTCGCAACCCCAACACACCAGTTTTATCTGGCAGATCACGATTGCAGGGAGTGGGGCCGCTTCGCCGCCCAGCGGGAGCAAGCTCCCTCGCCACAAAAGCGCCTGGATCCTTCATGGATTTCGGAAATTTCAGTCAGAAGTTGCAGCTTCAGCTGAATAAATAGGGAGCTAAGGTCAAATGAGGATCACTACAAAAGGACGCAAGGAATGCATCCACATCCCAATTCCCATTTGCTACGCCATGGACGCTGTTCAGAACAGGGGCGGGCCTATCTCATCACTGCGGTTGTGCATCAACGCCGCCAAATATTCACTGATTGGCGGTTGGGGCGCCTGTTAGTCGCCGAGTTCAAGCGAGCCCACGACCAAAAGTGGGTCAACTCAATAGCTTGGGTCGTCATGCCAGATCACTTCCATTGGTTGGTACAACTCGAACAACACTCCCTGGCTCAACTCATGCAAGCCACCAAGTCGCACCCTCACCATCAACCGAGCGTCAAGCAATGAAGGGGCTTTCTGGCAGACCGGCTATCACGATCGGGCAATACGCGATGGCGAAGAGCTTCTGCCTTTTGCTCGTTACATTGTTGCCAATCCGTTACGGGCAGGATTGGTGGAAAAAATTGGCGATTACCCGCTGTGGGATGCCTGCTGGCTTTGAACCTTGTGGCGAGGGAGCTTGCTCCCGTTCGGCTGCGCAGCAGTCGCAGAACCGGCGAATGGTATCAATCAGACAAACCGTGATGGTAAGGATTGGGGCCGCTTCGCAGCCCAGCGGGAGCAAGCTCCCTCGCCACAGGTCACAGACCACACAAGCCACACAAGCCACACAAGCCACACAAGCCACAAGGAATGATGCGTACCCGATATTTGGTTATTCACAATTTTTTCACCAACGCCAACCACCGTCTAAGCTTCAAACAAGTCCGATCAATCTGCGTGAATGGATCAGTCGACTATGGGCGCTTTGTGGCAAACCGATTCGAGTAAAACTGTGGTTCCGACTGAACGTGTGGATGAAGCGCCTTTACCTGAGAAACCCCGTCGTTCCCGACACGGCTGGGGGGCGTTCTGGTTGTTGCTGCTGATTATCCTGATTGTCCTGGGCCTCGCCGCGGCCAAGGAAATGCGCACCTCCAAGTTTCAGGCCCGGGAAATCAGCAAATATGCCGCCTCGCTGAAGTACGAGCTGCAGCCCGGCCCCAGCGATGCGATTCGCTATCCTGGCGCAGGCCCGTTCGATCAGCGCTTGGGTTACAGCGCCCTGGATGAATTTCTACCGCGCCTGCTCAAGCGCAATTACGTGGTGTCAGCACAAACCCGCTTTTCCCCGGCGCTGATGAAGTACAGCGACAAGGGCTTTTTCGTGCCCTATGCAGAGAAAATCCAGGCCGGGCTGTCGATCACCGATTGCCGCGCGGCACCGCTGTACCAGTTCAAATATCCACAACAACTCTATTCGAGCTTTGCGGCGATCCCTCCGGTAGTGGTCAACAGCTTGCTGTTCATCGAAAACCGCTTTCTGCTCGATCCCCGCCAGCCCCTGGCCAACCCCGCCGTGGACTGGCCACGGTTCGGCATGGCGGCGTGGTCCCAGGTGGCCAAGTTGTTGCGCCTGCCCGGTCAGTCGGCGGGCGGCAGTACGCTGGCAACGCAGCTGGAGAAATATCGACACTCGCCTGATGGCTTGACGATGTCCGGCGCGGAAAAGATCCGGCAAATGATTTCCGCCAGCGTGCGGGCCTACCAGGCGGGGCCGGAGACTCTCCAGGCCCGGCAAAATGTAGTTCGTGACTACCTCAATAGTGTTCCGCTGTCGGCGGTACCGGGCCACGGTGAAGTACATGGCATGGCCGAAGGTTTGCGCGTCTGGTATGGCGCCGATTTCAACAAGGCCAATGAACGGCTGGCCAGCCCCGACACGGATCCGAAAAGCCTGTCGGAAAAAGGCCTGGCCCTACGTGAAATGTTGTCACTCATGATCGCTCAGCGTCGCCCTTCCCATTATTTGACCAAGGGCCGTGATGAACTGGCCAGCCTCACCGATAGCCACATTCGCCTGCTGGCACAAAATGGCGTGATTGATGCGCCACTCGCGGCGGCGGCATTGGCCAGCCAAGTGACTTACCGCGACTGGGCCACCCAGCCCACCATTCAGCCGATAGAAACCAATAAAGGCATCAGTGTGGCGCGCAGCCGTCTGGGTGGTTTGCTCAACCGTCCGCTGTATGACCTCGACCGCCTCGACCTGTCCGCCACCAGCACCCTGCAAGGCGAACTGCAAAGCCAGGCCACCGCCTATCTCAAGCATCTGGCGGACCCAACCTATGCAGCGCAAATCGGCCTGATCGGCGAACGCCTGCTCACACCCACCAGCACCACGCAGGTGCGCTACAGCTTCACCCTGTTCGAACTGACCCCGGACGGCTCGCGGGTTCGGGTGCAGACCGACAGCACCGACCAGCCGTTCGACATCAATGAAGGCAGCAAGCTGGAACTGGGCTCCACGGCAAAAATGCGCGTGCTCACCACCTACTTGCAGATCATCGCCGAGCTGCACGACAAATACGGGGCAATGACCGTCCCCGAACTGAAAAAAGTCGACATCCCGGACCAGGATCGCCTGAGCCGTTGGGCCGTCGATTACCTGATTCAGAACACCGACCGCGACCTGCCGAAAATGCTCGGTGCCGCGCTGGATCGCAAATACTCCGCCAGCCCCGGCGAAGCCTTCTTCACCGGTGGCGGACTGCATACATTCGTCAACTTCCGCAAGGAAGACAACGGCCGCATGCCCACCCTGCGCGATGCCCTGCGGGAGTCGATCAACCTGCCGTTCATTCGGCTGATGCGCGACCTGGTGCGCTACAGCACCTATTCGGGCCCTAACAGCAGTGCCGAATTACTCAAGGACGACCACGACCCACGCCGTCAGGAATACCTGGCTCAGTTCGCCGACCGCGAAGGCACTTCGTTCCTGCTGAAGTTCTGGAAGAAATACCGCAACAAGGACACGCAGGCGCGGCTCGAGACCTTTCTCGACGGCATGCGCCCGACGCCGATTCGCATGTCCGCCGTGCATCGTTATTTATTTCCCCAAGCCGACCAGGAAAGCTTCAACACCTTCGTGCGCTCGCACCTCAAAGGCGTCAAGCTCAATGAAAAACTGACCGACGAGCGCCTCGAACGCCTCTACCTCAGCTACGGCCCAGGCAGCTACGACCTGCCGGATCAGGGCTTCATCGCCAAGGTTCACCCGCTGGATCTGTGGCTGATCGGCTATCTGTTGAACAACCCGGACGCCAAGTTCAGCCAGATCGTCAAAGCCAGCCAGTTCGAACGTCAGGAAGTTTACAGCTGGCTGTTCAAAAGCCGCCACAAGGGCGCCCGCGACAGCCGGATCCGCACCATGCTGGAGATCGAAGCGTTCCTCGACATTCACCAGCGCTGGCAAAAAGTCGGTTATCCGTTCGATCACCTGGTGCCCTCACTGGCTACCGCCATCGGCAGTTCCGGCGACCGTCCGGCGGCGTTGGCGGAACTGATCGGTACCATCCTCAATGACGGTATACGCATGCCGACGCTGCGTATCGACAGTCTGCACTTTGCGGAAAATACACCGTATGAAACCAAACTGATCAATGATCCGGACGTTGGCAAACGGGTCATGCCATCCGAAGTCGCCACCGCCATGCGCGAAGCCTTGTCACAGGTGGTGGATGCTGGCACGGCCAAACGTGTGTCCGGCAGTTTTGTAACGCCGGATGGCAAACCGTTGGCGATGGGCGGCAAAACGGGCACCGGGGACAACCGCATTGAAGCCGTTGGGTCGGGCGGGCGGATTCTCAGCTCGAAATCGATCAACCGCACCGCCACCTTCGTGTTCTTCATCGGCAATACTCACTTCGGCACCATGACCGCTTTCGTGCCCGGGCGCTCTGCCGAAACCTTCAAATTCACATCGGCATTGCCGGTGCAGGTGCTCAAGGGCATGGCGCCGATACTGACGCCGTATCTGCAACCCGGCAGCACGTCTCAATGCCACCCGGTGGAAGGTACGACTGTGGCGGCAGTCCAATCCATATCGCAACACTGATGCACATCACAGCGGGTGGTATTTAGTTATTTTTCAGATTTGAATATTCGACGGTTTGCCGGCGAAAACCACCGATTGAGCACCGATGATTCGACTTTTTTTTTGAGCACTCACCCGTAGGCTGATCATTCTTAAATCAATCAAGGATGATTGCCATGTATGACACCTCCGTGTCCGCCGATAACACCTATAAGGGCCGGCACTACGAGTTCATCAAGAACACCCTCAGCCAACCGTTCAAAACCGCGACCGTCAGCCGCGGCCTGGCGTTGGCTGGCACCGGTTTGAAGCCAGAACCCTGGTACGCCACGGCCACCGACGCCCAGCACGCCGAACTCAAGGCCGCCAACCTCACAGCGTGGACCTCGCAGAACCAGATCGATAAACATCTGAAAGACCTGCAAGACGTCTATTCGTTTGCTGCCCCGCTGCTGCAGCAAAAACTGAAAGAGCAATACGGCATCGGGCATGACGTCAAGACGACCTGCCTGCGTCTGTACATGCCCAAAGACTTGCCCTGGTACACGATCGATGTCCTGAAAGGCTTCACTTCCCGAACCGTCTCGCTGCTCGATGCCGCCCTGCATAACTTCGCGACGAGCGAAGAGGCCGATGTCACTTCGGATTACATTACCCGCCCTGACGCGCACGGACACTTCGATGTCTTGCCGATCAAATCCACAATGAGCATCAAGCAATTCCAGCAACTTTGCCGGGAACTGGATATCGGCGCGCGTTACCAGGAACACCTTGAAACCTATTTGCTTCCCACTGAGCCCGTATCGAAAGCGCTACTGGAAATCAGAGTCACTGCGAGCCAGAAAGACGCGCTCAGTGTCGCCGCGCAGCTGGCATTGATGACCGGCAATATTCAGGAAGACGCTTACGCGTTGTTGCTGGCGCTGATTGAAGGCGAAACCGAGCTGCTGCTCGATGGACAAGCCATGGGCTGCGGGGGCCTCTGCATGATGGGAACAGGTTTGAGCGGCATCATGCTGATCACGCCCACGGAACCGGACAGCAAAGGTATTGGCCGAATTGTTGTGTATGTCCCGCATGACCCTGATCACCCGTTAAAGGAATACAAGTCTCCAGACGCGTTCATGACCGAATTGGCGCGACAGTTGCGCGAAGATAACGTCAGCCCGTCGACGCAGCACAGTTACCGCCAGTTCTTCAGCCAGTATGTCGATCACCAGGAGCGTGGGCACTTTTTTGCAGAGCTGGAGGAACGTCTGTTTGAGGTCATACACCATACGAACAACGACCCGACCGATCAGCGTCCGGCATGGCGCAAAGAACCCCGCTCCCGCCCTTATCTGCAATTCGAGCGCCTACCCGTTCAAAGGGATTATTGGGAAAGCGCCTACCAGCAAAAACTCAACAAGATCCTCAACGATGCACGTGTCATCGCCGTGTCCACCGCCGATACGGATACCCAACAGCGTTGGGCTTGGTGGGACAACTTCAAGAAAATCGTTTCGGATATTTTCAACGTCGCCCTGTTAGTCGCCGCGCCGTTCGTCCCGGGGCTGGGTGAGCTGATGATGGCCTATACCGCGTACCAATTGACCAATGACGTCATTGAGGGCGTCGTCGATCTGGCTGAAGGCCTCGGGGTAGAAGCCGCCAGACATGTGGTCAGCGTGGTGACGGATGTCATTCAACTCGCGGCGCTCGGGGTGGGCGCTGAAATTGCCCACGCATTGCGGGTCAAATTGTCGCCAGTGGTCGATGGCATGAAGCCGGTCACACTGGCCAATGGCAAACAAACGCTGTGGCATCCAGACCTTGAACCCTACGCCCGAAAAAACCTGCGCCTGTCGGCTGATTCGAAGCCCGACGACCACGGCCTGCATCGACATTCCGGGCAGGACCTCCTGCCGCTGGAAGGAAAGCTCTACCGCGTCGACAAAGCCTCAACGGAGCCAGGTTCCACGACGCACCGTATCAAACATCCAACTCGCCCAAACGCCTACGCCCCCAAAGTGGAACATAACGGTCATGGCGCGTGGGTCCACGAAGGGGAGAACCCGGGCGACTGGGAAGGTGAAATATTGATGCGTCGACTCGGGCACAGCGTTGAGCGATTTTCACCGACCGAACGTGAGCAGATCCGCATCAGTAGCGGCACGGAGGAAGACGCCCTACGCCGGATGTATGTCGACAATGCTGCGCCACCACCGGTGCTGGCCGACACGATCAAGCGCTTCAGCGCCCATGAGGATGTCAATACAGCGGGTGCGAATGTCCGTAGCGGAAAACCGATCGATCCGATGTCGGTCTGGTTGGAACCGATGGTGACAGGGCTACCCGGTTGGCCGGCCAAACGAGCGTTGAAGGTGTATGAAAATGCCGACCTGAGCGGACCGTCGCGCCAGTACGGAAATGCCGTTGCCACGGACGCCGATACGTTGAACGTGGGACTCATCGAGGTCACGTCCGGCCAACTGCCCGAGCGAGTCGTGGATTTTCTGAGCGAGACGGAGCTCGGCGCACTGTTGGGTCGTGATGTTCCGGTTGCAGGTCGTACTCAGGCATTGCGCGAGCAATTGGCGGATGCTGTCGACGCCCGCAAAGGCGAGGTCTCCAGATACGTCTACCAGACGAGAGAACGGTCAAACAAGGCAGAGGTCCGCTTGCTGAGACGATCGTTTCCGAACATGCCACTTGCGCTGACTGAAACAGTTATCGCTGATGCCAAAGCTGCCGAGCGTCAACGAATGGCGGATGAAAACCGCTTGCCCCTGCGCATTAAAACCCAGGCGCGCGAATTCAATTTCGAAGCCGGCATCGCTCGAGCCTACGATGGTTTTTATCACGAGGAACTGTTGATACCTGATACCGAACGGCTGGCGCTTAATACAGTGAAACTTCATACCGACAGCTTTGGCGACCTGCGTATCGAGGTGCGTGACGGTACCCGTGACGGCACGCTGCGCTGCAGCGCAGGCCCGGAGGATGCATCGACGGTTCGGCGACTGGTCAGGAATGAATTCGGACAGTACGAGGTGCTTGATGGAGCTGACAGAGAACTCTACGAAGCCGCCGACTTCTATACGTCGATTCTGCGTGCCCTGCCCGAAAACAAGCGCGCGACATTGGGCTACCTGCCCAGTCAAGGCCGACAGTTCAAACTGTGGGTCATGGCAAAAAGCCAATCCCCTGCCGAACGCCGGACATTGCTGGCACAGCGTCCCATTCGCCCGGTGGCCGACCTTGAAACCGTCAACCTGGTACGTGGCCCGACGCTGTCCAAAGGAGCAAAGACTGCGCACGACAGGGTCGCAAACCTGTATCCGGTACTGAGCGAACAGCAGGTGCAGTCCTTCGTCGAAGGGTTGCGCGCCAAAGGTGATCCCGACAAGGCTATTGACCTTCTCCAGGACGAACTCGAAGCCTTGCGTGGAACGTTGGAAAAGTGGCGTCAGGATCAGCTTCCCATCAACGACAGCACGGACGTACCGGAATCCTACAATACCCTTCAAGACTTCCACTACCAAGGCGGGCGGCACATCTACGACCGGCTTCTTCAATGCTTTGAACGCAGAAGCGAAGCCTTTGGTGAACGCAGTGTCCACCCGCAAGGCGGCTATACGCTGAATCTGTCGTTCGAGCTCATGGGGTCGAATCTGGATCGTTGGTGGATGGCTCTGCGCAAGTTACCCGACATCAAAAAATACCTTGATCAGGTGACCGTGCTGACTCTGGACAATGCGCGTTTTTCTGCCGATGCGGATGGCCTGTTAAGCGATTTTTCCAACGTTCGGCACTTGAGCGCACGCTATAGCGAACTGACCCAGCTACCGCACGGTATCGGCAAGATGCGATATCTTGAAACCTTGCGGCTGACCAACAACAGCATCCGATTGACGCCTGACTCAGCCGGGCAGTTAAGAGATCTCACGCGCCTGGAAACGCTGAGGCTGGACGGCAATCCGCTGATGCAGCCGCTGGATGTCGGACGCATGCCCAGATTGAAAATACTGAGTTTGAGAAGAACCGGTATCAACGCCTGGCCGGAACGGCTTTTCAAGGATGGGATTAATGCGAAACATCGCCCTCGCGGTTTTTATCTTGATCTGCGCGGCAGTCCGATCACAACCCTCCCTGAGGTGGTGCCTGGCTCCGATCATGCGTTCATCGTGGCGCGCACGCGTCTCGACACCGTAAAGCTTTCCGATAGCAATCGCATCCGTCTTGAACATTACCGCCAGTCCGTCGGTTTTGCGCCTCAACAAGCCTATGCAAAGGTTGCCTCTGACGAAATAACCTATTGGAGGGCGTTACCGGACGATTCGCAAATGTATAGCCCCTCGGCGGGGGTCGGTACGTACAGGGAAGAGTCTTGGCACGACGTGGCCTCGGAACCCGAGTCCGCCGATTTTTTCAAAGTCATCCGCAAACAGAGAGACAGTGCGGACTATCGTAACCCTCGCTCGCGCGCACAGCTTGCCAGGCGGGTCTGGCAGATGATCGATGCCATCGCCATAGACAGCGATTTGCGCGAGGAGCTGTTCAAACAGGCCAGTCACCCCGAGACCTGCGCGGATGCCGGCTCACAGCTGTTCAACAACATGGGAATCAGAGTGCTGGTATCGAAGGCGCGCGCAGAGTCGACGTCTGCACAGGACCTTGAAAACAACCTGGTCAAACTGGCCAAAAGTGCTGCACGTCTGGAACAGGTCGGGGAGATTGCCAGAGTCGAAATTCGTTCCCAGCTTGAGAAAAGCCGTAGCGAACCGGACTATGACGCCCCGGATGAAGTGGAAGTGCATTTGGCCTATGAGACGGGGCTGGCCGAGCAGTTGGAATTACCCTGGCAGTCCGAAGGCATGCTGTACCAGCGCACATCCCGGGTGGATCAGAAAATGATCGACGCCGCCTACGATACGGTTATCGGGATGGAACAAGGCGACGGATTGGTTAACGGGATGATTGATCCCTTCGAAAATCCCTTCTGGGAAAAATACTTGAAGGACACTCACCCAGCCAGGTTCGAGGCGAATGATCGCCTTTTCGAGTCGAAACAAGAACGGGTCGAAGATCTACACATCGCCCAGAAAGACTGGGCGAACGCCGAAGATTCCAGGGAAAAGGCCTCGCGCAAACGAACGCTGGAAAAACTGGCCCGGCAGCTGAACATTGCCGAGGCCGACGTTTTTATCGATGAAGAAAAGAGCCAGCAGTTGTATGAGCGGCTGCTGTCGGAGTTGAACTATGAACGCAAGGCGTTGGCCAGAAAGCTGACCCGTGAAGCGATGGTAAGAGCCGGCATTTAACAGTGCTCCCTGAAAGCTGGCGCTCGCGCCGCTTTCAGGGACTATTCGCAGGCCTCGGACGCTCAAACTTCCGAGTCCCAGATAACGGTGATGTTGCCGCTGAATGTGTCACTGAAACCGGGACGGAACAGGAAGTCGATGGAGTCCTGGGTCATCTCGAAACGCAGCGAACCCGCTTTTCGATCCACATAAAATCCAGGCTGGAAGGGTCCCAGCCAGCTGTTGGGCCTCAGCACAAGTTCCTTGACCGGCCCGTTGTGGCCGTCAATCCCTGGGGGCAGGCTGAGTTTCGTTTGCACGACGGCGCGTTTTGTATAATCGGGATTCCACAAAGAGCATGTGTCCCCGCCCGCCACATTGCACCGCAACATGACTCTGAAGCGCGATGACGCCGACATGTAAAACAGTTGGTCGCGGTAGATACGGCTCGGCTTGCGACCACTCTCGATCCAGCGCTGCCAACCGCCTTCGGGTTCCAGCGCCACCTTGCTTCCACCGGGTGGCAAGTCAACCTTGAGGGTATGTTGCACATCCAGCACGAAATCGAGCGTGAGCAGGTAATCATCCGGCGTCATCATCGGCCCCATGCTGAAGTCACCACCTGGCCCAACGAAATAAGACAAACTCCCGTTATAAAGCCCGGACGACATGCCCAAGGGGTTCGGGGTTCGCAGCTCATAGGCAAAATCCAGGTGGTCCAGTGTCATGCTCGGGATGGTGTATTGGGCAAGCTTGGTACATGCGGCTTCCACTGGCGCCTTCCAGAAAAAAGTATAGTTTGCCGGGGTGTATCCTCCAATGCCGCTGTACAGACAAGGCGACGGTGCATAGACCCAACTGCCGCCGGACCATAACTTCTGATGGCCTTCAAGGAGATCGGTCACCCCGACCAGATTTGCCGCGGAGTCGGACAACATATACCTGGAACCAATGCCGATGATGCGAACTTCGACGGTTTCCGTTTCCTGCGTATCCTGATGGGTAACGGTCAGTTTCCGCCAGTTGGCCGGCACTTTCACTGCCACACCTTCACCGGGCCTGATAGCACGAAAGGACTGGAATTGAATCGGAACCCGGATACTGAACATCCGGTTATCGGCGCATTCGCTCGGGTAGTTAACGCAGTAACCGCTGTTAGGCGTCTTGTTGATAAACTCGTTCTTGTTCGGCTGCGCCGGATCCGGCTGGAACAATGCACGGATTTCCCGATTCATCGCCTCCACCGACGGCACGCACAGCGCCGCCAGCACGCCCAGTGTCCAACAAAAATTTTTCATGACTTCAACTCTCGCCTGGTGCTCATGGAAGTGACGCTATCGGTCTTCATTCCCCAGGTGCCCTCGCGTTGAACAGCACCATCACGTTGCCCGCATACTCCCCTGCCCGATAGCCGCCGACCGGCTTCACAGGCTCTATTTCCAGCAAAACCCGTTTTCCCGCCGAGGCTTCAGCCCTGGACACCACCTCTCGCGGGCTGGGCTCGGAACTCAGCTCGACGCCGTTGAAACGGACCCGCAACACAATGTCATCGTCCGGCCTGCCGTTTGACAGGTAGGGCGCGCTTTCCAGACGCGCTTCAATCGCGCTGGTGTCATGTCGCACATCGAAATTCTTGCGCAAGCTACCCAAGGATGATGTGGGGTAGTCCCAAGCCAGTTTCTGGGGCCGGTGGATCCAGCCCGGTTCGGTCGGAATGATATAAAACGCCCGACTCGGGACCGTCAGCGACACTTCGAATGTGTGTTCTTCGCGAGCGGCCCAACCGAGGGTGCTCATCAGCCCGGTGATTGCCATCAGTACGACGACGACGCATTGCTTGTTCATACTCGTTACCTACCGCGTCAATGGAGGCAGCCGTTAGCGGCTCACCACCCTCATGTCCTGTTTGCGTTCGCCTTCGATCAGCTTGAAACGGTATTCACGGCCCTTTTCCTTATCGAAGCTGTATGACTTGCCTGCCATGACATGGTGCTTGGTGGTCGCGCCACAGTCGGTCTCCTTGCTCAATGAGCAGCTTTTGAATTCATCGAGAACGAGCACCGTGTTGCCGTTGTTGCGCAACTCGTAGCGGCTGTCGGTCTCATGGATGGCCGTCTCGAAACGGGCATCTTTGGGCCGCACGAAGAAAATCGTGCCGAAGCCGGTCATCACGTTGACCCCGGCGCTCAATGTCTTTTTGTAGTCTTCGCGTTCCTCGTTGCCGACCACGAATTCATCTTCCTTCTCCGGTACCACCGGCACAAAGCGCACACGGAAATAGCGCTCGCGGTCACGCTCGCCCATGTACAGCAGACGAGTGCCCTGCATGCCCTGGGCCGGCACGATCAACCGCGCGGGACTCGCCATCAGGCCATCACGCGACGCTTTATCAGCAGAGGTTTCGATCGGAATTTCCCTCGGCGTGCCGTCAGCGTCATAGACAATTTCCAGCACATTGACTTTGACGAAAGCGGTGCTGTCGCCGCTGTTGAAGACCCGCTTCAGGTAAGTACTCTTGTCGCCATCCAGGTAGTCATAAACAGTGCCTACATTGATTTGCGGCCCGGCATGCGCCGCCACGCAAAACACACTGAGCACCGTCAGCAAAAGCAAACGTGTCATCGTCTTAACCCCACAAAAAAGAAAATGGATGGTTCGGAGTCAAACTTCCGAGTCCCAGATAATCGTGATATTGCCCTTGAGGGTGCCCTTGAATTCCCATCCGGGACGCAACAGAAAGTCGATGGCATCGCGGGGCATCTCGAAACGCAACGAACCCGGTTTCCGGTCGAGATAATGGCCCGGTTGAAACGGGCCCATCCAACGGCCGTTATCCAGCAAGAGAAGATTGACCGCCCCGCCACCCGACCCCACGATCCCGGCCGGCAGGCTGAGTTTTACTTCCACTTGGGTGCTATCGCCGCGGTCACCGCGCAAATAGCAGCGAGTACCGCCCAGGGAATCGCATTGCATCCTCACGCTGAAGCGCGAAGACGCAGAGATGTAGAACAGTTGATCGCGGTAGATTCTGGTCGGCTGGCGACCGCTCTCGACCCAGCGATTCCAACCGCCTTCGGGCTCCAGCGCGACCTTGTTTCCACCCGGTGGCAGGTCGACTTTAAGGGTGTGTTCGACATCCAGGTTGAAATTGAGCGTCAAGACCGAGTCGTCGGGCCGCATGATGTCCCCCATGTCAAAGTCCATTCCGGGCCCCACGGTGTAAGTCAAATCACCGTAATACTGGCCAGACGACATTTGCAGTGGGTTGGGCGTGCGCAATTCGTAACCGATCTGCATCCGCTCATAGGTCAAACCCGGGATGCGGTAATTGGCCTGAACAGCGCACACGCTCGTCCCGGACGTGAGCCAGAAAAACGTTCTGGCGTTTGGCCACGCATACATGCCTCCAGTACTTCTGCACGGCGCCGGCGGTGCCCAGGTCCAGTCGCCCCACAGGCGTGTATGCCAACCAGGCCATGTCGTGGGCTCACCTTCGCCGACAAGGTTTTCCGCCGTATCGGACAGAATGTAACGCCCGCCAATGGAGACAATCCTGACCTCGACTTCAGCCTCTTCCTGCGTGTCTGCATGCCGGACGCTGAGCCTTCGCCAGTCCCCCGGTACCCGAAACATCGCGCCCCTGCGCTGATCGGCTTGCCCTGCTTCGATCGATGCAACCGATTGAAAGCCGATCGGTATCAGCAGAGAAAACAGTTCTCTCTCTTTGCAAAACGCAGGTTGATTCTCGCAATGCCCCGTGACCGGGGTCACGTTGATAAATTCGTTGTGCATCGGTTTTGCCGGGTCGAGGCGAAATACCGCGCGGATATCCATCGTTGCGCCCTCGGCCGGTTCGCCCAAGAGGCTGAGGAACAGCACGGGAATCGTCAGCCACCCGGGATAACGCGTAGACCTTTTCATGCTTTCAGCCTGCCTTCTGTTCGGAAGCGTTGA
This sequence comes from Pseudomonas frederiksbergensis, assembly GCF_003732275.1. GTDB lineage: Bacteria > Pseudomonadota > Gammaproteobacteria > Pseudomonadales > Pseudomonadaceae > Aquipseudomonas > Aquipseudomonas frederiksbergensis_H. The sequence goes on from NZ_MOBM01000012.1 coordinate 670,579, forward strand.
TATCGGCCAGCGTGTCCGGGGTGCAGCGCAAATCACCGATCATCAATACGTTGTTTTCGCTGCGATGGCGGTCGGCCTCGAGACGGAACTGGCACAGCAACTGGTTGCCCTGACGCACTTCCAGGGTCGGCGAACCGGCGTTCATTTCCATCGAGAAAAAACCATCGACCTCTGTCACGCCACGACTGGCGTGGTTGATTACGTGGTGGCCCTTGAGCGGCTGCCCTCGCGAATCGACCAGCCGGCCAAGCACGGTCAGGGTTTTCATCACCCGCACCTTGCGGTACTCGACCCCACCCTTGTTCAGGTGATAACGGGTGCGGGCCGGTTCGATGGTGGCCGCCGGCACATGGTTGCCTTCGAAATCGAAACTCACCGAGCTGTTCTGGTACGCGGTGATCGGAATGAAGTTGCGTCCCGGCTTCAGCGCCGCACTGCCGCCGCTGTAGTCGTCGGCGCGCAGGGCAATGTCGTCGATGTCCGACTCCACATCGACAATCAATCCAGCACCGCGCATCTCATGCTGGCTGGTCAACACCATCTGCTGACCGCCGAGGACCAGGGTACTGTCCAGGTTGAGGCCACCGGTGAAATTGCCGTTGTAGGACGAACGCTGAACGAAGCCATCACCATTGATCGCGTCGGTGCGAAAGTTGGCGAGGCTGGAAACGCCGACGCCATAGGTGTCGGTGAGCGCCGTCACCGAGACGTTTTGCAGCACGTGATCTTTCAGGTCTTTGCGCCAGCCAATGGAGGCGTTGTTGTCGCGACTGCCGTCCCGGGCCGTACGCGAACCGATGCTGCCGGTGATCTGCTGTCCAGGCGTGCCAAGTGCCAGGTTGACGCTCAGGTCGATACCACGATTGCGTGCGTTGCCGCTGCTGAAACTGCCCGGTCGATCAAACAGCGAGAGCCGCCAGTTGCCATCGCTGCCAAACAGTTTGGTGCGCTGATTCCAGCCCAGATCGAGGCCGACGCCTTCGACGTTGCCCTCGCTGTGGGACACCCTGGCATTGAGGGTGCTTTTGCTGTTGAGCCGATGATTGAGTGCCAGCGAGGAGTTGCTGGTTTCACCGACAAACACATTGCGTTGGCGCACCCGAGTGCCATCCGGCAGGGTTTCGTAAAGGTTGGTGGTGTCCAGCCAGCTGCGGTTGTGGCTGATCACCACGCTGCCGGCGCCATAGTTATAAAGACTTTGCAGGTCCAGACCGGTGCCGTGGTCCTGCGTCTGGTAGACATTGGCGTACAGGCTAAGGTGATTGGCCAGGGTCCAGTCGACGGAACTGCCGTATTGCAGTTTTTCGCGAACCTGGCGCGCCGACAGCCCCAGAATGACCCGTGGGTGCGCCAGGTAGTTGACCGAAGCCCCGGCCGTGGCGCCGCCGTTGGCCTGCTGATCCCAGTTGCTCAACAGTTTGCTTTCTTCCCCGGCAAACAGGTTGTAGCGCCAGCGCTCGTCGAGATTTCGCCAGTTGTTGGGCTTGTACACCAGCTCCTGAGTGCTCGAGGTGATCTGGCCATCTTCGACCAGTCGTACTTCGACTTCATAGATGCCACCAGGCAGCGGTCGGGTATCGAGGGTCTGCAACCCGGCGGGCACTGACTGGGTATTGATCAACAGACCGTCACGGTAAATCTCCACCGATCCTTGGCGGTTGGCCGTGACGTAGATGGGGTAAACGCTGGGCATCGCGCTGTTGATGGCCAGGCTGTCGGAGCTGCCATACATGACGCCGACAGCCGTGTCGGGACTGGTGCCGAACGTGCGCGGCTGGCGGGTCAGTCCTTCGGAATTGGGGGTGAAATAGCCCAGACGAAAGAAGCTGCCTTGCAATTCGCGCTGGGTGTAAAGCTCATGGACCGCGTGATAAAGCTTGTCATCCGGACCGCCAAGACGGGCCAGTTGCATGTTGAATGTCTGGCTCCAGTTGCCCAGGCTGGCGCTGGCTTCAAGACCAAAGCGACCGCCCAGATCCTGTTGCTGGCCACCGTTGAGATTGAGCTGGTTGCGCACCATCAGACCGCTGCTGCCGCCATCGGGTTGCTCGTAATAACGCTTGGCCTCTACGTCGCGTTCAGCGTTTTCGGTGAGGATTGAGACGAGGGAGTTTTCCAGGTTGTAATGCACCGCCAGCACCTGATCCGGACACGAACCGGTACATGTGCCCAGCGGTACGCCTGGCTTGAGATAACTGGCCCACTTTTCCCGCTCGGCGGGGCCGAAGCGGTTTTCGCTGGTGTCGGTAAATTCAAGCAACGTGATGCGATCATCGCGAGACAACACCACCATGGCCTCCCCCAGCGGTTGCTGATCGAGTTCCACCCGAACAGCCAGAGGCACATCAAAGAAATGCTCCTCGAAGTCTGCCGGCAGACCTTTGGCCTGGGCCAACAGACTTCGCGGTGTCGTACCGGCGGAAGAAACGGGAGCCGCTGCTGCACTGGCACAAAACAACAGCGCAAGCGCAGCCGCGATGGGTGTCATCGGGAACATGAACTCTTACTCTGGTTACGAATGGGTTGGAATCCGGCGGACGGGCCGGTTGGGTTGTCCGCCGGTTAACGCCACTTGAGCAGTTAGCGTTTGTTGCCTTGAAGCTCGATCAACGCGTGACGACCGGAGCAACGGCGTCGAAGGTCATTGCGACCACACCAGTGTAATCGCCCGGCAGGAACGTGGTGCCCTTAGCGGTGATTTTCAGCGGCGCGCGATAGTTTGCGTCGGACTCGGCTTCACCCACGACCAGTTGTGGGGTGAGCGTCAGTTCCTTGTTATTGAACTCGACTTTCAAATCAATCGACTGAGCACCGGAGATCAATTTAGGTGCACTTTCCAGACTGGCGTGAACCGAGCCGTTATTGTTGCGCACGTCGAAGAAACCATTGACTTCTCCCATCTTGCCAGTGGCTGGCTGGAAGCTCATGTCCTGATCCTTGTTGACCAGATCAGGGTCGGTTGGCACCACATAGAAGCCATTGGTTGGCACGTGAGCGATAAGATTGATTGAGTGAGCAGCCTCGCCTGCGGCGAAAGCCATGGAGGAATGGAGAGCCAGAACAGCCAGTGGGGCAGCAATTGCGAATTTCTTGAACATCATTCAGTACCTGTTTTCTTTTAAAGGATCGGTTCATTGAAAGCTCAGACATCACATACCCGTAAAGGCCGCTTGCTGTGCTCTTTCAACGCCGGGGCATGATCGACTTATCGCTCCGGGAAGTAAGCAGGCAACTTCCTATGAGCTCGTAGTTCAACGACCTCATGACAAGAAAGACAAAACTGCAAAAAATCAAAATCCAAAACAGTGACTGTAAGTTACGACCTACATACAGTTTTATTGAAAAAACCAAACAGCAGTTCCAGCTGTTTAACACGGGACTTTTAAGCCTTTTAAAATATAAGACCCAAAAATTTTAGAGTAATAACTTCAAGATTCTTCAAAGGCTGGCTGTTCAAAGAAAAGAGAGGCGAGCGGCAGACTTTTTCGATGGATTTCAACCATTGCTCTTCATCACCGCTCGTCGGCATACGGTCGCTTCGCACGAAAAGTGCCTTGATCAAGACTTAAGATATATCTTAAGTTGTATCTAAACACGACGAGAGCAAGCAAAAATGAGAGACCATCATTCCCCCCACCGCGAACACGGCGATGGCCGCGACGGCTTCGAGAAACGCCCGGGACCCGGCCGCGAGCGCGGTGGACGTGGGCCACGGGTGTTCGCCCCCGGTGACCTGAAATTACTGTTGCTGGCGCTGATCGCCGAGCAGCCGTGTCATGGCTATGACCTGATCCGCCAGATCGAAAGCATGTTCGACGGTGCCTACAGCCCCAGCCCCGGCGTGATCTACCCGACCCTGACCTTCCTTGAAGAAAGCGAAATGATCCTGGGCGATGCCGAGGGCGGGAAAAAGCGCTACAGCATCACCGACGCCGGACGTCTGTCTTTAAGTGAGCAAGCGATTGCCCTGGACGGCGTGCGCATGCGCATCGAAGTCAGCAAGCGCTCGTTGCGCGGCCATGACCGCCCGGCCGAAATCCACGAAGCGGTGCACAACCTGCGCCATGCCTTGCAAATGCACCATGGTCGCTGGAGCCCGGAAGAAATCCTGCGGGTACGCGACCTGCTCAACAACACGGCCAAAGCCATCGTCGATGGCCCCGCCGTTCAACCCGTTCAGGAGAACGCCGAATGACCGACGTTATCGTGCTATCCCAATCCATTCACCGTGTCAGCCACGAGATCAAGCGCCGTCGTCTGCAAGTGCTGCGAGTGGTCGACCTTACTCCGCGTATGCGCAGGATTACCCTGGGTGGCCCAGAGCTGGCTGGCTTCGTCAGCCTTGGAACGGACGACCACGTCAAACTGCTGTTCCCCCAAAACGCTGCGGAGCAAGCGGCGCTGGAAACGCTGGTTCTTGGGGCTGGCAAAGACAACGGGCCGATGCCCGCGATGCGCGACTACACTCCTCGTCGTTATGATTTGGACACGCTGGAGCTGGACATCGACTTCGTGCTGCACGGCGATGGCCCTGCCTCGACTTGGGCCGAGCAGGCCAAACCCGGCCAGTTCCTGCACATCGGCGGACCGCGGGGCTCGATGATCGTGCCGGACATCTTCGACAGCTATCTGCTTATCGGCGACGAAACCGCCCTGCCCGCCATCGCCCGCCGCCTCGAAGGCCTGGCCGCCAACCGCCATGCACTGGTGATCGTGGAAGTGGAAAACGGCGCCGAACAACAACGCCTGGAAAGCGCAGCGCAGGTCGATGTGATTTGGGTACTGCGTGAAGGTGGCAGGAATAACCTGCTGACCACCGTGCAACAGATCAAGGTGCCCGATGGCAATCTGTATGCGTGGGTGGCGACTGAGTCCAAAGTGTCGCGGCAGGTCCGCCGGGTATTGCTCGATGAGCATGGCCTGAATGAGCAGTTTGTGAAGGCTGTCGGTTACTGGCGACTGGATGACAGTGACGAGGAATGACAACCTCTTGGGCCTCTTCGCGAGCAAGCCCGCTCCCACATTTGATCTCCAGTGGACCCATTTTTTGTGTTCAACTCGATTCAGTGTGGGAGCGGGCTTGCTCGCGAAAGCGATTTCAGTCTCGCTACCGGTCCGAGCCTGTGCCAAGTCGCCCCTGCCACCGATCCAATCCAATCACCAGCAGCGCAATCAGCACAAACCCCGCCAACAATCCCCCTGCATTCACAAACACCTGTGGATAACCCAGCTTGTCCACATCAATGAACGGATAGGGATAAGCCGCCAGCAGATGCCCGCGCCATAACGCATAGCCGAAGTACACCAGCGGATAGATCACCCATACCGCAATGTACTTCAGCCGTAACGTCCCTTTGGGCACACAGAACCACCAATAAGCCAGAAACAGCAGCGGCATGACGTCATGCATCAACTCATCGGCCAGCCATTGCCAGCCTTCGGGATGCCACAAATGGCGTAATAACAGGCTGTACGCCACACCGACCACGGCGATGCTCACCGCAATTCCACTGCTCACCCACGGCTGCAAAAACCAGCGCCGCGCCGCCGATTCCCGGGACGTCAGTTCACAGGTCAGCACCACCGCCACCAGCGTGTTGGTCAGCACGGTGAAAAAACTGAAAAAACTCACCAGCCCACCCAGCAGACTGGCCGCAATACTCCAGCGTGAGTAAAGAATCAGGTACATCTGAATGCTTAATCCCGCCCAACCCAGAATCGCCGCCACAGCAACATAACGACGCCTCGCGGCAGAACCTGGCGTCGAGGGTATGACCATGCTCAGACCGGTCGCTTGGTGCGCATCAACTTCACGTACAGGCGTTCGACCTTCTCCCGCGCCCATGGGGTTTTGCGCAGGAATGTCAGGCTCGACTTGATGCTCGGGTCACTCTTGAAGCAGCGGATATCGATACGCTCGGCCAGCCCCGACCATTCGTAGTGTTCAACCAGGGCGTTGAGAATTTGTTCCAGCGTCACGCCGTGCAGCGGGTTGGTGTTCTGTTCGATCATGCCGGGCCTTCGAGCGAAGTGGGAATTGGAAGCCGCGCACCTTAGCCGAGGGCTTCGTTGGGGGGAAGCTATCTGTTTGCTCTCTGTTAAATGTAGGTGACCTTGGAAAGATCGCAGCCTTCGGCAGCGCCCACAGGCGCGTAGGAGCTGCCGAAGGCTGCGATCTTTTGATTTTGCTTTGTTCAATGGACTATTACCAAATCCGAAATGATCCATGTCAGTAAAAGCCCTTTCTCTATGTGTAACAGAACATTATCCTTACGCCCGTCCAGCTGAAACGCTTCTCCCCTGCTTCATTCCTGCTGCGTTCAGTTCACCCCCTTTAGAAAAAGACCAAGAATTACTTCTCTATGCCTGATTTTCAAACTCCGCGAGACAGCGCTGTCTTACTCCCTGTGGCCAATCGAAAAGCCCTCAACCTGATCGGCGGTTTCACCGCGTTGAGCCTCGCCACCTGCACCCAGGCTGCGCCGGCCTTCGATAGCGATTCGCCGTGGATGCTCGGCGACTGGAACGGCACGCGCACCGAACTTTCGGAAAAAGGCTACGACTTCAAGGTCGATTACACCGGTGAAATGGGCAGCAACCTGCACGGCGGCTACGACCATGACCGCACCGCTCGCTACAGCGACCAGTTTGGCTTGGGCACCCACCTGGACCTGCAGAAGATTCTCGGCTGGGACGATGCTGAATTTCAGCTGACCATCACCGAGCGCAATGGCAACAACATCAGCAACGACCGGATCAACGATCCGCGGGTCGGCGGTTTCACCTCGGCTCAGGAAGTCTGGGGCCGCGGCCAGACCTGGCGCCTGACGCAGATGTGGTATCAGCAGAAATTCTTCGATCAGAAGCTCGACATCAAAGTCGGCCGCTTCGGCGAGGGCGAAGACTTCAACAGCTTCCCCTGCGACTTCCAGAACCTGGCGTTCTGCGGCTCCCAGGTCGGCAACTGGGTTGGCGACATCTGGTACAACTGGCCGGTCAGCCAGTGGGCGATGCGCGTCAAATATCACCTGACGCCGGAGCTCTACGCGCAAGTCGGGGCTTACGAGCAAAACCCGTCCAACCTTGATCGCGACAACGGCTTCAAGCTCAGCGGCAGCGGCACGCAGGGCGCGATTCTGCCGGTGGAACTGGTCTGGACTCCAAAATTCAATGGCCTGCCGGGTGAATACCGCGCCGGTTACTACTACAGCAACGCCAAGGCCACCGACGTCTACAAGGACAGCAACGGCCAGCCTGCAGCCCTGAGTGGCGAGGCTTATCGCAGCGCATCGAGCAAGCATGGCGTGTGGCTGGGCGTGCAGCAGCAGCTGACCAGCCGCGCCAGTGACAACTCTCGGGGCCTGAGCGTGTTCGCCAACGGCACGATGCACGACAAGAAGACCAACGCCATCGACAACTACGTCCAGGCCGGCGTCGTCTACAAAGGCTTGTTCGATGCCCGCGCCAGGGACGACATCGGTTTTGCCCTGGCCCGTGTGCATGTCAACCCGGCCTATCGCAAGAACGCCGAGGCCACCAATCAGGCCCGCGCCGTCTTCGACTACGACGACCCATCGTTCCTGCCGCCGCAAGACACCGAATATAGCGCCGAACTCTATTACGGCGTGCACGTCACGAACTGGCTGACCGTGCGCCCGAACCTGCAATACATCCGCCACCCCGGTGGCGTGGACAAGGTCGATGACGCGCTGATTGGCGGGATCAAGATCCAGTCGTCGTTCTAGGATTCATGCAAAACCTGTGGGAGCGAGCCTGCTCGCGATATCGGTATGTCAGTCGACATCAATGCTGAATGTTAAGCCGCCATCGCGAGCAGGCTCGCTCCCACAAGGACCGCATCAACTAAACAGTTTTTCTATGAACCATGCCCGCGCCAGATCGTCATCTACAGTGAACTTGCGCGGGACTACTTAAAACGTCACGGAGAACCACACTATGAGCGCTGATGGTGCTTTCAGTCGAAGCCGTCTGCTACCGAGCCTGCTCGGTATCGTGCTTCTACTAATGGGCCTGGCCTTGCTGGCCGGGGGGATCAAGCTGAGCATGCTCGGCGGCTCGCTGTATTACCTGCTGGCCGGTATCGGCCTGATGCTGACCGGGGGGCTGCTGCTGGCCGACCGTTACGCGGCGCTGAGCCTGTACGCGGTGGTGCTGTTCGCCAGTACCGTCTGGGCACTGTGGGAAGTCGGCCTGGACTGGTGGCAACTGGTGCCACGTCTGGCGCTGCTCTTCACCCTCGGCATCGTCATGCTGCTGCCATGGTTTCGTCGCCCATTGCGTACCGGCGAATTCAACCCGGTCGGCACCGGCGTGCTGAGCGCTGCCGTGGTCATCGCCGGTATCGCCGCGCTGGCCAGCCTGTTCACCCACCCGGGTGAAATCAAGGGCGAACTGGATCGCGACGCCGTGCCTGGCATGACCAACACCGCCCCGGCCATGCCCGACGGCGACTGGAACTCCTACGGCCGCAGCGCCCATGGCGATCGTTACTCGCCACTGGCGCAGATCACGCCGCAGAACGTCAGCAAACTGGTGCCCGCCTGGACCTACCGCACCGGCGACCTGCCTGGCCCGAACGATCCGGGCGAAACCACCGCCGAAAACACCCCGCTCAAGGCCAACGGCATGCTCTATGTCTGCACGCCGCACAGCCAGGTGATCGCGCTGGACCCGGACACCGGCAAGGAACTCTGGCGTTTCGATCCGAAGCTCTCCACGCAAAACGCGGCGAACTTCAAGGGTTGGGCGCACATGACCTGCCGTGGCGTGACCTATCACGATGACGCCGCCTACGCGTCCGAGCAGAGCCCGACCGGCACGGCCAACGCGCCAGTGACCAGCGCCTGCCCGCGCCGGATCTTCCTGCCGACTGCCGACACCCGTCTGATCGCCCTGAACGCCGACACCGGCAAAATGTGCGAAGACTTCGGCAACGGTGGCCAGGTTGACCTGACAGCCAACATCGGCGGCTTCACCGCCGGCGGTTACTACTCCACTTCGCCACCGGCGGTCACCAAAGACCTGGTGGTGATTGGCGGCCACGTGACCGACAACGTTTCCACCGACGAGCCAAGCGGCGTGATCCGCGCGTTCGACGTGCATACCGGCAAACTGGTGTGGAACTGGGACAGCGGCAACCCGGACGACACCACGCCGATTGCCGAAGGCAAAACCTACACTCGCAACTCGCCGAACATGTGGTCCATGTTCAGCGTCGACGAAAAACTCGGCATGCTCTACCTGCCGATGGGCAACCAGACCCCGGATCAATTCGGTGGCGCGCGTACCCCTGAATCGGAACTGCACGCCGCCGGCCTGACCGCGCTGGACATCGCCACCGGCAAGGTGCGCTGGCACTTCCAGTTCACCCACCATGACCTGTGGGACATGGACGTCGGCGGCCAGCCAACCCTGATGGACCTGAAAACCGCAGACGGTGTGAAACCGGCGGTGCTCGCGTCCACCAAACAAGGCAGCATCTACGTGCTGGACCGCAGCAATGGTCAGCCGATCGTGCCGATCAAGGAAATTCCGGTGCCGCAAGGCGCGGTGGAAGGCGACCACACTTCGCCGACCCAACCGATGTCCGACCTGAACTTCGTGCCGCCGACCCTCAAGGAACGCGACATGTGGGGCGTGACCCCGTTCGATCAGATGCTGTGCCGGATCGACTTCAAATCCCTGCGTTACGACGGCATGTTCACCCCGCCGTCGCTGCAAGGCTCGATCGTTTATCCCGGTAACTTCGGCGTGTTCGACTGGGGCGGCATGTCGGTTGACCCGGTTCGTCAGATCGCTTTCGTGAACCCGAGCTACATGGCGTTCAAATCGAAACTGATCCCGGCCGCCGAAATCGCCAAACAAGGCCCTCGCGTCAGCGAAACCGAAGGCGTGCAGCCAAACAAAGGCGCACCTTACGGCGTGATCCTCGAAGCGCTGCTGTCGCCAATGGGCCTGCCGTGCCAGGCACCGGCCTGGGGTTACGTGGCGGCGGTCGATTTGACCACCAACAAAACCATCTGGAAGCACAAGAACGGCACCGTGCGCGACAGCTCGCCGGTTCCGATCCCTCTGAGCATGGGCGTACCCAGCCTGGGCGGCACCTTCACCACCGCAGGTGGCGTGGCCTTCCTGAGCGGCACCCTCGACCAGTACCTGCGCGCCTACGACGTGAAAAACGGCAAGCAACTGTGGGAAGGCCGCCTGCCAGCAGGCGCGCAAACCACACCGATGACCTACACCGGTAAAGACGGCAAGCAATACGTGCTCGTTGTTGCGGGCGGTCACGGATCGCTGGGCACCAAGCAGGGTGACTATGTGATTGCATACAAACTGTCGGAATAAGCGGTAGCGGCAGTTAAAGCAAAGGCGACTCCTGTGAGGGGGTCGCCTTTTTTTGTGCTCGATTGTTTCAAGTCACCCATCCCTGTAGGAGCTGCCGAAGGCTGCGATCTTTTGATCTTGTGTTCTTGAAGACGCCGGAAGATCAAAAGATCGCAGCCTTCGGCAGCTCCTACGCGCCTGTGGGCGCTGTCAAACCCCTGAACACACACGCTGAAATATCCAGAGCCATTGAAACCACCCCCCACCTGCCCCATCTAAGACCCATACCCTATTGCGCAGGTGCCCCATGACCGACCAGCAAGAATTCCCCGAAGACACGAGCGAATACGCCGAAACAGACAACGTCGAACACCACTCCACCGGCAAAGGCCTCGCCCTGCCTGGCCAGAACCTGCCGGACAAGGTCTACATCATCCCGATCCACAACCGGCCCTTCTTCCCGGCGCAAGTACTGCCGGTGATCGTCAACGAAGAGCCGTGGGCCGAAACCCTCGAACTGGTCAGCCAATCCGATCATCACTCCCTGGCCCTGTTCTTCATGGACGCTCCCCAGGAAGACCCGCGCCACTTCGATACCAAAGCCCTGCCGGAATACGGCACCCTGGTCAAAGTCCACCACGCCAGTCGCGAAAACGGCAAACTGCAATTCGTCGCCCAGGGCCTGACCCGGGTGCGCATCAAAACCTGGCTCAAACACCATCGCCCGCCGTACCTGGTGGAAGTCGAATACCCGCACCAGCCCACTGAGCCGACCGATGAGGTCAAGGCCTACGGCATGGCGCTGATCAACGCGATCAAGGAACTGCTGCCGCTCAACCCCCTGTACAGCGAAGAGCTGAAGAACTACCTCAACCGCTTCAGCCCCAACGACCCGTCGCCGCTGACCGACTTCGCCGCCGCGCTGACCTCGGCCACCGGCAGCGAGCTGCAAGAAGTGCTCGACTGCGTGCCAATGCTCAAGCGCATGGAAAAAGTCCTGCCGATGCTGCGCAAGGAAGTCGAAGTCGCGCGCCTGCAGAAAGAAATCTCTGCCGAAGTTAACCGCAAGATCGGCGAGCATCAGCGCGAGTTCTTCCTCAAGGAACAACTCAAGGTCATCCAGCAAGAGCTGGGCCTGACCAAGGACGATCGCAGCGCCGACATCGAGCAGTTCGAGCAACGCCTGACGGGCAAGGTGTTGCCGCCCCAGGCGCAGAAACGCATCGAAGAGGAAATGAATAAACTGTCGGTCCTCGAGACCGGTTCACCTGAATACGCGGTGACCCGCAACTACCTAGACTGGGCGACCTCGGTGCCTTGGGGCGTGTACGGCGAGGACAAACTCGACCTCAAACACGCACGCAAGGTGCTGGACAAACACCACGCCGGCCTCGACGACATCAAGGACCGCATCCTCGAATTCCTCGCGGTCGGTGCCTATAAAGGCGAGATCAGCGGCTCCATCGTCTTGCTGGTGGGCCCACCGGGCGTGGGCAAGACCAGTGTCGGCAAATCCATCGCCGAAACCCTGGGCCGGCCGTTCTATCGCTTCAGCGTCGGCGGCATGCGCGACGAAGCCGAGATCAAGGGCCATCGCCGCACTTACATCGGCGCGCAACCGGGCAAACTCGTCCACGCGTTGAAAGACGTCGAAGTGATGAACCCGGTGATCATGCTCGACGAGATCGACAAAATGGGCCAGAGCTACCAGGGCGACCCCGCTTCGGCGTTGCTGGAAACCCTCGATCCTGAACAGAACGTCGAATTCCTCGATCACTATCTGGATTTGCGTCTGGACCTGTCGAAAGTATTGTTCGTCTGCACCGCCAACACCCTGGACTCGATTCCCGGCCCGTTGCTGGACCGGATGGAAGTGATTCGTCTGTCGGGTTATATCACCGAAGAGAAAGTCGCCATTGCCAAGCGTCACCTGTGGCCGAAACAGCTTGAGAAAGCCGGCGTGTCCAAGGGTAGCCTGAGCATCAGCGACAACGCATTGAAAGCCTTGATCGACGGCTACGCCCGTGAAGCCGGGGTGCGGCAGCTGGAAAAAAACCTCGGCAAACTGGTGCGAAAAGCCGTGATGAAGCTGCTCGACGAACCGAAAGCAGTGATCAAACTCGGCCCGAAAGACCTGGAAGCCTCCCTCGGCCGACCGGTATTCCGCAACGAGCAAGTGCTGTCCGGCATCGGCGTGATCACCGGGCTGGCCTGGACCAGCATGGGCGGCGCCACACTGCCGATCGAAGCCACGCGCATTCACACCCTCAACCGTGGCTTCAAACTCACTGGCCAACTGGGGGAAGTGATGAAAGAGTCGGCAGAAATTGCCTATAGCTACGTCAGCTCCAATCTGAAGCAATTTGGCGGCGATCCGACGTTCTTCGACGAAGCCTTCGTCCACCTCCACGTACCGGAAGGCGCCACGCCGAAAGACGGCCCGAGCGCCGGCGTGACCATGGCCAGCGCCCTGCTCTCGCTCGCCCGCAATCAGTCGCCGAAAAAAGGCGTGGCCATGACCGGTGAATTGACGCTGACCGGGCATGTACTGCCGATTGGTGGCGTGCGCGAGAAGGTGATTGCAGCGCGGCGGCAGAAGATTTTCGAGTTGATCCTGCCGGAGCCCAACCGTGGAAGCTTTGAAGAGTTGCCGGATTATCTGAAGGAAGGGATTACCGTGCATTTTGCCAAGCGCTTTGCGGATGTGGCGAAGATTCTCTTCTGAACATCATGTAGCGCCAACAAAACCGCCATCGCGAGCAGGCTCGCTCCCACAGGTTTATGCAATCCTTGTGGGAGCGAGCCTGCTCGCGATGACGTCGGCACTCACGACGCCAAACTCTCGTTACCTCAGGTCTGGCTGTCACACTTTGTCTCATCTTCAGTTATGCTCGCCGTTCGTCGTGAATGCCGGAGCCACTGATCTTATGTCCCCCACCCGCCTGTTGATCCCCCTCGCCCTCGCCCTGCTGAGCGCTTGCGCCACGCAATCGAAACAGAACGTGACCGTGGAAAAACAAAGCGAATGCCCGGTGCAACTGAACAACGGGCAGAACCTGATCCTGACCCTGCCAAGCAACCCGACCACGGGTTACCGCTGGGCGATCCAGGATTCGGCCGGTGGCGTGTTGCATGCGCTCAGCCCCGAGGTCTATAGCAACCCGGAAGATGCCGGAATTGTCGGCAGCGCCGGCCTCTCGACCTGGCGCTTCCAGGCCTTTGCCAGCGGCACTGGCCGCTTGCGGCTGACTTATTCACAGCCGTGGGCACCCGAAGTACCGGCGGTAAAAACCTTCGACTGCGCCATCGCGGTTAACTGATTGTGGGCTGGCTGATTCTGGCGCTGATGGGCGCGGTGACCTTTCTGTATGGCCTGAGCGTGCATGCCGCGTTGCTGTGCCTGCTGGTCAAACCGTTGCCAGTGTTGGCCCTGCTCGGCTGGTTGCACGATGCACCGCCCAGTGACTATCGACGCTGGATCAGCCTGGGTTTGATTTTCTCCCTGGTCGGCGACGTGCTGCTGGCATGGCCGCAAGATTTGTTCGTGTTTGGCCTTGGGGCATTTTTGGTCGCGCATCTGGCGTATCTGAAGGCTTATTTGAGCGATTGTCGGCGTCTGGCGCTGCTGCCGTTGATCCTCGCGTTAAGCGTGGGCGCGGTGCTGCTGGGGATTCTGATTTCCAATGGCTTGGGACCGCTGCTGATCCCGGTGATCGTCTACGGGCTGGCCATCAGCGCCATGCTCTGGCGCGCTCTGGCCCGACTCGGCACCGACGTGCCCAAACGCTCGGCGCTGCTGGCGGCGGCGGGCGCGGTGGTGTTTGTGTTTTCTGACAGCGTGATTGGCATTAACCGGTTTGTGATGCCATTCCATGCCGCGCCTTACCTGATCATCCTCAGCTACTGGCTGGGGCAATGGGGGATTGCGGCGTCGGCGTTCACCCAGAAACCACGTTCAACCGGTTAAAAGATCGCAGCCTTCGGCAGCTCCTACTTTGGAATGCAATCCCTTGTAGGAGCTGCCGAAGGCTGCGATCTTTTGATTTGCGCTTTATCAGACAACCCGCGCATCCCCCCGTCAATTTGGCTAAAATGCCAGCCTTTTCCACCTACGCCGCTGGAACCGCCGTGAGCAAAGAATCCGATCGCCTTTTCGCCCAGCCTTTGACCCAGGTGCCTGACTTCGCCTTTAACGAGGACGTGGTTCGGGTATTCCCGGACATGATCAAGCGCTCGGTGCCGGGTTATCCGACCATCGTGGAAAACCTCGGCGTGCTCGCCGCGCAATTTGCCCAGCCCAACAGCGTGCTCTACGACCTGGGCTCGTCCCTCGGCGCGGTGACTCAGGCCCTGCGCCGCCATGTGCGCACCGACGGTTGCCGCGTCATCGCTGTGGATAACTCCGCCGCCATGGTCGAGCGTTGCCGCGAGTACCTCAATGGCCAGGACTCGATGTTCCAGGAGTTGCTGCCGGTGGAAGTAATCGAAGGCGACATCCTTGCCCTGGAATTCCAGCCGGCCTCGGTGGTGGCGCTGAACTTCACCCTGCAATTCATTGCCCCGGACCAGCGCACCGCGCTGCTCTCACGCATCCGCCAATCGTTGTTGCCCGGTGGCGCGCTGATCCTCTCGGAGAAGCTGCGCTTCAACGACCCTGAAGAACACGCGCTGCTCACCGACCTGCACGTGGCCTTCAAACGCGCCAACGGCTACAGCGAACTGGAAATCGCCCAGAAGCGCAGCGCCATCGAAAACGTCATGAAGCCCGACAGCCTCGAAGAACACCGCGAGCGCCTTCTGGCCGCCGGGTTCTCGAAAGTCGTGCCGTGGTTCCAGTGTCTTAACTTTGCCTCGTTGATTGCCTTGCCATGATTGATCTGTCTCCCCTCGCCCGCCGCCTGGCCGGTACCCCGCTGGCCGAATGGGCCAACACCCTGCAAGCGCAACTCGACAAGAAAATGGAAAAAGGTCACGGCGACCTGGAACGCTGGCAGAGCGCGCTGGACGCGCTACCGAAGATTCAGCCAAGCGAAGTCGACTTGTTGAACGGTCTGACACTGGACACCGATTGCGACGACCAAACCCGCGCCCAAATGCGCACCGCGCTGATGGGTTTGTCGCCATGGCGCAAAGGCCCGTTCGACCTGTTCGGCGTGCATGTCGACACTGAATGGCGTTCGGACTGGAAGTGGTCCCGGGTAGCTCCGCACCTGGACCTGAAAGGCAAACGCATCCTCGATGTCGGCTGCGGCAACGGTTATTACATGTGGCGCATGCTCGGCGCCGGTGCCGACAGTGTGATCGGCGTCGACCCCAACTGGCTGTTCTTCTGCCAGTTCCAGGCCGTGCAGCGTTACCTGTCCGAGCCCAATGCCTGGCACTTGCCGTTTCCCTTTGAGGATCTCCCTCCCAATCTGGAAGGCTTCGACACGGTGTTTTCCATGGGCGTGTTCTACCACCGCCGCTCGCCGATCGAGCATTTGCTGGCGCTGAAGGATTGCCTGGTCAAGGGCGGTGAACTGGTGCTGGAGACGCTGGTGATCGAAGGCGATCAGCAGCAGGTGTTGGTGCCCGAAGACCGTTACGCGCAGATGCGTAACGTGTGGTTCCTGCCATCGGTGCCGGCGCTGGAACTGTGGCTGCGTAGGGCTGGGTTCAGCGACGTGCGTTGCGTGGATGTGAGCGTGACCACGGTCGAGGAACAACGCGGGACGGAGTGGATGAAGTATCAGTCGTTGAGCGACTTCCTTGATCCGGAAGATCACAGCAAAACGGTTGAAGGACTGCCGGCGCCGATGCGGGCCGTCATCGTCGCCCGCAAGTAACCCCCCATCTTCCAGACACCAGATAAACCTGTGGGAGCGGGCTTGCTCGCGAATACGGACTAACATTCAACAAAGATGTTGACTGATCCACCGCTTTCGCGAGCAAGCCCGCTCCCACATTTGATTTGTGTTCTAGTCTGCTGGCTTGGCTCTTCGGGCCTTGAAGAACTCGCTCAACACCGCGCCACACTCCTCCGCCAACACCCCACCCTCATACAACACCCGGTGATTCAAAAAGCCCTGGGTAAAGAACTGTCCCTGACTCTGCACAATCCCGGCCTTGGGTTCCAGCGCGCCATACACCACCCGCGCGATCCGCGAATGCACGATCAGCCCGGCGCACATGCTGCACGGCTCCAGCGTCACGTAAAGCGTACTGCCCGGCAGGCGATAGTTGCTGGCGGCCTGAGCCGCGGCGCGGATCGCGACCATCTCGGCGTGGGCGCTGGGGTCGTTGCCGCTGATCGGGCAATTGAACCCGCGCCCGATGATTTCACCGTCCTGCACCAGCACCGCGCCCACCGGCACTTCACCCAGCGCCGCGCCTTGTGCGGCCAGGGCCAGGGCTTCGCGCATGAAATCGCGATCACGGCTGCGGTCGATAATCGCTGCGGGGCGAATCTGACGCATCACGCCACCTCGATGGCGGCCATCAGGCCGGTTTCCATGTGGTCGATCACATGGCAGTGGAACATCCAGACCCCGGGGTTATCCGCCACCAGCGCCACTTGCGCACGCTCGTTCTTGCCCAACAGGTACGTGTCGGTGAAGTACGGGATGACCTTGTGCCGGTTCGAGGCAATGACCTTGAAGCTCATGCCATGCAGGTGGATCGGGTGTTGATACTGAGTCATGTTCTTCAATTCGAAAATATAGCTTTTGCCCTTTTCGAGCTTGGCAATCGGTCGATCGGCGCAGGTCTTGTCGGTGATGTCCCAGGCCTTGCCGTTGATCTGCCACAGGCTTGGCGGCTTGCCGTTTTCGACATTGACCGACACCGAGCCTACCCATTCAAAATTGAAGTTGAGTTTCTCGGCATTGGCCAGGTCCGGCTCGGCCACCGGGTTGGCGGGCAGTGCTGGCGGCCACTCGGTTGGCGCATCGGTGTTCGCCACTGAACGGAAGGTGCCCAGGCGTACCGGGCCATTGCGCAGGGATAACTCTTCGCCAGCCGGCGGTGCCTTGATCGCCAGGCAAATGCGCATGCCAGGACCCAGCCAGTATTCCTTGCCCAGTGGGCGCGGTTCAATCGGATTACCATCCAGCGCGTAGATCTGCGCTTCGACGCCGGGGATGTTGAGGCGGTACGTCAGCGTATTGTCGAGATTGAGCAACCGTACGCGAGTGATCTGCCCGGCGGGCAAGTCGATCACCGCTTGCGAGACGCCGTTGATGGTCGACAAGCCCCCCGCCGTGCCGCCACGGGCCGCTTCGCGAGGAATGCTGAACGCTACGAAGGCGCCCTCTTCATCGACGTGCCAGCTCTTGAGGCTCAAGGTCTTTTCGTATTTGAAACCGGTGGGCTCGCGCTCTTCGATAATCAACGGGCCGACCAATCCGCGACCGAGCTCTTCGCTGCTATTCACGTGCGGGTGATACCAGTAGCTGCCGGCGTCCGGCACACGGAATTTGTAGTCGAAGTACTCGCCCGGCAGCACCGGCAACTGCGACACGTACGGCACGCCGTCCATTTCCAGCGGCAGGCGGATGCCGTGCCAGTGAATGGTGGTCGCCACCGGCAGGTGGTTGATGAAGCGCACCCGCAGCCATTCACCCTGACGCACGCGCAACTCAGTGCCCGGCGCCGACGGGCCGAACGCCCAGGCCTGGGTTGTGTGCCCAGCCACCAGTTCGACGTCCAACGGTGCGGCGATCAGCTCATAGTCGTGGCCGGCATCAGCGTCGGCCATTTTGCCCAGCCAGTAACGCGACGCGCCACCGGCTCCGACACCAACGACAACAAGACCGGCCAGGCCACCGAGGATTTGGCGACGGGTAAAGGACATGAACTCAACTACCTCACGTATCAACCACAGGCACGGGGCCTGCAAAAGGCGAATACGATACACCTGCGGTTGAGAAACAGTAAGGGCAGCGCGGCGGATGGTCACAGCCCGTGGCAAGGTCCTTTAAAAGATCGCAGCCTTCGGCAGCTCCTACATTTGATCGGCGTACACCTGTAGGAGCTGCCGAAGGCTGCGATCTTTTAGGGCTCGCACGACGTGTCAGATGCAATGCGATTACAGAATTTGGGGCCGTTTCGCTGAACGTTATTTAGTCGCTGTTAATCAGCGAATTACCCTACATCTATTTCCACCTTTCCCGACTTCTTTCCTGATCGATCCCCCGCAAAGTCCCCGCGCCTAATTTTCTGCCTACAGGATTGAAGTCTTCCCATATTTGGCGGTCTGCCTCGATTCCGTAGGAGCGAGACTTGCCCGCGAAGGCGGTCTTACAGACGGTGAAATTCTGGGCAAAGTCATCGGAAGTTTCCTTCAACTCGTAGCGGTTTCCATGAACTGGTGTGAAATGTTTTCCAACGATAGTCTCTGGTGGCCACTGAAATTTCAGTGGCAGGGTGTAGGAACCCTTCAAGACTAGAGAAAGCGCTTTGGCGTCATTACCTGAATTGCGGCGATCAACGTGCGTCCGTAAGATCAGTTGCGGCGGCTATGCGCGGGCACGCTTCGGCGTGGTCGAGTTTGTCCTCTGGTCTCGATATTCCTACCCCGCGCATAGCTGCCACCCAAGCCTGTAGGAAGGCCGATGGTAGCGACCATTTACTACCAGAGGTTTCAATAATGAAAAGTCTTCACCCTGATCCACCCTACGAAAAACCAATTCCCCACCCCGACAACCGCTTCATGGCACTCACCGGCAACTGCAATGACATGCCCACCTTGTTCGTCGATACCCACGCGCCGCTCGATGTTTTGACCGACGCCGCCAGCTATCGAATTCGTGCAGTCACTCAGGTGCTTGAGAACCTGTCCATGCGCGGCTCAGTCGAGTGCGATTCGGTGATTCTCAGCGACTTCGCTTTACTCTGCGCCATTCCGTTACGGGATGGGTGTGATGTGCTGGATGTGATTGGGCGGCGGTTGCGGGCTCGGCCTTCGGACTAGAGCCGAGTGGCTTTTGTGGTGAGGGGGCTTGCCTGTGGCGAGGGAGCTTGCTCCCGCTGGGCTGCGGAGCGGCCCCAAAGTCAGCAGCCCGGTTTTGCCAGGCATACCGCGGTGTTTGGTTTGGCGACTGCTGCGCAGTCGAACAGGGGCGAGCTCCCTCGCCATAGGGTTTTGTGGTGGTCTCAGGTTTCTTGGGGCTGCTGCGCAGCCCAGCGGGAGCAAGCTCCCTCGCCACAAGGGCAAGATCAAAAGATCGCAGCCTTCGGCAGCTCCTACGAGAGGCCTTCTTATGCTTCTGTGTCGAGAGAGGGGCCGCGCTGCGACCCAACGGGGGCGAGCCCCCTCGCCACAGGGTTTTGTAGTGGCCTCAGGTTTTTTGGGGCTGCTGCGCGGCCCAACGGGAGCAATCTCCCTCGCCACAGGCAAGCCCCCTCACCACAAAGGTCCGGTTATGGCTGAAGACCGGTGACCAGATGAACCACTCCATCCTCCAGCATCATCACTCCCGGCACCCCTGCCACCGTCAACGCCTGCCGATCCATTTGCGTCATATCCCGCAATTCCACCCGCACCCGGGTCAGCGCCACCGGCTGTTGCGACTTGAGGTTATCCATACCGCCAAGCGCGGCCACGACATTCGCGGCCAAACTGCAAACAGGCTGAGCCACCACTTTCGGCTCATCCACCACCAGGTCCGGCGTCAACGCTTTCCAGAACGCCCGCTGCATTTTCTCGAACATGCTCAGTTCTCCAGAACCAGTGAAGTATCGACCGTCGCCTCATGGTGCAGCCGCAATGCCTCGCGTACCTGCTCGGCACTTTCCAGCCCCAGTACTTGCTGGGCGATGGCTTGGCAATCCAGCAGGTCCACTTCGCGAACCGCCGCTTTGATCGCCGGAATCAACGGCACGCTCACCGACAGTTCATCCACCCCAAGTCCCAGCAATAGCGGCACCGCCAGTTTTTCCGAAGCCAGGGCGCCGCACACTCCGACCCATTTGCCATGGGCATGAGCGGCTTTCACAGTGTTGGCGATCAGGCGCAGCACCGACGGATGAAAACTGTCGGCCTGACTGGCCAGCCGTGGGTGATCGCGATCCATGGCCAAGGTGTACTGGGTCAGGTCGTTAGTGCCGATGGAGAAGAAATCCACCTCGGGCGCAAACAGATCAGCCATCAGCGCCGCCGCCGGTACTTCGATCATGATCCCCAGCTTCGGCAATTCAGTGAGGCCCAATGCCAGCGCCTCTTCTTCAAGTAGCTGACGAGCCAGCCGCAACTCCGACAACTGCGTGACCATCGGCAGCATGATGTGCAGGCGCGCCAGCCCGGCGCTGCTCAGAATTGCCTTGAACTGATCGCGCAACAGCTGCGGACGCTCCAGGCACAAACGAATCCCGCGCATACCCAAAAACGGGTTGGTTTCATGGTCCATCGGCACATAGGCCAATGGTTTGTCACCGCCGACATCCAGGGTCCGCACCACCAGATTGCGCGTCGGCCCCAGGGCACGGGCGATGGCGCTGTAGGTGGAGGCCTGCTCGTCATGGCTCGGCGCGTGATTGCGATCCAGATAAAGAAATTCCGAACGCAATAGACCGACGCCCTCGCCACCCAGCGCCATGGCCTGTTCGGCTTCGGCCAGCGAAGCGATATTGGCGGTGATTTCAACGTGATGCCCATCACGGGTACAGGCAGCCAGCCCTGCATGTGCCAGCTCATATTGCTGGCGCTTCTTTTGTTGCTGGCGATTGGCTTGCAACTGCTCAATGGTAGCCAGGTCAGGATCCAGTTGTAGTTCGCCTTTGTCGGCATCGAGCAAAACCCGGGTGCCATTGATCAGTGTCAGCACCTGAACCGGCAACCCACAGATCGCCGGCAAACCAAAGGCCCGCGCGAGAATTGCCACGTGGCTGGTAGCGCCACCGCCGACCGTGGCGAACCCCAGCACCTTATGCGTGTCCAGGCCAGCCGTTTGGGAGGGCGTCAGTTGCTCGGCAATCAGAATCGCCCCGTCCGGCAACTCCATCGCACGATCCTCCACGCCAAGAATCAGCTTGAGCACCCGTTGACCGACATCGGCCAGGTCTGCGGCCCGTTCGGCCAGCAAGGCATTGCCCAGGCTTTTGAACAAGGCTGCCGTCGACTCGGTGGCCGCACGCCAGGCGAAAGCGGCGCTTTTGCCTGCATCGATCAGTGCCAGGGCCTGATCCAGCAGGCCTGGGTCTTCGAGCAGTTCCTGATGAGCCTTGAAGATGTCTGCCTGGGCGTCACCCGTGGCCTTGTCTCGCAACTGCTGCAAGGACAGAATCGCTGCCGCCAACGCTTGGGACAGGTGCTCACGCTCAACCTGAGAACTGACGCCGAACTCACTCACCTCAAGGGGCTGCTCGGCAATCTGCACCACCTGCCCAAACGCCGACCCCGGCGAGGCACAGACGCCGCGCAGCATCTTCAGCGATGAGGCCTCAACGGCAACCGTCTCAACTTCTGCCAACACCGTCACGGCTTCCCCGCAACCGGCGGCCAGCAACTCGGCCAGCGTCTTGATCGCCACTTCGGCATCCGCGCCCGCCGCGCTGACCTGCAGGACATCACCATGGGCGGTCTGCAAAGCCATGATCGCCACCAGGGATTTGGCGTTCGCGCTGCCCTGCTGTTTATGCAGGCAAATGCTCGCCGAAAAACCTTTCGCCACTTGGGCAAACACTGCCGCAGGGCGCGCGTGCAAGCCGTTGGCATTGGGCAGCGTCACCGGTTTGGAGAATAGCGCCTCGCCCTCTTCCGGCATCGGCTCATCGACCGCCACTTCGGATGGATTCAAACTCAGCAGTGGCTGACCGCTTTCCACCACACCCGTTGCGGGCGTCAGCCAGGTGAACGGCTCGCCGCTGACCACCAGCATCAAGGTCAACAGACTGCGGGCGTTCAAGGCAATGTAATCGGCATCAAACTCGATCAGCGCCTGCCCCACCGCCACCCGCTGACCTTCCTCCACCAACCGGGTGAAACCCTTGCCGGCCAGGTTCACGGTATCGAGGCCGATGTGCATCAGCACCTGCACGCCATTGTCGTCGGTGATGCTGACGGCATGCCCACTGACTTGCACATTGCTGATCACGCCAGCCAGCGGTGCATGCAAGGTTTGCGAAGTCGGATCGATGCACAGACCGTCGCCGATCACGCGACTGGAAAACACCTGATCGGGCACTTGGTCCAGCGGCATCAGCACGCCGGACAAAGGTGCCAGCAGTTGCAATTGTTGGGGTGTGGCCATGACGTCACCTGCTGTTTTGTTCTTTAAAAGACGCTTGCGATCTCGCGGTACCTGGTAGGAGCTGCCGAAGGCTGCGATCTTTTGATCTTCCGCTTGAGATTCAAGTGAGCCCAAGAGAAAGATCGCAGCCTTCGGCAGCTCCTACGGGGTTATGCGGCGTTTATTTCCACCAATACTCGACCTGCAATCCGACGTTCGAACCGTGTCGCGCCGTGCCGAAGGTGCCGGTGTCGGACAACGCCGAGCCCGCCGCCAGTTCATTGGCCGCCCGTTTGGCCGCCTCGTTCCAGCTGGCATAGGTGTAATACAGACGCACCTCGGGGCGCGCCCAGAATTCCGGGCCCTTGGGCGACCACGTCGGGGCGAAGGTGAACTTGCTCAGCTTGCGCGTCCCGCCCGTGGCTTCAACCTGATCGTGGCCCAGTTCGGTCACCAGTTTGAACTGCTCGGTGATCGCATACGCCGGACGAATCCCAAGGGAAATCCAGTTCTGGTCGGCACCGTCCGGGCGAATGTCTTTCTGGTAGACCGCTTCGACCTGCCCGCCGAAACGCGGCGTCACTTGCCAGTCGAAGAACTCCACCACCCGGTAGCTTTTGCTGCTGTCATCCAGCTTCACGTTACCGGTATAGCCCAACCCGGTGCCCGGACCTTCGCCGTACTGAAAGGCCAGTTTATTCTTGCCGCCCAGAAAGCCCTTCTGCACATGCTGGGTGGTAATCGCCCAACCGTGATGAGCGTCGAGGCTGTCGGGTTTGTCGATGTAGCTCAAGCCGAATTCCAGCTCACCGCCAGGATTGGTGTTGAAGCCGGCGACGTTGAAATCGTGACGGTTGATGTAGTCCTTTTGGTACAGGTTGTCCTTGCGCGAAAAGGCGTAGCTGTACTTCAGATCACCGATCAGCACATCTTCGATACCGCCGCCGGTGGCGCTCTGGTTCCAGTAGTAGAAGTCGGAAATGTGGATATCGTTCCGTTTGTAGTAACGCCGACCGGCCCACAGCGAACCGCCGTTAAGACTGGGCATGTTCGACCGTTGCGCATACAGCTGCGGCAGCCGCACCGAGCCGTTGTCGCCGTTGAACGTCAGGTCCTTGTCGTACTGGTTATACAACGATGCCATGCCGTCGACGCTGAGCACCGAACCATCGTCCAGGGTGTACAGGTCCTGGCGCAATTCAAGTTCAGCGTATTGCTCGCATTCGTTACCCAAGCGGTATTTGGTCTGCGCTCCCGGCAGCTGGAAACACTGCTGTTTACCGCTGTTAACCGAGGTCCCGACGCCGCTGCGCAAGTAACCGGCGAATTCCAGCGCCTGGGCCGACAGTGGTAATGCCAGGCACACGCCCGCCGCCACAAGGCTGCGATTTATTGTTGTTTTCAAGAACCACCTCATTATTTTTATTGTGTGATGCAGCAAAAACGGCGCGCAAAACTCCCCCGCGCAGCGTTCTGCGTGTTTTTTAAAACGGTGTTTTTATTGGTTAAGCGTTAGTGGTCGCTCAGGTGCAGAACGAACGACTCATAAGGCCGTAAAAAGACCTGTCGGCTTCGATCCGGACAGTCCGGGTAGTTGCTGATTACCAGACGTCGAGCCATCGCTTCGCTGATCACCTCATCCGGCAGTTCAACTTCGCACGGCGCGCCGTAGAAGTTGTTCAGCACCAGCAAACGCTCGCCATGACCTTCACGCATATACGCCCATATTCGCGTGTGCTCAGACAATAACTGCCGATACACGCCGTCGGACATCAGCGTTTCACGGCGGCGCAGGGCAATCAGCTGACGGTAGTGATGCAGCACGGAATCCGGATCGTCGAGTTGATGCGCGACGTTGATCTGCGCCGCGTTGGCCGGCACGCCGATCCAGGGCTCGACCGCACTGAAACCGACATTCGGCTCGGCGTTCCAGTGCATCGGCGTGCGACCGTTGTCCCGGGACTTCTGCATGATCGCCGCCATATTGTCGGCGTCGCTGCTACCGGCTTCGCGCTTGAGCCGGAAGATGTTCAGGGTTTCGACATCGCGGTACTGATCGATGTGATCGAAGCCCGGATTGGTCATGCCCAGCTCTTCACCCTGGTACACGAACGGCGTGCCCTGCAGGAAATGCAGCGCCGTGCCGAGCATCTTCGCCGACACCACCCGATGCTCACCGTCATGACCAAAACGCGAGACCACACGCGGCTGATCGTGGTTACACCAGAACAGCGCGTTCCAGCCGCCGCCAGCCTGCATCCCGGTCTGCCAGTCGGAGAGGATGCGCTTGAGTGCGAGGAAGTCGAAATCGGCGCGAACCCACTTTTGCAGGTTCGGGTAATCAACTTTCAGGTGATGAAAGTTAAAGGTCATCGAGAGCTCTTTCGACTCCGGTCGCGAGTAGCGAATGCAGTGTTCCAGGCTGGTGGATGACATCTCGCCGACGTTGATCAGGTCATGGCCTTCGAACACTTCGCGGTGCATCTGCTGCAAGTATTCATGGACGTTCGGGCCGTCGGTGTAGAAGCGTCGACCGTCGCTGTTGTCCTCGGGGAAATCCGCCGGTTTGGAAATCAGGTTGATCACGTCCAGTCGGAAACCGCCCACGCCTTTGTCGCGCCAGAATCGCATCATCTTGAAGACTTCGGCGCGCACCTGGGGATTGTCCCAGTTCAGGTCGGCCTGCGTGTGGTCGAACAAGTGCAGGTAGTACTGACCGGTCTGGGCCTCGTACTCCCAGGCCGAACCGCCGAACTTGGATTCCCAGTTGTTCGGCTGGTCGCGCCAGATGTAGAAATCGCGGTAAGGGTTATCGAGGCTGCTGCGGGCCTGCTGGAACCAGGTGTGCTCGATCGAGGTGTGATTGACCACGATGTCGAGCATCAATTTGATCCCGCGCTTGCCGGCTTCGGCGATCAGCAACTCGCAATCGGCCATGGTCCCGTAGCTTGGATCAATGCCGTAATAATCGCTGATGTCGTAACCGTTGTCGCGTTGGGGCGAACGCAGGAACGGCGTGATCCACAGGCAATCGACACCCAGCCAGTGCAGGTAGTCGAGCTTGGCCACGACGCCGAGCAAATCCCCTGTGGGGTTGCCGGCGTGGCTGTGAAAACTCTTCGGGTAGATCTGATAGATCACCGAACGTTGCCAGTCTTGCATGGCGGGATTCCTTCAATAAGTTTTGTATTGGGCTTGAGGGCCCCTTCGCGAGCAGGCTCGCTCCCACAGTTGATCGCATTCCAATGTGGGAGCGAGCCTGCTCGCGATAGCGATCTATCAAGCGACCCGATACCCAGGCCGGACAATCCTCATGCTCAACCCGCAGGTCAGAACAAACGGCACGACCATGGCAATCACCATCCCGACCACGAACATCGGAATGAACTGCGGAATGATCGAGATGAAACCGGGCAAGCCGCCGACACCGATTGCCGAAGCCTGGACCTTGTTCAGCGACAGGAAGATGCAGCCCATCGCCGAGCCGATCAGGGCCGCATAGAACGGAAACTTGTAGCGCAGGTTGACCCCGAACATGGCCGGCTCGGTGATGCCGAAGTAGGCAGAAATCGCCGAGGTCGAGGCCATGCTTTTGTCCCGCACACTGCGGGTCATGTAGAACACCGCCAGTGCCGCGCTACCCTGCGCAAGGTTCGACATGACGATCATCGGCCAGATGAAAGTGCCGCCCTGGGTGGAGATCAGTTGCAGGTCGACCGCGAGAAACATGTGGTGCATGCCGGTGATCACCAACGGTGCGTAGAGCAGCCCGAAAATCGCGCCGCCGACCATGGGCGCCAGGTCGAACAGGGCGACCACGCCTTCGGTGATGAGAATCCCCAGATGGCGGGTTACCGGGCCAATCACTGCCAGCGCCAGCACCCCGGTGACGACGATGGTGGTGATCGGCACCACCAGCAATTGCACCGCGTTAGGCACCCGCGCCCGCAGCCACTTTTCGATGACGCTCATCACATAGGCCGCCAGCAGGATCGGCAGGATTTGCCCCTGATAACCGACCTTCTCGATCTGAAACATACCGAGGATGTCGAAGTACGGCAGGCTCTGCCCCTCCAGCCCGGCCACCGCTTTGCCGTAGTTCCAGGCATTGAGCAGATCCGGGTGAACCAGCATCAGGCCAAGCACAATGCCGAGGATTTCGCTGCCGCCAAAACGCTTGGCCGCCGACCAGCCCACCAGCGCCGGGAGAAACACGAACGAGGTATTGGCCATCAGGTTGACCAGGCTCCAGAGCCCGTCAAGCTTGGGGTAGGCGTCCAGCAGGGTCTTGCCCTCGATGAACATGCCCTTGGCGCCGATCAGGTTGTTGATGCCCATCAACAGGCCGGCAATGATCAGCGCCGGGAGGATCGGCATGAACACGTCGGAAAACACCCGCACCAATCGCTGCATCGGGTGGATCTTGTCAGCGCTTTTTTGTTTAACGTCGGCGATGGTCGAGGCGGCGAGACCGGTTTGCCGGCGCAGCTCGGCGTAGACCTTTTCCACTTCGCCGGGGCCGATCACCACCTGGAACAGGCCACCGGTAAAGAACGAACCCTTGACCAGATCGATCTGGTTCAGCGTGGCGCTGTCGACCAGTTTCGGGTCCTTGAGGGCCAGGCGCAGCCGTGTGACGCAATGCGCGGCCTGCTCGAGGTTGTCGCTGCCACCGAGGCTGTGCAACAGCTCAGAGGCGATATTCGGATAGTCGTGGCTCATGCTTGTTCTTCCACTGTAGTTTTTTGTTATTGGCAGCACGCCGAAGCGGAAAGTACTCGTCTGTACGAGTTATTGCAACAACTCGTACAGACGAGTTTGATTTTGTTTACCCTGAACCCGACAGGCGGCGACATTTCCTACCTCCGAAGTCAAAGAAACCCAAAGCCGCATGGACAAACCCCTACCCTGCCCTTAAGGTTCAAAACCTTGAGCACAGCGCGGCACAGAGCCATCCCCATGAGTAAATACAACCAGATCTACAGCGATCTGCTTGCCAGCATCACGACCGAACGTCTGGAGCGCGGCGCACGACTGCCTTCCGAAACCGAACTGATGGACAGCTATCAGGCCAGCCGCGGCACCGTGCGCAAGGCCATCGAGCAATTGCAGGAGCGCGGTTTCGCCCAGAAAGTCCATGGCAAAGGCACCTTCGTGCTGTCGACCAACCCGATCGAATTTCAGCTCGGCGGCATCGTCAGCTTCCAGGAAACCTACCCACGACTGGGCAATGACGTCAGCACCGAGGTGGTCGAATTCGCACAAATACCCCTCGAAGGCCCACTGCTCGAACACATCAAGGCCAAAGAAGGCAGCCTGATCACACGAATCAAGCGAGTGCGGCGGATCGACGGCAAACGGGTGATCCTCGACATCAACCATTTCGTCAGCGACGTGATTCCCGGCCTGTCCCGCGATATCGCCGAACAATCGATCTACGCCTTCATCGAGCAGACCCTGCAACTGCAAATCGCCTACGCCCAACGAACTATCGAAGCCGTACCGTGCAGCAAGGATGATCAGCAGCATCTGGACCTGGACGGCCAGAGTCATGTGATTGTGGTTAGCAACCAGACTTTTTTGCAGGATGGACGGCAGTTCGAATACACCCAATCGCGTCATACGCTGGACAAGTTCTATTTTTCCGATGTGGCGCGGCGTTGAGCTACACGATTCAGCTTCGGATGTGGGCATAACTATGTAGTGCACTTGCCTTGCGTAAACAGGTCATGTTTGCCGCCTGTTTCTCAAGGAGAAGAACGCATGACATCGACCGAAAACCGCCAGCTGCCGAATGCGGCAGACAAGGCCATCCTCAAATCCATTGCCACCCAGGTGGTGCTCAACTGCCCGAGCCTGCAGGACACCGCTCACGAACTCGCCACCGACTTGTTGAAGAAGCTTGGCGTGGCGGATCTCGACCCGGATCACGTGTACTACCACCGGTTCAAAACCGCCCAAAGCAACTCGCGGACTTTTACCGGCTGGGAGCACACCTTTGAAAAGCCCTATGAATCGCTGACCTTGACGCAACTGGTGATCCACCGTTTTCGTGCCACGGATCAGGACAATGCCGACCTGCTGGATCTTTACGGCGGCTTTTACTCGGCCGGCCCGCAAACCGATATCTTTGACGAGCGCAATGAAGTTCGTCTGCATGGCAGCGAAGTGCTGAAGGACTTCTGGGGCATTAACTTCAGCGACCTCTATCGCAATAAGCTGCATGCATTCTGGACAGATTACTCAGACGATTTCCGCACCCTGGCCAAAGGCAGTTTTCTGAGTAAAGCCATTGAGGCTCGCGAGAACGGTCAGTTGAGTGTTGTTGATTTTCAGTCAGTGCTCACGGCTGTCATCGGCTCTCTGTCGTGGCCCGTCAGTTTGCAAACTTTGAAAACCGAAACCTTGAGCGGCGCCGGCCTGCGAGTCTGCGCACTGGATATTGCCGGTCATGTTGCCACCGACATTTTGCGAATCGTCGACAGCAACGGCCGACAGATACTTTACGTTCCCGGGCAAACCCAGGCTTTCCAGGTACTCGAAACCCCTACGGACATGCATTGGTGGATGCTGGGTCAGATGAACGATCCATTCAACCGTCAGACGTTCCTGAATCATTTTGCGCTGGCTGACCGCCAGGAAATAAATCAAAACATAACCGACCTGATGGATCGACTGGTGAGCACCTGGGGT
Organism: Pseudomonas frederiksbergensis; assembly: GCF_003732275.1. Lineage (GTDB taxonomy): Bacteria > Pseudomonadota > Gammaproteobacteria > Pseudomonadales > Pseudomonadaceae > Aquipseudomonas > Aquipseudomonas frederiksbergensis_H. Next base: position 699,822 of record NZ_MOBM01000012.1, read on the forward strand.
CGCGGGGATCACCATTTGATCAACCAGAAAGACCAGCTCGTGACAGGGGATGCATTCACCTGGCTGCGCAACGCGGCAAGGACCGCAATGTCTGCCGAGGCCGACCTGTCGTTGACCTCTAATGGCGACCTGCGCAAACGGTTATGGATTGGCTACCTGAGCGCAGGCTTGAAGGTATTTGGGCCAATGGCTGTGGTTGGCTGGCCCGTCGCCTTGCCGGTGATCGGCGCCAGCCTTGCCAACATGGGGCTCAACGTCGACCAGGCAGTCAATGGCAAGACGTCCTCCGAACGCAAGGCCGGGGTAATCGGCGCGGTCTTGAGTGCCATTGATGCGCTCTTCAATCTGCCATTTCTCAAAGGGGCGGGCAGCCTGGCTGAAGGCGGTGCTGAAGCGGGCGAAGCCATCGAATCGGTTGTGTATGAAGAAACGGCCCCCGAAACAGATATCACCAACGAAACGGGAGCAGCAGGGCCTTTGCTGGAAGATATTTCGCCCGGTCTGTCCGAGTACGGACAGCGTCCTCCGGTGCCGAATAACTGGCAAGCCAATGAATTGCTCGAAGGCGAAACACCCAACCGCGAAATCGGGAAGTTCCAGGGGATCTATCAACTGCAGTCGAACCCGTCGACTGCAATCATGATGAACGACACCGCCTATTACGTACGCTATGAAAATAACGTCAACGGACCAGGCCATTGGGCAATCATCAATCCGGAAAACCCAGACGCCTTTGCGGAGTCGATTCCCGTGCGCCTGACTGAAGAAGGTCTTTGGGAAACGGTGCCTCGAAACGGCCTCGTGGGCGGCGGAAAAGCTGCCACCACCGGCACGCCCCCGCCCCGGTTGTCGACTTATGATGTCCCCCTGCAACTCAGGGACGTTTTGACCAATGCTGCGCAAGGCTTAGAAGACCGGGCCCTGATGGATGTTTTTGACTCCATGAGCGAGGTCGATCCCTACAGGGATTTCAAGGCCATCAGGAAGCGGCTTTATCAGGATGCCAGCCAATTTTACGAAAACCCTCAGCTACCCCCGAGGCCACCGGTGCCCCTACTGGCAGCGGCCTCCGACGGTGAAACCATTATCCAAACCGTCCTTGAAGACGCCCGCGGCCTGGTCGTCGGCGAAAGCCATAGCGAAATCGGCAGTAAACAGTTCCTCATCGACAACATGGACACATTAGCTCGAAGAAACGTTAAAACACTTTATATGGAGCACTTGCTGACAGACTTCCACCAAGTGGATCTGGACTTTTTCTTCGAAAACAAAGTGATGCCTGCATCGCTTGAAAAGTATCTCAACGGCCTCGACGCCGGCCAAATGACCGATCCGCTAAAACGTTACACATTTCTGGAAGTCGTCAGGGCGGCAAACAAAAGCGGGGTCAGGGTCCAGGCAATCGATTGCATGGCCAGCTACCGGCTGACCGGCATGAGGGTTGCCTCAAGCGAATCTCGCACCGCTAGTACAGCGCGCCAGAAAATGATGAACTTCTACGCCAGAGAGGTTATACGTGCCGACCAGGCGGCCCAGGGTGCGCACAAATGGGTTGCACTGATGGGGAACAGTCATGCCAACACCTTTGAAGGTGTCGCGGGCGTCAGTGAGATGGAAGAAGCCATCGGCATACGGATTGAGGATGTCGCCGAAGGTACTTCAAAGGGTATTGAAGTCGATCCAGGCAGAACATTGCTGGACGGAAATATCGGTTCATCATCGAGCAGGGTTAAAAGCGACCTGCTGTTGCAAGTCGAAATACCATGGGCAGCACGAACGATGCCCGAGATTGAAAATCTTCTAAGCAGTCCTGGTACGTACACGTTGAAGCAGGAGCCACGGAGCCTCTTTCTTGTACATCGCAGCAAAGACAATTCAATCGTACGAACAGCCATCGAAGAAACGGGCGGGCGTTATTACATTGAGCGTCCCTCCTGGGGGTCCATGAACAGCCAACGCTTTAACAGCATACCGGCCCTCCTGAAAGGTCTCGACCAAATGGGAATGAAACTGGCGGGCTGGTCAAAACCCTTGCTGTAACCACAAACAAAAAGGCCGTGTGAAATTGAATTTCACACGGCCTTCCAGTTGTTACGGACGATCCATCAGACCGGGATTATTCCCACTCAATCGTCGCTGGCGGCTTGCTCGACACGTCATAAGTGACGCGGGAGATGCCTTCGATTTCATTGATGATCCGGCCGCTGACAGTTTCCAGCAGCTCGTAAGGCAGGTGTGCCCAACGCGCGGTCATGAAGTCGATGGTTTCCACGGCACGCAGGGCAACGACCCAGGCGTAACGACGGCCATCGCCAACCACGCCAACCGATTTCACCGGCTGGAACACCACGAAAGCCTGGCTGACCTTGTGGTACCAGTCGGCCTTGCGCAGTTCTTCGATGAAGATGTGGTCGGCGCGACGCAGCAGGTCGGCGTATTCCTTCTTCACTTCACCGAGGATCCGCACACCCAGGCCCGGGCCCGGGAACGGGTGACGGTAGACCATGTCGTACGGCAGGCCGAGTTCCAGGCCCAGACGACGGACTTCGTCCTTGAACAGCTCGCGCAGCGGTTCAACCAGCTTGAGGTTCATTTCTTCCGGCAGGCCGCCCACGTTGTGGTGCGACTTGATCACGTGAGCCTTGCCGCTTTTCGCGCCAGCCGACTCGATCACGTCCGGGTAGATGGTGCCTTGGGCGAGGTACTTGATGTTATCCAGTTTGTTGGACTGGGCATCGAAAACGTCGATGAAGGTACGGCCGATGATCTTGCGCTTCTTCTCCGGGTCGCTTTCGCCTGCCAGATTGTCGAGGAACTGGTCTTCGGCATTGGCGCGAATCACCTTGACGCCCATGTTCTCGGCGAACATGGCCATCACTTGCTCGCCTTCGTGCAGGCGCAGCAGACCGTTGTCGACGAAGACGCAGGTCAACTGGTCGCCGATGGCCTTGTGCAGCAACGCAGCAACCACCGAGGAGTCAACGCCGCCGGACAGGCCGAGCAATACGTTGTCGGTGCCAACCTGGGCGCGGACCTGGGCGATGGCGTCTTCAGCAATCTTCGAAGGTGTCCACAGGGCTTCGCAGCCGCAGATGTCGAGGATGAAGCGCGAGAGGATGCGACCGCCCTGCTTGGTGTGGGTCACTTCCGGGTGGAACTGCACGCCGTAGTAGCCGCGAGCATCGTTGAACATGCCGGCAATCGGGCAGCTCGGGGTGCTGGCCAGGATGTGGAAGTCTTCCGGCATCTTGGTGACCTTGTCACCGTGGCTCATCCACACGTCGAGGCCGAACAGGCCGTCGGCGTCGATGTGGTCTTCGATGCCATCGAGCAGACGGCTCTTGCCGACCACGTCAACGCGGGCATAACCGAACTCACGCAGCTCGGAACCTTCGACCTTGCCACCCAGCTGTTCAGCCATGGTCTGCATGCCGTAGCAGATACCGAAGACCGGTACGCCCAGGTCAAACACCGCTTGCGGGCAGCGCGGGCTATCGGCTACATGCACGGACTCGGGGCCGCCGGCGAGAATGACGCCTTTTGGAGCGAATTCGCGAATCGCTTCGTCGTCCATGTCGAACGGATGCAGTTCGCAGTACACGCCGATTTCACGCACGCGGCGGGCAATCAGCTGGGTGTACTGGGAACCGAAGTCGAGGATCAGGATGCGGTGGGCGTGAATGTCGAGGGCCATGTGGTCAGTCTCGTCTATGCAGTTCGGTGAAGAGAATCAGAAACAACTCGGGGCTGAAAACAGCCCCGGTTACTTAACTTATTGCTGGAAGCCTCAACCTACGCGGTAGTTTGGCGCTTCTTTGGTGATTTGCACGTCGTGAACGTGGGACTCGGCCATGCCAGCGCCGGTGATCCGCACGAACTCAGGCTTGGTGCGCATTTCTTCGATATCGGCGCTACCGGTGTAGCCCATGGAAGAACGCAGGCCGCCCATCAGTTGATGGATGATGGCGCTCAGGGTGCCCTTGTACGGAACACGCCCTTCGATGCCTTCCGGAACCAGTTTCTCGGCGCCTGCCGAGGAGTCCTGGAAGTAACGGTCGGAGGAACCTTGAGCCTGGGACATGGCGCCCAGCGAACCCATGCCGCGGTAAGCCTTGTACGAACGGCCCTGGAACAGTTCGATTTCGCCCGGCGCCTCTTCGGTACCGGCGAACATCGAGCCCATCATCACGCAGGAAGCACCGGCAACGATGGCCTTGGACAGGTCACCGGAGAAACGGATGCCGCCGTCGGCGATCAACGGAACGCCAGTGCCTTCAAGGGCAGCGGCGACGTTGGCGATGGCACTGATTTGCGGAACGCCGACACCGGCGACGATACGAGTGGTGCAGATCGAGCCAGGGCCGATACCGACCTTGACTGCGTCAGCGCCGGCTTCGGCCAGGGCCTTGGCGGCAGCGCCGGTGGCGATGTTGCCGCCGATGACCTGCACTTCAGGGAAGTTCTGTTTGACCCAGCGAACGCGGTCGATCACGCCTTTGGAGTGACCGTGAGCAGTGTCGACCACTACCACGTCAACGCCAGCGTGGACCAGGGCAGCTACGCGGTCACCGGTGTCTTTACCGGTACCGACTGCAGCGCCAACGCGCAGACGACCTTGATCGTCCTTGCTGGCCAGCGGGTAAGCCTTGGCTTTTTCGATGTCGTTGACGGTCATCATGCCTTTGAGGGCGAATTTGTCATCGACGATCAGCACGCGTTCGATACGGTGCTTGTGCAACAGCTCACGGACGTCGTTCTTGTCGGCGCCTTCCTTGACCGTGACCAGACGCTCTTTAGGCGTCATCACTTCACGGACGGAGGCGTCCATGCGGTTTTCGAAACGCACGTCACGGGAAGTGACGATGCCGACCAGGTCGCCATCGTGCAATACCGGAACGCCGGAGATGTTGTGCAGGCGAGTGAGTTCGAACAGTTCACGAACCGTGGCGTCAGCCTCGATGGTGATCGGGTCCTTGACCACGCCGGCCTCGTACCGCTTGACCTTACGCACTTCGGCAGCTTGCTGCTCGATGGTCATGTTCTTGTGGATGATACCGATGCCACCTTCCTGAGCCATGGCAATTGCCAAACGGGCTTCAGTAACGGTGTCCATGGCAGCAGAAACCAGTGGAATATTCAGCTCGATGCCACGGGTAAGGCGGGTCTTGAGACTGACTTCGTTAGGAAGAACCTCGGAATAACCGGGCACTAAAAGAATGTCGTCGAAGGTCAGAGCTTCTTGGCTGATACGCAGCATCGCGGGGGCTCCCGAGCGGGAAAATGGAAGCGCGCCATTATAGTCAGACACCCCCTCGGGTTCAATGTAAAACTCTGTCTATTATTGGCATTACTGACATACGGAAAAACAACGTCCCTGTAGGAGCTGCCGAAGGCTGCGATCTTTTGACTTTGATTTTCAAAAACAAGATCAAAAGATCGCAGCCTGCGGCAGCTCCTACAAAGGCGTCGGCGTTCAGAGTTCGACTTTGACCCAGCTCACGGGTTGATCCAGCCAATCGGCAAATTCATCGATAAAGCTCTGTTTGAACCCGGCCTCGAGCCAGTTGTTGAAGATGAAACCCAGGTTGGAAAAGCCGCATTCCTGCAAGAACAGAAATCCGTTGATGTCGTCTTCATGCCCGCATTCAGGGCAGGTGAAGTTATCGGTGCGACCCGGCATCCACTCTTCCAGGCTTTCGAACAGCGCTTCACCGATTTCCTTGCGACACTCGGCGCAGCCGGCTTCTTCGAGAAACCCCTTGGCCGGTGTATAGATGCAGCGCTTGGTGATGATCTCCAGACCATTGACCGGCTCGCCGAACGGCAGCGCATCAGGGTGCAGGACCACGGCACGGGCACCGTCGGCGATGGCGTGGGCCATACGATTGCCGGTCCGGCCACAGGTGGTCAGTTCTTCTTTAATGATGTTCTTGCGCACCAGCCAACGCACGACCGCCCGGGCCCGGGGTTCGTGTACCGGCAGGGTGGAGATTTTCGGGACGATGATGCTTTGGGAATTCATGGTGCAAGCCTACAAATGCTGAATGATCCACCCTTGTGGGAGCGAGCCTGCTCGCGATGAGGCCATTGCAGCCAACATTGTTGTTGCCTGACCCACCGACATCGCGAGCAGGCTCGCTCCCACAGGATTTGCGGCCGGCAGCTTAATCCCTGACGAAATCCGGTCAAGTACTCAAATAGCGCCCGATCAAGGCAATCCCGCTGGCCAGCACCAGCCAGGTCACCAGCCGCACGAATGCCTCGCGGGACAATTTCATGATCAACCGCCGACCGATCCACAACCCCAGCGCCATTGCTGGCAACAAACACAACGCCAATACCAACAAGGGTAGCTCGGCATACACACCGGCGATGGCAAACAGGCTTAAACGCACCACGGTGCTGCAACTGATCAACGCACTCTGGGTTGCCCGGGCCGCATCCTTGGGCAACCGACTGTTCAAATAGATTGCATATAAAAAGCCGCCACTGCCAAACAGCGCCCCGAACATCCCGCCCACGGTGCCCATCGGCACCGCCCACCCGGCGGACAATTGCCCCGGACGGGTTTTAATCCACAGGCTGTAAATCGCATAGGCGCTGATAAACAACCCCATCAACAGCAGCAAAACATCGGATTTCAGGTTCAGCAGAAAAATCACTCCCAACGTGCAGCCCACCGCCATGCATGGCAGCAGCCGCAGCAATTCGGGCCTCGCCACATCCCGTCGCGAGGGCAGCAGATTGCCGAACGCCGCGACGAAATCCAGCAACACCAACAGCGGCACGATTTTCGACAGTGGCATGAACAAGATCAGAATCGGCCCGGCCACCAGCGCGGTACCAAAACCGGCGATGCCGAACACGATGTAGGCCAGGGCAACGCCCAACCCGATCACCAGCCAATCCACCGCATCCCACGGCCATTGGTTTAACAACTCCAGCACACTCATCGTCACGGCTTCCTTTAATTCCTGTGATGACTTTAGCCAGCGCCGAGCGTTGCGACTAATATCTTCAATGTCGACTACCCATCTCGAAAAGGCATGCCTTGTGCTTTCAACCCGTCAATTGCGCTACTTCGTGGAAATCGCCGAGAGTGGCAGCTTCAGCGCTGCAGCCGAACGACTGTTTATTGCTCAATCGGCCTTGAGCCGGCAGATCAAGGACATGGAGACCCGGCTGCAAACGCCGCTGTTCGAACGCACCGCGCGCCAGCCCCGACTGACAGCGGCGGGTGAAGCCTTTTTGCCTCGGGCGAAAAACCTGCTGAACGAACTGACCAAGGCCAGTGAGATGGCCACTCAGGTGGGCACCGGTCAACTCGGTGTGTTGCGCCTGAGTCATTCCAGCACCGTGCCCATGAGCGGTCGGCTGCTGCGAGGTATCAGTGTCTATCTGCATCGGCACGCCGGTGTGTCCATGGACATCGTCAAGCTGTCCTCCGAGGCGCAACTGGAAGAATTGGCCGAAGGTCGCCTCGATGTGGGCCTGTTGCGCCTGCCGGTGCTGCGTCAACGTGAAGGAGTGCAGATTGTTCCGCTGTACAGCGAGCGCCTGTTGCTGGCGGTGCCGCCGAATCATCGGCTGGCTGTGGATAAGTCCGCGCAAGGCATCGATCTGGCGCAATTGAAGAATGAAGCGTTTATTTCCATCCCTCATCCACAGCGTGGCGGCCTGAGCTATTTGTCCGCCGAGTTGTGCATGCGCCAGGGATTCTTTCCCCAGGCGGCTCGGGTGGTGTCGCGTAAAACCACGCAACTGCAATTGATCCAGGCCGGGTTCGGCATCGCACTGTTACCGGAATCGATGCAGGACATCGCGCCGCCGGATATCCACTTTCTGCCCTTGGCCGACCCGGATTGCCACAGCACCGTCGCCCTCTCCTATCGACAACATCCCACGGCACTGGTCCAACACTTCATCAAAACCTGCACAGATCATTGTGGGAGCGAGCCTGCTCGCGATAGCGGTTCAACATTCAACATCAATGTCGACTGACACACTGCTATCGCGAGCAGGCTCGCTCCCACAGGGGATTTTCGCCGGATCATGGAGATTGATCGCCGAATGCCTTTAAACTGCGCCCCATGATTAAAGATCCCTTTGCAAGACTCGGCCTGGACCGGGAAGTCCTGACTGTCAGCCAGCTCAACGGCCGCGCGCGGGTGTTGCTCGAAGACGTGTTCAGCAACATCTGGGTCGAAGGCGAAATCTCCAACCTCGCCCGCCCGGCGTCCGGCCATGTGTATTTCACCCTCAAGGACAGCGGCGCCCAGGTGCGTTGCGCGCTGTTCCGGCAGAATGCCGCTCGGGTTCGCCAGGCGTTGAAGGACGGCTTGGCGGTCAAGGTTCGCGGCAAGGTTTCGCTGTTTGAAGGCCGTGGCGACTACCAACTGATACTCGACACCGTGGAACCGGCCGGTGACGGCGCCCTGCGTCTGGCCTTCGATGCGTTGAAGGAAAAGCTCAGCGCCGAAGGTCTGTTCAGCGCCGAGCGCAAAGTGCCGCTGCCGGCGCACCCGCAACGTATCGGCATCATCAGCTCGCCCACCGGCGCAGTGATCCGCGACATCATCAGTGTGTTCCGCCGCCGCGCGCCGCAGATCCAGCTGACGCTGATCCCCACCGCCGTGCAAGGCCGCGAAGCCAGCGCGCAGATTGTCCGCGCGCTGAAACTGGCGGATGCCCGCGGTTTCGACGCGTTGATCCTGGCCCGTGGCGGCGGCTCGCTGGAAGACCTCTGGTGTTTCAACGAAGAAGCCGTGGCCCGCGCCGTGGATGCCTGCGTGACGCCGATTGTCAGCGCTGTCGGCCACGAAACCGACGTGTCGATCAGTGACTTCGTCGCCGACGTCCGCGCCCCGACACCGTCCGCGGCGGCCGAACTGCTCGCGCCGGATTCCAGCGATCTGGTGCGGCGCGTCGAAAGTCTGCACCGGCGTCTGGTGATGCGCATCCGCGACCGCTTGATGCGTGACCGGCTGCGTCTGGAAGGCATGGCCCGGCGCCTGCGTCATCCCGGCGAACGACTGCGTCAGCAAGCACAACGTCTGGATGACCTGGACATGCGCATGCGCCGCGCGTTCGAACGCAGCCTCAATACTCGTCGCGAACGTTTGATCCGCCTGGAAACCCGCCTCGCCGGGCAACATCCCGGGCGACAACTGGCAATGCTTCGCCAGCGCCTCGACAGCCTCGCCGAGCGTCTACCCCGGGCCATGCGCGAAGGTCTTAAATCCCGCCGGCTGCAACTGCAAAGTCAGATGCAGACGCTGCACGTGGTCAGCCCCTTGGCGACCCTCGCGCGTGGCTACAGCATTCTGCTGGACGAGCGCGGCAACGCGATTCGTAGCGCCGCGCAGACCCATACCGGCCAGCGCCTGAAAGCCAAACTGGGCGAAGGCGAGCTGCAAGTGCGCGTCGAAGACAATCACCTGACGCCTGTCACCCTTTCTTTACTGGATTGATCCATGCCGCGTTTTTTAGCTCCGCTGCTGTTGCTGTGCCTGACCTTCAACGCCCACGCCGACAGTTACATCACCCGCCTGTTGAACAAACCGGTGCCGGGTGGCGTGGCGGTGGTGGATCTGGGCAGCTCCGCCCAGGCACCAAAAGCCAGCTATCAAGGGAGACCGGTATTGGTGGTCAAGGAACAGAACAACTGGCTGGCCATTGTCGGCGTGCCGCTGACTGTCAAACCGGGCAGCCAGTCGCTTAGCAGTGGTGGTCGCAACCTGAGCTTCACCGTCGGCGGCAAGAAATACCCGGAACAGCACATCACTCTGAAAAATACTCAGCAGGTCAATCCGAACCCGGAGAATCTCAAGCGCATCGAGGGTGAGCTGGCTGAGCAGATCCAGGCCTACCGCAGCTTCAGCCCGAATACCCCGAGCAATCTGCTGCTGGATAAACCGGTCAATGGGCCACTGTCGAGCAAGTTTGGCGTGCGCCGCTTTTTCAATGGCGAAGAACGCAATCCCCACGCGGGCCTCGACTTCGCGGTGCCCGCCGGCACGCCGATCAAAACCCCGGCCGCCGGCAAGGTGATCCTGATCGGCAACTACTTCTTCAACGGCAATACGGTGTTCGTCGACCACGGCCAGGGCTTTATCAGCATGTTCTGCCACATGTCGAAGATCGACGTGAAGGTTGGGCAGCAATTGGCCCGCGGTGGCGTGGTCGGCAAAGTCGGCTCCACGGGGCGCGCGACCGGGCCGCATATGCACTGGAACATCAGCCTGAATGATGCGCGGGTGGATCCGGCGATTTTTATTGGGGCGTTTCAGCCTTAAATGGTTGTTGAGGCTGATGGCCTCATCGCGAGCAGGCTCGCTCCCACAGTGGATTTCGTCGTACACAATATCTGTGTCTCATGAAGATCAAATGTGGGAGCGAGCCTGCTCGCGAAGGCGGCCTCATTGGCACCGCTTATTCCGCCTCAAGGTCCTCAATCCCGTGGACCTCCCTGTGCGCCAGACGCTCTTTGATCCAGGCCTGGGTTTCCTCCGAGAAACCAGCCAATTCTTCAGATGTAATCAGCTCATGAGTACACAGCCCCAGCAGGTGAGCAGGCGCCTCATTGCGTGAGTGACTGAAAACGCCAAACGCCCAATACAGCTCCTGCTGACCGGCCTTCAGCCTTTCTTCACTGGCTTCAATACGTTCATAAGGCGCCAGGCTTTTATCCAGCACCGTACGCTCGACCTCCTCCATGATCCGGATACACATCCGCTCATGGGCTACCGGACGCAGTGCGCTATAGAGCTTCCAATCCGACTCGTTCATCGCCAACTCCTGCTTGCTGGTCGCCTGGTTGAGGCTTTAAGAATAGCTGCGTCGACCGAACTGCAATCGCCAACCTTCAATTGCGCATCGCTCAAACCTCGCGCAAACATCAATACAATCTCTGCCATTCACCGCAACAAAATCTCAATAATCTCGACTTTTCGAGTATTCCTCTCAATTTTTTTCGACTGCTTGCCATCCTTCCCCCCCGCGGTTAGGGTTGAAGGCATGAAAACCTCTCACACCCTCATTCAGCTTCGCCAGCACCGCAGCCTGTGCCTCGTCAGCGCACGACTGCCAGGCTGAATTGCGGTGCCTCGTCTTACGCTTTACCCCCAGAACATTTGATCCACCGGCAGGCCGCCTTTTTTCGGCCCACACAATAAGGATTTCCCGATGAGCATGCTCAAAGACCCGTCTTCGAAATACCGCGCGTTCCCGACCATCGACATCCCGGACCGCACCTGGCCATCGAAGACCATCACCGCAGCGCCAATCTGGTGCAGCTCGGACCTTCGTGACGGCAACCAGTCGCTGATCGAGCCCATGGACGCGGTCAAGAAGCTGCGTTTCTGGAAAACCCTGGTGCAAGTCGGCGTGAAAGAAATCGAAGCCTCGTTCCCGGCCGCTTCGCAGACCGACTTCGACTTCGTGCGTACGCTGATCGAAGACGGCCACATCCCGGACGACACCACCATTCAGGTGCTGACCCAGGGCCGTGAAGACTTGATCGCACGTACCTTCGAATCCCTGCGCGGTGCCAAGAAAGCCATCGTTCACCTGTACAACGCGACCTCCCCTTCCTTCCGCCGCATTGTCTTCAATCAGGACAAGGACGGGATCAAGGCCATCGCCGTGAACGCTGCCAAGCTGTTCGTCAAATACGCCGCCCAGCAGCCGGAAACCGAGTGGACCTTCGAGTACTCGCCAGAAACCTTCAGCGCCACCGAACTGGAATTCGCCAAGGAAGTCTGCGACGCGGTAATTGAAGTGTGGAACCCGACGCCTGAGCACAAGGTGATCCTCAACCTGCCTGCCACCGTCGAATGCGCCACCCCGAACATCTATGCCGACCAGATCGAATGGTTCGGCCGCCACATCAACCGTCGTGACAGCGTGATCATCAGCCTGCACACCCACAACGACCGTGGCACTGGCGTAGCCGCCACCGAGCTGGGCCTGATGGCTGGCGCCGACCGTGTCGAAGGCTGCCTGTTCGGCAACGGCGAGCGTACCGGTAACGTCGACCTGGTGACCGTGGCATTGAACCTCTACACCCAGGGCATCCACCCTGAACTGGACTTTTCCGACATCGACGGCGTGCGCAAAGTCGTCGAAGAATGCAACCAGATCCAGGTGCATCCACGTCACCCGTATGTCGGCGACCTGGTTCACACCGCGTTCTCCGGCTCGCACCAGGATGCGATCCGCAAAGGCTTCGCCCAGCAGAAACCGGACGCCCTGTGGGAAGTGCCGTACTTGCCGATCGACCCGGCCGACATTGGCCGCAGCTACGAGGCGGTGATTCGCGTCAACAGTCAGTCGGGCAAGGGCGGTATCGCTTACCTGCTGGAACAGGAATACGGCATCAGCTTGCCACGCCGCATGCAGATCGAGTTCAGCCAGGTCGTGCAACGTGAAACCGATCGTCTGGGCCTGGAGATGACGGCTCAGCAGATTCACGCATTGCTGCACAGCGAGTACTTGCAGGCCAACACCCCATACGCGCTGGTCAGCCATCGCTTGCAGGAAGAAAACGGTCACAGCGCCGTCGAAGTGGAAGTATCCAGCAAAGGTCAGGGCGAAACCAACCTGCACTGGCGTGGCAAGGGCAACGGCGCGCTGGAAGCACTGGTAGCCGGCCTGCCGATTCCGGTGGAAATCATGGACTACAACGAACACGCCATCGGTGCGGGCACCAATGCCAAGGCTGCGGCCTACATTGAACTGCGCGTAAACGGTGAGCGTGCGGTGCATGGCGTCGGTATCGATGAAAACATCACCACTGCCAGCTTCAAGGCTCTGTTCAGTGCGCTGAACCGTTCCCTGAGCCAGCCGGAAGCGAAAGCGGCGTAAGTCTGCGCTGCAATGCAAAAGGCCCCGGGGTGTGAACCTCGGGGCCTTTTTGTTTGCTTGGGATTTTTGTGTTGCCTGTTCTGGCCTCTTCGCGAGCAAGCCCGCTCCCACAGTGGATTTTTAGTGTACACAAAATCTGTGTTCACACCGATCAAGTGTGGGAGCGGGCTTGCTCGCGAAGACGGGCGGTCAGGCAGCGAAAATCTCAGGTGAACTCGAAGGTATCCGCATCCAGATTCGCCGGAAACCGTGCGCGATAAGCCGCCAGCTCCGCCGCGTCCAGGACAACCTTGAAGACCCCATCGGCATCGCCTGCGCTGAGCAACGTCTCACCCTGAAAATCCAGCACCTGACTGTCACCGGTATACGCAAAGCCTTTGCCATCGGTACCGATGCGATTCACCGCCGCCACATAGCAGAGGTTTTCAATCGCCCGTGCCGGTAGCAAACGATTCCAGTGCTGGCGCCGGGCGCCCGGCCAATTGGCGGTGTATAGCAACAAGTCGGTGTCTTGAGGGTCGCGGCTCCAGACCGGGAAACGCAGGTCGTAGCAAATCAGCGGCCGTACTCGCCAACCCTTCAATTCGAACTGCACCTGACGCTCGCCCGGGGTGAAATGGTTGTGCTCGCCCGCCATGCGGAACAGATGACGCTTGTCGTAGTGCCACACCTCCCCATCCGGCCGCGCCCACAACAGACGATTGCGATGGCTGCCATCAGGCACCTGGACAATGATGCTGCCGGTGATCACCGCGTCCAGTTCCGCCGCCTGAACCCGCAGCCATTTACTGGTGGGGCCATTTTCCGGCTCGGCGAGGGTTTCCGACTCCATGGAGAAACCGGTGGTGAACATCTCCGGCAGGATGATCAGGTCCGCGCCGCGAGCCTGTTCCAGCAAGGGTTCGAAATGCTGCAGATTGGCCTGGCGATCATGCCAGGCCAGGGTGGTCTGGATCAGCGCGACATTCAGATTGGGCAGAGCACTCAGATCACGCATAGTTTTGCCGCTGCTTCGCGCAGGGTCTCCTCGCGTTTGGCAAAGCACAGACGCACCAGGCGCTGGCCTTCAGGTGGCGTCTGGTAGAACACCGAGATCGGGATGCTCGCCACGCCATGTTCGCGGGTCATCCACAGCGCCATCTCGACGTCATTGAGGTCCGGGCGAATATGCGAGTAATCGACCAACTGGAAGTAAGTACCGGCCACGCGGGTGAAACTGAAGCGTGACGGCGTCAGCAGATCGCAGAACAGATCGCGCTTGGCCTGATAGAAGTCCGGCAATTCTTCGACGTGTTCCGGGTGCTCGGCCATGTAATCGGCCAACGCGTATTGCAACGGCGTCACGCCGCAGAAACTGACGTATTGGTGAACCTTGCGCAGCTCCGCTGTCAGGGCCGGTGGTGCGACCACGTAGCCGGTTTTCCAACCAGTGACGTGGTAGGTCTTGCCGAACGAACTGACCACAAATGCGCGTTGATAGAGCTCTTCGTGAGCCAATACGCTGACGTGAGGCACGCCGTCGAACACCAGGTGTTCGTAGACTTCGTCACTGATCACATAGATATCGCGGTCGCGGATCAACGCCGCCAGTTGATCCAGCTCGGCACGGCTGATCAGTGCGCCGCTGGGGTTGTGCGGGGTGTTAAGAATGATCATCCGCGTACGCGGGCTTAGCGCATTGGCAAGCTTCTGGAAGTCGATGCTGAAATCGTTGAGGCCCAGTTGCACATGCACGCAACGGCCACCGGCCAGCTCAACCGAAGGTTCATAACTGTCGTAGGCCGGATCAAACACGATGACTTCGTCACCGCTGTGGATCACCGCTTGAATGGCGCAGAAGATCGCCTGAGTCGCGCCGGGGGTGACCGTCACTTCACTGTCGGCATCGACATGGGTGCCGTAACTGCGAGCAATCTTCGCCGCAATCTGCTGACGCAACACCGGCAAGCCAGTCATCGGCGAATACTGGTTGTGGCCACTGGCGATATGCCGACCGACCGCATCGCGCAGGGCCTGCGGGCCATCGAAATCGGGAAAACCCTGAGACAGATTGATCGCCCCGGCTTGCGCCGCGAGCTGAGACATCTGCGTGAAGATAGTGATGCCGACATTCGGCAGCTTACTGGTGATCATCGGTGATTCCCTGCTCTACACCCAGCTCTAACGACGGCATGGGAGAGCTCGAGAATAGCCCAAACGGCGCCCATAAAAAAAGGGCGCCCATTGGCACCCTTCTTCTAAAACATTCACCGCAATACCTGTGGCGAGGGAGCTTGCTCCCGCTGGACCGCGAAGCGGTCCCAATCTCTGCAACCGAAGTCGTTCAGGCAGAACGCATCGACTGATTTGCGACTGCTGCGCAGCCGAGCGGGAGCAAGCTCCCTCGCCACATCAAGCCCCTCACAAAAAAGAGTGAGGTAGTGAATCAGCGCTTGTCGCGGCGCTTCTTGTCGGCTTTCTTGTGGTGAGTCATCAAACGACGCTTCTTGTTGACCTGACGGTCGGTGAGCGTGTTCTTGTTGCCTTCGTACGGGTTCTCGCCGCCCTTGAACTCGATACGGATCGGCGTACCGACCAGTTTGAGCACGCGACGGTAGGTGTTTTCCAGGTAACGGACGTAAGACTTCGGCACCTTCTCGATCTGGTTACCGTGAATCACGATGATCGGCGGGTTTGCACCACCCAAGTGGGCATAGCGCAGCTTGATCCGGCGGTTGTTGACCATCGGTGGCGCGTGCTCGCCAACTGCATCTTCCAGAATCTGGGTCAGGCGGTTGGTCGGCCAGCGGGTGACCGCGGACTTGAACGAGTTCTGTACCGACGCGTAGAGATTGCCTACGCCAGTGCCGTGCAGGGCCGAGATGAAGTGGATGTCGGCGAAGTCGACGAAGAACAGTCGACGTTGCAGCTCGACCTTCACGAAGTCGCGCTCGCTCGGCGTCATGCCGTCCCACTTGTTGATCGCGATGACCAACGCACGACCTGCTTCAAGGGCAAAGCCCAGCAGGTTGAGGTCGTGGTCCACCACGCCTTCGCGGGCGTCCATCACGAAGATCACCACGTTGGCGTCTTTGATCGCTTGCAGGGTCTTGACCACGGAGAACTTTTCGACTTCTTCGTGGATCTTGCCGCGCTTGCGCACACCGGCAGTGTCGATCAGCGTGTACTTCTCGTCGTTACGCTCGAACGGGATGTAGATGCTGTCGCGGGTGGTGCCGGGCTGGTCATAAACGATGACCCGGTCTTCACCGAGCATGCGATTGACCAGAGTCGACTTGCCGACGTTCGGGCGGCCGATGATGGCGATCTTGATACCGTCTTTTTCGCTTGGGCCAGGAATGCGCTTGGCTTCCTCACCTTCGGCAACGATCTCTTCTTCGCCTTCTTCCGGTTCTTCCTCGTCTTTCGGGAAGTCGCTCAGGGCGATTTCCAGCATCTGGGTGATGCCTCGACCATGAGCACCGGCGATCGGGATCGCGTGGCCCATGCCCAACGGAGCGAATTCGGCGCGGGCCATTTCAGGGTCGATGTTGTCGACCTTGTTGGCAACCACGTAAGAACGCTTGTTACGTTTGCGCAAATGCTCGGCGATCATCTGGTCGGCGGCGGTGAAACCGGCCTTGGCATCTACCAGGAATAGAACGACATCCGCTTCTTCAATGGCCAGCAGCGACTGCTCGGCCATTTTTTCGTCCATACCGTGCTCGTCACCGGAGATACCGCCGGTGTCGACCAGAATGTAGGAACGCCCTTGCCACTTGGCCTCACCGTACTGGCGATCACGGGTCAGACCGGACAAGTCGCCGACGATGGCGTCGCGAGTCCTGGTCAGGCGGTTGAACAAGGTGGACTTGCCGACGTTCGGTCGGCCCACCAGGGCGATTACGGGAACCATGCGGCTCTCCACTTCGTTATTTCAGAAAATACAAAAGCCGCTGCGAGGCAGCGGCTGGTGCTCGGGGCAGCGCCTGTAAGCGCTGCGAGCCCCGCAGAACGGGGCCGCTTGGGGGTTAAACCCCAAGCATAGTCAAACCTTTACTTAATGGTCAGGGCTTCCAGTTTGCCACTGTTGCCATACAGATAAATCGTGTCACCCACCACCAGCGGACGGGCACGCAGGCCGTCGCTGTCGATGCGCTCGCGGCCGACGAAACGACCGTCCACCTGACTCAGCAGGTGCAGGTAACCTTCCATATCACCGACTGCAACATAGCTGGAGAACACTTCCGGAGCCGACAGTTGACGGCGGGCCAGCGAATCGTTGCTCCACAAAGCCGTGGTGGAACGTTCGTCGACGCCTTCAACGGTGCCTGCGGACAGGCTCACGTAAACGCTGCCAAAACCCTGAGCAACGCCGGCATAGCTGGAAGCATCACGCTGCCAGAGTTGACGACCGCTTTCCAGGTCCAGTGCCGCGACACGACCCTGGTAGCTGGCGACATACAGCGTACCGCCGGACAGCAGCAAGCCACCGTCGATATCGACTACACGCTCCAGTTCCGAACGACCTTGCGGAATCGCTACGCGCTGTTCCCACACCGGCACGCCATTGGAAATATCCAGAGCGACCACTTTACCAGTCGACAGGCCAGCCACCGCGAGGCGGTTGGTGACGATCGGTGCGCTGGTGCCGCGCAGGGTCAGAACCGCTGGCGTGCTGTCATACAACCAGCGCTGGTTGCCGGTAGCGGCATCCAGACCGATCAGACGGTCATCCTGGGTCTGAACCACAACAACGTCACCGTTGGTGGCCGGCGGCGCGAGCACTTCACTGGTCACGCGAGCGCGCCATTTCTCTTCACCGCTGCTGGCGTCCAGGGCAACGATTTCGCCCTTGAGCGTGCCGATCATGACCAGACCGTAACCCACACCAACGGCGCCGGAGACAGGCAGTTCGAGATCTTTCTTCCATTTGACGTCGCCATTGCTGCGATCCATCGCCATTACCACACCGGTAACGTCGGCGGCATAGATGGTATCGCCATCGATTGCCGGAACCAGCATGTTGTAGGTTTCGCCCTGACCGTCACCGATCGAACGACTCCACTGCTTTTGCAGAACCACTTCTTCTTTGAAGTCGGTCAACTCGGCCGGTGGCAATTCTTTTTTGCTGTTGCTGCTGCAACCCGCGGCCAGTATGGCCAGAGCCAGCAATGCTGCATGTTTCCAACGGATCACGTCACGCATCCCCTTTGGCCAGGTCGTCCAGCTTGATTTGTAGCCCACCGACCGCCGCTTCATCCGACAGTGCCGCCTTGGCTTTTTGATACGCCGTGTTCGCTTCGTCGGTACGACCCAACTGCACCAGCAGGTCGCCTTTGAGTTCTTCGCGAGTGGCCAGGAAAGCTTTGTCGGCATCGCCTTCGAGCAGCTTCAGGGCTTCATCGACCTTGTTCTGCGCGGCCAGTACCTGCGCCAGGCGCTGACGGGCAATTTCGCCGAGTGCCGGGTTGGCCGGCTTGGCGACAATGGCTTTCAGCTCGCTGGCTGCGTCGTCCAGCTTGCCGCTGTCGACCGCGACTTTTGCCACGAACAGGCTGCCGTATTGCGCGTAAGCGGTGCCGCCGAACTCGCTGTTGAGCTTGCCAGCCAGATCCGAAACACGTGCAGCATCAGGCTTGCCATCAGGCGTCAGCGTGGTTTCGAGCAATTGCTGATAGAGAATCGAGGCGCCTTGCGACTGATTGCTCTGATACTTCTGAAAGGCCTGCCAGCCGAACACGATAACCAGCGCCAACAGGCCGCCAGTGACCAGGGGCTTGCCGTTGCGTGTCCACCAGTCCTTCAACTCCGCCAGATGTTCGTCTTCGGTACTCGACACCCCAATACTCCTTAATCGCTAAATCGGCTGTTTGACAGCTTCAACCCTGCACGACGCAGGTGGCCAGGTGTGCAGCAAGCGCATCCCAGGCAATGCTTTGTTGTTCGCCCTGGCCACGCAGGGGTTTGAAACCTACCACTTGCTGGGCCATTTCGTCGTCACCGAGGATCAATGCGTACAGCGCACCGCTCTTGTCGGCTTTCTTGAACTGGCTTTTGAAGCTGCCGGCGCCGGCATTGACTTGCAGGCGCAGGTTGGGCAATTGATCACGAACACGCTCGCTCAGGGCCAGACCGGCCAGCTCGGCGGCTTCACCGAAGGCGCAGAGGTAGACATCGACCTGACGGGAGATTTCTTCGGGAATCTGCTCCAGGGTTTCAAGCAACAGCACCAGACGCTCGATGCCCATGGCGAAACCGACGCCCGTGGTCGGCTTGCCGCCCATCTGCTCCACCAGACCGTCGTAACGACCACCGGCACACACGGTGCCCTGGGCGCCCAACTTGTCGGTGACCCATTCGAAAACGGTCTTGCTGTAGTAATCCAGCCCGCGAACCAGCTTCGGGTTGATCACATAAGGAATGCCGGCGGCGTCCAGACGAGCCTTGAGGCCCTCGAAGTGCACACGGGATTCTTCGTCGAGGTAGTCGGCCATTTTTGGCGCGTCGGCCAACGCCGCTTGAGTGTCGGGATTCTTGGTATCCAGAACCCGCAGCGGGTTGGTCTTCAGACGGCGCTGGCTGTCTTCGTCCAGTTGATCCAGGCGAGCGGACAAATATTCGACCAGTGCTTCACGATAACGACCACGGGACTCGCTGGTCCCCAGGCTGTTGAGTTCGAGCTTGACCGCATCGCGGATACCCAACTCGCCCCACAGGCGCCAGGTCAGCACGATCAGCTCGGCGTCGATGTCCGGACCGTCGAGGTTGAAGACTTCGCAACCGATCTGGTGGAACTGGCGATAACGACCTTTCTGTGGACGTTCGTGACGGAACATCGGGCCGATGTACCAGAGTTTCTGCACTTGGCCGCCGCCGGTGATGCCGTGCTCGAGCACCGCACGCACGCAGGCCGCCGTGCCTTCAGGGCGCAGGGTCAGGGAATCGCCGTTGCGGTCCTCGAAGGTGTACATCTCTTTTTCGACGATGTCGGTCACTTCACCGATGGAGCGTTTGAACAGCTCGGTGAACTCGACGATCGGCATGCGAATCTGCTTGTAACCGTAGTTATCCAGCAGACGCGAGACGGTGCCCTCGAAATGACGCCACAGGGGAGTCTGTTCAGGCAGGATGTCGTTCATGCCACGTATGGCTTGCAGAGACTTGCTCACTATAAATCCTTAAATTCGTTCGGCTCTTCAGTCGGGCTCAGCCGCGCGCAATGACTGCTGCGTCAGCTTCGACCTTTTCGGCCGCTTTCTGACGGATCAAGCGTTCAAGCTCATCCACCAGATTGTCATTCGTCAGTTTCTGCGACGGCTTGCCGTCGATGTAAATCAGGTTTGGCGTGCCGCCAGTCAAGCCGATATGGGCTTCCTTGGCTTCGCCCGGCCCGTTGACCACGCAACCGATCACCGCGACATCCAGCGGCACCAGCAGGTCTTCGAGGCGCCCTTCCAGCTCGTTCATGGTTTTGACCACATCGAAGTTCTGCCGCGAGCAGCTCGGGCAGGCGATGAAGTTGATGCCACGGGAACGCAGGTGCAGGGATTTGAGAATGTCGTAGCCGACTTTCACTTCCTCGACCGGGTCGGCCGCCAACGAGATGCGAATAGTATCGCCAATCCCTTCGGCGAGCAGCATACCGAGGCCCACGGCGGATTTCACTGTGCCTGAGCGCAAACCACCGGCTTCGGTGATCCCCAAGTGCAGTGGCTGGACGATTTCCTTGGCCAGCAGGCGGTAGGCAGCGACGGCCATGAACACGTCGGAGGCTTTCACGCTGACCTTGAAGTCCTGGAAATTCAGGCGCTCCAGGTGTTCAACGTGACGCAAGGCGGACTCGACCAGCGCAGCGGGGGTCGGCTCGCCATATTTCTTTTGCAGGTCTTTTTCCAGGGAACCGGCGTTGACGCCGATGCGGATCGGAATCCCGCGATCACGGGCGGCATCGACCACCGCACGCACGCGGTCTTCACGACCGATGTTGCCCGGGTTGATCCGCAGGCAATCGACGCCCAGTTCGGCTACGCGCAAAGCGATCTTGTAGTCGAAGTGGATGTCGGCCACCAATGGCACTTTGACCAACTGCTTGATCTTGCCGAAGGCTTCGGCGGCGTCCATGTCCGGTACGGAAATCCGCACGATATCGACGCCAGCGGCTTCCAGACGATTGATCTGGGCCACGGTGGCGGCCACGTCATTGGTGTCGCTGTTGGTCATGCTCTGCACAGCGATAGGCGCATCGCCGCCCACGGGCACGTTACCGACCCAGATCTTGCGGGATTCGCGACGTTTGATTGGAGATTCGCCGTGCATGACTTATTGACCCAACTTCAGGCGAGCAGTCTCGCCACTGGTGAACGGAGCGACATCGACCACCTGCCCGTTGTAGCTGACCTGCGCGCCACGGGCGAAGCCCAGACGCACGGAAAAAGGCGGTTTGCCGCTGACAGTAACATTTTCGCCTTTACGCTTGAGACCACTCAACAGCACCTTACCCGTGCCGTCGGTCACTTGCGTCCAGCAATCGGCGGTGAATTGCAGTTGAACCTGGCCTTGGCCAGCCATCGCAGCTGCCGGAGCTGAAGCTGGGGCGGTCGGAGCAATCGGAGCAGTGACAACCGGTGCCGGAACAGCGGGAACAGCCGGTGCAGGCGCCGCCGGTGTCGCGACAACCGGAGCAGTGCTGTGGACAGCAGCCGCAGGCGTTGCTGCCGGAGCAGCAGGCGCGGGAACCGGTGCGCTCGTTTCGGCACTGACTGGCTCCTCGGCCGAAGTCTCGGTCTGAGGCAGCGCAAGAGGCGTCTCACCTTCAGCCTGACCTTGTGCAACGGCCTGGTCTTCCGGCTCGTCCAGTGGATGGATCTGTGTGGTGCCGTCGGCGCCTTCGACTTCAACGTGTTCGGGAGCCAGGCCAACCAGGTCCTTGGTGCGCAATGAGGTTTGATCCTGCCACCAGACAAAACCACCGCCAATCACCGCGAGCAGCAACAGCAGGCTGACAATTCGCAAAATGGTGTGGGAAACCCGAACCGGCTCTTCGATACGACCCAGGCTGTGGACGTTGCTGCCCTGGGAGTCGGTACCGGTGGATTGGTCGAACTGCTGGACCAGAACGGCTTGGTCCATGCCGAGCAATTTGGCATACGCGCGAATATAGCCACGAGCAAAGGTGTGCCCTGGCAGCTTGTCGAAAGCGCCGGCTTCCAGATTACTCAGGGAGTTGACGGTGAGGTTGAGCTTGAGGGCCACTTCGGCCAGCGACCAGCCATTGCTTTCGCGGGCCTGGCGCAAAGTCTCACCGGGGTTAACGCGATTCGCTGCTACAACTTCGGGATGCGCCGCTTTCATCATTGCTCCGACAGGTATTGCTGATATTCCGGCGTACCGGGATAGAGTCGTTTTAATTGCAGGCCAAAACTGGCGGCCTTGTCGCGATCTTCGAACACTTTTGCCAGCCGAACGCCGAGCAACAGACTACGTGCATTTTGTTCGGTGAGCAGGCTAAAACGGTCGTAATAGTCACGCGCGGGCACATAATGCCTGTCTTCGTAAGACAACTCAGCCATTTCCAGCAATGCACGTGGCTGTTGGCGATTCAAACGCAGGGCTTTTTCCAGTTGCTGGCGGGCCAGATCACGCTGGCCAAGCTTTGAAGCGGTCATGCCCAGGTTTTCGAAAACCCGTGAGCGCTCAGGATACAGGGTATCGGCGGCGGCCTGTTCGAAGCGTTCGTACGCCTCCTTGTAACGTTTCTCTTCGAAAAGAAAACTGCCGTAGTTATTCAGGATTCGCGCATCGGCGGGACGAGAAGACAGTGCCTTGCGAAAATGCTGATCGGCCAGTTCGGGCTCCATCTCGGCCTGGAACACCAGCCCCAGCGCCGCGTTGGCGTCAGGATCCGAGCTATCCAGGTCCAAAGCCTTCTTCAACGGGACTTTGGCACGCTCGGTCATGCCCTGCTGCAGATACCCCAAGCCCAGCTGCACGTAGGCGGCACGCGCTTCATCACGGCCCTTGCTGGTCTTCATCGGGTTGAAATCGCCCGACAGGACACAACCAGCACAGAGGCTGGCCAACAGCACAAGCAGCGCGAAGCGCAGGGACATAGAGATCCTCTCTTAATTATTGTTCGCGGCGTTTGTTGCGATATCGTTTTCGGCGCTCAACTCGCGCACGGCGATATAACGTTCGCTGCGACGGGTGCGATCCAGCACCTGCCCTACCAATTGGCCACACGCGGCATCGATGTCTTCACCGCGGGTGGTGCGTACGGTGACATTGAAGCCTGCATGGTGAAGCTGATCCTGGAAACGGCGAATCGCGTTGTTGCTCGGGCGCTCGTAACCGGAATGCGGGAACGGGTTGAACGGAATCAGGTTGATCTTGCACGGGATGTTCTTGAGCAACTCGATCATCTCAACGGCATGTTCAACCTTGTCGTTGATGTCCTTGAGCAAGGTGTACTCGATGGTCAGCACGCGCTTTTCGCCCAGGGACGACATGTAGCGCTGGCACGACTCGAGCAGCATCTTAAGCGGATATTTCTTGTTGATCGGCACCAATTGGTTACGCAATGCGTCGTTTGGTGCGTGCAGCGACAACGCCAGGGACACGTCGATGTGCTTGGACAGCTCATCGATCATCGGCACCACGCCCGAAGTGGACAGGGTCACACGGCGCTTGGAGATCCCGTAGCCCAGGTCATCCATCATCAGATGCATGGCGGCCACTACATTGTCGAAGTTCAGCAGCGGCTCACCCATGCCCATCATCACCACGTTGGTGATGGCACGGTCGGCGGTCGCCGGGATGCTGCCGAACGATTTATTGGCAATCCACACCTGACCGATCACTTCGGCGGCGGTGAGGTTGCTATTGAAACCTTGCTTGCCGGTGGAGCAGAAACTGCAATCCAGGGCACAGCCTGCCTGGGACGAAACGCACAGAGTGCCGCGTTTGCCCTGGGGAATGTACACGGTCTCGACGCAGCTACCGGACGCCACGCGCACCACCCACTTACGGGTGCCATCGGTGGAGATGTCCTCGCTGACCACTTCGGGGCCGCGAACTTCAGCAATGGCCTTGAGTTTGTCGCGCAAGGCCTTGCTGACGTTCGTCATGGCGTCGAAATCATCAACGCCAAGGTGGTGAATCCATTTCATTACCTGACCGGCACGGAAACGCTTCTCCCCGATTGAGTCGAAGAATTTTTCCATTTCCTGTTGAGTCAGACCCAGCAGGTTGGTTTTTACAGTCGATGTAGTCATGGATTCACCTTCACTCTTAAGCCAATGCTTAGCGAGTGGTTACTTCAGTAGCTGCGAAGAAGTACGAGATTTCGCGAGCGGCAGCGGCTTCGGAGTCCGAACCGTGTACAGCGTTGGCGTCGATGGAATCAGCGAAGTCAGCGCGGATGGTGCCGGCAGCAGCTTCTTTAGGGTTGGTAGCGCCCATCAGCTCACGGTTCAGAGCGATAGCGTTTTCGCCTTCCAGAACCTGAACGACAACCGGACCGGAGATCATGAAAGCAACCAGGTCGCCGAAGAAACCACGAGCGCTGTGCTCAGCGTAGAAGCCTTCAGCTTCAGCTTTGGACAGTTGCTTCAGTTTCGAAGCTACAACGCGCAGGCCAGCTTTTTCGAAACGAGTGGTGATCTCGCCGATAACGTTTTTTGCAACAGCGTCAGGCTTGATGATGGAGAAAGTACGTTGAACAGCCATGGTGTAACTCCAGAAACGGTAATTTGCGAAAAATTAAACCCGCGAATTATACGCGGGTTCTTTGGTATTGCCTAACTGCGTAAAGGTCGCGACCTCTGCCCTCTGTAGGAGCTGCCGAAGGCTGCGATCCTTTGATTCTGCTTTGCGCTTGAGATTCAGGTCGCTTTGAAAAAGATCGCAGCCTCGCTTCGCTCGTCAGCTCCTACTCTGCTTCTTCGATCCAGGCGGCCTGAATGGCTTCAAGCACCTTCTCGCCACCGCGGGTCGGATCATCACTGAACTCCGGCAATGCCAGCACCCATTTGTGCAGATCGACGAAGTTCAAGTAACGCGGGTCCACATCTGGCTTGGTTTCAGCCAGCTGGATCGCGATTTCAAGCACATCAACCCATTTCAGACTCATGTCGATTCCTTGAATCAGTGCGGCGCTTCGGCTGCATGGTTGAGCGAGTATTTCGGAATTTCGACGGTCAGGTCTTCAGTCCCGACGATCGCCTGACAGCCTAGACGCGATTGCGCTTCCAGACCCCAGGCCCGATCAAGAAAGTCTTCTTCCAGTTCATCCGCCTCTTCCAGCGAATCAAAACCTTCGCGGATGATGCAATGGCAGGTAGTGCAGGCGCAGACGCCGCCACAGGCGCTTTCCATCTCGATATGGTGTTCGTGGGCCAGTTCGAGAATGGAAATACCGGGCTCAGCCTCTACAACCATGCCTTCCGGGCAGAACTTCTCGTGTGGCAGAAAAATGACCTGCGGCATCAGTTATCCTCGATTTCATTCAGGTTGCGCCCCGCCAGAGCGGCTTTCACCGTCGAGTCCAGGCGGCGGGCAGCAAAGGCATCGGTCACTTGCGACAGACGCTTGGTCTGCTGCTCGATAGCGTAACCATCGGTGCCTTTCATCAGTTCGGTCAGTTCCTGCATCTGCAATTCGATGACCATGCGCTCTTCGGCGTCGAGCAAGCGTTCGCCATCAACCTCCAGAGCGCCCTGCACCGCCTCGATCAGGCGCTGGGCATCGACCTGCTGTTCACGCAATACGCGGGCGACTTTGTCGTCGTTGGCGTGCTGGAACGAATCCTTGAGCATTTTGGCGATTTCGCCGTCGGTCAGGCCGTAGGACGGTTTGACCTGGATGCTGGCTTCGACGCCCGAACCCAATTCGCGGGCCGAAACACTGAGCAGACCGTCGGCGTCGACCTGGAAGGTCACGCGAATCTTCGCCGCGCCGGCCACCATCGCCGGAATACCGCGCAATTCGAAGCGTGCCAGGGAACGACAGTCGCTGATCAACTCGCGCTCGCCCTGCAGTACGTGGATCGCCATGGCCGACTGGCCATCTTTATACGTCGTGAAGTCCTGGGCCCGGGCGACGGGGATGGTGGTATTGCGCGGAATCACCTTCTCCATCAGGCCGCCCATGGTTTCCAGCCCCAGGGACAACGGAATCACGTCGAGCAACAGCAGTTCGCCGCCGTCACGCTTGTTGCCGGCCAGGGTATCGGCCTGGATCGCGGCACCGATGGCGACGACTTGATCCGGATCGATTTCGGTCAGCGGTTCGCGACCGAAGGCGTGCGCAACGGCTTCGCGGACACGAGGCACGCGCGTCGAGCCGCCGACCATAACCACAGCATGAACGTCTTCCAGCTCGATGCCGGAATCACGCACCGCGCGACGGCAGGCTTTCAGGCTGCGAGCAACCATCGGCTCGATCAGCGCATTGAAGGCTTCACGGGTCAACTCGGCCTTCCAGTCGCCATAAGCGACTTCGACGGACGAGCAATTGGTCAGGGCTTCTTTGGCCGCACACGCGGTTTGCAGCAGATTACGTTGCGTACCCGGATCGAGATCGGCCGACAGACCGGCGCTCTCGATGATCCAGCCAGCGATAGCGTGGTCGAAGTCATCGCCACCCAGGGCGCTGTCGCCGCCGGTAGCCAGCACTTCGAAGACACCGCCGGTCAGGCGCAGAATCGAAATATCGAAGGTGCCGCCGCCCAGGTCATAAATCGCGACCAGGCCTTCGGCGTGCTGATCCAGACCGTAAGCGACCGCGGCGGCGGTTGGTTCATTGAGCAAACGCAGCACGTTCAGACCGGCCAGCTTGGCTGCATCTTTGGTAGCTTGACGCTGAGCATCATCGAAATAGGCCGGAACGGTAATCACCGCGCCAACCAATTCGCCACCCAAGGTCGCTTCAGCGCGCTGACGCAGCACTTTGAGGATATCGGCGGAGACTTCGACCGGGCTTTTCGGGCCTTGCACCGTGTCGATGAACGGCATGTGCGACTCGCCGTCGACAAAACGGTACGGCAACTGATCGCCCAATTGCTTGACGTCGGAAAGACCACGACCCATCAAGCGCTTGACCGACAGCACGGTATTCAAAGGATCGGACGCGGCGGCCAGCTTGGCCGACTCGCCGACTTCGACGCGATCGGCGTGATAGCGCACGGCAGAAGGCAGGATGACCTGCCCTTGCGCGTCGGCCAGAGGCTCGGAAAGACCACTGCGCAATGCAGCGACCAGCGAATTGGTAGTGCCCAAGTCGATCCCCACAGCCAGACGACGCTGGTGCGGTTGAGGACTTTGGCCGGGTTCGGCGATCTGCAGTAGGGCCATCGTTATCAGGACTTATCTGTATATCAGGCGTGCGACCGGAGCGGCACTGGGTTAATCGTCGAGGCGCTCTTCTAACTGGCGCACTTCGTAGGTGAGCTTGTCGAGGAACTGCATGCGCCGCATCAGGCGTTCGGCCTGTTCACGTTGCGCTGCATCATCCCAACAGGCTGCGAAGCTTTCGTTCAGTTCATCCTGCGCGGTCTTCAGGCGACGCTTGAACACTGCGACACCCGCCAGATCGGCGCTGTCTTGCAGGTCTTCGAGCTCTTCACGCAACTCCATTTGTTGCAGAAGAAACTCCGGATCATGCACCGTGACCTCCAGCGGCAGCTCGCGACCACCCATGGCGAGCAGGTAGCGCGCGCGTTTGGGGGGACTTTTGAGCGTCTGGTAGGCCTCGTTGAGGCTCGCGGATTGCTCGAGCGCCAGCCGCTGCTCACGCTCGGAAGCGTCGGCAAAGCGGTCCGGATGAACACCGCGCGCCAACTCACGGTAGCGCGTGGCCAACTGCTCGAGATCCAGACGGAAACTCGGCTGCAGTTCAAATAAAGCGAAATGACAAGGAGTACCCACGAGCAGCCTCAGATATTGAAGCTTTCGCCGCAGCCACATTCACCGCGCACGTTGGGGTTGTTGAACTTGAAGCCTTCGTTCAACCCTTCCTTGACGAAATCGAGTTCGGTGCCGTCCAGGTAGGCGAGGCTTTTCGGGTCGATGATCACTTTCTCGCCGTGACTTTCGAACACCTGATCCTCTGCCACCACCTCGTCGACAAACTCCAGCACGTAGGCAAGGCCGGAACAGCCTGTGGTGCGAACACCCAGACGAATCCCTTCACCTTTGCCGCGCCCGTTGAGGGAGCGTCGCACGTGTTGAGCAGCCGCTTCTGTCATGCTGATAGCCATCGGTGACTCCTTACTCGTCGCCAAATCTTGAAAGTCAGATCAAGCCTTTCTTCTGCTTGTAGTCGCGAACGGCCGCTTTGATAGCGTCTTCAGCAAGTACGGAGCAGTGAATTTTTACTGGCGGCAGGGCCAGTTCTTCGGCCAGCTGAGTGTTCTTGATGGTCTCTGCTTCATCCAGAGTCTTGCCTTTCATCCACTCGGTCGCCAGGGAGCTGGAGGCGATCGCCGAACCGCAACCGTAAGTCTTGAACTTGGCGTCTTCGATGATGCCTTGTTCGTTGACCTTGATCTGCAGGCGCATCACGTCGCCGCACGCCGGAGCACCGACCATGCCGGTGCCGACATCAGGATCTTCCGCGTCCATCTTGCCGACGTTGCGCGGGTTCTCGTAGTGGTCGATGACCTTTTCGCTGTAAGCCATGATTCTTAATCCTCACTCATCAGGAGTCGCTCTTGAAGCCCTGCCAATCGTGGATTTGCAGGGCCCGGTTGCGGCGACTTGAATATCAGTGCGCCGCCCACTCGATTTTCGAAATGTCGACGCCATCTTTGTACATGTCCCACAGCGGCGAGAGAGTGCGCAGCTTGGTAACGGCCTCGCAGACTTTCTGCGCGGCGTAGTCGATTTCTTCTTCGGTGGTGAAACGGCCGAAGGTGAAGCGAATCGAGCTGTGTGCCAGTTCGTCGTTGCGGCCCAGGGCACGCAGTACGTACGAAGGCTCAAGCGATGCCGAGGTGCAGGCCGAACCGGACGAAACCGCCAGATCCTTGAGCGCCATGATCAGCGACTCGCCTTCAACGTAGTTGAAGCTCAGGTTCAGGTTGTGCGGCACGCGGGAGGTCATGCTGCCATTGACGTACAGCTCTTCGAGGCCTTCGACCTGCTTGAAGAAACGGTCGCTCAGGGCTTTGATGCGCACGTTCTCGGCAGCCATGTCTTCCTTGGCTACACGGAAAGCTTCGCCCATGCCAACGATCTGGTGGGTCGCCAGGGTGCCGGAGCGCATGCCACGTTCGTGACCGCCGCCATGCATGGTCGCTTCGATGCGAACACGCGGCTTGCGGCTGACGTACAGCGCGCCGATGCCTTTAGGGCCGTAGGTTTTGTGGGCAGAGAACGACATCATGTCGACTTTCAGTTCCGACAGATCGATCTCGACCTTGCCGGTGGACTGAGCGGCGTCGACGTGGAACAGGATCCCCTTGGAGCGGGTCAGTTCGCCGATGGCTGCGATGTCGTTGACGGTGCCGATTTCGTTGTTCACGTGCATGATCGACACCAGGATGGTGTCATCGCGCAGGGCAGCTTCGACCATCTCTGGAGTGACCAGACCGTCTTCGCGAGGGTCGAGGTAGGTCACTTCGAAACCTTCACGCTCCAGTTGGCGCATGGTGTCGAGGACAGCCTTGTGCTCAATCTTGGTGGTGATCAGGTGCTTGCCTTTGGTGGAGTAGAAATGCGCCGCACCCTTGATTGCCAGGTTGTCGGACTCGGTGGCACCGGAGGTCCAGACGATTTCACGCGGGTCGGCGTTAACCAGGTCAGCGACCTGACGACGAGCGTTCTCGACGGACTCTTCAGCTTTCCAGCCGAACACGTGGGAACGGGACGCCGGGTTACCGAAGTTTCCGTCGACCAGCAGGCATTCACTCATCTTTTGCGCGACACGTGGATCAACCGGGGTCGTCGCAGAGTAATCAAGGTAAATCGGCAATTTCATGGACTATCTCCTAAATCAGGCTGGCTGGCGTGCCGCTAGCTCTTTGGCTGTCATTCGACGGCGGACGCTTCAATCTTGTCCAGGCGTGGCGCCTTGCTGTTGCAACGACGCTGGTCCTGACGCTGGGCTACTTCTTGCACCTCACGGCGAGTTACAAGGTCAGCCAAGCTGATACCGCTCAGAAATTCGTGAATCTGCAGGCTCAGATCGCACCACAAATGGTGGGTCAGGCAGGTGTCGCCTTGATGGCAATCACCCTGGCCCTGGCATTTGGTCGCATCGACCGATTCGTTCACCGCATCGATCACCTGGGCGACCTGGATGCCCTGCATGTCGCGGGACAACTGGTAACCACCGCCTGGACCGCGAACACTGGACACCAGATTGCTGCGGCGCAATTTGGCAAAAAGCTGCTCGAGGTAGGACAGGGAGATGCCTTGGCGCTCGGAGATATCGGCCAGGGACACCGGCCCGTGCTGCGCGTGCAACGCCAGGTCAAGCATGGCGGTCACGGCGTATCGGCCTTTTGTAGTCAGTCGCATGGACAATTACCACGGAGTTCGGAATGGGGCGAGTATGCAATTCCCGAGTATTTAAGTCAACTATAAGACCTAGTGCTTTAGTCAGGTTTACCCGCAAAAGAGCGCGCGCATCATAGCAAAGGCTGGCCGCGTACAGCCAGCAATTGCGCGTTATCGTTCATCGCGAGCAGGCTCGCTCCCACAGGAAACCACATTTCAAATGTGGGAGCGAGCCTGCTCGCGATGAAGTTGACTCGGTCTAACTGGCCCGGCTCTGATCCTTGTCCTTCACACAGGCAAAGTCTTCTTCGCGCAGTTCAGGCAGATCTTTCGCACAGTAATTGCTACCCAGGTCCTTCAGCGCCCCGCACATCCCTTCTAGGCGACCATCTACAGCCTGCAGATGATCGAGCAACTGGTTAATGGCTCGAGCGACCGGGTCCGGCATGTCTTCGCCGACACCATAGGCATCGAAACCGATCTTCTCGGCCATGGCCTTGCGCTTGGCGTCCTGCTCTTCATCGGACTTGACAATGATCCGCCCCGGAATCCCCACTACTGTCGCCCCGGGCGGAACCGCCTTGGTGACCACGGCATTGGAACCCACCTTGGCCCCGGCACCCACCGTAAACGGACCGAGCACCTTGGCGCCCGCCCCGACCACTACGCCATCTTCCAGAGTCGGGTGACGCTTGCCCTTGTTCCAGCTGGTGCCGCCAAGGGTCACGCCTTGATACAGAGTGACATCGTTGCCGATTTCGGCGGTCTCACCGATAACGATGCCCATGCCATGGTCGATAAAAAAGCGACGACCGACCTTGGCACCCGGATGAATCTCGATCCCTGTCAACCAGCGACCGAAATTCGACACCAGCCGCGCCAGCCATTTCCAGCCCATGCCCCACAACGCTGACGACAGGCGATGGATCCAGATGGCGTGCATGCCCGGGTAGCACGTCAGAACCTCAAAAGCATTACGCGCCGCTGGGTCACGATGGAAAACACTTTGAATATCTTCACGCAAACGCTCGAACATCATTAATCCTTCCGCTTTAGAAGCTCGCCACGGGCCGCTTTCTGGGTTTCCGTGAGGATGCCACGCAATATATTCATTTCCGCCCGGCTGACCGAGCTGCGTCCGTACAACCGGCGCAGACGCGCCATCAAGTGCCGTGGTTTTTCCGGGTCGAGAAATTCGATGGCCACCAGCGTCTGCTCCAGGTGTTCATAGAATCGCTCCAGCTCATCCATGGTCGCCAGCTCACCACTTTTGGTGGACGCCACTTCATCCTTCTCGACCTTGCTCGGCTGACCTGCAGCCGCCAACCAGGACATACGCACTTCATAGCTCAACACCTGCACCGCCGCCCCAAGATTCAGCGAACTGAACTCAGGGTCTGATGGGATATGCACGTGATAATGACATCGCTGCAACTCTTCATTGGTCAGGCCGGAATCTTCACGACCGAACACCAATGCGATCTCGGCACCCTGCTCCGCCTCCACCACCACCTTCACACCGCATTCGCGGGGATCGAGCAACGGCCAGGGAATACGACGATCACGAGCACTG
The DNA here is from genome assembly GCF_003732275.1 of Pseudomonas frederiksbergensis. Taxonomy (GTDB): domain Bacteria; phylum Pseudomonadota; class Gammaproteobacteria; order Pseudomonadales; family Pseudomonadaceae; genus Aquipseudomonas; species Aquipseudomonas frederiksbergensis_H. The sequence goes on from NZ_MOBM01000012.1 coordinate 731,736, forward strand.
GTACCGAGCACCAGATTGCAGCCGACCAAGGCATCTTCCAAAGTGGCGACGACCTGAGCATTTTCAAGGATGTCACCGGCGCCGGACGCACGCGCATCGGCCTCGTGATGCGGGAACAACCGCGGTTCGACCAGCACCAGCCGCGACAGGCCCATGTTCTTCATGGCACGCGCAGCCCCGCCGATATTTCCGGGGTGACTGGTATTGACCAGGACGACACGAATGTTTTGCAGCAAGGGAGGCGCTCTCGAACACTTTAATAGGGAGCAGAATCTTACAGTTCATCCTACCGTTAAGCTATGAAAGCGAACACCGACCTTCACCTGTAGAAACTTTCTGATAGAATGCCCGGCTTTCTTTAACAACCTTAGGTGACACATCCATGCAGCCCATGCTGAATATCGCGCTGCGCGCCGCCCGCAGCGCCAGTGAATTGATTTTCCGCTCCATCGAGCGCCTGGATACCATCAAGGTCGACGAAAAAGACGCCAAGGATTACGTATCCGAGGTGGATCGCGCCGCCGAACAGAAAATCATCGATGCGCTGCGCAAGGCTTACCCTAATCACTCGATCATGGGTGAAGAAACCGGCATGCACGCCGGCAGCGGCATCGAAGGTGAAGAGTACCTGTGGATCATCGATCCGCTGGACGGCACCACCAACTTCCTGCGCGGCATTCCTCACTTCGCTGTCAGCATTGCCTGCAAATACCGCGGTCGCCTGGAGCACGCTGTTGTTCTGGACCCGGTTCGCCAGGAAGAATTCACCGCCAGCCGTGGTCGCGGCGCCCAACTGAACGGTCGCCGCCTGCGCGTCAGCGGCCGCACCAGCCTGGACGGCGCCCTGCTGGGTACCGGCTTCCCGTTCCGCGACGAGCAGATGGACAACCTCGACAACTACCTGGGCATGTTCCGCGCCCTGGTTGGCCAGACCGCCGGCATCCGTCGCGCTGGCGCAGCGAGTCTGGACCTGGCCTACGTAGCTGCCGGCCGTTTCGATGCATTCTGGGAATCAGGCCTGTCCGAGTGGGACATGGCTGCAGGCGCCCTGCTGATCCAGGAAGCTGGCGGCTTGGTGAGCGACTTCACCGGCGGTCACGACTTCCTTGAGAAAGGCCACATCGTCGCCGGCAACACCAAGTGCTTCAAGGCAGTACTGACGGCGATCCAGCCGCACCTGCCAGCTTCGCTGAAGCGCTAAACGCAAAAGCACCTCAAGAAAACGCCCCGACTGGTTCGTAATGCTGTTCACTTAAGTGGAGCAGCCTTACG
>NZ_MOBM01000013.1 GCF_003732275.1 Pseudomonas frederiksbergensis
CCGGTCATGCGGTTGTTGACCGCGCTGCCGGTGCCGTTGAGGTTGGCATTGCCGGTGAGGATCAGGTTCTCGATGTTGCCGCCGAGGGTGTAGTCGATGGACGAGAACACCCGGTCGAGCGCGGTCAGCGAAGCATCGGTTTCGATCAGCGCATCGCCGACGTTGTCGACGTAATAAGTGTCGACGCCATCGCCACCGATCAGGGTGTCGGCGCCGAGGCCGCCGTCCAGGGTGTTGGCTTCGGCGTTGCCGGTCAGGCTGTTGTTCAGCGCGTTGCCGGAGCCGTTGATCGCGTTGCCGGTCAACACCAGGTTTTCCAGGTTGGCGCCCAGTGTCCAGTCCACCGAGGAGCGCACGTTGTCGATCTCGTTGGCCAGGGTGGTGGTTTCGGTGATGGTGTCGCCAAGGTTGTCGACGATGTAGGTGTCGTTGCCCAGACCGCCGATCAGGGTGTCGGTACCGAGGCCACCGTCTAGGATGTTGGCGCCATCGTTACCGGTCATGCGGTTGTTGACCGTGGTGCCGGTGCCGTTGAGGTTGGCATTGCCGGTGAGGATCAGGTTCTCGACATTGGCGCCGAGGGTGTAGTCGATGGCCGAGAACACCCGGTCGAGCGCGGTCAGCGAAGCATCGGTCTCGATCACCGTATCGCCGAGGTTGTCGACGTAGTAAGTGTCGACGCCGTCACCACCGATCAGGGTGTCGGTGCCCACGCCACCTTCGAGGGTATCGTCACCGGCACCGCCGCTGAGTGTATTGTTCCCGGTGTTGCCCACCAATACGTTGTTCTGGCTATTGCCGGCGCCGCCGAGGTTGTCGCCGCCGGTGAGGAACAGGTTCTCCACGTTGGCGGCCAGCGTCCAGCTGACCGACGAACGCACGGTGTCGGTTTCGCCGGCCAGTGCGCTGGTTTCAGTGATGGTGTCGCCAAGGTTGTCGATGATGTAGGTGTCGTTGCCCAGACCGCCGATGAGGGTGTCGGCACCGAGGCCACCGTCGAGGATGTTGACGCCATCGTTACCGGTCATGCGGTTGTTGACCGCGCTGCCGGTGCCGTTGAGGTTGGCATTGCCGGTGAGGATCAGGTTCTCGATGTTGCCGCCGAGGGTGTAGTCGATGGACGAGAACACCCGGTCGAGCGCGGTCAGCGAAGCATCGGTTTCGATCAGCGCATCGCCGACGTTGTCGACGTAATAAGTGTCGACGCCATCGCCACCGATCAGGGTGTCGGCGCCGAGGCCGCCGTCCAGGGTGTTGGCTTCGGCGTTGCCGGTCAGCACGTTGCCGAGACTGTTACCGTTAAGGTTGATTGCCGCATTGCCCAGCAGTACGCCGTCTTCGACGTTGGCGCCCAAGGTGAAGCTGACTGATGTACGTACCCGATCATGGCCTTCGTTGGCAGACTCGATCACCTGGTCGTTGATGTTGTCGACAACGTAAGTGTCATCACCGACAAGACCGAAAAGCGCGTCCGCTCCGGCGCCGCCATCAAGGGTATTGTTGCCGATGTTCCCGGTGATGCGGTTTTCGCTGTAGTTGCCGGTGCCGTTGAGGTTATCGGTGCCGGTGAGGGTCAGCGCTTCGAGGTTAATATCCAGGGTGTAGCTGGTGAGCGCGTAAACGCTATCGTAGTCGTTGAACCAGCCCTCGACGATGACGTCAGCGGTGTTTTCAACGATGTAGATGTCATTGCCGTCGCCGCCGATCAATTTGTCGGTACCGAGGCCACCATTGAGGATGTTATCGCCCGAGTTGCCAGTCAGAACGTTGTTCAGTTCATTGCCGTCGAGGTTCAGAGTGGCGCTGCCCAGCAGTTCTCCGTCTTCAAAGTTGGCGTCGAGGGTGTAGCTGACAGAGGTGCGTACCAGGTCACGACCTTCGTTCGCCTGTTCGACCAGCGTGTCATTCAGGCTGTTGATCACGTAGGTGTCGTTGCCTGCCCCGCCTTGCAGGGTGTTGGCAAAATCGTTGCCGATCAGGGTGTTGTCTTTAATATTGCCCAATACATCAAAGGCGCCTGGACCGTTCAGTGTGACGTTTTCGAAGTTGCTCAGTGTGCTGCTGTTCAAATCGATGAGGGTATTGTTTTGCACGCCGTAGTTGAGAATCAGGGTGTCGCTGCCCTGATTGGCGTTTTCTTTCGCAAGATTCAGTTCGGCGACTTGATCAATGACGTAAACGTCGTTGCCAGCACCCCCGATCATTGTGTCCAGGCCACCCTGACCGTCGAGTACGTTGCTGCCGGCGTTACCGGTCAGGACGTTACCCTGGCTGTTGCCCACGACATTGACGTTTGCGCTGCCGCTGAGCTCAAGGTTTTCCAGGTTGTTACCCAGTGTCCAGCTCACCGATGTGCGCACGGTGTCGACCTCGCTCACGACGGTGCTGGTCTCGAGGATGACATCACCGACGTTGTCGACCACGTACGTGTCGTTGCCGGCGCCGCCAATCAGTGTATCGGCCCCTTCGTCACCGTCGAGGATGTTGTTGCCGGCGTTACCGGTGATCACGTTACTCGACGCGTTGCCGTAGCCATTGATATTGGTGCTGGTTTGCAGCGTCAGGTTTTCCACGTTCTGGTTGTTAAGCAGGTTGTAGGTGGCCGTGGAAAAAACCGAATCGATTTCGCTGGTTGAGGTTCCGGTCTCGAAGAGCCTGTCATCCCGATTGTCGACGTAATAGGTATCGTTGCCGGCACCGCCATACATCGAGTCCGTACCTGTGCCGCCATTCAGGACGTTGTCCAGGTCGTTGCCGCGCAGTATGTCGTTGTAGTTAGAACCAGTGGCATTTTCTATCTTGGCGCCGTAGGCAATGCCCAGACCGCTGATGAAAATAGATCCGCCAGTTCCAGTGAGAAGAGGCAGGCCGATGGAACTGTACGTGCCCTCATTTAAATTGATGCTGACGCTGTCCGCCTGGCTGCTCGCATCAATTGTGTCATTGCCGCCGGCATCCCAGATGGTCTCGAAAACCGGTTGGTAGGCTTCCCAGCTGTAGACGTTGTCACCGGTTTGCCAATGGGTGTTGGCGCCGTACAGCGCCTGGATGGCGAGGATGTCCAGCACCATCGGCGTCGTCGGCTGATAGGAGTAAGAGTTGTTGTAACTCATGACCGTGTAACGGACATCGTCCAGTGCCGGGTCGAGAATCGTGCTATTTGACGAATTGGCGGAGAACGGATGCTTGAGACCCAGGGCATGACCGATTTCGTGGATGTAGGTCATAAAGTCATAAGTACCCTTGGTCGGGTACTCGTTGGCCGGCTCGCCGATCCAGACGTCACCGCCCTGCGGAGTGTTGGAGGGGGTGTACGCCCAGGCAGCTGCTTGATTACCCATCAACCCATAGCCACCGAAACGCAAGTCGCCGACGTTCGAGATGTTGTCGGTGGTCTGGGTGAAGTTGATATTGGCCACTGCGCTCCAGGCCGCAAGCGCACTCATGATGCCGTTTTTCTGATCGCCGGAAAGGGTATAAATCGCGTTATATTCGTTATCGGCGCTGTAATTGATGGCGAAATAGGAAGTGTTTGGCTCGATAAAGCTGTAACTCAGGTTGGTCGGGCCGTCGATGGTCCAATTGGAGCCCACCCAGTAGGATCCGGAAAGCAGGCTGTCGAGCGCTTTATAGCCCGTCAATTTTGAAGAAAGACTTAAAGAGTAACCAAGAGGCGTAGGCATGCGAAAATTCCTGAGTGCGCTGCGGCCCTTCCCGGATGCGACCGCTACAAAAGTACGATTTTGCACCATAACTGATGCGTTGACATCATATGGCCACTATTTTTTATTTGGTGGCGTCAAATAACTGGCCCGACGAACTGTATCGGCGGGTGACGTAGAAATTTAAGCAAAGCGCTCTGCATTTCGTTCAATAACAGGCCATCGATTTCCCATGACCATTGCGAATCCCACCCTCATCCGCGAAACCTTCCCCGTCGGCCCTCTCCAGTGCAACTGCACAATCATCGGCGACCCGATCACCAAAAAAGCCATCGTGGTCGACCCGGGCGGCAATCATGAACTGATCCTCGCGCGTCTAGACGCCTTGGGCCTGAAGGTGGTCAGCATCATCCACACCCATGCGCACCTCGATCACTTCCTGGCTTCCGGGCAGCTCAAGGAGAAAACCGGCGCGACGCTGCACCTGCATAAAGAAGATCAATTTCTCTGGGACAACCTGGAAATGCAGTGCCAGATGTTCGGTGTGCCTTACACCCCCGTGCCATCGCCAGATCGCTGGCTGGCCGACGATGAAGAGCTGGCTTGCGGGTGTGGCGTGGCGTTGCACACGCCGGGTCATACACCAGGTTCCATGAGCTTTTGGTTTTCAGAGGCTAAGCTGCTGATTGCCGGTGATACGCTATTCAAGCGCGGGGTAGGGCGCACGGATTTATGGGGAGGCGATCAGGCGACTCTCGTGCGTTCGATCAAGCAACGGTTGTATACCCTCGACGAAGAGGCGACGGTGGTGACCGGGCATGGTCCGGACACCTGTCTGGGCGATGAAATGCGCGGTAACCCTTTTGTGCGAGCCTGATGTTGTCGTTGTAAAAGGCACGACGGAATTTTTGGCGTTGGTCATGATCCAACGCCCGCTAAGGTTCATTGCTTAAGTCCGCTGCACCACAGAATGCAAAAAAAGTAGGAGCTCTCCATGTTCACCTCGCGTCGTTTGATTATTGTCGCTACTGCTGTGGCTATGTTGTCCGGTTGCGCCTCGCAGAACCCTTATGACAACCAGGGTCAGGCTGATGGCGGCTCTACGGGCATGAGCAAAACCGCCAAATACGGTGGCCTCGGCGCGCTGGCTGGTGCATTGGCCGGTGCTGCCATCGGTCACGATAACCGTGGCAAGGGCGCGCTGATTGGCGCCGCCGTGGTGGGGGCTTCTGCCGCCGGTTACGGTTATTACGCCGACCAGCAGGAGAAAAAATTGCGGGCCAGCATGGCCAACACTGGGGTTGAAGTGCAGCGCCAGGGCGATCAGATCAAGCTGATCATGCCGGGCAACATCACATTCGCCACCGATTCGGCGAACATCGCGTCGGGCTTCTACCAGCCGCTGAACAACCTGGCGGGCTCGCTCAAGGAGTTCAACCAGAACCAGATCGAGATCGTCGGCTACACCGACAGCACCGGCAGCCGTCAGCACAACATGGACCTGTCCCAGCGTCGTGCCCAAAGTGTGGCGACTTACCTGACCTCGCAGGGTGTCAGCGGCGCCAACCTGTCGGCGCGCGGTGCCGGACCGGATAACCCGATTGCCAGCAATGGTGATGTGAATGGCCGGGCGCAGAACCGCCGCGTCGAGGTCAACCTGAAGCCGATTCCTGGTCAGGAGTATCAGCAGCAGGGCCAACCTGTTCAGCAGTATCAGTAACAGCCTGACTGAACCCCAGGCGTACAAAAGCCCGCCCGATCCTCAACAGATCGGGCGGTTTTTGTTGGCTGTTCAGTCCCTATCGCGAGCAGGCTCGCTCCCACAGGTGACCGCGTACCGATTCAGCAACTCGGTCTAGTGTGGGAGCGATCCTGCTCGCGATGAGGCCCGCGCTGGCAAAGAAGACATCAGCAGCAAAAAAGCCCTCGGACGATCACTCATCCGAGGGCTTTTTGTGTTGCGCGAAACCTGATTACTTCTTCAGGCCGTAATGCTCATCAAGCATGCCCGGCGCGTTCGGGGCTTTGGGGGCGTAGTCGCGAGGCGGTTCCTGATCGCGCGGTGGCGTCAGACGTTCCCGTGGAGCCTGCGCCGCGTCAGCGTGCAGGGCAGCCAGCAAGCGTTGGCGAGTCTGCTCGTCCAGGGCCAGACGGTTGGCGCCCTCGGCGAGATGATCCTGCACTTCCTGATAGCTCTGAGTCAGTTTCTTGACCAGTGTTGCAGTGCTGTTGAAGTGGGTGACCACTTCGTTCTGATAACTGTCAAAACGTTCCTGAATATCATCCAGCTGACGTTGCGTGCGGTTAGGCGCGGCATTCGGCACCAGGCGAGCGATCAGGAATCCAATGGCGACACCCACAACCAGGGCAAGAGTCGGCAACAACCAAACTAAGAGCGAGTGTTCCACGAGTCCTTCCTCTATAAACGGCTTTGCTTTACGTTAACGGCTCGAACCTGCGCTGTATACCGCGATTCACTCGCAATAGATTGGCACAGACAATTGGCTAGACGAGTCGACCCGATTCGAGGTCACGGAGTTCCTTCCTTGCTTATGCGCGAAACCCCTGTAGTGATTGATGGCCCGATCGGCCAGCTGGAAGCCCTTTACCTGGAAAATGACCAGCCCTGCGGCCTGGCGCTGATCTGCCACCCCAACCCGGTGCAGGGCGGCACCATGCTCAACAAAGTCGTCTCGACCTTGCAGCGCACCGCGCGCGACGCCGGTTTGATTACCTTGCGTTTCAATTACCGTGGCGTCGGCGCCAGTGAAGGCACGCACGACATGGGCACTGGCGAAGTCGACGATGCCCAGGCGGCGGCCGAGTGGCTGCGGGCCAAACATCCTGACGTGCCCCTGACCCTGTTCGGTTTCTCCTTCGGCGGATTTGTTGCAGCAAGTCTCGGCGGGCGTCTGGAAGCCAAAGGCGAGCAGCTCAAGCATTTGTTCATGGTCGCCCCCGCCGTCATGCGCTTGGGCGATCAGGATCAACTGCCGCAACAAGGCACATTGACCCTGATTCAGCCGGAAACCGACGAAGTCATCGATCCACAGCTCGTTTACGACTGGTCCGACGCACTCGATCGCCCCCATGAGCTGCTGAAAGTGGCAGAATGCGGACACTTTTTTCATGGCAAGCTGACCGATCTCAAGGATCTGATCCTGCCGCGTCTTTCGAATTGATTGCAGTCTGACAAGCGATTACCCATGACGACTCGTACCCGTATCCTCACCGGCATCACCACCACCGGCACGCCGCACCTGGGCAATTACGCCGGCGCTATCCGCCCGGCGATCATCGCCAGTCGTGACAGCAATGCCGATTCGTTCTACTTCCTGGCCGACTACCACGCCCTGATCAAATGCGATGACCCGCTGCGCATCCAGCGCTCGCGTCTGGAAATCGCCGCGACCTGGCTGGCCGGTGGCCTGGACGTGGACCGCGTGACTTTCTATCGCCAGTCCGACATCCCGGAAATCCCTGAACTGACCTGGCTGCTGACCTGCGTGGCCGCCAAGGGCCTGCTCAACCGCGCCCATGCCTACAAGGCCTCGGTGGACAAGAACGTCGAGACCGGCGAAGACCCGGACGCCGGCATCACCATGGGCTTGTACAGCTACCCGGTGCTGATGGCTGCGGACATTCTGATGTTCAACGCCCACAAAGTGCCGGTCGGTCGTGATCAGATCCAGCACGTGGAAATGGCGCGGGATATTGGTCAGCGCTTCAACCACTTGTTTGGCCAGGGCAAAGAGTTCTTCACCATGCCCGAAGCGCTGATCGAGGAAAGCGTCGCCACCTTGCCGGGCCTCGACGGTCGCAAGATGTCGAAGAGCTACGACAACACCATTCCGTTGTTCAGCAGCGCCAAAGAGATGAAAGACGCGATTTCGCGGATCGTCACCGACTCCCGTGCCCCGGGCGAAGCCAAGGATCCGGATAACTCGCACCTGTTCACCTTGTTCCAGGCTTTCGCTACGCCGGCACAATCCGACGAGTTCCGCAGCGAATTGCTTCAGGGCCTGGGTTGGGGCGAGGCGAAGAATCGTCTGTTCCAGTTGCTCGACAGCGAATTGGGCGAATCCCGCGAGCGTTATCACCAGCTGATCGAACGCCCGGCGGATCTGGAAGACATCCTGCAACTCGGCGCCAAAAAGGCCCGCTCGGTGGCGACGCCGTTCCTCCACGAACTGCGTGAGGCGGTCGGCCTGCGTTCTTTCGTCGCTCAGACCCAAGTCGCAGCGACCACCAGGAAGAAAGCCGCGAAAGCCGCGCGCTTCGTCAGCTTCCGTGAAGACGACGGTAGTTTTCGCTTCCGTCTGCTGGCGGCCGATGGCGAGCAACTGTTGCTGTCGCGCAACTTCGCCGATGGTAAAACCGCAGGGCAAGTGACCAAGCAATTGCAATCCGGTCAGGCCTTGGACGTGCGCAGTGAAGACCTGAGCTTCAGCGTCTGGCTGGAAGGCGAGTGCGTTGCCGACAGTCCGGCCTTCGCCGACAGCGCTGCTCGCGATGCTGCCATCGGTGCGTTGCGCGTTGCGCTGACACCGGTTCAGGAATAATCAACGGCTCGGTCCGACCAAGGGCCGATTGCCATTCCCACGGGCCGTCGCTACAGTGACGGCCCGTTTTTGTTGCCTTGCTAACGAATTATGACGCCCCTAGAACGATATCAAGCTGATCTGAAACGCCCGGAATTCTTCCACGATGCTGCCCAGGAAACGGCGGTGCGTCATTTGCAGCGTCTGTACGACGATCTGGTCGCGGCCTCGCTGAACAAACCGGGCCTGCTCGGCAAACTGTTTGGCAAGAAAGACCAGGTCCCGGTCAAGGGCCTGTACTTCTGGGGCGGCGTTGGTCGCGGCAAGACTTACCTGGTCGACACCTTCTTCGAAGCGCTGCCGTTCAAGGAAAAGACTCGCACTCACTTCCACCGCTTCATGAAGCGTGTGCATGAAGAGATGAAGACCCTGGGCGGCGAGAAAAACCCGCTGACCATCATCGCCAAGCGTTTCTCCGACGAGTCGCGAGTGATTTGTTTCGATGAGTTCTTCGTCTCCGACATTACCGACGCGATGATCCTTGGCACGCTGATGGAAGAGTTGTTCAAGAACGGTGTGACTCTGGTTGCGACGTCGAACATCGTGCCGGACGGCCTGTACAAGGACGGCCTGCAGCGTGCGCGTTTCCTGCCGGCCATTGCGCTGATCAAGCAGAACACCGAGATCGTCAACGTCGACAGCGGCGTCGATTACCGTCTGCGTCACCTCGAGCAAGCGGAGCTGTTCCACTTTCCGCTGGATGACGCTGCCCAGGAAAGCCTGCGCAAGAGCTTCCGGGCCCTGACACCGGAATGCACGGCAGCCATCGAGAACGACGTGTTGGTGATCGAGAACCGTGAAATCCGTGCCGTACGTACTTGCGATGACGTGGCCTGGTTCGATTTCCGCGAACTCTGCGACGGCCCGCGCAGCCAGAACGATTACATCGAGCTGGGTAAAATCTTCCACGCGGTGTTGCTCAGCAATGTCGAGCAGATGAGCGTCACCACCGACGACATCGCCCGACGCTTTATCAACATGGTCGACGAGTTCTACGACCGTAACGTGAAGCTGATTATTTCTGCCGAAGTCGAGCTCAAAGACCTCTATACCGGCGGTCGCCTGAACTTCGAGTTCCAGCGCACGCTTAGCCGCTTGCTGGAAATGCAGTCACACGAATTCCTGGCCCGGGCGCACAAGCCGTAGACAATTCGAAAACATAAAAAAGGGCCTGCATATGCAGGCCCTTTTTTGTGCGCTTGTCAGTTTTGAACGAGAAAGTGCGCCAGTTCATCTTGTCTCTGACAGCCGATGAGCAGCCACAGCAGGATTCGGGTTTTGCGTGGACAGAGAAATCCAGCCATCGATGCACCTTTACGGATCAGGTCCATCTCGCTGCCAATAAACCCGTAGGTCGATTGAGCCGTGGAGCCAGAACCCGTCCGGGTGGCGACGATGACAGGGATTTTTCTGGCAATGGTTTCAATTGCAGCAGCCCATTCCCCGGAAACGTGTCCTGCACCGAAACCCGCAATCACTAGTCCGTCGTAGCCCAGTTCGAGAATGTTCTCGATTAACAAGGTATCGGCGCAAAGCGACGCTTCCAGAAGGGCAATTTTCTGTGTGGTCTGCTGAGGTAATGGTAGAACCCTTCGCTGAACCGGAAGGCGCAGATAGTTGACGGTGTTTTCCATCAGCATGCCCGCCGGACCAACGATAGGGGAGGAAAATGCCTGCAATGCCAATGAATCGGTTTTGCGGACGGCGTTGGCTGAATGAATCTGTCCGTTCATCACCACGTGAACGCCTCGTTGGCGGCTGTTTTCAGCCAGGGCAACCCGGCAAGCATCCAGCAGATTCGCCGGACCATCGGCCCCTGCCTGATTTGCCGAACGCATGGCGCCGGTCAGGACCAAAGGTTCGTCGTGATCCCACAAGTAATCGAAAAATGTGGCCGTTTCTTCCAGGGTATCCGTCCCCTGTGTGATGACGACACCTGCAGCGCCTTGCCTGACCTGAAAATTCGCCCAAGCAAGAACACTCAGCAAGAACTCGAAATCCAGCGAGGCGCTGGGCAACAGTCCGAGCGTTTCTACGGTGACCCGTGCCAGCGTCGTCAACTCCGGTACCGAGGCCAGCAGGGTTTCGCCGCTGACGGTCGGGATTACCCCTTCGCCGGCGTTGCAGGCTTGCATGCTCACGGTGCCGCCGAGCGCCGCGATGGCGAGTTTGGGCAGGTCCATGTGATACCTCATTTGCTTGTGATGAGAAGTGGCTGTACCCGGACCCGGTCCGTGATACAGCCCAATCGCGACGTTCTTCAGTTGGCTATCAGCAGCCCGATAAACGGAATGATCAGCAATGTGCTGATGGCCATGGCCAGTACATTGCCGATGAAACCATGCATGTCGGCCGGCAACCGCCTGGCAATCGCGCATGCCAGTGGTGGCGCAATCAGTGCCCCCAGCAGTGCGCTGGAGGTGATGACCTGCCAGCTGCCCCCGTACGTCAGAACGGCCGCCGGCACGACTGACACCAACGGAACGTAGGTGGGATACCAGCCGCGCAATATCCATTGCTGACGCCAGATCACTACCCCTAACACCGAGGTCAACGCCTGTGCGGCGATCAGTTGGGGCAGCAAGCCCGTGCCATACACCGGGCTCGTGGGGTTCAAGCTGTAAGCCATCAAGGCGCCCACGATCAAACCGAGGCTGGCCCATTCATTGCCAAAGAACGGCGCTTCCGAAAAGTCGGCCAGCACCCGACGCAGGCTCCACACGACACCATAATCGGGCGTTTTGGTGAGGGCGGGTGCGGGCACAGGGGTGGGCTGTTTCTTGGGTGGGGCGGAGTTCACCAGGCTTGGCATACAACGGCTGAGCAGAAAAGCGCCGACGCTGGCGACCGCCATGCCCGTGACGTTGCCGATCACAGCTGGCAATCCGAGGGGATTGCAGACGTAATTAACGATCAGCAAGCACATCGGAGTGACGAACACGGCGCCCATGATTGCGCCATTGATCGTGACCTTCCAGCCGCCGCCAAACATCAGCACCATCGCCGCCGGCAACGAAACAAAGGCGGCAAACGTGGGTTGCCAGCTGGTCGCCGTGACCGTCCAGCCCCACAGAATGTTGCTCAACAACAGGCCCAGCAACGAGCTGGTGACGAGCCATGGCCATAATCCGCTGCCGTAGCAAATGGTAAAACCTTGCCAGGTTTTTCCCGTTCGATTCGCCCAGTAGGCTAGGTAGGCGCCAGCAAGCAACCCGATCGAAGCGAACTCATGCTTGTAGAACGCCACCTCGCTGATGTCTCCCAAGACCCAACGCAGCCAGGCACTGGGCTCCGGGAGACTCGATACCATGTGACTGTAGTCTGGCCAATGGGCTGACCAGGATGTCCGGTAGGTGAATGAGAGCCAGATGATCAACAGAGTCGTGCCGAGCATCAGCCAGACGATCGCCATATCCAGCCGTGACCTGGCGGCAAGCCGGTTTTGCGGTTTTTCGTTTGTGGTTTCCATCAGTCATGCCCCCTTATCAGCGCGGCAGACAAGGGTGCTGGGTGTAACCGAGCATTTGATCGTAGAGATCGGTTCGACGATCGCGATGCAAATCGTTCAGGTTGTTCCAGATGGGTGCGCTACGCGAACTGGTCAGGTCGATGTCGGCAAACAGGATTTCCTGCTTGTCCGCTGAGGCCACCTGGCCAATCGGCCAGCCGTTGGTGCCCGCGATCAGCGAGCAGCCGAGGTAGCGTGCACCTCGCTCTTCGCCGATTCGGCTCGCCGCCGCTATAAATACATTGTTGACGTGTGCGGCCGTCATCGTCAGATATGACGCCATGCACTTGCCGGCGTCATCAAACAGGGGCGGCGGCGTCCAGACCCAGTTGTTCAGGCTGCAAATGATGTCCGCACCTTGCTGGCTGAGTATTCGCGGTACTTCCGGAAACCAGATATCCCAACAGATCAACAACCCTATGCGGCCTATCGGAGTGTCGAAAACCGGGAAGCCCAGATCGCCCGGCGTGAACCACAGTTTCTCCATATTCCATAAATGAGCTTTTCGATATTTGCCGATAAAGCCGTCAGGTCCGACCAGAACGCCGGTGTTGAACAGGCGCATGCCGTCGCGTTCTGTCAAACCGGCGACCAGATAAACCTTGTGCTGACGAGCAAAGTCCATCCAGCTCTGCACGCTCGCCCCGTCTGGAACCGCCTCCGAATGCTCGAACGCATCCTGCCGGTTGCTGAAGAAATAACCTGTACTTGAAAGCTCAGGCAGGACAATGAGATTCGCACCATCATTTGCCGCTTCCAGAGCCAATTCCAGACTACGACGCAGATTTGTTTCGTGATTTTCCATGCCGACTTGTGGATCGAATTGCACGACTGCTACACGAACAGGGCTTGTTGGCTCGCTCATTCCCGATGACCTCTTTTTTATTGTTATTCACGCTATTTAATTGCGTATTCATAAGAGTCGAATCGGCGCGAGGGCGTAAGTCAGCCATTTCCGTTTAGGGTGTAGTCCGTATCCCAAGATGAAAGGGCGGGGCACTTGGTTTGTGGGGGCGAAGACAGAGCCAATGCACGCCGTGCATGGCTCTGAAGGGGGGGATCAGGTTCCGACGTTATAGTGCGGGTAGTCGCTCATGGAAAAACCGCCCTGGAAGGCCGCGGCAGTTTTGTTGCAGATATGGATGACCGCATCGACGGCACCCCGAAAGCATGGCTCGGTCCAGCCGGCGTCGACTGAAAATGACTCCCCGGAAAAATACAAACCTGAAACATGCGCGAAGTCCCGGTTGTACTTCATCAGGCTCACGGCGTTGTAGTAGGTGCCAGGTCGGTATAACTTTGCGCAACCCAGCGCATTTTTATCGGTCATCCAACGTTGGACCACGGCTTGATCAAGGCCGATATACGAAGAGATTTTCTCCTGGATGTTGGCGGAGTTCATGAGGATCCGGTCCAGCTCTTTGGCGCACTTGTGCACCAATTCCTTGTCGGTGAATGAGGCTAGTTTGGTGGCGTCATCCTCCCATGTGTAACTTAAAAGGATGCAGTCATAGCTATAGCTATCGTTGTAGCGATAGGTGTAGACGTCATGAATGAAACTGTCAGTGACGATGGCTTGCGGGATTTTGCTGTTTTTTGAAAGGAAGGATTTTTTTAACGGTGCGAAGACTTTGCAACTGGTTTCCCAATGCGCGGTTTTATAGGCATTGATCGTCTCGAACGGAAGCATCTGTGGCGTGAAGTTTTCAAGCTTGATGCGAGTTTCTATCAGCCAGGAGGGAAGGGTCATGATGACCGAATCAAAGTCATCGAAGTGCTCCTGGATTTGCTCGGGTTGGCTGTGTTTCCATTTGTAGTAGACGCGTGTTTTCTGGTTCGTCAGTTTTTTGAGTTTTGTAACGGATGAGTCCGTGAGCAAACCGTTGTTCCTTTCCCGGCAGTGTTCGTAGAAGGACTTTCCGGTTTCGTCGGTTTTCATGAACAGCAGGCATTCGTCCAGCGCTGCGAGTCCGATGTAGCGGGGCCTGTCGAAATTCAGCCCCATCGAGTCAAAAACGGCTTCGTTGTGCAGGTAGGGTGAATCCAGCGGATCGCCAGTTGAGTCCACCCGACCATGGATCAATTGCAGTTGGCTGCTGAATCCAAAAATGGCAGTGCGCAGGGGGTAAAGGGAGCAGATATCGTAAAAGGCCCCCCAGCTACCGTCGCCGATGCCGATGGCATAGAAGATCGCAGACTCCTGTGCGGACATTCCCATTCCGCCAAAGTCCCCTGGTGAACGTTCATCCCAGGCTTGCAGAGCGGGCATGCTGACCAGATCGCGAAACGAAACGCTCTCGTATTTTTCAACGATAGCGGCCCACATGGCTTCCCATTCCTGGCTGGCGTAAACCTCTGCGACGTGCCGGGTCATGCGATCGGCAAAGGCTTTCCACTTCGCATAAACTTTTTGCAGTTCTTCACCGGGAGGTGGTGTCTGGCCATCTTCATTTTTCCAGATCAGCATCTGCGGAGTCGGTCCGCCGCTCATGCTGCCCTCTCGCAGATAGATCCCGGTCGAGGTGACCCATTGGCTTCCGGGATTGGCAAAATCTGAAAACGCCAGGTCGAACCCTTTGCGTAGTAGGCCATCAGCGACCGGCCCTCTGTCGGAGGCTCGTCCGCCCGATTGAAGAAGGGCATGCGCATGGCTCCCATTTCAAACGGTGTATGGCTTATCGATGAGTGCGGGCTTCCAGGAACGGTCAGGTGTCTGCCACCTATGCGTCTGGATTGTTCTATGAGGGTGATGTGGGTGAACCCGCAACGATAAAGTTCTCTGGCAGCCGTCAGTCCGGTGACACCGGCGCCAATAATGCAGATTTTATGTTGCGGATCAGTTGCCTTGGCGATGCCATTTTCCTGTTCAACCAATGCTCGATAGTCGAAGCACAAGTCGGGTGGATTTGGAAAGCGAGTCGCCCATTTGCTTTCAGCCGAGCGCTTGGTTCGAACGGCTTCCTTTGCTACGAATGACGGGTAGTTGTAGCTTGATCCGATGGTCACTGTTGATCTTCCCTGATGGTGTTTTCAGGGAACGATGTTGAAGTTTTTAAGGGGCGGTGTCTGTGAGCAGAATCGAGTGCCCAGGCGTTCTGTATTCCGCTTTTTGCGTAGGAAAATGCATAGCGAAAGAATTGCGCACGCAAAACTTGATGTGGGGGCGAGCCTGCTCGCGATTGCGGTGTGTCAGTCACATCAATGTTTAATGTGATACCGCTATCGCGAGCAGGCTCGCTCCCACATGGGATGTGTGTTGGATTTGAGTATTACGCCGCTTGCTGAAACTGCTGCCGATACTGGTTCGGCGACAACTCCGTGTGCTGGCGGAACAGCCGGGCGAAGAAGCTTGCATCGTCGTAACCGACTTCATAGCTGATGGTCTTGATGCTCTTGCGGCTGCCGGACAACAAGCCCTTGGCGGTTTCGATGCGCAGTCGCTGCAGGTAATGCAGCGGTTTGTCGCCGGTGGCGGTCTGGAAACGGCGCATGAAGTTGCGGATGCTCATACCGTGCTCGCGGGCCACGTCTTCGAAGCGGAACTTGTCGGCGAAGTGCTCTTCGAGCCAATGCTGGATTTGCAGGATGATCACGTCCTGGTGCAGTTTCTGCCCGCCAAAACCGATCCGTCCCGGCGCATAGCTGCGTTGCACTTCGTAAAGAATGTCGCGGGCCACGGCCTGGGCCACATTGGCGCCGCAAAAGCGCTCGATCAGGTAGATGTAGAGGTCACAGGCCGAAGTGGTGCCGCCGGCGCAATACAGGTTGTCGGCGTCGGTCAGGTGTTTGTCCTGATTGAGCTGGACCTGCGGGAAGCGCTCGGCAAACGCATTGAAGAAACGCCAGTAGGTCGTCGCTTCCTTGCCATCGAGCAACCCGGCCTCGGCCAGCCAGAACACGCCGGTGGCCTCGCCACACAACACGGCGCCGCGAGCATGCTGCTGACGCAACCATGGCAAGACCTGTGGATAACGTTTGCAGAGGGTGTCGAAATCGTCCCAGAAGGCGGGAAGGATGATGACGTCGGCGTTTTCCAGGCCGCCGTCCACCGGCATGATCACATCGCTGAAGCTGTTCACCGGTTTGCCGTCGGGGCTGACCAGCCGGGTTTCAAACGCCGGTGTCAGGCCGTGGCCCAGTTGTTTGCCATAGCGCAGGCTGGCCAGATGGAAGAAATCCTTGGCTTGCATGAGGGTGGAAGCGAAAACCCGGTCGATAGCCAGGATGCTGACGCGCCGTAAGGGCGTGGAGACTTGGTTAGACATAATTCAACTTTATTCTTATAGGGGAAAGTGGTCACCAGACGGCTGGATCGTCTTATTTTTTGTCGGATGTGTCCAGTGTCCTGTATCGGAAGCGAGGCTTAGTCTCTAAAGGTCAATTCCGTCTAACGATAACGACAGGTGCCGCATGATCCCCAGAACCTTGTTCAGCTCCGAGCACGAACTTTTTCGCGACAGCGTGCGAACGTTCCTCGAAAAAGAGGCCGTGCCGTTCCATGGGCAATGGGAAAAACAAGGCTATATCGACCGCCAACTCTGGAACAAGGCGGGGGAGGCGGGGATGCTCTGTTCGCATCTGCCGGAAGAATACGGCGGGCTGGGGGCTGACTTTCTCTACAGTGCGGTGGTGATTGAAGAGGTCGGCCGCCTGGGTCTGACCGGCATCGGCTTTTCTCTTCATTCGGACATTGTGGCGCCTTACATCCTGCATTACGGCAGTGAAGCGCTGAAACACAAATACCTGCCAAAACTGGTGTCTGGTGAGATGGTCACCGCGATTGCCATGACCGAGCCGGGGGCCGGTTCCGACCTGCAAGGGGTGAAAACCACTGCCGTGCTGGATGGCGACGAGTACGTGATCAATGGTTCGAAAACCTTCATCACCAATGGTTTTCTGGCGGACCTGGTGATCGTGGTGGCCAAGACCGATCCGAAGGCAGGGGCGAAGGGCACCAGTCTGTTTCTGGTGGAGGCTAATACGCCGGGCTTCGCCAAGGGCAAGCGTCTGGAAAAGGTCGGCATGAAGGCCCAGGACACCTCGGAGCTGTTCTTCCAGGACGTTCGGGTGCCCAAGGAAAACCTGCTGGGCCAGGCCGGGATGGGCTTCGCTTACCTGATGCAGGAACTGCCCCAGGAGCGTCTGACGGTCGCGGTAGGTGGATTGGCATCAGCCGAAGCGGCGTTGCAATGGACGCTGGATTACACCCGTGAGCGCAAGGCGTTCGGCAAGGCCATCGCCGACTTCCAGAACACCCGCTTCAAACTCGCTGAAATGGCGACCGAAATCCAGATCGGCCGGGTTTTCGTCGATCGCTGCCTGGAACTGCATCTGCAAGGCAAGCTCGACGTGCCGACGGCGGCAATGGCCAAGTACTGGGGCACCGACCTGCAATGCAAGGTGCTCGATGAATGTGTGCAGTTGCATGGCGGTTACGGGTTCATGTGGGAATACCCGATCGCCCGGGCGTGGGCAGATGCGCGGGTGCAGCGGATCTATGCCGGGACCAATGAGATCATGAAGGAGATTATTGCGCGGTCGCTTTGATGCGGCAGTGATTGTCAGACCGCTATCGCGAGCAGGCTCGCTCCCACACTGGATTTATGTCCGACCACCATTTTGTGATCGGCACGGATCCATGTGGGAGCGAGCCTGCTCGCGATTGGGCCTATGAATCAATCAAGGAGCAGGATTCGGATGATCCTGGTGAATCGCCTCGATCCCCGCCAACACTTCGTCGGAAAGTTTCAGCTCGAAGCTGGCAATGTTGCTGTCCAGTTGCTCAAGCGTGGTGGCGCCAATGATGTTGCTGGTGACGAACGGTTGCTGTGTGACGAATGCCAGTGCCATCTGCGCCGGGTCCAGGCCGTGTTCACGAGCCAGTGCCACATAACGGCTGCACGCTGCCTCTGACTGAGGATTGAAATAGCGGCTGAAGCGGCTGTAGAGGCTCAGGCGACCTTTGGGCGGACGCGCGCCACCTTCGTATTTGCCCGACAGGAAGCCGAACGCCAGCGGCGAGTAGGCGAGCAGGCCGCACTGTTCGCGGATGGCGATTTCCGCCAGGCCGACTTCGAAGCTGCGATTGAGCAGGTTGTAGGGGTTCTGGATCGAGACGGCACGCGGCCAGCCACGGGCTTCGGCGAGTGCGAGGAAGCGCATGGTGCCCCACGGGGTTTCGTTGGACAGGCCGATGTGGCGGATCTTGCCGGCCTTGACCTGTTCGTCCAGTGCTTCGAGGGTGTCTTCCAATGGCGTGAGGTTGACTTCGCTCGAGTGCTTGTAGCCCAGTTGCCCGAAGAAATTGGTGCTGCGTTCCGGCCAGTGCAACTGATAGAGGTCGATGTAGTCGGTCTGCAAGCGCTTGAGGCTCGCATCCACGGCCTGGACGATGTGTTCGCGGTTGTGCTTGAGGTTTTTGTCGCGGATGTAATCGATGGTGTTGCCGGGGCCGGCGATCTTGCTCGCCAGGATCCAGTCGGCGCGATCGCCGCGACTTTTGAAATAATTTCCGATGTAACGCTCGGTGGTGGCGTAGGTTTCGGCCTTGGGCGGCACCGGGTACATTTCGGCGGTGTCGATGAAATTGATGCCCGCGCTCTTGGCCCGTTCGATCTGGGCGAAGGCTTCAGCCTCGCTGTTTTGCTCGCCCCAGGTCATGGTGCCGAGGCAGATTGCACTCACGTTCAGATTGGTACGGCCTAGCTGGCGATAGTCCATCGGGTGCTCCTTGGGCAAAACAATCATAAAAGCAGGTTGAATTATTTTTCGCAATCTGCATAATTGCGCACCTCTTTCTGCAGTGGAAGTGATGCGCCGCCGCCGAAGAATCTTGCCGTTGAACGGACGCGCCGACCCGAGCCCCCGAAAGCGTCTGTATCCGGCTGCCTTTGACTTGTCAAAGTACGCACTATTCAGTAAGATCCGCCGTCTAATTTACAGGGCGGCCCCTGAGGCTATAAAGAATGAAAACTTTTACTGCTAAACCGGAAACAGTACAGCGCGACTGGTTTGTCGTCGACGCTGCAGGTCAGACCCTGGGTCGTCTGGCCACCGAAATCGCGAGCCGTCTGCGTGGCAAGCATAAAGCTGAGTACACTCCTCACGTTGACACCGGCGATTACATCGTCGTTATCAATGCCGAGCAGATTCGTGTAACCGGTGCTAAAACCACCGACAAAATCTACTACTCCCACTCCGGTTTCCCGGGCGGCATCAAGTCGATCAACTTCGAAAAGCTGATCGCTAAAGCCCCTGAGCGCGTGATCGAGACCGCGGTCAAAGGCATGCTGCCTAAGAACCCGCTGGGTCGCGACATGTATCGTAAGCTGAAAGTCTATGCGGGCGCTGTACACCCTCATACTGCTCAGCAGCCCCAAGAACTGAAGTTTTAACGGAATAGTTCATTATGTCGGCGACTCAAAATTACGGCACTGGCCGTCGCAAGACCGCAACCGCACGCGTTTTCCTGCGTCCGGGTACTGGTAACATCTCCATCAACAACCGTTCGCTGGATAATTTCTTCGGCCGCGAAACTGCCCGCATGGTAGTTCGTCAGCCGCTGGAATTGACTGAGACTGTCGAGAAGTTCGACATCTACGTCACCGTGATCGGCGGTGGTGTAAGTGGTCAAGCTGGCGCAATCCGCCACGGTATCACTCGCGCACTGATGCAGTACGACGAAACCCTGCGTGGCGCTCTGCGCAAAGCTGGCTTCGTTACTCGCGATGCTCGTGAAGTTGAACGTAAGAAAGTTGGTCTGCGTAAAGCGCGTAAGCGTCCGCAGTACTCGAAGCGTTAATTCGCTTTCGCGTTCAAAAAGAACGCCCAGTTTCCTCGCGAAGCTGGGCGTTTTTTTATGGGTGCGATTTATCAAGGAATTGCGCTGTGACAACTTGCCACATCCGCAGAAGCCCTATACTGCAAGGCTTGGCAGTGGAGCTCCTCGGTAATTACCTTGTCAGAATTGGGGCTTTTCATTACCATTCGGCAAAATTTTTATAAGTTCAGATTTTTACTTAGTAGACGCCTGATTTAACAGGCCACAAAGCTGATGGGAGAGGACTGAATGAGCAATGACGGCGTGAATGCAGGCCGGCGTCGCTTCTTGGTAGCAGCCACATCCGTGGTGGGTGCTGCAGGAGCGGTGGGGGCTGCGGTCCCGTTCGTGGGGTCATGGTTTCCCAGTGCCAAGGCGAAAGCTGCAGGTGCACCGGTGAAAGTGAATGTCAGCAAAATCGAGCCAGGTCAGCAAATGATTGCTGAGTGGCGTGGCCAGCCGGTGTTCATTGTCCGCCGTACCGAGGAAATCCTGGGGAATCTGAAAAAGATCGAGGGCCAGCTGTCTGACCCGACCTCCAAGAACTCGACGCAACCGACCTATGTCGACCCGGAGACGCGTTCGATCAAGCCAGAAGTTCTGCTGCTGATCGGTATCTGCACTCACCTGGGTTGCTCACCTACCTTCCGCCCGGAAGTGGCACCAGCAGACCTGGGCAAGGATTGGGTAGGGGGGTATTTCTGCCCTTGCCACGGCTCCCACTACGATTTGGCTGGCCGCGTCTACAAGTCGCAACCTGCGCCTTTGAACCTGCCAGTTCCCCCGCATTCCTATGAGACCGATGACATCATTGTCATTGGCGTCGATACGGAGAAAGCGTGATGAGCAAGTTCATGGATTGGGTTGATGCGCGCTTCCCCGCGACCAAAATGTGGGAAGACCATCTCAGCAAGTACTACGCCCCGAAGAACTTCAACTTCTTCTATTTCTTTGGCTCCCTCGCACTGCTCGTTCTGGTCAACCAGATCGTTACCGGTGTCTGGCTGACCATGAGCTACACCCCGTCGGCGGAAGAAGCGTTTGCTTCCGTCGAATACATCATGCGCGACGTCGAGTACGGTTCGATCCTGCGTCTGCTGCACTCCACCGGCGCTTCGGCGTTCTTTATCGTGGTCTATCTGCACATGTTCCGTGGTCTGCTCTACGGTTCGTATCAGAAGCCGCGTGAGCTGGTGTGGGTCTTCGGCATGCTGATCTATCTGGCGCTGATGGCTGAAGCCTTCATGGGTTATCTGCTGCCGTGGGGCCAGATGTCCTACTGGGGTGCCCAGGTGATCATCTCGCTGTTCGGTGCGATTCCGGTCATCGGTAACGACCTGACCCAGTGGATCCGCGGTGACTACCTGATTTCCGGTATTACCCTGAACCGCTTCTTCGCCTTGCATGTGGTTGCCCTGCCGATCGTCATCCTCGGTCTGGTGGTGGTGCACATTCTGGCGCTGCACGAAGTCGGTTCGAACAACCCTGATGGCGTCGACATCAAAAAGCACAAGGACGAAAACGGCGTACCCCTGGACGGCATTGCCTTCCACCCGTACTACACCGTGAAAGATATCGTCGGCGTAGTGGTGTTCCTGTTCATCTTCTGCTCGATCGTGTTCTTCTTCCCTGAAATGGGCGGCTACTTCCTCGAGAAGCCGAACTTTGAAGTGGCGAACGCCTTCAAGACCCCTGAGCACATCGCTCCGGTCTGGTACTTCACGCCGTTCTACGCGATTCTGCGGGCGATTCCGGACAAGCTTCTGGGCGTAATTGCCATGGGCGCTTCGATTGCAATGTTGTTTGTCCTTCCCTGGCTTGATCGGAGTCCGGTCAAGTCGATGCGCTACAAGGGCTGGCTGAGCAAGATCTGGCTCTGGGTGTTCTGCATCTCGTTCGTGATCCTGGGTGTGTTGGGTGTTCTGGCTCCAACTCCAGGCCGTACGTTGCTGTCGCAGGTATGTACCTTCCTGTACTTCGCCTACTTCATTCTGATGCCGTTCTACACCAGGCTCGAGAAGACCAAACCGGTTCCGGAAAGGGTGACTGGCTGATGAAAAAGCTATTTGCAGTACTGATTCTTGCGGCGATGCCTGTATTGTCCTTTGCGGCCGAACACGGTGGTCCTGAGCTTGAGAAGGTCGACATCGACGTTTCCGACAAGGCTGCCATGCAGGACGGCGCACGTACGTTCGCCAACTATTGCATGGGCTGCCACAGCGCCAAGTTCCAGCGCTACGAGCGTGTTGCCGATGACCTGGGCATTCCTCACGAGCTGATGCTTGAGAAACTGGTGTTCACCGGCGCCAAGATCGGTGACCACATGAACATCGGCATGCAGCCGGCTGATGCCAAGACCTGGTTCGGTGCGGCACCGCCCGACCTGACGCTGGTGGCTCGTGTTCGTGGCACTGACTGGCTCTATGGCTACCTGCGTTCCTTCTATGAAGACCCGTCGCGTCCTTGGGGCGTGAACAACAAGGTGTTCCCGAACGTCGGCATGCCTAACGTTCTGGTCGGCTTGCAGGGTCGTCAAGTGGTAGGCTGTAAACAAGTTCAAATCGTCGAAGACGGCAAGAAGCAATACGATCCGCTGACCGGTACGGGTTTGACCCATGAAGCCTGCGACCAGCTGACGGTATTGCCGAAAACCGGCACGCTGAACGAAGAGCAGTTCGACGAGAAGGTCAAGAACCTGGTGACCTTCCTGGCCTACTCGGCCAACCCGGTGAAGCTGCAGCATCAGCGCATCGGTACCTATGTGTTGCTGTACCTGGCGTTTTTCTTCGTATTCGCTTACTTGCTCAAGCGTGAATACTGGAAAGACGTCCATTGATAAAGCTGTAAGCCATTGCTGTTAATCGCGCGCGCCCAGGGGCGTCTCTGAAGGTGTAACGAGTCTGGTGATCCAGGCGTTACGGGAGGCGCCCTCTGGGCGCGCGTGTTTTTCCGTTTCCGATAATTTCAACAAGCGAGGAGGACCGCCATGGGCGTGACCAATCGGTTGGCCTGTTACTCCGACCCCGCCGACCACTATTCCCACCGAGTGCGCATCGTACTTGCAGAGAAGGGTGTCAGCGCCGAGATCATTTACGTGGAAGCTGGTCGCCAGCCGCCTAAACTGATTGAAGTGAACCCTTACGGAAGCCTGCCCACCCTGGTCGATCGTGACCTGGCGTTGTGGGAGTCGACCGTGGTGATGGAATATCTGGATGAGCGTTACCCACACCCGCCATTGCTGCCGGTTTATCCTGTGGCGCGTGCCAACAGTCGTCTGCTGATTCATCGCATTCAGCGTGACTGGTGTGGTCTGGTGGATCTGATCCTGGATTCGCGGACCAAGGAAGCTGCCCGTGTCGTGGCTCGTAAAGAGCTGCGCGAAAGCCTGACAGGCGTGTCGCCGTTGTTTGCCGACAAGCCGTTTTTCCTCAGTGAGGAACAAAGTCTGGTGGATTGCTGCCTATTACCAATACTCTGGCGATTGCCGATTCTGGGTATTGAACTGCCGCGGCCTGCCAAGCCGTTGCTTGATTATATGGAGCGCTCGTTTGCACGTGAGGCTTTCCAGGCGAGTCTGTCTGGTGTCGAACGCGATATGCGCTAAGGCTTAAGGAGCCGCTATGAACTCCAGTCGACCTTATCTGGTCCGCGCGCTCTATGAGTGGATTGTGGACAACGATTGCACCCCGCACATGCTGGTTAATTCCGAGTATCCATCGGTGCAGGTGCCTCAGGGTTTTGCCAGTGACGGACAGATTGTCCTGAACGTTTCCCCGGCGGCCGTGCGTCATCTGCACATGGACAACGAGGCAGTCAGTTTCGAGGGGCGCTTCGGTGGCGTGCCGCACACCCTGTACGTGCCTATCGCATCGATCCTGGGCATTTACGCTCGGGAGAACGGTCAGGGCATGGTGTTCGATATGGAATCGCCTCTGGAAGACGAGGATGAGATCGAGCCGGATGATGATGTTCCGCCACCCGACAGTGAGCCGCCGCGTCCCAGCGGTCGACCGAGTTTGAAGGTGGTGAAGTAATGAAAAAGGCGATCCGAAAGGATCGCCTTTTTTATGTGCGCCCGGCGTGGGCGCAATAGACCCGCGAAGGTGGCAGGTCAGTCAGTACAAAACCCAACTGACCAACTGCAGCTTGCGGCCACCGAGACGGGTATACTGCCGCCTTTCGCGGCTCGCCTACCGGGCCCGACTCTTTGAGCATCACCCGGAGCTTTCATGACTTCCCCGACACAACCGCCGGTTGCCGACGCTTTGAGCGACGACCAGGCAGACCTGCCAGACAGCGTCGACTCCAGCGCAGACAGCGAAACCAAAACGGCGATCCCTGCATTCAAGTTTCCGTTCAAGCCGGGTGAATTGACCGCGGCGAAGAATGCCAGTCAGCCTTGGTACAAGAATGGCGCCAAGAACGGTCATACCAAGACTCCGGGTGCAGCGCCTCCGGGTACTCGTCGTTCGATGGGTAAGCGCTGACCGTCAGGCGCTTTTTGGTCGGTAATAGTTCTTCCTGCCACTAAGACAGTTCCCACAAGGATGAGCGATTTGTCCTCTGGGAAAGTTGGTGACCATTCGTCAAAGATTCATGTCCCTGAATTCTTGATGAAGGTCACCGAAATGCAGCAATCCCTCAAGGGCAAGCGTGTCGGCGTTCTGACAGGCACCAGCCGTGAAGCGTTCGCCAAGTCCCGTTGGGCTCCGGCGGGAGTGACGGTACGCAGTTTCGATTTCAACAGCCAACTGGTGGCCAGTCTGTTGACGGGTGAGCTCGACGCGACCCTGCAAGACTCGATTGAAATCACCCAGGCGTTTTTAAATCAGCATCAGGGGCAAAATTTCGATTTTTCCGGCCCGGCGCTCAAGGACCCCATGCTGGGCAGTGGCGTGGCGATGGCTGTGCGCAAATCCGACACCGCATTGCGCGATGACCTGAATGCAGCCTTGGAGCGCCTCAAGCGGAATGGCCAGTACCAGGCAATTACCCGGCGTTACCTGCCGCCCGCAGATGACCCAAACCATGGAGAATCTGCAACATGCATTGCGGCGTAGCGGTTCGACTTTGGCTCATGTGGCCAAATGTACGGTCATCCTTGCAGACATCAATGATTTCGCTGCCATGAATGCAGTGTATAGCCGTTATTTTCCGGCGGGTCGTTTGCCTGCTCGCACGACATTCGCTGGCAAAAAGCTGGTACTGGGTGCGCGGGTGGAAGTCGAATGTCTGGCGGTTGCTGCTGACTGAAGTGTGAAAAATCCGCTGCGCAAGGGTGCTGCGCAGCGATTTGGCGTTTCACGCAGCACGCAAGGATATAAACGCATAGTTGACCGGCTCATTGGTCGCAATTTGAGCCCCGGCCGCCAACACTTGCCCGGCAATATCATCGCCTGACACATGAAAGACCCATTCACCACCCGACCTTGCCAACGGCTGTTGCGCCACCTGATCAATGACCATGGCAAACGCCTGCATGTCCGGCAGATGAGCGGTAAAGCCATCGCCCTTCAACGCTGTCGTCCGAATCCCCAATAACGCGCAAATCGCATCCTTGGTCTGAATCTCATCGCGATCCGCCTGACGGGAGCGCTGGATTAATCCCGCCAGTTCCTGATCCACCAGTTCACCACCGATGATCAAATCCGGCCCTGTTTCCCATGACTCGGGCGGGCATTCTTTGATCGCCGGGTTGAGCGGGATGTGCGGATTGATTTCCATCGGGTAGATGCGGCACACCAGCGGTCGGCGTTCGTAGATGCGGCAGAGGTTGTCTTCGTCAAGATTCCGGCAGCGACCGACGTTATAGGCGGCGAAGGTGATCGCCACGTGGGCCTCGCAGGCGCCGCTTCGAACCACAATTGAACGGCGTTCGGCGTGTTCGCGTTGCTGCATGGGCAGGCCCAGGCCATTGGCGAGAAAGGCTTCCACCAGCACGATCACCTGACCGCCATCGGCCGCCCACATCCGGGCTTCGACCAGTGTCAGGGGCACATGATGATCGTTGCAGCATTTGCCACAACCTACGCAGGAAAACGTTGTATTCATTGAACGGCCAGTCACCTGTGGGGCATGTAATGGCGACAAAAAGCCACCGCAAAGGCCTGTGCCGAAGCAAGTTATGCGCCATTCACTGCGCTTTTGCTGTTGGGCGGATGGAGTCCCACTTGGTCACGTAGGCGGTTTTGCTTTTCTTGTTGTACAGGCACAACTCTGTGCCTTGTTGGCCTTTCATGTGTTTTTGCGGGTACTGGCCTTGCAGCAGGAGCGCGGTATAACCGACCCGGTCATCGAACTGCGCGGCGTTGCCGACGGGTTTGACGTTCTTCAGGCCGCTGGTTTTGGTGCAACTGGCGAGCACGGCTTTGTCGTAGGTGGCCCAGGCGTCGGGGCTGGAGGCGTGGGCTTGGGTGGCGAGGGTGGTGAGGCAGAGGAAGGTCAGGGTGGTGGCTTTCATGGTTTTGGCATCCTTGGCGTGGCCGAGGTCGGAGTATGCCTGATGGTTTTTTGGGGGGGGTGCGGGCCTCTTCGCGAGCAAGCCCGCTCCAACAGTGGTTCATCTGTCGTTCACAGATTTGGTGTACGACACAAATCAACTGTGGGAGCGGGCTTGCTCGCGAAAGCGGTGTGTCAGACAGGCACGGGCTCCCGGCGGACCACATACATCCCGGCACTTTCATACAAACGCTGGGCCCGAAGGTTGTTTTCCAGCACCTTCAAATCCACAAAACCTTCGCGACGTTGCTGAAACACGTTGAAAGCATTCAGCAGCAGCGCACGGCCAAGTCCGAGGCCTTGAGCGCGCGGATGCACCACCAGGCTCTTGATGTAAGCGCTGGTCCAGCACTGGGCGACGCCGACGATTCCTTCGGCGTCGAATGCGATGAAGCACAGGGACGGATCGTATTCGGGATCGGTTTCAAAACGCTGCTGCCAGACTTCCAGCGCCGGTACGCGACCGCTACCTTCTCGATAGCCCAGTTCCATCAAGTGATGAACGGCTTCGGCGAGTTCGGGACGGTACTCGGTCAACTCAATGCCATTTGGCCAAGTGAAAGGTGGCACATCTTCAGCGAGATTGCGCCGCATCAGAAAACAGAAGTCCTCGGCCAAAACTCAGTGACCTTGTTCGGCGACGGCCCTGGCCGCCGCGATCAGGCATTTGGTCAGTTCCGGCGAGGAGAATTTGGTCAGCACCGCGTTGGCCCCGGCCAGTCGAGCCTTTTCGCTGTTCATCGCACTGTCCAGCGACGTATGCAGCAACACATAGAGGTGCGAAAAGTCCGGTGTTTCGCGCAATGTGCGGGTGAGGGCATAGCCGTCCATTTCCGACATTTCGATGTCCGAGACGATCAGGTTGATTTGCTGGGCAGTGCCTTGCAGGTCCAGCAGGCAGTCGATGGCTTCCTTGGCGCTGCGAGCGGTGTGGCATTGCAGGCCGAGGTTGCGCAGGGTATGCACCGATTGTTGCAGGGCGACCTGACTGTCATCGACCACCAGGATTCGCGCGTTGCCCAGTACTTCGGCGTCTTCCATGCTCAGTTCGGTCGGGGCCGTTTCGATCTGCGCCGGAGCGATGCCGTGGATGACCTTTTCGATGTCCAGCACTTGCACCAGCGTGCCGTCGACCGAGGTCACGCCAGTGATGTACGAGCGCACGCCGCCGGAGCCGAAAGGCGGTGGACGGATGTCGGTGGTCAGGCAATGGACGATCTTGCTCACCGCCTGAACGTGCAGGCCCTGCTTGGAGCGGCTGACGTCGGTGACGATCAGGCAGCCACCGTTCGGGTCTTCCAGCGGTCGCTCGCCAATGGCGCGGCTCAGGTCGATCACCGACAACGATGCGCCGCGCAGGGTGGCGATGCCTTTGACGTGGGGGTGCGACTCCGGCAGCTTGGTCAGCGGCGGGCACGGGATGATTTCGCTGACTTTCAGCAGGTTGATCGCCATCAGCTTGCCGCTGCGCAAGGTAAACAGCAGAAGCGAAAGTGAATCTGCGCGGGCTTTGTTGGAGGACATAAAAACCTTCTGTGGAAAAAGGTGATGGGCGATGGTGAAGATCGCCAACAGCTATCGATGCCGGGTTATCGACTTGTTGGGGGCAGGCTTTAGTGCCAATGAATGTTGGGTAGATCAAAAGATCGCAGCCTCGCTTCGCTCGACAGCTCCTACAAGGGATTGGCGTAAACCTTTAGGAGCTGCCGAAGGCTGCGATCTTGGCTTATTTCATACCCAACCGCTTGGCCATCCGTCCAAGGTTCGCCCGATCCAGACCCAACTCCCGGGCCGCGCTGGCCCAGTTGTTCTGGTGCCGTTCCAGGCAGGCGCTGATCAGTTGGCGCTGATAATGCTCGGTGGCCTCACGCAAATCCCCTGCAATTAATGTAGCCGCCGGCGCAGCATCCACCGGTTCTGGCGCGGGTTCAACGCTGCCATTGGGCAAGTCCAGATCCGCCGCGCTCAAGCTGAGAATCTTCGGCCGTTGCTTGCAGTTGCCCAACGCCTTCAATGCGCTACGACCAATCAAATGCTCCAGCTCCCGCACGTTCCCCGGCCAGTCATACGCCAACAATGCCGCTTGTGCATCGCTGGTCAGACGCAAGCTGTTGAGGCCCATGCGTGAGCGGTTTTGTTCCAGGAAATAGCCGCTGAGCAGCAGCACATCCCGACCGCGATCGCGCAGTGCAGGCACCAGCAGCGGGTAAACGCTCAGGCGGTGATAGAAGTCGGCACGGTAGCGACCGCTGCGCACTTCTTCGGCCAAGTCGCGGTTGGTCGCTGCGATCAATCGCACGTCGACCTGATGTTCCTTGTCTGAGCCCAGGCGCTGCAATTGCCCGCTCTGCAGCACCCTCAATAATTTGGCCTGCACCGTCAGCGACAGTTCGCCCACTTCATCGAGAAACAGCGTGCCGCCATTGGCCAGTTCGAACTTGCCGCGCCGATCATTCGTCGCGCCGGTGAAAGCACCGCGCACATGGCCGAACAATTCGCTCTCCACCAGCGTGTCCGGGAGGGCGGCGCAATTGAGGCTGATGATTGGTTTGTCGGCCCGTGGGGACGCCGCGTGGATGGCTTGGGCCACCAGCTCTTTGCCGACCCCGGTTTCGCCGGTGATCAGCACCGTCAGGTCGCTGCCGCCCACCAAGCTGATCTCTTCCATCAGTCGTTTGTAAGTCTTGCTCTGGCCGATCATTTCGCGGTTCTGTTGGCCGCTGGCCTGACGGTAAACCTCGGCGCGCTGATGTTCGTCTTCGACGCGATTGGCCAGCCGCTCGATGCGCTCGGCGGCGTTGACCGTGGCGGCGGCGAGGCTGGCGAAGGCTTGCAGGGCGTCCAGTTCGATCGGTTCGAAACGTTCAGGGTCGAGCGCGTCGAGGGTCAGCAAACCCCACGGACGCTCGTCGATAAACAGCGGGCAGCCCATGCAGTCGTGGACTTCCAGGTGATCGTGAAGACCATCGACCAGACCGTCATAAGGATCGGGCAAATCGCTGTCGGCGGCGAAACGAGTCGGGCCGGGGCTGCTGAGCAACGCTTCGAAGCGCGGGTGTTCGCTGACCTTGAAACGTCGGCCGAGGGTGTCGGTGCTCAAGCCGTCCACGGCCAGCGGCACCAGCCATTCGCCATCGAGTCGCAGCAGGGCCGCGGCGTCGCAAGGGAGCAGGGCGCGCATGGCTTCGAGCAGGCGTCGGTAGCGCTCGCCTTCGGGCAATTCGCGGGACAGGTCGGAGACCAGGGGCAGCAGGGTCGTGAGCAGTAATTTTGCAGTCATAATGACTCCGTGTAGTCGGTGTGACTATAAAGCGTCGTGTGTCGATATGACTACTGTGTTTTTAACTATATGATTTATAAGGATTTAATTGTTGGCATGGAAACTGATAGGTAAAGGGTATTCACATAAAGCTCAGGAGTTGCCCTTTATGCTTAGCGTTCAAGACCGTGCAATCATCAAATCCACTGTGCCGTTGCTGGAAAGCGGCGGCGAAGCGTTGATCACTCACTTCTACCGCATGATGCTCTCCGAATACCCGGAGGTCCGCCCGCTGTTCAACCAGGCCCACCAGGCCAGCGGCGATCAGCCTCGCGCCCTGGCCAATGGTGTATTGATGTATGCGCGGCACATCGACCAGCTCGATCAGTTGGGCGACCTGGTGGCCAAGATCATCAACAAGCACGTGGCACTGCAAATCCTCCCGGAACATTATCCGATTGTGGGTAGCTGCCTGTTGCGAGCGATCTCCGAAGTGCTGGGCGAAGAGATTGCCACGCCGGAAGTAATGAGTGCCTGGGGCGCGGCCTACGGTCAATTGGCCGAGATCCTGATCGGCGCCGAAGCCAGCATCTACGACCAGAAAGCACAGGCGCCGGGCGGCTGGCGCGGTGCGCGGGAGTTCATCGTGGCGGCCAAGGTCGAGGAGAGCGCGGAAATCACCTCGTTCTACTTCGAACCGGCGGACAAGGGCCCGATTCTCGCGGCAGAGCCTGGCCAGTACATCGGCATGAAACTGATCCTCGAGGGCGAAGAAATTCGACGTAACTATTCGCTGTCGGCGTTGGCCAACAAGGGCCAGTACCGCATCAGCGTCAAGCGTGAAACCGGCGGCCGCGCTTCCAACCATTTGCACGATCAACTGCACGTCGGCGCGAGCATCTTGCTGTTCCCGCCAGCGGGCGATTTCACCCTGACCGCCAGCGACAAACCGCTGGTGCTGATCAGTGGCGGCGTCGGCATCACCCCGACGCTGGCGATGCTCGAAGCGGCGCTGGCGACCGAGCGTCCGGTGCATTTTATCCACTGCGCGCGCAACGGTAGCGTGCATGCTTTCCGTGACTGGATCGATGGCCTGGCCGAGCGTCATCCGCAGCTCAAGCGTTTTTATTGCTACGCCGAAGACGATGGCGTCAGCCCGGCGGCGGATAAGGTTGGCCTGTTGAGCCAGGAGCAACTCGGCGAGTGGATGCCGGAACAGCGTGATGTGGATGCGTACTTCCTGGGGCCTAAAGGTTTCATGGCGGCGATCAAGCGTCACCTCAAGGCTTTGGGTGTGCCAGAGAAGCAGAGCCGTTACGAGTTCTTCGGGCCGGCTGCGGCACTGGAATAACTGTTTACGGTGATTCCCGGGGGCCGGGTCGGTGTTTCGCTTGTTCGCGAAGCACCGACCCGGCCTTTTTCACATTCGGCTAGCACCCGACCAGAGGCCGGGTATGAGGCTGCCTACCGGATTGACGGAAAATACATAAAAGTCCAGTATGGAATTCTAAGTACAAAAAAGGCCCCCCGTTTCAGTTTTTTCTTCTGTCTTGCCAAACCAACAACAACCCGCGAGAGAACGAATATGAAGAAATTCCCCCTCATCACCGGTCTGGCCTTGAGCCTGTTGGCGTGCAGTAGCTTGTTCGCCGCCGAGAAAAACCTGCGCATCGGCATCGAAGCGGCTTATCCGCCGTTCGCGTCCAAAACCCAGGAAGGCAAAATAGTCGGT
This sequence comes from Pseudomonas frederiksbergensis, assembly GCF_003732275.1. GTDB lineage: Bacteria > Pseudomonadota > Gammaproteobacteria > Pseudomonadales > Pseudomonadaceae > Aquipseudomonas > Aquipseudomonas frederiksbergensis_H. The sequence continues at coordinate 31,080 of NZ_MOBM01000013.1, forward strand.
TTCGACTACGACATCGGCAATGCCCTGTGCGCGCAGATGAAGGTCAAGTGTGAGTGGGTCGAAGGCGAGTTCGACGGTCTGATTCCTTCCCTGAAAGTGAAGAAAATCGACATGGCGCTGTCGTCCATGACCATTAACGAAGACCGTAAGAAATCGGTGGATTTCACCCACAAATACTACTTCACCTCATCGCGTCTGGTGATGAAGGACGGCGCAGTGGTGGATGACCAGTACGCCAGCCTCAAGGGCAAGAATATCGGCGTGCAGCGCGCAACCACCACCGACCGTTACGCCACCGAGGTTTTCGAACCCAAGGGCATCAACGTCAAGCGCTACGGTAACAACGAAGAGATCTACATGGATCTGGCAGCCGGTCGTCTCGATGCGATTTTTGCCGACACCATCCCGTTGAGTGACTTCCTGGCGATGCCGCGTGGTGCCGGTTACGCTTTTGTCGGGCCGGAACTCAAGGATCCGAAATACGTGGGCGAGGGCGCCGGGATTGCCGTGCGCAAGGGCAACACGCAGTTGGTGGCGGATCTGAACAAGGCGATCGACGAGATTCGCGCCAATGGCGAGTATCAGAAGATTTCGCAGAAGTATTTCAAGTCGGATATCTACGGCGACTGATTGATCGCCATCGCGAGCAGGCTCGCTCCCACATTAGTCTTGCGGATGCAGGTCCATTGTGGGAGCGAGCCTGCTCGCGATGGGGCCTTGCCAGACAGCACACATCTCAAAGCTCAACCCTTCAATTCCTTCAAATGCTTGTACACCGTCGCCCGCCCCATGTTCAGCACATTGGCCACATAGTTGGAGGCGCTTTTGCCTTTGAAGGCGCCTTCGGCGTGCAGCGCCAGCACCAGTTCGCGTTTGTGGTCGCGGGTCAGCACATTCAGGCTCAGCTGACGCTCGCGTAGCCAGGCGTGCAGAAAAGTATTGATCCGTTCCTGCCAGTCATCGCGAAACAGTGAGTCCGGTTGCGGGATCAGCTTGGTCGGCGACAGGAACAAATCCAGCGCCGCTTTCGCGTTCTCGAACAGCGAGATATTCAGGTTGATGCACAGCACCGCCAGCGGACGACCCTCGCTGTCGCGCAGAACGCTGCTGAGACTGCGAATCTTCTGGCCGTCCCAGTTAAGCTTTTCGTACGGCCCGATGTTTCGTTCGCTGACCTCTTCGCTGAGCATGTCTTCCAGCGACGAGTCGTCGCCGATTTCCCGTTTGGACAGGTTGTTGGCGATGTAATCGACCTTTTGCGTGCGCAGGTCGTGCAGCACCACCTCGGCGTGAGGGAAGAACAACGTGGCGATGGCATCGGCAATCGCGCGGAAGTTGTCCATGGACGTAGCGTCCAGGGCCGAGTCTTTTTCAGGTGCGTTCATACAGTGGAGCTCCAGGCAGCGTCAGCGTCCCGTTAAAAAGGGACGCTGGAAGTTTGCCGCAATCGTGTGGACACGTCACCTGAGGGACAGGATCAGCTCAGGCGGGCGGGGGAGAGCATCCCGGCGTCCAGGCCGAAACGGGTGAGCTGCTCGGGCAAGGCTTCGCCGCGCACCAGTGCAGCACTGGCCTGGCCCATAGCCGGCGACGTCTGGATGCCGTAGCCGCCTTGCGCCGCGACCCAGAACAACCCCGGCACCTGCTGATCGAAGCCGGACAGCAAATCCCCGTCGCGCACGAAGCTGCGCAGGCCGGCCCAAGTGCGGGTCGGGCGGCGGATGGTCAGGGTGGTGGCCTCTTCGATCTGGTAAATACCCATGGCGATGTCCAGTTCTTCGGGCTGTACGTCGTGCGGTTCTACCGGGTCGGCGTTGGCCGGTGATCCGAGGAACATGCCGGCGTCGGGCTTCATATAGAAGGACTCATCGAGGCTGACCAGCATTGGCCAGTCATGGATATCCAGGCCCTCGGGACCAGCAAAGATAAAGGCTGCCCGGCGCTTGGGTTGCACGCCCAGAGGTTGGGCGCCGGCCAGCTCGCCAATCTTGTCGGCCCAGGCACCGGCGGCGTTGATGATGATCGGGGCGCTGAAGGTCTGAGTGTTGGTTTGAACTTGCCACTGCCCTTCGGCATCACGGCTCAGGCTCAACACTTCGCTGTCGGTATGAACTTCACCTTTATTGCGCCGGATACCGCGCAGATAGCCTTGATGCAAGGCGTCGGTATCGATGTCGCTGGCGGTCGGGTCGTAGATCGCGCCATGGACTTTTTCCCGGCGCAGGATTGGCAGACGCGCACAGGCTTCGTCGGCGCTGAGCCATTGCATTTGCGGCACCGTGGCTTTGGCGCTCAGGTATTGATTGCTCAGCTCGGCCGGATCGCCGGTGAAGTCGACGGTCATCTCGCCGCGCGGCGTCAGCAGCGGGTGTTCGCAGAAACCGGGCGGCGGTGCGTCGAAAAAGTCGCGGCTGGCCTGAGTCAATGCCCGAACCTGCGGTGTGCCGTAGGCGGCGGTGAACAGCGCTGCCGAGCGACCGGTGGAGTGATAGGCCGGGTGGGATTCGCGTTCGAGCACAATCACTCGCCCGTGCTGCGACAGCCAGAAACCGGTGGAAGCGCCGGCAATCCCGCCGCCGATGATGATGAAATCTGCCTGGCTCATGAACGTCTCCTGTGGGGCGCAAATGCCGAAATTGTGGAATTCCCCTGTAGGAGCTGACGAGTGAAACGAGGCTGCGATCTTTTGACTTTGCTTTTTTGGCACGATCAAAAGATCGCAGCCTTCGGCAGCTCCTACAGGGGTTCGTGTTGCTAGCGCTGTAGTTGGTAAAGGGCATTGGCCAGTGCGATGTCTTCCAGACCCAGACCGATGGAGCGGAAGAATACCGGGCGATCATATTCAGGGCGCTGGACTTTTTCGCTGAGCAAGTCGGGCAGGTCGCCGACAATCGAACGCTTGTCCCAGCCATGCTGCTCACCGGCGATCAGCATTTCACCGGCCGAGCCGGGAGTGGTCTGACGATAGTCACAGAACACCTGCATGTCATTGAGGCTCTGCGGCGGCACTTCATGGGCGCGCGGGACGTTGGTGCTGATGGAGGTGATCAGCGCCGGTTTGCTCAAAATTGACGGGTCGATCACCGGGCCGGCGGACGAGGTGCAGAGCATGATCACATCGGCGTCCTGAATCGCGGCTTCGCAACTGTCGGCGAGGGTCAGTCGTGGATCGAGGCTTTTGAGCTGTGCCAACGCTTCGGGGTTCTTGCCGCTCAGGTTCGGGGAGTAGAGGCTGATGCTTTGCCAGTCCCGCAGGTCCTTGACGTAGTGCAGGTGCGCCTGGGCCACCTTGCCGCTGCCGATGATCGCCAGGTGTTTCGCCTTCAGCGGCGCGAGGGCATCGACCGCCACCGCCGTGGTCGCGGCCGTGCGAGCGGTGGTCAGTTCACCGGCATCACAAAGCAACAGTGGCTGGCCAGTCTGCATCGACATCAACAGTGTCCACGCCGTCACCAGCGGGCCTTGCTCGCGCACGATGTAAGGCGACGTCTTGACGCCATATACCCCGTCTTCGGCCAACACCCCCAGGTAGTTGATGAAGTCCCCGGCGCCCTGCGGGAATTCCACCAGCTGTTGCGCCGGCTGCACGGCTTGCCCGGCGGCCAGGTCGCGGAACAGCTTGCGCAGGATCTGCGGCACGTCAACTTGTGCCAGCAGTTCGCGGGCTTGAGGTTGGGTGATCACGTAAGGCGTGCTGGGCATGGTCGGCTCCGGGCGCTGAAAGTAAACTAATTTGTCCATTATGGACTTTTAGTTGTCTCTAGCAAGCTCCTGTTGAAAAAGCCGGACGAAAAAAAAGCGCAGTCTGTTGCCGGCTGCGCCTCTTTCTGAAAGACCCGGGTTACGGGCGCTTGCGCTCAACCGCCCGCAGCAGATGGGTCGGTGGCGTTTCACAACTGATCTTGCGACCCAGCAGCGCCTCGATGGACGGTAGCTGGTAGGAGTCGTCTTCACCGGCAAAGCTGATGGACACACCATCGGCGCCGGCACGGCCGGTACGACCGATGCGATGCACGTAGTCGTCCGGGACTTCCGGCAGGGTGAAGTTGATCACGTGGCTGATGCCGTCGATGTGAATGCCGCGACCGGCCACATCGGTGGCCACCAGCACGCGGATCTTGCCTTCGCGGAAACCTTCCAGGGTCTTGATGCGCTTGTGCTGCGGCACATCGCCAGACAATTGCGCCGCGTTGACGCCATCGCGCACCAGGCGTTCTTCGATGCGCCGCACTTCATCCTTGCGGTTGGCGAAGACCATCACCCGTTCCCAGCCGTTATCGTTGACCAGGTTGTAGAGCAATTTGTATTTGTCGGCACCGGCCACCGCGTAGATGTGTTGCTCGACGTTTTCGCTGGCCACGTTCTGCGACTCGATCTCGACGATCGACGGGTCGGTGGTCCATTGCTTGGCGAGGTTCATCACGTCTTCGGTGAAGGTCGCGGAGAACAGCAGTGTCTGACGCTCGTTCTTCGGCGGAGTCTGGCGAATGATCTGACGCACTTGTGGGATGAAACCCATGTCGAGCATCCGGTCGGCTTCGTCCAGCACCATCACTTCGACCATGTCCAGATGCACATCGCCGCGCTGGTTGAAGTCGAGCAAGCGGCCCGGAGTGGCCACCAGGATGTCGCAGTGACGGGCTTCGAGGTGCTTGAGTTGCTTGTCGAAGTCCATGCCGCCGACAAATGTCATGACGTTGAGGCCGGTGTACTTGGTCAGGTCGGCTGCGTCCTTGGCGATCTGTACCACCAGTTCCCGGGTCGGGGCGATGATCAGTGCCCGCGGTTCACCCATGTAGCGCTCTTTGGGCGGCGGGGTTTGCAGCAGTTGAGTGATGATCGAAATCAGGAAGGCGGCAGTTTTGCCGGTGCCGGTCTGGGCGCGACCGATGGCGTCTTTGCCTGCGAGGGTGAAGCCAAGCACCTGCGCCTGGATCGGCGTGCAATACGGAAAGCCCAGGTCCTGAATGGCATGCATCAGTTCGGGGGCGAGTTTGAAATCGTGGAAGCGGGTTTTGCCTTCCTGGGGTTCGACGACGAAGTCTTCGAGTTTCCAGGGAATAACCGGCGCTTTTGGCTTTGGTTCGCGACGCGGTTTTGCCGGTTTCGGGGCTTCGCTGCGCGGCTGCTCAGAGGCGATGGCCGGAGCTGCGGGGGCGGTCGGTGTGGTCACCGGCTCGTGTTTCGGTGCCGCTACGGTTGCGGTCCGGCCAGGCTGATTACCGTCGGTGCGGTGGCTGGGAGTATGAGAAGGAGCGCTGGAGACTGGCGCGAGCTGCTCAGTCTCGCTTTTACCGAACATTTTCTTGAGTGCTTTGAGCACGGTCATCTCATCAATTGGTTAAGGAATATACGCCGGCCAGTGTAATGCAAGAATCGGGCGCGGCGTAGTGGGATGGATCAATGGGTAGCTTTTAACGCAAACGCTCGGCAAGCCAGACGCCGATGTCACGAATTTCCTCGGGTAACACTTCGTGGCCCATTGGGTATTCCTGCCATGTCACGGTGACACCACGCTGCTTTAAATACTCGTAGGCGGTCCGGCCCATGGAGTTTTGAACCACGTCATCGTACTGGCCGTGCAATGACAGCACCGGAATGCGCTGCTGGCTGGCGGAAAGCTCCAGTTCATCGCTGAAGGTCGGCGCATAAGTGGAGAGGGCAAGTATGCCACCCAGCGGTCCCTGCCATTTCACAAAGGCCGTGTGCAATACCACGGCACCACCTTGGGAGAAACCAGCGAGAAAGATACGCGAGGCGTCTATTCCGCTGGCCTTCTGCTCTTCGATCAAATCAAAGACCCGTTGCGCGGACGCCTCCAGCTGCTCTCGGCTGATCGCGCGCGCCGGGCTCATGGCCAATATGTCGTACCAGCTCGGCATTTCGTAGCCACCGTTAATGGTGACGGCGCGAGTCGGTGCCTGGGGCAGGACGAAGCGGGTAGTCAGCAAGCTTTCTTGCAGCGCTTCAGCCACCGGCAGGAAGTCGTAGCGGTCGGCGCCCAGTCCGTGCAGCCAGATAACGCAAGCGTCTGCGGGCTTGACGGGTTGAAGAATCAAGGGCTCGGTCATGGGTGCTCCATATTTGTGCATGCGCTCTCATTTAAGTGCGAGGTTGGAGTGCGCAACGGGTTGATCAGTTAAGAAGATGTCGCAAGGCTACAAGTTTTGCTATTGACCTGCCGCTGAATCGCTTTAGCGAGCGGTCTGGTACGGGCTTTGCTATAGGGAAGCCTGTGCAACCAATCTCATGCCTGGCGGTAACACTATCAGTGTACGGCTGGTCGTGGGATAGCAAAGAATCCGGTGATGGATGTTCGCCAAAGGCCGCTACGGGCTTCGCGAACGTGAAAGGGCTACCGCCCGTTCGGCCGATTGGTGAGAAGGGAGTTGTCCATGATGTGGATTTTCTCCTACTAGACTCATAGCGACGGTCCTGCGTCGGTTGACCCTAAAAAAAGCCAACACGGGTCAACAACGCCTCATAAGGGTGCGACAGGGCTCAAGCTCCGACACAACAAGAGCAAAACTGGAGGTTTGAATGAAGTTATTGAAATCCACCCTGGCCATCGTGACTGCAGCCGCAGTGCTCGGTGTCAGTGGGTTCGCTCAGGCGGGTGCAACCCTGGATGCAGTGCAGAAGAAAGGTTTCGTACAGTGTGGTGTGAGTGACGGTCTGCCGGGCTTCTCGGTTCCGGACTCTACCGGCAAGATCGTTGGTATCGATGCTGACTTCTGCCGCGCTGTAGCGGCTGCCGTATTCGGCGACGCGACCAAGGTCAAATTCAGCCAGTTGAATGCCAAGGAGCGTTTCACTGCTCTGCAATCCGGCGAAATCGACATGCTGTCGCGCAACTCCACCATGACCAGTTCCCGTGACGCGGGCATGGGCCTGAAGTTTCCTGGCTTCATCACCTATTACGACGGCGTAGGTTTCCTGGCCAACAGCAAGCTGGGCGTGAAAAGTGCCAAGGAACTGGATGGCGCAACCATCTGTATTCAAGCCGGTACCACCACCGAGCTGAACGTGTCCGACTACTTCCGCGCCAATGGCCTGAAGTACACCCCGATCACTTTCGACACCTCCGATGAAAGCGCCAAGTCGCTGGAATCCGGTCGTTGCGACGTGCTGACCTCCGACAAGTCCCAGTTGTACGCACAGCGCAGCAAACTGGCCTCGCCTAAAGACTATGTCGTTCTGCCGGAAACCATTTCCAAAGAGCCTTTGGGCCCGGTCGTACGTAACGGCGACGATGAGTGGCTGGCAATCGTTCGTTGGGTTGGCTATGCAATGCTCAACGCCGAAGAAGCCGGTATCACTTCGAAAAACGTCGAGGCTGAAGCCAAGTCGACCAAGAACCCGGACGTTGCCCGTCTGCTGGGTGGCGACGGTGAATACGGCAAGGATCTGAAACTGCCGAAAGACTGGGTGGTTAAAATCGTCAAGCAAGTCGGTAACTACGGCGAAGTCTTCGATAAAAACCTCGGCAAGAGCACTCCGCTGGAAATCGACCGTGGCTTGAACGCCCTGTGGACCAACGGCGGCATTCAATACGCACCACCAGTGCGCTGATGGTTCTATCACCCGGTGGGCCAACCACCGGGTGATGTTCTGTTCCATTATTTCCGGGGCACTTCATGCAAAATTCAATCGGCGCACCAAAGCAGAGGCTCAGCCTCAGCGATCCACGAGTGCGTGCGTGGCTGTTTCAGATCATCACGGTTGTCGCCGTGGTCGGAATGGGTTGGTACCTGTTCGACAACACTCAAACAAACCTGCAACACCGGGGCATTACCTCCGGTTTCAGTTTTCTGGAGCGCAGCGCCGGTTTCGGCATCGCTCAGCACCTGATCGACTACACCGAATCGGACAGCTATGCCCGGGTGTTTGTCATCGGCTTGCTCAACACCCTGCTGGTCACCTTTATCGGTGTGATCCTGGCGACGATCCTCGGTTTCATCGTCGGTGTGGCACGGCTGTCGAAGAACTGGATCATTGCCAAGCTGGCGACGGTTTATGTAGAGGTCTTCCGTAACATTCCACCGCTGCTACAAATCCTGTTCTGGTACTTCGCCGTGTTCCTGACCATGCCGGGGCCTCGCAACAGCCATAACTTCGGCGACACCTTCTTCGTCAGCAGCCGCGGCCTGAACATGCCCGCAGCGTTGACGGCGGACGGTTTCTGGCCGTTTGTGGTGAGCATCGTCGTGGCCATCGTCGCCATCGTGCTGATGTGCCGCTGGGCCAACAAGCGTTTCGAAGCGACCGGCGTACCGTTCCACAAGTTCTGGGTCGGCCTGGCGATGTTCCTGGTGATCCCTGCGCTGTGCGCCTTGATCTTCGGCGCGCCACTGCACTGGGAAATGCCGGAGCTCAAGGGCTTCAACTTCGTCGGTGGCTGGGTGCTGATCCCGGAACTGCTGGCGCTGACCCTGGCTTTGACGGTGTACACCGCGGCGTTTATCGCCGAGATCGTGCGTTCGGGCATCAAGTCGGTCAGCCATGGCCAGACCGAAGCGGCGCACTCGTTGGGATTGCGCAACGGTCCGACCCTGCGCAAGGTGATCATCCCGCAAGCCCTGCGCGTGATCATTCCACCGCTGACCAGCCAATACCTGAACCTGGCGAAAAACTCCTCGCTGGCGGCCGGTATCGGTTATCCGGAGATGGTGTCGTTGTTTGCCGGCACGGTGCTGAACCAGACCGGGCAGGCGATCGAAGTCATTGCCATCACCATGAGCGTGTACCTGGCGATCAGTATCAGCATTTCCCTGCTGATGAACTGGTACAACAAGCGCATTGCGCTGATCGAGCGGTAAGGAAAAGCGCATGACGACTCATACTTTCAAACCCGACATGCCACCACCGAGCAGCAGCATCGGTGTCGTGGCGTGGATGCGGGCGCACATGTTCTCCAGCTGGATCAATACCCTGCTGACGCTGTTCGCGTTCTATCTGATTTACCTGATAGTTCCGCCTATCGTGAGCTGGGCAATTCTCGACGCCAACTGGGTCGGCACCACTCGCGCCGATTGCACCAAGGAGGGCGCCTGCTGGGTGTTCATCCAGCAGCGCTTCGGCCAGTTCATGTATGGCTACTACCCGACAGACCTGCGCTGGCGCGTAGACCTGACCGTGTGGCTGGCAGTGATTGGCGTGGCGCCGTTGTTCGTCGCACGCGTTCCACACAAGGCAATCTACGGCCTGAGCTTTCTGGTGCTCTATCCGATCATTGCCTACCTTCTGCTGCACGGTGGCCTGTTCGGTCTGAGCACCGTGGCGACCAGCCAGTGGGGCGGCCTGATGCTGACCCTGGTGATCGCTACCGTCGGTATCGTCGGCGCATTGCCGCTGGGTATCGTTCTGGCCTTGGGCCGGCGTTCGAACATGCCGGCGATTCGTGTGGTCTGTGTGACCTTCATCGAATTCTGGCGCGGCGTGCCGTTGATCACGGTGCTGTTCATGTCTTCGGTGATGTTGCCGTTGTTCCTGCCCGAAGGCATGAACTTCGACAAACTGCTGCGGGCGCTGATCGGCGTGATCCTGTTCCAGTCGGCCTACATCGCTGAAGTGGTGCGTGGCGGTCTGCAAGCGATCCCCAAAGGTCAGTACGAAGCGGCTGCAGCGATGGGCCTCGGTTACTGGCGCAGCATGGGCCTGGTGATTCTGCCGCAAGCCCTGAAGCTGGTGATCCCTGGCATCGTCAACACCTTCATTGCGCTGTTCAAGGACACGAGCCTGGTGATCATCATCGGCCTGTTCGACTTGCTCAACAGCGTCAAGCAAGCCGCCGCCGACCCGAAATGGCTGGGCATGGCCACTGAAGGCTATGTGTTCGCGGCCCTGGTGTTCTGGATTTTCTGTTTTGGTATGTCCCGCTATTCCATGCATTTGGAACGCAAGCTGGACACTGGCCACAAGCGCTAAAGCAGTACCTAATTTAGGAAGTTCTCTGATGAGCGAAGCAATCAAAAAGACAGTGAGCCCCGAAGGCATTATTCAGATGCAGGGCGTGAACAAGTGGTACGGCCAGTTCCACGTGTTGAAAGACATCAACCTGAACGTCAAGCAAGGCGAGCGTATCGTTTTGTGCGGCCCGTCGGGTTCCGGCAAATCCACCACCATCCGTTGCCTCAATCGTCTGGAAGAACACCAGCAGGGCCGCATCGTGGTCGATGGCGTGGAACTGACCAACGACCTCAAGCAGATCGAAGCGATCCGCCGTGAAGTCGGCATGGTGTTCCAGCACTTCAACCTGTTCCCGCACCTGACCATCCTGCAGAACTGCACCCTGGCGCCGATGTGGGTACGCAAGATGCCCAAGCGCAAGGCCGAAGAAATCGCCATGCATTACCTGGAACGCGTACGCATTCCGGAGCAGGCGCATAAATTCCCGGGGCAACTGTCCGGCGGTCAGCAACAGCGTGTGGCGATTGCCCGTGCCCTGTGCATGAAACCGAAAATCATGCTGTTCGACGAACCGACTTCGGCACTCGACCCAGAGATGGTGAAAGAGGTTCTGGACACCATGATCGGCCTGGCCGAAGACGGCATGACCATGCTCTGCGTGACCCACGAAATGGGCTTTGCGCGCACCGTGGCCAACCGCGTGATCTTCATGGACAAGGGTGAAATCGTCGAACAGGCTGCGCCGAACGACTTCTTCGATAACCCGCAGAATGAGCGTACGAAACTGTTCCTGAGCCAGATTCTGCATTGATCCAAGCCAGGCAGTGAAATAAACCCGGACTATGTTCCGGGTTTATTTTTGTCTGGATTATTGCGTCAGGACGGTTTCTTGTTCTGGATAACGTGTCGCCAACAGTTGCTTTAAATCGGCACCCTCGCTGAGCGCATGCACTTCGGCCATCAGGTGTGGGTGACGGTCAAGCAGGCGCATCAGCGTAAACAGCGGCTGAGGCGGGGCTAGCTCGCCGCGCTCATAGCGGGAAAAAGCATTGTGCCCACCGCCGGAGAGTAGCTTCACCGCTTCTTTCTGTGTGAGGTGCAATTTGCGGCGGATACGTTTTATCTCGGCCCCCATGACTTGAAAGCAGTCTTCCAGCAGCTTGTCGCCTGTATCGACATATCGCTGGGCGCTGTCTGTGGTGTCATCGAAGATGATTTCACCGCACACCTTGCACTCCCACCCAGCAAGATCAGGCACCCGTCGCGACATTTGCTTGTAATTGACGGTGAGACTGCGATCGACGAAGTGATGCATGCCGTCGTGGGCGCCACAGCTCATGCATTGCCGTATGTTCATTGGTTTTTCTCCTTAAAGGAGATCACTGGGGCGCCACCGCCGGGGCAGTAGGTCACTTTAATGTAAATCTCCTGATCATTAACTTGCGCGTGGTAGACGTCCTGCCAGGTTCGGTGATCCAAATAAGTGGTCATGGATTTGTAGAGCATCCTTCTCTCCAATGCATAAATGACCTTTTGCATGCTCTGGTAATTGAGTCCCATGCTCCGGCCTGTCTCCAACGCTTTGTTAGTAAAAGCGTGGACCCCCATCCTGGCGACCTCCGCCTTGACCACCGCCAAGTCGTAATGAGGTGTGTTCTTTTCCATAAGACACTTCAACTCTGAGATGAAAATTACCCTTAAAGGGTAATTTTAACAATCGAAAATCCCGCTCTGTTTCCTGCCTTCTAACCCTAGGCGGTTGTCCTCTCAGACGAAGCTGACTAACATGTCAGAAAATTCATCCTATGATTGGATGAAAAGGCGAATCCTATGTCAGACATTTCTCCATTGATTAAACGATCCCTGGTCGATCAGGCCCTGGACCAGTTACGCCTGCGCATCAATCAAGGCGTCTGGACGGTCGGACAGCGCTTGCCCACCGAGCCGGAACTGGCGACTGAGCTGGGTATCAGCCGCAACACGGTGCGCGAAGCCATGCGCGTGTTGGCGTTTTCGGGGTTGATCGAGATTCGCCAAGGCGACGGCAGTTATCTGCGGGCGGTAATTGATCCGCTGGATACCATGAAGGCGCTGTCCCGTTGCACTCAGGAACAGGCTCGGGAAACCCGGCACATTCTGGAAGTTGAAGCCATCGGCCTCGCGGCGTTACGCCGCACCGAGGAAGACCTGGTGGCATTGCGCGAAGCGCTAGGCGTCAGCGGCAGTCACTACCACGGCGATCTCGACACCTACATCGCCTGCAATCTGGTGTTTCACCGTCGACTGGTGGATGCGGCACACAACCCGACACTCAGCGAGCTGTATCGCTATTTCTCCAGCATCGTCGGCGCGCACTTGCGCCAGACCCTGAACATCTCCCCCCGACGCCAAGCGGTGTTCGACCTTCATGTCGAACTGCTCGATGCCGTCGAGCAACGCGACCCGGAACGGGCCAAAGCCCTGTCGAGGCAGTTGATCAATGAACCTTGAAACCGAGAACCCCATGCCCACCCAGCAGGCCAGCAACCGCAGCAGCACTGAGCTCAAGCGTACGGCGGAGCTCGAAGAGCTGTTGATCGACGCCGAGGCCGATGACGAACAGGTTCAGCAAACTCACCCGGTCCTGCGGCGGCCATGGCTGTTGTTGCTCGGTCTGATTCTGGTGGCGCTGAATTTGCGTCCGGCGTTGTCGAGCATGGCGCCGATGCTCAGCGAGATCTCGAAGACGCTGGGATTATCGGCTGCCCAAGCCGGTTTGCTGACGACCTTGCCGGTACTTTGCCTCGGTCTGTTCGCGCCATTGGCGCCGGTGCTGGCGCGACGTTTTGGGGCCGAGCGCGTGGTGTTGGGGATTCTTCTGACGCTGGCCGGCGGGATCATTTTGCGCAGTTCGTTCGGCGAGATCGGTCTGTTCGCCGGTAGCGTGCTGGCCGGCGCCAGCATCGGGGTGATAGGCGTGCTGCTGCCCGGTATTGTCAAACGCGACTTTGCGAAACAGGCCGGCACCATGACCGGTGTCTACACCATGGCCCTGTGCCTGGGCGCGGCCATGGCGGCTGGGGCAACTGTGCCGTTGAGCGAACACTTCGACAAAAGCTGGGCCCTGGGTCTCGGCTTCTGGGTGGTTCCAGCGTTGGTCGCGGCGATTTTCTGGCTGCCGCAAGTCGGTCAGAAGCACGGCGCGCATCATGTTGCCTATCGGGTCCGAGGCCTGCTGCGTGATCCGCTGGCCTGGCAAGTGACCTTGTACATGGGCCTGCAATCGTCTTTGGCCTACATCGTGTTTGGCTGGCTGCCGTCGATCCTGATCGGCCGCGGTCTGACGCCAACCCAGGCCGGTCTTGTGTTGTCGGGTTCGGTGATTGTCCAGTTGATCAGTTCCCTGGCAGCACCTTGGCTGGCGACGCGTGGCAAGGATCAGCGACTGGCGATCGTAATCGTCATGGCAATGACCCTCGGCGGTTTGTTCGGTTGCCTTTATGCACCGATCGATGGCTTGTGGGGCTGGGCGATCCTGCTGGGGTTGGGGCAGGGCGCTACGTTCAGCCTGGCTTTGACCCTGATCGTGCTGCGCTCGCGGGATGCTCATGTGGCGGCGAACCTGTCGAGCATGGCCCAGGGTTTCGGTTACACCCTGGCGTCCATGGGGCCGTTCGCGGTCGGCGTGGTGCATGACTGGACCGGCGGCTGGACTGCCCTGGGCTGGATCTTCGGCGTCATCGGCCTCGGCGCGATCATCGCCGGCCTCGGTGCCGGGCGTTCGTTGTACGTTCAGGTTCAAAGCGAGAAGGTCTGACGTTTTGCGCACTGTCGGTATTCGGGCCACGAATGCCGATAGTGTTCCGCGCATTTGTTGACTATCGTGCAGGCAATCTTTCGAAATCACTTTGTGCATCTATTTGCACATCCAGAGGGAACCTGTCCATGAGTGATGCCCACAACGCCTTGATCACCCGGTTCTACCAGGCCTTCCAGCGGCTGGACGCCGAGGCCATGAGCGCCTGCTACACCGATGACGTGGTGTTCACTGATCCGGCGTTCGGCGAACTGCGTGGGCGCGATGCCGGCGACATGTGGCGCATGCTCACCACTCGGGCCAAGGACTTCTCCCTGACCTTCGATAACGTGCGCAGCGATGAGCGCACGGGCGGTGCCCATTGGGTGGCGACCTACCTGTTCAGCCAGACCGGCAATATCGTGGTCAACGACATCCAGGCGCGTTTCGTGTTTCGCGACGGCAAGATCTGTGAGCATCACGACAGCTTTGATCTGTGGCGCTGGTCGCGTCAGGCGCTGGGTTTCAAAGGGCTGTTGTTGGGTTGGACGCCGGTGGTGAGAAACGCCGTTCGTGCTCAGGCCTTGAAGGGGCTGAAGGCATTTCAGGCCAGTCGCTGATAAGATCGCGGCTTGTTTCCTACAAGCCTTGATCGTCACGTGAACACCTCGAGCGAATCTTCCGTCATTGCCGCCGAACCGCCGCTGCCCGTCAGCAAACCCTGGTTCGTCTACCTCGTTCGCGCGGCCAATGGTTCGCTCTACTGCGGGATCAGCGACGATCCCGTCCGCCGCTTCGCCACCCACCAAAGCGGCAAAGGCGCGCGCTTCTTCTTGTCCAGCCCGGCCGTGGCATTGGTCTACACCGAAGTCTGTCGCGACAAAAGCGAAGCACTGCGCCAGGAACGCCTGATCAAAAAACTCAAGAAAAGCGCCAAGGAATGTCTGGTGGCTAGCGCTACGTCATCGGTGTAGGTCATTTGTCTTCGTGGGTGTCAGCTCTTTCTGAAAATGCCCAATAAGCTACTGATCAGCGATTGTTGTCTGTAGAGTGCACGTCGTGGCACACAGCCACTTACGTCATTAAGGACAGTCGATGTATCACTACAAAATGGTTCAGGTGCCACCTAACATTCAGGTTCAAGCCAGCAAGGAAAAGGGTAACGAAGCTGCTGTTTACCTTCAGAGCATTGCCAATGAACAGGCCGACGCGGGTTGGGAGTTTTACCGAATTGACACCATCGGTGTTCAAGTGAACGCAGGTTGTCTGGATGCGTTGAGGGGCAAGAAGGCCAGTCTCGCCAATTACTACGTCATCACCTTCCGTAAGCCTCGGTGATTACACTTCTTTTAAAGGTTCTAATCCGCCTCTACCAGAAAACTGCCCCTCAGCGATTGCGGGGAGCTTGTCGTTTCCACCCATCTTGTTCTCACTACGCGCAGTTGGCGATTGACAAATATGGCCCGTGGAAAGGTGTCGCAATGGCACTCAAGCGGATTGGCCGGTGCCGTATACCCAATGGTGGAGAGGACTATCCTTGAACGTTTGATTGATTGTCGCGCGGACGGGGCACGCAGGGAAAGTGCCGTAAAGTTGATCCGCTCGCGGGGGGCTTTGGCAAGCACGTTACGGGGTGACCGGATGAGGTAACAAATGAGTTGACATGCCTGTCATCTTTATCAAAAATGGGATCAAGAGCGCGAAATCTGCTGCCTTGCAGGGCTTTAGCAGACGTAGGTACCTCAGCGATGCTGCAACATCGGTGTAAGGTGAGACCTCTTCATCCCATTTCCTGAGGATGCCAATATCAGGATTCAAATTCAAAGGGCAGCCTTACAGCTGCCCTTTTTCTTTGTCTTCGAGAACGTAACGCTTGTAGAGAAGCTCTCCTTGTCGATGCTTGTTCATGGCTCTCGCTGGGGCATGCATAAAGTTCCACATGACGTGCCCATCTCTGACATTCACAACGACGAGCATGTCATTTTTGGCCTCGTAGGCGTTGATGAACGCCAAGCGGTATGCACTGTTGTCATAAAGTACTCTCCATATCTCGAACGGCCCCGTCAGTGTATCCAGTGCATGTCGAACGTAACGCTCACGAGAGTCGGGGCGTTTTTCGACAATGTGAGCCAGTTTGTCTCTCATGACCGTCACATTTCCTATCGGGGTCACAATCGTGACTGCCAGCAGGGCTTCATCAAAAAAACCGAAGTGAGCCAAGAGGATTTGTAGGGCTCCCTCCTCATCATCAGCCCTCTTCACCTCTTCGATCGGGGCTGAGCGAAGCTCCCGTGCCAGCGTCCTCAGGTCGGGCAATGCAAGATCGATCCACGTCTGTTGGCCTGTTGCTTCTTTAATCAATGGCGCAACATTCACGAGCATGCGCAGCGATCCTTCGTTGTTTTCGTTATTTGTCGCAATGTTACCTTGGGATCATGGAGGACTCAGGCCGAAGAAAGCGTTTTTCCACGTCGAAAGGTAACGACGTATTGCGAGATTGGAGCGCTATCTATCACTTCAGGCGGGGGCTCCTGGCTGAAGTGCTCAATCTGAATCCGATAGTCGTAGTGTGTGGACACTTGATGGACGTAGTGAAAGAAGATCAAGTGGAAATGAATGACTTAGAAAACGCTGCCGCCTGGGTATTTAAAGGTTGTAGCCATAATTAAAAATGAGGCTTACGTAATGTCCGAGTTGATTCTGCATCATTACCCGACGTCCCCTTTCGCCGAAAAGGCCCGTTTGCTGCTGGGCTTCAAGGGGCTGTCCTGGCGCTCGGTGAATATCTCGCCGGTGATGCCCAAACCCGATCTGACGGCGCTGACCGGCGGCTACCGCAAGACGCCGGTATTGCAGATTGGTGCTGATGTCTATTGCGACACCGCGTTGATGGCTCGTCGCCTGGAACAGGAAAAAGCCTTGCCGGCGTTCTTCCCGGAAGGTCAGGAGATGATCACCGCAACCTTCGCGGCGTGGGCCGATTCGGTGGTGTTCCAGCATGCGGTCAGCCTGGTGTTCCAGCCGGCGTCGGTGGCGGTGCGCTTCGGCAAATTATCGCCGGAAGCGATCAAAGGGTTCCTGGCCGATCGCGCCGGATTGTTCAGCGGTGGCAGCGCCACACGGTTGTCCGCCGAACAGGCTCGGCATCAGTGGCCGACGATCATGGCGCGGCTGGAGCAGCAGCTTCAGCGCGAACAGGGCGACTTCCTGTTCGGCGAGCCGTCGATTGCCGACTTTGCCCTGGCCCACTCGTTGTGGTTCCTCAAAGCGACGCACGTGACGTCACCGTTGGTGGATGCTTATCCGGCCGTGTCGGCGTGGTTTGGCCGGGTGATGGGGTTTGGTCATGGCGCGTTCAGCGAGATGACTTCTGAGGAAGCGCTTGAAGTCGCGCGCAACGCCACACCGGCTGCGTTGCCGAATGAGCAGTTTGAGGAGCCAAACGGGTTCGAGGTTGGTCAGCAGGTGGTGATCGCTGCGACCGATTACGGCGTTGATCCTGTGGCGGGTGAATTGTTGTTTGCGGGTAGCGAAGAATTGATTTTGCGTCGCGAGGATGAGCGGGCCGGCGTTGTGCATGTGCACTTTCCGCGCTTCGGGTTTCGCATCGAAGCGCGTTGATATTCTCTGACATGCTTTGGCGATAGGGAATCCGCCAAGATCGCAGCCTTCGGCAGCTCCTACATGGGATTGGTGTGCACCCTGTAGGAGCTGCCGAAGGCTGCGATCTTTTGATCTTAAGGGCTATTTCAACGCAGCAAGAACCTGGTCCGGGTCATACCCGCGTATCAACGTCCCGTTCACATCGATCAGCGGAATCCCGCGTCCGCCCAGCGCCTCGTAGGCTTTGCGCGCCTGGGCATCTTTCCCGATATCGAATTCCTTGTACGGAATGCCCTTCTGGTCGAGAAAACGCCGGGTCAGCTTGCAGTAGCCGCACCAATCGGTGGCGTAGAGCACGACATTGGCCTTGGCCTGGGTCTGCTCGGACACCGCTTGCGAGGGGTGAAACACCCGCTCGATCTTGCCCCGGTTCTGGTAAACAACGACCACCAGCAAGATCAGCAGGCATTTCTTCAACACGCCGCCGAGCATCAGTTGCGTCGCTTGAGCTGGTCGGTCAATTGGGTCGGCAGGCCTTTGATGATCAGCGTACCGGCTTCTTCGTCGTATTCGATCTTCGAGCCCAGCAGGTGCGCTTCGAAGCTGATGGACAAGCCCTCGGCGCGGCCGGTGAAGCGGCGGAACTGGTTCAGGGTGCGCTTATCCGCAGGGATCTCAGGCGACAGGCCGTAGTCCTTGTTGCGAATGTGATCGTAAAAGGCTTTCGGACGCTCTTCGTCGATCAGCTCGGACAATTCTTCCAGACCCATCGGCTCGCCCATTTTTGCCTGGCTGCTGGCGTAATCCACCAGGGTCTTGGTTTTTTCGCGCGCGGACTCCTCCGGCAGGTCTTCGCTTTCGACGAAGTCACTGAAGGCCTTGAGCAGGGTGCGGGTTTCGCCGGGGCCGTCGACGCCTTCCTGGCAGCCGATGAAGTCGCGGAAGTATTCCGAAACCTTCTTGCCGTTCTTGCCTTTGATGAACGAGATGTACTGCTTGGACTGTTTGTTGTTCTGCCACTCGGAGACGTTGATCCGCGCTGCCAGGTGCAACTGGCCAAGGTCCAGGTGTCGCGAAGGGGTCACGTCCAGCTGATCGGTCACTGCCACGCCTTCACTGTGGTGCAGCAGGGCGATGGCGAGGTAATCGGTCATGCCCTGCTGGTAATGAGCAAACAGCACGTGGCCGCCCACAGAGAGGTTCGACTCTTCCATCAGCTTTTGCAGATGTTCCACCGCCACCCGGCTGAAGGCTGTGAAGTCTTTACCGCCGTCGAGGTATTCCTTCAGCCAGCCGCTGAACGGATGCGCCCCGGACTCGGCATGGAAGAAACCCCAGGCCTTGCCTTGTTTGGCGTTGTAGCTCTCGTTGAGGTCGGCAAGCATGTACTCGATGGCGCTGGACTCGGCCAGTTCGGAATCGCGGGCATGAAGAACTGCGGGTGTGCCGTCGGGTTTTTTGTCGATCAGGTGGACGATGCAATGACGGATCGGCATGGGCTTCTCGGCTGGTTGAAGAGAGGAGGGCGTGCTCCCCCGAAAAAGCGCTCAGTGTACCGCAACCACTGGTTTTGGCGTGGTGCCAAGGGCAATTTGCAGCTGTCCGCCGGCCCTTATGCAGTTTTTTGCCGATTTAGAGCAATAAAGCTGACCAAATGGGTAGCTAGAGGCGGATATTTCCCCGTCTCTGTGCTAGTTTTGCCCGGTCTTACGCGAAGTCACTGCGTTAAGCGTGCATTCAGCATTTGTCAGGTCGAACCAAACCCTGATTTCGGTATCTATAACCCCGACTCGTCGTGGTTATGGCCGAGGGTGCCAGATCCAGAAGATCGGGCTCGATGGCTGACACTGCACTCTGCAATCCATATGAATTTGATAGGGAAGGAACATTACATGGCTCTTACTAAAGACCAACTGATCGCCGACATCGCTGAAGCTATCGACGCGCCAAAAACCACCGCGCGTAACGCTCTGGACCAACTGGGCCAAATCGTTGCTGATCAGCTGGAAAACGGCGGCGAAATCACCCTGCCAGGTATCGGCAAGCTGAAAGTGACTGAGCGTCCTGCCCGTACCGGCCGCAACCCTTCGACTGGCGCTGCCATCGAAATCGCTGCCAAGAAAGTTATCAAGCTGGTTGTGGCCAAAGGCCTGACCGACGCTGTTAACAAGTAAGACTTGTTAAAAAAAACCGTGCACCGGAGCAATCCGGGCACGGTTTTTTTGTGTCTGCGATTTGGACGATTGACCTGCAACACCTCTAAACCAATGTGGGAGCGAGCCTGCTCGCGATAGCTGCATGTCAGTTAACGATGATGTCGACTGATGCACCGCCATCGCGAGCAGGCTCGCTCCCACATTTGATTTTTCGCAGCTCAGGACCAACCGTTACTCAGCTTTTACGCGCCCAACGTTCGCGCCAGACCTGCTGTTCGTTTTTAGTCTGGAAAGTCCAGGCGACGAATCGGCTTTGCTTCTGCCCTTGGGACATTTCCACAACCTGGCTTTCCAATACGCCGGCCTTTTTCAGCGCAGTCTGGATCGCAGGCAGGTTCGAGGCTTTCGAGACCAGGGTGCTGAACCAAAGCACTTTGTGTTGAAAATGCGCGCTCTCGGCGATCAGTTGCGTCACAAACCGTGCTTCGCCGCCTTCACACCACAATTCGGCCGATTGACCGCCAAAGTTCAGCACCGGCAGTTTGCGTTTTGGGTCGGCGCGGCCCAGCGCGCGCCATTTACGCTCGCTGCCCTTGGTTGCCTCGTCCATCGAGGCGTGGAACGGCGGGTTGCACATGGTCAGGTCAAAGCGTTCGCCGGGCTCGAGCAGGCCCAGCAGAATGTGCTTGGGATTGCTTTGCTGGCGCAGCTGGATGGCTTTGTTCAGCCCGTTGGACTGGACGATGGCTTTGGCGGCGGCCACGGCCGTCGGGTCGATTTCCGAGCCGAGGAAGTGCCAGCGGTAGTCACTGTAGCCGATCAACGGATAGACGCAGTTGGCGCCCATGCCGATATCGAGCACCTTGACCGGCGCACCGCGAGGAATCTCGCCGTCGTTGACGCTGGCCAGCAGGTCGGCCAGGAAGTGTACGTAGTCAGCGCGACCCGGCACCGGTGGGCACAGGTAATCGGCCGGGATGTCCCAATGGGCAATGCCGTAGAACGACTTGAGCAGCGCCCGGTTGAACACCCGAACCGCGTCCGGGCTGGCGAAGTCGATGCTTTCCTTGCCATACGGGTTGATGATCACGAACTTCGCCAGTTCCGGCGTGGTTTTGATCAGCGCCGGGAAGTCGTAACGACCCTGGTGGCGATTGCGCGGATGCAGGCTGGCCTTCTCGCGGGGTTCCACGGCTTTGGCCGGGGTAGCAGAGTCAGGCTTCTTGCGCGCAGGTCTTGGTGTGCGGGGGGCGTTCATGGGCGTTGTCGATTCGGGTATGGCTAAAAGTGGCGGGTATTGTCCCACATCCAGCCGTTGTGAACCCAATTGTGACAAACAGCGCAATCCCCCTGTGGGAGCGAGCCTGCTCGCGATGGCGGCGAAACAGGCGACATCAATGTTGAATGTTATGGCCTCATCGCGAGCAAGCCCGCTCCCACAAGGGATTTGTGGTGTAGGGGGAAAGTGATGGGCACAAAAAAGGAGGCCGTTGCGGGCCTCCCTTTTTCATTGCACTTTGCCGTTACAGGCTGGCAATCCGCGCATGCTGCTCGGCCAGCTTGCCCAAAGCCTGTTCAGCTTCGGCCAGTTTGGCGCGTTCCTTCTCGATGACTTCGGCCGGGGCCTTGTCGACGAAACCGGCGTTGGACAGCTTGCCGCCCACCCGCTGAACTTCGCCCTGCAGACGCAGGATTTCCTTGTCCAGACGTGCCAGCTCGGCGTCCTTGTCGATCAGACCGGCCATCGGCACCAGCACTTCCATCTCGCCAACCAGTGCAGTGGCGGACAGCGGTGCTTCTTCGCCGGCCTTCAGAACGGTGATCGATTCCAGACGCGCCAGCTTCTTCAGCAGCGCTTCGTTCTCGGTGAGACGGCGCTGATCTTCGGCGCTGACGTTTTTCAGGAACAGGTTCAGGGGCTTGCCTGGACCGATGTTCATTTCGCCACGGATGTTACGCGTGCCGAGCATCAGGCCCTTGAGCCATTCGATATCGTCTTCGGCGCCCTGATCAATGCGTGCTTCGTTGGCCACTGGCCAAGGTTGCAGCATGATCGTCTTGCCTTCGATACCGGCCAGCGGCGCGACGCGTTGCCAGATTTCTTCTGTGATGAACGGCATGAACGGGTGCGCCAGACGTAGCGCGACTTCCAGCACTCGAACCAGCGTGCGGCGAGTGCCGCGCTGACGTTCGACCGGTGCATTTTCGTCCCACAGCACAGGCTTGGACAGTTCCAGGTACCAGTCGCAATACTGGTTCCAGATGAACTCGTACAAGGCTTGTGCGGCCAGGTCGAAACGGAACTGATCGAGCTGACGAGTCACTTCGGCTTCGGTGCGTTGCAGCTGCGAAATGATCCAGCGATCTGCCAGGGACAGCTCGTAGGCTTCGCCGTTCTGACCGCAGTCTTCGCCCTTGTCCAGCACGTAGCGCGCAGCGTTCCAGATCTTGTTGCAGAAATTGCGATAGCCTTCGACGCGGCCCATGTCGAACTTGATGTCACGACCGGTGGACGCCAGCGAGCAGAACGTGAAGCGCAGGGCGTCGGTGCCATAACTGGCGATGCCGTCGGCGAACTCGTCGCGGGTCTGCTTCTCGATCTTCTTCGCCAGTTTCGGCTGCATCATGCCGGAGGTGCGTTTCTGCACCAGCTCTTCCAGCTCGATGCCGTCGATGATGTCCAGCGGGTCCAGGACGTTGCCCTTGGACTTGGACATCTTCTGGCCCTGGCCATCACGTACCAGACCGTGCACATAAACGGTCTTGAACGGAACCTGCGGTGTGCCGTCTTCGTTTTTCACCAAGTGCATGGTGAGCATGATCATCCGGGCAACCCAGAAGAAAATGATGTCGAAACCGGTCACCAGCACGTCGGTGGAGTGGAATTTCTTCAGGAACTCGGTCTGCTCCGGCCAGCCGAGCGTGGAGAAAGTCCACAGGCCCGAACTGAACCAGGTGTCGAGTACGTCGTTGTCCTGTTGCAGCGCAACGTCCGGGCCAAGGTTGTGCTTGGCACGTACTTCGGCTTCGTCGCGACCGACGTAGACCTTGCCCGACTCGTCGTACCAGGCCGGAATCCGGTGGCCCCACCACAGCTGACGGCTGATGCACCAATCCTGGATGTCGCGCATCCACGAGAAGTACATGTTTTCGTATTGTTTTGGCACGAACTGAATGCGGCCGTCTTCAACCGCAGCGATGGCCGGCTCGGCCAATGGCTTGGTGGAGACGTACCACTGGTCGGTCAGCCACGGCTCGATGATGGTGCCGGAGCGGTCGCCTTTCGGTACTTTCAGGGCGTGATCGTCGACGCTGACCAGCAGGCCGGCGGATTCGAATGCAGCCACGATCTGTTTGCGCGCTTCGAAACGGTCCAGGCCGGCGTATTCGGCTGGAAGCTTGCCGTCGATTTCGGTGTTCAGCGTGCCGTCCAGGTTGAACACCTGGGCTGCGGACAGAACATTGGCATTCTTGTCGAAGATGTTCAGCAGCGGCAGGTTGTGGCGCTTGCCGACTTCGTAGTCGTTGAAATCGTGGGCCGGGGTGATTTTCACGCAACCGGTGCCGAATTCAGGATCGCAGTAATCGTCGGCGATGATCGGGATGCGGCGGCCAACCAGCGGCAGCTCGACAAATTTGCCGATCAGGGCTTTGTAGCGTTCATCGTTCGGGTTTACGGCCACGGCGGCGTCGCCGAGCATGGTTTCCGGACGCGTGGTCGCGACGATCAGGTAATCCTTGCCTTCAGCGGTTTTGGCGCCATCGGCCAGCGGGTACTTCAGGTTCCACAGGAAACCTTTCTCGTCGTGGTTTTCCACTTCGAGGTCGGAAATCGCCGTGTGCAGCTTGGTGTCCCAGTTGACCAGACGCTTGCCGCGGTAGATCAGGCCGTCTTCGTGCAGGCGCACGAACGCTTCCTTAACCGCTTCCGAGAGGCCGTCATCCATGGTGAAGCGCTCACGGCTCCAGTCCACGGACGAGCCGAGGCGGCGGATCTGACGGCTGATGTTGCCGCCGGACTGATCCTTCCACTCCCAGACTTTCTCGAGGAATTTCTCGCGGCCCAGATCATGGCGATTCTGGCCTTGGGCTTCGAGTTGACGCTCCACCAGCATTTGCGTGGCGATACCGGCGTGGTCGGTACCCGGCTGCCACAGGGTGTTGCGACCCTGCATGCGGCGGAAACGGATCAGGGCGTCCATGATCGCGTTGTTGAAGCCGTGACCCATGTGCAGGCTGCCGGTGACGTTCGGCGGTGGGATCATGATGGTGTAGGACTCGCCCGCGCCTTGCGGGGCGAAGTAATTCTCAGACTCCCAGGTGTTGTACCAGGAAGTTTCAATGGCGTGCGGCTGGTAGGTCTTATCCATGCGCGGCGGGACCCTATTGGCATTTATTCAGGAAAAGCCGGCAAGTATAGCGGGGCGTGGGGCGTAGGGCGAGCAGGTGCAGACAGGGCGCTTGATCAATTACAGCGCAGATCAAATGTGGGAGCGAGCCTGCTCGCGATGCAGGCGCCGCGGTCTATCAGGGAACCGAGGTGATGCTATCGCGAGCAGGCTCGCTCCCACAGGGGGGGTGGTGTTTATTCGTACTGACTGAGCAACCGTTCCATCCGCGCATCAAGACGGCGTTTGATTTCGGTTTCGATGTGCGGGGCGAAGTCGTCGATCACGTCTTGCATGATCAATAGCGCGGCGGCGCGCAGTTCGCTGTCCAGGTGCAGCAGGGCGTCGGGGCCTTTACTGGCGGCAGGCGACGGTTGCGCGGCTGGGGCGGGTGGTGGTGTGGTTTCGACCGGTTGCGGCGCATTGCCGACCGTGTCGAACAGCATGGGAATCTGTTCCTGATCACCTTCAATGACCGTATCGGTCAGCAAGGGCGGTTGCAGGTTGTCATCGCCGAGCAGTTGGCGGATCGACTCGAGGTCATCCAGCAGATGCGCGGAATTTTGCTGCGGTTTTGGAGTGTCCATCGGAATGCTCAGAGTCGCTGTAAACGGTGATCTTGCAGAGGATAGCCCTGTTCGCGGTAGAAACGGAAACTCTCCCGCGCAGCCGAACGAATCGTCGGATCTTCCACCACCACTTCCGCCACGCGGGCGAACTGTTTGGCAAATACCGGGACTTTCAGGTCGAGATTGACCAGCAGATCCTGATGCTGACCGCAGTCATCGCCAAGACCCAGGACAATCAAACCCTCCGGCTCGCTTTCAGCGGGACCGTGGGGCACGAAGCTTTCGCCCTTGAAGGCCCACAAACGTGCATCGAGATCGTCACGCTGGACGGCATCGCTGCAGTGCAGGTAAATGCGGTGGCCCATGCGCCAGGCTTTTTCGGTGAGCTTGCAGGCGAAATCCAGCCGTGCCGAAGGGTCGGCGCTGGGCAGGATATAGAAGTCGACTTTGGTCATTGCGGTTCCTGAGCCCTGAGCGGCGCCACTAGTAAGTGGCACCGCTCGGGGTCATCGGTTTCAGGCTTTGGCGCGGTCCAGCAGGTATTGGGTCAGCAGGGGAACCGGACGGCCAGTGGCGCCCTTGTCCTTGCCGCCGCTGGTCCAGGCCGTGCCGGCGATGTCCAGGTGCGCCCAGTTCAGGTTCTTGGTGAAGCGCGACAGGAAGCAGGCGGCGGTGATGGTGCCGGCTTTCGGGCCGCCAATGTTGGCGATGTCGGCGAACGGGCTGTCCAGCTGCTCTTGATATTCATCGAACAGCGGCAGTTGCCAGGCGCGGTCGTCGGCGGATTGGCCGGCGCTCAGCAGTTGGCCGATCAGCTCGTCGTTGTTGCCCAGCAGGCCCGAGGTGTGAGAACCCAGTGCGACGACACAAGCGCCGGTCAGGGTGGCGATGTCGATCACCGCTTGCGGCTTGAAGCGTTCGGAGTAGGTCAGGGCATCGCACAGCACCAGACGGCCTTCGGCGTCGGTGTTGAGGATTTCCACGGTCTGGCCGCTCATGGTGGTGACGATGTCACCCGGACGCGAAGCGTTGCCGCTCGGCATGTTTTCGGCGCAAGCCAGGATGCACACCAGGTTGATCGGCAGTTTCAGCTCAAGCACGGCACGCAGGGTACCGAACACGCTGGCGGCGCCGCCCATATCGTACTTCATTTCATCCATGCCCGCGCCCGGTTTGAGGCTGATGCCGCCGGTGTCGAAGGTGATGCCTTTGCCGACCAGTGCGTACGGCTTCTCGGATTTCTTGCCGCCGTTGTATTGCATGACGATCAAGCGCGGCGGCTGGGCGCTGCCCTGGCCAACGGCGTAGAACGAGCCCATGCCCAGGTCCTTGATCTTCTTCTCATCGAGGACTTCGACTTTCAGGCTCTTGAATTCTTTGCCCAGGTTCTTGGCTTGCTCGCCCAGGAACGTCGGGTGGCAGATGTTTGGCGGCAGGTTGCCCAGGTTACGGGTGAAGGCCATGCCATTGGCGATCGCAGTGGCGTGGGCCACGGCGCGTTCGATTTCGGCCTGTGCTGCCTTGATGGTCACCAGGGTGACTTTCTTCAGGGAGAGCGGGTCGGCTTTCTGGCTCTTGAACTGGTCGAAGGTGTACTCGCCGTCCACCAGGGTTTCGGCCAGCAGGCGAGTCTTGCCATAGCTGTCGCGGCCTTTGACCACGACTTCGTCCAGGGCCAGCACTGCATCGCTGCCGCCCAGGCCCTTAAGGGTGTTGAGGATGCCGGCGATGATTTTGCGGAACGGGCGATCGCCCAGCTCTTCATCCTTGCCCACGCCCACCAGCAACACGCGCTCGGCCTTGAGGTTAGGCAAGTTGTGCAGCAACAGGCTCTGGCCGACTTTTCCGGCCAGATCGCCGCGCTTGAGAACGGCACTGATGGTGCCACCGCTCAGCTCGTCGAGTTGTTTGGCAACGGCGCCGAGTTTGCGGCCTTCGCCGACGGCGACCACCAGCGTGGCGGTCTTCAACGTTTCCGGGCTAACGCTTTTTACAACCAGTTCCATGTCCGGGTCCCTGAATTAATGGTCAAAGTGCGCGACGCGCAGAGGCTTGCTTATAAATAGAAAGACGCAGGTCGCAGTGCCAGCGACAAAGGCCGCAGTTTGAACCTCGCTACCGGCGCCTGACAACCCTCGGTCGTGCGAACTTCGGTGGTTCAGGTGTCTGCTTGAGCGTGCGCAGTGACAGGCGCACCCAATCACAGGATAATGCGCCATCTTTTTCGGCGGCTCTGCCCTGCGGGCCGACCGATACGTTTGTTTGTTTGGCCGCTTAGCCTGACAACCCTGGAGTGTCTGGTTTGATTGTCTTCCGTTATCTATCCCGCGAAGTCCTGTTGACCTTGAGCGCCGTCAGCGCCGTGCTGCTGGTTATCATCATGAGCGGACGCTTTATCAAGTACCTCGCCCAGGCGGCCTCCGGCCTTCTGGATCCGGGGTCGCTGTTCCTGATCATGGGTTTCCGTCTGCCGGGTTTTCTGCAGTTGATCCTGCCTTTGGGGCTGTTTCTCGGCATCCTGCTGGCCTACGGTCGTCTGTACCTCGAGAGCGAAATGACTGTGCTGTCCGCCACCGGCATGAGCCAGCAGCGACTGTTTCGCATCACCCTGTTTCCGGCCACGCTGGTTGCGCTGGTGGTGGCATGGTTGAGCCTGAGCCTGGCGCCACAGGGTGCCAACCAGTTCCAGTTGCTGCTGAACAAGCAGGACGCAATGACTGAGTTCGATACCCTCGAACCAGGCCGCTTCCAGGCCTTGCGCGACGGCACTCGAGTGACCTACACCGAACAACTGTCGGATGACCGCATCAACCTCGGCGGCGTATTCATTTCGCAGAAGAACATCAATTCCGATAAGAAGGATCGTGGAATTTCCGTGTTGGTGGCCGAGAAAGGGCGCCAGGAAATTCGCCCCGACGGTAACCGCTACCTGATTCTCGACAACGGCTACCGCTACGACGGTAATCCGGGGCAGGCCGATTACCGTGCCATCAAATACGATGAGTACGGCGTATTGCTGCCCAAGCCGGACGTCAGTGACGAAGTCACCGATCGTGACGCGATGACCACCCGCTCTTTGCTGAGCAGTGATGACATCCGTTCGCGTACCGAACTGCAATGGCGTCTGTCTCTGCCGTTGCTGGTCTTCATCGTGACCCTGATGGCGGTGCCCCTGTCGCGGGTCAATCCGCGCCAGGGCCGTTTCCTCAAGCTGCTGCCGGCGATTCTTCTTTATATGGCTTACCTGACCATCCTGATTGCCGCTCGCGGCGCCCTCGAAAAGGGCAAGATCCCGGCGGCATTGGGCTTGTGGTGGGTGCATGCGATCTTCCTGGCCATTGGCCTGGGCTTGCTGTATTGGGAGCCGCTGCGCTTGAAAATGGCGAGTCGCCGCAGTGCGCTGGAGGTGGCCCGTGGATAAGCTCGATCGCTACATCGGTAGCAGCGTGTTCGTCGCGATCCTGGCAGTGCTGGGGATCATCCTTGGCCTGGCGACGCTGTTTGCCTTCATCGATGAAATGAGTGAGGTCAGCGATACCTACACGCTGATGGATGTCCTGAGCTACGTGCTGCTGACTGCTCCACGCCGTCTGTACGACATGTTGCCGATGGCGGCGCTGATCGGTTGCCTGATCGGCCTCGGCAGTCTGGCCAGCCATAGCGAACTGACCATCATGCGCGCTGCGGGCGTGTCGCTGGGGCGGATCGTCTGGGCTGTCATGAAGCCGATGCTGCTTTTGATGGTGGTGGGGGTGGTGATTGGCGAATACGTCGCGCCGGCCACGGAAGTCACCGCTCAGGCTAACCGCTCGCTGGCCCAGGGCAGTGGCGACGCGCAAAGCGCCAAGCATGGTCTGTGGCACCGTCAGGGTGACGAGTTCATTCACGTCAACTCCGTACAACCCAATGGTCTGCTGTACGGCGTGACCCGTTATCGCTTCGACGATCAACGCCACATGCTGTCTTCGAGCTTCGCCAAGCGCGCGGAATTCGACACGGATCACTGGCAACTGAGCGATGTCACGACCACGTTGTTCCATGAAAAAAACACCGAAGTGGTGACGACTCCGGTGGAGCGTTGGGAAGTGGCCCTGAGCCCGCAACTGTTGAGCACTGTGGTGATGGCGCCTGAATCTCTCTCTATCACCGGTCTGTGGAGTTACATCCACTACCTGGCTGACCAGGGCCTGAGCAACGGTCGTTACTGGCTGGCATTTTGGGTCAAGGTGTTGCAGCCGCTGGTGACCGCCGCATTGGTGCTGATGGCGATTTCCTTCATCTTCGGCCCGCTGCGTTCGGTGACCCTCGGTCAGCGGGTCTTTACCGGTGTGCTGGTGGGCTTCACCTTCCGCATCGTCCAGGATTTGTTGGGGCCTTCGAGCCTTGTCTTCGGTTTCTCGCCGCTGTTTGCGGTGCTGATACCGGCCGGTGTGTGTGCCCTGGCCGGGGTCTGGTTATTGCGCCGCGCCGGTTGATCGCGGGTTATTCCCTGTAGGGCTTGTCACTCAAAACGCCCCTGTCGCAAGACCGGGGCGTTTTTGTAAGCGCCGTCTGACCTGCGAACGTGACGCTTGCGCCGTGGATCAGGTACAATTCCCGGCTATTTTTCGGCGGGCTATGCCTGCAGCCTTTTTGAGTGTTGATCCGTGAGTGATTTGAGTCATATCCGCAATTTCTCCATCATCGCCCACATTGACCATGGCAAGTCGACGCTGGCCGATCGCTTCATCCAGATGTGCGGCGGCCTTGCCGAGCGCGAAATGGAAGCCCAGGTGCTGGACTCCATGGACCTGGAGCGTGAACGCGGGATCACCATCAAGGCCCACAGCGTCACCCTTTATTACACCGCCCGCGATGGCATCAAGTACCAGCTGAACTTCATTGACACCCCGGGCCACGTTGACTTCACCTACGAAGTCAGCCGGTCGCTGGCGGCTTGTGAAGGTGCGTTGCTGGTGGTCGATGCCGGTCAGGGCGTTGAAGCGCAATCGGTTGCCAACTGCTACACGGCGATCGAGCAGGGCCTGGAAGTCATGCCGGTCCTGAACAAGATCGACCTGCCACAGGCCGATCCGGACCGCGTCAAAGAAGAAATCGAAAAAATCATCGGCATCGATGCCACCGATGCGGTCGAGTGCAGTGCCAAGACTGGCCTGGGCGTCGACGAAGTGCTCGAACGCCTGGTTCACACCATTCCTGCGCCGACCGGCAACTACGAAGATCCGCTGCAAGCGTTGATCATCGACTCCTGGTTCGACAACTATCTGGGCGTTGTTTCCCTGGTACGCGTGCGTCACGGTCGTGTGAAGAAGGGCGACAAGATTCTCGTTAAATCCACCGGCAAGATCCACCTGGTGGACAGCGTCGGTGTCTTCAACCCGAAACACACCGCCACCGTTGACCTGAAGGCCGGCGAAGTGGGCTTCATCATTGCCGGTATCAAGGACATTCACGGTGCACCGGTCGGTGACACCCTGACCTTGAGCTCCACGCCAGACGTTGACGTGCTGCCAGGCTTCAAACGCATTCAGCCGCAGGTGTACGCCGGTCTGTTCCCGGTCAGCTCCGACGACTTCGAAGATTTCCGTGAAGCCCTGCAAAAGCTCACGCTCAACGACTCGTCCCTGCAGTACACCCCGGAAAGCTCCGACGCGCTGGGCTTCGGCTTCCGTTGCGGGTTCCTCGGCATGCTGCACATGGAAATCATCCAGGAGCGCCTGGAGCGCGAGTACGACCTGGACCTGATTACCACCGCGCCGACGGTAATTTTCGAGCTGTTGCTGAAAACCGGTGAAACGATTTACGTCGATAACCCGTCCAAGCTCCCGGACCTGTCATCGATCGAAGACATGCGTGAACCGATCGTGCGGGCCAATATCCTTGTGCCGCAAGAGCACCTGGGTAACGTCATTACCCTGTGTATCGAAAAGCGTGGCGTGCAGCACGACATGCTGTTCCTCGGTACCCAGGTGCAAGTGACCTACGATTTGCCGATGAACGAAGTGGTCCTCGACTTCTTCGACCGTCTGAAATCCACCAGTCGTGGCTATGCTTCGCTGGATTACCATTTCGACCGTTATCAATCAGCTAATCTGGTGAAACTGGATGTGCTGATTAACGGTGACAAGGTCGACGCCCTGGCGCTGATCGTGCACCGCGACAATGCGCACTACAAAGGTCGCCAGTTGACCGAGAAGATGAAAGAACTGATTCCGCGCCAGATGTTCGATGTCGCGATCCAGGCCGCCATCGGCGGGCAGATCATTGCGCGAACCTCCGTCAAGGCACTCAGAAAGAACGTATTGGCCAAATGCTACGGCGGTGACGTTAGCCGTAAGCGCAAGCTGTTGGAAAAGCAAAAGGCCGGTAAAAAACGCATGAAGCAAGTCGGTAACGTGGAGATTCCACAAGAAGCCTTCCTTGCAGTGCTCAGGTTGGATAGTTAGGTCCTATGTCACTAAATTTCCCGCTGTTGCTGGTCATCGCCGTGTTCGTCTGCGGCCTGTTGGCGTTGCTCGATCTGCTGTTCCTGGCGCCACGGCGCCGGGCTGCCATTAACTCTTACCAGGGTAGCGTCAGCCAGGCTGACATGGTGGTGGTCGAGAAACTGAACAAAGAGCCGCTGCTGGTCGAATACGGCAAGTCGTTCTTCCCGGTGTTGTTCATCGTGCTGGTGCTGCGTTCGTTCCTGGTGGAACCGTTCCAGATTCCTTCCGGCTCGATGAAGCCGACCCTGGACGTCGGCGACTTCATTCTGGTGAACAAATTTTCTTACGGGATCCGCCTGCCGGTGATCGACAAGAAAGTCATCGAAGTCGGTGATCCGCAGCGCGGCGATGTCATGGTGTTCCGCTACCCGAGCGACCCGAACGTCAATTACATCAAGCGTGTGGTGGGCCTGCCGGGTGACCAGATTCGCTACACCGCTGACAAGCGTCTGTTCGTCAACGGTGAGTCGATCGCCGAACAACTGGTCGGCTCCGAGCCGGGCACATTGGGCAGCGCCGAGCTCTACAAGGAAAAACTCGGCGTCGCCGAGCACCTTATCCGCAAGGAAATGAGCCGCTACCGCGCAACGCCGGATCATTCGTGGACCGTTCCTGCCGGGCACTACTTCATGATGGGCGACAACCGCGACAACTCGAACGACAGTCGCTACTGGGATGATCCGAGTATTCCCAAGGATCTGCTGGGCATGGTTCCCGACAAGAATATCGTCGGCAAGGCCTTCGCAGTCTGGATGAGCTGGCCGGAACCCAAACTCAGTCACCTGCCGAATTTCTCGCGGGTTGGCCTGATCAAGTAATCACACACGGCGCTGTTGAACACGGCGCCGAATGCATTTCTGGAACCGGCACAATCGGCCCCAGAAGCATGAAAATAATGATATTCAGGACGTAATTTTTGAACACAGCGTTAATTGTCCCAAGCCTGCGCCGCAACACGGCGATGGCGGTGGAATCCAGCCACGAACTCAGCGTGGGTAAACCGTGAGCGTCTCCTTAAGCCGTCTAGAGCGTCAGCTCGGCTACACCTTCAAAGACCAGGAGTTGATGGTCCTGGCCCTGACTCACCGCAGCTTTGCCGGGCGCAACAACGAACGCCTGGAGTTCCTCGGTGATGCCATCCTCAACTTCGTTGCTGGCGAGGCACTGTTCGATCGCTTCCCGCTGGCCCGCGAAGGCCAGTTGTCGCGTTTGCGCGCCCGTTTGGTGAAAGGTGAGACCCTGGCCGTACTGGCCCGTGGTTTCGACTTGGGCGAATACCTGCGCCTGGGTTCCGGCGAATTGAAAAGCGGCGGTTTCCGTCGCGAGTCGATTCTGGCCGATGCCCTGGAAGCGCTGATTGGTGCGATCTACCTGGACGCCGGCATGGACATGGCGCGCGAGCGCGTGCTGGCCTGGCTGGCCGGAGAGTTCGAAGGCCTGACGCTGGTCGACACCAACAAAGATCCGAAAACCCGCCTGCAGGAATTCCTGCAGTCCCGTGGTTGTGAGCTGCCGCGTTACGAAGTGGTGGATATCCAGGGTGAGCCGCATTGCCGGACGTTCTTCGTCGAGTGTGAAATCATCTTACTGAATGAAAAAAGCCGAGGTCAGGGTGTGAGTCGTCGTATTGCCGAACAGGTAGCGGCCGCCGCAGCACTGATTGCCCTGGGCGTGGAGAATGGCCATGACTGATTCAACCGCAACTCGCTGTGGCTATGTTGCCATCGTCGGCCGTCCCAACGTGGGCAAGTCCACGCTGCTGAACCACATTCTGGGTCAGAAGCTGGCGATCACCTCGCGCAAGCCGCAGACCACCCGTCACAACATGCTCGGCATCAAGACCGAAGGCACCGTTCAGGCGATCTACGTCGACACCCCGGGCATGCACAAGGGCGGCGAAAAGGCCCTGAACCGTTACATGAACAAGACCGCTTCGGCGGCGTTGAAAGACGTCGACGTGGTGATCTTCGTGGTTGACCGCACCAAGTGGACCGACGAAGACCAGATGGTCCTCGAGCGCGTTCAGTACGTGACCGGCCCGCTGATCGTGGCGCTGAACAAGACCGACCGTATCGAAGACAAATCCGAGCTGATGCCGCACCTGAGCTGGTTGCAGGAGCAGCTGCCGAACGCGCAGATCATGCCGATCTCGGCCCAGCACGGGCACAACCTGGACGCGCTGGAACGAGTGATCGCCGAGCACCTGCCGGAAAACGATCACTTCTTCCCGGAAGATCAGATCACTGACCGCAGTAGCCGCTTCCTCGCCGCCGAACTGGTGCGCGAGAAAATCATGCGCCAGTTGGGCGCCGAGCTGCCGTACCAGATCACCGTGGAAATCGAAGAATTCAAGCAGCAGGGCAAAACCCTGCACATTCATGCCTTGATCCTCGTCGAACGTGACGGCCAGAAGAAAATCATCATTGGCGACAAGGGCGAGCGCATCAAGCGCATCGGCACCGAGGCGCGCAAGGACATGGAGCTGCTGTTCGACTCCAAGATCATGCTTAACCTGTGGGTCAAGGTTAAGGGCGGCTGGTCCGATGACGAGCGTGCGTTGCGTTCGCTGGGTTATGGCGATCTGTAACACTTAGTCCTGGATGCAAAAATTCCATTGTGGGAGCGAGCCTGCTCGCGATAGCGGTCTGTCAGTCAACATCCTTGTTGAATATCAGGCCCTCATCGCGAGCAGGCTCGCTCCCACAGTGGTTTGGGGTTGTCAGTAAAACTGCGCTTACTCATTGAGAACTGCGATTTCCATGTCCCCAACCCAACCCATCGGCCAACCCGCCTACGTCCTCCACTCCCGCGCCTACCGCGAAAGCAGTGCGCTGGTGGATTTCCTTACGCCGCAAGGTCGGCTGCGGGCGGTGTTGCGTAGCGCGCGGGGCAAGGCCGGGACATTGGCCCGGCCGTTCGTGCCGCTGGAAGTCGAGTTCCGTGGTCGGGGTGAGTTGAAAAACGTCGGCCGCATGGAAAGCGCCGGTGTTTCCACCTGGCTCAACGGCGAGGCGCTGTTCAGCGGCCTCTACCTCAACGAGTTGCTGATCCGTCTGCTGCCCGCTGAAGACCCTCATCCCGCGGTCTTCGATCACTACGCAGCGACCTTGCTCGCCCTGGCCGAAGGCCGTCCGCTGGAGCCGTTGCTGCGCTCCTTCGAATGGCGTTTGCTTGACGACCTTGGTTACGGTTTCGCGCTGAACGCCGACATCCACGGCGACCCCATTGCGCCGGATGGCCTCTACCGCTTGCAAGTGGATGCGGGCCTGGAGCGGGTCTATCTGCTGCAACCGGGTCTGTTCAACGGCATTGAACTGCTGGCCATGGCCGATGCCGACTGGTCCGCGCCCGGTGCGCTGTCCGCCGCCAAGCGCCTGATGCGTCAGGCACTGGCCGTTCATCTGGGCGGTCGTCCTCTGGTCAGTCGCGAGTTGTTTCGCAAGCCATAGTTTCGCAAGCCATAGGAACTGTTGATGCTTGCGTCAACAGACCCAAGCTCCCCGTGTATGCTGTGCGCCGAACTTTCCCTTATTTCAGGAGCGCTTCCGTGACCACCAGCAATCGCATTCTTCTTGGCGTGAACATCGACCACGTTGCCACCCTGCGTCAGGCCCGGGGTACTCGCTACCCGGATCCGGTCAAGGCAGCGCTGGACGCGGAAGAGGCGGGCGCTGACGGTATCACCGTTCATCTGCGCGAAGACCGCCGGCACATTCAGGAGCGCGACGTGCTGTTGCTCAAGGACGTGCTGCAAACTCGCATGAATTTCGAAATGGGCGTTACCGAAGAAATGATGGCGTTCGCCGAACGCATCCGCCCGGCACACATTTGCCTGGTTCCGGAAACCCGTCAGGAGCTGACCACCGAAGGCGGTCTGGACGTGGCAGGGCAGGAAGCACGGATCAAGGCAGCGGTGGATCGCCTGGCGAAGATCGGCTGTGAAGTGTCGCTGTTCATCGACGCGGACGAGCGGCAGATCGAAGCGTCCCGTCGTATTGGTGCGCCAGCCATTGAATTGCACACCGGGCGTTATGCGGACGCCGAGACGCCAACCGAAGTCGCTGAAGAGCTCAAGCGCGTGGCCGATGGCGTGGCATTCGGTCTGGCCCAGGGCCTGATCGTCAACGCCGGTCATGGCCTGCACTATCACAACGTCGAGGCTGTTGCGGCGATCAAAGGCATTAATGAGCTGAACATCGGCCATGCACTGGTGGCCCATGCGTTGTTCGTCGGGTTCAAGTCGGCGGTGTCGGAAATGAAGGCGTTGATTCTGGCTGCCGCCAAAGCTTAAAAGCCAGACACAAAACCAATGTGGGAGCGGGCTTGCTCGCGAATGCGGTGTGGCAGTCGACAGAGATGTTGAATGTTGAACCGCCTTCGCGAGCAGGCCCGCTCCCACATTTGATGGGTGGTGGTTTTTAGAGCGGCGGGGTTTCCTGGCTCGGCTTGGTCTTGTCGACCCCCGGCACATGCAGGTTGCCCTCAGCGATCTGATTGCCTTCCAGCTGCGGCTGTGTGACCCACGTCAGGATGTCGTAGTAACGACGAATGTTCGCCACGAAGTGTACCGGCTCGCCGCCCCGGGCGTAGCCGTAACGGGTTTTGCTGAACCACTTCTTCTCGGACAGACGCGGCAGGATTTTCTTCACGTCCAGCCACTTGTCCGGGTTCAGCCCTTCCTTGGCCGCCAGTTTGCGTGCGTCGTCCAGGTGACCGCTGCCGACGTTGTAGGCTGCCAGCGCAAACCACGTACGATCCGGCTCCTGGATCGATTCGTCCAATTGATCCTTCATGTAGGCCAGGTACTTCGCGCCGCCCATGATGCTCTGCTTGGGGTCAAGGCGATTGGACACGCCCATCGCTTGCGCCGTGTTCTGGGTCAGCATCATCAACCCGCGCACGCCGGTCTTGGACGTGACCGCCGCTTGCCACAGCGATTCCTGATAGCCGATCGCCGCCAGCAGGCGCCAGTCGACTTTTTCTTTCTTGGCGTACGCCTTGAAGTGCTGTTCGTATTTGGGCAGCCGTTGCTGCAAGTGCTGGGCGAAGGTGGTGGCGCCCATGTAACCGAGTACATCGACGTGGCCGTAGTAACGATCTTTCAGGCGTTGCAGGGTGCCGTTTTTCTTCACCTTGTCGAGGTAGGTGTTGATTTCGTTGAGCAGGCTGTTGTCTTCGCCGGCGGCCACGGCCCAACTCTGATTGCTGGAGTCACCGAGGTCGAAAGCTACCCGCACGTTGGGGAAGTACACCTGGTTCATTGCGACTTCATTGGAATCGACCAGGGTCAGATCGATTTGACCTTCATCCACCATGCGCAGCAAGTCGACGACTTCAACCGCGTCGGACTCTTCGTATTCAATGCCGGGATATTTCTTTTTCAGCTCTGCCAGTTGCTCGGCGTGGGTGCTGCCCTTGAGCACCATGATCTTCTTGCCGACCAGATCGCCTGCGTCGGTCGGCCGTGACTGGCCGTTGCGGTAGATGATCTGTGGGGTGACTTCGAGGTAGGAGTGGGAAAACCGCACCTGCTGTTTGCGTTGCTCGCTGCTGACCAGACCGGCAGCAGCCAGCACCGGGCCATTGGGCTTGCCCACCTGACTGAACAGATCGTCGAGGTTGTCGGCGGTTTCGATCTTGAGTTCCACCCCCAGATCGTCGGCGAAGCGCTTCACCAGCTCGTATTCGAAGCCGGTTTCACCGTTGCGATCCTGAAAGTAGGTGGCGGGACTGTTACGGGTAACCACCCGCAGCACGCCATCCTCCTTTACGCGCTCCAGCGTGTTGGGTTTATCAACACAGCCACTGAGCACCAGGAAGAGTCCGGTTGCGATCAGCCATTTGGCATACCGCGGACGCAAAGCCGTTGGGGAAAACATCTGCGCAGTATACGCAAAGGACCACGAGCGCCATATCTCGACAGCGAAGGGCTTGTCTGCTAGAGAGTCTAAAACCCGCTTGGAGCCCGCAGGAATGGGCCTGAACAGCATTTTGTGACAGAAAAAATAACCCTCGACAGGCACCTGTTTCGGGCCCGAATACCCGGCCCGACGTTCGGGTACAGCCATGCGTACCGTTTCGGGTGATGTCGCGGGCGGTTTAGGCTAGAATGCACGGCCTCAAAACACACCCCTTCCCGAGGCTGTCCCGAAGATGTTGATCCTGCGCGGCGCTCCTGCCCTTTCTGCCTTTCGCCACAGCAAACTCCTTGAGCAACTGAGCCAGAAGGTTCCGGCTGTCAGTGGCTTGTATGCTGAATTCGCTCACTTCGCCGAAGTTACCGGCGTCCTGACCGGCGACGAACAGCAGGTGCTTGCGCGCCTTCTGAAGTACGGCCCAAGCGTTCCAGTACAAGAGCCAACCGGTCGTCTGTTTCTGGTGTTGCCACGTTTCGGCACTATCTCGCCGTGGTCCAGTAAAGCCAGCGACATCGCTCGCAACTGCGGCCTGACCAAGATCCAGCGCCTGGAGCGCGGTATTGCGTTCTACGTCGCCGGCCAGTTCAGCGATGCCGAAGCGCAGCTGATCGCAGGCGTCTTGCATGACCGCATGACCCAGATCGTGTTGGATAACCTTGAACAAGCCGCCGGCCTGTTCAGCCACGCCGAACCCAAGCCCCTGACCGCGATCGACGTGTTGGGTGGCGGCCGCGCCGCGTTGGAAAAAGCCAACACCGAGCTGGGCCTGGCCCTGGCCGAAGACGAGATCGACTATCTGGTCGCAGCGTTCGTCGGCTTGAAGCGCAACCCGCATGACATCGAACTGATGATGTTTGCCCAGGCAAACTCCGAGCACTGCCGTCACAAGATCTTCAACGCCAGTTGGGACATCGACGGTCAGAGCCAGGAAAAAAGCCTGTTCGGCATGATCAAGAACACCTATCAGATGCACAGCGAAGGTGTTTTGTCGGCTTATAAGGACAACGCCTCGGTGATCGTCGGCTCCGTCGCCGGCCGTTTCTTCCCGGACCCTGAAACCCGCCAGTACGGCGCGGTGCAGGAGCCGGTGCATATCCTGATGAAAGTCGAAACTCACAACCACCCGACCGCGATTGCCCCGTTCCCGGGCGCATCCACCGGTAGCGGTGGCGAGATTCGTGACGAAGGCGCAACCGGTCGCGGCGCCAAGCCGAAGGCTGGCCTGACCGGTTTCACCGTGTCCAACCTGCAGATCCCGGGCTTCGAACAGCCGTGGGAAGTGCCATACGGCAAGCCTGAGCGCATCGTTACCGCGCTGGACATCATGATCGAAGGCCCTCTGGGTGGCGCCGCGTTCAACAACGAATTCGGCCGTCCGGCCCTGACCGGCTACTTCCGTACCTTCGAACAATCGATCACCACCCCGCGTGGCGACGAAGTTCGCGGTTACCACAAGCCGATCATGCTGGCCGGCGGCATGGGTAACATCCGTGCCGAACACGTACAGAAAGGCGAGATCACCGTTGGCTCCAAGCTGATCGTTCTTGGCGGCCCGGCAATGCTCATCGGCCTGGGCGGCGGCGCGGCTTCCTCCATGGCCACCGGCACCAGCTCGGCGGATCTGGACTTCGCATCCGTACAGCGCGAAAACCCGGAAATGGAGCGTCGCTGCCAGGAAGTCATCGACCGTTGCTGGCAGTTGGGTGACAAGAACCCGATCAGCTTCATCCACGACGTGGGTGCCGGTGGTCTGTCCAACGCCTTCCCGGAACTGGTCAACGACGGTAACCGTGGTGGTCGCTTCGAACTGCGCAACATTCCAAACGACGAGCCGGGCATGGCCCCGCACGAAATCTGGAGTAACGAATCCCAGGAACGCTACGTTCTGGCAGTCGGCCCTGCCGACTTCGAACGCTTCCAGGCGATCTGCGAACGTGAGCGTTGCCCGTTTGCCGTGGTCGGCGAAGCCACTGCCGAGCCGCAACTGACCGTAACCGACAGCCACTTCGGCAACAGCCCGGTAGACATGCCGCTCGAAGTGCTGCTGGGCAAAGCCCCGCGCATGCACCGTTCGGCCGTTCGCGAAAACGAGCTGGGCGACGATTTCGATCCGTCGACCCTCGAGATCGCCGACTGCGTCGAGCGTGTTCTGCATCACCCGGCCGTGGCCAGCAAAAGCTTCCTGATCACCATCGGCGACCGCACCATCACCGGCCTCGTGGCCCGTGATCAGATGGTCGGTCCGTGGCAGGTTCCGGTGGCCGACGTTGCCGTCACCGCCACCAGCTTCGACGTTTACACCGGTGAAGCCATGGCCATGGGCGAGCGCACTCCGCTGGCACTGCTGGACGCTCCGGCGTCGGGTCGCATGGCCATCGGCGAAACCCTGACCAACATCGCGGCGTCGCGCATCGCCAAAATCTCCGACATCAAACTGTCGGCGAACTGGATGTCCGCCGCCGGCCACCCGGGTGAAGACGCGCGTCTGTACGACACCGTGAAAGCAGTCGGCATGGAATTGTGCCCGGACCTCGGCATCACCATTCCGGTGGGCAAGGACTCGATGTCCATGGCCACCCGCTGGAACGACGAAGGCGTCGACAAGACTGTGACTTCGCCGATGTCGCTGATCGTGACCGGTTTCGCCCCAGTAGCTGACATCCGTCAGACCATGACCCCGCAACTGCGCATGGACAAGGGCACCACCGACCTGATCCTGATCGACCTCGGTCGCGGTCAGAACCGCATGGGTGCTTCGATCCTTGCTCAGGTTCACGGCAAACTCGGCAAGCAGGCCCCGGACGTCGATGACGCCGAAGACCTGAAAGCCTTCTTCGCCGTGATCCAGGGCCTCAACGCCGACGGTCACTTGCTGGCTTACCACGACCGTTCCGACGGTGGTCTGCTGACCAGCGTGGTGGAAATGGCCTTTGCCGGTCACTGCGGTCTGAGCCTGAACCTCGACGGTCTGGCAGAAACCTCCGCCGACATCGCCGCGATCCTGTTCAACGAAGAACTGGGCGCTGTGATCCAGGTTCGCCAGGACGCTACTCCAGACATCCTCGCTCAGTTCAGCGCGGCTGGCCTGGGTGACTGCGTGTCGGTGATCGGTCAGCCAATGAACAACGGCGAGATCAGCATCACCTTCAATGGCGATACCGTGTTCGAAGGTCAGCGTCGTCTGCTGCAACGTCAGTGGGCTGAAACCAGCTACCAGATCCAGCGTCTGCGTGATAACGCTGACTGCGCCGAACAAGAATTCGACGTGCTGCTGGAAGAAGACAACCCGGGCCTGAGCGTCAAGCTCAGCTACGACGTCAACCAGGATGTCGCCGCGCCTTACATCAAGAAAGGCATCCGCCCACAGGTTGCCGTACTGCGTGAGCAGGGCGTCAACGGTCAGGTGGAAATGGCGGCCGCGTTCGACCGCGCCGGTTTCAACGCGATCGACGTGCACATGAGCGACATTCTGGCCGGCCGTGTCGACCTGAACGAGTTCAAAGGTCTGGTGGCTTGCGGCGGTTTCTCCTACGGCGACGTACTGGGTGCCGGCGAAGGCTGGGCCAAGTCCGCGCTGTTCAACAGCCGCGCTCGCGATGCCTTCCAGGGCTTCTTCGAACGTAACGACAGCTTCACCCTCGGCGTGTGCAACGGTTGCCAGATGATGTCCAACCTGCACGAGCTGATCCCGGGCAGCGAGTTCTGGCCGCACTTCGTGCGTAACCGTTCCGAGCAGTTCGAAGCTCGCGTGGCGATGGTGCAGATCCAGGAGTCGAACTCGATCTTCCTGCAGGGCATGGCCGGTTCGCGCATGCCGATCGCCATCGCGCACGGTGAAGGCCATGCCGAATTCGCTAGCGAAGAAGCGTTGCTGGAAGCCGATCTGTCGGGTTGTGTGGCGATGCGTTTCGTCGATAACCATGGCAAGGTCACCGAAAACTACCCGGCCAACCCGAACGGCTCGCCGCGCGGGATCACCGGTTTGACCAGCCGTGACGGTCGCGTGACCATCATGATGCCGCACCCGGAGCGTGTATTCCGCGCCGTGCAGAACTCGTGGCGTTCGGAAGACTGGAACGAAGACGCACCTTGGATGCGTATGTTCCGTAACGCTCGCGTCTGGGTTAACTAAGCGCCGTGTACAAGCTCAGTTTTTTTGTTCCGGCCAGCCATGTCGAGGTGGTCAAAAGCGCTGTGTTCGCTGCCGGTGGCGGGCGGATCGGGGCTTATGATCACTGTGCGTGGCAGGTGTTCGGGTTGGGTCAGTTTCGTCCACTGGATGGCAGTCAGCCGTTTATTGGTGAAGCGGGGCAGGTCGAGCAGGTTGAGGAATGGAAGGTTGAGCTTGTGGTCAGCGATGAGTTGATTCGGGCGGTGGTGATGGCTCTGAAAGAGAGTCATCCCTATGAGACGCCGGCTTATGAGGTATGGCGGTTGGAGGATTTCTGATCGTTCTGGCCATTGAAATGAAAAACCCGCTGAAGTGATTTCAGCGGGTTTTTTTATGTGCGCCTGGCATGGGCGCCTTCGCCAACAAGCCGATCAGTCGATGTACTCAAACAACTTCACGATTTTCTGCACGCCGGAAACGCCTTGTACCAGACTGGTCGCCTGGGCGGCTTCCTGCTTGGTCAGCAGACCCAACAAGTAGACGATGCCATTTTCGGTCACGACTTTGATACGCGAACCGGGGATGGAGGCGTCGGTGAGCATCTGGGTCTTGATCTTGGTGGTCAGCCAGGTGTCGTTCTGACGTGCCAGCAGCGAGGAGGGCGCCAGTACTTGCAGCTCGTTATGCACCTTCTTTACCCGCTGAACGGCGGCGGCAACCTGTTCTGCCTTGGCCTTGAGGTCGGCGCGAGGGGTTTGCCCGGCGAGCAGCACCACGCCGTTGAAGCTGGTGACGACAATGTGCGAGTTGTTGTCCAGGTCCGGATCGGCCTTGGCGATGTTTACACCAGCCTTGGTTTCGATCAGGGAGTCGTCGATCTTGCTGCCGAAGGTACGGGTGCCACGGTCATCGTCGATCGGCGCTTCACGGCTGGCGTTAACCACCGAGGTGCAGCCACTGATGCCAAGGCACAGGGTCAAGGCCAGAAGGCCTAGGCGATTAGGGGTCATTCTTCACTCCCGAACAATTGGCTGTCGATCAAATCGCAAAGGCAATGGATCGCCAGCAGGTGGACTTCCTGAATACGTGCAGTGACGTTGGCCGGTACGCGAATCTCGACGTCCTCAGGCAAAAGCAGTGACGCCATGCCGCCGCCATCACGACCGGTCAATGCTACGACAATCATTTCGCGATCATGTGCGGCCTGGATCGCTTGAATTATGTTTGCCGAGTTGCCGCTGGTGGAAATCGCCAGCAAAACATCGCCCGGCTGGCCGAGGGCGCGAATCTGTTTGGAGAAGATTTCGTTGTAGCTGTAATCGTTGGCAATCGAGGTGATCGTCGAGCTGTCAGTGGTCAGCGCGATGGCGGGCAGACTCGGGCGCTCGCGCTCGAAACGGTTGAGCAGCTCGGACGAAAAGTGCTGGGCATCACCGGCAGAGCCGCCGTT
The DNA here is from genome assembly GCF_003732275.1 of Pseudomonas frederiksbergensis. GTDB lineage: Bacteria > Pseudomonadota > Gammaproteobacteria > Pseudomonadales > Pseudomonadaceae > Aquipseudomonas > Aquipseudomonas frederiksbergensis_H. The sequence continues at coordinate 73,447 of NZ_MOBM01000013.1, forward strand.
GCCGCAGGAGAGCATTTTGCCTTCGTTGAGCAGGGCGTTGACCATCACTTGGCTGGCTTGCTCGATGTGCGGTGCAAGTACGTCCATCGCCATTTGCTTGGTGTCGATACTGGCCTGAAAAAGCTGGCGAATTCGGGATTGCATGTCCATCTGTGTGACCTTAATTAGCGCGGCTACTTGGCACATGAATGTGCAGCCCGCAAAGCAAAGAGCAAAAGTGTTGGGTGAAGGTGTCCGGTTAGAGGTGCAAGCGATCAGCTGTCGAAGGCATTCTGCAACCAGTTCAACTGATCAAGGTTGCTGTCGATGGCAACCACGTCGAAGCGGCAAGGGGAATTGGCCCAACGCGACTCGCGCTGAAGAAAATACTGCGCGGCAAAAATCAGTTTCTGCCGTTTGCGCCCATCAATGCTATCGAGCGCGCCACCCCATTGGGTGTTTTTTCTATAGCGGACTTCGACGAATACTACTGTATCGCCATCAAGCATGACCAGATCAAGCTCGCCGCGTTTACACAACCAGTTCTGCGCCAGCAGGCGCAGACCTTGTTGTTGAAGATGCTCGAGCGCATGACGCTCGGCATCTTTACCGCTTTGCTGGCGTGACCTGTCAGGCATCAGCGCGAGGTGTCCGGCAGGCGTTGAACCTGACCGTTGGCGAACTCTGCCCATGGCAACTGACGCTCGACACGTTGATTCTGAGTCATGCCCAGGCTACCCGATTGACCCTGGATGCGGCTGTCCGGCAAGGCCTTGAGTTGGCCCAGACGCGGTGCCAGACGATAGGCGTCAACGCCCATCGCATACAGACGGCCCAGGCTGCCGCCGGCTTGTGGCCATTGTGCAGTGACTTGTTTGCGCAGCGGGTCGTTGGCATCCAGCAGCCATGGGGTTTCGCAGAAGCGAATACCGTTCATGTCGTTGTACTGGTTCTGGTCGCCGCTGGCGCTGAATACGTGGGAGGTGGCGTAAACCGGCACGTCACCCGCGTACTGGAAGTTCAGGGTTGGTTTGATCTGTTGAGCCTGTTGCGGCGTCGCGGCCAGGAAGATGAACTCGATGTCCTGGCGACGCGAAGGTTGGGCGGCAACCTGCGAGCCAACGGTGCTTTGCAGGCTCTTGGCGCGGCCTTCGCTCTGGCGCAACTGGAACATGTCGGCAATCTGCTGGGCCAGTTGCACCGGCTGGTCGACGCGTTCGGTAGCGACGATGCTGCCACCGTTGGCTTGCCAATCCTGGCTGAACGCCCTGAGTACGCGATCACCCCATTCGCCTTTCGGCACCATGATGGCGGCGCGGTGCAGGCCGTCGGCGCGCGCACGACGGGACACTTCGCGGGCTTCGTCTTCAGCGGCAAGGCCGAACTGGAACAGTTGGGCCGGACCTTGTTCGCCTTCGCTGTAGTTCAGCGCCAGGGTAGTGATCGGCAGTTGCGGGCGCGCGCTGAGCTGTTTGACCAGTGGCTTCTCCAGCGGGCCGACCACCAGTTGCACGCCATCGGCCTGGGCCTTGCGATAGAACTCGTCGAGGGAGGTCAGGCGCGAGCTGTCATAGAACTCGATGGCTGGCGGCTTCTGTCCGGCTTGTTGCGCCTGGTAGTGAGCGGCCATGAAGCCTTCGCGCAGTGCTTTGCCAACCGAACCCAGCGGGCCGTCTTGCGGCAGCAGCAGGGCGATCTTGCTCAGGGGCTGGCTGGCCAGCTCCTTGAGTTTGGTCAGTGGCAGCGGCAGCTGGATGGCGGCCGGGTGCTTTGGATTCTGTTCGCGCCAGTTATCGATCGCGGCTTGCTGCTGTTCCAGGGTGCCGGCCGTTTTCACTGCCAGCGCCAGACGTATCCAGCCGCCGAGGTCATCGTCGGTGGTCGGCTGCAATTGATCGGTCGGCAGCGAAGCGATCAGGGTCCAGATCGCTTCGTGGTTTTTGCTGGCGGCTTCACCTTCAAGCATGGGGGCGATGAAGATGCGTTCCCGTGCGGCGGCCAGGGTCTGGCCGTCGGCCTCAAGGGCGCGGGCATGAACGGTGCCGGTGCGAACCTGTTGTTCGACGGGCAGTTCGCTCAGGCGTTGCAGGCTTGGATGGCTCAGGGCAGTCAGCGCCGCTTTGGGCTGATTGCGGGTCATGGCCAGTTCAGCCGCCAGGGTGTTGGCGAAGACTTGTTGGCCAGGCTTGAGTTGTTCCACCGGCACCTGTTGCAGGATTTGCGCGGACTGGCCGGCATTGCCCTGACGATAAGCCAGGTCTGCTGCGCTCAAGCGCAACAGGGCGGCTTTTTCCGCATCTTTGCTTTGAGTGGCCTGTTCGAGCAGTTGCTCGATACTGGCGTCCGGGGTCCGTGGAAGTTCGCCAAGGCTGGAAGAGGGCGAGCTGGCGCAAGCCGCCAGCAAGGCAGCGAGGCAGAGGGCAGTGAGCAGCCGCAGGCAAGCGATCATGTAAGTGTTCCTGATACTCGATCAAATTAGCGTGGAATTGTACCCAAGCACTGGCCGGGGCGCGATGTTACTGGCGTGAATCGATCAATTTAGCTCGTGCAAATGTTGCAGTACTGCACAAAAGGCTGGAAACCCCGGGGAGGGTAAGGCGTATCGCAAGCGCCGCTACGCGCTACAATGGCGCCTTTTACCGATCTTGAGGTGTGCGCTTTGACTGCTCCAGGTGCTTTGAATTCCGCTGCTGGCTCGCTTTATGTGGTGGCGACGCCCATCGGCAACCTGGACGATATCAGTGCGCGTGCGCTGAAAATACTGCGCGAGGTCGCCCTGATTGCGGCCGAAGATACTCGCCATTCCCAGCGATTGATGCAGCATTTCGGCATTCCCACGCCGCTGGCGGCCTGCCATGAACACAACGAGCGGGAGGAGGGTAACCGCTTTATCACACGTCTGCTGGCGGGCGACGATGTGGCGTTGATTTCCGACGCCGGGACGCCGCTGATTTCCGATCCGGGTTATCACCTGGTGCGTCAGGCCCGTGCCGCGGGAATCAATGTGGTGCCGGTTCCGGGGGCGTGTGCATTGATCGCGGCGCTTTCGGCGGCGGGGCTGCCGTCCGACCGTTTCATCTTCGAAGGGTTTTTGCCGGCCAAGGCCGTCGGCCGACGTGCTCGTCTGGAACTCGTTAAGGAAGAGCCGCGCACGCTGATTTTCTATGAAGCACCGCATCGGATCCTTGAATGCCTGCAAGACATGGAGCTGGTATTCGGGGCCGAGCGTCCGGCGTTGCTGGCGCGGGAACTGACCAAAACCTTCGAAACCCTTAAAGGCTTGCCGTTGGCCGAGTTGCGCGAGTTCGTCGAATCGGACAGCAATCAACAGCGCGGTGAGTGCGTCGTGCTGGTGGCGGGCTGGACTGCCCCTGAGACCGAAGACGCTGTCAGCAGTGAAGCCATGCGTATTCTCAATCTGCTGCTCGAAGAGATGCCGCTCAAGCGTGCGGCGGCATTGGCGGCGCAAATTACCGGCGAACGCAAGAATGTGCTCTATCAGGTCGCGCTGGATAAACAGAAGGGCGAGTAAACCGACATGCAGCGCCGGCCAGAGGCTTTTAGCGCTTGTTCTTCGGCCGCTCTGCCGTTAATCTTCGCGGCGGAGAGTCGATCGGACAGTCGCTGCCCTCTATGAAAATTAGGGGGGGGAGGAAAGTCCGGGCTCCATAGGGCGAAGTGCCAGGTAATGCCTGGGAGGCGTGAGCCTACGGAAAGTGCCACAGAAAATAACCGCCTAAGCGCTTCGGCGCCGGTAAGGGTGAAAAGGTGCGGTAAGAGCGCACCGCACGTCTGGCAACAGTTCGTGGCTAGGTAAACCCCACTTGGAGCAAGACCAAATAGGGTCCCAAGGCGTGGCCCGCGCTGGGACCGGGTAGGTTGCTAAAGATGTCCAGTGATGGCCATCGTAGACGAATGACTGTTCAAGACAGAACCCGGCTTACAGATCGACTCTCCACCTTTTTTTTCCTCTCTGCCGAGTCATTGGCAGCGATGTGTGTAATGGCAATTTCCCTCCCTGCTGAATCAATAGCAGAAGCGCTTTTGTAATACCGAAAAAATCTTACTCTTAACAAACTACTTTAACTTCTGAACGCAGCCTTCTGTGCTGATTCAAGTTATTGAGCGAATTCATCCGTCAGATTCTCGTTAACCCTCCTTTTACGCTCCTAAATCTCCGTTCTGTAAGGCTTTTCCTTTAATCCGCGCCTTGACGGTGTGGTGGGCGCATTCCTATAGTGTGCGCAAGTGGCGGAAAGTGGCATGAAGTGGGTTTTTTGAGCGTAAAACGCTAATATTTGGAGAAGCGCTGACGTGTTTCGCGGAGCTAACGCTATCAGTCTCGATGCAAAGGGCCGTCTCGCTATGCCGAGCCGGTACCGTGACGAGCTGGTTTCGCGTAGTTCCGGTCAATTAATCGTCACCATCGATGCCGTTGATCCGTGTTTGTGTGTTTATCCCCTCGATGAGTGGGAAATTATTGAAACCAAACTGCGTGCACTGCCTTCGCTTCGCGAAGAGAACCGCCGCCTGCAACGTTTACTGATTGGTAATGCCGTCGACCTCGAGCTCGATGGCAGTGGTCGTTTTCTGGTTCCGCCGCGTCTTCGCGAATATGCCAAGTTGGATAAGCGCGCAATGTTGGTCGGCCAACTGAACAAGTTCCAATTGTGGGACGAGGATGCCTGGAATGCGGTTTCTGCCGCTGACCTGGCTGCTATTCAACAACCGGGCGCTATGCCTGATGAACTGCGTGATTTGATCCTGTGACTATTGATAGCGGCTTTAACCACATCACCGTACTGCTTGACGAAGCCGTCGAGGCTCTCGCCGTACGTCCTGATGGCTGCTATCTGGACGGTACGTTCGGACGTGGCGGACACAGTCGGTTGATCCTCAGCCAGCTCGGGCCTGATGGCCGGTTGCTCGGATTCGACAAGGATCCTCAAGCGATTGCCACCGGGCAAACGCTAGCGGCCGAAGACGGCCGCTTTGTCGTTGTGCAGCGCAGCTTTGCCGAGCTCGGTTCGGAAGTCGCCGAACGTGGTCTGGCCGGCAAGGTCAGCGGCGTTCTGCTCGACCTCGGCGTGTCTTCGCCACAGCTCGACGACCCTGAACGCGGTTTCAGTTTCCTCAACGACGGCCCGTTGGACATGCGCATGGACCCGTCCCGCGGGATCAGCGCCGCCGAGTTCGTCAACACCGCGCCGGTGGAAGAAATCGCCCGGGTGTTCAAGCAATACGGCGAAGAGCGTTTCTCCGGTCGCATGGCGCGTGCCGTGGCCGAACGTCGCGATATCAAACCGTTCGAGCGCACTGGCGATCTGGCTGAAGTGCTGAAAGTCGCCAACCCGGCATGGGAAAAGGGCAAGAATCCGGCCACCCGTGCATTCCAGGGCCTGCGTATTCACGTCAACAACGAACTGGGCGATCTGGAAGCCGGCCTCGAAGCCGCGCTGGAATGCCTGGAAGTGGGCGGCCGTCTGGTCGTCATCAGCTTCCACTCGCTGGAAGACCGCATCGTCAAACTGTTCATGCGCAAACTGGTGAAAGGCGAAGCCGACAACCTGCCGCGCAACCTGCCGGTCCGTCACGTCGCTTTCGAACCGAAAATCAAAATCCATGGCAAAGCGCAATCCGCCTCCGAGGCCGAACTCAAAGCCAACCCACGTTCCCGTAGCGCCATCATGCGTGTCGCGGAGAAGTTGCGGTGAGCAAGCTTTTCGCCAAGCCACTTCCCGGCGGAAGCTTTTTCATGCTGCTGCTGTTTGTCGGCGTGCTCGTGTCGGCCATCGGCGTGTCCTATAGCGCGCACTGGAACCGTCAGCTGTTGAATTCGCTGTACAACGAATTGAGCGTGCGCGACAAGGCGCAGGCGGAGTGGGGCCGGTTGATTCTCGAACAGAGCACCTGGACTGCCCACAGCCGTATCGAAGTCCTGGCCACCGAACAACTGAAGATGCGCATTCCCGGCGCCGCTGAAGTGCAGATGGTGGCGCCATGATGAAACTCGAAGGCGCGCTCTTCCCATGGCGGTTCCGTCTGGTGCTGGGTTTGCTTGGCATCATGGTGGCGGCGATTTCCTGGCGCATCATCGATTTGCAGGTGGTCGACCGTGCCTTCCTTAAAGGTCAGGGCGATGCGCGCAGCGTTCGTCATATTCCAATTCCGGCTCACCGTGGTCTGATCACCGACCGTAACGGCGAGCCTTTGGCCGTGAGTACGCCGGTCACCACCCTGTGGGCCAACGCCAAGGAAATGCAAACGGCCAAAGAGAAGTGGCCGGCACTGGCGGCTGCCCTGGGGCAGGACCCGAAAGCCCTGGCCGAACGTCTCGAAGCCCAGGCCAACAAAGAATTCATTTATCTGGTGCGCGGGCTGACCCCCGAGCAAGGCCAGGCTGTGCTCGACCTGAAAGTGCCGGGCGTTTATGGCATCGAAGAGTTCCGGCGTTTCTACCCGGCCGGTGAAGTCACCGCCCACATGGTCGGCTTTACCGACATCGATGACCACGGACGCGAAGGCGTCGAGTTGGCCTACGACGAATGGCTGGCCGGCGTCCCCGGCAAGCGACAGGTGATCAAGGACCGGCGTGGCCGGCTGATCAAAGATGTCCAGGTCACCAAAAACGCCAAGGCCGGCAAGCCCTTGGCGTTGTCCATTGACCTGCGTCTGCAATACCTGGCCAACCGCGAGCTGCGTAACGCGATCATCGAGAACGGCGCGAAAGCCGGCAGCCTGGTGATCATGGACGTGAAGACCGGCGAGATCCTGGCCATGGTCAACCAGCCGACCTACAACCCGAACAACCGTCGCAACCTGCAACCGGCGATGATGCGTAACCGCGCGATGATCGACGTGTTCGAGCCGGGTTCGACCATGAAGGCGATCTCCATGAGCGCCGCGATTGAAACCGGGCGCTGGAAGCCGACCGATACCGTCGAGGTGTATCCAGGCACCTTGCAGATTGGTAAGTACACCATCAAGGACGTATCCAAGAGTGAAGGCCCGGTGCTCGACCTGACCGGCATTCTGATCAACTCCAGTAACGTCGGCATGAGTAAGGTCGCGTTCGATATCGGCGGCGAAACGATTTTCCGCCTGGCGCAAAAAGTCGGCCTTGGCCAGGACACCGGCCTCGGCTTCCCGGGTGAGCGCGTCGGCAACCTGCCGAACTACCGCGAATGGCGCAAGGCTGAAACTGCGACGCTGTCCTACGGCTACGGTATTTCCGTGACCGCGATCCAGTTGGTCCACGCCTTCTCGGCCCTGGCCAACAATGGTCGCCTCGCGCCGCTGACCCTGATCAAAACCGACAAGGCGCCGCAAACCACTCAGGTATTGCCGGAAGCCGTCGCGAAGACCATGCAAACCATGCTGCAACAAGTGATCGAAGCCCCGCGCGGTGTATTCCGTGCGCAGGTGCCGGCGTATCACGTGGGCGGCAAGTCGGGTACTGCACGTAAAACATCGGTCGGCACCAAGGGCTACGCCGAGAATTCCTACCGCTCGCTGTTCGCCGGCTTCGGCCCGATGAGCGATCCGCGTTACGCAATCGTGGTGGTAATCGATGAACCGACCAAGGCCGGTTACTTCGGTGGTCTGGTATCGGCGCCGGTGTTCAGCAAAGTGATGTCCGGGACCCTGCGCCTGATGAACGTCACCCCGGACAACCTGCCTGCCACTCAACAAGCGAACGCCGCACCGGTCGTTCCGCTGAAAGCTAATGGAGGGCGCGGCTGATGTCGCTGAGCCTGAACAAGATTTTCGCCCACGCCGGCCGCGATCTGTTGATCCGCGAATTGGCGCTGGACAGCCGCAACGTGCGGGCAGGCGATTTGTTTCTCGCGGTCCCGGGTGGCAAGTTCGACGGGCGTGCGCACATCGCCGACGCCTTGCAACGCGGCGCTGCTGCCGTGGCTTATGAAGTCGAAGGCGCGACCGTGCTGCCGATTACCGACGTGCCATTGATTCCGGTCAAGGGCCTGGCGGCGCAGCTGTCGGACATCGCCGGGCGTTTTTACGGTGACCCGAGCCGTCATTTGAATCTGATCGGCGTGACCGGCACCAACGGTAAAACCAGCGTGACCCAATTGGTCGCTCAGGCGCTCGACCTGCTCGGTCAGCACTGCGGCATCGTCGGCACCCTGGGCTCCGGTTTCTACGGCGCACTGGAAAGCGGTCTGCACACCACGCCGAACCCGATTGCAGTGCAAGCGACCCTCGCTGACCTGAAAAAAGCCGGCGCCAAGGCCGTGGCCATGGAAGTCTCTTCCCACGGTCTGGATCAGGGCCGCGTGACTGCGTTGGCGTTCGATGTGGCAGTGATGACCAACCTGTCGCGTGATCATCTGGATTACCACGGCACCATGCAGGCCTATGGCGAAACCAAGGCCAAGTTGTTTGCCTGGAATGATCTGAAGTGCCGGGTGGTCAACCTGGACGACGATTTCGGTCGGCAACTGGCTGCCGATAAAGGCGAGTCGCGACTGATCACTTACAGCCTGGAAGATTCCAGTGCCTACCTCTATTGCCGCGAAGCGCAGTTCGACGACGAAGGCGTGCGCGCCACGCTGGTCACGCCGCAAGGCGAGCACCATTTGCGCAGCACCTTGCTCGGTCGTTTCAATTTGAGCAACGTGTTGGCTGCGGTCGGCGCCTTGCTCGGGCTGGACTACGCGCTGGACGAAATCCTCAAAGTGCTGCCGAAACTCGAAGGCCCGGCCGGTCGCATGCAGCGCCTGGGCGGTGGTACTCAGCCGTTGGTGGTGGTCGATTACGCCCACACACCGGATGCGCTGGAAAAAGTCTTGATGGCCCTGCGTCCTCACGCCAAAGGCCGGTTGCTGTGCCTGTTCGGTTGCGGCGGTGATCGCGATCGCGGCAAGCGTCCGCTGATGGCGGAAGTGGTCGAGCGTCTGGCCGATGGCGTGTTGGTCACCGATGACAATCCGCGCACCGAAGACCCAACCGTGATTTTCGACGACATCCGCGCCGGTTTCAGCGCTGTGGATAAAGTGACCTTCGTCGCCGGCCGTGGCCAGGCGATTGCCCAATTGATCGCCAGCGCTTCGGCGGATGATGTGGTTGTCCTGGCCGGTAAAGGTCACGAGGACTATCAGGAAATCAACGGCGAGCGCCACGCTTTCTCCGATCTGGTCGAGGCCGATCATGCCCTGACCGCGTGGGAGGTGGCCCATGCTTAAAGCCTTGAAACTGAGCGAACTGACCGGCGCATTGAATGGCCGTCTGATTGCGAGCGACGCCAGCTTCGACGGCGTCAGCATCGACAGCCGCGCGATCAAGCCCGGCCAACTGTTTATTGCTCTGGCCGGCCCGCGTTTCGATGGCCATGACTACCTCAATGACGTCGCCGCCAAAGGCGCCGTGGGGGCCTTGGTCGAGCGCGAAGTTGCCGACAGCGCGCTGTCGCAACTGCTGGTCAAGGACACCCGCCAGGCCCTTGGCCAATTGGGCGCGATGAACCGTGCGGCATTCACTCAGCCGGTCGTGGCCATCACCGGTTCCAGCGGCAAGACCACGGTCAAGGAAATGCTCGCGAGCATCCTGCGCACGCGCGGTCCTGTGTTGGCGACCCGTGGCAACCTGAACAATGACCTGGGCGCTCCGCTGACCCTGCTCGAACTGGCACCGGAACACACCGCTGCCGTGATCGAACTCGGGGCTTCGCGGCTCGGCGAGATTGCCTACACCGTCGGCATGACCAAGCCGCACGTGGCTGTCATCAACAACGCCGGGACCGCTCACGTCGGCGAGTTCGGCGGGCCGGAAAAAATCGTTGAAGCCAAGGGTGAGATTCTTGAAGGGCTGGATGCCGATGGCGTCGCCGTGCTGAATCTCGACGACAAGGCTTTTGACATCTGGAAAACCCGAGCCGCCGGTCGCAAAGTGCTGACGTTTGCCCTGAGCAACATCAGCGCCGACTTCTACGCCAGCGATCTGGACCGCGATGCCCGCGGTTGCCCGGCGTTCAACCTGCACAGCCCTGAAGGTGTGGAACGGGTTCAACTGAACCTGCTCGGCATCCATAACGTCGCCAATGCCATGGCCGCCGCCGCTGCAGCCCATGCCTTGGGCGTGTCGCTGTTCGGCATCGCCACCGGTCTCGGCGCGGTGCAACCGGTCAAGGGGCGCACCGTTGCGCAACTGGCAACTAACGGTATGCGCGTGATCGATGACACGTACAACGCAAACCCCACCTCCATGTGCGCCGCCGTTGATATACTCGCCGGCTTTTCCGGTCGCACCGTTTTGGTGCTCGGGGATATCGGCGAGTTGGGCGATTGGGCGGAGCAGGGGCACCGCGATGTGGGCGAGTACGCCCGCGGCAAGGTTTCCGCGCTTTACGCCGTCGGGCCAATGATGGTTCACGCCGTGAACGCTTTCGGCGAGCAGGCCTTTCACTTCAGCACACAGGCTGAGCTGATCAAGGCCCTGGAAGCCGAGCAGGACACAAACACCACCATTTTGATCAAGGGCTCGCGCAGCGCCGCGATGGAAAACATCGTCGCCGCTTTGTGCGGGACCCGTCTGGAGAAACATTAATGCTGCTGCTGCTAGCGGAGTATCTGCAACAGTTCTACAAAGGCTTCGCGGTCTTTCAGTACCTGACCCTGCGCGGGATTCTCGGTGTGCTGACTGCGCTGGTCTTGTCGCTGTGCTATGGCCCGTGGATGATCCGTACTTTGCAGAACCGTCAGATCGGTCAATCCGTTCGCAACGACGGCCCGCAATCGCACCTGTCCAAGTCGGGCACCCCGACCATGGGCGGCGCGCTGATTCTTTCGTCCATCGGTGTCAGCACCTTGCTCTGGGCCGACCTGGCCAACCGTTACGTTTGGGTGGTGTTGTTGGTGACCCTGCTGTTCGGTGCCATCGGCTGGGTCGACGATTACCGCAAAGTCATCGAGAAAAATTCCCGCGGCCTTCCGAGCCGCTGGAAGTATTTCTGGCAGTCGGTGTTCGGCCTGGGCGCGGCGATCTTCCTTTATATGACTGCCGCGACGCCGGTAGAAACCACACTGATCCTGCCGATGCTCAAGGATTACAGCATTCCGCTGGGCGCAGGCTTCATCGTCCTGACTTATTTCGTGATTGTCGGCTCGAGCAACGCGGTCAACCTGACCGACGGCCTCGACGGTCTGGCGATCATGCCTACCGTGATGGTCGGCGGCGGCTTGGGGATCTTCTGCTACCTGTCGGGTAACGTGAAATTCGCTGAATACCTGCTGATTCCTTACGTTCCGGGCGCGGGTGAGTTGATCGTGTTCTGCGGCGCGTTGATCGGCGCGGGCCTGGGTTTCCTCTGGTTCAACACCTATCCGGCCCAAGTATTCATGGGCGACGTCGGCGCACTGGCGCTGGGCGCGGCCCTGGGCACCATCGCGGTGATCGTCCGTCAGGAAATCGTCCTGTTCATCATGGGCGGCGTGTTCGTGATGGAGACCCTGTCGGTTGTCATCCAGGTTGCCTCCTTTAAGTTGACCGGTCGTCGTGTGTTCCGCATGGCTCCGATACACCACCACTTTGAACTCAAGGGCTGGCCCGAGCCGCGTGTGATCGTCCGTTTCTGGATCATCACCGTGATTCTGGTACTGGTCGGCCTTGCCACCCTGAAGCTGAGGTAGAACGAGTGTCTCTGATCGCTTCTGACCACTTCCGCATCGTTGTCGGCCTCGGCAAGAGCGGCATGTCCCTGGTTCGCTTCCTGGCGAATCGGGGCGTGTCGTTTGCTGTCGCCGATACGCGGGAAAATCCACCGGAACTGGCCACGCTCAAGCGTGACTATCCGCACGTGGAAGTGCGTTGTGGCGAGCTGGACGTCGAATTCCTGTGCCGTGCCGACGAGCTCTACGTGAGCCCCGGCCTGGCGCTGGCGACCCCGGCCCTGCAGGCTGCCGCCGCCCGTGGCGTGAAGTTGTCCGGCGACATCGAGCTGTTCGCGCGTAACGCGAAGGCGCCGATTGTCGCCATCAGCGGTTCCAACGCCAAAAGCACCGTCACCACCCTGGTCGGCGAAATGGCGGCTGCAGCCGGCAAGCGTGTTGCCGTCGGCGGCAACCTCGGTACGCCGGCGCTGGATTTGCTCAGCGACGACGTCGAGTTGTACGTGATGGAGTTGTCGAGCTTCCAGCTCGAAACCACCGATCAACTCAACGCCGAAGTGGCGACCGTGCTCAACATCAGCGAAGACCACATGGACCGCTACAGCGGTCTGCCGGCCTATCACCTGGCCAAGCACCGGATCTTCCGGGGCGCCAGGCAGTTTGTGGTTAACCGGCAGGACGCCCTGAGCCGTCCGCTGATGGGCGAAGGCCAGCCGTGCTGGACCTTCGGTCTGAACAAACCCGACTTCAAGGCCTTTGGTATCCGGGAAGAGAATGGCGAGAAATACCTGGCCTTCGAATTCCAGAACCTGATGCCGGTACGCGAATTGAAGATTCGTGGCGCGCATAACCAGTCCAACGCCCTGGCGGCCTTGGCGCTGGGCCACGCCGTGGGGCTGCCGTTCGATGCCATGCTTTCAAGTCTGCGCACCTTCGCCGGCCTCGAGCATCGCTGCCAATGGGTTCGCGACCTGAACGGCGTGAGCTACTACAACGATTCCAAAGCCACCAACGTCGGTGCCGCACTGGCCGCCATCGAAGGTCTGGGTGCAGACATCGACGGCAAACTCGTGCTGATCGCCGGTGGCGATGGCAAGGGTGCCGAGTTCAAGGATCTGCGTGATCCGGTTACGGCCAACTGCCGTGCCGTGGTGCTGATCGGCCGGGATTCCGAGTTGATCGCCCAGGCCATCGGCGATGGCGTACCGCTGATTCGCGTCAATTCGCTGGACGAAGCCGTCGCGCAATGCCGCGCCATCGCCGAACCGGGCGACGCGGTGCTGCTGTCGCCGGCCTGCGCCAGTTTCGACATGTTCAAGAACTACGAAGATCGCGGTCACCAGTTCGTCCGCGCCGTGGAGGACTTGGCATGAGCTTCCTGAATATCATCAAGCCGTACCCGTCGCCGATCATCACCGGGCGCGGCATCGACCTCGACTTCCCGATGCTCGCCGGTTGCCTGGCGCTGCTGGGCCTGGGGCTGGTGATGATTGCATCGGCATCGACCGAAGTGGCGGCGGTGCAGTCGGGCAGTGCCCTGTATTACATGATTCGCCACCTTATCTACGTGGTGCTGGGCCTGGGTGCCTGCATCGTCACCATGATGATTCCGATCGCTACCTGGCAACGCCTGGGCTGGCTGATGCTGATTGGTGCGTTCGGTTTGCTGGTGATGGTGATCGTCCCCGGGATCGGCCGTGAAGTGAACGGTTCGATGCGCTGGATCGGCTTCAGTTTCTTCAACGTTCAACCTTCCGAGATCGCCAAGGTGTTCGTGGTGATCTACCTCGCCGGTTATCTGGTGCGTCGCCAGAAAGAAGTGCGTGAAAGCTGGATGGGCTTCTTCAAGCCGTTCATCGTTCTGCTGCCGATGGCGGGTCTGTTGCTGATGGAACCGGACTTCGGCGCCACCGTCGTGATGATGGGGGCTGCTGCGGCGATGCTGTTCCTCGGCGGCGTCGGGCTGTTCCGTTTCTCCTTGATGGTTGTCCTGGCTGTTGGTGCGGTGGTGTTGTTGATTCAAATGCAGCCGTATCGAATGGCGCGCCTGACCAACTTTGCGGACCCGTGGGCCGACCAGTTCGGTGCTGGCTATCAGTTGTCTCAAGCCTTGATCGCTTTCGGTCGCGGCGAATGGCTGGGCGTTGGCCTGGGCAACAGCGTGCAAAAACAGTTCTACCTGCCGGAAGCCCATACCGACTTCGTGTTCTCGGTCCTGGCCGAAGAGCTGGGTGCCGTGGGTTCTTTGTGTACGGTAGCGCTGTTCGTCTTTGTCTGTATTCGTGGCATGTACATCGGTTATTGGGCCGAGAAGGCCAAGCAATTTTTCGCCGCCTACATCGCGTACGGCTTGTCGTTCCTGTGGATTGGTCAGTTCCTGATCAACATCGGGGTGAACGTCGGCCTGCTGCCAACCAAGGGTCTGACCCTGCCATTCCTCAGTTATGGCGGCAGTTCGTTGGTGATCTGCTGTGCCTGTCTTGGCTTGTTGCTGCGCATCGAGTGGGAGAGTCGAACCCATTTGGGCAGTGAAGAGATGGAGTTCCATGAGAGCGACTTCGCCGAGGAGCCGAACCATGGGCGCTAACGTATTGATCATGGCTGGCGGCACCGGGGGCCACGTGTTCCCGGCACTGGCCTGCGCTCGGGAGTTCCAGGCCCGCGGTTATACCGTGCACTGGCTGGGCACGCCGCGCGGGATCGAAAACGATCTGGTGCCGGCGGCCGGTCTTGAATTGCATCGGATCAACGCCAGCGGTTTGCGCGGCAAGGGCAAATTGTCCCTGCTCAAGGCACCGTTCATGTTGCTCAAGTCGATCTGGCAGGCGCGGGCGATCATTCGTCAGCTGCGGCCAGTCTGCGTGGTCGGTTTCGGTGGTTACGTGACTGGCCCCGGCGGCGTTGCAGCCAAATTGGCTGGCGTGCCAGTGATCGTTCATGAGCAGAACGCTGTGGCGGGTACCGCCAATCGGTTGCTGGTGCCGTTGGCCGCCCGAGTCTGTGAAGCGTTCCCCGACACCTTTACCCTGTCGAACAGCCGTCGCACCACCGGTAACCCGGTGCGCACCGAGCTGTTCCTCGAAACACCGCGACCTGCCCTGGCCGGTCGCAAGGCGCGTTTGCTGATCCTGGGCGGAAGCCTGGGCGCAGAGCCGTTGAACAAGTTGCTGCCTGAAGCCCTGTCGCAAGTCGCCCCCGACCTGCGCCCGGACGTGTTTCATCAGGCTGGCAAAAACCACGATGAAGTAACTGCAGAGCGCTATCGCGCAGCTGGCGTCGAGGCGCAAGTGCAGCCCTTCATCAAAGACATGGCCCAAGCCTATGGCTGGGCCGACCTGGTGGTGTGCCGCGCAGGCGCGCTGACCATCAGTGAACTGGCGGCTGCCGGTCTGCCCTCGATGCTGGTGCCTTTGCCCCACGCGATCGACGATCACCAGACCCGCAACGCCGATTATTTGGCCCGTGAAGGCGCTGCCTTCCTGATGCCGCAAAGAACGACTGGCGCAGCGGATCTTGCCGCTCGCCTGACAGAGGTCTTGATGCAACCGCAACGACTCAACGACATGGCCACCGCGGCACGCCGCCTGGCCAAACCCGATGCCACCCGTAACGTGGTCGATACCTGCCTGGAGGTGGCCCATGGTTGAGAACAAGAAAGCCATGCCGCACCCGGAAATGCGCCGCATCCGTCGCATCCACTTCGTCGGTATCGGCGGCGTGGGCATGTGCGGCATTGCTGAAGTGTTGCTGAACCTGGGCTATGAAGTGTCCGGTTCCGACCTGAAAGCATCGCCGGTGACCGAGCGCCTGGAATCCTTCGGTGCCCACATCTATATCGGCCACCGTGCCGAGAACACCGCGAACGCCGATGTGCTGGTCACCTCCAGTGCCGTGAACACTTCCAACCCGGAAGTCGCCACGGCCCTGGAGCGCCGGATTCCGGTGGTGCCGCGTGCCGAGATGCTGGCCGAACTGATGCGCTACCGCCACGGCATCGCCGTCGCCGGTACCCACGGCAAAACCACCACCACCAGCCTGATCGCTTCGGTGTTCGCCGCCGGTGGCCTGGACCCGACATTTGTAATCGGTGGTCGTCTGAATGCCGCGGGCACCAATGCCCAGCTCGGCACCAGCCGTTACCTGATCGCCGAAGCCGACGAAAGCGATGCCAGCTTCCTGCACTTGCAGCCGCTGGTGGCCGTGGTCACCAACATCGACGCCGACCACATGGCGACCTACGACGGCGACTTCAACAAACTGAAGAAAACCTTCGTCGAGTTCCTGCACAACCTGCCGTTCTATGGCTTGGCGGTGGTGTGCCTGGACGATCCGGTGGTGCGTGAAATCCTGCCGCTGGTAAAGCGTCCGACGGTCACTTATGGCTTTGGCGACGATGCCGACGTGCGTGCCATCAATGTGCGTCAGCAGGGCATGCAGACTTTCTTTACCGTGCTGCGCCCTGATCGCGAGCCACTGGATGTCTCGGTGAATATGCCGGGCAACCACAACGTGCTGAACGCGCTGGCGACCATTTGCATCGCCACCGACGAAGGCGTCAGCGATGAAGCCATTGTCCAGGGCCTGTCCGGGTTCCAGGGTGTCGGTCGTCGCTTCCAGGTGTACGGCGAACTGCCGGTTGAAGGCGGCAACGTGATGCTGGTGGACGACTACGGTCACCACCCGACCGAAGTCGCGGCCGTGATCAAAGCCGTGCGCGGTGGCTGGCCGGAGCGCCGTCTGGTGATGGTTTACCAGCCGCACCGTTACAGCCGCACCCGCGATTTGTACGACGATTTCGTCAATGTGCTGGCCGACGCCAACGTCTTGCTGCTGATGGAAGTCTATCCGGCCGGTGAAGAGCCGATCCCGGGCGCCGACAGCCGCAAGCTGTGCAACAGCATTCGCCAGCGCGGTCAGCTCGACCCGATCTACATCGAGCGCGGCATCGACCTCGCGCCAATCGTCAAGCCGCTGCTGCGTGCCGGCGACATTCTGTTGTGCCAGGGCGCCGGTGATATCGGCGGTCTCGCACCGAAACTATTGAACAGTCCGTTGTTCGCTGGCGCGGTTGCCGCGCCAAGCGTGGGGAAGTTGAAATGACTGCTGCTTACGCCAACCTCGTCTCCACTATCGCGCCGAAAGACTTCGGCCGCGTCGCCGTGCTGTTCGGCGGCAAGAGTGCCGAGCGTGAGGTCTCCCTGAAGTCGGGTAACGCGGTGCTCGAAGCACTGCAAAGCGCCGGTGTGGACGCCTTCGGTCTTGATGTGGACGATGATCTGCTGCAGCGTCTGCTGAACGAAAAAATCGATCGCGCCTTCATCATCCTCCACGGTCGTGGCGGTGAAGACGGCAGCATGCAGGGCCTGCTCGAATGCGCAGGGATTCCGTACACCGGCAGCGGCATTCTGGCCTCGGCACTGGCCATGGACAAACTGCGCACCAAGCAGGTCTGGCACAGCCTCGGTATTCCGACGCCACGCCATGCGGTACTGAGCTGCGAGGCCGATTGTATTTCGGCGGCCACGGAACTGGGCTTCCCTTTGATCGTCAAACCGGCCCATGAAGGTTCCAGTATCGGGATGGCCAAAGTGACTTGCGCGTCTGAATTGATCGACGCGTGGAAAGCGGCCAGTACCTACGATTCGCAAGTGTTGGTCGAGCAATGGATTCAAGGTCCGGAGTTCACCATCGCCACCCTGCGTGACCAGGTGTTGCCACCAATTGCCTTGGGCACGACACACAGTTTCTACGACTACGACGCCAAGTACGTGGCTTCCGATACTCAGTACCGGATCCCGTGTGGCCTGGACAGCAACAAAGAAAAAGAACTCATGGACCTCACGGCCAAAGCCTGTGAGGCGCTGGGTATCGCCGGTTGGGGCAGGGCAGACGTGATGCAGGACGCCGAGGGGCAGTTCTGGTTCCTGGAAGTCAATACCGCACCGGGCATGACCGATCACAGTCTGGTGCCGATGGCGGCCCGTGCCGCTGGCCTGGATTTCCAGCAACTGGTTCTGGCGATTTTGGCCGCAAGCATTGCCGGCAACAACGAGCCGCGAGGTTAAGACCATGCAAGGCGCTCAGCTACGTCATCAGCCCTCCGCACCCGGCCGCAAGCCGGTGCCGCGGGGTGCCAGCCGAATGGTTGCCAAAGAGCCGATGTCCGCGCGCCTGCCGAAAGCCAACTTTGGTTTTCTGAGAAGCCTGTTCTGGCCCGTGCTGCTGGTTGCGTTGGGGTTCGGCACTTATGAAGGCGCACAGCGTTTGCTGCCGTACGCCGACCGGCCGATCACCAAGATCGCGGTGCAGGGCGACTTGAGTTACATCAGCCAGCAAGCGGTGCAGCAGCGGATCGCCCCCTACGTGGCGTCGAGCTTCTTCACCATCGACCTGGAGAGCATGCGTACCGAGCTTGAAACGATGCCATGGATTGCCCACGCCGAAGTGCGCAGGGTATGGCCGGATCAAGTAGTGATTCGCCTGGAAGAACAACTGCCGGTGGCCCGTTGGGGCGATGAGTCGCTGTTGAACAACCAGGGACAGGCGTTCACCCCGCGCGAGCTGGCGAACTACGAACACTTGCCACAGCTGTTCGGCCCACAACGGGCCCAGCAGCAAGTGATGCAGCAATACCAGGTGCTGAGCCAGATGCTCAGGCCATTGGGCTTCTCGATTGCACGCCTGGAGTTGCGTGAACGAGGCAGCTGGTTCCTGACCACCGGCGCCGGCAGCGCAGGTCCGGGAATCGAACTGCTGCTGGGACGCGGCAACCTGGTGGAAAAGATGCGCCGCTTCATTGCCATCTATGACAAGACGCTCAAAGAGCAGATTACGAACATTGCGCGCATCGATCTGCGCTACGCCAACGGCCTTGCTGTTGGCTGGCGGGAACCTGTAGCGCCCACGACAGCCCAACCCGCTGTCGCGAAGAATTAAGAAGAGGCAGGACCCATGGCAAACGTGCAAAGCGGCAAAATGATCGTCGGTCTCGATATCGGCACCTCCAAGGTGGTGGCGCTGGTAGGCGAGGTCTCGGACGACGGCACGCTCGAAATCGTCGGGATCGGTACTCATCCGTCCCGCGGCCTGAAAAAAGGCGTGGTGGTGAACATCGAGTCCACCGTCCAGTCGATCCAGCGCGCTATCGAAGAAGCGCAGTTGATGGCCGGTTGCCGGATCCACTCGGCGTTTGTCGGCGTGGCCGGCAATCACATCCGCAGCCTGAACTCCCACGGCATCGTGGCGATTCGTGATCGCGAAGTCAGCTCCGCCGACCTTGAGCGCGTCCTCGACGCTGCCCAGGCCGTGGCGATCCCGGCTGACCAGCGTGTGCTGCACACCCTGCCGCAGGATTACGTGATCGATAACCAGGAAGGCGTTCGCGAGCCGCTGGGCATGTCCGGCGTGCGTCTGGAAGCCAAGGTTCACGTGGTCACCTGCGCCGTCAACGCCGCACAGAACATTGAAAAATGCGTGCGCCGCTGCGGTCTGGAAATCGACGACATCATTCTCGAGCAGTTGGCCTCGGCCTACTCGGTCCTGACCGACGACGAGAAAGAGCTGGGCGTGTGCCTGGTGGACATCGGCGGCGGCACCACCGACATCGCGATCTTCACCGAAGGCGCGATCCGTCATACCGCGGTGATCCCGATTGCGGGCGATCAGGTAACCAACGACATCGCCATGGCGCTGCGTACCCCGACCCAATACGCCGAAGAAATCAAGATTCGCTACGCCTGCGCCCTGGCCAAACTGGCCGGTGCCGGTGAAACCATCAAGGTGCCGAGCGTCGGCGATCGTCCACCGCGCGAGCTGTCCCGTCAGGCCCTGGCCGAAGTGGTCGAGCCGCGTTACGACGAGCTGTTCACCCTGATCCAGGCCGAACTGCGTCGCAGTGGCTACGAAGACCTGATCCCGGCCGGCATCGTGCTGACCGGCGGTACCTCGAAGATGGAAGGCGCGGTCGAACTGGCCGAAGAGATCTTCCACATGCCGGTTCGCCTGGGCGTGCCGCATGGCGTCAAGGGCCTGGACGACGTGGTCCGCAACCCGATTTATTCCACCGGCGTTGGCTTGTTGATGTACGGCCTGCAGAAGCAGTCCGACGGGATTTCGTTCTCGGGCATCGGCAGCCGCGACAGCTACAGCAATGACGAACCGAAAGTCGCCTTGCTCGATCGCTTCAAGAGCTGGGTACAAGGCAATTTCTAAAGCTTTACCGCAACACCGCTTCAAACAGCAGTAGGCGAAAAAACTAGAGAATGTAAGGAGAGGGAAAATGTTCGAACTCGTAGACAACATCCCCGCAAGCCCGGTAATTAAAGTTATCGGTGTTGGCGGTGGCGGCGGCAACGCTGTCAATCACATGGTCAAGAGCAACATTGAAGGCGTTGAATTCATCTGCGCCAACACTGATGCCCAAGCGCTGAAAAGCATCGGCGCGCGGACCATCCTGCAACTGGGCACCGGTGTGACCAAAGGCCTGGGCGCCGGCGCCAACCCTGAAGTAGGTCGTCAGGCCGCTCTCGAAGACCGTGAGCGCATTGCCGAAGTCCTGCAGGGCACCAATATGGTGTTCATCACAACCGGCATGGGCGGTGGTACCGGTACCGGTGCTGCGCCGATCATTGCCGAAGTGGCCAAGGAAATGGGGATCCTCACCGTTGCGGTGGTGACCCGTCCGTTCCCGTTCGAAGGTCGCAAGCGTATGCAGATCGCCGACGAAGGTATTCGTCTGCTGTCTGAAAGCGTCGACTCGTTGATCACCATTCCCAACGAGAAGCTGCTGACCATCCTCGGTAAAGACGCAAGCCTGCTGTCGGCTTTCGCCAAGGCCGACGATGTACTGGCCGGTGCCGTTCGCGGTATCTCCGACATCATCAAGCGTCCGGGCATGATCAACGTCGACTTTGCCGACGTGCGTACCGTGATGAGCGAAATGGGCATGGCGATGATGGGCACTGGCTGCGCCAGCGGTCCGAACCGTGCACGTGAGGCCACCGAAGCGGCCATTCGCAATCCGTTGCTCGAAGACGTGAACCTGCAAGGCGCACGCGGCATCCTGGTGAACATCACCGCCGGTCCTGACCTGTCCCTGGGTGAGTACTCCGACGTGGGTAGCATCATCGAAGCCTTCGCTTCCGAGCACGCGATGGTCAAGGTCGGTACCGTTATCGATCCGGACATGCGCGACGAGCTGCACGTGACTGTTGTTGCCACTGGTTTAGGCGCTAAAATCGAGAAGCCTGTGAAGGTCATCGACAATACCGTTCACACCTCGATGGCTTCCCAGCCACAACAACAAGCCCCTGTTCGTCAAGAACAGCCTGCGGTGAACTACCGTGACCTGGATCGTCCGACCGTCATGCGCAACCAGGCTCAGGCCGGTGCTGCGACTGCCGCAAAGATGAACCCGCAAGATGACTTGGACTACCTGGACATCCCGGCTTTCCTGCGTCGTCAGGCCGATTGATGAAATGTATCAGGGGTATTAGGGTGATTGGTGTTCAGCAAAGGTCTGGTCTGCTATCATCGCCAGCCTTTGTTGATACCAGTTCGCAATTTGCGCTGAAGCGGCCCATGCCATGATAAAACAACGCACCCTGAAGAATATTATCCGTGCCACAGGTGTCGGCCTGCACTCCGGGGAGAAGGTCTACCTGACCCTCAAGCCAGCGCCCGTCGACACCGGCATTGTGTTTTGTCGTGCTGACCTCGACCCTGTGGTGCAGATTCCTGCCCGCGCGGAAAACGTCGGCGAAACCACTATGTCGACCACGCTTGTTAACGGTGACGTCAAAGTGGACACGGTGGAGCACCTGCTCTCGGCCATGGCTGGCCTGGGCATCGATAACGCCTACGTCGAGCTCTCCGCGTCCGAAGTCCCGATCATGGATGGTAGCGCTGGACCCTTCGTATTCCTGATTCAATCGGCCGGCCTGGAAGAACAGGACGCCGCCAAGAAGTTCATCCGGATCTTGCGGGAAGTGACAGTGGAAGACGGCGACAAGCGCGCCACTTTCGTCCCTTTCGAAGGTTTCAAAGTGAGCTTCGAGATCGATTTCGATCACCCGGTTTTTCGTGACCGCACACAAAGTGCAAGCGTGGATTTTTCCAGCACTTCGTTCGTAAAAGAAGTCAGCCGCGCCCGTACCTTTGGTTTCATGAGTGACATCGAGTACCTGCGCAAGCACAACCTCGCACTCGGCGGCAGCGTTGAAAACGCTATTGTGGTCGACGCGGATGGTGTACTGAACGAAGACGGCCTTCGCTATGAAGACGAATTCGTGAAGCACAAGATCCTCGATGCAATTGGTGACCTCTACCTGCTGGGCAATAGCCTGATTGGTGAGTTCAAGGGCTTCAAGTCCGGACATGCATTGAACAACCAGCTGCTGCGCAAGTTGATTGAGCAGACAGATGCTTGGGAAGTCGTGACTTTCGAAGACGCCAGCACTGCACCGATCTCTTACATGCGTCCTGTTGCGGCCGTGTAAGCAAAAAACCTCTCTAGTTTTTTAAAGGCTACCTTCGGGTGGCCTTTTTTTATGATCCGGTTTTTTGTGGCGTCCGGGCTGCCCCCTTCGCGAGCAAGCCCGCTCCCACAGTAGACCGCGTACCCATGTGGGAGCGGGCTTGCTCGCGAAGAGGCCAGTCGATCCACTACAAATGGTCAGTCGGCAACCACCCGATTCCGCCCATTTTCCTTGGCCTGATACAGCGCCTTGTCCGCCGCAAACAGCAACTGCTCCAGGCTGATATCGGTTGCCGTCGTCCAGGTGCTGATACCGATACTGACAGTAATTGGCGACTCATCACCCCCCACCAACGGCAACTGCTCCACCGCTGCGCGGACGTTGTCGGCAATCTGTTGCGCGCCGGTGCTGTCGGTTTCAGCCAGGATCACCGAAAACTCCTCGCCACCGTAACGGGCGACCAGATCCGCCGGCCGTCGAACATGAGTGCTGATCACCTTGGCCACCCAGCGCAAGGCATCATCGCCACCCTGATGGCCATGGCGATCGTTGAACGCCTTGAAGTGATCGACATCGATCATCAGCACCGACAATGGCAGGCCGGAACGTTGGGCGCGAAACCATTCATGGCGCAGGGCCTGATCCAGGCTTCGACGGTTGGCCAGGCCGGTCAAGGGGTCGGTAGCGGCCAGTTGTGCCAGTTCCTGTTCGGCACTCTGGCGGCGACGCAATTCCCGGCAGAGCAACCAGGTCAGCCACAGCAGACTCACGCACAGCGCAATGGTCGCAAAACTGACCACCACCGCAGTACGTTTCCAGGCCGCAAAAACCTCATCACTGGACAGCGCAACGATGACGATCAACGGTAAGTTTCCGACCTTGGAGAAGGTGTAAAGGCGCTTGTCATGGTATCGATCGGACATGCTGGTAAAGCTGCCGTTGCCTTCCTTGACGATGCGCTGGAAATTGGGACGGTTACTGAAGTTCTTGCCGATCAGCTCTTCGGCCAGACGTGGTTGCTGAGCCAGAAGCGTCCCGTCCTTGCTGATCAGATTGACCGTGCTGTCACGGCCGATACTCAAACTGTTGAACAATTGATCGAAGTAGCTCAAGCGCATGGCGGCTTCGGCCACGCCCAGGAACTCACCCTGGGAGCCGTTCACCCGCCGGCTGAAACTGATACGCCAATCCTGTTCGGGCGACCTGGCTCTGAAGGGGGGACTGATGAACATGCCCGGGTCCGGATTGTTCACGTGAGACTGGAAGTATTCGCGATCGGCATAATTGCCTTGCCTGGGCTCCACCGAGGCCGAGTCGGCAATCACGTCGCCCTTGTTGTCGAGCAACAAAATATTGCCCTTGTACGGCGCGGCAGTGGCGCGGTCGAAATAGGCCAGATGGCGAATGGCTGGAGAAACGCTCTTGAGGTCTTCTCGCTGGGAGGCAGCGATCAAGCCCAACAGGGACACGTCATAGAGTTCGACATTGCGCAGCACGTCGGCATCGATCAATTGCACGATATTGTTGGCGGCGCGAGCGGCGGATAATTCGGCGTTGGCGCGTTCACGGATCAGCAGGAAGGTCACGATGCTAAGTATCGCAACCACCAACAACAAACTGCTGAGAACCAAAAGCCGCTCCGATCCTGTCGAACGGATCGGATGTTGAGAATTCGCACTGCTCACACTCATGGTTCTGACTTCTGCAAATAAGGCGTTATGAAAGTTCTTTTACAAAATTCGGGCAGAGTCCCAGAAACCGGTCGCGTCCGGAGCGCCTGTATAAATGCCGGATAAAAAAAAGGCCAGCAAAACATGCTGGCCTTTTGCTAATGGAAGCTTAGAAGACATTCGGCGGGTAGTCGATAATTACCGGGAACCCACTGAGCAGGTTCAACGCCACAGCGAAAAAAAAGCCGCTGATAGCAGCGGCTTTGAAGACAATTTTTCAAAGGGAAGAGCCGATGAAAAGTGTCGAGGGAAACAAGGTGATACGTAAGGATCAGCTGTCGTTCTCAACCTGTGGCAGGGCTTGAGTACTCGACGCTTGAGGGGTTGGCGCAGCTTCCTGGGCCTTGGCCGTCAGTTCGCTTTGAGACTGTTCGTAAGCTCGCGCGGTGTTTTGCGCGACGAATGTCTGCGACTCTTCAGCCATGGCGAACGGAGACAGAAACAAGGAAGACAAAACAAAAGCGCTGGCAATACCCATACTGTTGGACATCTTTAAACCTTCTTGCTTGGCAAGTGCTGTTTGATGGGGCAACGATAAGGGGCTTGGGCGAGGGGAAAAAGAGCGGGTTGCAGAAAGGACTGTTGCGCTTTAGGTAAGAGTGCGCAGCTGTAGATAGTTTGGCTTTTTGTGGCGAGGGAGCTTGCTCCCGCTCGGCTGCGCAGCAGTCGATAATCGGAATGTGCGGTGTGTCTGATTGAATGCAGTCGCATGTTTTGGGGCCGCGTCGCAGCCCAGTGCGAGCAAGCTCGCTCGCTACAGGGATCGGGGTGGGGATTAAACCGGGAGATGAATCCCGAAAGTATTCATCCCATGATCACTGCGCACAAACACATCTCCGCCATGCATCAACGCAATCGCCTTGACGATTGCCAGCCCCAGGCCATGGTTGTTGCCACTGTTGCTGCGCGATGCATCGACCCGGTAGAAGCGCTCGAACAATCGCGGCAGGTGCTCATTGGCAATCGGCGATCCCGGGTTGGCGACGCCGATGCTGACCTGATGCTCTTCGACTTCGATCCGTACTTGAATCACTTGCCCGGGCTCGGTGTGCTGCACCGCGTTGCTCAGCAAGTTGATCAATGCCCGGCGCAGATGGGCGATCTCGATTCGCACCTGCGCATCACCACTGACCTCGACCTGAACCTGCGCATCTTCAAGAATGAAATCCAGATATTCCAACGTGGTCGCCACTTCGTCGGCCAATGAGGTGGACGTCAATTTGGTGGCCTTGCTGCCCTGGTCGGCGCTGGCGAGGAACAGCATGTCGTTGATGATCGAGCGCAACCGTTCCAGCTCTTCGAGGTTCGATTGCAGCACTTCGAAATAGTGTTCGGCCGAACGTCCGCGTGTCAGCGCAACCTGGGTCTGGCCGATCAGGTTGGTCAGCGGCGAGCGCAGTTCATGGGCCACGTCGGCGTTGAACGATTCCAGCCGCGAATAGGCCTGTTCGACCCGTTCCAGAGTGGCGTTGAACGAGCTGACAAACTGATTCAGTTCCGGTGGCAATGGCGACAATTGCAGGCGCCCGGACAACCTCGGCGGCGCCAGGCGCTGGGCTTCCTGCGACAACTTGATCAGCGGTTTTAGACCGATCCGGGCCACCCAGTAACCGAGTAGCGAAGCCAGCAATACACCCACGATCGCCAGGCTGATCAGGGCGATCAGCAAGTGGTGCTGCGTCTCGTAAAAGGTTTCGGTGTCGATGCCGATCATGAAGCGCAGCGGCGGGCGCTGGTCCTTGGCCGGCAGCTCAGTGACCAATACCTTCAGCGGGTATGGATGGTCGGGCAATTCCATGTCGCGCATGCCCAACGGGCCTTGGGCGAAAGCGCGGATCGGCGCATCGGGTTGGCCGTATTCATAACCGGGATTGCCGCTGACCACCCAAAAGCGGATGCGCTTGTCTTCTTCGCTCAGCAGCTTGAGCTTGGCGTTGATCTTCACCCAATGCTCGGGCGTGCCGTAACGGTTGAGCGCCGATTCGAGCACGCTGTAACGCGCATCCAGCTCGGCTTCGGGCAGCAGTCCCAAACCCTTGTCGACCTGTTGATACAGCGCACCGCCGATCAACATGAACACCAGCAGCGCCACCAGCGTGAACATCCCGCTCAAACGCAGGGCAATAGAATTACTGGACACCACGGCTCTCCAGCACATAACCCATGCCACGAATCGTGTGCAGCAATTTCTCTTCGAACGGCCCGTCGAGTTTGGCCCGCAGGCGTTTGATCGCGACTTCGACCACGTTGGCGTCGCTGTCGAAATTGATGTCCCAGACCATCTCGGCGATGGCGGTTTTCGAGAGGATTTCCCCTTGTCGCCGCGCCAGCACGCTGAGCAGCGAAAACTCCTTGGCGGTCAGGTCCAGGCGAGTGCCGGCGCGGGTGGCCTTGCGGCTGATCAAATCTATCCACAGATCGGCGATGCTCACTTGCACCGGTTCATGGCCGCCGCTGCGACGGGTCAGCGCTTGCAGGCGCGCCACCAGTTCGAGGAAGGAAAACGGTTTGCCGAGGTAATCGTCGGCACCATCGCGCAGGCCTTTGATGCGGTCTTCCACCCGCTCGCGGGCGGTGAGCATGATCACCGGCGTTTGCTTGCGTGCCCGCAGCGCACGTAATACGCCGAAGCCGTCGAGGCCTGGCAACATGACGTCGAGGACAATCACCGCGTAGTCGTTTTCCAGCGCCAGGTGCAGGCCTTCGACGCCATCGCCAGCCACGTCCACGGTGTAACCCTGTTCCGTCAGGCCGCGGTGTAGATAATCCGCGGTTTTTTCTTCGTCTTCGATAATCAGAACGCGCATGACCCCGCCTCAGTCTGTGGTCGCCAGCGCCGGTTGCGGTGCTGGTTTAGGTCGATGGAATAGCCGCTCGAGCCACAAGTATATGACCGGCGTAGTGAACAGCGTCAGCGCCTGGCTCACCAGCAAGCCGCCGACCACAGCGATGCCCAATGGCTGGCGCAGTTCGGCGCCGGTGCCGTAGCCGAGCATCAGCGGCAGGGCGCCGAGCAGGGCGGCGAGGGTGGTCATGATGATTGGCCGGAACCGCGTCATACACGCCTCATAGATCGCCTCTTCCGGCGGCAGGCCACGGTTGCGCTGGGCGTCCAGCGCGAAGTCGATCATCAGAATGCCGTTTTTCTTGACGATGCCGATCAGCAGCACCAGCCCGATCAGTGCCATGATCGAAAAGTCCTGGCCGCAGATCCACAGCATGATCACCGCCCCGAGCCCCGCCGAGGGCAGGGTCGAGATGATGGTCAGCGGGTGTACGAAGCTTTCGTACAGAACGCCAAGAATGATGTACACCGCCACCAGCGCCGCCAGAATCAGCCACGGCTGACTGGCCAGCGAACTCTGGAACGCCTGGGCCGCGCCCTGGAAATTACCGCTGATGGCTACCGGCATGCCGATGTCGGTCTTGGCCTGATTGAGCATGATCACCGCATCACCCAACGCGACGCCGGGCGCCAGGTTGAACGACAGGTTGGCCGCCGGGAACATCCCGTCGTGAGCGATGGACAACGGGCCGATGGTTGGCGCAGCGAATTTCGCCAGGGCCGATAGCGGCACCATTTCCCCGCTCAGCGGCGAGCGCAGGTAGAAATAGTTGAGGCTTTCGGCTTTGCCACGCTGTTTGGTGTCCAGCTCCAGAATCACGTTGTACTGGTTGGTCTGGGTCTGGAATTCGTTGATCTGCCGCTGACCGAAGGCGTCGTACAGCGCTTCGTCGACATCACTGGCGGTCAGGCCGAAACGCGCCGCAGCGCTGCGGTCGATGCTGATGTGGGTGATGCTGCCGCCCAGTTGCAGGTCGTTGGAAATGTCGCGGAACGCCGGGTTGCTGCGCAGTTTTTCCGTCAGGCGCTGGGTCCAGGTGCTCAGGAGTGCCCCGTCGTTGCTCTTGAGCACGTATTGGTACTGGGCGCGGCTCGGGCCGGAGCTGAGGTTGATGTCTTGCCCGGCGCGCAGGTACAGCACGATGCCCGGGACTTTCATCAGCTGTGGGCGAATCCGGTCGATGAACTGGCTGGCGGACACATCGCGGTCGCCGCGTTTTTTCAGCGAAATCCAGAACCGCCCGTTGGCGATGGTCTGGTTGCTGCCCGAAACGCCGACCGAGTGTGAGAACGTCTCGACGGCAGGATCGGCGGCGACGATTTCGGCCATCGCCAGGTGTTTTTTCACCATGTCGCCGTAGGAAATGTCCGCCGCCGCTTCGGTGGTGCCGAGGACGAAACCGGTGTCCTGCACCGGGAAGAAACCCTTCGGAATGAAAATGTACCCGGCGACCGCCAGGCCGAGGGACAGGCCGAACACACCGATCATCAATTTCTGATGGGCGAGGGCACGGCGCAGGCCTTTCTCGTACAGCGCCAGCAAGCGTTCGCCGAAACCCGGCTTGCCGTGGGCGTGATGCACCGGCGCGCGCATGAATAGCGCGGCCAGGGTCGGCGCCAGCGTCAGGGACACCACCACGGAAATCATGATGGTCGAGGTGGCGGTCAGGGCGAATTCCTTGAACAGCCGCCCGACCACGCCGCCCATGAACAGCAGCGGAATGAACGCCGCCACCAGCGAGAAACTGATCGAGACCACGGTAAAGGCGATCTCGCCGGCCCCCTTGATCGCGGCCTCGCGCATGCCGTCGCCGGCCTCCAGATGGCGGTGAATGTTTTCCACCACCACAATCGCATCGTCCACCACAAACCCGACGGACACCACGATCGCCACCAGCGTCAGGTTATTCAGGCTGAAGCCCATGATGTACATCAGGGCAAAACTGGCGATCAACGACACACCGAGCACCGACGCCACAATCAGGGTCGCCGACAACTGCCGCAGGAACAGCGCCATCACCGCCACCACCAGCAGGATCGCGATCAGCAGGGTAACTTCCACTTCATGCAGCGAAGCGCGGATGGTCTGGGTGCGGTCGATCAACACTTTGACCTGCACCGAGGCCGGCAACATGGCCTCCAGCGTCGGCAGGGCCGCTTGAATGCGGTCGACGGTCTCGACGATGTTGGCCCCCGGTTGCCGGAAAATCACCAGGTTCACCCCCGGCTCACCGTCAGCCCACGCCTGGATGTAGGCATCTTCCGAACCGTTGACGACTTTGGCCACATCCTTGAGATGAACCGGTGCGCCGTCCTTGTAGGAAACAATCAGCTGACCGTATTCCTGGGGGTGGAACAATTGGTCGTTGGTGGACAAGGTCGAAATGCTCGACTCGCCATACAACGCACCTTTGGCCAGGTTGAGGCTGGTCTGCTGGATTGCCAGGCGAATGTCTGCCAGGGTCAGGCCAATGGCGGCGAGTTTGTCCGCCGAGGCCTGCACGCGGATCGCCGGACGTTGCTGACCGGTGATGTTGATATTGCCTACGCCGTCGATCTGGCTGATCTGACGGGCGAGCAGGGTTTCCACCAGGTCACTGACCTCGGTGCCGGGCATTTGCGGCGAGTTGATGCTGAGGATCAGCACCGGGCTGTCGGCCGGGTTGACCTTCCGCCAGTTCGGCAGGTTCGGCATGTCTTTGGGCAGTTTGCCGGCGGCGGTGTTGATCGCGGCCTGGACTTCCTGCGCGGCGGTGTCGATGCTTTTGTCGAGGGTGAATTGCAGGGTCAGGATGGTCGAGCCCAGGGCGCTGCTCGAGGTCATCTGGGTCACACCGGGGATGGCGCTGAATTGCACTTCAAGCGGGGTGGCCACCGACGAGGCCATGGTTTCGGGATTGGCGCCGGGCAGTTGCGCGGCCACCTGGATGGTCGGGAATTCCGCTTCCGGCAGTGGCGCAATCGGCAGGCGCGGGAAGGCGATGACACCGAGCAGCACCAAGGCAAAGGTCAGCAGGACCGTCGCCACCGGATGATCGATGCACCACGCGGAAACCGAGCCATGGCCCTTCATGGTTTCGGCTCCGATTGCACCACTTGCGGCGGGTCGGTCACTACCTGCACGGTCGAGCCAGGTTTGAGCCGCGACTGGCCGTCGCTGACCAGCACATCGCCCGGTTTCACGCCTTTGATGATGTCCTGGCCGCTGCCTTGATAAACCATCTGCACCTGAACGGCTTCGACCTTGTCGCCATTGACCCGGTAGACGAAATGTTGATCGAGGCCACGTTGTACGACGGTGGGCGGCACCACCAGCGCATTTTTATCCAGCGCTGTCTGAATCTTTACCGTTACCAGCAGGCCCGGCCAGAGTTTCTGTGCGGGGTTGGCGAATTCGGCCTTGGCGCGGATGGTCCCGGTGTTGGCGTTGATCTGGTTGTCGATCAGGGTCAGATGACCTTCGCCCAGCAGGTTGCCGGTTTCGCCATCGGTGTCGGCGCCGATGTAAGCCTTGACTGGCGCGTGCTGTGGATCGTTGATCAGGCCCTGCAGGGTTGGCAGCATTTGCTGCGGCAGGGAAAACTCCACGGCGATCGGGTCGATCTGGGTCACGGTGAACAAGCCTTGGGTGTCGGTCATGCGCAGGAAGTTGCCTTCATCCACTGTGCGAATACCGACGCGACCGGTGACCGGGGAGCGAATCTGTGTGTAGGAAAGCTGCACCAGAGCAGCGTCGATCGAGGCCTGGTTACCTTGGGCGGTGGCTTTGAGTTGGTTGACCAGCGCTTGTTGCTGGTCGTAGGTCTGCTTGGACACGCCGTCGTCGATGCTCAGCAGTTTGTAGCGTTTGAGGTTGACCTGAGCCACTTGCAGTTGCGCCTGACTTTCGCCCAGTTGCGCCCGGGCCTGATCGAGGCTGGCGCGGATCGAGCGGTCGTCGATGGTGGCCAGCAGGTCACCTTGGTTCACCAATTGGCCTTCTTTGACCAGCAGTTTGGTGAGGATGCCGTCAATCTGCGGGCGCACAACCACGCTGTGTAGCGACAGCACCGAGCCGATGCCGCTGATGTAGCGGGGCACATCTTTTTCGGCGACGCTGACCACTCGCACGGGGATGGCGGTGGAGGTGACCAGTTTGGTCGTGGCGGGTTTGGCGGCGTACCACACGCCCAGCGCTGCCAGGACGATCAGAAGGGCGGCGAACAGGGCGGTTTTTTTCTGAATTCGCATGCGAGTGGGGCGCCGGGCAAAGTGGTCGGAGTTTTGTCAGGTTTATACCTTCCTTTATAAACCTGTTAGCCCGTCAGGAAGGTGACCGGTAACTGACGGCGCTGTCAGTTTGGACCTCTCTGGATTGATGCTGATTCCGCTGTAGGCACTGCCGAAGGCTGCGATTTTTGAATTTATTTTTCGATGCCGACCGAAGGAAGCGGCTAGAGCATGGATGGAAAGTAAGGCGGTGGCGAGGGAGCTTGCTCCCGCTGGGGCGCGAAGCGGCCCTCGATTAGCGAATGCGGTTTCAGATGGAACTTTGGGGCCGCTTCGCAGCCCAGCGGGAGCAAGCTCTCTCGCCACAGAAGCTCCCTCGCCACAGAAGCTTCTAGCCAGCCTTGAATTGAAGGTAACCGTTAAGGGCGAATCTCGATCATCGTGCCGTCCGGCACCAGGCCCCAGACTTCGCGCATGTCCATGTTGCGCATGGCGATACAGCCATCGGTCCAGTCCAGGGTGTGGAACAGGTCTTCGGGGTTGTCTTCGGTGTCAGGGGTGCCGTGGATCATGATCATGCCGCCAGGCTCGACGCCTTCGCGCCGGGCGCGGGCGGAGTCGCTGATGTTGGGGTAGGAGATGTGCATCGCCAGGTTGAAACGGTCGCTGATCTTGCGCCAGTCCACCCAATAAAAGCCTTCGGGGGTGCGTTTGTCGCCCTCCATCAGCTTCGGCCCTTTGGGGCGTTTACCCAGGGAAATGCGATAGGTCTTGATCGGCTTGCCATCATTGATCAATTGCAATTGATGGGCTGATTTGAGAACCAGAACTTTTTCGATGACTCTGCCGTCCAGCGTTTCCGCGGAGGAAGCCTGGGTGACAGTGACGAACGACAAGCAAAAAACAGCAAGCAACCAGCGCATTGAAACGATATCCCTAAGAGGTGTCGCGACTATTTATTTTACAGGTGCTTTTATGGGTAGGAGCTTTAAATGATGGCAGGTTGGACCAGCGGCGGGATCGATTCGGACCGCACAGGGTAGACCTCGGTCCGCCGGTCAGCGAAGAAGCATTCTAAGGTACGCCCCACCGTGCGGAAAGCCAGTTCGCCCCAAGGGATGTCGGCTTCTTCGAACAGTTGCACTTCCAGGCTCTCGGGACCCGCGGAAAAATCCAGGTCCACCAGCTCGGCGCGAAAGAACACATGCACCTGGCTGATGTGTGGCACGTCGATCAGCGTATAGATACTCAGGTTACGCACCCGGGCACAGGCTTCTTCGGCGGTCTCGCGAATGGCGGCCTGTTCGATGGTCTCACCGTTCTCCATGAAACCGGCGGGCAGGGTCCAGTAACCGAGCCGTGGCTCGATGGCGCGCCGGCACAGCAACACCTTCGAACCCCAGGTCGGCACGCAACCGGCGACGATATTGGGGTTCTGGTAATGGATGGTATGACAGCTGTCGCAGACAAAACGCAGGCGCGAATCGCCTTCGGGAATACGCTGGATCACCGGGTTACCGCATTGGCTGCAAAATTTCATGCTTGGGTTCCTGAATGCTGCGCCTATCTTGGCGTGCAGCGGTGTCGGTCGGCAAGTTGTCGTTTCGCGACATGAGGCTGTTCGGGGCTTGGGCGGCCGGTGTGATTGGTGCATGATGCAGGGTAAGGCACAGATCGAGAAGACTCATGCTGGACGAGCTACTGCACCGGGTAAGCAATCACACGCCGCATACGCTGGAAACCGACCGACGTTTCCCCGAAGCCGCGGTATTGGTGCCTATCACGCGCAGTGACGAACCGGAACTGGTCCTGACCCTTCGCGCCAGCGGGCTCTCGACCCATGGCGGCGAAGTTGCCTTCCCCGGCGGTCGACGCGACCCCGAAGACCCTGACCTGATTTTTACCGCCCTGCGCGAAGCCGAAGAAGAAATCGGCCTGCCACCAGGGCTGGTTGAAGTGATCGGCCCGCTGAGCCCATTGATCTCCCTGCATGGCATCAAGGTCACGCCCTATGTCGGCGTGATTCCGGATTTCGTCGAATACCTGGCCAACGATGCCGAGATCGCCGCGGTGTTCAGCGTGCCGCTGGAGTTCTTCCGCAAAGACCCGCGTGAGCATACCCACCGCATCGACTATCAGGGCCACAGTTGGTACGTGCCGAGCTACCGTTATGGCGAGTACAAGATCTGGGGGCTGACGGCGATCATGATCGTTGAGTTGATCAACCTGCTCTATGACGCGAAAATCAGCCTGCATCAACCACCCAAGAGTTTTATCAAAACCTGAAGCCATCGCGCGTATGGCGTGAATCCGTGAACCCGCGGCAGTCTGAGCCTTGAGGAAAAAAAGATGAAATACCGCTTGGGCGACGCCCGCGTCGATACCCATCCGCAGAGCTGGGTCGCCCCCAATGCCGTGCTGGTGGGCAAGGTCAAACTGGAAGAGGGCGCCAACGTCTGGTTCAACGCCGTGTTGCGTGGCGACAACGAACTGATCCTGATCGGCAAGAACAGCAACGTGCAGGACGGCACCGTGATGCACACCGACATGGGCTACCCGCTGACCATTGGTACCGGCGTGACCATCGGCCACAACGCCATGCTCCACGGCTGCACGGTGGGCGATTACAGCCTGATCGGCATCAATGCGGTGATCCTCAACGGCGCGAAAATCGGCAAGAACTGCATCATCGGCGCCAACTCGCTGATCGGTGAGGGCAAGGAAATTCCGGACGGTTCGCTGGTCATGGGCTCACCGGGCAAAGTCGTACGCGAGTTGACCGAGCCGCAAAAGAAGATGCTCGAAGCCAGCGCCGCCCACTATGTGCATAACTCGCAGCGTTATGCTCGCGATCTGGTCGAGCAGGAAGAATGAGCGCCATCGAGCGACCGGTCCCATCGCCGTGCGTGAGCATTTGTGCGCTGGATGAGGATGACATTTGCACCGGGTGTCAGCGCACGGTGGAAGAAATCACCCGCTGGAGCCGGATGGACAACGCAGAACGGCGCAAGGTGTTGGGGTTGTGTCATGAGCGGGCGAAGTCGAGCGGGTTGATCTGGATGTTGCCCTCCAAATCCAAATCCTGAGTCGTTTGGCGTTTTTGTGGCGAGGGAGCTTGCTCCCGCTGGGCTGCGAAGCAGCCCCCAAACCGACTA
This sequence comes from Pseudomonas frederiksbergensis, assembly GCF_003732275.1. GTDB lineage: Bacteria > Pseudomonadota > Gammaproteobacteria > Pseudomonadales > Pseudomonadaceae > Aquipseudomonas > Aquipseudomonas frederiksbergensis_H. The sequence continues at coordinate 107,467 of NZ_MOBM01000013.1, forward strand.
CGTTCTATCTGACGCACCGCATCCGCTGATTTCAGGGCCGCTTCGCTACCCAGCGGGAGCAAGCTCCCTCGCCACAGGTGATCTGTGCGCTGGAGATGAAGTACCCTATGCACCAAATTGACAGGTATCCCCCCGCCCCATGTTCTTCCTGATCACCTACATCAGCAGCGTCGTGCTGATCAATTACGCCTTTTCCAGCGCTCCGCACCTGGACATCATCTGGTCGGCCTGGGGTGGGTTGGTGTTCGTGTTGCGGGACATGGTGCAAACCCGCTTCGGCCACGGCGCGATCGCGGCGATGCTGGTGGCGCTGGTACTGTCCTACGTCACTTCCGACCCCTCCATCGCGCTGGCCAGCGCCATCGCATTCGCTGTGTCTGAGTGCATCGACTGGCTGGTGTTCAGCATCACCAAGCGTCCATTGCACGATCGCCTGTGGATAAGTTCGGCGCTGAGCATTCCGCTGGACACCTTCATCTTCTTCGGCATGATCGATGCGTTCACTCCGGCTGTGATTCTCACCGCCATGGGCTCGAAGTTCGCAGGTGTGACGGTCGTATGGCTGATCATGGCCTGGCGCTTGCGTAATCAGACCGTCGTCAGCTGAAGCCAAACCCTCAGGTTCATGTAAAATGCCGCGCTTTCTCCCCATGGGAAGCGTGCTTCCCTCGATGATCCGCTTCTTGAGGACCTGAGATGACCCGTATCGGAACTCCATTGTCGCCAACCGCGACCCGCGTATTGCTGTGTGGTTGTGGTGAGTTGGGCAAGGAAGTGGTGATCGAGCTGCAACGCCTGGGCGTTGAAGTGATTGCCGTCGATCGCTACGCCAATGCGCCGGCCATGCAAGTCGCCCATCGCAGCCATGTGATCAACATGCTCGACGGCGCCGCTCTGCGTGCAGTGATCGAAGCCGAGAAGCCGGACTTCATCGTGCCGGAAATCGAAGCCATCGCCACCGCGACCCTGGTGGAACTGGAGTCCGAAGGCTTCACCGTGATCCCGACCGCTCGCGCCGCACAGCTGACCATGAACCGCGAAGGCATCCGTCGCCTGGCCGCTGAAGAGCTGGGCCTGCCGACGTCGCCGTACTACTTCGCCGATACCTTCGAGGACTACAGCAAGGCTGTCGACGATCTGGGTTTCCCATGCGTGGTCAAGCCGGTCATGAGTTCCTCGGGCAAAGGCCAGAGCCTGCTGCGCAGTGTCGATGACGTGCAGAAGGCCTGGGATTACGCTCAAGAAGGCGGCCGCGCCGGTAAAGGTCGCGTGATCATCGAAGGCTTCATCGACTTCGACTACGAAATCACCCTGCTGACCGTGCGTCACGTTGGCGGCACTACGTTCTGCGCGCCGGTTGGCCACCGTCAGGAGAAGGGCGACTACCAGGAATCCTGGCAGCCACAAGCCATGAGCCCGGTTGCTCTGGCTGAATCCGAGCGCGTTGCCAAAGCCGTGACCGAAGCCTTGGGTGGTCGTGGTCTGTTTGGCGTCGAGCTGTTCATCAAAGGTGATCAGGTCTGGTTCAGCGAAGTTTCGCCGCGCCCGCATGACACCGGTCTGGTGACCCTGATTTCCCAGGACCTGTCGCAGTTCGCGCTGCATGCACGGGCGATCCTGGGCCTGCCGATTCCCTTGATTCGTCAGTTCGGGCCTTCGGCTTCGGCGGTGATTCTGGTGGAAGGGCAGTCGACTCAGACCGCATTCGCCAATTTGGGCGCTGCGCTGAGCGAGCCGGATACTGCGTTGCGTCTGTTCGGCAAGCCTGAGGTCAATGGCCAGCGTCGAATGGGTGTGGCGTTGGCACGTGATGAGTCGATCGAGGCCGCACGGGCTAAAGCGACCCGTGCTTCTCAGGCTGTTGTTGTAGAGCTCTAAACCAAGGCGCGCCATTCGCGAGCAAGCCCGCTCCCACATTGAACCGCATTCTTTCTGACAGAACGTGGTCCCCTGTGGGAGCGGGCTTGCTCGCGAAGCTTTTGCCTTTTCTTCAGGCCACCCGATTCAAATCGTTATGCCGCGTCTCCTTCAGGCACAGCACCGCGATCAAGCTCAGCACCGCCGCCCCCGATACATACCCGCCGACATAACTCAAACCGCCCATCGCTACCAGTTTTTGCGCAAAGAACGGCGCCGCCGAGGCTCCGACAATGCCGCCCAGGTTGTAGGCGGCCGATGCACCGGTATAGCGCACGTGGGTCGGAAACAGCTCTGGCAGCAGCGCGCCCATCGGCGCAAATGTCACGCCCATCAGAAACAGTTCGATGCACAGGAACAGCGCCACGCCCCAGGTCGAGCCTTGGGTCAGCAGCGGCTCCATCAGGAATCCGGACAGAATAGCCAGCACGCCCCCGATGATCAGCACCGGTTTACGCCCGAAACGATCACTGGCCCAAGCTGACAGCGGTGTCGCGGCCGCCATGAACAGCACGGCGAAACACAGCAGAGCGAGGAAGGTTTCGCGGGTATAGCCGAGCGTCGACACACCATAGCTCAGCGAAAACACCGTCGAGATATAGAACAACGCGTAGCACACCACCATCGAGCCGGCCCCCAGCAGCATCGGCGCCCAGTATTGGCTGAACAGCTCGACCAACGGGATCTTCACCCGCTCCTGGCGAGCCATGGCGTTGGCGAACACCGGGGTCTCGTGGAGTTTGAGGCGCACGTACAGGCCGACCATCACCAGCGCGGCACTGAGCAGGAACGGAATCCGCCAGCCCCACGAGCGGAACTGCTCGTCGTTCAGGCTCATGGCCAGGGTCAGGAACAGGCCGTTGGCCGCCAGAAACCCGATCGATGGGCCTAGTTGCGGAAACATGCCGTACCAGGCGCGCTTGCCTTTGGGCGCGTTCTCCGTGGCCAGCAATGCGGCGCCGCCCCATTCACCGCCCAGCCCCAGGCCCTGGCCGAAGCGCAGCACGCAAAGCAGGATCGGCGCCCAGGCGCCAATGCTGTCGTAACCCGGCAGTACGCCAATCAGCGTGGTACACACGCCCATCAATAGCAGGGAGGCGACCAGTGTCGATTTGCGCCCGATGCGGTCACCGAAGTGGCCGAACAGCGCCGAACCCAGTGGCCGTGCAAGGAAGGCGATACCGAAGGTGAGGAACGCCGACAGCATCTGGGCGGTGCCGGAGGTCTGCGGAAAAAACACCGGACCGATCACCAGCGCTGCCGCAGTGGCATAGACGTAGAAGTCGTAGAACTCGATGGCCGTGCCGATGAAACTCGCGGTGGCTACCCGGGTGGCGGAGTTGGTGGGTTGGACAGGCGCGGTGTCGCTGAACGTTGTGCTGGTCGTCATGCGGTAATCCCTGACAGTCATGTGCCCCAGTGGAGCGAATTATTATGGTCGAATACCCAGGGATGTGGGTTGAAATACGGTCGCTGTTCAAGGTAGGAACAGTCGTCGCGGTGGTGCGGATATTGTCGATGATCTGGCCGGAACCTGCTGCGTGCGGGGTAAGCACGTGGTTCGGCGGGGGCTTGGGTAAGCGGCTTGATTATAGGAAGGTGGCTAACGATCGAACAAGGGCATAGATATTTAAAAAGATCGCAGCCTCGCTTCGCTCGACAGCTCCTACAAGGGAGCGCATTCCAAACTGTAGGAGATGTCGAGCGAAGCGAGGCTGCAATCTTTTGCTGAGCTAACGGACGAGGGCAGGCACTGCGCTGGTATGCCAGATCAGCACCCGCGTGACGCGATTGTCTTCCGTCTCCAGAATCTCCAGCCGATAACGCCCGATCTTCAGGCAAACCGCACTGTCCGGAATCGTTTCCAGTGCCTCGGTCACCAACCCGTTGAGGGTTTTCGGACCATCGCTGGGCAAGTGCCAGCCAAGGCTTTTGTTCAATTCGCGAATCGACGCCGCACCCTCGATGACCAGGCGACCATCGGCCTGCGGATGGATGTGCGGGTTATCCAGGCTGTGTTGGCTTTCGAATTCACCGACGATTTCTTCGAGAATGTCTTCCAGGGTCACGATGCCCAGCACTTCTCCGTATTCGTCGACCACCATGCCCAAACGTCGCTGCTGCTTGTGAAAGTTCAGCAATTGCAGCTGCAGCGGGGTGCTTTCCGGTACGAAGTACGGTTCGTGACTGGCTGCCAGCAGCGCTTCCAGGGTCAGGCTTGAATCCGGCAGCAAATGACGGATCTGTCGGGTGTTGAGCACCGCTTCGACCTGATTGATGTCGCTGTGGAATACCGGCAGGCGGGTGCGTCTGTTATGGCGCAGTTGCTCGATGATTTCTTCGAGAGAGTCGTCCAGATTGATTCCGTCGACGTCACTGCGCGGCACCAGAATATCGTTGACCGTGATGTTATCCAGCGCGTGGATACCTGACAGCGAATGCGGGCGACTGGCTGTGTGTTCGTGATCGTCGCGCCGATCTGACGGTATCTCGTCTTCGCTTTGCTGCACCACATTGATTTTGCGGGCGAATGGTCGCATCAGCAGTTGGCTGATGGCATTGAGAAGCCAGGCCGCCGGGTAGACGATCTTCAAGGGTATGCCAAGCAGTGTGTTGCCCAGGGTCAGGACGGCATCCGGATAGCGCACGGCAAGGGTGCGCGGCAGGTAGTCGGCGAACACCAGCAGCACCGCACTGGCACCGAGGCAGGCAATCCATGGACCGTTCTGTGCCCAGGTGAAAATCGCCAGCAAGGTGCTGATGACCACCACCAGCGCGCGACACAGGGTGTTGCAGAGGATCAGGCTGCTGAGCGGGAAACTCAGCTTGGCCACGGGTTTGTCGCTCGAGCGCGAGGCCGTGCGCTGGGCCAGCAATTGCTGTTGTGCAATTTCGATGGCGGTAAACAGCCCCGACCATAAAATCAGCAGGGCCAGCACCGCGAGCATCGGCCCTATGGGCAAGTCGTCCATTAATGCCGCCCGTCAGATATGCAGAATGTATTCGCGGACCAGCTTGCTGCCGAAGTACGCCAGCATCAGCAGGCAAAAACCGGCAAGGGTCCAGCGGATGGCTTTGTGCCCGCGCCAGCCGAGGCGGTTGCGCCCCCAAAGCAGCACGCTGAACACGATCCAGGCCAGGCACGCCAGCAGGGTTTTATGCACCAGGTGCTGGGCGAACAGGTTCTCGACGAACAGCCAGCCGGAGATCAGCGACAGCGACAGCAGGCTCCAGCCGGCCCAGAGGAAACCAAACAGCAGGCTTTCCATGGTTTGCAGTGGCGGGAAGTTCTTGATCAGCCCGGACGGATGCTTGTGTTTGAGCTGATGGTCCTGAACCAGCAGCAGCAAAGCCTGGAACACCGCGATGGTGAACATGCCGTAAGCGAGGATCGACAAGAGGATGTGGGCGAGAATGCCTGGCTCTTCGTCAATGATCTGCACCGTACCGGCAGGGGCGAACTGTGCCAGCAGCACGGTGGCGGCGCCCAGCGGGAACAGCAATAGCAGCAGGTTTTCCACCGGAATCCGCGAACAGGCCAGCAGGGTCAGGGCAATAACCGCCGCGGCGATCAGGCTGGCGGCGCTGAAAAAGTCCAGGGCCAGGCCGATCGGTGTCAGCAGATAGGTGATCAGGCTGACGCTGTGGGCCAGCACGGCCAGCACACCGAGCGTGACCAGCAGGCGCTTGTTCGCCTTGGCGCCGGTGGCCAGACGAGTGCCTTGATAGAGGGTCGCAGCGGCATATAAGCAGGCGGCGGCGAGGGTGGTAAGCAAACTGGGTGACAAGGGGAGCATAAATCCTGTTAGGCAAGCCCGAAAGGCGCTGAGTTTGGCATAGAACCCCTACAGCACGAAAGACCATGCAACCTGACGGCGAGGTGTCCGCCAGACGCAGTCTTCGCTATAATCCGCGACCTGCCCACGCCGCAGGCTCGCCGAGCACATGTTTATTCCGGTCTGGGCCGCCATTATCCCGGTCTACACAGGGCCTGAAAGGATCGCGCAATGTTTGAAAACTTAACCGACCGTCTCTCGCAGACGCTGCGCCATGTCACCGGCAAAGCCAAACTGACCGAGGACAACATCAAAGACACTCTGCGCGAAGTGCGCATGGCGTTGCTCGAAGCCGACGTCGCCTTGCCGGTGGTCAAAGACTTCGTCAACTCGGTCAAGGAACGCGCAGTCGGCACCGAGGTGTCGCGCAGCCTGACGCCGGGCCAGGCCTTCGTGAAAATCGTCCAGGCCGAACTCGAAAGCCTGATGGGCGCGGCCAACGAAGACTTGAACCTGAGCGCCGTTCCTCCTGCCGTCGTGTTGATGGCCGGTCTGCAGGGTGCGGGTAAAACCACCACCGCCGGCAAACTGGCGCGCTTCCTTAAAGAGCGCAAGAAGAAGTCGGTCATGGTCGTGTCCGCGGACGTTTACCGTCCGGCGGCGATCAAGCAGCTTGAAATGCTTGCGGGTGAAGTTGGCGTTACCTTCTTCCCGTCCGACCTGAGCCAGAAGCCGGTCGACATCGCGCAAGCAGCTATTAAAGAAGCAAAACTGAAATTCATCGACGTGGTCATCGTCGATACCGCCGGTCGTCTGCACATCGACGAAGAGATGATGGGCGAGATCAAGGCGCTGCACGCCGCGATCAACCCGGTCGAAACCCTGTTCGTGGTCGATGCCATGACCGGCCAGGACGCCGCCAACACGGCCAAGGCCTTCGGCGATGCGCTGCCGCTGACCGGTGTGATCCTGACCAAGGTCGACGGCGATGCCCGTGGCGGTGCCGCGCTGTCGGTACGTGCCATCACCGGCAAGCCGATCAAGTTCATCGGTATGGGCGAGAAGAGCGAAGCGCTCGAGCCGTTCCATCCTGAGCGTATCGCTTCGCGCATCCTCGGCATGGGCGACGTGCTCAGCCTGATCGAGCAGGCCGAACAGACCCTCGACAAAGACAAGGCCGATAAACTGGCCAAGAAGCTGAAGAAGGGCAAGGGCTTCGACCTCGAAGACTTCCGCGATCAGCTGCAACAGATGAAAAACATGGGCGGCCTCGGCGGCCTCATGGACAAACTGCCGAACATCGGTGGTGTGAATCTGGCGCAAATGGGCAACGCCCAGGGCGCGGCAGAGAAGCAGTTCAAGCAGATGGAAGCCATCATCAACTCCATGACCCCGGCCGAGCGCCGCGACCCTGAGCTGATCAGCGGTTCGCGCAAGCGTCGGATCGCCATGGGGTCCGGCACTCAGGTGCAGGACATCGGTCGCTTGATCAAGCAGCACAAGCAGATGCAGAAGATGATGAAGAAGTTCTCCGCGAAAGGCGGAATGGCCAAAATGATGCGCGGCATGGGCGGTATGTTGCCCGGCGGCGGCATGCCGAAAATGTAAAAAATTCGCGCCGGCAGTCATGTCGGCGCTGCCCACATGGAAGTGGGATCTCCAGCAAACCCGCGCTTGGCGGGAGCTGACTGGCCGTTTTCAACGACGGCTCTATAGCAAATCTGGATGGCGACCGATAGGCCGCCGGAAAAAGACATTTGCAAAAGTCCGGATATTCCTTAGAATATGCGGCCTTTCGGGCACCTATGCCCGCTGTGCCTTTAGATTTGCAGCACCGACTACAGGAACGATGTTCACATGCTAACAATCCGTCTTGCCCTTGGCGGCTCCAAAAAGCGCCCGTTTTACCACTTGACCGTAACCGACAGCCGCAACCCGCGCGACGGTTCGCACAAGGAACAGGTTGGTTTCTTCAACCCTGTTGCTCGTGGTCAAGAAGTTCGTCTGTCCGTGAACCAAGAGCGCGTAGCCTACTGGCTGAGCGTTGGTGCACAACCTTCTGAGCGCGTTGCTCAGTTGTTGAAGGAATCTGCTAAGGCTGCGGCCTGAGCAATATGAACGCGACGCCAGCTGTTGCCGATGATTTGATCGTTATTGGCAAAATTTATTCTGTTCATGGCGTTCGCGGCGAAGTGAAGGTTTATTCCTTTACTGATCCGACTGAAAACCTGTTGCAGTACAAAACCTGGACGCTCAAGCGCGAAGGCAATGTGAAGCAGGTCGAGCTGGTCAGCGGACGTGGGAACGACAAGTTCCTGGTCGCAAAGCTCAAGGGTCTTGATGATCGTGAAGAAGCGCGTCTTCTGGCTGGTTATGAGATCTGTGTGCCGCGCAACCTGTTCCCTGAATTGACCGACGGCGAGTACTACTGGTACCAGCTGGAAGGTCTGAAGGTTATTGATCAACTCGGGCAATTGCTCGGGAAAATCGATCATCTTCTGGAAACCGGCGCCAATGATGTAATGGTGGTCAAGCCTTGCGCTGGCAGCCTGGATGATCGCGAACGCCTGTTGCCCTATACGGAGCAATGCGTGTTGGTTGTCGACCTTGCCGCGGGCGAGATGAAGGTGGAATGGGATGCGGACTTCTAAACGTGGCTAACCTGCGCGTAGAAGTGATCAGTTTGTTTCCCGAGATGTTCTCCGCCATCAGCGAGTACGGCATCACCAGTCGGGCGGTGAAACAGGGGCTGTTGCAGCTTACCTGTTGGAATCCGCGAGACTACACGACGGATCGACATCACACTGTGGATGATCGCCCATTTGGCGGTGGTCCGGGCATGGTGATGAAGATCAAGCCCCTGGAAGATGCGTTGGTTCAGGCCAAGGCAGCAGCCGGGGAGGCGGCGAAGGTGATTTACCTGTCCCCCCAAGGCCGTCAACTGACTCAGTCGGCGGTACGCGAGTTGGCGAATCTGGATGCATTGATCCTGATTGCCGGCCGCTATGAAGGCATTGACGAGCGTTTTATTGATGCTCATGTCGATGAAGAGTGGTCGATTGGCGACTATGTACTGTCTGGCGGTGAGCTGCCGGCGATGGTCCTGATCGATGCGGTTACACGACTGCTGCCTGGAGCTTTAGGGCATGCGGACTCCGCCGAGGAAGATTCCTTTACGGATGGTTTGCTGGATTGCCCGCACTACACCCGACCGGAGGTGTATGCGGATCAGCGTGTTCCCGACGTATTGCTAAGTGGCAATCACGCGCATATCCGGCGTTGGCGTTTACAGCAGTCCCTTGGTAGGACCTTTGAACGACGCGCCGATCTTCTGGAAAGCCGCTCGCTTTCTGGAGAAGAGAAGAAGCTGCTCGAGGAATACATCCGCGAGCGGGACGATAGTTAACAACGTATCGATGGTAGATCCGACGATTTACCTTAGGAGCACAGCATGACTAACAAAATCATCCTTGCACTCGAAGCAGAGCAGATGACCAAAGAGATCCCTACCTTTGCCCCGGGCGACACCATTGTCGTTCAGGTGAAAGTGAAGGAAGGCGATCGTTCGCGTCTGCAAGCGTTCGAAGGCGTAGTTATCGCCAAGCGTAACCGCGGCGTAAACAGTGCTTTCACCGTTCGTAAAATCTCCAACGGTGTTGGCGTAGAGCGTACTTTCCAGACCTACAGCCCGCAAATCGACAGCATGGCCGTTAAACGTCGCGGTGACGTACGTAAAGCCAAGCTGTACTACCTGCGTGACCTGTCCGGTAAAGCAGCTCGCATCAAGGAAAAACTGGCTTAAGTCCAGCTTCCGATGCCGAAACGCCAGCCTGTTCAGGCTGGCGATTCAAGAAAATGCCTCGTATCGAAAGATACGGGGCATTTTTCGTTATGGGTGCTTCTGAAGTGGTCGCGAAGCCCAATGCCAATCAGTTAAGTGCAATCCCTGTGGGAGCGGGCTTGCTCGCGAAGAGGGAGTATCAGTCGACATCAATGTTGCCTGGCATATCACCTTCGCGAGCAAGCCCGCTCCCGCAATTAGCTGACTGGCGTTAGTTGTTCGGCCTATTCCCGGTCTCGTGTTGGTGGGAAGAGTCTTTTTCGTCTTTTTCTGCGCAAAAAAAACGCCCCGAACAAGTCGTAATGCTGTTCACTTAAGCATTTGAGTCTCAGCAGGGCTTACTCGAAAAT
>NZ_MOBM01000014.1 GCF_003732275.1 Pseudomonas frederiksbergensis
GCTATACACCCATTGCCCTATACCAGATTGTTGTCTGGTCATAGAGATTGAGTCGGCTCGAGCAAAAAAGGGATCAGCACGACGAATGCCAGTAAACCCGAATTCTCCTGGTGCCTGCGTATACACCCACAGGACTAAGCACAGTCCCTTCTAAGCACACGAACGGGGAAAGCCACGCAGAACAAGGGCTGCGCAGCACAGAGGAAAGGACAAGCAAAAGCGCAGAGACAGAGTCTCTGTAAAGGATGGCGCTGCGCGCTATTTGTTTATGTACCTTTGCCCTTTAGGCCTATTGTACAAAGGTACATTTGTACGTATATTGGGGCCTCACACACAGGAGGCCAACCAAAATGGCTGCAAGAGTCTGGACAATTCAGAACCAAAAAGGCGGCACCACGAAGACCACCACGGCGACGAATATCGCCGCCTGCCTGGCCACAGTTCACAAAAAGAATGTGCTCCTTGTCGACCTCGACGGCACGCAAGGTTCGGCCACTGACTGGGCCGGCGCGCGCTCCGACGACGCAGTGCCGATCCCGTGCGTCATCATGCGCGAGACAATCAAGCGCGACCTTCCGCGAATTTCCGCAGGGTACGATTACGTAATCATTGACGGCATACCGCAAATCACGCCCCTAACCTCCGACGCAATCAAGATCGCCAACCTGGTCGTCATCCCTGTGCAGCCGAGCCAGTACGACATATGGGCGACCCGCGACATGGTGCAACTGGTAAAAGACCGCCGCGAGGTAACCGACGGGACGCCTAACGTCGCCATCATGGTTGCCAGAGCAATCAGAAATACAAAAATCGAGAAAACCGCGAGCGATGCGCTTGAGGGCTACGAGCTGCCGATACTCAAGGCCAGAACCTACCAGAGCGTTTCGTATGTCAACGGGATCGCCCAAGGCCTCAGCGTGTTCGACCTACCAAATGACCAGGCTCAAGACGACATCAAGGCCATAACACTCGAACTCCTGGAGATGGACAAATGAGCAAGCCGTCACCAAAGATCAGCCTTGACCGGCCCAGCCGACCAGTTAGCGCGCCAGACGAGGCGCACCTCGAAAAAGCACGTCGCGCAGTAGTGTCCGATTCGACCGAGGAAAAGCAACTCAAGGCGATCGTACCGCTCAAGTACCACAGAGGCACCAACGACATTAAAAGCATGTCGACCGATAACGTCCCGGTTAAATATCTGATTCTTGAAGCGCTCGACGACCTATTCAAGAAGTACGAGCAAGGGAAGGGGCACTACAACGTCGAAGACCAGGCCGAGCTAAAACGTCGCCTTGAATCTTTGAAGTAAGAAGGAGCCTGGCAGCGGTTGCACCCGCCACCAGGCAAGACAGATAACCGAGAGGGGTTAACCATGTCCAAGCACGACTATATCACAGCGCGAGGCCTGTCCCTGCGCGAAGCCGCAGACCCAGCCAACCGCGCCAAGGTGCGCGCCTACCTCGAGCAAGAATGCTGCCTGATCGCCTGGCACGGCATCCTGCGCCTGATCGGGGAGGCGACCCAATGAAGCGACGCGACGACCCCACCGGCCTGCAGATCATCTTTATAGGCGTAGTCGCTATCGCCATGGGCCTGCACGCCATCGGCATGTTCATTTACCGCGTCTACACCCAACGCACGGACGACAAGCAACTCGACCAGGACGATCAAGCATGAAAAACCTACGAATCAGCGGGCTCCTGCTCGCCCTGGCGCTCGCTGGCGCCATCCAGCCAGCCGCCGCCCGCGACTGCGATATCGACCGCGACGGACGCACTGACGCAACGTGCGGCGGCCCTGATCGCGACCTCGACAATGACGGGCGCACCGACGCCACGTTCGGCGGCAGCGATCGGGATCTCGACAACGACGGACGCACCGACGCACGCTTCGGCGGCTCCGATCGCGACCGCGACAACGACGGACGCACCGACGCCACGTTCGGCGGCCCCGACCGAGATCTCGACAACGACGGACGCACCGACGCGCGATTCGGTGGCTCCGACAGACGCAGGGGCGAATGACATGGCTATCACCATCAACGTTCGCCAGAGTACCGGCGCCTACCAGGCGCGAGCGATGCGCCTCGGCGTCACCGCCAGTAGCGCGGAAGGCCCCAAGGCTGCAGCGATCGCCGTCTGCCGCAAGCTCGGCATTGACCCTGCGCTTCTCGAACAGCAACCCAACCAAACAACAACCATCACCTACACACACCCGCACCAGGAGCTACCAGCATGAGCCACGCCGAAAAAATGCAGAAAGCCGCTCGTATTTCCGATCTGGAACTTTACGACCTGGTCGTCGCCATGTACCCAGAGAAATTTGCCAGCCGCGACGAAGCCGGCGACGACTTATGGGACGAAGTCATGCAGTTTGTTGACGAGGAGCTATGCGGCGAGCTGCTCCAGGACGAGCAAGGACTGCGATCGCTGCTCGGCCGCATACTTCTTATGACCCACCCAATAGGCAGCGCACTATCGGGAAATCTGTATCACGCACTTGGCACAGTGCAGATCGATGGCGACCAGGTGCGAATGATGGCCGCCGCGAAAGCTCAGTTGACGTAAATGTAGCCAGCCCCACAAGCCCGCCCACTCGGCGGGCTTTTTGTTACCCTGCGCGCCTCAACCGAACGGAGATCCGCGCAGCATGAAAGCAAAGCCCATCATTATTGGCGTCGCCGCCGTCGCCCTGGTGGCGATCCTGATAAACGACCTGGTCAAGAAGGACGCGCACGCGCTCGAGCGCGTCAGCGATCGGGTAGGGCTCGCGGTCGACTGCAAAATCCTGAGCCAGGACGGCGGACGCTGGGGCGTGTGCCGGTACAAAAACGGCGCGCCGGCCAGCGTCTGGCTCGACCGGTCGGGGACGTGGGTCGCCGCCAACGGGAACGCGATCGGCGTCGTCGACAAGCTGGCCAACGTCGCCGACCTGCAGAACCTTCCCGCCGTCATGCGCGACTACAAGTCGCCGCCGACCATGCCGGCGGATCTGCTCGAGCAGTAACGCCAGAAACGAGAAAAGCCCCCACCGCCGCGAGGCAGTGGGGGCTTTTTATTGCTCAGTTATGCGACCGGCAGCGTCGCCGAGATCGAGCAGCGATAACTCTGCTGACGGCTTCCGGTAGCCGTTACCTGGTCGATTGACCACTGCCCGCGCATGAATGACGGCCAGGTGTCGTCGAGCTCGATCAGACCCTCGGCGCCGAGATCCGGATTCCCAGGGCAATCGATGCGGATTTTCTTTTCGCCGCGCTTGATCTTGCGCGCCATACCCTCGCCCGCGTCCTTTGCCTCGGCCTCGTTCTGATAGCGCTGCGCCACCTTCTTGAACGGCGCAGATCCTGTCTCAACTACGCATTCCTTGCCGCTGGCACCGTCCCACCAAACCGTCTTGCAGCCCTTGAACTTGACGCGACTTTCCTCGTCAAGCTCAGCATTGATAAACGATCGATCGTTCGGCGAATTGCCCTTCGTGACCGACAGCGTCACGACCGGTAGCGTCTTGCCCGACAGCGATTTCACCTCCCCACGCTTGGCCATGACATAGAGCTCGTTTACCGGCTTCGTCACGGCGTCGTATACCTTCGCAACGCGGGTCAGAAAGCCCATATCAGTTTCATTCGACTGATCCAGGTGCTCGACGACCTTGGCGTCGAGCTCGGGCGAGATCCTCGGCGAAAACCCGTGCTTGCTGGCCAGCTCTCGAAAGATCGCGCCAAGCGTGGTCGGGCCGTAGCTGGCCGATCGGCGCTCTTTGAACTTCGTTTCATCCGCCACCTTGAATGGCGCGGCCGTGGCGATAATCTTGAGCAGCGGCGGGAACAGCTGAGGCTGACAGCGCGTGATGTTGAACTCGCCTTTATCGACGAGGCCCGATTCGTGATAGCCGACCAGGAGCCCGATTTTCCCCTCGAAGCTGGGCATGCCCTCGAGGTCGTCGATCCGAACCGTCAGCTTCAACGTGTCCGACTTCACCCCCGAGGCGTCGACATGCTCCCAATCGACCAGGTGCGTATTGATAAGCGCCGCATTGGCGCCCGTGATCTGTACTGCAGGCGTAAACCCCAGCGCCATAAATCCTCCTCAATCCCACGCCGTAACCGGCTTGACCGGCGCCGGCCTTTCGGCAAGCTCCGGCAAATTCACCCACATATCACTTGGCAGCGCCGGCCCCAGCTCAGCCAGGCCCGGGTTTACCAGCCATAACGCCTCCTCGGCCGAGTCATCAGACCGACCCAGCTCGCGATACAACAGCAGATTCGCGGTATCACCCGCGATCGTTCGCACTCTGCGCATCAGAAGAACTCCGAAAGCTCAAGCGACCACTCCAGGAGCGTCGTCGTACCGTCATCGAGCACGCGCTTTTGCCCCTCGTTGACCCCGTCGATTCGCCAGCGACCCAACACCCGACCGACGCCGTCGATCAGCACATAGGGAACGCGGGCGTTGGCCATCGCGCGAAGCTCGTCGAGCTTGGCCATGCCCTCGGCCCACTGAGCCTTTCCATTGAGACGGATCTCCTCAAGGCCCTGCCCGGTTTGGTGCGACCGGGGCTTACTGCTGATTATGTCGAGGCTGACCCAGCCGCCCGTTGTCTTGCGATCAAGCGTTTCATACGGAAAACCGCTCGAGAGGCCGAACACGAACCCCCCGAGCGCCATTTGCTGCGACATCGTCAGTCACTCCCATCTGTCAGCGAGGCGCCGCGCCGCTGGCCCAGCGGATCGCCGGCCAGCGCCGGCAGCAGCTCAGCCTTTAGGCGCGCCAGCAGCTCGTCACCCATGCGCTTGTCATAGGCCGGATCTCCGCTTGGCTGCATATTGATTACCGGCGAGAAATTGACCGGCGCTTTGTTCTCGACCGCGCTCTGCGCGACGTCCTTGGCGACCTCGTCCGGAGCGCTCAGGCGATCGACCAGGGCGCCGAGCTTCTCCCCGAGCCAGTCCCCGACCTCAGTCCCGGCCATACTTCCGCCGATACCCCCAACGGCCGCACCGATCGCAGTGCCAACGACCGGGATCGGAATAAGCACCGTCCCGAGCGCAGCCCCCGCCGCCGCACCAGCCCAACCACCCGCCATCCCGCCGGCCATCCCGCCGACAACGCCGCCTATTTCCTTACCTCCCCCGGTTTCGACTGCATTCGCGACGTCCATCGCGCCGGCAGCGAGCGCCAACGGAAGCGCCGCCCGACCAGCCCATTTCGAGGCCGTCCCAGCGCCCTCAAAAGCAGACGCTGCCTTACCAAGAAAGCCAGGAGCACGCTCAGCTGCAGCAGCGCCCTTTGCGACAACCCCTGCGCTCTCAGCTGCAGCAGCACCCTTAGCAACAGCCGCACCAGGCGCACCAGGTACAGACGCAGCCGGAAGAGACGGCACACCCGGACCAGCTTTACCACCCGCAGCTACAGGGCCTCTCGACACAAGCGGCGCGCGCGGCTGGCCAGATCCCGGCGCCGCCGGCACAAACCTTTTTGGCCCACCGCCTCGACCCTTGCCGCCCCGCTTGCGGCGCCCGCCATCACCATCACCTCCACCACCTGGCGCGCCCAGGCGCCCCAGCGTGGAATTCAAGCGAGCAACAGCCAGATCAGCCTGGCGAGCCGTGCGCGCGGTGCTGGCGTCGAGCCTGGCCCTGGCCAAGGCCCCAGCATTCCCACCCTGACCCAGCATCAGGCCAGCGTACTTGATGCCAATCGTCGCCGCCTTGAACGCAACAAAGCCGCCGGCCGCGATCGCCAGCGCCGACGTAATGTTCGGGAATTTCTCCGCGAGATTGCTCAGCCCGTCAGCCAACCACCCGAGCTTAGGCAGAATGAAGTCGACCGCCGGCAACATGGCGTTGCCGATAACCGTCGATAGCCGCGTCATCTGCGCAGTAAAAGCGTTCCAGCCGGTGCGCGAGGTGTTGGCCACCCCGGCCGCCTCCTGCATCATCGAGCCGTTTTCGCCCAGGACGGAAGTCGCGTATTTCGACTTATCGCCGACCATCTTGAACGCGCGATCGACCTCGCCCAGGTTCAGCAGCAGCGGCTGAATCGCGCCGATCGACTCCGACCCGAAAAGCTGAGTGGCCAGCGCCGCCTGCTTTTCCTCCGGCTGCTCTTTGAGCTCCTGCAGAACGCGCATGATCGTCTCAGGCGCGTTTTTCTGCATATCGACAGCGAGATCCTCAGGATCGAACCCGATGTCCTTCCACGCCTCTTTCTGGCCCTTTGTCGCCGCCTCGCCCTTGGTCAGGGCTGATAGGAAGTTCTTGAAGCCAGTGCCGGCGATTTCCTTTTCGGTGCCCGGGTTCAGGAACGCAGCCGACAGCGCGGCGTTTTGCTCAGGCGTCAAGCCCGACGCCTTGCCCACGGCGCCATAACGCTTGACCACGCCGGCAATATCGGCTGACTTGGCGTTGAAGTTGTTGCCCAGGTAGTTCACGGAGTCGGCAAGATCGAGCGTCGCTGACCGGTCAAGCATCATGGACGCCTTCCAGCCGGCCATGGTTTCGCCGGAGTCCTGCGCACTCATATCAAAGGCCGAGCCCATGATCGCCGCGTCGCGCGTGAACTCAACAATCGACTTCTGCTTTTCAACCTGGTCGACGTTGCCCGAGGCGTCTTTTTTGTCGTTGCCGATCCCCGATTGACCCGCCGCATACTCAATTTTCGCGAGATCGACGCCCGTCATTCCTGACGATGCGATAAGACGATCGCTCGCCATCTTCAAGTTCTGCGAGGCCATCGCCTCTTTCTGGCCAGGCTCGAAGTTGATTACCTTGCCAACGTCAGCCATGGCCGACTGCATATCCATCGCCTGGTTAATTGGCCGCGTGGCCAAGTAACCGATGGCCGCCGTTTCCATAGCCTGCCCGCGCAGATCCGCGCGCTTAGCCTGGTTTGCGTCCATCTTGGCTTGGGCACGACTCACCGCCTCAAGCCGCGCCTTCTGAGCTGCCAGCGCCGCGTTGGCCGACTTCGTCGACGCCTCGAGGCGCTTCTGCTCGCTGGCCATCTTGCCAGTGTCCACACCGGCCGCAGTCAACACCGCCCGCAGCCGCTGCAGCTCGTTGCGCTCACCGCGAGACGCCGCCTCGAGCGTGCGAACACTGGCGGTCGCCTTGTCGCTCGACGTATCGAGCTTGCGAACCTCAGCCGTCGCCGAATTGAGCTCGCGCTGCAGGCGACTGACCTCGGCGCGACCCGTCCGCATTTGCCCAGCCGTGGCGGTTCCCGAGGCCTCGAGCAATCTGAGGGAGGCCGACGCCTGGTCAACCTCCAGCTTGAGTTTTTCCACCCGCTCGGCGCCGGCCTTCTGCTCGCGATTGAGCCGAACCTGCTCAACCCGGGCAAGCTGCAGCGCAGCCCCTGTCTTCGTGACTTTATCGGTCAGAGCCACGTACCCGTCAGCTGACCGGGCGACGCGGTTGAGCTTCTCCAGCTCCGCGCGCTGGCTCTTGATGTCCTCCTCGAGCTCGTTACCCTTTTTCTTGAAATCGCCGAACGTGCTCGAGTACGCATCGACCGCCGCCAGGCGTAGCGAAAACTTTGATTCAGCCATGCGCTACCTCTTTTTTGCACCCAGCTGCGCGATCGCCAGCTCGTAACGACGAAGTGCCTTCCCGGCGCTCCATTCCAGTATTTCCGCCTCGCTTACGTGGTAAACGAGGGGCACGATATCGAGGATTACGTCGATGTCGCGGACTGAAAGAAGGCACCCGGTTTGTTCAAAAAATCGTTGAGGCGCTCCTGCAGGTGCGACCAGTCAGGCAGGCTCAGGCTCTGCACGTCCGGAACGGACAAGCCGACGCAGTGCGCCGTGACGAAGTCCGCGCGATCGTTGGCCGTCTTGAGCTTGCGCATCATCTTCGAGACTTTCATCGCCGGCACTTCGATCTGCAGGCGATCGACAATCTTCGGAACGCCATCTACAAAGGCGCGAATCGGCACCAAAAGCGCGAAGTCGTCCGGGCTTTCCGGGGCGACTCCCGTGAAGAACGACGGCGGCATTTTGATGTAGTTGTAAATCCGCTCGACCAGGCTCACGTAATCGGGCTGCTTGAGCTGCTCGAGCACGCTCGGCGGCAGGCCGGTGGCCACCTCGACCAATGCCTCGAACTGCGCGTCGTCATCCTTGCCAGCCTTGGCCAACGCGGCGCGATGCTCCGCGACACTGATCGGCCGCAGCGGGATCTCGTGCAGTTTCTCGCCGCCGTCCAGGACGACCGGGAAAGTCAGCGCGTGCGGCGGCATTTTCCAGGGTTCGCCCTGGTCGTTTTGCAGTTCTATAGACATATTCACTTTTCCTTGAGGCAACAAAAAACCGCCCGAAGGCGGCTCATTGAATGGGGCAGAATTAGGACTGCAGCGTCAGGCGCCGGGCGCCCTTGAGGTAGTCGACGCCGTTGATAATGCAGACCTGCGTGCGCGTATCGATGCTGATAACCGGTACGCCGTTTTCCGTCCTGGTGTAACTGCGCAGGGAGATCTCCAGCGTAGTGACGGGCTTGTCGCCCATTTTCAGCTGCTTGTCTTCCTGCTTTTTCAGCTTGCCGGCGCAGATGTGATAAGCCCACCACTCGTTGCCGTCCTGATCCTCGCCAGCCTCCTGCACGGTCAGCAGCACCATATCGCCGCCGGCAACGCCCAAGGCGGTAAAGATCGGCAGGCCGACGCCCTGCAGAGTGATTTTCGCGGTCAGCGCTTTCATGCCGGTCGCCATTTCCTCGGCAATGAAGCGGCCGCCCTTCATTTCCTCGACATCGAATTCGATCGGCGGCGGGTCGAAGTCGTCGATAGTCGCCATCAGCGGCAGGCCCTGCAGGGTTGCCGTCATCGCCTGTCTTACGCGGTTAGTGAACATTAGAGAACATCCTCCAGGAATTCTTCGATGATGGCGTCGCTAGCGTTGAGCTGGTAAATCATGTGCTCGTTTGGCGCGTAGCGGCCGTATTCAATGCACACATACCAGGTGCCGTTTTTGTACTTCTCGACGGTGTTGAGCTCGGGGTGCAAATACACCTTGCCGCCCGGGATAACCTCGGACGCGACCAGATCCTGCATAAACGCATTGACCCGATCGACCTCCTGCTCCATCGCACGCTTGGTCAGGTTCTTGGACATGACTTTTTGCGCGCCCTTGATGAGCTTGCGCGAGATCGCGTCCTCGAGGCCGACGTAACTGATGAATTTGCCGGTGATCGAGCGGTTACCGATCAGCGAGAAACCGCCGAGGATGGTTCGGGCGTAGTAGCTGACGCCGTAGCGGTTGAGAAGGTCGCCATCGGTCGACTTGTCGATAATGTTGTACTCGACAGTGCGCGAGACGTCGGCCGCGTAGGTCACCTGGTTACCCGGGCTTTCCCACTGCTTGACCTTGCCCAGGGCTGCGATCGCCAGACTCGAAGGCGGCAGGAAGACATTCGCCTTCGCAGCCTTCGAGTAGACCGCTGGCATTTGGTGAATAACCAGACAGCGGTCATAACCCAATTCAGCCCCGCCGATTGCCTGGCTGTTCAGCACCTGGCCAGCGACAGGAACGTCTTTACCGTCCAGCACCACGCGCGCGCGCAGGCGCTTACCCAGCGACGCCAGCTCGCTATGCACGGACTGCTCGGACGAAAAACCCGGGGCGCCGATGATGGTCAGATCTTCCTGCGCAGTCGACAGCGCCGCCATACCCTGGAGCTGGCCAGACTCCGGATCAACGCCGCCAATGACGTTATTCCGGGTATCCGCAGGCGTCGCGCCCACTTCCACGACGACGACGTAAATCGGGATCTTGACGACCTTGAGGATGTTTTTAACGGTCAGGTACAGCGTCCCTTCCTCGGCGCCGGTCGTGTCGAGCATTTCGGCCTGCAGCTGGCCGCTGATGCGAAACGGTGCATTCAGCGGAACGCCGAGCGCACGGTTTGGCGCGGTTCCAACAAGACCGATAACGTTATCGCCGATCCCGCCCATCGCCTCGGGGGATTCGGTCGTCTCGATCGAGATCCCGTTGTGTTCGAAGTTCGTTACTTCAGCCATGTCTTACTCAGCCTTTGCAGTGGTTTTTTTAGCGACCGGCGCCGGGGCTGCAGGAGCAGCCTCAGCCTCAATCAGCGCGGTTTCTTGAAGGCGGCCCGCCGTTACCAGGGCGTTCGCCTGGACGTCGAGCAGGTCGACCGTGGAGCCCTTGACGGAGTAGTGACCGCCGCCAGTCGGATACGGAATCAGGACGGTGTAGTTTTTGCGGTTGGCCATGCGGAGATCTCCAGGCACAAAAAAAGCCGCAGCGCGGCTTTCGGATGGTTTCAGGAAGGGAAAGCAGAAAAGAAAACGCCCCGTCAGTGCGGGGCGCTTATTGGAGTGGACTCAAGAGCCATTCGGGCGCTTGCGGCCGGTGATCGATCAGCGGGAACTCGCCCGCATCTGGCCAGTTCCGAAGGGCACGCCGGTAGGCTTGCAGCTCCGCATATTGATCCGCTGAAAGCGTGGTCTCTACACCCTCTTCCTGCTCGTCACGATGGCGACTAACTACGCCATCGGTCTCTGCCAAGCGAGCATCACGCCAAGCACGCTCGATAGCTGCCAATTCCTCCGCGCCTGGCGGCGGCGGATCGATTGCAATCGGGTAGCCTGCCGGATCTGGAACAATCAGTTTTCCGACCGACTGCGCCTCGATCAGATGGCGATGCACCTCATCGGTAATCTCTCTCGCACCACTTGGAATGCTACAGCCCGGACTACCGATTTCACCGTGATCCTTTGTATCAAAGAACCCCCCTCTTACTTGATTAATACAGCCGTAATAGATGGTCACGCGAGCTCCTTAAAAGCCGAAGGCAATATAATCAAACTGATAGTTTTGGTTGGCCCCTCTAGAAACCATAGCTCCCGAGCGATCGCGGCCCGTATGCGTGAATGCATTCGGGCAATTACTCCATCCAGTAATTACCAAGGCGACACACGTCGACGGGAATGACACGGGGAACGTGATCTGAAGAAATGCCGCTGTCGATGTATTGGACACAGTGCCCGTCTTCATCGACAAGCCCGGAAGCTCCTGACTTGACGCCGCCAGACTAAGAACAGATGCAAAATCTGAGTTATTCCCCATAGCAGCAGTCGAATCAGTGATTAACCACTGATTTACGCCAATCGCGACAAACCTTGCAGATTGCCCGATCTTAAAAGGCACGGACGAAGTTAAAAGACCCTTCTGATCCTGCAGCGTAGCGCTGCCGCCAATAGCAACAACCCCGCTACCCGAAGTTGAAAACACATTAAAACTTGATCCTACCGGGACACCCATAGACGTCGGAGAAGGCAGGGTTAATGTGTAAACACCCGAAGAACTCAGCCAGAGAATTTTACCGATATCCGCAACTGTAAGAGCCCGCGACGCCGCAATAGATACATATCCTACAAGACTGCCCATCGCGCGCTGTACAAACTCTGTCGTAGCGAGAGCCTTAGTGCTATCAAACTGCGGCTGAGTTACCCAATTTGCGCCAGAAAACACCGAGGAATATTTAAGCGAGATAGAACCGCCGCGCAAACGCCACTCACCAGTCACCTTGATGAAATAGGCGTTATCCCCGAGCGCCATCACGACCGGCACTGCGAGGCCGGCCTGCGTGGTCAGCACATCACTACCTGACGGCAAGACAGTTACCAACCCACTACCAGCATTGACCACTTCCAGAGTCGCCCCGTGCGGCACCCCTGCCGTTGGCGGCAACGTCACGCTGATCGGCGTTGAAGATGCCGCGCTAACCACACCGCCAATACTTGAGCTCGTTAGAACCGTGCTGACCCCCACGACGCCCAGATTTGAATACTCAACACCCGCGCGCTTTACAAATGCCGTTGTGGCCAGCGACCCGCTGCTGTCGAACTGAACAGGTGTCGGCGCCGTCGGATTACCGCCGAACCCCGGCGACAGCAAACGCGCAAAACCAGCTGTCACGTCCTGAAAAGTAAGCGCGGTCGTACCGAGCACGATTGGCCCATCCGTAACCAACTGCCAAACCGTATCAGCCTGCGTCGCCCCCTCCTCAACTGCGACCATCATGTTTGGCGTCACTTTGGCGCTGTTATCCGCGTCTTTTGCCCGCGTCCAAGCGCCATTGGCTACAACGTAAGGCCCGTTTTCTTTTGCCAGGGTCTGGTTTTTAACGAGGCATCGATCTCCGGCCACCAAGGCGCGCCCATCAATGACTTGCGCACCGACCAGCACGATATTCGCCGTAGTCGCCGCTCGCACAGACTGCTTTTGATCGAGCTTGGCGAGCTCGTCAGCGACATAACTCGCAACCCAAGCCCGAGTCGCCTTAACGACTGTATCGTCGATCAACAGCGTTACCAGGGCTGCGTTGCTGGTCTCGAAAATCGACCGGATGTAAAACTCTTTTCCAGAACCAGACGACGCCAATACCGGCTTAAATGACTCAGGATATTTGACGATCGCGTACAGAATACCGGTATCAGTCCAGAGCCCAGCCTCGCGCACATACCAACCACCAACCTCAGCCGGGATCGTTACCTCAGCCAGTAGCCAACTAGGATTGGCCTGATCCTGAAACAGCGCGTTCAAGTCACCGCGCCAGACCTCGCGCTTTAGCGCGGTCGCCGTCGCGTCCGGGTTATAGACTGAGCCGTTGCCATCGCCGACAGACATTTTTGCCAGCTTGATAGGCGTTCCGGCCGCCTTGCAGGCGGTTTCGTAAGCAATCCCCGCGTTGGTCAGCAAGGTATAAAAGTCAGCCATTTAGGCCCCCTGAGGATAAATAGTGGTCGTCTCAACGATGTAGTGCCCCACGGCCACGAATGACCGGCCGGAAGCTTCAAGCCCATCGAGAACAAGCGGATAAATGGTGGCCAGCTCGCCGCAGATCGTCGCGGCGCCGATGTAGTGCGTACCGGACGAATTCAGCCCCACGGTGACCGACAGAGTGTCGCGCTCGCTTTTCGCATCAGCGAGCCGGCGGTCTAGTCGCTCGTTGATTTCTTCGCTATACGGCAGCTGCGAAAACGCCCGCACCGTGAAGCTGTACGGAGGCCCTGGCGGCGTGCGCTCGAACCAGGCGGTTACCTCGGGGATCAACTGCAACCCCTTGACCGCGTTTTCCAGCGCCTTGCGGGTGCCGGCCTGACGCTTCGTCGGCCACGCTAGCGCAACCGTCAGCCGCTTTTCAGCCTCGGGCGCCGCAGGACTCCATTCACTGACGCCGCGATCGGCCGCCAGGTACGGCAGAAACTCGACCGGCGTTTCCTGAGGATTCATCAGCTCGGGAAACGGCGGCTCGATTCGCTCCAGGAGCTGCGCAAATCCGAGATCGAGCGCCGCCTCGAGCGCCGATTTATTCGCCGGCAACAGGCTGTGCCGTGGACGCTCGACGTCATCACTCATAGCGTCCGCACCTCGATCTCTACAGCCGTGCAGAACGGGGCCTGCGCGGCCGTGGTGACGATCGGCGCGAGCGGCTCGAGAACTTCGAGCTGGATGGCGCCGGCCGCGTGCAGCGTGTAGTCGATCCACGTTCGATCTACGCGGCCCTCGAGCCGGTGACAGGCCTTCGCATACGCCTGCAGCTGAGCAGCCGCCACCGTCTCAGTCAGCGCCGAATCAGGCCCGGGGTTGATGTAGGCAATGGCGCGGATCTTGTAGTTGACGATCTGCGCAGCCTGCACCAGCACCTGGTCAGTTTCCGGCTTGACGTCGGGCCGGTCGAAGTGCGATCGCACGGCGCCGAGCAGCGCCGCCGATGGCGTGCCATCGCCCTCACGCGACAACACCGTCACGGTGACCTGCCCCGGGGCCGTGCGGCGCCCGTTGCCGTCCTTCACCTGCGCGGCGAAGCCGTCAGGGTTGAACGTGTACGTCACAGTGACGATGCCGGCGACGGTCGTCTCGACCGAAACCCTCGGGCGCTCACCCAGCGTCAGCACTTCGCGGCGGTACTGCATGCGCGAGCCCGCGGCTGGTGCGTGCGGCGCCAGGTAATAGCGCAGCCTGGCGTCGTCGTCCGATTCCATCACGGGCAGCACAGGCGGAAACGCCGCCGGATCTCCCGGGGTAATGATCTGACGCTCGAGGCCCATGTCGGCCAGCCTGGCGTCAAGGTTCGAGCCATTGGCCCACCATGCAAGCATCTGCTTGATGCGGGCGTTGTATTTGCGTTCGTGCGTCTGCAAGCGAACCGTGAAGGCCTCGAGGGCCATCGTCAGCAGCTCGCTTTCGTTCTGCAGACTGACCTCGAGCTTTGCCGCGTTCTCAGGCGATCGGGCCGCCACATACTCGACCACGAACGCCTTGAATTCAGCGAGCAGCGCCTCGAACTGCTCGACCTTGACCATTTCGGGCTCGGCCAGCTGGTTTTGACCAGGTATAAGCATGCTCAAGTGGCCACCTCAAAAGTCATTTGCCTGTTTTTCCAGATGCCGGTCAGGCGCAGGCTCAGGCCTGTCGACCCGCGCGTCGCGACGATCGTCTCGGGGGTAAAGTCGCCGATCCCGTTCGCCTCATTGCAGAACGCCTCGGCCGCGTAGCTCTGAGCCAGGATCAGCAGCTGGTCGCCCTGGTTCTTTGTCAGCAGCGAAAAAAGCTTGCTGCCATACAGGGGCCGCTTCTGGCGAGTGCCGAGCGGGGTCGTCAGGGCGCGCTTTGCACGCTCGACGAACTGAGGCCAGTCGTCGACCGTGGCCCCGGTGTCTCTGTCAATGCCGATCATTTGGGGGCCTTTAGGCGGTGCTGATTACACGCCCCTGGTGATCCACTTTAGGGCCGGTGAAGTGAACCCCCTGCGCATCGAGCAGCATGCCGACCGCTCCGATCGTCAGCAGGGCGGTTTGTGGCGTCAGCGTGAGTTTCACTGCTTGAATGGCCAGCTCTATAAGCTCCTGAGAGGCCGTTACAGACGTTTGTCCGTTCTGCCAGCTCAGCGTATGGCTTGCGTGGTCGTAGCTGCTTTGCGTGCCGTCCGGGTACGTCCGGCGATGCAGCTGCGCCTCTGTCGATGCCGGCGGGAACTGATCGGAGATCAATCCGCACAGCGCGACTGAGTGCGCGCTACCGTCGCCGCCGCCGTAGTTGATAAGCAGGCACTGTTCGCCGGCCGAAGGGTGCCGCGTCTCGCTGATTTCGCCAGCGCTGGGGCTCATGTACTTGACCCACGGCGTCATCAGATCGCCGTGCTTGACCTTGCAGAGCCCCGTCGCCGGGTCGACCTGGTCAATAACGCCGATCCGATTATGGTTTTCAGCCCGGCGGCGAATGTCCTCGATTTCAGCCTCGAGCTCAGCCAGGCGCTCGATCAGCGGCTCGAGCTTCTGATTTACGAAAGCGTCGAACATGCTTACACCTCAAGCGGCTTGTATTGATCCGGGTCGGACAGATCCGGCGGGTTGTCATCGTCAGGCATGCGCCAGGCGATCAGCGGCATTCCGCCGATTACCGGATCTTCCGGCGTGCGAACGCGACCGATGCCCAGGCGCTGAGTAAACGAACAACCCCACGCCTCATACCCGCCCTTTCCTTGCTGGAAAATCGACGGGCTGCAGTGCATGTTTTCCGGCAAATCGCACTGCCGGCCCGGGAGCCCCCAGCGATTCGAGTCGACCAGGCGCTCGAGCGCGGTGGCCAGGTTCATCGCCTCGAGCGGCGCAAACTTTCGCCACCGCGCCACGACCGCGTGCAGCGTCACCGACACGTTGTGAACATGGCGACCGTCGGCCAGCTTCACACCCGGCCCCGTTCGCTCGATCTCGATCAACACCTCGGCGTCTCCCACCTCCCCGCCGAACTCGTCATAGTTGCTGACGCTCACGCCGAGGCCGGCGCCGTGGATCGCGTCGCCGATCGCGAAAAACAGATCGGAGACGTTATTAAGCTGTCTGGAAGACATGGCGCGCTTCCTGTTCAAAAAGTTCTACAAACCGCTGTTCGGCGCGCTTTTCCCATTTCTCAAGGGCCGTAACCCCCTCACTCGCCCAGTCTTCCACCACCTTTTCCAGCGGCAGACGCTCGCGCCCCTTGCGCCGCCAGACGAGCAGGTGTTTCGTTTTCATGGGGGAGATAAACGCGTCTTCGTAGGCGCGGTGCCCAACCGAAACGCCGGTCGGCGTCTGCTTTGGCGTGCCCAGGTAATGCACGCTCAGCGGCCGCAGACCGACCCACAATTTGACCTCTTTGGCCGTGGACTGGCTGAAAATGTCGAACCGGTGGCGAATCGGGCTCTGCGCAATGCGCAGCTCTTTGGCAATTTCCCGGGAGCTGTGCGTGCGCAACCACTGAGCCGTCTTGCGAAGTGCTCGAGCGGCGGCCAAGTCGAGCTTTTTGGCCGCCTGGCTGACCGCCATGTCGACAGCTCCCCAGCCGTCGACCTCAAACTTTAGTTGGAAGCCCGCCATGTCCCGCGCTCTCCAGGAGGCGCCGCGCGATCGCCGTAGGGCACCAACGTCAGAACGACACGCAGGCGGCCCAGCGGCTCGACGTCACCGATTGAATATTCCAAACCGTCCGCAATCACCTTCGTCGTGCGCCACTGCTCCGGCGCCTCACCGCGAGGCAACTGCAGGTGCCGCTGCTTTGGCGTGGCGCGAGACTGTGCGGCGCTCGGATCGATGCCAGAGCGGTAGAGCCCGCCCGAGCCGTCCGGCTTACCGAACATGCCGTCGACGTCGCGGGCGTCCCGGCCTGGCTCGATCAGCCGCACCGTGCAGCCGAACTCGTCAGGGTCGAAAAACGTCCCAAAATCGTCATCGCCTATCACTTGGCTGGCTTCGCTGCTTTGGCCTTCGCTTCCAGGGCGGTGACTTCAGCGCCGAGCTCGTCGCGCTTGGCGGTCAACTTATCCACCTCGGCGGTCAGATCCTTTTGCTTATCCGCAAGGCCCTCAAGGTCGACCGACAGCTGAGCCTTGCCCTGCTCGAGCACGGCGATTTCGTCCTCGAGGTCGCCGCGCTGTCGGGCGAGATCTCGCAGATCCCCGCCGATCAGATCAGCCGTCGCGTGCAGGTTGCGATATTCGGCGATCTCCTCGTCGGTCGCGTCGCGCGCCGCACCATTGGCAACCATCGTGTTGCGAAGGTCGCGAGAAACATCGAGCACCGTACCCGGCTCGATGAACTCAGGCCCTCGAAACGTCCCTCGCAGGGTCACAATCAAAAAACTTGCAGCCAGAACAAGTCCGTTCATAGCCTCACACCTCAATTAACACGCATAAAAAAAGGGGCCGAAGCCCCCACCAACTGCCCGCTAAGGTTTTCTTTTAGCCGGCCGGCGCCGCTTTACGCAGGCAGCTGAACGACTCCAGACGACGCGCGGCGGTGTCGACGTCCTGGAAAATGCGCATGATTACGCCATCGCTACCGGCCTTCTTGGCGGTGTCGATGTTGATGTCGAGCACGCCCCACATTGCGGTAATGACTTGCGACCAGTCACCGAACAACCAGGCATCAGACGGCATTTGATTCGTTGCAAAGGAGCGATAGCCGTTGACGGTGTTGTCTTGCCACAGGCGCTCGCCGGTATTGGCGAATACCTGAGTTTTCTTCGCCTTGCCGCGCTGCGTCGGACTGGTCAGGTAGGCCATGCCGGATTCATCGGCGTTCGCCTCGGCGATCGCCGTTTCCATATCGACGATATGATCCCATTCGGCGCGATCGGTGTAGGTTGCACCCTGCAGGCCTGGCTGATTCAACAGGCCCAGCGGCATGTTGTTCAAACCGGTGCCGCGCAGCTGTGCGTAGTCGATCGCAACCGCGATGCCTTCGATCATGTCCTGGCGCATCAGATTTTCGACCGACAGGCTCGACTGCTTGCGCAGGCGACGGGTCACGCCGATGGCGCCCGCGATCGTCTTCGGCGACAGGCCGAGGGTCGAGAAATCGAAGTCGGAGTCTTCCGGCTCGTTGTCTTCGTCCAGCCAGTAGAAATTGGTCCCGCTGGTTTTTCGCGGAATCGCCAGGTCGCCCTGCAGGCCACTCAGAACGCGAGCGCCCAGCCGGCCGATCATGGCCTTGTTGCGCAAGGTGTCGACGAATTGATCGATGCGCAGATCGGTTTCGACCAGCACGCCGCCCTTACCTGGCGTTTTCTTTTCCAGCTGACGCTGGAACAGCGATTCGTGCGGAACGAACAGGCCGCGAGCATCCTTTTTCGACGCATCGGCGATCGCCAACGAGATCGAGCGCTCGAAACCGGCCTCCTTCCAGTTGCCGGTAGCCATCGCGTTGATGGCGCGCATCAGCGAGTAGGTTTGCATTTCCTCGGGCTTTACACCGAGCTTGCCCATGTCCTGGCCTGGCTGCTTGAAGTTCGGCAGGTCGCGCGCCTGGTCGTCGGCGCCGTGCTGGCTCAGCGGCTGAGGCGCCATGCGAGCCAGAATCATGCTCTGCGTTTGGGTAACGGTATAACCGGCATTTACAGCCTGTTCAGCCAGAGCGCGCTGGTTGTGGGTGTTGCCCAGCGCCATGATATCGGCAACACGCTTGCGCTCAGCGCCGAGCGGATCGCGCGGCTCAGCCGGCAGGCTGCGTTGTTGATCTTTGGTGCCGTCGTTGAGGTCGGCGCCAGTTTCTTCAATTACAGGATCCATGCTTTTACCTTTGATTGTGATCAGGGTCTTTTCGGGAAGGGAACGGCCGACGCCGACGGTTGGGTCTGCCGGTACGGAAACGCTGGAAACTTCGTAGGGCTCCCAGCTGATGATTCGGTAGCGCTCCTCGCCGTTTGGCCCGTATTCCGGAACCATCAAATGAGCGAGGTAGCTCAGCGAAACGTTGACGCGGATCTCGTCCAGGACGTCTTGCCAGATCAGCTCGGCCGCCGGGTTGCGAGAGAAACGAACGCGAGCGCGCAACCGGCGGTCAGGCCCAAGCCAGCACGCCTCGACGACGCCGATCTGCAGGCCACGGTCGTGGTTATCCAGCAGGGGCGCGCGCTTCATTCGGGTTAAGTTGATGGACTCAGGCGAGTGATCCAGAACCTCGACCCCGAACTCCCGTTGCACGGGAAACTCACTCGAGATCGCGGCCTCGACCGTCCGCCTTTCTTTGTCGATCGTTGTCGAATCGATCTCTAACGAACGACTTAGCGGCGCGCTGGCCAGGGTTCGGCTTTGGTGTAGAAAGGCCGTCGACGTCTCAATCTTCGGCAAGGAGTTGGGCGTCAAGGATGGCTTTTGCGACATTCGGCGGCTCCGGTGGGGTTGGTAATTCAGGAGCCAGCCCACGGCGCCGAAGCTCGGCCTTTTCCCGTTCGAGCTCGTCCCAATGGTCGTCAGGGTCAATGCCTGCCTGCCGGACGTAGTGCCCGATCGACTTCGTGAGGTTGGTAATGCTTTCCGTGGCCGCCTTGCTGTCTTTCAGCGGGTCGACCCAATCCCAGCCGCGAGGAATCCAGCACAGTTCCGAATAGATCTCGAAGTTGCGGGGCGGCAGCGGGATAGCGCCGGTCAGCAGCGACATGGATAACCAGGCGTCGCCGACCGCCTCGAGGAGCGAGCTGATAACGAATTGCTGCGTCGACTTGTAAAAATCGCGCTCGTCGAGCTCGCCACTGCGCAGGCTCGAGAAACTGACGCCCTCGAGGTCGTGCGCAAGGCGGTTGTAGCTGGGGCCGAAGCCAGCAGCGACGCCGCGCAGACCTTGCTTCGTGAAGGGCGCGAACTGCGTCGGTGACGAGCTCGGCAGCGGCTTGTATTTCAGGCCGTAGGGAATCAGCTTGTTGGTGCCGGCTTCGAGGTGCTCCTCGACGTCGACGTCGTCGTCTGGATCGTTCGGCGGCTCCAGCCATTCGGCGTCCTGCTCGTAAACGCCCGTGACCTTCGCCTGCATTTCCGATTTGACCAGCTCCGCGTTGCGGTACTCGTCCAGGTGATGCAGCTCAGCGGCGGCGGCATGCGTCCAGGTGAAGCCCCGCGACTGATGCGCCCGCCATGGCTCGAAAGTGTGCAGGAGCTCTGTTGCCGGCACGCGCTCATAACGCTCCTCGGCACGCTGGTATACGTCGCCAGGGTGATTCCGGAGCAGCCAATAAGCGACAGGCCGCTCCCAGCTATCGCGCTCGACGCCCATCCGGATCAAGTTGCCGTTATCCAGCTCCTGGTTAAGATCGAGATCGAGGCGATCGATCTCGAGGATCTGCAGCGCAAACCCCCAACGGTTCGGCCAGTTGCGGATCAGCCGCACCATGACCTCACCGTCACGCGCCAGGCTCTCAAGCCACAGGTTCATAAACGTCGTGAAGCTGTATTGACCCGTGACGTCGCAGTTACCACGCCGGCAGAACTTGCGCCATTCGCGCTCGATCATCCGACGCGCCTTGCGGTTCGGCTCACCGTTGGCCATCACAGCCTTGGATTGCAGCGCAATACCAAAAGGCCCGACTACGTTCTGCTTGAGCAGCCGGTAAAAGCGCTTTGCATACGGGCTATTGATCGACTGCTCGCGAGCCCGAGCTCTCAGCGTATGGTGATCGCGGTAGATCTCCTGGTTAGCGTCCGCGTTGGTGCTGCGCATGTCCCAGCTCTGCGTCAGGCGCCCACGCTTGGCCGCCGAGAAACTGCGACTACGCTGCTTGCCGAGCCCTAAATCTGGTTCAACCCGCGCAGCCGCCACAGGAGCAGGCTTGCCCCCGGCCAATGCCGAGGCCATTCGCTTAAAAAGACTCATGGATCAGACCCCTACGCGCAGATGACGCACCAGGCCCGAACCTTTCCGGCGTAGCTGTGCCAGCTCGCGCTGGTACTGCAGCCGCAGTTCACGCAAACGCTCGACCGGAATTCTGGTGAGCTGCTGACCGTCGATTTCGTAACTTTGTTGATCCTTCGGGATACGCTTTTCGAGCGCTAACTCGATCAGCGCGATCATGCGGGTCGCGTGCGATCGCATATCTGCAGGGCCGGCGGTTTGCCAGTTGGGCTCGACTTGTATCAAGCCGCTGGCCACCGTGATCCGCTGATCCCCCTTGATGGCCATGGCAACCCAGCGATAAAGCCCAGGCACCCATTCGGCCGTCTCCGACGTGCTCAGCTCGACCAGGTAAGGGGCTGCAGCTGCAGCCTCGAACGAGTAGCTGGCCGGCCCATTCAATGCGTAATGCAGCGCCCAGCCGCTGGCGGCCGGAAACGCAGGCACGTCACGCGACCAGGCGATCGAATCGCCCGCGTGTAGGTTTGCGGGTTCCATTGGGTATCTCGCAGAAATGGCGGGCG
Organism: Pseudomonas frederiksbergensis; assembly: GCF_003732275.1. Taxonomy (GTDB): domain Bacteria; phylum Pseudomonadota; class Gammaproteobacteria; order Pseudomonadales; family Pseudomonadaceae; genus Aquipseudomonas; species Aquipseudomonas frederiksbergensis_H. The sequence goes on from NZ_MOBM01000014.1 coordinate 21,191, forward strand.
CCTGGCGCCCTACCGGGTTGCTTTCTTGACCCTGAATCGAGGCCGCTTTTTGCGCGGCTCCTCTCCAGGTGCGACAGGCTCAGCGGGAGGCGCTGATCGAGGGGAGCGTGCTCGAGCTTGAGCAGGCGCAGTTTCCGGCTCCAGATCTTCGACCTGGTCATCCGGATCAACTTCCTCGACCTGGTCATCCGCTGGCGTCGCCATCGGCCCAGCATTTACGGCGTCGAATAGCTGAACTCGGGTCAGAGCGCCTGTCTTTCTGCGCTGCAACTTGTCCCGCAGGGCCATGATGTATTGCATTGCCTCGCAGTCCAGGGCGTGGTTTTCGCCTACTTTGACGAACGTCCCCTGAGCCTCGCGCCACTCCTCGCCCACTACCTCTTTGCAGTAGCCCTCGGTTACTTGCTGGTGCAGCAGCCACCAGCCCGTGCGGGTGTCCTCGCGGTTGAAGCGGCCGTGTACCCAGCGTTTGGCGAACGGCGAATCGAAAGCCCATCGAGCGTCGCCTCGCTTGCGCGTCTTGCCCTTGGCGTCGACTTCTACGATCTCTTTCCGAAACGGCTTGTCGAGACGATCGCGGCCACGCAGGGCAATCACTCTGTTTTTGTTGCCGTCGTTGATGAACCGATAGACCTGGTCATCGCGATAACCGATGTCGATCCCGGTCATGTTGATCGGATGGCCGTCGTACTCGGTGTCGATCAGATCGCCGAGCTGATCCCATACGCCGTCCTGGTCGGTATCGCCCCACAGTTCGCCATGCTCGAGGAGCATCGAGCCCATGCCGGCGAACCAGGCACGAACGACGTAAACAAGGCGCCGCTTTTGAACGTCGACCGTGCAATAGATTTTCAGCGGCTCGAGCAGCAGCTCGCCCGCCTTGTAACCCCAGCACATGGCCCTGACCTGATCCCACGTCGGCACGTCGCCGGCCTGCGCGTAGCACTCGCCAAAACCGGTGTTGTAAACGGCCAGCAGATCCGCAGGGTCGCCCGACAACTGCGCCGCCAATAGATCCTTGGCCAGGGCACCGTATGTCTTTTTCGAGGAGAACGAGCACAGGCCCGAGGCGGCGTATGTGAAGTGAGTCGAGCCCGCAGTATCCGCAACGCCTGTCACCTCACCGTCGCGGCTGATCGATTGACCAGGAGCAACAGCACGACCGCGCTCGTTCATCCAGGGGCGCCACTTGCTTTCGATCTGGCAACCACTGGCGCCACAAGTGAGGCGAGCGCCCCGCTGCGCCTCGTCAGGAGTACATTCGTTCTCCGCGCCTTTACCTGGCCACCAGAGCAGCCCCGACCAGGGGATAAAGTATTCGCCGCACTCAGGGCACGGCACCGCCCATTCGTGGCGCGTGCCTGACTGCCAGAGCTTCCAGACCGCCGAACCGAGCGACTTAACCGAGGCTACAGCCCAATGCTCGAGCCCTGATTTTTCGTGCCGGCGCTTGGTCACCCGGCCGTGCGTTGGCGTGGCCGTGTAACCAATTTTCGACCCGTCGTAGGCATCCCCCCGGCGCTCGACCAAGCTCACCGTGGAGCCCTCACCCGTGTTGACGATCCGATCGACCTCGTCGACCAGGATCAAGCCCGCCGAGTCAGCCGACAGACCAGAAGGCGAGCCGGCCCAAACGAAACGCAGCTTCACCCCTGCAAACCACTTCACGAACGTCGTCGATTTCTGCACGTTCATTTTTGCCAGGAGCGACTCACACTCGGCGAACATGTCGTCGAACTTCGGCACTACGGCGTCTTTGAGCAGCGGCGCGGTCGGCGCGACGTACATGATCGGCGTCGGATCTTCGTCCAGTCGGTGGCCGATAACGTTTTCCATCGTGACCGACTTGCCCATCTGCGTTGCCGTGATGAATGTCACCCGATCAAAGCAAGGCTGAGCGAAGGCCCACGAAACGGGGCACATGTAGGGGTTTACGTCAGGATTGAACGGCCCGGGCCGAGGCGAGCTCGGCGGCATGATTCGCTTGTCGCGAGCCCATTCGTCAGACGTCCTCGGCGGCGGCGCCTTCACCAGCTTCGCGGCGTAATGAATCGATGCGATCAACGTCCGAAGCGAGCTCACGTGATCGATGTTCGAGGCGGTCGGCAGTAGCTGCTCGGACTCGCCTCGCTTCTTCAAATAGTCGAGCTCGGATAAGTGCAGGGTCATCGATAAGCGCCAGATCAGCAGCACAACGGCTCGGCAGCGCATCGAGTTGCGTTGCGTACACGGCCGCGATGCTGGTGTTTAGAGAGACGAACGTTTCGTTGGGGATCAGTCGGCCGCGCACCTGGTCAATTTCAAGCTGCAGCTTTTCGCGCCTGGCGCGCTTGAGTAGCCGATCCTCAGTTGACGCGGAACTGAGCCCCTCCTCGTCGTCGCCGTCGTCGCCCATTTCTCGGCGAACTTCCTGCAGGATCAGCCACTCGATCGCGGCCTGGCTGTCGATCTCAACGGCAACCCCACGGCCGCCGCCACCTTTGACGGGCAATCCCTGCTCGATCAGCTTTGTGATCCACCGCTCTGACTTCCCCAGGAGATCAGCCAGCTGTTTTTTACTGATGATCTGACCCATGGGAGAAAGGACTCAAAAGGGCAAAAGTGAAAATGTACAAAGGTACAAAAGTCCTTTCTGACTTTTGTCCTTTGGCCACTCGCGGAAGTAGGTCGAGGCCCCGTCGCACCTGGCCGAGCGGTCAGGCTGGCGATGCAGGCAGGGGGGCCTCAAGTTCGGAAGTAAGGACTGAACTTTCAAAAAGCGACACGCGCGAAGGCCGCGAGTTAGTCACCCGTGAAGGGGGAGGGGTCGGGGGAGTACCTAAACCTTTTCGGCTGCACCATTATGGTGCGCGCGGCCGGCCGCGGGCACCATCAGCTCAGCGCAGAAGCCGCTCGCAACATCACCGACGAACGATTGATCGCCGCCCAAACCTTCGTTGACGTAAGCGCCAAGACCGGCGAGCAAGCCGGACTTGCAGGCTTGCTGAAGGTTCTTGCTGAGGCGATAACCCTCGAGCTTCCACAGCTCATCCGCTGCCAGCGTCTTGGCCTTCGAGATCGCCGCGTCGCGACCCAGCTTTTCGTGGAAGTTCGCCGGACTGACGCAAGACGACGTGCCCAGCGCGACGACGAATCCCGCCGCATCGATCGCGGCCGCGACTGTAGTTGTCGTGCCTGGAATGACGTAAGTGTGAAAGCTGAGGCTGCGCGTCAGTGCCTCGATCTGTGCGAGAGTTACACGGGGAGCTGTCAGGCCTAAAGCCGTGATTTGCTGCTCGAGCGCTTGATCGCCACTCATAGGGAATACTCCTGTTATGGGGCCTTGGCGGCGCCCTGGTACTGCAGCAGCAACGCCTGCAGCTGCGTCAGCTGCTCGGCGTTTTGCTGGCAGCTGGTGTAATTGCCGGCGACGGTTTCGGCGACGGTAGAGAGCGCAATCCCCGAGGGGGCTGCATCAGCGTCGCCGGCAGGATCAGGGGCTGGCAGAGGCTGGCCGCTGGCGGCGTAGTCGTGCAGCCGTACAAAACCAGCGTTGACAGTGCAAGCGGCGTCAGCTTTCGCAGAGACATAAACCGGAACCTCCTTAATGATCGTGGCGCCCTTCTTTTCGACTACCTGGACACGATCGACGTACTGAGTGACGACCCGGTCGCGCACAACGCCCAGCGCCTGGCCCTGCGCGAACGCCTTGGCGAGCCGGTCGCTTTGCTCCTGTGCTGCCTGCGCCTGGACATGATCGCCGCGCGCCATCCAGCCGAGGCCGAACAGCAGCACGCCGACCAGGAGCGCAGCAGCGACCCCGTAGATACGACTCATGGGCGCACCATATAAACCTGACGTTGAAGTTCGCGGCGGACAGGAATGCCGCCGCAGTTGTTTTTCGGCTGGCGACAGTCCCGGCCGGCTACGAACATCCACCGGCCGAACTGTTTCGCCGCCAGGTCGTGCAGGCCTGCTTTCGCGTACTGCAGTAGCGTCGACTTGGCCAGCGCGCGAAGCCCGAGGTTGTAAGCAAAGTCCGCAAGCGCGATTTTCTGGAACAGCGAGGCGCTTGGCACCTCACGCATCACAAAATCAACCGCCTCGCCGAGATCTGCCCGCAGGTAGGCCGCGCACTGCGCCGGACTGGCCTCGTCGCCACGACGGACGCCAAGCGTGTGACCGGTGCAAATCGTCCATACGCCCCCGGTGTCGGGGTAGGCCTCGTAAACCGTGCCTTCCATTTCCGGCGTCATCACAAGCAGCGCCGCCATGATGGCGGCCCGCTCGACCGGCGCCGGCAGGCCCGTCTCGTTCACCGTGAAGCCAGCAGCGGCGAGCGAAAACGTCACAGCAGCGACAATTCGCTGCAGGAGTGTCATTGCTGGCCCCCGGGATCTCCCGGCGCCTGGTCTGGCTTTCGAAAGCGCGACCAGGCGAACGACCAGGCGAGTTTGACGATCGGGTAAACCCACTTCCGACCAATGCTGTCGACGACCAGGAACAGCGCATAAAACGCCATCAGGCGGATCGTCCATTCTTGATAGGTCAAGCCATAAATCAGCAAGCCGCCGCCCATGGGCGCGACCTTCGCCCCCTCAGCCTTGGCCAGGCTGAGCAGCGATAGTTTTCCGTCTTCCACAAGCGGCGTCCTGAAATAGAAAACCCCGCACAGTGGCGGGGTTTGAGAGCGCAGGATCGATCCTGCAAAGAGGCAGCGCCTCTCATTTTTGCGAATCCCGGAAACGCAAAAGCCCGCTCTAGTGGCGGGCTTTTGTGGGATGTATCGCAGAGTGGTTAAAGTACCCTTTTTCGCGTTACTTTTGCAAGGGGCATTTTCACTTTTGCACTATTGCCCCTTTGTACCTTTGTCCAAAGCCCAGCCGGCGCAGGAGATCCTCCTCGAGGAGCGTCATAGCCGCAGCCCTATCAGGGTGAATCCATTCAAGAGGCTCCGCATCTTGCGGGCCTAGCTCGCGGCGCGACTCTGCCCATTCCTGCGCAGATCCGTAGACCATCACCGCAGGATATCCAGACCGGTTAACCAGCCGCATCTGGTGGGGCGGCATAGTTGGATCGGCCACCACCGGATGCCCGAGGAAATTCGTCACGCCTTTTGTACTAATGGCCTTTTGTACTTCTGACCATTTCAACAAGCCGACAGGCTGCACATCATCCTCAACGAGCCGACCGTCAGCCTTGCGCACAAAGTTCACGAACCCAGCCGGCTCGCGACTCATGAACGCATCGTGCTCCTCGCGCAGGAAAGGCACCTCTTTGCCCACCAGCCCCGAGTACCACATATTGCGATCATTACAGCCAGTAATCAGCAGCTTTTTCATTGTCACCTCACGGCGCGAGCCCAGCCGGCCCGCGCGCCTTCGATAGTGGCGTAACCCTCGTCGACGAAGTCGCAGCACGGGCAACGAGAGCCCCAGCGCCCAGCCCTGGCAAAGAATCTGGCCACGCCCAGCGCCTTGCAGGTGTGCAGTGGAAACTCAGGGTCATTGACCAGATCCCAGCTCGCCAGAGCACGGGCCTCACTCGGAGCCGCATCGCCTCGATTATTGCAGACCTGGCAGATCCACATAACCAGCCCGGTGCTCTCCTGGTGGCGCCGCTCGGGCGCTACGCTGCAGTGCTGGCAGAGCCGCGCCGTCACAGTCAGTAGCTCGCCGGTTCGTAGCTGCTCGGGCTCGGCTCATAAGTCGGCACACTGCAGGTGTACGCCGAATCACTGGGGCGGCTCCAGGAATCGTCCGAAACAACCGGCGAGCAGGTTTCGCGCACCGGCTCCGGCGAGACATAGCCAATCGAAACCCCACTCAGCGGCGATAGCGGATTCAATGGATGCAGCGGATCGTGCTGCACCAGGACAGGCGCAGAATGACCGCTCGAGGACGGCACACCTGACTGGCGAGCCGCGATCCGCTCCAGTCGATCAGTCTGCACCGCCTGATCTCGCAGCTTTTTGCGCTGAGCCTCGGCCGCTTGCTCGCGAGCCAATCGACGCCGCTTCCAGAATCCGAACATTTGCACACCCCACGTTGATTAAAGTTTCTTCCAGAGCGCCGACAGCGCCTCAGTGTCGAGCCCATCGAGAGCCGATTGCATGGCATCCCAACGGGCGGCCCAATGCTGGCGATAGTTCACCTCAGTGACGCCCAGGAGGATCGACAGCTCGGGGCCGTCGTAGCGAGGCGTTCCGGTGTTCTTCAAAAACTTGTGATGTTGCACAGCCAAGTGGGCGAGGCCCTTGGCACGCTGCAGCGTCTTGGCCTGCATCTTTCCGAGCTGAGACTGCACGCGCGACCACAGCAGCACCACGCAGCCCGCCTCGTCGTCCCACTCGAGCGAATCGGCGTAGGCGTAACGCACCCATCGGCTCAGCTCCGTCGGGAGCGTGGCCACCGTTCGCACCAGGTGCGCGTCCTCAAACGCCGTAGGCCCGAGCGGGATCGCGCTTTTTTTCTTTTTCCGTGTCTCGCTGCAGGTCACCCGAGTGGTATCCCTGGCCAAGGCGGCCACGTAGTCAAAGGGCAGATTTTTCGCCTCGTCCTCACCCTCGAGAGGGCACTCAGCGAGGACGCTGGCGCGCTGGCGCGGGAATGCGTCGCGCAGGCGCCCCGTCTCAATCACCCCGACGCCGTCCGGCTCAGGCGGGCGCTCAGTTTCGCGGTAACCGGTGGGCGCCAAGTAGGCGAACAGCAGCCAATCGCGCAGCCACACCAGATCCTGAGCCGTTGGCCCTGCAGGAACGGCATCGCGACGGCGAACGACCGGGCGCGAGCAGGGGCCAGGCAGCAGCACCCAGCACTCAAGGTCGTCGACGGGCGAGAACGGGTGGCGGATCTCGAGCGAGAAGGATTCGCGGGCCGTCATGCCTTGCGCTTCCACGCAAGACTTAGGCGGTGATTCCTGGCCAGAGTGTGGTTGTCTATGCACATCGAGCAACGGGTCGCATTCGGCCTCAGGGCCAGACGCGCGTCACTGATCGGGCGACCACAGGCACCACAAAGACGCTGAGCCATCAGACCAGCCTGCAGAAAGTCGTCGACCTGGAACGCGCGAGCGATCGCGTCGTCTTGGCGCAGCTCGAGGCCACTGGAAACATCAGCAAACACGCGAACCCCCACCCTGCAGCAAGCGAGCAACTGCCATGCCTGCGTTCTTCTGGTTAAACGAATGGACGAACGCGGCGCAATCGGCCGGCTCGTTGAAATGAAGGTCATGCACTTTGTTCTGCGACGCTGCTTTCACCACGACGCGAGCCTCGGAGAGGCCCTGACGGCGAGGGAGCTCGAGCACCAGGACAGACTGACCACCCGCAACATTGAACAGGCGAACCGACTTCATTCCTCGGCCCCCTTGCGTGACGGTGGCGCGATCAGCAACTCGAAAGCGTGACGGTCACGCTTTGCCAGATCTGCCCCGGCGAGGGCCAGCGCGGCCAACACGGGAGCGAGGAGGGCCGCGAACGCCTGAGGATCTTTCCCTGCAAGGCGGGCGCCGCCGTGAGCCAGCAGCGTCAGGGCCTCGGCTGATTCTTCGAACCCGCCGGCCTTGCACACATCGATCATCGCCTGCACGGTTCCACCGTAGAAGGTGATCGCCGGCAGATGGAACGCCTCAGCCTTGAGCTTGGCCTGCGCATCGCGCAGACGCTTTTTCTGCTGGCGTTCGCGGTTCTGACGCTTGACCTTGTCGGCCTTGCTCTCGCCTGGCACAGCGCCGAAGCGCTCGGCCAGGGCCTCTTTATCAGTAGGGATAACGTCAGACTCTGCAATCGAGCTGACCAGGCGCAGGGCTGCACTCATGCCGACTCACCTCTCAAGTGAGCCAGAAGCAGCATCGGCAACGGCCGGCCGGTGCCGGTCGATAGCGCGATCATTTCGTTAAACATCAGTGAAATAGCTTCGGCGCCTTCCTCAAGCATCCGATCAACGGCCGCCGGATCATCACTGCTGTCATATTTTCCGTCGTGCGCCGGCTCGGTTGCCGCGATGAAATCGCCGATCGACCTCGTGACCTCGCCAAGGTTGGACAAGGCGACCGAAGGGCCGACCAGGCCGGCAAGTGTTGGTATGCGAACGTCGAAGCATCCAGCCATAGCCAGCAGCTGGTGCCGCGCGGCTTGCTGGTACTCAGGAGGCAGGCAGGACAACCAAACCCATTTCCATTCGAGCGGGAAGGGCTGCGTTTCGTGAAAGATGCGCGACACACGGGTCGCCCAGGCCTTGCGTACCTTCTGGTACGTCTCGACGTCCTCGGGCGTTTCAAGCGGTTCAATCAGGCGGGCATCAGCCAGTGCTGGCGCCAGGCGTTCGCTTGCAAAACGCTCGAGTGACCAATCCGAATGGGCGAACCATCGGCTAGTCTGATCGACGAGTACATCCCTTTCAGTTCGCATGGTCATAGCACCTTTCCCTGTAAATACGGTCGCATGTGGCTCTAACCACATTCTCTATATTTAGAGTGAAAATGCAAACAAAATTACTAAATAACGAGTGGTGCCGCTAAGCATCCAGAAGGGACAATAATTACGGGAAAAGGAGAGGGAACCATGCAACGCGACTCAACAATCGGCTCCGCGATACGGAAGAGGCGGCAAGCCCTTGGATGGTCGTTACAGCGCCTGGTCGAGGCGTCTCATATTGAGATGTCAACCGGGCATTTAGCGACCCTCGAAACCAAAGACATGGCGCCTAGCGTCTACGTCGCCGAAGCGCTCGCGAAGGGCCTCGGAACAACCGTCGACGTTTTGCTACGCGAGGCGAGAGATCCGACAGCCTTTGAGGCCCCCACCGAGCACGCTCAACGCGTGCCAGTAGTGCCGTGGGATCAAGCCGCAAAATGGGCTGCAAACCCTGATCCTAGACGCCTTCCGGCCGGTTCGTCATGGGTCATGCCAACCGATACACCTTCGGGCAAAGTCTTCGCCCTAAAGGTTCGTGATGAAAGCATGCAAGCCCCGAGTGGGATCAGCTTCCCGGCTGGCTATACGATCTTCGTCGACCCTGGCCGCAAGGCACTTGCCAATGACTTTATCGTGGGCCACCTAGGCGACCCGAGCGCACCAGTGTTCAAGAAATTGACACTTGATGGCTCGGCGTACTGGCTCAGGTCGCTGAATCCGCAGTTTCCCATGCAACAGGTGGGTGATACATTCGAGGTGATAGGTGTCGTCGTCGGCCTTCGTGCGGCGTTCGACAAAGGGGGAGTTCTATAAAAAGAGCACGTCAGTCTTCTAAATATAGAGTGGACGACGTAAAGTAGCGGGGCTACCCGCTAACGAGCTATTTTTTTTCAAAGCTGGAAAAGACAAAGGCCGGGGGGCTTTAGCAACCCCCCGGCCTTCGCGATAGACGCACACCTTGCGGTGTCTACTGGTGCAATCGGTTATCTGTTTTAGCGGGCAGGTAACACGACTTACTACTCGAACTTTGCCGTTCAGTGCCCAGTTTAGACCCGTGTATACGGACGTCAATCGTTTGTACTTTTTCACCTTTGTACTTTTGACCAAAGGGACAAAATGACAAACGTACAAAAGGGCGCTGGGCTGGAAGCCTACTACCAGGAGCGGTTTAACTCCGATCCGTACAGCCTGCTTGATTTCTTTGACGCTGATATTTCCGCAGCCGCGGCTGACGCGTTCGTCAACTGGTCATCGGTGCGCGGCCTGGTTCGTCTCAACGGCGAACGCTTCAAGGCCTACTCAAAAGCGAAGATCCTCACCACCGACAGCCGCTACGACGGCAAGGTCATGGTATGGGGCGAGCTCAAGAAAACCGACCCCAAGCCCGCGACCGATACACGCCCTGCACTGGCGGCGATCGAATACCCGGCCCTGACGTTCAGCAACAACGCCGCGTCGCCTTCGTACTGGTCTGGCTTCACAGCCCTACTCGATCTGTACCAGCGCGAAAAAGGGATCGATACCAGCGAGCGCGACCGCGAGTTTTTGGCGAAACAAGAAGCCAAACGCCTCGAGCGTGAGGCCCGCCAGGCCGCTGAGGAAGCGGCGCAACGCATCCGCGAGGAGCGTATCCAGGGCGAATTTTCTGCCTACAAAAATGCCTGGCTGACCGGCGAGCGCGGGGAATTCGAATACGAGGGCACTCGCAAAGACCGCACCACCTTCATTGCTCGCGGCTTTGTCGAGGTGATCGGCGACGAGGACGGTAGCGCGCCTTACCTGCAGAAAAAGCAGATCGGCGCCATCGCGTCACGCTTCAAAATGAAGCGTATGCGTGACAGTCACGGTGTTTTCACGGCCGTTCCGTTGCTCAATATCCACGGCCAATTCCTCGGCCTGCAGCGCCTGTACGACGACAAAAAGCTGCAGGGCACGGGCGTCAAGATGGACGGTGCCCACTGCATTTTCGGCGATATCGAAACCGCCGAGATCCGGATCTCGGTCGAAGGCTTCGCGACTGGCGCCAGCGTTTACCTAGCCGAGCTCGAGGCCGGCCGCAACATCGCCGTGGTCGTCGCGTTCAACGTCGACAACCTGGTCAAGGTACTGCGCATCTACGACAAGTTTTACCCGGGCTGGCGTTTCCTCAACGCCGCCGACAATGACCAATGGAAAGACGCCGGCAACGCCGGCATGCTCGCTGCGCTGGAGATTCACCGCGACCTGCAGCACGTCGCCACCGTTCCGACTTTCGAATCAATGAGCCTCGACGAGGTGGCCAAGGCCAGGGAAACCGGCAAAGGCCCCACGGACTGGAACGACTACCACTGTCGCTACGGGCTGAAGTCGACCGCCAAGGCGCTGCACGCACGCGACAGCATGCACCGGGCCGAAAAGGACTGGTTTAGCTACTGCCTGCAGCGCCTGGCTCACAGCGGCGGCAAGGATCGGGTAGAGAAAGCGGCCAAGATGGCGGTTAACGCCGGCCTGCTCCTGGTGCCGATCAAATACAGCGTCGACGAGGTCGTCGGCCGTGTGATCGAGAACCTGCACCCAAGCACCCCCGTTGCCCTGCACGCGAAAATGCGCAGTCTGGCGCACTGGATCTGCCGCCAGAAGGTCAATCAGGCCCAGCAACTACGCGGCTTTTCGGTCAAGGCGCTGGCAAACCCGAACGTTCGTTACATGAAAATCGAAGGCGTGCGCGCCGAGCACGGCGGCATTGAGCTGCCGGCGCACATGGCTGACCTGGTCGAAAGCCTCGAGGGTGTGATCGTTGTCCGCGCTCCGATGGGGTCGGGCAAAACCGAGAAGCTGATCGCGCCGCTGATGAAAGCCTCGACGAAAGCCGCCTATATCGCGCACCGGATCTCGCTCCTGGAAGACGCCGCCGCTCGCCTCAACGTCGAGCACTATCAGCTGGTTACCGCCCGCCAGATGCCGTGGGTGTCGCACATGGCCTGCTGCGTCAACAGCCTGACCGCACCGAAGTTCTACAACGCCGAGGAGCGCAGCTGGTTCACTACCCTTGAAACGCTCTGCATCGACGAGGCCTCCCAGGTGATCCGCCACACCACGACCGGCCCAGTTGAGGGGCGTGTGCGCGTGCTCGACTCTCTGATCGAGGCCGTCGCGGCCGCAAAACGCGTCCTGCTCTGCGACGCCGACGCCAACGACGGTGTAATCGAATTTTGCGAGATTGCACGCCCTGGTGAAGTCATCACCGTTCTGGATATCGTCGGCACGACCGACCATATCCGGGTTGACCACGGCGACGACGAGACGGTCTGGCAACTGGCGATCGATCAGATCTGCGCCGGCCGGCGCGTGCTGGTCGCCAACGACTCGGCCGAATCGGCCAAGAAAATGGCCGCTCTGATCGAGGCCAAGGTCAGCGAGGAGGAGATCGCACCGGTTCGCATGCTCCTGGTTCACGCCGACAGCAAGGCCGACCCCGACGTCGAGGAGTTTTTGCGCAACCCGAACGAGGAGGCACTCAAGTACGACGTGCTGATCTACTCGCCGGCTATCAGCTCCGGCGTATCCATGACGACGCCCCATTTCGAACACCATTTCGGCCTGTTCAGCGGGAACACTGTCGGCCCGTCCGACGCTGTCCAGATGTTGCGCCGCGACCGTACCGCCCGACATTACGTCGTAGGCATTGGCCACACCTCCGGCCAGCGTGAAACCGACCCTGAGTCGCTTTATCGGGGCTTATTGGTCGCCGAGGATCTGGTCTGCCAGTTCCAGGAGACGCCCGAAGAATTCCGCCTGACCCGCAAAAAGACCGCTTTCGACAAAATCTGGCTGTCGACCGTCACCTCTGAGAACAAGGCGCGCAACAGCTTTGCGAACAACCTGCTGCTGATGCTCTCCGGCGAGGGTTACCAGGTGCAGCGCTTGGCGATCGATCCTCAGACCATTGACGACCTGACCGACATTTCGCGCAAAAACCGCAAGTTCGCGGGCGAACTGGTGTTTGCCAAGCGTATGGATCTGATCGACAGCGTCGAGACACCGACCGAGGAGGCTTTCCTCAAGCTCAATCGTCAAGAAGTCCGCAGCGAGGCGGAAAGCGCCCAGGTCGATCGCTATCACATCGAGCACCAGCTCGGCGTTGACGAGATCCGCGCCGACGACGTCGCGTTCTATGACAATCGGGGGATTGCCAAGGTCGTGCAGCTCGAGCTGCTGCAGGCTGACGAATCTCAGGCGAAGGCCTACGACTTGGCCCAACGCAAGGCGCGGGTAGTCATCACTCAACACCGCTTCAAAACCCCAGCGCACGCGCTGCTGAAACAGATTTTCGAAATCCTCACCCTGGATCGTCATTCGGGAACTGGTGAATTCAACAGCCTGCAGTGTCGCCAGGTGCTGGAGCTGCTCAAGCGCGATCAGGCAACGCTAGATCTGTACAACGCGCTGAAGCTCGGCCGACCAGTCGCAAGCCTCAACGCGAAGGTCTGCGCAACTACGGTCGTAAAGTCGATCCTCGAGCGCCTCGGACTGGTCACGAAAAAGCGTAAGACGAACGGGCAGGTTCTTTTTGGCCTCAACATGGATAATTGGGCGTTCGTTATGGGCTACGTACAGCGCCGTGCAGCCAAAAACGTCCATTCCCTGACCACCCATGACCACGAAACCACGCACCAGCCCCTGCTGGCCCCTGAGGAGCTCGCAGAAGCCCCCAAAGCGCAGCACGCCCCGATTACAGCGGGCGCGACGGGCAGTGACACTTTGCAGGTAGAGGGTGTAAGCACAGTTGAAAAGTATCCCTTGGAAGTAGCAGAACGAGTATTCGCTTTTGCTTCGCTTTGCGAGCTCCCCCCCGGCACGCCAGTTGTGCAGCTGGTGGGGGCGATCGATCCGAGGGTCGTGCGTCGGATGGCGAACCCAGGGGAGGAATTCAGCACTCTGAAATGGATGCTCGGATATGCGGCGAAGCTACTTCGACCACAGGCGCGTTATACTGTTTAGATAGACAGTGATGGCAATTACACATCGATAGGAACAAAGGGGAGGGATTCACCTTGCAGTGCCAAGAAAAAATGGACAGAGCGTCCGCTAAACTGAGCCGCGCCAAATCGGCGCTCAGCATGGCCACGAAGGCCGGAATGGAAGCAACTAGAGGGGAGCTGCTCGACATGATCGCGACAGCGCTCGAGCAGATAGAGGAGGCTGATACAGAGCTCAGAGGCGGGGAAAATCAGGACGTTCTGCCGGGACGCTTGATCCCGGCAGAAGATTTGACGCCATGTCAGGCAGTGGTTTTACCGCTCGCGGCTTCGAACAAAGCCCTTTGAGCCTCTTCTCTGCTGTCACCCTCTGCTCTGGCGATCTCGACGCCATTTAGCTTGGCCACAGCAACGAAACGACCCTCCGAGATCTCGAGCACCGAGACTCTCGGTCTAGCATTCGCCACCTCTGCCGGAACAGCCGGCGCAACCGCTCGAGCAGGGCGGTTCGGGGTGGCAAGGGCCTCGCTGGCCATCGACAGATAATCCTTGATCGCCTGGCGGTGACTGCCCACGTTAACCGAGATCGCTTTCTGCGAGATCAGGACATCAGGCGCTGCAGCTACAGCCTTTTTCACCCATTCATGAATGCGCTGCGAAGCGACACCGCCAGCGGCTTGCTCGTCGAGCGCCTCGAGCGCCTCGAGGCGGCTGGCGTACTTGCTCACCGGCTCGGCCGGCGCTTCGTTGGTATAGGTGATCTTGAAGGCCTTGTAGCTTTCCTGAGTGTCCATGTCCTCATGGCCCAACATTTCGCGCCAGAACACCGTTTCGTTAACTGTTTTCCAGCGAGCGTCTCGCGTGAAATGGGTCTCGAAAACGATTCGAGCCCATATGGCGCGGCTGTCTTTGAATACCCAACCCTCGCCGCCAAACACACGCTTGGCCGTGGTGTTTAGGGTTTTTGCGACGCGGCGATTGATTTCGGTGTTGTCCAGGTGCTGCAGCTCGAGCACCTCGGGCAATGCCCGCAACCGTTCGACGGCCGCGAGCACCTGGTCGGCGGGGATCAGGCTATAGATTCGATAGCTCGAGCTGTAGTCGACGCCGCCGCGGCGCTTGGCTTGGCCGCTAAATTCGAGCTCAAACTCGCCGACTTTTTTGAAGCGACCGAGCGCCAGAACCTCAACCTCACGGCGCCCGGTAACCATCGCAAGCCCAAGCGCCAGCGCCGAGAACCGCTGCACAGGCAAGCCATCACCACCGATCTCGGCGTGGGTCAGCAGCCCGTTTGCGGTATCAATGAACTGGTAATAGTTGACCTCGATCGTGTTGGTTGCGCGCTTCTCAAGCGTGGCGGCGGCCTGAGTTGCAAGCTCTACTTTTGTCGCTGCAGGCAGCACCAGGTGCCGCATTACTTCGTGGTCGAGTTTCATCGCCTGGATGGCGTCATAAGCATCTAGGTCGCGATCCTGGCGAACTTGATTCAGCAGCTCACGGTGTGCAAGGCGTAGCTCTGTGATGTTTTGCATTTCGGCCAGCGCGTGCAGCTGCTCGGCGTAGCGTGGGTAATGCTTTGCCAAGCGCCGAGCGGACTCCTCAAGCCCGTGATGGCGCCAGTTCTGCGCAGTGACAGCCTTGCGAACGAGGGTCAAATATCGGCGATAGGTCGACGCCTTCAATTTGTCATCTTCGTTGCGACGCTTGTCCTCATACAGGCGCTTTTTAAGGCTCTCAGCCACTCGCGTTATCCGCTGAGTTTTCTTGCTGCGCGACATATGAGGGTCTGAGTCGATCTGCTGAATATCGGCGATCAGCTTGTCGATCAAAGGGGGAAGATCGATTTTCTGGCGAGTGGCCCCGCCGTAATTGCCAAAGCTTTCGCGCTCCTGGTCTGGCTGCATTTCATCACCTTTCATCAGTTCGTCGCCCATATATACACCCATTGCCCTAAGGAAGAATAGAAGGTCGCCAGCTATACACCCATAGCCCGCAAACCGATATCAGCAAATATACACCCATTGCCCGCCATTGCATACACCCATTGCCCGCATCAATGTACACCCATTGCCCAATCCCCGCCGCTATACACCCATTGCCCAATATACACGCATAGCATAGCTCTATATTGGGCA
>NZ_MOBM01000015.1:0-49855 GCF_003732275.1 Pseudomonas frederiksbergensis
GTTTAAATCGATACGTATCAGAGCCGCCTGGTAATACACATCGATACAAACCTTAAGGAATTTAAATCTTTTCCTCTATCTGCCCTTCACCCCAGATTGCGAATTTGCACGGACCATCGGCAACGTGGCAGTCGCTAACAATTACAGATCTGGAGCACTTTCGTAATCCAGTACTGGCCCGCTCACTACCTGATCAACGACATGAGGCAGATGAGTTGCACCCACTTTGGATGAAGGCAGTGACTAGACACAGGATCAGGTGATTCAGAATTGTTGAAATAGGCAAAACCTGAAAGGGTTCTAAGCGTGGAATATCAATCAGTTAAGCAATTGAATGACATAGACCGATACTTATGTGTAAGTGATCGGTGCACAGCTTTCGCTTAGGATGATTCCAGCGCTGATCATTACTGCACTTAGCTATAAGTTGCAGCTGCCTGCAGTTGGTTTGGTGCGCAAGTGGATCATATCGACTAATTTTGGAAGAAGTCTGATGCCTGAGATATCTAATATATCATGTTCGCATTAGCTTCCTCTTGGTATGTCCCCTGCTAATCAATATCGGCCTGTAATACGTTCTGTCTAAATAGAATATAGCCTTCCACCTCGATGGTGTACGACGAATGCGGTACGTTACGACCTATCCGAACATCACGTAGGATTGGCTTTAACTACAGTTGTTGGTCTAGTCAATATCGATCCGTGCGTCGGATGCGCAGCGATTTTTACGGTGGCGTTATGGGGGACTTCCTCATGTTAGCAAGTATGCGGAATGCTCCGCTCCACGCCTTTATCTGCCAGATTTTTGCGTCTTGTTTTCAGGACAAACTTTACTTGTAGGAGTTCATCAGATGGCAAGAACAGTGTCGGACTTTGTAGTTGAAGCCTTGCGAGGTGCTGGAGTGAAGCGCGTCTACGGTGTGGTGGGCGATTCGCTCAACGGGTTTACGGATGCACTGCGCCGGGATGAATCCATCGACTGGATTCATATGCGCAACGAGGAAGCAGCTGCATTTGCAGCTGGTGCGGAAGCACACCTTACCGGCGAGCTGACCGTTTGTGCTGGTAGCTGTGGCCCCGGAAACCTTCACCTCATCAACGGGCTTTTCGATGCTCACAGAAACCGTGTTCCCGTATTGGCGATTGCAGCCCATATCCCAAGCACCGAAATAGGGATCGAATACTTCCAAACGACTCACCCTGAAGTACTGTTCAAGGAATGCAGCCATTATGTTGAATTGGTTTCCCGTCCGGATCAGCTCCCTCAGGTGTTGGAGCGCGCGATGCGCGCGGCGATCTCAAAAAAAGGGGTGGCAGTAGTGGTGCTCCCGGGGGACGTCGCTTTGCATCCTATCTTGGTACCGGTACCGCGTTGGCTTGTGCCCAGCGATCCTGTCATCCATCCGCGCAGTGACGAGCTTGAGCAGCTCGCTTTCATGCTGAATAAAGGCAAAAAGATCACACTGCTTTGCGGGGCGGGTTGCGCGGGCGCACACGAGGAGATTTTGAGCTTAGCTCAGAAGCTGAAAGCTCCTATCGTACATGCGCTTCGTGGCAAGGAATTCATCGAGTACGACAATCCCTACGATGTGGGAATGACTGGGTTAATCGGGTTCTCTTCAGGCTATGCGGCTATGAAGGATTGCGACACTCTACTGATGCTGGGCACCGACTTCCCTTACCGGCAGTTTTATCCAGCAGATGCGCGCATTTTCCAGGTTGATATTCGCGCTGAAGCACTTGGAAACCGTTGCGGTTTGGACATGGGTTTGGTTGGCCAAGTGAAACCCACACTTCAAGTACTGCTTCCTTTGCTAGAGGAGCACAATGACTGCGGTCATCTCGATGCTGCCCTGAAGCATTACAGGGAAACTCGCGCAGACCTGGACGCGCTGGCAGAGGGAGGCTCAGACGGCGCGATGATTCACCCGCAGTACGTGACCCGCCTGGTTAGCGAACTGGCGTCTGAGGATGCTATTTTCACCTGCGACGTCGGCACGCCAACTGCTTGGGCTGCACGCTATTTAAAAATGAACGGGAAGCGCCGCCTCATCGGTTCGTTCAACCACGGTTCTATGGCCAATGCAATGCTCCAGGCTATCGGTGCGCAGTGCGCCTTCCTTAGTCGCCAAGTCGTCTCTATGTCTGGCGACGGTGGTTTTGCAATGATGATGGGCGATGTCCTGACATTGAGGCAGATGAAACTGCCCGTAAAAATCATCGTGCTTAACAACGGTACGTTGGGTTTTGTGGAAATGGAGATGAAAGCCCACGGTTTTCTGGACGTTGGTTGTGAACTGGAGAACCCGAACTTTGCAGCAATGGCCCAAGCCATCGGTATCAAGGGCATCCGGGTTGAAAAATCTGCGGATTTGGCCGGTGCATTGAAGGAAGCCTTTGCTCATCCGGGCCCCGTCGTGGTGGACGTTGTCAGCGAAAGGCAAGAGTTGATCATGCCGCCAAAAACCACATTCGCCGAAGCGCAAGGGTTCGGGCTCTTCATGTTGAAAGCTGTCCTTGATGGCCGGGCCAAGCAGCTCATCGATCTAGCCAAGGTGAACCTGGTGCGATAAACACTACATTCCACAGTAAACGTCGACAGCCGCAGTGCCGTTGCAACTTGCAGTGCTCGCAAAAAAACGCTCATCCAATTTTCTATCACGGACACAGTAGACGTAAGACTAAGTGTAAAAGCGGTATCGCCGGCTGCGCAGCACACCCCGTTCAAGACCTCCTTATTATCACAAGGAACAATAGACGATCGATGCCGCAGACGCTGGAATACTAGCCTCTAATGGGTATTCAAATATCAACCATGCATGCTGGTTCGTGGAGGTAATATGCGAATTGTGTTCTGTGGCGAGACCTTTCCCGATACTGCGGAGGCCCTTCAGCAAGCATTGCCAGTCGATGCCGGTGACGAAGTGATTGTGTGGTCGGGAGAAGATCTAAGTACGCTTCCTCACAACATAGATGTATTGATTCCCAAAATGCACGGTGTCGATTCCCGCTTGCTTGAAATGAGCCGCTGCCGCCTCGTGCAACAATGGGGGGTCGGTCTGGAAGGTATCGATATTCTTGCGGCCGAAGATTTAGGGATTCCAGTCGCTAACGTCCCGGCCAATGGAGGAAACGCAGACTCCGTTGCGGAGCATGCGTTGCTTTTGATATTGGCGTTGCTCCGAAATCTGACCCAAGCTCAACTTAATGTGCGGAACGGTATATTGGGTGCGCCATCAGGGAGTATGTTGGCGGGGCGTACAGTGTGCCTCTTCGGCTTGGGAGCAATCGCATTGCCGCTTGCTCGGCGTCTCAAATCTTTTGACGTCAAATTAATCGGCCTGACGCGCCAGTTCAGTGCCGCGAAGATGGCGGAATTTGGCTTAGATGAATGTTACTCGCTAGAGGAAAAATCGACCTGCTTGAAACAGACTGACATATTGGTCATCTGCGCTCGCCTCACTCCTGAAACCCGCAATAGCATAAGTGCCGATGACCTTGCTTCTCTGCCCTCTGATGCATTGCTTATTAATGTGGCGCGTGGTGGTCTCGTTGAGGAAGCTGCGTTAATTAGCGCACTTCGCTCGGGGCATTTGGGCGGTGCAGGGATAGATGTGTACTGGCAGGAACCTGTCGATACTCAGCATCCGCTTTTGCAAATGAGTAACGTGATCGCTACACCTCATATTGCTGGCATCACACTCGACTCGCTCAAAGATATTGCGGCAGGCGTTGCGGCTAATATCAATCGCCTGCGCTTGGGTTTGCCCTTGCAAGGGGTGACGAACAGTCGAACTGCCGAATGATCTTTTAGCACAGCCTATATCCTGTGCATCCATCTATCCGTTAGGCTAAGAGCAACTTACTACTTGCGTTAAGCGAGACTTATCGAGCGCATGGGCGTAGCGTAATGAAAGAGGTTTCAATGAGCAATTTCATCAAAAACACAGATACGAATATTGCGGCGTTAAACCAAGGTAGTCACTTTGCAGACTTGAACGGCGTCAAATTACACTACCAGGTAAAAGGGAATGGTCCGCTATTGTTTGTTGTTTCTCCTGGATGGGGTATAGGAAGCCTTTATCTGCAACGCGGCCTAGACTTTCTGACGGGACGGTTCAGAGTGGTGTTTGTGGATACCCGCGGCAGCGGTTTATCTGGGCGCCCAAGTGACCCGGCCATGATGGGTAGCAACCAAATGGCTGACGACCTGGACGCTCTAAGATCGCACCTCGGGCTCTCCACTATTGTTTTGTTGGGACACTCAAATGGCGGAGCTATTGCATTGTCCTTTGCTCAACGATACGCCGACCGGGTCAGCAAGTTGATACTGATCGATAGTCAGTTGTTTGGGTTTGCTGCAGCAGAGGATACTCATCGCTTCCTCTCCACTCGGGCCGAGGATCAGGACTACTCAAGCGCAGTCAAATTGGCTCATCGCTTTTTTTCGGGCAAGGACAGGCAGCCAATCAACGATGACGAACTCACGGAGTTTGTCGGTAATATCCTTGCGCTGTATTTGAATAATCCGAGCAAAAATCTCGTCACTACCCGTCAGCAGCTTTCAGATAAACCGATCTCTTTTTATGCGTTTGGCAGTCAAAATGCCGCAGACGCCGCTGCTCAAAATGATCAGACGGTTTTGCTCCATTTGGTAAAAGCACCCGTCCTAATCGCCAGTGGCAGGCATGACTGGGTTTGCCCTGTCGCCGTCGCAGAACGAATGCACGCAGGTATTGAAAATTCCACTCTGGAAATATTTGAAGAAAGCGGGCACTTGCCGTGGATCGAAGAGCCGACGAAATTCCAGTCACAAATTTTCCACTTTCTATCCATCGGTTGAGGCAGATCGACTCTGGGCGTCGATTGGCGCATCACTCCGAGAGAAGTGATCAGCTCTATCCTAATGGATACCTCTTGCGAGGTCAGATACCGATTTTCATAAACGTCCACTATTGGCCGAGGCTGTGTAAAAACGTTTTTGAGCGCGACAGGTACTCAAAACCGGACTGAAAATCGCGTTTCTACGCGAAATCCACATCTGCTGACGTGCCGATAAATTTCAGATTTAACGTAGACGCGCACACTTCAATTTTGGCGCAGCGTTTTTACACACTCTGGGCCGAAAACGGTCCAGAGCGACATGCTCAAACCACAGTGGGCCGCAACGCGTGCGCCAGATCAATCAATGCGCGTAATCGCGCCGGCACGAAGCGATGGCCCGAGTAGTAAAGCCTCAAACCGCCAAACGACGGGCACCACGGTACCAGCACTGGCACCAGGGCGCCGCTGACCAGTTCTTCCTGCATGAACCACTCGGAAATGAAATCGATGCCAAGGCCCATCACCACGGCCTGTTTGATAGCCAGCATCTCGTTGAAAATGAAGCGCACCGGCAGATCCATCTGCAACCTCTCACCGTCTCGCTCCAGTTCCCACTGGTAGAGGCCGCCGTGGGCCATGCGCATGCCAATGCTCTGGTGGCTGAGCAGGTCTCGCGGATGCTCGGGCATACCATGGCGTTCGAGATACTCGGGCGTTGCCACCACAAGCATTCGGATGTCATCTGACAGCCTTAAACGCCTCGTGCTCGAGCAGAGACTGTCTACCAGCGAGCAAACCCACTACAGGAAAATGAGCGATGCCCAACGTGACCAGGATCGCCTGCGCGATCGCCTTGCCACTGCTGATGTCCGGCTGTCAGTCCTCCTCGACGAGGGTTCAGCCGGTGGCTGTTCAGTGTCTTCCGCCTCCGGCGCCGGCGGCGTGGATCATGCAACCGTACGCGCCCGACTTGACCCGGCGCATGCTCAACGAATTATCACCATCACCATCACCATCACCATCACCGACGCCGGCGACCGTGGACTGATCGCGCTACAGGCGTGCCAAGCCTATGCGCGATCAGTGTCCCAGTGATGTGGGAAGCGGCTGGCGAAAGGATCTTCGCCGTTCAGGATTTTGATTTGGGTCGATAGCTCGGTGATGTGCTTGTCTTTCGCCATCAACTCCCATGCGCTTTTGGTTTCGATATCGGATGCTCTCCTGCTTGCTTCACTTGCCTCAGTTCTGGCAGCGGCCAGTTGCGACCGGAGTGCTTCGCACTCCTTGGTAGCCTGGCCGTGTATTTCGACCAGCTTGAAATCCTCTCGCGCTCCTGGCGAAGCTGTGTAGTCAGCTCCTGAATTTCGTTCTCGCTCATCAGCAGCTGGTGCTGGCAGGTTTCGAGCGGCGTGGGTGAGTCAAGCCAGTCGTAGGTGTCTTCAATCAGGAAATCCGCCAATGGTAGATACTCATAAATGCTGTGCAGTATTATTTCTACGAACGAATTTCGAGCCGCAAGCGACCAGCAGCGCTATATTCAGACCTCCGGTGGATTTGGGTGAGCGAGATGAACGAATATCAGGCGCTGCGCGCTGTCATTTCTGATGTGCTGACTCAGGAATTGCATCAGGATTTGAGGGTTCGGCTTTAATGTGTCGTACGACGGCGGGGGTGTCACGGATCAGGCGCACAGCGCCAACCGCCAGATGGAATGAATGTGCCGAGTGAAGACATGACGGCTTCATTGGCGAAAACATCCGGAGCAAACGGGTCCACCGATCATGGCAGCAGGAATTGGCCAGTGTTGGCGGGGAGCGTTGAGCACTCGATTTTCCATGGGGTTTCTCCGGCGTGATGCCGGCCAAAAGACAGTTCGTGCCATTGGCAAATGTCAGCGTCTATCTGGGTCACCCCGGCGAAACCTTTCTGTCAGACAGCCGCTCCATGATGACGCGCGGCACTGGACTCGTCGGGTACACCTCTGCACGGAGTGCGCCAAGGCCACGTCGGCCAGTGCTTGAGCGGGACGCATAAAAAATCCCATGCCAATACAAGCATCGGATTTTTATTTCTTGCGATTAAAGGAGGATTGAGCAAGGAAAACAATCCTCGATGGAGTTGGGAGTCGAGACGATGTTCTGGGTCAGTTCCCCATTGGCCTAATGCCGATCAGTTAAGCCTCTCTGCTTGAACAGGTAGGCGTAGCGAACTTGCGCAAGCATTAGCAGTCGGCATGACGACACTCTTCTAGCTTACCCTCTACAAGCGACAGGCGCCGAGTCAAATTGAGTGCCTTCAGAAAGCGCTCATCATGACTCACCACCACGAGCGCCCCTCGGTAAGCACTCAATGCCATTTCGAGCTGTCCCACCGCATCCAGATCCAGACTGTTAGTCGGCTCGTCTAGCAGCAGTAACTGCGGCGCCGGTTCAGCGTGTAGCAAACATGCCAATATGGCGCGCAAACGTTCCCCTCCCGACAGCAATCCTACCGGCAATTGCATTTGCTCACCGCGCAGGAGCATGCGAGCCAGACGATTGGCTCGCTCTATAGCCGGTAGGGTTGGCGCAAACCGCGCGAAATTCTCGACCGCAGAGGCCTCAGCATCTAGCAGATCCAAGCGCTGAGAAAGGTAGGCCACTCGTCCTGACCCACGGCAGATTGTTTCTGCAGTGAAGTGAGATATGCCACCGATCACCTGCAGCAATGTAGATTTGCCTACCCCGTTCGCACCACTGAGGCCGATTCGTTCGGGGCCGCGAATATCAAGATCCACTCCTGACGAACCAAACAGTGGTCTTTCATCGCGAAGGACCTGCATGCTTTTCCCAGAAAAGACAATCAGGCCTTGAGGCACCTGAGTCGCAGGCAGTGAAAGGTCCGAACAGAGCTCCTCACGCAAAGCATGTTTGGCCTCGGCTAACCGTGCTTGAGTACGATCAACCTTCGCCCCATGGGCTTCGTTGGATTTAGCCGCCGACACTTGGGCGCCGCGCTTGAGATTACCAGCGACGATTTTCGGCAATCCTGCCGAAGCAAGGTTACGGGAGGCGTTACTTGCCCGACGTTCAGCCCTTTCACGCGCCAACTGCATCTGTCGCTGGTCACGCTTCACCTCTTTTCGCAGGCTGTTCACGTTTTGCTGGGCAGCTTGCTGTTGAGCTCGGACTACTTGCTGGTAGAAATTGAAGCCTCCACCGTAGAGACGCAATTCAGTGCGGTTCAACTCGGCGACCTGGTCCATACGCTCCAACAACTCGCGATCATGACTGGCTACAACCAGGCAGCCGCTCCAAGTATCGAGCACTTGATACAGTCGTTGTCGCGCCTGATGGTCGAGATTGTTAGAAGGCTCATCCAATAACAGGATGTCGGGTTGACCGAGTAACTGCGCAGCCAGCCCCAGCGACATGATTTCACCGCCGCTAAATTCGTTCAACTTACGATCAAATGGCACATCGCCAAGACCCAAGCGAGCCAAGCCTGCACGAGTTTTCTCCTCGATGTCCCAATCGTCTCCGACCAAGTCAAAGAGAGCTTGCTCAGCATTGCCCGAAAGAATTGCAGCCAAGGCTTCTAATTTCACCGCAATGCCCAGTAGTTGGGCGACGCTCATGTCGAGTGTCAGCGGTAAATGTTGAGGAAGATAGGCCAGCGTCCCCTGAACGGCAATCTGACCTGCCATGGGCTCAATATGGCCCGCCAAGAGTCTTAGTAATGTGCTCTTGCCGGCGCCATTAGGTGCCACTAAACCGGTGCGGAGCGGACCAAATACGCAGGACAGTTGATCAAATACAATCTGACCGTTGGGCCAGGCAAAGCAAAGTTGGGAAGTGTGAATGAGAGATTCAGACATAAGCGATTCTCCGGCAGCGCCAGCAAACGTTCGCATGGCGGCTTGACAAGTGCGCGGACGTGGCGAAAAGCAACGTTCGAGCCTATCGAGGGCGGAAAAGAATCGCGTATCACATGGCTTAGCGGGTTATCCTTCAGTTATCGAATATCGACCTTGAACTTTTTGGTCTGGCATTCCGCCGAATTTATATGGCTTTGACGGCAGGGTCAAATTCTATTAACCAAAAAGAACTCCATGTGGGAGCGAGATTGCTCCCACATGTTTGGCAACTCAACTGATCGGCATTAGGCCATTGGCCCCTGTTTTTGTATGCGCATTTCACCGCTGCATTTCGGCCGCGTCAATCCTACTCCTGACGACACCAGCACGATTGAGCTTAAGCGCAACCGTCAACACCTTTTACCTATCAAGTGCATTCGTACTGCTTGCAGCTTTGATTTCAATTGCATTGCCTCGTTATGCGTCTAGTGAATGAACGCTTCGACGCAAGGCGTATGGAAATTAGCGAAGTTATGTCCGGAGCATAAACTCGCTAATTTCGTTACACATGCCTGGTTCAGACGGAGATTGCTCCGTCGGCGTCCAGTAAAGGGTGAAATAACCACGAGAGGTCTACCCCCCTCCCACAAGGTGGGAAGGGGGCTGCATCTGTTCAACGATTTTGTTGTTAACCAACCGCGATCACGTTAAACCGGCGCGACTTGAAGCTGATCGTCTCTTTGAATTCCTCCACCTGACCAATGCGCCGGACACTGTCCCTTACTTCGGAGAGGTGACGAGCTTCTTGGAAGCCTGCATCTCACCTGACCCGAACGCCAAATTCGCCTAATCACAGCGGAGGGCTGATCTCCGTATTTTTGACAACTTTTTGTGATTAAAGTCTCAAACAGCAAAATCCCGGAATTTGATCGCAAAGTGCTGGAGGTTTTAAGGGAACCGCTCGAATCCGGGCATATCGTCATCTCCTAGGACAAAAAAATTAATGAGAAAACAAGGAATAAACTGAGAGAAAAAAATGCGATTACACGTTCCGTTGACGTGTCATGCGTATTCAAAAAGGTCATTGCTGTACCGGCCTCATCAAACCAGCTGGGTGGTGTCGCTCGATTTCTCGAGTGCGCTCGTAGTTAGTACACTGGGTTGGCTGACCAACCACATCCGCCCGACGTTGCGTTGAGCTTCTCGCTCCAAACGTCGGCTCGACTGGATCTGGTTGAGATAGTCGTAGATGTAGTTCTTCAGTAAGATTGCGGGGTGGTAAGCAGGCCGGCCAGTATCGGCTGGAATGGCACCTTCAAAACCCAAATTGACCAGGTCGAGTTCGTCGACAAAGAAGTCGACTACGTGCACCGGATTGGTATCGCTGACGCAGTCGTCGAGGCTCTCGGGAAGTAAGGTGCCTTGGCTGGTAGGCTTTGCTGGCCTTTTCGCTACTGATTGGTGGAGTTGGCGACCGACAGCTTTTGGCCGAGGCTGTGTAAAAACGTTTTTGAGCGTGACAGGTACTCAAAACCGGACTGAAAATCGCGTTTCTACGCGAAATCCACATCTGCTGACGTGCCGATAAATTTCAGATTTAACGTAGACGCGCACACTTCAATTTTGGCGAAGCGTTTTACACACTCTGGGCCGATTGCTGCCTATTTAGGACCCATGCAGGCGATTTCGGTGACTTCAATTTAAAGTCCTGCCTTTTATCCTGCAAAGTCGTCGTCACCAACTTGTCTTTCCGAAACCCTCATACTCGCCCGCTGTAAAATCTAATGACTTCATTTTACTTTTAATGACCGACGAAGGGAAGGTAGACGGTAATTGCAATAAGCTGTGTAAGCCCAAAGTTTATTGTGACATCTATGGAAACCTTCAGGTGTATCGAATGCTTTGTGCGCAGTGCCGGGGTCGATAGCTTCGCCAAGACCGCTTGATGCTTGAGCTATACCAACTGCGGGGCCAAGAGTGTCGCCAAGCTGGAGGTGTGCTTCGGAGTGAGGCTGTTCAGCGCTGCACCGCGGAAACTCTTCTAGCAATGGTCCGACATCACGACATAAAACCTTTCACAAACGGTGCCCATGCTGGCGTTTAAGGTTTTCGCGATACGGCTGGCTATGGTCAGCTGATTCCATTCTTAATGAAAAGAATTCCAATCGTAGTGAAAACTCATGGCAGGGTTCGCGACTAGGGTAGGGCCCATGCCTGCGCTTGCCAAGGGGTGCTGCACATTTGGATCAATAAGTTGTCAGTTACGGTCATTGAGTGACAGCAGTGCGACTCTTAGTCTGTCGAACATGACTGACGGGGGCCGAAGAGCTCCTGCATTTTTTCCGTGATCGCTCGTTGTGGAGTTACCGATGGCCGCCGCTCATTACCCGCACCTGTTGGCCCCGCTGGACCTGGGTTTTACCACGTTGCGCAACCGCACCCTGATGGGCTCGATGCACACGGGCCTCGAGGAAAAGCCCGGCGGTTTCGAGCGCATGGCGGCGTATTTCGCCGAGCGTGCCCGTGGCGGTGTAGGCCTGATGGTTACCGGCGGTATCGGCCCGAACGACGAGGGCGGGGTTTACTCCGGCGCGGCCAAGCTGACCACCGAGGAAGAGGCGCTCAAGCACCTGATCGTCACCCGAGCGGTGCATGAGGCGGGCGGCAAGATCTGCATGCAGATTCTTCATGCCGGGCGTTATGCCTACAGCCCGAAACAGGTGGCCCCGAGCGCGATCCAGGCGCCGATCAACCCGTTCAAGCCTAAAGAGCTGGATGAGGAAGGCATCGAAAAGCAGATCAGTGATTTCGTCACCTGCTCGGCGCTTGCGCAAAAAGCCGAGTACGACGGCGTCGAGATCATGGGCTCCGAAGGTTATTTCATTAACCAGTTCCTCGCGGCCCACACCAACCATCGCACTGACCGCTGGGGCGGTGCTTACGAAAACCGCATGCGCCTGCCGGTAGAAATCGTCCGCCGGGTACGCGAAGCGGTCGGCCCGAATTTCATCATTATCTTCCGCCTGTCGATGCTCGATCTGGTGGAAGGCGGCAGCAGCTGGGAAGAGATCGTGCAATTGGCCAAGGCCATCGAGCAGGCCGGTGCGACGATCATCAACACCGGCATCGGCTGGCACGAAGCGCGGATTCCGACCATCGCCACCAAGGTGCCGCGTGCGGCGTTCAGCAAGGTCACGGCCAAACTACGTGGGGAGGTAGGAATTCCGCTGATCACCACTAACCGCATCAATACCCCGGAAGTCGCCGAGCAGATTCTGGCCGAAGGCGATGCCGACCTGGTGTCCATGGCGCGCCCGTTCCTCGCCGACCCGGATTTCGTCAACAAGGCTGCGGCCGGCCGTGGCGATGAAATCAACACCTGCATCGGTTGCAACCAGGCGTGCCTGGATCACACCTTTGGCGGCAAGTTGACCAGTTGCCTGGTGAACCCGCGGGCCTGCCATGAAACCGAACTCAATTACCTGCCGGTGCAGCAGATCAAGAAAATCGCAGTGGTCGGTGCCGGCCCTGCAGGTCTGTCCGCCGCCACCGTGGCTGCTGAGCGTGGTCATCAGGTGACCCTGTTCGATTCAGCCAGCGAAATCGGCGGCCAGTTCAACATCGCCAAGCGCGTGCCGGGCAAGGAAGAGTTCTTCGAAACCCTGCGCTACTTCAACCGCAAATTGCAGACCACCAACGTCGAGCTGTGCCTGAACACCCGTGTGGATGTGGCGCAGCTGGTCGAGGGGGGTTACGACGAAATCATCCTGGCGACCGGCATCGCGCCACGGGTGCCGGCGATTCCGGGCGTCGAGCACGCCAAGGTGCTGAGCTACCTGGACGTGATCCTCGAGCGCAAACCGGTGGGCAAGCGTGTCGCGGTGATCGGCGCCGGCGGTATCGGTTTCGACGTGTCGGAATTCCTCGTTCACGAGGGTGTGGCCACCAGTCAGGACCGCGAAGCGTTCTGGAAGGAGTGGGGCATCGATACACACCTCGAAGCGCGCGGCGGTGTTGCGGGGATCAAGGCTGAGCCGCATGCGCCGGCCCGTGAAGTGTTCCTGCTGCAACGCAAGACATCCAAGGTCGGCGACGGTCTGGGCAAGACCACTGGCTGGATTCACCGCACGGGACTTAAGAACAAGCAGGTGCAGATGCTCAACAGCGTCGAGTACCTGAAGATCGACGACGAAGGCCTGCACATCCGCATCGGCGAAAGCGGCGAACCGCAGGTGCTGCCGGTGGACAACATCGTGATCTGCGCCGGGCAGGATCCGTTGCGTGAGTTGCAGGACGGTCTGGTTGCGGCCGGGCAGAACGTGCATTTGATCGGCGGCGCGGACGTGGCGGCGGAGCTGGATGCCAAGCGCGCGATTAACCAGGGTTCGCGGTTGGCGGCTGAGTTGTAATACGCAGGTTTAACGTGCCAATGGCCATCGCGAGCAGGCTCGCTCCCACAGGTTTTGTGGTGTTCACGTATTTTGTGACCGACGCAAATCCAATGTGGGAGCGAGCCTGCTCGCGATGGGTTCCTTTGAGCGACTAGAATGCGGGCTCTATCTGAGAACGATCAGGCGCCAATGCTTTCTCCTCCTGCCAACTGGCTCCCCCAAGCCCCCCTCGAATCCCTTCACCTCGACTGGCTCGCCACCGCTGGCATCGAAGTAGCAATCCTGCGTCTGGACCAGATTGACCCGCTGATCAGTGGCAACAAGTGGTTCAAACTCATTGAACACCTGAAAGCTGCCGACGAGAACGGCGCCCAGGGCATCATCAGCCTGGGCGGTGCCCATTCCAACCATCTGCATGCATTGGCCGCAGCGGGCAAACGCTTCGGTTTCACCACGGTCGGCCTGCTGCGCGGGCATCCGCAAGACACCCCGACGGTGAAGGACTTGCAGGCGTTCGGCATGCATTTGCACTGGTTGGGTTATGGCGGTTATCGAGCGCGGCACGAACCAGGTTTCTGGGCGCCATGGAGGGAGCAATACCCCGAGCTACATCCAGTGCCGGAAGGTGGCGGCGGCTTGCTTGGGGCGAAGGGCTGCGGGCAATTGGTGACTCTGGCCTGCGAGCAACTGAGTGGTCCGGCCTGGAGCAACTACGACGGATGGTGGCTGGCCTGCGGAACGGGTACCACCCTGGCGGGGCTGGTTCTGGCCGAGGCGGGTGAGCATCCGGTGTATGGCGCGCTGGCGGTGCCTGACGATCATGGCGTGACGCAGCAGGTCGAGATGATTGTGCAGGAAGCCGGTCTGATCGATCCCGCGTATGAACTGCTGGACGCTAGCCGTGGCGGTTTTGCCAAAATCGATCCGCCGTTGCTTGCGTTCATCGAGCAGACCGAACAGGCCAGCGGCATTCCCCTCGAACCTCTGTACACCGGCAAAGCGTTGCTGGCGCTCAAGCAGCAAGTGGAGGCGGGTAAATTTGCCCGGGGAACGCGGCTGATCTTCATCCACACCGGCGGCTTGCAGGGCCGCCGGGGTTTCAGTTCACAAACCTGAAGGGGGCATTGTGCTTTTGTGGTGATCAGTATTTTCAGTAGCCGGGCTCAACCGCGCTTGGGCATCATCCGCAGCAAGGTGTTATCGCGCACTACATAGTGGTGGTAGAGCCCGGCCACGGCGTGCAGTCCGATCAGCCAGTAGCCGATCGTCCCGCCGAGCACATGCCAGCCCTCAAGTTGCTTGGCCAGCGGTTTGTTTTCTTCGATCAGCAACGGCAGGTCGATGCCATAGAACATCACCTGATGCCCCTCGGCGCTGGTAATCAACCAGCCCAGAATCGGCATGGTGATCATGAAAATATACAGCGCCCAATGCATCAGTTTGGCGAGCAGGGTTTGCCATTGAGGCGAGGCGGGAAAGATCTGCGGCGCCGGCCCCAGGCTGCGGGCGAACAGCCGCAGCCAGACCAGCACGAATACCGTCAGGCCGAGCATGAAGTGCGCTTCCTTGATCAGCGTCCGGCCGCCGCTGCCTTTGGGGAATATCCCGCGCAATTCGATACAGGCGTAAACCGCTATTAACAGAACCAGCATTAACCAGTGCAGCGCGATCGATACGGTGCTGTAACGTGATTCGGAATTCTTCCAGGGCATACGGTGTTTCCTCACAGGTCTGGTCTGAAGTCACCGTTCTTGTTCGACGGTGTGCAGTCACTGTAATCCTGTTTGGCTGGATTTGCCTGCGGGCAATGGGCTGTTTAATGCTCTAGATCAAGTGATCGGCCACAAAAAAGCGCCAGCTCCGTTAAAGGAACTGGCGCTTTTTTATGAAGTGAAAGGTGCAATCAATTGGTTTGCGGCATCTCGCCATTGGCCAGACGCTTGTTGATGTCGGCAATCACCTCGGGTAAATCGGTGATGGTGTCGATCATGTAGTGCGGCCGTGAACCTTCGAACATTGCGTGAATGCGCTTGCGTTCGCTGGCCAGTTTATCGCTGCTCAGGGCGCGATAGCTTTCGTAATCCAGACCCAGCGCGTTGCCGGAGCAGATCAACGCCACGGTCCACATGCCGGCGCGGCGACCTTCGAGGATGCCCGGCACCGTGTCGTCGATTTTCACGCAAGCCGCAACGTCGTCGATACCCAGGGCAATCACGTTGGCCAGTGCCTGAGCCGGCCATGGGCGGCCGTTGGGCACTTCGTCGGTGGCGACTACGTGATCGGCGGCGTAGCCGTTGGAGGCGGCCAGTTCGACGACTTTGTCCATGACCTGTTTCGGGTAGCCGGAGCAGGAGCCGATCTTGATCCCTTGCTGGCGCAGATTGGCGATGGTGTCCAGGGCGCCCGGAATCAGGGCCGAGTGTTCGGCGATTTTTTCGATCTGCAGCGGCATGAAGCGTTTGTAAATGGCGGTAACGTCATCGTCGGTCGGGGTGCGACCGAACACGTTGCGGTAACGCTCGGCGACTTGAGGCTGATCGCACAGGGTACGAATGTGGTCCCACTTGCCCATGCCCATCGGCCCGCGGGCTTCTTCGATGGAAACCTGGACGTCGAACTCGGCGAAGGCTTCGACGAAAATCTGCGTCGGGGCGAAGGAGCCGAAGTCGACCACGGTGCCGGCCCAGTCGAGGATGGCGGCTTGGAGTTTGGTTGGGTTGGTGTA
This sequence comes from Pseudomonas frederiksbergensis, assembly GCF_003732275.1. Classification (GTDB taxonomy): domain Bacteria; phylum Pseudomonadota; class Gammaproteobacteria; order Pseudomonadales; family Pseudomonadaceae; genus Aquipseudomonas; species Aquipseudomonas frederiksbergensis_H. Next base: position 15,776 of record NZ_MOBM01000015.1, read on the forward strand.
GTGCATGGTGATTAAATCCTGTGGCAACTGGCTAATAGGGGAGCTGCTTTTGGTGGGAGCGGGCTTGCTCGCGAAGGCGGTGTGTCAGTCGACATCAATGTTGAATGTCAGTCCGCTTTCGCGAGCAAGTCGAATCGTCGCACCGCCGCTCCCACAGGGATGGGTGGTGAATCAGATGTCGAGTACTTCCATCTCGCGCAGCACCTCGGCGACCGCCGCCACAGCCGCGCGCATTTCGGCCTGGTTGAGGTGGCCGATGCTGCCGACGCGGAAGGTTTCGACCTGGGTCAGTTTGCCGGGGTAGAGGATGAAACCCTTGGCCTTGACCCGCTCGTAGAATTCCTTGAACTGATAGCGCGGGTCTTTCGGCGCGTGGAAGGTGACGATGATCGGCGCCTGGATCGCGGCGGGCAGGAAGCTGCGCAACCCCAGTTTGGCCATGTCATCGAGCAGCACCTGGCAGTTATTGGCGTAGCGTTGATACCGTGCGGGCAAGCCGCCTTCTTCGTTGTATTGCAGTAGCGCTTCGTGCAGCGCCGCGACCACGTGAGTTGGCGGGGTGAAGCGCCATTGGCCGGTCTTGGCCATGTAGGTGTGCTGATCGAACAGGTCCATCGCCAGTGAGTGCGAGTTACCGGCAGCATTGGCCAGCGCTTCTTTGCGCGCAAAAACGAACCCCATCCCCGGCACACCTTCCAGGCATTTGCCCGAGGCGGCGATCAGTGCGTCGAATGGCACGTCCCGGGCGTCGATCGGCAGGGCGCCAAACGAGCTCATGGCGTCGATGATCAGGCGTTTGCCGTGCTGCTCGATAACGTGGGCGATTTCCGCCAGCGGGTTGAGGATGCCGGTGCTGGTTTCGCAGTGAATCAGCGCGACGTGGGTGATGCTGGTATCGGCCCGCAGCAGGCGGTCGACGTCGGCGGCGGTGGTCGGTTCGTCTTCGGCGGTTTCGAAGGTGCTGAACGAGCGGCCGAGCACTTCGCAGATTTTCGCCAGGCGTTTGCCGTAGGCGCCGTTGATCAATACCAGCACTTTACCGTCGCGAGGCACCAGTGTGCCGATGGCCGCTTCGACCGCAAAAGTGCCGCTGCCTTGTAACGGCACGCAGTGATGGCTGTCGCCCCCGTTGATGATTGTCAGTAGTTGTTCGCAGAGGCTCGCGGTCAGTTGGTTGAAGCGGTCATCCCATGAGCCCCAGTCGACCATCATTGCCTGACGGGTGCGGCTCGATGTGGTCAATGGGCCGGGGGTGAGCAGGATGGGCTCGGCAGTACTCATTCTTGTGTCCTCGCAAAAGCTCCGTGGGATGAAGCTACGGGACATAAATTGCAATTCGGTGAGCTATCAATCAAATTGTTTGTTGTTATACCAGCCATCAGTGAGGGTTATTCATGAATCTGTTCCAGCTGCGCGCCTTCGACGCCGTGGCCCGCGAGGGCAGCTTTACTCGTGCCGCCGCGCGGTTGTTTATCAGTCAGCCGGCCGTCACCGGGCACATCAAGGCGTTGGAGGAGCACTACCAGATCACGTTATTGCGACGTACCGCGCGGCGCGTCGAGCTGACGGAAGAGGGCACTAAACTGGCGGCGATCACTCGGGCGATGTTCGGCCTGGCCGAAGAAGCGCAGGTGATGCTGGAGGCCAACCGGCAGTTGCTGACCGGGCGTCTGGAAGTGGCGGCGGACGGACCGCACATGGTCATGCCGATGCTTGCCAGCCTGCGCGCGCGTTATCCGGGGATCACCGTGAACTTGCGGTTGGGCAATGCTCAGGAAACATTGGCCGCGTTGTTGTCGGAGCATGCCGACGTGGCGGTGCTGACCGAGGTCGAGCCGCGCAAGGGGCTGCACCTGCAAGCGTTGAGCGAGTCGAGGATTTGCGCGTTGGTGCCTGCTGGACATCCGTGGGCCCAGAAGTCGAAAGGAGTACAGCTCAAGGACCTGGACCAGGTGATCATGGTCTTGCGCGAGCCGAGTTCGATTACCCGACGCACGTTCGACGAGGCGTGCGCTCAGGCCAAGGTCAATCCTCGGGTGTTGCTGGAGCTGGACAGTCGCGAGGCAGTGACCGAGGCCGTGGCCGCAGAATTGGGCGTGGGCGTGGTGTCGTCGGTGGAAGTCAGCCACGACCCGCGAGTGGCGGCGGTGCCGATTATTGGTGAGGGGTTGGTCAATCGGCACATGATCGGGTGCATGGAACGGCGGCGGGATTTGCGGTTGATACAGGCGTTTTTTGGGTTGGCGCCCGCTAGATAGACCGCGGCGCCTGCATCGCGAGCAGGCTCGCTCCCACAATGATTTTTGCATCAGACACAAAATGTGTGACCAGCGAAGATCCCCCTGTGGGAGCGAGCCTGCTCGCGATGAGGCCGGACCTGCCTACAGACTCTCGCGAACCATCTCCAGAAACGTCGCCACCACTCGCCGTGTGCAATCGGTAATCGACAAAGGCGTCACTGCATGGGATCCGAGCGGTTGACCAGCCAATCGAGCAGCAGACGGCCATCGCGACGTGGCTCCGGAACGGGCCGGGAAGGCTGGGTATGACCCATGCCGGCACACAGCACTGGTCGGTCCGGGTCGCTGTCGAGAAAGCTGACCAACACCTCGGTGCCGGCCATGGGGAGCCTGGCCGGATCGATCCGACCATCCGGTGTTGCGAGGGCGACCGGTAGCCAGAGACCGTCGGATTCATCCACCTCGAGCGCCGGCGTCGGCCATAGTCTGACCTGTATCCGGCCCTGATCATCGAGCGCTGCCGGTTGCCCGGCAGGGCCCAGCACCCGGGCGGTCTGATAGCCCGGGATGCTCGGCCTGGCGTGTTTGAGCGCCGGCCTGAAGACCGTTGACCAGGGAATGGCGGTGAACTGATTGCTGTAGCGTCGGGCACTGCCGGGCTGGTCCTCGGCGAGAATCGACGGCTGCTGTCCTTGGTGCCGGATATCGGTGAGCAGCCACTGATCGTTGAAACTCGAGAGCGGGTGCTGCGCCACTTGCAGGATCCGTCCGCTGCACAGTTCGCTCTGGTTGCTTTGGCCGTGGATCTGCCGTTGCTGGCAACGCAGGCGTTCCAGCCGTCGGCGGCTGAGCTGATCGTGATGCAGCTGTTCAGGCGCGGGGCGTGCCGTCATCGGGGCCGTTCTGGTGAGCGGGTGGTTCGCTGCTCCATCGCCGATCACCTGCGTGCCGCGGTTTCTGGCCTCCCATCGTGCAGGGGCGAGGTCCGGGTCATGGCGCTGGAACAGTTCGCTGATCACCGGCAAGGCGGAGTCGTTGAATGCGTCGTCATGGAACGGCATCAGCAGCGGTTCCTGAGGGAAACTCAGGCTGTCATCGGCCAGCACCAGCACGTGCCCGTCATGCTGATGTTCGAAGTGATAGTGGATGCCTTCTTCTTCACACAGCCGCTGCATGAAGGCCAGATCGCTCTCATCGTACTGAATGCAAAAAGGTCGGGGCGGGTAGCACCCGTTTGCCAGTTCGAAGCGGTAGCTGTGCTCGGGTAATTGATGCTCCTCCAGCAATTGGTGCACGATCGCGGGCACGCTGAGACGATGAAACACCCGACGCGAGCTGTGCAGGTCAAGTTGTTGAAGATGGGGCGTCAACACCAGGGAGTAGCCGACCCGGTGCGGGCCGCGATGTTCGCGGCTGACGCTGTGGATCACGCCGTGAATGCCCTGGTCACCCGCCAGCCGCAAAAACGCCGGTTGTTGTAACCATTGGTCGAGGTTCATCGCCGGTGCGAGGCCGATCACGTCGATGTCGAATCGATAGGGCTGGTTGAGACCTTCACGGCCACTGAACTGCAACACCTGCAGACTCAAACCGCCGTCAAGAAGTGTCAGGGTGAAGGGGCTTTCCTTGTCGTTGTGCATCGAACGCGCTTCTACCAGGGAGGATGGGCGCAGAGGGTACGGAACCATAGCCCTGAAGCGTCACCGCAAATCGACTTTTCAGAATCGCCCTACAAACACTGGTGAAGATGTCGATTCGTCACGGGGTGAAGATCTTGGAATTTTTGGTCGATTGGCATCTTTAGGCCGTATAAACTTGCGCCATGCGTCGGCCAATAGATGTCTCGGCGCCACAGATCAAGAGAGTGAGTAATGGGCGCACAGTGGAAAGTTAAACACAAAGAAGCGGCATCTAACGCCAAGGGCAAGATCTTCGGCAAACTGGTGAAAGAAATCACCATCGCTGCCCGCAACGGTGCCGATACCGCCACCAACGCACACCTGCGTCTGGTGGTCGAGCAGGCCAAGAAAGCCTCGATGCCCAAGGAAACCCTGGATCGCGCGATCAAGAAAGGCGCGGGCCTGTTGGGCGAAACCGTGCAATACCATCGCGTGACGTATGAAGGGTTCGCACCGCATCAGGTGCCGCTGATCGTTGAATGCGTGACTGACAACATCAACCGCACCGTCGCTGAAATCCGCGTCGCGTTCCGTAAGGGCCAGTTGGGCGCTTCCGGTTCGGTGGCCTGGGACTTCAACCACGTCGGCATGATCGAGGCGTCCCCGGACAGCCCTGACGCCGATCCGGAAATGGCTGCGATCGAAGCCGGTGCCCAGGATTTCGAGCCGGGTGAAGACGGCGCGACGCTGTTCCTGACCGAACCTGCGGACCTGGATGCGGTACAGAAAGCGCTGCCGGAGCAGGGTTTCACCGTGTTGTCGGCCAAGTTGGGTTACCAGCCGAAGAACCCGGTCAGTGGTTTGAGCGATGAGCAGATGGCAGAAGTCGAAGCATTCCTCGAAGGCCTCGATAACCATGATGACGTGCAGGATATGTTTGTCGGGTTGGCGGGTTAAGTCTGTGTGTCATTGATGGTTCTGTTGCCTGACAGGCCGTCATCGCGAGCAGGCTCGCTCCCACAGGAGATTTGTGAACGCCACAGATCAATTGTGGGAGCGAGCCTGCTCGCGATTGACCGCGCAGCGGTCACCAGCTATTCAATTCCCGCACAACCTCGCTGAACCCCGGCCGCGCCAGCACATCCGGCTGACAGCAGCGCTGCTGTAATGCCTCTAACGCCTCACGCCCTTCATCGCTCAACCCCGAGTCGATCCGCGCCAGCAATTCCCCCAGCAGCACCCCGAACGCCCGTACTTCGATCCGTTGCAGCGCACGGCTTTCAAGGCTGTCCGAAGTGGCATGGAAAGACGCCGCGCCAAAGTCACCCAACAGGCAATCACCGTGCTCGTTCCACATGATGTTGTGACCATAGAGGTCGCCGTGAGTAATGCCTTGGTGGTGCAAATGTTCAGCCACTGAAGCAATGCCACCGGCGATGCGCAGCGCTACGCCAACGCTGAACCGGGTGTCGTCGGCGTAGACATCGCGGGTGCAGGACGCCAGGCTCGGCAGGCCGGCCAGGTTGCGGTAACTCGGATCGATCAGTTGCATCACCAACCCGGCCTGCGCCTGCGGATGGCCGACGATCCGCCCTTCGACCCGGATCAGGTTGGGATGGATGCCGGCGGTGATGCAGGCGTTCATTTCGTGCAGCGGCGAGCCATCGCTGGTCATTTCGCCTTTGTAGAGTTTTACCGCGACTTGTTTCGTCTGCTCCCACAACGCCTGATAAATAACCCCAGACGCACCTTCGCCGAGTTTTTTCGCTAGGCTCAGTTGGGACCAGGGAATGCTCGCCGTGGCTTCGAGGGCGGCGGCATCGGCTTCGGTTTCCAGCGGGTTACCGGCGTACGCCAGCCAGGTCAGGCTCGGCAGGGTCAGCAGCCACTGCGGGAGCTCGGTAAGCTGATTGGCGGCGATGCGGATCAGTTCGAGTCGATGGCAATGGCTCAGGCTTTCGGGGAGACGCTGTAACTGGTTGCCGGCGAGCATGAGCTTTTGCAGGTGCGGGCGTTCACCCAGTTCGGTCGGCAGATCCGTGAGGCGGTTGTCGGTCAGGATCAGCCAGCGCAACAGCGGCGGCAGGGCGGCGCCCGGCACGTTTTCGATGGCGTTGGCCTTGAAGCCGATCATCGTCAGCGCCGTGCATTGGCCGAGACAGGCGGGCAGTTCAGTGAACAGGTTGTCCGAGCAGAACAGCACGCGTAAACGGGTCAGGCGGTGCAGGTCGTCCGGCAGGCTGCGCAAGGCGTTGCCGCTGAGGTTGAGCACTTCGAGCGAGTCCGCCAGGTCGAAGATTTCCCGGGGGAACTCGGTCAGGCCGCAGGACAGATCCAGACGGGTGATGCCCGACAGTTGGCCGGCGCGCAGTTGTGCGAGGGTATCCATGGGCAGGTTCGCTATTGATCAGGAGGAGGGCGTGGGGGGCCTGGAAATGGGCGACATGATAGCGGGAAAGTTGTGGTGGCGGTCAGGCCGCCTTCGCGAGCAAGCCCGCTCCCACACGGATCGCCATTGTTCGCGGATTTTGTAGCCACTGGAAATCAAATGTGGGAGCGAGCCTGCTCGCGATGAGGCCGGTGCTGCACCACAAACCTTGCGGTCAAGCCAGACCCCTGACCTCCACCAACTGCCCCAACCGACTGCGCGTGCGCGCCAGATCGATAGCATCGCCACCCAGGCTTTCGCGCAATGACTGGTGACCGAGCAGAATCAGATGCTTGTCCTGGTCGTACAAGACGTCGATCAGGTTGATGAAGCGCTGCTGGGCGGCGATTGAACAGTCGGCGAGGCTGGGCAGTTTATCGATGATCCAGCGGTCGAACCGTCGGCACAGTTCGAGGTAGTCCATGACCGCGGTGGGGTGTTCGCACAGGTCGGCGAAGGTGAAACCGACGCTTCGCCCTTCACAGTATCGGGCTTGCAGGTGCCGTGTCCCGACGGGCAGTTGAATCGCCGGTGCGTTGTGTTCGAGCAGGTGCAACGCCTGACGCTGCGCCACCGTGGCTGGCCAGACATACCGGCCTTGGGTGAACAGCTGCTGTGCGTGGGTGCGCGCCTGACTTCGATAATCATGCGGGCCGCCGACTTCCATCACCTGCATCCGAGCGTTGACCAGATCGATCACCGGTTTGAAACGGGCGTGGTAGAGCGGGTTGGGCAGCAAACCTTCCGGCGGATAGTTGGAGGTCAGCAGCAGCACAATCCCCCGGCGAAACAGCGCCTTGAACAGCCGCGTGATGAGCATTGCATCGCCGATGTCATGCACGTGGAACTCATCGAAACACAGCACTCGGCAGTCTTGCAGCAGTTCGTCGAGGGTGACCGCCAGCGCATCGGGCTGATCGCGATGGCTGAACATGCCCTGATGCAGTTGCGCAAAAAACTCATGGAAGTGCAGGCGCTGTTTTTCCGCGATGGGGATGGCCTGGAAAAAACCATCGAGCAACCAGCTCTTGCCGCGCCCGACTGCACCATAGAGGTAAAGACCGGGGAGTGTCGGCGCGGATGTGCCCAGCAGCGCCAAAGCGTGCCGCGCCATGCAGTCGATCACTCGCTGCTGGCTGTGGCTGAGGGTGTAGCCCTGGGTATGGGCCTTGTGGTGGAAGTAGTCGTGGATCACCCGGCCCTGCGCACTGCCACTGGCCGGTGCCGCAAATGCCTTGCCGAACAAACGGCGTAGCGCGGGCCAGCGTGGTGTGAGTCGCGGACGGTTGGGCGGTCGAACGGCCACTGTGATGTCACCCCGTAGTCTTAAGGCCGCCCCCAGGCTGCGGCGGCGTAGTGTAACCAGATGGGGAATTTGCCTTCCACTGGTGTCGACGAAGCTACTATGGTGAGGGGGCTTGCCTGTGGTGAGAGCGCTTTTGTGGCGAGGGAGCTTGCCTGTGGCGAGGGAGCTTGCTCCCGTTGAACTGCGCAGCAGTTCCTTTTTTGGGGCCGCTTCGCAGCCCAACGGGAGCAAGCTCCCTCGCCACAAAAGCCCTCTCGCCACAGGCAATCTTTTGATCTTCGAGGTTAGCGCTCGATACTGCGATTCCACCGGGCATTCCACGCCGGGCGCTGTTCGTTGACCTGATCCCAGTCGATGGCAATCGCGGTGGTCAGATACTGTTTCATCGCCTCGACCTGACCGCGGGTCTTGTCGGTGGTTGGCGTATTCGGGTTGGACGGAATCTGATCACCATCTTCAAGCGCGGCGGCTTGCGCTTCGGGCGTCAGCAGGAAGGCGGCGAGTTTCTGCGCCAGTTCCGGTTGGGTGTTGTTGGCGATGGCGCATTCGGCGACGTTGAGCACCACGGCGCCTTCCTTCGGCTGCGCATATTCCACCGGCATGCCCTTGAGTTTCAGCGCGGTGACCTGGGTCGGCGTCAGCGGGAACAGCGCCGCTTCGTCGGTCTGGAGCATTTCGGAAATCTTCGCCGAACTCGGAATGTACTCCAGCACGTTGCGCCCGACGGTGTTCGGCCAAGCCTTGAACCCCGGTTCGACGTCGGTTTCGCTGCCACCCTGAATCCGGTTGAACATCAGGAAACCGTGCAGGCCGAAGGTCGAAGACGCCATCGACTGGAACACCAGTTTGTCCTTGAAGCGCGGGTCGGCCATGTCCATCCAGGAGGTCGGTGCGTTCCAGCCTTTTTCCTTGAACAGCCGCGTGTTGTACGCCAGCCCCGTGACCCCGAGGCTGACCGCCACGGCTTGATCCTTGATGCGGCCCTTGGCCGGAATCTGTGCCAGGGGCGGACTGTCTTCGAGTTTGTCGCACAAGCCCATGGCGATGGCGCGGTACATGATGCCGTCGTCGAGGAACATCATGTGCATCTGCGGGTTGCCTTTGCTGGCCTGGACCTTGGCCAGGATATCGGCGGAGGTTCCCGGCACGATCACCACTTTGACGTTATTGGCTTTCTCGAAAGCCGGCAGCACCTTGTCGGCGTAGAGCCGCTCCATGGTTCCGCCGTTCATGCCCAGGTAAAGCGTCGGTTCTGCCTGGGCCTGGCTGACCGTGAGCAGGGCGCCCAAGCAAGAGAAACCGAGCAGTGCACTGCGTTTGAAATGATTCATGGCGCGACCTTCCTCTATCAAGCAACGGAGATGGAGTGAAACCGGGTGATGGAAAACGCATCCAGCGACGTCTTTGACGCGCCGCTACAGATGATCTCGGTGAGCGCCTGGCCCACCGCAGGCCCGATCTGAAAGCCCGCGCCGGCAAAACCGAACGCGTGCAACAGACCGGGTTGGGTGCTGCTGTGGCCGATCACCGGTTGGCGATCGGGCAGATAACCTTCGGTGCCGCTCCAGGTGCGAATCGCCTGGGCACCTTCAAGAAATGGGTAGAGTTCGACGGCCTGGCGCAGGATCTCGATGACGGCGTTCTGACCAGGCCGGGCGCGGGCGTTATCGAGGGCAAAGCCCTGGCCGCCGCCCAACACACAATTGCCGCGAGCGACCTGACGGGCATAGATGCCGCCGCCCTCGACGCCAGTGCTGGCATTCATCACCAATGGCAATGGCTCGGTGACCAACATTGCCGGGTGCCCGGCGTGCATTGGCACCGCTTCGCCGAATTGCGCGGCGAGCTTTCCGGCCCAGGCGCCAGCGCAATTCAGCAGCCAAGGGGCGTGCAGCTCGAGGCCGGATTGAGTGCTGACGTGAAAGCGCTGACCGTCATGCTCCACTGCCGACACTGCGCATTGTTCATGGATTTGCGCACCGTGCCGACGCGCTGCTTGGGCGAAGGCCGGAGACACCAGTCGCGGGTTGGCGTGGCCGTCGTCCGGGCACAACGAGGCACCGACCGCGACCTCTCCGACCCACGGAAAACGTGCGCGCAACTCATTGCGGTCGAGTACCTGCAAATCGAGGCCGAACCCCTGGCTGCTGGCGGCGTAATCCTGCAAGGCGTGCAAGTCGTTGAGGCTGCGGGCCAGTTTCAGGTGACCGCTGCGCTGGTATTCGCCGTTGATGCCAATCAACTGCGGCAGTTGCCCCCAGATCTCGTGAGCCCGTTGCGACAGCGGTAATTGCGACAGCGGCCGGCCCTGACGCCGCACGCCGCCGTAGTTCACGCCGCTGGAGTGTGAACCGCAAAAGTCCCGCTCCAGCAACGCGACGCGCTGACCGGCCTTGCTCAGAAACAGGGCAGCGGAAGCCCCGACAATGCCGCCGCCAATAATGATTGCATCGACCTCGATCATGGCTCGACCTCCAGACCGAACGGCAAGGGTTTGATCGGCGCCTGCGCCCGTAACCGGCCAATGTCAGACAGGGTGCGCTGGCTTTCGCTGGCAATGATTTCCGCTGCGGCGGCGCCACACATCCGTCCCTGGCAGCGACCCATGCCGACCCGGCAATGGGCCTTGACCCGGTTGATCTCCCAATGGCCTTCGCGCACTACCTGGCGGATGTCACCGGCGCGCACTTCTTCGCAGCGGCAGATCATCAGGTCATCCACGGCGTCGGCGGCCCAGCTTTCGGGAAATATGAAAGCGCGCTCCAGGCCTTGGCGGAATCTGCCGATTGTTTGAAGCGACTGTTCCAGTTGGGTGGCCCGCTGTGGCGGGATCAGGTAGCCGATGTCTTCAAGCAGTGCCAGGGCTGCCCGTTCACCGGCCATTTCAGCCGCGTCGGCGCCCATGATGCCGGCGCCGTCACCGGCCAGGTACACCTCGGCGATGCTGCTGCGACCGGCGTTGTCACGCTGCGGCAGCCAGGCACGGTTGAGCGGATTCCAGGTGAATTCGCAGCCCAGCAGGTCGGCGAGTTGGGTTTCACTGCGCAGGCCGTGGGCGAAGGCTATGGCGTCGCAGTCGATTCGATGTTCGCCTTTTGCGTTGTGCCAGTTCAGCGATTGCACGCGGTGTTCGCCATCGATGCGTTTCAAGGTGGCGCCCTGGTGCACCGGGATGCCGTGGGCGGTCAGCCAGGTGCGGTAATAAATGCCTTTGGCCAGCGTGGAGGGTTGCGATAGCAGGCCGGGCAGGGCGCGGGCCTGAGCGCTGAAGGGCGAGCTGTCGAGCACGGCGACTACGTTGGCACCGGCCTTGGCGTATTGGTACGCCACCAGATACAGCAACGGCCCGCTGCCGGCGAACACCACGCGTTCACCAATGGCGCAGCCTTGAAACTTCAAGGCAATCTGCGCCGCGCCGAGGCTGTAGACCCCCGGCAACGTCCAGCCTGGCACGGGCAGAATCCGGTCGGTGGCGCCCGTGGCGACAATCACGCGCGAGAACTCCAGCCGTGCGGCACGGCCCTGATGCAAGGTGTCGAGCGCGCCAGCCTCGGCGTTCCACACCAGCGTGTCGGGGCGGTAATCGAGTTGCTCGCGCAGGTCGTCGATTGTCTGATGCAGTGCCTTGGCCTTGCGTGCTTCGAAGCCATACAGCTTGACCGGCGAACGCTTGAAATTCACCGGCTGACGCCGATAAATCTGCCCGCCACCGCGTGCCGCTTCGTCCAGCAGAATGGGGCGAACACCATGCGCCACCAGCGTCTGCGCGGCACGAATCCCGGCGGGGCCAGCCCCAACGATAATCACAGAATTCATACCCGCCCCCCTGTGGGAGCGAGCCTGCTCGCGAAGACGTCGGCACATTCAACACGGGTGGTGGCTGACAGATTGCTTTCGCGAGCAGGCTCGCTCCCACAGTGGATCGGGGGTGCCTGCAATGTTTGTGATCGGCACGGAACCCCTGTGGGAGCGGGCTTGCTCGCGAAGGGGGCGGAACATTCAACATCGGTGGTGGCTGACAGATCGCTTTCGCGAGCAAGCCCGCTCCCACATTTGATTGGCGTTGCCCACCTGTTTTGTGACCGGCGCAGACCCCCTGTGGGAGCGAGCCTGCTCGCGAAGACGTCGGCACATTCAACACGGGTGGTGGCTGACAGATTGCTTTCGCGAGCAGGCTCGCTCCCACAGTGGATGGGGGGTGCCTGCAATGTTTGTGATCGACGCTGACCCCCTGTGGGAGCGGGCTTGCTCGCGAAGGGGGCGGAACATTCAATATTGATGCTGGCTGACAGATCGCTTTCGCGAGCAAGCCCGCTCCCACATTTGATTGGCGTTGCCCACCTGTTTTGTGATCGGCGCGGAACCCCTGTGGGAGCGAGCCTGCTCGCGATGACGGCGGTACATTCAACATGGGTGGTGGCTGACAATCCGTTATCGCGAGCAGGCTCGCTCCCACAGTTGATTGAGGTATGCCGCATTATTTGTGGCCGGATCCCACAGGGAATCGGGTTTCTGCGGGGAGAGTTGGTGTTCATACCGATCGCCCCGGTTCGCGGCTGATGTGCTGTCCGGCTTCAAGCAGCGTTGAGCAGGCGCGCACCCGGCGGCCATCGCCCAGGCGTACCCAGCAGTCCTGGCAGGCGCCCATCAGGCAGAAACCGGCGCGGGGTTCGGCGCTGAAATCGCTGCCGCGCAGGTGCTCGCTGCAGGTCAGCACGGCGGTCAGCAAGGTGTCGCCGAGCAGGCCACTGGCAGGCTTGCCGTCGAGGGTAAAGTCCAGGGCCGGGCGGTCGCCTTCGGCCAGTCGTTTCAGCAGAGCCATGGCGCCCTCATTGTTTACCCACCAGAACCCGATCCAGGCCATAGACCCGATCAAGCAGAATCATCGTCAGCGCGGTCAGCGCAATCACCAGTGCCGACACCGCCGCCATCATCGGATCGATGGATTCGGTGGCGTACACGTACATGCGCACCGGCAGCGTTTGCGTGGCCGGCGAGGTGACGAAGATCGACAACGTGACCTCATCGAAACTGTTGATGAACGCCAGCAGCCAGCCACCGGCGACCCCCGGCAAAATCATCGGCAAGGTGATTTGCCGAAACAGCGTGAAGCGTCCGGCGCCCAGGGATTGCGCGGCGTGTTCGGCGCTGCGGTCCAGGCCGATGGCCGAGGCCAACACCAGTCGCAGCACGTACGGCGTGATCACCAGCACATGGGCGAAGATCAGCCAGGCGAAGCTGCCGTTGACGCCCATCAGCGCAAACAAGCGCAGCAATGCGACGCCCAGCACCAGATGCGGAATGATGATCGGCGACAGGAACAGACCGTTGAAAAAGTCTCGTCCGGGGAACTCGAATCGAGTGATTGCCAGGGCTGCCGGCACCGCGATCAGCGTCGCCAGCGTGGCGGCGCAGAACGCCAGGATCAGGCTGTTGTAGAACGCATCGACAAAGTCCGCGCGCTCGAACACTGCGCGGAACCAGCGCAGGGAAAACTCCGTGGTCGGCAGGCTCAGGGTGTTTTCCGGGGTGAAGGCGACGAGGCACACCACCACCAGCGGCGCGAGCATGAACAGCACCACCAGGGTATGGAACAGTAGCGCGAAAGGACCGTTTCTGGACATGACGAGTTATCCCAATGACTTCTTGTAGCGGCCTTCGATCATCCGGTTCCACGACAGCATGATCAGCAGGTTGAGCAACAGCAGCGCGACGGCGATGGCCGCGCCCATGGGCCAGTTGAGCTCCGACAGGTACTGGTCGTAGATCAGCGTGGCGACCATCTTTATCCGGCGTCCGCCGAGCAGTCCGGGGATGGCAAATGAACTGGCCGCGAGGCCGAACACGATCAAGGTGCCGGAGAGTACGCCGGGCATGATTTGCGGCAGCACCACTTTGCGCATCACCGTGAGGTGGCTGGCGCCAAGCGACAGCGCGGCTTGTTCGGCGGCCGGGTCGAGTTTTTGCAACGAGGTCCAGACCGGAATGATCATGAACGGCAGCATCACGTGAACCAGCGCGATCACCACGGCGAACGGCGTGTAAAGCAGCTTCATCGGCGAACCGCCGAAGGCTTGCAGCGTCTGGTTGACCAGGCCGTCGGCCCCGAGCAACAGGCTCCAGCCGAAGGCGCGCACCACCACCGAAATCAGCAACGGCGTGAGGATCAGAATCAGGAAAATCGAGCGCCACGGCGCGCCCATGCGGCTGAGGATGTAGGCCTCGGGTACGCCGATCACCACGCAGAGCAGGGTGGTCAGGGCGCTGATCCAAAACGTCCTCAGAAAGATCTCGTAGAAGTACGGATCGCCCAGCAGGCTGCTGTAGTGATCGAGGGTGTAGGCGTCGCTGTTGATTCCCGAGCTGTAGTCGAAGACGTTGAGCGACAGCACCAGCGTCAGCAGCAACGGGATCACCAGCAGACCGAAATACAACGCCAGGGCCGGTGCGGATAACCAATAGCCCTGACGTGCCTGGCGTCCCTGAGGGATGACGGCAAGCGTACTCATGCCGACACCTCGTCGACACTCAGCACCCGCAGCAATGTTGCATCCCAATCGAGGCCGACCGCCGTGCCTTCGATCAAGGGGGCCGAACCGTCGTTGCGACGCACTACGCTGAGTTCGCCCAAGGTTGTCGAGACGCCATACAACCACTGGCTGCCGAGGAAGAAGCGGCTGACGATCTTGCCTTGCAGGCGGCCCAGACCTTTATCCAGCAAGTCGATTTTTTCCGGGCGCAAGCTCAGGGTCAGTTCGCCGTTGCCACGACCGCAGACCTGCGCAACGCCAGTGCTGTCTCGCTCGCCGGGCAGCAGATTGGCCTTGCCGACGAAGCCGGAAATGAACTCGGTGCGCGGGTGTTCGTAGAGGGTGTAGGGCGCGTCGATCTGAGTGATGCGCCCGGCCTGCATCACCACCACCCGATCGCTGATCGACAGCGCTTCGGACTGGTCGTGGGTGACCATGAGTGTAGTGATGCCGACTTCGCGCTGGATGCGGCGGATTTCGAACTGCATCTCTTCGCGCAGATTGGCGTCGAGGTTGGACAGCGGTTCGTCGAGCAGCAGCACCGGCGGCTCGATAACCAGTACCCGGGCCAGCGCAACACGTTGGCGCTGCCCGCCGGAAAGCTCTCGTGGATAACGCTCGGCGTGCAGGTGTAGACGTACCAGTTTCAGCACCCGATCCACCCGTTGCTGCAATTCGCCGTTGGGCACTTTGCGCATGCGCAGGCCGAAGGCGACGTTGTCTTGCACAGTCATGTGCGGGAACAGCGCGTAACTCTGGAACACCACGCCCAGACCGCGACTGGCGGGTTTGGCGTGGGTGATGTCGCGACCGTCCAGGACAATGCGCCCACTGCTGACTTCAACGAAGCCGGCGATCATTTGCAGGGTGGTGGTTTTGCCGCAACCGGAGGGGCCGAGCAAGGAGACGAACTCGCCTTTCTCCACTGACAGATTGGTGGCGACGACCGCGTCGATCTCACCGTAACGTTTGCCGAGGTTTTCAAGTTGCACGAAGGCCATGACTGCGCTCCACCTGAGATTGTTATGCGTCGCCAAAGGCGCGCTTTTTTGTATGGGCAGATACGAAAAGGATGTTGCCGGGGTGCGTTGGCGCTCGACTTCTGTCGGCTGCCGCTGTTGTTCGAATCGCCCCTGATGGACGCAGAGTAGGACGAAGAATAGGATGGGCTCAATGGCCTATTTCACTGAAGCGATGACTATTTTCAGTTTCATTCAGTGAGTAAATTTATTGTCGAGAAATAACATGTCAGATTCCATTAAGCGGAATGAAAATAAAAATGAAGTCGGCGTCGGTGCCGTCTCAAGACTATTTGCGGTGCTGCGCAGTCTGGGTGACACCGTCGAAGGCGGAGAACGCGTGACGCAACTGGCCCGGCGCATTGGTTTATCGCAACCGACCACCCACCGCTTGCTGCGCAGCCTGATGGACGAGGGCATGGTCGAACAGGACGCGCGCAACAAACGCTATCGCCTGAGCCTGGAATTTTTTGCATTGGCGGCACGTGCCGGCAACACCGGCAACTTGCGCGAACTGGCGCGGCCGGCGTTGCTGCGGCTGTCGGCATCATTGGGGGATTCGTTGTTTTTACTGGCACGCAGCGGCTTCGATGCGATCTGTCTGGACCGCAGTGAAGGGCCGTTTCCGATCCGCACCTTTACCGGTGACATCGGCGGGCGGGTGGCGCTTGGTGTGGGGCAGGGCAGCCTGGCGATTCTGGCGTTTCTGCCGGAAGAAGAGCGCGACACAGTGATTCATTACAACCTGCCGCGGCTCAAGGATTTTCACCTGTATGACGAGGTGTTCCTGCGCTCGGAAGTCGAGAATGTGCGCACCCTCGGTTACGCGGGGCGCAACACTGGCGTATTGCAAGGCATGGCTGGGGTGGCCGTGCCGATCCTCGACCGCGAAGGCCGGGCGGTGGCGGCGCTGAGTGTGGCCACGGTCAGCGATCGCCTGGGGCCGGATCGCTTGCCGACGGTGGTGGAGATGCTCAAGCGTGAAGCTGCGCTGATCGGGCCGCGGATCAATCCGTTCGATCCGCTGTTGCGAAGGCCTTCGCAAGTGTTTGGGCAGGGGTGACCACAATTCACAAGTCTCCACCGATCCAAATGTGGGAGCGAGCCTGCTCGCGATTGCGGTGTATCAGTCGATATTAATGTTGAATGTACCGGCCTCATCGCGAGCAGGCTCGCTCCCACAGGGGGGGGTGGTGATCAGAACTGCGCAGTTTGTTTGAGCATCTGCGCCGCCGGCGTATCACTCGGGCTGACCATCGCGTAGTTGTAACCGGCACCCGACCAGTACTCGGCCTGCAACTCACCGTCGCTGCGACTACCGCGAGGCAGCAGGGTGTTTTTCGGTCCGGGTGGACGGACGTAGAAGCTGACTTTATGCCCGCTCTGATCCTCGTACACCACCATTGCCGCCGGCCCTTGTTCAGTGCTGAGCAGCCGCCCGCTGATGGGGGTGTATCCGGCAGCGGTCAGGTTCGGCAGGCGATGGGCCTGGCTGAAATACCGATCGAGCCAACCCTGCATGTCGCCGTCATCGCTGACTTTGTAATCCGCCGGCAGGATGCCTTGCTGGGCAATCAGCCGGTAGGCCTGCATCGCATCGGTCATCGGCAATGGAGCGCTGACCAGGGTCATTTCCCTCGCTTGCCAACCGCTCAAACCGCCGACGCTGACCGCGATCAGCAACACCGCGGCGCTGGCCAGATGGCGGCGCGACTGGTGTTTGACTCGCTGGCGAATCATTGTCGGGTCGAGTTGCGGGTTGGCCGGTTGCTGCAAGGCGCCGCTCAGGGCCGCGCGCAATTGTTGGGCATCGTGTTGCCAGGCGCGTACTTGCGCGGCCACTTCGGTGTTGTTGGCCAGATAAGTCTCCACCCGATGTCGGTCGGCATCGCTGAGTTGGTGATCGACGTAGGCGTGCAGGTCACGCTCGCTGGGAGGCAGGCTGATCATTTGAGTCTCCGCAGAGAAGGGTGGGTGATTTCGCCGTCACTGAGCTGGCGCAAGGCCTGGCGTGCGCGGGACAGGCGCGACATCACGGTGCCGATGGGGACGTCGAGAATCTCGGCGACCTCCTTATAGCTCAAGCCTTCCACCGACACCCAGAGCAGCAGCGCACGCTGTTCGGTGCTGAGCTGATCGAAGGCTTGCAGGGTCGATTGGGCGATCACCGTGCGTTCTGCCGAAGGCTGCGCATCATCACGGCCGGTAAAGAATTCGAGCATCCGCGCATAACGCCGGGAGCGGCGATGGGCGTCGAGAAACTGTCGATAAAGAATCGAAAACAGCCAGGCACGCAAGTCGCCCTCGGGACGTTTGTCGCCCCAACTCGACAGCGCGCGCTCAAGGCAGGCCTGCACCAGATCATCGGCGCTGCTGGGGTTGCGCGTCAGCGATACGGCGAAACGCCGCAGCCTGGGAATGACTTCCCTGAGTTGTTCGTCGATATCGTTCATGAAGTTCTGACCAGTCACTACGCTGTGGTGAGTGTTCAGGAAGACGCCTGGCATTCGAGGTTATTCCACGCCTGGAAAAATAAACACCGGGCGATGGAATAAACCTTGGCGCGGTTCGTCTGCCTGATTCTTCTCACTTGTGGCCGATGGCCCTGGAGTCATTCATGGTAGATCGCTCATCACCGCCAACGGGACCTGACCGGCCACCGCTGAGTGCCGCGAGCCTGACGTTGCGCCTGACCGGCATTGTCGTGGTGGTCGCCGCGCTGGCCGGGGCTTTTGCCTACGTCAACGGCACATTGGACCCACAACGCCTGACGCCAAAAGCCTTGGTCAATGTGCTGGAGAAAAACAACGGTGTGCATCCGGGGTTTCGTCGCAATCATGCCAAAGGCGTGTGCGTGATCGGGCATTTCGAGAGCAGCAGCCAGGCGCGCGAGTATTCCAGCGCCCAAGTGTTCAGCGAAGCGCGGACCCCGGTGGTCGGGCGTTTCGCGCTGCCTGCCGGCAATCCTTACGCGCCGGACAATAGCGTGCCGATCCGCAGCCTGGCGTTGCGTTTCACCCAGGCCAACGGTCAGCAGTGGCGCACCGGGATGAACAGCATGCCGGTGTTCCCGGTGGGTACACCGGAGGCGTTCTATCAGCTGCAACAGGCACAATCACCGGACCCGGCTACCGGCAAACCGAACCCTGGGGCTGTTCCGGCATTCTTCGGTTCTCATCCGGAAGCCGCGCCATTTCTGGCCTGGATCAAAACCGCCAAACCTTCGGCCAGTTACGCGACGGAAACCTATAACAGTGTCAACGCGTTTTACCTGGTGAGCGCGGTCGGTCACCGGCAAGCGGTGCGTTGGAGCATGACGCCAGTGGCTCAGGATGCGACAGGTGCAACGGCCCCCGAGGGCGGTGATTTTCTCGAGAAAGATCTGGTGAAGCGTTTGTCCGCCGGCCCGCTGCGTTGGCAGTTGAACATCACCTTGGCGAACCCCGAGGATCCGGTCAACGACGCGAGCAAGGCCTGGCCCGACGGCCGCAAAGTGCTGAACGCCGGCACTCTGGTGCTCGAAAGTACCCAGCCGCAACTCAATGGCGAGTGCCGTGACATCAACTACGACCCACTGGTATTACCCAGCGGTATCGAAGGCTCCGATGACCCGTTACTCGCTGCTCGCTCAGCGGGTTACGCCAGTTCCTACTTGCGTCGTACCAGCGAAGTCAGCCAGTTGCCCGCCGCTAAACAGGAGGCTCAACAATGAGTACCCAACCGAATCATTTCGCGCCGTTGGCGCGGCTGCTGCACTGGCTGATGGCGCTGATGATCATCTCGATGCTGTTTATCGGCGCGGGCATGGTTGCCTCGGTGTCCGAGCGCCATCAGTGGCTGATCCATCTGCACAAACCTTTGGGGGTCGCGATTCTGTTGCTGGTGATCGTGCGTCTGGCCGTGCGTTTTTCGACCCGGCAACCACCACTGCCGGCGGACCTGCCGGGTTGGCAAGCGCTCGCGGCCAAGGCTTCGCATATCTTGTTGTACGCCTTGATGCTGATTTTGCCGCTGCTGGGCTGGGCGATGATTTCGGCGGCTGGCGATCCGGTGATGCTCAGTAGTTCGTTGCAGTTGCCGTCGATCCTGCCGGCGAATGCCCAGGTGTTTGCGTTTCTGCGCAAGGCGCATGGGTATCTGGCGTATCTGCTGTTTCTGACTGTGCTGTTGCATTTGGCGGCGGCGTTGTTTCATGGTTGGGTGCGTCGGGATGATGTGCTGAACAGCATGTTGCGGGGTAAGGATCGCGGCTGATCCCAGCAGCCGCAGCTAAATACTGTGGATGTACGCGATCAATGTAGGAGCTGCCGAAGGCTGCGATCTTTTGATCTTGGGGACACCTTCGATTTCTAAGATCAAAAGATCGCAGCCTTCGGCAGCTCCTACGCGTCAGCGTGAAGCTGCTTCCATAGGTTGGTCCTTTGTGGCCAACGTCATCCACCAGTAAATCAACGCCACGGCATTGATCCCCCCTCCCAACAGGCACACTCCAAGCCATCCGGCCCAGGCATACATCGCCGTCGAACCGATAGAACCCAAGGCGCTGCCGATCGAATAGAACAGCATGTAGCCAGCGGTGAGTCGGCTTTGCGCTTCGGGGCGCACGCTATAGATCATGCTCTGGCTGGTGACATGAACGGCTTGCAAGCCCAGATCCAGCGTAATCACCCCGAGCAGCAGCGCCCATAACGAAGATTGGGTGAGTGCGATGGGCAGCCATGAGGCGAGCATCAGCAGCAACGACAGTCCACTGGTCCATTGACCCAGACCGCGATCGGCAAGATGCCCGGCGCGAGCGGCGGCTAGCGCACCGGCGGCTCCGGCCAGGCCGAACAGCCCGATTTCGGTGTGGGAAAGTGAAAGCGGCGGGGCACTCAGCGGTAATACCAAGGGTGTCCATAGCACCATGGCGCTGGCGAAGGTCAGCAGGGCGAGCATGGCCCGTTGACGCAATACCGGTTCTTCCTTGAACAACGTGAATACCGAGCCGATCAACACGCCGTAAGCGCTATCCGGTCGCGCATCTTCGTGCTTGGGCAGCACACGAAACAACAGCAGCGCCATCACCAGGGTCAACCCGGCGGACAACAGATAAATCGAACGCCAACCGGCCAGATCGGCCATGCCGCCCGCCACCGTTCGTGCCAACAGAATGCCGACGACAATGCCGCTGGTGATCACGCCCACCACACGTCCACGTTGCGCCGGGATGGCCAGGGTCGCGGCGTAGGCCACCAGGACTTGCGTCACGACCGCCAGTAATCCGGTCAGCGCCATGCCGAGCAACAGCCAGATGCTGTTCGACGCTAATGCAATCATCAACAAGGCCAGCGCCGACAGCAGGGTTTGCACGACGATCAGCCGGCGACGGTTGAGCAGATCCCCTAGCGGAACCAGCAACAACAGACCCACGCCATAACCGATCTGGGTAAGAGTGACGACGATACCGATGGTTGCCGGTTCCATGGCGAAGGCTTCGGCCATGGCATCGAGCAGCGGTTGTGCGTAATACACATTGCCGACGGCCAGGCCGCAGGCGACGGAAAATAGCAGCACCACTGCGCCGCTCAGTGGGTGGTCACGTTTCATCACAGGCTTCCTTGTGTGGTTTCAAAATAAAACCAGTTGTACGGTAGGGAGTCTGGTTTTATATTGCAACCACATTTGTTGCCGGCGGACGCGGTCATGGTTAAACGTACAAGCATGGAAGGCGCCGAATGCCCGGTCGCCCGTTCACTGGATGCGATTGGTGATTGGTGGTCGTTATTGATCGTGCGCGATGCGTTCGATGGCCTGCGGCGATTCGGTGAGTTCCAGCGCAATCTGGGCATGGCCAAAAACATTCTCTCGGCACGCCTGCGCACGTTGGTGGCTCACGGGATTTTCGATTTGGTGCCTGCGTCGGACGGCAGCGCGTATCAGGAATACGTGCTGACGGAGAAGGGCAAGGGGCTGTTCCCGTTGATCATCGGGTTACGGCAGTGGGGCGAGGCGTTTTTCTATGAGGCGGGGGAGGCACATTCGCGGGTTGTCGATCGTGAGAACGGTCGACCCGTGCGGGCTCTGGAATTGCGTGCCGAGGATGGGCGTTTGTTGGGGCCGGAGGATTGTGTGCGGATTGTGGCTGAGTAAAAAATCAAAAGATTAAAAGATCGCAGCCTTCGCCAGCTCCTACAGGCGTACACAAAACCCTGTAGGAGCTGGCGAAGCCTGCGATCTTTTGATCTTAAATAATCAGCGCAAGGTATCGACCATGTCGGTGATGGTCGTCAGCACATCCTTGCCCAACTGCTTCGAGCGTTTGCCGGACCAGCCGGTCAGCGGGTTCGGTGCGTCGTTGTGGTCTTTGAAGGGCATTTCCAGGGTCAGCGACAGGCAGTCGAACTTCTGACCGACGCTGTTGCAGGCCAGGGTCATGTTGGCTTTGCCAGGCTCGTCGCGGGTGTAACCGTGTTTGGTCTGGAAGTCTTTGGTCTGGTGTTTCAGATGACTGCGGAAATGTTCTTCGAGTTTTTCGATCCGCGACGTATAGCCCGGGTTGCCTTCGCAACCGGCGGTGAACACGTGGGGGATTTCTTCATCGCCATGGATGTCGAGGAACAGGTCGACGCCATACTTTTCCATCTGCTGCTGAACGAACAACACTTCCGGGCTGATTTCCTGGCTGGCGCTCTGCCATGCACGATTCAGGTCCTGGCCCATGGCGTTGGTGCGTAAATGACCGTGGAAGGCACCGTCCGGGTTCATGTTCGGCACCAGGTACAGGTCGGCACTGGCCAGGAGTTTTTTCAGCACCGGGTCATCGTGTTTTTCCAGGCGCTCGATCACGCCTTCCATGAACCATTCAGCCATGTGTTCGCCGGGGTGTTGCTGGGCGATGATCCAGACCTTGCGCTGACCTTCGGCACCCGTACCTTTGCGCAACAACTGGATGTCGCGACCTTCAACGCTCTTGCCGGTGGCCAGCAGTTCGGTACCGGTCTTGGTCAGGGCCTGTTCGATCAGCCAGTCATGGCGGCCACGGCTGTAGGGTTCGAAGTAGGCGAACCAGGCATGGGTGGCAGTGGCTTCGAGGCTGAAACGCAGGCAGTCGCCTTCGAAGATGGTTGGCACCCGGAACCAGTTGACGTGGTCATAGGACGCCACCGCCTGATAGCCATCCCAGGCTTTGTTGTACGAGGATTTGCTGGCGTTGTTCAGACGAAACCAATGATCTTGACCGACGTGCAGACCGCTGGCCTTGAAATGGAACCACTGGAAGTGCTGGCTGCGGGTGTCTGGCTTGATCGCCAGCAGCGCTTGCAGCGGATTGCTGATGTCCAGCACTTCGATGTTGCCGCTGTCGAAGTTTGCGCTGATGTCGAAAGAAGATTTACCCACGGCCATAATCGGTTCCTGAATATGATTTTTATGGCTGCTACTTTACACGCAAGGGAGGGAGAAACCGGGGGGAAATTGCGGGGATAAAAAGGGGGGGCGTCCTCCTTGACGCCGATGCAGCTTAGAGACTGTGAAAGTGATTCTCAAGTGCTATTTTCGTTAGTTTGGCCCAACGCTGCCGGGCTTCTCTTGCCAGCAGATATTCTTTTGATATCATCCGCGCCAATCGAATTCGCAGCACCTACAGACTTCATTAGCCTGAAGCTCAAAGCCAGATTAACTGGCAAAAAAAGACCCGGCAAAAAGCCGGGTCAAAAACCGTGATTAGCCTGATGAGGAGATAGTCCAGGAGACCGACCTAAGGTCCCTTGGGCCATCGACTGATCTCGCGACCAGATGCATGCAATAATAATCATTATCATTTGCAAGTCAAATGTTTTTATCTGCGCGATTGGAGAATGTCCTGTCCACCTCCTGAGCGCTTCGTCCTCAATCGTTCTGATTGCCCTCCAGGGACCGGTCGACCATCGCCTTGGCCATGTCGATCATATGCACCGTCGAAAACGCCAGATCCCGGCTTGCACCCTGCAGCTGGTTGGCTGATTCATGCGCGGTGGCGGCGGCACATCGCAACAGATCCGAAGCATGGACCAGTGCCTCTTCGCTGCTGATGTTACGGTTCACATCAAAGAAACGTTCTTCGCCGGCCTCTTCTGACACAGCTGGTTTCAAGTAATAGTCCAGCGCCCGCTGCGCGGCAGCAGAGCCTTTTGGCGAGTTGAGCGTCGTGTCGAATTGCATGTCGGGCAGGGTAATGCTGGGGATGGTCATGACGATGGCAAGCTCCGTGATAGATTCAAATCCGTGAGCCCAGCTTAGTACGTACTGTATTTGTGTCTTGAATTTAAATACTACAATTTGTGTTTTGTTGGTCGGAGTACCCCACGTATCGTGCCGCACATGGATAAATGGATTGAATTGGTCAAGGCCAAAATGAGTGAACTCAAAGTCACTCAAGAGATACTCGCCGAGCGCATCGGAATGTCCCAGGGCGGCGTCGGCCATTGGCTGAATAAACGTCGTCAACCCGGCATCCAAGAGATGAACCGTGTCTTGCAGGCGCTGGGGATGGACTATCTGGAAGTCGCGATGGTGATCAGGGAACCGCAGATCTCACAGGATGAAGAGATCTCTCTGACGCAGAAGTACAACCCGTACTTTCGCTACCCGGTCAGTGACTGGCGGGAAACCGGGGAGGTGCGCGACGGCGAGTTATTGAGCTACGGCGCTTCATCGGCTGTCAGCAAGCCGCGCTTCGAGCTGTCCGATTACCATGCACAGGGCGCGGCGTTCTGGCTGGTGGTGGTCGGCGATGCGATGACCGCACCCACGGGTGTGAGCATTGCTGCGGACATGTTGATTCTGGTGGACCCGGCCATCGTGCCGGAGCCTGGCAAACTGGTGATCGCCCAATGGCCCGGGAGCGCCGAGGCGGTTTTTCGCAAACTGATCGAAGAGGGCGGGCAGCGTTATCTGGTCCCGCTCAATCCGACCTATCCGAAAGCCCTTTACACCGAAGAGTGCCGAATCATCGGCGTGGTGGTTCAGGCGACTGCCAAATTCTAATCAGATCGGTCCTCGAAAGGCGTAGGACCGATCTTCATTTCATGCTTGTTCCAACTCCACCAACGCACTGCCTTCGCTGACCATCTCGCCTTCCTGGCAATACAGCGCCTTGATAATCCCAGCGTGGGGCGCGCGAATGCTGTGCTCCATTTTCATCGCTTCCAGCACCACCAATTGCGCCCCGGCTTCGACCGTTTGCCCGGCCTCCACCAGCACTCGCACGATGCTGCCGTTCATGGGCGCGGTGAGGCCGCCCTGATGGCTGTGGCTGGCTTCGACAGCACCGATCGGGTCATATGGCTCGATGCGGCGCAGCTCACCGTCCCATTGCAGATACAGCATATCGCCACGGCGGATTGCCCGATGCTGGCGGCGCAAGCCGTTGTGTTCGGTCAGCAGGTATTCACCCTTGAGCTGTGCGGTATGAGCGTCGGCATCACCCAGGGTCAGCGCCCGGTCTTGCCCTTCGCAAATCAAATGCAGGGTGATTTCTGTCGGCAGTCCGGCACGGAATCCGTTGCCGATACCCCAAGGCGAACTCAGGTCATCAGCGCGGGTTGTGCTCGGCTGGCTCTGGGCAAATGCCTGCGCGGCCGCTTGCCAGAATTCATCGCTGAGGTTTGAAGGTGCTGGCAGCAGTTGTTCCTGATAACGCGGAATGAACCCTGTATCGAGTTCAGCCGCGGCAAATGCAGGGTGGCCGATGATTCGGCGCAGGAAGTTGATGTTGGTTTTCAGCCCGCCAATGGCAAACTCATCAAGCATGCTCAGCAAACGCAGCCGCGCCTGTTCACGGTCTTCGCCCCAGGCAATCAGCTTGCCGAGCATCGGGTCGTAGAACGGCGAAATCTCGTCGCCTTCTTCAACGCCACTGTCCACGCGACGACCCGGTCCTTCGGCGGATTCGCGGTACAACGCCAGATGCCCGGTGGCTGGCAGAAAATCGTTGCCCGGGTCTTCGGCATACAGCCGCACTTCGATCGCATGACCGTTCAGTGGCACCTGATCCTGGGTCATCGGCAGCGCTTCACCACGGGCTACGCGAATCTGCCAGGCCACCAGGTCGAGGCCGGTGATGGCTTCGGTGACCGGGTGCTCGACTTGCAGGCGCGTGTTCATCTCCATGAAGAAGAACTCACCGCGCGCATCCAGCAAAAACTCCACGGTGCCGGCGCCGACGTAACCGATGGCCTGTGCCGAGCGCACGGCGGCTTCGCCCATGGCCCGACGCAGTTCCGGGCTCAGACCCGGAGCCGGGGCTTCTTCGACGACTTTCTGATGCCGGCGCTGGATCGAGCAATCACGTTCATTGAGGTACAGGCAGTTGCCATGCTGGTCGGCGAACACCTGGATTTCCACGTGGCGTGGCTTGAGCAGGTACTTCTCCACCAACATCCGCGAGTCGCCGAACGACGACTGCGCTTCACGTTGCGCCGAGGCCAGGGCTTCGGCCAGTTGGCTGACGTCCTCGACCACTTTCATGCCTTTTCCGCCACCGCCCGCCGTGGCCTTGAGCAGCACCGGATAACCGATGCGTTCGCAGGCGTCGCGGAAGGTGTCGAGGTCTTGGGCTTCGCCGTGGTAGCCGGGCACCAGTGGCACACCTGCGGTTTCCATCAAGGCTTTGGCCGCGGACTTGCTGCCCATGGCGTCAATGGCCGAGGCGGGCGGGCCGAGGAAGATCAGGCCGGCCGCTTCGATTGCGCGGGCGAACCCGGCGTTTTCCGAGAGAAAGCCATAACCGGGATGAATCGCCTGAGCGCCGCTGGCTTTCGCGGCAGCGATCAGTTTGTCGATTTGCAGGTAACTGTCGGCGGCTTTGCTGCCGCCCAGGTCGACGCGGAGATCCGCTTCGCGGCTGTGCCGGGCATCACGGTCTGTGGCGCTATGCACGGCCACGGTGGTCAGGCCCAGAGCCTTGGCGGTGCGCATCACTCGGCAAGCGATTTCACCGCGGTTAGCCACCAACAGGGTGGTGAGAACAGGTGCGCTCATCAACGCGGCTCCTTGAGGGTGTTTTCGGCTTGCCAGTTCGGCGGACGTTTTTGCAGGAAGGCGCGCAGGCCTTCCTGGCCTTCGGGGCTGACGCGGATTCGGGCGATGGCGTTCTCGGTGTAGCGCCGAAGCGCCGGGGTCAGCGCGCCGTGGCCGACTTCACGCAGCAAATCCTTGCTGGCGCGCATGGCCGCCGGGCTGTTGAGCAGCAGGTTGTCGATCCACTGATCGACTTTCTGCTCCAGCTCAGCCATCGGGTAGCTCTCCGACAACAAGCCGATTTCCCGAGCCCGCTGCCCGCCGAAACGTTCGGCGGTCAAGGCATAGCGCCGTGCCGCGCGTTCGCCAATGGCTTGCACCACGAACGGGCTGATGACCGCCGGCGCGAGGCCGATGCGCACTTCCGACAGGCAGAACTGCGCGTCGTCGGCACCGATGGCCATGTCGCAGCAACTGATCAGACCCAGCGCACCGCCATAGGCCGCGCCTTGCACTACCGCCACGGTCGGAATTTTCAGCTTGGCGAGGTTGTACATCAACTCCGCGAGTTCCCGGGCGTCGTCGAGGTTGGTGTGGTAATCGAGTTCGGCCGATTGCTGCATCCAGGCCAGATCGGCGCCGGCGCTGAAATGCTTGCCGCGCCCACGGATCAGCAGAAAACGCAGACTGGCATCGCTCGACACTTTGTCCAGCGCGAGGATCAGTTCGCGGATCATTTCGGCGTTGAAGGCGTTGTTTTTTTCTTCACGGCTGAGCCACAAGGTCGCAAAACCCCTTGGATCGCTCAGCAGTTCGAGGGTGTTGAAGTCGCTCATATTCATCCGTCTCCACAACTCATGTGAGAGCGGGCTTGCTCGCGAACGCGATAACCGGTTTTACGATTGCTTCGCAATCGAACGGGGGCAAGCCCCCTCGCCACACAAGCCCGCTCTCACAGAAAATCACATCCGGAACACGCCGAAGCGGCTCGGTTCGATAGGCGCGTTCAGCGACGCCGACAAGGCCAGGGCCAACACGTCACGGGTCTGCGCCGGGTCGATAACACCGTCGTCCCACAGTCGAGCGCTGGAATAATAGGGGTGCCCCTGTTCTTCGTATTGATCGAGGATCGGTTGCTTGATCTCGGCTTCCTGCTCGGCGCTGAACCCATGGCCACTGCGCTCGGCCTGCTCACGTTTGACCTGCACCAGCACGCCCGCTGCCTGTTCGGCCCCCATCACCCCAATCCGTGCGTTCGGCCACATCCACAGGAAGCGTGGATCGTAGGCCCGACCGCACATGCCGTAGTTACCGGCGCCGAAGCTGCCGCCGATGATCACGGTGAATTTCGGCACCTTGGCGCACGCCACGGCGGTCACCAGTTTCGCGCCGTGCTTGGCGATACCGCCGGCTTCGTATTTCTGGCCGACCATGAAGCCGGTGATGTTTTGCAGGAACAGCAATGGAATGCCGCGCTGGCAGGCCAGTTCAATAAAGTGCGCGCCTTTCTGCGCGGCTTCGGCGAACAGGATGCCGTTGTTGGCGAGGATCGCGATCGGGTAACCGTGCAGGTGGGCAAAGCCGCAGACCAGCGTAGTGCCGAACAATGCCTTGAATTCATCGAACACCGAGCCGTCCACCAGGCGCGCGATCACTTCGCGCACGTCGAACGGTTGCTTGGCGTCCGCCGACACCACGCCGTATAACTCGTCGCTGCTGTACAGCGGCGCGATCGGCGTGCGTTGTTGCAGTTCACCGAGCTTGCGCCAATTGAGGTTTGCGACACTGCGGCGGGCCAATGCGAGGGCGTGTTCATCACTCTCGGCGTAATGGTCGGCGACCCCGGAAATCTTGCAATGCACATCGGCCCCGCCAAGGTCTTCGGCGCTGACCACTTCACCCGTCGCGGCCTTCACCAGCGGTGGGCCGGCGAGGAAAATCGTTGCCTGCTGACGGACCATGATTGCTTCATCGGCCATCGCTGGTACATAAGCGCCACCGGCGGTGCAGGAGCCCATGACCACCGCAATCTGCGGAATGCCCATGGCGCTCATGTTGGCCTGGTTGAAGAAGATCCGCCCGAAGTGTTCGCGGTCCGGAAACACTTCATCCTGACGCGGCAGGTTGGCGCCACCGGAGTCCACCAGATAAATGCACGGCAGGCGATTCTGTTGGGCGATGGTCTGCGCGCGAAGATGTTTTTTCACCGTCAGCGGATAGTACGAGCCGCCTTTCACGGTGGCATCGTTGGCGACGATCATGCATTCGACGCCTTCCACCCGACCGATTCCGGCGATCACGCCAGCGGCGGGAACGTCTTCGCCGTACACCGCGTAGGCGGCCAGTTGACTGATCTCGAGAAATGGCGAGCCCGAATCGAGCAGGCGATTGATCCGTTCCCGCGGCAGCAGTTTGCCTCGCGAGGTGTGGCGTTCTTGAGCCTTCGGGCCGCCACCTTGCTGCACTTGCGCAAGCAGGGTGTGCAGGGCGTCGACCTGCTTGAGCATCGCTGCGCTATTGGCCGCGAACTCCGCCGAACGGGGATTGAGCTGGGTATGCAGGATAGCCATGTGCAGCTCCGTTTAGCGGGTTTCGTTGAACAGTTCGCGACCGATGAGCATGCGACGGATCTCACTGGTACCGGCGCCGATTTCATACAGCTTGGCGTCACGCAGCAGACGACCGGCCGGGAATTCGTTGATGTAGCCGTTGCCACCGAGAATCTGGATCGCGTCGAGGGCCATTCGGGTCGCGCATTCGGCGCTGTAGAGGATGACTCCGGCGGCGTCCTTGCGGGCGGTTTCGCCGCGCTCGCACGCCTGGGCCACTGCATACAGGTAGGCGCGGCTGGCATTGAGTTGGGTGTACATGTCGGCGACTTTGCCCTGGATCAGCTGGAATTCGCCGATGCTCTGGCCGAACTGTTTGCGGTCGTGGATGTACGGAACGATCAGGTCCATGCAGGCCTGCATGATCCCGGTCGGGCCGCCCGAGAGCACAACGCGCTCATAGTCGAGGCCGCTCATTAGCACTTTCACGCCGCCGTTGAGCACGCCGAGGATGTTTTCTTCCGGGACTTCGACGTCATCGAAAAACAGCTCGCAGGTGTTCGAACCGCGCATGCCGAGTTTGTCGAACTTGTTGCTGCGGCTGAAGCCTTTGGAATCACGTTCAACGATGAACGCGGTGATGCCGTGCGGGCCTTTTTCCAGGTCGGTCTTGGCGTAGATCACATAGGTGTTGGCGTCGGGGCCGTTGGTGATCCAGGTTTTGCTGCCGTTGAGCACGTAGTGATCACCACGTTTGTCGGCGCGCAGTTTCATCGAGACCACGTCGGAGCCGGCATTCGGTTCGCTCATGGCCAAGGCACCGATGTGCTCGCCGCTGATCAGTTTCGGCAGGTATTTGCTTTTCTGCTCGTGAGTGCCGTTGCGGTTGATCTGGTTGACGCACAGGTTGGAGTGGGCGCCGTAGGACAGGGCGACCGAGGCCGAACCACGGCTGATTTCTTCCATGGCGACGACGTGCGCCAGGTAACCCAGGCCAGCACCGCCGTACTCTTCCGGTACGGTAATGCCGAGCAGGCCCATGTCGCCGAATTTGCGCCACAGGTCGGCGGGGAACAGGTTGTCGATGTCGATCTGAGCGGCGCGCGGGGCGATCTCTTTGGCGACGAAGGACTGAACCTGATCGCGCAGCATGTCGATGGTTTCACCGAGGGCAAAGTTCAGGGATGGGTAGCTCATGGGGCACCTTTTGGCTTTTTTGTAGGGTGGGGAGGGCACTGATTCGACTCTCACCTTTACGTTAACGTAAGCCTGTGACGAATGGCTGTCAATCACCCTTTACGTTAACGTCAACTTTAGCGAGAGTAGAGCCAGTTCTGAAAGACTGTGGCGAGGGAGCTTGCTCCCGCTCGGCTGCGAAGCAGTCGTGAAATCAGCAATCAGGTGCTGCCTGACACACCTCCGTTGCTGATTTTGCGACCGCTTCGCGCTCGAGCGGGAGCAAGCTCCCTCGCCACACAAGCCTCGTTCCTACAATAAAGACAATAGGGGTCGTCATGGATCAACCCAGTGCAAGCCCGCAGCGCAGCTATACCCGTGGTTCCCAGGACAAAGCCTTGCTGGCGATGACCATCGGTCAGGCGTTCGATAACACGGTCGCGCAATACCCGAACGGGGAGGCGCTGGTCGTGCGCCATCAACAGCTGCGTTACACCTGGCAGCAGTTGGCAGAAACCGTCGACCTGCACGCCAGAGCGTTGTTGGCGCTGGGCTTGCAGACTGGTGACCGGCTCGGCATCTGGGCGCCGAATTGTGCCCAGTGGTGCATCAGCCAGTTCGCCAGCGCGAAAATCGGTGTGATTCTGGTCAACATCAATCCGGCTTACCGCAGTTCCGAACTCGAATACGTGTTGAAGCAGTCCGGTTGCCAATGGCTGGTCTGTGCCGGTGCCTTCAAGACCTCCGACTATCACGGCATGTTGCAAGGGCTGGTACCGGAATTGGCGGAGCAATCCATCGGCCAGTTGCAGAGCGAACGCCTGCCGGAACTGCGCGGGGTGATCAGCCTGGATGCGCAGCCGCCATCGGGTTTCCTGCCGTGGTCGCAGCTGACCGATCTGGCGGCCAGCGTGTCGGTCGAGCAATTGCGCGAACGCCAGGACAGTCTGCATTTCGATCAAGCGGTAAACATCCAGTACACCTCCGGCACCACCGGTTTCCCCAAGGGCGCGACCCTCAGCCACTACAACATTCTCAACAACGGTTACATGGTCGGCGAAAGCCTCGGGCTGACGGCCAATGATCGGCTGGTGATTCCGGTGCCGCTGTATCACTGCTTCGGCATGGTCATGGGCAATCTTGGCTGCGTCACCCATGCCAGCACCATGATTTACCCCAACGACGCCTTCGATCCTTTGCTGACGCTGAGCACCGTCGCCGAAGAAAAAGCCACCGCGCTTTACGGCGTGCCGACCATGTTCATCGCCATGCTCGATCAGCCCAAGCGCGCCGAGTTTGATTTGTCGAGCCTGCGCACCGGGATCATGGCCGGGGCGACCTGTCCGATCGAGGTGATGCGCCGGGTTATCAGCGAAATGCACATGAGCGAAGTGCAGATTGCCTACGGCATGACGGAAACCAGCCCTGTGTCTTTGCAGACCGGTCCGTCAGACGAACTGGAATTGCGCGTCACCACCGTCGGCCGCACCCAGCCGCAACTGGAAAGCAAAATCATCGACGAGGCGGGCAACCTGGTGCCGCGCGGCACCATTGGTGAGCTGTGTACTCGGGGTTACAGCGTGATGCTCGGTTACTGGAATAACCCGCAAGGCACCGCCGAGGCTATCGATGAGGCGGGTTGGATGCACACCGGCGATCTGGCGAGCATGAACGACGAAGGCTATGTGTGCATCGCCGGGCGTAACAAGGACATGATCATTCGCGGCGGTGAGAATGTTTACCCAAGGGAGCTGGAAGAGTTCTTCTTCACCCACCCGGCGATAGCCGACGTGCAGGTGATCGGCATTCCTTGCTCCCGCTACGGCGAAGAGATCGTCGCCTGGATCAAATTCCACCCCGGCCACAGCGCCACCGAGCAGGAACTGCAAGCCTGGTGCAAGGAGCGCATCGCGCACTTCAAGACACCGCGTTATTTCAAGTTCGTCGAGGAGTTTCCGATGACGGTGACTGGCAAGATCCAGAAGTTTCGGATGCGAGAGATCAGCATTGAGGAGCTGCGAGGTCATCACGCCTGACCACAACTCCTTGTGGGAGCGAGCCTGCTCGCGATGACGGCAGCACATCCAATATAGATGTCGACTGAACCACCGCTATCGCGAGCAGGCTCGCTCCCACAGGGGGCGCAGTGGAAATGGCAAACACGAGAAAGCACAAAGGGGAGCCGAAGCTCCCCTTTAATTTTGTCGTACGTGCTCTTTTTTTATTATTGAGGGGCGGTCTGTTGTTGTTTTTGGCAACCGTGGCCCTTTACCGCTGTTTTTGTCGATCCCCATCCGGGATCAAGAGCAAACGTATTTTTTTGAGCGCTGATCTACTTTTTCGCTAAGCGATCCAACCAGTTCGGGAGCTACCTGAAGGTAGTTTTATTGTTCTCTGCCCGGTTGCGGGTTACTTCGAAAAGCACCCTGAAAAGCACATCCTCTCCAAAAAAATCTGTTAGCTGCGTCTCTGCCGTGTTGTTCTTGTTATGTCAGAGTCGTTACGTCTTATTTTTATTGGTTTGCAGTTTTTATTCTTGTTATGCCATAGAGATAGCAGAAGCCGTGCCAACTTTTAAAAACCCTTTAAATTCAATGATTTGAGTTTTTATTAGGATTTTTCATCCAACCCAAGCCCGACAATTTGTTTCCGTGTTACTCGTTTCCGCCCACGTTTCAGAACGTGCGGTAACACCCGGACACATCCACCCTGTCACTGTGCGCTGCGGGCCTTGGCCACGCGCGAACCGGTAGGGCGCCCCAGCACTGCGCAAATCTGTTGGCCGGCCCGAATCAAGGCGTCCAGGTCGATTCCGGTCTCGATACCCAAGCCGTTGAGCAGGTAAACCACATCTTCGGTCGCGACATTACCGCTGGCGCCCTTGGCGTACGGGCAGCCGCCGAGGCCGGCAATGGAGCTGTCGAACACGGCAATGCCTTCCAGCAGGCTGGCGTAGATGTTGGCCATGGCCTGGCCATAGGTATCGTGAAAGTGCCCGGCCAGTTTTTCACGCGGTACGTCGGCCGAAACCACTTCGAACATCTTGCGGGTTGCGCCAGCGGTGCCGGTGCCGATGGTGTCTCCCAGCGAAACCTCGTAGCAGCCCATGGCATAGAGCTCGCGAGCGACCCGGGCGACTTGTGCAGGCGCGACATCACCCTCGTAAGGGCAGCCCAGCACGCAGGACACGTAACCGCGCACGCTGACGCCGTGTTGTTTGGCGGCATCCATGATCGGTACGAAACGCTCCAGGCTCTCGCTGATCGAGCAATTGATGTTGCGCCGGGAAAACGCCTCGGACGCTGCGGCGAATACGGCAACTTCCTTCACCCCGGCGGCGATGGCGTCTTCAAAGCCCCGCAGGTTGGGGGCGAGGGCGCCATAGGTCACGCCCGGCTTGCGCTGGATCTGCGCGAAGACCTCGGCGGAGCCGGCCATTTGCGGCACCCACTTGGGCGAGACGAAACTGCCGACTTCTATATAACCCAGGCCTGCGGCGGTCAGCGCGTCGACCAGTTGCACCTTGTCCGCAACGCTGATGGGCTGGGGTTCGTTTTGCAGACCGTCGCGAGGGCCGACTTCGACCAGGCGTACGTGGGTGGGTAGAGACATGGGAATCGACCTGTGTTGATTGTCTGAATGTTCAGAGAACCCTGTGGGAGCGAGCCTGCTCGCGATAGCGCCGGGTCAGTCGACATGAGTGTTGAATGCGCTACCGCCATCGCGAGCAGGCTCGCTCCCACAATGGGATTGTTAAACCGCTTGCTGGCTCTTGATCGTCTGTTCCAGCGCCTGGGTACAGCGCTCTTCAGCCGTGTCGAGTTCCAGTTTCATCTGTTCGATGTCCAGCAATTGCTGTTCAAGCTGTTCCCGACGCTCGGCGATTTTCGCCAGCATGCTGTGCAGTTGCTTGGTGTTACCGCTGGAGGGGTCATAGAGCTCGATCAGCTCGCGGCATTCGGCCAGCGAAAAACCAATGCGCTTACCCCGCAGGATCAGTTTCAGGCTGACCTTGTCACGGGGCGAATAAATGCGTTCCTGGCCGCGACGCTCGGGGCTGAGCAGGCCTTGCTCTTCATAGAAGCGAATGGCCCGGGTGGTGATGTCGAGCTCGCGGGCGAGGTCGGAAATGCTATAGGTCTGGCTGCTCATGAAAGCGCTCGAAAAAGGTCATGGCGCTAAGCTAATGGCAGGTTGACGTTTACGTCAAGGGGCATGGAGCGTCGGTGTGCT
>NZ_MOBM01000015.1:49861-194905 GCF_003732275.1 Pseudomonas frederiksbergensis
TGCTCGCGATGAGGGCGCTACGGTCCAAAGCCCTACACCTTATCGAGCTTCTTCTCATGCGCCGTGACCTGTTGGCACAACTCGATCATCTGCTCGCGCATCCAGCGGTTGGCCGGGTCCTGGTCGGTGCTTTCGTGCCAGTAAAGGTGAGTTTCCACCGGCGGGACCTCTTTAACCGGCAGGTTCTCCGCGTACAAGTCATGGTGACGGGCGAAGCGTTCCGGCACGGTCATGACCATGTCGGTCTGCTGCAACACCTGGGATGCCATCAGGTAATGCTGGGAGCGCAGGGCGATTTTGCGCTGGATGCCCATTTTGCCCAGGGCCAGGTCGACATAGCCCAGACCGCTGCGACGGCTGGAGATGTGGATGTGGGTCAGGGACAGATAATCGTCGAGGGTGAATTTCTCTTTGCCCGCCAGCGGATGGCCCTTGCGCATGGCGCAC
Organism: Pseudomonas frederiksbergensis; assembly: GCF_003732275.1. Taxonomy (GTDB): domain Bacteria; phylum Pseudomonadota; class Gammaproteobacteria; order Pseudomonadales; family Pseudomonadaceae; genus Aquipseudomonas; species Aquipseudomonas frederiksbergensis_H. Next base: position 50,309 of record NZ_MOBM01000015.1, read on the forward strand.
ACATAACGGTCTTCCATCAACTTGACGTGGCGCACCTGCGGGTCGGTGTTGAGCGGCGCATCCACCGCGAAATCCAGACGCCCGGCCGCCAGTTCCTTGGTGGTCTCGCGACGTTTGGACAGGAAGCTTTCGATGATCACCGTCGGCGCCAGGCGTCGCAGGCGCTGGAATAGTGGCGGCAGGATCACCGCTTCAGTGAGGTCGGTCATGCTGATGCGGTAGGTCTTGACCGCCTGCAACGGGTTGAAGATGCGGCTTTCCTGCACCGACACCCGCAGCAAAGAAAGGGCATTACGTACCGGGCCGATGATGTTCTGTGCCATCGGCGTGGGCACCATGCCTTGGGCGGTGCGCACGAAAAGCGGATCGTTGAAGGTCTCGCGCAGGCGGGCCAGAGCGTTCGAGACTGCCGGTTGAGTAATGCCGACAATCTGCCCGGCGCGAGTCAGGTTGGCTTCGGTGTAGATCGCGTCGAAGACGATGAAAAGGTTGAGGTCGACCTTGCTCAGATTCATTGCGCTGCGCTCTCTGCTCTTGTTATCAGGAAGGGGGCTCGATCAGTCGATCATATATCGGTGATGAATGTTAATACACGCCGAGAATAGGCTAGGTAAATTATCAACGCTGTTCTAGCATCGATTGCATGCCCTGAACAACCTCCCTTAAGTAAGAAGGTAGCTGCCCATGGATTTCGCTTATTCGCCCAAAGTGCAAGAACTGCGTGAGCGCGTGACTGCGTTCATGGACACCTACGTTTATCCCGCTGAAGCGGTGTTCGAACGCCAGGTCGCCGAGGGCGATCGCTGGCAGCCGACAGCGATCATGGAAGAACTCAAACTCAAGGCCAAGGCCGAAGGCCTGTGGAATTTGTTTCTGCCTGAATCCGAACTCGGCGCCGGCCTGACCAACCTCGAATATGCGCCATTGGCGGAAATCATGGGCCGCTCGCTGCTGGGCCCTGAGCCGTTCAACTGCTCCGCGCCGGATACCGGCAATATGGAAGTGCTGGTGCGTTACGCCAATGAAGAACAGAAGCAACGCTGGCTCGAACCTCTGTTGCGCGGCGAGATCCGCTCGGCGTTCGCCATGACCGAGCCGGATGTGGCCTCGTCCGACGCCACCAACATGGCCGCCTGCGCTGTGCGTGATGGCGACGAATGGGTGATCAACGGCAAGAAATGGTGGACCTCAGGGGCCTGTGATCCACGCTGCAAGATCCTGATCTTCATGGGCCTGAGCAACCCGGATGCACCGCGCCATGCGCAGCACTCGATGATTCTGGTGCCGGTGGATACCCCAGGCGTGAAGATTGTGCGTCCGCTACCGGTGTTCGGTTATGACGACGCGCCTCACGGCCATGCCGAAGTGTTGTTCGAAAACGTCCGGGTGCCGTACGAAAACGTCCTGTTGGGTGAAGGACGCGGCTTCGAAATTGCTCAGGGTCGCCTCGGCCCAGGCCGGATTCACCACTGCATGCGTTCGATCGGCATGGCCGAGCGTGCGTTGGAGCTGATGTGCAAACGTGCGATCAACCGCACTGCGTTCGGCAAACCCCTGGCGCGTCTGGGCGGTAACATCGACAAAATCGCCGACTCGCGGATGGAGATCGATATGGCGCGCCTGCTGACGTTGAAAGCGGCGTACATGATGGACACGGTCGGCAACAAGGTGGCGAAGAGCGAGATCGCGCAGATCAAAGTCGTCGCACCGAACGTGGCATTGCGGGTGATCGACCGGGCGATCCAGATCCATGGCGGGGCAGGGGTTTCCAACGATTTCCCGCTGGCCTACATGTACGCCATGCAACGCACCCTGCGCCTGGCCGACGGCCCGGACGAAGTGCATCGCGCGGCGATCGGCAAGTTCGAGATCGGCAAATATGTGCCTAAAGAGATGATGCGTAGCGGTCAGTAAGACTGGTGGGCTTTTGTGGCGAGGGAGCTTGCTCCCGCTGGGGCGCGAAGCGGCCCTGAAATATGGCAACCCGGTTGTTTCAGATGTACCGGGTTGTCTGACTTCGCGACTGCTTCGCAGCCGAGCGGGAGCAAGCTCCCTCGCCACAATGGTCGGTGCTCACTTCAATACACCCAAACCTCAACCCGCCGATTCTTGATCCGCCCCTCATCCCCGCTGTTGGTCGCCACCGGCATCTCGGCGCCGAAACCGCGAATCTCGCGAAACACCACGCCGCTTTTCACCAGCTCTCGCCGCACCGCCATGGCCCGCAGTTTCGACAGCAGGTCGGCCCGCGCCGGGTCGCTCTTGGCGTCGCCAAACCCTACCAGCGTCACTTGCCGATTGGTTTTGTCGTGCTGCTTTATATAGTCGAGCACCCGCGACAGGTCTTGTCGGGCCTTGTTGTCCAGCGCTGCGCTGCCTTCTTCGAAGCGGAAATTCACCGTCAAACGCTGAGCATGGCGGCTGAGCGCCTGATAACCCTCGGGCATCAACGCATTCGGCGCGACAGTCATGGCCTGAACGGTCTGTGCGATAAAACCATTGGCCGCGACGATCGCCTGGCCTTTGCTGCTTTGGGCGAATTTCACCAAGGCTTGGGCCCAGGGATTTTTCCCGGTCGGCGGTAGGTATAAGAACAGCCGACGGGACAATGGGTAATCTTCCGTCGCGATCAGGCTGTTGAGCGGCAGCATGGCCTGGGAATCGCCATCGACAATGGCCAAGGCTTTGGCCTGACGCACATAAGGCAAACCGATGAAGCCAATGCCTTGCGGGTCCAGACTGACGGCGTCGGACAATTGCTCGCTGGATTCGAACCGTTTCGCGTTGCCGCTCAGAGTTTTCCCACGCGGGCTGAGGACCAGTTCCTTGAACGTGTCATAGGTGCCCGATTGATCATCTCGCGCATAGAGATGAATCGTCCCACCGGTGCCGCCGAGTTCTTCCCAGGTTTTCGCTTCGCCGCTGAAGATCCGCGCCAGTTGTACGGTGTTGAGTTGCTTCAGCGGATTGTGCGGATGAAGGATGATTGCCAGCCCATCGATGGCGATGACTTGCTCGGCAACCGGGCTTTTCAGATCGCCCAGCGGTTCGAGATCCAGCCGTTCGCTGTCCTTGATCGGGCGCGAGGAGGCCGCGAGATCGGCAGCGGCGATTTTCAGGGCTTTGAACCCGGTGCTGGAACCGTGGGCCGCGACTTCCACTTCGACTCGGCGTCCCTGAACGGTTTCGCCGACGATGCGTTGTTCGTTGGCTTTGTCCGGGGTTTCGCGGTGAACCTTGAGCAGGCCCTGTTCACGCATCAACCCCTCGACCAGCGCCGGGCCCAATGCCGCGCCAATCGTGTTGGAGCCCTGGATGCGCAGCACCGGGCCACGTTCGGGCGTCGGCAAGTCGCTGGCCGACACCGTTAATGGCAGCAGGGCGGCGAGCATCGACAGAAACAACACGCGCAGCGTCATGCCGGCACCTTATAAGCCTGGGAAAGTGCCGGGAGAATAAGTCAGTAAGGTTTCTGAACGATGACAGATCAAAAGATCGCAGCCTGCGGCAGCTCCTACATTGGTTCGGTGTACACCCTGTAGGAGCTGCCGCAGGCTGCGATCTTTTGCTTTTAGCTCAACTCAAGCCAGATCGGCGCGTGATCGGAGGGTTTTTCCATCCCGCGCAAGTCGTAATCCACGCCGGCATCCTTCACTCGCGGCAACAACCCATGGGACGCCATGATCAAGTCAATCCGCAGCCCGCGCTTGGGTTCATCTTCAAACCCGCGGCTGCGGTAGTCGAACCAACTGAAACGGTCGGCAACGTCCGGGTTCAGGTGACGGAAACTGTCCACCAGGCCCCAATTCTTCAGGCGGGCCATCCACTCGCGTTCTTCCGGCAGGAAGCTGCATTTGCCGGTTTTCAGCCAGCGTTTCATGTTGTCCGGGCCGATGCCGATGTCGCAGTCTTCCGGGGAAATGTTCACATCACCCATCACCACAATCGGTTGATCATTGCTGAACTGGCTTTCCAGTAACTGCTGCAAATCGCTGTAGAAACGTTCCTTGGCCGGGAATTTGGTGGGGTGATCGCGGCTTTCGCCCTGTGGGAAATAGCCGTTCATGATGGTCACAGGCACGCCATTGGCGTCGGCGAACGTGCCCCAGATGAAGCGCCGCTGAGCATCTTCTTCGTCAGTGGTGAAGCCCTTGTACAACGCAATCGGTTCCTGGCGCGAGAGCAGGGCTACGCCGTAGTGGCCTTTTTGCCCATGGAAATGCACGTGATAACCCAGTGCCTGAACCTCGGCCAAGGGAAACTGGTCGTCGTGGACCTTGGTTTCCTGCAATCCGATCACGTCTGGTTGATGTTTCTCAATCAGCGCCGCCAGCTGATGCGGGCGAGCGCGCAGCCCGTTGATGTTGAAGGAGACGATCTTCATGGTCGGCAGTCCTGGCAAAAGTGCGATGCTAGCTGACATGTAGGAACGGGGCCAGCCTTGGGGTGAGGCGATTCGTTTTTGCCCGTCAGCTTTGTGTAGGCCGTTATGGCCCAATCGCGAGCAGGCTCGCTCCCACAGGTTATGAGTCTGGTCTATACCTTGTGGGAGCGAGCCTGCTCGCGATGACGGTTTAAGTACCACCACTGATTTCGGATCAGTCAGGAACTGTGCAAGCGCCAACACGCTCGTAACAATAAGAGCGCCGCCATTTTTTAGCCGCGCCCAGGGGAGATCTACCGTTATGCCCGAAACCTCGACCGTCATCGCCGATATTCACATGCTCGACAGCGGCTATTCCCGCGAAGCACGTTCCCTGCTGTACCAGGCGTACCGGCACGAGCCGACGTTCGGCTATCTGTTCGAAGCCGAGCGCCCCGGTTATGAACAGCGGGTACGGGCGACGGTGCGTGAACTGGTCAAACAGCACTTTTTGCAGGACTTGCCGGCCATCGGCCTGTTGGTGAATGACCGCTTGATCGGCATCGCCCTGATTGCGCCGCCGCAACGCCGCTTGGGCATCACCGAAAGCTGGGCCTGGCGCCTGCGGATGGTGCTCAGCACCGGGTTTCGCTGTACCCGACGTTACCTCGATTACCACGCCGCCGTGATGGCGTGTGTGCCGTCCGACTCGGTGCATGTCTTGCCATTACTGGGGGTTCACCCGCAATTTCAGGGCAAACATTTCGGCGAACAATTGCTGCAAGCGGTCCATAACTGGTGCGCGGTCGATGAGCACTCCCAGGGCGTGATCCTCGACACCGGGAACCCTCGTTATCTGGAGTTCTATAAGCGACAGGGCTACGAGGAGATCGGCGAAGTGGCCGTGGGGCCGATTCGTGAGCACGTGTTTTTCCACGCCAACCCGCAGGTGTTACAAACAGCAACGGCATAAAGGTAGAACTTTCGCGGCAGGTCAGGCTCTATCAGGCCCCTAGGCTCGTGATAGCATCCGCGCTATGAAGTTTTCCGGAAGATTTACCAGTGGCGTGCTGATGCTGATCTCCAGCTGCGCGGCGCTGGCGCAAAGTGAATTGGATGTGCGGATCAAACCGTCCAACGATGAACTGAAGGCCAATATAGAGGGCTATATCGGTAGCCTCGGCGATCGCGATGAAGAAGCCTTGCTGCGCTTCAGTCGTGGCGCCGAAGAACAGGCGCGCAAGGCCGCCCAGGCCTTGGGTTATTACCAGCCGCAAATCGACAGCGACGTGAAGGGCGGCAAGACGCCGCGCCTGGTGTTGAATATCGACCCCGGCGAGCCGATCCATTTGCGCAACGTCACGGTACGCATCGACGGCCCGGCGGCCTCGTTCAAATCCTTTCGTGTACCGAAAAGCGACCTGCTGAAACCCGGCGCAGTACTTAACCATGGCCGTTACGAAGACGCCAAGCGGCTGATCCAGAACCAGGCCTCTCGCTATGGCTTTTTCAGTGGACATTTCACCCGCCAGAAACTGTTGGTGGACCCGCGTGCCGGCGTCGCCGACATCGAATTGATCTACGACAGCGGCCCGCGCTATGCGCTGGGCAAAGTCAGTTTTGAAGGCGACACACCGTTCGATGAAGACCTGCTGCAACGCATGGTGCCGTTCAAGGCCGGTACGCCCTATGACTCCGAACTGATCGCCGAACTCAATCAGGCGCTGCAATCGAGCGGCTATTTCGAGGGCGTGCGCGTGGACGCAGCACCGACCGCGTCCAAGGACGACGTGATACCGGTGGCGGTCAAACTCGAAACCCGCAAGCCAAGGACCATGGGGCTCGGCCTGGGTTTTTCCACCGACGTCGGTCCACGGGTCAAAGCCAACTGGACCCGTCATTGGGTTAATCCTCAGGGGCACAGCTATGGCTGGGAGGCCGAGATTTCGGCGCCACGGCAGAACGTCGGGCTGTTTTACGACGTTCCGCTGGACCCACCATTGACCGACAAACTGCGCTTTGCCGGTGGTTATCAGTATGAAGAAATCGCTGGCACCGATACCCTCAGCAAGCTGCTGACCCTCGGTCCCGAGTGGCACAGCAAGTTGCCCAGCGGCTGGCAGCGGGTGGTGTCGCTCAAGTGGCAACGCGAGGAATACCAACTCGGTGACGATTCGGGGCTCAGCACCTTACTGATGCCCGGCGTGAGCTATTCGTACCTGAAAAGTGACAACCGCATCGATCCGCACAACGGCTATCGTCTGCAATTCGAAACCAAAGTCGCCAAGGAAGGACTGGGTTCGGACACCAATCTGGTCTACGGCACGGCGCTGGTCAAAGGCCTGACTACGGTCTTCGACAAACACCGCTTGCTCGGTCGGGTGCAGGTCGGCGGCAGCGCCACCAACGGCTACAAATCGGTGCCGCCGTCCTTGCGTTTCTTTGCCGGTGGCGATCAGAGTGTGCGCGGTTACGATTACCAGAGCCTGTCCCCGGAAAACTCCGATGGCGACCGTATCGGTGGCCGTTACATGGTGGCCGGCAGCGTCGAGTATCAATACTCCATCGCCGAAAAATGGCGGGTCGCTACCTTCATCGACCAGGGCAACTCCTTCAACACACTCGAACTGCCGAACCTGAAGACGGGTGTCGGTATCGGCGTACGCTGGGTTTCGCCGGTGGGGCCGATTCGCCTCGACCTGGCCCACGCGATGGACGACGACGGCGGCATTCGACTGCACTTTTCCATGGGGCCTGAGCTGTGAAGCGTGGTTTGAAAATAACGCTGCTGGCGATTCCGGCGCTGCTGATGCTGATCGTGCTGACACTGGTGACCGTGCTGGGCACTCCGACGGGCAGTCGCTGGGCCCTCGGGTTTGTGCCGGGTTTGACCGTGGAGAATTTCCAGGGCCGTTTGGGTGGGCAGTGGAGCGCCGATCATCTGGTGTGGCAGCAGGACAGCAGCCGGGTTGAGCTGAACAAAGCGATTTTCGCCTGGTCGCCGCTGTGCCTGATGCGCATGACGTTGTGCATCGAGCAATTGCAGGCCGAGCAGGTCAGCCTGCAATTCCCGCCGGGCGTGGAAGAGCAAAGCAGTGGCCCGATCAGTCTGCCGGACTTGAAATTGCCGCTGGCCATCGAATTGGGCGACGTCAAAATCGGGCGTCTGGTGTTCAATGGCAGCGAAGAACTCAAGGGGCTGCAACTGGCGGCGCACTGGACCGAGAAGGGTTTGCAGATCGACTCGGTGCATTTGCAGCGTGATGAACTGAGCCTGAACCTGTCCGGGCTGTTGCAACCGAGCGGTAACTGGCCGCTGACCGCTGAAGGCAAACTGACCCTGCCGTCGCCGGGTACCGAACCATGGGCACTGGTCCTGAAGGTCGACGGTGATTTGCTGAAAACCCTGAACCTGAAAGCCGACAGCAGCGGCTACCTGAATGGCCAACTCACTGGCGAGCTGCAACCGCTGGCGGAAAACCTGCCGGCCAACGTGCGCATCACCGCCGACGGCTTCAAACCCAGCGCCGATCTACCGGATACCTTGCAACTCAATCAACTGGAACTCACCGGCGACGGCGATCTGAAAAACGGTTACCAATTGCTCGGTAAAGCCATGTTACCCGCAGAGCAAGGCCCGGTTGCGCTATTGCTGCAAGGCAAGGTCGACGCCAAGGGCGCGCAGATCGCTGGCCTCGACCTGACGGCCAACGACAAACAAAGCCTCAAGCTCACCGGGCAAGTGGATTGGAGCAAAGGCCTGAATGCCGAGGCGAAAATCGACTGGCTGGATTTCCCGTGGCACCGTCTCTATCCGCTGATCGACGAGCCGCAAGTGGCGCTGCGCAGCTTCAACGGTGAAGTCTCCTACACCGACGGCAACTACATCGGTAACTTCAAAGCCGCACTGGATGGCCCGGCCGGGGCGTTCAGCCTGAACAGCCCGTTCAGCGGCGATCTGACCAAAATCCACCTGCCGCAATTCAAACTCGAAGCCGGGCAGGGCAAGGCCGAAGGGCACCTGAATCTGCAGTTTGCCGACGGTATCGCCTGGGATACGGCGCTGGACCTCTCGGCAATCAACCCGGCGTACTGGCTCGCGGAGTTGCCAGGCACGTTGGCCGGTCCCTTGCGCAGCAAAGGCGAGATGAAGAACGAAACGCTCAGCCTGACCGCCGACCTGGACCTGAAAGGCAAGCTGCGCGGGCAACCGGCCATATTGCAAGCCAAGGCCGATGGTGGCGGCGAGCGATGGAACCTCAGTGCATTGCAGGTTCGTCTCGGTGACAACAGCATCAATGGTCAGGGCAGCCTGCAACAGAAACTCGCCGGCCGGATCGACATCAAGATGCCGCGTCTGGCCCAGCTCTGGCCGCAACTGCGCGGTCAGCTCAATGGCCGGGTCGATGTCGCCGGCACGCTCAAAGCGCCACAAGGCAAGCTCGGCCTGCAAGGCACGCAACTGGCGTTCGAAGACAATCGCCTGCAAAGCCTCAATCTGGACGCCACCCTCGACAGCGCTCAGCGGGCGAAGATCGACCTCAAGGGCAGCGGCATTCAGACCGGCGACACGTCACTGGGCACGTTGACCGCCAGCGGTCAGGGCGACATCAAAAACCAGAAACTCGCCCTCGACCTGCAAGGACCGAAGCTGAAACTGGCGCTCGGTCTCGACGGCGCACTGGATAAGGGCAACTGGCGCGGGCGCCTGGCCAGTGGCGATATCCAGGCTGGCGGTCAGGACTGGAAGCTGCAAAATCCGGCGAAGCTCGAGCGACTGGCGGACGGCAAAATCAACTTCGGCGCCCATTGCTGGATGTCCGGCCCGGCCAGCCTGTGCGGCGAAGACCAGCGTTTGATGCCCGAGCCGAAGCTGCGTTACCACCTCAAGCAATTCCCCATCGACAGCTTGGCGCAATGGCTGCCGAAGGATTTCGCCTGGAAGGGCAAGCTCAACGCCGATCTGCAACTGGATTTACCGGCCAGCGGCCCGAACGGCCAGATCAGCATCGACGCCAGTGGCGGCACCTTGCGTATGCGCGAGAAGGAGCAATGGCTGGACTTCCCGTACCAGACCCTGAAACTCACCAGCAAACTCACGCCGAAACGCATCGACACCGACCTCAACTTTGTCGGCGGCAAGCTCGGTGAGCTGATGGTTCAGGCGCAGATCAACCCGCTGCCGAAGAACAAACCGCTGACCGGTTCATTCCGCCTCAGTGGTCTGGACTTGTCGGTGGCGCGGCCGTTTGTGCCGATGGTCGAGAAACTCACCGGGCATTTGAGCGGCAGCGGCACATTGTCCGGCGGGCTGCTGGCGCCGCTGGTCAACGGCAACCTTGAGCTGCGCGACGGTGAAATCTCCGGGCCTGAACTGCCGATGGCGCTCCAAGCCTTGCAACTTCAAGCCGTGATTGCCGGTGAAACCGTGCAACTGAACGGCGGCTGGAAAAGCGGCAAGAGCGGGCAGGGCAGCCTCAATGGCAACATTGCCTGGGGCCAGGCGCTGGTGGTGGATCTGGCGCTCAAGGGCTCGCATTTACCGGTCACCGTTGAGCCCTACGCCGCGCTGGAAGTCGCGCCGGACCTGAAGATTTCCATGAAGGACGACAGACTGGCGATCGTCGGCAAGGTGCTGGTGCCCAAGGGCGAAATCACCGTGCGCGAACTGCCGCCATCAACCGTCAAGGTCTCCGATGACACGGTGATCGTCGGTCAGCAGACTGAAGAGGGCAAACCGCCGATGGCCATGGCGATGGACATCGATGTGGTGGTGGGGGAGGACAAGCTGAGTTTTACCGGGTTTGGCCTGACCGCCAACCTGCAAGGTCATGTGCATATCGGTGACAACATGGACACCCGAGGCGAGCTCTGGCTCAACGACGGGCGATATCGCGCCTACGGTCAGCGACTGACGGTGCGCCGGGCGCGTCTGTTGTTTGCCGGTCCCATCGATCAGCCGTACCTCGATATCGAAGCGATTCGCCAGACCGACGACGTCATCGCCGGCATTCGCCTGAGTGGCAGCGCCGAGCAGCCGACCACGCAGATCTTTTCCGAACCGGCGATGAGTCAGGAGCAGGCATTGTCCTATCTGGTGCTGGGGCGTCCGTTGAGCACGACCGGTGAAGACAACAACATGCTCGCCCAGGCCGCCCTCGGGTTGGGCTTGATGGGCAGCTCCGGCGTGACCAGCGGCTTGGCCAAGGATCTGGGCATTCAGGACTTCCAGCTCGATACTCAGGGCAGCGGTACCAACACCGCAGTGGTGGCCAGCGGCAATATTTCGGAGAAACTCAGCCTGCGTTATGGCGTCGGCGTGTTCGAGCCGGCCAACACCATCGCCTTGCGCTACAAACTGAGCAAAAAGGTCTACCTCGAAGCCGCCAGCGGCGTGGCCAGTTCGCTGGACATCTTCTACAAGCGGGATTTCTAACCCGCGTACTTTCTCCAAACCGAGTTGCCGCTATCGCGAGCAGGCTCGCTCCCACAGGGATCACACCGAACCTGTGGGAGCGAGCCTGCTCGCGATAGCGGTCTAACGGCTGCCATTTATCAGTCAAATACAAAGCAGCCTAACTATTGCGTTGACATTCTCTGCCTAGGCAGTAACATCTCGACATACATTCTCTGCTTAGGCAGCTAATTGGCGGTCAGATGAAACATTTCTCCTCATACGATTTCCATAATTGCCATCTCGGCCTTTTGCTCGGGCGCGCCGCGCTGCTCAAGGACCGGATCATCGACACGCACATGGAACCCCATGGCATCACCGCCGCGCAGTTCAAAGTGCTGATCATCATGGCCCAGTTCGGTGTCGATACCCCGGCCGAGCTGTGCCGTCACCTGTCGCTGGACAGCGGTTCGATGACCCGCATGCTCGATCGTCTGGAACAGAAAGGTTTCCTCGCCCGCCAACGCTCCGAGGCAGACCGGCGTCAGGTTCAGTTGGTGCTGACCGAACAGGGCCAGCAGCTGACCGATCAGCTGCCGCAGATCGGCGCCGATGCCATGAATGAGCTGGCCGGCGCCATCACGCCGGAAGAATTGAAAACCCTGGAACAGATCCTGAAGAAAATTCTGGTAGCCGCGGGTGACTCAATCACTCTGCTGCGGGTAGGTGGCCATGAACAGTAAAAGCCTGCGTACCGGTCTGAGCCTGGTGCTGTTGGCCATGAGCCTCGCCGGTTGTGCCAGTTACAGCGGCCTGACCACCGAAGGCGTCAGCCTCGATGCGAAAAATCTCAAGGCCGGGCAATCCCTCAACGGCGTGACCCTGTCGCCCGCCGCGTGGCCAAAAAGCGATTGGTGGAAAAGCCTTGGCGATCCGCAACTCGATGGCCTGATCCGCGAAGCCCTGCACGACAGCCCCGACATGCAGATCGCCGACGCCCGCGCCCATCAGGCCAGTGCCGCTGCCTATGCCGCCGACGCCGCGCGGATGCCGACCCTGGATGCCAGCGCTGGTGTCAGCCGTTCGCGTCTGGCCCGCGATCAGGACCCGAGCGGGCAGGGCGGCACCTATTCCACCGTGCGTAATCTCGGTGCGAGTTTCAATTACAACTTCGACCTTTGGGGCGGTCAGCGCGATGCCTGGGAAGCCGCATTGGGCCAGGCCCGTGCCGCCGAAGTCGATCAGCAGGCCGCGCAGCTGACCTTGTCTGCCGATGTCGCCCGCGCCTACAGCGATCTGGGGCAGGCGCACATCATCCATGACCTGGCCAGTGAAGACCTCAAGCGCACCCAACAAATGCTCGACCTCAGCCAGCGTCGCCTGAGCTCGGGGATCGACAGTCAGTACCAGTTTCAACAGACCGAAAGCCTGGAAGCCAGCGCCGAAGCCAGCCTGATCGACGCCGAGAAACGCCTGCAAAGCGCGAAAATCGCCTTGGCGGTGCTGCTGGGCAAAGGCCCGGATCGCGGCAATGAAATCGCCCGACCGAAAGTTCTCCAGGCCAGCGCCGTGGCTTTGCCGTCGGTGCTGCCGGCGGAACTGCTTGGTCGTCGTCCGGACCTGGTGGCGGCACGCTGGCGGGTTGAAGCCGCGAGCAAAAACATCGCGGCGGGCAAGACTCAGTTTTACCCCAACCTCAACCTGAGCGCGGCGGCGGGTGTCGAGTCGTTGCTGGGCGATGCGATGTTCGGTTCTGCGAGTCGCTTCTTCAATGTCGCGCCAACGATCTCGGTGCCGATTTTCGACGGCGGCCGTTTGCGGGCCGACCTTGATTCCCGCGACGCCGATTACGACCTCGCGGTGGCGCAGTACAACAAAAGCCTGGTGAAAGCCCTGGGCGATGTCAGCGACACCATCAACCAGTTGCGCGATATCGGCCGGCAAATCGGCACCCAGCAGCACGCCACCGACATTGCCCAGGATTCTTACAACACCGTGGTCCAACGCTACGGTTCCGGCATCGGTAATTACCTGGACGTGCTCAGCATCGAGCAGCAATTGCTCCAGGCCCAGCGTCAGCTGGCCAACCTGAATGCCGAGCAGATCGACCTGTCGATTCAACTGATGCAAGCGCTGGGCGGCGGCTTCCAGGGCGAAACCCTGACCGCGGCCAACGCAACCCCAGCCACGCAGCACAACTAATTCAAGGTACCCGTCATGGCCACTGTCGATACATCCCAAGCCCCTGACAACGCTCAAGACACGAGCAATCCACGCAAACGCAAAGTGATGCTGTTTGTACTAACCATCGTGGTGATCCTCGCCGGGCTCGGCGTCTGGGGTTATCACGAATTCTTCGGTCGCTGGAACGAAAGCACCGACGATGCCTACGTGAACGGCAACGTGGTGGAAATCACTCCGTTGGTCACCGGGACTGTGGTCAGCATTGGTGCCGACGATGGCGATCTGGTCCACGAAGGCCAGGTGCTGGTCAACTTTGACCCGAACGACGCTGAAGTCGGTCTGCAAAGTGCCCAGGCCAATCTGGCTCGCACCGTGCGCCAGGTGCGCGGCTTGTACAGCAATGTCGACGGCATGAAAGCCCAGGTCAATGCGCAGCAGGCCGAAGTGCAAAAGGCTCAGGACAACTTCAATCGCCGGAAAAACCTTGCCGCTGGCGGGGCGATTTCCCAGGAAGAACTGTCCCACGCCCGCGACGACCTGACCTCGGCGCAAAACGCCCTGGCCAACGCCAAGCAGCAACTTATGACCACCAGCGCGCTGGTGGATGACACCGTGGTGTCGTCGCATCCAGACGTGATGTCCGCCGCCGCGCAATTGCGTCAGGCGTACCTGACCCATGCCCGCAGCACCTTGATCGCGCCGGTCACCGGTTACGTTGCCAAACGCAGCGTGCAACTGGGTCAGCGGGTCCAACCAGGCACCGCGCTGATGGCGGTGATTCCGCTGGATCAGCTGTGGATCGACGCCAACTTCAAGGAAACCCAACTGCGTGACATGCGCATCGGTCAGCCGGTGGACATCGAGGCCGACCTTTACGGCAGCGACGTCAAATACAGCGGCACCATCGACAGCCTCGGCGCCGGGACCGGCAGCGCGTTTGCCTTGCTGCCGGCGCAGAACGCTACCGGTAACTGGATCAAGATCGTCCAGCGGGTGCCGGTGCGGATTCACATCAACGCCGAAGAGCTGGCCAAGCACCCATTGCGGGTCGGCCTGTCGACTCAGGTCGATGTGAACCTGCGTGACCAGAGCGGTCCGGTGCTGGCGCAACAGCCGCCGCAAAAGGCGTCGTTCAGCACCGGCATCTACGACCGTCAGTTGGCCGAGGCCGACGCGATGATCACCCAATTGATCCACGACAACAGCGCAGCGGTCAGTAAAACCGCACACCGCTGACACCGACCCTGGGAGCGAGCCTTTGTGGCGAGGGAGCTTGCTCCCGCTCGGCTGCGAAGCAGTCGCAAAGCTTTTGGGGTCGCTTCGCGACCCAGCGGGAGCAAGCTCCCTCGCCACAAAGGCTCGCTCCCACAAGGTCAGCTGCGTCAGTAACAGGCGCTGCGCCAATCAGGTTTCAAAGGATTTGCGATGAGCAATAACGCGTCTTTCACGCCGCCCAGCCTGCTGCTCAGCACCATCGGCCTGTCGCTGGCGACTTTCATGCAGGTGCTCGACACCACCATCGCCAACGTGGCCTTGCCGACGATTTCCGGCAACCTGGGCGTGAGTTCGGAGCAGGGCACCTGGGTCATCACCTCGTTTGCCGTGAGCAACGCCATTGCACTGCCGCTGACCGGTTGGCTCAGTCGGCGCTTTGGTGAGGTGAAGCTGTTTCTCTGGGCAACGATACTGTTCGTGCTGGCCTCGTTTCTCTGTGGCATTTCGACTTCGATGCCGGAGCTGATCGGCTTTCGGGTGCTGCAAGGCCTGGTGGCCGGGCCGTTGTATCCGATGACGCAGACGCTGTTGATCGCGGTCTATCCGCCCGCCAGGCGAGGCATGGCCCTGGCGTTGCTGGCGATGGTCACGGTGGTGGCGCCGATTGCAGGGCCCATTCTCGGCGGCTGGATCACCGACAGCTACAGCTGGCCGTGGATTTTCTTTATCAACGTACCGATCGGTGTTTTTGCGGTCATGGTCGTGCGCTCGCAGCTGAAGACGCGGCCGGTGGTGACCAGTTACCAGCCGATGGATTACGTGGGTTTGATCACGTTGATCATCGGTGTCGGAGCGTTGCAGGTGATCCTCGACAAGGGCAATGACCTGGACTGGTTCGAATCGAATTTCATCCTGATCGGCGCGGCCATTTCGGTGATAGCACTGGCGGTGTTCGTGATCTGGGAAATGACCGACAAACACCCGGTGGTCAACCTGCGGCTGTTCGCTTACCGCAATTTCCGCATCGGCACCATTGTGCTGGTGTTGGGTTACGCCGGGTTCTTCGGGATCAACCTGATACTGCCGCAATGGCTGCAAACCCAGATGGGCTATACCGCGACTTGGGCGGGGCTGGCGGTGGCGCCGATCGGCATTCTGCCGGTGCTGCTGTCGCCGTTTGTCGGCAAGTACGCGCACAAGTTCGATCTGCGATTGCTGGCCGGTGGTGCGTTCCTGTGCATCGGTTTGAGTTGCTTCATGCGTGCCGGGTTTACCAACGAAGTGGACTTCCAGCACATCGCTTTGGTGCAGCTGTTCATGGGCATTGGCGTGGCGCTGTTCTTTATGCCGACCTTGAGCATTTTAATGTCGGATTTGCCGCCGAGCCAGATTGCCGATGGCGCAGGCCTTGCGACGTTCCTGCGGACCTTGGGCGGCAGTTTTGCGGCGTCGTTGACCACCTGGATCTGGATTCGCCGCGCCGATCAGCACCATGCGTATTTGAGTGAAAGCATCACCACGTATGAGCCGGCGACCCGGGATGCCTTGAATGCGTTGGGCGGGGCGGGTAACCCGGCCTACGCGCAGCTGGACCATGTGCTGACCAGCCAGGCGTACATGCTCTCCACCGTGGATTACTTCACGTTGCTGGGATGGGCGTTCATGGGGTTGATTCTGCTGGTGTGGCTGGCGAAACCGCCGTTTGCGGCGAAGGCAGGACCGGCCTCGGCAGGCCATTAGTGGAACACAATCCCTGTGGGAGCGAGCCTGCTCGCGATAGCGGATTCAAATTCAACATCTTTGTTGAGTGATACTCCGCTATCGCGAGCAGGCTCGCTCCCACAAGGGTTTTGTGTTTTGGCCGTTAGTTTGGGGGTGCTGCCAGTTGTGGCGGCGGGGTGAAGTCGAACGGCGCCAACGCAAACCCTTGCTCATCCACCTGCAACGCCCAGCCCTGACGATCCCAATCCCCCAACACAATGCGTTTGGCCGACTGCTCGCCAATCTGCAACTTGTGGATGGCCGGGCGATGGGTGTGCCCGTGGATCAAGGTTTTCACGCCATAATGCTGCATGACTCGCGGCACTTCTTCCGGCGTGACATCAACAATGTCATTGGCCTTCATCCGCGTTTGCGCGCGGCTTTCGCTGCGCAGCTTGCGCGCCAGTTTGTGGCGAGTGCGCAAGGGCAGATACCGCAGGATAAACAGGGTGATCGGGTTGCGCAGGTAACGTCGCAGCTTCATATAGCCGACGTCACGGGTGCAGAGGCTGTCGCCGTGCATCAACAGCACCGGCTCACCGTAAAACTGCACGACACTCGGGTCTTTCAACAACGTGCAGCCGGCCTGTTTGCAGAAGACCTGGCCAAGCATGAAGTCGCGATTGCCGTGCATCAGAAAAATGGCCGTGCCGCTGTCGCTAAGTTCGCGCAGGGCCTGGCAGATGGAACGCTGGAACGGCGTCATGGCATCGTCGCCAATCCACGCCTCGAAAAAGTCGCCCAGAATGTACAACGCACTCGCTGAGCGGGCACGTCCAGCGAGCAAATCCAGAAACGCCCGGGTAATGTCCGGGCGCTCCTCTTCCAGATGCAAGTCTGAAATCAGCAGTATCACTCAATGATCTCGGCTTTCTCGATGATCACGTCTTCTGCTGGTACGTCCTGGTGGCCGGCTTTGGAAGTCGTGGCCACGCCTTTGATCTTGTCGACCACGTCGGTGCCTTCGACTACTTTGGCGAATACGGCGTAGCCCCAACCCTGAGCGGTTTTGCCGCTGTGGTTCAGGAAGCTGTTGTCAGCCACGTTGATGAAGAACTGGGCGGAAGCCGAATGCGGCTCCATGGTGCGGGCCATGGCTACGCTGTACTTCACGTTCGGCAGGCCGTTGTCGGCTTCGTTTTGGATGCTTGGGCGCTTGTCTTTCTTTTCTTTCATGCCTGGCTCGAAACCGCCGCCCTGGATCATGAAGTTACCGATGACACGGTGGAAAACAGTGTTTTCGTAGTGACCGGCTTTGACGTACTCGATGAAGTTGGCCACGGTGATCGGGGCTTTCTCAGCGTTCAGTTCCAGGACGATGTCGCCATGGTTGGTGGTCAGTTTGACTTGGGTCATGATCGGTACTCTTTTTTCTATGAATTCGTGGGTTTCGGGGCGTTCAGGCCCTCAACCAGTCCGGCCAGTGTCGGCCAAGGCAGGCAGTTTAGCGTGCCGGGCGCGAATTTCGAGGCTGTTTTTCATTGGCAACCGATTAAATGCAGCCGATTGCCGGGCTGCTCTGTCAGCCACTTGACAGCATCGGCTATGATAAGCCCCTTTGATTTATAACAGCCGCTTTGATTTGGCCAACTGGCCGCGCACTTGTACGTTCAAGGATCCTATGAGCAAGCCCACTGTCGACCCTACCTCGAATTCCAAGACTGGCCCTGCCGTGCCGGTCAATTTCCTGCGCCCGATCATCCAGGCGGACCTGGACTCGGGTAAGCACACGCAGATCGTCACCCGTTTCCCGCCTGAGCCCAACGGCTACCTGCACATCGGTCACGCCAAGTCGATCTGTGTGAACTTCGGTCTGGCCCAGGAATTCGGCGGCGTCACGCACCTGCGTTTCGACGACACCAACCCGGCCAAGGAAGACCAGGAATACATCGACGCGATCGAAAGCGACGTCAAATGGCTGGGCTTCAAATGGTCCGGTGAAGTGCGCTATGCCTCGCAGTATTTCGACCAGTTACACGACTGGGCGGTTGAGCTGATCAAGGCCGGCAAGGCCTATGTCGACGACCTGAGTCCTGAGCAGGCCAAGGAATACCGTGGCAGCCTGACCGAACCGGGCAAAAACAGCCCGTTCCGCGACCGCTCCGTGGAAGAAAACCTGGACTGGTTCGCCCGCATGCGCGCCGGCGAGTTCCCGGACGGCGCACGCGTGCTGCGGGTCAAGATCGACATGGCCTCGCCGAACATGAACCTGCGCGACCCGATCATGTATCGCATCCGTCACGCGCATCACCACCAGACCGGCGACAAGTGGTGCATCTACCCGAACTACGACTTCACCCACGGTCAGTCGGATGCCATCGAAGGCATCACCCACTCGATCTGCACCCTGGAGTTCGAAAGCCACCGCCCGCTGTACGACTGGTTCCTCGACAACCTGCCCGTGCCGGCGCACCCGCGTCAGTACGAGTTCAGCCGTCTGAACCTGAACTACACCATCACCAGCAAGCGCAAGCTCAAGCAACTGGTTGATGAAAAGCACGTTCATGGCTGGGACGATCCGCGCATGTCCACGCTGTCGGGCTTCCGCCGCCGTGGCTACACGCCGAAATCGATCCGCAACTTCTGTGAAATGATCGGCACCAACCGTTCCGACGGCGTCGTCGATTTCGGCATGCTCGAATTCAGCATCCGTGACGACCTCGACCACAGCGCCCCGCGCGCCATGTGCGTATTGCGTCCGCTGAAAGTCGTGATCACCAACTACCCGGAAGGCCAGGTCGAAAATCTCGAATTGGCGTGCCACCCGAAAGAAGACATGGGCGTGCGCGTTCTGCCGTTCGCCCGTGAGCTCTACATCGACCGTGAAGACTTCATGGAAGAGCCGCCAAAAGGCTACAAGCGCCTGGAGCCGAACGGCGAAGTGCGTCTGCGCGGCAGCTACGTGATCCGTGCCGACGAAGCGATCAAGGACGCCGAGGGCAACATCGTCGAACTGCGTTGCTCTTACGATCCGCAAACCCTGGGCAAGAACCCTGAAGGCCGCAAGGTCAAAGGCGTGGTGCACTGGGTGCCGGCCGCGGCCAGCGTCGAATGCGAAGTGCGTCTGTACGATCGCCTGTTCCGTTCCGCGAACCCGGAGAAAGCCGAAGACAGCGCCAGTTTCCTGGACAACATCAACCCTGACTCGCTGCAAGTTCTCACCGGTTGTCGTGCCGAGCCTTCGCTTGGCAATGCACAGCCGGAAGACCGTTTCCAGTTCGAGCGCGAAGGTTACTTCGTCGCGGATATCAAGGACTCGAAGCCCGGTCATCCGGTGTTCAACCGTACCGTGACCCTGCGCGATTCGTGGGGCCAGTGATTCAGCGTTAAGGAAGGAGCATTCGTGCTTACGATCTACAACACGCTCACCAAGAGCAAAGAAGTCTTCAAGCCTCTGGATGGCAACAATGTACGCATGTACGTCTGCGGGATGACCGTGTATGACTACTGCCACATTGGCCATGGCCGCAGCATGGTCGCGTTCGACCTGGTGACCCGCTGGTTGCGGTTCAGCGGTTATAACCTGACCTATGTGCGCAACATCACCGACATCGAAGACAAGATCATCAATCGAGCGAAGGAGAACGGCGAGCCGTTCGACGTGCTGACCGAGCGCATGATTACTGCGATGCACGAGGACGAGGCGCGCCTCAACATCCTCAAGCCGGACATGGAACCGCGGGCCACCGATCATATCGCTGGCATGCAGAGCATGATCCAGACCTTGATCGACAAGGGTTACGCCTACGCACCGGGCAATGGCGACGTGTACTACCGCGTCGCCAAGTTCATGGGCTACGGCAAGCTGTCGCGCAAGAAGATCGAAGACCTGCGCATCGGCGCACGGATCGAAGTCGACGAGTCGAAACAGGACCCGCTGGACTTCGTGCTGTGGAAAGGCGCCAAGCCGGGCGAACCGAGCTGGCCTTCGCCGTGGGGCGACGGTCGTCCGGGCTGGCACATCGAGTGCTCGGTGATGTCGACCTGCTGCCTCGGCGAGACCTTCGACATTCATGGCGGCGGCAGCGACCTCGAGTTCCCGCACCATGAAAACGAAATCGCCCAGAGCGAAGCAGCCACCGGCAAGACCTACGCCAACGCGTGGATGCATTGCGGCATGATTCGCATCAATGGCGAGAAGATGTCCAAGTCCTTGAACAACTTCTTCACCATTCGCGACGTGCTGGAAAAGTACCACCCGGAAGTCGTGCGTTACCTGCTGGTGTCGAGCCACTACCGCAGCGCGATCAACTATTCGGAAGACAACCTCAAGGACGCCAAAGGCGCGCTCGAGCGTTTCTACCATGCGTTGAAAGGCCTGCCGAACGTGGCGCCAGCCGGTGGCGAAGCCTTCGTCGAGCGTTTCACTCAGGTGATGAACGACGACTTCGGCACGCCGGAAGCCTGTGCGGTGCTGTTCGAGATGGTCCGCGAGATCAACCGCCTGCGCGAGAGCGATCTTGATGCTGCGGCCGGTCTGGCGGCACGCTTGAAGGAATTGGCCAGCGTGCTCGGTGTGTTGCAACTCGAAGCCGATGACTTCCTGCAGGCCGGTGCCGAAGGGCGGGTCGATGCGGCTGAGGTCGATGCACTGATCCAGGCTCGTTTGACGGCTCGTGCCAATAAGGACTGGGCCGAATCCGACCGCATCCGCGACCAGCTCACCGCCATGGGCGTGGTGCTGGAAGACGGCAAGGGCGGGACGACCTGGCGATTGGCTGACTGATCGCAGCGTTTGCTACAAAACAAAACCCGCCTTGTGCGGGTTTTTGTTTATGTGCAGGGTGTAAGTATGGGAGTGTTTTGGCAGACGCCATCGCGAGCAGGCTCGCTCCCACACTGGATCTTCGCTATGTTTGAGTTCTGTGTACGACACAAGTCCCCTGTGGGAGCGAGCCTGCTCGCGATGTTCTCAAGCCGAACGCCGCCAGTGCGGTTCACTCGTTACTCAACCTGGCGCAACCGCTTGTACAGGGTATTCCGGCTAACCCCCAACCGCCGTGCCAGGTGCGAAATATTCCCCCCAGCCGCCTGCAATTGCCGATTCAATTCCTCGGCATCATTCAAATCAACCGCTATCGGCTCCGGCGAATCCACTGGCTCCATCTCCAGATCGACAAAAAAATCATCCGGCAAATGCTCCGGCCGTACGGGTTGTTCCTCGGCCATGGCCAGCGCCACCTGCATCACACTGCTGACCTGGCGCAAATTCCCCGGCCACGGATGACGGCTGAACAGCTCCATCACTTCACGGCTCAAGCCAGCCCATTGGCTCGGTTCGCGGTGCTGTTCCCACAGCCGTTTGAACAGCGCTTCTTTATCGCTGCGTTCCCGTAGCGGCGGCAGTTCCAGGGTCAAACCACCGATCCGGTAATACAAATCCTCACGAAACCGCCCCAGCTGAACCTGCTCGCGCAACGAGCGGTTAGTCGCTGAAATGATCCGAATGTCCACCGGGAACAACTCGCTGCTGCCCACCGGTTGCACGCAACGTTCTTGCAACACCCGCAGCAGCCGGGCCTGGGTCGGCAGCGGCATGTCGCCGATTTCATCGAGAAACAGAGTGCCTTTGTCGGCCTTGCGGATCAGCCCGATGCTGCCTTTCTGATTGGCGCCGGTGAACGCGCCTTTTTCGTAGCCAAACAGCTCGGACTCCACCAGTTCGGCGGGGATCGCGGCACAGTTGACGGCAATGAACGGCTGTTTGCTGCGAGAGCTGGCCTGATGCAGGGCTTTGACGAAGACTTCCTTGCCGACTCCGGTTTCGCCGTGGATCAACAGGGGAATGTCCTTTTCCAGCAAGCGTTCGGCCTGGCGCACGGCTTTTTCCACGCGGCTATCGCCAAAATGCAGGGTGTTGAGGCTGATCGCGGCGGCCGCCACCACTGTGGCTTCGGCAAACACTCGGGCTTGAATCGGCGCTAGTTTTGGCCGTTTCAACAGGCATTGAAAACGGTTGCGCCCCGAGGCCTGCAGGGCAAACGGCAGGCCGTCCGGCTGGTTCAGGAGTTCCAGCAAAGAGACTTTGAACAGGCTTTCGACGCTGACCCGCGACAGGCTGATGCCCAGCAGGTTGTCGGCCCGGCGATTGGCCGACAGCACCTGACCGGTTTCATCGAAAATCAGTAGCCCGGCCCATTGGCTGTCGAGGTTGTTCAGCCCGGTGTTGAAGGTCAGCTGGAAATGCTGGCCATGGAACAGGTTGAGGATCAACCGGTTCTCCACGGTCTGGCTCATCATCTTGACCATGCCCAGGGTGTGCGATGGAGGCAGATAGCTGTCGCTGGACACATCCAGCACCGCGATCACTTTGCGCTCGGCATCGAAAATCGGTGCGGCGGAACCGGTCATGAAGCGGTTGGCCTTGAGAAAATGTTCATCATGTTCGATATGCACGGCCTGTTCGCAAGCCAGCGCGGTGCCGATCGCATTGGTCCCGCTGCAACGTTCCATCCAGCTGGCGCCGGCGCTGAAACCGCGGGTCAGGCTCGGCTCGATGAAGCGCTGGGTGCCCCAGGACGTCAGCACTTGGCCCTGATTATCGGCAAGCATGATCAGGCAATTGGAGTTGCTGAGGATGTTCTCGTAATACGGCAGGACTTCCTGATGGGTGGTCTGCACCAGTGAATGCTGGCTCTCCAGCAACTGGGCGATGCCATCGGCCGGCAACTGATCGAACGCCGGCGCGCTCTGATGATCAAGCCCGAACGCGCGGCAGCGAGACCAGGAGTCCTGGATGATGGCGTCGTGGGAGAGCGGCGGGGCGGGTGCGGCCATGGCAGTCGATCTCTGAGCAAGCTTTTATTGTTTTTATGGGTTTTGCAAAACGTTCAACACGCCACAGAGCCTCTTTGGGCCGCCGTGATATCACGCCGAAAACAATACCTGTAGGAGCTGCCGAAGGCTGCGATCTTTTGATCTTCGGCGTTTGCACAGACGCTAAAAGTCAAAAGATCGCAGCCTTCGGCAGCTCCTACGGTGGCCGCGTTCATCACGAGATGAATGCGGCGGGCCGCGCAAAAAGCATCAGTAGAGTGTTGTTCACATTTGTTCATTGTCAATCTTTGAACTGTTCAATTGTTCAGTCGCAGTTGTTCATTTCTGTTCAGCAACGAACGCGGTTTTCCCCTCTTTTTCGTGTTTTTAAAGCCAGATCAACCGCTTGGGATTTCTGGCACGAATGTCGCTGTAGTGCTCAGGTCGCTTGACTCCAATAATAAAAAGGCCGAGCCATGTCACTAATCCTGGAGCACGTCAGCCGTACCGTCGAGGGCCAGACCTGGATCGACGATGCGTGCCTCAACTTCGAACCCGGATCGTTCAACGTTTTGCTCGGTCGCACGCTGTCCGGCAAAACCAGCCTCATGCGCCTGATGGCCGGTCTGGACAAGCCCGACAGCGGCCGCATCCTGATGAATGGCGTCGACGTCACCCAGCGCCCGGTGCGTCTGCGCAATGTGTCGATGGTTTATCAGCAGTTCATCAATTACCCGACCATGACGGTGTTCGAGAACATCGCCTCGCCGCTGCGTCAGTCCGGCGTTTCCAATGAGCTGATCCAGAGCAAAGTGCTGGAAACCGCGAAGATGCTGCGCATCGAGAAATTCCTCCAGCGCCATCCTCTGGAACTCTCCGGCGGCCAACAGCAGCGTACGGCGATGGCCCGCGCGCTGGTCAAGGATGCCGAGCTGATTCTGTTCGACGAGCCGCTGGTCAACCTCGACTACAAGCTGCGCGAAGAGCTGCGCCAGGAAATGCGCGAGCTGTTCAAGGCCCGGCACACCATCGCGATTTACGCCACCACGGAACCCAACGAAGCCCTGGCGCTGGGCGGTACCACCACGATTCTTCACGAAGGTCGGGTGATTCAGAGCGGCAAGTCCTCCGAGGTTTATCACCAGCCGCAAACTGTGCTGGCGGCGGAGTTGTTCTCCGAACCGCCGATCAACCTGATGCCAGGGCGTATCGCCGGCAACGAAGTCAGTTTCGCCAATTTTGTGCATTTCCCGTTGAACGTCGATCTGCGACCGGTGGGCGAGGGCGAGTTCCGTTTCGGCGTGCGCCCCAGCCATATCTCGCTGGTGCCGAGCAACGACGATGACCTCGAACTGGCGGTAACTGTCGAGGTGGCGGAGATCAGCGGTTCGGAAACCTTCCTGCACGTGCGCAATGAGTATTTCCTGCTGGTGCTGCACTTGCCGGGTGTTCACGAATACGACGTCGACGCGCCGATTCGCATCTATATCCCGACCCATAAACTGTTTGTGTTCGATATGCAGGGGCGGCTGGTTCAGGCGCCCGGTCGCCGCATTGCGAGGGTTGCCTGATGGCCGAAATCCGTTTGCAGAGCCTTGCCCACAGCTACACCTCAACGCCGACCGGCCCCGAGGATTACGCGATCCGCGAGATGGACCATGTCTGGGAGCAGGGCGGTGCTTATGCGTTGCTCGGGCCTTCGGGGTGCGGCAAGTCGACCCTGCTCAACATCATTTCCGGGTTGCTCAGCCCGTCCCAGGGCCAAGTGCTGTTCGACAGTAAAGTGGTCAACGAACTGACCCCGGAAAAGCGCAACATCGCCCAGGTTTTCCAGTTTCCGGTGGTCTACGACACCATGACGGTGTTCGATAACCTGGCCTTCCCGTTGCGCAATCAGGGCATGGTTGAAGCGAAAATTTACAGCAAGGTGCATGAAATCGCCGAAGTCCTCGACCTTCAGGCGTTGCTGCACAAGAAGGCGCGCAACCTCACCGCCGATGAAAAACAGAAAGTCTCCATGGGCCGTGGGCTGGTGCGCGATGACGTGTCGGCGATCCTCTTCGATGAACCGCTGACGGTGATCGACCCGCATTTGAAGTGGAAGCTGCGGCGCAAGCTCAAGCAGATCCACGAGCAGTTCAACATCACCATGGTCTATGTCACCCACGATCAGCTCGAAGCCTCGACCTTCGCTGACAAGATCGCGGTGATGTATGGCGGCCAAATCGTGCAGTTCGGTACGCCACGGGAGTTGTTCGAGCGGCCGAGCCACACCTTTGTCGGCTATTTCATCGGCAGCCCGGGGATGAACCTGATCGAGGTCCAGCCACAGGCCGGCGGTGTCGGTTTTGCCGGCACCCACTTGCCGTTGTCCGACGCGATGCAGAAACGAATCGCCGACACCGAATGGAAAGCCCTGAAAGTCGGCATCCGTCCGGAGTTCGTTCATGTGTGGGAAGAACCCTTTGATGACGCGATGCAGGCACAGGTCGTACACGTCGAAGACTTGGGCACCTACAAGATCATGACCCTGAACCTCGACGGCGCGCCGCTGAAAGTACGCCTGGCCGAAGACAAACCGGTGCCCGAAGGCACGGCGTACATCAGTTTTCCGGCGCAATGGCTGATGGTCTACGCCGATGATTACCTGCTGGAGGTCCAGCCATGAACAAGGTGCAGAACAACAAGGCCTGGTGGCTGGTGTTGCCGGTGTTCCTGCTGGTGGCGTTCAGTGCGGTGATCCCGATGATGACCGTGGTCAACTACTCGGTGCAGGACATCTTCGACCAGTCGAGCCGCTACTTCGTTGGCGCCGACTGGTACAGGCAGGTGCTGCTCGACCCACGGTTGCATGACTCGCTGCTGCGCCAGTTCATCTACTCCGGCTGCGTGTTGCTGATCGAAATCCCGTTGGGCATCGCCATCGCCCTGACCATGCCGATCAAGGGCCGCTGGTCGTCGCTGGTGTTGATCATTCTGGCGATTCCGCTGCTGATCCCTTGGAACGTGGTCGGCACCATCTGGCAGATTTTCGGCCGCGCGGACATTGGTCTGCTCGGCGCCAGCCTCAAGGCCATGGGCCTGAACTACAACTATGCATCCAACACCATGGACGCCTGGGTCACGGTGTTGGTGATGGACGTGTGGCACTGGACGTCGCTGGTGGCGCTGTTGTGTTTCTCCGGTTTGCGGGCGATTCCAGACGTGTATTACCAGGCGGCGCGGATTGATCGAGCGTCGGCTTGGGCGGTTTTCCGACACATCCAGTTGCCCAAGCTCAAGAGCGTGCTGCTGATCGCGGTGATGCTGCGGTTCATGGACAGTTTCATGATCTACACCGAGCCGTTCGTGCTGACGGGGGGCGGTCCGGGCAATGCCACGACCTTCTTGAGTCAGACCTTGACCCAAATGGCCGTAGGGCAATTCGACCTTGGCCCGGCGGCGGCTTTCTCGCTGGTGTACTTCCTGATCATCCTGTTGGTGTCGTGGCTGTTCTACACCGCCATGACTCACTCTGACGCCAATCGGTGAGGCCTGCCATGAGCAAGAGAAAGCTGATTCCATTGCTGATCTACATCCTGTTCCTGCTGGTGCCGATCTACTGGCTGCTGAACATGTCCTTCAAGAGCAACACCGAAATCCTCGGAGGTCTGACGCTGTTTCCCCAGGATTTCACTTTCGCCAACTACAAGGTGATCTTCACCGACCCGAGCTGGTACACCGGTTACCTCAACTCGCTGTACTACGTGAGTTTCAACACGCTGATTTCCCTGAGCGTGGCGCTGCCGGCGGCGTATGCGTTTTCGCGCTATCGTTTTCTCGGCGACAAGCACCTGTTCTTCTGGCTGCTGACCAACCGCATGGCGCCGCCAGCGGTGTTTCTGCTGCCGTTCTTTCAGCTGTATTCCTCGATCGGGTTGTTCGATACCCACATCGCGGTGGCGTTGGCGCACTGTCTGTTCAACGTGCCGTTGGCGGTGTGGATTCTTGAGGGCTTCATGTCCGGCGTTCCCAAGGAAATTGACGAAACCGCCTACATTGACGGCTACAGTTTCCCCAAGTTCTTCGTGAAGATCTTCGTCCCGCTGATCGGCTCCGGGATCGGCGTCACGGCGTTTTTCTGCTTCATGTTTTCCTGGGTCGAGCTGCTGCTGGCGCGAACCCTGACCTCGGTGAACGCCAAACCCATCGCGGCGGTGATGACCCGCACGGTCTCGGCGTCCGGCATCGACTGGGGTGTGCTGGCGGCTGCGGGGGTGTTGACCATCCTGCCGGGCATGCTGGTGATCTGGTTTGTTCGCAACCACGTGGCCAAGGGCTTTGCCCTGGGCCGGGTATGAGGAACTGATGATGGAATGGATGAGTTGGACTGGCCCCACGGCGGCGTTCTTCAGCGTCATTGCCTTGATCCTGACGGGCATGACGACCTGGGAATTGCGTTCGCCGAGTATCCCTCGGCGTGGTTTTTTGCCGATTGCCACTACCCGTGGCGATCGGCTGTTTATCGGTCTTCTCGGCAGCGCCTACCTGCATTTGCTGGTAATCGGCGTCACCGACTGGAGCATCTGGGTAGCGTTCGCGTTGTCCCTGGTGTGGCTGTTGGCTGTGATGCGCTGGGGATAGGGTCTGTACGAGAACTCGCCGAGCGGCGATCAGGCAAGGCAAAAACGGGCGAGGTAGCGGAGTTGACTTTGGTCAATGAGCATTCCGAGTCTGTTTTTAACGCGGCATGGTCGACGCGCAGGCAGTTCTCGTACAGAGCCTGCTCCGAAACCTAAACAGGAGGTCTTATGTTCGACAAAAACAATAAGCTGCGACATAGCGTTTCATTGGCAGCCATGCTGGCACTCAGCGGGTTGAGCGCTGCGGCCTGGGCCGATGCCTATGAAGACGCCGCCAAGAAATGGATTGGCAGCGAGTTCAAACCGTCCACCCTGACCGAAGCCCAGCAGCTCGAAGAGCTGAAGTGGTTCATCAAAGCGTCCGAGCCGTTTCGCGGGATGAACATCAAGGTGGTTTCGGAAACCATTGCCACCCACGAATATGAATCCAAGGTGCTGGCCAAGGCTTTCACCGAGATCACCGGGATCAAGCTGACCCACGACTTGCTGCAGGAAGGCGATGTGGTGGAAAAGCTGCAGACCCAGATGCAATCGGACAAGAACATCTATGACGGCTGGGTCAACGACTCGGACCTGATCGGTACGCACTTTCGCTACGGCAAGACCGAATCGATCACCGACCTGATGGCCAACGAAGGCAAGGCCTACACCTCTCCGACGCTGGACATCAAAGACTTTATCGGCATCTCGTTCACCACCGCGCCGGACGGTAAAGTCTATCAACTGCCCGACCAGCAGTTCGCCAACCTCTACTGGTTCCGCGCCGACTGGTTCGAGCGGGCGGACCTGAAAGCGAAATTCAAAGAAAAATACGGTTATGAACTGGGCGTACCGGTGAACTGGTCGGCCTATGAAGACATCGCCAAATTCTTCAGCGAAGACGTCAAGGAAATCGACGGCAAACGCATCTACGGGCACATGGACTACGGCAAGAAAGACCCGTCCCTCGGCTGGCGCTTTACCGATGCCTGGTTCTCCATGGCCGGCGCTGGCGACAAGGGCATTCCCAACGGCTTGCCGGTGGACGAGTGGGGCATCCGTGTCGAAGACTGCCATCCGGTCGGTTCCAGCGTGACCCGCGGCGGCGACACCAACGGCCCGGCGGCGGTCTATGCAACCACCAAGTACGTCGACTGGCTGAAGAAATACGCGCCACCGGAAGCGGCGGGCATGACCTTCTCCGAGTCTGGCCCGGTGCCGTCCCAAGGCAACATCGCTCAGCAGATCTTCTGGTACACCGCGTTTACCGCCGACATGACCAAACCCGGTCTGCCGGTGATGAATGCCGACGGCACGCCGAAATGGCGCATGGCACCCTCGCCGAAAGGTCCGTACTGGGAGGAGGGGATGAAGCTCGGTTATCAGGACGCCGGTTCCTGGACCTTCCTCAAGTCCACGCCTGAAAAGCAAAAACTCGCGGCCTGGCTGTACGCGCAGTTCGTGACGTCGAAAACCGTATCCCTGAAGAAAACCATTGTCGGCCTGACCCCGATCCGCGAATCGGATATCAACTCGCAAGCCATGACCGACCTGGCACCGAAACTTGGTGGTCTGGTGGAGTTCTATCGCAGCCCGGCCCGCGTGCAGTGGACTCCGACCGGGACCAACGTGCCGGACTATCCTCGTTTGGCGCAACTGTGGTGGAGCCACATCGCGGAAGCGGCCAGTGGCGAGAAAACGCCACAACAGGCACTGGACGGTCTGGCCAAGGATCAGGATGCGATCATGACCCGTCTGGAGCGCTCCAAGGTACAACCGACCTGCGGGCCGAAAATGAATCCGGAGCGGGATGCGCAGTACTGGTTCGATCAGCCGGGTGCGCCGAAAGCGAAACTGGCGAACGAGAAGCCTAAAGGCGAAACCGTGAGCTATGCCGAGCTGCTGAAATCGTGGGAGGCGGCGCGTAAGTAAACAGCTGGACTATGAAACGCAAACGGCACCGTAAGGTGCCGTTTTTGTTTGTGCCTGTTCCACCGCCATCGCGAGCAGGCTCGCTCCCACAATTGAACTGCATTCTTTCTGACAGAACGTGACCCCCTGTGGGAGCGAGCCTGCTCGCGATGGCGTCATTGAAAACGCCGCAAACACTTCAGGTCAGCGCCGCCAGTTGTTGAACCGTCTCCGGAAAGCGCTCAACCAGTCGGATCAGTGTTGTCGCCTGAGCATTAGGTTTCGCCCGTCCTTGCTCCCAGTTCTCCAGCGTCCGGGTGTTGGTGCGCAAGTACATCGCAAACACCGGTCGGGAGAGATTCAGTTGCTGGCGGATGCCAACCACTTCCTCTGCCGTAATCGGAGCCAGTTTGGCCAGTTTTACTTTGTGCGTGCGTAGAGTGACCTTACCCTGGCGCTCATCGGCCAAGGCTTCAAACCCCTCTACCAGCTCGGAAAAAATGTCACGTTTCATCGCTCGTTCTCGCTTTGATTTCTCGATAAAGCATTTCTTTAAGCAGTTTTTTCTGTTGTGGCGTCAGATCGTCCTGTTCGTTTTTGCCATACAGGGTAAAGAGCCAGAATTGGTCGAAGCCGGACCACCAGTAATAGATCACCCTCAGTCCACCGCGCTTGCCCTTGTTTCGCCGCTCATCCACCACTCGAATTTTGCGCAGACCTCCGGTGCCTTCGACGACATCTCCCGCTTCCGGGTTTTGCAGCAGTTCCTGCTGGAGCCGATGAAACAGATCATCATCCAGGTAGTCACTTCGATGCTTTTGAAATACGGGTAATTCGATAAAAAGAGCGTCCATGTTCTGTACGTTACCTGCGTATATTTCTATCACAAGAATCGAATAGGTCAAGGCTTCTGTTCCTGCCCAATTCGGTCAAGTCATTACGTTAAAGTCGAAGGCAGGATCGGGATGTAGGACGCGGCTGATTCACCCGCGAGGCGATTCTGGATATCGGGGAGGAGAGGGGGAGAGGCGGACCGGTTAAACCAAAATTGCTAAATCTGTGTACCTGGCCACCAATGGGTCCGCGGTGAGCAGTTTCATTGGCTCTGTCATGGCCGTTGCAACAATGAGCCGATCGAATGGGTCACGGTGGTGATGTTCGAGGTCTTTCACTGCTATGGCGTGTTCTGAGGTCACTGGTAGTTCGATGAAACCGCTTTCGAGGCTGTACTGCCGGATTTCCTCCAGGTCAACGTCTAGCTTTCCTAGTCCAACCTTGATCGCCATCTCCCAGAATGTCGCTGCACTGATGTAAATATCGGCAGCATTCTCAATTAACTTTCTGGCTTTGCCAGATAGTTTGGGGTCATCACTGAGCGTCCAAAGCAAGATATGTGTGTCGAGCAAAACCCTCATTCGTGAGTTCCCTCAAAAGCATCCAGCATTTCGTCGGGAAGCGGCGCGTCAAAGTCGTCAGCGAGAACCAGTTTGCCTTTCATTGCGCCGATACGACGTCCGCAGGGCTTGCCCACGGGGACTAATCGGGCAAGGGCTCGCCCATGTTTGGCAATAGTGATGATCTGCCCGGCTGCCGCGTCATCGACGAGCTTGGACAAATTGTTTTTTGCTTCGGCTAACGGAACGATGATCATAAGTCCTCCTGCATATTCTGGACAAATATAGCCAAAATATTTGGAGGCGGCAAAGGCGAGAGGACGATAGGTCAAACTGTTATGTGTCGAGTGAGCGGTGAATTCAAAACCATTTTCCGACCTCGAAAGAATTTCTAGCTTCATTGGATGCTCCTGATTAGCTCTTCACCCACCTTAGCGCTCAGTAGCAGCTGCCGGATGTCAGCCAATGCTGATGTCTTCGCAGTCCCTTTCCGAGAAAGGGGAGAGCAATCCCCAAACGCAAAAACGGCACCCGAAGGTGCCGTTTTTGTTTGTTACCGAGTATCGCTTAAGCGCTCAACCCGCCAACCCCGACTGCTGAACCAGGTTCAGCAGCGGCTGTGGATACAGGCCGAGGAAGAACGCCAGTACAGCAATCGCCAGCAGCATCACGCCGCCTGCACGTTGTTCCCAGTGCAGCTGGGCATCGTGGCGACGCAGGTTCGGTTCCATCAAGTACAGGGTGACCATCACACGCAGGTAGTAGAAGACGCCGATGGCGCTGCCCAGTACCAGGGAGCCGACCAACCACCATTGGTGTGATTCGACACCGGTAGCGATGATGTAGAACTTGCCGATGAAGCCCGCGGTCAGCGGGATACCGGCCAGGGACAGCATCATCACGGTCAGGACGGCGGTCAGGTACGGACGGCGCCAGAACAGGCCGCGGTATTCGTACAGGGCATCCGCGTCACGGCCGTTGTACGGCGAGGACATCAGGGTGATCACGCCGAACGCGCCGAGGCTGGTGATCACGTAGGTGACCAGGTACACGCCGATGGCTTCCACGGCCAGGCCTTTGCTCGCCACCAGGGCGATCAGCAGGTAGCCGAAGTGGGCGATGGACGAGTAACCCAGCAGACGCTTGAGGTTGCTCTGGGTCAGTGCCAGCAGGTTACCGAACAGGATCGACGCGATGGCGATGATGGTCAGTACGTCGCTCAGCACACCGCTGCTCGCTGCTGGCGAGATCTGGAACAAACGCACCATCACCGCGAACACAGCGACTTTCGACGCGGTGGCCAGGAACGCTGCCACCGGTGCCGGAGCACCTTCGTAAACGTCCGGGGTCCAGAGGTGGAACGGTACCAGCGACAACTTGAACGCCAGGCCGATCAGCATCATGCCCAGGCCCAGTTGAGCCAGAGAGCTTGGCAGACCGGTGGCCGCCAGGGCCTGACCGATGCCGTTGAAGCTCAGGCTGCCAGCGTCGGCGTAGAGCAGGGCCATACCGAACAACAGGAACGCGGAACCGGCGGCCGACAGCACCATGTACTTGATACCGGCTTCCAGCGAGCGCTTGTTGAAGAAGGCGTAAGCCACCAGACCGTAAACCGGTACCGAGAGCAGTTCCAGACCGACGAACAACCCGGCCAGGTGCTGCGCGCTGACCAGTACCAGGCCACCGGCGGCGGCCATCAGGATCAGCAGGTAAAGTTCTTCACGGTTGCCCGGGTAACCCGAACCGCCATCGCCCAGGTAGGCGTGGGCGAGAGTCACACAAGCGAGGGTGGCGACCAGGATCAGTGCCATGTACAAGCAAGCGAAGGTGTCGATCTGCAGCAGTGGAGTCACGGCCAGCGGCGCGACTTTCAGGGCTGGCAGGATCGACAGCAGAGCCAGGTTCAGACCTGCCACCGACAGCAGGAAGGTCTGTGAGTGGTTGCGGCGCCATGCGATCGCCAGCATCACCACGATGATCGTGGCGCTGGTGATCAACAACGGCGCAAGCGCGATAAAGTGTTGAGTCGTGAATTCCATAGCGCTCTTACCGGGCCGAAGCGAGTTGAGTGAAGGCGGTGCCGAGCCACTGCTGCACGCCATGCATCGTCGCGGCAGAGGTATCGAGGAACGGCTGCGGGTACACGCCGATGTAGATCAGCAGCGCCGCAAGTCCAACCACCATGATCAGTTCGCGACCGTCCATGCCATGCAACACCGCGTCCGATTTCGACGGGCCGAAGTAGGCACGGTGGATCATGATCAGCGAGTAGACCGAACCGAACACCAGGCCGGACGTCGCGATCACAGTGATCCATGGGGCGCTGGCGAAGGTACCGATCAGGATCAGGAACTCACCGACAAAGTTACCGGTCGCCGGCAAGCCCAGCGACGCGGCGGCGAAGAACAGGCTCAAAGCCGGCAGGTAGGCAATCTTCGACCACAGGCCACCCATCTCACGCATATCGCGGGTGTGGGTACGCTCGTACAGCTGACCGGAGAGGATAAAGAGTGCCGCGGCCGACAGACCGTGCGCCAGCATCTGCATCACTGCGCCCTGCAGCGCCAGTTGGCTGCCAGAGTAGATGCCGATCAGCACGAAGCCCATGTGGGAAACGGACGAGAAGGCGATCAGACGCTTGATGTCGGTTTGCGCGAAGGCCAGGAACGCACCGTAGAAGATCCCGATCAGACCCAGGGTCATGGCGAACGGCGCGAACTCGGCCGAGGCATTCGGGAACAGCGGCAGGGCGAAACGCAGCAGGCCATACGCAGCAGTCTTCAACAAGATACCGGCCAGGTCCACGGAACCCGCGGTCGGCGCCTGGGCGTGAGCGTCAGGCAACCAGGAGTGGAACGGCACCACTGGCAGCTTGACCGCGAAGGCGATGAAGAAGCCGAGCATCAGAATGTACTCGGTGGTCATCGACATCTTGGTCTTCAACAGATCGGCGTAGTTGAAGGTAATCACGCCGGTGTCGTTGAAGTTGACCAGTACCAGACCCAGGATCGCCACCAACATGATCAGGCCGGAAGCCTGAGTGAAGATGAAGAACTTGGTCGCCGCGTAGATCCGGGTTTTCTTGCCGTCCGAAGAACTGTGACCCCAGAGCGCGATGAGGAAGTACATCGGCACCAGCATCATTTCCCAGAAGAAGAAGAACATGAACAGGTCGAGGGCGAGGAACACACCGACGACACCGCCCAGGATCCACATCAGGTTCAGGTGGAAGAAGCCCACGTGACGCTGGATCTCTTTCCACGAGCAGAGTACCGAGAGGACACCCAGCAGGCCGGTCAGCAGGATCATCAACAGCGACAGGCCGTCGAGGGCCAGATGCACGTTGATGCCGAAACGCTGGATCCAGACGTGTTTGAACTCAATCACCCAGGTCGGATCGGCGCCAGGCGCCGGAGCAAATGAATAGTCACCGTTGGCCCACAGCCAGAGGCCGAGGGAGAGCAGCAGGGACATGGTGATCAGCGCAATCCAGCGGGGGAGGGTAGCGCCGAAGCGCTCACCCATCCAGCACAGCAGGCCGCCGATGAAGGGGATCAGGATTAGCCAAGGCAGAATCATGACGGGCTCGTTTCCTTTCGCAAGTTCGCAAGGTTCATATCAGACCGCTACCAGCACGACGGCGCCGATTACCAGCACGGCACCAGCAGCCATCGAGGCGGCATACCAACGCAATTGACCGGTCTCGGTGCGGCTCAGGGCGGTGTGACCGCCTTTGGCCATACGCGGGATCAGACCGATAGTCTGGTCGAGCGGGTCTTTGCGCAGTACATGGCTGATCGCAAGGTAAGGCTTGACGAACAGTTTGTCGTAGATCCAGTCGAAGCCCCAGGCAGCGAACCACCAGGCCGAAAGGAAGCGGCCGACGCCGCTGTTGGCGACGGCGGTGACGAAGCGACGCTTGCCGAGGAACAGCAGCGCGGCCAGCAGGATACCGGCCAGGGCAATGGCGCCCGAGGCGATTTCCAGACTGTGCTTGGCTTCGCCGCCGGCATGGCCGACGCTTTGGGGCAGTACACCGTGCAGCGGCGGAACGATCATCGCGCCGACGAACGTCGACAGTACGATCAGCACCGACAGTGGCAGCCAGTGAGAGATACCGTGACCGGCATGCGCTTCGGTCTTCGCTTCACCGTGGAACGCGATGAAGATCAGGCGGAAGGTGTACAGCGACGTCATGAAGGCACCGACCAGACCTGCATAAAGCAGACCCTGGTTACCGCTGGCGAACGCTTCCCAGAGGATTTCATCCTTGGAGTAGAAGCCCGCGGTTACCAGAGGCAAGGCCGCCAGGGCCGCGCCGCCGACGATGAAGCTGGCGTAGGCCAGTGGCAGTTTCTTCCACAGGCCGCCCATCTTGAAGATGTTCTGCTCGTGGTGGCAGGCAACGATCACCGCACCGGATGCAAGGAACAACAGCGCCTTGAAGAACGCGTGAGTCATCAGGTGGAAAATCGCGCCGTCCCACGCACCTACGCCCAGGGCCAGGAACATGTAGCCGATCTGGCTCATGGTCGAGTAGGCGAGGATACGTTTGATGTCGGTCTGAACCAGTGCGGCAAAACCTGCCAGCACCAGCGTCACGCCACCGACAACACCCACCAGGTGCAGGATATCCGGCGCCAGGGCGAACAGACCGTGGGTACGGGCGATCAGGTAGACACCGGCGGTCACCATGGTCGCGGCGTGGATCAGTGCCGAAACCGGAGTCGGGCCGGCCATCGCATCCGCCAGCCAGGTTTGCAGCGGCAGTTGCGCGGATTTACCGACAGCGCCGCCCAGCAGCATCAGGGTCGCCAGAACGATCCAGAAGTCACCGGCCTTGAAGTGCTCAGGCGCCTTGACCAGCAGTTCCTGGATGTTCAGCGTGCCCAGCTGTTGGAACAGGATGAACAGGCCGATGGCCATGAACACGTCGCCGACGCGGGTCACGATGAAGGCTTTGAGTGCCGCGTTACCGTTGTTGCGGTTGCTGTAGTAGAAACCGATCAACAGGTACGAGCACAGGCCCACGCCTTCCCAGCCGAAGTACACGAACAGCAGGTTATCGGCCAGGACCAGGAACAGCATGCTGGCGATAAACAGGTTGGTGTAGGCGAAGAAGCGCGAGTAACCGGCTTCACCGCGCATGTACCAGGACGCGAACAGGTGGATCAGGAAGCCCACGCCGACCACCACACCGAGCATGGTCAGTGACAGACCATCCAGGTACAGCGCGAAGTTAGGCGTGAAGCCTTCTACCGCCATCCACTGCCACAACACGTGGGTGTAGTGACCGCCTTCAGGTGGCGCAACGTTGAACTGCCAGATGATGTAAGCAGTGACGATTGCCGACAGGCCAATGGAGCCGACGCCGATCAGCGCCGAAAGGTTTTCCGACCAGCGACCGCGTGAGAACGCCAGCAGCAGGAAACCTATGAGAGGGAATACGAAAGTCAGATAGAGAAGGTTCATCCGCGCATCTCGCTGGCAGCGTCGATATCGAGAGTGTGGAAGCGGCGATACAGCTGCAACAGAATCGCCAGGCCAATACTGGCCTCGGCGGCTGCCAGGCTGATCACCAGGATGAACATGATCTGTCCATCCGGCTGCGCCCAGCGGCTACCGGCAACGATGAACGCCAACGCGGAGGCATTCATCATGACCTCCAGGCTCATCAGCACGAAAAGAATGTTGCGCCGGACCATCAGGCCGACCAGACCGAGGCAGAACAGGATGCCGGCAACCGCCAGACCATGCTCCATAGGGATAGCAGGCATCGTCATTGCTCCTTGGCTTCGTTGCGGCCCAAGTGGAACGCCGTGACGGCTGCGGCGAGCAGCAGCATCGAGGCGAGTTCGACCACCAGCAGATAAGGACCGAACAGGCTGATGCCCACGGCCTTGGCGTCTACGGTGGTGTGGCCGATGGCCTGGCCACTCTGATGGGCGAACAGCACGTACAGCAGTTCAGCCAGCAGCAGGGCGCCGAGTGCGACCGGGCCCAGCCAGATACCGGGCTTGAGCCAGACGCGCTCTTGCTGAACCGAGGCCGGGCCCAGGTTCAGCATCATCACCACGAACACGAACAGCACCATGATGGCGCCAGCGTAGGCGATCACTTCCAGTACACCGGCAAACGGTGCGCCGAGGGCGAAGAACGTCATGGCCACGGCGATCAGCGAAATGATCAGGTAGAGCAGGGCGTGCACGGGGTTGGTGTTGGTGATCACGCGAAGCGTGGACACAACAGCGATACCCGATGCGAAATAGAAAGCGAATTCCATCTTTCTTCCTTAAGGCAGCAAGCTCTTCACGTTGATCGGCTGGGCTTCATTCTGCGCGGAGCCTTTTGGCTTACCGGCAATCGCCATACCTGCAACACGATAGAAGTTGTAATCAGGGTTTTTGCCGGGGCCGGAGATCAACAGATCTTCTTTCTCGTACACCAGGTCCTGACGTTTGAACTCGGCCATCTCGAAATCCGGTGTCAGCTGGATCGCGGTGGTCGGGCAGGCTTCCTCGCAGAGGCCGCAGAAAATGCAGCGCGAGAAGTTGATACGGAAAAACTCCGGGTACCAGCGACCGTCGTCGGTTTCAGCTTTCTGCAGCGAGATGCAACCCACCGGGCACGCCACGGCGCACAGGTTGCAGGCTACACAACGTTCTTCGCCGTCGGGGTCGCGGGTCAGCACGATACGTCCACGGAAGCGCGGCGGCAGGTACACGGCTTCTTCCGGGTACTGCAGCGTGTCGCGCTTGCGGAAGGCGTGGCCGAAGATCATCACCAGGCTGCGAAGCTGGGTGAAGAAGCCATGCACGATGTCAAAAATGTACTTCATGATTCTCTATCCTCACTGAGCCGCGACGGCGGGCGTGTTGAGCAACACGACCGCAGCGGTCACCAGCATGTTGACGAGGGTCAGCGGCAGGCAGAACTTCCAGCTGAAATCCATCACTTGGTCATACCGTGGGCGCGGAATCGAGGCGCGCAGCAGGATGAAGAACATGATGAAGAACGCGGTTTTCAGTGCGAACCAGATGAACGGGATCTGCGGCAGAATGCCGAACGGACCGTGCCAGCCACCGAAGAACAACGTCACCAGCAGCGCCGAAATCAGCACGATGCCGATGTATTCACCGACGAAGAACATGCCCCATTTCATGCCGGCGTATTCAATGTGGTAACCGTCGGCCAGTTCCTGTTCCGCTTCCGGTTGGTCGAACGGGTGACGGTGAGTCACGGCGACGCCAGCGATGAAGAAGGTCAGGAAACCGAAGATTTGCGGAATGACAAACCACAGGTTCTGCGCCTGGTATTCAACGATGTCGCGCATGTTGAACGAGCCGACCTGGATCACGATGCCCATCAGCGACAGGCCCATGAACACTTCGTACGACACGGTTTGTGCCGAGGCCCGCAAGCTGCCCAACAGGGCGAACTTGTTGTTACTCGACCAGCCGGCGAACAGCACCGCGTAGACCGACAGACCCGCCATGGCGAAGAAGAACAGAATGCCGATGTTGATATCCGCCACGCCCCAGGTCGGGGTGATCGGGATGATCGCGAAGGCAATCAGCAGGGCGCTCATGGCCACGACCGGTGCCAAGGTGAAGATCACTTTGTCGGCGAACGGCGGGGTCCAGTCTTCCTTGAAGAACATCTTGATCATGTCGGCCGCAATCTGGAACGCGCCGAACGGGCCGACGCGGTTCGGACCGTAACGGTCCTGCCAGAGGGCGAGCAGACGACGCTCGACCCAGCTCAGCAGCGCGCCGCACACCACCACGGCGAGCAGAATCACGATGGCCTTGAGGACCGCGATGATTACGTCGATCACTTCAGGAGTGAACAAGGTCATAGCGCTGCCTCCTGCAGACCATCAACGGATTTGCCAAAGATCGCGGGCGGAATGCCAGCGATACCGGCCGGCAATGCGACCAGACCGGCACCCAGCTCTTCGTTGATGCGCAGCGGCAGACGCAAGGTCTGGCCGGCTACGTTCAGGCTCAGCAGGGCACCGTCATTGACACCCAGGCGATCGGCTTCGGACTTGGCCAGCGACAGGTAAGCAGCTGGAATGCGTTCTTGCACCGGCGCGGCTTTGGAAGAGTTCTCTTCGCTGCCGAACAGGTGGAAGAACGGCACGACCTGCCAGGTGCCCGGAGCCGGGTTGAACGCGCGCGGAACACTGGCGAACCAGTTCAGCGAATCACCGGTGCTTTCGATCAAGCGAGTGCCCGGGTCGCCAGCGCGGATGTGACCACCGACTTCGTCCTGGAACTTGTTCCAGGCTTGCGGCGAGTTCCAGCCCGGAGACCAGGCGAATGGTACTTGCTGACGCGGTTCGACCGAGCCCGAGTAACCTTCCATGGAGAACGAGAACGCGGTGTCGTTGTCCTGGGAAGTACGCGGTTCATGCACGCTGATGTCGGCGCGCATGGCGGTCCGGCCGCTGTAACGCAGCGGTTCGCGAGCCAGTTTCAGGCCTTTGATACGGAACGCAGCGGACGGTGCGGCATCGACGATGCGCGCCAGTTGCGGTTTGCTCGCAGCAACGGCAGCGGTGACGTGGTCCAGTTGGGTCCAGTCGATCGGCTGGTTCAGCAGGGTCGAACGCAGGGCATGCAGCCAGCGCCAGCCTTCGTGAACCAGAATGCTTGCGTCGAGGTAAGTCGGGTCGAATACCTGGAAGAAACGCTGGGCGCGGCCTTCCTGGCTGACCAGCGTACCGTCGCCTTCCGCGAAGCTGGCGGCTGGCAGAACCAGGTGCGCGCGATCGCTGGTGGCGGTCTTCTGATGGTCCGCCACGATCACCACTTTCGCGGCGTTCAGGGCCGCGTCGACAAGGGCTTTGTCGGTGCGGGTGTACAGATCGTTTTCCAGCACGACGATGGCGTCGGCCTTACCGTCGATCACCGCTTGCAGGGCTGCGTCGACCGAATCACCACCGAGCATGGCCAGGCCGAGGCTGTTGGCCTCTGGCACGATCAGGCTGATGGAACCGTTCTTCTCGCGCAGCTTCAGGGCCTTGGCGATGTTCGCTGCGGCTTCGATCAGCGCCTTGGAACCCAGCGAGGTACCGGCAATGATCAATGGACGCTTGGCAGCGAGCAGGGCGTTGGCGATGCGCTGAGCCAGTTCGAGGGCTTCAGCGTCCAGGCCTTCAACGGCCGGCGCGCTGGCATCGAGGGCGTGAGCCACGGCGAAACCGATGCGGGCCAGGTCGTCGGGAGCTGCGTGAACGCATTCTTCAGCCACGTCGTCGAGCTTGGTTTCAGCCAGGCTGGCGATGAACAGCGGGTTCAGCGCGTTCTGACCGATGTTCTTCACCGCGGCATCGAGCCACGGCTGAACGCGCATGGCGTCGGCCATGTCTTCGGCCTTGCCCTTGACCGATTGACGCAGGGCCAGGGCCATGCGCGCAGCGGTCTGGGTCAGGTCTTCGCCGAGGACGAAAATCGCATCGTGATCTTCGATGTCGCGCATGTTCGGGATCGGCAGCGGGCTGTCTTTGAGCACCTGTACAACCAGACGAATGCGCTCAAGCTCAGCGGCTTCGATACCGGAGTAGAAGTGCTCGGCGCCGACCAGTTCAAGCAACGCGTAGTTGCTTTCGAGGCTGGCGCGTGGCGAACCAATACCGACGATGTTGCGACCGCGCAGCAGATCAGCGGCTTTATCCAGCGCTTCGTCGAGGCCCAGCTTGGCGCCGTTGGCCAGCAGTGGCTGACGCGGGCGGTCTTCGCGGTTGACGTAGCCATAGCCGAAACGGCCACGGTCGCACAGGAAGTACTGGTTCACCGAACCGTTGAAACGGTTTTCGATGCGACGCAGTTCGCCGTAACGCTCGCCCGGGGAAATGTTGCAACCGCTGGAGCAGCCATGGCAGATGCTCGGCGAGAACTGCATGTCCCACTTACGGTTGTAGCGCTCGGAGTGAGTCTTGTCAGTGAACACACCGGTCGGGCAGACCTCGGTGAGGTTGCCGGAGAACTCGCTTTCGAGGGTGCCGTCTTCAACGCGACCGAAGTACACGTTGTCGTGAGCACCGAATACGCCCAGGTCGGTACCGCCGGCGTAGTCCTTATAGAAGCGCACGCAGCGATAGCAAGCGATGCAGCGGTTCATTTCGTGGGAAATGAACGGGCCCAGTTGCTGGTTCTGGTGGGTACGCTTGGTGAAGCGATAGCGGCGCTCGTTGTGGCCGGTCATCACCGTCATGTCTTGCAGGTGGCAGTGACCGCCTTCCTCACAGACCGGGCAGTCGTGAGGGTGGTTGGTCATCAACCATTCAACGACGCTGGCGCGAAACACTTTCGCTTCTTCGTCGTCGATGGAGATCCAGCTGCCGTCGGTGGCGGGGGTCATGCAGGACATGACGATCCGACCACGCTTGTCGTTCTCGTCGGTGTACTGCTTGACCGCGCACTGGCGGCAAGCGCCAACGCTGCCAAGGGCTGGGTGCCAGCAGAAATAAGGGATATCGAGGCCTAGCGACAGACACGCCTGTAACAGGTTGTCTGCCCCATCGACTTCGAGCTCTTTGCCGTCTACGTGGATAGTGGCCATGGTTCAAAGTTCTTCGTTGGCCCGGTGTCAGCGGGCGTGGCTAATGGAATCTTGTTATTCGCGTGAATCAACACAGCCGTTTACGGCGTCATCACACGAGAAGACGAAGGGCACGGACCCTTCGCCTTTTTTAAGCGTTTACGCGCCGACTACGATCGGCTTTGCCAGAGGCGGGACGACGGCGCTGGTGGGCGCGATGCCGGCTTCGAACTCTGGACGGAAGTATTTGATGGCGCTGCCCAACGGCTCCACGGCACCCGGTGCGTGAGCACAGAAGGTCTTGCCCGGGCCGAGGAAACCGACCAGACCCAGCAGGGTCTCGATATCGCCGGCTTGCCCTTCACCATTCTCGATCGCGCGCAGCAGCTTGACGCTCCACGGCAGACCGTCACGGCACGGGGTGCAGAAGCCACAGGATTCGCGGGAGAAGAACTCTTCCATATTGCGCAGCAAGGACACCATGTTGACGCTGTCGTCCACCGCCATGGCCAGGCCGGTACCCATACGGGTGCCCACTTTGGCGATGCCGCCGGCATACATTTGTGCGTCCAGGTGTTCCGGCAACAGGAAACCGGTACCGGCGCCGCCTGGCTGCCAGCACTTGAGCTTGCAACCGTCGCGCATGCCGCCGGCGTAGTCTTCGAACAACTCGCGACCGGTGACGCCGAACGGCAACTCCCACAGGCCAGGGTTCTTGACCTTGCCGGAGAAGCCCATGAGCTTGGTGCCCATGTCTTCGCTGCCTTCGCGGGCCAACGATTTGTACCAGTCCACGCCGTCGGCAATGATCGCCGGTACGTTGCACAGGGTTTCAACGTTGTTCACGCAAGTCGGCTTGCCCCACACGCCCACGGCGGCAGGGAAGGGCGGCTTGGAGCGCGGGTTGGCGCGGCGGCCTTCGAGGGAGTTGATCAGTGCGGTTTCTTCACCGCAGATATAACGCCCGGCACCGGTGTGCACGAACAGCTCGAAATCGAAGCCGCTGCCCAGGATGTTTTTACCCAGCAGGCCTGCTGCCTTGGCTTCTTCCACGGCACGGTTCAGGTGCTTGGCGGCGGTGGTGTATTCGCCACGCAGGAAGATGTAGCCACGATAGGTTTTCAGCGCGCGAGCACTGATCAGCATGCCTTCGATCAGCAGATGGGGCAGTTGCTCCATCAGCATGCGGTCTTTCCAGGTGTTCGGCTCCATCTCATCCGCGTTGCACAGCAGGTAACGGATGTTGATGGATTCGTCCTTGGGCATCAGGCCCCACTTCACGCCCGTGGGGAAGCCTGCACCGCCGCGGCCCTTGAGGCCGGAGTCTTTCACGGTCTGGACGATGTCGTTCTGGGCCATGTCGGCGAAGGCCTTGCGCGCAGCGGCGTAACCGTTCTTGGCCTGGTATTCGTCGAGCCATACGGCTTCGCCGTCGTCACGCAGACGCCAGGTGAGCGGGTGAGTCTCGGCCGAACGCTTGATGCGGTTGGCTGGACCAAAGGAAGTCAGGGTCATACGTAGCCCTCGAGCAATTTGGCAACGCCGGCAGGCTGCACATCACCGAACGTGTCGTCGTCGATCATCAGCGCCGGCGCCTTGTCACAGTTGCCGAGGCAGCAGACCGGCAGCAGGGTGAAACGACCGTCGACGGTGGTCTGACCCAGGCCGATGCCCAGCTTGCTCTGGATTTCGCTGACCACCGACTCGTGGCCACCGATGTAGCAGACCATGCTGTCGCAGACGCGAATGATGTGACGGCCCACGGGCTGACGGAAGATCTGGCTGTAGAACGTCGCCACCCCTTCAACGTCGCTGGCCGGAATGCCGAGGATCTCGCCGATGGCGTAGAGCGCGCCGTCAGGCACCCAGCCACGTTCCTTCTGAACGATCTTCAGGGCTTCGATCGACGCCGCGCGCGGGTCTTCGTAGTGATGCAACTCGTGCTCGATGGCCGAGCGCTCGGTTTCGCTCAGGGCGAAACGGTCTGTCTGGATAAGCGGGCTGTTCATGCTTAGCGGTCCACGTCGGCCATAACGAAATCGATACTACCCAGGTACGCGATCAAGTCCGCGACCATGCTGCCTTTGATCACCGAAGGGATCTGCTGCAGGTGCGGGAAGCTTGGGGTACGAATCCGGGTGCGGTAGCTCATGGTGCCGCCATCGCTCGTCAGGTAATAACTGTTGATGCCCTTGGTCGCTTCGATCATCTGGAAGGATTCGTTGGCCGGCATGACCGGGCCCCACGAAACTTGCAGGAAGTGCGTGATCAGGGTCTCGATGTGCTGCAGCGTGCGCTCTTTGGGCGGCGGCGTGGTCAGCGGATGATCCGCCTTGTACGGGCCTTCCGGCATGTTGCGCATGCACTGCTCGATGATCTTGATGCTCTGGCGCATTTCTTCGACGCGAACGATGCAACGGTCGTAGGCATCGC
Source organism: Pseudomonas frederiksbergensis (assembly GCF_003732275.1). Lineage (GTDB taxonomy): Bacteria > Pseudomonadota > Gammaproteobacteria > Pseudomonadales > Pseudomonadaceae > Aquipseudomonas > Aquipseudomonas frederiksbergensis_H. The sequence continues at coordinate 93,869 of NZ_MOBM01000015.1, forward strand.
CATTGGCCGCCAGCGGGACTTCGAATTCGAAGTTCTCGTAGCCGGAGTACGGGCGTGCCTTACGCAGGTCGAAATCGCAACCGGTGGCGCGCAGGCCGGAACCGGTAACACCCCATTCCAGGGCCTCTTTGGTGTTGTAGTCGGCGACACCGATGGTGCGGCCACGCAGGATGCTGTTGTCCAGGGCGGCTTTCTGGTATTCGTCCAGACGCTTTGGCATCCACTCGACGAAGTCCTTGACCAGTTTTTCCCAGCCGCGCGGCAGGTCGTGGGCGACACCACCGATGCGGTACCAGGCCGGGTGCAGACGGAAACCGGTGATGGCTTCGATCACCGTGTACGCCTTCTGGCGGTCGGTGAAGGTGAAGAACACCGGGGTCATGGCGCCGACGTCCTGGATGTAAGTCCCCAGGAACAGCAGGTGGCTGGTGATCCGGAAGAACTCGGCCATCATGATGCGGATGACGTCGACCTTCTCGGGCACCTTGATGCCGGCCAGCTTCTCGACCGAGAGCACGTACGGCAGGTTGTTCATCACGCCGCCGAGGTAGTCGATACGGTCGGTGTACGGAATGAAGCTGTGCCAGGACTGACGCTCGGCCATCTTCTCGGCACCACGGTGGTGGTAACCGACGTCCGGCACGCAGTCGACGATCTCTTCGCCGTCCAGCTGCAGGATGATACGGAAAGCACCGTGCGCCGAAGGGTGGTTCGGACCCAGGTTGAGGAACATGTAGTCCTCGTTCGGCCCGGAACGCTTCATGCCCCAGTCTTCAGGCTTGAAGCGCGCGGCTTCTTCCTCAAGCTGTTGCTTGGCCAGGGTCAGGCTGAACGGGTCGAACTCGGTGGCACGGGCCGGGAAGTCCTTGCGCAGCGGGTGACCTTCCCAGGTCGGCGGCATCATGATGCGGGTCAGGTGCGGGTGACCGGCAAAGTTGATGCCGTACATGTCCCACACTTCACGCTCGTACCAGTTGGCGTTCGGCCAAAGACCGGTAACGGTCGGCACGCTGAGGTCGCTCTCGGACAAGGCGACCTTGATCATTACGTCACTATTACGTTCGATCGACATCAAGTGATAGAACACAGTGAAGTCGGCGCCGCTTGGCAGCCCTTGACGCTTGGTGCGCAGACGTTCGTCCACGCCGTGCAGGTCATAGAGCATGACGTACGGCTTGGGCAGGTTGCGCAGGAAGGTCAGGACTTCGACGAGTTTGGCGCGGGCAACCCAAAGCACCGGCATGCCGGTGCGGGTTGGCTGGGCGGTGAACGCCTCCGGGCCAAAACGATTGTTCAGTTCGACGACCACATCCTGGTCGTCTGCCTTATAAGGCGGGATGTACAGAGCACTGCCTGTAGTCATGGTTATTTATCGCTTTCGGTCAACGTAAAGAATGAAGCCAGTTTCTCGTTTCTTTGTAAGAACAGATCTGGATCAGACTTCGTCGGGGCTGCGCAGGTTGGTTACCTGAATACGCTGTTCGCGGCGCTGTTCCTTTTGTGAAGGCATCTCGGCGCGGTAAACGCCTTGATCGCCAACGACCCAGGAAAGTGGGCGACGCTCCTGGCCAATCGACTCCTGCAACAGCATCAAGCCTTGCAGAAAAGCTTCAGGGCGGGGCGGGCAGCCAGGCACGTAGACGTCCACGGGCAGGAACTTGTCCACCCCTTGAACGACGGAGTAGATGTCGTACATGCCACCGGAGTTGGCGCACGAACCCATGGAAATGACCCATTTAGGCTCGAGCATTTGCTCGTAGAGACGCTGAATGATCGGCGCCATCTTGATGAAGCAGGTACCGGCGATAACCATGAAATCCGCCTGACGCGGCGATGCCCGGATAACCTCGGCGCCAAAGCGCGCGATGTCGTGGGGCGCCGTGAAGGCGGTGGTCATTTCCACGTAGCAGCACGAAAGACCGAAGTTATACGGCCACAGGGAGTTCTTGCGCCCCCAGTTGATCGTGCCGTTGAGCACGTCTTCGAGCTTGCCCATGAAAATGTTTTTGTGGACTTGATCTTCTAACGGATCGGAAACGGTTTCCCGTTTGCCAATCGGATACTGCTCGTTAGGAGCATCGGGGTCGATCCTGGTGAGATTGTATTGCATTGCCAAAGCCTCATTGTTTCAGCTTCGCTTGCCGCTTACGACGAGCTTCCGGAGCCCAGTCAAGGGCGCCCACTCGGAATAGGTAGACAAGACCTGCCAACAGAATTGCTATGAAAACGAGAGCTTCGACGAATCCGGTCCAGCCGCTTTCGCGGACGGACACAGACCAGGCAAAGAGAAAAAGGGCTTCGATATCGAAGATCACGAAGAGCATCGCGACCAGATAGAATTTGGCTGAGAGCCGCAAGCGGGCGCCACCGGTAGGTAGCATGCCGGACTCGAACGGTTCGTTTTTGCTGCGGCCCCAGGCTTTTGACCCGAGGAGGCTGGAGACGCCGAGCATGAAGGCGCAAAGGCCGCCGACACCCAGAAGGAAAATGGCAAAGCCCCAGTTGTGGGCCATGAGTCCGGTCGCTTCGGGCATGCTGGTAATCCTTAACAGAGAGCAAAGGTCTCTGAGCTTGAAAAGAAACAAAGCAGTGACGATATGTCGCAGCAATCAATCGCGGTGATTTTATGGCTAAACACCGAGCAAGTAAAATTCCGATAGCGAAATTATTTACAAGAATAAGGACATAGCATGCCTCCAAAGCCCTGTAGCCCATGCCGCTCGGGCATTAGCGGGGGTTTTGTCAAATATGTTTTGTAGGGAATGTAACGAACATAGCCGTCGCTAAATGATAATCAATATTGTTTGAGGTGGTTTTCAAACTGTTTAACGGGCAAAGGGTCACGAAGTTGTCTTATATGCGCGTTACTGCAAGTAGCAGGCGCCCCCGTTTTACCCTCTTTTTCTGATCGCGACACCGCTCTGGATCAATGTTTTTGTCTGCATTTTGTGGGTTGACTCATCCCTGTGGGAGCCGGGCTTGCCCGCAATGGCGGTGTGTCAGACGCTGCAGATGTTGGCTGAAAGGTCGCCATCGCGGGCAAGCCCGCTCCCACAGGGTTTTGCGGGGTTGTTAAATCGCAGGCAAAAAAACGCCCCGAACCAGTCGGGGCGTCAGATGAGCGGCTTTGCGGTCAGCTTTTTATTCGGTCCGCACCGGCCGTTCGTTCCGGCATCTCTATATGCAGCTGTGACCTCCGTCGATGACCAGGTCGGCCCCGGTCATCCATGAAGATTCATCAGATGCCAGAAGGATGGCAGCGCCGGCCATATCTGAAGGAATCCCGGCGCGCTGCATGGGAATGTCCTTTTTTCTGTTTTGCCAAATTTCCGGGGCGTCCCGCCACTGGTTGGCGTTACCACTGGTCGCAGTCAGTCCGGGTGAAATAGTGTTGACTCTGATGCCATAGGGAGCCAGTTCTAGTGCGCAGCTTCGCGAGAGCATCGACAGCGCTGCTTTGCTCGCCTGATAAGCTGACATTCGGCTGACCGCCCTGAAGGCGCTGACCGATGAAATATTAATGATGCTGCCGCCCTGTTTACGAGCAATGCAGGCTTTTGCAAAGCATTGAGTCATAAAGAAGGGAAAGCGGAGATTGACTTCAAGAGTCTGTTCATATTCGTCTTCGCTCAATTCCAGAAATGGAGTGCGAGTTATAAAGGCTGGGTTATTGACGAGTATGTCTAATGGTCCGATGGCAGCATGCGCTTTCTCAAGAAGTGCATCAGCACTAGTACTAGCAGCATCCATGATTGTGAAGCCGGCCCGCTGGCCAGGGTGCTCAGCTAACGCAATGACTGCATGAGCCCCGGTTTCATCGGTACGGGCGGTAATGAAAACATCGGCGCCCTCCGCAATGAAGGTTTCGGCGATAGCTCTTCCAATACCGGCCGATGCGCCAGTCACAAGTGCGCGTTTGCCTCTTAGTCTTCCATTCATAAGTGATTCTCTGCAGGACACGTCTGATGGCCGCGCGCGTGCTGCGAGCGGAGGAATTGGTTTTATCTGATTTTCGGGAGGATTTAGTAAAGCTGATTATTACAGTTTCAAGATATGCAATGGTTTTTCAGAGGATTCCTACAGGTCATTCGTTTTCTGGTGAAGGGCTTTTCTTGAGTGTTGGTAATGGGTGGTTTTTTTAAGCTAATGGAGAGTTTTTATTAGGTAGGATCAACCGCTAAATAGTTGGCGCGTATTGGATGTTGGCTGAGGGTTGGTTGTTCGGATGATCCTGTTATATAGGCTCTTATAAAAAGAGGTCGTGCATGCCAGAGCAAAAAAACAAGTATATAAATACTGCTAAGTCCGTCGAAATCGGTAATCCATCCTGGGCGCTTGCGCAAGATTCGGGGCTTACCGATTTGAGTGTCGAGCATACTCGACAGGGTCGCATGCAAGATCAGAGCGGTCATGAGTTCATGAATATGTGCTCTTGTTCATATTTGGGACTTGAGGTCGATGAGCGTTTGGCGCGACGTGCCGCAGACTATGTATTGAGCTGCGGTACCGTGAATTTGCCCACCTCGCGTATCAGAATAAGATTGAAAGAGCTCGATGAGCTGGAAGACGCCTTGTCTGCGCATTTCAATTGTCGAGCATTTACAGCGACTTCTTGCAGCGCGGGCATCGTCGCGTCTCTGCCCCTGCTGGCAGCCGGTATGTTTACTGATGGCCAGCGCCCTGTGATGGTTTTTGATAAGCATGCTCATTTCGCATTGAACCAGGTCAAGGCCATCTGTGGTGATGAAACGCAGGTTGTCACTTGCAATCACAATGACGTCGACTTCATTGAGGATATGTGCAAGCGGCATCCTTTGGTCGCTTATATTGCTGACGGTGCTTACAGCATGGGGGGAAGTGCACCAATTGAGCGGCTGATGGATTTGCAGGACAAGTATGGGTTGTTTCTCTACTTTGATGACTCTCACTCATTGAGTGCCTACGGCGAACGGGGCGAGGGCTATGTTCGTACTTTCATGCCTGAGCTCAATCCACGGACCCTGCTGGTTTATTCATTGGCCAAGGCATTTGGCGCCAATGGTGGCGGCATATTCATGTCAGAGAAGGCCAACTATCAAAGTGTTTTCCGTCGTTTTGGCGGTCCTATGTCCTATTCGCAATATGTAAATCCCGCCGCTATAGGCGCGGCCATGGCTTCTCTGGATATTCACCAGACCAGTGAGCTTGGCGTTTTGCAGCAGAAACTCTGTGCCAATATTCGTCTGTTCGACAGCTTGTTTGAGACGGAACACTCGGGCTCGGGTCTACCGATTCGGGTTATTCCATTGGACAGTCCGGATATGGCGATTGGCGTTTCCGAGGGGGTCTTCAAACGAGGCTATTACACCTCGGCAGTATTCTTCCCCATCGTGGCCAGGAACAAGTCCGGTTTGCGCGTGATGATGCGTGCAGACATGTCCCAAGGAGATGTTCGGAGTTTCTGCTCTGCTGTCCAGGCAGAAGTCGAAGAGTCCCGTCTGAACATGAAACCTGTCCAGGGTTGAGAGGATACGATGACCAATCCTATACCAAGAAGTTTGCTGTATTGCTCGGCCTTACACCCTGAGCAATATGCCAAAAGTGCTCTGACGGATGTGATGGTGATAGATCTGGAGGATGGTGTTCCGCTTACCAGGAAAGCTGAAGCCCGGTTGTGTGTCGAACAGTTCTATCGCTCTCCTGTTGCGCAGCGTACGGCACTGCGTATCAATCCTCTGCGTGATAATCAAGGGTTGCTCGATCTGCTGCTGGTGCTGTCGCTTGAACAGCGGCCCGAATTTATCGTCTTGGCAATGACTGAAGCGGCGGCCGAGATAGAGGTGGTGCGCTCCAATTTAAATCGCAATGGAGAAAGTCCGAAAATATTGGTCACCGTCGAAACACCGACCTGTCTGCGTGATATTTACGCCATTGCATCAAGTGCCGACGGACTGATCTTTGGTTCCGCCGACTATGCGGCCAGTCTGGGCGTGCAGATCGGTGGCTGGAGCAACATCCTGCATGCGCGCGGGAGCATCGTCGCAGCCGCAAGCGCCGCGGGTGTTCCCGCGTTCGACACCGCTTACTTCAATCTCGACGACGAAGCGGGCCTGCTGAAGGAATGCCAGGACACCCGGGAGTTGGGATTCAGTGGCAAGACCTCCATTCACCCAAGGCAGATTCCCATCATCAATGATGTATTCACTCCATCCATCGCTGAGTACGAACATGCCTTGGCAGTTGTGCAGGCTGCGCAGAACAGTGGGGAAAAAATCACCCGGTTGAAAAACCTCATGGTGGGGCCGCCGTTTGTGAAGCAAGCCAGGAAGCTTATCCAGCGCGCCCGGGAACTGGGTCTCTAAGGAGAAAGATATGGAACCGATGATTCCGGCCCATGTACGGATCGATGCTAACCGCTACCGTGAATCTTATGGCCTGCATTACGAAGAGTTTGTAGTGGGTGATGTGTTCGAACACCGCCCCGGCCGTACTGTGACGGAGCTGGACAACATCTGGCAGTCACTGGTGAACATGAACAACCATCCAGCCCATATCGACGTTGCTTATGCCCAGCGCACCGAATTCGAGAAGTTGCTAGTCAACAGCTCGGTGACGTTGTCGATCATCAGCGGCATGACGGTAGCGACCATGAGTGCCCGGGCAATCGCAAACCTGGGCTGGGACGAAATTCGTCTGCCCAATCCGGTTTATGTTGGCGACACCTTGTACGCCGAGAGCGAGGTTGTCTCCAAGCGTGAATCCCGATCGCGTCCCGGCCAGGGCATCGTCACCATCAGGGTTATTGGGCGTAAGCAGGATGGCACCCCCGTGATCACTTACCTGCGCACCTTTCTGGTTCCAAAGCAGGGGCATTCCCAGGACTACCCGGTCGGCTAGATGTCTGTGCTGCCAGCTCGAGGATGGCTGGTAACTTCAAAAAGCGTTGATGGAAAAGGAAAAGCCATGCTGCTTCTTAATCGCGAAGATATCGGGCGTTGTGTCGAGTTGCCAACGCTTGTCCGCGCACTTGAAAAAGCCCACCAGGGGTTTGCGCTCTCACCTCCCGTGGTTCCGCAGCGCTCGATCATCACTCACGAGCGACAAAAAGCGTTCTCTTTGTTCATGCCGGCCTTTTTGCCCGGAAGCCAGACGCTGGGCATCAAAGTGTCGTCGTTTCATCCCGGCAACGCGGTGCACGGATTATCGGCGGTCAATGGTGCGGTCTTGTTGATCGATATCGTAAGCGGGCAATTGTTGGCGATGCTTGACAGTGCAGCCCTGACGGCGATTCGTACCAGTGCCATGAGTGCGCTGGCGACGGACAAGCTCTGCCTTCGGATACGGCTTGATCTGGCGGTGATCGGCGCAGGGGCTCAGGCTGCTGCGCATATCAAGGCGATGGCTGCTATCAGGGATCTTGGCCAGATCAGGATATTTTCCCGTTGCCTGGCCCGAAGTGTCGCTTTGGCCGAGCGCCTGTCCATTGAGCTTTCGCTACCGGTAGAGGCCGTGAACCGGATGGAGGAGGCGCTGGCCGATGCGGACATTGTCTGCACGACGACCTCCCATGACAGCCCGCTGCCCTTGATTGGGGCGAATCAGCTCAAACCCGATGCCCATATCAATGCCATTGGTGGCAGTACACCTCAGGCGTGCGAAATCGATCCGCGGTTACTGGGCAATGCGCGGGTTCATGTTGATCATCCGGGCGCCGCATGCCGTGAGTCGGGCGAAATTGCCCAGGCGCTGGCGTTGGCGGTGATTGATCGCAAGGACATTCAGGAGATTGGTGCCTTGGCTATCGAGCAGCCTTCGCCGGCAACCCGCAAACAAGGTCTGAGTTACTTCCGCAGCGTTGGACATGCCAGTCAGGACATGGTGGTTGCCGCCTGCCTCTACGACGCGGCCGTGTCGGGGCATATCGGCAAACAGTGCCACTACCTCAGTGCCTGAGAGCCACGAGGTGAGTAATTTTGAATCGGCGGTGCTGCCGGTCAGGGAGGGAAAAGATGCCCATGAATATTCTGATGATCGATTCGCAGAGAGTGAATTATGTCGACCCCGGGGAGTATGTCCCGGGTCCGGAGCATCGACGCTATAGCCTTGAGGTCACATCCCGGCCCTCGGATGAACAATTGGCCCGGGCCGAGGGGATCATCGCCTTTCATTCGGTCGTCATCGACGCGCCATTGGTTGCCAGGATGCATCGTTGCCGCGCATTGGTGAAGGCAACCATTGGCCTTGATGATGTGGATGTCGAGGCTTTGAGCGCGAAAGGCATTCTTTGTTCGAACATCGGCTCTGTGGGGGCGGAGGAAGTCGCGGAGCACGCCCTGGCGTTGATCCTCTTCGCCCAGCGCAAGCTTCTCGACTACGCCAGACACACCCGGCAGGGCGGCTGGAGCTGGCGAGCTCATACCGGCGAGGTCAAAGCCTGCGCAGACACGGTCCTGGGGTTGATCGGTTATGGCGCAACAGGGCGAGCATTGGCGCGCAGAGCGGCGGCCCTGGGTTACCGGATCCGTTTTTACGATCCTGGGGTCGAGCGCTGTGTCGCAGGTATTGCGCAGGGCGACACGCTGGAGTCGTTGCTCGATACGGCCGATGTCATATCGCTGCATCTGCCTCTTACCCCGGACACAGCGCATTTGATGAACGATGGGCGATTTTTGCGGATGAAACGCGGTGCGACCCTGGTCAATACTGCGCGAGGTGGCCTCGTCGATACCGATGCTTTGCTCCGGGCTCTGCAATCCGGTGGTGTGTCCATGGCACTGCTGGATGTCGTGGAAGAGGAGCCGGCACCTCCCCGGGCCTTGATCGAGCATGAGCGTGTGTTACTGACACCGCATGCCGCTTTTTACAGCGAGCGTTCTCTGGCGCAATTGAAGGCCAATGCCCTGGAAACGATGCTCGGTCTGCTACAGGGAAAAACAGTCAAAACGGTGGTTAATCCCGATTGCGTATCGGGAGAGGCAAAAGGAAATGCCTGAACTAAAGCGTGTGGGACTCGAACCTTCCCGAGCCGGGTTGCCAGCCTGGTTCGATGTGACGATCGGCAACAGCATTGTTCAATACGGTCAGCGCCTGGCGGCGCGACAGCTATTGGTCAATACGCTGGGCAATATCGCCGTACGCTGTCACTGCCCGTATTGGCAGCGCGAAGTGATCTACACCAAACACCGCGGCGTCTCCCTGGAAGAGTGCGGTCTTGAACATCTGGCTGTGCTGGATATGCAATCCGATGAGCTTTTGCACGGTCGTTTCAGGCCCAGCCTGGGGCATCAGATGCACCGGGAAATCATGCGCTGTCGCGCTGATGTCAATGCCACGGTGCATCTTCATCCCAATGAAGTCATTTCCTTCTTCGCTGTCATGCAGTGGCGTGAGATGGAGTACGTGTCGAACGACACGGCACTGGTCATGGGCAAGCCGCCGTGCATTCTGGGCGAAGGTGTGAATATAGAGCTGGATGTCAGTGCCATCGGCCGCTGCGCCAGTGACACCAACTGCATTGTCATGCCCAGCCATGGCATTACCTGTTTTGGCCGCGACCTGTCCGAGGCGTTTCATCGTGCCGTGGCATTCACTGCGGAAATCAGCCGTTTGATTACCAGCCAGTATTTGTCGGCAGCCACGGGGAAGTCGGTGGTGTATGCCAGCGGCGAAGAGGTCAGGCAGATGTATGCGGCTGGCGAACAGATTATCTATGGAGGGATGCACAAATGAAGTTTCATGATCACATCTCGTGTTCCGGATTATGGAAAGCGCCGGAGCGCGATCTTTCATCGGTGTTGCTGGATCTGAATGAAAACCAGTTTTTACATAAGTTTCTGGCAGGGTTCATTGCCAACGAATTGAAGCCCCAGGATCTGTTCGCCTATCCCAATTATCAGCCTCTCCTTAACGAACTGTCACAGTATTGCAAGGTTTCGACCGACAGTTTGCTGCTGACCAATGGGGCGGATCAGGCCATCGATCTGGTGATACGGTCAGTGTTTTCGCCAGGGGACAGGGTGGTGGTTCCTTCTCCGATTTTTTCCTTCTATTACCAGATGCTCGAAGTCAATGGCGTGGTGCCGGTGATCGTGGGGTTCGAGAAGCAAGCCGAAAAATTCGTGCTACCCACCGAGGCTGTACTCCAATCCTTGCAAACCAGCCATGGACTGATCCTGTGTAACCCCAATAACCCCCTGGGCGTACGCATCGATCCTGAGCAATTGAAAGTTCTGGTCGAGGCTTGTGTAAGGCAAGACAAGCCGATGATCGTTGACGAATGCTACTTTGAGTACCTGCAACAATCGTGTCTGGATACATTTGGCGCAGTCAGGCAGCTATTTGTCATTCGTTCGTTCTCCAAGTACTTCGGTCTCGCCGGGTTACGGCTGGGGTATGTGGTCATGCGACCGGAATCAGTCCGTGAACTGTTGAAAGTGCGCGGCCCTTGGGATGTAAACCATGTGGCGGTGAAAGCTGCGTTGTTCTGTTTGCAGAACCAGCAAGCCTTGCAGCAGGCGCACGATAATCTCGCGCAGATCAAGAGTGAAATTGTCGAAGTCTGTCGGGCCAACTCGATCGTCGTGTACGAGAGCGATACGAATTTTCTGCTGCTACAGGATGAGCGCGATGGTCGTCTGGCCAACGCTTTCGCTCAGGCCAATATTCGCGTAAGCAACTGTTCGCAATACCCTCACAGCTTTGGCCTGCTCAACAATTTATTGCGTGTGGCCGTTCCTTCGTCGTCGGATCTCAAAACATTTCTGATGGCGTTATTGCGTGGGAGCTGCAGTGCGGCTTGCTTGAGCGATGTGAAACTGAAGTACTGGATTGCCCAAAGGCCAGCGTTGCGAACTTGCGGAGTATCAAGGTGATCCTCAAGTGACGGTGTGGCTGAAAAGGATCGGTCTGGCGGCAGGGATGCGCAATATCATTCTTCTCCGGTTGCTGTTCGTCATGGCCAATGCGTTGGGGCCTTTTGCTGCCCTGTTTTTCCAGCGGCACTACCAGCTCGACAGCTCGGCGGTGGCCTGGGTGATCACGCTGATGTCGGCGTTTTATCTGCTGGGCAATCTATTGGGCGGGGCGCTGATCGGTCGTTGTTCCTTCCGGACACTTTTGATTTGTACCTCTTCCTGTTCATCGCTGTTTTTGTTGGTCGCTGCCGTGCTCGGTTCGTCGATCGCATCCACTGTGATGGTGCTGTTGTTCATGCTGTGCGCGGGCCTGATCACGCCGGTATTCAGTGTTCTTACGTCTTTGGCGGCGGACGAAAGCAATCGCATCGCCTCTTTTGGCTATCTGCACCTGGCCAGCAATCTGGGGGGCGCGTTACTGTTCGTGATCGGTGGGTACTTGCTCGGCCTCGACAGCCACTATCTGGTGCTGTTTGCGATGGTCGCCAGCGTGTTGTGCCTTTTGGCGAGTGTCTTTCTGGCGTTGCCGGAACGCCAGAACGCTATGACTGAGGCCAGAAGGACCTCCATTGGCGCTTTAGTCGATGTGCCAAGGATCGTGATCGTTGCGGGCGCGATGTTCTTTGTGTTGTCGGTTCTGGATGCGCAGCGCGAATATCAATTGCCGCTATGGCTTGATGGGGTGACGGCGGGCAAGGCCGCCGGCCTGTTCGGCGCGGTAGGTATCGTGAATGCGTTGCTGGTGGTCGTGTTGACGCAACCACTGATTGCATTGACGTCGCGTTTCGGGGCGTTGACCAATCTGTCCCTGGCGGCGGTTTTTTACGGTATCGGATTTGGCGCCTATGCCTTTTTCGAGCAGACCATTCTGATCCTCTCGTTTGTGTTTTTCTGGACGCTGGGTGAGATTCTCGGCGTTACCTACGTCACTGCGTTGATTGCGCAGAAAACCACATTGCAAACCCAGGCCAGTTTGTTCTCCCTTATTCCGATCCTGCTGGCGGGGGCGAGGATGGTGTCCGTAGGCATTGGCGCCTCGTTGATCACAGGGGTCGGTTTCCAGCTGAGCTGGAGTATCTATGGGCTGTTGGGCGTCTTGTTCGGGGGAGGTTGTCTTCTGCTTGCTGCCAGGAGGAACCGCTACGCGACCTCAGTATGATCCGGCGCAGTGATGGAAAAAACGCGGACAAAAAAACGCCCCGAACCAGTCGGGGCGTCAGATGAGCGGCTTTGCGGTTAGCTTTTTATTCGGTCCGCAAGGGCCGTTTGCTTATAAGAAGCAGATCAGTGGAACTGTTCTTCTTCGGTCGAACCAGTCAGTGCGGTCACCGAGGACGTGCCACCTTGAATCACGGTGGTCATGTCGTCGAAGTAGCCGGTGCCCACTTCCTGCTGGTGAGCCACGAAGGTGTAACCCTTGGCAGCGTCAGCGAACTCTTGCTCTTGCAGCTTCACGTAGGCAGTCATGTCGTTGCGGGCGTAGTCGTGCGCCAGGTTGAACATGCTGTGCCACATGTTGTGAATGCCGGCCAGGGTGATGAACTGGTGCTTGTAGCCCATGGCGGACAGTTCGCGCTGGAACTTGGCGATGGTCGCGTCGTCCAGGTTCTTCTTCCAGTTGAAGGAAGGCGAGCAGTTGTACGACAGCAGTTGGTCCGGGTATTCCTTTTTGATCGCTTCGGCGAAGCGACGAGCCTCGTCCAGATCCGGCTTGGCAGTTTCGCACCAGATCAGGTCGGCGAACGGTGCGTAGGCCAGGCCGCGAGCGATGGCCTGGTCGAGACCGGCGCGCACTTTGTAGAAGCCTTCCTGGGTACGTTCGCCAGTCACGAATGGCTGGTCGTACGGGTCGCAATCGGACGTCAGCAAGTCGGCTGCGTTAGCGTCGGTACGGGCCAGGATGATGGTCGGTGTACCGGCAACGTCAGCGGCCAGGCGAGCAGCGGTCAGCTTCTGCACGGCTTCCTGGGTAGGAACCAGTACCTTGCCGCCCATGTGGCCGCATTTTTTCACGGAAGCCAGTTGGTCTTCGAAGTGAACGCCGGCGGCGCCTGCTTCGATCATGCTCTTCATCAGCTCGTAGGCGTTCAGAACGCCGCCGAAACCGGCTTCGGCGTCAGCCACGATCGGGGCGAAGTAGTCGATGTAACCTTCGTCGCCCGGGTTCTTGCCGGCTTTCCACTGGATCTGGTCAGCGCGACGGAACGAGTTGTTGATGCGCTTGACCACGGTCGGAACCGAATCCACCGGGTACAGCGACTGATCCGGGTACATCGATTCGGCGGAGTTGTTGTCCGCAGCCACTTGCCAGCCCGACAGGTAGATCGCCTGGATACCGGCCTTGACTTGTTGCACAGCCTGGCCGCCGGTCAGGGCGCCCATGCAGTTGACGAAATCTTTCTCAGGACGGAAGGACGGCTTGGCACCCTGGGTTACCAGGTTCCAAAGCTTGTCGGCGCCCATTTTTGCAAAGGTGTGCTCAGGTTGAACCGAGCCACGCAGGCGGACGACGTCAGCAGCGGAGTAATTGCGTGTCACGCCTTTCCAGCGCGGGTTTTCAGCCCAATCTTTTTCGAGGGCTGCAATTTGCTGTTCGCGTGTCAGTGCCATGGGGATAAACCTCGTCGCGTCTTTAATCGAAAGTGGTTCTGGGTGGACAATTCCTGTGTGCCAAATACGCATTTCAAAGGGGCGTAAAAGGCTGCTCGCTGACCAGAAGCTTAGGCGGTCAAGTCGGGTTCGGCGGGGATGGCGACGGGATGAACGATGGGCTCGAGGGGAAGTGAGCAGGTAAGGGCGAACTGGCGAGCGCATTCGGGCGTCGTGGGCCTTGGTACGAACTTCAGTGTGGAGCCGGGTTACCTAATTACGCTTCCGTCCCTCGGGACAACTTCGTTCCAGTCGGCAACCTCGTCAAACACACCTTGTGGGCGGTACAGACACGAATCGGCTCGCGGGGTAGGTGCGAACAGCGACTCGAAAGCCCTTGCCAGGGCCTCTGATTAGCGGGAGCGAGGCCATCATGCCTTTGCTTTTTTGGCTCGTCAAACGTTTTGTAGTGCTTTTTTTAAAGCACTACATCTTTGGTCTAATACGACTAATCAGTCAGTTTTTGGTGCTTTAGTCCAACGTATCGACTTTCACCCGCAGAGTCATGTCATCCCGGCCTTGAGTCGAGTAGCTGCGGGTCAGGCCCTGTTTGTCGGCCTGAGTCTGGCGATTTACGCCGGCCAGGGTGATCCACTCGCCCAGTCGACCGCTGACAGTTGTGTCGGTACTTTGCACGTTCACTACATCGGAACGTTCCTGGCTCATCCGGTCACGGTTAGTACTGATTGCCAGATGAACGATGTCGCCGGTGACGCTGGCGGTGACGTAGAAGCCTTGGGTGACATTGCGGTATTCGGTCTGGCTGCGCAGGTCGCCATAGCTGTCGGTCTGGGTGCTGGTGAGCGGTACGCTCTGGCCGACCTGGATCAGTGCCGGTGTGCCTTCGCTGGCCTGAACCTGCTGTATACCGCCGTCGCGGCTGTCGGTGCTGCGGTTGATGATGCGAGTCTGGCTCGGCTTGGCACCGTTCACCGAATAACCCTGATCGCCCTGGAAGTTGTTTTCGTTGGTGTCGACGGTGATCAGCAAGCGCTTGGCGGCCACATCGAGTTGGCTGATCAAGGCCTTAAGTTCGTCGATCCTGCGCTGTTCTGCATTGACAATCAGCTGATTGCCATAGGCGCTGACCTGGCCGTCCTTGCCGATGAAATTCTGCGCCACCGGCAGCAGATCGTCGCTGGTGCGATAATTCAGGGGCACGATCTCGGTAGCGGCCATGACCGAAAAACTGCAGGTCAGCAGCAGCGTGGTGAGCAGGGTGCGTAGGGACATATCCGTTATCTCCGGCCTTCAAAGTCTTGATATTGCCAGTTTGTCGGCCCGCAGTGGGGCAAGTTGAATCGTAGACAGCAAAACGCCCCGGCATCCGAGGATGGCGGGGCGTTTTAGGGGGGGCTTCAGGGCCTCATCGCGAGCAGGCTCACTCCCACAGGGTTTTAGGTGTTGTTACAGATTGCAGCAACACCATCAATCCACTGTGGGAGCGAGCCTGCTCGCGATGGCAGCACCTCGGTCTCACGCCGAATGCCGCACCATATCCACATGCGGAATCCCGGCTTCCAGGAATTCCTCACTGACCATGCTGAAACCCAAGCGCTCATAGAACGCCGTGGCCTGCACTTGCGCGCTTAGCATCTGCTGCTTCAACCCACGTTCCTCGGCTTCACCGATCACCGCTTGCATCAGCGCATCGCCGACTTTCAAGCCGCGCCAGTCCTTCAGCACCGACACCCGGCCGATGTGACCATCGGGCAGCAGGCGGGCGGTGCCGATCGGGAAGTCGCCTTCAAAGGCCAGAAAGTGGACTGCCGTTGCGTCATCAGCATCCCATTCCAGCTCAGGCGGAACGGATTGCTCGGAGATGAACACCGTCTCACGAATGCGCCGGATCTCGGCGTTGTCCTTTTGCCAGTCTGCGACACGTACGTGAATTTTATTCATCGGCAAACCCCAGGCTGCCTTGCTTGACCAGCTCGCACAGCAGACCGCGACCGTCTTCGTCACTGAGCCAGTCGCCGAGATTGTCGACATGCAGCGCGTCGGCGGCGCAAATCATCTTCAGCAGCTCGCGCAGTTTGCCCGGCAGATAACGGCTCTGACCGCTGGCGAACAGCAGAAGATCGTCATCGACTTCAGACCAGGCCAGGCGCGCGCTCGGGTTGCGGATCAGCACCGCGCCTTGCTCGAGGCTGGCGAGCAGGTCGCCTTCTTCGATCTCTTCCGGGCCAACCACCAGCTCCGGGTAGCGCGGCTCGGTCATGAACTGGCCGAACCAGGTCAGCAGCAGGCGCTCGTCGCTCATGTGCTCGGCCAGCAGGCTTTTCAGGCGATCGAGGGCGTCGTGCTGGATCTGATGAGGATCGACCGCCGGCAGGGCGTCGGCGTCAGTGTAGCGCTCTTCGTCAGTCAGGAACTGGCTGAGGAAGTCGGTGAAGTGAGTCAGCACTTCAGAGGCGCTCGGGGCGCGGAAACCGACCGAGTAGGTCATGCAGTCGTCAATCGCGACGCCGCAATGGGCCAGGCGCGGCGGCAGGTAGAGCATGTCGCCCGGTTCCAGAACCCACTCTTCGGTGGCTTCGAAGTCGGCGAGGATGCGCAGGTCTGCGTGGGGCAGCAGTTTGCTCTCGGAATCGCACATCTGGCCGATTTTCCAGTTGCGCTTGCCGTGACCTTGCAGCAGGAACACATCGTAGTTATCGAAGTGCGGGCCGACGCTGCCACCCGGAGCAGCGAAGCTGATCATCACGTCGTCGACGCGCCAGCTCGGCAGGAAGCGGAAGTTCTCCAGCAGTTCGCCGACTTCTGGCACGAACTGGTCGACTGCTTGAACCAGCAGGGTCCACTCGGTCTCCGGCAGTTTGCTGAACTCGTCTTCAGCGAACGGGCCGCGACGCAATTCCCATGGGCGCTCGCCGTGCTCGATCACCAGGCGCGATTCAACTTCTTCTTCCAGCGCCAGTCCGGCCAGTTCGTCGGGATCGATCGGGCTCTCGAAATCAGGGATCGCCTGGCGGATCAGCAGCGGTTTTTTCTGCCAGTAGTCACGCAGGAATTCGCGCGCCGTGATGCCACCCAGAAGTTGAAGAGGAATATCAGGATTCATGTGTAACCTATTGAAAAAATGCACTTTTCAGACGGGAATAAAAACGCCCGGCGCTGCCGGGCGTCTCAAAAGGGTAAAGCGGTCGATCAGATGCGTTTGGCTTGCTCTACAGCGTTACCGATGTAGTTCGCCGGGGTGAGCAATTTTAGCTCGGCCTTGGCGGCGGCTGGCATGTCCAGGCCGTCGATGAAAGTTTGCAGTGCTTCAGGGCTGATGCCCTTGCCACGGGTCAACTCTTTCAGTTTTTCGTACGGGTTTTCGATGTTGTAGCGACGCATCACGGTCTGGATTGGCTCGGCCAATACTTCCCAGCACGCGTCCAGGTCAGCAGCGATTTTCTGAGCGTTGAGCTCCAGTTTGCTGATGCCTTTGAGGCTGGCTTCGTACGCGATCACGCTGTGGGCGAAGCCGACACCGAGGTTGCGCAGTACGGTGGAGTCGGTCAGGTCGCGCTGCCAACGGGAGATCGGCAGCTTGCTCGCCAGGTGCTGGAACAGTGCGTTGGCGATACCCAGGTTGCCTTCGGAGTTCTCGAAGTCGATCGGGTTGACCTTGTGCGGCATGGTCGACGAACCGATTTCGCCAGCGATGGTGCGCTGTTTGAAATAACCCAGGGAGATGTAGCCCCAGATGTCGCGGTCGAAGTCGATCAGGATGGTGTTGAAGCGCGCGATCGCGTCGAACAGCTCGGCGATGTAGTCGTGCGGTTCGATCTGCGTGGTGTACGGGTTGAAGCCCAGGCCCAGCTCGTCTTCGATGAAGGCGCGGGCGTTGGCTTCCCAGTCGATCTCAGGGTAGGCCGACAGGTGAGCGTTGTAGTTGCCGACAGCGCCGTTGATTTTGCCCAGCAGCGGAACGGCGGCGACTTGAGCGATTTGACGCTCCAGACGGTAAACCACGTTCGCCAGCTCTTTGCCCAGGGTGGTCGGCGAGGCCGGTTGACCGTGGGTGCGCGACAGCATCGGTACGTCAGCGAAACGGATGGCCAGCTCGCGGATGGCGTCGCTAGTCTGGCGCATCAGCGGCAGCATCACATCATCACGGCCTTCGCGCAGCATCAGGGCGTGGGACAGGTTGTTGATGTCCTCGCTGGTGCAGGCAAAGTGGATGAATTCGCTGACGGCAGCCAGTTCTGGCAGCTTGGCCGCTTGCTCTTTGAGCAGGTACTCAATGGCTTTGACGTCGTGGTTGGTGGTGCGCTCGATCTCTTTGACACGCTCGGCGTGCTCCAGAGAGAAGTTTTCCGCCAGGGTGTTCAACACCGCGTTGGCTTCGGCGGAGAATGCCGGCACTTCGCTGATGGCAGGGTGAGCGGCCAGGCGCTGGAGCCAGCGTACTTCAACCAGAACGCGAGCACGGATCAGACCGTATTCGCTGAAAATTGGGCGCAGGGCCTGGGTTTTGCCGGCGTAGCGGCCGTCAACAGGGGAAACCGCAGTGAGCGAAGAGAGCTGCATGGGGTGTTCTCGGACAGTCGGGCAACGAAATGGGGCGCGTATCATACATGAAAAAATCCGCCGGTCCGTTGCCAACTGACCGGCGTATTACGCGTTACTGACTACAAAGCGGTATTGCGGGCGCGGTTCAGCTGCTGCGCATCAGCGGGTAAAGCTCTTTAAGCAGCTTGCGCCGGCTGATCACCAACTGCCAGCGATGACCGCCCAACTGCCGCCACAGGCGTGCCGAACGGATCCCGGCCAGCAACAGCGCGCGAATCTTCGAGGCATTGCTAGGTTGCTGCAGGTTGCGCATGTCGCCATGCACCTGAATCCGTTGGCGCAGGGTGCTCAGGGTGTCCTGATACAGCGCACCGCAGGCGGCGATTACGTTTTCATGAGCCGGGCCGAAGTGTTCGACCTGGGACTGGATCTGTGGCAAACGCTTGCCGATCACTTCCAGCATGTCTTCGCGCTTGGCCAATTGACGCTCCAGCCCCAGCATTGACAGGGCATAGCGCAGCGGTTCGCGCTGAAGGGTGCTGGGGTCGCGCTCCAGAGCACCGATCAGCGCGCGGTAACCTTCACGCAAGTTGATGTCGTCACCGCCATAGACTTCCAGCGTGTCCTTGGGGTCGCGAATCAACAGGCTGCCGAGCATGCAGGTCAGGCCGGCTTCGTTGGTCTGGCCACTTTTGGCGATTTTGTCGACCAGTACGGCGGCGAGAAACACGCCGCCCAGGGCCGTCAGTTGCTCCTGAGTCGGGCTCATGGGCGCTGGCCCTTGCTGGTCCAGGGTTCGGCCACTTCGATCACGCCGCCACCGAGGCAGATTTCACCGTCGTAGAACACCACGGATTGGCCTGGGGTGACCGCGCGTTGCGGGTCATCGAAGGTCGCGCGGTAGCCGCTGGCGGTCTTTTCCAGCGTGCAAGGCTGGTCGCTCTGGCGATAACGCACCTTGGCGGTCAGTTTGCGCGGCTCGGTCAAGTCGATCGGGTTGACCCAATAGATGTCCGAGGCGAGCAGGGCACGGGAGAACAAATAAGGGTGGTCATTGCCCTGGCCGACGATCAGTTCGTTGTGTTCCAGATCCTTGATCAGCACGTACCATGGCTCGTCGCTGGCGTCTTTCAAGCCGCCGATGCCCAGGCCCTGGCGCTGGCCAATGGTGTGATACATCAAGCCGTGGTGACGGCCAATGACCTCGCCTTCGGTGGTCTTGATCTCGCCTGGCTGGGCCGGCAGGTATTGCTTGAGGAAGTCGCTGAAGCGGCGTTCGCCGATAAAGCAGATCCCGGTGGAATCCTTTTTCTTCGCGGTGGCCAGGTCGTTTTTCTCGGCAATCGCGCGCACTTCGGGTTTTTCCAGCTCGCCGACCGGGAACAGCGTCTTGGCGATCTGTTCGCCGCCGACGGCGTGCAGGAAGTAGCTCTGGTCCTTGTTCGGATCCAGGCCCTTGAGCAATTGGGTGCGACCATCGATGTCGCGGCGGCGCACGTAGTGGCCGGTGGCGATCAGGTCGGCGCCGAGCATCATGGCGTAGTCGAGGAACGCCTTGAACTTGATTTCGCGGTTGCAGAGGATGTCCGGGTTCGGCGTGCGACCGGCCTTGTATTCGGCCAGGAAATGCTCGAACACGTTGTCCCAGTACTCGGCGGCGAAGTTGGCGGTGTGCAGCTTGATGCCAATTTTGTCGCACACGGCCTGAGCGTCCGCCAGGTCATCCATGGCGGTGCAGTACTCGGTTCCATCGTCTTCTTCCCAGTTCTTCATGAACAGGCCTTCCACCTCATAGCCCTGCTCGATCAGCAGGAGAGCGGAAACGGAAGAGTCCACGCCGCCGGACATGCCGACAATGACGCGCTTCTTTTGTGTGTCAGAAGGGGCTGGATCACGCATAGGGATTCAATGAGTGTCTTGAAAAAGGACGCGATTCTAGCAGGCTGGAGCCCGCAAGGCTAAAGAGAAGGGCGGATCAGTTCGAGACCGAAGTGTTTGCCGTCCAGATAATCATCGATACAACGGATGATCAGCTCACTGCGCCAGTTTGCGCGCTGTTGCAGCAGTTCGTCACGCGTCAGCCATTTTGCGCCGATGATGCCGTCATCCAGCTGATAGTCCGGATGGTGTTTGAGCGGTTTTGCGGTGAAGCAGACCCGCTGGTAAGTCACGCCGTTGCTCGGGGCGGTATAGAGATAAATGCCCACCACGCCTGTCGGCTCGACATCCCAGCCGGTTTCCTCAAGGGTTTCACGCACGGCGGCGTCGATCAGGGTTTCGTCCGGGTCCAGATGGCCGGCCGGTTGGTTGAGCACCGTTTGTCCGTGCTTGAGTTCTTCGACCATCAGGAAGCGACCATTGTCTTCGACGATGGTGGCGACGGTGATGTGGGGTAGCCAATCCATGAAGCTTCCTCGGTTTCTAATATTGGAATAAAGAACAGTGTGGGAGCGAGCCTGCTCGCGATGACGGTGGGTCAGTCGACATCAATGTTGAATGATATATCGCTATCGCGAGCAGGCTCGCTCCCACATTGGTCCATATTCCACAAATGAAAAGTGTGGGACACAAACAGAAACCCCGGCACTGGGCCGGGGCTTCTTTGCAGTCTTACAACCTTAAACCAGCGCAGCGATCGCGGCGTTGAAGGTGTTGCTCGGGCGCATGGCCTTGCTGATCAGATCGGCATTGGCGTGGTAGTAACCGCCGATGTCCACTGGCTTGCCCTGCACGGCGTTGAGCTCGGCAACGATGGTCGCTTCGTTCTCGGTCAGGGTTTTGGCCAGTTCGCCGAACTGCGCTTGCAGTGCAGTGTCTTCGGTCTGGGCGGCCAGGGCTTGAGCCCAGTACAGCGCCAGGTAGAAGTGGCTGCCGCGGTTGTCGATGTTGCCGACTTTGCGCGATGGCGACTTGTTGTTGTCCAGGAACTGGCCAGTGGCCTGATCCAGGGTCTTGGCCAGCACCAGCGCTTTAGGGTTGTTGTAGGTAACACCCAAGTGCTCAAGGGAAGCGGCCAAGGCCAGGAACTCGCCCAGGGAATCCCAGCGCAGGAAGTTCTCTTCCAGCAGTTGCTGAACGTGCTTCGGTGCCGAGCCGCCAGCGCCGGTTTCGAACAGACCGCCGCCGTTCATCAGCGGAACGATCGACAGCATCTTGGCGCTGGTGCCCAGTTCCATGATCGGGAACAGGTCGGTCAGGTAGTCGCGCAATACGTTGCCGGTCACCGAAATGGTGTCCTTGCCTTCGCGGGTGCGGTCCAGGGTGAACTTCATCGCGTCGACAGGCGACATGATGCGGATGTCCAGACCGGAAGTATCGTGATCCTTCAGGTACGCCTGAACTTTCTCGATCACTACGCCGTCGTGGGCGCGCATTGGGTCCAGCCAGAAAATGGCCGGAGTTGCGCTTGCGCGAGCACGGTTGACGGCCAGTTTGACCCAGTCCTGGATCGGCGCGTCTTTGGTCTGGCACATGCGGAAGATATCGCCGGCTTCAACCGACTGTTCCAGCAGGGTGCGACCAGCGCTGTCGGAAACCCGAACTACGCCGTTTGCCTTGATCTGGAAAGTCTTGTCGTGGGAGCCGTACTCTTCGGCTTTCTTCGCCATCAGGCCAACGTTTGGCACGCTGCCCATGGTGGTTGGATCGAAAGCGCCGTGCAGCTTGCAGTCTTCGATCACCGCCTGGTAGATGGTGGCGTAGCAGCGATCCGGGATCACGGCCTTGGTGTCGTGCAGCTGGCCGTCAGTGCCCCACATTTTGCCGGAGTCACGGATCATCGCCGGCATCGAGGCGTCGACGATGACGTCGCTCGGCACGTGCAGGTTGGTGATGCCTTTGTCGGAGTTGACCATGGCCAACGACGGACGAACGGCGTAGACCGCCTGGATGTCCGCTTCGATCTGCGCTTGCTGATCGCTAGGCAGGGCTTTGATGCGAGCGTACAGGTCGCCGATGCCGTTGTTCAGGTTGAAGCCGATCTGTGCCAGCACGTCAGCGTGCTTGGCCAGTGCGTCTTTATAGAACTCGGCAACGATCTGGCCGAACATGATCGGGTCGGAAACTTTCATCATGGTGGCTTTCAGGTGAACCGACAGCAGCACGCCTTTGGCTTTGGCGTCTTCAATCTCGGCTGCAATGAAGCTGCGCAGCGCTTTTTTGCTCAGAACGGCGCAATCGAGGATCTCACCGGCTTGCACGGTGGTTTTTTCTTTCAGGACGGTAGTGGTGCCGTCTTGAGCGATCAGTTCGATTTTGACGGCGTCAGCGGCGTCGATCAGGGCGGCTTTTTCGCTGCCGTAGAAATCGCCGGTGCTCATGTGAGCGACGTGGGACTTGGAGTCTTTGGCCCATGCGCCCATTTTGTGCGGGTGCTTGCGCGCGTAGTTCTTGACCGACAGCGGTGCGCGACGATCAGAGTTACCTTCGCGCAGAACCGGGTTCACGGCGCTGCCCTTGATCTTGTCGTAACGCGACTTGGCGAGCTTGTCGGCATCGCTGGTCACGGTTTCCGGGTAGTCCGGCAGTGCGAAGCCCTGGGCTTGCAGCTCTTTGATCGCGGCCTGCAGTTGCGGAACCGAAGCGCTGATGTTCGGCAGCTTGATGATGTTGGCTTCCGGCGTAACGGCCAAGTCGCCCAGTTCGGCGAGGTGGTCGGCTACGGCTTTGTCACCCAATTGCTCGGGGAAGCTGGCCAGAATGCGCCCTGCAAGAGAGATATCGCGGGTTTCAACGGCGATATCAGCCGAGGCGGTGAACGCCTCTACGATAGGCAACAATGAATAGGTGGCGAGGGCTGGGGCTTCGTCGGTGAAGGTATAGATGATCTTCGAGCGGGTGGGCATATTCGGATTAACTCTCTCTTCTTTGCTAAAGCGTGCGCAGAAACTCGAGGGGCGCCGGGTAAGCGCGTTCGTTCAAAGTCATCCATGAGCCGAATGTCGAGGTTTCTTCGCGGTGATGTTGGGTGCATCAGTCGAGCGTCAAGCGGGTGGATTGCGGTAGCAATCCGGCTTATTCGGGCCCAACGTCTTGTGATAGAGCGGTCGGCCGTCGTGACTCTGTGGTCAGCGGCGGCATTATACATAGGTAGCTGGCAATCTGCCGATGGTTCATATGCAACGTTTTTCGTCCATTGGTCTAAAGGTCGCAGGCCGGTGTGGGGCGTAGAGTCGTTCGCCGTGCTTGAGTTTGGCGCTTTTCCCTTTGCTTTCAGGCTTGTACGTCGCGAACTGTGCAGCTTTGCGGCAGATGGTCGGAACATAGGGTTTGCGCGCCGATTTAACTGGGGTACGCTCGAACGCAGCCAGATGTTCAATCCAAACAATGGAGTACAGCATGGGATACAAGAAGATTCAGGTTCCAGCCGTCGGCGACAAAATCACCGTCAACGCGGACCATTCTCTCAATGTTCCTAACAACCCGATCATCCCCTTCATTGAAGGCGATGGTATTGGCGTTGATATCAGCCCGGTCATGATCAAGGTTGTCGATGCTGCTGTTAAGAAGGCTTACGGCGGCGAGCGCAAAATTTCCTGGATGGAAGTCTACGCCGGGGAGAAAGCGACTCAGGTTTACGATCAGGACACCTGGCTGCCTCAGGAAACCCTGGACGCGGTCAAGGATTACGTGGTTTCCATCAAGGGCCCGCTGACCACGCCGGTCGGCGGCGGCATCCGCTCGCTGAACGTGGCCCTGCGTCAGCAGCTCGACCTGTATGTCTGCCTGCGTCCGGTGCGCTGGTTCGAAGGCGTACCGAGCCCGGTCAAGAAGCCAGGCGATGTCGACATGACCATCTTCCGTGAAAACTCGGAAGACATTTATGCCGGTATCGAATGGAAAGCCGGTTCGCCGGAAGCGACCAAGGTCATCAAGTTCCTTAAAGAAGAAATGGGCGTCACCAAGATCCGTTTCGACGAAAACTGCGGTATCGGCATCAAGCCGGTGTCGCTGGAAGGCACCAAGCGTCTGGCGCGCAAGGCTCTGCAGTATGTGGTCGACAATGACCGCGACTCGCTGACCATCGTGCATAAAGGCAACATCATGAAGTTCACCGAAGGTGCCTTCAAGGAATGGGCCTACGAAGTGGCCGCTGAAGAATTCGGCGCGACCCTGCTCGACGGCGGTCCGTGGATGCAGTTCAAGAACCCGAAAACCGGCAAGAACGTCATCGTCAAGGACGCCATCGCCGACGCCATGCTCCAGCAGATCCTGCTGCGCCCGGCCGAGTACGATGTGATCGCGACCCTGAACCTGAACGGCGACTACCTCTCCGACGCCCTGGCGGCCGAAGTGGGCGGTATCGGTATCGCGCCGGGTGCCAACCTGTCCGACACCGTGGCCATGTTCGAAGCGACCCACGGTACTGCGCCGAAATACGCCGGCAAGGACCAGGTCAACCCGGGTTCGTTGATCCTGTCCGCCGAGATGATGCTGCGTCACATGGGCTGGACCGAAGCGGCCGACCTGATCATCAAAGGCACCAACGGCGCGATCTCCGCGAAAACCGTGACCTATGACTTCGAACGTCTGATGGAGGGCGCGAAACTGCTGTCGTCTTCCGCGTTTGGTGATGCGTTGATCTCGCACATGTAAACCAGCTGACAAAAAAAACCGCCTTCGGGCGGTTTTTTTATGACTGGATGACGAGCTGCGTCAGCTCGACACTGTTTCTTGCCGGGTGGCAGTGGCGCTCTGTTCGTTCGGAGAGGTGGCAGATGCGATCTTTACTGCATGCAGCCCTTTGGGGCCCTGGATGATCTCAAAGCTAACAATTTGCCCGGCCTTGAGGGTTTTGTATCCGTCCATTTCAATAGCCGAATAGTGGGCAAAGAAATCGATATCCTTGCCATCCTCGTCACGACCTTCTCTGGCGTCGGTGTTAATGAAACCGAACCCCTTGGCATTGTTGAACCATTTCACCTTACCGACAGCCATACCCATATCCCTCTGCAACAGACTCCATCACTGGAGTATCATCCAGTTAATCCGCAGTCTAATCTTGCAAATAGATTGACTCCGCGGACCTTTTTTACCCACTGTGGGCTCTATTGGTTGTAACACCGATTTTCCGATAGTCAAGGTGACCGGGCAGTCGGAGTTGAAAACGTTCATAACCGCCCCCACCACTGTATTTGCACAACTGACGAACCTTTCTTTCCATGCATGCAATCAGCCAGATTCGACTAACATTCAATCAGGATCGCCCTGATTTACACGACGACGATTCCGCAGGCATTGCTGTTCAGGAGGCTAAGCCTGCTTTACAGGCGCCACCGATGTACAAGGTGGTTTTGTTCAACGATGACTACACACCGATGGATTTCGTCGTCGAAGTGCTCGAGGTGTTTTTTAACCTGAATCGCGAGCTGGCGACCAAGGTCATGCTGGCCGTCCATACAGAAGGACGGGCAGTATGTGGAGTGTTTACCCGCGACATCGCCGAGACCAAGGCCATGCAGGTCAACCAGTACGCCAGGGAAAGCCAGCATCCGCTACTCTGTGAAATCGAGAAGGACGGTTAATCGCCGACCACTTGGGTATGAGGTGAAGCTATGTTAAACCGCGAGCTCGAAGTCACCCTCAATCTTGCCTTCAAGGAGGCTCGTTCGAAGCGTCATGAATTCATGACCGTCGAGCACCTGCTGCTGGCCCTATTGGATAATGAGGCTGCCGCCACCGTTTTGCGTGCCTGCGGCGCAAACCTCGACAAACTCAAGCATGACCTGCAGGAGTTCATCGACTCCACCACGCCATTGATCCCTCTTCATGACGAGGATCGTGAAACCCAGCCAACCCTGGGCTTCCAGCGTGTACTGCAACGTGCTGTCTTTCACGTACAGAGCTCGGGCAAACGCGAAGTGACTGGCGCTAACGTGCTGGTCGCAATCTTCAGTGAGCAAGAGAGTCAGGCAGTGTTTCTGCTGAAACAGCAGAGCGTTGCGCGTATCGATGTCGTCAACTACATCGCCCATGGCATTTCCAAAGTACCGGGGCATGGCGATCACTCTGAAGGTGAGCAAGATATGCAGGACGACGAGGGCGGTGAGTCTTCTTCTTCAGGCAATCCTCTGGATGCTTATGCCAGCAACCTCAACGAACTCGCGCGCCAGGGTCGTATCGATCCGTTGGTAGGTCGTGAGCTGGAAGTCGAGCGCGTCGCGCAGATCCTCGCGCGTCGTCGCAAAAACAATCCGCTGCTGGTGGGCGAGGCAGGCGTGGGTAAAACCGCGATTGCCGAAGGCCTGGCCAAACGCATTGTCGACAACCAGGTGCCGGATCTGCTGGCCAACAGCGTGGTGTATTCCCTCGATCTGGGGGCTTTGCTGGCCGGGACCAAATACCGCGGCGATTTCGAGAAGCGCTTCAAGGCGCTGCTCAATGAGCTGAAAAAACGTCCGCAGGCGATCCTGTTCATCGACGAGATCCACACCATCATTGGTGCGGGCGCTGCGTCCGGTGGTGTCATGGATGCCTCGAACCTGCTCAAGCCATTGCTGTCTTCGGGCGACATTCGCTGCATCGGTTCGACCACGTTCCAGGAATTCCGTGGGATCTTCGAGAAGGACCGTGCTCTGGCTCGGCGTTTCCAGAAGGTCGATGTGTCGGAACCTTCGGTGGAAGACACCATTGGCATCCTGCGTGGCCTGAAAGGGCGTTTCGAAGCGCACCACAACATCGAATACAGCGATGAAGCCCTGCGCGCCGCTGCTGAACTGGCCTCGCGTTACATCAATGACCGGCACATGCCGGACAAGGCCATCGACGTCATCGACGAGGCGGGTGCCTATCAGCGTCTGCAACCGATCGAGAAGCGGGTGAAGCGCATCGAAGTGGCTCAGGTCGAGGACATCGTCGCGAAAATCGCGCGAATTCCGCCAAAGCACGTCACCAGTTCCGACAAAGAGCTGCTGCGTAACCTTGAGCGTGACCTGAAACTCACGGTATTTGGCCAGGATGCGGCGATCGACTCGCTGTCGACGGCGATCAAACTGTCCCGTGCCGGCCTCAAGTCGCCTGACAAGCCCGTCGGTTCGTTCCTGTTCGCAGGGCCGACCGGTGTCGGTAAAACCGAAGCCGCGCGGCAATTGGCCAAGGCGTTGGGAGTCGAGCTGGTTCGCTTCGACATGTCCGAGTACATGGAGCGCCACACCGTATCGCGTCTGATCGGTGCGCCTCCAGGCTATGTCGGGTTCGATCAGGGCGGTCTGCTGACCGAAGCCATCACCAAGCAGCCTCACTGCGTGCTGCTGCTCGATGAAATCGAGAAGGCGCATCCGGAAGTCTTCAACCTGCTGTTGCAGGTCATGGACCACGGTACGCTGACCGATAACAACGGGCGCAAGGCGGACTTCCGTAACGTGATCGTCATCATGACGACCAACGCCGGTGCCGAGACCGCAGCGCGTGCTTCGATCGGTTTCACCTATCAGGACCACTCGTCTGATGCGATGGAAGTGATCAAGAAGAGCTTCACGCCGGAATTCCGTAACCGTCTGGACACCATTATCCAGTTTGGTCGCCTCAGTCATGAGGTCATCAAAAGCGTGGTGGACAAGTTCCTTACCGAACTTCAGGCGCAGCTGGAAGACAAGCGTGTGCTGCTGGAGGTCACCGACGCTGCTCGCAGCTGGCTGGCAGCGGGTGGCTACGACTCGGCAATGGGCGCTCGTCCAATGGCGCGCTTGATTCAGGACAAGATCAAGCGTCCGCTGGCCGAAGAGATCCTCTTTGGCGAACTGGCCGAACATGGCGGTGTGGTACACATCGACATCAAGGACGGCGAGCTGACCTTCGAGTTCGAGACCACGGCTGAAATGGCCTGACGTTAAACCGCAACAAAGCAAAAGGCGCCGGAAGGCGCCTTTTTGCTGTCTTGAAGAACATACCAAAACCCTGTGGGAGCGAGCCTGCTCGCGAAAGCGGTGGTTCAGCTTGCATCAATGTTGAATTTGTCGACGCCATCGCGAGCAGGCTCGCTCCCACAGGGGATATGTGCAGTTTTGCAAAAGTGCATGAGGTAAAACCCACACAAACAAAAACGCCCGGCATAGCCGGGCGTCTTGTATTGACTTGATTAGCGAGCGCGGTAGGTGATGCGCCCTTTGCTCAAGTCATAGGGCGTCAGCTCGACGCGCACTTTGTCGCCGGTAAGAATACGGATGTAGTTCTTGCGCATCTTGCCGGAAATATGCGCGGTTACGACGTGCCCATTTTCCAACTCCACACGAAACATGGTGTTGGGCAGGGTGTCGACGACAGTGCCTTCCATTTCGAAGCTGTCTTCTTTCGACATGCAGTAAAGCCCTCGGTGTCCAATGAATGGCCCGGTGCAACTGCGCCAGGCAAAAGCGGCGTGCATTGTGCCCGAAAAATGGGGTTTAAGCCAAGGGGTTCTAGCTCAGGATGACCCAACGCTGATTAATCAGCAGTTCGATAGGGCGATATTGGGTCTTGTAGCTCATTTTTTTGCAGTTTTTGATCCAGTAGCCGAGATAGACCGCTTCCAGGCCCAGGCGCCGGGCTTCGGCGATCTGCCAGAGAATCGCGTAACGCCCCAGGCTGCGACGCTCCTCGCCGGGCTCGTAGAAGGTGTAGACCGCCGACAAACCGTTAGGCAGCAAGTCGGTGACGGCCACTGCCAGCAGTCGGCCTTCGAGGCGAAATTCATAGAAGCGGGAGAACGGCAGGTCACGTACCAGGAAGGTCGAAAACTGGTCGCGGCTCGGCGGATACATATCGCCATCAGCGTGACGTTGTTCGATGTAGCGCTGATAGAGGTCGAAATACTCTTCGCTGAACTTTGGCCTGGCCGGACGCACCTGCAAGTCGGCATTGCGTTTGACAATGCGTTTCTGCTGACGGTTGGGGGTAAATTGCCCCACAGGAATGCGCGCCGGTACGCACGCATTGCAATGCTGGCAATGGGGCCGGTAGAGATGATCGCCACTGCGACGAAAGCCCATTTCCGACAGATCTGCGTAGACATGCACATCCATGGGCTGGCTAGGGTCGAGGAACAGCGTCGTGGCCTGCTCCTCGGGCAGATAACTGCAAGAGTGGGGCTGAGTGGCATAGAACTTCAAACGCGCCAACTCGGTCATGATCAACCCTCGGGATAAGCTTTTGATTAGGGGCGCTCTCAATGAGTTTCCCCGCATTAAGTGTAAGCCACGCGCGCAAAAGTCGCTCAGCAAACCCAGTTGGAGCGGCCCGGTTGATCCAGGTGCCGGGCAAGGTAGCCGGCAAATTCGCGGCGGGGAATCGCTCGGGCACCCAGACTGTGCAGATGATCGGTAGGCATCTGGCAGTCGATCAGTACAAAACCTGAGTCTTTCAGGTGTCGCACCAGTGTGGCGAAGCCATATTTGGAGGCGTTGTCGGCGCGGCTGAACATCGACTCGCCAAAAAACAACTGCCCCATAGCCAGGCCGTAGAGCCCGCCGACCAGCATGTCATCGTCCCAGACCTCCACCGAGTGGGCGTAACCACGCCTGTGCAGTTCGACGTAGGCGTCCTGCATCGCTTGGGTGATCCAGGTGCCGTCAGCGTACTCGCGCGGTGCGGCGCAGGCGCGGATGACCGCGGCAAAATCCCGATCGAAGGTCACTTGATAGCGCTGTTGGCGCAGCAGTTTGTTCAAGCTGCGGGAGACATGCAGTTCGTCGGGAAACAGTACTGTGCGCGGATCCGGTGACCACCAGAGAATCGGCTGGCCCTCCGAGAACCACGGAAAGCAACCGTGGCGATAGGCTTGAATCAGACGATCGGCGGACAAATCGCCACCCGCGGCCAGCAGCCCGTTGGGGTCGCGCATGGCTTTTTCCAGCGGCGGGAAGGTCAGGGTGTTGCGTTGTAACCAAGTCAGCATGGCATCCGGGCTTGCAGAAGGGGAGGGCGGTAGCGGGCCGTTGAGCCCGCCTTGTAGGAGGTTAACCGTCAAACGGTGGGGATGTCATCGAGATACTTCTCGGCATCCAGCGCGGCCATGCAGCCGGCCCCGGCGGAGGTCACCGCCTGGCGGTAAATATGATCGGCCACATCACCGGCGGCGAACACGCCTTCGATGTCGGTGGCGGTGGCGTCACCTTCGCTGCCGCCCTTGATCAGCAGGTAGCCGTCACGCATTTTCAGCTGGCCCTGAAACAAGTCGGTGTTGGGCTTGTGGCCGATGGCGATGAAGACGCCGGCCAGCGGCAATTCATTGGTTTCGCCCGTATGACTGTGCCGCAGGCGGGCACCGGTCACGCCGCTGGCATCGCCCAGCACTTCGTCCAGATTCTGGTTCCAGTGCAGGCGGATATTGCCGTTGGCGGCTTTTTCGAAGAGCTTGTCCTGGAGGATCTTCTCCGAGCGCAGTTTGTCGCGACGGTGAATCAGGTGGACTTCCTTGGCGATGTTCGACAGGTACAGCGCTTCTTCAACGGCCGTGTTACCTCCGCCGACCACCGCGACCACCTGGTTGCGGTAGAAGAAGCCATCACAGGTGGCGCAGGCCGAAACCCCTTTGCCGGCAAAGGCTTCTTCCGATGGCAGCCCCAGGTATTGGGCCGAAGCGCCGGTGGCGATAATCAGCGCATCGCAGGTGTAGGTGCCGCTATCGCCGATGAGCTCGAACGGGCGCTGTTGCAACTTGGCCGTATGGATGTGGTCGTAAACGATCTCGGTGTCGAAGCGTTCGGCGTGTTTTTGCATGCGTTCCATCAGTACCGGGCCGGTCAGGCCTTCGACGTCGCCGGGCCAGTTGTCGACTTCGACGGTGGTGGTCAGCTGGCCACCTGCCTGTATGCCGGTGATGACAACGGGTTTGAGGTTGGCGCGAGCGGCATAAACGGCTGCGCTGTAACCGGCAGGGCCGGAACCCAGAATGATCAGGCGGGAATGCTTCGCTTCAGTCATAAAAACACCTCATAAGCCTTTGTCACAAAAGAGAATGCATGCTCAAATTGGACCGCGCGTACTGTGCTGTTGGCTATGCTGCACCCAAGGGGCTCAAGCATGGCATCGGGTGAACAAACCCGTACAATGCTCGCTTGTAACAGTGTTTGTATCAAAAAAGCGGTGCGTGCCGTATTTCGAAAAACCGGGGCGCAGTGTTAAAAGTAGTCCCAGTTGCGCCTGTTAACTTTTTTACCTGCCTGGATTGGGCAGTTTTTATAGTCATTCAACAGATGGACGCGCCATGGGCGCAGGAAAAGAAGCGTTTTGAAGAAATCCACCGCAGCACCTAAAACAGTCGTCCCGCTCTGGCGCCAGCAATTGCACTACCGGCTCAAGGAAGGTGCATTGATCGCCATCGGCGCCTTGTGCCTGTTCCTGATGATGGCTTTGTTGACCTACGGCAAAGACGATCCGGGCTGGAGCCACAACAGCAAGATCGACGATGTGCAGAACTTCGGCGGGCCTGCCGGCTCTTACAGCGCCGACATCCTGTTCATGGTCCTGGGTTACTTCGCCTACATTTTCCCGTTGCTGCTGGCGATCAAGGCGTATCAGATCTTCCGCCAGCGCCACGAGCCGTGGCAGTGGAGCGGCTGGCTGTTCTCCTGGCGCCTGATCGGCCTGGTATTCCTGGTGCTGTCAGGTGCAGCGCTGGCCCACATCCATTTCCATGCGGCGACCGGTCTGCCGGCCGGCGCAGGTGGCGCTTTGGGCGAAAGCCTCGGCGATCTGGCCAAAAACGCACTGAACATCCAGGGCAGCACGCTGTTGTTCATCGCGCTGTTCCTGTTCGGCCTGACAGTGTTCACCGACCTGTCGTGGTTCAAGGTGATGGACGTCACCGGCAAGATCACCCTCGATCTGTTCGAACTGTTCCAAGGCGCGGCCAATCGCTGGTGGGCGGCCCGTATGGAACGCAAGCAACTGGTCGCCCAACTGCGTGAAGTCGACGATCGCGTGCATGACGTGGTCGCGCCGACCGTCACCGACAAACGCGAGCAGGCCAAGGTCAAGGAGCGCCTGATCGAGCGCGAGCAGGCCCTGAGCAAGCACATGTCCGAGCGCGAGAAACAGGTACCGCCGGTGATTGCCCCGGCTCCGCCCAAACCCGCAGCGCCCAGCAAGCGCGTGGAAAAAGAGAAACAGGCGCCGTTGTTCGTCGACAGCGCGGTGGAAGGCACCTTGCCGCCGATCTCGATTCTCGACCCTGCGGAAAAGAAACAACTCAACTATTCACCTGAATCCCTGGCGGCCGTCGGCCACTTGCTGGAAATCAAGCTCAAGGAATTCGGCGTCGAAGTCTCGGTGGATTCGATTCACCCGGGCCCGGTAATTACCCGTTACGAAATCCAGCCAGCAGCCGGGGTCAAAGTCAGCCGCATCTCCAATCTGGCGAAAGACCTGGCCCGTTCGCTGGCCGTGACCAGTGTGCGTGTCGTGGAAGTGATTCCGGGCAAGACCACCGTCGGTATCGAAATCCCTAACGAAGACCGGCAGATCGTGCGGTTCTCCGAGGTCTTGTCGACCCCCGAGTACGATAACTTCAAGTCCCCGGTCACCCTGGCCCTGGGTCATGATATCGGCGGCAAACCGGTCATCACCGACCTGGCGAAAATGCCGCACTTGCTGGTGGCCGGTACGACCGGTTCCGGTAAGTCGGTGGGTGTGAACGCGATGATCCTGTCGATTCTGTTCAAGTCTGGCCCGGAAGACGCCAAATTGATCATGATCGACCCGAAAATGCTCGAGCTGTCGATCTACGAAGGCATTCCGCACCTGCTGTGCCCGGTGGTCACCGACATGAAGGACGCCGCCAACGCCTTGCGCTGGAGCGTCGCCGAGATGGAACGGCGCTACAAACTGATGGCGAAGATGGGCGTGCGTAACCTGTCGGGCTTCAACGCCAAGGTCAAGGAAGCCCAGGACGCCGGCGAGCCGTTGAGCGATCCGCTGTACAAGCGCGAAAGCATCCACGACGAGGCACCCCTGCTGCAAAAACTGCCGACCATCGTCGTGGTCGTCGACGAATTCGCCGACATGATGATGATCGTCGGCAAGAAGGTTGAAGAGCTGATCGCCCGTATCGCCCAGAAGGCCCGTGCGGCCGGCATCCACTTGATCCTCGCGACCCAGCGGCCGTCGGTGGACGTGATCACCGGTCTGATCAAGGCGAACATTCCGACCCGTATGGCGTTCCAGGTATCGAGCAAGATCGATTCGCGGACCATCATCGACCAGGGTGGCGCCGAACAACTGCTGGGTCACGGTGATATGTTGTACATGCCGCCGGGCACCAGTCTGCCGATTCGTGTTCACGGCGCGTTCGTGTCCGACGACGAGGTTCACCGCGTGGTTGAAGCCTGGAAACTGCGCGGCGCCCCGGAATACAACGATGACATCCTCGCCGGTGTCGAAGAGGCCGGTAGCGGCTTTGAAAACGGCGGCGGTGGCGGTGACGATGATGCCGAAACCGATGCGCTTTACGACGAGGCGGTGCAGTTCGTACTGGAAAGCCGTCGCGCGTCCATCTCCGCGGTTCAGCGCAAGCTGAAAATCGGCTACAACCGCGCGGCGCGCATGATCGAAGCCATGGAGATGGCTGGGGTCGTGACGTCCATGAACACCAACGGTTCGCGTGAAGTCCTGGCCCCTGGCCCGGTGCGCGACTGATCCGGTTTTGAAAGGGGCGGTGTCTTGAGACGCCGCCCGCACTCCCACGAATGTTTATGAGGACTCCCATGCGTCTTATCCGCATGCTGTTGCTGCCGGTACTGGCTTTGACCACGCTCTCGGCCCACGCCGATGACAAGGACGTGGCGCGTCTGACTCAACTGCTGGAAAAATCCCAGACCCTGACCGCGCGTTTCTCCCAGCTGACCCTCGATGGCAGCGGCACCCAGTTGCAGGAAACCGCGGGTGAAATGTCCTTGCAGCGTCCTGGCTTGTTTTACTGGCACACCAACGCGCCGGCCGAACAAACGATGGTCTCCGACGGCAAGAAGGTGACGTTGTGGGATCCGGACCTTGAGCAGGCCACCATCAAGAACCTTGATCAGCGCCTGACCCAGACCCCGGCATTGCTGCTGTCGGGTGACGTGTCCAAGATCAGCCAGAGCTTCGACATCAGCGCCAAGGAAGCCGGTGGCGTGATCGACTTCACCTTGAAGCCGAAAACCAAAGACACCCTGTTCGACAGCCTGCGCCTGTCGTTCCGCAACGGTCTGGTCAATGACATGCAGATGATCGACAGTGTCGGTCAGCGCACCAATATCCTGTTTACTGGCGTGAAGGCCAACGAGCCGATTCCTGCGTCCAAATTCAAGTTCGACATCCCAAAGGGTGCCGACGTGATCCAGGAATAAAACGCATAACCTGTGGGAGCGAGCCTGCTCGCGATAGCGTCGGGTCAGTCAACAGTGATGTTGAATGTAATGCCGCCATCGCAAGCAGGCTCGCTCCCACAGGGATCAGCGATGTTCAAATTATTGACTGATAGGCAGTGAGGTTTCGCAAGTAGTGATGGACCTGTTTCGCAGCGCCCCGATTGCTCAGCCTTTGGCCGCCCGCCTGCGCGCGACCAATCTGGACGAGTACGTCGGTCAGGAACACCTGCTCGCTCGCGGCAAGCCTTTGCGCGAAGCGCTGGAGCAGGGTGCCCTGCATTCGATGATTTTCTGGGGACCGCCGGGGGTGGGTAAAACCACCTTGGCGCGGCTGCTCGCGGAAGTCTCCGATGCGCACTTCGAAACGGTTTCGGCGGTACTGGCCGGCGTAAAGGAAATCCGCCAGGCGGTGGAAGTCGCCAAACAACAGGCCGGGCAGTACGGTAAACGCACCATCCTGTTCGTCGATGAAGTGCATCGCTTCAACAAGTCCCAGCAGGATGCGTTCCTGCCGTACGTTGAAGACGGCACGCTGATTTTCATCGGCGCAACCACCGAAAACCCCTCGTTCGAACTCAATAACGCGCTCCTGTCCCGGGCGCGCGTCTATGTGCTCAAAAGCCTCGACGAAGCGGCCCTGCGCAAGCTGGTGCATCGCGCATTGACCGAAGAACGTGGGTTGGGCAAGCGGCAACTGACCCTCAGCGATGAAGGTTTCCAGATGCTGTTGTCCGCCGCCGATGGCGATGGCCGACGTCTGCTCAATCTGCTGGAAAACGCCTCGGACCTGGCCGAAGACAACAGTGAGATCGGCGTCGATCTGTTGCAAAGTCTGCTTGGTGATACCCGTCGACGCTTCGACAAGGGCGGCGAAGCCTTCTACGACCAGATCTCCGCGCTGCATAAATCGGTGCGCGGTTCCAATCCCGATGGCGCACTGTATTGGTTCGCGCGGATGATCGACGGCGGTTGCGACCCGCTGTACCTGGCCCGGCGCGTGGTGCGCATGGCCAGCGAAGACATCGGCAACGCCGACCCTCGTGCCCTGAGCCTGTGCCTGGCGGCGTGGGAAGTGCAGGAGCGCCTCGGCAGCCCCGAAGGTGAATTGGCGGTGGCCCAGGCCATTACCTATCTGGCCTGCGCGCCGAAAAGCAATGCGGTGTACATGGGCTTCAAAGCCGCGATGCGCAGCGCCACCGAGCACGGTTCGCTCGAAGTGCCGCTGCACTTGCGCAATGCGCCGACCAAGTTGATGAAGCAGTTGGGTTATGGCGACGAATACCGTTATGCCCACGATGAGCCGGATGCCTACGCCGCTGGCGAAGACTACTTCCCGGACGAGCTCGAACCGCAACGGTTTTATCAACCCGTGCCCCGCGGCCTGGAGCTGAAGATCGGCGAAAAGCTTAACCACCTCGCGCAGCTTGATCGCCTAAGCCCACGGCAACGGAGAAAATAGTGATTCCATTGATCGTTACCGTTTCTGTCGGCGGTGTCGCCGGTACGCTATTGCGCTTCGCCACCGGTAACTGGATCAACGCGAATTGGCCACGGCACTTCTATACCGCGACGCTGGCCGTTAATATCGTGGGCTGTTTGCTGATCGGCGTTCTATACGGTCTGTTTTTGAGTCGCCCGGAGGTACCGTTTGAGGTGCGAGCCGGGTTGATGGTCGGCTTCCTTGGGGGGCTGACAACTTTTTCATCCTTTTCACTGGATACGGTGCGCCTGCTGGAAACCGGGCAAGTGCCGCTGGCCCTGGGCTATGCGGCCATCAGCGTATTCGGCGGGCTGCTCGCCACCTGGGCTGGCCTGTCCCTGACCAAACTTTGATAACGAGAAACCGACATGCTCGATTCCAAACTGTTACGTAGCAACCTGCAGGACGTAGCGGACCGCCTGGCATCCCGTGGCTACACGCTGGATGTTGCGCGCATCGAAGCGCTGGAAGAACAGCGCAAGACCGTCCAGACCCGTACCGAGGCACTGCAGGCTGAACGTAACGCGCGCTCCAAGTCCATCGGTCAGGCCAAGCAGCGCGGCGAAGACATCGCGCCGTTGATGGCGGACGTCGAGCGCATGGCGGGTGAGTTGAGCGCCGGTAAAGTCGAGCTGGACGCGATCCAGACCGAGCTGGATTCGATCCTGCTGGGCATCCCGAACCTGCCGCACGAATCGGTGCCGGTCGGCGATGACGAAGAAGGCAACGTTGAAGTGCGCCGCTGGGGCACGCCTAAGGCCTTCGATTTCCCGGTTCAGGACCACGTGGCCCTGGGTGAGAAGTTCGGCTGGCTGGACTTCGAAACCGCCGCCAAGCTGTCCGGGGCCCGTTTCGCCCTGCTGCGCGGCCCGATCGCCCGTCTGCACCGTGCGCTGGCACAGTTCATGATCAACCTGCACATCAACGAACACGGTTACGAAGAGGCTTACACCCCGTACCTGGTGCAGGCGCCAGCGTTGCAGGGCACCGGTCAGCTGCCGAAGTTCGAAGAAGACCTGTTCAAGATCAGCCGCGAAGGCGAAGCCGATCTGTACCTGATCCCGACCGCTGAAGTGTCGCTGACCAACATCGTTGCTGGCGAGATCGTCGATTCGAAACTGCTGCCGATCAAGTTCGTGGCGCACACGCCGTGCTTCCGCAGCGAGGCCGGTGCATCAGGTCGCGACACTCGCGGCATGATCCGTCAGCACCAGTTCGACAAGGTCGAGATGGTCCAGATCGTTGAGCCATCAACCTCGATGGAAGCGCTGGAAGGCCTGACTGCCAACGCCGAGAAAGTCCTGCAACTGCTGGAGCTGCCGTATCGCA
Source organism: Pseudomonas frederiksbergensis (assembly GCF_003732275.1). GTDB lineage: Bacteria > Pseudomonadota > Gammaproteobacteria > Pseudomonadales > Pseudomonadaceae > Aquipseudomonas > Aquipseudomonas frederiksbergensis_H. The sequence goes on from NZ_MOBM01000015.1 coordinate 131,044, forward strand.
CCCTGGCGCTGTGCACGGGCGACATGGGCTTCAGCGCGGTCAAGACCTACGATCTGGAAGTGTGGATTCCGAGCCAGGACAAATACCGCGAGATTTCGTCGTGCTCCAACTGCGGCGATTTCCAGGCCCGCCGCATGCAAGCGCGTTTCCGCAACCCGGAAACCGGCAAGCCTGAGCTGGTTCACACCCTGAACGGTTCCGGCCTGGCGGTCGGTCGTACCCTGGTGGCGGTGCTTGAGAACTACCAGCAGGCCGACGGTTCGATCCGTGTGCCTGAGGTGCTCAAGCCGTACATGGGTGGCCTTGAGGTCATCGGCTAAATGGACTATCTGCCGCTGTTTCATAACCTTCGCGGCAGTCGTGTATTGGTCGTCGGCGGAGGGGAGATTGCCTTGCGCAAATCCCGCCTGCTGGCCGAAGCCGGTGCGCTGCTGCGGGTGGTTGCGCCTGAAATCGAACCGCAACTGCGCGAGCTAGTGGTCGGCAGCGGTGGTGAGTGCCTGGTGCGTGGCTACGCAGAAACGGACCTGGACGGTTGCGGGCTGATTATCGCCGCCACCGACGACGAACCGCTGAACGCGCAAGTCTCCGCCGATGCCCATCGGCGTTGCGTGCCGGTCAACGTGGTGGACGCGCCGGCGCTGTGCAGCGTGATTTTTCCCGCGATTGTCGACCGTTCTCCGTTGATCATCGCTGTGTCCAGCGGCGGCGATGCGCCGGTGCTGGCGCGGTTGATTCGCGCCAAGCTGGAAACCTGGATTCCTTCTACCTACGGTCAACTGGCCGGTCTGGCAGCGCGTTTCCGTACTCAGGTCAAAAGCCTGTTTCCGGATGTGCAGCAGCGTCGGGCGTTCTGGGAAGATGTATTCCAGGGCCCGATTGCCGACCGGCAACTGGCCGGGCAGGGCGCCGAGGCCGAGCGCTTGATGCTGGCAAAGATCAATGGTGAAGCGCCTGTAGCCACTGGCGAAGTCTATTTGGTAGGTGCAGGGCCGGGTGATCCCGATCTGCTGACCTTCCGCGCCTTGCGTCTGATGCAGCAAGCCGATGTGGTGCTGTATGACCGTCTGGTGGCGCCGGCGATTCTGGATTTGTGCCGTCGCGATGCCGAGCGGATCTACGTCGGCAAGCGCCGCGCCGATCACGCCGTGCCTCAGGAACAGATCAACCAGCATCTGGTGGATCTGGCCAAGGCCGGCAAGCGCGTGGTGCGCTTGAAGGGCGGCGATCCGTTTATCTTCGGGCGCGGCGGTGAAGAGATCGAAGAACTGGCGGCCCATGGCATTCCGTTCCAGGTTGTTCCGGGCATTACTGCAGCCAGCGGTTGCGCGGCATATGCCGGGATTCCGCTGACTCACCGCGATTACGCGCAGTCGGTGCGGTTCGTCACCGGGCACCTCAAGGACGGTTCCACCGATTTGCCGTGGGCCGACTTGGTCGCGCCGGCGCAAACCCTGGTGTTTTACATGGGGCTGGTGGGCTTGCCGATCATCTGCGAACAGTTGATCAAACACGGTCGCGCGGCCGATACCCCGGCGGCGTTGATCCAGCAGGGCACCACGGTCAATCAACGGGTGTTTACCGGCACCCTGGCCGACCTTCCACGGCTGGTGGCGGAGCATGAAGTGCATGCGCCGACGCTGGTGATTGTTGGGGAAGTGGTGCAGTTGCGCGAGAAACTGGCATGGTTTGAGGGTGCTCAGGCGCAGGTCTGAGGACCGAGTCACCTCCATCGCGAGCAGGCTCGCTCCCACAGGGGATTTGTGAACGACGCAAATCCAATGTGGGAGCGAGCCTGCTCGCGATGGGGCCCTCAAAGCCAATACAGAATTACGATCAGTCCTGGTTCTTGCGCCAAACCCCTTTCCCAATCAACCGCGCCCGATCATGAGCCGCAGTGAAATCCTGCGCCGGCCCTTTCGGCACGATCCCGGTCGGATTGATGGTCTTGTGGCTGCCGTAGTAGTGATTCTTGATGTGCTCAAAACTCACCGTCTCGGCAATCCCCGGCCACTGGTAAATCTCCCGTAGCCAGTTCGACAGATTCGGATAATCGGCAATCCGTCGCAGGTTGCACTTGAAGTGCCCGAAGTACACCGCATCGAAACGAATCATCGTAGTGAACAACCGAATATCCGCTTCCGTCAGGTATTCACCCGTCAGGTACCGGTTCGCGCCCAGCAATTGCTCTAGCCGATCCAGTTCACCAAACAGTTCGTTGAACGCTTCTTCATAAGCCTGCTGAGACGTAGCAAACCCGGCGCGATAGACGCCGTTATTCACTGCCGGATAAATCCGCTCGTTCAGCGCATCGATCTCGGCCCGCAATGGCGCCGGGTAGAAATCCAGGTCATTGCCAGTCAACTCATCAAAAGCGCTGTTGAACATGCGGATGATCTCCGCCGATTCATTGTTGACGATGCGATTTGTCTGTTTGTCCCAGAGCACCGGCACTGTGACGCGGCCGGTGTAGTCGGCGGTATCGGTGGTGTAGCGCTGGTGCAGAAAATTGAAGTGATCGAGCTTGTCGCCAGTCGAGCCCAGGTTTTTATCGAAGGTCCAGCCGTTTTCCAGCATCAACCAACTGACCACCGACACATCGATCAGGCTTTCGAGACCTTTGAGTTTGCGCAGGATCAATGTGCGATGAGCCCACGGGCAGGCGAGGGATACGTAGAGGTGATAGCGACCAGCCTCGGCGGCAAAACCACCGACGCCGGTCGGGCCTGGCCTGCCGTCGGCGGTCAACCAGTTGCGACGTTGTGCCTGTTCACGCTGGAACGTGCCGTCCTTGCTGCTTTCGTACCATTGATCCTGCCAGCGGCCTTCGACTAACAAACCCATGTTCAAAACTCCTCAACTGATAAGCGTTGGAGAGGAGTCTATGCGCATAGGTTCGAACAAAAAGCGCAAAGGTTGGGCGTTTATGATCGGTTAAATCGATCGGTCCCTTGCATCCCAATACTGCTGGGCGGTTTCGAACGCTTGCTCGCGGGTCTGGCCGAGGCCGCGCAACGCCAGGGCCATGGTCGAGATCAACGCCATTTGCGGGTAGCTATCGACCACGTCGCCACGCCACACCGCTTTCAAATGCTCGGGATCGAGCGTGGCCGGTTTGACGTGGCGCTGGGTCGACAGCTGTGGCCATTCTTCATCCCAGCTTTCGCCGCCGGTGGTGCCATACAGGTGGCTGTCGGCGTCCGGATTGATCTCGATTTCACCACCATCGCCCTTGATGACGATGGCGGTATCGCCCAGCAAACCGCTGGCATCGCGATGCACAGCCTGATAGCCGGGGTGGAAAATGCTTTGCAGACCGCAGCGAGCGCCCAACGGATTAAGAATCCGTGCCAGGGAATGGATCGGCGAGCGCAGGCCCAAGGTGTTGCGCAGGTCGATCATCCGCTGAAGTTGCGGGGCCCAGTCCACCAATGGCATGAATGCCAGACCGCCCTGATCGAGCGCCGCGCCGACCTGCTGCCAGTTGCGGCACAGCGGAATGTTCAGCGTATCGAGCAGTTGTTCGCTGTACAGCCGACCGGCCGTGTGCGCACCGCCGCCATGCATGAAGATGCGCACGCCGTTCTGCGCCAGGCACTTGGCCGCCAGCAGATACCACGGCAGGTGACGCTTCTTGCCGGCATACGTCGGCCAGTCCAGATCGACTGCCAGCGCCGGTGGATTCAGGCGCTCACGCAAGGCTTCGGTGAACCCGGCCATTTCCTCGGCGCTTTCTTCCTTGTGCCGCAATAGCATCAGGAAGGCGCCGAGTTGGGTGTCCTCGACCTTGTCGTCGAACACCATGCCCATGGCCTCGCGGGCTTCCTCTCGGGTCAGGTCGCGGGCGCCGCGTTTGCCTTTGCCAAGGATCCGCACGAACTGGGCGAACGGGTGCTCGGCGGGCGTTTCGAGGGTCAATGCTGGATAGTCGGTCATAAGCAATTCGTCGGTTTGGGCAGGCCCGCCAGTTTCGCGGCGAGTTTGGCAGGGGTGCCTTTGAACAGTCGGTTCAGGTGCAGGCTGTTGCCCTTGTCGGGGCCGAGCTTCAATGCGGTGTATTTGATCAGCGGACGGGTGGCCGGGGACAGCTGGAATTCGTCGTAGAAACTGCGCAGCAGTTCGAGGATCTCCCAGTGTTCCGGGCTCAACTCGATGTCTTCGGCCGCGGCGAGGGCGGCGGCCACTTCGGCGGACCAGTCACTCAGTTCGACCAGGAAACCGTCCTTGTCCAGTTCAATGGCGCGGGCGCCGACCGTCAGGGATTTCATAGCCAGCTGTTGACCTTGTCGTAGTGAATCGACAGCTCGACGAAGGCCGGATAATCGATGGCCTTGGCCCAGTCCGGGACTTGCAGGGCCCGTGCTTGAGCATCTTCGGCCAGCACAAACAGTTTCAGGCTGCGAGCATGTAGCGCACTGAATGGTGCGGTGCCAGGTTGCAAGGCATAAGCCGCATCGCCACTCAGCAGCAGCGCATCGTCGGCGCCGATTACGCGCAGGCAACTGCTCAGGCGGTCGTCGCCGAAAGGGGAATGAGACAACACATGCAAAGTCGACATCAGAGGGTGATCACCTGGTCGTAACGGTCAATGAGGGCGGTGATTTCCTGGGCGGCCAACACCTGGGCTTCTTCAAGCGACAGACCTTTTGGGTCCAGACCACGGGCCGCGGCGCTTTCACCGCACACGAACAGGTCTTCGACACCAAACATCGGCAAGGCTTGCAGGTTGGCGCTCAGGTCTTTCTGTTGCAACGCCTTGGCGTCCTGTTTCGCGGCTAGCTGGAACACGCCGTCATCGAGGAACAGCAGGCCGATCGGCAGATCGAAGGCGCCGCCGGCCAGCACGATGTCCAGCGCTTCCCGTGCATTAGGCCCGGACCACGGCGCCTGACGGCTGATAATCAGCAAGGATTTAGCCATTTCACGCGCCTCCGAAACAGATCAAACGGTCAGCGTCCTGCACCGCGTCATGCAACTGGCCGAGACCGGACAATTCCCACGGCGCGCCCACCGCTACCGCTTCACGCTGATAGCGCTGGGCTTCTTCCTCGTTCAATACACCGCGGCGCAGGGCGGCGGCGATGCAGACCACGCCATCGAGTTGATGCTCGCTGACAAAGTTGCGCCATTGCTTGGGCAAATCCTGCTCGTCCTGAGGCGTGACCACGCTGCCAGATGCGTTGTAGACGCCATCCTGATAAAAAAACAGCCGGACAATCTCATGCCCGCCGGCCAGCGCTGCTTGAGCAAACAGCAAGGCACGGCGCGAGGAGGGCGCATGGGCGGCGGAAAACAGCGCAATGGCGAATTTCATGATGGGCTCGATCAGCAAAACTGCGGCCATGATAAAGCTTTATCGGCGGGGCGGCGAAGGGCGTTTACTCGTAGACCGAGTCGCCGCCATCGCGAGCAGGCTCGCTCCCACAAGGGATTTGTGTCGTACACAATATTGAAATCCACCACAGACCCCTGTGGGAGCGAGCCTGCTCGCGATAGCGGAGTGTCAGGCAACATCAATGTTGAATGTGATAACCCGATCAGCGCGGCATATAACCCAACTGCCAACGCCGCGGTATCTTCAACGACAGCAACCCCAGCACCCCGGCCAGCAGCCCGCTGACGAACAGGGCCTTGAGCCCAAGATGATGTTCCAGCAAAGCCCCAATCACCGCGCCGGCAAACATCCCTGCCCACGGAATCAATTGCACCCGCCAGCCATTGCGCCGCTCGCCAAGCATCCAGCGCCCCAGCCCACGGCCAAACCGCGACAACGCGCCAGTGACGTAAGTCAGGCCGACCGGTAGGCCGTTCACTTCTTCCACGGCGGCATTGAGCATGCCCATGGCGATGATCGTCGCCAGCAGCGCCGGCAATTGCATTTCGTAGGGCCAGGCCGCAGCGCCGCAGAGCAGGGTGGCGATGCACAGCAGCAACGGCAACGCCCGCCGGCCACCGAAACGGCTGACGACAATGCCCAAGGCGTTGCCGGCGACGAACGTGGCCACGAGGATTACCAGGCGCAGGGTCAGCCCGAGGTCGCCATCGCTGATCGCCACGGCCAGACGGGTGGTGTTTCCGCTCATGAAGGACACGAAGTCGCCGCTGGCCATGAAGCCGATGGCATCGGTCATGCCGGCGAGCACCGACAAACCGGCGACCATCGACAGGCCGATGCGTCCGCGCCATTTATGGGTATGCAAATGGCCCGGTGTGGCCCGGGTACTTAAGGGCGAAGGCAGCATCGACGAAAGCTTCCTTGAGCAGCGATGACTATTTGGTTAACCCATATAACTCGCAATACTCCAGCCAGTCCATGCCCGCCATCTCCGCGACTTCCTTGTGTACCTCCAGGCGTTGAGCCTGGTAATCCTCAGGCGTGGCGGCGGTCAGTTGCAGCGTCAGCTCCCAGGCAAACAAACCCAGGCGCTCAGCCTCGGCTTCGAACGCTTCATGCAAGCGCTCGTCGCGGTACTGCGCCACTGTCACGCCCTTGGCCTGGGCCAACAGTGGATTCAGGTTGTCCAGTTCGATGCGCAGTTCAGGACGCTCATCGAGAAATCTTTTCAGCGCCTGCTCGTGTTGCTGTTCGGTTGCCGCCATGGTTACTCCTTGGAAGACTGCTTTTTGCTTGCCTTGGCGGCCGCGGCCAGACACTCCAGAGCAAACTGCTCGGGGTAGGTCATCTGGATCGGCGTGGTTTCGCCTTTGACGGTTCTTTCGCCATCGAGAATGTAACGAATCCGCTTGTCGGTGACGCCAATTCGCTTGGCGATCCAGGAAGGCGTCTGGCCAATCTGGCTGATCAGCTTGTCGGCGTATTCAGCGGTTGGTTTGTAGTATTCGGCGTTGGGTGTCATGACCTTTCCAGAAAAATGTGCCCGGAAAAATGGGCGATGCGGCGTTAATGGCGCGACAGGGTGCGCGAATCGTTGCGCGGTGTCGCGGTATAAATGAAGTAAAGCAGAACGATACGCCGCGCCGCGGTGATACAGTCCGCTTTTTCCTGATGAGCGAACGCAATGCGAATTCTGATGGTGGCGCTGGCCGCAACCTTGCTGGCGGGCTGCGCCGGATCGGCGATGAATGACGCCCGCACCAAAACCCCGTACAAAACCCTGACTTCGGACAAACCGGAAAAAGTCGTCGCCCAGTGCGTGCAATTTGCCTGGCAGGATGAGGCGGTGTTCGGCGTCGATGCGGGCGCGTATTTGCAGCCGGGCAAGAAGGGCGGCTCGACGGTCTACACCCGTTCGGCCGAGTCCTTCGTGGACGTGACCACCGATGCCTCGGGTACAGCATTGAGCTACTACGCGCAGCACGATGATTTTGTCGCCAAGCGCCGTTTGGCGGCGTTGGCGACCTGTTTGTAAGCAAGATCAAAAGATCGCAGCCTTCGGCAGCTCCTACAGGGTGAACGCAATCCCATGTAGGAGCTGCCGAAGGCTGCGATCTTTTGGTGGCACCCCGAAAAATCGAAGGTTACAAATCCATCAAACGCTTCTGAAAAAAGAAACGCTTGTGGCCCGGCGGGTAATCGGCAATGTGCCCCAACTCGCTGTAGCCGTGTTTCTTGTAAAACTCCGGCGCCTGGAAGTCGAAGGTATCCAGCCAGATCCCCACGCATTCCTTTTCCCGCGCCAGGTCTTCGGCCATCTGCATCAGTTTCGAGCCCATCCCTTGTCCCCGGGCCTGATCCGGCACCGACAACAACTCAATGAAAAACCACCGGTAAAACACTCGGCCATAAAGCCCGCCGAGAATCTCGTCGCTGTCATTGCGTACCAGCAAAGCAATTTGCTCCGACACCGTGGCCCCGGCCTTTGCTGCGTTGTAGGCGCGCAGCGGTGTGAGGATCGCCTCGCGCTCCTCCTGAGTGGCATTTTTCGACAATTCGATTCGCAGGGTCATAGGCAACACATCCTTATGGCAGTGAACACGGAGCCTATCCCGGTTGCGGCGATTGTTCTATCCCCCGAAACCCAAGGAACCCCCGGGGCCCCGGGAATGTCTAGCCTGAACAGCATCATTGTTAAACGCAGCCGTTGAGGGCAACCCGTGAACATTTTTGAAGCCTTGCGCGAAAGCCACGACCGTCAGCGCCGCTATGCCGATGCACTGATTCAAACCCGTGGCGACACCCCGGAGCGGGTCGAGGCTTACAAACGGCTCAAATCCGAGCTTCAGGCCCACGAAACCGCTGAAGAACGCCATTTCTACATGCCGCTGATGGAGTTCGACAACGGCGTGGATCTTAGCCGCCACGCCATCTCCGAACACCACGAAATGGACGAGATGATGGAAGCGCTGGATGCGACCGAAATGTCCAGTCCATCCTGGTTGGCAACGGCGAAAAAGCTCTCGGAGAAGGTCCATCACCACTTGAAAGAGGAGGAGCAGAAGTTCTTTCAGATGGCCGGCAAGTTACTCGACGACCAACAGAAAGAAACCCTCGCCGGGCAGTATCAGAAAGAATACAAGGCGCAACTTTCCTGAGGGTGAAAGCGTGCCAATCGTTACTTTTGTGGCGAGCGAGCTTGCTCGCGCTGGGCTGCGCAGCGGTCCCAAAAATTTGACAACCATTGCCGATTTTTGTGAGTGCTGCGCACTCAAGCGGGAGCAAGCTCCCTCGCCACAGGTTTCTCTGAGTCCAGATTCTCTTAAATGAACAGCATTACGGCAGTCGCCGGGCTTTTCTGTTTTCGCCTAACATGGACGCTTTCTGACGAACATAAGGATGGAATTGTCATGTCGAACACAGCCGAGCGGGTCAACATCATCGAGTCCCGGGTGCTGTCCCACGACTGGTATCTGCTGAAAAAAATCACCTTCGATTACTTGCGCAACAACGGCGACTGGCAGCGTCAGACTCGCGAGGTCTACGACCGGGGCAATGGCGCGGCGATTCTGCTGTTCAATCGCGAGAAGAAAACCGTCGTACTGACCCGCCAGTTCAGGCTGCCGGTGTTCGTCAACGGCCATGATGGTTTGCTGATTGAAGTGGCTGCGGGGTTGCTGGAAGGCGCTGCGCCTGAAGAGCGCATTCGCGCTGAAGCCGAAGAAGAAACCGGCTATCGCGTCCACCATGTGCAGAAGGTTTTCGAGGCTTACATGAGCCCCGGTTCAGTGACTGAAAAGCTGCATTTCTTCATCGCCGAGTACGACGCCTCTTCGAAAGTCAGTGATGGCGGCGGGCTGGAGGAAGAAACCGAAGAACTGGAAGTGCTGGAGTGGAAGTTCGACGACGCGCTGGCGGCGTTCTATCGCGGGGAGATCTGCGATGCCAAGACCATCATGCTGCTGCAGTATGCGGCGATGAAGGATGTCTTCGGACCGGTTTGAGCCGGCTGCGAGGTTCACGGCACTGCGGTTTTACAATTGCGGTTCGTCTGGTTCGAGAGAGCGTTCAGGCACAATGGTCGAGCATTTCGGCACAGTAACCAGCCTTTGCGCTCTCTAGAATCGTGCCTCACGCCAACACTCAGATGAGGTCACGATGAACATCAGAACAATCCTATCCGCATTGTCCATGGGGGTCGTGCTCACGGGGCACGCTGCCGACTTCTCGCTGACGAGCCAGGATATTGCCGAGAACCGCCCGCTGACCAGTCGCGAGGTGTTCCAGGGCTTCGGTTGCGAAGGGGGGAATACTTCGCCCGAGCTTTCCTGGCGCAACGCCCCGACGGGTACCAAGAGTTACGCGATCACCGTCTACGATCCTGATGCGCCGACCGGCAGCGGCTGGTGGCATTGGACGGTGGTCAACTTACCCGCTTCAACCAGCAGTTTGCCAAGAGGGGTCGGTTCGAACCTGCCTGCGGGTGCAGTACAAGGGCGAACCGATTATGGCCAGCCGGGATTTGGCGGAGCGTGCCCTCCTGTAGGGGATAAGCCGCATCGCTATCAATTCACCGTATGGGCATTGAAAGTCGATAAGCTGCCACTCGACAATCAGGCCAGCGGAGCCTTGGTGGGCTATATGCTCAATGCCAACGCCTTGGCCAAAGCGACCATTACTTCAACTTACGGACGTTAAGAGCGATGCGCCCTTGTTTCGGCATACAGCACCGGGAAAATATTATCGATGCGTGTGTCATACGGGCACGACAGCCCCATACATTGCAACGGGTGCCGATATTCGCTACTGCTTTGTGTCGAGTACGACAGGGGGAAAAACTGCTGCAATGGGATGACCGGCAGATGCGTGCAGGGCCGCAACATCTGATTCTGATGCCGGCCGGGCGCGAGCTTGGCATCTCAAATTTCCCTGGCCTTCACGGTCACTATATCGCCGATGTGGTGACCTTTCCCGGTTCGACACTGCGTAATTTCAGCAGCCGATATGGCCAGCAGATCATGAGCCATCGCCGTGGCCTGAAAACAGATCTATGTGTCCCTCTGGACAGGCATACAACACAGGCATGGGATCAGTTATTGGCCTCCATCAATGCGGATGCTCCGGATGCGTTACGCACCCACTATGGGGAAGCGGTTCTCCTGAGCCTGTGCCTTGGCGGTCAGGCCGGACCGCTGCTGATGGATCGCAACGATCCACTGTGCGAACGGGTGCAGCAGCTGGTAATGGGCAGCCCGGAAAGAGACTGGACTGTTGCGGACGTCGCACAACACTTGAACCTTGGCGAGTCGACTTTGCGTCGCCAACTGGCCAATGAAGGGGACAGTTTCAGGAATATTCTGGAAAGTGTTCGGCTGGCTACGGCGCTGCAATGGCTGCAAACCACTTCTCGTCCCATCGGTGAAATTGCCGGTGCCAGCGGTTACGCCTCGGCCTCACGTTTTGCAGTGCGCTTTCGCTCACACTATGGCCTGTCGCCACGGGAATTACGGGCGGCGATTTAGTCATTCCTGTGGAATGTCCCCTGTCTTTTTGAAACTGTGAGTTCTGTGGCGAGCGAGCTTGCTCGCGCTGGGCGTGAAACGCCCCTTGTCGAAGATTTTGCCAGCGCTACGCACTGGAACGGGAGCAAGCTCCCTCGCCACAAGGGCTCATTAGCTCAAAATAAATCACCCATGCTGCCGGCCCTGCGGCACTCATACCCTTCGAGCGTCAGCAACCGCTCTTTCGCCTCAAGCCCACCGGCAAACCCCGTCAGTTTCCCTGATGCTCCGATCACCCGATGACACGGCGCGACAATCGAAATCGGATTCTTGCCATTAGCCGCACCCACCGCCCGAACTGCGCTGGGATTGCCGATCTGCCGGGCAATTTCGCTGTAGCTGCGCGTTTCGCCAAACGGAATGGTCAGCAACGCCTGCCACACCTTCTGCTGAAAGTCCGTCCCGGCAAAATCCAGTTCCAGTTCGAAACGGTTACGCGTGCCGGCGAAGTATTCCTGCAACTGCTGTGTGGTGCGCACCAGGATCGGGTTGTCCGCCGCTTCAGCCATCGGCCCCAGCCTTACCCGACCCGGTTTGTCGTTTTCCCAGAGGATGGCCGCCAGTCGCGCGCCTTTCGCCACCAGTTTCAATTCGCCGACCGGAGACGCCAGGGTGGTGAAGGTGTAGGACATGCCGGCGGACTCCGTAAAAGTGCTGAACAGGGGCCCCAGCATACTGCCTCATCGGGGAGGCGCAATACGCAATCCCAGCCATACTTGCCTACTGCTCTTGAACCGTTCCCTCTGTTTTCGACAGAGCCTAAAAACAAAAAGAGACCGACTCATGAAGTTCGAACCTTTTACCAAATCGCTCGTGGCAACCACATTGGCGCTGAGTTGCCTGACCGCCCACGCGGCCTCCGTCGCCCCGGTCGCGGCCGAAAACGGCATGGTCGTCACCGCCCAGCATCTGGCCAGCCACGTCGGCGTCGATGTGCTCAAGAATGGCGGCAACGCCGTCGATGCCGCCGTTGCGGTGGGTTATGCGCTGGCGGTGGTGTACCCCGCGGCGGGCAACCTGGGCGGTGGCGGTTTCATGACGATTCAATTGGCGGACGGGCGCAAGACCTTCCTCGATTTCCGTGAAAAAGCCCCGCTGGCCGCGACCCCCGACATGTACCTCGACAAAGCGGGCAACGTCGTCCCGGACTTGAGCACCCGTGGTCATCTTGCCGTTGGCGTGCCGGGCACCGTTTCGGGCATGGAGCTGGCCCTGAAGAAATACGGTACCAAACCCCGCAAGGAAGTGATCGCCCCCGCGATCAAGCTTGCCGAAGACGGTTTTGTGCTGGAGCAGGGCGATGTCGACTTGCTGGAGTACGCCACCGACGTCTTCAAGAAAGACATGCGCGACTCAGGCTCGATCTTCCTGAGCAATGGCGAGCCGATGCAGGTTGGCCAGAAACTCGTACAAAAAGACTTGAGCAAAACCCTGCGGGAAATTTCCGAGAAGGGCGCCGACGGTTTCTATAAAGGCTGGGTGGCCGACGCCATCGTCACCTCCAGTCAGGCCAACAAGGGCATCATCACCCAGGCCGACCTCGACAAATACCAGACCCGCGAACTGGCGCCGATCGAGTGCGATTACCGTGGCTATCACGTGGTCTCGGCGCCACCGCCAAGCTCCGGTGGCGTGGTGATCTGCGAGATCATGAACATCCTCGACGGCTACCCGATGAAAGACCTGGGCTTCCGCTCGGCTCAGGCGATGCACTACCAGATCGAAGCGATGCGTCATGCGTATGTGGACCGCAACAGCTACCTCGGCGACCCGGACTTCGTGAAAAATCCGATCGCCCATTTGCTGGATAAAAACTACGCGACCAAGATCCGCGAAGTCATCGATCCGCAGAAGGCCGGCGTGTCCCGCGAGATCAAACCCGGCGTAGCGCCCCACGAAGGCAGCAATACCACCCATTACTCGATCGTCGATAAATGGGGCAATGCGGTGTCGGTGACCTACACCCTCAACGACTGGTTCGGCGCCGGCGTCATGGCGAGCAAAACCGGGGTCATCCTCAACGATGAAATGGACGACTTCACCTCGAAAATCGGCGTGCCGAACATGTACGGTCTGGTGCAGGGCGAAGCCAACGCCATCGCCCCCGGCAAAGCGCCGCTGTCGTCCATGAGCCCGACCATCGTCACCAAGGACGGCAAGGTCGTCATGGTTGTCGGCACTCCCGGTGGCAGCCGCATCATCACCGCCACCCTGCTGACCATCCTCAACGTGATCGACTACGGCATGAACATCCAGGAAGCGGTGGATGCGCCGCGTTTCCACCAGCAATGGCTGCCGGAAGAAACCAACCTGGAGAACTTCGCCACCAGCCCGGACACCAAGAAGATGCTCGAAAGCTGGGGGCACAAATTTGCCGGGCCGCAGGACCCCAACCATATCGCAGCTATTCTGGTAGGTGCGCCTTCGCTGGAAGGCAAGCCAGTGGGCAAGAACCGCTTCTATGGAGCGAACGATCCACGGCGCAATACCGGGTTGTCACTCGGTTACTGAAGCAGGCGATCACCGGCCACCTGAACTCCCCGGGTGGCCCCGATCCCCGTAGGAGCTGCCGAAGGTTGCGATCTTTTGATCTTGCTTTCGCTGACATCAAAGGCAAAAGATCGCAGGCTGCGCCAGCTCCTACAGGGGCTCGAACGCAGCCTCGCAAGCTCGACAGTTGCTACAGGTTAAAAAGGGAGTTGAATTCCATCGTTCTACCGACCTCTCTAAGGAAGGAAGCCATGAGCACCGCACTCCTTATCATTGATGTCCAAAGCGCGCTGTGCATCGGCGAGTATGAATGCTTCGACATCCAGCGCATCATCAAAACCATCAACGACCTCAGTGCCAAAGCAAGGGCCGCCGACATCCCGGTCATCCTGATCCAGCACGAAGAAGAGGGCGACCTGTTGCAATACGGCGGCGAAGGCTGGCAACTGGCCGACGGTCTGAAGACTTCATCCCAAGACCTGCGCGTGCGCAAAACCACCCCGGATTCGTTCTACCAGACCCACTTGCATGAACATCTGCAAGAACTGGAAGCCGATCGCCTGATTATCTGCGGCCTGCAAACCGACTACTGCGTCAACGCCACCGTCCGCCAGGCGCATCAATTGGGCTACGACGTCGTGCTGGTAGCCGACGCCCATTCCACCATCGACAACGGCACGATGAGCGCCGAAGACATCATCGCCGAACACAATAAGGATCTGGCGCACTTGACCGGCTCCGTGGCACGGATTGATGTTATGCCGGCCAGCGAAATCAAAGTCTGAAAACACCGCCAGCCACGTGGCGAGCTTGCGCGCCCAGGGCTGGACGCAATCGCTGCGCCTATGGCATGGTCAAAAAAATAATACGCCATGCAGCGAACGGGATCAGAACGATGGAGGAGGGTGATGAGGTCGGCGCCAAGGCGTCGATGACAACGCTGCAAGCGTTCAATCTTTGCGTATTGCACTTGGGGCGTCTTGCCCGAGATCGCGGTGCGTCCCGGTTCATCACTGACGGCTTGAAGGCATTCAGCCAACTGGTGCCCTTCGCTTCAGCCTGGTGGGGCGAGATGTCTGCGTCGGGTGTCGATGTTTCGCCCAGAAACTGGATGCATGGGCGAATCAATCTGCCCGAGTCGTTTGCCGCCGAGTGGCACACGTGTGCGCGCAATGACAAATTCTCCCATGACACCATGAGTCGACCCGGTGAGGTCGTGCGCGACAGCGGCTTCACCGATCCCAATGAAGAAGTGAACGCTTTCGCTCGGCGCCACGACCTCTATTACCTGATGTGCATCACCTTCGAGTTACCCGAAAGCGGTTTGATGTTCTTCGTCTGTCTCTATCGAGACATTAATGCCTCAGCTTTCAACGACAACGAGGCCGATTTGTTTTCGGCCTTCTGCGACCACCTGTTGCAGCTGTGGCGATTCCAGGTGCAGGACATGATCCGCTTCGACACGGGCAATGGGGCGTCTGACTTTGGCGTCGCGCGCATGGACGGCAGCTTGCTGTACGTGGGGGCAACGCTGTGTGCAGCCATCGAACGTGAGTTACCCGGCTGGAACGGTTCAATGCTTCCCGCGCAGGTGACCGCGCAACTGCAAAAGGCACCCTGCGTCATGCGCCTGGGTCGCTGCGCCCTGACACTGAGCCCAAACGCCGAGCACGTTATCCTGTCGCTCGAAGCCCAGTCACGCGGGGCGATGCTTGCGCCACGCGAGCGGACGGCTGCCATGCTGTTCGCCGCCGGCCATTCCTACAAGGAAATTGCCAAAATCCTGGAGTTGAGTCCTGCGACAGTGCGCACCTACCTGCGCAACTGCTACCTGCAACTGGGCGTGAAGAGCAAAGTGGAACTGGGGTCTGTGCTGCGTTCAGCGAACTCGCACGCGAAGAACGATAACGCGGTGTGCCAGACCTGACGCCTTCGCGGGCAAGCCTTAATGCCAGTCAGTTAAGTATTTGAACACTGCAGTCCTTGTGGGAGCGAGCCTGCTCGCGATAGCGTCGGGTCAGCCGATATTGATGCTGAATGTACCGCCGTCATCGCGAGCAGGCTCGCTCCCACACGTTGCGCACCTTAACTGACTGGCATTAGGGCAAGCCTCACTCCTACAGGGGAATGGAGTTCACATTTCTAAGGGGTATCGATTTTATCCAGCACCCGGTTCGCCGTGATCTCCGCCACCATGATGCTGTTGGAAATGCCCAGCAGGGCGTAGCGCGACTCACCCTCCAGATGATCCACCAACTGATGGACCATCACATCGACCGACGCCAGCGTCTCGACCAAAAAAACCGCCAGGGTTTCGGCTGTGGCTTCTGGGTCCACGGAAAACATAGTGCTGGGTGTACGCGCAGTGGCTTTGATGTCGGCATTCGACGGGAAGTGGAAGTCGAGGGCGCGTTTGGCGGCATCGTTGAGTTTTTTTGAATCGAGAGATTCGTAGGGGGACGCCGGGTCTGTGACCGGCGGGTTGGGCGTTGCCTTGAACATGGGGACTAACCTCTAGTGAGGCCGCAACCATCTCGCTGCTATACGAAAGGGTGGCAGCTGTGCGCAAGTTAGCAGACCGGTAGTCACCCAAAACCCGGCGCACCCGAAGGTGCCATGCGCACAGCCACCATCAAGTGCAGGCGAAAGCCTGACTGGATAAGACATGTGCAACCGTGAGTGACTAGCCGGGCTGCTAAACCCGATCACTGGGAATCAGTGACGCGAATCAAGTTACCGGCGGGGCTCAAAGCGCACAAGCCGGCGGATTCTGGTGCAGCCGTAGGCAGCGGCGCAAGGTTTTGTAGCTTTCAGGACGTAACCTTGAGGTCTTTTAAACAAGCCTCTTCGATCAATGTTGACTGTGCCGCCGTCTTCGCGAGCAAGCCCGCTCCCACAGGTTCCGCCTCTACTCCAGATCGGATCCCTGTCATTTAATTACCTCACCCCCCTCATTTGTAGAGGTCCATCCGACGCCTGCGCCCTATAGGGTATGCCTGCATATCAGAGGCTTGCGGCCGTCTGTTCGGGCCACTTCCAAAACTATAAAAATAGAGGTGAGGCAGTTGAAATTTTCCAGGCTGTTTATCGCTGTTGCGTCGACAACGGCATTTTCCTGCATGGCGCTGGTGGGGTGTCAGACACAGGGTTCGACACCGGCTGACATAGTGATGCGCAACGGCTATATCTACACCGTTGATGGCAAGAACTCCGTGCAGCAGGCGATCGCCGTCACAGGCGGGAAGATCGTCTATGTCGGCAGCGATGAAGGCGTTGCTTCGTATATCGGCACGCAGACACAGCTGATCGATCTGGCGGGACGCATGTTGATGCCCGGCTTCGTCGATGCGCACATGCATCCGGGGGACGGCGGTCGCGCCATGACGTTGTGCGACCTGAAATACCAGACGATGACCCGCAAGGATTTCCAGGAAACCATTCAGGCGTGTCTGGATGCCGACAAGGGCAAGGGCCCGGATGTCTGGCTTGAAGTGGGCAGTTGGGACCGCATGGGCATGACCGGGCTCGACGGCGATCCCGACAAATCGACGCTGGACGCACTCAAGACCCATCGCCCGATTCAGGTCCGTTCCACCGACTTCCATACCGTGCTGACAAATTCTCGCGGCCTGGCGGTGGCAGGCATCAACAAGCACACGGCCAATCCGGGGGATGGCAAGTACGTGCGCGACAGCGCCGGCAACCCGACCGGTATCTGCGAAGACGGTGCCGCCGATGCCATGGCCGCCGTGGTGCCGCCGGCCAGCGACGCAGAAAAACTCAACCAGACCCGCGCGGCGCTCGATGCCATGCGCCAGCAAGGCATCACCAGCTTCTTCGATGCCTTGTCGGGGCCTGAAAATGGCAAAGCGTTTACCACTCTGCAACAGTCGGGCGAACTGACTGCACGGGCCTTGCTGGCGATCAAACTCGACCCTGCCGCCGCCGCTGCAGACCCGGCGAAAACCATTGCCGAGGCCAAGGCACTGGCCAACATCTACGACCAGGGCGAAGCCAAAGTTGCCCCTGGTGTGAGCATGCGTCACGTCAAATTGTTCATGGACGGCATCATCAACGCTCCAGCGGATACCGGGGCAATGTTGGCGCCGTACCTGCGCAATGCCGGCACCGATGCCGCGCCGAAGTGGGCACCTGGCAAGAATATCGGTGAGCTGTATTTCCCGCCGCAAGTGCTCAATCCGCTGCTGTTGCAAGCGGTACAGGCCGGCCTCGATCCGCACCTTCACGCCACCGGGGACCGAGCGGTGCGTGACTCGTTGAACGGTATCGAATACGTGCGCCAGCAACTGCCTGACAACGGTTTTCGTCCGGCCATTACTCACGCCGAATCGGTGGACCCCGCCGACTATTCACGTTTCAAGGCGCTCGACGTGACCGCCAACATGTCGTTCCAGTGGGCCCAGCAGGCGCCGTCCACGGTCGACGGCACCAGCGATCATCTCGGCCCGGCGCGTTTTGCCCGCATGGAACCATCGGGCAGCATCAGCCGCGCTGGCGGCCGCGTCGCCTATGGCAGCGACTGGCCCGTCGACCCGCTCGACGAATTCCTGGCGCTGAAGATTGGGGTCACCCGTTCAGGCGATCCGCTGAACCCGCACAGCTATGGCCCCAAGTATGCCGGCAGGTTGAATGCCGACCCGGCGTTGTCGCGCACTGACGTGTTGCGCACCATCACTATCAACGCCGCCGAGCAGCTGAAACTGGACGCTGTCGTCGGTTCGGTCGAGGTTGGAAAATTCGCCGACTTGATCGTGTTGGACAAGAACTTCATGCAGGTGCCGGAGGATGAGCTGGGCCGAAACGCTGTGCTGCTGACGGTGGTCGGCGGCAAGGTCGTGTGGGCCAAGGCGCCGTTCGTTGGACTTGACCCGAAGGCGTTGTCACAAGCGTCCACATCCCGAATCGCCCAATAAAAACAAGAGAGTGTTCCGATGCAACTATTCATTCCCAACCTGTTGGTCGCAGCCCTGGCCCTTTCCTCGGTGCAGGCCATGGCCGCCGCTGATCTTGTGCTGTTCAACGGCAAGGTCTTTACCGCCGAACCCGGTCAAGCACTGGTTCAGGCCGTGGCGGTGCAAGACGGCAAGATTCTGAAAGTGGGCAGCGATGCCGAGATCAACGCCCTGGCCGATGCCCAGACGCAACGAATCGATCTGGCGGGCAAAGTACTGATGCCTGGAATGATTGATACCCATAGTCACCCGGTCGTTGCGGCCTTCAACAGCCAGGGGGCCAACTTGCTGGATGAAGTAAAGCCGTTGCCGGAACTCGAGCAATGGATGATCGAACAGGATGAAGCGGGGCGAGCACGAGCCGGTGACGTGATCAGTATTGCCGGGGTGAGTTCGGCCTATTGGGAGAAAAACCGCGAGCTCGGTCAGCGCTTCAATCAGGGACGCTGGGCGGACCAACCGGTAGTCCTCAGCGGGATTGACGGGCATACCGGCTGGGCCAACAACGCGATGCTAAAGCGTCTGAAGATCGACGCGGCATTGGTAAAAGGTCTGTCGGAACAGGACCGCAGCTTCGTGGGGCACGCAGCGGACTTCACCCCCAACGGTTTGTTCGCCGAGTCACGCTGGGACAAGGTGCGCGGTCAGATCCCCGCGCCCGGCAACGAGGTCATGCTGAAGGCTGCCCGCGAGGCGGTGAAGGTCAATAATCAATATGGCGTTACCGCCTGGATGGACGCGGCAGCGAATGCCGGAGGTGGTGATTCGCTGTTCGATTTCCAGGCCACCGAGCAGAGTTACGGTGTTCTACCGCTTTACCGCGAACTGGCAGAGAAGGGCGAGCTCAACGCCCACGTCGCGGCACTGCTGCTGACCAACCCAAAAAGCCGGCCGGCCGATCTGGAAGTGCTGGCCAAGGTGATGAAGAAATTCGAGGGCGTGCCCAACCTGAGCTTCCCTGGCATCAAGGTCTTCGCGGACGGCGTTCTGGAGTTTCCGGGGCAGACGGCAGCGGTGATTGTTCCGTTCACCAACAGTCACAAAAACGGTCAGTTGCTGATCGACCCGGCACACTTTGGTGAATTGGTAGTCGCGGCGGAGAAGCGTGACTGGATTGTGCATATGCATGCGGTCGGCGACCGTGCCGTACGTGAGTCACTCAATGGTTTTGAATACGCGCGCAAGCTCAACCCGACACCGATGGCCCACAGCATTACTCACTTGCAACTGGTCAATCCAAAGGAGTTTCCGCGCTTCAAGCAGCTTGGCGTGATCGCTTCCATGCAGCTGCTGTGGGCTACCGGCGAGTCTTACACGGTGGAGTTGGTCAAACCGTATATCAGCGCGTTCGCTTACGGTTATCAGTATCCCGCCAGGTCCCTGCATAACGCCGGTGCGGTCATCGCCGGTGGCAGTGACTGGCCGGTGTCCAGTCCCAATCCGTGGAACGCCATCGCTCAGGCCAGCACCCGCAAAGGGCCGCTGGGTGTGTTGAATGCCAATGAAAGCATTGATCGCCAGACCATGTTCTACGCCTACACCCTCAATGCCGCCAAAGTCCTGCGGCTGGAGCAACAGATTGGCTCGCTGGCGCCCGGCAAACAGGCCGATTTGATCATCCTCGACCGCGATGTGTTCAAGGTCAGCGATGACGAGCTGTTCGATACCAAGGTCCTGAAGACTTTCTTCGCTGGCAAGCAGGTTTACGCGCCCGCGTCCTGACGACCGACCACCCGCCGGCACCACCGAAAAAAATGCTCCTGCTCCTCGCATTGCGAGGGGCTGGGCAACGCCGTGCCCGAAATAACCCGCTGATCCATAAAAATAAGAGACTTGTATGAACGTACGCTCAGCATTGACCCTTGCCAGCCTTGTATTGGCTCCCCTGACCAGCCAGGCACTGACACTTAACGACAACTTCAGCCTGGACATGACCCTGGGCGTTGTCAGTGACTACCGCACGCGTGGCATTTCGCAAACCCAGGGAGATCCGGCGGTTCAGGCCGGCGCCACGCTGGTGCACAGCAGCGGCTTGTACATTGGCGCCTGGACCTCGAATGTCGATTTTGGCGGCCCATACAAGACCCGGCAGGAACTCGAGTACTACGCGGGCTACTACTGGCAGGCGACCGAGGCAATCAGTCTCGATCTGGGGTACCTCAAGTACGACTATCCAAAGGAAGGCCAATTCAACATGAGTGAGGTCTACGCCATCCTTGACGTTTATGGCGTGAAGCTCGGCGCCAACTACTCAAACGATACGCCGAACTTCTTTGGCGAGGACCAGGACACCCTCTACACCTACCTCAGCTACAAAATCGAATTGCCGGCCGAGGTCGGCCTGGACCTGCGTGTGGGGCGCAACGATGTCAAAGACCCGGCTTTCTGGTCCGCCAACGGTGAAAGCCGTGATGCCTACACCGAGTGGGAAGCCAAATTGACCCGTGATTTTGTGGGCCTGACCTGGGGACTCAGTTACATCGATACCGACCTGTCGAAAAGCGAATGCGCGAGCTGGTACGGCTATGGCGATCTCTGCACTGCCACCGTGGTAGCCAGTGCCAGCAAGGCCTTCTAAGCGTTAAAAAACCCTGCCAGTCAGTTAACAGTCAAGCGATCAATTGTGGCGAGGGAGCTTGCTCCCGCTGGGCTGCGAAGCGGCCCCAAAATTCGGACAACAATGCGATTTTGCGACTGCTGCGCAGTCGAGCGCGAGCAAGCTCGCTCGCCACAAAACAGTATTCGACTTGAAACCCGTTGCCCGTCTGCCCCTCAGAAGAGAACACCGTAATGACCAAGGTCAGCGATAGTCAGCAGCGAAGTCCCCTGATCGAGACACGTTCGATCGATTACATTCCCGAGGCCGAGCGTCATGGCAGCCTCTACAGCCAGTTCACCCTGTGGCTTGGCGCCAACCTGCAGATCACCTCGATCGTCACCGGTGCTCTGGCCGTGGTGCTGGGTGGCGATGTGTTCTGGTCACTGATTGGTTTGCTGATCGGCCAGTTGCTCGGCGGTGCGGTGGTTGCCCTGCATGCGGCACAAGGGCCGAAGCTTGGGTTGCCGCAGATGATCTCCAGTCGCGTGCAGTTCGGCGTCTATGGGGCGGCGATCCCGATTGTGCTGGTGTGCCTGATGTACCTCGGCTTCAGCGCCACCGGCGCGGTACTGTCGGGGCAGGCGATTGCCCAGCTGATCGATGTCAGCGACAGCGCCGGTATCCTGATTTTCGCCTCCTGCATCGCGTTTCTGACGATCTTCGGTTATCGGGTCATCCACTTGGTCGGACGGGTGGCGAGCGTGCTGGGCATCATTGCTTTCGTCTATCTGTTTACTCGATTGATGACGCTCAACGACATCGGTCTGCTGCTGGAAAATCGTCATTTTGGCTGGAGCACTTTCCTGCTGGCGGTGTCCCTTTCCGCTTCCTGGCAGATCGCGTTCGGCCCTTATGTGGCTGACTACTCACGCTACCTGCCGAGCAGGACTTCGTCCTGGAAGACGTTCACCGCCGTAGGCCTGGGAACGGTGCTGGGCGCCCAGGCGTCCATGGTGCTGGGAGTGTTCGCCGCTGCGTTGGCGGGCACGAGTTTTCGCGGGCATGAAGTTGCCACCATCGTCGGGCTGGGCAGTAGCGGCGTGATCGCCTCCCTGCTGTACTTGAGCGTGGTGTTCGGCAAGGTCACGGTGTCGACCCTCAACGCTTATGGCAGCTTCATGTGCGTGGCCACCATCATCAGCGGCTTGCGTCGTGGCTTCGAGATATCCGCCGGCAAACGCATGCTGTTTGTGCTGGCGATTGTCGGGGCGTCGACCGCGCTTGCGTTGCTGGGGCAGCACTCGTTTCTCACGACGTTCAAATATTTCATCCTGTTTTTGTTGACCTTCTTCACGCCGTGGAGCGCGATCAACCTGGTGGATTATTACTTCATCAACAAAGAGCGTTATGACATTCCCGCGTTGTCCGATCCGGCGGGGCGTTATGGCCGCTGGAATGTGTTGGGGATCAGCGTGTATGTCTTCGGTGTGCTGGTTCAGCTGCCTTTTGTCGACACTCACTTCTATTCCGGACCGATGGTCGCGCAGCTTGGCGGTGTCGATATTTCCTGGATCGTCGGGCTGGTGGTGCCGGGCATTTTCTACTACTGGGTGGCCAGGACAACCGGGCTTGCCGTGTCGGTCGAAGGTAACTCGAAGGCTTGAATGCCCCGTCGATCAGGGGCTGCAGAGCGGGCGCGGCGACAACTACCTTGTGTTCAAGCGTCTCCTATACTGATCCGCGTTGACAGGTTCAACGCAGATCCTGAAGGCCGTTGGAACAGCAGCCAGCGGCTTCCCTACGACTCAACAGTAAGGAGCACGAACATGGCAATCCGTATTGGCGACGAAGCACCGGACTTTACCGTCGAAAGCACCGAAGGCCCGCTGCATTTCCACGAGTGGATCGGCGACAAGTGGGCGATCCTGTTTTCGCACCCCAAGGACTTCACCCCGGTATGCACCACTGAGCTCGGCTACATGGCGGGGCTCAAGCCAGAGTTCGATAAACGCAACACCAAGATCGTCGGGCTCAGCGTCGACCCTGTCAGTAACCACAAGACCTGGGCCAAAGACATCGAAGAGACCCAGGGGCATGCGGTCAACTATCCGATGATCGGTGACGAGAACCTGGTGGTGGCGAAGCTCTACGACATGATTCATCCGAATGCCAGTGGCGGCGCGCGGACTGCCGTGGACAACGCTACGGTGCGTTCAGTGTTCATCATCGGGCCGGACAAAAAGGTCAAGGCGATGCTGATCTACCCGATGAGTGCCGGGCGCAACTTCGATGAAGTGCTGCGTCTGCTCGACTCTCTGCAGTTGAACGCCAAGCACACCGTCGCCACCCCGGTGAACTGGCGTCCGGGCGAGGACGTGATCATTCCCACTTCGGTCTCCGATGAGGACGCCAGGAAGAAATATCCGGATGGCTTCAAAACGGTGAAACCATATTTGCGCACGGTGGCGCAACCGAAGTAACCGATCCGTCCAGTCAGTTAAGCGTGATACTGAACTTGTGGCGAGGGAGCTTGCTCCCGTTGGACTGCGAAGCAGTCCCCCTCTTTTTGGGGATAAGGGGGGCCACTTCGCGACCCAGCGGGAGCAAGCTCCCTCGCCACAGGTTACTCATCGCTTGTTCTATCTCTTAACTGACTGGCACTAGAGCAGCCCGCTCCCACAACCCGCCTGCGGCGGGGCTACTCGTCCTCAAGTGCGAGTTCGCTCGGGTCGACCCCGCACATCTGGGCCAACACCTGAACCACCAGGGCATGATCCTCACGCTGGGGCAGCCCTGAAACGGTGACGGCGCCAATGCACCCCACGCCCTTGACCAACACCGGGAAACTGCCGCCATGATCGGCGTAATCACGCAGCGGCAACCCCATCAAATCTTCGAGTGAATCGCCCTGAAGCTTAAAGGACAGGCCTACGCGGTATGAGCTGAGTTCCATCAGTTCTACGACATTTCGCTTGCGTCGTGCCCAGTCGGCATTGCTGGCAGAGGTGCCTGGCATCGAGTAGAAAAACACCGTGTCCCGCGCCAGCCTGACCTCAATCGTGGCGCACACGCCTTGCTCCTCGCAGGCGGTTTTCAAACGGGTGCCCAAGTCCCAGGCCGTCGCTTTGTCGAAGCGCTCAAACTTCAGGGTTTCTTCCTGGAGCGCGATGCGTTGCAGGTCGGTTTTGATGTCCATGATTTCTCCCTCATCCCTTTCGGGCGGTCGTACTGTGACGCACGGTTAATGTGAACGGCAGCACCACATGGCGGTCCGGGATGGGCTTTTTTTCAATGAGGGCGATCAGCATTTCAACGGCTTTTTGGCCAAAGATTTCGGCGGGTTGCGCAATGGTCGTCAACGCTGGATCACAGTAGGCCGCGAACGGAATGTCATCGAAACCGACCAACGAAATATCGTCGGGTACCCGCAAACCCTGTTGTTTGATGCGCTTCAATGCACCGATTGCCATTTCATCGTTTTCACAAAAGAACGCGGTCGGGCGGTCGGCCAAATCCAGCAGCATTCCCGCGCCATCAAAACCGGCCTGCAACGTGAAGTCTCCGTGGCAGACCAATTGCGGATCCGACTCGATACCGGCCTGATGCAATGCATCTTGATAACCGGCCACACGGTCGCGTGTGAGTGGGCTGCTTTTCGGGCCTTTGATCAGACCGATCCGGCGATGGCCCAGATCGATCAGATGCTCCGTCATGGCGTTGGCCGCCGCCCGGTTGTCGAGGCTGATCGTCGGATGCCGCCCGCCTTGAATCACCTCACAGGCGTTGACCAAGGGCGGTGACTCGCCGTGGGGGAAGGGCGATTCAAAAGGGTCGTAGGCGCGCAACTGAATCACGCCGTCGGCCTGGTGGGCATACACCAGCGCGGCAAATTCCCGTTCGATTTCCTCGCGGCCCTGGGTGTCGCACAGCAGCAGTCGGTAACCGGCCGCCTGCGCGGCCTGTTGGGCACCACTGATCACCCGTGCGAA
Organism: Pseudomonas frederiksbergensis; assembly: GCF_003732275.1. GTDB lineage: Bacteria > Pseudomonadota > Gammaproteobacteria > Pseudomonadales > Pseudomonadaceae > Aquipseudomonas > Aquipseudomonas frederiksbergensis_H. The sequence goes on from NZ_MOBM01000015.1 coordinate 155,931, forward strand.
AAACGTGTTGGCGATGGCCGGCACCAGAATCACCAGATTGCCGGTTCTGCGCGAACGAAACTGCACGGCCATGAGGTTCGGCCGGTAGCCGGCCTGTTCCACGGCTGCGTTGACCTTGTCTCGGGTTTCGGGGAGTACGCGTTCGGGCGACTTCAGCGTTCTGGACACGGTGGCCACCGAAACGCCGGCCAGCCGGGCTACTTCACGGATATTGGACAAGACGACCTCGTTATCGAACCGGCAGATGTAAACGTGGCCGGCGAGCTTACCGCAGTCCGGCCGTGCGCTGAAATGACCTTCATTTTTAATCCCGGGTTTGACACCTGAAGTAACTGATCCTAAATTTCCGGCATGATGTAACCGGTTACATCATAGTCAAAACCTGAGCGCTAATCCGCCCCGAACAAGAGAAAATTCGCGATGAATGTTGCAACGGCAAAAATAAGAATGGGGTTTGTCGGGGGCGGCGAGGGCGCCTTCATCGGCAAAGCCCACCGCCAGGCCGCCGGCCTCGATGGTCGTTTTGAACTGGTGTGCGGTGCATTCAGCCGAGACGCCCGCAACAATCAGGACACCGGCGCCGCGCTGGGATTGTCCGCCTCACGCTGCTACAGCGACTGGCAGCAGATGCTCGATAGCGAGCGCGCACTGCCTGCCGACCAGCGTATGGAGCTGTTGGTCATTGTCACTCCCAATCACTTGCACGCGCCGATCGCCAGCCAGGCACTTAGCGCGGGTTTTCATGTGTTCAGCGAAAAGCCCGCGGCACTGAATCTGTCCGAACTGCTGGCGCTCAAGGCGGTGGTGAAAAGCAGCGACCGCCTCTATGGACTGGCCCACACGTATCTGGGTTATCCGATGGTCTGGCAGGCGCGCAAGATGGTGCGTACCGGCGTGATCGGCGCTGTGCGCAAGATTATCGTCGAATACCCGCAGGGCTGGCTGAGCCGGGATGTGGCCGGGCAGGGCAACAAGCAGGCGAGTTGGCGCGATCAGCCCGAGCAGTCCGGGCTGGGCGGCTGCATTGGCGACATCGGCACCCATGCCTTTTCACTGGCCGAATTCGTCGCGGACCAACCCATCGAACAGGTGTGCGCAACCTTGGGTTCGCACATTGCCGGGCGGCAACTGGACGATGACGCGGCGATGCTGTTCAAGATGGCCGCCGGAGCCAGCGGGGTGTTGATCGCCAGCCAGGTCTGCGCCGGCGAAGAGAACCCGTTGAAGATCCGCGTCTATGGCGACAAGGGCGGGCTGGAGTGGCGTCAGGAAGAGCCCGCGAGCCTGATCCATCGCTCCCTCGATCAACCGTTGAGCATCCTTCGTTCCGGTGTCGGTCAGCCCTGGTTGTGCGAGGCCGCCAGCCAGCGCATGCGTTTGCCTGCCGGGCATCCCGAAGGTTATCTCGAGGCCATGGCCAATCTCTATGGAGATTTCGCCACTGCGATCCGCAGCAACGTCGAAGGCAACGATGCCCCCGGCGTGCCGGGCATCGACGTCGGGTTGCGTGGCATGGCGTTCATCGAAGCGGTGGTCGCCAATCATCGCGGCGACGCGAAGTGGACCGAACTGGTCCGCAACCCATGAATCCGGAGAACCCTCCCGTGAACCACATTTCCCCAGCACCGGCAGGCCTGCGCGGCCCGGGTATTTTCCTCGCGCAGTTCATGTCCGCCGAGGCCCCCTTCGATACGCTCGCCAACATTGCCCGCTGGGCCGCAGCGCAGGGTTACAAAGCCATTCAATTGCCGACCCTGGGCACGCAGTACATCGACCTGGCGCGCGCCGCCGACAGTCAGGATTACTGTGATGAGTTGAAAGCCGTCTGTGCCCAGGCCGGTGTCGAAATCAGCGAGCTGTCGACGCATCTGCAGGGCCAACTGGTGGCGGTGCATCCGGCGTTCGATACGTTGTTCGATGACTTTGCCCCCGCACATTTGCGCGGTCAGCCTCAGGCACGAACGGAGTGGGCCATCGATCAGTTGAAGCTCGCCGCGCGCGCCAGCCAACGCTTGGGGCTGAAGGCGCACGCGACGTTTTCCGGTGCGCTGCTGTGGCCGTATGTTTACCCATGGCCGCAACGCCCGAGCGGACTGGTCGAGCAGGGGTTTGCCGAACTGGCCAAGCGCTGGTTGCCGATCCTCGATTGTTTCGAGCAAGCCGGCGTCGATCTCTGCTACGAGATCCATCCCGGCGAAGACCTGCACGACGGCGCCTCGTTCGAGCGTTTCCTTGAGGCCGTCGATCACCATCCGCGCGCCGCGATTCTCTACGACCCGAGCCATTTGCTGCTTCAGCAAATGGACTATCTGGGCTTCATCGATCGCTACCACGAGCGCATCCGCATGTTCCACGTCAAGGACGCCGAGTTCCGGCCCGATGCTCGCTCGGGTGTCTACGGCGGTTATCAAGGTTGGGTCGAGCGGCCTGGCCGCTTCCGTTCTTTGGGCGATGGGCAGATCGATTTCAAATCGATTTTCAGCAAATTGACGCAGTACGGCTTTGCCGGCTGGGCGGTTCTGGAATGGGAGTGTTGCCTGAAGGATTCGGAGCAGGGCGCCGCAGAAGGAGCGGCCTTTATCCGGCAGCACATGATCAGCAAAACCCGAAAGGCGTTTGACGATTTCGCCAGCGTGACCTCCGACGAGCGTTTCAATCGACGGCTATTGGGTTTGCCCGACGCCTGAAAAATCTGTTTGCCCCTTTCTCCAAAAAAAAACAATAAGACGGTGACTGATATGACCACGATGACTGCGCGATTGAGCGTAATGATGTTCTTGCAGTTCTTTATCTGGGGCGGATGGTTCGTGACCCTCGGCACCTTCCTCTCCAGCAATCTGGGGGCCAGCGGCGGGCAGATCGGCATGGCGTTCTCGACGCAGTCCTGGGGCGCGATCATCGCGCCTTTTGTGATCGGTCTGATTGCCGACCGCTACTTCAATGCCGAGCGCATCCTCGCGGTGTTGCATCTGATCGGCGCGGTGCTGCTGTTGCAACTCTATCGAGCGCCTGACTTCAGTGCGTTTTACCCGTTCGTGCTGGCTTACATGATGATCTACATGCCGACGCTGGCATTGGTGAATTCGGTGGCGTTCCGGCAGATGCGCGACCCGGCTTTGGAGTTCTCGCGGATCAGAGTGTGGGGCACCATCGGCTGGATCGTGGCGGGCGTGGTCATCAGCTTTGTGTTTGCCTGGGATTCGCAACAAGCGATCTCAGCCGGTGGCTTGCGCAACACGTTTCTGATGTCGGCCATCGCCTCCCTCGTGCTCGGGCTCTACAGCTTCAGCCTGCCGCGCACCGCGCCGCTCAAACCTGAGCCGGGCAGTGTCGGCTTAAAGCAAATGCTGGGGCTGGACGCCTTGGGTTTGTTGAAGGACCGCAGTTACCTGGTGTTCTTCATCGCGTCTATTTTGATCTGCATTCCATTGGCGTTTTATTACCAGAATGCCAACCCGTTTCTGGCAGAAATCGGCGTGACCAATCCAACCGCCAAGATGGCGATCGGGCAAGTCTCGGAAGTGCTGTTCATGTTGCTCCTGCCGCTGTTTATTCAGCGTTTCGGCATCAAGATCGCGCTGCTGGTGGGAATGCTGGCGTGGGCGTTGCGCTACCTGTTGTTCGCCTACGGCAACAATGGGGATCTCGCCTTCATGTTGTTCACCGGCATCGCTTTGCACGGCATCTGCTACGACTTCTTCTTTGTTTCGGGGCAGATCTACACCGATGCCAAAGCGTCGGAGCGTTTCAGAAGCTCGGCGCAAGGGCTGATCACGCTCGCGACGTATGGCTTGGGCATGCTGATTGGCTTTTGGGTGGCTGGGGCGGTCACCGATCACTATGCGTCGGCAGACAGCCATGACTGGAAAAGCATCTGGCTGTTCCCGGCAGGGTTCGCGTTGGCGATATTTTTCTGTTTTTCGCTGGCCTTCAAAGGCCGGCAAAGCGTGGCGGTGCCGTCGAGTATTTGAATAACCCCCCGAGTCTGAAGAACACCGTCGGAACCTGTGGGAGCGGGCTTGCTCGCGAAAGCGGTGGGTCAGGCGACATCAATGTTGATTGTGCCGCCGTCTTCGCGGGCAAGCCCGCTCCCACAGGGGTCGCGATTAATCGATGGGTATTTCAGGGGTTCTGGAACGCGCCTGATTCAAGGCGCGCCAAACAGCATCGTCCAATAAACACCCTCATCGCTGCGCGAATCGGCGGCATAGGCCGCGCCCACTTGGGTAAACATCGGGTTCATCAGGTTGGCGCAATGCCCGGGACTGGCCAGCCAGCCGGCCATCGCTTTGTTCGGTGAGCTTTGCCCGGCGGCGATGTTTTCGCCAATCTGCCGGCCTCGATAGCCGGCGGCTTTGGCCCGATCCAATGGCATATCTCCGTCGGGATCGCGGTGGGCGAAGTAATTGCCGTAGGCCATTGCCTTGCTGTGCCCTTGCGCCGCGGCCCCCAGGGCGGCATTCCAGGTCAAGGGGCGTGCGGCGGCAAAGCGTTGGCGCCCGCACAGGCGGGGCCTGGCCCGTGCCGCATTGACCTGTGCCAGCAACGCCTTGCCCGCTGCTCGCGAATCGCCGACACGTCCGTCGAGCACCGGTTGCGCCAGCACCACCTGCCATTCGCTGCGGGAGCGAGTGACGCCGATGTCGGCGAACTGAGTATCGAGCAGCTCCCCGCAATGGTCGCTCTCAAGCATGTCAAACGCCTCATCGGCATCTTGCGCGCCGACCACGCGAATGGTGCGCACCGTCACCGCTTGATAGCCGTTGGCCTTCAAGGCACTCCGCAAACCGCCGCCATAGCCGACCGGCAATGCCAGGTTCGATTTCAGCGACAGCGGCCGCAACGGCTTGACCGTACGCCCCGCACAACGATCGGGATCGGCGCGGTAGTCGTTGATGACCTCCACCAGTTGCCGCTCCCCACTGGCGTGGGCGGGGCTGGCGAGTAGCGGGAGCAAAGGCATCAGGCACAGAGAGATAAAGCGACAGCGGCGGACGATTGGGCGCATGAACGAACAGCTCTGATGAGATGACGATGATAGGGGGATAGGAATGGGCAAATAACCGTAGGAGCGCTTCGTTGGGTGAGCTTCTTTTACGGCACGGCTAAGACTGCGGGTCTGAAGACTGGTTCACGAGGGGAAGAGACAAATTTAGCGGCGCCGCCGTGGGGGCCGATTCAGGCATGCACTGGTCAGTCCGCCGGGGACATCGGACACGCTGACTGGTACCGTACTGACATCATTCAGGTGGTACAGGGACATGACGAAAGCCAGGGGTGACAAGGATTGGGTAAGGCGCTCGGCTCAGCCGTTGAAGATGGAGCGCATCGAAGCCTTTTTTGGCGGCCTTGGGTTTACGCCGCATCGCCACGATACGTACGCCATCGGACGAACGCTGTCGGGTGTACAAAGCTTCCAGTACCGCAACGCAAAGCGTCACAGCCTGCCCGGGAAAACCATCGTTTTGCATCCGGACGAGGTGCATGACGGTGAAGCCGGTACCGAGGCGGGTTTTCATTATCGGATGATCTACATCGAACCCGCCTTGATTCAGCAAGTATTAGGCGGCAAGCCCTTGCCCTTCATCGAGGGGGGTATATCCAGCGACCCACGGCTTTATGCCGCGACCCAGGTGCTGCTGCAAAACCTCGACGCTTGCATCGAGCCCCTGGAAGAAGACGATGCCATTTACGATCTCGCGCAGGCGCTGGATGTGAACTCGGGGCAACGCGGGCGGCGCAAGTCGTTTGACTTTGTAGCGGCCGAACGCGCGCGTGCGCTGATTCATGAGTCGCTGGATCGAGTCATTACCCTGGAGGAGTTAGCGCAGGCCAGTGGTCGAGACCGCTGGAGCCTGAGCCGTGATTTTCGTGCGCTGTACGGTACGAGCCCCTATCGATACATGACTCAACGACGCCTCGATCTGGCAAGAGCGCTGATGTTCGGGGGCTACTCGATGGCGGAGGCGGCCGTCTCCGCAGGCTTTTTTGATCAAAGCCATATGACGCGCCAGTTCGTCCAGACCTACGGCGTCTCACCCGGTCGATGGATGAAAAGGCTGGGCCTTGTTTAAGGGCGCTCGACTTGCACAATCATGCAATACGCCGTGCTGATCCTCTCCTAAAGTCAGACCTCGATAACTTGGCTAGTGAGGGCGACTCAAATGCATTCCCAACCCGGTGTGACAACCTGCACCGCGATTAACTTTGCCGAAAAGTTTGCTTTGTTCAGCGAGCAATGGGCACCCAAGGTCATTGCCGAAATGAACGACTACCAGTTCAAGGTGGTGAAAATCGAAGGCGACTTTGTCTGGCATTCCCACGCCGACACCGATGAAACCTTCATCGTCCTCGAAGGCGAGCTTCGCATTGATCTTCGAGAGGGGGCCGTCGTGGTCAGGCAGGGAGAAATGTACGTCGTCCCCAAGGGCGTCGAACATAAGCCTTATGCTGAGCGAGAGGTGCAGATGCTACTGATCGAGCCGCGTGGCGTGCTGAATACCGGCGATCAGGAGGGAGAAAGAACCGCAATCAATGATATCTGGATTTAGACGTCTTGGTAGTTTCTTCATCTCTGGGTGAGCAGGGCGCCTGAGAGCCTCGCGCCCGTTCAGTTGCATCTATCGCTACATCTGCCAGCAAGCATTCAGGAGCGCAGTGTCATTCTCTGAATCAACGAATTAGCGGCATTTTCGATGAAAAGGTTCGATGACAGGTGGCGAAGTGCCTCTCGTCGGAAGACAACGCGGCTATTTCGCGCTTTTCAGCTATTCTTGCGGCATCTGGACGGTGGCCATGACGTACTGGCACACGATGCGCAAGGAAGGGAAGACAAAATGGATGATGTGCATTGCGTGCAAGTTATCGCTGTAACTGGCGGTAAAGGTGGCGTGGGCAAGACAACGGTGGCGGTTAACCTTTCGTTGGCGCTGGCAAAAATGGGGCGGCGTGTCGTATTGCTGGACGCCGATCTGGGCCTGGCGAATATCGATATTCTGTTGGGGCTGACGCCGCGCTACACACTGGCCGATGTCATCGAAGGGCGTTGCGAGCTGTCCGAGGCGCTGTTGCCTGGGCCTGGAGGCATTCGTGTTGCCCCGGCCTCTTCGGGCTTGCAGAGCATGATTCATCTGGAACCGGCGCAATACCGGGCGCTGATCCAGTCCTTTAGCGATATTGGCGACAAGCTGGATGTGCTGGTGATCGATACAGCCGCCGGTATCGGTGGCTCAGTGGTCAATTTCATCCGCGCGGCGCAGGAAGTAATGGTGGTCGTGTGCGATGAGCCCACCTCAATCAGCGGCGCCTACGGGCTGATCAAACTGCTCAACCTGAACTACGGTATGCATCGTTTTCGCATATTGGTCAACATGACGGGAAGTCCGGCAGAAGGCCGCAATCTGTTTGCCAAGCTGGAAAAGATTACCGACATGTTCCTGGATGTCTCGCTGCAATACGTCGGCGCGATACCCAACGACGAATGTGCGCACAAAGCCGTGCAGAAGGGGCGTGCGGTGTTTGAAGCCTTTCCCCGTTCCAAATGCGCTCAAGCCTTCCAGGCCCTGGCTCACAACGTCGACACCTGGCCTTTGCCGACTCATCCGAGAGGGCATGTGGAGTTTTTTGTTGAGCAACTTGTGCAAAATTCGGGCAGGTGAGTTTCAAGGCCTTGTAATGTTGTTCACTTAAGCGCTCATCAGTCATACCTGCCTTTGTGGCGAGCGAGCTTGCTCGCGTTGGGCTGCGCAGCGGCCCCAAAAATCTGACAACTATTGCCGGTTTTTGTGAGTGCTACGCACTCAAGCGGGAGCAAGCTCCCTCGCCACAGGTTTCTCACTGACTCAAAACCAGACTCAAATCACAACTTGTAGCCGATCTGCCGCAACAGGTTCTTGCGCCACAGAATGTCTTCATCGCCTTCAATGTCTTTGGCACAGAAGCCATCCACTACACCCAGAATCCCGCGTCCCTGTTCCGTCTCAGCAACAATCACCTCAGTTGGATTGGCCGTTGCACAAAAAATACGGCACACCTCTGGAACCGTTTTGACGGCGTTCAACACGTTCAACGGATAGAAACCGTCGCCCAGAAAAATGATGAAGCTGTGGCCCGCGGCAATGGCTTGCGCATTTTTCTGTGCAAGTTCGATCATGGCGGTATCGGTGCCGGACCATCGCACCAGGCATTTGCCAGAGGCTTCACAAAAGGCCACGCCAAACTGGATACCTGGCACGGCGTTGACCAACGCTTCGTGGATGTCCTCGACGGACTTGATGAAGTGCGTCTGACCCAAAATGAAGTTCGTCGCTTCCGGCTTGTCGATTTTCAGCGTGATGAGTTGCATTTCAAACGCCTCCTTTCACGATGCTGCGAACCAGAGTCTGGCCTCTAATCAAGCCGGGACGGTGTCTTGCTCAGCGGGCGGTGTCTCTGTGTAGACGCGAACATCCCCCAGTCTCCTTATTGTCGACTTGGGCAAGGTCGGCGCATCAAGAAGAATCGAGTCAATGCGCTTGCGGATGTCAAAAACGATTGGGCCCAGGATAGCCTCGTCCTTGCCGCTGGCGATTTCGTCCTGAATCTCACGAGAGATCGCCCCGAGTTTCTCGGCGGTGTCTTTGTGCCCCGCAGCCCGGGTGTCAAAGTTCAGGAAGGTCTGAACCGAACTCAACACCAGGGTCAGGAGTGACAGCACGCCGGCTACGTATTGGAGCCATACGGGCGAGGAGTCACTGATGGAGCCAAAGACGCTGGCGCTGACGATCGCTGACAGAACAACGCAGGGGATGCCCAGTTTCCAGCTGAATTTCTCGAAATCCCGGGCACTGATTTCGTGTTCAATCTGCAACCGAACGATCATGCGATTCCATTTGGTCAGTAGCTCGAGCCGGCTCATGGTTGCAGTCCTTGGCAGGGGGATTCAGAGGAATATTAGCTTCTATTTGGCCGCCTGTTAGGGTTCGCAGACAGGATGACGCTGAGGCGCCAGGCCTTCTTCCTCTCGGAGTTGGCGGCTCATGTCATCGCAGCTTTGCGACCAGGTTGTCAGCCACGGCGACATCTCGGGTGACTGTTCAGCCAATCCCAGCTCCCGGACAAACTCGGCAGGTGCAACCGTGCCTTTGGCCGCGCGGAACAGCCCCCGCATGATGACGACGCCGATCACGCGTCCTTTGCTCACGAAGCGGTGTTCCATAAAGCTCCACTTATCGTCCCAGCCGAGTATGCGGGTATGAATCTCAAACGATTCGAACAGCTTCAGCTCCCGCCGAAACTTGCCCCAGGTATCCCCAACAATCGGCACCGCTCTATGGCGCAGGGCCACTCGATAGGCGCCGCTGCGCAGGACGAAATCCATGCGACCCACGTCGGCCATAGTGAAATAACGGCCATTGGTGACGTGCCGGTTGAGGTCAAGATCGAGCGGCCAGACGCGCATGCGGATGACGGTAGTGGCCAGCCCATCAACCGGCTTGCGCCATGGGCGACGAAACAGCATCAGGAACAGTCGAAACCAGAGATTCATAAGGATGCCGAGGGTTGAGTAGATCGATGCACTTTAGGGCGGGGACTGCGAGCGAGATAGGTGCACAAATGACTTTTTTCATGTGAAAAGCGCAATTGGATCATTCATGCGCTGGGGCAGTCATTTCAGCGGCTGCCCGCCAGCCAGGTATTCCGCTCGGGAATGCCCCCATAAAAATCATGCATTTTCTTTATGGCATTGGATCTCGTAGCGTGTCTGCTCACCATATGGAGATGACCCCCGTGAATGATTCCCGCCTGTGCCTGTACGTTGATGCTCAATTCACCAGTCCCTATGCGATGTCGGCTTTCGTGGTCCTTCGCGAAAAGGGCATCGAATTCGAACTGAGCCCGCTGGACCTCGACGCGTTCGAGAACCAGTCAGAAGATATGCCAGCCTCTCGCTGACCCAGCGCGTACCGACGCTGGTACAAGACGATTTTGCCTTGTCTGAATCGTCGGCGATCACTGAATACCTGGAAGACGTTTTCCCCCGGACGCCGGTTTACCCGCAAGACTTGATGCAACGCGCGAAGGCACGACAAGTCCAGGCGTGGCTGCGCAGTGACCTGCTGCCCATTCGGCAGGAACGATCCACACTGGTGGTGTTTTATGGCCTCAAATCAGCGCCCTTGTCGCCCGCTGCCGAATCGGCCACGCGCAAGCTGATCGGTGCCGCACAAGCGCTGCTGGCTGACGGCCGCGAGTACCTGTTCGGGCAATGGTCGATCGCCGATGTGGATCTGGCCTTGATGCTCAACCGGTTGATACTCAACGGTGACGCCGTGCCCCCTGCGCTGGTGGAATACGCGCAGCGTCAATGGCAGCGGCCTACGGTGCAGGAGTGGGTCAAACTGCAGCGTCCAGCGCTGTAGTCGGCGTACGCATTGTTTTAAGTCGCAGGAGCGACTGGACGAACATAGTAATTGTCGAACTCGCCGCTTTCGACGAATTGGAAGCCATGACGGATGTAAAACCGATTCGAAGCGCTCTCTTTGAGAGCGCCTACCCTGATGGCGCGCGCGGCGGCGTCCGCTTCTTTGAAAATCTGCATGAGGACTGCAGAACCTACTCCTGATCCCTGAGCATTCGGTCTTACATACAAGTGGTCAAGCAGCAGTTCTTTCAGGTGATGCCTGACCACAACAAAACCGATCCGCTCACCGGCCACCTCGATGTGACGCGTGTCGCGGGAATCAAAACCGTTGATAAAGCGCTCACGGGCACGCACCGGATCAAATCGCCCAATACGTTCCAGACTTTCGCGCATGGCCTCAATTCGAATGGCCACAAGATTGTCCAAATCGCTTTGTTGAGCCGCGACCAGGATGACTGGAGGATTTTGATCAGGTATGACGGACATCGTCTGCGCTCTAATTATCATCACGGGGAACCAGTATAGGCTTGCTGCGCAAGGCGCTGGAGGGGCAGGACATTTATCAAAATGCGTACCCGCAGCCCATCATCGCCACGGGTTTCATTCTGGTCCTCCTGCAACGACGTTAAAGGGACAAAGAGCGTTATAGATTAGCTTCAAGGCTTCGGTGTAGCAGCCAGTCATGATGAAATAGCCGCCCCGTTTTTGCAGTCAGCAACACCTGATTTGGAGCACCACATGAAAAACGCCGCCGCACTTACCTTCGCCTTGATGCTCAATACCGGGTTATTCAGCCTGCAAGCAGAAGCGGCGGGGGATGCTGAAGCCGGTCAGAAACTATTTAACCGTATCTGCGGCGGCTGTCATCAAGTAGGGACTTCGGCACGGGGTTCTTTTGGTCCGCAACTCAATGCGATCTTCGGGCGCCCTGCGGGAAGCACAACGGACTATCAGTACTCCAGCGCGATGAAATCATCAGGCCTCATCTGGACTCGCGAAACACTCACCGCGTACATCGAAGCGCCAAAAGAAGTGGTCCCCGGAACCCGGATGATTTTCTGGGGCCTCAGCGATCCGCAGAAGGTCGAAAACCTGTTGGCCTACCTTCAGACATTTCAGCCGCAATAATCTGTACCTCATCAAAATGTTTGCCGCGTAAAGGCTATATGGGTGATATCAATGAGCCACTTCATCCGCTAAAGGAGGCGCCGCCCGAGAGACGGATCCCGGGCTTTTCTAATGGAGTGACTCAGTGAATTATCTCAGCAAAGTTGTTGCCGTAGCCCTGTTCGGTCTGGTTCTGGCGGGTTGCACCGGGGCCCCGATGCAGACTCAGCAGTACGACAGCAGCCAGTACACCGTTGTTGGCCACAGCGAAGCGACCGCCACTGGCCTCCTGCTGTTTGGTGTTATCCCGATCCAGCAGAACAACCGTTTCATCCGCGCTCAGAACGCCGCGATCAAGGCCAAGGGCGGCGACGCCATGATCAACACCCAGGTGCAGGAAAACTGGTTCTGGGCCTGGGTCCTGACCGGTTACACCACCAAGATCTCCGGTGATGTGGTCAAGCTGAAAACCGTTCAATAAGCGACAGGCACTGCCTTTGTGGCGAGCTTGCTCGCGCTGGGCTGCGTAGCGGCCTCAAAATCCGACAGCCATTTGCCGATTTTTGTGAGTGCTACGCACTCAAGCGGGAGCAAGCTCCCTCGCCACAGGTTTCTCACTTCTTGATCGCACCTCACCCCCAGGCTTTTCCGAGCTCATCCAGACCCGCGTCTTGCAGGTTCTGCGCACTCATGACCACTCGGAATTTGCAGTTGGCCTGGAAGTTGAGAAAGAAGGGTTCCGCATATCCGGGAATTTCGGAAGGGTCTTCTATATCGATCAGAAAAATCCCACTTCGCATTCCATCCTGCTCAGTGAAATAAGTCGCCTCCGGCTTAATGGTTTCCAGCACGCGGTTCATGATTTCGCCGATTTTCCCGGACCTGACATGCGCGTTGAAAGGCTCATGGGGAAACTCGACCATCAGTAGCATTTTCATTATTCGATACTCTGTTGAGGTGGCGTGCTCCTTACCCGGATCCTTACTCCTGACGATGATGCCGCAAGCCGTGCGTTCAGCCAGCGGTGGTGTGTGGTTAAGAATAGCGAAGGGTTGGAGGCTGCCGGGGCAGAGTTACGGACGGTCATTCTTGATGAATCGGCGGCGAGGCGAAGGGCTTGTTGGCTGAAGTCACGCAGTTCTGTGATGAAAGCAATTTTATGTAACGTGGCCTTGGACGTTCGAAGAGAGACACGCCAGCATCGCCAATAGAGGCGATGCCGACTCACCGATCCCCGATTACTGCTGTACCGGCGTGCAGAGTTCTACCAACGTTCCGTCAGGGCATCGAACGTAAGAGACGATTTGTCCCCAGGGCTTGGCGCTTGGTGCGGAAATTTCGGTGGCTCCCGCCTTCAACGCTCTGGCGTGCGCCGCCGGAACATCCTCGGTCACCAGGCCTACTTCGATTCCGAGTGGTTTGGGGGAGGAGTGTGCCGAGACATGGCCCGTGCTGAAGTTCATCGCGGCCAGTTCATCGGCGGCGAATGCCAGCGCGGTTTCCCCGGTTTCGAGTTCGCCGTAGGTGTTGGATTCATGGAGGAAGCGAACGCTGAACCCGAAGGCTGACGAAAAGAACTGGAGTGAGGCAACGACGTCCGGGACGTAGATGATCATGTAGCCAAATTTCATGAACGGGCATTCCTTGTCGTGTTAATTGAGTGGCAAATCACGGTTACCCAGGCAGGTTTACCCTGTGCCTGTTCTTTTGAAAAGGCTAGCGGGTGTCATCACGGTGTCATCGAACGAATGGCAAGCTCCTCGCGAACCGTCTTGAGCGCTCAGACGGAACTCCGTCTGCGGGCTGATGAATTTGCCAGGAATCCCCCTATGAAAGGAGACGCCTCCCTGTTTGCGGCCATTGACTTGGGGTCCAATGCGTTTCGCATGATGATCGGCCAGTCAGTCAGGCGCAATCAGGGGTTCATGATCCAGGAAGTGAAAACCTTGCGAGAGCCTGTCCGTTTGGCGGAGGGGTTTCAGGGAGGGGCGCTGGATGAGTTGGCGCTGGATCGGGGATGGCAAGCGCTTGCGCGATTTGGCAAAAAACTGCGCGGCTTTGAGGCAGGTCGCGTGCGGGCAGTGGCGACCAGTGCCGTCCGCGAAGCCGATAATGCCCAACTGTTTCTGGCCAGCGCGGAGCGGCACCTGGGTTTTCGTATAGACGTCATCTCTGGGCATGAAGAGGCCCGACTGGTGTACGCCGGTGTTGCCCATACGATACCCGGTACAGAAAGTATGCGCCTGGTCGTGGATATCGGCGGCGGCTCTACTGAATTGATTCTGGGGCAGGGCACTCAGCCTCTCTTGACCGAGAGCATTGCCATTGGCAGCGGTACTTTTGGCGCGCGTTACTTTCAAGGCGGCTGTATATCGGCGAAGGCGCTCCTGGAGGCCGAGCGCGTGGCCACTCTACAGTTTGAAAAAGTTACCCGCCGTTATCGCGCGCTGGGTTGGCAGCAGACTATTGGCTCTTCAGGTACTGCACGGATGCTGGCCAAAGTGCTCAAGGCCAATGGTTTGAATGACGATGGTCAAAGCGGTATCACCTACGGCGGTCTGTTGCGCTTGTCGTTGCGTCTGCTGGAAGTGGGGCATGTTAAACAACTCAAATTGGCGGGCTTACCACCCCATCGGCTGAATATCTTGCCCGGTGGCCTGGTGCTCATGCTGGCGGCGTTCAAGGTATTCGGTATCTCGCACATGAGTCCTTCCGAACCGGGATTAAGGTTGGGCGTTCTTCATGGCCTTATGTCCAAACACTAAATGACGCCGCTGCTGTAAGAAAAGAATTGTTATTTAGATCAAAAAGAATGTGAGGACGTGATGGCTGACAAACTCCGGGTTCTGTTTGTTTGCGCAAAAAATGACGTTCGCTCACTGATGGCGCAAGCGCTACTTCGGCACACTGATTGCGAACACTTCGAAGCCTTTAGCGCGGGTCTTGTGGCCAGTGAAGTTGATCCCCGCACGCTGGAGTCTCTCGATCACGTAGGCATCGACACCACGGGGTTACGCAGTAAAGCCATTGATGAGTTTGAGGGGCAGCCGTTCCATTATGTAATTACGCTGTGTGACAAATCGTCCGAAGAGGCTTCGCGGATGCCTACCGCCGGAGAAGTGATCGTGTGGAATTTCGAGGACCCGGTCACCAGTGAAAAACATGATCCGTTCCGTCATGCCATTCAGGAAATCCACGATCGCATCAAAATGTTCATTACTGTGAAGACCCGGTAGTACCAGCGCTGACCATCTTTGATGATCGTCGGGCACTAAAAACGCATGAAAAAACCCGGCTGATGAGGCCGGGTTTTTTGGTTGAGTATTGCGGTAAAGCCACTCATTCATGCTGCACGATTCTGAATCAGACGATCCGAACCACCTTCAGCGACGCGGTTTTCGATCAGACGATCCGAACCACCTTCAGCGACGCGGTTTTCGATCAGACGATCCGAACCACCTTCAGCCACGCGGTTTTCGATCAAACGATCCGAACCACCTTCGGCAACGACCGGGTGAGTAGAGGAAGCGGCGAAAGCGTTAACTGCAAAAACCGAGAAAGCAATGCTGAGGAGGATTTGGCGTTTCATGATGGTGTGCTCCGGGGTGTTATTGGTTGGGTATGGAGCGGATGTTACGCCGAGGATTTTTTATGAGAACTTCATTGACGTGATGGTGACTATCGATGCCAGCAATGGTTGCAACGTAGTGAGCAAGTGCCGTGTCCACGCCAAGGCAGGCAGGCGTTATGAACGCACACGTCTCGCTACACCGCTGCGGTTTTGCTCAGAGTGTGTAAAAACGACTTACTTCAGAGTGAATGTTGCTTTGAGCGGCATGACAACCTTACGCAAGTTGTCTTTGAGGGTGATTTCTACTGTCCAAATGCCTGTGGGATCACCTGGCTCTCCAATGAAATCGATCACGGGGGCGGCGAGATACATGTTGCTCGGCTCCCCGTTAAGGCGCCCTTGAAAACAGACTGAATCTCGCTGATTGATCGACTCAGTACCATTCGGTCTTGTGACTTTCAAATCGCAAGTGATGTTTGCTTCGTGATTGGCATTCAGCTTCGGGTTTGCAAAAAACGTAAGCGTGAAGATCCTTTCACCTAGGGTGACAACTTTTGCTTCGGTAAATATCGGGGTGGTTTCGGCCGGTGTATTCCACTTTTTTTCCCAATCGGAATCGGAGGTGATTAATAGCGAGCCCCCAAACCCTCCGATGATTCGTCTTGATTCAGTGTCTGGATATGGATTGCCGTTTGAATCCCTCCAGTAGCCCGCATGTGCGCTTGACCATGAAAAAGACATCGCGATGAGAACGGCGAGCAATCGAAGGTTCATGAACGACTCACTCTAAGTAGATGATACAAATGGAGTAATGTTTTGCGCCATCTGTATCTGATAACGCTCCTTGTCCATGTGTAATACCTTGGTCCGCTTGAGTGTAGCGAGAGAAAACGTACTCATATTTCGCCTTGGCGAATCGAGCACCATCGAAGCATCCAGCCGATCAGCGTTGAAGGCTATTTTTCTCACCCTCGGTAGAAGGCTGGGTGGGCATCGAGTAGCGCCACCAAGCGATCGAACATGGGATGTATGTAGTTCTCCTGACGTTTACAGGAACAGGTCGTAGGACAGTTTGCCGATCAGGATCACCAGCAACACCAGGAACAGAGCCCGGACAAAGGGCACGCCTTTATGAACCGCCAGCCAAGTGCCGGTCAGCGCGCCCAGGATGTTGAATGCCGCCATGGGGATTGCGATCAGGTAGAGCACGTTACCCGTCGGAATGAAGAATATCAGCGCCGCTACGTTGGTCGCGATGTTCACCAGCTTGGCCGACGCCGAGGCATGAAGGAAGTCGAAGGCGAAGCAGCGGATAAACAGGAAGATCAGGAAGCTGCCAGTGCCGGGACCGAACAGTCCGTCGTAGAAGCCAATGGCACCGCCGATGACGATCGCCAGCAGTTTTTCCTTGGTGCCGATGCGCATGGGCTTGTGCAGGGCGCCGAAGTCCTTTTTCCAGAAGGTGTAGATCGCCATCAGCACGATCAACACCAGCACCGCCGGCCGAATCATCGACTGGGGTACAAACGACACCGTGGCCGCTCCGAAGAAGGCCATGACAAAGGCCGAGCAGGCGGCGGGGATCACCAGACCCCAGTCGATCACCACCTTGCGCACGAAGGACCGGGCCGCGAATGCCGTGCCGCAGGCTGCCGCGACTTTATTGGTACCGAGCAGCGCCGCCGGTTGTGCCGTGGGCAGCACGTTGAATAGCGCGGGTATCTGGATCAGTCCGCCGCCGCCCACCGCTGCATCGATCAGGCCGGCGGCGAAGGCGAACACGCAAAGGATGGCAATATCGATCATGAAATCAGGCTCTGACGATGAAGGGGTGGTGAGGGCCCAACGGTACCGCGCTTGCCGGGTCGTTGACCCGAAGACGCACTGCAATGGCAGCAGTTGTGGGTTGAACGGGAGGTTAACGGAAGGGCCTTTTTTATGTTGCAATGCCACGTTGTGAAAAGTGCAATGAGGTGGTCAGTGGCATTGAATATGTTGGGGGAACTTGAAGCCTTCGCGACGGTGGCTCGCAAGCGTAGCTTTATCGCGGCGGCACGTACTCTGGGGCGCTCCCCCAGCGCGCTGACCCGTGCCGTTCAAGCCCTGGAGGAAAGTGTCGGGGTCAAGTTGTTCAATCGCTCGTCCAATTCCGTGAGCTTGACCGAGGCGGGTGAGCGCTTGATGCCTCACGCTTACAAAATGCTGGATCTGCAACGTGAGGCGGATGAAGACCTGGCCGGTCTCAGCGGCCTGGCTTACGGCTGGATCCGCTTTTCCGCCCCCGAGTTTCTCGGACACGGGGTAATGCCCCGGTTGATCGCGCAGTACAGCGAGCGTTATCCAGACGTGAACGTCGATGTAATTTTCACCGATGAGATCATCGACCCGGCCAAGAGCAAGCTGGACTTCTCGATTCGCGGCGCGTTTGCGCAATCCAGTGATCTGATCGGCTATCCGCTCTGGAATTATTCACGTTACCTGTATGCCAGCCCCGGGTATCTGGAGCGGCGCGGGATGCCCGACTCCATCGAGGCGCTGGAGGCGCACTCGCTGATCCTGCATACGGCACCGCGGATTCTCAAGGAGTGGAATTTTCGCAGTGAGGAGCAGGCCATCAGCTTTCGGGTTCATCCCAAATTTCGTTTCAGCTCCGGTTTGGCAGTATTCCAGGCGGCCTTGGCGGGCGTGGGAATCGCCCGCCTGGCGGACTGGATGGCGGAGCCCGAAGTGGAAGCGGGGCGCCTGCTGCGGATATGTCCCGAGTACAAGCTCACCTCCAGCAGCGGTGAAAGCCCGCAGATGCACGCGGTGTACCCGGCCGGGAATCTGCCGCTGCGGGTTAAGTCGTTGTTGGAAGTGATCCGTGGCTTTGGCGACAGCCTTGGTCGAAAGCATGCAGTGACGCTTTAGGCGGCTGGGCGCTGATCCTCAATCAGTGTGATAGCCGCCTGAGGTCACCCATGAGCGTTTTTTGGCAGTTTCGCAATCGCCGCGCTGCACAAGCCTTGGCTTCCCACACATCACTCACCGGTTAAATCAATCAGTCCCTTTTCATCATTGCGATACGTCGAAGGCTCGGTAGAGGCCGCGTTGTCCCATGTCAGCAGTATCTGGGTGATGGCCGCATCAATGACCTCATGCTGGGTGTTATCCCGAGCGAGGATGGAAATACCCTGCAGGAAACTGTCGAACATCGTAGCCATCGCGGGCGCGTGAATAGTGCCCGGCAACTGACCGGCACTGACACCTCGCTCAACACACGCCAAAATCCCCGCGCGAGTGTGGGCGCGAGATTGGGTCAGGGCATCGACTACCCGCGCATTCTCCGGGCTGGGCGCGCTCATTACGCTAAGGGACACCATGCAGCCCTTGGGATGGCCGTCTTCACACTGCATGCGCGCTGACTGGCGCAGCGCGGTCTCGATGGCTTGGCGTGGCGGCAGGCTCTCGTCCCACAGGCATTCGGTAACCTGGGCGAACGTCGCCAGGTAACGTTGCACACACTCATCAAACAACGCTTCCTTGGAACCGAACGCCGCGTAAAAACTCGGCGCGGAAATTCCGCCACCCAGTCTGGCTTTCAACTGAGCGAGGGAGGTCGCGTCGTAGCCGTGTTGCCAGAACAGGTGCAAGGCCTGCTCCACGGCATGGTCGCGGTCGAAAGTGCGGGGGCGGCCCATTTGCGCCATTTCAAAACTCCTCTGGACGACGAGATAAATACTAGTCGATACATAAGTCGTTGACAACGAACGTTGGCTGCCCTCAACATTTATATCGATCGGTATTTAAGTCTGAAATCCTCACTCAAGGAGTCTCCCGTGACACCCTCAATCACCTTGTCGGCAGCGCCGGACCGCCTGCCCATCGGCGCCTTGCTCGCCCTGGCCATGACCGGCTTCATTTGCATCGTCACCGAAACCCTGCCCGCCGGTCTGTTGCCGATGATCAGCGCAGGCCTGGCGATTTCCCCCTCCATGGCTGGCCAGATGGTCACCGCCTACGCTCTGGGCTCGGTGCTGGCGGTCATCCCCATGACCATCGCCACTCGTGGCTGGCGCCGCCGCAACGTGCTGCTGCTGACCATCGTCGGTTTCTTACTGTTTAACTCCATCACCGCGTTGTCATCCCACTACGGCGTGATCCTGGTGGCGCGCTTCTTCGCCGGCGTCGCGGCGGGGCTGGCCTGGAGCCTGCTGGCCGGTTACGCCCGACGCATGGTCGCGCCCCATCAACAGGGCAAGGCGCTGGCGCTGGCCATGGTCGGCACACCGATTGCCCTGTCTCTTGGCGTGCCTCTCGGCACTTGGCTGGGCGGCCTGGTGGGTTGGCGCACGACCTTCGGCATCATGTCAGCCCTGACCCTGGTGCTGATCGCCTGGGTACTGGTGAAAGTCCCTGACTACCCACCCCAAGCCGCGCATCAGCGCATGTCGCTGCGCACAGTGCTGACCACGCCGGGCGTGCGTCCTGTGCTGGCGGTGGTGATCAGCTGGATGCTGGCACACAACGTTCTCTACACCTACATCGCACCATTCGTGGCTCCGGCGGGGTTGGGGGATCGGGTGGATTTGGTGTTGTTGGTGTTTGGCATTGCGGCGTTGGTAGGGATTTGGGTGACTGCCAAATTGGTTGAGCCGTTGTTGCGCAAGACTGTGTTGGTGAGCTTGGCGGCGTTTGCGGCGGTTTCCGTGGTGTTTAGCTTTTTGAGTAGCGTGCCTGAGGTGATCTACATCGGCGTGGCGGTTTGGGGGTTGAGTTTCGGCGGGGCTGCGACGTTACTGCAAACGGCGCTGGCGGATGCGGCGGGGGATGGGGCGGATGTGGCGTTGTCGTTAAATGTGGTGGCTTGGAATAGTGCGATTGCGGGGAGTGGGGTGGTGGGTGGAGTGCTGCTGGATAGGTGGGGCGTCGCCTCTTTTCCGTGGGCAATGGTGGGGTTGGTGGGGGTAGGGTTTGCGATTGTCTGGGGCGCGCGGGCCCACGGCTTCAAATCGGGCCCGCGTGCGGCTGGCAGGCCTGCGGTGGCGGGGCACTGAACCACAAAAAAGTCAAAAAATGGTTCTGGATGGGGGCTCGGGCCATCCAGTTGATGCATACCAAGGCGTTCACATTTTCTGAGGCTACCGTTTGCAGACATCGTAGTCGGACGTACTACCGTTGCTTTGCCGGGTTCGTCATCGTAAATTCTGACGAGAAACTCATCCTCTTCGTTCTGTACCACGTAGTTACAACCACGGTACTCATATCCAACGTCGTGGTCGACATCATCAAAGCAAGTAGCGTTCACTATCTTCAAGGCGGCCCTCGTTAACTTTGACTAGCAGTAAGCCAGTTGTAATCCGGCATTCGGATTCCATAGGAGGATCGCCTCGTGAAGCGCTTTATTCAAGGTGAACATATAGGTCAAAGTACCAGTTCGTTGTTCTCTGCCAGCAGTTGGGATTGTTCGGAAAAAATCTGGTCTTGGTAACTACTACGGGGGGGCCACCATGCGTAATTACACCCTGGAATACCTGTTCAACGGCGAATCCCGCACACACGTGCTCGAACTCGAGCAGCCTCAACTGCCTGTCCATGAGGCGGCGATGCACCTGCTGCAGCTGCATTTTGGGGATGGTGAGAACAGCCTGATCATGCCCACTGCGGACGCGACGCCGGCGGAGATTTTAGAGCAGGCTGAGCGGGTAGGGCTGACGCGGATAAAAGTCGTCGACTAACCCGGTTGATGCGAGGTGCTACGGTCAGCAACACGCGGGCCCATTTGAAGGACTACTGTTGGCCGATGTCCTATCTTCCCCAAGGCACGACGCACGGAAGTCGATCACACAACCCGCGCCAGCACTTTACCCTGCCTCTCTCACCTAGCATGATGGGCCGCTCGCACTAATGCCAAAGGTGCCGGACATTCGTGGTGAATAGGAACTGCAGTTGAACGAACAGACATTATCCATGCGCCTGGAACGCGTGGCGGCACATGTGCCAGCAGGTGCGCGCCTGGCCGATATCGGCTCGGATCACGGCTACCTGCCGGTGGCATTGATGCGCCGTGGCGTCATCGCGGCGGCGGTGGCCGGCGAGGTGGCACTGACGCCGTTCCACTCGGCCGAACGCACTGTGCGCGAGAACGGCCTGGACCAGCGGATCACCGTGCGCCTGGCCAATGGCCTGGCGGCGATCGAGCCGGGCGACGGGATCACGGCGATCAGCATCTGCGGCATGGGCGGCGAGACGATCCGCGACATCCTCGACAGCGGCAAGGCGCGTCTGAGCGGCCAGGAGCGCCTGATCCTGCAGCCCAACGGCGGCGAGCAGCCACTGCGCCAATGGCTGATGGAAAATGGCTACCGCATCCTCTGCGAGGAGGTATTGCGGGAAAATCGCTTCTACTACGAGATCATCGTCGTCGAGCGCGACGGGCCGGTGATGTACAGCGCCGAGGAGCTTTACTTCGGCCCGCTGCAGATGCAGGCACGCAAGCCGGCGTTCCTGGACAAGTGGCAGCGCATGCTGCGCCAGAAGCAGAAGACCCTGGCCAACTTCGCCCGGGCGCGGCAGGCCGTGCCGGAAGAGAAGGTGCAAGACCTCACCCGGCAGGCCCGGTGGATCACCGAGCTGCTGGCTTAAGCACTGCGATTATCTTGGAAGCGCTTGGTTCGGGACTACGCTAAAGCTATGCCGGGTCGTCGATCAATTGTGACCCACTGTTCGCGCTGCGTCCGTCCCTGGAGCACCCAATGCCGCCCATTACCACGCGCCTGGTGGCGCTGTTTGTTCTTTGCCTGACGCTTGAAGTGCCAGCCCAGAACAGCGACTGCCCAGCGGGTGAGAAACAAGTGTGCCTGGACGGCTGCATCTGCCTGCCGGACGTGGGATCGCTCCCCCTGCCTGATGGCATCTACCAGGTCGCGGCACCTGCCCTGGCGCGGTGGCTGACCCAAGCCCGCGCTGAAGCAGCCAGCGCCGGTATCCAACCCATTCCACCGCACATCCGCGAGCAATTGCTGCGCTGGTACGACCCCAGCGTTCTCGATGCCGCGCGCTACAAAGTGAGCGACGACGGCCAGTTCAACGCCGCCACTGCCATGCTGCAAAACCCCGATGTCGGTGCCGTGACGCTGGTCGACATCATCCTCTTCCGGGACGCTCAATCCGCAGAGCAGAACATCGCGCTCTGGGCCCACGAACTAAAGCATGTGCAGCAGTATCAGGAATGGGGAGTAGAAGGATTCGCCCAGCGGTATACACAAGACTTCAATGCTGTGGAGGCGCCGGCTTATGCCATACAGGCTGAGGTCAGGCGGTTGGTGCGGGAAGGGGCTCACTGAAGGGTAGCGAAGCTGCCTGTCATTACAGGTAGAAGGCAGTGGTTTTATGGCATCGTGTTAACAACCGATCTGCACAAATCTTCTAAACGTTCTTTTCCATTGCGCGGTAATTTAGTCGTCCGCACAGATCAACGCTGAACCATGACCTAGGGAGCCTTCCGTGGATAGACGCAACTGGATTGAGCTGTCCCAGGACGCCGATACCGGGATTGAATCGATTCGTGCCCATTTTCAGGGGCATGCCTACGATCCGCATTGGCATGACAGTTTTCTGGTGGGAGTCACCGAGCAGGGGGTGCAGCAGTTCAATTGCCGGCGCGTTCGCCACCTCAGTACGCCGGGCAAGGTATTCATGCTGGAGCCGGGGGAGATCCACGATGGGCATGCACCGACCGAGGAGGGGTTTACCTATTCCATGCTCTACCTCGATCCGCACTGGCTGGAGCGGGAGTTGCACGCGTTGTTCGAGCACGCGCCGGCCAATAGTCAGCCGGGTTTTGCCGACACCCTGAGCCAGGATCCGCGCCTGGCCACTGCCATTTTTCAAGCCTTCCACGCGCTCCATGAGGGCGACTTGCGCATTGTGCGCCAGAGCGCGATCGACACCTTGTTGGGGGCGCTCACTTGCCACCTTGATTGGCGCAAGCGTCAGGCCTTTGATCCGCGCCTGCCGTGGGTGGCCCAGGTTGCGCGTGACTATTTGCATGCCCATGTCTACGAAGACATCGGGCTGGATGATCTGGCTCAAGCCTGTGGGGTTGATCGCTTTCGCCTGACGCGGGCCTTCAAGGCAGCCTTTGGGCTGGCGCCTCATGCTTATTTGATCCAGCTGCGCCTGGCCAAGGCGCGACAGCTGCTGGCGCGGGGCGAGTCGCCGGCGCAGGTGGCCAGTGCGCTTGGGTTCGCCGATCAAAGCCATATGGGGCGCTGGTTCCGCCGTGCCTACCAGCTCACGCCAGCGGATTACCGCAAGCGCTGCTCAAACCTTCCAGACTGAATCCCGCTGATTCGCGACCATGGTTTCCTAATTTATAAAGGAGTCCATGCCATGGAATCGTTGCTGCCTTTCCTCCTGTTTGCGTTCGTTGCCTCGATTACCCCGGGGCCGACCAATATTCTGGTATTGAGCCACAGTTCGCGGCGGGGGCTAGGTGCCACGCTGCCGATCATCTTTGGCGCATGCGGGGCGGCGGCGCTGATTGTGTTTGCAGTCGGGCTCGGCGTGGGCGAAACGCTGCTGCGGTTTCCGCGTGTGCAGCAGGCAATGGCCTGGGCCGGGGTGCTCTGGTTGAGTTGGCTGGCCTGGCAAATCTTTCAAAGCGCGCCGCCATCCCTGGACCCGACCACCCCGCGCGATGAGGGTCTCAGCGTGTTCGGTGCCGCCAGTCTGCAATTGGTCAACCCCAAAGTCTGGATGATGGCGGTGGCGGTGGTGAGCGTATTTGTCGGTGGCGGCGACAAGACCCTGCAGCTGGTGGTGTTGTCGCTGATGTTTCTGTTGGTCTCCTTGCCGTGCATGACCCTGTGGGCGTTGCTCGGCGTGGGGAGTGCTCGAGCTTTTGGTTCACCACAGGCGTTCAAACGCATGAACACTGCATTGGCTTTTTTGCTGCTGGTGTCGGCCTGGTTGACCGTGCTGGTGTAGGCCGATTGCCAGGGCAGGGTGCTTTAATCAGCAGCTGAGACCCTGCCTGGCTCAAAGTAGTGAAGAGGGCGCCTGTATGGGACTGGCGCATCCATGCGCCAAACGACCGGTTTTAGCGCTTGATCAGGGAAATCTTGGTGCCTTCGATGCTGATCCCGGCCATTAACCCCTGCTGGTCGAAAATGAACGCGTAGGCATCGTGCTTCACTGTCGTGCTGGACAGATTCTTCGCCACCCCTTCATCAACCATGACAACGGTGGGGCCTACGCCGATTTCCCAACCCTTGGTTTTACGTACATAGTCGACGGCTTTGTCGGTCATCAGGAAAACCGCATAGCCATATGACTGGGCGCCGGCTTGCAGCCCCCATGACCCGGTTACGGAGTTGTAGTAATTCTCAACTTTCTTGTCCTTCAACAACACGCCTTCGCCATAGCTGCCGCCAAACACAAGGCCCGCCTTGATGATTTTCGGGAAGATAAGAATCGCTTTGGCTTTGTGCGAAATGTTTTCAGCAGATGGCGTGGACTTGTAGAGCGTTTGCAGCGCTTGCCGAGAGTCGACATCCAGATCCTCGGCAGTTGCCGCACCCGCAGTGTTCAGGAAGCTCGCCGATGCCAGTGAAGCTGTCGCAAGGACGATCGATAGGAAGAACCGCATTGATTGAGTCATTTTAGTACTCCGATACGGGAGCATTGGATGTGAGCAGCAGTCAGCACCTGCCCCTCGGCAGAATCCGAGCCTGCTGAAATTTATCCGGCGCACCCTAAAGTATGTGAGCTACTGACTTCGCCTTGAATGCAGCAGGCTAAAGGCCTTTGCTCATTGGCGACGTCATCACCTGCTTTGACCTCTGTGTATCAGCCGGGTTCGTCGTTGGAGACTATTGTTAGTTCTGTAGAATGTCGCAGGTAACGGGAAAACTGAGGCGTACCAAAAACCGCAGCAGGCAACTGTAAAAAAAACGGACACAAGGTGCTCGTTCTCAATCATCTAAATCGAAAGATCAAACCGATATTCATGCTCTGTCCCTTCTTGCCGGGATATAGGATCGATCAAGAAGCCACACCGTTCGAGTACTTTTGCCGAGCCGATATTTCCTGCGTATACGTTGGCAACCAGTTGTTTAAGGTTCCAATGCAACTGCGCCTCCTGGATCAAATGCCTCACCGCCAGCGTTGCCAGTCCCTGTTCGCAAGCGCTTTGAGCAATCCGATAACCGACTTCTGCCGACCCCTCGGGCATGTCGATGCCTTTCAGGTTCGCTCGACCCACTATTTTTCCGTCAGGATCTTCGATGACAAATGGGTGCCAGATTCCGGCGGCCAAATCAGACAAATAAGCCGCAATGTGATCGGTGACGCCCTGCAACGAGTAAAAAGCAGCATCGCGCGCGTCAATGAAACGCTCGAACCACTCGCGATTGTCCAGTTCAAATGCCAGCAACGCCTCAGCGTCAGTACTTTGTAGGGTACGAATTCTGACGGGCTTCATAGGGTTTTTCCCTTTTCTGGTAGAACTACTTGGTAACTGAATACAAAACCCAAAGCAGACAACCCGGACACCAGAATCAGTTTTCGGATTGATGAGCCGCCCAGTGTTTCATCTCTTCGGCAATGAAGTGGTTAACCAGGTCGCTGTACATCTTCTCGATTGCATCCGGGCTCAAGCCCTCGGCCTCGGCCCACTCGCGACGTGTCGCCAGCATCGCCTTGAAACGCTCCGGCGCACGTACCAGAGTCGCTGAGGTCTTGAACTTCGAGGCCGCCAGCACGTAGTGAAAACGCTTGCCCAACAGCTTGATAACGACCTGATCAAGGGCATCGATTTCGCATCGGATGTCCTCCATGCATTCACACTCTGCGGGCTGCAACCGATTGATAACTTCCATGTCAGGGACTCCGGTTGGCTAATCATGGGTCATGAGTAACGGTAAAGCGTTCCGAGTCGCAGAGCAAACCCGGACGAAGTGGATGTCGACGCCATTAATGGGGTCGCGCAATAGGCCAGGAAACCTTCTTTTGCTTGTCAGTTTAGAGTCAAAAATTGTTTTGCTTTGCGAGAAAGTCCTTTCGATACCGAGTGACCGCTTTTGGCCTCTATTTAAGAAATTCATACGCCATAACTGGCGGCTATAACAATGAGCGCGAGAAAACAGACCAACTGAACGAAAAAGAAGGTAAACCGAACCGCCACGAACGTATTGGTTTGCACATGGGATACGTGAACCAGAGACTGGCACACGCGGGCAATCAGGACGATTACGGACAAGTAGCTCACTGCAGGGGCGTCGACACCAAGGGTTGAAATCACCAACACGATGGCGCCAAAGACAGGCAGATTTTCCACGCAGTTCGCGTGTGCTCTAATCCCACGCCGATACCAATCCTCGCCTTCGACCTGATCGCATCGGAAAGAGGCAATCGGAACATTCAAGAACAAGATTCTGACCCAGCGATACACCCCGACAGTTGCCATCAACAGCAGCAAAGTCCAGGTCGCAAATCCAAGCAACATCCACATCGGGATTGTCATGGCTGCCCAGCCTCGATAAATCATTTTCAGCACGTCATCCCACAGCCGCGCGGCCGACGCACAGTCGGCCGCCCCAGTTGATCAATTGCTCATGATGGGCGCCAGTGCGGTCTGAATCGTGGACATCTGTGCGGGTGTCGTCATGTGCGTAAGCAGCCGGCCAAAGTGTGGATGCTGCACGCCCGAGATTATGTATTGCCAGCGGTAGGCGCTCAGCACGCAGGCTTTGATTTGCGCTGTCTCAGCAACACTGAATGATCGTGAAACATTGCAAATAAAGTAGTCGGCATCGGATGCCGATTGTGGCTGCAGGATTCCATCGACGGCCGCCACCAGCGCAATCAGATCGTTCACTGCCTGGTCGCGCTCGGCTGGCGAGAGTTTCGCGTGCTCCGCCTTCCACTCCAGTTCATCGAGCACGACGTGCCGGCTTTCATCCTTCCAGTGAAACTTGAAAACATCCTTGAATAGCGGGCACAACTCCTCACGCGGGGCGATGCTTTGCACGTAGTGCGCCTGAACAAACAGCTCGATATGACAGGTCAGCGCGAGCACCGACCAGGTGCTGGCCGCAAGTACCGAGCGCGCCACATCGTTTGGATCGGCAACTTGACGATATCCCGCTGGCAATTGCGAACCCATCATCGTCTCCATGCGCCGGAACAGCTCCTGGTGCTTGATCTCGTCATTGGAAAAGCGCACCAGTGCTTCGAGTGCGAGTTGATCGTCAAAGACATGGGCTCGACCTTGATCGAGCATTTTGGCGCTGATAAAACGCTCGACCAAGCCAAAGATATACGCATAGGTTCGGCCCTGAATCTGACTGAGCAGGCGCGCCTCGTCTGCGTCGAGAAAGGTCAGGCGGTCAATCCGCGACAGTCCGTCGGGCAAGAATTTGCGCGAGAAGTCGAAACTCCGGTCCTGTAGCAAATCACGATCGATCTGCCATTCCGCTTTCTTCGATGATCTGACAAGTTGAGCATAACGGTCGGCGTTGTCCGAATCTGAGCTGGGCATGGTAGCAACGGTGTTCATATCGATCTCCTGCTTGCCGGGTCGAGTTGGAATGGGGCAATTACGGTTAACGTCGGAGCCCATGACCAGCGGTGAAGCATCTGGGGATCGTCTCGATCATTGAGTCCGCGTTGGTGCTAATCTAGGCCTCGCCGTTCAGGCGATGAATGACCAGTGCGCCTGATTACATGCTCAGGACTCCGGAAAGGAGGGCTGGCAATTGTTGGATGCGTTTTCTGATGTATTGCGTGTAATTCGGCTGTCTGGAGGGGTCTTCCTCGAGTCGGAATTCACTGCGCCCTGGTGCATCAAGGGAAGAATCTCTGCGGACGATTGCAAACCGTTCCTGGAGGCACCTCGACATATCATTGCGTCGCATTTTGTCGCCGCAGGGCATATGCAATTACAAGTCGACGGTGGTGCCGCCATTGACGTGCGGGCAGGCGAACTCGTTCTGCTTCCTCACAATGACGCTCATTCATTTGGCAGCGACCTGAGCATTGCGCCCATGCCGGCGGGCGAAGTTATTCAGCCGCCAGAAGTCGGCGCTATTTCACGAATCAAGTACGGTGGGGGCGGCGAGGTCACGCAGCTATTGTGCGGATTCCTCGGCTCTGAAACCCCCTTCAGTCCGTTGCTTTCGTCGCTGCCATCCTTATTGAAATTAGACTTGCGCGCGACGGCTTCGGGAGCCTGGATTGAAAGCTCATTCCGTTTCGCTGTCAGTGAGATTGCGGCGGGGCGCCTCGGCTCGACAACGGTCATCGCCAAGCTCTCCGAGTTGCTATTCGTCGAAGCCGTCAGCCAGTATGTCGCGAGCCTCCCCGCTGAGCGGCGCGGGTGGTTGGCGGGTTTGCGAGATCCGCATATCGGGCGCGCACTGGCGCTGCTCCATGCTCGTCCAACCGAGGGCTGGACTGCAGAAGCCCTGGCGCTTGAAGTGGGCATGTCGCGCTCGGTATTCGCGGAGCGATTCACGGCATTGGTCGGACAGCCACCGATGCAATACCTGACGCTTTGGCGCATGCATGTGGCGGCTCAACAGCTGCGCGAAGGTCGCGGTAATGTGGCGCAAATCGGCTTTGCCGTTGGCTACGAATCTGAAGCTGCGTTCAGTCGCGCATTCAAACGCCAGTTCGGCACATCCCCCGGTACTTGGCGCAGACAATCAGCGTGAAACGGTCCGGTGCGCGGACACAAAAACGGGCGCCACTCAGGCGCCCGTTTTCATTTACTCCGCCGCTCTGCAACACTCCTTCTGCTTACACAGAATTTAGTTGTGTTGCGTCGACCGGTTGAATCCACAACCCAAGGCGGACAGATCGGCCTGACTCGGGCCGGTCTGTCTATGGCGACTAGAAACACCAGTCCTCATCGCGTACGACACGGCAGAATGGTCCCGCGAGGGTCGCATTGTGATGAGCGACAATCTCTTCGGCCTTCAGGGCAGGGGTGTCTGTGCAGGTATGGCCATCGGCGATCAGCACTGCATCGAATCCATGGTCACGTGTGGCGCGGCAGGTGCTGTCGACACAGTATTGGGTCTTCATTCCGGCAATGACCACACCCTGAGCTCCACAAGCCCGTAGCTGATCGGCCAGGGTTGTCTTGGTGAAGGCGTTGGGACGACTTTTCTCGAAAATCACTTCGTCGCCGTGCAGCGCCAGTTCCTGCACCAGTTGTGTCAACGGGCTTCCAGACTCGATTGGTGAACCAGGTGGACCAATGTGGCGGGCGAGAAAAATGGGTGCGCCTGCACTCCGGGCTTTACTCAACAGATTATTCAACGTGTCTAGCAACGCTTCACCAGCCCATGGCTTATCCGGGCCATGAAACAATCCAACCTGCATATCAAGAATCAACAATGCATACATAGTGCTTTTCCCTGCGTTTTGGCCAGCGACACAAGGGCAAAAGAAAAGGCCCTATCCATCACTGGCGGGCCTTTGAAGTTCGTGCGTTATTGGCTCACGACACCTCTCACGACCCGCCTCTGGCGGTCGTGGTAGTCGTGGTCAAGGCAATTCGTAATTGATTCATGGAATCGACAGTAGCTGCGCAGTACCGGGTTGGCAAGTGAGCACTACGAGCGTGAAGACTGATTGAAGTATCGATCATTGTCCGCTTCTGGCCGATTTATGCCTGTCATCCAGGGTCGCAATCGACTGTGTATTCAACCTGTCGAGCTTCTAATGCGTGTCATGTGTATGAGGGCCGATCGGCCGTTTCCCAAAGAAGATCGCTCCTCAATGGCATAAGGGACAAACCCAAGCTTGGGGTAGAGCAGCAGCCCTGCCGTGTTTTCGTTAAAACAGGAAATCTGCACCTCGTTGGCTCCGTAACGCTCGAATGCCAAGCCGGTCATCGTCTCTACGATAAACGTGGCCACTCCTTTGTCCCGAGCGCTCGGCGAGACGATGACATTGCCGATACAGCAAACACCATTTCGTTCAGCTCGATAGAAATTGGCAAAACCAACGACAGTCCCATTGAACTCGAAGACGGTAGAGTCGAAGCGTTGGGAGATCGCGGTAATCAGCTGCGTTTCCGTTAGCGGGAAGTGCGCCTTCGGAAACATGAAAAACAACTCTTGAGCGTTCTGAGGAAAGCCGCAGATCATTTTAACGTCGCTAGCCTTTACCGGCCTGTGGTTCAGTTTCATTGCTCGTCTCTAAGCTCCATGAGTCAGTACTTTAACTGAGTCCCAAGGCTAGCGCAGGGTGATGGAAAGTAATGGCATGTCCGTAAATGGCCGATTGCTGCCTGTCTCGAAGGGCTGCAACCGACCCAAAGCTGTCGATCAATACCTGGCAGATAGCGACCAGAAAGTACCAAGGGGTGGCCTCTCTAACCTGCCAAGATCCCAAGAACCGAAATGGTGCTCACCAAAATCGATAGGCACCAACACTCTGAGTACTTCTGCGCACTTTCTCGTGCGTCACTGATTTAGATCACCAAACCCAATGTTGACGAACAAACTATGGTCGCTTGCTCCCAACAAAATAAAAGACAACGCTGAGTAGGAAGAACACTATGCTAGCGATGATCAAACCGTACAAAAAGTAATGCTCATGGAGCGTTAGATATACAACCGACCCGTGCGTATTCAGCGGGTAGATTTTTCCACTTTGAAGATCCGGCGTTCTCAGTCCGTGAGAATCAAAGTACTTCCAGACAAAAAATGAAGAAAGCCAAAAGCCTAAGGTCAATACTCCCATGACGAGTTTAAGTGAGTTCATTCTCCAGCCTCCCAGATTTTCGATCGTCCATTTTTTACCATGGTTTATCCACGTGTCTGTCGCACCGGAAGTTCCAGAGGTCAGCGAAATCAATCCAACCCCTGTTGCAGACCCATTACCTGGTGACCGTCTACGAAGGTGGCTGCTGTGATTATCCGAGATTGTTCAGCGATGTGCCCGCGAGAGGTCGACTGGCTCAGTAACATTAATCCTGTCGGGGCGTTAAGTTATAAAGTTTGAAGAAAATTCAGCGAGAGCCACAGACCATGTCTAATATCTCATCAGTTCTTCGCTGAATAATTTGTTTGTAATCAACCCTGAAATGGCTCTTGGATTTCTGTGCGTGTCTCTCATCTCAAAATCATCGATTTTTTGAAATCACACCACTCATGTATTGATTTAAATCGCGCAGATCCTTAATCCTCCAAGCGTACGGTGATAGTTTTATACCATTCTCTTGCAAAGTTTTTGGAATCAAGTCTCCATTTGGACGAAGTATTATCGATGATACAATAACGCCCGGATAATCATTTAGTCGTTTTTTGAAAGTGGATGTTGTAAGGTCAGGTGTAGGAGGATTGCTTTTATTAGCCAATGGTCCTGTTCCTTTGAGATCTATTCCGTGACACATGGTACATCTCTGTAAATAGAGATTTTTCCCATTGGCATTATCCGCGAAGGATAGTGATGTTTGAATTAGCGATAAAATTCCTAGCGAAGCGATGAATAATATTTTCACTTTCATTTTTCATGTGGCCTTGTTGTATAAGTCAGATCTGAATCGAGGGCAAACTCCGGAGTTGCCACTGCAGCACTCAATTCTCTCGATAACATTTGAACTTCATTCGAACTCCTTTTCAATGTTGTTCTGCGCAGCTTGGGCTCGCTGCCGTCTACCCGCGGCAGCATTCGACTTAAAAGGCATTAACCCTAACCAGAAAGCTCATCGTCAAAAATGCTTTCGATGGGCAACTGAAATGTTCGCGCGATTTGAAATGCCAGTGGAAGGCTAGGGTCATAACGGCCGTTTTCGATCGCATTAATCGTCTGCCGCGAGACATTCAGTCTCGATGCCAAATCAACCTGTGACCATTTACGCTCGGCACGAAGCTCTTTCAGTGTGTTTTTCATTGATAGCGGCGTCTCGCAATTCTGAGACCGATAATCCACATAAGCCCCATCACTGGCCAAACCCAGAGCCATGGGATATGCGGAGCCCCGACATTTTCCAGAAAGCCATAGCTGAAAGTTAGCAACGCGGAGGCAGCAAAAGCAAAGCCGAGCGCCTCAAACTGGATACGCAAGTGCATTTCGTCCAGGCGCCGAAAGTTCCGGACGATGGCCCAACACATCAGGCTGGCAGGAATTACCGGGGTCAGCGCGATCGCCGCGCGTAGAGAAATATCTGCTTGCTCCAGACGCTGTAGCAGGATCTGCGATGCGATCAACGCGATCGAGTACAGGACCAACGCGGTGCCCAATTCGTAATAGTACCGTTTCATTTCATCCTCCCTGATGTAAAAGCTCCTTTATATATTCAGCGATGCCTTCGTGGATGTAAAGCTTGCTTTACATTGGGGGGAGAGTTGGGACGGAGTGGCCTGCGACAGGTAGTGCCGAGTCACGTGTCGATCTCCCATTGCAATGGGCGTCAGCTTCTGGCCGATTTATGCCTGCGCCATTCGCTGCACCTTGTAGCCGGTGGTGAGTGCGCACAGTTCGTGCAACGTGACAGGGCGGCGCTTGCCGTCGTGCTCATTCCTTGCTCTCAGGAAACATACATCCGCCATTGCGGACCAGCGCCTTCAGCTCTTCGCTCACCTGCGTGGGGCTTTGACTTAATCGGGTAACGAACTCCTCGAGGTCCCGTGCGTACGACTTCGAATCGTGCTTCGCGCTCCAAAGCACGATGTTGAGCACGATGGGAATGAGGTCCAGGCCTTTCTCTGTCAACGTGTAGAAATCCTTGCGCCTGTCGTCGGGGTTGGGTGCCTTCGAGAGAATTCCTTGACCCTCAAGAAAGGCAAGGCGGGAAGCAAGGACATTAGACGCGATTCCTTCTTCCGATTTCAGGAACTGGCCATACGTCTTCTTACCAACAAAAACGATGTCGCGAATGATCAAGAGCGACCACCGGTCGCCGAAAATCTCCACGCCATAGTTCACTGCGCAATGGGACCGAACGTCTTCTTTGGATGGTGTTTTCATGGCCGGATCTTAGCATTGCTTGCATGGTGCAAGTAAATTCCTGCAGTTCACTTGCTTTTTGCAAGTGAAGCGACCAGCATGGGTCGTAGGTTGAACGCAGTCGCCGGATCGAGTCGGCAGTCCTTGAATGATCACCCCCTATCTGTAAGGAAACTGCACATGAGCACTATCAGCATCATTGGCTCAGGTGGCATGGCCGCATCGATCGGCGGCCTTGCCGCCAAAGCCGGACACACCGTCGAGGTGATGAGTCGTGACGCCGCCAAGGCGCGGGCGCTGGCCGAGCAGATCGGAGCCGGCTCTACGACAGGAACGTTCGGCGCAGCCCCGGCCGGGGATATTGTCATCCTGGCGGTTCCCTACTCAGCCGTACTCGACGTGGTGAAGCAATACGGCGAAGAACTGTCAGGCAAGCTTCTTGTCGACATCACCAACCCCGTCGCCCCTGGCTTCACAAGCTTTGTGACCCCTGAGACCAGTTTCGGCGCACAGGAAATTGTCAAAGCAGCCCCTGCCGACGCCAAAGTCGTCAAGGCGTTCAACGCCCACTTCTCCCACGTCCTGGCTGCCGGTCCTGTCGAGGGCCACCCGTTGGACGTGTTCATCGCCGGGGACGACGCGCAGGCGAAGGCGCGTGTCTCGGCGTTCATCGAGAGCCTCGGACTGCGCCCGATGGACACCGGGCCGCTGATCATGGCGCGAACGCTGGAGCACGCCTGCCTGCTTTCGCTGGGCCTCATCACCCACTCCGTCAAACACACCAACTTCTCAATCGGCGTCAGCCTTCTCGGCTGAGTGCATCTGTAGCACCACTTCTCGCATCCCATCACTTACAAGGAGCACCAACATGCACGTATTCGTCACTGGCGGGACCGGCCATTCCGGTCCGTACATCATCTCCGACCTCATCGCCGCCGGCCACGAGGTCACCGCTTTGGCCCGCTCGGACAGTGCGGCGGAGGCGGTCACTGCGCTCGGCGCAAAGGTGCGTCGCGGTGATCTCGATGATCTCGACGGGCTCAAGGAGGCGGCTGCAGCCGCCGACGGCGTGATCCACGTCGCGCACAGACAAGACCTGCTTCCGGTCGGCGGGATCGACGCTGTTGCCGCAGCGGAGGTCCAGATCATGCTCGCATACGGTGATGCACTGGCTGGAACGGGAAAGCCGCTGGTCGTATCGGGAAGCATCGGTTCGCCGACTAACGAGGGTTGGCCGGTTCCTGGGCCGCTCCAGAGCCGACCGGCGACCGAGGAGGATCCGGCTCTTTCTCCGGCTGGCGATCAATATAAGGGCTCCCTGCGGGTTCGTAACATCGTGGAGCTTACCGTAATCGGTCTCGCAGAGCGGGGCGTGCGGTCTTCGGTCGTGCGCATTTCTGAAATCATGCACAGCTCAACCGACAAGGCCGGTTTCCTTCAGGTCCTGATCGGGCAAGCAAAGGAAAAGGGCGTCGTTGGCTTCCCCGGGGACGGCTCCAACCGGTGGGCGGCAGTGCATGCCCGCGACCTCGCTACCCTGTTCCGCCTGGCGCTGGAGAAGGGGCCCGCTGGCAGATCCTGGCATGCGGTTGCCGAAGGGGCTATCCCGTACCGCGAGATCGCGGAGGCCATTGGCAGCCGTCTGAACCTTCCCGCCGTGCCCATTCCAGCGGACGTAATGATGGGGCCGGGTTTCTTCGGCTTCCTCGCGAACTTGGTGACGCTGGATACCCCGGCGTCGAACGATATCACGCGCCAGACGCTCGGCTGGACACCAATGCAGCCCGGCCTGTTTGCCGATATGGACAATGGCCACTACTTCCCTGCCGCTTGAGTGAGCTGAGGCTGTTCGCCGGGTCGCAACGAGCCCGGCGAACAGCAACGTCGCGATGCCGTGATCCGTTCGACCCGAGCATGGCATTAGGGAGGCGGATGCGGCCCGGCACACACGGGATACTAACCGGGGGAAGCCCGTTCAGAGACTGCGGGCAATACCCCAACTCATTTGGAGATTACACATGAGCACTATCAGCATCATCGGTTCAGGAGGCATGGCCGCGGCGATCGCCAGTCGTACCGCCAAAGCTGGATACACCGTTGAGGTGGTCAGCCGCAACCCCGCCAAGGCGCAGGCGCTGGCCGACAAGCTCGCAGCCGGAGCGATCACAGGAACCTACGGGGCCGCGCCCGCCGGCGACATCGTCATCCTCGCCGTGCCGTACAACGGTGCGG
Organism: Pseudomonas frederiksbergensis; assembly: GCF_003732275.1. GTDB lineage: Bacteria > Pseudomonadota > Gammaproteobacteria > Pseudomonadales > Pseudomonadaceae > Aquipseudomonas > Aquipseudomonas frederiksbergensis_H. The sequence continues at coordinate 191,189 of NZ_MOBM01000015.1, forward strand.
CGTCGGTGGTGGCCGATTACGGGGACGCGCTCGACGGCAAGGTGATCATCGACATCACCAACACAGCCTCTCCGGACCTCACGGGCCTCGTCTCTCCCGCCGGCAGTTCTGGTGCGCAGGAAATCGCCAAGATCGTCCCCGCCAGCGCACATGTCGTGAAGGCATTCAACACCCTCTTTGGCCACGTCCTTGCCAAGGGCGGCCCCCTCGACGCGTTCATCGCCGCCGACAATCCGGAGGCCAAGGCGCGCGTCTCGACGTTCATCGAAAGTCTCGGGCTGCGTCCGTTGGATGTCGGTGGCCTGCACATGGCCCAGACGCTTGAGGCGCTCGGCCTGATGATGATCGGCCTTGCAAAAAATGGCGCGGGCACTTGGGACATCGCCTTGAACGTCGATATCGGCTGAATCACCGACACCACGCCCCTCACCGGCAGGTCCACAAGGCATCCGATTAGAACGGACGCGATCAGATGCGAGAGAAACGGAGAGATTTCGATGAACAAAAAAAAGAATGTCCAGGTTGTTAAGGACTTCTTTACAGCAATGGGCCGCAGCGAAAGGCGAGATCTACTAGCGCTGGCTTCCGAAGATATTGAATGGATCATTCCGGGCGAGGACTGGCCGCTGGCTGGCACACATCGTGGGCACGCGGGATTGGCAGATCTGTTTCAGAAGGCTTCCGAAAAGATGGAAACATCAGTCATGGAGTTCCACGAATACGTGGCGCAGGGTGACCGGGTTCTGGTCGTCGGCTTCGCCAGGGGGAGAATCAAAGCCACGAATAAAACGTGGGAGGACGATTGGGTCTTCGCCATTACCGTGCGAAATGGAAAATTGACGAACATCCGGGAGTATATCGATACACAAGCACTGGCACGGGCCTGCGAGATAGACGCGGGCTCCGGGCCCTGATCCATCGGGATCGATACCACACGACACTATTCACGTTTGAACAGCCTTTCACCTAATGGCAGCTTTTGGGCCGAAACCAGACATTATTTCTGCTCCCCAAATCCGCAAAATAGGAGCGCGTTATTCCCAGTTCCGTAGCGTAGAATTTCCCAAACGCCAGTCCCCACCCGAGACGGAACCTCAATGCAAACCCCCACCTCCCAACATCCCCTCTGGCAAACCTACCTTCTATTCCTCGCCCCCATGGTCCTCTCCAATTTCCTCCAATCCATGTCGGGCACCATCAACAGCATCTACATCGGCCAAATGCTCGGCACCCAGGCTCTTGCGGCGGTATCGGGCATGTTCCCCGTGGTGTTCTTCTTCATCGCCCTGGTCATCGGCCTCGGCGCTGGCGCCGGGGTGTTGATCGGTCAAGCCTGGGGCGCTCGCGAGTTGCATTTGGTGAAGGCCATCGCTGGTTCGACGTTGCTGTTGGGGGCGATGATCGGGTTGGCGGCGGCGGTGTTGGGCAGTGTGTTTGCCCGGCCGGCGTTGCAGGGTTTGGGCACGCCGGTGGATGTGCTGGACGATGCGGTGGCGTATGCGCATGTGATGATGTGGATCTTGCCGTCGCTGCTGGTGTTTGTGTTGTTCACGCAGTTGCTGCGTGGGGTGAGCGATACGGTGTCGCCGTTGTTGGCGCTGGTGGTGTCGACGTGTGTCGGGCTGACGCTGACACCGGCGTTGATTCTCGGTTGGTTGGGGTTGCCGCCGATGGGGATTCAGAGTGCGGCGTGGGCGGGGTTGGCGGGTAACTTGTCGGCGATGGGGTGGCTGGCGTGGCGGTTGATTCGCAAAGGGCATCCGTTGGCGCCGGATCGGGAGATGTTTGCGGCGATGCGGCTGGATCTGGAGATCCTCGGCAAGGTGTTGCGTATCGGGCTGCCGACCGGGTTGCAGATGGTGGTGCTGTCGTTATCGGAGCTGGTGATTCTGGCGCTGGTGAACCAGCACGGCTCTCAGGCGACGGCGGCGTATGGGGCGGTGACGCAGATCGTCAATTACGTGCAGTTCCCGGCGCTGTCGATTGCGATCACGGCGTCGATCCTCGGCGCGCAGGCCATCGGGGCCGGGCGCATCGAGCGCATGGGGCCGATTTTGCGCACGGGGCTTTTGATCAACGTGTGCCTGACCGGTGGTTTGGTGGTGTTGGGTTACCTGCTGTCGCACTGGTTGCTGGGGTTGTTCCTCACGGATGATTCCACGCGGGCGATGGCCGAACACCTGTTGCACATCATGCTCTGGAGCCTGTTGGTGTTTGGTTTTCAGGCGATTGTCGGCGGCATCATGCGCGCGAGCGGCACGGTGTTGGTACCGGTGGCGGTTTCCATCGTTTGCGTGGTCGGGGTGCAGTTGCCGGTGGCGTATCTGCTGGATGCGCGCTTCGGGCTGCAAGGTGTCTGGATGGCGTTTCCGGTGGCTTATCTGGGCATGCTGATCCTGCAGACGCTGTATTACAAAATGGTCTGGCAGCATCAGAAGATTGAACGGTTGGTGTAAGGCCTCGTTTGAGTATCAAGCGCTGCTCTTGAGCCCAATGCTATTCACTTAAGCGAGACGCTTCAGTCATGCTTACCTTTGTGGCGAGCGAGCTTGCTCGCGTTGGGCTGCGTAGCGGCCCCAGAATCGGATAACAATCGCCGATTTTTGTGAGTGCTACGCACTCAAGCGGGAACAAGCTCCCTCGCCACAGGTTTCTCACTGACTTAAGAGGCTCTTAAGTGAACAGCATTGTGCTCTTGAGCCAGTTCTCGAAGCGCGTCGGCCCGATGATGGGGTGCTCTCCCGGCGTGAGCGAATGGTCATCGATTGGCGCGCCGAAGTAGGGGACCGTGTCGTCTGGTTGGGCCTGGCGCGGGTCGTTGGTGTGTTGCAAAAACAGGCGCACGAATTCCACCAGCGGCCAGCGCTCTGGCCCGGCCACTTCCAGGGTTTGATTGCTCGGCGCTTGCACGGCGACCTTCGCCAACGCCATCGCGACATCGACCGCGGCAATCGGTTGCAGCTCGGCGGAGGTCAGGCGCACGGTGTCGCCTTCCTGAACGCCCGAGTGCGAAATCGCCCCGATGAATTCGAAGAACTGCGTGGCTCGAAGGATGGTGTAGGGGATGCCTGAGTCTTTGATGAGTGTTTCCTGCGCCATTTTCGCCCGGAAGTAACCGCTGTCGAGCATGCGCTCGGTGCCCACCACCGACAGGGCGACATGGTGTTTGATGCCTGCGGCTTTCTCGGCGGCGAGCAGGTTGCGCCCGCTGGTTTCGAAGAACTCGAGCACGGCAGCGTCTTCGAAGGAAGGCGAGTTGGCCACGTCGACCACCACGTCGGCGCCTTGCAAAGCGGTTTGCAGTCCTTCGCCGGTGAGGGCGTTGACGCCGGTGCTGGGTGACGCGGCCAGGGTTTCATGCCCCAGGTCTTGCAGGTTTTTGCACAGGTGTCTGCCGATCAGCCCGGTACCGCCAATGACGACGATTTTCATGACTAGTCTCCCGATGCGTGTGCGGTGGGGTGGCTTGAAATCCTGCAACTATTAAAGACCCGGAATGCGTTCGATGGCAGTGAGCGCGACGATCGGGGTATTGGGTAAAAGAACGCCTGGTTCACAAAAAGAGCGGAAAATTGCACTGCTGGCAATGTTATATTGCCAGCCTCTGGCCTAATGCCAGTCAGTTTAGATGCGCAACTTGTGGGAGCGAGCCTGCTCGCGATAGCGGCGGTACATTCAGCATCAATGTTGGCTGACCCGCCGCTATCGCGAGCAGGC
>NZ_MOBM01000016.1 GCF_003732275.1 Pseudomonas frederiksbergensis
CATCCGCAGTGCCTGGGTTTACTCAATAAGATCACGCAGGAGATTTGACGTGCACATTGGTGTTCCTCTCGAAACCCAGACGGGTGAAACACGGGTTGCTGCAACCCCGGAAACCATCAAGAAGCTGATCGGCCAGGGTCATAAAGTCACTGTGCAAAGCGGCGCCGGTATTAACGCCAGCGTTGTCGACAGTGCTTATGAAGCGGCAGGCGCGACCATTGGCAGTGCCAATGATGCATTTGGCGCAGAGCTGATTCTCAAGGTGGTCGCCCCCAGCGACAGCGAACTGACGCTGATAAAGAGCGGCACCGTTGTGGTGGGCATGCTCAATCCGTTCAGCAATGAAACCATTGCCAAGCTGGCTGAGTGCGGCATTACCGCTTTCGCACTGGAGGCTGCGCCGCGCACCTCCCGCGCTCAGAGCCTGGATGTGTTGTCCTCCCAGGCGAACATCGCCGGCTATAAAGCCGTGTTGCTGGCTGCTCACTACTATCCACGCTTCATGCCGATGCTGATGACCGCTGCGGGCACCGTGAAAGCGGCGCGTGTGCTGATTCTTGGCGCCGGCGTAGCCGGTTTGCAGGCGATTGCCACGGCGAAACGTCTGGGGGCAGTCATCGAAGCGTCCGACGTGCGTCCTGCCGTGAAAGAACAGATCGAATCTCTGGGTGCGAAATTCGTCGATGTGCCGTACGAAACCGATGAAGAGCGCGAATGCGCCGTCGGTGTCGGCGGTTACGCACGCCCCATGCCGGCCAGCTGGATGCAGCGCCAGGCCTTGGCCGTGCATGAACGCGCCAAGCAGGCTGACATTGTCATCACCACCGCACTGATCCCGGGCCGCAAGGCGCCGACACTGTTGAGCGCCGAAACCGTGGCGCAGATGAAGCCCGGCTCGGTGGTCATCGACCTCGCGGCAGCCCAGGGTGGCAACTGCCCGCTGACCGTGGCCGATCAGGTGGTCGTCGAGAATGGCGTGACCATTTGCGGCCCGACCAATCTGGCCGGCGCAGTCGCGGCCGATGCTTCGGCGCTGTACGCGCGCAACCTGCTGGACTTCCTGAAGCTGGTCTTCAACAAAGAAGGCCAGTTTGAAGTGAACCTCGAAGACGACATTGTCGCCGCGTGCCTGATGTGCCGCGACGGCCAAGTCATCCGCAAAAACGCCTAAGCAGGGATTCAGACGATGGAAGAGCTTATCTCCCCCGGTATCTACAACCTGATCATCTTCGTGCTGGCGATTTATGTCGGTTATCACGTGGTGTGGAACGTTACGCCTGCACTGCACACGCCTCTGATGGCGGTGACCAACGCGATCTCGGCGATCGTCATCGTCGGCGCCATGCTCGCCGCGGCTTTGACCGTGACGCCATTGGGCAAGACCATGGGCACCCTGGCGGTGGCTCTGGCGGCGGTGAACGTGTTTGGTGGCTTCCTGGTGACCCGCAGGATGCTTGAGATGTTCAAGAAAAAAGCCCCGAAAGCCGCAAAAGAAGAGGCGCCCAAGTAATGAGCATGAATCTTGTAACGACGCTCTACTTGATCGCGTCGATCTGCTTCATCCAGGCCCTTAAAGGCCTGTCGCACCCGACCACATCGCGACGCGGCAACGTGTACGGCATGCTCGGCATGGCCCTGGCGATCCTCACTACCGTGGGCCTCATCTATAAGTTGGGCGCTGAGCTTGCTACTGCCGGCATCGGTTACGTCATCGTGGGTCTGCTGGTCGGCGGCACTGCCGGCTCGATCATGGCCAAACGCGTTGAAATGACCAAGATGCCGGAACTGGTCGCCTTCATGCACAGCATGATTGGTATGGCCGCAGTGTTCATCGCCATCGCGGCGGTGGTCGAGCCGCAGTCTCTGGGCATCGTTAAACAGCTGGGTGATTCGATTCCGGCGGGCAACCGCCTGGAACTGTTCCTCGGCGCTGCCATCGGTGCAATCACCTTCTCCGGTTCGGTGATCGCGTTTGGCAAGCTGTCGGGCAAGTACAAGTTCCGCCTGTTCCAGGGCGCACCGGTACAGTTCGCTGGCCAGCACAAGCTGAACCTGCTGCTGGGTATGGCGACGCTGGCACTGGGCGTCACCTTCATGCTGACCGGCAATCTCAGCGCGTTTGCCCTGATGCTGGCCCTGGCCTTCGTGATGGGCGTGCTGATCATCATCCCGATTGGCGGTGCCGACATGCCCGTCGTCGTGTCGATGCTCAACAGCTACTCCGGCTGGGCAGCAGCGGGTATCGGCTTCTCGCTGAACAACTCGATGCTGATCATTGCCGGCTCCCTGGTGGGCTCAAGCGGTGCGATTCTCTCGTACATCATGTGCAAGGCGATGAACCGTTCGTTCTTCAACGTGTTGCTCGGCGGTTTCGGCAACATAGCAGATGCCGCTGGCCCGGCAGGCTCGAAAGAAGCCCGCCCGGTGAAATCCGGCTCGGCTGACGACGCCACCTTCCTGCTGACCAACGCCGACACTGTGATCATCGTTCCGGGCTATGGCCTGGCGGTGGCTCGCGCGCAGCACGCATTGAAAGAGCTGACCGAGAAGCTGACCCACCGTGGTGTGACCGTGAAGTATGCGATTCACCCGGTTGCGGGTCGGATGCCTGGCCACATGAACGTATTGCTGGCCGAGGCCGAAGTGCCTTACGACCAGGTGTTCGAGATGGAAGACATCAACTCCGAGTTCGGTCAGGCCGACGTGGTGCTGGTGCTCGGCGCCAACGACGTGGTTAACCCGGCGGCCAAGAACGATCCGAAATCGCCGATTGCCGGCATGCCGATTCTGGAAGCGTTCAAAGCCAAGACCATCATCGTCAACAAGCGCTCGATGGCCAGCGGCTATGCCGGTCTGGATAACGAGCTGTTCTACCTGGACAAGACCATGATGGTGTTTGGCGA
>NZ_MOBM01000017.1 GCF_003732275.1 Pseudomonas frederiksbergensis
AGTGGGTCAGTTTTCAACCGGTAGGGTGGGTCAGTTTTGCATCGGTACTGACAGACAATCTCGTGGATGCAATGAATACACGCCTCGCAGAGCGCCTGTTAGAAGAAGGATGCAACCCATCCATGTATGCCATCGGCTCCCGTGGCGGGGCGTCAGACGCCTTTTACCTAAGCCACAGGGACACGCAGTGGCAGGTCTGTTATACGGAGCGGGGTCATGATTCACAGCCAATCTATGCCTCAGGCAGTGAGTCTCAAGCATGCGAGTTCTTCTTTCAATACATCATGGCAATGCGTCATGACCACTGTGTTGGCTTCTTTAAGTCCAAAGACAACGCCGTGGCCCTGGAGCACGAGCTCAGAGAGCTAGGGGTACTCAGTTGGTCTGATAAAATTCCCTACGCTGGCAAACACGATCCTCGGCACCGAGTCTTTGTCACCGGTAAGGAGATATTCGTGGCCAGAGAAGCCCTTGGCGTAGTGCCGCGACGCGACACTGGTGCTTAGTAAGCGTTCGGGCAATACACGCTGCTCACCAGTTTTATATTTTGATCAAGGTGACGTGCTCGCCGAATTTAAACTTACTATGCCCCGGAAGAATCATACCGTTTGACAAACCGACGCTCGTCGACCGCGTAACCTTGCTGCTGATAAAAAGTGTGAACCTGTATTCGGTGGTCACTGCTAGTCACCTCAGCCCGGACGCAAAGTTGCTCTGTAAAAAACGCGTCAGCAGCGAAAACTAGCATTGCCCCTACTCCTTGTCCTCGGAAGTCATCATCAATGACAAGGGAGGTAATGCGTCCGAGCCTACCCGGCTGATGAAACAGTTCAAGTACGTGTAAACTTATGACACCGATAATATTTTCACCGTCTTGTGCCAGCAGCACGGTATCGCGAGCGCTAAATTCTAAAGCCTCAAGCTTATCTCGGATTAGCTTTGGCGAGGCTTGGTAGCCTACCCTGAGGATCGCTTCGCGTCACATACTCGAGGCAGGAGCCGTATGCGGTAGTTCCGCACGTACGGATCTGTGCGGGGGGCGGCAGGTAACTGCCGTCCCTACCGCGACCCCTCTAAGGTGAAAGGGGCAGCAAAAAAACGCCCGAAATAATGGGTGTTTTGAGGAGGCGGTATATGGCCATAATTTTTTATGAGTTTCTGACGCCAATTATTGTTGCCTTGTCGGAGTTGTAGTCAATGTAGTGCCATGAGTTAAAAGTTGTATTGCATGGATAAATATCGCCAGTTTCGTCTTTGAATTGGAATTCCCATCCTTTGCTGTTCTGGAAGTTAATGCGGTATTCGTAAATTGGCCCTCTGTCATGGCTAACATAACCTGCCGCAATCCCTATTTTTTGAACTTCTGCTGAAGGGCTAGTCTGCGGAGCCCCAGGAATCCATTGCAAGCTTAAAAAGGGACTGTCTTGTAGTTCGTGCGATTTAATGTTTTCGAGAATTTTCTCTTCGGTGTATCCATCCTTTATTGGATACCCGACCTCATACTTGTGGCCTGCTTTAGATGAAAGCTCAACAATTATGTGGGTGTTGGTGGTGCGGATTTTGTGAGTCATTTTCTTGTCCTTGAAAGAAGTTTTCCATGGGTGAAGCAAGTCGAGCATAGCAGTGATAAAGCCTAGCGCTAGTTGAGGGTGTGCAGAATTTTGTGTAACCGGGGGGCGCGGCTACTGCCTCGGCAGTCTTTCCGCGTAGCTCATCATAAATCGGGCCATGTGAGTAACAGCGATCCCCGGCCTTGCGTCTCTCCACCGAAGGTTCCGACCGGTTTTCACAGCGAATTTCAATCCATGTAGCGACCCCGCAAAGAGCCAGTTCTTTCGTCCAAGAGCCCATGGTCGGATCTGGTTCTCGGCCCAATTGTTTTCTATGGGTACGGCCCCGTCGTCGAGGTAGCGCGACAGCGCTGCCCAGCGTTTCAGGCTGTAATCCAACGCGTGCTGACGCAGTTGCCGACACAGCAAGTGAGTGAAATCGGTAATCTTCTGCCGCATAAGTGGGTGCCGGCATGACCTTCACAAGGTAAAGTTGAGTCGACGGATGCCCTAACCAATCGGAGCGCCTGATGTTCAGCCATGTCACTATCGGCACCAACAATTTCACCCGCGCCACAGACTTCTATAAGCGCCTGCTTGCACCGCTAGGCATCAACCTGCTTGCGCTCAAGCACAAGCCAGACCGCGCTCTATTCACTCAAAGTACGACTACCTCAGGTACGGCGTTCTGCGTCTACAGCCCGTTGAATGGCGAACCAGCGACACCAGGTAACGGGTCAATGGTTGCGTTCGAAGCCCAAGCGCGGGCGCAGGTTGATGACTTCTACGCGGTCGCTATGGCTAACGGGGCATTAGACGAAGGCGCACCAGGGCTGCGTCCTCAGTACTCTCCGGATTATTACGGTGCTTACATCAGAGACCCCGACGGCAACAAGATATGTTGTGTATGTCACAGCGCTGACTGACCTTCGACTTTTGCGCTGATGAGGTTGCCGACTCAGCGGGTTCTTACCTAAGTCACGCAAGGTGACTTGGGCAGACGCTTACGATTTTGCTCAAAGACTGGCTGCTGGTTCTTGTCATGGTGCGTGTGCTCAGTGCGACGTCCTTCAGTACCTGGTCGCCCTCGCGGGCGGTGAGAGGGGAGGTTGTGTTCAAATTTTTTCCATTGACTTGGTTAGCGATCCGCGTTTGCAGTTTGGTTTTCGAAACTTGAAAAGTGCCTCACTCGGTTTTCAGCTATTTGCCTCACACAGCAATGCGTACATGAAAAGCCGTATTGAGGAGGCCGCGGGTACTAAGCGCAGTGGAATGAGGGACATCCTACCTCACTGTTTCAACTACGTATTCTAAATCACTATGTGATCCAGCGATGAATCAATGGAAGAAAATCCAATACCGGTAAAAACAGCATGCTGATTAGAAAAAAAGTCCACGGCAGATATCTTGATGAGACAGACCTGTATGTATATAATGAGTGTTCTCATTTGGTAAGGATGCCCCACCCATGATCGTCGATGGACAACAAGTTGCAGGACTCCCTAAGACAGAAAACCTTTCTAAGGCTATGGTTGATGTGATGGAGCAGCCATTGCATGAGCGTATAAGGATTTTAAGAGATATCGAATTCCTTGATGAAAAAGTAGATTCGATAAGCGGATATATGGAACGCTTTCTCTCATCTGTGATGTCAGAACTAAAGTTTGCCTTTTCTGAGTTTGAAGAAAGGAGCTTGTATTCGGTACATAGATCGTTGTTTCTTTTGTATGAGTTGCAGGTCATCGATCCAGCACACTCGGCGGCGACAAATCAATACAGTGTTTTCCTTCAGAAAGTGAAGAGTGCAATTGAGAGTTCTTGGTTGGCTAGTCAAGCGGTTGCTTCTTTTGTGGAGGCGGAGCCAATCTATGATATTGAAGAGCAGCTTGTGAAACTCTACGAAAGTCATCCTGTTACCAATCATCGCCTATTCGACTATCTTCGTGATACGGCTGATATGGATCAGTTGATTAGTTTTTTTAAAAGTGATTGCGCACTAAATAATAGGTTTTTTGATCTTATAGTGTTGACGCTAGTGGGTGCGCGCCCCAACACCAGAGTTGAAATATCGAAAAATATATGGGATGAAGCGGGGCAAGGGAACGCCGGAAAAAGTCATGTTGAGCTATATAATTCTCTTCTGGTTTCGCTAGATATTGACCTTGTTGGTGACGATTATGCATCGCTGTTGAGTTGGCAGGGGCTCGAAGGATATAATCTGTTCATGATGGGGGCCTTGAATAGACAGCATTACTTTAAACTGCTGGGTATCATGGCTATGACAGAAATGTTGGATCCGCAAAATTATGACAAATTAATCTCCGGATGTCGTCGCTTAGGGGTCTGTGATGAACTGCAGCTTGCATATTATGAAGAGCATGCGGAAATCGATATACTTCATGCGAAGGGATGGGTTGAGAGTGTAGTGCGCCCTATTGTTAAAGATACGCCTAGTGCTGGGCAGGAAATATATATTGGCGCAAAGTATCGACTTGATTCCTGCAATAGATATTACGATTATTTGTTAAATGCTCTGGAGTCCGAGAGGGCGTCGAGGATTCATGAGGGCTTTGCTAGTAGGAAATGATAGAGGATTAGGATAGTGGAAAAAAAACAGGCGATAATCGAGACTGCCACAAAACTTTTTGAAGAGCATGGATTTCATGCGGTGGGCATTGATACGATAATCGCCGAAGCTAAAGTTGCTAAAATGACGATGTATCGTCATTTTAGCAAGAAAAACAATTTGATCGTAGAGGTTCTGAAAGCTCGAGAGTTGATGTGTAAAAGCTCAATGGATGAATTGGTTTCTCAATTTGAATCTCCGATTGAGAAACTCCAGGCAGTTTTTGAGTGGCATAATAATTGGTATCAATCTGATAGCTTTACCGGATGTATGTTTGCTCATGCGGCATCGGAGTTTAATAACGGTGCTGACGAAATAAAAGACGCCGCTGCGAACCAGAAAATTAAACTTGTGGAGTTTGTAGAAGGGATCTTAGTTAGTCTGGTTTCGGCCGATGAGGCTAAGAGGCTTTCACCAATTTTCATCATGCTTCTTGATGGTGCTACGCTGTCAGCTCAAGTTATGGGGCAGCGCAATGCAGCTCGGGATGCATGGAATGCTGTACAAGCTCTTTTGTCAAGTTCTATAAATTCAGAGCGGTAGCACGCAGAAAGCTGGTGCTCTGAAAAGTTGGTGTCTTTCTAGCGAGGCGAGGGAAAAATATTTGAAAGGCTACTTGCTGTTTTGGATGGTTGCGTCAGAGGTTGTTGAGCGCATTGAAAACAGCAAGTGCAGATCGTTTATGGGGTGGAGCAACAAGAGTTATTGAGCATATTCTAATTTTTTGTTGCGGTTTTTTACTAGGTTATATGCTGATAGGGCTATGACGAAACCACCAAAAAGGCACACAGCTTCTGAAGTTTGCATCAATGTTGATAAAACCCCAACGCAGAAGACTGGAATTCCTACCCCAAGATAAATTGCTATATTGTATGCTGCAAGAATCTCTGTTCGTGCCTCAAGCTTGGAAATGGTAGCGTTTAAAAGCCTGGTTGCTCCTAGGAATGTTAAGCCGTGTCCGATTCCTCCCAAAACTGAGCTGGCTAAAATTATGGAAAATGCGGATGAAAATTCGCCATAGATCAATAAGCTCGCTGCAATAACGAGTGTGTAGTAACCACATTGTAAAGCTATTTCTGGTTTCAAACGCATTCCTAGCGCTTGAGTGATGCCGGATACTATAAGGACAGCGCCGGCAGCAATGGCGGGATAAATCAAGTTGCTGTTAGGTAAGTGGCTCGCCACTACAACTGGAACTACCGAAAGAAATATCGCAGGAACTGTCCAAGCTAAAAATGCGGCAGTTGCTGATCTTTTGAAAACATCTTTATGGCTGTGAGGGACGCGCGGCAGATTTATCTTGGGATTACTATTTTTAACGTGGGGCATTGAGAAAGTGAGTGGCAGCATCATGCAAAGGAGTAGAACAATGATCAGATAAGGAGTGAGCGTAGGGTGAGCGAAATATTGTGCAATTAATGCCCCTATAATTGGCGCCAAGCCCCCCCCGTTAGTCATTGCAAGTCCAGTTGCTAGCGCGGCTCTGTGATGGTTGCCATTGGGTTCCAGTCGAACAATAGCGGCTGCAAGATTACTTGTAGACAAGCCTACTGCTATCCCCTGAAAAATACGGCCACAAAGAAAGTAGGAAAACTCGTTTCCTAGTCCAATTATTAGTGTACCGATAATCGAGCAGGTGAGAGCGGTAAGTATTACTATGCGTAACCCATATTTTGAGTGTAGCCAAGACGATATCAGAAGGGTAGGGATAAGACCGAATATGTATGCTGCGAAGACTTCAGTGATTTGAAGAGCATTTAAAATGTTAAGTGATTTGTAAAGTGGGTAGACACCCGATGCTATGTTGGTACTCATCATGAGTAATATGGAACAGGTGACGCAAGCCCAATACGCAATTTTTGACTGAAAGGAATTAGACATTAGCTTGCACCAGTGTCAAGTAAGATTTCGGCTACAATCGTCTCGTCCTGAATTATCTGGGCGTGAGCCAATGTAGGGTTTATATGGAATTCGAATGGGAGTCTTGGATCGGTGTACCGATAGAATTTAACTTCTATGGACGAAATGCTTAATTTGTATCTGTGCTCGATATTGGATAGCACTATTTCAATGAGCGATATCGCGGGGATGTGATCCATTCTCTTGCCATCAATCAACCTGTCAGATTCGCCAGGTATGTGCCTGAAACTGTACTCGGCATGGTTCTCTGTTACGCCCTCTGCAGGGGAAATGCTTATGTCTTTATAATCATTGAAGTTTCTCGAAGAGCGTACGAAACGCTCCATGCTCTGAGGCAGGATACCAAATTCAAATTCAACTGAATAATGTTCTTTGCTGAGCGAGGTTGTAATAGTAGATCGTACCGAGTCGATTCTGTTCTTTTTTTGATTTGTGATTTCGAAGGCTATCTCATGACTTGCTCTCGTTTCGATGGCTTCAAGCGGAGTAACATCAATAGACTTTACTGAGATGGTGACCCCTTCATCGAAACCATAATGTTGATGAATCAGCGCAAGACTGAGTGCGCGTGCGGCAAAGATTTTATTTAACATCTTTGACGTGTACGTATTAAGGTTGTTTGCAGTGCCCGTAGATTGCGGTGAGACCTTTACAAGGTAACTGGAGTCGTGGACGCTCCAGTCCAGCAACTCTCCTCCGCCAATTTCGAAAATTGTCCTGTCGAGAATGATTTTGAGGTTATCCATTTCGGCGTCTCAGATTGGAGTCAGTGATGGCAGGAGGCAAGTAACCACGATCATCATCGCTAACAGTCGTCCCAGGTGGGACAATCTCGTCAATTATGTCCAATAGCTCTGCCGGGAGCTGCGTATCTACTGATTGGATAGTGGCTTCAAGGTGGGAAATTGTTCGTGGCCCGATTATTGCGGATGCAACCCCGGGGTGGTTGAGAACAAACGCAATTGCAGCTACATTCAATTGGATGTCAAATTTCGCGCACGCTTGAGACAGTTGCTGAACGATACGAAGCTTTGTCTGGTTAACTGGTTTTGACATGTCATATCGGTCGCCCCAGTAGCGTGATCGCTCGGTTGCAACATCAGAGCCGGAGTTAATCTTGCCTGCGAGCCATCCACCTGCTAATGGACTCCAAACAGAAGCGCCAACTTTGTATTGCTCGCAGAAGGGAAGTATTTCCCGTTCAATATCTCGTGCTAAGATTGAGTACGGTGGTTGCTCAACCATAGGTCGGGCTCGCTTTGATGTTTCCGCTATCCATTGGGACTGCATTAGAGTTGTGATTGGGAAAGTTGACGTTCCAAAATATCGGATTTTCCCGGCTTGCACTAAGTCTTGCAGTGTTGAAATGGTTTCAGACAGTTCGGTATTAGGGTCTGGTCTGTGCAGCTGATAGATGTCAATCCAGTCGGTGTCTAACCGACGAAGACTTTCTTCAACAGCCTTGGTAATCCAACGCCTGGAGCTTCCTCGTGAGTTAGGGTCGGCCCCCATAGGGGAGTTGACTTTAGTCGCGATAATCACACGGTCTCGTTTCTTGGATTTTTTAAGTGATCTGCCTAAAAAAGTTTCACTTTCCCCTCGGGAATAAGAGTCGGCGGTGTCAAAGTAATTGATGCCCAGTGAAAGTGCTCGCTGAATAATGTTGTCTGAATCATCAAAAGTGTTCTTGCCCCATGCACTGAGCATTAACGTTCCAAGACACAGCTCGCTAACTTGAAGGCCGGTGCCTCCCAAGGTTCTATACTTCATTTTTATTCCTTGAACTCGTTAATGAGATTGGCGACAGCTTCAGCTTGGTCATAGATAAAATAGTGCTCACCATCCATAAAATTGAGTTCCACCTTGGATGACGTAAAGTCTTGCCATTGGAGAAGCGCCTCGGTGTTGGTCATGACGTCATCCTTACCAGCTAGTACCAGTATGGGGACGTCAACTTTTTCGTCGTCGGGCGAATACTGGTGGACAATTTTCTGATCTTTTCTAATGATCGTTAAAAACTGTTGTGCCATGGCAAAGCTAAGTCCTCGAGGTGCACCGCCAACGGATTTCAGCTCCTCAAATAGCTTCTCATCATCAAGGCCTGCAACTCGAAGGCCCCAGTCGGTCTGGTAACCTGGAGCATTTCTTCCAGATACGACCAAAAGTGTTGGGAGTTTTCGTTTTTTTCTTTTAAGAGCTTTTAGCGTTTCGAAGGCTAAAAGAGCACCCATGCAATGTCCGTGCAGGATGTAATCGGATTCTTCGTTCGGGATTTGGTCAATCGAGTCTTCAATGCATTCGTGAATTGTATTGGAAAATGGTTCAGTGCCTCGCTTTCCACGACCAGGAATTTCAATTGGAACTACTTTTCCAATGCTCTCGGGAAATTGATGTTTAAATGCTTTGTAGTTGAGTGTAGACCCGCCTGCGTGGGGGTACGAATACATATTAGTCATGAGTGCCCTTATTTTTGAAATTCTGTAAAACTGGCATGAGTTATTTCGGCTGGCATTTCAAAGCGTTGCAGCCGTTGTTCAAGAAATTTACTAAGATCTGAGGTTTCGATTGATGTATCTTCTCGTGGACTCACAGCTAATGACAGTTTTCCGTCAGTAGTCAAAGTGGTCTTAGCAAATCTGACTGCCGGGTGGCGTTCGGCAGTTTGGCTGATACTTTTTGTGTTTACCTTTTCACCCCGAATGAACACGAAGTCTTTTGTGCGTCCAACGAAGCGTAAAACACCCAGTTTGTCTTTGGTAAACAAGTCGCCGGTAGCTAAGAATCCATCTGCTCGCAGTGGCTGTGTGACATTGTCGCCAACTTTTCGATGTAGTGCCGTGGGAGTTTTTATTAAAAGCTCTCCTGGTTCATTTTCCCGAGGGGAGTCGATCCTGGTTTCAATTCCCTCAAGCGGCAGACCTACGGAGTTTAGTTGTTCCACATCCGCCGAATGAGCCGCTAGCGTAGCGACCCGCGGCCCAGCTTCTGTTAGCCCATAAGTAATGTATAACTCATTTACAAATGGTTTGGTTCGAATTGCATCGACATCACTTGACTTTAATTGATCGCCACCTACGCTTAAAACCCGTATTTCAGGTAGGCAGCTATTGCTCTGTAGTATTTCGCGTACAAGCGTTGGGGTGATCGCTGAGACGGTAATATTTTTTTGATGGGATAGATTTGCAAATCTTTCCACTGTGAATGGAGGCCCATCAATGATTAGTTTGCAACCGCTAATCATCGATCCAATCGCTTGGGCTACCATCGCATACGAGTAATACATTGGAAGGACTAATAGCTGAGTGTCCGAACTATGAATGCCCAATGCTTTGTTATGCATGGCTGCGTTGTTGACCATGGAGGAAATGCTATGGACACACGCAGTATTAATGCCTGACGTCCCAGATGTAAGTATCAATGCTTCATCCGGAGCGTAGGCCGCAGGTGTATTGCGAAACTCCAGAAATCGAAGAGTGCCAATTTCAACGTAATGATTAGCACCGTAAAGAGCAGGATTTATTTTGGCGCCAACGAGCCCCGAAATTTTTAAGGACTCCTGTAGATCCAAAATTCTAGTCGATTTCAGAGATGGAGAAGCGGGTACAGGTACTAGCCCGTTTGCGACGATAGCAATCCAATGTTGCAGAAACTCAAAGCTGTTGGACGTCAGGATAATAATCGCTGACCCGGGCTCCAAGTTGAGGTTTGCATACGAATCCAAGATTGAATTGAAACGTATTCTTACTGATGAGGTGTCCGTAAAACGCTTGCTAAAGTCTTCAATACCATCCAAAAGTAGTTTTGCTGCTGCACTCATTGCGCATCTCCTCCACTCTGGCAGACCGTACTGATTACTCCTGCGTCTAACGCTTGTTCATCGGAAATAAGAGTGCCCCCCAGCTTGTCAGAGTCGGTAAGATCTGTCGATTTCTTGTGAGTGATTACTAATACCGAGTGTACGCCGCTGTGTTTGAACCAGTATCTTGCTACAGATGTTACCGCCTTGCTTGCATTAGCTGGATTCATTGTCAGCGTTACAGATGGGCCCCGGAGTTTGTACTGGATGGCGGTGAGTCCAGTAACAACTCCTGGGTTAGCTCCAGCAAATTTTAGTGGGGAAATTTTACCATCTTTACTGGTGGCGGAAAGTGCACGCATAGTGGCTAAACTACAGTAGTCACTTACTACAATAATGCCGACGTTCTCAAGGCTCTCCTCTGGTACTTTGTTAAGGAGGGATGCGGAAAAATCAACAACGGCCCAGGCCAGTGGATCGGCGTAGAGCGAGGGGCGATTCATTGATGTAATCGATTCATATGTTGAAAATTTGACGTTCATTCATCCGACCCTCGCGATTAACGCAGTGTTGAAACCGCCAAACCCTAAAGTTACGGTGATACCGGTATTTGTATGAAGTGAAACCGGCAAATCCTCACGAAAGCGATTTTTAATATTGGGCATCGGTTCACTTAGACCAACGGTGGGAGGAAGGGCGGATTTTTTGAGTACGTGAATTAGGATAATAAACTCCAGTAATCCACACGCCCCAAGTGAATGTCCAAGCGCCCCTTTTGTTCCAAGAATCTTCAAACGCCCATTTTGGTTAAAAATGTCCTCAATGACCTTTGATTCTATTTCATCGTTGATATGTGTCCCAGTTCCGTGGGCCAGATATACTGAGATATCTTGCGCATCGATTTTTGCTGGTTTGAAGGCTCGTTGTATAGCAAGTCGCACAGAGTCTCCCGACAGATCAGGCGTTGTTAGCCCAGATGCATCGTTAGAGGCGCCATAGCCAACCAACTCACCAAAATGGGATGTGCAGTCTGTGGTTCTGCGTAATACAAGAGCAGCGGCCGCATCGCCGAGCACCATCCCATTCCTCTCCACATCAAAAGGTTTGGGAGTATCGTCGGTCATGGTACCTAACCCTGAGTGGGCTAGGCGTTTAGCTTCTGTGACGATGTCTACCGCAATGATGATAACAGTGTCGTAACTATGATCTTCAAGAAGCGCAGACGCCATACCTAAGGCATCAGAACCAGCTGAGCAGGCTGTTCCAATAACAATTGGTTCTATGGAGCTACCCAAGTCACGTGCACAATCGATCGCCCAAGTAGACATAGTATCGTCTCCAGGATTGTCAAGAAGGTGCCCGTAGCTGGTCGCAAAAATAAACGCCAATCTATCGTCGGTTGCATCTATATTGGCCTCAGATAACACGCTTTGGCCTACCGATAACGCGAGTTCACGTTGTCGGTGATGGTAAGTGTCACTTTTCACCGTGCTTTTGATGACGGCGGCATGATTGTTACGCAATTCAAATTTCGAAGGATGAATTGCGATACCAGATTTTGAGTCAAATAATGCCGCTAACGTTTCGGTTTCATTACCAAGCGGTGTTATCAACGCCTTCGCTATGACTGCGACACTTTTCATAGAGCACCGTTACGACTTGAGTTTGGTGATGAGAGCGGTGAGTGCGCGAATTGTTGCAAAGTTTTCTGGAGTGAAGTCTTTATCTTCGATTTTTATCTTATACTCATTCTCCATTTGGTCTTTCAGCTCTACAAAACCCATGGAGTCGACGCCGAAAACGTCTCGCATTGAGTCGTCAAGTTGCATGTCTGCAATAGCGACTTCGGCGTAAACGTCACTCACCAAAATTTCTTTGATTCGTTGTTCGATGTTCATATTTCACCTTTGATTTTTAGTGTGTTTGGACTTTGCTGTTAATTTTTACATGGGGCTTTTGTTGCGGAAAATTAAGCGATATGCGCCGAAGCCTTACCCATCGTATTTAAACGGCATGCGTAGGGATATGACTTCTTTTTGGCGATTCAGTAAGAGATGCTCCTTATAAAGGAGATATCTTTTGGAAAGATATTGGCGGCCTTAGAGTCCAAGCTCCAATGGTTGAAGCGTGACTTCAAAAAAATAATACGGCCGATTGAAAATTCAACAAAGGAGTAAGCTTTCATCCGTGAGCATCTCGTTTAGTCTGTAGTTTTATTGATATACATCAATAGGAAGCAGATACATGAGATATCGACGCCCTCTGTCCATTCCATGGAATTACTTTGAAGCTCTATGTGGTGAGACAGGTCTGTATCTTACGTCTGCTGTTTTTTACTTGGCAAGTTTTTTTCAAAATATTTCAAGAGCTTGCGCCTCTAAATGGTGCGTTCTGGCGTGTTTTGGTGCGCTTTAGGAAGCATTAAATGCGAAAAGCATGCAGTGCATGCTTCCTCTTACTCCGCTCGCCATTTGGCTGAAGTACGTGCCGGCACGATTTAAGGTGATTCGCCATGTCTGCCCCAAGCTGGGCTGCCGGTGCTGCGAACACATTGCCCAGGTGCCGGCACCGAGTCGACCGATTGCCCGAGGCCCTGCAGGCCCCGGGCTTCTGGCCCATGTGCTGGTCTCCAAATTCTTTGATCACTTGCCGTTGTATCGACAGTCCGTAATCTTGAGATCTACCACCTACGCTGCCCGAGGGATGTGCAATTTTCCTATGCCGATGATGTACAACCTGGTACCTAGAGGTGCCTTTAGCAGGGGCTTGAACCGTGTGCTGGGAAACTCCTATGTACGGTTCTTAGGGGGTTGGACGCGGGCAACCGCGTCTGACTACCCGACAACCAGATCCACCCATCGGCACTTGGACGCTCGAACTGGTTGTGTGTGTCACGAAGGAGTCGTCATGACGACGAGATGAAAACGGCGGCATGACACTCCATGTTCCAAGTTGGATGGAGGTAGGCCCTCCGGTCAGGGCGTGCAGGCGTACTGATCAAACGACCCGATGCTGCGAACATGTTCAGCATGTTGGTGGTGAGCGATTCGGGAAAAGGCAGAGTAACTACTGTCACGTAAGGCTCAGGTAGTTGAACGAAAGTGAACTGACTGATGAAGCGACGAAATCTCCACTGGTGTCAAAACGGGCTTGTATAGCCGGGCCCCGAGAAGTGCAGAGGACACCTGTCTACCGACTGCACGGCGCCCGTTGTTAAGGCAGCAAGAACTTGAGCCAGGCCATTTTGGGGAACGTGAGAACCTATCCTCGGCACGTATCGTGGGGATAGGGACGGACTCACCCGTAGTAGTGATGAAAGACCTGTAATGGGAATGGAGCGAAGGGGTGGGGATCACTTTCGTTGTGCGGGACACAACTCAAACGAGGATGACGTTTTAGTGCCGCGAAAAGCATTCGAGATACCGAAGTCGCTGGTGTGGATGGCGTATCAGGATGTACGCCGCAATCGTGGCGCGCCGGGCTGTGATGGTCGGACGCTCACGGACTTTGATCGGCAGCGCGATCATAACCTCTACCGCATCTGGAACCGGTTGTGCTCAGGGTCGTATTTCCCGCCACCTGTACGGGAAAAGCGCATTCCGAAAGACAACGGCAAGGAGCGCATCCTTGGCATCCCAACGGTCTCTGATCGGGTAGCTCAAGGCGCGGTGAAAAGATATGTGGAGGCTGTGATCGATCCGATTTTTCATCCTGACTCGTATGGGTACAGACCCGGAAGATCGGCCCACGATGCTTTGCGTCAATGTTCCATTCGGTGCCGTCGTAAGAACTGGGTACTGGAAGTGGATATCAGCGCGTTCTTCGACCACGTTGGGCACGACCTGATCATCAAGGCTCTGGAACATCACCAGATGCCGAAATGGGTGATCTTGTACTGTCGACGCTGGCTGCAAGCGCCGATGCAGAGTGAGACGGGATTGCTTCAGGAGCGGGGACGAGGGACACCTCAAGGGGGTGTGATCTCGCCCTTGTTAGCCAATTTATTCCTGCATTATGCCTTTGATCGTTGGATGGACAGGACGCATCGCGGCGTGCCGTTTGAACGGTATGCCGACGATATTGTTATTCACTGCACAAGGATGAGCGAGGCTGTTCGAATCAGGGAGAGCCTGACGCGACGGATGAGTGAAGTAGGCCTGACCATCAACGAAGAAAAGTCGAAGATTGTCTACATCGATACATTCGAGCGGCACAACGTTGCGACTAGCTTCACCTTTCTCGGATATGACTTCAAGGTGCGAACCCTGAAGAACTCCAAAGGCGAACTCTTTCGTAAGTGCATGCCGGGAGCGTCGATGAAGGCGATGCGCAGGATGGTAGACACGATCAAACACTGGCGCATCCATCGATCCACGACTGATGACCTGAGGGATTTTTCTCGCAGGTACAATGCTGTGATTCGAGGATGGATCGAATACTATGGTAAATTCTGGTACAGAAACTTCAGCTATCGATTGTGGAGCGCGTTGCAATCGCGCCTGCTCAAATGGATGAAGAGCAAGTACCGAATCTCTATACGTCAAGCGGAGCATCGGCTGCGTCTTGTTCGGAAAGAGAACCCGGAGCTGTTCGCGCATTGGTATTTACTACGTGCATCGAATGTGTGATCAAGAGCCGTATGACGGGAGACTATCACGTACGGTTCTGTGAGCAGCCGAGGGGTGAAACTCCCTTCGGCTGACTCGACTCGCCGGGTCGCTACGCAGCGGTAAGCGGGCGGCGGCGATCATGAGCTTGATCCAGTCAGCCCGCATGAATGGGCATGATCCGTATGCGTATCTCAAGGATGTGCTGACGCGGTTGCCGACGCAGCGAGCCAGTGAGATCGAGCTGCTGCTGCCACATCAATGGATACCTACCTTACTTATCAAAGCATGTGCCTCGTCAGCCTACTGAAGATCGGCCCTAATGCTGGGATATGGAAGCCACTCTCTCTCTGTATTCACGAGGCGAACACGTCATAATGCGCTTGAAAGCGTGGCTAAATGCACTGTCGGAGTCATAGCCCAGCTTTTGTGCTATGGACGAAATGGTGGTGTGGTTTGTTTTCAACAATCTCGTAGCTAATTGCATGCGCCAGCGCAAGACGTACTCTAAAGGGGCGACACCAGATTTTTGCTTGAATCGCAAAGCGAAGGTCGAGCGAGAAACCCCCGCGATTTTGGCAAGGTTCTCGACCGTCCAAGAACGCGCCGGATCGGCATGAATGGCTTGAATGGTCGCCCCGATACGTGGATCAGATATAGCAAGCAACCAACTCGGCGCGCTATTTCCTTCTTGGATCAAATAAATTCGTAGAACCTGCACTAGCATGATGTGGCCGAGATGCTGAACCACAATCGAGTTACCAAGAGACGGATTGGTGAGTTCATGAGCAATACGCTGCAAGGCCCAATTCAGCACGGAAGCTTGATCCGAACCACTTTTGATGACGGCGACGGGAGGCAATCCGTCAAATAGAAGGCGGGCTTCCTCACCGAAGGCAAAACGTCCCCCGATTAGGAAAAACGCATCGGCTGTCCCACAACTGGCGATGCCATTGACGGCATGGCGATAAATCGCATCCGAGTGGATGGCCGGAAATGCCAAGTCGCTGCGGAGTGAAAACGCCCGCTTACGTGGCAAAAGAAAGCAATCTCCGGCCGTCAATCGGATAGGTTGCTCCACGCCTTCCACCACTAGCCAACAAGTCCCTTCAAGGATTGCATTGAACTTGATGCCGTCGGGTGGCGGAAAGTCGACGGCCCAGTCTCCACCAGCCTTCAGACCTGCAAAAAAAGAGCTATGAGTATTTAGGAGGGAGAGGGCTTCGGACAGGGGATCCATAAGCTGTATAGGACGATCTCGACAGATAATTGGACTTTGCTGCATTCACAGTCCTAAGTCTAGTCTAGACAATGGTGATCGTGGGTTTTGCCCCTATTCCATGTCAGATGCACAAGGACACGCCATGACTAGCAAACAGTCTCCCATCCACTCGGGTTTCGGAGCGGTAACAACCGCAGCAGAGATACTTGAAGGGTGCGATCTATCCAAAACCACCGCCATTGTGACTGGGGGCCATTCCGGCCTGGGCCTGGAGACGACACGGGCACTGACCAATGCGGGCGCGCGTGTCGTTGTCGCAGCACGTGATGTTGAAGCTGCTCGCGCAAAGACTAACGGAATCCCTAATGTGGAAATCGAGCGACTGGATCTTTCCGACCTGACCAGCGTGCATGACTTCGCACACCGTTTCCTGGCAAGCGACCGACACATCGACATCCTGATTGGCAGCGCGGGAATCATGGCTTGCCCGGAAACCCGCGTAGGGGCGGGTTGGGAGGCACAGTTCGCTACCAATCATCTGGGGCACTACGCCCTCGTGAATTTGCTATGGCCTGCGCTCAAGGGTCGTGCAAGGGTGGTAGTAGTGTCATCGGCAGGCCATCACCAATCGGGTATCCGCTGGAACGATGTGCAATTCACGCAGGGCTACGACAAGTGGTTGGCCTATGGGCAGTCGAAGACGGCCAATGCATTGTTTGCTGTCCACCTTGATCGGCTTGGTCAACACGAGGGTGTCCGTGCTTTCTCCCTTCATCCCGGCAAGATTCTCACACCGCTCCAGCGTCATCTGGCGCAGGACGAAATGATTGCCGCCGGCTGGCTAGACGTTAACGGCCACCTTGCCGACCCGACTTTCAAGACGACGCAGCAGGGCGCGGCCACCCAAATTTGGGCCGCAACAGCTCTGCAGTTAAATGGCATGGGAGGTTTGTATTGTGAGGACTGTGAGATCGCATCGCTGGACGCAAGCGAACCACCATCCTTTGTCGGCGTCCGGCCTTATGCCGCCGACCCTGATCAAGCCGAACGTCTTTGGGCGCTATCCGCTCAACTTACCGGGATTGACGCTTTTGAAAGGAAATGAGTGATCGAGATAGAGCGTCCATATCTGCGCTGCTCTTTGTTCGTGGCTAGAGAGCTTTACATCGGCTGCGCATCGCAGAAACCGTCCATCGAGTCGCCGCCGCTGTCGCGCACGACGGAAGAACCAGACAAAGATCCTGGGCGGACAGTAGTTCATCCGCATTGGACGGGTTAGGGAAGGCGACTTCGCTGGCCGGTTACGTTCAGACGTGTCGATACCTGGTCATTTACGTCTATTTTCTATACGTAATACTGGCTTAATTCCTTTTGGGTTTTATTTTCAAAGTCGAACTTTGACGACAGTCTGACCGTGTCCTTTTGTAAGAGCCATTTGCAGCGACTACACTCCACCGATGAAACGCTATCTGCGGTTATGCATCATCTTCATGATTAGCTTGGCGCTTCCCCTCAGCGGGATGGCGGGCGTTCAGGCACCGACAGAACCTTGTCCAATGAAGACGATGGGCATGGCAATGATGGACGACATGGGGATGGACTGCTGTAACGATATAAAAAGCCCTTCCGAGCACGGCAAACCGTGTAAGCCGGGTCAGGAATGCAAAACAGGCGGCATGCTGCAAGTCTCGATCTTCAAGCCTCCTGTAACCCTATTTAGTCATGTAGTGCTTTCCTTCTCCAGCGATTCCCTACCCATACAGACTCCGTCCGGGGTATGGCGACCGCCTCGCGTTTGATTCCTGTCCCACATTGAGCCTCATTCCACATTAACGGGATGGACTAGCTGTGCGCATGTCTTTTGATGTGTGCAGTGGATGATCACCAGGAATCGTAAACATGAACTCCAAGTGCTATTGCACAGGTTGGACTCTCCTGTCCGGCCTCGCGGCGAGCATGCTGGCATTGCCGAGCCTGGCTGCCGCATTGACACTCGACGAAGCGTTGCGGCTGGTTGAAAACAATGCGCCGTCGCTGACCGCGCAAGATGCCAAAATTCAGGCTGCCAGCAGTGCAGCCATCCCTGCTGGTGAATTACCTGATCCCAAACTCCTGGTGGGCGTGCAGAACTACCCCATTGGCGGTCAGGATCGCTGGAGTCTCAAGCAAGACTTCATGACCATGCAAATGGTTGGGGTCAGGCAGGAAATGCCCAACAGCGACAAGCGTAAAGCACGCATTGAAACTGCCGATGCGGCCATTGATCGAGCTGTAGCGGAGCGCAGGATAGAGCGTTTGAAAGTTCGCCAATCCACGGCATTGGCTTGGATCAGCAGCTACTCAATTGAGCGCAAAGATGCGCTGTTCCAGGACTTCTACAAAGAAAATCGCCTGCTGACCGATACCGTCCGGGCCCAAATTGCCGGTGGGCGCGCTCAACCCGCCGACGCAGTGACACCCAAGCAAGAAGCGGCTCAGTTGGCGGAGCAACAGGACGATCTGATTCTCCAGAGAGCGCAAGCACGAGCCGCCCTCAAGCGCTGGATTGGCTCCGCCGCTAATGACAAGCCTATGGGCAGCTTGCCTGAATGGCCTGTCGATATTGCAAGCTACTCTCATAGACTGCAACACCATCCCGAGTTGGCAGCGTTTGCGCCGATGACCCGCGAAGCGCAAGCCAAGGTTCGTGAAGCCGTGTCGGAGAAACAGTCCGACTGGAGCTGGGAACTGGATTACCAGCACCGTGGCCGTGAGTTTGGCGACATGGTCAGCGTGCAGTTTTCCTGGGATCTGCCACTGTTTCCTGACTCTCGCCAAAACCCCAAAATCGCGGCCAAACAGGCTGAGCTCAGCCAGCTTGAGGCCGAGCGAGAAGCCCTGTCACGCGAGCACACTCAGCAACTGGAAAACGAACTGGCTGACTATGAGCGCCTGAATCGTGCCGTGCGCCGAAACCAGGAAAGCTTGCTGCCGTTGGCCAAGGAAAAGGTCGAACTCACCATGGCCAGTTACCGTGCCGGCAAAGGCGATTTAAACGCCGTTGTTACCGCCCGACGTGAGCTTATCGAGGCCCGTCTCAAACAGATCGACGTGGAAGAGCAGCGAGCGCTGACCAGTGCGCGTCTTTATTTTGCTTATGGGGAGTCCAGCCAATGAACCTCAAAAAATGGAATGGGGCATTGCTGGTGGGCATTTCGTTGGCATTCGGTGTTGCCGGTGGTTACTGGTTCGCGCATCAGCGCATGAGCGGAGTACCAAGTACCACCCCGGAGCAGAGCCTCAATTCCCCGGACGAACGCAAAGCCCTGTATTGGTACGACCCCATGTACCCACAGCAAAAGTTCGATAAGCCGGGTAAATCCCCTTTCATGGACATGCAGCTGGTTCCTCAGTACGCCAGCGGTGCAGGAGATAGTGCGACCGTCAGTATCGATCCGAGTCTGTCTCAGAATCTCGGTCTGCGTTTTGCGAAAGTCACCCGTGGAATTTTTGAATCCAATCTCGACGTCACAGGAATCTTGGGATTCGACGAGCGTGATGTCGCTGTGATTCAGGCTCGCACCACTGGCTTTGTGGAGAGGGTCTATGCGCATGCTCCTGGCGATGTACTCAAGCCCAATGCGGCGTTGGCGGATATGCTGGTGCCCGAGTGGGCAGCCGCCCAGACAGAGTTCCTTGCCCTTAAGCGCAACGGTGATGCTGACTTGTTGGCTGCCGCCCGCCAACGACTGAGGCTCACAGGGATGCCGGCAACACTGATTGCTCAGTTAGAGCGTGGTGGTAAGGTTCAGCCCTACATGACGCTCACAAGCCCCATTGGTGGTGTGCTGCAAGAACTGAATGTACGTGCGGGTATGACCGTGGCGACCGGAGACACCTTGGCACGCGTCAATGGTTTGGGCAGTGTCTGGCTAGCCGTGGCCGTTCCTGAATCAGATGCCGGGTCGATTACCGTGGGGCAGGCGGTCGAAGCGCGTCTGCCAGCCTTCCCAGGGACAATGCTCAATGGCAAGATCAGCGCGATTTTGCCCGAGACTAATCCGGACAGCCGCACCCTCCGTGTGCGAGTGGAACTACCCAATCCGGATGGGCGCCTTAGACCAGGTTTGACGGCACAGGTACGCCTGAACCGCTCAACTGAGCAAAGTGTGCTTTGGGTGCCAAGCGAAGCAGTCATTCGCACCGGTCGCCGTGCGCTGGTGATGCTGACTGAAGACGCCGGTCGCTATCGTCCAGTGGAGGTGCAACTCGGACAGGAAAGCGATGGCAAGACGGAAATATTGAAAGGTCTGGAAGAAGGCCAGAAGGTGGTTACGTCTGGCCAGTTCCTGCTCGACTCGGAGGCCAGTCTTAAAGGCATTGTTGCCAGCTCGGAGAAAGAGTCACCACCCAGCGCAACAGGCTCCAGCTTTCATGAAGCAGATGGTCAGATCGTCGAGCTCAACGACAAAGAAGTCACGCTCGCCCATGGCCCCTTTAAGACGCTGGGCATGCCTGGAATGACGATGACTTTCCCACTCGCCAATCCGGCTCTGATGCAGGGCCTCAAAGCGGGTGACAAGGTTCGTATCGCGGTGAGCCAAACCGATGATGGTTTGCGTGTTGAGCGCCTGGATAAATCGGGGAGCCAGCCATGATCGCTGCCCTGATTCGTTGGTCAGTAGCCAACCGATTCCTGGTGCTACTGGCGACATTGTTTGTCACGGCGTGGGGCATTTGGTCGGTGCAGAGCACGCCCATCGATGCGCTGCCGGATCTCTCCGATGTGCAAGTGATCATCCGCACCCCTTATCCTGGACAAGCACCGCAGATTGTCGAAAACCAGGTGACCTATCCGTTGGCCACCACCATGCTCTCGGTGCCGGGAGCAAAGACCGTGCGAGGTTACTCCTTCTTCGGCGACAGCTTTGTTTATGTGTTGTTCGAAGACGGTACCGACTTGTACTGGGCCCGCTCGCGGGTGTTGGAGTATCTGAGTCAAGTACAAAGTCGGTTGCCAGCGAGCGCTAAACCGGCGTTAGGGCCGGATGCAACGGGGGTGGGTTGGATCTTTCAGTACGCACTGATTGATCGCAGTGGCGGACATGACTTGGCGCAGCTTCGAGCACTTCAAGACTGGTTCCTTAAGTTCGAACTCAAGACGTTGCCCAACGTTGCGGAAGTCGCCACCGTGGGCGGCATGGTCAAGCAGTACCAGGTTCAACTTGATCCTCTGAAACTGGCCAGCCTCGGCATCACCCAGGCTGAGGTAACCGAAGCTATAGGCAAGGCCAATCAGGAAACCGGTGGGGCCGTGCTGGAGATGGCAGAGACCGAGTTCATCGTGCGCGCGTCCGGCTACCTGAAGACGCTCAATGACTTTCGGGCAATCCCGCTTAAGTTACGTGCGGGTGGCGTGCCGGTGAACCTTGGCGATGTCGCCACGATCCAGTTGGGCCCGGAGATGCGGCGCGGTATCACTGAACTCGACGGCGAAGGCGAGACCGTCGGCGGCGTGGTGATTTTGCGCAGCGGCAAGAACGCTCGCGAAACCATCGCTGCGGTCAAGACCAAGCTCGACGAACTGAAAAGCAGTTTGCCGCCCGGCGTAGAAATCGTCACAACCTACGACCGCAGCAAGCTGATCGACCGCGCTGTGGAAAATCTCAGCCACAAGCTCATCGAAGAGTTCATCGTCGTCGCGTTGGTGTGTGTGATCTTCCTCTGGCACCTGCGCTCATCGCTGGTGGCGATCATCTCCTTGCCGGTTGGTGTATTGATTGCCTTCATCGTCATGCGCTACCAGGGCATCAACGCCAACATCATGTCCTTGGGCGGGATAGCCATCGCCATTGGCGCCATGGTCGATGCCGCCGTGGTGATGATCGAGAACGCCCACAAAAAGGTTGAGGCTTGGCACGCGGCCAATCCAGGGGAGGAGCTGAAGGGCGAGCGTCATTGGCACGTGATGACCGAAGCAGCCGCAGAGGTAGGCCCGGCACTGTTTTTCTGTTTACTGATCATCACCCTGTCGTTCATTCCGGTGTTCACGCTGGAAGCGCAAGAGGGGCGGCTGTTCGGCCCACTGGCTTTCACCAAGACCTATGCCATGGCTGCAGCGGCGGGATTGTCAGTGACCTTGGTGCCGGTGCTGATGGGCTACTGGATTCGAGGACGAATTCCCAGTGAACAACAGAACCCGTTGAACCGGTGGTTGATTCGGATCTATCAGCCAGCCCTGGACACGGTCTTGCGTCGACCAAAGCTCACACTGCTGGTCGCATTATTGGTATTTGTCAGCGGGGTGTGGCCGATCTCTCAACTAGGTGGTGAGTTTCTACCTCCGTTGGACGAGGGTGACCTGCTCTATATGCCTTCAGCTTTGCCGGGACTGTCGGCGCAGAAGGCCGCGCAACTGCTGCAACAGACCGACCGACTGATCAAGACCGTGCCAGAGGTCGAACACGTCTTCGGCAAGGCAGGTCGTGCTGAAACTGCCACCGACCCGGCACCGCTGGAGATGTTCGAGACCACCATCCAGTTCAAACCACATGAGCAATGGCGTCCAGGCATGACCCAGGAAAAGCTGGTGGCAGAGCTGGATCGAGTGGTACGAGTCCCGGGACTAACCAATATCTGGATACCGCCGATTCGTAACCGTATCGACATGCTGGCGACCGGGATCAAAAGTCCCATCGGCGTGAAAGTTGCTGGCACCAACCTGGCGGAGATCGATGCAGCAACTCAGGCAGTCGAGCGAGTGGCTAAAGACGTGCCTGGTGTCAGTTCGGCTCTGGCCGAGCGACTGACAGGTGGCCGCTATATCGACGTGGATATCGACCGTAAAGCCGCAGCCCGCTACGGACTGAATATCGCCGATGTGCAGTCCATTGTGGCCGGAGCTATAGGGGGTGAAAACGTCGGAGAGACCATCGAAGGGCTCGCACGCTTCCCGATAAACGTCCGTTATCCCCGTGAATGGCGGGACTCACTCGGTGCCTTGGAACAGTTGCCAATCTATACCCCGCTAGGTAGCCAGATCACCCTCGGCACGGTGGCGAAGGTCAAGGTCACGGACGGGCCGCCAATGCTCAAGAGTGAAAATGCACGCCCTTCGGGCTGGGTGTATATCGACGTGCGCGGGCGCGATATCGCATCCGTGGTAGCCGACCTGCGGCGAGCTGTCAGCGAGCAGGTCAAATTTCAGCCCGGCATGAGCCTGAGCTACTCGGGACAGTTCGAGTTTCTCGAACGGGCCAACGCACGGCTCAAACTGGTAGTGCCCGCCACGTTGTTGATCATCTTCGTGTTGCTCTACCTGACGTTCGCGCGCTTCGATGAGGCCTTGCTGATCATGGCCACGCTGCCATTCGCACTGACGGGCGGTGCATGGTTCCTTTATCTGTTGGGATTCAATCTTTCGGTCGCCACCGGGGTCGGTTTTATTGCCTTAGCCGGTGTGTCTGCCGAATTTGGCGTGATCATGCTGCTCTATCTGAAGAACGCCTGGGCTGAGCGTGAAGAGCTCGGCGACAGCTCTGAGCGCGGGCTGTTGGCGGCGATTCGCGAAGGTGCTGTGCAGCGCGTTCGCCCCAAGGCCATGACCGTTGCGGTCATCATTGCGGGTCTGTTACCCATTCTGCTGGGCAGCGGAACCGGTAGCGAGGTAATGAGCCGCATCGCTGCACCCATGGTGGGCGGCATGGTCACCGCCCCTTTGCTTTCCCTGTTTGTCATTCCGGCAGCCTATCGCCTGATGCGTCGCCGGCACCTCTCAGTTGAACCCCTCAACCCTCAAGGAGAAGTCGTATGAAACTGACCCTGATTGCAGTTACAAGCACCGTATTTGCGCTTTCACTTTCTGTCCACGCGGAGGACATGCCAGGCATGAAAATGGACGGTATGGAGGGCATGCAGATGAAGCAGGATACAAAACAAGCTCCAGTCGCTAACGCCGAGGGAACGATCAAGGCGATCGATCCTGCGAAGCATACGGTAACCATTTCCCACGGAGCTGTTCCAGCCGTGCAATGGCCGCCGATGACTATGGCTTTTTCCGTGACGGAGGATCAGCTGACAGGGCTGACGGCTGGAGACCGAGTGTCGTTTTCATTTCGGTTGGAGGGTGGCACAGCAACAATTGTGTCCATTAAAAAATGAGACTGTAGTGATGAAAATTACCGGCACGCTCTGTCGCGCCGGTTTCTACCGTCTATGCCCAGCCCAGCCCAGCCCAGCCCACGCCACAAGCATGGCAGAGCAAGTGCGAATACCACGGTCAGGGATCCGCTGAGCAGAGTGTTCGGGCTAGCCGCTAATAGTTAAGGGGGGGCTTGGTGAGGGTGTGAAGATGATTTCGAGATTTGTTGTTGTCCCTGCAATCCCAACGGAAACGGAATCAATGCGCAACGGATCGCGCTTCTACTGTCCGATTGCACCTATAGGCTTCAACCTCTATGACAATGAGGAGAAGTTTCGTCTGAAGACTACCTATCAGACCCGAGAAGAAGCCGAGGGAGAGGGTCAGCGGCTTAACCTTGAGCGGCTTCAAAGCGTCCTTTCGGAACGGGAATCCGTGATTTCGCTATAAGCATTCACTCCCGCATCGTCATCAGGGGCGCGGTTTCCGAAACGCGTGGATCAGGAGCGCGCGGAAGCACGACCTACACCACTCTGACGTGGATGCTCGGCATTCAGAAGCGAACAAACAGCCTCTGCCTTCGTCCTAACCTTGAACACGCCATGCTTGCTGGCTGAACCTCCCTCTACGAGATCTACAACTCTGTATCGCTTGCTGCCATCGTCCAGTGTGGTGGTTTCAATCACTCTGAATCTTGCGTGCATAGTTGCTTTCCGTGCATGACATTGGTGTCCTACAAGTACCGGCAAAAGGAGGTGATTTCAAGAACGGGACGGGCTTGAGCTGAGACAATTTATGACAGTGCAATGCGCTCGTCTTTGCGCGGAGACTGGATCAGAGTAGGTGGCATGCTGATGCATTTTTCCCTTAGTCGATGCTTCGGGCCAGCAGGGCCCGGCTAAGCTTTAGGTTTTTCTGATGGAGGTACTGATGCTGTCATCGATCCCGGTGCCGAAATTTCTGGCATAACCCTCTCATGCCCTCGACCTTAAAAAAGAAGAGCGAATAACCTGTACAGAATTTCTGGCCGTGTACAGGAATCATGGCCAATTGTCCGATTTATCATTCAATCTTGACGCACCCCGTTGCGTCACTGCCTCGCTGCGCTAAGGTGAATTTTCCGATAACTAAGACTAAAGTCGTAGGAGGATGCGGAATGCGAATTCGTGGGGATGTGTTTTGGCAATGGGCTGATCCAGCACTTCACCATCGGACACACGATGAGACGTTAGACGATGGCACGTTCATTGATGTCCAAGTGAGGCTGTCGCCCTCGGGAATCACCCAAATGTTCATCGGCGTGTATGCGGCAAGCGGTATGGCTTTGCATGAAGAGGCATTTGATTCCAGACCGGGCGAATCAATGACTCGTGCTTTAGCTTGGGGCGTAGGGTGTGCAAGGCGGCTCGCGATTAGTCTCAAGCAGACAGAAAGGCATGTAGCCTAGCTCTCATAACAGCAGCTTGGTAGGCACCTGGTCATCTGATCAGACGTCAAGTGACGTCCCATCATCCTTCACCCAAGCTGCTTTCTTGTACCCCCAAGATCAAGGACGGAGTAGCAAATTCTGTTGCAGCGCTCAGTCCGGCGCCTCATCAGTCCTGGCCGCATTTTGACGTTCGAATTATTTCGAGCCTTTTGTCGGGGCAGGGGAGTTTAGGCGAGCGCTAGGTGCCTTCGCCTATACCCTTGATAGATCGTGCGTAGAGGGCGGTTGCCTTCTCGATGAGCCTTGCTCGTTCTTGTGGACTGATAAAATCCTGATCTTCAAATTCATCCGCGAGATGCAGCAGTGCCTCGTACTGCTCTTCTGCGTCCATCCGAATCTCAGGCTGGTTAAACAGTTTTTCCCACGATGCCAGTGCTTGGGTTTTGCGAATGTCGTTCATCACAAAAGACCATTAGGTGTGTGCTTCGGTAGATCCCCATGGAATCCGTGAAGTTCGAAGGTGAGGACGATCAGTAAAAGGTGTTTGGATAGTGTGTATGCATCGTTTTGGCAGCCTGATTGGACTGACGTAAGGGCGCATCGCCGATGGACTCTGCCGCAACGCCTACGGTCAATATGGATAAAAGGTATTTGATTCCTCGGCAATAAGGCCTCGCGCCACGACCTTCGTGCTCGCTCTGGAGACGATCATGAACACAACACATTTTTCCCCGTTAAAACATGAGCGTCATCATCCCCCTCTAGTGAGCGAAAGCCCGCAGGACGCCGCTAGGGCGGACTGGCTCTACAACGCAGCGGAAGAACTTCTGCGCGGCAACAGCGAGTCGTTCCAACGTCGCATGCGTCCTCAACAAGGCGTGACTGCTGAGGAATTTGCCCTGGCAGTGGATGAGTACGTGAACAATCGTCTTGCCGATAACGAGGTGCATACCTCAGCGCTGGGCTGGCTGATCATCACCGCCGAGCGAGGACATGCCGACAAGACTGCTACAGCAGAACTGCTGGGCAATTGTGATCACCCGTTGGGCAAGCTTGGCGAGATTGCCGAGGCGCTGCTTGAACCTCTCGCGGATGACGCTCTGCTAGCCAAAGCTGAGGATGAGCCATGAGCACATACCTTTGGGATCAGCTAGTTTAAGAACCAGGATCAAATAGCGACTCAGAGAGGAATGACAATGATTGACGATTCGAAAGTCCGAGAAAGAGCTTATGAGTTGTGGGAAAAAGATGGTCGTCGGGAAGGATCTGAAGAGTTTTATTGGCGACTTGCGCAAGAACAGCTTGAGACAGAAGCCACACGTCAAGCTACTGATAGTGAGTGGCCGGCAAAAGGCGAAGCCAGCCGCGTTGATCGCTGATGACTAGGGGTTCTTCACTCCACTTCCGATACGTTTACCTCGTGCGATTCCGCTGTTGGTGATGGCGTCTATGACGCTCCAAAAGAGTGGCAATTTGACTGTTCCTGCTAACTCACAACAGGTCACCCGCCCACCAGCACGTAGGGCAAAAACGGGACGCTTCAGCACCATTGAAAGCGACCGCTTGGTGGCATTGATTGCTGTCTTTGAGAAAGCCTAGATCCTGTTCGAGGATGACGTCATCGCTGCAACGGAATGTATGAGCGCGCCGGCTCGGGGGCTCAGTTCAAAGCGTCCGATGGAGATGTTGAGCACGAGGGTGGAGACGGATTGTCCGGCCTGTGGTCACTATCGGGTTTCAGATGCGCTCGTGTTGACGCTGATGGAACAGGGGCAGATTTTCGATGTGAGCAAAACAAGGATTTGGCTTGCCAGTAAGCGCAAGGAAGAAGCTATTCCGACCATTGAGATCCACGAGACGCTACTGGTGCTGTGAATTGGTTTTTGTTTGAGCGAGATGGATGCCTCCGGCGCGCATTCGCTTTTAATGGTCGCAGCGAATCAAAGCCCATATGGCTGCCGTCTCCCAAGACGCAAATCCAGCTACTCAACAGGCTTCTTCTACGTATTGGAAGGATCACTCCGGTGCCATCAACACAGCGAGCGTCATATTGATGAACTCTTCATTTGTTCTGATCGTGTCTAGCGCACCACGCACGTTGCCTCCAACCTCACCCGATCCACGCTGCTCGGCCCAGAGCGTCAGTTCCATGATTGCAGCCTCAAGGGCTTGCTGGTTTTCGTTGATCTTATAAAGCAGGGAAGGGAGTAGGTCAGAGTTTGGCATCACGATTCCTCCATGAAAAAAGGACAGCGTAGCAGTAGAATAATTTGGTGGGATCTTTCGCTCGGCTATTGATGACACGCGTAGTCAGAGCGCGTTTAGCAGGCGCTCAAGCTGCTCTCGTTCCCAGCCACTTAATAGTTCGACTGGATCCGTGCCATAGCGTTGCCAGTCTTCAACAGTCCCGACGCGACCACCAGGCGATCTGCAATCCTCGCAGTAATCTAAGGTGCCGCCGTCATTGAAAAGCGTGAGCAGCCAGCCATCGATCTCAACAGTCATGAGACCGTTGTAAACCTCATTCCAAGTTTGCAGAGAGGCCCGATGCATTATGCGTGTGCCCAGCGCGACGTCTTTCAGTACCTGGTAGACATCACGGGCGGTGAGAGAGGATTTTGCGTTCAAAATTTTCCTGTCGACTTGGTTAACGATCGGCGTTGCAGTTTAGTTTTCGAAACTTGAAAAGAGCCTCACTCGGTTTTCGCCTGATCTTGCTAGACCGCGAACATTTGCCAGCGCTCGAAGCGATCGAGCGCTTAGCGGCGGAACTGGGCATCAAGGCGTTTACGGTACTGGCCAGCTATTTGGCCCAGGCCCATGCGGTCTCACTGAAAGCCGGAGTTACCACTCGGCTTTATTCGTTCACATGTGTCTGCGTGGCTCCATCACTTGTCGGGTTCAGCCCTTCGTCAGTGGAGGACTGATAACCTGGCACTGCGTAAATCTGGATAAGATTGCTGCGCCTGTCCGAGAGCTCGGAAATCTTGTTTCTAATTCGCAGCTTTTCACCTGCGTTGGGTTCGATCGTTTTGTCATTCAGGCGGGCTTTTTCTACCTCTATAGCTTTGTCGATCATCTGAAGTGACGCATTAAGGTCAAGCTTGCCCGCTCCGGTTCTGGAATTTGCACGGGCGAGAATGTTGGAGATTGCGATGGGTATCGAGCACAGTTCGTGGTATCCAATCACATCGGCTATCGCAGCAGCTCCACTGTAGTCCTGCATCTCCTTATTGTGCTGCTGCAGAATTCGATTGAGCTCAGTTTTTCGCATGGTGATAATTTCTTTCGCAACAGTCGGGATTAACTCACCACCGTACATTTCGTTGTTGATCGAGCCGCGCATTTCGTTTGTCACTGCCGATGTCCCCGCGAGATTCTGGGCTGCGCGGCCACCTACGATTGCTGCTGCAGCAGCAGTGGCCGTGGTGATGGTGCTATACCAAACGTTAGTGACTGCTCTTCGGCCATAGATCGAAGAGATGAAGTCTCCGCAGTAAATATCGGATTGAGCTAGCAATTTGAACTGAGCTGCGTTTCGCTTGGCTTTGTCATCCTTTATTTCAGCAATGATGTCCTTGGTAGACTCCAGTTTGACTTCGGACACCTCGATAATCGGGTCTGCACGGTTTGGGGGAGTGAAGTGAACAGGGCGCGCACCGCAAGCGGAGGTCAACAAAATTGCTGACAGGGAAAGGCAAAACTTCAGCGAGGCGGTAGTTGATCTTGTCCAATCAGTGACTCCGTTCGTAGTCCCTTCCATGGCACCCTCTCCGTGACGATTTAAGCGGTGAGTTTGGGTATAGCAGCGATTGGCCATAGCGTTAGAGAAATACTCGATATCTCGCCTGACCAACCGTGAACTTTAGAAAAGCATAGAGCGGCCAGAGGCAAACATAATTAGGGCCTGATGTCGGGTATTAACCTTCCTGTCTTTGACTTCTTTCAAACGCGTTTCTGATCTGTGCCTAGTAACAGGGGAAGCCCCGGTGCCGGTAGCCTCATGCAGCAAGTTTGACCTCCCGCCCCGGTAAAACAGGTCACTCCCTTTTCGTGAGTGACCTGCGATTCATCGCGTTTGATTATTTCTTCTTAGGCTTTCCCGCGTCATCACGCTTATCACGGACTTGGCCATCTTGATTCCGAGAGCGGGGTTGAACGCCGCCGCCTGGCTTCGGAACGGTTACGTTTGGATTCAAAGGTCGTCTGTCAGTCATGCTGTCGTCCTTGTAATTGCTAAATCACGAAAGATGGCTCAGCCATGAACATTTCTTGTGTCGCAGGCATTTCGAAAATCCATAGCGCCGTTGCTGAGCGTAGACCACGAGGACGGTGAGAGAAGAGGTTGTATTCAAAATCGCTTACCGTCGAATGAGCGATGCTAAAACTCATTGCTTGGCTACGAGCAATGGAGCGCTCAGACCTTGGCGGAGCCGAGTGGAGCAGGATGCCCTGCAAACCGAGTTTTCTATATCACTTCCAGTTGTTGCGAAGTCGCCAATGGATGAGTTCATCTGCCAGGCGACGCATCTCCCGAGCGGCATGTGAGCGCGGTGCGAAATCTACGAATGCGCTGAAATACCCGTATTCCTGCGCCGGAGGAGGGGCGTCCTCCAGCATCTCGATGGCGATCCGGTACGCGCCGGTCAGCTCAGTATGCAGAGGAGGAAACTTCAGTGAGTCGACTAGCTCAAGCACTCGCTCGCGGCGCCGGCAGGTCGAGTATTTCGAGTCGATGATGTCCTGATACTGTTCATCACTCAGCTTCACAAAATCGCCAACAAATTCTTCGAGCTCAGTGCTGACGCCTCCGACATCACAGTTTGTCAGCAAGCCGAAGTAGCTAGGTGTTGTCTCGCGGCATTTGATGTTCTGCAGCGCCGAGACGAATCTCCCAGCGCTGCGCACAGCCATCGAACAGTTGGTGTCCACGACCACGGCAACCAGATTTGCAAAGCGCCGTACCAGTTCGAGCTCAGCGTTCACATCAAGCAACACGTAATCATGCCGCGCGATCAGTTCGCTGAGCTTTTCTGTAGCTCGCTGTTTTCGTTCCAGGGCTTCGAATTCATCGGCATGAACGAACTGGTAATTCGCTTGTTCGTTTGGGGGCAAAGCGGCCAGATGATCGCGAATCCGCATGCGTCGCTGCTTCACCGCCGATGGGAATGTGATGAGGTCGCGCTCATCGAAGAATCCAACTCGACTTGCCCAACTGCCTGGGGCCGGTTGTTCGCCATCTTCGCATGCATAACGGTGGTTATAGTCATTCGTCACGACTGCTACCCGAAACCCCAGCTCAGCGAGTGCGACTGCGAGGTTCACAGTGATGGATGTCTTTCCAACACCCCCCTTGTAGCAGGCGATAGCCAGCGCGAGCCCACGTGGTTTTACATCAATCTCAAGACCTAGTTTTCGTAGGTCGATCCCTGAACGAGCCAGGAAGCTCCACAGCGCAGCAGGGGAGGGTAAGCGTGAGGTTACGTTGCCGCTATCGGTTTCCCAGGATCTCCAGGTTCTCTCGGCAACGTTGGCCCACATCGCGGCCAGATTGACGCTGACGCCGGCAGCCTCACGGAGTTCTTTCGAATGCTTTCGTAGTTGGTTGTCCATGATCGTCCTCCAAATTCGTTGGTGTCTGAAGACTAACCAAATCCGAGATGGCGAAAAATTATGAGCAGAGTGCCGGGCTTTTTTCACTACGAGCATTGTCCCGCGATAAGTCTGCTATGAGGTCGGATGAAGAGCTCTCCAGTGGATTCCAAACCTTCGCCACTTAAAACGACGGTATCTGAGGCGCTGCCAACACGGTTACCTAGTCGACCTCTGTTCCCAGGCACTCAGTAGGTCGGCAGGATCAGCTCCTTCCCGCTACCAGAGTTCGAGTGTCCCGACTCTACCATCAGGCGACCTGCAGTACTCGCAGTAATCCAGGGTGTCACAGTCATTGAAGAGGGTGAGTACCCAGCCATCAGTGCTCATGGGCATGAGGCCCGGCAATCACGTAGGCAATCAACATATAGCTTCTCAGCGGGCTCACGTGACTGGCTCCGACAACGTGGTTTTTGGGTCATAGCTATAGGCGAAAACTGATTGTGAGCCATGGCAGGCCTCACAGCAGCATCCTGACATTGCCAAAATCGCCTTTGAACAATCAGTTGACAGATAACTCAGTGAGTCTTGAGCCTGTTTCTTACAGGGAATGGCAGAGGCCGCATTCCCGAAGCGGCACATAGCACTGAAATTGTATGGAGTGCATATCTACTCCTCGGCCTTCTTAGGTAGGCGGCAAAATTGCAGCGTTACTTTTTGTCTCGTATTAAATAGATGGGCGAGTGACATTGATCTCTGCTAGCTTTTTGCCACATCCAAATGTCAGGGAGTGGCCAAGATGCAAGCGCAGGTTGATATCCGTTCGTGGCTTCATAAGCAAAACGACTGGCTCCAAGAAGCGGCAGACAGACTCCTTAATAAAGGGGCTCTTGGCCAAGACGACCTAGCGGATCTGGTCGCCCTGATCAAAACACCAGTCGGACGCAAACCGTCGACGCACCGCCCATTTGCAGAGTTGAACCAGGGGAATGCAGCCCAGCAAGAGCTGAGACTGATACGAATCGGGGAAATAGCCGGTATCGAAAATCTTGAGCCGCGCCGACCACTGGAGTTTGGCATCCACAATCTATCGGTGATCTACGGTCATAAGTACCTGGCGGGAGCAGCTTCATAAGCGTCGTGCCGCAGCGGTGTAACAGTCCGAGCCCAGGAGCGCCTTCGGTGGAAGGTGCTTCGCCTGCCCTTAGCTAAGCGGCGGTGTGACGTAAATGGAGAGATCGCTTCTTCGGGCCAATGGCCCCGGATCACCTCCGTTCGTCAAACCATTAAGAGATGGAGGCGAAAATAGAAGCCCTGGAGCCGCGAACCTCCGGGGCTTCGTTTTTTCTAACCGAGATGCTCCCGTTTACATTTGAAGCGTTCGGGCTGGCCATGCAAATGGCTGCTTTCAGGTCACACCAGAAGGTCGACTAGGCGAATCACCCGAGCGAATCGCGGCGGCCTCATATCTCCTAGGCGTTGCCATGTTGTCCGCTATCCCAGACTTCAGCGAGCTCGTCTATGCGATCCGCGATTTGAGGTTTTTTTGATAGGACAAGGCATCGCGTGTTGCCGACAAATTCTTCAATCAGATACACGGTGTCGCCAACATCAAGCTCGAGCTCCTGCAACGCCTCATCGGGAATCCGAATCGCACCGTCACCATCCCATTCTTCGATGATGACTTTCAAAGGTGGCTTTCTCACGTGTGGTCTCCATTGGTTCTGAATCGCCAAGCCGCTCAATGCCCGTAGAATCTCGGCGACACTTACAGACCCGGATAATCATCAAGCCTTAGGCTAGGGGCATCTCCGTCTTCCGGCTCGTGCTTGGGCGTATGTATCACTCCAGCTTCGGCGTCTGCACGCATCTGCTCGAGCTCTTTGTGAAATGCCTTGTCCTGAACCGTGGGTTTGCTGGTGTACGGTTTTCTGTCTGGTACAGGCTGGGCCGCATAGGTTGTTACCGCATCTGGGTCGTACTGTAGTTTTTCTTGGACTTGCGACTCCAGCATTGCACGGAGCGCGTCTTTATCGGGACGGGTAAGCAATTTGTTACTCCTAGTGGGCAGTCAGCGTTGGCTCATTGGCTTGGTGGTGTGAGATGGGGCGCCCAAGCATTAGCACCAACCGCCTGCGTTGAATGATGTTATCAAGTATGAAAATAGCAAATGCCGGATGCATGTCTCAGCCTAATGTTCGGCATCGGCATCGGCATCGGCATCGGTATCGGTTTCGCGAGACCGGCTTTCAACAAGCACCAACTATTTGCAGTTGCCTGTCTTTCGATATCCTGAAGCTTGGGTCTCGGATTCTGACGTGAAGGAGACATGTTTTTTTCAGACGCCTGTCCATAGCCAGGGCACCCCATCGAGAGGTGGTATACCTGGCTCTTCCAGTTACTGATGATCGCACCTGTCAGAGTCGCACAATCTGAGCTCGTAGGAATCTGAGCGGAATATCTGCTCGCGGTGAGTAGGTACTCCGCTCAGGCTCTAAATCATCCAGGAACAAGACGACATTGCGTTTACCTTGCTTTGGCGCCGCTACGCTCCCATACACTATCCCATCGAGCCGACCGGATTCGAACGGGTAATCGCGGAGGAACTCAGTCACCACTTGCGACGGAACGTATTCGGTGTGCACTCGGTCATCCCGAGCTACGGGTTGCATGATCTCGTTCGTGAAGTAGTGAAGAAAAGAAAGGAGAAGACGTCGTCTATATGGCTCCTCGGAGAAGATCCCCGGTACATCAGGAAGTCTTGATAGATCTAATAGACGTAGTGGCCTGATCACCTCAAAGCACCCCACACGACTCACCAGCTCCTTCACTTCATAAACAGCGGTTCTGCGGTCTAGGGCGGCGTAAAACATTGGCACACCGGCCGGGTTCATCCTGTTGGTCTGGCAAACATGCCGAGGAGGAGGGCCGAAATCCTTAGCGGTCGGTGAGCGCCCCTTAAATCCTGGTCGTGCACGGTACAGTAAGAACCCGGGCACTGCCGTCTGGATCAAATCTTCGATCTCGACCAAGCGTGCTATTGCTGTGAGAAGATCCATCGGTGAGTAGGCATCATGGCTGAGATCTTCAGCGTCCAGATTCTGAAAGAAAAATCGCCGTTCGTGTTTGATGTGGTTACAAAACCTGTCCCACGCGAACCGCATAGCATCATCTTCATCCAGCGACATCCAGTTACGGTGACACCAGATATCGTCTGTCAGCGTGAAGGAGATTGCACGGCGCAAAGACTCGTTGAAGTCCTTGGGCAAATCCATGCAACACTCCTCGAATACCAGCTCATAGGTCGACCACGTCTCGCCTTGGTAACCACCATCTGCGCTGATGTGGGGCAGATGATCTGCAGCTTTCCCGTAGTGCTGAGCCAATAAAGCTTCTATATGTTCGCAAAGGTCGCTAAGCGGTGCCGTAGGTGCGGTATATTCGCAGCAAAAGTCGCACCCACGACGGCCACCCCATTCTCTGATCCACTTTTTTAAATCGTCGTCACTAAAGCAATTGGCGCAGACACTCTCCATCAGAAGCATTTTCCTGGTTTTCTCACGTGTGGTCTCCATTGTATTTGAGTCGACAATGGTAACGTGGTTTTGAAAACAGGCTCAGAGCGCAGCGGCTAAACGCTCGAGCTGCTCACGCTCCCACTCACTCAATAGCTCGATAGGATCAGCTCCTTCGCGCTGCCAGAGTTCAAGTGTACCGACTCGGTCATCAGGCGACCTGCAGTACTCGCAGTAGTCCCGGGTGTCACAGTCATTGAAGAGGGTGAGTCTCCAGCCATCTATCTCCACGGGCATGAGGCCGTGATAAATCTCGCTCCAGGACTGCGTGGAGCTTCGCGTCATGATGCGTTCGCCGAGCGCGACGTCCTTCACTTTGGTAGATCTCGCGGGCCGTGAGATGGGAGGTTGTGTCCAAATCATTCTGCGCTTGAGTCATTGTTTGCCAACGCTAAATTACGGTGTGGAGTGGGGTCAATGGAAGGTCGCCTCTTCGGGCCAATGGGCCCGGCTCATCAATTAGCTAAGCATTTCCTTCACTATGGAAGCCACATTTCTAGCATCGTCTATTCCACGGTGAAAGGTACCCTGCCAAACCAACCCCATTGACTCTACTGTTTGCTTAAGTGATTTTGGTCGATTGTCATACAAGCCTGCATGCCATTTCCAAGCATTGAAATGGGTCAAGCCTTCGAGTAGGGAAGGGCACGCAGCAAACCCAGCATCGCGTTCAAGCTGCCTTGCATCATAGTCACCCCACGATGCCCAAGCAGCGTTTGGATATCGCGCAATAAACGCTCCTAGCTCTTGGCCAACCTCCACATAGGTTCCTGCACTGTCCACATCCGCTTGTTGAATGGATGTGAGCTTTTTGCAGAAGTCGGTAAGTATGGGGTTGATTTGAGGTCGGACGAAACGTTGGAACTCATCGACGATCTCAAGCGTCTCCAAATCGATCACCACCACGCCAATTTCAATCGTTTCCATCTGGTTAGGGACGACTGCAAGCGGCCTTGGTGATTCCGACTCATCCACCTCGTCACAGGTTGCCTCAAGGTCTACGCAATAGAGGTAGCGGTATCGCGCGAGGACGTTTTGGATGGCTTGGAGGTGAAGGAGCTTTGCTTCAATGCTCATGGCTGAGGACACCTGATGTGTGAGTACAGAGAAAGCACCGTGATTTCTCAGAACAATGGTCTCAGGATTCACGAAGGCAATTCAGAAAGCCAGAGACAATCTAGATGCTTATGATTTTCAC
Organism: Pseudomonas frederiksbergensis; assembly: GCF_003732275.1. GTDB lineage: Bacteria > Pseudomonadota > Gammaproteobacteria > Pseudomonadales > Pseudomonadaceae > Aquipseudomonas > Aquipseudomonas frederiksbergensis_H. The sequence continues at coordinate 35,635 of NZ_MOBM01000017.1, forward strand.
CAGAGAAACCGTCGAAAAAATTGTGCAGAGGGAGCTTTTCGCGATTTCTGAACCGCTGGCTTCCTGTTTTGCCGAATGCCATTGATCAATGGCTGATACCGAAGTTGGTGGTGTCGAGCAACTCTACTGGCCTGCTCAAAAAGTCGAAAAAATCGGTTTACTGCTGTCGACATCAGCGCGCCAACTAACGGTGCTGTCCGGCTCACAATGATCCAAGACATTTTTTGAAGTTTTTGAGAGTTTTAACGCTGCGGGATCTGAGGCCCAATGGAAGAAACCGTCTTTCGAACCAGTCGATGTCACGCGCTACGACATCATCGAAACCCCTGCAATCCTGACACCTCGCATCGTCGTACTCAAAGTCGGCGATCTGGTGCGTGCTGCCAGCTTTGTCTTCAACAAAAAGCTCGCCGCCGTTTTCCTAGATCTTGGATTGGTTGCGTTTGGATGTAGTCATCGCCGTTAGGCATGCTGAAAACATACCCAGCGATGCATTGGCCGGGGACGCCATCAATGACCACGAAGCTCGCGTTATGCAGGCTGTGGATCAAACTCATACTCCTGTTGTTTTCTAGCTGGTAGTACCAGGGGCTGGCCTGGGATGTACTCGACATAATACTTTGATGGCCTATTGTTGGCGCCTTTGAAGGTCAGATCGATGCCAAGCAAGGCCTCCAGGGCTTCCAGGATCAATCGGGTGTCCCGGTCGAGGCGCCAGTTTGCGCTTTTGACTTTGATTGGGATTCTTCGCGCGCCGCCCTGGAAGAGTAGGTAAAAGTACCGGAGTCGCTCAGATCTTTGATGTTCGTCTTGATCTCTTCGAGCAATTTCGATCTGAAGCTCATGAATGGTTTCTGGGTCATACGATATTCCTTCCTGCGTGATGAGTTTGTTCCAGGTGAGGCGAGAGCGTTTGAGCTGGCGTCCGCTGATGTGTTTGCTGTCGAGCTCGTAAGAGATGCCCTTGGGCTGGCCGTCATCGTTGAGCGTTAGATGGATGTAGACATTTTGCTTTCTCAGCGCTGCGACGAGATCGAACATGTCGCCGTGGATTGCCTTGGTGTGCTCGATGGCGCCTGCGATCTTCGCGATCATTTTGTGTTTCAGGGGAAGGTCGTCGTCACGAATAGAGGCTTGGAGCTGGGCGTGAGTGATCGCTACTCCCCAGGTTTCTTTGGGGCTCGGGGCTTTTTTCAACCAGAACATGTCTTCGATCTCGGACACTGAATCCAAGCTCGTAGAGCGCTCGTTGCTGTCTTTCACCATGCTGAATTCGTCGTTGAGCCTGATGCGGTTGGCAACGATGTGAACGTGCTGATGATCTTTGTCCTGATGCATCACAGTGACGTATTGATTCTTCTCGTCGAAGCCAAGGTCTGTCATGTACTTCCGAACTGATGTGCGCCACTGAGCGGGCGTCAGAGACTCGCCGGGACGCAGTGAGAGCATCGCGTGAAAGACAGGCTTTATGGGCTTATCAGAGTCGATTGTCATACGTCGCAATGTCTCGACGCTGTCGAACTCGCGGATCATCTCCAGTACGTCGTCTTCACTTCCTGCGAGCAAGGATGGCAGTGGATCGTTAGCAATGCAGTTAGAGTCGATAGTCAGGATTTGGCTGATTTCGTGGTCGTGCTTAGTGCAGCCAAAGATGTACCGGATGCGCTTCTTAAACGACCCGGAGGACTTGGGGAAGATTTTGCCAATCATGCTGCACCTCCCATGTTGATGTGGGCGATGTGTTTGACCTTTTCCAGAAGTTCACTGTTAGGCCGCTCGGCGTTGATCAGGGATGCAAGATTCATCAGCTCCCTGGCAATCTGCACTACCTCAACACCAACTTTTGGTTTTACCTTCCCGTGAGCAACGTAGTCCCGGATAAAAGCCCCTGCGGACTTGTAACCAGCCTCGGTGATTTTGGAATTAAGGATGTCCATCTCAGGTCTGCTGAAACGGATCGTGATCCTGGCGTCTTTCTTTTGCTTCTCAATGACTTCCATCTTGGCTTACCTATTATTGTTTTTATTGGTTAGCTTTTATCAACGCAACACCCGAAGGGATGTGAGTAGTCGCTTATTGTCTGCCACAGACACAACTGGCTAGCTACTGATATAAGACTATTATGCCGGTGGATCTATAGTGGGCGGAAGTGTTTTTCAGAATATAGTGATTTATTTTCGGTTATACGAAGGTTCGCTGTTAGTGAATGCGAACTCGCAGTAGGGGAGTGCGAGTATCGGTTACCTCGCACTATATGAGAGTGATTTCGCAGTAGGTGAGTGCGGATTCACGGAGGAAGAGTGCGAACATGGCTGGATGTCGCAGTATGTGAGTGAGGATCCGCAGTATGGTAGAGCGATTTGGCAACCAAGAGTGCGAAATAAGTCAAGGTGTGACTAGGTTGCTATTGGTGGTCATGCTTATGAGTGTGCTACTAGCTGGCCCATTGCTTTTTGATCGAGCGGGGCCAAAGTTTCCAGCAACCCTCGGCAAACAACATCCTTTCCCATTTTAGACATTGTATAAATATCGCTTTCCACCAGTGTAATTGCGTTCCTGACCTCCGAGAGATAATCGGTTTTATACCCATCCGTCACATCCACGGATCGCCCCTTACCATCATGGTTAGATAGAACCTTAGTATAGTACTGGCCGATACGAGCTCGTTGAGCCGTCGAGATGAAACTAGCCCGCATAATTTTCCGGGGTAGGCTTGTACCAACCTTTTCTTGAACTCTAATCAGAAAATCCCTGACGCTGGATTCACTGATTTTATCTTGTGAAACTCCGGAAAAGACGTATTCGCTGATTGAATGCTTCGTTGCATAAAGTAGTTGGCAATACGCACTGTCACTTAGTACCAGATGAAACTCCTGTCCGTTTTTCAGAGAGTCAAGTTCGTTCAGTTTTGTCCGCGCCGAAAAGATGATTGATCTAGTGGGGTGGTGTATATCCTTCTTGCGAATTTTTGCAATTTCCCCTGGCCTCACTCCGCTAAAAAGCATAAAAAGGACGGCGGCTGAAACGGTTTTAAAAGATGTCGGCACATCCCGCAATGGCCGCTGATCAGCAATCGCCAGGCACTCTGTAATAAACACCCCAAGCTCATTAGGATTTATGCGTATCTTTGATCGTCTATTCTCGTGCCAAAGTTTTAGCGTGGTCATGATGTCAACTGGATTGTATTCAATCAGCCTTTTTGAGCCGTTATCGTAAAAGGTCACGGCAAACGAAAAGATCGAGCCAAGCAGGGATAGTGTCTTGTTAGCTGTCCGCTCCCGTGGCGCGCCAAGTGTCCCATCCTTTTTTGGTACTGGCTTAGTCACCTTTGCGTGCAGGGCGGTCACATCTTTAGCGGCTATCGTGCTCAAAGGCCTGCCGGACAAGTGTGGAACGATGTGATTCTTAAAAGTCTTGCGATAGTCTGCGATGGTGCACTCAGTGAGCTTCGCTTTTGCGATCAGCATGTCCTCGAATGCGCTCTCGACAGTCACTTCGTCCTGCAAGTCTTTCGTGGTTTTTTCCTCCAGCATCGCTTCCAGGTTCGTGTACACCGACAGGGCTTCGTCGCGAATCATCGGAATTTTTGTAGTGCGTTTGTCGTAAGCACCTAGCTTAATCCTATGGTCTCGCCCCTTGATTTTGCGAACGACGAAAAATGTTTTACCACCAGCCTTTGTTACCCGGACGGCAAGGCCCTTGGCTTCGGTGTCGTACACCATAATGTCGGATTTGCCTTTCGGGCACGTCAGGTTGTCCAGCGAGGACTTGGTAAAATTGATTTTCATGGCCATAAGGGGTGTCTCATTTCCTAAGTGATTGATTCTGGTTTTGTTTTAGGGTTAAATCAGCGCCTGCTTTTGCATTTCCCATGCCCCGATGGTGAAATTGGTAGACACATCAGACTTAAAATCTGCCGCCGCAGGGCGTGCCGGTTCGATTCCGGCTCGGGGCACCATCTCGCTTCATATCGTCTAGCTTCATCTCGCCTCATCAAAAAACACCCCTATCTATCCCCAGCGTCTACCGAGACCTTGGTGTTTTTTGCTGTCTGCGATTTGGTATCCAGCACCTTAAATTTGGCAGCCGGCTTGGGAGCTATTTGGGAGCTGACTTGGGAGCTTTGTTGGTAGCTTTCGCCATTCCAGGCCTGCCGAGCTCAGCTCTCACCCGCTCTTCAATGCAGCCAAGAATGTCCGTAAGTTATTGATTTAACAAGTTTTTAAGCCTATAAGCACGGGCAAAAGCCGGCCTCAGCGCTCAACTGCTTTTGTATGCTGGCGAGGGGTAAGATGACTTAAAATCCCCCGCTCGTAAGGGCGTGCCGGTTCGATTCCGGCTTCGGGCACCAATAGTATGATTTCAGATGTTCCCGTAAACATCTGAAACCTAGAGAAACCGGCCTTGTAGCCGGTTTTTTTGTGTCTGAATATCCCCGTATGTTCCTGTACAGCCCCACGATTTAGGTATACGTTTAGGTATATATCGATTCGATATCGAGGCGTATACCTATGGCGCGCACCGTAACCCCCCTTACCGACCCCAAATGCGAGGCCGCCAAACCCCGCGCAAAGGACTACACCCTGTTCGACGGGCAAGGGCTTTTTTTGCTTGTAAGGGCCACCGGCACCAAGGTCTGGCGCTTCAAGTATAAAAAGCCAAGCGGTAAGCCTGGTCTGGCAACGTTCGGCAACTACCCGGCTCTCGGTCTGAAAGCCGCCCGCGCGCGTCGAGCCGATGCACTCGAGTTGCTGGCGCATGGCCAAGACCCCATCGAGAGCGCTAAGCAAGCAAAGATCGAGGCGGCCAATGAGGCGGGGAACACCTTTGAGGCGCTGGCCCTGGAATGGCACGCCAGCATGGCCGGCAAATGGTCGAAGGATCACGCGGTCAGGGTGCTGAAAGAGATTGAGGTTGATCTTTTCCCCATGCTGGGCAAACGTCCCGTATCCGACTTGAAAACCCGCGACCTGCTGGCCTGTCTGAAGACGGTAGAGAAGCGCGGCGCGCTTGATGTGGTTGGGCGACTGCGTCAGCGCATCGCCGGAATCATGCGAATCGCCGTTCAGCGCAACTTCATCGTATACAACCCGGCGCTTGATCTGGTGGGGGGGACTGCCACCCGCAAGACCAAACACCGCCCGGCCTTGCCCCTTGAGCGGTTGCCGGAGTTGTTGCAACGCTGCGAGGCTGACACCGGACGACCGCTTACCTGTCTTGCTGTAAGCCTCGCTTTACTGGTGTTCATTCGTTCTAGTGAGCTGCGTTTTGCTCGCTGGTCGGAGTTCGACTTTACCCGGAGCATGTGGACGATTCCCGGCGAACGGGCACCAATCGAGGGCGTCAAGAGGTCGCACCGAGGAGCCAAGATGGGGACTCCGCACCTTGTCCCGTTGTCACGCCAGACGCTTGAAGTGCTAGAGCAGATACGCCGGCTAAGCGGGCGTTTTGATCTGGTGTTGCCTGGCGATCACTACTACTGGCGGCCAATGTCGGAGAACACCGTAAACAAGTCACTGCGCCGTATGGGGTACGACACCAAGATAGAGGTTTGCGGGCACGGTTTCCGCACTATGGCCTGTTCCGCGTTGGTCGAGTCCGGCCTATGGTCGCGTGACGCGGTTGAACGGCAAATGAGCCACCAAGAGCGCAACGGCGTGCGCGCGGCCTATATCCACAAGGCTGAGCACCTGGAAGAGCGTCGGCTGATGATGACGTGGTGGGCTGACTACCTGGACGCCAACCGGGAAAAGCACATCACGCCCTATGATTTTGCACACCGGAACACTGATGTGGTGAGCGTGGAGAGGGGGCTACAAGCATGGAAATAAAAAGGGGCAAGCGATCAAAGGCACTTCCAGTATTCGACAATCAACCCGAATGGGGTACAGGTGATTTGGTCGATGAAAGCCTGTCTGATGCTGCGCGGGCAATTATCGCTGACTTGGCCGGACATCACGACGGCGATCTTCAGGAATGGTTCAAGGAAAGGCTTGGGTCCTACAGAGCGGTCATCCGCGAAACGGAAAAAGGCCCCGCGCGCCACGAAGAACTTCGCCATGTGCGGCAGGTGCAACTGCATCTTCAGGAAACGTTACGGGGGCTAAACAATCTCCCTCCTTTCGCCGAGGGTTACATCAACGACGCCTGCTGGCGAAGCCATGGGTGCTTTTTCAGCGGTGGCTTGCTTTCTGACCTTATGGCGAAGGCCGCCATGGTGTCCGATGTGTTGGACATTACCGAGCAGAAGTTGGAGGCGGCTCCAACTATTCGTGGCGTGAAGCCGAAGTATCCGCGAGATGATTTGTTGGCTGATACCGCGGACAAGCTACGGCAGTCTTCCTTAGCGAAGATGACCAAACGCAAAGCAGCAGAGCTCGCCCGAGAGCTTCTCGTTGCTGCAGGAGTCGAGGTGCCAGCGGACATTGTCGAATATGAAAAATTGATCCGACGTGCAAAAAGGGGGGAAATAAGCCTCTAACTAATCTCTTTTGAGCACTGCGACAGCAATCGGGGGTTCAACAAAAATGACTCTGTACCCGATACGGAGTCACTCAAATGCAGCCAGCAACAATTCCCCCGAAAGCTCTCATCCGTCAGCCAGCGCTCTGTCTATGGCTGGACCTGTCCCGCTCTGGCCTAGACAAACTCCGCAAGAAAGACCCGACGTTCCCGAAGCCAATTAAGGCCAACGAAAGCCGACAAGCCGCGGCTTATTACGTCTTGGCTGAGGTGGAGGCTTGGTTACGGACCAAGATTGAAGCGAGAGACGCAGTATGAGCCATTCATCATCGCTTACAGCTTCCTGGAAGCTTCGCGTAATGGCCGCCCTGCACGTTGATTTCTTCCCGTCTCCTTCTAATTGGTCCTGGCGCAAAGCCAAGCAGCGCGGGGTGTAACCCATGAAAAGTCAAAACGGCGCCCATGCGCCGGCGGGATCGGCTTGGCTGAAATCCATGATTGGGCCAGTAGCCCGGTACCTTCTTGGCGAGCCAAATGCCGCAATGAGCAAGCCGACCGAGTTTCGATTCGGAGCGCATGGCTCTTTATCCGTCGATCTGGAAAAGGGGGTATGGCACTCGCACGAAGACGGGCGCGGTGGCGGCGTATTGGATTTGATTGCCTGGAAAACCGGCATCACAAGTCGGGCTGAGCAAATGGGCTGGCTTGAGCAGCACGGCTTAAAAGAAAAGCAGCCGGCGCCATGTCCTGAAAGTCCTGATGTCCTACCGGCCAGCCGTCGCATGTCGGCTTGTTATGACTACACCGACGAGGACGGCCACGTTCTGTATCAGGTTGTCCGCTTCGAGCCAAAGGACTTTCGCCAGCGTCACCCGGACGGAAACGGCGGCTGGGTGTGGTCGGTGAAGGGCGTGCGTCAGGTTCCCTTCCATCTGCCTCAATTGCTGGGCGCACCGTGGGATACGCCAGTGTTTGTCGTGGAAGGCGAGAAGGACGTACTGCGCTTGGAATCGCTGGGACTGGTCGCAACCTGCAACACCGGCGGCGCTGGCAAGTGGCCTGATGCGCTCAACGAATTCTTCGTGCGCCGCCGCGTAGTGATTCTGGCTGATAACGATGAACCGGGACATAAGCACGCCACCAAGGTTTGTCGGGCTCTGAGTCTGGCAGAGGCCGGAGTTCGCGTGCTCTGCCTTCCAGGGCTGCTGCCGAAGGGCGACGTATCCGACTGGCTGGACGCGGGCGGCACCGTCGAGCAACTCCTGCAAATGGCGGACGCTCCCGACAATCACCAGTTCGAAGGCGACGATCAGCAGCCAGTCGAGGAACACTTCGAGCCCGGTGATGATGCTGACGAAAAACAGAGCCAGGCTTCTCTGCTGGTCAAGTTCGTGGAGCAACGCTTCGAGCTGTTCCACGATCAAAACAAGGACGTCTTCGCCAAGGATCGCACGACGGGCGAAGTGCGTAATCTAGCCGCGCGCCAGTTCCGAGATGCACTGGTCGCCGGCTTTTACTCCGACAGTGGAAGGGCGCCCCGAGATCAATCGGTCCGGGAGGCGCTGGGCACCCTGGCCGGCCTCGGCCGATTCCATGGAGACTGTCAGGAGGTACACCTGCGCACTGCCGGTGCCGCTGGTGATTACTTTCTCGACCTGGCTGTACCAGGCAGTAGTCGAGCGGTTCACATCCGGCCGGGTAAGTGGGAGATCGCCGAGTCACCCGAGGCCATGTTCGTTCGACCTGAATCCATGCAGCCGATTCCGGCTCCCGCTCCGGGTGGATCGATCGAGCAACTTTGGCACGTGGCGAACATCCCGCGCGGCTCCCGTCTGCTGGCCCTGGCTTGGCTGATCGAATGCCTGCGTCCTGATACGCCTTATCCAGTGCTAGAGCTGCTGGGCGAGCAGGGGAGTGCGAAGAGCACGACACAAACAGCACTGCGCCAGCTCATTGATCCGAACTCCTGCCCATTGCGCAGTGCACCGAAGTCGTCGGAAGACCTATTCGTTTCTGCTGGTGTGTGTGCGGTAGTGAGCCTGGAGAACGTCTCGCACTTGCCCGCAGCAACTCAGGATGCCATGTGCGTATTGGCAACCGGAGGCGGCTTTGCCAAGCGCAAGCTGTACTCGGATGCCGACGAAAGTGTTATCAGCGTGAAGCGCCCTGTCGTGCTGAATGGAATATCAGCGGCAGTCACGGCGCAAGATCTGGTGGACAGAACGATCACTATCGAGACGCCGGTTATCAGCGAGCGGCTGGAAGTGACAGACCTTTGGCGGGAACACGAAGCCGAGCGTCCGTGTTTGCTGGGGGCGCTGCTGGATATTTTCGCCAAGGCGCTGGAGTTAGTTCCGCAGATGCACATCCCCGCTGACGAGCGTCCGCGGCTGGTTGAATTCGCTCGCCTGGGTATGGCTGTCGCCGCCGCAGCGGGACATGAGCCCAAGGATTTCCTGCACGAGTTCAATTCCAGTCGGCAGGAAAGTCTGGCTCGCACCATTGACGCTAGCCCGGTAGCTGCTGCCGTAGTGGAACTGGTCGAGGCGCGTCCGCACGGAGTTACCGCCCCGGTAAAGGAGATTCTACGTACCCTGGAACAGTACCGTCCAACCGGCTGCGATTCGTGGCCGCGTTCCGCGAAGGGGCTAGGGGACGCCCTGCGACGTGCCGCTCCAGCTCTTCGGCAGATAGGCATCGAGTGCAAGCCCCTGGGTAAATCTGGGGGGACGGTGAAGTGGGGCATCGGGAGAAAGTTATCGAAGCAATGTCCTGCAAGTCCTGATGTCCTGCCAGACGATCACCCCGAGCAGGACATTGGGACTTGCAGGACTTCGAGTCGGCAACTATCCCCCGACAACACCGGTACTTCGCCGGACATGGTCTTCGATGAATCCGACGCGGAGGCCTTCTGATGAAAGTTATCGACTATCTCCGTGATCGCGGGTTCAGTGCCAAGGTGGTGGGTAACCGCTTAATCGTCTGGCCATCTATCAGGCTGACACAGGAGGAGCGCCGCTATATCAAGTTGCACCGTTTGGAGCTGATGGTCGAAGTGGCGGCCAACGATGGTGAAGCCCGACGCAGTCACTGGACAGTGTCCGTGACAGGGTACGGTCCCTTCACAATGATCGGTGAGCCAATGACTCATGCCGAAGCCTTGGTTGAAGCCCGAATGCTGTGGCCTGGCGCGCAGGTCATGTAGTGCTGAGCCCGGACAACTACCGGGCTTTATTCTTTTACGCAGTTGATTGGTGACAATTTCGCTTCTATGGGTGTTCAGGAGCTTGGCGGCAGCATCAATTTAACGGGGAGTTGTGTCCGGATTGGTAGGGACGGTCCATTTTGAATGCCGCGACTTATGTTAGGGCTGATTCTGCGGGACATGAATTCATGCCAGCTATCACTAGGGCGCGATGTGTCTACTCCCCTGAAGTATTTGCTGCTATCCACGGCCATAAGGCGAGCGTTTATTGCCGGAGTCAGATTGGCGTGGTCCAGTGCGGTGCCCCGCCGCACCGAGGCGGATGCAGCGAGCCTCGCCGTTGAGCATCTGGTGCTTGGTACTACGTTGCGGCGCGCGAGGGGACCAGACTACTAGTTGATAACTGCTTTTGTTTTGGCGTAGATTTGTCCATGTCGTTCCCTTCCAGGGGCGATGTTGGGCCAGTTCGAGTGACTTGACTGGTACCGTTTTTTGCCTTTAGGCGCAGCGGACTTCCTTTTTCATACAGGAGGCCGCCGTGGCCCATAAGTCTGTTATCAAACATCGTTCCGCTGCTTTCGATCGCCAATGTGGCCGCTGCTATTACTGCGGCTTTCAAATGTGGCGCGATACTCCTGAGGCCTTTGCCCGCATCTATGGCCTTTCCCTTCGACAGGCTAGGCACTTCCAATGCACAGCCGAGCATCTGGTCGCCAGGCAGGATGGCGGGAGAGACACCCGCTTCAACATTGCAGCCGCCTGCCTGCTGTGCAATCAGCGCCGCCATAAGCTCAAAGATGCACCTAAGCCGAAGGAATACAAGGCTCTAGTGCAGAAGAGGCTGAGCAAAGGTGGCTGGCACCCGCTCCCAGCAGGTACCCATTTATCACCGTGATCAGAAAGGCAGCCTTGACTGGCCTAGACGCGTCTATCGGTAAAAATTCGCTTACGGCAAAGCCAAGGTGTTACTGCTCAGCCTATGTCGGCGCAACGAAAGCACTGGCGATATCTTCGTCCCCAGTGCAACCGATTGAGGCCAATCGGGGGGATTGGCGTACTCGAGCAGACTGTGATGTCGAGCATAGGGTTATGCTTTTTCCCGAGCTGTTAGAAAAATGTAGATACACAGCGACAGAAAAGCTGCTGCGCTCACGACTCCTGCTATTGTCAGCATCAGAAAATTCATCTTTCACCAATGGCATAGCGTTCAGTTAAGGGGTGACCACTAGTGTAGCTTTCGGGCGTCCCGAGTGAGCGAAGCGAACGGACTTGAACCTTTTTTATGCGTCATATATTAATTATGAATATTGAGCGTGCTATCTTTTTTTGCAGGCATTTAGAGCGGCAATAGTTACTGTGCGCCTAGGGTCATCAGAGGGGTAGATGGGATGCACATGCGCTGATGCTCTAGTACCCTCAGGTGTGTCGGTGAACTCAATAACCAAGCCAATTGGAGGGGTGCCGGCGCCGTGATTTCCGGTAACAGTTACTCGATAGGACGTAGTTGTAACCTCCCAAAAAGGCCCCATTCGTGTGGCCTCGGTTTGCCAATATTTACCCACACAACGGCCCGCTTGAGTTACGTCGCCAGCTAAATACATGGTTGAAAATGGTGGTTCCTGTAGTGTCCGGGTTGCAGTTATTATTCCGACGCTGCAACCATCAAGCGCTAACAGCATAGGAAGAAAAGAAAAGAAATATCTCATTCGCATGATGCTGCTCCAGATAATTATAATTCGGCTCGACAGGTGTACCATTATAAATAGACACCAATTACTGCGATCTGCTTTCACCAGCTTGGTGGATATCATTCCTTATCCTCTCGTCTCCTCCTAACCAGACGGGGCATTGTGACAGTCGGGTGAACCGCTCAAGGGGGTTATATACCATGGACGGAAAGCCCATTCTGCTCGATAAATTCCGGTATCAGGCCAAGCATAGCTACTCATTTGCCATTGCTCCATCAACCGGAGGCTTTTGGCCGTTACCTGCCCGATTCAAAGCCCTGTTTTATGAGGCCGGCATTGTCGCCAAGTGCGAAAGGCGCGCCGCGGATGTTGAAGCCAATATCTATTGCGTCTTATTTCTCAATCCAAAGAGGCAGCTCCATCAAGGCTGCTTCAAGTGCGAGCTGGTTTTCATACATCCTTACGAAAACATCAGGTAGAGGGAGGGCTGAGCACTCATGACTTCGACTCCATTCGAAAGGCCAAAAAGTATAGCAGAAGGGCAGCCTTATTATTTCTACACTACGAGGTTTAACTATATCGAGGAGTTTTCAGTAGTACATAGCCTATGTGCACCTAGCCCAGTTGCATCACTGCGCCCTCACTGTGTTCGTCGAGGTTGGATGAATCCGGCGCCCTGCAGCCGAGTAGAGGAAAAAGATTGCGCGATGGGAATCAATCCAGCGCGTCGTCTGATTTGAGCTAATATCAAAAAAACATATTGAGAGGTGCTTGAGATGCTAATAGCTAAATTAAATGCCTTGGCAATCGAAGGCAGAGCAATGCTAGATGAGGCTAAAAGATTAGAAAAAATGCTCCCGCAAATGAAGCGTGACGGTTATGCCGCACTAAAAATGAAGTATCCTCAAATCGAACAGAGAGACTGGACAGGGTTGGTTAAGGCTTTACAGCTTGGTAAGTTGCCGGTGAATATGTTGGAAGAGGCAAATGTTATTTATGAAAAAATATCCACGTGTAAAGAGCAGGCTGAGGCGGCCAAAATGCGCGGCAAAGAACTATACGACGTCAGGGCCGCGGCCGATACTCGACGAGTTCTTGATCCGGATGTCCATCCTATTCCTGTAGGTCATTATCCAAAACTCCGGAACTGCACCCAGTATCCTCAACGAAAAGATTGTAACGTTGGCGAGTCGGAGACTGAGAAGTGGGCGCGATGCAAGTTTATGGTGCATGGAGAGAAAGATTGGCACTGTACTGCCCCCTCAAAATAATGTTTATTCGCTAGTAATTTTATAAATGAGGTGGAATAAAATGTGCGATTAAGACGAGTTTGGTAGTTTCTAGTCTGCACTTCCACCGCTCTTGGGTTAGCAGGTCAAATTCATCATCAGAGAGCGGGAGAGCCTCAAGAAGTGCCTATGGGGTGGGAAAATCGGCACTGATTTAGACATACTCCTAAGCCTCAGAGGGAAGCTTGACCTGGCGATACTCAAGTGGAAGATTCAATTTTTCTTTGAGGTATCTGAGATATCTCTCGTCCTCAGCACTCAGTGCAGTCCGACCAACCGCAACCAGCCTAACCGCTTTTTCTGGTAGCTCATTCCAGTAGTACGCGTACTCGAGTAGCTGACCAATCGCCAAGCGCAAAACCCTACGGGTGCAGAAATCTGACTTAACCTCGAAGAGGATGTTCTCCATTTCCGTTATTACGGTGACATCTACAAAATTTTCTTCGAAGACGATATTCGCCCCTGGGTATTCAATCTTCAGTTCCTCATGCAGGGCGGCCTGCATTATCCCATGCTCTGGCGAGCACTCCCGTCCCGAGCCGCCGCTCCTGAAATATCTGTCTTGAATGGGAGGAAGATTCTGTCCTTTCCGAGCCGGGCGGCGTGTATTCACCGTTTCTGGCAGGGAGGCCTCGTGATTAAGCTCAATGAGTTGATAACGGTTGTAGTGCTGCACGGGGTCCCCAGCCTCGGCAAATGTGTTGGGCGGATACCACTCAACATCTATTGGGCGAAAACGAACATTTAACACGTAAGGAGCCCATTCACCGTTCCCCAAGCCACTTCTATCGCCATCTACAGCGTCTATTTCCTCCAGCATGCGGTCATACCACCCAAGCCGTTTGTAATGATCCAAGGCTGCAATGCCTTGAGCATCATCTAGGAACTCGATATGGCGAATACGGGCTACATAACGGCGCCCATCGGGAGAAATGGTGAAGAGCACGACATCACCTGCTCGCTCACCACGTGCGAGCCGTGACTCCCAACCCTTGTTTACTCCTTGAAGAAAGCCATATTGCCAGCCACCAATTTGCCACTCGAATCGAAAAAGCCACTCCTCGTGGCCATAGCCGTGCTGTGAGGAAAAGGTATTCGATGCTTCGACTGCGCTCCTCGTGGGGAACTGCCAATTGGAGTCATTTTGACAGATGCGGGTGATATAGTTCATTACTGTCCTTGTCGTCGATTTACGGCTAATTGCCATTATTTAGAATGGCAAAAACAAAACCTCAATCCAAGTGCTATTCGAAAGCGGCTGAATTTCTTGCGGCCGACAAAGGCAACCTGGCGGTGCTTACCTGGCAGGTGGTATTGGTACATTACTGGTTCAGAAGAAATTGAATCGGGTTGAGCGCCCTGGTTTGCAGGGTGTGAGTTTCTAGTCAGTCCAATCCATCACCGAAAAAGCTGATGATTCTAGATCGTGTTCGGCAGCAATCGACCCAGAGTGTGTAAAAACGCATGCGCCGTTTTGAAGTCTGCATTGCTACGTAAAATCTGCTGGTGCTTGTGTAATCAGCAGACTAGAAATTTGCGTAGGAGCGCGATTTTTGTTCCAGCCCTGACTGTCAAACGTGTTCTAAAACGGTTTTACACAGCCTCGACCCAAAGCTGACGATGGCGAAAGACAGGAATCAGCCATAATCACACCGTAGACATGATGCACATGACTCCGTAATGTGCGCAGAAGTCATACCTCTTTACCTGGCCCGCTATGTCGCGCGTGCTAACACAATATACAGGCCGATCAGGGAGTTACACATGAGCAAGGAACGTTATCAGACACAAATGGCGTGCCCCCAAAAACTGCGTCGTCTACTAAATATTTAAATGGTATCGAAGATGAGTAACGTTCTTCAAAGTTGTCACGCTTTCAATTTCAGTGAGTCGTACTCCTACGCTGATAAAGTACGGAAGGCTATTTTCGAAAATGATTTTTCGATTGATCCAATGGATGTAGCTAGCGATTTGGAAAACCAAGTCGCCAAACCGCAAAAATGGTCTCTTTTACACGATTACATAGATCATGTAGTTCGTGATGATTTGAATTTTTACTTTCGTGGTGGTGGATGGGATTACGATGATGTACGCCCCGTATTTTCTATGCTTGACTCACACAAAATCCAATATTTAACACTTGTGCAGTATATCGAAGAGCAATTTCGAGATGATGAAACTGGGGAGACAGTATTAGTTACAGAGGGGCTTGTAGAAAAACACAAGTATGAGTATGTGTCAGAGTATCTTGAAGACAAAGCATTGAACGGTCTTGCTTCTTTAATTGTTACGGAGGTTTTCACACTGCTTTTCGCTGATCGTGAAGCAATGAAGGCCTTCAATCTAAAGATTGCTATGAGCTTGGAAAAAAGAACCCCTAGATGTACATACTGGCCCAAGTGGCTAGAGCGGGCATTATTTTGCAGAGAGAAAGGTCTTTGTGCAATTTGCAAGTCGGACTTGACTTCACTATTTCATGTGTGCGGAAAGCTTGCAATTGACCATATAGTTCCTATCGCTCTAAACGGGGTAAATGACCCGACTAATTTACAAATACTTTGTGAAAGCTGCAACGGAAAAAAAAGTGGTATTACTGTGGTTACGTCGAATTCTATGCCTGTATTTTGGTAGCCGATTTAACAACTGGCTAAAATCACTCACTTCGTTCGCTTGGGTCGTCTGAAGCCGGCCACTTAGCTTACCCGTTATGCCTAAAGAGGAAATATGGCGCACCTGAATCTAGAACAAAAATTTGAAACCCTGACACCTGCGCTGTTGTTCAAATGGTTAGCATGGATACTAGCGTTTGCAACAGGAGTCGTAGGCATGGTTTTCGCATTTTACTTTACGGAATTTAACGGGAAATTTAGCAGTCAAAACGCCGACTGGGGAACTTTTGGTGACTTTATAGGCGGCACGCTGAACCCAATACTTAGCTTCCTTGGGCTAATTGCCCTCCTGCTAACAATTGTTCTGCAAAGCAAGGAGCTTGAATCTACTAGAAAAGAACTAGAGCGCTCAGCATTAGCTCAAGAAAAATCCGAGTCGGCACTAAGCGAGCAATCGAAGACGCAAATAAAACAACAATTCGAGGGCACCTTCTTTTCATTGCTAGATCAACACAATAAAGCGTTGGAAAAAATATCAATATCAACAGGCAAGTGGACTAACGGCAGATCAGACGTTGATCTTGTCAGGGAGGCTGTTTTTGAAAGGCCAGCCTCAGATTTAGCCGGAGCCAAAGATGCTCTTGAAAAGAAAAACGGGTTATGTGGCCACTACTTCAGGGTTTTGTATCAAACATTAAAATTTATTTCAACCAATGTGCCTGATGGCCATATTGGAATAAATTTCAATGAAAGCACTATTAAAAGTGCTCAGTTTGCAAAAAACGAGAAAATGTACAGCAATATTCTCAGATCTTTCTTGAGCTATGACGTAACTCAACTTCTTGCTATAAATTGCTACTGCACCAGTACTCAAGATACATACTGGAATTTCAAGCTGCTGATAGAGCGCTATGCTTTTCTTGAACATATGCCCTTTACAATTGATAGTAAAAGCAATCAATTGCTCTTGAATACTGAACAATTTTACGATCAAGCAGCATTTGGCCAAAGCCAATTCAAGAAAAACCCGGGCGCAGCATAACGTTGATGAGGCAATTGGAGCTGTTGTCCTACAAATAGAGATCGCGAAACTTAACGAGCAGTTCATGTCGTTCGTTTGGCTAACAGGGGCGGGCTTTAGCCCGTCCCAGTGAGCGAAGCGAACGATTTGAGCACGTTGTTAGCCAACGTTACCACGGTATATTTCTGGCCGTAACCCCTAAGATATTGAAAGCACTCGTTAGTAGTGCGAACAAGAAAAGAACCCAAGGTATCAAATAATCAGGGGTTTCTTCTTTTCCTGTTAAAAATTCAAATATTTTCCAGGCCTTAAACCATAGAAAGTGGAACCATCGGTATTTTATTGTGTAGCCTCTGAAGTCATTTCCCGGCAAACGCGGTTCTCTGTAATAAGCTTGATAGCTCAAACATAATTCCCCGTACTCGTACTTCAGTTCTTGTGGGGTAGTGGAAAAGTCAACGTTGTTGTACGTGTTTATACTTTTTTCTAGCGCATAATCTTCTCGCTCTTTCTGAAAATTATTTTTTTGGTTTTTTATATAGTCTTCTCTAGCGCGTTTCTCTAGCAGCCTGTAGAGCAAGGACTCGTGCTTTCCGCTTAGGCTGGTGTTGATTGTCTTAATGACTCCATGCTTGATCATATTTCTCGAGCTCAGATAAAAGCGCCAAGCGAAGTAGAAAAGGATAGTGTGGGCAATCCATGGGAGTGCGGCTGGATTTGTGATTTCGTAATTAATAAATATAAGCCGGATAGAATCGCCAGCGGGCGCGAGCCCTAATGCCCAATACACGATGAACATCATTGAGATGAATTTAAGATTTCGAGAGTGTAAGTTAGGTTCGGTAAAGGCCATTTTGATACTTTTCCTTAAATATTTTTATGAGGGGCCGGGCTATGCAGGCTGTTCAGGTGGCTAACTGCTATTGGGTGAAATGCCATGTCGCGTTTCTTGTTGCGATGGCGTGTCGTATAACGTTCCTTGTTGTCCTGTAAGTCCTTGTCTAGCTTAGAGGTGGTCGCGGCAAACGCGACATTGCTCAGGAAGGAGCGCGACATGGATGACGGCAAGCTCTTCCGCCCTCTAGAGTCGAAAGCAGCATCAGTGACGCCACCCATTTGCCAGTATTGTGTCCACTTCTGGCCGAGGTTGTGTTAAAGCGTGTTGAACATCGAGCGCTGATCGCTTAATGATCAATTTCAACGTTCTCTTACGCAATCAGGGCGCTCCTGCTCGGTTAAATCTTAAAGATTTCGCGTAGCAACGCGGACCTCAGAACATTTGCAGAAGTGCCTCTGACAGCATGGTTGGTACGATACAAGTCAAGCCTTCGCCGCACTTGCGCGTAGAGCGGTGGTGATATCTTGCACGAGCAAGACGTCTTGGAGATTCATCAGCGCCTCTGCGCCAGGCGTTAGCCGGCCGTGTGTCAGTGCCGCGATGTCTTCCGCCAAGGCAACATGCCCAGCCGCAACCTCCTCGCTCAGCCGGCGCAGCAGCAGTTGAACAGGCTCTCCCTCTGCGAGCCTCTCGAACTCTATAAGGGCTCCGGCGAGCCTCCGCTCATCGTCCGCCCGAACCGCTTGTTCCACAACGGGACGCCCCTCCGTGCCAAGACCGAATCGGCGCAGCCCGTCGAGTTCGACGATAGAATCGAGTGCGATCTGCGCCGCTCGGGTCAGGGTGTCGTCCAGCCGGCTTATATGAAGTGCGTCGAGCCAATCATCGACGACGTACGCCGACGCAAGCAGAGTGGACACCCCCCCGACGGTCAGCCGCGAAATCGCAAGTCCACCGATGCGTGGCACGATCTGTATATGACGGCTTTCGCCTATGGCGGCACGGATGAGCGACTCCTTCTCCAGATACCAGATCAGCCAGTCGGTGGGTGATTCCATATCCACTATCGCTAGAAGTTCTAAGGTCGGCCAAGGCAAGGGGTTGTTCCAATCCGGACGAGCATGAAGTTCAAGCTCGATAGAATTTTTCTCTAGTTCAACTTTGACCTGTTGCAGGTACTTGGTAGTCCGCACCTGCAACTGGTGCTCGACGGCCATCCTGGCACGACGCAATGCGTTCCCAAGTTCGGCCCTACGGACTTCGGAGAGCCACAGTTGTGTCGGCCGTGCTTCTTGGGTACCGGCTTCTGCCGCAAGCAGGCGTAGCGATGCGATTAAGCTTTCAAGCCGTCCCAGTAATTTCTCCGGAGGAGCGCCAATGAGAGCCCAAGGTTCGCTTCGTGTTCCCTGCACGTTTTTGAGCAGGTCGCCCGCCCACATGACGAATGCGCCATACCCTTCCGGCAGTTGAGCGAAGCGTCGTAACAAGTCGCCAGAACAGTAGAACAACAGATTTTGTAACGGTGTGCTGTACTGCTCAGGGGCGCCGCCAGTCGGCGGCCCGTCCCGGGGCGGTGTAAGCGCGCGCGAAGCTTCGTGCACGTCGCCGAACCGCTCCCAGATCTTAGGCGGCGGCAGCTTACTCCGCAGCACGCCATCTACGATGCGTTCTAGTACCGGGACGAGCTGCTCCAACAATGCGTGGGCACGTTTTAAGTAATCCGTGTAGCTTTCTGTTCCGACCAACCTCGCCGCCGCTGCGGTCCAGTGTCGATTCCAATCGGGCAGCGCCGAGGGCGGCAGATTTTCGCGCAGTATGCGCTTGGTGGCGAGCGGATATCCCGGCAGGCCAGATGGAAGACTATCGGCGGCAACTGCATCGACGGCAGCAACCATTGCTGTAGGATCAAGTCCGAGCAGGCGATTGCACAGCTGCACTACCTCATCATGCACGTCCGTCTGAGCTGAGGGCGCGACGTGAAAGATGGAGCCGCGTAGCAGGCGACCTTCGAGCGCCACTTCGACCTCCACCGGGCCGGCCCATGGTGTTTCAAGCGGGACGCGGGCCAGCAAATTCTCGCAAACGTGGACGTCAGCCCAATTCGTCGCAATTTGCGGATCAATGAGTCGGGCGGCGCCTAGCAGGTCAGCAGCTTCGGTGAGGTCCAGCGTATCGAATGCGGGCCTAAGGGTGCTGAGCGCCGACCGGACGCTCTCGGGAACCTCCACGCCCACCAGTGCGCCCAAGAGCGCTCGAAGATGGATCGTATCGGCGGCGGCGAATAGCGCACTCATGGCGTCTGGAGATATTGTGGACAGAAGATTTAGCCGCGGATCGGACGCTGACCTAGTCCGTAAAACACGCACAGCTCCCTGTAGGCGTTCCGGGATTGGCAGAGATGAAAGGTCCAAGCCCGCCACGGCGAACATGACGGCCACGCAGACCTGCGTCGGCTCTAAGCCGAGCGACAATACTTCGGGCACCCAGCGCTTCAGCGTGGTCTCGACGTGGGCCTGGCCTAGGCCCGACAGAGCTGCCGCCATGACGACTGGGTCACAGTCACGTTCCAATCGTACCGCGAGCGCGTTCACGAGGGGGGCTGTTGCATCTGGAAGATGAACAATCACATAGGTAGCCAAGGCGTTTACGCTTGCGCCGTGGGCAGTGTGGACGGATTCTTCGACCGTGTGCGATAGCGTTGGCGGCGGGTGAGCATGGCAGAGGTCTAAGAGAGTCGCGGACCGGAGCTGGTGAAGGCCGCCCAATCGCCCATCCGCCAGTTCAGCTACGAGATGCTCGTCAACGAGCCGACGCTGCGCCCGGGTGAGGTCGCCTTGTGTGATGCCTAGTACACTAGGCAATCGTCCGCTTTCGATCGTGGCGCCGGCCGCGCCGGCGAGGGCCGTGACTCGGAGAATGGCCAGCTCCACGTCCCGGGTTTCTCGTAGTCGCCGGTCGACCTGCTCGCCGAGGACAATCTTGAGACGGTCACCGCGGGTCAGAATATGCGTGTACTCAAGCAGAAGTCCGTCGCTCCGACCCCACGGTTCGCGCCAGCCCGCCCAGCAGGTCTGACCTTGATCCGAAAGTCGACGCCAGATTCGTTCCGCTACCGCGTCCTCCACAGAGGGCCTGATCTCGCGAGCACGAGATCGCGAATTCAGTATGAATACATCTTCCTCTCTGATTGAGCCTAACAGCAGGATACCGCTTCCAGCGCCGGCCTCCCGGATTAAAGCATCCCAAAGACCGCCGCCCCCCCGACCGACGTCGTCCAGGACGAACCCTACCGGGGCAGCAGGTGAAGCTCTCAGCGCGCGCGCGAGGCGGGTGAGGAGGTGGGCATCAGCAGAATCGCCCCGCTTAACTTCGAACCATCGGGTTGTATGTCGAGCTGCCCGCGCGGCTTCCCACATTAGGGCGGACTTGCCGGTGCCTGATAGGCCAACGATCAAGGCTGCTCCACAGGCTTCCAACGCGGCAAGCACGGCACGGCGCGCCTCCGGCCGTTCGGCGACAAGGCCAGCGGCGAGGTGGCTGGGGCGCGTATCGACACCTTGATAGAATCTGGGATCGTCTGCGGGCGTGAGAAAATCGACGGCGTCACAGTAGCCGTAGCGAAGGGCCGCCTCCATTCCAGCCAGATCTAATATGGGCTCCATTCGACGGACACTCGTCTCTACGTCCGATACGGCCAGACCTTCAAAGCGCCCGTCCTTAACCAAGCCATTGGCATCCGCCAAGGTACCGATCTGGTTTAGCAGTTCGCCGTAGTGGACCTGTGCCGCTAGAGGCGCACAGGGCATAGTGTGACTGATGGTCGCCACCGCCACTTCAAATGGTGCCGGAGCGATCCAGACACGGGTGCGTGGTGCCAGCGTCGTCCAGCGCGGGTCGCTGCGCAGTGTTTTGGCCAAACCTGGGTGATCAGAAAGTACGTGGTCGACTGTCGGCCCCTGTGCCACAGGGCGCTCCAAGACTAGGATAAGATCGTCCGGTGTGGACGAGGCCGCTTCGGACCGGGCCCAGAGGGCCCGCACGAAGGCCACGACCTCTCCCATGGGGAACGGGCCCAAGTGGTCGCGGCGTGACTTCACTTGTGCAAAAGCAGAATTCGTCGCGCCGCGAAGTTCGTAGTCATCCTGTCCTTCGGGCATCACTTGGCCGTAGGGTAGTTCGCTGGCCCAGCACCGAACTACCAGCCAGACGCCGGCCGCATCTTGGTAGCGAAAGCCGCGACCCGCATGCGATCCGGCGCGTGACGTTACCGGTTCCGAGACACTCATTTGAAACCGCCTATATTCTGCAGCATGGCATCGAGCCCTTGCTTGGTGAGTAACGTATAGAAAGATCGTTTTGGCATAATGGCAAGGTTTAAGTCCAGTTCGGGATTTCCTGCAGAATCGACATGAGACTCCCTCCTTCATTGATATCTTTACCCGCAACTAAGTAATGCTAGTAGCTCTCTGAGTAAACATTGATCAGCGTTGCGCGGATTCAATTTTCGTCGGTAGCAACTGCGTCATGTCAATGAAGCTCCAGATGGGCTCTTTCGAGCGACCGCTTTTGGCCGCTCTCGGCCAATCACCAAAGCTGACTCTGATCACGGATGGCAATCGCCTCTAAGCTTGGTCAACCGAACCGGGGCTAGTCCAGAGCGGGCCAGCCACCTAAGTTCGATAGAGCGAAGGCACCCTTGGTCTCACCTTTATGCCGGTGGTTCGAGGCCCGCCGCTGGGCCGCATACGGCAGGGCGTGACGGATTGCTTGTTGATCTGTAACTCGCCATCGGACAACGCAACTGGGGTAGTTGGTGCTGTTCTAGCCATTGGGTAGGGGGAGGTCAAAAGTCTGGAGTCTTCGCCCGAAGGACCGATCCCTGCCCGTTTCAATCATTAATTCGTAGTTTTTTAGGAAATTACCGTCTTGGGCGAATTTGGGGGAATGCTGGAAGGTGCTGCGTCATAAGTATTAGCGTTCGCAGTATCGGTCCCCGCGCCCGAACTATTTTTCCAACTCTTCAAAACTTGCATTCCTAACCATAATCCCTAAACGGGTAGAGTAATGATGATCACAAGCGTCACCCGGCGACGGCAAAACGGGGGAGGGCGTCGGCACGATAGGCGACCGGCTGGAGGCGGAGAAGATGAGGGTACTTCCCGTTTTAGGTATACGTTTAGGTATACATACTGAGATTAATAATAGATAAATCCAGTAAAATAGCGGCCTGTAGACGGTATGTTCGACCCCGGCTTCGGCACCATCTTGCATTCCACTGAGCGCTTTTGAGTTCTTTGGAAGCCTTGAAAAACCTGCCTTCTGGCGTCGGATTCTTGTCCATTCTTCTGGAATCCAGTCATTTAGAGGGTAAAGTTAGGGGTAGTCTTTGGTTCGATTAAGGATAGTACCCTTACGTCGCGCACAACTGCTCCGCTTACCGACGCTGCTTGCCGTTTAGCCAAGCCAACAGACCGTCCCTACAAGCTTTTCGACGGCGACGGTCTCTATCTCCTAATCCAACCCAATGGCC
The DNA here is from genome assembly GCF_003732275.1 of Pseudomonas frederiksbergensis. Lineage (GTDB taxonomy): Bacteria > Pseudomonadota > Gammaproteobacteria > Pseudomonadales > Pseudomonadaceae > Aquipseudomonas > Aquipseudomonas frederiksbergensis_H. The sequence continues at coordinate 58,277 of NZ_MOBM01000017.1, forward strand.
GTAAAGGCTGGCGTCTCCGGGAGGGATTGACCTCCCTCGGCAGCTATCCTGTGATTGGCCTTGCCGATGCGCGCCAGAAGCGTTTAGATGCGAAGCGGATGCTCGCAGACGGCATTGATCCTGTTGAGAGCATGCGTAAAGCCAAAACGGAAGATGCTGGCAACGGCCGTACCTTTGAAAGCGTTGCGTTGGACTGGCACAAGAACATGTCGGCCAGATGGACACCCGACCAGCCGCCTACATTCACAAGGCAGAGTTTATTGAAGAGCGTCGATGCGATCACTACCATCTGAAAGGACACAGTGGAGAGATATCGCGCCTGAAAAGAGTCGGTTAATTGCGAAGTATTCGAGCTGTTGTGCTGACAAAAACCAGCAGAACAATCAGGCAGCCCAAAGCGAATGACAAGGTGCTTAGATGGGCGACTGCCCCAATAAATACGGGACCTATCAGAATGCCCGCGTAGCCCATCGAGATGACAGCGGGGATGGCAACCGCCTGTGGCATACGTTGTTGCCGGCCTACAGCGGTAAAGATCACTGGGACAATGTTCGAGCAGCCAGCCCCGACCAGGGCATAGCCGACCAGGGACGCGGGCCAGCCATCGATTCCAAGCGACACGAGCATGCCTGCGGCTGCGCAGAGCCCGCCTAGCGCAACTACGCGCACGCCGCCTAATTTGCTGACGATGGCGTCTCCCGTCAGGCGGCCCACGGTCATTGCAGCGGCGAAGGATGCGTAGCCCAAACCGGCGATGCTCGGCTCTAACCCTCGGTTCGAGACAAGGAAGACCGCGCTCCAGTCAAGCATTGCACCTTCAGTGAGAAATACGATGAAACAGAGCGACCCTAAAAACAGCACGATCCCCCTGGGCACCGCGAACAATGGTCCACCCCGTTCAGTGCCATAAGTCAGCAAAGCAGGCGCAGCCTTGTAAAGCGCTCCCAAAACTGTGGCAACGATACAGAGGGCAGCAATCAGTGGATCCAGGCCGAAGGTCAGTAAAGCGGTCATCGCCCCGGCGCCCAATATACCTCCGACGCTGTAAAGGCCATGGAAGCCGGACTGAAGTGCCTGCCCGCTGTTTTTCTCGACGATGACGGACTGTATGTTCATGGCGCAATCAAGCATGCCCATGCTGGCGCCGAAGATAATGACAGCTATCACCAGGCCAGGCAGCCAAACCACGGTGCTCAAAAGCGGAAGAACGGCACACAGTGCAATAGTTGCCCAGATGACGACCGGTCGGCATCCATAGTGCGCAGTGAGATATCCAGCAAAGAGCATGGCTACAATAGATCCACCGCCAAGGCCGAGAAGCAGCAACCCCAAGCCCCCATCGTCCAAACCAACGCGTGCCTTTACCAATGGAACCAGAGGCGCCCAAGCGGACATGAGTAAGCCCGCGATGAGGAAGGCAATGCGTGTAGACATCCGCTCGCTGTAGTTAGCCGTCGGTATCAACACTGACGATGGAGCACTCATAATTCTCGGTAATCCTTATCGATGATGTTAACCATCATTTGCTCGGCTTAGACTTTGCGGATTTCTTTGGTTTTTTGCGTGCTTGCGTTTCGGAAAACTAACGCCTGCGCTCATACGTCGCTCTATAGCTACTTGGCGCTACGCCAAAGAAGTCACGAAAGCGCATATGGAAGTTGGCGAAACTGCAAAAGCCGGTCGCGATCGCGATATCGGTGATCGGCCGATTGCTCTGCAGAATAAGCTGCCGCGCTCGAGTCAAGCGCAGCTCAAGGTAGTAGCGTGTGGGCGTGGCACCCACGAAACGGCAGAAGCGACGCTCCAATTGTCGTCGGGAAATGTTCACACACTCAGCCAGTTCGTCGATCGATAAGGGCTCTTCGATGTTCTTTTGCATCAGTTCTAAAGCGAGCTTCAGGGTTTGTGGCAAGGTGGGGTCAGAGTCAACGATGACAGTCGATATCCCAGAGACTTCAGTGGTTTGATCACAACTGAGTATTTCCTCGACAGCATGGGTCAGCGACACGCCTTGTTTAGCGGTGATGAGCTCCAGCATCATGCGTAACGAGCTGCTGGCGCCAGCGCACGTGATACGGTTTCTGTCTATTACGTGAGTTCGACAAGAGACCAGGACTTTGGGGAAAACATCCTCCATCATCGCTCGTCCATCTGGATGGAAGGCGCACTCGACACCGTCCATTAGCTGAGCTTCCGCCAGGAAAAATGCACCGTTCCACAAACCGCCCATGGTCGCGCCAAGAGAGGCGACGTTACGTAGCTTGCGCCGTAATAGAGGATCGCTGATCAGCTTTACTCGCAAACCACCGGCGACGATGAGAACGTCGATACGATCCGGTAGTTGTGATAGCTCCAGGTCTGCTGAAATCGCAATTCCCAGATCGCTCATTACCAGACGGCTCTTGATGCCGACAGTCAACACCTCAAACGCCGGTGTCTGGCTAATCAGGTTGGCGGTCACCAGCGCATCGATAGCGCCGGTAAACGACATCATCGAGAAATTGTTCAAAAGCACGAAAGCTACACGAGTCACCGCCTGCGGATTTATTGGTTTTTCCGCCGTATAGGAGTACCCCATGTTTTTGTCTTTGAGCACGCTCTCGAATACGAATGGCATAAATCCTCTTTGACACCTGAACGAATAGCTAAGAACACATTGCGGAATCTAGGCAGCGGTTTTTGGAGCGGACAACAACAAATTAAAGAATGATTGGCAGTCATCACTACCGGGCAATGCTTCCACACTGTTTTTGATGGCATTGCTGAGCGTGGTCCCCAGGCTGTCATCAGCCAGTAAATGGTACTTGGCAGTGAGTTCGTCGCTCGACATAGGGTTGCCGGGGTCGCCTTTGGCCGTCGCGGTCGGGCTAGTAAGACGTGTGCCGTCTTTCAGGGTAATTGTGACGCGGGAGAGAATCTCCTCCGGAAATCTGGAGGACAAATCTGGCGCCTCATGAAGGGTTATTTTCTCGCTGATACTCAAGATGTCTTGCGCATGAATGGAATCCCCTGTGACCTCTTTAGGCCCCAGCTTCCCGCGAACGATCAAGGCAGCCAGCGGGAACGCTAGCGCATACTGGGCCTCGTCCGCATTCTTCGGAAAATGCCCCTGCAAGCACACAGACTCATGGAATGTCTCGACATTTATGGTCTCGATCAACTCCGCTGTGATGATTGGATACGCTCGCATCAAATCGGTCATGGCCGTGAGTGCCGGTTGCGCCCAGCGACATACTGGCCAAGGCTTGAAATATTGCTCATCGATTTCCCAACGGGTTCCGATGTCCTGCCAGAAAGTGGAAATCTCCAAAGGTTCAACGGTGGCGGCTGGAGCGCCGGTGACACCTATCTGTGCCATCAATAGAGCGTTCAGTCCGGCATACGCCCCGGCACCGTGGGCATCACGCAACATCGATGGAAAGCTCACCAGGCGCATCATCGGACACCTCGGGCCAAAGTATTCCGCGATACCCAGTGCATGACGGAACGTCGTTTCATCAAGCTTCAGCAGGCGGGCACCGGCGCAAACGACCCCGATCCCGGAAAAGGCACCTGAGGCATGATATTCAGAGGCAGTGGCCATCAATGCCTGGCCCGCCCGCAACGCGGTCTCGTAACCGATGCACAGTGCGCAGAGGAACTCTTCGCCGCTGATGTCTTTGCCCTGACTGCGATACGCGTCTACCAATGCAACAATGGCCGGGACAACGGTTGCGCCCGCATGCCCCTTGGATGTGAAGTGACCTTCATGTGCATCCAGACTGTCAACGCAGAAACCGCCTGCATACGCGGCGCCCAATGGATGTACGGCTCTGCCGTCGAACCAAAGGCGGCTGGACAGCTTGTTGGCGGCGTAGTGGGTGTCAGCGTAGGTTTTGAGCATTGCGCTGGTTTGATTGTCGCGAGCACCGGCGGCCACGCCAATGATGTCGAGCAGGCAAGTTTTAATTAACTCGCGTGTATGTAGGGGCGCTTCCTGGTAACTGAAATTCTGGACGAATGAATACAACTGCATTTCATGATTCCTGAATGATGAACGCCGAAACAGATGAAAAAGTTGCCCGGGGAAGGGCAACTTTTTATGCAGATTTAAATGAAGGGACTATTTTTTTGCGGTGGTGGTATTAGCCGCTGCTCGTGCGTCTGCCAGCCAGCTGTCGTATTTCGCGCGATGGGCCGTGATCCATTCTTTCGCGTGACGAGTAATGTCGGCTGCACTTTTTTCACCATTGTGCATTTTGAGATTTTGCGCGCTTTCATCGTCGGTAGTGATCTGCATTTCAGAAAGGTACTTCACGGCCGCCGGGTTTTTCTCAGCGAACTCTTTGTTGATGACCGCTCTGACAGTGTCTACCGCGAAACCAAGGTTTTTACCATTGAAGGTAGTGTTGGTATCGTTTTTGCCACCAGGAAGATCCGTACGCGGCACGGTTAACCAAACCACATCTTTACCTTCGACCAGAACACCGGAGATCCACTGGGGTACCCAGGTGTAATAGAGAATCGGCTTGCCTTCTTTGTAACGAGCAATGGTGTCGGCCATCAGGGCAAAATAGGAGCCCTGGTTATTGGAAACGGTTTTTTCCAAGCCATAGGCTTTCATATGGTGGGCAATGATCAGCTCGCAGCCCCAGCCGGGGTTGCAACCTGTCAGGTCCGCTTTACCGTCGCCATTACTATCGAACAGCTTGGCGATCTCTGGCTTTTTCAAATCATCGATAGAGGTGATGTGATACTCGTCAGCCGTTTTCTTATCGATCATGTAGCCCTGTAGTACGCCCGGCATAATATTGCCGGTTTTCACCATCGTTTCATCACCGCCGGCCTTCGCGTAGAAAGATTTGTGTAGCTCCTCCCACAGATGAACCGAGAAATCAGCGTCACCATTGGCAATTGCAATCATCATGGTGGAGTACTCGGTTTCCTTAGGAGTCTCAACGTCGTAGCCCAATTCCTTGAGACCCGCCATTGCGATCTCTCCGCGAAATCGCTCTTCGGCAATTGAAGGGAAAATTGGGGTGATCGAGACCCCTTTTCCGGGCTCCTGCGCTGTGGCGGCTGATGCGAAAACAGGGGAAACCGCTAGTACTAAAAGCGCCACAGAGTGAATGAATTTCTGTTTTATTCCGAAGGATGTGAAGTTCATTATCGTTTGCCTTGGCTGGATTAAAGAAGTTGGCATTTTTTGGTTCACGACGTGCCGCTTAACGGAGTTAGCTCTCTTTGGGACTGACTTCTATTTTCGTAACAGCGTTTTTTCTCTTCAGACGATAAATGACACCCGCCGGGCCCGTCTGGTACCAGTGCTCACCTTTGGTTGCCCTGTTACTGCGTTCGCCCATTGCCTGGGTCAGTCGGTCGAGGAAAATCGCCAGCAATACCAGCCCCAATCCACCGACGGTTGCCAAGCCCATATCAAGGCGGCCAATCCCGCGCAGTACCATCATTCCCAACCCGCCAACCGAGATCATTGATGCGATCACCACCATGGAAAGTGACAACATTAATGCCTGATTCAGCCCCGCCATGATCGTCGGTGCAGCTAAAGGAAGTTGAACTCGCCTCAGCATTTGGCGTGGGGTGCATCCGAAAGCGCGGGCTGCTTCAACCTTGTCCTCCGGTACCTGGCGAATTCCCAGATTGGTGAGCCTGACCAGTGGTGCTACCGAAAAGATGATCGTAACCAGTACTCCCGGTACGTTGCCGATACCAAACAGCATCACCACGGGTACCAGATAAACAAATGCAGGCAGTGTTTGCATTGCATCGAGTACCGGCCGCAGAAGCATTTCCAGTCGGTCACTCCGGGCACACAGGACGCCCAACGGTATGCCAATAACTGCACAAAAAAACAGTGAAGTGAGTACCAGGGCGAGGGTGATCATGGCGTCATTCCATACACCGATCACTCCTAAGAGGGTGAGGGTGACGAAACAAAGTATTCCTATCTTCTTCCCTCCTACCTGCCAGCCGACGAGTGTTGCAATAATAATGAATATTGACGGGGGAATAGCCAACAATCCGAACTGAATACCATTAAGTACTTGGTCGATTGGCCATCTTATAGAGCGGAAAACCTCGCGGAAATTATGAACCAGAAAATTCAGGGCAACTTCTACCCATTGGCCCAAAGGGACGTTGATGGATTGAAATGGGTCTAGAAAATTGAATTCGTTCATGTAATCACCTGAATGTCCTTGCCTGGCAAGCCAGCAAATAGAGCCTATTAGTGTCGGCTCATTGTCTGAAGCAGTAGGCTCTTGGAGATCGTGCCTTTGAACACACCCTGGCGATCCAGCACGGCAACTGGATTAACGGCATCAGCAACGATGTGAAAGACGTCCTGCAGGAGTACATCGTCGCGCAGCGTAGGAGTGGATTGATCCACGGCGTACGGATGCTCTGCGCAAATTTTGGCAACATCACCAGCCTTGAGGATCTTCGAGGCATCAAAGCCTTTGAAGAAAGCTCTGACGTAATCGTTCGCGGGGTTGCAAAGCAGCTCTTGCGGAGTACCGATCTGTACTACCTGGCCACCCTCCATGATCGCAATGCGATGACCGATGCGAATCGCCTCGTCAATGTCATGGGAGATGAAGATGATGGTGCGATGCTGTTCTGCCTGCAGGCGGATCAGCTCGCCCTGCATTTCGTGGCGAATCAACGGATCGAGTGCCGAGAAGGCTTCGTCCATCAGCAGGATGGCGGGGTCGTTGGCCAGAGCTCGAGCCAGACCTACCCGCTGTTGCATACCGCCGGACAGTTGGTGCGGATAGCTGTAGGCGTGGCCATCGAGCCCTACCTGTTTGAGTGCCTCGAGTGCACGTTTATGCCGTTCACTTTCCTCGACACCCGAGATTTCCAGGCCGAAAGCAACATTGTCGATCACACTCATGTGGGGCATCAGGGCAAACGACTGAAACACCATGCTCATGTCTTTGCGACGAACGCTGAGAAGATCAGCATCCGACAAACCGGTGATTTCTTGGCCGTTCAAATGGATTGTTCCGGAGGTCGGTTCGATCAGTCGGTTAAACAGCCGAACCATCGTCGACTTTCCAGAACCGGAAAGCCCCATGATGACGAAAATCTCACCGCGTTTTACGGAGAAACTGGCATCAAAAACGCCAACGACTTGACCGGTTTTGCTGAAAATTTCATTCTTGTCAGCACCGCGAGCCAGCATCTCCATCGCGAGCTTTGGCTGAGTGCCAAAGACTTTGTAAATGTTTTTTACCGAGAGTATCTCGTCACCAAGACTCATAACCCCTCCTGCTGCAATTACGACGTAAGATCAAGAACTTAGGTATACGTGTCTTGATCAGTTAAGACGGTGCTTGTGGGGGCAGTCAAGCTGGGAGAAAGGTTGGGAATTAGTCATTGTGACCATCCTCATTATTATGTGATGTTTATTATTTTTGTTTTATCGGCGCTGAATTAAGCAGTGCCTTGAGAGCCAAGTTATTACCTTATAGAGTCAGCGTCTAACAACATTTCTTCCCGCCAATCAATAACGCCATGTTATCAATCATTTGGTTGTGTCAATTTGCGACTGCGGCAGTGCTAGTTACGAAGGCGACTGCCGCTGCCACTGTCTTAGACCCTCTGTTTCAGCTACGCTCCATCGTAGGCTCTAGGTGGAACCCTCCCGCCGATCTCGTCCCTAACGGCTCTCCAAAGGGCCCCGAACCGGATATTCAATACTCTAGGTTATGGTTAAGCACATCGATCCAGACATGACGCTGCTGAAAATGCCGTCTCTGAAAGCAGTGAAGTCATTCGTAGCAGCCGCCAAATATCAGAGCTTTACGCGTGCAGCTGAAGCGCTGTGCGTTACTCAAGCGGCAATCAGTCGTCAGATTCGGGAGCTTGAGGCGTACCTTGGGGTGGATCTCTTCAAGAGAGTGGGGCGAGCAGTCGAGTTGACGGAGGCAGGATCCATCTTTTTTGATGCGGCACAGATATCTTTCGTCAACATTTCCCAGGCGGCGGAGCGCATTCGCACCAACAATGCGGGCAAGCGCACGTTGACGCTTTGCTGTTCTCCCGCGTTTTCAGCCCTCTGGCTCGCAGCGAAGCTGCCAGGCTTTTTTACCAAGAACGCAGACATCGACCTCAATCTGGTAACCACTCAAAACTTTTTGTCGATGGAACCGGGTGTAACTCCAGACATTTTCATCACCAAAATGGCCAGGATTCAGGATGGCTACCGCAGTTATCCGTTGTTTCATGACGTCATCTATCCGGTGTGTACACCTCGTTACAAAGAGGAGCACCCTGAGCTGTCCAGCCTGGAAGGATTACGCGACGGGGTTTTGCTAAACCTCAGCCCCTATGGCAGATCCCAGGTAGCGGAGCACGTTGACTGGGGCGTTTGGCTGGCTTATCACGATGTTGATATCGAGAAACGCCCCCACGATAGCCCTCACGTTTTCAACGCGAACGACTACAACCTGGTAATCAGCATGGTGTTGACTCATCAGGGTGTAGCCCTCGGATGGAATCACCTGGTTGCAAACCTGATCGAAAACGGCACGCTGATTCGTCCGATCGAAGAGGAAGTGGTTCTCCATGAAAGTCAGCACTATCTGACATTTCGTGAAGACCGGATCAATGACGACGCCTGTTGCCGGCTACGCGACTGGATTCTCGCCCAGTTTTCCTGAGCCGTTTAGAAGAAAGGAGTGCTGGCTGAGCAGTGACTCGGATTGCGGAGAGGGGAGAGGTTTGGGTGTTCCGGTGGTGATCATTCGTGGTGCTCACCACCGGCCGTGTTGCACTTACCCGACAGACCTTAACGGGATCGTGTCATCGAGCTGCTCAAGCATCGTTTTGCAGTACCAGTCATCAAACTGACACACACCAATTTCGCTAGCCACCGATAACGGGCCCGGCTCGTAAGCAGGGGAGCTGACCCCTACCTGTGCGCCTTCCACCAAGGTGCGATCCTGGTCATTGGTTGCAAGCCAAACCTTGGTCAGGCGATCGATGTCGTAGTCGACACCTTCCTGCGCGTCCTTCTTGACGATCCATTTTGTAGTGACCAACGTCTCGCCCGGACCGATGGGCAGAACGCGGAAGCTCAGCGCGTGATCGCCCAGAAAGTGGTTCCAGGTGGATGGGTAGTTGAAATAAAGCAGCGCACCGATGTTGGCTTCGCCGGTTGTGTCCAACCGGCCAGCGACCGCAGGCTTACCATCCATTGTGTAGCTGACGGCCCCGGAAAACAGGGGGATGCGCGTCATTCGGAAACGACCTTCATCATCCATGACCAATCGGCTAGGCAGACCTGCCGCCTCGCAGCGATCCCAGTGCTCTTTGAGTTCGAGATCTTCATCGCCGCCGGCGCCGCCCACTGATGGGTTGTCCACGAATGAGTGCATCAATTCCGGATGGGTACAATCGCAGTGGTAGCACTCACGGTTGTTCTCGAAAACCAGTTTCCAATTGCCTTTCTCGATGATGTTCGACTCAAAGGCGACTTTGCAGTCATCCAGGTTATGAGGCGCAACGAAAGGGGTGACGGATTTTCTGAACGACGAAAAGTCTGGAGCGACGTCAGCCACGCACACATAGATGTAGGTTTCGACGACCTCACAATGCACGGGTTTCAAACCATGCTGAGACTTGTCGAAATCGTCCCCCATGTTCCCGGCGAAAAGCAGTCTGCCATCCAGCTCGAACGTCCATTTGTGGTAAGGGCACACCAGCTTGGCGACCTTGCCGCTTGCTTCCGGGCACACCTTGGAGCCGCGATGGCGGCAGGAATTGTGGAACGCGCGAATCTGTTTATCTGCGCCACGGACGACCGCGACAGGGTAATCGCCGACTTGCAGCGACAGGTACTGACCCGACTTCTCCAGCTCAAATGTGTGCCCTGCGAAGATCCAGCTTTTGTGCCAGATCTGTTCCAGGTCCTGCCTGTAAACGTCTGGATCGCTATAAAGGGCACCTGGCAACGCGTGGTCAGGCTTGCGCTGCGCGATTAGATTTGAAACTGCCGATTTAGTGCTCACGGTCAACACACTCCAAAATACCAAGGGGGCGACACGTTCAGCCTGCTCAGCGAGGTGAGGCCAAACGGTCTTGAGTTCGCAGCACTGTCTGTGGATGCAAGCCCATCAAACCGTGCTGCTTCTATCCGCGAACCGGAACGGTTTGCCACGTCCAGGAAGCGCTTTACGAAAAATGTGCCTTCTTGGATGGTGGTGCCATCCGTGCACTCATTTCGTTCGAGTCCTTACTAATGCAGACAATTCTGTACTGTCGATGTTTGCATCAATAGCAATATTTCTACAGCACCTTATTCGAGCCCGGACAAACAGATCCTAACTAATGGAACGCATGTACGAGAAATTCGCTTATCCAATTTGTCGGTAGAATATCGCTGTTGTAAGGCTACGACGGCAATCAGGCATCAACAAGAAACATTTACTCTTATCAATGCATAAACAAATGTTATCGATTGACGTGGCAGCGCTGATGATGAAATTTCAAGTCGTTGAAAATAAAGGGAAAAATACTTTTCATGACGAATGAAGCACCCCTCTGGAAATGTATACGCCAGAAATACACTCTATTGACCGCCTTCTTGGCCCATGCCAGTCTGGATTCAACAGCTAACCAAATTGCCGTAGTTGATCTCGTGTTTGAGCATTGGGAACTGTCCCGTGAAAACATGGAGATTTTTATCGCGCCTCAAGGCATCAAAGCTGACGCGCTCGTTGATCTTCCACCTAACTCGCATTCGGAGCATTTATCTTGAAATTTGAAGGTATTTATACGCCAGCAGTAACTCCTTATAACTCTGATGGGGAGATTGACTGGAATGTGTACTCGGAAGTTTTGGAGTCGCTGATTGAGGCGAAGGTGCACGGCATTATTATCGGCGGGTCGACCGGCGAGTATTACGCGCAGACGTCGGAAGAACGCACCGAGTTGGCGGCCTACGCCAAAGATGTGATCGGCACTCGGGTGCAACTGATCGTCAGTACCGGGGCGATTCGCACCGAAGATGCGGTTCAGTACGCCAAGGATGCCAAATCGATCAATGCGGACGCCATTCTCGTCACGTCCCCACCTTACGCGCTGCCCACCTCACAGGAAAACGCGATTCACGCGCTCACTATCGATCGCGCGGCGGACTTGCCGATCATGCTTTACAACTATCCGGGGCGCATGTGCGTTTCGATGGATGAAGAATATTTCACGCGTGTCAGCCAATCGAAAAACGTCGTCGCCATCAAGGAAAGTTCCGGCGACATGGGCCAGGTGCATATGCTGGCCCGGCAGTTCCCCAACATCGCCTTGTCCTGCGGATGGGACGACCAGGCCCTCGAATTTTTTGCCTGGGGCGCCCGCAGTTGGGTGTGCGCAGGTTCCAACTTCCTGCCCAAGGAACACGTTGCGCTTTATGAAGCCTGCGTGATCGAAAAGAACTTCGACAAAGGCCGTCAAATCATGTCGGCAATGATGCCGCTGATGAATGCCCTCGACGGTGGCAAGTTCGTGCAGTCGATCAAGTACGGCTGCGAAGTTGCCGGATTGAAAGTCGGTAACGTGCGCTTGCCATTGCAGCCACTTGAAGCAGACGAAAAGCAGAGTTTCGCATCGGTCATTGCTGAACTTAAACGCAACGTAGCCAACATTTCTTCGGGAGCAAGCCATGGGTGATCTTCTGAGCAAGGCCGAATATGCCGCTCTGGCCAAAGACATTTCGTTGCCATCCAAGGCGTTCATCAATGGCGCGTTCAAGCCCGCGATCTCTGGCAAAACCTTCGCCACGAACAATCCGGCGACCGGTGACTTTTTGACCGACGTCGCAGCTTGTTCATCCGATGATGTCGATTTCGCGGTGAGCAATGCCAAAGAGGCCTTTGAGGATGGACGCTGGAGATCTATTTCCCCTCGGGAGCGCAAAGCGGTTCTGTTGAAGTTTGCAAACCTGCTTGAAGGCCATCAATACGAACTGGCCGTCCTCGAAAGCCTCGATAGCGGCAAACCGGTCAGTGAATGTCAGTTGGTCGACATCCCGGACACCATCCACACGATCCGCTGGCACGCAGAACTGATTGACAAGATTTATGACAATACCGCCCCGGTGGGCAGCGACGCGTTGACCATGGTGGTCCGGGAGCCAATCGGCGTGGTGGGTTGCGTGTTGCCCTGGAACTTCCCGCTGCTGATGCTGGCCTGGAAAATCGGCCCGGCGCTCGCTGCTGGTTGTTCGGTCATCGTTAAACCTGCCGAGCAAACCTCGCTAACCACGTTGCGTGTCGCTCAGCTGGCGTTTGAAGCGGGCGTTCCCGCTGGCGTGCTCAACATTGTCACCGGCACGGGCAAAGAGGTCGGTGAGCCCATTGGCTTGCATAACGATGTCGACATGGTGAGCTTCACCGGCTCCACCGCGACCGGCCGCCGTTTCCTCCATTACGCAGCCGATTCGAACCTGAAACGCATCGTGCTCGAATGCGGCGGGAAAAATCCGGCGGTAGTGATGGATGATGCCGAAGACTTGGATCGTGTGGCCGAGCATGTCGTCAACGGCGCGTTCTGGAACATGGGCGAAAACTGCTCCGCGACTTCACGTCTGATCGTCCATGCGTCTGTTAAAGACGAACTGCTGGAGCGCATGGGCGCCTATATCCGCGAATGGAAGATGGGCGACCCACTCGATCCGGAAAACCGCGTCGGATCACTGGTCAGCCCAGAACATTTCGCAAAAGTGAAGTCGTACCTTGAGCACGCCGCCGCTGGAAAGCTTGAAGTTGTTTACGGTGGCGCGACCAAAGACGATGCCTTCGTAGAGCCGACGGTGATTGACGGCGTGGATCGGAACAGCCGGTTGTTCCAGGAAGAGATCTTCGGCCCGATTCTTTCGGTCACCACCTTCAACACGATTTCCGAAGCCATTGCCTTGGCCAATGACACGGTTTACGGCCTGGCCGCCTCTGTTTATACCGGTAGCCTGCGACGGGCAATCAAGTTGTCGCGGGAGATTCGTGCCGGCATCGTCACCGTCAACTGCTTTGGCGAAGGTGATGCATCGACGCCTTTCGGCGGCTACAAGGAATCAGGGTTCGGCGGCCGGGACAAATCCATTTTTGCCCACGACCAGTACACCGAAATCAAGACAATCTGGATCGATGTGTCTGATCGGTCGGATGAAGAGACCGAAAAATGAGCACCCATACCATCAAGCGCCTGCCGGTAGACACCGGGGTTTCAGGTTGGGAGGCGATTTCCGCACGCACTGCGCCTGTCCGCATGCTTGATGGAAACGTGACGGCGGATTGGCTGATCATTGGTGCCGGTTTTGCCGGCCTTTCCGCCGCTCGCAGACTTTCACAGTTACACCCTGGTGACAGCATTGTTGTGGTCGATGCTCATGAAGTCGCCAAGGGGCCAGCAGGCAGAAACTCTGGCTTCATGATCGATGTGCCGCACAGTCTGTCGTCCGGGGAGTACTCCGTTGCCAGTGAGTCTGCAACGGCTCTGGAAATCACGCAAAATCGTTTCGCGATTGATTTTGCTGCGCAAGCCGCACGCGAGTACGGCATGTCTGCAGACACCTTCGATCCTTCAGGGAAGATCAACGCGGCCGCCACTGAGCGGGGATTGAAGCTGAACGTCAATTACGCCAAATCCCTTGAGCGCATTGGCGAAAAGTTCGAGATGTTGGATGCAGCGCAAATGCGTGAAATCACCGGGTCCACCTATTACCACGGTGGGATCTATACCCCCGGCGCAGTGTTGATTCAACCTGCGCAATACATCAGAGACCTGGCCGCGGGGCTCGAAGGGGAAATCACTCTTTATGAGCGCTCTCCAATCATTGAGTTGTCCAGACAAGGTAGCAGCTGGACTGCTCGGTCTCATAACGGGGTGGTGCGCGCACCCAAGGTCATTCTGGCGGTCAACGGCCACATTGAAGAATTTGGCCATTATCAAGGACGCCTGCTGCACGTCTTCACTTATGCCTCCATGACGGCAGCGTACAGTGATGATGAATTCAGGAAAGATGTACCGGGAAAAGCCAGGTGGGCCTTGTTGCCGGCTGATCCAATGGGAGCGACCGTTCGCAAGATCTCTACAAACGGTCTCTCGCGTATCGTCATTCGGACAAAGTTCACCTATGACCCGAGTATCCAGGTCACTCCAGAGCGTGTAGCTGCCGTTGCCAAAGAACAGCGACATTCCCTGGATGCACGCTTTCCCGAATTGAAATCCACTGCGTTGGAGTTCAGCTGGGCCGGCCGTCTGTGTTTGAGCCGGAACAGCGCCGCTGCATTTGGCGAGATCGAAGAAAACCTGTATTCGGCTTGCTGCGAAAATGGGTTGGGAACGGTCAAGAGCACCCTGGCAGGTGTAATGGCGGCGGAGTTGGCTTCGGGTACACGTTCTGATTTTCTGGACAGTTTCAGTCACGCGCCAGGACCCAGCAGGCTACCCCCCAAGATAATAACGAAGCTGGGCGTCAGTTCGGTTATTCGTTGGCATGAGTTTTGGGCCGGGCGAGAAGGTTAATAAGTTAAGTCGTCGGCTTTTCCTATAAAGGCCGTTTAACAAGTCACTAATAATAACGGAATAATCCATGAAACATATCTGGAAGGCATTCTGCGCGCTCGCGCTTGTGGGCATGATGAGTTTGCAGGCACAGGCAGAAGAAAAAAACATAGTAATGGGGACCATGTCCTGGGAGGACTTGGTGCCTATTACTGGCATCACCAAGAAAGTACTTGAGAACGCAGGATACACCGTAAAAGTCGTGGAGTTTTCCGAGTGGGGTATCGCCTACGCTGCACTCAGCAAAGGGGATATTCAGGTGTTGGCATCCCAGATTGATTACGCCGCCGCCGATTATTGGAAAAAAAACAAGAACAAAATCGAGAAGCTGTCACCGGTCTCCTTTGGTCTTTATCAGGGCATGGCAGTACCCAGTTACGTGGACATCGACTCCATCGAACAGCTGAATGCAAACGCGGACAAACTGGGGAACAGAATCATTGGCATCGAACCTGGTTCGGGTTTGATGAGTGACGCGAACAATGTGGTCAAAGCGTACGACATCAAGCTCAAGCTGGTCGAAGGCAGTACTTCGGCAATGACCGCGGCTTTAAAGTCGGCAGTCGACCGAAAAGAATGGGTGGCGGTAACCGTCTGGGATCCTTCCTGGATGACCAAGAAATTTGATCTCAAATTCTTGAAAGATCCAAAAGGGGTCTTCCCGCCATTGCAGGGTTATTACTGGATCGGGCACAAGGGCTTCGCTGAAGCCAATCCGCGTGCGCGCGAACTGATGGCCAGCGTTTATGTACCCATCACTGACATCACCGCAATGAATGCTGAAGTCAAGGATGGCAAGACCATGGACGAGGCTATCAATGGCTGGATAGATAGCCATACAGATCTTGTAAATCGTTGGGGAAATATCAAGAACTATTGAGTTTTGTTTGTTTGCCACTGCCGCCCTTTGATTAATTAGAGAAGCCAGCAAACGACTGGTTCGATGGATTGCGAAATGATGATGGCCACAATTAATACTGACGAAGTGCTGGTAGATTGCCAGTCGGTTTGGAAAATCTTCGGTAAAAATGCACCGGCAGCCATGGATGCTGTTGTCCAGCAGGGTCTTTCAAAGACCCAGATCTTGCAAAACTACGGCTGCGTGGTCGGGGTTTCCGATGTCAGTCTTAAGGTTCGCCGGGGGGAAATTTTTTGCATCATGGGTTTGTCCGGCAGTGGCAAATCCACCCTTATAAGGTTGCTGAACAAGCTGATCACCCCGAGCTCGGGGAAGGTGCTGGTCAAAGGCAAGGACGTTTCATCCTTGTCGCCGGCACAACTGCGAGAGGTGAGGGCGCGTCACATCGGTATGGTCTTTCAAAGTGTTGCCTTGCTGCCTAACCGTACGGTTCTTGAGAACACCGCGTTTGGCCTGGAAGTGCAGGGTGTTGGCAAGGCTGAGCGTTACAAAGTGGCCGAGCAGGCGCTGGCGAAGGTTGGATTGAGCGAGTGGACTTCGCGCTATCCCAGCGAGCTGTCCGGGGGCATGCAGCAACGGGTCGGACTGGCGCGCGCACTGACTGCCGATCCAGAAGTGATTTTGATGGATGAGCCGTTCAGCGCGCTTGATCCGCTGATTCGCCGACAGTTACAGGATGAGTTCCGCCAGCTGACCAAGGAACTGGGCAAGTCCGCGGTCTTTATTACCCACGATCTGGACGAGGCGATCCGCATCGGTGATCGCATTGCGATTATGAAGGATGGCGCCATCATTCAGGTCGGCACCGCCGAGGAGATCGTGCTCAATCCGGCTGACGATTACGTGGCGGAATTTGTCGCCGGCATTTCCCGACTGCATCTGGTGAAGGCTCATTCGGTCATGACGTCGGTCCTGGCCTACAAGGCAGCACACCCGACGTGCGACATTTCCAGGCTCACCAAAACCTCGCTTGACGCCGATATCAATGAACTTATCGGATTGACGATGAAGTCCGAGCGCGACGCGCTTGCCGTCGTCGATAACGGAACAGTGGTGGGGATCATTACGCCTCGTGATCTGCTGCGTGGCGTTCAAGGTATTCCCAACGAATTGGCGCCCGTAGCAACTGCCAATGCGATGGAGGCGTCCGCATGAGCACGCCGGATTTTTCCAGTCAGTTTGATGCATCCATTGATACAGGGCTGGAATGGCTTTCGGATAATGGCGAGTTCGTGTTCAATGCCGTCAATGCGGTGCTCAATGGCCTTTACGAAGGCGTGCTGTGGTGTATCGCTTATCCACCGCATTACGTCGTAGCGATTGTCATGGCGTTGATTGGCTGGCGTGTTGTCGGCGTCCGCTTCGCGATTCTCTCAGGTCTGGCATTGTTGCTTTGCGACATCATCGGTTTGTGGCCAGAAACAGTCAGTACACTTGCATTGGTGCTCACCGCTACCGTGTTGGCACTGGCGGTCGCCATTCCGCTGGGAGTCGTCGCGGGTTTGGCGCCTGCCTTTGATCGTGTGGTTGATCCTTGTCTGGATTTGATCCAGACGATGCCGCCCTACATCTACCTGCTACCGGCCATTGCACTGCTCGGCTACGGCCCGGCCACGGCGCTGTTGGCGACTTTTATCGTCGCGCTTCCCCCAGCTCTACGACTGACCTCCCTGGGTATTCGCATGACGCCCAAGGAGTTCATCGAATTGGGAGATGCCAGCGGTGTGACTGGAATGCAGATGTTTTTCAAGATCCGCTTACCGTTCGCCATGCCCAGCATCATGGCCGGCGTTAACCAAAGCCTGATGATGGCATTCGGCATGGTCGTCATTGCCGGCATTGTAGGTTCGGGCGGTTTGGGCGAGGCGATTTACGGGTCCGTTCGTACATTGGATATCGCCAAGTCGATCAACGCAGCCATCGCTATCGTCATTCTGACCATGATTCTGGATCGTCTGGCGCAGAGCGCTGCACAGTCGCGGGGGGCTTCTCAATGACAACGCACATTCAATTTTCTCCAGGCGATTACCTGGCGCCTGCCGTTGATTGGCTGAACACGAATTTACATGGCCTGTTCAAAGGGATCAGTCAGGTCGTTGAGGCGGTACTCGGTGCAGTGGAGGGAGCGCTGCTTGCTCCCCATCCGTATTTATTCATCGGTATTGTCGTCATCGCGGCGTTCTTTTTTGCCAATAAGCGGGTCGCTATTTTCGCTGCGGTGATGTTGGCTTTCTGTTTGTTCGCTGGCCTTTGGGTCGCGTCCATCCAGACGATCGCACTCGTCAGTGTGGCGGTCCTGATCTCGGTGGCCATCGCTTTCCCGCTGGGGGTTCTGGCCGCCCGGGTGAAGCGTGTAGATGACGCGTTGCTGCCGATTCTGAACATCATGCAAACGGTGCCGCCCTGGGTTTACCTGATCCCCGCCGTTATGTTGTTCAGCTTGGGACGGGTGCCCGCAATCATCGCAACGATTGTTTACGGCATCCCGCCGATGCTCAGATTGACCACCCTGGCCTTCAAACAGCTGCCCAAGGATCTCCTTGAGCTGGGACAGGCATCCGGTGCTTCACCTAAAGACATTCTGTTCAAAATTGAACTGCCGACTGCCGCACCCACGCTGTTGGTAGGCCTGAACCAATGCATCCTCATGTCGCTGGCAATGGTGGTGCTGGCAGGTCTGGTGGGGGCGGGCGGTTTGGGGGCTGAAGTGACCCGTGGCCTATCCAGGATGGAGATGGGCTTGGGGCTTCGAGCGGGCCTGGCCATTGTCGCTATTGCGCTGCTGTTGGATCGACTGTCACGGGGCGCGTTGCAGCGTCACTCCCCCAGCAAACTCCTTTGAAAGGGCATCCGTATGAGACGCAGCTTCTTTTGCATTGATTCGCACGCGTGCGGCAACCCGGTTCGGGTTGTAGCGGGCGGAGCACCGCTGTTGCCCTCCGTATCGATGGCGGAACGTCGCGATATTTTCGTACGTGACCACGACTGGGTACGCACCGCATTGATGTTCGAGCCTCGGGGACACGACATCATGTCTGGCGTCATTATTTATCCATCGGTACGTGACGACTGCGACTTCGGTGCTTTGTTTATCGAAGTCAGCGGCTGCCTGCCGATGTGTGGAGCGGGCACGATCGGGTTATCGACCGTGGTCATTGAAGAGGGCTTGGTGACACCTCGTGAGCCGGGAAAACTGGCGATTGAAACACCGGCAGGACGTGTCGATGTCGAATACACCCTGGGCGGCGAATTTGTCGAGTCCATTCGCTTGTTCAACGTAGCCAGCTACCTGCACAGCGCCGATGTGGTGGTGGAAGTACCTGGTGTTGGAACATTTACGGTGGACATCGCCTACGGCGGGAATTTCTACGCGGTGGTCGAACCACAGGAATGTTGGACTGGACTAGAAGGGCAGACGACGGCCGACATCGTGGGGTTGAGCCAGAAGCTGCGCGCAGCGCTCTCGGACATTTGTGACCCTGTGCATCCAGAGAACAGCAGAATCAGTGGCGTTCACCACATTATCTGGTGTGACAAACCACACAGCAGAACCGTGCACGGCCGCTGTGCAGTGTTCTACGGTGATAAAGCTATTGATCGTTCTCCCGGTGGTACCGGTACCTCTGCCCGCATGGCTCAACTGTATGGAAGGGGACGGTTGAACGTAGGCGACATTTACCGACTTGAAAGTCTGATCGGTACGATCTACGAAGGAAAGGTTGAGGCGTCGGTAAAAGTCGGAACCTTCGACGGCATGAAGCCAAGTGTCAGCGGCTGGGCTGAGGTGATAGGGCACAACACCATTTTCGTCGATGACAAAGACCCTCTGGCTCACGGGTTCCAGCTCGCATAAAACAGTTTGGTCACGGCGCCAGCGGTTGATTCTTTGGATGCGCAGATTCAACCGTGGTTTGCACAAAGGCTGCATTTGTTAGTGTAAAAAAAGCGAGGCGTAAAGTGATCGAACGACGAGATTTCAGCGGGTGTATGAAAGGTAAAAACCTGCGCTATCTGGAAGAGACTCGAAGCGAGCCGACGGCTCATGCTCGGGCAGGATTTTTACTGCTCGAACACTTCTCGTTGCCTGCATTTACGCAAGCGCTCGATACGATTGTCACTGCCAACCTTTTGCGGCCTACGTTGTTCTCTTCACGAACCTTCGGGGTGCAGGACGGAGAGGTCACCAGCGACCTTGGCCTGGTCATTCGACCGGATGCGCGTTTGGACGTCGCAGCACTCAAAGACCTTAATTTGCTGGTCATCTGCGGCGGCTATCGCACCGAACTCAAAGTCAATCACGAGCTGATCAGCATTCTCAAAACGGCATCGGAACTGGGCATCACACTGGCCGGGCTGTGGAATGGGGCGTGGTTTTTGGGCGTCTCAGGTTTGCTTGAAGGGTATCGGTGTGCGATTCATCCCGAGCACCGACCCGCGCTCGCAGAAATTTCAAAAGTCACGCATGTCACCAGTGAAGCATTTGTCATGGATCGAGACAGGCTCACGGCATCGAGTCCGGCGGGTGCTTTTCACATGGCTCTGGAGTGGATCAAAGGGCTGCATGGCAAGGCGCTTGTCGAGGGCATCGAAGACATTCTGTCTTTCGAAGAGTCGCGGTATCGGCGTATCAAACCGACACAGAACATCTCGTTGAGCGCCCCCCTCAAAGAGGTGGTCAAACTGATGGACGCCAACCTGGAAGAACCGTTGCAAATGGACCAACTGGCGGTCTATGCCGGACGTTCCCGTCGACAAATAGAGCGCTTGTTCAAAGAACAACTGGGTACCACACCGCAACGGTATTACCTGGAATTACGCATTACCGAAGCACGGCGATTGCTTCAGCACACAGAGCTGTCTCAGGTTGATGTGCTGGTCGCATGCGGCTTTGTTTCACCGAGTCATTTCAGCAAATGCTACAGCTCGTATTTTGGTTACCGGCCATCGAGAGAAACGCGGCTGGTGAAGTAAAGATCGCGTGATCAATCCTCAGTGACTGGTGGTCTTTAACCGCGACTGCGGGCTGCTGTAACGCTCCAAACCGGAGTTGCTGAAATTTTAAGGAGGAGGGGCATGACCGAGGTGCGATTGAAGAGCGATCAAACAAAAAACATGGCGTACTTAACGACGCCCACCGTTGCCGCTAGTCCTGGGGTCGCAAGGCCTCAACTCGGGATTTTCCTATGCCTGCTTTCAATGCTTATCTTTGCGAGCCAGGACGGAATAACCAAGGTGCTTGTCAAAGACTTCCCGGTTGCCCAACTGGTCATGGTGCGATATTGGGTGTTTGTCGTTTTTGCCTTCGGATATGCCGCCTACCAAGGTAGGGTCAAGGAGTCTTTATGCAGTAAACACCCTTGGCTCCAAATCATTCGAGCACTGTTAGCCGTTGGTGAGATAGTACTGTTTGCAGTCGGGTTACGATATTTAGGTTTGGCTGAAATGCACGCTCTCTATGCGGTATTCCCTCTGATGACTTTGGCATTGGCGGGGGGCCTGCTAGGAGAGTTTGTCGGGCTACGACGTTGGATCGCTGCTGCCATAGGGTTCACCGGCACGCTGATCATCCTCCGACCAGGCGCGGGCGTCTTTGAACTGGCAGCCGTGATTCCCTTGCTGTCTGCTTTAGGGTTCGCATTCTTCAATGTACTGACGCGTCGGATTAGCCAGCACGATTCCTTTGCGACGAACATGCTTTTTATGGCAAGTGTGGGTGCCCTGACGATCACATTTGTGGGGCTGCCCGCATGGGTTTCTCCGACTCCAGTCCAGGGCTTCTTGATGGGGATCCTGTCATTGACGGGAGTAGTCGCTCAGATTCTCCTCATTCAAGCACTGAAGTACGCGACCGCGTCTACCCTGCAGCCTTTCAACTATGCGCTTCTGGTGTTCGCCACTTTGATTGGTGTGATCGTTTTTGCCGAGCGCCCTGATATCTGGGTGGTTGTCGGCGCAGCGTTGGTGATTATCGGGGGGCTGTATGCGATTAAAGCAAAGGTGTGACGTGCCTGAATGTATGAAGTAATCAATGTGTGGTTGGTTTCCTGGATGAGCACGGCCATAAAAAAGGGCAGCTCAAAGCTGCCCTTTTCCCAACCTGCTCCTTAGGCGGCGCTAAACAGCTTGTGCGGATCCATGACGAATTTCTTTGGCACCCCGGCATCGAACTCGTGGTAACCGCGCGGCGCGTCGTCCAGGCTGATCACCTGCACGCCGACGACCTCGGCAATGTTGATCCGGTCCCACATGATCGCCTGCATCAGCTGACGGTTGTACTTCATCGTCGGGGTTTGGCCGGTGTGGAAGCTGTGGGACTTGGCCCAGCCGAGGCCAAAACGGATGTTCAGGCTGCCATGCTTGGCGGCTTTGTTGACCGCACCCGGGTCTTCGGTGACATACAGACCGGGGATACCGATATTGCCGGCGACCCGCACCACCCCCATCAACGCGTTGAGCACATCGGCCGGGGCCTCGTGCTGCGCGCCGTCATGGCCGTGGCCACGGGCTTCGAAGCCGACCGCATCGACCGCACAATCGACTTCTGGCTCACCGAGCAGGTTGGCGATTTGCTCGTGCAGCGGAGTGTCCTGGGTCAGGTCGGCGATCTCGAAGCCCTGGGCCTTGGCATGCGCCAGACGCAGCGGATTGACGTCGCCGACTATCACCACCGCCGCACCAAGCAGACGGGCGGAGGCGGCAGCAGCCAGTCCGACTGGACCGGCACCGGCGATATACACCGTGCTGCCAGGGCCGACACCGGCGGTCACCGCGCCGTGGTAGCCGGTCGGCAGGATATCGGAAAGGCAGGTCAGGTCTCGGATTTTCTCCATCGCTTTGTCGCGGTCGGGCAGCTTCAGCAGGTTGAAGTCGGCATACGGCACCAGCACGTATTCGGCCTGGCCGCCAACCCAGTCGCCCATGTCCACATAGCCATAGGCACCGCCGGGGCGCGCCGGGTTGACCGTCAGGCAGACGCCGGTGTGCTGTTCCTTGCAACTGCGACAACGGCCGCAGGCGACGTTGAACGGCACCGAGACCAGGTCACCGATCTGCACGTTTTCCACGTCACGGCCCTTTTCGATCACCTCACCAGTAATCTCATGGCCAAGCACCAGCCCGACCTGGGCCGTGGTCCGACCACGCACCATATGCTGGTCGGAGCCGCAGATATTGGTCGAAACCACGCGCAGGATCACGCCATGGTCAATGCGCTTGCCGCGCGGGTCTTCCATTTTCGGATAGGGGATGGTCTGCACCTCGACCTTGCCTGCGCCGAGATACACGACACCACGATTACCAGACATGCTTTCACCTCGCTTTTGTTGTTGTGAGAACACGGCCCTTGTACTGCGAAGGGTCGCGCGGCCTTACAGTGCGGCGGTAATGTCTTGCGTTTGCGCGTGAATGCAGATTGGTTGGAAGTCACCTTCCAACGACGCGTGATTAGCAGTCATCGTACGATCCTACGCTTGGTATCAGCACCCTGCGAGGGCATTTAGCACCCAATTACCACCTGGTTCCAGCCATGCTCCGAACAATCACCTATCGTCCACGACTGGCACTCGGGCAGGTAATCCAGGAGAGGCTGCTTATGCTGCGGCCAAAGCTGGGATGGTAGGTATGAGCATGAGCCTGGCCCTTGAGGTCGCGCGATCTCAATGCGGCTAGTGCATTCCTTTGAAATGTGTGGAGAAGCAGGCATGCTCAGGCTGCGAAGTCAATAAAATGTACTTAGGTGTACATTTGATGTGGCATCAGAGTACATTCGCGTTACGCATTTTTGTAGAAGGTAAGCGCGATGTCCCAGTTAGGGAAGGCACGTGGTAAGGCCCAGGATGCAGGTTGGCGCGGCTCCCCGGAGGGTTGGCTCGAAGCTGCCTACGAAGCCTTGAAGGAGTCGGGCATCGATGCCGTTCGGGTCATGCCGCTGGCCAAGCGCCTGGGCTTGTCACGAACCAGCTTCTACTGGTTTTTTGAGGATCGTGAACAGTTGCTCGCCGCCTTGCTTTCACGCTGGCGGGAGACCAATACGGGGGGCTTGATCAGGCAAAGTGAAAGCTATGCGGAAAGTATCTCCGAGGCGATCCTGAATGTGTTCGAGTGCTGGCTCAACCCGCAACTGTTCGACTCGCAATTCGAGTTCGCAGTGCGCAGCTGGGCGCTTCAGTCAGCTGAAGTTGCTCAAGAGGTCGCTACCGTAGACGAGCAGCGCATGAATGCCCTGGCGAGCATGTTCAAGCGCTTCGGCTATGACAGCCAGGGCGCTGATGCGCGAGCTAGAACGATTTATTTGACCCAGATCGGCTATATCACCATGAACACGACTGAGTTGATCACTGTGCGCTTCCAACGCATTCCTCATTACGTGAGCATCTTCACCGGGAAAGTACCCAAACAGCGCGAGCTGGATCGTTTTTACGGGAAATTCGGCTACGCCGAAAAAGAGCCTGGTGTTTTCGTGCCCTTGACCGATACCTTCGAGGAGACATCTGCAGATGCTCAATGAGACGCTGGGCATTATTGGAGGAACGGGGTGGTTGGGCGCAGCGATCGCCAAGGCAGTGCTGGCAAAGGCATTGGTACCGACGGGCAATCTGATCATTTCCAACCGCTCGGGCAGCCATCCATTGGCACAGCAAGGCGCTTGCCTGGTGGCTGATAACCAGGACCTGGTGGATCGCAGCGAGGTAGTGATCATCGCGGTTCGACCCGAGCATTTCGCCAGCCTGAACATCAACGCGACGGGCAAAACAGTCATTTCACTGATGGCCGGGATTACAGCGCAGGCGATTGCTGCGCAGACCTCGGCTTCGGCGGTCGTGCGGGCGATGCCCAACGCGGCGGTAGAAATCGGGCAGTCTTTTACACCTTGGTATTGCTTCGCAGAGGTAGAGGCCGCGACGAAGGATCTCGTGCAGCATCTTTTCGAATGTGTGGGTACCGCTGCTGAGGTTCAGCAAGAGGATTTCATCGATTACCTCTCGGCACTCTCGGGTACCGGCCCGGCCTTTCCTGCGTTATTGATGACGGCGCTGGCCAATCAGGCGATGGTTGCCGGCATACCCACTGATATTGCACAGCTCGCCGCTAAAAATGTCGTTGTAAACAGCAGCCAGCTGTTGGCCAACCACGATGCTCAACAGATGATCGATGCCTTGGTTGCCTACCGCGGAGTGACGGCTGCGGCTTTGCAAACGATGACGCAAGGTCATTTCGAAGAACAAATTGGCAGGGCGTTGCAAGCCGGTGCTGCCGTTGCCCGCAGAGGGCTTAAAGCCTGATAAACCGAAGCCCCTTCATAGAGGCTCCGGTAAGTGTGGTTTACTCTGCCTTGAAGCAGTAAACGGCCAGCTTGTTACCGTCCAGATCCCGGGCGTAAGCAGCGTAGGCATTTTCAGCCCAGCCACGTGAGCCTGGCAGGCCTTCGCAAACGCCACCGTTTGCCAATGCAGCTATATGGAAGGCATGGACTGCAGCGCGGTTTGGTGCTTCGAAGCTGACGGTGACACCGTTGCCGACGGTGGCCGGATTTCCGTTAGCCGGCTTGAGTACGAAGAACGAAGGCTTATCGATGCCCCAGATAGATCCGGCCTCGTCGAGATCGGCAACGCGGTTCAGGCCAATCTCCTTCAAAACAACATCATAGAATGCGCGTGCTTTTTGCAGATCTTTGGTGCCGACGGTTACATGAGTAAAAACAGACATCTTTGTTTCCTTTCTGTTGGTGGTGATTGGACTGTCGACGGATCGGAGACCCGTCGGATATCAGAAATGAATGACGGTGCGAATGCTTTGCCCGGTGTGCATCAACTCAAATGCCTCGTTGATCTCTTCCAGGGGCATGTTGTGGGTGATGAAGGTTTCCAGTGGGATTTCCCCGCGGCCGGCCTTCTCCACATAACTGGGAAGCTCCGTGCGGCCCTTGACGCCGCCGAAGGCGCTGCCACGCCATACGCGACCAGTGACGAGCTGGAAGGGGCGAGTGCTGATTTCCTGGCCTGCGCCGGCAACACCGATGATGATCGACTCGCCCCAACCCTTGTGACAGCACTCCAGTGCCGCTCGCATCAACTGCACATTGCCGACGCACTCGAACGAGTAATCGACGCCGCCGTCGGTAAGTTCGACGATGACGTCCTGGATAGGCTTGTCAAAGTCCTTGGGGTTGATGAAGTCCGTCGCGCCCAATGACAAGGCAACATCGCGCTTGGCTGGATTGATATCGATGGCGATGATGCGACCGGCGTTGGCCATTTTTGCGCCGATGATCGCTGCGAGACCGATACCCCCCAGCCCAAAAATCGCGACGCTAGCGCCAGCCCCCACCTTGGCGGTGTTGAGTACGGCGCCAATGCCCGTAGTCACCCCGCAGCCGAGCAGGCAAACCTGATCCAGCGGAGCCTCCTTTGGAATCTTCGCCAGGGAAATTTCAGGCAGCACGGTGTATTCGGAAAAAGTCGAGCAACCCATGTAGTGGAACAGTGGCTTGCCTTCGTAGGAAAAACGAGAGGTGCCGTCGGGCATCAGGCCTTTGCCCTGGGTCGCCCTGATGGCCTGGCAGAGGTTGGTCTTCCCAGAGAGGCAGAATTTGCACTGCCGACATTCCGCGGTATAGAGCGGAATCACATGGTCGCCGACTTGCAGCGAAGTCACGCCTTCGCCGATTGCTTCGACAACACCACCGCCTTCGTGCCCCAGCACGGTGGGGAAAATACCTTCGGGATCGCTTCCCGAAAGGGTGAAGGCGTCGGTGTGGCAGACGCCAGTGGCGACGATGCGAACCCGTACTTCGCCAGCCTTGGGAGGCGCAACGTCAATGGTGACCAACTGCAGCGGTTCATTGGGAGCGAACGCGACAGCAGCCCTGGATTTCAAGGTCTGTGCTGACATGGGAGGGCCTCGTGCAAAGTATGAAAATTGCCCCTGATGTTTGAGATCAGGGGCATGACTTCAAATGTCTTTCAACAGCCGCAGCGCATCGTAGATGGCGGCGTGGGTATTGCGCGCCGAAACCGCATCGCCGATCCGGAATAGCTGGAAATGGCCTTTAGGGTTGGTCACGATGTTCTGGGTTTTGCCGGCGATCAGATTGTGCTGCTCGACTGCGCCGTCATTGCTCGAATGGGGTCGCAGATCGAAGTACAAATCGTCCAGGGGAAGGGTGCCGTGGTTGATCACCACCTGATCGACCACCCGCTGTTTATGCACCTGGCCATAATCGCTACCGAAGTTGGCAACCAATTGCCCGTCGCGCTTCTCTACGGAGTCGACCCGATACGTGACCGTAAAGGTAACGTCCAGGTCCTGCAGGCTGCGCATGTAAGGCACCAGGTTCATCGCCATCACTTCCGGCGAGAACGACCGGTCGGGTGTGACGATCTCCAGTTTTGCACCGCTGTTGGCAATGACCTCCGCGGCCTGTAGCGCCGCGTGGTCGCCCGCGTCGTCGAAGATCAGCACGTTCTTGCCGGGCTTGACGTCGCCGGAAATGATGTCCCAGGTGGACACCACCAATTCATTGCCGTGTTTGAGCACCTCGGTATGCGGCAAGCCGCCCGTGGCAACAATCACCACATCCGGCTCTTCAGCCAGCACCGTCTCGGCCTCGGCCCAGGTATTGAAGTGGAACTTCACGCCCAGGCGTTCGCATTGCACCATGCGCCAGTCGATGATGCCGATCATCTCGCGGCGGCGTTCGCTGAGAGCAGTCAATCGAATCTGCCCGCCGGGCTGGTCGGCGACTTCGAACACCGTGACGTCGTGGCCACGTTCACCGGCGACCCGCGCTGCCTCCAGACCCGCGGGGCCAGTACCGATCACCACCACCTTGCGCTTGGTCGGCGCCTTGGGAATTTCGTGGGGCATGGTGGTTTCACGCCCGGTTGCGGCGTTGTGGATGCAATACGCGGCACCGCCCTGATAAATACGGTCCAGGCAATAGTTGGCCCCTACGCAGGGGCGAATTTCTTCTTCGCGCTTTTCGATGATCTTGCGCACGATGTGCGGATCGGTCATGTGCGCTCGGGTCATGCCGATCATGTCTACCTTGCCGGAGGCAATGGCGTGTCGAGCCGTGGCGACATCCGGGATCTTGGCTGCATGGAAAGTAGGGAAGCCGGTGGCCGAGCGGATCTCGCCGGCAAAATCCAGGTGCGGAGAGTTGCGCATGCCCTGGATCGGAATCACATCGGTCAGGCCGGCATCGGTATCAATGTGCCCGCGAACGACGTTGAGGAAGTCGACCAGGCCGCTGTCCTTGAGCATGTGAGAAATCTGCATGCCGTCCTTCGCACCGAAGCCACCGGGCAGGTCTTCATCCCCGGTGTAGCGGACCCCGAGCAGGAAGTCTTCGCCGCAGCGTTGGCGGATACCGCGCAGGACGTCAAAGGTGAAGCGCAGTCGGTTTTCCAGCGAGCCGCCGTACGGGCCGTCGAGGTCGTTGGTCAATGGCGACCAGAACTGATCCATGAGGTGACCGTAAGCCTGCAACTCCAGACCATCGAGGCCCGCCGCCTTCATGCGTTCGGCGGCATCCACGTAGTCCTTGATGATTCGATCGATGTCCCAGTCTTCCATCTTTTTCGGAAAGGCCCGGTGGGACGCTTCACGGCGATGAGAAGGCGATACGACCGGGAGCCAGTCAGCCTTGTCCCAGCGCGTGCGCCTTCCAAGGTGGGTCAACTGAATCATCACCGCCGCGCCGTGTTCGTGGCATTCGTCGGTCAAATCCTTCATCCATTTGACCACCTCATCCTTATACGCCAGCACGTTGTTGAACACCGGCGGGCTGTCGCGGGAAACAGCGGCGGAGCCTGCGGTCATGGTCAGCGCCACGCCGGCCTTCGCGCGTTCAACGTGATAAGCCCGGTACAGATCCTTCGGCATGCCGTCGACAGGATACGCGGGCTCATGGGAGGTGGTCATGATCCGGTTTTTGAGGGTCAGGTGCTTGATCTTATAGGGCTGCAGCAGGGGATCGCTGGACATGGTGTTGCGCTCCGGGAACAGAACATCTGGCTTGGTTTGACATGACGGTATGTCGAATGTTCATGTGTGTCAATGATTGAGACACAGGTGTACATTTTTCTTGCGCGGTGGAAAAGCCAGGATTAACATCCATTCGAAACAGGGGTGATCGGGCCGGTCATCCCAGGCACCGATCCATGAATGCGAGGGGACTATGAAAGTGCTCGTTGCGGTAAAGCGCGCCATCGACCCGAATGTAAAAGTTCGGGTGAAAGCTGATGGTTCAGACGTTGAGCTCAATGGCGTAAAGATGGCCTTGAACCCTTTCTGCGAGATCGCAGTGGAAGAGGCGATTCGCCTTAAGGAGAAGGGCTTGGCTACAGAGGTGTTGGTGGTCTCCGTAGGCACCTCTGCTGCGCAGGAGCAATTGCGCACGGCGTTGGCACTCGGCGCGGATCGGGCAGTCCTGGTCGAAACAGGCGCGCTACTCGAGCCGCTCAATGTGGCCAAATACCTGAGCAAAGTGATCGATAACGAGAAGCCGCAACTGATCCTTTTTGGCAAACAGGCGATCGATCAGGAGAACAACCAGGTTGGGCAAATGGTTGCGCAGTTGATAGGCAGTGGTCAGGCCACCTACGCGTCAGCCATCAACTATGTCGATGAGCAATGGGTCGTCGAACGCGAGGTCGATGGCGGTAGTCAGACTGTGGCTCTTTCAGCGCCAGCGGTTGTCACCTGCGATCTGCGCCTGAATGAACCACGTTATGCCTCGTTGCCGAACATCATGAAAGCCAAGAAAAAACCGCTTGAAGTCATTGCCGCTGACACCTTGGGCGCGAGCGTGAAGGCGCACGCTCGATTGTTAGGGGTGGCACCACCTCCGGTGCGCAAAGCAGGTATCAAAGTCGGTTCGGTATCTGAACTGGTGGAAAAACTGAGAAACGTTTCGGGGGTGATTTGATGCGCACGTTGGTTATCGCCGAGCATTCGGCCGGTCAACTTACGGCCGGTACCTTGAGTGCCATTACCGCCGCCATGGAGCTGGGTGCTGAAGCGGATCTGCTAGTGATCGGCGGGCCAGAGGCGCCAGCCGTTGCGGAACAAGCTGCGCTTATCAAGGGACTGCAGCGGATACTGCTCGCTCAGGATGCGATGTTCGAAAAGACATTGGCTGAACATATCCAACCACTGATCACGTCACTGGTAGCTAACGGTTATACCCACGTACTCGCCGATGCGAGCAGCATGGGCCGTAATGTGCTGCCGCGGGTAGCGGCCAGCCTGGATGTTGGCATGCTTTCGGATGTCACAAAGGTTGAGTCGGCAGACACTTTCCAACGACCTGTTTATGCCGGAAATGCGATCGCCACCGTACAGTCACTTGATCCGGTTAAGTTGCTCACCCTCCGTGCCTCGGCTTTTGCCCAAGCCTCCTCACATCAGAATCGCTGCGATGTCGTGGCGGTTAATGGAGGGCAGAGCGCAAGCAATGTTCGCTTTGTAAGCGACCAGTTAACCGTTCGCGAAAGGCCAGACCTGTCGAGCGCTCGCGTCGTCGTTTCCGGCGGTCGGGGAATGCAGAGCAAAGAAAATTTTGCGTTGATCGAGCGTGTCGCAGACAAGCTCGGTGGTGCCGTAGGTGCATCGCGCGCCGCAGTGGATTCCGGTTTTGCCCCCAACGATCTGCAGGTCGGGCAGACGGGCAAGATCGTAGCGCCGGATCTGTATATCGCCGCCGGCATCAGCGGCGCCATTCAACACCTGGCGGGTATGAGTGGCTCAAAGGTCATCGTCGCGATCAACCAGGACGCTGAGGCGCCGATCGCACAAGTTGCAGATTACATGCTGGTTGCGGACTTGTTTGAGGCATTGCCGGCGCTCGAAAAAGCATTGTGAGTGAGCTGATCATTCCATTACAGAACGATGTGAGAAATACAGTACGCGGAGATGCACATGATTACGTTATCCAGTAAAACTTGTATCGGCTGGCTTGCAGGCTTGGTTATGGCATCCTGCAGCCTGATTGCCCAAGCCGAGGAACCCGCGCCTATCCGTATCGGTTGGGTGAATTGGTCGGATACGGAAATCGCTGTAAAGCTGGCAGACACGGCACTGCGAGACCACCTGAAGCAACCGGTTAAATTGGTGCTGGCCGATATCGGTATTCAGTTCCAGGCGCTGGCTAACGGTAATATCGACCTGATTCCGATGGTTTGGCTGCCGAGCACTCACAAGTCCTTTTATGACAAATACCGCGACAAGCTCGAAGACTTGGGTGTGCTGTATGAAGGTCGGATTGGCATGGCGGTGCCTACTTCCATTCCTGCCAGTGAAGTCGCCAGTGTCGAAGACCTTAACAAACCAGAGGTAAGGGAAAAGCTCGGCGGCAAGATCCTGACTTCCGAAGTGGGTAATGGTCAGTACAAACTTACGGAAAAGGCCATCAAAGAATATCGTCTCGATGGCTATAAGATGGTCGCTTCTTCAGAATCCGGAATGTTGAGCGAGTTGGACCGTAATCTGAAGCGTGACAAGTGGTCTTTGATTAACGCATGGAGCCCGCATTGGATGTTCTCCAAGTGGTCACTGCGTTATCTGGATGATCCGAAGCAAATTTTCGGTGGCGCTGAGCAAATCCACGCGGTTGCACGCAAAGGCTTTAGCGCGGAGCACCCCGATGTTGCTCGATTCTTCGCCAACTTCAAAATTCCTAAAGCTGACCTTGAAAAATTGATGGCTACTGCGCGTGATAGCTCGGCAGACCAGGCAGTTGCAGAATACTACGCAGCCAACAAGCCCCGCTTTGCAGCCATGTTTTACGGCACAACCGCTGCAGCAACGGCGGGCCAGTAACGACTGCCGCTTTCCTGTAACTATTTTGCAGTTTTGGTGTCCTTGACAGTGAGTGAAGGGGCCGGCTGTATCGAATGGGTGAAATATGTCGGTGACAACGCTAGGTATAAAGTTGGATGGGAGAACTCGTGCCAGGCTTAAGGCAGTCTCAGCAAAGTTGGATCGCACATCCCAACAACATCACCTTGCGGCTTTATAGCGTCTTTTGAATCGAAAGAGTATGGCTCAGTGAGGTTAAAGAGGGCTTCGCCGTCTTTCTGAATCCGCTGCCTAAATGTAATTTTTAAAAGGAGAGTCTACGTGACAGCGTTATCTGATATTCGTTTGGCTAGCAAGCAAACAGCTTTTACTGAAATTCCAATCATAGATGTGTCGCCACTTATCAACGGTAATAATCCACTGCAGGTGGCAAGCCAAATAGGTGATGCCTGTGAAAAGGTGGGTTTTTTTTATATTAAAAATCATGGTGTTGAGCAGCAGTTGATAGATGACATGTACGCGCTGAGCAAGGATTTTTTCAAGCTTCCATATGAGGAGAAAAACGAACTTAATGTCGTAAACTCCGGGCTGACGCTACGCGGCTATATACCGATGTATGCGGAAAACGTAGACCCTGCTAACACCCGCGACTTTAAAGAGTGCTTTGATTACGGAGCTCATTACGATGAGGCTTCTCCATTTTTTGGCCCTAATCAAATGCCTTCCGCACTGCCACAATTCGAGAGGGTTGCCGACGCTTATCATTGCGCTGTATTGGCGCTCGCGAGAATGCTCATCGGCGGGATTGCGCTGAGTTTAGGTTTGCCACAAGATTACTTTGAAAATCTTCAGCGTAAGCCCATCACTATTCAGCGAATTTTGCGTTACCCGCCCCAGATTGGTAGGGTTTCCCAAGAGGAGATTGGTATTGGGGCTCACACGGACTACGGTTTCTTGACTGTCCTGTCCCAAGATGCAGTTGGCGGTTTGCAAGTTATGAATCGTGCAGGGGAGTGGGTTACCGCACCACCGGTTGAAGGCACGTTTATCGTCAATATTGGTGATTTAGTTCAAACCCTAACCAATGATCGCTACACATCGACAATGCATCGCGTCATAAATACTAGCGGCCTGGAACGTTATTCCATACCGTTCTTTATTGATTTGGATTTCGATGCAGTTGTTGAGCCTGTGTCAACCTGCGTGAGTGAGACTTTGCCTGCGAAGTATGAAGCGTACACGTGTGGCAAACACAAATTTAAGCGATTTGTTGATAGCTATGCGCACCTGAAAGAAATCTCGAAGGCATGATCGTTCTTCTGGCTACGCAGATGCTAATTGGAGGTCAAAGTCGCCAGCCTGCGAACGAATGCTCCACCGGAACCACAAGAAACGCCTTGGCGTGTCTTGTGGTTTTTTTCAAGCGATATTTACCGATGTAACGGGCTCCCGCGAGATTGCGCGTGCAGCCAGGAAGGCAAGAACAGCTGCGAATCGCCTCAGCTACTTTTTCCCTTGGCACCGCTCCGTTATCGGCCAGCGCTTTCAAGGCCGCCAACACAATGAAGTGGCGATCCACTTCGAAAAACCGCGCAGCGATTCTCGGGTATCCGACTGGCCGAAACCGTCGGTGCCTAATGCCACGAAGCGTCGCTTGGGCACGAACGGGCGGATCTGGTCGGCGAATATCTTCATGTAATCAATCGCTACCACCACCGAGCCCTGTTCATTGATTTCGGTTTGACGTCACCTTTCCAACGAAGCGGGCACGTTGAGACTATGCTCATCGCTACTGCAAGCAATGTATTGGATTCAATTGTCGGCCGCCAAGGAAAGGAGTCTGTATGTGTTTAGTTCTTCATGCCCGGTTCTATTATTGGAATGGCCCCTCCCGGGATCCGGTCAGTGCTACAACCCTGCGCGCCTCATCTGTTTCGCCCGCGATATTGGCATTGGCATGACCGTCGAAGGCGTGGAAACCCAAGAGCAACAAACCTCACTGATCTCCGCCGGCTTGCCGATGAATGCTCAGGGCTACTGTTTCAAAGCGGTTAGCGGCCAGCACGTGGCACAACTCTTGATGGTGATGGCCGGCAGCATCGTGCCGCCTCCCCCCACTGACGCCGCAACTCTAGCGATCGAAGACTCGCGCCGTCCGGTGAAGGTCGCGAGATGACCCCATCGTCAGTTGTGACTAACCGGCGCATCCTGATTATTGACGACACGCCTTCGATCCATGAGGACTTTTTCAGGATCCTCAGCCCCGACTCCGCGAGTGTGTTGTCTCTGGCCTGTTCCGAAGAGGCGTTGTTTGGCACCGCGCAGCCCGCGCGGCCGACCTTCAGCCTCGACTCGGCATACCAGGGCCAGGAGGCCCTGAAGCTGGTCGAACGGGCCTTGGCCGAAGGCCAGCCTTACGCCATGGCATTCACAGACATGCGTATGCCGCCCGGCTGGGACGGTCTGCAAACCATTGAGCAGCTGTGGAGAGTTGACCCGCACCTGCAGATCGCACTGTGCACCGCTTATTCCGACTACTCTTGGGAGACCATGGCGAAGCGTCTGGAACTCGATGATCAGTTGTTTATCCTGAAAAAGCCCTTCACTGCTCTAGAAATCCTCCAGATGGCCAATGCTTTGACTTGGAAATGGCAAATGGCTCGGAACGCGATGGCCAAAACGCTCAGCATTGAGCTCGGCAATGAGGCGCGCGCGCAGGAGTTACTGAGAATTTCCCACCTGCTCCAGTACGATTTACTGACCGAACTGCCCAATAGCACCGTACTCGGAGACCGTTTGACCCAGTCGATTTTGCTTTCCAAGCGCCACAACAAACAACTGGCGGTGATGTTTCTTGGACTCGATCGTTTCAAACGCATCAACAATGCCCTTGGCTACCCGATCGGCGATGAAATGCTCAAGTTGGTCGCTCAGTGCCTGGTCAATACCGTGCGGCAGTCGGATTCAGTGTTTCGCTATGGCTCCGATGAGTTCGTTCTTATCCTGGCGGATATTCTTCATCCCATGCAAACCAAAGGCATTGCGGAGAAAGTCTTGACCGCGTTGAGTGTTCCGCATCATATCGCCGGTCATGATCTGAGCGTGACCGCAAGTCTGGGCATCAGCATCTATCCCGACGATGGTGAAGAGGCCCTGGCGCTGCTAAAGAAGGCGGAAACCGCCATGCGCAGCGCCAAGGAGCGCGGCCCGAACGATTTCAGCTTTTTTATCGACGACATGAACCAGCGCGCCCGAGAACAACAATACATCGAGTCGGGTATTCGTCTGGCCCTGGAGCGCAAAGAGTTCGCGCTGCACTACCAACCGAAGCTGGACCTCGAAAGCGGCAAGATAGTCGGTGCCGAAGCCCTGATCCGCTGGCTCCATCCGCTGCGAGGCTGGGTCTTCCCCGCCGATTTCATTCCAGTCGCCGAGGACAGCGGCTTGATCGTTCCGCTGAGCAAGTGGGTGCTGCGCGAAGCCTGCCAGCAAGCCCGTACCTGGCAGGTGAGCGGCCTGCCGCCGATCTGTGTGTCGGTGAATATTTCGGTCATCGACTTTCGCCAGCGCGGCTTTCTCGAAGGTATTCAGCAGGTGCTGGAAGAGACTGGCCTGGAGCCCAGCCTACTTGAACTGGAAATCACCGAAAGCGTGCTCATGCAAAACATCGATTCGACCATCGCGATTCTGAAGACCATCAAGGAGATGGGGGTACGGTTGGCTATCGATGACTTTGGTACCGGTTATTCAAGCCTGAGCTATCTGCGGCACTTACCCATTGATGTATTGAAAATAGACCAGTCGTTTGTTCGCAACCTGAACACCGACAGCAATGATGCCGCCTTGGTCGACGCTATTATCAGCCTGGGTAAAAGTCTCAAATTGAACGTGATCGCCGAAGGCATAGAAACCAACGAACAGTTTGAGTTTTTGAAGGCTCACCAATGCGAGGAGGGCCAAGGCTACTATTTTAGCAAGGCAGTAGACGGCCCGGCGTTTGCCACACTACTGAAAATTAACAGAGTGAACGCTGCACCTGATGAGTAGTTCGAAACGAATCTTCAACGTTCCAGACTAACGAACGCAAAGTGCCGCAGGAATCACTGGGCGAGGGGGCTCATCTGATGAACGAACACGTCTTGACCTGAGCGATTTTCGCTGTCGGCAGGTGCAGGTGGAGTACTGGTGGTAAACCCCCAAGGACGATGGAGAACAGCATGAACACTAAACCGATCCACAAAATCTTGTGGCGCTTCGCCGGCTGCCTGACCGGGCTGGCGATGGTTGCCGCCAATCCAGCCCAAGCTGCCGACGGCGGTATCGCCGGCGGCCCTACCGCAAGCAATAGCATCGCCTTCAGCAACTCCTACGCAGGCAGCGATTTCCGCAAGGTGATGGTGCGGAACTGGCAGGAGATTGCGATCCAAGCGCAAAAGGATGGCTTGATCCGGGAGGCTCCGGTGGTCAGCGCCAATAACTCGGCGTCGGAACAAGCGGCCCAAATCCAGGACATGATCGTCAAGGGAGTCAACGCCATCGTCATCCTGGCCGCGTCCGACACGGCCCTCAACGGGGTGATCCGGGATGCCTGCAACGCCGGCATCGTGGTGGTCGTCATGGCCAGCCTGGTCACCGAACGCTGCGTCTATACTGTGGATTACAACTGGTCCGCCATGGGCCGCGTGGAAATGGACTATGTCGCCGAGCGCCTCAAGGGGAAAGGAACGCTGCTAGAGATCCGCGGCATTGCCGGCGATGCCACCGATCAAAACATCAGCGACGGCATTCGCAAGGCCGCCGGCGACTATCCGGGCCTGAGGTTCGCCAAGACCGTGTACGGGAACTGGACGGCTTCCGTCGCACGCAAGGAGGTGGCGCTGGCGCTGCCGTCGCTGCCCCGCATTGATGCCGTCGCTACTCAGGGGGGCGACGGTTATGGCGCGGCCATGGCGTTCAAGGCGGCGGGCCGCCCCTTGCCGATCATCGTGATGGGGAACCGTCAGGACGAACTCGCCCTGTGGAAACAGGAACGCGATGCCAATGGCTACGAGACCGTCTCTGTCTCCGCCTCCCCGAGCGTCTCCCAGGTGGGTTTCTGGGTGGCCCAGCAGATTCTGGCGGGCAAGCAGGTGCCGAAGTTCGTCGAGGTGCCGCTGGTACGCATCGATGCGAAAGACCTGGACGCCTGGCTCGCCACTATGCCGGTGGGCGGCGCCGCCAATCCTTTCTACAGCCAGGCTTCCGTTGCGGCGATGATCGACGCGGCCATCAACAATACGGCACCGCCAGCGTCTTTGCCGGAGGTTACGAAGCAGTAGCGGCGGGCGGGGAGGCGAGGCGCCATGTTGGCATTCAAACCAGCCAGGGACAGGCCCATTGCCGTCAGGATTGGCCTGGCGGTCGCCGCACTGGTGTTCCTGATGCTGGCGGTATCGCTAGTGAACCTCTACGGCTTGCGAGGCATGGTACGCGCGGTGGATTCCGCCAGCCATTCCGCGGAAATTCTGGCCTCGGTCAACGGGGCCACCGGGCGGGTGGAAAACTTCATCGCCACCCGCGACCAGGAAAGCCTGTTCCAGGCCGAAGGCATGGTGGCGACGGCTATCGCCGGCCTCACCGCCATTCCGGTGGCAGAGGCTGAATCGCTCAAGGGTAGTCTGGAGAGGCTCGCCGCGGCGATCGCCGTCTTGCGGGCGGCGACCCTGACCATGGATGGCGAAACGGAGAACATGACAGCCCACTACGGCCGGATGCGAGAGGCGACGATCCTCGTCGAACAGGGCATCGCCGATGGGCTGAAGGGGCTTGATTCCCGCACCGCTGACCACGAGGCGCGGGTGAGCAACATCGAAAGCGCCCATCGCATCCTGGATATCCTGCGCAACGGCGAACGGATCGTCACCGCCAATGTGGCCAAGATGCTGGTGACCGGTGATGGGGCTGCCGCCACCGCGGCGCGGAACGCCTGCGCGGCACTCCCTCCCGTGGTCGAGCAATTGCGCGAGGTGATGGGGGCGCCGCAGGAGGGA
This sequence comes from Pseudomonas frederiksbergensis, assembly GCF_003732275.1. GTDB lineage: Bacteria > Pseudomonadota > Gammaproteobacteria > Pseudomonadales > Pseudomonadaceae > Aquipseudomonas > Aquipseudomonas frederiksbergensis_H. Next base: position 95,591 of record NZ_MOBM01000017.1, read on the forward strand.
GAGACCCTGGACCAGTTGGCGACGGCGGTCGCTGCAGCCAGCCTGGCGGTCGAGCACCTTGGCGAGGCGCCCAAGCTCCGCGGAGGCGAGGCTTTGCGGCATCTCGCCGCCGTCGAGGATGTGGCCGAGCGCCTCGAGGCAATGCTGGGTGAAGTGGACGAGCACGTTGCCCATGACGCAAACGACATTCAGGCAGCAACCGGTTTGCTGCACAATGCAGCCGCGTTGTCCAAGCGTTTCGCCGAGCGCGTTGCCACCCTGGAGGCGCAGACCTTGTCGTTTCGCCTGTCACCGTCGGCCGAGGTCGCCGGCTCTGTCGGCGACATCCTGGACGAGCTCTCCCGTCTCTCGCGCGTTCTCCCCTCGTCCGTGGGGCAGCAAGCCAAGGCTACGCCCCTCACTGTCAACGATCAGATTGCCGGCTACCGGGCGGCATTCGCCAGGTTCCATCAGGCGAGCAGCTCTTTGAGCGGCGCGCGCGACCAAGTTCGCAACGAGGCACGGAACGCCGGCCTGTTGGTTGCGCGCTTCGCTGGCGAAGCGCGCTCCGACGCCTTGGTCCACAATGATCGCGGCATGCTTGCGACGGTGGTCGCGGGTACCGTCGCCATCCTGCTAGCCGGCGCCATCGCCTGGAGCACGTCGCGGTTTGTCGCGCAGCCCATCGTGGCCCTGGCCTCGGTCATGCGCCGGCTTGCGGCCGGCGACCTGAACGCCGAGATCGCCAGCGCCGGACGTGGCGACGAGATTGGGATCATGACCCGCGCCGTCCGGGTGTTCCAGGAGAATGCCCTGCGCATTCGGGTGCTGGAGGCCGAGGCCGAAGCCGAACGACAGCAAGTCCAGGCCTCTTTGGAGAGAATGGTCGCCGAACGGACCGACACGCTGCACCAGCAGACCGAGGTGCTGGAGGCGCAGGCCGTCGAACTCATTCAGGCGCGCAACCAGGCCGAGACGGCTAACCAGGCAAAGAGCGATTTCGTTGCCACGGTCAGCCACGAACTGCGCACTCCTCTGACCCTCATTCTCGCCCCCCTGGAGCAGCTCTCGGCGGCGACCACCCCGCCGGCGGACTGGCGTGTGCAAATCGACCGCGCCCAACGCAACGCGCTGCGCTTGATGAACCGGGTGAACGAAATCCTCGATTTCTCCAAGGCCGAAGCGGGCAAGTTTGAGTTGTGGCCGGCGCCAATTGACTTGAACAAGACGGTTGGTGTGCTGGCCGAGGATGCCGCCATGGTGGCCAAGGGCAAAGGCTGCACCTTAACCTGCAGCATCGATCCCGCGCTCGGCACGGTGTTTCTGGACCCCCGACACTTCGAGAAGATTCTTCTCAACCTGGTGAGCAATGCCATCAAGTTCACGCCCGCTGGCGGCACCGTGCACCTGGCAGTAACTCCGCTTGACGGCGAGCGATTTGAACTCGCGGTGCAAGACTCGGGCATTGGCATTGCGCCTGACAAACTGCCGCTGCTGTTCCAGCGTTTTTCCCAGATCGACAATTCCGCCACGCGTCACTACAGCGGCACAGGCATTGGTCTCGCCCTGGTCAAGGATCTGGCCGAACTGATGGGGGGCGAAGTCGGCGTCAACAGCGAGCCCGGACGGGGTTCGTGCTTCTTTGTTCGACTTCCGCTGGGGGCGGAGCAAAATACCGTGCTGATCGAAGCCAGCAATATGCACGAGCGATCGTCACCGAGCACAACGAGCACAACCGAGCAACGCCACCTGCGTTTCGACGACGGCCGCCATGGCAGTAGCAACGACCGACCTTCGACGGAAGGCGCAGACGACGAGCAGCACCCGGAACACGCCTCGCAATCCAGAGTGCTAGTGGTAGACGACAGCCCGGAAATGCTTGGCTACCTGCGCGAACTCTTGCACAACGACTACATCGTCGCCACCGCAGCTGATGGAGAGCAGGCTTGGGCACTCCTGCAGCGTCGACCAATCGATGTCGTCGTCTCGGATGTGATGATGCCGGAGCTCGACGGCTTTGGCCTGACAGCCAGAATCAAAGCCAGCGCCGGTTTTGCCCATTTACCCGTGATCCTGTTGACCGCCCGCGGCGGCAGCGAGGCCTGCGTCTCCGGGCTGGAGAGTGGCGCCGATGACTATATCGCCAAACCCTTCTCGCCGCTGGAACTCAAGGCTCGCGTACGCGCGGCGCTACGCATGAGCCAGGTGCAAACCGAACTGCATGCAAAATCCCGTCAGGCGGGCATGGCCGAAATCGCCACTACTGTGCTGCACAACGTCGGCAACGTCCTCAACAGTGTGAACATATCGGCAGAACTGGTCAGCAGCCAGATGCGCACCTCCAAAGCCCAGGGGCTGGGCAAGGTGGCTCAGCTGATGAACGAACACGTCAATGACCTGAGCGATTTTCTCACCAGAGACCACAAAGGAAAGATGCTGCCCGACTACCTGCTCAAGCTGGCGGAGGTGGTGACGGCAGAGCAACAGGGCATCATCGAAGAACTCGGGCGACTCACCAAGGGCGTTGACCACATCAAAACCATTGTCGATGCCCAGCAGTCCTATGCCGTTGCCGTCAGTGTCGTCGAGACAGTGCCGGTCCCAGAGTTAATCGATGACGCCTTGCGCATGAGTGCCGGATCACTGGCGCGCCAGGAGGTGACGGTGGTCAAGGAAATTGCCGACTTGCCCCTGCTGTCGCTGGACCGGCACCGGGTGCTGCTGATTCTGGTGAACCTGATCAGCAATGCCAAGCAGGCGTTGGACGGCGTGATCGATCGCAGCCCGTGCATCACGTTCGTCGCCTCCCTTGCTGACGGGCCAGTATTGCGTATCACGGTGGCCGACAACGGCAATGGGATTGCGCCAGAGTACCTGACGCTTATCTTTTCGCATGGCTTCACTACTCGCAAAGACGGTCACGGTTTTGGCCTGCACAGCTGCGCGCTAGCCGCGATGGAAATGGGTGGCAGCTTGACCGTGCACAGCGACGGGGACGGACAGGGCGCAACCTTCACCCTCGATATCCCCCTTGATGCTCCGCCAGAATCAGCGATGAACACCGAACCGGCGCATCCTACTGGTCGACGATATGCCCGCGATTTATGAGGATCTCCGCAAAATCCTCGCATCTCTGGTGCTCGAGCATCCCGGTTTCAACGACGCCGAGGCGGCGCTATGCCTTTGTCGTTTCTGCCTCGCAATGTTCGACAGGCTCTCTCTCCTTAATGCGGCGTCGACTGGACCATCCTGCGTGCCAACTCATCTGGTCGCTACCAGAGGCGACGATCAGGTGAGGCAGCTACTTCTCCGTCCATTTCCCGCCACCAGTTTCGCAATCGATCTTGGCCTGCGGCAGGTTCTCGACGCTGTAGTAATACGTGATGACCTGGGCATCGTCGGGAATGTTCAGCGGTTTGCTGTTCTTGTCCTTGCTGATGGACTGAGGGTTGGCCAGCGCCTCCGCAGTCAATGTGCCCAGGCAGGTAGCCCGATAGCGATCGCCGCACTGTGCGACTTTTTTCTTGGTGCTGGTCAGCATTTCCTTGCTCTCGTTGCTGCAGGACCAGTCAATAGAGTCCACGGGCATGCCTTCGTATTCATAGCAGGAGTGTGTTTCGATCACGGGAACTGAAGGGCTTTGGGATCGGGTTTTGACGTCGCACCCTTGGGCCATCACCCACGTGGGGCACAGGCTGACGATCAGAAGCAGAAGAAGTCTGTTCATCGATATTTCCTCTCCTAAAGCGCCCCGTGTGGGGACAAAGGAGTCAGCTACACGAATGGCTGGCCGGTGAAACCGCGCGGCAGTCTTTGCAACCCAGGCATTTCGATCAGCCGCTGGGTCCAGGCTGCGCGCCAGTCAGTGGCTGTGTGAGCGACTTTGGCCTTGCGTGCGGCGCGACGGGCAGCGTTGCGTTCGGCTTTGCGTGCTTCTTTGAACGCATCGGTGTTGCGGCAGCTTCTGCATTTCACGCGAGTCAGTATGGTGCTTGAAGTCAGCTTGCTGCCTTTGTGCCCGCAAGCAAGGTGCCCGCCGACTTTGAAGTGAGTGACCATGAGACATCTCCTTCGTGATGTGTAATCGTTCGACAGACGGGCGAGGGCGTTCGTTCGCTATATAGCAGGCAAAAAAAAGGCCCGCATGCGGGCGGGCCAGGGGATTTCTTGAAAGGAGTCTGTGTACTGTAGGGGGGCAGTTGTGAAGGCGGTGTGAAATGTGGAAAGAGCACAAACAAAAAAAGCCCGGCAAACTTGGCCGGGTTGGTATGTGGCGCAGACAGGTATAAGCCTGATGACGATGATGTCACCGTTCAGGCATCCTGACTCGGGCTCTGTCCCTGGTTTGAGTACCTTGGTCGACTCATCTGAAACGAGGCAGCGGCGGCTCGACAGGTTTGAGTGAAGAGAGCGCGCTGCGAATCTGCGGCGTGTCTTTCTCGATGTCGTTCAGACGATCGCGAATCCTGAGGGCTGTCGGATGCCCCCCTTGATTATCAACCCAATCGGCGATTTCCTTACACGCAGCGGCAAGGCGCGCCTGACGGGAGTCAAGCAGGGTGAGCAGGGTGGTGATGGACTCTTTCTCGGACATGACATACACCTCCGTTCAAAGAAATCGGGTAAAGGGCAACAAAAAGCCCGCGAGGAGCGAGCTTTCTGCCGGTGGGTCGCTGATCCTTCAGCTCCTTTGAGTATAGACCCGCAAGTAAAACAGGTCAGCTTCAGGCTTGCCGGGACTTGGGCGAGCTGACCGCGTTAAGTCGCCGACATTCGCGCGCGGCGTCCTCTTCAAGATCGAAGCCGTCACCGATGAAGCCGCGAGTACGGGTATCGGTGATGCGATACCAGACGGCAGCGTCGGGTGGCGGGTGATCGGGTTCTCCGGCCCGGCGGCCATGAATGATGATCTTGTTGCAGCGTTTCACAACGAAAATGTCTTCCATGGCGTCACCGAAGCTATTCGTATTCAGATCAAGCATAGAAGCCCTTTGCAATCACGCAAAAAAAGGGCAGGTCAGTTCGTCGGTTTAATCCGCCTTGAAATGGCTCATGGTGTTTCGGCCGTCTCGATAAGCTTCTCTAGAAGCACAGCCAGCGCGACTTCTTCTGCCCTCAACCTTTTACGTCCCCTCGATCGCGGCAGTTCGGATAATGCGCCCTGCATGAAACCATCGACGACCGCCGGATGGATGTAGCACTTGCGGCAAACCGCCGGGGTATTGCCCAACTGCCGGGCGACGTTCTTGACCATTTCCACCACATGCCGCTTCGCGTCGGCTTCCGATTCCCACTGCAACTCGCGCAGCACCGCCAACGCCAGTGCACTGCCAGCCCAGGTGCGGTAGTCCTTGGCGGTGAAATCGGCGCCGGTCAGCGTCTGCAAGTAGGCGTTGACGTCGGAGGAACTGATGGTGTGCCGCTCGCCGTTTTCGTCCAGATACTGAAAGAGGTTTTGCCCGGGGATTTCCAGGCAACGTTTGATAATCCGCGCCAGGCGCCGGTCTTTGATGGTGATCTGGTGCTCGATGCCGCTCTTGCCGCGAAACTGGAACAGGATCGCGCTGCCGTTGACCTCGACATGACGGCTGCGCAGAGTCGTCAGACCATAAGAGCGATTATCTCGGGCGTACTGAGTGTTGCCGACCCGGATCAGCGTCGCATCGAGCAAGGTAATCACCGTGGCCATGACCTTGTCGCGGCTGAAGCCGGGCGCGGCCAACAGAGTTTCAAGCTGTTTGCGCAGTTTCGGCAGGGCCAGGCCGAAGTCCCGCAAGCGCGAGTATTTGTCGGCATCGCGCACTTCCCGCCAGCGCGGGTGATAACGGTATTGCTTGCGGCCGCGAGCGTCGCGGCCGGTGGCTTGCAGATGACCACGCGGGTCGGGGCAAATCCATACATCGGTGTAGGCGGGTGGCACCGCGAGCGCATTGATGCGTTTGATTTCATCCGGATCGGTAATGCGCTGCCCCGCCGGGTCGAAGTAGCAAAACTTGCCGCGCAGGAGCTTGCGGGTGATGCCGGGCTGGCTGTCATCGACGTAATGCAGGTCGGGCGGCAGAACATCGGGCAACGCGGTATCTGGCATGGCGGGCAATCCTGGGCGACGAATCATGGGGTGTTAAGCCATTGACCGCGCACTGTTGCCGGGGTGCCTAGAGAATGCCTGGAGAGTGCCGACAGATTTTATGCCAGCACCGCCACTGCTTTGATTTGCGCCCAGAGTTGCTGTCCGGGATGCACGCCCAGTTGATCCCGGGAGTAGCGGGTGATCCGCGCCAACAACGGTGTGCCGGCCGCGTTCAGGCGAATCAGCACGTGAGCGGCGTTATCGGCGCCGATTTCACTGATCACCGTGACCGGCAGGCGATTGAGGATGCTGCTTTGCTCGACGCCTTGCAAACTCAGGCTGATATCCCGCGCCTGGACCTTGCAGCGCAGTGCCTGGCCTTCAGCCATCGGCGAATGGGCGACCCGAATGCTCAGCTCCGTGTTGGGCAGTTGCAAGGTCAACAATTGGTAGTCGGCGTCATAGGCGCTGACGTGCCCTTCGATCACCACGCCGGCGTCGTCGCCCAGCGCTAGCGGCAGATCGAGCCGGGCCAGGGTTTCGCCGATGGCGCCGCTGGCCAGCGCCTTACCGTTGCTGAGCAACACGAGGTGGTCAGCGAGCCGCGCGACTTCATCCTGGGAATGGCTGACGTACAACACAGGGATGTCCAGCTCATCGTGCAGCCGTTGCAGATACGGCAGGATTTCGTTTTTACGCTGGGTATCGAGTGCCGCCAGCGGTTCGTCCATCAGCAATAGTTTCGGGCTGGTGAGCAGGGCGCGAGCGATGCCGATCCGCTGGCGCTCGCCGCCAGAAAGGTTTTGCGGATTACGGCCCAGCAAATGACCAATCCCCAGTAACTCAGTGGCATGGGCCATGTCGACCCGGCGCTGTTGGCGGGGAATACGTCTGAGGCCGAACTCCAGATTGGCCCGCACCGATAAATGCGGGAACAGGCTGGCTTCCTGGAAGACATAACCCAAGGCGCGTTTATGCGGAGGGACAAAAATCCCCTTGTCGCTGTCTTGCCAGATTTCATCGTTGACCTGAATAAAACCCTGCCCGGCCTGCTCCAGACCGGCGATGCAGCGCAGGCAGGTGGTTTTGCCCGAACCGGAATGGCCGTAAAGCGCCGTCACTCCGCGGCCGGGCAGTTGCAGGTCCACATCCAGAGAGAATCCCGAATAATTCAGTTTCAAGCGCGTATGAATCATCGATCAGCTCCAGACCGCTTTGGTTTTACGGCTGGAGTAGAGCGCCAGCAATACCGCAAAAGAGAACACCAGCATCGCCCCGGCCAGCCAATGCGCCTGGGCGTATTCCATGGCTTCGACGTGATCGTAGATCTGCACCGAGACCACGCGGGTCTTGTCAGGAATGTTGCCGCCGATCATCAATACAACGCCGAACTCGCCGACGGTATGGGCGAAACCGAGAATGGCCGCGGTGATGAAACCGGGGCGGGCCAGCGGCACAATCACGCTGAAAAACGTGTCCCAGGGATTGGCGCGCAAGGTTGCAGCCACTTCCAGTGGGCGGGTGCCGATGGCGGAAAAAGCATTTTGCAGCGGTTGGACCACGAACGGCATCGAGTACAGCACCGAGCCGATCACCAACCCCGCAAAACTGAAGGTCAAGGTGCCGAGGCCCAGCGATTGAGTGAAGTGGCCGAGCCACCCGTTAGGGCCGAGCGCCAGCAACAAGTAAAAGCCGATCACCGTGGGCGGCAGCACCAGGGGCAGGGCGACGATCGCCCCGATCGGGCCACGCAGCCAGGAACGGGTGCGCGATAGCCATAACGCAATCGGAGTGCCGATGACCAACAGGATCACGGTCGTCAGGGACGCCAGTTTGAGAGTCAGCCAGATGGCGGAATAATCGGCACTCGATAGCGTCATTTAGAGTTGGTAACCGTAGGATTTGATGACAGCGGCGGCTTTCGGACCTTTGAGGTAGTCAACCAGCGCCTTGGCGGCCGGGTTGTCCTTGCCCTTATTGAGGATCACCGCGTCCTGTTTGATCGGATCATGCAGATCGGCCGGAACAATCCAGGCCGAACCGCTGGTGACTTTGCCGTCTTTGTAGATCTGCGACAAGGCCACAAAACCGAGTTCGGCATTACCGGTGGAGACGAATTGGTAGGCCTGGGTGATGTTCTGGCCTTCGACGATCTTGTCTTTGACTTTATCGGTCAGGCCCTGCTTGGCCAGCACCTGAGTGGCGGCCAGGCCATACGGGGCGGCTTTCGGATTGGCGATGGACAGATGCTGATACTGATTGTCGCTCAGCACCTTGCCCTTGGCATCGACGTAACCGTCCTTGGCCGACCACAGCGCCAGGGTGCCGACGGCGTAGGTGAAGCGCGAGCCTTTGACCGTGTCGCCTTCGGTTTCGAGTTTTTTCGGGGTGGTGTCGTCTGCCGAGAGGAATACTTCGAACGGCGCGCCGTTCTTGATTTGGGTATAGAACTGGCCGGTTGCACCAAAGGAGGTGACCAGTTTGTGCCCGGTGTCCTTCTCGAAATCGGCCGCGATGGCCTGGATTGGCGCGGTGAAATTGGCAGCAACAGCGACCTGGACTTCATCCGCCTGGGCGGAGCCGAAAACGAACACGGTGAACAGGCACGCGGGGGCAATACGTGAGGCACGAATGATCATGAAACGGCTCCGTGGTAGGCGAGATGAAACGCTATATAGCGGAATATATAGCGAATTGCCTGTAAACGGAACTTGTCGGATGCAGAGTGCAAGGAGGATGGACCTAGTGCCGGTCACTATAGGTGCGGAACCTGTGGGAGCGAGCCTGCTCGCGATGACGGCGGCACAGCCAACATTGATGTCGCCTGACACACCGCCTTCGCGAGCAGGCTCGCTCCCACATGGATTGCGCTGATGCGCTTAACTGGAGTCGGGGCAAGCCCCCTCGCCACAAGGTTTAGCGGTGGGTTAGCTTGGCCAACGCCTCATCCGCCAAACGCCGGGTCAGCTCTGCCGAAGTCATTTCAACGCCCAACGTAAACGCCTGCCCGGCCCAAAGACTGCTGAAATCCGCCTCTGCTTTCGCTCGCAATGGCATCAACGCACCGCCCGCCAACGGGAACGCCGGCGCTTTGGCGCTCATTGGCCCCAGCTCACGCATCACTCGATTGAGAATCCCGCGTGCCGGGCGCCCGGTGAAAATGTTGGTGACCGCGGTCTCGCTTTCCTTGGCCGTGCGCAACGCCTTCTGGTGAGACGCGCTGACTTTGGCCTCCGGTGTGAACAAATAAGCCGTACCCACCTGGACCGCGGAAGCGCCCAGCAGAAACGCCGCCGCGACACCCCGCGCATCTCCAATCCCGCCCGCCGCAATTACCGGCACGCTCACCGCATCGACAATTTGTGGCACCAGGGCGAAGGTCCCCACCTGACTGCTCAGGTCATCACTGAGGAACATTCCCCGGTGGCCGCCAGCCTCGTAACCCATGGCGATGATCGCGTCGCAACCATGCTGTTCCAGCCAGACGGCTTCTTCGACCGTAGTCGCCGAGGAAAGAATTTTCGCCCCGGTGGCTTTTACCCGATCCAGCAGGGACTTTTCCGGCAGGCCGAAGTGAAAACTCACCACTTCGGGACGAAATTCTTCGATCACTTCGCAGGCCGCATTATCGAACGGCGCGCGATTGGACACCGGCGTCGGTGCGTCGAAATCGACCCCCAATTCCCGATAGTACGGTTCCAGCAGGTTCTTCCAGTCCTTGGCGCGCTGCTCATCGGGCGGTGGAGGTTGATGGCAGAAGAAATTGACGTTGAACGGGCGCTGGGTGTGTTGGCGAATCGTTTTAAGCTCCTCACGCAACTGCTCGATGCTCAGCATCGCGGCGGGCATCGAGCCCAGGCCGCCAGCGTTGCTCGCCGCAATCACCATGGCCGACGTCGTCGCGCCGGCCATGGGGCCCTGGATGATCGGCAATTCGATCCCGAGCAGGTCAAGAATGCGGGTGTCTGGCCATTGGCTCATGTGCAGTGTCCTCCGACGTCGGTAGAAGCGAATTTGTATCAGTAATGACTGACACAAGGCCAGTCGAGTTTGAGGATTGGCTTAAAGTCGGCTACGGCGATGTGTTTTCATGTGTTATTTCAACAGCACGACAACTGAGCGATTCCATCGGGAGGCAGTGATGTTCAAAGGCATTTTGATCGACAAGGACGACAGCGGTTACCGGGCCACGCTGCAAGAGATCAGTGATGATCAATTGCCTGAAGGCGATGTGACGGTGCGTGTGGCGTACAGCACGCTGAATTTCAAGGATGGCCTGGCGATCACCGGCAGCAGCCCGGTGGTGCGCAAATTTCCGATGGTGCCGGGGATCGATCTGGCGGGCACTGTCGAAGTCAGCGGTCATCCGGACTACAAGGTCGGTGATCAAGTCCTGCTCAATGGCTGGGGGGCGGGCGAAGGACATTGGGGCGGACTGGCCCAGAAAGCTCGCTTGAATGGCGACTGGCTGATCCCGTTGCCCAAAGCATTCACCGCCGCGCAAGCGATGGCCATCGGCACGGCCGGTTACACGGCGATGCTGAGCATCCTGGCGCTGGAGCACAACGGTGTGAACCCCGAGCAGGGCGAAGTGCTGGTGACGGGCGCCAACGGTGGCGTAGGCAGTTTCGCCATCGCGCTGCTGAGCAAACTCGGCTATCGCGTGGTGGCATCCACGGGCCGCACCGCCGAGCACGACTACCTCAAGCAATTGGGCGCCAGCGAAATCATCGATCGCGCCACGTTGTCCGAACCGGGCAAACCGTTGGCCAAGGAGCGTTGGGCGGCGGTGATCGACTCGGTCGGTAGCCACACGCTGGCCAACGCTTGCGCAAGTACTCGGGCCAACGGCACCGTCGCCGCCTGCGGCCTGGCCCAAGGCATGGATTTCCCGGCCTCCGTCGCGCCGTTCATTTTGCGCGGTGTGACCCTTGCCGGTATCAACAGCGTGACCCAGCCCAAAGCCAAGCGGATACTGGCCTGGAATCGCTTGGCCAAGGATCTGGACTTCGCCTTGCTGCCTCTGATCAGTCACGAAATCGGCTTGAGCGAAGCCATCGACGCCGCGCCGCGCCTGCTCGCCGGCCAGTTGCGCGGTCGGGTGGTGGTCGACGTCAATCGTTGATCGTCTTGGCGCCAATTAAACAGACAAACTGTAGAAACAAGGAAATAGCGACAATGGATGTAAAGCTGCGTGAAGTGCTGCCCTTTAGCGTCTCGGGTTTGCAGGTGCGAACCCTCAATGCCGCAGAGCAGCAGGCAGATACCGCGCGTATCGGCCCTATGTGGGAACAATTTTTCGTTGAGGACGTTTTCGACAAAATCGCCCACAAACAGCCGGATTCGTTTATGTACGGCGTTTATTCCAACTACGAGTCCGATGCTTCGGGCCACTTCGATGTAACCGCGGGTGCAGCGATCACCGCGCCCTCCGAGGATTTTGCGCAGATTCAGGTTGAGGGCGGCGATTACCTGGTGTTCAGCGCCAAAGGACCGATGCCCGACAGCGTCATCCAGACGTGGGGCCTGATCTGGGCTTACTTCGAGGATAACCCGCAGGTGCGCCGCAAGTTCGCCACGGACTTCGAGGTCTACACTGGCCCGGAGTCCGTGGCGGTCTACATCGGCATTCAGGATTCCGCTGCGTTTTCGCGTTCCAGCAACTGACGCTTGCGCTCCACGCCCCAGCGATAGCCCGACAGATTGCCGTCGCTGCGCACCACACGATGGCAAGGGATCGCCACCGCGAGGTTATTCGCGCCACAGGCCTGGGCCACGGCGCGCATGGCTTTCGGTGCGCCGATGCGCTGGGCGATATCGGCATAACTGGCGGTGCTGCCGACGGGAATCTCTCGCAGGGCTTGCCACACCCGCTCCTGAAACGCCGTGCCGCGTACATCCAGCGGCAAGTCCAGGCCGAGGGCCGGGGCTTCGATAAAACCCACCACTTTGGCGATCAACTGTTCGAACTCATGATCGGCGCCAATCAGGTTGGCGCGCCGAAACTTGTCCTGCAGATCACAGACCAATTGATGCGGGTCGTCCCCCAGCAGAATTGCACAGACGCCGCGCTCACTTTGCGCCACCAGAATCGCCCCGAGTGAACACTGGCCGACGGCAAAACGAATGTCGTTATTCTGCCCGGCGGCGCGGTAGTCGCCGGGCTTCATGCCCAGCAGTTGATCCGCCGCCTCATAGAAACGGCTGTTGGAGTTGAAGCCGGCGTCATACACCGCGTCGGTGACCGTGCTGCCGTCCGCCAGGCGTTCGCGAACCTTGCGCGAGCGGTGGGCCGTCGCGTAGCCCTTGGGCGTCAGGCCGGTGACGGCTTTGAATACGCGATGGAAATGGAAGCTGCTCAGGCCGGCCGCGTCCGCCAGTTCATTCAGCGCCGGCAAGGTCTCGGCGGATTCGATGTGACGGCACGCAGCGGCTACGGTTGTGGCGTGTTGTGCGGCGACGTCGCTTTGATCTTTAGCGGCCCGTTTGCTGGGACGATACCCTGCCGCCTGAGCTTGCTCGGCGGTGTCGAAAAACTCGACATTCTGCGGCTTCGGCAAGCGCGCCAGACTGCTGGGGCGGCAGTAGATGCCGGTGGTTTTCACCGCATACACAAACTGCCCGTCGGCGCGAGGATCGCGAGCGACCACGGCGGCCCAGCGAGGATCGTTTTCGGTGGCGATATTTTTCGAATGAGTTGTCATGGCTTCATGTCCGTTGACCCGTTTCATGCAGATTAACCAACCGGCAGGGACGCCACACTCCGGGTCTTGCGGTCGAATTCAACGGTTTCATCCTGCGGTACGAAAGGTGAAGTTGATCCGCTGTTCGCCCAACTGAGGGTGATAACCCTCCTTGATCGGCAATACGCCGTGATAACGCAAACGGTCCACGCCGCCCCAGACCACGATGTCGCCATGCAGCAGCGGCACCCGCTGGCTTTTGGCGCTGCGTTCGAAGCCACCGAACAGAAAGGTCGCCGGCAACCCCAAGGACACCGAAACAATGGGCGCCGCGTAGGAACCTTCGTTTTTGTCCTGATGCAACGACATCCGGGCACCAGGAACATAGCGGTTGATCAGGCAGGAATCCGGCACGAAATCCATAAACCCTGCCTCTCGCGCCGCCGCTTGCGCCAGTTCGAAAAACACCTCGGGCATTTCAGGCCAGGGCAGGCCGGTCTGCGGATCGTTGTGGGTGTACTTGTAGCCGCTGCGGTCGGTGGTCCAGCCCCAGGTTCCGCAACTGCTCAGCGCCACTGACATGGTAAAACCGCCGGGGGTGACCATCTGCCGAAAGGGCGCGGCTGCCAGAACCGCCTCCAGCGCCGGCAGCAACCGCTCGAGCCACGGCAGGGCGAAGCCTCTAAGCACGTAGGATTGTTCGCCGATCTGCTCGCGCCTGGGTTGTTGCTCGGGTTCGGCGTCGGCAAACAAATCGAGGGTGATCGGGCTCATGGGGTCATAGCGCATCGTGAAAGATGATTCCAAGGGTATGCCGTTTTCCACTGTGCAGGCGACTCACCCCGTGACGCATGGTCACTCGGTAATAGCCGCGAACACCTTTTACCGGGCGCTGATTCACGGCAAAAATTAACGCGTCGCCTTTCTTCAGGCCGATGACTTGCGGGCGCGACTGCATCCGTGGGCGTTGTTCGGTCAGCACAAATTCACCGCCGGTGAAGTCTTCCCCCGGTTCTGACAGAAGAATCGCCACTTGCAGCGGAAAGACGTGTTCGCCGTACAGATCCTGATGCAAACAGTTGTAGTCCTGCGGGCCGTATTGCAGCAACAAAGGTGTCGGGCGTTCCTGACCGGCGGCATGACAGCGTTGCAGAAACGCTTCGTGCGATTCGGGGAAACGGGTCGGCAGGTCCATGGATTCGTGCCAGCGATTGGCGATCGGAACCAGTCGAGGGTAGAGCGCGCTACGCAAACGGGCCACCGGATCCGGCAGCGGGTACTTGAAGTATTTGTATTCGCCACGGCCAAAACCGTGGCGAGCCATCACCACTTTCGAGCGAAAGGGCTCGGGCCGGTCGTACAAGGCGCTTATTTCATCGCAGGTCTCAGGGCTTAAAAACGACTTGATGACTGCGCAGCCATCCTGATCGAGTTGCTGCGCAAGCACGCCCCAGTCGAGGGCGTCGTTGTGAATCGGGTCGGTAAACAAGGGTTCTGACTCCTTGACCAAAAGGTCGAGGCGGCCAGTTTAGTGAGCGTTGCGGGAGTGGACACTCCGGCGCTTGCGGTCGAATTCGAAAGGGGAGCAGACGTCCTTGTTGTCGCTCCAGATCGCTTTACAGCGCTTTGCTCACGCTGATCTCGCTGATGACATCATCAGTCTGGCCATGAATGACGTCCAGGGCTGCCTTGGCTTCTTCTTCGGTGCCGTTTTCCAGCTGGGCGAATTCGAAGCGGCGTTCGCCGTTGAGTTTGTATTTGATGACGTACTTGGTCGTCTGAGCCACGGTCATACCTGCCTGTTTTGGTGTGGGCTCAGCTCAGCTTCGAGCTGGAGCGGCGGATGATTTTGATCGAGTGCGTCAGGGTCGGTTTGCGGGTCACGCTGATCGGACGGCGGGTGACCATGTCGATGGTGATGTTCCAGAAACCGGTGCTCGGCGCAGTGATGCGAGCCGGGAAGGTGTCGAATGCGCCGCCGTGGTAAGTATGACGGCCGCCATTCTTGAAGCTGCGGAAGTTGGCGTCGTTCATCAAGCGGATGTTGCACATTTGGGAGCACTGGATGACGACGATGTCGTCTTCGTTGAGGTGCTCGCGCTGGTGGATAAATTTCATGAGGCGCCTCCAGAAGGGCTTTTTCTACAAAATCAAAACGATAGCATGGGCGATTGGCGCAGTTTATCAGCCCGAACAGGTTATTATCCGGCTGTCGGGGTCCGCTTTGACAATTAAAAACAGTTATCCGGGATTCTATGAGCGATAAAAGCAGTGAGGCTCGGAGAAAAACAGCATCTACGCTGTCGGAAGGTCTTTATCGGAGGTTTTGTATGAAGTGGGGTGTTCTGGTCGTGCCGTTGGCATTGGCAGTGGGTGGATGTGCGACTGTCTCGGACATCAATGAAACACTGCCCACCATGAGCGTGATTTCAGGCAAGAAACCCCATGAGTACGCGCAATGCCTGGTCGAAAAACTGGCCGAAAGCCGTGGAGCCCTGCAAGTCGAGCCGCACAAGGAAGGCGTGCGGGTTATCGTGCCGCAGAAGTTCTCCTCAGGCCCCGCAGCGGTGTTTGACATCGAAGATCGCTCCGGCGGCAGCAGCATCAAGCTGCACGAACGCATCTCCAATGTGCCTTTGCGCCCATGGGATGTGCGCAATGCCGCCACCGCGTGCATATCCGGCTGATAAACTACCCCCAGTCAACACCGATGCCGTCAAAGTCGCGCTTTGACGGCATTGTTATTTCTGGAGTCGAGCATGAAGCGAGAGCAGGTGCGGGAGCGCCATGCAGAGGGTCATATCTCTGCCACCCACGTGATTCAGAACCCGGCGAATCCGGGGGAGTGGATCGTGTTTTTCAAGAAAAGCGCCGGGCGCAGTTTTTTCCTGGTGGATGACAACGATGAAGTCGAGTCCTTCAGTCGCCTCGACGATTTGATCGAAACCGTGCGCGGGCTCGGGATCAAATTCGCCGAAATTCACATGTAGGTCCTACTTGCAGACCACCACCACGCTGCGGTTTTTGTAGTTGCCGACGTCGACGCCCAGGGTCTTGTCGCTTTCCTTGGTCGAAGATGTGCCGTCGGTACCGACAATCCGATAGCCGGTGCCGGCGCACGAGGCGTCAGCCTTTTCATAGCAGCTGGCCCAGGCGTTGGCTTCCCCGGAGCAGTCGATGCTCAGGCCTTGCTCGCCATTTTTCAGGTAAGTCGTTTCGGACGTGGCGCAGCCGCTCAAGGCCAGGACTGTAATCAGTGGCAAAAATTTATTCATGGCGTGGTGGTCGTCAGTGATGGTGGCTAAACGCTGTGACAGCGGCGGCATCGAAAGGTTATAGCGAATGGCCACTTCGTTGCGGTCAATCACAAAAAAGCCCTGCGCGAGGCAGGGCTGCGTCATATCTGGTTCAGCTCAAGGTTTGTCCTTGCCGCGCCGCTTGGGGGCTGCGGGTTGATCTTGCAACACCGATGCCACTTCAATCGCCAATGCTTCCGTAGGGAACGGCCCGGCAATATTCTCGCCGCCGACGCTGTCTACCCACCACTGGCCGTCTTTCGCCTGATTGATCAGGTACCCGTTAACGCTTTTTGCTGCCGACATCTATCTGCCTCGTTGGCTGGTTCAATCGCGCAATGATAGCGCCAAATGCCCTCAACCGGTGCCGATGGTGTAGGGTGGGGCGGATTGTCTTTCGGATGATGGTCGTGCAGATCCGCCGATCTCTGCTATCCATAAGAGGTTGTGCAATGTATCTGCGGAACTATCCATCAGAATATTTCTCTATGATGGCATCGGTTAGCCAGTGCGGGGCATTGTAAGGTGCTCGCCGCCTGATTAGACTGCGCCGAAACTCGAACACACAGCCCTTTCAAGGACTTATATGATCAAGAAATGCTTGTTCCCAGCAGCCGGTTACGGTACTCGCTTCCTGCCAGCGACTAAAGCCATGCCCAAAGAAATGCTGCCGGTGGTAAACAAGCCACTGATCCAGTACGGCGTCGAAGAAGCACTGGACGCCGGGTTGACCGAAATCTCCATCGTCACCGGTCGCGGCAAACGCGCTCTGGAAGACCACTTTGACATCAGCTACGAGCTGGAAAACCAGATCAAGGGCACCGACAAAGAGAAATACCTGGTCGGCATCCGTAAACTGCTCGACGAGTGCTCGTTCTCCTACACTCGCCAGACCGAAATGAAAGGCCTGGGCCACGCGATTCTGACTGGCCGTCCGCTGATCGGCGACGAACCGTTCGCCGTGGTACTGGCGGATGACTTGTGCGTCAACCTGGAAGGCGACGGCGTACTGACCCAGATGGTCAAGCTGTACAAGCAGTTCCGCTGCTCGATCGTTGCCATTCAGGAAGTCGATCCGCAAGAAACTCACAAGTACGGCGTGATTGCCGGTGAAATGATCCGCGACGACATCTACCGCGTTCACAGCATGGTTGAAAAACCAAAGCCTGAAGATGCACCGTCGAACCTGGCGATCATCGGCCGTTACATCCTGACCCCGGACATCTTCGACCTGATCGAACAAACCGAGCCAGGCAAGGGCGGCGAAATCCAGATCACCGACGCCCTGATGAAGCAGGCACAAAACGGCTGCGTCATGGCCTACAAGTTCAAAGGCAAGCGTTTCGACTGCGGTGGCGCCGAAGGTTACATCGACGCGACCAACTTCTGCTTCGAGAACTTCTACAAGACTGGCAAGGCTTACTGATAGCGCCTGAGCTGCTTGTACTGAAAAGCCACCTTCAGACTGTGTGACAACACACTGGTGAAGGCCCAAGCAAACGCCCCGACTTGTTCGTAATGCTGTTCACTTAAGCATTTGAGTCTCAGCAGGGCTTACTCGAAAAT
>NZ_MOBM01000018.1 GCF_003732275.1 Pseudomonas frederiksbergensis
TGAAGGCGAGGACGGTTTTGTTCATTGGAGATGGCTCGTCGGGCGGTGGTGAATGCCAAGCAAGATAACATTCTTCCCGGACATTTTGCGAGTCTCGGACCGCCGGGTGTACGCCATTCAAAACCTGTAGGAGCGAACTGTGGCGAGGGGGCTTGCCCCCGTTGGGCTGCGAAGCAGCCCCAAAATCTCTGATGTATCAAATATCTTGTGAGTGCTACGCACTCAAACGGGGGCAAGCCCCCTCGCCACAGTTCGCTCCCAAAGGGGATTAGCTGTGTGGCGAAGGTTTTGGTACGGCGACGTTATCCAGCATCCGGTTCACTGCCAGCTCGGCCAACATGACGATCTGTTGAATCGCCATCGCGGTGTGCCGGTGCGGTCCTTCCAGATACCCCGCGAAATCACCCGCCATCACACTCGCCTGGGCCAGCGACTCGCAGGTGTGGGCCAATAGGTCTTCGTCTTTGATATCCGGTGCAACCAAAAACATCGTGCTGGGTTTGCGGACGACAGGGGATTTGAGGGCAGCGGGATTGAGGTAGTGATTCAACGCGCGCTCGGCGGCTTCGTTGAGTTTTTTGGAATTGGGGGATTCGTAGGGGGAAACGTCGTCGGTTTCCGGAGGGTTCGGTGTTTCTTTGATCATGCGGAAGTTACTCATTGGCAGATGAAGTGGAACTGCCATCTTTCGTTTTCCAGACGAAAGGGTGGCAGCCATGCGCGGACTGGAAAAACCGGTACACCCACCAAAACCGGCAGACCCGAAGGTCTCCCGCGCACAGCCGCCATAACAAGGATTGCGTGCAGAAAAAGCGCCGCAGTATGCCATGAGCTGTGGTAAGTGCTTGCCAGGTTTTCCAGACCTGATCGCTGATTTTGCAGCGACCCACAAAGCCTACCCATTTCCCTTCCGACCCAACAACCGACAGAACTTGTCGGAAACATCCCCCAAAATCACCGCGTCTGTAGGACCGTGAAATCAATTCGCCACCCGAACCCCACCCAGACTCCCACTCAATTCATACGCCGCCAATTCCGCCTGATGCGCCGCCAATATCTCCGGCAATGACCCACGCAAGTACTCCACCCACGTCTTGATCTTCGCATCCAGATACTGCCGCGACGGGTAGATCGCATACAGATTCAGTTCCTGCGAACGGTAATTCGGCATCACCCGCACCAGCGTGCCGTTACGCAGCCCTTCAATCGCCGCATACACCGGCAAAACGCCAACCCCCATGCCACTGGTGATCGCCGTCTTCATCGCGTCAGCGGAGTTCACCAAAAACGGCGAGCTATTAATGGTGACCATTTCCTGGCCGTCGGGGCCGTCGAAGGCCCACTTCTCCAGCGGGATCACCGGGCTTACCAGGCGCAGGCAGGCGTGGTTGAGCAAATCGCTGGGTTTGTGCGCGCAACCGTTGGCTTTTACATAGGCGGGTGATGCGCAAACGATGCTGTAGGTGATGCCCAAACGCTGGGAGACGAAGCCCGAGTCCGGCAGTTCGCTGGCGAGCACGATGGACACGTCGTAGCCCTCGTCGAGCAGATCCGGCACGCGGTTGGCCATGGTCAGGTCGAAGGTCACGTCCGGGTGGGTTTTGCGGTAGCGGGCGATGGCGTCGATCACGAAGTGCTGACCGATACCGGTCATGGTATGCACCTTGAGTTGCCCGGCCGGGCGCGCGTGGGCGTCGCTGGCTTCGGCTTCGGCTTCTTCGACGTAGGCCAGGATCTGCTCGCAGCGCAATAAGTAGCGCTTGCCGGCCTCGGTCAAAGCGATCCGGCGGGTGGTGCGGTTGAGCAGACGGGTTTGCAGGTGGGCTTCCAGATTGGAGACCGCGCGCGAGACGTTGGCCGTGGTGGTGTCGAGTTGCACGGCGGCGGCGGTGAAGCTGCCGGCCTCGGCCACGTAACTGAAGGCGCGCATGTTTTGCAAAGTGTCCATGGGGTGCTCTCTTGGCGAATGGCAAATTGTGACACGAAGTTGCTGATTCTTTACAGGCGACTAAAGGCACGACCAAGGGATTATCGCGTTAACGGTAACAAAGATTCACAGGATTCCCGGCTTATCGCCAACAGAGCCCACCCCTAGAATTGCGCCCCTGTAGGCATGGGCTTGTGTGGCGAGGGGGCTTGCCCCCGTTGGGTTGCGAAGCGACCCCAAAACCAGTCACCGCGATCTTCAAATCAGAATGCGGTGACCGGTTTACGACTGCTGCGCAGCCGAACGGGGCGATGCGGCGTTCCGACAAGCTCCCTCGCCACAAAAAGCCGTTCCCACACGT
Organism: Pseudomonas frederiksbergensis; assembly: GCF_003732275.1. GTDB lineage: Bacteria > Pseudomonadota > Gammaproteobacteria > Pseudomonadales > Pseudomonadaceae > Aquipseudomonas > Aquipseudomonas frederiksbergensis_H. The sequence continues at coordinate 2,289 of NZ_MOBM01000018.1, forward strand.
TCTCCGTACCTCTCCCATCTCAGGAAATCGCAGCAGTGCCGCGTCGCATCAACAGAGCGCTCAAGACGCTCAGTGTTTTGGCTTTAACCCTGGCAATCAGCGGCTGCATCGGCACCGCAGGTATTGCCCCACAGGGCAAGGCACTGGAGGCTGATTCACTGGCCACCGATGAAGCCATTCGGAGCGCCGCCCAGGACGCTCACTGGCCGACTGCCCAATGGTGGCAAGCCTACGGCGACCCGCAACTGAACCGCTGGATCGACCTCGCCTTGCAAGGCAGCCCGAGCATGGCCATGGCCGCGGCGCGAGTGCGTCAGGCCCGGTCCATGGCTGGCGTTGCCGAGTCCGCCGAGTTGTTGCAGATTAATGGCCAATCCACCCTCAAGCGCCACAACTGGCCCACCGATCAGTTCTATGGCCCCGGCGAGTTGGCCAACACCACCACCTGGGACAACAACGCCGCACTGGGCTTCAGCTATGCCCTCGACCTTTGGGGCCGCGAAAGCAACGCCAGCGAACGGGCCGTGGACATGGCCCACATGAGCGCCGCCGAGGCGCGGCAGGCCCAGCTCGAATTGCAGAACAACATCGTGCGCGCCTATATCGAGCTCTCGTTGCATTACGCGCAACGGGACATTGTCGCGGCGACCTTGAAGCAGCAACAGCAAATTCTCGACCTGGCACAGAGACGTCTGGACGGCGGCATCGGCACGCATTTCGAAGTCAGCCAGGCCGAAACACCATTGCCGGAAACCCATCGGCAAATCGATGCGCTGGACGAAGAAATTGCTCTAAGCCGCAACCAACTCGCCGCGCTGGCCGGCAAGGGACCGGGGGAGGGCGCGCAATTGCAACGGCCGACGCTGTCGTTGGGCGCGGCGCTGAAGTTGCCGTCGTCTTTGCCGGCGCAATTGCTCGGTCATCGCCCGGACGTGGTTGCCAGTCGCTGGCAAGTGGCGGCGCAGGCACGAGGTATCGATGTTGCCCACGCCGGCTTCTACCCCAACGTCGATCTGGTCGGCAGCCTCGGCTACATGGCCACCGGCGGTGGGGCGCTGGAGTTTTTGACCGGCAAGAAACTCAACTACAGCGTCGGCCCGGCGATTTCGTTGCCGATCTTCGATGGCGGCCGCTTGCGCTCGGAGTTGGGGGAAGCCTCGGCCGGTTATGACATCGCCGTGGCCAAGTACAACCAGACCCTGGTCAATGCACTGAAGAACATCTCCGACCAACTGATTCGCCGCGAGTCGATGGACAAGCAACAGGCCTTCGCCGCCGAGTCGGTGGCCACGGCGCAGAAGACCTACGACATCGCGATGATCGCCTATCAGCGCGGGCTCACCGATTACCTTAACGTGCTCAATGCGCAGACCTTGTTGTTCAAGCAGCAACAATTGCAGCAGCAGGTTCAGGCTGCACGCTTGAGTGCTCATGCGGAATTGGTGACTGCTTTGGGCGGAGGCCTCGGCGCTGGCAACGACGTGCCGAATGCCGAGAAAACCCAGCCCCCGAAAACCCCGGTTCTTTTGCGTTGAACACAAAACCTGTGGGAGCGAGCCTGCTCGCGATAGCGGTGTGTCAGTCGACATCAATGTTGAATGTGAAATCGCCATCGCGAGCAGGCTCGCTCCCACAGGCTCCGCGACCTGACTGAATTTCAATGAGCAAAATTCCATGACTCCCTTGCCCGCACCTTTGCGCTGGCTGTATTCCCTTGAATGGCGCCGGGGGTTCTTCGACTGGGCACGCAGCGATGGCGTGACCTGGGTGTACATTTTCAAGGTGTTGTTCGCGGCGTTCCTGACCCTGTGGCTGGCCATGCGTCTGGAGTTGCCGCAACCGCGCACCGCGATGATCACCGTGTTCATCGTCATGCAACCGCAAAGCGGCCAAGTGTTCGCCAAGAGTTTCTATCGCTTCCTCGGCACGTTGGCCGGGTCGGCGGTGATGGTCGCGTTGATTGCCTTGTTTGCGCAGAACACCGAACTGTTCCTCGGCTCGCTGGCGATCTGGGTTGGCCTCTGCTCAGCCGGCGCGGCGCGTTATCGCAACTTCCGCGCCTACGGATTTGTGCTCGCTGGTTATACGGCGGCGATGGTCGGGCTGCCTGCATTGGCTCACCCCGATGGCGCGTTCATGGCGGCAGTCTGGCGCGTATTGGAAATCTCCCTGGGGATTCTCTGCTCGACGCTGGTCAGCGCCGCGATCCTGCCGCAAACCGCCAGCGCCGCGATGCGCAATGCCTTGTATCAGCGCTTCGGCGTGTTTGCCTTGTTCGTCACCGATGGTCTGCGCGGTCGCAGCCGGCGCGAGGCGTTTGAAGCGAACAACGTGCGGTTTATCGCCGAGGCGGTGGGCCTGGAAGGGCTGCGCAGCGTCACGGTGTTCGAAGACCCGCACATGCGTCGGCGCAACGGGCGGCTCAGTCGTTTGAACAGCGAATTCATGGGCATTACCACGCGCTTCAATGCGTTGCATCAGTTGCTCGAACGCCTGCGCAGCGGCGGCACCGATCACGTAGTTGCGGCGATCAAACCGGGGTTACAGGATCTGGCCGAAGTGCTCGACGGCTTCAGCGGTCGCGCCTTGACCAGCCCCGACGCTGCACGCCTGGCCAGCGCTTTGGCGACCTATAAGGAAAATTTGCCGGCGCGGGTCCGCAGCCTGCGGGCGACCTTTCAGGAGAGTGATCCGAGCGACGCCGAGCAGCTGGATTTTCACACCGCCTACGAGCTGCTTTATCGCTTCGTCGACGACTTGCACAGTTATGCACAGACCCACGCGTCGCTCGCCGATCACAGCCACGAACGGGAACGCTGGGACGAGCCCTTTACCCCGCAAACCAACTGGCTGGCCTCGGCGGCGTCGGGCATTCGCGCCGCGTTCATCCTGGTAGTGCTCGGCAGTTATTGGGTCGCCACCGCGTGGCCGAGCGGGGCGACCATGACCTTGATCGCCGCCGCCACCGTGGGCCTTTCAGCGGCGACACCGAACCCCAAACGCATGGCGTTTCAGATGGCCTGCGGGACGTTGCTCGGGGCGCTGATCGGCTTCGTCGAGATGTTTTTCATCTTCCCCTGGATCGACGGTTTTCCGTTGCTTTGCGTGATGCTGGCGCCGGTAATCGTGTTCGGTGCGTTCCTGACTTCACGGCCGCAATACGCCGGGGTTGGCCTGGGGTTGCTGATCTTCTTCAGCACCGGTTCGGTGCCGGACAACCTCACGGTTTACAACCCTTACGCCTTCATCAACGACTACATTGCGATGATCATGGGCATGCTGGTGTGCGCGGCGGCCGGGGCGATCATTCTGCCGCCCAACAGCCGCTGGTTATGGCGGCGGTTGGAGCAGGATTTGCGCGGGCAAGTGGTGTACGCCATCAGCGGCAAACTCAAGGGCCTGGCGTCGAGTTTCGAAAGCCGCACTCGCGATCTTTTGCATCAGGCCTACGGCCTCGCAGCGGGACAGCCGCAGGTGCAACGGGACTTGCTGCGCTGGATGTTCGTGGTGCTGGAAGTCGGCCACGCGATCATCGAGTTGCGCAAGGAACAGGCGATTCTGCCGGTGCATCCGGCGTACGCAGAATCCCAGCCGTGGCGTCAGTCAATCCGGGTGATGGGGCGTTCGCTGGTGCGACTTTTTCTGCAACCGAGCCAGAGCAATCTGGAACGTGCTCTGGTCGCGGTCGACCATGCGATCGGACGCGTGCAGGCCACCGACGAACCGTTCGCACCGCACTTCGACACCTCTGCCTTGCGCCGGGTGAAGAGCTACCTGCACTTCATCCGCACCTCGCTGCTCGATCCGCAATCGCCGCTCGCGGACTACATAAATGCCATCGCCACTGCCAAGCCACAAGGACTTGAACATGCCTCGTGAAATCGCCTTCCACGGCGTGTACATGCCGACCATGACCCTGATGTTTTTCATTGCGGCGGCGCTGGCCTGGGCGCTGGATCGATTCCTGTCCGGGTTCGATCTGTACCGCTTCTTCTGGCACCCGGCGCTGCTGCGCCTGAGTCTGTTTACCTGTCTGTTTGGCGCCCTGGCGCTGACTGTTTACCGTTGAGAACACCGTGATGAAAAAGCTTTTCAGCCTGCTCGCGACCCTGCTGGTGTTGGCCCTTGCCCTGTGGATCGGCCGAACCCTGTGGGTGCATTACATGAACACGCCCTGGACCCGCGACGGCCGGGTGCGCGCCGACATCATCAACGTCGCCGCCGACGTTACCGGTGAAGTGGTGGACGTACCGGTGCGCGACAACCAGCTAGTGAAGAAGGGCGATTTGCTGATGCGCATCGACCCCGAGCATTACCGCATCGCGGTGAAACAGGCGCAGTCGCTGGTGGCCTCGCGCAAAGCCACGTGGGAGATGCGCAAGGTCAATGCCCATCGCCGCGCCGACCTCGATAACCTGGTGATCTCCAGGGAAAACCGCGACGACGCCACCAACATCGCCGACTCGGCCCTGGCCGATTACCAGCACGCACAGGCGCAACTGGAAGCCGCCGAACTGAACCTCAAACGCACCGAAGTGCGCGCGGCGGTGGACGGCTATGTCACCAACCTCAACGTCCATCGCGGCGACTACGCACGCATCGGCGAAGCGAAAATGGCCGTGGTCGATATGAACTCGTTCTGGGTTTATGGCTTCTTCGAAGAAACCAAACTGCCTCATGTGCGCGTGGGCGATAAGGCCGATATGCAACTGATGAGCGGCGAAGTGCTCAAGGGCCATGTGGAAAGCATTTCTCGGGGCATCTATGACCGCGACAACCCGGAAAGCCGCGAGCTGATCGCCGACGTGAACCCGACCTTCAACTGGGTGCGCCTGGCGCAGCGGGTGCCGGTGCGGATTCACATTGATGAAGTGCCAGAGGGCGTGCTGTTGGCGGCGGGGATTACTTGTACGGTGGTTGTTAACTAACCGTTAGACCGAGTTGCGCCCATCGCGAGCAGGCTCGCTCCCACATTGATCGAGTTCGGACGCTGATTCGGTGAACGACGAAAATCCCCTGTGGGAGCGAGCCTGCTCGCGATGGGCGCAACTCGGTCTCACTCCTTGCAAAACGTCTCATGCAAATGCCGCCAAAGCACCTTGCCATCGGCCTGTTTCTCAAACACCACCGAGGATCGCCGATCAGAATGCAGCCCCGTCGCATCGGTCTGCTGCTCGCGGTAACTCACCACTGCGCCACCGTCGTACCGCGCGACACCTCGCAACTCGCTGAGCTCAATCCTGAACCCGAGCTTCTTCCCGCCCGCCAGCAGAAACAATTCTTTCAACGCCTCAAAGTCCAGCACCCGGCCCAATGGCGAGATCATGGAAAACTGCGGCGAAAAACGCGTCAGCAATTGCTCAAGCTCGGACTCGTCTCGCTCCTCGGCCAACCATTGTTCGATGGCTATGTGGGCCTGGATCACTTCGTCAAAGTATTCGGTGTAGTCAGTCATGGGACGTTCGATCACTTATGGATTTCAGAAATGTTTCGGAGTTTTCGATGATTGTGCCCGCGAACGCGTCAACCCGGTCTCAAAGTTGCCCGCGCAACCCGAACCGCTTCATCAACCCCGACTCCAACAACCCCTTGGGCAACAACCCTGCCATCAACGGCAACGCCCGGCTGCCGTTACCCAAACGCACCAGACGCGGCGGTTTATTCTGCTGCACGGCCTTCAATAAACCGGCGGCAAATTCACTGGCCGGCGTCGGTTTGTCCTGAGACGCCTTGGCCCGCGCACGAATGCCTTCACGCAGCGGCCACCACGGAGATTGTTCGGTGATCAGTTGCTCAGCCTCTTGACCGGCATTCTTCGCGAAGCTGGAGGCGATAGCCCCCGGCTGAACTTCCATGACCCGCACGCCGAACGGCGCCAGTTCCATGCGCAACGCATCGCTCAAGGCATGCACCGCGGCTTTCGAAGCACAGTAAGCACCTGCAAACGGCGTGACCAGAACCCCGGACACGCTGCCGATGTTCACCACCAAGCCCCTGGCGCGACGCAGCACCGGGAACATCGCGCGAGTCACGCCGACAATCGCAAACACGTTGGTTTCGAATTGCCGCTGCATGGCCGGCACACCGCCATCGAGCAGCGGCCCCATGGCGCCATAACCGGCGTTGTTGATCAGCACATCGAGGCCGCCGCGCTGCTGATTGATCCGCTCGCTCAGCTGTTCGAGGGCCGGGCCATCGTTCACGTCCAGTTGCACGGCAGTGAACCCGGCGGCGGTTAGAGCGGCTACGTCTTCAGCCTTGCGGGCGCTGGCCCAGACTTCGTAACCGGCACTTTTGAAGGCGTCAGCGAGGGCGCGGCCAATGCCGCTGGAGCAACCGGTAATCAACGCAACGGGCATGGCGCGGTCCTTGTGCAAAAAAGGGAGAGTCAGTCGGAGAAACTACCCTGCAAACGCTCGGCGCGAAACTCCAGGGTTTGCGGGCGATAACCGGGGCGCAGGGGCGGCATTGGCAAGCAGTCTTCCCAATTGCCGCCGGCCTGCAATTCACCGGGGCCACGATAGCGCGGTGCGGCGTATTGATTGTCAGCCAGATTGACCGTATCGCCCGGTGCATAAGCGGCGATTCGCCAACGCAGCTCGGTCAACGGTACGTCGTTGCCGTTGTTCATGGTCAGTTTCAAGGGGCGATCCGCCGGGCAGTGTTCCGGGGCATAGACGATACGCAGCTCAAGGCGCGCCAGTTGCTTGACCTCGCGGTTGTCCAGCCAGAACACCCACACCGCCACCAGGCCCAATCCGACAGCGGCGGCCATGGACACCGGCACGGCCTTGGCCGGGTAGCGCAGCAGCAGGATCAGCCAGGTGATGACCAGCAGGACGCCGATGAACATGACGCGAAACCTCGGGAAGGGAAAGAGCATCCTACCTAAGCGTAGGTGGAATTGGCGATGGGCATTCATTCAGCGGCGGCTGGTCAGGCCCCATCGCGAGCAGGCTCGCTCCCACATTGACCGAGTTCGGACGCTGATTCGGTGAACAACGCAAATCCCCTGTGGGAGCGAGCCTGCTCGCGATGGGGCCGGTTGAGGCAACAAAAAACCAAAAAAAAGCCCCCGCCCAACCCACTGCGGATAGGGACGCAGCGGGCTGGACGGGGGCTTTTTATTTTTTACCGGTCAAATCACTGCGCGATGGTTTTCACCGACACGCCGCGTTCGATCGGGGTGGAGCGACCGTAGATATCTTCGAAGCGCTCGATATCGTCTTCACCCAGGTAGCTGCCCGATTGCACTTCGATGATCTCGAGTGGAATCTTGCCCGGGTTGCGCAGACGGTGAACCGAGGCGATCGGGATGTAGGTCGACTGGTTTTCAGTGAGCAGGAACACGTTTTCGTCGCAGGTCACTTCAGCGGTGCCACTGACCACGATCCAGTGTTCGGCGCGGTGGTGGTGCATTTGCAGCGACAGGCAGGCGCCCGGCTTGACCGAGATGCGCTTGACCTGGAAACGGCCGCCCATATCGACCGAGTCGTAGGAGCCCCACGGACGATAGACTTCGCAGTGGTTCTGGGTTTCGCTGCGGCCCTGCTCGTTGAGGGTGTTGACCATCTGTTTCACGCCTTGGACCTTGTCCTTGTGGGCGATCATCATGGCGTCCTTGGTTTCGACGACCACGATGTTTTCCAGGCCGATCACCGACACCAGTTTGCCGTTGCCGTGGATCATGCAGTTTTTGCTGTCCTGGATGACCACATCGCCCTTGGTGACGTTACCGTTGGCGTCTTTTGCATTGACTTCCCACAGCGACGACCAGCAGCCGACATCGCTCCAGCCGGCGGTCAGCGGCACCACGCAGGCACGCTGGGTTTTTTCCATCACCGAATAGTCGATGGAGTTGTCCGGGCAGCAGGCGAAGGTGGCGGGGTCGATGTCGACGGTGTCGGCATCCTGTGCGCTACGTTCCAGCGTCAGGACGCAGGTGTCGTAGATGTCCGGATCGTGTTTTTTCAGCTCTTCGAGGAAGCGGCTGGCGCGGAACAGGAACATGCCGCTGTTCCAGAAGTAACCACCAGACTGGACGAATTCGGTGGCGCGTTTTACATCGGGTTTTTCGACGAAGTGCGAGACACGGCTGACGCCTTCCGGCAGCAGGGCATCGTTGGTGGATTTGATGTAGCCGTAACCGGTTTCCGGTTTGGTCGCCGGCACGCCGAACAGCACCATCTCGCCACGCTCGGCTGCCACAGTGGCCAGGGCCAGGGCACGTTGCAGGGCTTTCTGGTCTTCCAGCACGTGGTCGGCCGGCAGCACCAGCATCAACTCGTCGCGACCTTCATTGACCAGCATCATCGCGGTCAGGGCCACTGCTGGCGAGGTGTTGCGGCCGAAGGGTTCCATCAGCACGCGCTGCACGTCCAGGTTGCGGGCGCTCAGCTGCTCGTTGACGATGAAACGGTGTTCCTTGTTGCAGACCACGATCGGGGTGTCCATGCCTTCGAACACCAGGCGTTCCAGGGTCTGCTGGAACAGCGTTTGTTCGCCGGTCAGGGCGAGGAATTGCTTGGGGAATTGCTTGCGCGAAAGCGGCCAAAGACGTGAGCCGCTACCACCTGACAAGATCACCGGAATCATGTTGTTACTCCTTTAAAATCGATTGGTTAGAGCTACTGCGTTCTGTCGTTTCACTCTTGTTCTTGTTCCGTGTCCGAATTGACGCCTCGGTTTAATGTGGGAGCGAGCCTGCTCGCGAAGGCGGTGTATCAGTCGACATCAATGCTGAATGTCAGACCGCAATCGCGAGCAGGCTCGCTCCCACAGAGGGGATGCGTCAGTCAGGAAAGTTTATTAGCGCGTCGAAACCGGGCGCTTGACCCACACTGGCGACAGGCTGCTGCCTTTGCCGGTGACGTACAGCACTGCGGCTTCACCGCGTTCCAGGGCAACCGGTTTCACGTCGCCGACTTTGGTGGCGCCGTCGTACAGTGCCAGGCTGACTTTCACCGGGTTGATTTCACGCTCGCCACGGCCCTTGGCCGCCACGGACGGGACCACTTCGGTCTTGCCGTCGGCGGTTTTCAGGGTCAGGGCCTTGTCGCTGAGGTTCTGTACGCGAACCAGGGATTTCTGCTTGTTCTTGAACGGCGGCTCTTCGATCAGTTGCGGTGCGCCGCTGGCGTTGTTGACCAGGGTGTAATAGTGGTCGCCGGCCAGTTTCACCGGCAGGGTCTGGCTGCCGACCTTGGCGCTGTAGTCGCCGCCCGGCATGAAGCTGAAGTCTGTGCTGGACAGCGGCGCGACTTCGTTCAGGTTGGTAGTACCAACGGTGGCGCTGACTTCAGCGTTACCGGCGTTGTAGACACGCACGAAGCTGGAGCCTTTCGGTGCGGTCGGGCCGTAGAGCGCGGCGTCGCCAGCGAAGGCGGACATCGACAACACGCTCATGCCAGCAACGAGAGCGAAGGTCTTGGCGAGACGGCGAGGAGTAGTAGTGAAAGTCATGGAAGTACCTCTCTTTCAGTTTTGCGCCCGGTCGGGCGTCTCGGATTTAGTGTTTGCAGCTACGTTTTGTTGGCGTGCGCCGGCTTGTTTAAGCTCTGCGACCCACTGCGGGTCGGCGTCACCGATTTCGTTATTCACAGGCAGATATCGTTCAGGGAACTCCCAGATCAGCACTTGTGGCGGGCTGTTCTTGAAAGCGTCGCTTTTCAGGTAGCTGAGCATCGGCAGAATCGGGCCATGGCCGTCTTCGGCGTAATTGACCACGTCGCTGTGCAGCGCTTCTTTCAGCGCACCGACGAAGTTCCAGTTCGGGTTGGCGCTGTAGCTGGTGCCGATCAGGGCAACCGGCACTTCAGTGTTGGCGAACAGGGCGTCATCACCGGCAGGCTGATCCTGGGCCGCCACGGTGTTGCGCTTCTGCAAAGGCTCTTGCGCCGGCATCAGGTTTTCGAAGAGCGGGTCCAGCGGCAGGAACAACCGCAGGTCGCCCTTGTGCGTCACCTTCTCCGCAGGTTCGGTGACGAAGTTTTGCGGTTCGCCGCTCAGCGGAGCCTTGTCGGCGATGGTTTTGGCCAGAGTCTCGGCAGCGATTTGCGCGCCTTCCGGGGTCCAGTGGGTGTCGGTACGCAGGAACACTTGCTGACCGTCTTGCTTGGCCTTTTGCAGCGGGCCGAGCAGGTCAGGGGCGAGGATCTTGTCGGCCGCCACACGAGCGTGGAAGTCCTTGTACAGATTGGCGTGGATACTCGCCGGCTTCACTTCACCCAGGTGTTCCGGGTACAGACGCGTCTTCGCCGGGACAATCGCCATCACCAGTTGCACGCCTTGCTTTTTCAGGGTCTGGCGCACGCCTTCGACCAGCGCGTAGTTACCTTGCAGGTTCAACTCTTCGTTGACGATCGGGTGAAACTCTTCATCGCTGTAGAGCCACTGATCGCGACCGAGCACCACGCCCGGACGACCTTCGTTGAACAGTTTGAAATCCAGCGCGGCCCAAAGATTGGTGCCCAGGCGCTTGATCGGGAACTCGTCGTCGTAGTGCGTCTCGACGGCTTTGGTCCAGCGACCGTTAAGCACGGTCGCATCGGCGTTGGTACTGAAGCCGAAGAAGCTGCGTACCGACCACACGCCAAGTACCAGCAAGGTCACCAGGAACAGGGCGATGTAGAAGATGCGTAATGAGCGGGTCATAGTCAGATCCCTCAGAACTGGAAGTAAAGGAACGGCGAGAAGCTTTGCGCCGAGAGTTTGAGAATCGAGGCGATGAACAGCAGCAGTACCAGGGCGCGCATCACGTAACGGGACCAGTCAGCGGTCCAGTAGGCCGGTTGCACAGTCGCTTCAACGCCGACGGTGTAACCCGGTTCGTGGATGCTGGCCGGGTTTTCACCCGGTACGGCTTTGATCATTCCAGGCGTAGCCGCGGCAGGGCCATCGGCCTCGACGTTGACGGCAGGCTTGGTTTTTACCGGCGGCCGGTTGGTGTAGAAATCACGGATGCCGAAGAACGCCAGGGTGACGTAGGCCACCACCAGGGTTGCCACTTGCAGACCGGTGAGGCTGGCCTGGTTGAGTTCCGACAGCGACCATTCGCCGAAGCTGAACATCGCACCGTACATGCGACCGGCAACGTGCAGGTTTTCCGAACGGAAGATCACCCAGCCCATGACCACAAGCAGGAAGGTCAGCGCCCAACGGATCGGGTTGATGCTGCGCGGCGAGGTGTTCAGGCCGAGGGCTTTTTCGATCGCCAGCCACATGCCGTGCCAGGCACCCCAGACGATGTAGGTGATGTTCGCGCCGTGCCACAGACCACCGAGCAGCATGGTCAGGAACAGGTTGCGATAGGTCATCAGCGTGCCTTTACGATTACCGCCGAGGGTGATGTAGAGGTAGTCACGCAGCCAAGTGGAGAGGCTGATGTGCCAGCGACGCCAGAACTCGGTGATCGACTGGCTGATGTACGGCTGTTTGAAGTTTTCCATGAAGCGAAAACCCATCATCAAGCCCAGACCAATCGCCATGTCGCTGTAGCCGGAGAAGTCGAAGTACAGCTGCGCGGTGTAGGCCAGGGCGCCGAGCCAGGCATCGCCCGTGGTCGGGTTCTGCAAGGCGAAGCAATGGTCGGCCACGACCGCCAGGGTGTCGGCGATGAAGACCTTCTTGATGAAGCCCTGCATGAACCGCGTGGCACCTTCGGAGAACTTGTCGAGGGTGTGGGTGCGGTTGTTGAACTGATCGGCCAGGTCACGGAAACGCAACACAGGGCCCGCGATCAAGTGCGGAAAGATCGCCACGAATGCGGCAAAGTCGATCAGGTTGCGGGTCGCCGGGGTATCACCACGGTAAACGTCGATGATGTAGCTGATGGACTCGAAGATGTAGAACGAGATCCCGATCGGCAACAGCACGTGGGTCAGGATAAACGGCGACAGACCGACCGAGGTCATCATCGCGTTGATGCTGTCCACGCCGAAGTTGGCGTACTTGAAGTAGCCGAGGATGCACAGATCCACCGCGACGCCGAGTAGCAGCCAGCGCTGGGCCGGTTTGGTCCGAACGCCTGCGGCGCCAACTTTCAGGCCGATCCAGTAGTTCCACAGCGTAACGGCAGCGAACAGCGCAAGGAAGTCCACACGCCACCAGGCGTAGAACACGTAGCTGGCAATCAGCAGCAGCAAGTTGCGATAGCGTATTCCGCTCAAGTAGTACATGCCGAGAAAGATCGGCAAGAACAGAAACAGGAACACGTTGGATGAAAATACCATCCCGATCTCTCCATGTTTAACCAACAGTCAAGGGCCAACGGCCCCCCCAAACCCCCCATGAAAAATCAGAGGGCGTAATACTCAACTCATGCCTGACACTGACCCTGTGGGAGCGAGCCTGCTCGCGATTGCGATCTGACATTCAACATTGATGTCGACTGGCAATCAGTCATCGTGAGCAGGCTCGCTCCCACAGGGGGTTTGCGTGTGTCTTAAGAACCTTTGCCCTTGTCATTGGCCGGGTCGTAGACCTTGGTCAAATCCCCGCCGAGGCGGAAACTCTTGAACGGCTGCATCTTGTGCTTGCGTTCCAGCACATCGGCCGGGCAGGTGTAGAGCGAGCAGAACGGTTCGAGCCAGGCGAATTTCGAATCGACCTTGAGGTCGGTCATGTCCTGATCCTTGCCGTTCTTCTTCTCGAATTCATCCGGGTCTTTCACTCCCGCGAGCACGCGATCGCCCAGGCGTTTCAAGGCGCCGTTGTTTTCCTGGCGCAAATCGACACCGTTGACCTGAGCGAAACTGGCGATCATCGCCAGTGGCGGCAGGGCGTAGTTGTGATAGGAGAGGGCGCGTTGCTGGCGCTTGAGCTCGTTGGGCAGGAAGCCTTGGGCGTCGACCTGATTGACGCCGACCTTGTATTCCTTGACGGCCCAATCGAACAGGTCGCGACGGTTGGTGGCGACCGACGTGGCCATCACTGACCAGGCTGCCCAGTACGAGTGGTTGTTGGTTTGCTCGAGCGGCAGGTTGTCCCAATCGCTGACCACCTGATCAGCCATTTTGCTGAACCAGGCTTCAATCACTTGCGCTTCTTCCTGGTGGGTAGCCAGCGGATGCGAGTCAGAGAATTTCAGGCGGACATAGGACGAAGCCATACTGCCCAATGCCCATTTGCGCATGGACTTGCCGGTGTGGTTGAAGTCCTTGGACATCAACGCGTCGGCCTTGGCCCAGGCAGTCAGCCAGTTGAGGGTGCATTCCAGCTGTTCCGGACGACCGTCACGCATGAACTGCATCACCCGCTTGCTGGTGCCGCGCTCGATCTTGGTGATGTCGGCGGTGGTCTCACGGAAGGCTTTTTCCGATGCCTCGTTCAGGGTCGAACGGGCCTTGTCGGAACCTTCGTATTTGCTGCGGAACTGCAGGGCGCCGGTGTAGGGCGTCGGCATCGCGTCGCAGCCTTCACTCTTGTCGCCGGTTTTGACTTTTTCAATTGGTGCGAAATAACCCTGGGGCGGGCGAAGTGGCGCGGCGGCCTGGGTGGCGCCGGCGAACATCGCCAGCGTCAGCAGGGAGGGCGCGAGTAACTTTTTCAGCGTTCGGGATTGCATGCAGTTCATAAGAGGTAGCCTCATTGCCCGGCTTGAGCGGTACGCTGCTCGGCGCCGGAGAACACGTTGCGTTTGCAGATTTTCGCTTCGACTTTCTGAGGCGTGGTACCTGCTTGTTCAGGTCCCTGGACTTCGACGGCCAGCAGATTCTGCGAGGCCCAGTCTTCGTCCGTGCGCAACTCGAAGGCGAAACGCCCGTCGGTATCGGAGGTTTCCGGTTTGTCGATCTTGATGTCCTCGTGGCGCCCATTCATGTACCAGAGGGTGGCTTGCAAGGTTTTCACCGAGGTGTCGGCGAAGCGGATATCGACCTGGTGACTGCTGTTGCGCAGGTCCAGGTTCTTGCTGTTGACCATCAATTCGTTTTTGCCCGGTTTCAGCGTGGCGCTGGCGCTCATCTGTGCATCTTTGCCTTCGCAACCGTTGTCCAGCAGCGCCATCATCTGGCGGTAGATGGTTTCCTGATCTAGGCGATAAAGCGGCGAGAATTCCCAGATGAGGATTTTCGGCGGTTTGGTCTGGAACTCTTCACTGCCCAGGTACTGCAGCATCGAACCTTCCAGGCCGCCGCCGGGGAACGCCACGTTGAGGATGTCGGCGCCGATGGCCTCTTCGAGGAAACCGGCGAAGTTGTAGTTCTTGCCACTGTGGCTGGTGCCGACCAGGGTGATTTCCGGATTGCCGGAATCACTGAACAGATCGCCATCGCCCGCTTCGCCTTTTGGCTCGGTGGTGAACTGATCCATGTACTGGATCGCGTAGCTGGTGCCACAGAGTTGACCAGCCATGTTGTGTAACGTTCCGGTCTTGCCCATGCGACCCGACTTATGGGTCTCGAATTCACGCTTGGGAACGTCGGCGAAGGCCGGCAATTGCTTGACCTTCTCGGCGACAATTTTCGCCGTGCGTTGGGCGCCATACGGCGTCCAGTGCTGGTCGCCGCGGAAGTAGAAGTCGTGGGCCGGCAGGGTATCGGGCAGCGATTCGTTGGTCAGCGGCGACAGGTCCGGAACTACATAGCCCATCTGCGCGAAGCGCCCGAGCATGGTTTTGTAGTTCTTCAGCGCCTTGTCGAAATCGTAGCTCGCTTTCTCTGCCGGGTTCAGCTTGTTGCGGTTCACCAGGCCACGGGTCGGCTGGTAAACGATGACCAGTTCCACGCCTTTGCTCTTGAACGCATCGTGCAGTTGCTTCATGCGTTTGTAGCCAGCGGGTGTGGTGTCGAACTCGGTGCGCAAGTCTTCTTGCGTACGGAATAGCCAATCGCCCTGCGCCTGCACCAGCGTGGTGAAGTTCTGCTGATAGCGGGTGGTGTAGTTTTTCGGGTCGTGGGCTTGCGGGCAGAGATTGCAGCAATCATCGGCCTTGAATTTCGGTGGGCTTACGCCACCGGTGGCGTCATCGGCGCGAACACCGCCGCTGGCCGCGAGAATACCCGCGGTCAGGGCCGACAGGCTGAGTAATTTGATCAAGTGTAGGTGCATAAAATTATCCTCAGTCCTGCATTTTGGTCTGGCGTTCGACTGGGTCGATCAGCACGGCTTTCTGCTGGCGCACCAGCAGGTCGAGAATTTCATCCTGGCGTTCGCCGAGGATCCCCGAGAAGCTGATGCCGCTGGATTTGGTCGGCGCGAGCATCGACACGCGATACAGCTCCACGCTCAGCGGCGAGTCGATCGACAGCGGTCCGCTGCCATTGGCGGCCAATTCACCACCGACCACAATCAGCGACACCTCGGCGTCGAACGGGTCGAGCTTGATGTCCCGGTCGGTGTCGCTCAGGTCTTTGATGTGGCCGTAGACACCGGTCAGGCCGTTGGCCATCGAAACGTTTTCGTAGAGGCGAATGTTCACGCTGTTACGAATACGGATGCCGTGGCGTCGGTTGCTGA
Source organism: Pseudomonas frederiksbergensis (assembly GCF_003732275.1). Lineage (GTDB taxonomy): Bacteria > Pseudomonadota > Gammaproteobacteria > Pseudomonadales > Pseudomonadaceae > Aquipseudomonas > Aquipseudomonas frederiksbergensis_H. The sequence goes on from NZ_MOBM01000018.1 coordinate 17,745, forward strand.
TTACCTTGTTGCCCCACAACAGGTTGTCGGCACTCTCGTAGAGGGTGATGCCGTCGGTGTGGTTCTTGTAGATCTCGTTGTAGGCGATCAGGTTGTTCACACTGTTACGGTCGATCACCAGGCCCGACAATTTGTTGTCGTAGCTGCGGTTGTTGAAGATGAAGCTGTCATTGACCTCACGGGAAATAATGATCCCGTGCTTCTTCTTGGTCCCGAACACCGTGTTGTCGGCGATGATCAGACCGTGGGAACGGTCATGGGGGTCGATGCCGTAGACAATGTTGTCTTTGTAGGTGTTGCCCTTGACCACGAAGTCACGGGTTTCGTAGCAGTAGAAGCCGTACCACATGTCCGAGAACTCGGAGCCGACAATCCAGCCGGTCGGTTCAGGGCGCTTGAGCACCTTGGCCATGTTCGGCGTGTATTGGGAAATACTCACGCCGTAGGACTTACTGTTGGCGTAACCGAAACTGGCGATCTTGCTGTTGGCAATGTAGGTCTGTGTACCACCCCAGGACAGCAGGAACGGACGGAATTCCTTGGGCGACTTGAAGGCCGCCGGACCGTTTGCCTTCTCGCTCCAGCCAGTGATTTTGGTATCTCGCACGAACAGCTGGCCGTCGTTGACCAGGAACGAACCGGCCTCTTGGGACAGGCGCAATTCCTGGGTCTGCTTGTCGATTTCCAGAATGCCCTTGTTACCCACCACGATCGGCAACTTCGCCAGGAACACGCCCGGCGAAGTTTCGCTGAAGTACTGCTTGGGCAGCTTCTTCGCCAGGTCCTTGAGGTTCATGTAGCCGTCGTCAACGAAGATCGCCTGCGGGATGCCATGCTGACGCACCACCCACTCGGCCATCTTGTTGTCACCGCCGATGAAGTCCTTCAGGGCGTCTTCCTGCATCATCCGACGCACGCTGATTTTGCCGGGCTTGGTGCGCACGATTTTCGCGGCGATGGCTTCGGCGGTGTAGCCAGAGGTGTCCGGCAGTTTCGGCTTGGCCAGGTCCAGCGGCGCGGTTGGCGCGCTGCTGACGGTGTAGGTCTTGGCCTGTTGCAGCCCTTTGGCTATGGTCGCCGATTTGCCCTGTTGCACAGGCTTGGCCGGTTCGACGGTGGCGAAGGCGGCTGCGCTGGCGAGCAGCAGCGCGCCGGCCAGCAGGCTGATCGAGCCTTTCTTGGCACTGTTCATGTCGGGCACTCCCTTCGCGGTTTGCATCAGAAGCGCCAGACCACGTCGACAAACGCGCGGTGCATGTAGGAGTCGACGCCTTTGCCATACGCATCGCCAGGCTTGAACACACCGCCACGGAACCGCACCAGAGCCGAAGGCTCATCGACCGACTGGCTCAACGAAGCCGGCAGCAGGCCTTGCTTGAAGTACTTGGTGACGACTACGTCCATTTCCTGACCGAGGTCATTGTTGCCATCTTCCAGCGGCAGGGAGGTGCTGGAGAGGATCGCGCCGGTCACGTCGTCGGTGTTGTTTTCGACGGCGTTGATGCCGTTGCTGCCCACCGGCTTGTTGCCGTCCACGCGCCAGAACTTGTGGTAGATCACACTGGCGTCGTATTCGTCGTTGAGCATCCACGAGCCGAACAGGGTAGCGGTCTGCATGTTGTTCATTTCGCCACGGAAGGCTTCGCCGAAACGGTGAACCCGCGAACGCGTACCGGTGTAGTTCGAGCGGTTACTTTCCAGGCCGGTCTGTTCGTACTCGGCGCTGGCACGGGCATACGCCGCACCGACTTGCCACTGCGGGTCGAGGCGCAGACGCACGCCAATGTCGGTGGCCCAGCCATTGAGGTCTTCACCGCGTTTGGCTTCGGTCGGGCGCGTGCCATCGGCGTTCAGCGGGTTGACCGTGTCGGTGTCGCCGCTCATGCCGGTGATGCTGCCCCAGTAATTGACGGTATTGGTGTTGCGCCAGTTGTAGGCATCGCTATCGGCGGTAAGGCCGAGCCAGCTGATGTCGCCGTTCTGTTTTTTATCCAGCGAATCGCCGGCCACGCCCGGCTCCGGGTAGTCGAGCTTGCCGTCATCATGGGTGTGATGACCGCGAATGCCGACCCAGTTACCCGGCGACCATTGAGTGGCAACGTCGCCGAAAACGTGCAGGCGATCCTTGTCCTTGGGCGCCAGCTCTTTCAAGTCGGTGCGGTATTCGCTGAAACGTTCGGCGACACCGACGTTGGCGCGCAACAGAGTGGTGTCGAAGGTCCAGTTCAGGGCTTCGATGTTGGTGTCGCGCCATTGGCCATCGTCGTTGCGCAGGCGTTGGCGACCGAGCTTGAGGATCTCGCCAGGGTAAGGCGTGAGGCCGCTGTAGCCGACCCAGAACTCGCGCATCGCCAGGTAGTTCTTCTTGGTTTTGCGATCACCGTTGTCGGTGGTCTGGCTACCGTCGCTGTCGGACTGTTGCAGGGTGTCCGTTTCGATGATGTCGGTGGACGTCACGGCCTGGCCCATGGCGTAGGCGCTCCACGCGCCGCTTTCGCCGTATACCCATGGACGCAGGTCGAGGCCAACGCCGTTAACGTCGCCGCCACTGGCAGTGCCCAGGTCACGGTCGTCTTCGGACTGGCCGGTAACTTTGACTTCGAGGCCGAAATTCTTGTCTTCGGTCAGGGCCGCCAGGGTCGGGCACGACCACAGCAGGGCGAATGTCAGGCCAATACCGGCCTGAACGAATGGATTGAGCTTCATAGGGATTCCTCGCCGTCTTCTTCTTGCAGGGCGTGCAGTTCCAGCGTGTCGGGACTCACGGCACTACGAATGGCCTGCTCTTGTTTCAGCAGGCGTTGGGCCTCGGCCAGCCGGTCAGGCGGCAGTTGCGCTTCGATTGTTTGCGCAAGCTCATTGGCTTGCGGGGTGTCTTGAGCCTTCGCCAATTGGCTGAAGACATAAGCGTTGACCGGGTCGGGCCGGGTGCCCTTGCCTTGGGAGAACAGTTGAGCAATGGCGAAGTCGGCGCTGTTCTGGCCGTTACGCGCAGCGGTCAGCAGGTGATCCAGGGCTTTCTGCGGATAGACCTTGCCCAGGTAACCACGACGGTAAATCTGGCCGAGGTAGTAATCGGCGGCGACTTCCCGGCCGACAGCTTTCTTGAAGTGCTCTTCGGCGACCTTTGCGTCGGCCGGCACCATTTTTCCTTCGAAGTAGAGCTTGCCCAGCAACAGTTCGGCACGCGGCTGGTCGGCGGCGCGGCCGTTGTCCAGGTACTTCATCATGGTGTCGACGTCACCCAGTTCAGGGAAGTCGTAGAGCAATTGCGCAAGGCTGACCCAGGACGCCGGGTAGCCAGGTGCGATGCCTTCGAGCAGCGACTGAGCGGTTTTCTCGTCGGTCTTGCCCAGGCTTGCATCACCCAGTACGCGGGCCACGCTGTCCACACGTTGCGCAGTGACGACGCCACGGCTGTGACCAGCCTGCATCTGCTTGATCAGTTCAGCCTGTTGTTCTGGCTGGCCACGTTTCTGATAGACCGTGGCCAGTTCGACGTAGCAGATGTCGGTGGTGTTCAACGCCGCCTTGCAGATCTTTTCCACGTCATCCAGGTGTTGGTCGTAAGTGCCCTGGGTGCGATAGAGCAGCACTTGCGCAAGACCGGCTTCCGGTTTGCCTTCGGTGCGCCATTGGCTGATCTGCTGCTGCGCGTTGACGTTCGGGAAACTGTGCGGGTATTGCAGGTACAGCATCGCCAGCGGGATCAGGGTGTTGCCTTCGCCATTGGCCGAGGCTTTCTTCAACAGCGCTTCGGCTTCGTGATGTTCGGCTTCGGTGGCGCCGGGTTTGGCCACCAACAGACGACCCAGGCGAGCCTGAGCCCGCGGCGAGACGCTGGCCGCGGCGCGGTAAGTCGCCTCGGCTTTTTTGATTTGCGCCGGGTCACGGCTGTCGACTTGCAGATCGGCCAGGCCAACCTGAGCTTCGCTGTAACCCAGGTCTGCCAGTTGCTGGTAGTTCTGCGCCGCCAGCGTGGTGTCGCCACGCTTGAGGGCTTCGTTGGCCAGACGCTGGTCGGGCAGGCCGGCGCAACCGCTAAGGCCCACAGCCAGCGCCAGTGCACACAACGCATACCCAGTGTGGGAGCGAGCCTGCTCGCGATGCAGGCAACTCGGTGCATCAGACAGACCGCGCTGACCCCATCGCGAGCAGGCTCGCTCCCACAGGGTGTGCGGTGTTCTGAGGAAATGTGGAGTCGTCACGGGCATGTCCTCTGTTTAAAGACCGGCGGCCATGGCTTTGTTGATCAGCCAGTTCAGGTTCGGGCCACGAGTGCTGTTCACTTCCACCGGGCGACCGGCGAAGGCGCTGTCCAGTGGCTCGTCAGGTTTGATCTGCACGCGGATGTCGGACGACAGGTCGGCGCTTTTCAGGCTGGTGCTGCTGACGATCTTGCCGGTACGGGTTTGGTCTTCACCGGCGATCTGGAAGCTGACCGAAGTGCCTGGACGCACGTCGCCGAACTGGCGATAAGAGAAGCGTGCTTCAACGTTGGCTTCGGTATTGCGCGGCACCAGTTGGAAGATCACGTCGCCTTTGCTGGCGTACTGACCGTTAGCCACCAGTTGCTGAGACACGGTGCAATCGCACGGCGAAGTCAGGGTGCCGGTCATTTGCTTGCCGAACAGTTCTTCAACCTTGGACGGTTGCAGTTGGTCTTCGTCCAGATGGCCCTTGAGTACGTCGAGCATGCTGGTGCTGAAGGTCGCCAGCGGTGCGCCTTTGGCGGCAACGCCGTCAGCCTTGATCAGGCTCTGCACGGTGCCGTCGCGCGGCATGGTGATGTTCATGCCCTGCACGCTGACCAGGCCGGCCTGGGCGTGGCTGACGAAGTACATGCCGTACACCGATTTGAAAATGAAACCGAACGCCACCAGGCCGACCACGAAGATACCGGCGCTGAAGGTCACCGCTTTCAGACGACCGAGCGGAGTCATGCCGTGGCCGCCATCCTTGACCTTGCGCGCCTTGGTGAAGTTGTCGCGCTGCAGGGTCGCCAGCATTTCACCCACGCTGACGATGTCGCCGGCCAGGTGCGAAGTGATCAGGTGGCGCAGGGTGGAAATGTCACGGGGCTCCAGGTTCTGGAACTGGCAACCGATACGACCGGTCTGGCGATCGACGGAGCGGATTTGCAATTCCACGTCCATGGCCAGGCCGAGGTTATCGATCACGAATTGCAGACGGGCCTTATGCACATCGCCAACCTTTAGCGGCAGCTGACCGGCGTTGAACGCCAGGCCGCCAGCGGAAAGGTCGATAACCCGGGCTTCAACCGGAGTCCGGTCTGGACCGAAGAAACGCAGCTTGGCCGGGATTTTCACGCGGGCGTGTTGGCGCTGGGCTTCGGATTCGTGCACTACGTTGGAGTTGACGGCGGTATTCATATGGGCGATTTCCTAGTTAATTCAGGCGAGTTCGGTCAGACCATCATCAGCAGCACGGCGACAAAAATGCTGCCGGCGGAGAAGGTCATGGTCCGAGACGACCAAGTGTTGAACCAACGTTGAAAGCTGGCGAGATCACGGGTCAGAGAAGTGGGCTGGCGAGTCCAGGACTGCTGATCGAGGCGGAAGAACACGTAGATTTTCACCAGCGCGCCGACGATCTGGTTGTAATAGAGAATCGCCGGGTAAGCCGGGCCGATCCGGTGACCGGAGCAGGACAGCAGCACGGTCAGGATCAGGCGGGTGATGCCGATCCACAGCAGGTAAACCAGGATGAACGCGCTGCCGTACTTGAAGGTGGCGATGAGCGCCACGGTCAGTCCCAGCAAGGATGTCCACATCGACACGCGCTGATCGAACAACACTACCGAGGTGAACAGGCCGAGACGTTTCATCCCCAGGCCCAGGGCGCGGGAGTTCTGCCGCAGGTTGTTGCCGTACCAGCGGAACATCAGTTTGCGACTGGCCTTGATGAAGCTCTTCTCGGGCGGGTGCTCCACGGTGTGGATAGCGGCGTCCGGCACGTAGAAAGTGTCATAGCCCAGGCGCATCAGGCTGAACCAGCTCGACTTGTCGTCACCGGTGAGGAACTTGAAGCGGCCCAGGCGCCAGTGTTGCAGCGAGTCGCTTTCCACATCGGCGATGAAGTCCGGGTTGGTGACCACGGTGGCGCGGAATACCGACATCCGGCCGGTCATGGTCAGCACGCGCTTGGACAGGGCCATGGAGCACATGTTGATGTGGCGCTGGGCGAATCGCAGTTTGTGCCATTCGCTCATGATGTAGCCGCCGCGCACTTCGCAGAACTCGTTGGTGGTCAGGCCGCCGACATTGCCGAACAGCTGGAACCACGGCACGGTCTTGAGCACGACGCCTTCGGCCAGCACGGTGTCGCCATCGATCACGGCAACCACGGCGCGGTCGTCAGGCAGGTGGCGCGAGATGGCGCGGAAACCGTAAGCCAGGCCATCGCGCTTGCCGGTGCCGGGAATGCGCACGAAGTCGAGCTTGACCCGTGGCGGTGGGTTCATGCGTTTCCAGAGGCTCTTGACCAGCAGCTCATCGGACATTTCCACGATGGAGCACACCACGGTGGTCGGCAGGCCGCAGTCGATGGCCTCGCGGATTACCGAGCTGTAGACCTGAGCGGTGGTCAGGGCGTCGATACGGAAACTGGTGACCATCAGAAATACATGGGACGGGTCTGCCGCTTTGCCCAGCTTGCGCACTTTGCGCCGCAGGTGCGGGTAGACCACGTACAGAAACAGCATGCCGCGCAGAAAGTGCGTGGCACCCATCGAGTAACGCCAGATACCGACGATACCGATCAGGAAGATGAAGTCCTTCGACTCGGAGTCGAACGTGGACGTAGGCAGCGCCGTGGCGATGCCCATCAGTAAACTTAGGTAAAACAGCCAACCGGCGGCCTGAAGTAGGCCGTGCTTTAGCCTGTGCATAATCTGCATCCGTCTCGATCTCGGGCGAGCCTGTGGGGTGGCCCGATGGGGTTAAGGCAGGCCTGTGAAAACTGACGTCACCCGCTCTGGATGACGCCAGAAGTCCTGGTAGGAGCTGCCGCAGGCTGCGATCTTTTGGCGTCAGTGAGATCGCTGAAAATCAAAAGATCGCAGGCTTCGCCAGCTCCTACACAGATGCAGCGTTACCAGCAGATGCCTTCAGTCCGGCCACTTACGCTGGTGGCTTTGGACATGAAGCCAACCAGGTCGACCACTTGCTTGCCGTGTGGAGCTTCCTGCGCCAGGGCGCGGAATTTCTCGTCACGGTTGCCGAGGATGATCACGTCGGAGTTTGCGATCACGTCGTCGAAGTCGGAGTTGAGCAAGGACGAGACGTGAGGGATCTTAGACTCGATGTAATCCTTGTTCGCACCGTGAACGCGGGCGTATTCGACGTTGCTGTCGTAGATGCTCAGGTCGTAGCCCTTGCCGATCAGCATTTCCGCCAGATCAACCAGCGGGCTTTCGCGCAGGTCGTCGGTGCCGGCCTTGAAGCTCAGGCCCAGCAGGGCGACTTTGCGTTTGTCGTGGCTGGAGACGATGTCGAACGCGTTCTGTACCTGGGACACGTTACTGCGCATCAGCGAGTTGAGCAGTGGTGCTTCCACGTCCAGGGAACCGGCGCGGTAGGTCAGGGCGCGGACGTCTTTAGGCAGGCAAGAGCCGCCGAACGCAAAGCCTGGGCGCATGTAGTACTGGGACAGGTTCAGTGTCTTGTCCTGGCAGACCACTTCCATCACTTCGCGACCGTCGACACCGACGGCTTTGGCGATGTTGCCGATCTCGTTGGCGAAGGTCACCTTGGTGGCGTGCCATACGTTGCAGGTGTACTTGATCATCTCGGCAACGGCGATGTCCTTGCGGATGATCGGCGCGTCGAGCTCTTCGTACAGCGATTGCAGAACGTCACCCGAGGCCTTGTCGAACTCACCGATAACGGTCATCGGTGGCAGGTCGTAATCGGCGATCGCGGTGCTTTCACGCAGGAACTCTGGGTTGACCGCCACGCCGAAGTCGACGCCGGCCTTTTTGCCGGAGCAGTCTTCGAGGATCGGGATCACCACGTTTGCCACGGTGCCCGGCAGGACGGTGCTGCGAACCACGATGGTGTGGCGGGTGGTCTTGTCACGCAGGACAAAACCGATCTCGCGGCACACCGCTTCGATGTAGTTCAGTTCCAGGTCGCCGTTCTTCTTGCTCGGCGTACCGACGCAGATCATCGACAGGTCGGTGTCGCGAATCGCCTCGGCGAAGTTGGTCGTGCCGCGCAATTTGCCCGTCTCGATACCCTTCTGCAGAAGTTCGCCCAAACCCGGTTCAACGATCGGCGATTTGCCGGCGTTGATCATATCGATTTTGTCTTTGGCAACATCGACGCCAACGACGTCATGGCCCCGTGCAGACAGGCAACCGGCACATACTGCGCCGACGTAACCCAAACCAAATATGCTGATGCGCATCGCAATTACCTCTGTATTTATCAAGCCATTACATGGCCGGAGTTAATGGTGTTCAGCGGTCATAGTGCACTCGCAAGTGCGACTTAAAGGCGCCACAATGCCGTGTGCAGGCATACTAAGTTCCGAGTGTCTAAATAAATGCACTCAAGATGTGCGCAACCAGGCCTTATTGTTATGACTTGCCCTGTTATGCAGCCGATCCTCTTTTCAGAAGACTTCCGTGCAAAGGTCTTGCGCGCTCAATGCCAGGCCCGAAAGCCCGTAAATCAAGCGGTTGGGTGCTCAGGTGAGCACGTTTATAGGGGCGCAGCCGTGGCCTTGTAGGGGATAGTAATGGTGCGTTATCTCCTGTCCTTCATGTGTTGCCCAAATAAGTGATCAGTAAGCCCAAGTAAGTGTGACAACTTCGCTACATGGATCTCTTGTCTGTGTAAGTTATCTCGCACAATCACCGAGAGAATCGTTACCGGTGGTATGAGCGACGCATTTGGACATAGTTCCTGTCCGCCCATCGCGAATGCTGAAATTTCTTGAAATATTGAAAAAGATGGCACTGCTTTCATATTGATAGCACTTGCCGTTTGGCCCTTTGTATATGGGGCGATTGTTGCTTTGGGTACTTTTTTGCCACTACAAGTAAAAATTTTCAGTGCCACTACTGAAAAAAATGATCAATGTCGAGTGAAACTAAAGTTAGAAAATGAAGTGCTTGAATATTGGCGCCAATAAAGCGGCGAAAAGGAAAGGATTGTTCGACGATCAAAGGGGGCGCGCACGACGAAGTAATGGGTGTCGTGCGCTGACTTGGTGCAGGCTCTATTACTCCGGTGCGTGATCGCGCAGGAACACCAGATTGTCCGGTTTAGACTGTTCGGCGCTGTAGCGATAACCCTGAACGTCAAACTGCTTGAGGGCGATCGGGTCATTGATGCGTTCTTCGATGACGAAGCGACTCATCATCCCGCGGGCCTTTTTCGCATAGAAGCTGATGATTTTGTACTGGCCGTTCTTCAGGTCCTTGAACTCGGTATTGATGATGCGTGCGTTCAAGGCACTGCGTTTGACCGCCGAGAAGTACTCGTTGGAAGCCAGGTTCAGCAGCACGTCGTCGCCTTGATCGGCCAAGGCTTCGTTCAGCCATTCGCTGATCCGCGTGCCCCAGAAGGCGTACAGGTCTTTGCCACGGGCATTGGCCAGTTTGGTGCCCATCTCCAGCCGATAGGGCTGCATCAGGTCCAAGGGGCGCAGCAGGCCGTACAGGCCGGAGAGCATGCGCAAGTGCTGTTGGGCGTAATCGAAGTCGGCTTCGCTGAAGGTTTGTGCATTCAGGCCGGTGTACACATCGCCCTTGAATGCCAGCAACGCCTGCTTGGCGTTGGCCGGAGTGAAGGCCGGAGTCCAGCTGCCAAAACGCGCGGCATTGAGGCCGCCGATCTTGTCGGAGACGTGCATCAGCTCGCTGATCTGCGCCGGCGTCAGGTCGCGCAGTTGCAGGATCAACTCCTGGGAATGGTCGAGGTATTGCGGCTGAGTGAAGCGCTGGGTCGCCGGCGGTGTTTCGTAATCGAGGGTCTTGGCGGGGGAAATCACCATCAGCATGAAGTCGTCTCCTTTAATCGTGGCGGCGATTCTAGGGGGTTGTCCTTGTTGACTCCAGCTATGGGTGTCATAGGTGATCGGTGGTGTCATGGAACAAGATCGCAGCCTCGCTTCGCTCGGCAGCTCCTACGGTGCGCGTACATCTGTAGGAGCTGTCGAGCGAAGCGAGGCTGCGATCTTTTGATCTTCCCGCGATATAGTGCCGCGCGGGTTTTGTTATGGAGGCATCCCATTGCGTATCGTTTTTCTATTCTCGGCCTGGCTCTTGAGCTTTGGCGCCATGGCGGCACCGGGCGATGTGGCGACGCTGGATCGCAGCACCTGGCCTGAGCAGCTCAGCAGCCCGACGCTGTTTGATGTCGCCTCGCGGGCCGAAATCCTCATGTTCGCCCGGGTTCTGCTGGCCAGTGAATCGCTGGATGAAGCGAGACTGGCTCAACGCCTTGGCCTGCGCACCCTCAATCTGGAGTCGGTCAACCAGCTGCGCCAGCGCATGTGGCAGCGTTTGCTGACCAATTACAACTTCGCCCAGCAGAGTTGCGATCAGGATGCCTCCTTCTGTTTCCTGGTCGAGGACATGGCCACCTTGCGTGAGCAAGCGGCCAAGTTTCAGGTGAGCGACGACAGCTACTACATCAAGTGGGCCGAGCCGAGCCGGTTGTTCCACGCGCAATACCTGGACGAGCAGTTGCGCAAGGCCGCGCTGTTTCCGCAGACCAGCAGCGAAGTCGATCGTTTTGGCGACTATGAGCGCAATGGCGATGCCATGAATGATCGCCTGTTCCTGCTGACCTTCGACAGCGCCGCCAATGCCACGCCAGATAACACGGCCTGGGTCACCGAGTACCTGCGCAAATCGAACCTGAGTGCTACGTTCTTCGTCCTCGGCAAGGACATTCAGGCCCGTCTGGCCGAGCGTTCGGTGGCCAGCCTGCAAGGGACTTATTCGCAGCAATGCGTGGGCGTGCAAGGCTGGGAGTTCCGCTCCCACAGCCATTGGCAAGACTGGCAGGACTCGGTGCGACGCAGCATCGAGTTGGTCAAAGGCAAGTTGCCGGAGAATTACGTGCCGCTGTTTCGCCCGCCCGATGGCCAGCGCCGGTCCGATGCCGAGGGCTTCTTCACGTATCAGGGCTTGCAGGTGGCGTTGTGGGACATCGATGCCCAGGACGGCGCCGGCAAGCTCAAGGGCAGCCAGAGCGCACAACGGGTGTTGACCCTGATGCTGCTGTGGCGGCACGGGGTGATCAATTTCAATGTGAAGCAGGATGCGCTGAAAACGGCGATGCCTTGGCTCATCACGCAAACGGCGCCAAGCGGGATCGGTTGGGCAGACTGTCGGGACGCGTTTCGCTGAAAACTGCAAAAGGCCGTAAACATTGGGTGAAGGGCGATTTCGGGAGCGAAATCGGTGCAGGCGGACTTCCGACTTTAACGGCACATTGCCTGCACGCCAAGGGCTATTCGTCACTCTGAAAAATAAACTTCAAAAAAACGTCAAAGTGCTTTTTTCTGTCACGTGTTTTGGAGTATTACGAAGACAGACCGCCGAAACCTGCAACACAGGTGGCGTCTCCCAAGACCCCAGTTTGTGTGCAGTTCACTTGACTCCTCGCAGGTGAATTCGGCGGCCACTTCGAGGCGCAGCACTGTCATGGTACTGCGTCGACTGGCTCCCACAAAGGTGACCGAGTATGGATGATCACGGACGTAGCCCTTCTTCCAACCAGCCAATCCTTTATGTACTCGATACCAACGTATTGATTCACGATCCAAACGCCCTGCTTAATTTCGAAGAACACCACGTCGCCATCCCGATGACCGTGCTTGAAGAGCTGGACAAGCTCAAGAGTGGGCATCACAGCGTTGCCGCGGAATGCCGCCAGGCGATTCGCCTGATCGACAAGACTTTGGGCGATGCCAGCCCCGAAGACGTCGAACTCGGCGTACCGATCCAGCGCGGCAAGAGTGGGCCCAAGGGTTTGCTGTCAATTCTGATGAGCAAGCGCACTGAGCCGAACATCATTCTGCCCGAGCATCTGAACGACAACATCATCATCAACCAGCTGATCGACCTGCACGCGCGCGAACCAAAGCTGCCCGTGGTGCTGGTCACCAAAGACATCAACATGCGCCTCAAGGCCCGGGCTTGCGGGATCGCGGCCGAGGACTACAGCACCGACCAACTGGTCGATGATGTGTCGCTGCTACCCAACGGTTATCACAACATGGACGGGTCCTTCTGGGATCGCGTGAAGAATGTCGAAACCCGTCAGGACCACGGTCGCACCTGGCATCAGGTGCAGCTGATCGACAACCTGCCGGCTGTGCATATCAATGAGTTCATCATCGACGAACAGGGCTTTGTCGGCTGGATCAAGGAGATCGAGGAAGACCGCCTGCTGATTCTCGACCTGCATCAGGAACCCCTGTTGCACCAGGAAGCCTGGGGCCTGAAACCGCGTGACATCTATCAAAGCCTGGCGCTGTACGCCTTGCTCGACCCGGATATCCACCTGGTCAACCTGACCGGGGCAGCAGGTTCCGGTAAAACCATCCTCGCACTGGCAGCGGCCATCGAGCAGACCATGGTCAGCAAACGCTACCGGCGCATCATCGCCACCCGCAGCGTGCAGGGGCTGGACCAGGAAATCGGCTTCCTGCCCGGCACCGAAGCGGAAAAAATGGAGCCTTGGCTCGGCGCCATCACCGACAACCTCGAAGCGCTGCACATGGACGACGAAAACACCCATGGCAGCGTCGACTACATCCTCAGCAAAGTGCCGTTGCAGTTCAAATCCCTCAACTACATTCGAGGCCGCAGCTTCCAGCAGAGTCTGATCCTGATCGATGAATGCCAGAACCTCACCCCGCACCAGATGAAAACCATCATCACCCGTGCCGGCGCCGGTTCCAAAGTGGTGTGCCTGGGCAACCTGGCACAGATCGATACCCCTTACCTGTCCGCGACCAGCTCCGGGCTGACGTACTTGACCGAGCGCTTCAAGGACTTCCCCAACGGTGTACACATCACCCTGCAAGGGGTGCCACGCTCGATTCTGGCCGAATACGCCGAATCGCATCTGTAACCCTCACCAGAACCGGGCGGCCTGATGGTCGCCCGGTTTTTTATGGGCAACTCTTTTACCCCTGTGGGAGCGAGCCTGCTCGCGATGGCGGTCTGGCATTCGGCATTGATGTCGACTGTCACGCCGCTATCGCGAGCAGGCTCGCTCCCACAGGGATGTGTAATGACCCGATAATCAAACGTGCGGAAATTTGACCCACAGGTTTACAATCGGTGCTCCTGATCAGGAGTATCCCTGTGCTGACTCATCTCGATTCCCAAGGTCGCGCCCATATGGTCGACGTCACTGAAAAAACCGTGACGTTCCGTGAAGCGACGGCCCAAGCGCTGGTGCGCATGCTGCCCGAAACCCTGCAGATGATCGTCACTGGCGGCCATCCCAAGGGTGACGTGTTCGCCGTGGCGCGGATCGCCGGCATCCAGGCGGCGAAGAAAACCAGCGATCTGATTCCTCTGTGCCACCCGTTGATGCTCACCGGCGTCAAGGTCGAACTCAGTGCCGAAGGCGACGACACCGTGCGCATCGTGGCGTGCTGCAAGTTGTCCGGGCAGACCGGCGTCGAAATGGAAGCGCTGACCGCGGCCAGCGTCGCGGCGCTGACCATTTATGACATGTGCAAGGCCGTGGATCGCGGCATGACCATCGAGAGCGTGCGGCTGCTGGAGAAACTCGGCGGCAAGAGCGGCCATTTCCAGGCGGATCAGCCATGAACGTTACTGTGAAGTTTTTCGCCCGTTACCGCGAAGCACTCGGCGTGGACTCGGTGAAGGTCGAAGGTGATTTCGCCACGGTCGACGATGTGCGCGCGCTGTTGGCCCAACGTGACGGCGCCGAAGTGCTGAGCGAGCAGAACCTGATGTGCGCCCGCAACGAAGACCTCTGCCAGCTCGATGAACCGGTGAGCGATGGCGATGAAGTGGCGTTTTTTCCGACGGTGACCGGGGGCTGAACCATGGCGATTCGTGTGCAATCCACGCCGTTCGACCCGGGCACTGAAGTTAACGCCATGCACGCGGCCAACGTGGGCGTCGGTGCGGTGGTGAGTTTTGTCGGCTACGTGCGCGACTTCAATGACGGGCTCGAAGTCGCCGGGATGTTTCTGGAGCATTACCCGGGCATGACCGAAAAAGCCCTGGGCAAGATTGCCGCGGAGGCCGAGCAGCGCTGGCCGCTGTTGAAGCTGGAAGTGTTGCACCGCATTGGCACCCTGGAGCCGGGCGAGCCGATCGTCTTCGTCGGCGCCGCCAGCGCCCACCGTCAGGCAGCGTTCGATGCCTGTGCCTTTGTCATGGACTACCTGAAAACCCGCGCGCCGTTCTGGAAGAAAGAAAACACCCGTGATGGGCCGCGTTGGGTGGAAGGGCGTGACAGCGATCATGCGGCGGCAGATCGGTGGAAGCAGTAAGCAATCGATCCGTCTTCGCGGGCTCGATTTTTGAGAAACACTTGAAAGTTAATCCGTTCTTAACCGGTTTATCGTTTCTTCCTTGTGGCGAGCGAGCTTGCTCGCGTTGGGCTGCGTAGCTGTCCCAAAAATCTGAATGCTACGCACTCAAGCGGGAGCAAGCTCCCTCGCCACAGGTTTCTCACTGGCTCAAGACTCTCTTAAGTGAGCAGCATTGCCACCCGAAGGCCGGGTTCAGGGGCCGTTCAAGGCTCTCAAAGGTCAGGGCCAGCGTGTAGACTTCCGGGCAACCGATATCAGATCGACAACGGTCGCATTGCCGCCAGTTGGCATATGAAGAAGACAACATCAGCTTGATGCAGCCGCTGCAAGCGCAGCCGCCGGCGAGCTGATCCACGGACACAAAAAGGAAACGCGATGAGCGAGGAAACGATGCGGTTGGGACGTGAACGGCGCTATCTGGTGTTGCTGGGCATTATTTGCCTGGCGCTGATCGGTGGTGCGCTGTACATGCAAGTGGCTCTGGGCGAGGCACCGTGCCCGCTGTGCATCCTGCAACGCTACGCGCTGTTGCTGATTGCGCTGTTCGCCTTTATCGGCGCGGCGATGCGTACTCGCCGCAGCATCACGCTGTTCGAAGTGTTGGTGGTGATCTGCGCCATCGCGGGCGCCGGAGTGGCCGGGCATCACGTCTATACCCAGTTTTACCCGGCGGTCAGTTGCGGCATCGATGTGCTGCAACCGATCGTCGACGGTCTGCCGCTGGCGAAGATCTTCCCGCTGGGCTTCCAGGTCGATGGCTTCTGCTCTACGCCGTACCCGCCGATCCTTGGCTTGTCCCTGGCACAGTGGGCGCTGCTGGCGTTCGTGCTGATCGTGGTGCTGGTGCCGCTGCTCACTTCGCGTAACCGCAAAGCGTTGCGCTGAGGCTGTACGCCGTACCGTTGCAGGAAACAATAAAACGCCCCGGTTCTCGTTGAGAGGCCGGGGCGTTTTGCATATCCGCAGGTCAGGTAAAAAGACCTTGATGCTCGACAAGGAAGGGTGCGACACGTGTGCGACATGTTGTCACAGCTTGAGTGTCGCAAGGCATTTCAAATCGGTTATCCAGGGCATCGCTTCGCACTAAAAACCAGCTCTTCCAGGTGCTGCGGGTTTCAGCGCTCGGCAATCGAAACAGGCAGTTTTAACACGGCCTGGCAAATTGCCAAAGTCCTTGTCGCATAGGGGGTAGAGCAGGGTTTAAGGCGAGCACAGAGCCTTGGAAACTGTCTGAACTTCGTGTGATAGACCTACATTTTTTGGTGTTTTTGTTGAGAATGGATTTCGATACCATGGCGCACTTTTGCAAAAGCCGTTACGGATTGTTGTCGGATTGGATATAAATTATTTCGGGATGAGACATGGTTTATGAATCGTTACATATCTACAATCGCCCGCACTGAATTCCCGGCACTGCTCACCCTTACTCAGGTGCATGAGCAGAACTAGGGTGTCGAGAGGCCTGATGGCTTCATGCGACTCCCAGGTGTCGGTGCCTTCCGACTATCCGCACCAAATGGAATTGGTCTGTAACAAGGCCCTTGACCACGAATTCGAATAAGAACTCACCGCAGGCCCAGCAATTGTCGAACAGCGTCTGACGCGCGACGGGCAGGCCCTTATTCAATCCAAGAAAAATGCCAACCCTTGGCAGGGTGAAGTGTTGGCGATCAAAACCCAACTGCATTGCGCAAGCTGCTTTAGAGGTCGTGAGATGAGTAAAAACAGGTACCCCAGACTACTAGGCTTATTGCCGCTGCTCGGCACGTTGTTGCTGGGAGGCTGCAACATGACCTTGCTCGATCCCAAGGGCCAGGTCGGCCTGGATGAGCGAAACCTGATCATCACCGCAACGCTGCTGATGCTGTTGGTCGTCGTGCCGGTCATTTTCATGACCTTCGCGTTCGCCTGGAAATACCGCGCTTCCAACAAGGACGCCGTCTACACGCCAAAATGGTCCCACTCCACCAAGATCGAAATCGCGGTGTGGACTATTCCGGTACTGATCATCATTGCCCTGGGTTACGTCACCTACAAGTCGACCCACGCGCTTGACCCTTACAAGCCGCTGGAATCCGACGTCAAGCCGATCACCATTGAAGTGGTCGCGCTGGACTGGAAGTGGCTGTTCATCTACCCGGAACAAGGCATTGCCACGGTCAACAAGATCGTGTTCCCGGCGCACACCCCGATCAACTTCAAGATCACTTCCGACGCCGTGATGAACTCATTCTTCATCCCTGCTCTGGGCGGCCAGATCTACGCGATGGCGGGCATGCAGACCAAACTGCACCTGATCGCCAACCAGAACGCTGAAATGGACGGTATCTCCGCCAACTACAGCGGCGCGGGTTTCACCGGTATGAAGTTCAAAGCTATCGCCACCTCTCAGGAAGATTTCGATGCCTGGGTAAGCGAAGTCAAAAAGGCACCTAAACAGCTTGAAAAAGCTGAATACGAAGCCCTTGCCAAGCCAAGCCAGAACAACCCAGTCGAGCTCTATTCCTCGTTCACGCCGAACCTGTTCCAGACCATCGTCGACAAGTACGAAGGCATGAAACCAGGCAAGCCGATGCACCACGAGAAGAAAGAGCACGAAATGGCCGCCATGGAAGGGATGGACATGAGTTCGCATTCAGCTGCCGGGGCAGAGGAGTAAACGATGTTTGGTAAATTAAGCTGGGAAGCGGTCCCGTTCCACGAACCGATCGTGATGATAACCATCGCCATGATCGCGCTCGGTGGTCTGGCGCTGTTCGCTGCAATCACCTACTTCAAGAAGTGGACTTATTTGTGGACCGAGTGGCTGACCTCGGTCGACCACAAGAAAATCGGCGTGATGTACATCATCGTCGCCATGGTCATGTTGCTGCGCGGTTTTGCCGACGCCATCATGATGCGTACCCAGTTGGCCATGGCCACCGAGGGTTCGCCTGGCTACCTGCCGCCTGAACACTATGACCAGATCTTCACCGCTCACGGTGTGATCATGATCATCTTCATGGCGATGCCATTCTTCACCGGCCTGATGAACCTTGCAGTGCCGCTGCAGATCGGCGCGCGTGACGTTGCCTACCCGTTCCTGAACTCCCTGAGCTTCTGGCTGCTGGTTTCCGGCGTAGTACTGATCAACCTGTCCCTGGGCGTCGGCGAATTCGCCAAGACCGGCTGGGTTGCCTATCCGCCGCTGTCGGGCCTGCAATACAGCCCTGGCGTGGGGATGGATTACTACATCTGGGCGCTACAGCTATCCGGGCTAGGTACGACGCTGACCGGGGTCAACTTCCTGGCCACCGTGCTGAAGATGCGTACCCCTGGCATGAAGCTGATGGACATGCCGATCTTCACCTGGACCTGCACCTGGGCCAACGTCCTGATCGTGGCTTCGTTCCCGATCCTGACCGCTACCCTGGCACTGCTGACGCTTGACCGTTACATGGATTTCCACATTTTCACCAATGAACTTGGTGGCAATCCGATGATGTACGTCAACCTGTTCTGGGCCTGGGGTCACCCCGAGGTTTACATCCTGATTCTGCCGGCGTTCGGGATCTTCTCCGAAGTCATCTCGACCTTCACCGGCAAGCGTCTGTTCGGCCACCACTCGATGGTCTACGCATCGGGCGCGATCTCGATCCTGGGCTTCATGGTTTGGCTGCACCACTTCTTCACCATGGGTTCGGGTGCCAGCGTCAACGCCTTCTTCGGTCTGGCGACGATGCTGATTTCGATCCCGACGGGGGTGAAGCTATTCAACTGGCTGTTCACCATCTACCAGGGCCGTCTGCGTTTCACCAGCCAGGTGCTGTGGACCCTGGGCTTCATGGTGACCTTCGCCATCGGCGGCATGACCGGCGTACTGCTGGCCATCCCGGGTGCTGACTTCGTTCTGCACAACAGCCTGTTCGTGATCGCGCACTTCCATAACGTGATCATCGGCGGCGCGGTATTCGGTTACATCGCAGGTTTCGCCTTCTACTTCCCGAAAGCGTTCGGCTTCAAGCTGCACGAAGGTTGGGGCAAGGCAGCGTTCTGGTTCTGGATCACCGGCTTCTTCGTCGCATTCATGCCGCTCTACGTACTGGGCTTCATGGGCATGACCCGTCGTCTGAACGCCACCACCAACCCTGAGTGGGTGCCGTACCTGTACGTTGCCATGTTCGGTGCGGTGATGATTGCCTTCGGTATCGCCTGCCAGCTGATCCAGTTGTACGTCAGCGTGCGTGATCGCAACAAGCCAGAGAACATGTGCGAACACGGCGACCCGTGGAATGCCCACACGCTGGAATGGTCGACCTCGTCGCCACCACCGTTCTACAACTTTGCCGTGCTGCCAAAAGCGGAAACCATCGACCCGTTCACCGAAGCCAAGGAAAACGGTACTGCGTACCAGGCTCCGGCCCGTTACGAGCCGATCCACATGCCAAACAACACCGCGACCGGTGTGGTCATGGGTGCTCTGTTGACCGTGTTCGGTTTCGCGATGATCTGGCACATCTGGTGGTTGGCCATCGTTAGCCTGGTCGGCACCGTGGGGTACTTCGTTATCCATGCTGCACGTGATGATCAGGGCTATATGGTGCCGGTCGACGTGATCGAGCGCATCGAAGCCGAGCAGCACAAGCGTCTGGTAGCGGCCGGGAAAGTTCCAGCCACCGCCACCCGTGTTGAAACCTCGTTGGAACAGGCTTAAACCATGTCGAACTTAGTGACCAATGCTGGACACACCCATGTCGATGGACATGGGCATGATGACCATCACCACGACTCGGGCGAGATGACCGTATTCGGTTTCTGGCTCTACCTGATGACCGACTGCATCCTGTTTGCGTCGATCTTCGCGGCGTACGCGGTACTGGTTAACAACGTAGCGGGTGGCCCGTCGGGCCACGACATCTTCGAACTGCCATACGTACTGGGCGAAACCGCTCTGCTGCTGTTCAGTTCGATCACCTACGGCTTCGCCATGCTGGCGTTGTTCAAGGGCAAGAAGAACCAGGTCCTGGGCTGGCTGGCCCTGACCTTCATGTTCGGTGCCGGCTTCATCGGCATGGAGATCAACGAGTTCCACATGCTGATCTCCGAGGGCTTCGGTCCTAGCCGCAGCGGCTTCCTGTCCGGGTTCTTCACCCTGGTCGGCACCCACGGTCTGCACGTGACCAGCGGTCTGATCTGGATGGCGATCATGATGTACCAGGTGCAGAAAAAAGGCCTGACGGCGACCAACAAGACCCGTCTGAGCTGCCTGAGCCTGTTCTGGCACTTCCTGGACGTGGTGTGGATCTGCGTATTCACCGTTGTTTATCTGATGGGGACTATGTAAATGGCTAACGCTCATTCCCACGATAGCCACGACGCCGGCCACGGCAGCGTCAAGTCCTATGCTATCGGTTTCATTCTGTCGGTGATCCTGACCGTCATTCCTTTCGGCCTGGTGATGTACCCGTCGCTGCCGAAAGCCCTGACCCTGTGGATCGTACTGGCCTTCGCAGTCATCCAGGTGCTGGTGCATCTGGTGTACTTCCTCCACCTGGACCGTTCGGCGGCGCAGCGTAACAACGTCATTGCGTTTGTTTTCGCCGCGATCGTAATCGTCCTGTTGGTAGGCCTGTCGCTGTGGATCATGTTCAGCATCCACACCAACATGATGGCGCACTGAGGTAAGTCCGGATGTCCTTGAAGCACTTTATCCAAATCACCAAACCGGGGATCATTTTCGGTAACGTGCTTTCAGTGGCAGGCGGATTTTTCCTGGCCTCCAAAGGGCATGTCGATCTGGCCATCTTCCTGGCTGCGATGATCGGCACGTCCCTGGTGGTGGCCTCCGGTTGCGTGTTCAACAACTGCATCGACCGCGACATCGACCTGAAGATGGAACGCACCAAGAACCGGGTGCTGGTCCAGGGCTTGATCTCCCTGAAACTGGCCCTGGCTTTTGCGACCATCCTTGGTGTTTTCGGCGTTGCACTGTTGTACAAGGTGGCCAACCCGTTGGCTGCACTGTTCGCGGTGATCGGTTTTGTCATCTACGTCGGCTTCTACAGCCTGTACCTCAAGCGCAAGTCGGTTCACGGCACGCTGGTGGGCAGCCTGTCGGGGGCGATGCCGCCGGTGATTGGCTACGTGGCTGTGACTAACAGCTTCGACATGGCCGCACTGACGCTGCTGGTGATGTTCAGCCTGTGGCAGATGCCGCATTCCTACGCCATCGCTATCTTCCGCTTCAACGATTACCTGGCCGCATCGATTCCGGTGTTGCCGGTCAAGCGCGGAATCCAGGTGGCCAAGAAGCACATCCTGCTCTACATCCTGGCGTTCCTCGTAGCGACCTTGATGCTGACCTTCAGCGGCTACGCCGGCATGAGTTACCTCGCCGTCGCCGCGGCCATGGGCATGTACTGGTTGTACATGGCCTGGACCGGTTACAAGGCAGTGGATGACACGGTCTGGGCACGCAAGCTCTTCGTGTTCTCCATCTTCACCATTACTGCGTTGAGCGTGATGATGTCGCTGGATTTTAAAGTGCCGAGTGAGCTGTTGCTGACTTACGCGCCTTAAGCTTCGGATGCTGTAAAGAAAGCCCCGCCCTTCGAGAGAATGGCGGGGCTTTTTATTGGGTTCTTTTTGACGGACCGTGTCGTCCCTATCGCGAGCAGGCTCGCTCCCACACTGGCTCGGTGCTGTCGCCACTTTTGTGCTCGACGCTGACCCCCTGTGGGAGCGAGCCTGCTCGCGATGGCTGCGCTGCGGTGCATCAGGAAAAATGTTAATTAGGCGAACAGGCAATAAAAATCCCCGCTCTGATGGCGGGGATTTTTATGTGCGGCGTTTAGCGTTACTGCGCGGCGATGCTGTAACCGTCGAACGCGGTTTGCTGCTGAAGCGCGGTGATGATGTTCTTGCGGTTGACTGCTTGTTCGGCCCCGGCATTGTCCAGGAAGGTTTCGCTTTCCAGCTCGGCTTCATCGCCTTCGCCGACGAAATTGAAGCCCAGGAATTCCAGCGCTTCACGGTCAACGTTCAGGCGCGAGCGCGGGGTGCGCAGGGGCAGGGTGACGCTGATGCCATCCTTGCTGATGGTGAACACTTCGACTTCTTTCTTGGCGCGAGTCGCTTTGCTCTTGCCGCTGCTCGGGTTGCTGATGGCCTGGTGAGTCTGGTTCAGTACCTTCAGCGCCAAGCCATAAACGATTTCCTGAAACGCGGGGTCGTCCTTGAAGCTGGACAGAATGCGGCTGATCGAGAATTTGCTGCTCAGGTCTTCCAGGGCAGTAATGTCGGCCGCTTCGGCGTCTTTCAGTTGCTTGAGTTCGCCCATCAACTCATAGGCTTTGTCGTCGTCGAAGCTGTCATGAGCCTGGCGGATCGCGGTGCGCAGCTCGCGAATCTGGTCGCTTTCACGGGTGGATTGAAAAGCGTCCAGAACCATCTCGCTGATGGTCTTGGCCTGTGGCACATGCTGTGAAAGATTGATGGAGTTTTCGTATTCCGCTTTGGACGACAAGGTGACTACGGATTCAGCGGTATTGGAATCGGACATTGAAATTTCACTACTTCTTTAACTTGGATTGAGGCGAGAAAGCACGAGGCCTTTTCAGGCCGCCTAATCTATTGGACCGAGGCTGCGTTGTCACGAATGAACAGGCGGCTGGTCAGCATTTTTGCCAGTGCTGTCGACTATTTCCCCATCGAATTTATATTCATCGAGCGAACCACACATTGTTCTGCTGTTTGCTCATCCACCGGCAAGGAGAAGCGAAAGGTCGCGCCGCGTCCGGGCATATCGATCAATTCGATCTCGCGACCGTGCAATTGCAGGATCCGATGCACGATCCGCAGCCCCAGTCCGCCATCGCGCCTGGCGCCGCCAATATTGAACGGGCGCAGGAACAGACCTTCTCGCAGTTCGGGAGCGATTCCCGGGCCGGTATCGCTGATTGTCACTTCGATAAAAGGTCCTTGTGGGCGTAGGCTGAGTTCAATCTCTCCACCTTGAGGCGTATGACGCAGCGCGTTGTCGAACAGGTTGGTCAGCACCCGCTCGATCAACCCCAGATCTGCGCAGGCCGCCGAGACGTTGGGGGCGAAGGTGGCCTTGAGTTCGATCTGGCGTGCTTCGGCGCCGAGTTCGAATTTCTGAAAGATGTCCTGCACCAGATCGGTCAGGGAGAAGCGCTCCAGCACCGGTTGCACGAAACCATGTTCCAGCCGCACCAGTTCCAGCAATGATTGCGCCAGGCCGCCGACCTTGCGGCTTTGATCCAGGGCGATCCCCAGATAGCGGCGGCGGTCGGCGGGGGACAACGTGGCGTCCTTGAGCGACAGGGTTTCCAGGTAACCATGCAGCGAGGCCAGCGGTGTGCGCAGGTCGTGGGAGATGTTCGCCACCAGTTCGCGACGCTCCTGATCCTGACGGGTCAGCGAGCACCATTGTTCGCCTAGGCGCATTTGCATCTGCCGGAAGGCGGCGTCGAGTACGGCAATTTCATCGTGGCTGACGGCTTTTTCTACCGGCTCTGGCTCGAGCGAGACGGGCTGCACCGACGGAGCGCCATTGATATCGAACTGACTGACTTTCTCGGTCAAGCGGCGCAATGGCCGGGTGATCAGGGCAAATGCCGTGAGGCCGGCAATCAGGCAGAGCAACGCTACCAGTCCAATGGACAGCAATGCGGTATTGAGCGCCGCGCTGGTGGCGCCGCGTTCGGCGAAGCGGTCATGCTCTTCGCTGAGCAACACCACATAGAGATAACCGGCCGGTTGACCGTTGACCCGCAATGGCGCGGCACTGAACACCTTGCTGCCATCGACACTGCGCGGATCGTCGCCGAGAATCGGCAGGGACTCACCTTTGAGCAAACGCTGGATCGGCGCCAGATCGACCCGTTCTCGGCGAATCCGGCCTTCGGGTGCGGCGCTGCCGACAATTCGGCCTCCGGTGTCCAGCAGATAGACCTCGACACTGGGGTTGACCAGCATCAGCTGGCTGAACAATTCGCGCACGGCATTGGGCATCGGGCCATTGCGGTCCATCAGCACGGTGTCGTGGGCGATGTGTTGTGCCAGATCCCGCGACAACCCTTGCACCACTTCCAGTTCATGCATGTGGTTGGAGCGCACCTGCATCCATGCCGAGGTGCCGCAGCACACCAATAACAGCACGGCGAACACCAGGGACAGGCGTTGGGTCAGGGTCAATCTCATGGCTGCTCTCCGCTCGTGGCGAATTTGTAACCACGACCCCACACGGTGAGGATGCGCGCCGGTTGCGCCGGATCGGCCTCGATCTTGGCCCGAAGGCGGTTGATGTGGGTGTTGACCGTGTGCTCGTAACCTTCATGACTGTAGCCCCACACCGCGTTGAGCAGGTCCATGCGCGAGAAGACCTTGCCGGGCTGACGGACGAAAAAGTACAGCAGGTCGAACTCCCGCGGCGTGAGGTCAAGACGCCGGCCATCGAGGGAGACTTCACGTGTGATCGGGTCGATGGACAGGCCATCGCTGATCAGGCTGCCAGCGTCCATTTTCAGGTTACGGGCCATGGCGTCGACCCGTCGCAGCAATGCCTTGACCCGTGCCACCAGCTCTAGCATGGAAAAGGGTTTGGCCAGGTAATCGTCGGCACCGAGTTCCAGCCCCAGAATCCGATGAACTTCGCTGGAGCGCGCACTGGTGATGATGATCGGTGTGTAGCGGGCCATGGCCCGGGCGCGGCGGCAGATTTCCAGGCCGTCGACGCCGGGCAGCATCAAGTCAAGGATCAGTGCGTCCCAGCTTCCTTGCTGCAGCAGTCGCATGCCCTCATCGCCGTCGGCGCAATGCACCACCTCGAACTGCTCATCGCGAAGATGCAGGCAGATAAGGTCGGCGATATGCAGGTCGTCCTCGACCACCAGGACGCGTTTGGTCTGTTCCATGGAGCTCAATCCTTTGTGACGCAATGAACACATTGTGCGGGTTTTCCTGAGGCTGAGTTATCACGAATTGTTTAACTCCTCGTGAGGATTTGGCGATCAACTCAAGCCTAGGCTGTGTTCCATGCAAGGCACCTGGAATTTTGGAGAAGGCCCATGTTTTCACGGCGACAGTTTCTCGTAGCAAGCGGCGGGCTGGGGGCTGCGGCCCTGGTGGTCGGTGTATTGCCAAAATTTTCCGCAAGCGTTGCGCTGGTCGACGAGGCCCGCGCAGCGGAGGTTTTCGAAGTGACTCACAGCGATAGCGAATGGCGCGCCATGCTCAGCGCCGAGCAGTACGAGATCCTGCGCGAAGAGGGCACCGAACGGGCTTACAGCAGCCCGCTGAACAACGAGCACGGCAAGGGCGTTTTTGCTTGCGCCGGCTGTGATCTGCGGTTGTTTTCTTCCGACACCAAGTTCGACAGCCGCACTGGATGGCCGAGTTTCTGGGCGCCACTGGACAACGCGGTGGCCACCCGTCAGGACCGCTCCTTCGGCGTGCTGCGCGAAGAGGTCCACTGCCGTCGTTGCGGTGGTCACTTGGGGCATGTTTTCGAAGACGGGCCAAAGCCCACCGGTCTGCGCTACTGCATGAACGGCCTGGCGCTGACTTTCAAGCCACAGGCGTAATCCGTGGGCACTTCCTTTCACTCACTTCACGCAGGTCGACGTTATGTGGCTTCTGGTCCTCGCTTATCTCGGTGGTGTGCTGACGATCGTCAGCCCGTGCATTCTGCCGGTATTACCCTTTGTCTTCGCTCGCACCGGGCAGCCGTTTATGAAGAGTGGCTTGCCGCTGCTGGCGGGGATGGCGCTGACCTTCGCGCTCGTCGCCTCGTTGGCGGCGGTGGGCGGCGGTTGGGTGGTGCAAGTCAATCAGTACGGTCGCTGGCTCGCGTTGCTGTTCGTTGCACTGTTCGGACTGACGCTGTTGCTGCCCCGGTTGGCCGAGCGCCTGACGCGTCCACTGGTGGCAGCCGGCGGTCGGCTGTCGGAAGCCGCGGCTGCCGATACCCGGCCACGTCCCGGCGCTTCGTTGCTGATCGGTGTCGCCACGGGCCTGCTCTGGGCGCCCTGCGCTGGGCCGATTCTGGGCCTGCTGTTGACTGGCGCGGCGCTGCAAGGAGCAAACATCGCCACCACTCTGTTGCTACTGGCTTACGCGGCCGGCGCCGCCACCTCTCTCGCCGCGGCACTGCTGCTGGGCGGTAAAGTCTTCGCCGCGATGAAGCGTTCGATAGGCGCAGGCGAGTGGCTGCGCCGAAGTTTGGGAGTCGCGATGCTGGCCGGTGTGGCGGCGATCGCTTTGGGGCTGGATACCGGGATTCTGGCGCGGGTCTCGACAGCCTCCACCGGCGGTATTGAGCAGGCGTTGGTCAGCCGGTTGGCCGATAAGTTGCCGACCGACAGTGGGGCGATGATGTCGCAGATTCCACGGGGCGGCGATCAACCCGCCGGCAGCATGAAAATGACCGCCAAGATACCGGGCGAACTGCCGATTGAAGGCAACCTCCCATCGCTGGACGGGGCAGTGCAATGGCTCAATTCACCCCCTCTCACCGCCCAGGCCTTGAAGGGCAAGGTTGTGCTGGTGGATTTCTGGACTTACTCCTGCATCAACTGCCTGCGCACCCTGCCGTATGTGAAGGCCTGGGCCGAGAAGTATCGCGATCAGGGCTTGGTGGTAATCGGCGTCCATACGCCCGAGTTTGCCTTCGAGCGTGATGCAGGCAACGTCACCAAAGCCATGAAAGACCTGGGCATCACTTATCCGGTGGCAATCGATAACGACTATAAGGTCTGGCGTGCTTTCAACAACCAATACTGGCCAGCCCACTATTTTGCCGATGCTCAGGGACGCATTCGTTATCACCACTTTGGTGAAGGCAAATACGCCGAATCGGAGCGAGTGATTCAGCAACTGCTGCGTGAGGCGGGCGCCGCGAAGGTCGCGGACGGGCTGATCAATGCTCGCGCCGAGGGTATCCAGCTCGCCCCGGATATGAATGAAGTGCAATCACCGGAAACCTATGTCGGCTATAGACGGGCGGAACATTTCGTTGCTGAAACCGATCTGGCGCCAGACAAGGTGGCGGCCTATAGCCCTCCGTCACAATTGGCCCTCAATAACTGGAGCCTGGATGGCCAATGGACTGTCGGTCCGGAGCGAGCCGTTTCAAGCGCACCGGCCAGTCGTATCGTCTACCGCTTCCACGCTCGCGATTTGCATCTGGTACTGGGCCCCGGTGCTGACGGCAAACCGGTGCGTTTCAAAGTGTTGATTGACGGCAAGCCCCCAGGTGATGCCCACGGTGTCGACGTGGCGCCCGATGGCAGCGGCAATGTCACCGAGCAGCGGTTGTATCAACTGGTACGCCAGACCGCAGGCGTAAAGGACCGGACATTCAGCATTGAATTTCTCGATCCCGGTGTGTCGGCGTATGCGTTTACGTTTGGTTGATAACCCCATTCATTCAGGAGACAAGCCATGAAAATCCTATATAACTGGCGTCGCACCCTGCTGGGATTGGCCGCCGCCAGTGTTATCGGTCAGTGCGCAGCGTTCTCTTTCGGAGGCGCCGAAGAGGCGGTCATCATTCCGCCACCAACCCTCGACGAGAAGACTCAAGCGCGCAGTGAAACGGCAATTTTTGCGGGCGGTTGCTTCTGGGGCGTCCAAGGGGTATTTCAACACGTCAAAGGGGTGAGGAACGCCGTCTCCGGTTACGCTGGTGGCACGGCCGACACCGCTCAATACGAGCGGGTCAGCAATGGCGATACCGGTCATGCGGAGGCCGTCGAAGTCACCTATGATCCCGCTCAAGTCAGCTATGGCAACCTGTTGCAGATCTATTTCTCGGTGGCCCACAACCCCACCGAACTCAACCGCCAGGGGCCGGACAGCGGCACTCAGTATCGATCGGCCCTTTTCCTGAAAAGCGCTGAACAGCAACGCGTCGCCCAGGCCTATATCGCGCAACTCGATGCCGCCCATTCGTTCAACAAACCCATCGTCACCAAACTGGAAACCTACAACGGCTTTTACCCGGCGGAGGAGGAACATCAGGACTTCCTGACGGAGCACCCGACGTACCCTTACATCGTGATCAATGACCTGCCGAAGGTGACGCAGTTGAAGCAGCTGTATCCGGATAAGTATCAGGCGAAGCCGGTGTTGGTGAAGGCTGGTCAATAATGCATTGGCTACTTCAAGCGTGAGCGTTCCATCGCAATGGTCGACGTTTCAAAGCCCAGCTTTGAAAAGAAATCCGAAGCGCCTTCACGGCCCGCGCGCAGAACCCAGGTAATGGCGGTGTTGTCGCCCATGACATGCTCAACCAGTGCGCGACCGACGCCTTCACGTCGAGTTTGCCCGCACACGACAACCATCGACAGATAACCGTTGGATAAACCATCGGTGATACCTCGGGCAAACCCGACGATGTGGGAATCCTTTATCGCAACAGCTGTACGTTGGGAATTTGCGATCAACTGAGCGAAATGCTCAGCTGAGCCGGTGCGGTGAGCCCACCCATTCTCGCCAAGAAAAAGTCGTACGGACTCCACGTCCCAGGGCTGCACATCACGGATAAGCACGGGAGTACTCACCCCGAAATCACATTCTTGCCCGCAATCTTCGACCGATACAGCGCCTGGTCGGCCCTGGCCAGCAGCCCGGTCTGCTGTTCTTCTTCAAAGCGTTGCACCACGCCAAAACTCATGGTCACTTGATAGTCCCCGACCGGCAGCAGGCTCGACAGGCCATGGCGGATTCTTTCAGCGAGCGCCCTGGCGTCGGCCAACAAGGTATTAGGCAGGATCATGATGAATTCGTCGCCTCCCCAACGGGCCAACAAATCACCTTCACGCACGTAGTGCTTAACGCTCTCGATCACCTGCACCAACGCCGCATCACCCAGGGCATGGCCGTAGTGATCGTTGATGTTTTTGAAATCATCGATGTCCATGGCGATCAGCGACAGGGGCTGGCGAAAGCGTTGGGCGCGGTCGCATTCCTGGGGCAGGGCTTTTTCCAGTCGATAGCGATTAGCGATGGAGGTCAGCACATCGGTTTCCGCCAGTTTGCGATTCTCTTCGAGTTGAATCTGCAACTGCTGATTGACCCGAGACAACTCCCGGGTGCGTTCTTCGACGATGGCTTCGAGGGATTGATTGCGTCGTTCCATTTCTTCGAACAGGCGTTTCTTGTCTTCGATACTGCGGTGCGCGCCGACCATTCGTGCCACCGAGCCGTCGGCATTACGTGCCAGCACATAGCCGCGATCTTCGATCCAGGTGTAAGTGCCATCTCGCATGCGGCAGCGATACTCGGCTTGATAGCCGGGTGCGCGCTGCTTCAAGTAGTCATCAAACAGCGCCATGACTCGTGAGTAGTCGTCGGGATGGATCACGTTTTCCCAGGTCAGCACGTTGTTATCCAGGGAATGAGGCGGATAGCCGAGCATCTCGTACCACCCGGGGTTGCGGTAGACGAACCCGGTGTTGGCATTCCAGTCCCAGATGCCATCGCTCACCAGTTCCAGAATGGTATGCAGCATGCCTTCGTTAAAATCTGACAGATTGAACTTCAACGGCTCGATATTCGATGCCTCACCCATCATCGGTCTCCCTGCCGAACTGATATCAACGTGACTCGCCAGTCGAGGAGATTAGTTCATGGGGTATTGCCCCTGCTAGGGGGCGTTCTCAATTAGTTTCCCCGCCGCGTTGTCGCCTTAAAGCGGGCCAGGCAAGGCGCAGGCCGCTGGGAATGGTTGTTCCCTTTCCAAGGCCTGCAACGCAGCCTGGCCCGTTTTAAGGCACAACCCGAAGGGCCGGGCCTGCTGTTGTGCAGGGAAGCGTTGCTCGAAGCTTATTTGGAATGACCAAACCACGCTTCTCGCGCCTTGCCCTGCACAACAGCAGACCCGGCGCGGTGGGGAAACTAATTGAGAACGCCCCCTAATGCTTGCCCCACCTCTGCAGCGCAAAATCGACGAAGCTGCGCAATTTCGGCAAACGGTAGCGGTCCTGGGCGTACACCAGGTTCATTGGCCGACTCGGCAATTGGTAGTCCTGCATCAAGGCCACCAGTTTTCCGTCCTGAAGGTCCTGCTCCACCAAGGCATCGGGCACCATCACGATGCCCATCCCGGTTCGCGCCGCTTGATGCAGCCCCGCCGAGCTGTTGATCAGCATCGGTCCGCTGACCTCCACCATGACTTCGCCTTCGGGTCCCCTCAGGCGCCATTGTTTTGCTACCGAGTGCCAGTCATCTCCGGCCGGGTAGGCGAAGGCCAGGCAGTCATGGTATTGCAGGTCGGTAGGTTTTTCCGGAGTGCCTCGGCGCGCCAGGTAGTCCTTCGAAGCGCACAGGGTCATCGTGTAGTCGATGAGCGGGCGGGCGATCATGTTGGACATCTCGGTGGTGCCCAAGCGAATCGCCACGTCGAAACCGTTGTCGAGCAGATCCAGGCGCTGGTTGGTCAAAACGACGTCGAGTTTGACTTGCGGACAACGCAGGGCGAATTCACTCAAGGCCGGCGCCAGCCGTTCGGTGCCGAAGGTCAGCGGCGCGGTGATGCGCAGGGTGCCGCTCGGCTCGTCGAGGGTCTGTTCGGCCAGACGTTCGGAATCGGCCACCAACCCCAATACCTCAAGACAACGCTGATAATAAGCCGTGCCGAATTCCGTCAAGCGTTGACGCCGTGTCGTACGGTTGAGCAAGCGCACACCCAGACGTTGCTCCAGGGCTCGAAGATGATTGCCGACCATGGTCGTGGACATTTCGCACTGCAAAGCGGCGGCGGTCATGCTGCCGGCTTCCACCACTCTTACGTAAACGGTCATTGCCTGGAACAAATCCATTATCAAGCTCAGCTTTAAAATGATTGAAGTGTTGCAGTGTTTATCCAGCTCAGGTGGCTAACCATACTGCAAAAACACCGACTATTAATGGAGTTTGATGTCATGACCGCCACCTGCCTGATGAGCACCTACCAACCCTTGGCCCTGAGTTTCAGTAAAGGCCTGGGCACGCGCTTGTGGGATAAGGCCGGTCGCGAATATCTGGATGCGGTGGCGGGCGTGGCGGTGACCAACGTCGGCCACTCCCATCCGCGAATCGTGTCGGCCATTAGCGAGCAAGCCGGGCTGCTGTTGCACACCTCCAACCTCTACAGCATCGACTGGCAACAGCGACTGGCACAGAAACTGGTTCGGCTGTCCGGCATGGATCGGGCGTTCTTCAACAACTCTGGCGCCGAAGCCAATGAAACCGCGCTGAAACTCGCGCGGCTTTACGGCTGGCATAAAGGCATCGAGCAGCCGCTGGTGGTGGTCATGGAAAACGCCTTTCATGGTCGTACTCTTGGCACCTTGTCCGCCAGTGACGGCCCGGCGGTGCGCTTGGGGTTTAACGAATTGCCAGGGAATTTCATTAAAGTGCCGTTCGGCGATCTCGCGGCGCTGGAGGCGGTGCAACACGCCCACGGCCCGCGCATCGTGGCGATCCTGATGGAGCCGATTCAGGGCGAAAGCGGTGTGCAAATGGCGCCGCCCGGTTATCTCAAAGCAGTGCGCGAACTGTGCAACCGGCGCACCTGGCTGCTGATGCTCGACGAAATCCAGACTGGCATCGGCCGCACCGGCCAGTGGTTTGCGTTCCAGCACGAAGGCATCATCCCGGACGTCATGACCCTGGCCAAAGGCCTGGGCAACGGCATCCCCATCGGAGCCTGCCTGGCCCGGGGCAAAGCAGCCGAACTATTCACCCCCGGCAGCCACGGCAGTACGTTCGGCGGCAATCCATTGGCATGCCGAGTGGGATGCACCGTGCTGGAGATCATTGAGGAACAAGGCCTGCTGGAAAACGCCAGACTTCAGGGTGAACGCTTGCTCGCCAGATTGTGTATGGAACTGGCCGATGCCCCCAACGTCTTGGCGATTCGCGGCCAGGGTTTGATGATCGGCATCGAACTCAAACAACCGATTCGCGACCTGACCCTGATTGCAGCCCGCGATCATGGACTGCTGATCAACGTGACACGGGGCAAAACCATTCGCCTGCTACCACCGTTGACGATTGATGAGCGAGAAGTGGAGATGATTGTCAGAGGAGTTGGTCGGGCGGTGAGCGCAGCCTGACCTTTCTTGGATGAATGCATTCCCCCTGTAGGAGCTGCCGAAGGCTGCGATCTTTTGATCTTGATTTTTGACAGAATTTGAATCGCTGAAGATCAATAAATCGAAGCCTTCGGCAGCTCCTACAGAATCGGTGTCTGCATCAGTGGAATCAGGAATGATCAGTCGGTTTGTTGCATCGTACTGACGAAAGCCGTGACTTCATCCCGATTCATCAGTTGAAGTTTCGAACCGCTAAACCCTTCGAACAAGCGTTGATGCGCGGCAAATCCACTGGACTCTTCGCGAGTACGATAGCTGCCGGCCCATTCCAGTAACGCTATCAGTAACTCGTCATGCTCATCGCGCTTCGCCTCTCGTTGGCGAATATGACTGACGCAGTCTTCGTCCTCCAGGCATAGCCAGATCAGCGCCGTCGCCTGTTCCACAAGTTCACTGACCATCCACCCATACACACCCTCGATAACCCAACGATTTTTGCTCGCCGCCACACGCGCCATTCCCAATGCCTCGGCGCGGGGACGAGCGATGCTGTGTTCATCGGATATCCAGTGAATCAGGTCGAGATCGATCCAGGGCACTTGTAGATGCTCGGCCAGTCGTTTGGCCAGCCAACTCTTGCCCGAGCCGGAGTTGCCGATGATAAGGGTTCGAGTGAGGTTCATGCTGTGCAGGTAATAATTGCTCATGGCGACTCGGGCAAAGTCATTCAACCGCTTCGGAAATTTCAGGCGCAATCATCCGCGTCTTCGGCGATCCATCCGCATTGAATTGATAAATATTCTGCGGCTGGCCCTTTTCATTGAAGAACACTTGGCCGATCCCTGCCGAGTTCCACAGCCGTTCCCCGGCTTCGGCGTGTTCGGGAATGTGCGGAACAATGCGCATGCGCCGGCGCTTGGTCAGCCAGTTCAGTGGCGAGCGGGGCGAGTAGAGCCAGCGGTTGAGGCGGTCGAACCATTCGAGCAGCGCTGGCGGAAACTCGTTCTTGATCCCGCTGCTGGTGATTTGCCAGATTCGTGGGCCGGCCTTGCGGTGTCGGATCAATACTTCGTAGACGAAGGAATAATGCACATCACCGGACAGCACCACGTAGTTACCGGGTGTGCGGGAGTGTCGGAAAATGTTCAGGATCACCTGGGCCGCGCCGCGATGGGCCATCCAGTTTTCGGCGTCTACCAGCAGCGGATAGCCGCACCAGCTAAACACCCGTTGCACGGTTTCGATCAGTTTGACGCCAAAGATCGGTGCCGGCGAAACGATGATCGCCGAAGGATGATCGAGCAATTCCTGTTGCAACTCGCTGAGTGCCTCCCAGTCCAGCAGACCCGACGGTTGCTTGAGGTTCATCTCGCTGCGCCAGCGCCGGGTGCGGGTGTCGAGCACCACCAGCGCCGGGCGGGTGGGCAGCACGTAATGCCACTTCTGAAAGCTCAGCAGTTCATCGATCAAGCTATCCTGGACGTCGCTGTCGAGGTAATGGTCTTGCCCCGTGGCGCTTAATAGACGGGTTTTTTCCAGCATGTTGCCAAATGCATCCGGGTTGTTGCCCCAACCCTGGCACAACATATAAGCGAGCAGCGCGTTACCGATAATGCGCTTGGAGAACGGATGGCCGTAGGCCGTTTCCTCCCATTGCGCGGAAAGATTCCAGTCATCGGTAATATCGTGGTCGTCGAAGATCATCAGGCACGGCAGATGGGCCATCGCTCGCCCCACACCACCCAGCCCCGTCTTGAACGCATCGATGCGTGTCTGCTCCAGGGCATAGCGCTTGCGGCGTTCGGGCGTCAGTGCCGGTGGTTGCGGCGCGATCAGTATCCAGGACGTTGGCGACCATACTAATAGGTACATGGCCATGACCTCGGCGAAGGTCACCTGATGGTTGTCGGCGCTGCTACTGGTAAAAATCGGCTTACGCGCTCCACCGAAAAATCGTTCGCGCAGAGTTTTGTTGCTCTCAAGCGCCGGTAACAAATCCGCACGATGGTAGTAACTGGCCGGATGCTCGTAGAGTTTGGCGCTGTCGCTGACCACTGCACCATCGAGGTGTTCGTCAAACAGCCCCAGACGCTCGATCAAGGCATGAATTGCCCGCAACATCGGCCCCGCGACATCATCCGCATACACCTGATCGCCGCTCATCATTAATAGTGCGGGGCGCTTGCAAGCGTCCGGCTCGGATTCCAGCAACCGATCGACGCACAGCAAACCATCGGCAGCCGGATGGTGAGGTTTACGGCAGGACCCATGCAGCAACTGATCGATGCGTGAGCGCAGCACGAAATTCGGGCAATGCGCTTCGCCGTACAGCAGATGCGACGCCCACTCGGCGATGCCTGACGGCGTGCCATCCGCTTCGGTGATCAGCAGGTCGTACTGGATCAACGTGTCGCAGGGCAGGGCGGCATCCAGTGGCACATCTATCAAATGAATGAAGGCATGAGTACCGACCGGGATGATCGTGCATTGCCCTGCGTCGAGACGGATGTCGATTCCTTGCAGGCGCAGCGTCAGAGTCAGCGCACGTGACCCCACCAGCCACAGCACCAGCCGCTTGGGTTCCAGGCGCCGTAATAGCGGGCCGACGAGGACCGGTGGCAATGGGGAGTGATCGGCGGGCAATGGCAAAGATACGGACATCCGGGTTCAAGGCTCTTGGTGCAGAGAGGCGGGCGATGATAGCGCAGCTGGTGGCGAGGATTGGCTGATGGCCAATGGCTTATGCCTGAATCTGTAACAGCGATAATCGCTAAAGCCAGGACCGCCCAAGAGCAGAAATCAGTACCCGCCCTGAGGCGCGTTGCTAAAGTGAAAATTAATCGCAGTAGGTGGTTGACCACGAAATAAAACACTGTATTATTCGCCTCCCGCTAACGAGCATATTAGATGCTTGTTCGGCGGCAAGTAGTTGAATCTTATGAAGAAAAACAAAGATTTTACCGCTTGACAGCAACAGAGGCTGCTGTAGAATGCGCGCCTCGGTTGAGACGA
>NZ_MOBM01000019.1:0-369264 GCF_003732275.1 Pseudomonas frederiksbergensis
TCGACTGCGCCGGAAGTGGGGCGAATTATAGACTTCCAGAATCTGCCGTCAACACCAATTTTCACATTTCTGTCATATAGGCCAAAAAAGCCCGAAAACACGAAGGCCGACCTCAAGAGGTCGGCCTTCTTCCCTTCTACTTACAAGCTAGGGAATGCGAACTGCGAAGCCTCATGGCTCGCTCGTTGCGGCCAGCGCTGGGTAATAGCCTTGCGACGAGTGTAGAAACGCACGCCATCCGGACCATACGCATGCAGATCGCCAAACAGCGAACGCTTCCAACCGCCAAAACTGTGATAAGCCACTGGCACCGGCAATGGCACGTTGACGCCGACCATGCCCACTTCAATCTCATCGCAGAACAACCGCGCCGCTTCCCCATCACGCGTGAAGATACAGGTGCCGTTGCCATACTCGTGATCGTTGATCAGTTGCATCGCCTCTTCCAGGCTGTTGACCCGAACGACGCACAGCACCGGACCGAAGATTTCTTCTTTATAGATGCGCATCTCTGGCGTGACGTTATCGAACAGGCAACCACCCAGGAAGAAACCTTCTTCATGACCGGCCACGCTCAGACCACGACCATCCACCACCAAGGTCGCACCTGCTGAAACGCCGTCTTCTATATAGCCACTGACTTTATCGCGAGCCTGACCGGAAACCAGCGGCCCCATATCCAGGCCACAGGTCATACCCGCACCGATTTTCAGCGCCTTGACCTGCGGCACCAGTTTGGCCACCAGCGCATCGGCCACCTGATCGCCGACGCACACGGCCACCGAGATCGCCATGCAGCGCTCACCGCACGAACCGTACGCCGCGCCCATCAGTGCGCTGACGGCGTTATCCAGATCCGCATCCGGCATTAATACCGCGTGGTTCTTCGCCCCGCCCAGCGCCTGGACGCGTTTGCCGCGCTTGGTGCCTTCGGCGTAAATGTATTCGGCAATCGGCGTCGAACCGACAAAGCTCAGCGCTTTGACTTCCGGCGCTTCAATCAAGGCATCCACCGCAACCTTGTCGCCATGCACCACACTCAGCACGCCTTTCGGCAGACCGGCTTCCAACAACAGCTGAGCAATCAGCAGCGTCGAGCTTGGATCGCGCTCGGACGGTTTCAGAATAAAGCAGTTGCCGCAGACGATCGCCAGCGGATACATCCACAGCGGCACCATGGCCGGGAAGTTGAACGGGGTAATACCGGCCACCACGCCCAATGGCTGGAAATCCGACCAGGCATCAATGTTCGGCCCTACGTTACGGCTGTACTCGCCCTTGAGAATTTCCGGTGCAGCACAGGCGAACTCGACGTTCTCGATCCCGCGCTTCAATTCACCGGCCGCATCTTCCAGGGTCTTGCCGTGCTCTTCGCTGATCAGTTGTGCAATGCGGGCTTCGTTCTGTTCCAGCAGTTGCTTGAAGCGGAACATCACCTGAGCACGCTTGGCCGGCGGAGTGTTACGCCAGGCCGGGAACGCAGCTTTGGCCGAATCGATGGCTTTTTGAATGGTTTCACGGCTGGCCAATGGCAGCTTGTGGATCGCCTGACCGGTGGACGGGTTGAACACGTCGGCCGTACGACCGTCTTCGGTCACCAGTTCGCCATTGATCAAATGCGGGATAAGGCTCATGCGGGGCTCCTGAAAAGTTGTCCACAGGCGCCCACTAAAGGACGCCTTTATATAGAAGGAAAAATCAGTCGATTTTGTTCAGCACTTCGCCGACCGCGTCGAACAAGCGATCGAGGTCTTGCGGCTTGCTGTTGAAGGTTGGGCCGAACTGCAGGGTGTCGCCGCCGAAGCGCACGTAGAACCCGGCTTTCCACAGAGCCATGCCGGCTTCGAACGGACGCACGATGGCATCGCCGTCGCGAGGTGCAATCTGGATGGCACCGGCCAACCCGTAGTTACGAATGTCGATGACGTTTTTCGAGCCCTTCAAACCATGCAACGCATTTTCGAAATGCGGTGCCACTTCCGCCACGCTCTGCACCAGGTTTTCCTTTTGCAGCAGGTCGAGTGCCGCCAGGCCCGCAGCGCAAGCCACCGGGTGCGCGGAATAGGTGTAGCCGTGCGGGAATTCCACTGCGTACTCAGGCGTCGCCTGGTTCATGAAGGTTTGGTAGATCTCGGAGCTGGCAATCACTGCACCCATCGGGATCGCGCCGTTGGTGACTTGCTTGGCAATGCACATCAGGTCAGGAGTCACGCCGAAGCTGTCGGCGCCGAACATCGAACCGGTACGACCGAAACCGGTGATCACTTCGTCGAACACCAGCAGGATATTGTGCTGATCGCAGATCTCGCGCAGACGCTTGAGGTAACCCTGCGGAGGAACCAGTACGCCAGCGGAGCCAGCCATTGGTTCGACGAATACCGCAGCAATGTTCGAGGCATCGTGCAGCTCGATCAGCTTGAGCAGTTCATCGGCCAGGGCGATACCACCTTGCTCCGGCATCCCACGGGAAAACGCATTGCTCGCCAGCAAAGTGTGCGGCAGGTGATCGACGTCCATCATCGCCTGACCGAACAGTTTGCGATTACCGCTCACGCCGCCGAGGCTGGTGCCGGCGATGTTCACGCCGTGATAACCACGAGCGCGACCGATCATTTTGGTTTTGGTGGCCTGGCCTTTCAGGCGCCAGTAAGCACGCACCATTTTCACCGCCGTGTCTGCACACTCGGAACCCGAGTCGGTGAAGAACACGTGATTCAGATTGCCCGGCGTCAGGTCGGTGATTTTCTCGGCCAACTGGAACGACAGTGGGTGACCGTACTGGAAGCCCGGCGAGTAATCGAGGGTGCCCAACTGTTTGGCCACCGCTTCCTGAATTTCCTTGCGGGTGTGCCCGGCGCCGCAGGTCCACAGACCCGAGAGCGAATCGTAGACCTTGCGGCCCTTGTCGTCTGTCAGCCAACTGCCTTCGGCTGCCACGATCAGTCGCGGGTCGCGCTGGAAATTGCGGTTCGCGGTGTAGGGCATCCAGTGAGCATCGAGCTTGAGCTGGCTGGCCAGGGAAGTCGGGGCGTTTTCAGGCACGTTCATGGGCAAAACCTCGCAGGGCAATAAGCGGCGTGGAGATGAAAAGCTTTCTTGCAGCTAAATTGCCACGGAGATAAAGTCGGTGAAATCCAACTTTTCTAACCTTCAGTCAGCCCGCTACTAAACTTTGAGTAAACAAAGCATGAGCAGCCGTCGTCCCGATCCGCTGGCGCAAGTCAGTGACTTTGATATCCGCCTGTTGCGGATTTTTCGCAGCGTCGTGGAATGCGGCGGTTTCTCCGCGGCAGAATCGGTGCTGGGGATCGGTCGCTCGGCGATCAGCCAGCAGATGAGCGATCTGGAGCAACGCCTCGGCCTGCGTCTGTGCCAACGCGGTCGTGCCGGTTTTTCCCTGACCGAAGAAGGCCGTGAGGTTTACCAATCGGCGTTGCAGCTATTAAGTGCGCTGGAAAGTTTCCGCACCGAGGTCAACGGCCTGCACCAACACTTGCGTGGCGAGTTGACCATCGGTCTGACCGACAATCTGGTTACCCTGCCCCACATGCGCATTACTCACGCCCTGGCGCAGTTGAAGGAGCGTGGTCCGGACGTGCAAATCCAGATCCGCATGATCGCGCCCAATGAAGTCGAACAAGGCGTGCTCGACGGTCGCTTGCATGTTGGCGTGGTGCCGCAAGCCAGTGCGCTATCGGGCCTGGAATATCAGCCGCTCTATAGCGAACGCTCGCTGCTGTATTGCGCGGTCGGCCATCCGTTGTTCTATGTCGACGACAAACAACTGGACGATGAACGCCTTAACAGCCAGGACGCCATCGCCCCGACCTTCCGCTTGCCCGCCGAGATCCAGGCCCACTATCAAGCGCTCAACTGCACCGCCAGTGCGTCGGATCGCGAAGGCATGGCATTTCTGATTCTGACCGGGCGCTACATCGGTTATCTGCCGGATCATTACGCCAGCCTCTGGGTGCAGCAGGGCCGATTGCGTGCACTGAAACCCAAGGCGCGTTTTTATGACCTGAGTCTGGCATCGGTCACCCGCAAGGGCCGTCGTCCCCACTTGGTGCTGGAAAGTTTTCTGGAGAGCCTGGCGGCGACGCGCTGAGAACTTGTGGGAACGGCGGTGCGGCGATCCGACTTGCTCGCGAAAAGGGAGTGTCAGTCAATATTTATGCAACTGACACACCGCCTTCGCAAGCAAGCCCGCTCCCACAGGGATTATGGTGTTCAGGTTTTATCGCAACAGGACTTGTCTGAGACCTGCGGGTGCGCTATCAACGCATCTGGTTGCACCCATCTACCCTGTTCGGAAGTGCCTATGACCTTTGAAGTCCCAGCCCACGGCGGCAAACCCGCCAGCCGCATTCGTCAGAAGAACGAAGAGACCATCATCAAAGCCGCCGAAGACGAGTTCGCCCGTCACGGGTTCAAAGGCACCAGCATGAACACCATCGCGCAGAATGCCGGGTTGCCCAAAGCGAATCTGCATTACTACTTCACCAACAAACTCGGTTTGTACGTGGCGGTGCTGAGTAACATCCTTGAATTGTGGGACAGCACCTTCAATACCCTGACCGTCGAGGATGATCCGGCAGAAGCATTGACGCGATACATCCGCGCAAAAATGGAATTCTCCCGGCGCCAGCCGCAGGCTTCGCGGGTCTTCGCCATGGAGGTCATCAGCGGCGGCGAATGCCTGAGCGCGCATTTCAACCAGGACTACCGCATCTGGTTTCAGGGCCGGGCCGCAGTGTTTCAGGCGTGGATCGACGCCGGCAAAATGGACCCGGTCGACCCGGTGCATCTGATCTTCCTGCTGTGGGGCAGCACCCAGCATTACGCCGATTTTGCCACGCAGATCTGCCGTGTCACCGGGCGCACCAAGTTGACCAAGCAAGACATGGAGGACGCCGGCAACAACCTGATCCGCATCATTCTCAAAGGCTGCGGCCTGACGCCTGCTATCTAAGACACCTATGCCTTTTACCCTCAGCGGCTTTTGCGAATACCGCGAAGAGATTCGCAAAAGCCGCTTCATCACCCTCGCCGGGCCAATCACTAGCGCAGTCGACGCCCAGGCGTTCATCGAGCAGCACAGTGATTTGAACGCCTCGCACAATTGCTGGGCCTGGAAACTCGGCGATCAATATCGCAGCAACGATGATGGCGAACCCGGCGGCACCGCTGGCCGACCGATTCTGGCAGCGATCGAAGCGCAGGATTGCGATCAGGTCGCGGTGCTGGTGATCCGCTGGTATGGCGGCATTCAACTGGGCACCGGCGGCCTCGCCCGGGCCTATGGCGGCGGTGCCAACAAATGCCTGCAAGGGGCACCGAAGGTCGAGCTGATCAGCCGGGTGCCGGTCAGTTGTGCCTGTGCGTTTGGCGAGTTGGCGCTGGTGAAGCTCCGGGTAGCGGAACTGGGCGGTTTGGTGGTGGAGGAAACCTTCACGGCCAATGGCGTGGAACTGCAATTGGCGATCGGCGAGGGGCAAATAGCGACCTTGCAGATGCAACTGGCGGATTTGAGTCGCGGGCGCATTTTGTTGCAGCAATAAAAGATCAAAAGATCAAAAGATCGCAGCTTGCGGCAGCTCCTACGCGCCTGTGGGCGCTGCGATCTTTTGGGGCGCCCCGATTTGCCCTGCCTTCGATACTTGCCCACATCTGCTGTGTACCCGGCTGTGGATAACCTGAGCACATTCTGCTGTAACCCTTCTGTCATGCGGCTTTGCGGGCTTTGCTCATTTTTCATCCAAATCCCGAGCAACAACATTTATTCCATGCAAAAACAATCAGTTAGAGCGGTTTATCGCCATTAGAAGAAAGCCCCTCAGTGCTTATACCCCTCCAGTCGGCTTGCGCACAAATACTGTGGAACAACCTGTGGATAACCCGTTCATGGCTGGCGCAGCCCCAAGTCCGACATAGCTTGCAGGGTATTGCTCGTTTTTTGATCAATTCACCGCGCGCAAAACCAGAGCCTGATCAAAGAACGTGCCCTCAAGTGGTGCCTGATTCGGAATTGGAATATGACGGGGCATCCTCCACAACGCCTATGCCAGCAAGGCTTTGCCGATTTCCTGACTCAATGGCCAGGAAATTGCTTTATCCCCAGGTATAACTTCTGTCGACCTGAGCCTGTCATGTCCAACCCCGTGCCGATCCTCGATCAAATACCCCGCCTGCAATTGCGCAGAATCAGCAAACGTTATCCCGGTTGCCTGGCCAACGATGCCATCGACTTGAGCATTGCGCCCGGTGAAATCCACGCCCTGCTCGGCGAAAACGGTGCGGGCAAAAGTACCCTGATGAAGATCATCTACGGCGTCACTCACGCCGACTCAGGGGAAATGATCTGGCAGGGCCAGCGCGTGACCATGCGCAATCCGGCCCAGGCTCGCGGCCTCGGGATTGGCATGGTGTTCCAGCATTTCTCGCTGTTCGAAACCCTGAGCGTGGCGCAGAACATCGCGCTGGCAATGGGCGCTGCGGCAGGAACACCGAAGCAGCTTGAGCCGAAGATTCGTGAAGTGTCCCAACGCTACGGCATGGCCCTGGAACCAGAGCGACTTGTCCACAGCCTGTCCATCGGCGAGCGTCAGCGGGTGGAAATCATTCGCTGCCTGATGCAAGACATCCGCCTATTGATTCTCGATGAGCCGACGTCGGTACTGACTCCGCAAGAGGCCGACGAATTGTTTGTCACTTTGCGTCGACTGGCCGCCGAGGGCTGCAGCATTCTGTTTATCAGCCACAAGCTCGGCGAAGTGCGCGCGTTGTGCCACAGCGCCACGGTGTTGCGCGGTGGCCGGGTGGCCGGGCATTGCGTGCCGGCCGAGTGTTCGGACCGGCAACTGGCGCAATTGATGGTTGGTGAAGCCGCCGAGCTGATCACCGAGTATCCAAAGGTCATTGGCGCTGCTGCGTTTTTGAACGTGACGGGGTTGTCCTGGCACAACCCGGACCCGTTCGGCTGCTCTCTGAAGAATATTGATTTCGACGTGCGCAGCGGCGAAATCGTAGGAGTCGCCGGGGTGGCCGGCAATGGTCAGGATGAGTTGCTGGCCTTGCTCAGTGGTGAAGAACGGTTGCCCCGCGATGACAGCGCAACGATCAGTTTCGGCGGGCAACCGGTGGCCCATTTGCGGCCGGATGCACGACGCAAACTTGGCTTGGCGTTCGTCCCCGCCGAGCGTCTGGGCCATGGCGCGGTGCCGGAGCTGAGCCTGGCAGATAACGCCCTGCTCACCGCCTTTCAACAAGGGTTGGTCAGCAACGGTCTGATCCAGCGCGGCAAGGTCGAAGCGCTGGCCGAAGACATCATTCGCCGCTTCGGGGTCAAGACACCCGATGCCCAGGCACCGGCTCGCAGCCTGTCCGGCGGCAACTTGCAGAAATTCATCCTCGGCCGGGAGATCCTTCAGCAGCCTAAATTGCTGGTGGCCGCGCACCCGACCTGGGGCGTGGACGTCGGCGCAGCCGCGACCATTCACCGGGCGTTGATTGCCTTGCGCGACGCTGGCGCGGCGATTCTGGTGATCTCTGAAGACCTCGACGAACTGTTCCAGATCAGCGACCGCCTCGGCGCCCTGTGCGGCGGTCTGCTATCGCCATTGCAGGCCACCGTCGACACCCGCCTGAGCGACGTCGGCGGCTGGATGGCCGGCCAGTTCGTCGCCCCTCAATCACCTGCCCCCGTAGCGCTTTAACGGAGTTTCACATGCTGCTTTCTCTCGAACCCCGTGGCCAGCAATCGCGCCTGATGTTGTGGTGCTCACCCTTGCTGGCGGCCGTGTTGACGCTGGGCTGTGGCTCAATGCTGTTTATCGCGCTAGGCCACGATCCGTTGCTGACCTTGCACACGTTGCTGATTGCACCGATCAGCGACTTGTACGGCGTCTCCGAATTGTTGGTCAAAGCGTTGCCGATTCTGCTCTGCGCATTGGGCCTGGCGGTGGCGTATCAGGCGCGGATCTGGAACATCGGCGCCGAAGGTCAGTTGTTGCTCGGCGCCCTCGCCGGCAGTGCGTTGGCAGTGAACATTATCGAGATGCAAAGTCGCTGGGCGCTGGTGCTAATCCTGGTGGTCGGCACCTTGGCCGGCGCCGCGTGGGCCGGGCTGACGGCGTGGTTGCGCACGCGCTTCAACGCCAATGAAATCCTCACCAGCATCATGCTCAATTACATCGCCCTGAACCTGCTGCTGTTCTGCGTCCACGGACCGCTGAAGGACCCGGCCGGGTTCAACTTTCCAGAGTCGGCGATGTTCGGCGATGCCAGTCGACTGCCGCTGTTGATGGAGGACGGTCGGGTTCATGCCGGTGTGTATTTCGCCTTGCTCGCGCTGGTGGCGGTGTGGGTGTTGCTGCAGAAAAGCTTTGTCGGGTTTCAGATCAAAGTGCTCGGGCTGGACAAGCGCGCCGCCGGTTTCGTCGGCTTTCGTGAGAAGCGGCTGATCTGGTTGGCGCTGTTGATCAGCGGCGGTTTGGCGGGGCTGGCCGGCGTGTGCGAAGTCACCGGGCCGATCGGCCAACTGGTGCCGCAGGTCTCGCCGGGTTACGGCTATGCGGCGATCACTGTGGCGTTTCTCGGGCGACTGAATCCCATCGGCATTCTGTTTTCCAGCCTGTTGATGGCGCTGCTGTACATCGGTGGCGAGAGCGCGCAGATGAGCATGAACCTGCCGCAAGCCATCACTCAATTGTTCCAGGGGATGATGCTGTTTTTCCTGCTGGCCAGTGACGTACTGATTCTCTACCGACCGCGTTTGAACTTGCTCTGGGTACGACGCACTTCGACCACCGCCGTACACGCAGGAGCCTTGTGATGGATATCGATCTGCTGAGCAATATTTTCTACGCCATGGTCCGTTGCGGT
This sequence comes from Pseudomonas frederiksbergensis, assembly GCF_003732275.1. Classification (GTDB taxonomy): domain Bacteria; phylum Pseudomonadota; class Gammaproteobacteria; order Pseudomonadales; family Pseudomonadaceae; genus Aquipseudomonas; species Aquipseudomonas frederiksbergensis_H. Next base: position 8,884 of record NZ_MOBM01000019.1, read on the forward strand.
ACGCCGTTGTTGCTGGTGGCGCTGGGCGAGCTGATTTGCGAAAAGAGTGGCGTCCTCAATCTCGGGCAGGAAGGCATGATGCTGTTTGGCGCGGTGATCGGTTTTATCGTCGCGCTGAACAGCGGCAATCTCTGGCTCGGCGTGTTGCTGGCAATGCTCGCCGGGATGCTGTTGTCGTCGCTGTTTTCCTTGGTGGCACTGGTGTTCAACGCCAATCAAGTGGCGACCGGGTTGGCGCTGACGATCTTCGGCGTGGGCCTGTCGACCTTTGTCGGCGCAGCGTGGGTTGGTAAACCGTTGGCGGGTTTTGAGCCGGTGGCGATTCCGTTGTTGAGTGAAATCCCGCTGATCGGGCGGATGCTGTTTGCCCAGGACTTGTTGGTGTATCTGTCGTTCGCGCTGTTCACGTTAGTGGCTTGGTTGATTCTGAAAAGTCGCGTCGGGTTGATTATTCAGGCGGTCGGCGAAAACCCGGACGCGGCCAGCGCCATGGGCTTGCCGGTGTTGCGCGTGCGTACGCTGGCGGTGCTGTTTGGCGGGGCAATGGCGGGGTTGGCCGGAGCTTATCTGTCCCTGGCGTACACGCCGATGTGGGCGGAAAACATGAGCGCCGGTCGTGGCTGGATTGCCTTGGCGCTGGTGGTGTTTGCCAGTTGGCGGGTATGGCGATTGCTGCTCGGGGCGTATCTGTTCGGGCTCGCCAGCATCCTGCATTTGGTGGCGCAGGGGTTGGGGCTGGCGATTCCGTCGAGCCTGCTGGCGATGCTGCCGTATGTCGCGACCATTGTGGTGTTGGTGCTGTTGTCCCGGGATGCCGTGCGCACACGGTTGTATGCGCCGGTTTCGTTGGGGCAGCCGTGGCAGGCCGGGCATTAGTGGTTGCCTGCACGGGCCTTATCCCGAGCAGGCTCGGTCCCACAGTTGACCGAGTCGAATCGGATTTTTGTGATGAATACAAATCTACTGTGGGAGCGAGCCTGCTCGCGATGGCTGCCGCACTGGCATCACCTGAACAACGCCCCACGCCAATTCAAAGACCAAGAAAACAACCAGCAATGAACTGGCGCCGTGGAGCAAGGCATACAGCTGCCAAGCCGAAAACAGAAACCGCCCCACCGCGTCATACCGCCCAAACACCTGCTGCGGATCACGAATCCGCAGCACCGCCCAGACACACACAATCGAACCCAACAAATTCGCCATCAGCATGTGCATCGGCTCGAACGACGGTAGCTCACCAGGCAGATTGAAAGCCTGACTCACGCTCAACAACACACCATGCAACGCCGCAAAACTCCACGGTGTCACAAAAGCAGCGGTCACGATCAGGTCGTACCACGCACTGCCACGCACCACTTGACGATATTGCGTTGAAGTCCACATCGGCATTGCTCCATAAATTCAGGGAGCAACAAGGCTAAAGCCTGGAGTATGCTCCAGGGTCAAGCCCTCTCGAGACGTCATGATGCGCATCGGTGAATTAGCCCTGGCCAGCGCTGTGAGCCGCGACACGCTGCGCTTCTACGAGCAGCGCGGACTGATTGCGGCGCAACGCAGTGCCAACGGTTATCGCGACTATCCGGCGGAGATGGTGCAACTGGTGCTGTACATCAAGACCGCTCAGCGGTTGGGCTTTACCCTTGGCGAGATCGGCAGCAGCGTCGCCGCGTTGTGGCAGGCACCCGACCCAGCCAATGCCATTACCCAGCTGCTGCAAGACAAACTGAACCTGATCGAAACCCGCATGGCCGAGCTCGATGTCTTGCGTCAGGAACTGCAACATCGGCTCGGTCAACGTTGTCCTTTAAATCCGTGATTCTCATCCATCAAGGAAGCCATTCATGTCTACGGTAAAAACCGCACTCATCATCGGTGCCTCCCGAGGCTTGGGCCTCGGTCTGGTGAAAACGCTGCTGGCCGACGGTTGGCAAGTCACCGCCACCGTGCGCAACCCGCAGAGCGCCGAAGCCTTGCAAGCGTTGGGCAAGGTGCGGATCGAAAAACTCGACATGGACGATCAGCAAGCGGTCATCGCCCTGAGCCAACAACTCAAGAATGAAGTGTTCGACCTGTTGTTCGTGAATGCCGGGGTCAAGGGCCCGGAGGTCCAGACGCCGGGCGGCGCGACGTTGGCCGAGGTCGGTCAATTGTTCTTCACCAACGCCGTGGCGCCGATCAATCTGGCCCAGCGTTTTGTCGGGCAGATTCGTGAAGACAGCGGCGTGCTGGCGTTCATGAGTTCGGTGCTGGGCAGCGTGACCATGCCCGACGCGCCGGAGCTGGCGCTGTACAAGGCCAGCAAAGCGGCGCTGAACTCCATGACCAACAGCTTCGTCACCCAATTGGGTGAACAGAAACTCACCGTGCTGTCGCTGCATCCGGGTTGGGTGAAGACTGATATGGGCGGTGAAGGCGCGGACATTGATGTGGAAACCAGCACCCGCGGGCTGATCGATCAGGTGAATGCGTATGCCGGCAAGGGTGGACATCATTTTGTGAACTACAGGGGTGAGACCATTCCCTGGTAATCACCACATTCCCCTGTGGGAGCGAGCCTGCTCGCGATAGCGGTCTGACATTCAAAATTAATGCTGAATGCAATGGCCCCATCGCGAGCAGGCTCGCTCCCACAGGGGTTTCGCGTTGTCCTGTCGGGCCGGGCTTGCCCGCGAAGCTTTTTTGTTCGAAACTCCGCACCTCGCCCCCGTGGCGACCCTGGATCAGCAGACAGGGCAACACTGAGCTGGCAACCCTGAACCCAACTTTCAGAGGAGCCGGCCACCATGCCTGCGACCCGTACCTGGTTAAAAAATCCCCTCGCCATTTTCACAGCCAACACGCTCGATGCCCGTGGCGGTCTGGTGCTGCAAGACGGTTTGATCGTCGAAGTGCTCAGCGCCGGCCAGCAACCCTCCGCGCCCTGTGACCACGTTTTCGATGCTCGCGAACACGTGATCCTGCCGGGGCTGATCAACACCCATCACCACTTCTATCAAACCCTGACCCGTGCCTGGGCGCCGGTGGTTAATCAGCCGTTGTTCCCGTGGTTGAAAACCCTCTATCCAGTCTGGGCTCGTCTCACCCCTGAAAAACTTGCCCTCGCTACGAAAGTCGCGTTGGCCGAGTTGCTGCTGTCCGGTTGCACCACCGCGGCCGATCACCATTACCTGTTTCCGGAAGGCCTGGAAAACGCGATCGATGTGCAGGTCGAGAGTGTTCGCGAACTGGGCATGCGCGCCATGCTCACTCGCGGTTCCATGAGTCTCGGCGAAAAAGACGGCGGCCTGCCTCCGCAGCAAACCGTCCAGGAAGGCGAAGTGATCCTCGACGACAGCCAACGCTTGATTGCCGCGTACCACGAGCGTGGTGATGGTGCGCAGATTCAAATCGCCCTGGCGCCGTGCTCACCGTTCTCGGTGACCCCGGAAATCATGTCCGCCAGCGCCGAACTGGCGAACACCCTCGACGTGCGCCTGCACACGCACCTGGCAGAAACCCTCGATGAGGAAGACTTCTGCCTGCAACGCTTCGGCCTGCGTACTGTCGATTATCTGGACAGCGTCGGCTGGCTCGGGCCGCGTACCTGGCTGGCCCACGGCATTCATTTCAACCCCGACGAAATCGTCCGTCTCGGCGCGGCCGGCACGGGTATTTGCCATTGCCCGAGTTCGAACATGCGCCTGGCCTCCGGCATTTGCCCGACGCTGGACCTGACCGCTGCGGGTGCGTTGCTGGGTCTGGGTGTGGACGGTTCGGCGTCCAACGATGCGTCGAACATGATCCTCGAAACCCGTCAGGCGCTGTACATCCAGCGGCTGCGTTATGGCGCGCAAAAGATTACGCCGGAATTGGTACTGGGCTGGGCGACCAAGGGCTCGGCGAGTTTGCTCGGGCGCAGCGATATCGGTGAACTGGCGGTGGGCAAGCAGGCGGATCTGGCGCTGTTCAAACTGGATGAACTGCGCTTCTCCGGCAGCCATGATCCGGTGTCGGCGCTGCTGCTGTGCGGCGCGGATCGGGCGGACCGGGTGATGATCGGCGGAAAGTGGCGGGTGATCGATGGTCAGGTTGAGGGGTTGGATCTGAAAGGGTTGATTGCCGATCATAGCCAGGCGGCTCGGCAGTTGATCAGCGGCGTCTGATACGACACCTGTCCCATGTGGGAGCGAGCCTGCTCGCGATGACGGAGTGTCAGTCGGATCAATGGTGCCTGACACACCGCCATCGCGAGCAGGCTCGCTCCCACAGTGGCTTGTGGTGTTTCAGAGGCCCAACAACGACAACATGATGAACGTCGCAAACAGCACAAAGTGGGTCATGCCTTCGATGGCATTAGTTTCGCCATCGTTGAGGTTGATCGCGCTGACGATCAGGGTGATGAAGATCATCACGGTTTGCACCGGGGTCATCGCCATCTGAAATGGCTGGCCAGTGTAGAGCGCCATCGCTTCCATCACCGGCACCGTCAGGATCACCGTCGATAGCGATGCACCCATGGCGATGTTGACCACCGACTGCATGCGATTGGCCAATGCCGCCCGCAACGCGGTCAGAATCTCCGGCGCCGCGGAAATTGCCGCCACCAGAATCGCCGTGATCACCGGCGGTGCGCCTGTTCCTTCCAGGCCCAGATCGAGGGTCTTGGACATGACTTCGGCCAATGCGCCGATCACCACCACGCCAAACACCAACGTGCCGATGCTCAACGCCAGATTGATCGGTTCGGGCTCTTCGTCCGGTTCCTTCCTGCGACGTTTTTCCGGGTAGCTGTAGCTGAAGAAATAACTGTGCGGCCCGACCTGCATGCGCAGGAACAAGGCGTAGAGCACGACCATCGCGCCGATGGTGAAGGCTGAATAGAGTTTCCAGTTGGCCTCGGGAATGAACTCCGGCACCACCATGGAAACGCCCATGGCGGTTAGGATCATCACGCTGTAGCTGCGCGCCGAATCGTCGTTGTAAGACTGTTCACCGTGCTTGAGCCCGCCCATCAACGCGGCCAGGCCGAGGATGCCGTTGATGTCGAGCATCACCGCTGAATAAATCGTGTCGCGAACCAGCGTTTTTGAGGCTTCGTTACTCATCATGATCGCCAGGATCACCACTTCCACCAATACCGCTGCCAGGGTCAGGATCATCGTGCCGTAAGGGTCGCCGACTTTTTCAGCGAGCAGCTCGGCTTGATGGGCGACGCGCATCGAGGCGGCGACGATGAATGCGATCAGTACCAGGCCGGCGGTCAGTGCGATGGTCTGGCCGCTGTGCAGCAGCCAGTGCTCCATCGGGTAGGCGACGAAGGCGGCGATCAGGGCCAGCAGCAGAAACTTTTCTTGCTTGAGGAGTGTGAGCATCGCGGACCTTTTGCCGAACGGAGCGAAATCGGCGTGATGAGCTACTGACTGCGGGGCGGCGCCAACGTTTCGTTACACCTTAGCGCACCAGTGGATGGCGTGGATTGGTGAGGGCGCACCGGGATGGTTCTGTGGTGAATTGAACATCAAAAGATCGCAGCCTGCGGCAGCTCCTACAGGGGTACGCGAAATCATGTAGGAGCTGCCGCAGGCTGCGATCTTTTGATTTTGTTGTCCTGTTGGTCAGCAATTTGCATTGCCCTCCTCCATCTCACAACAAAATGGAGTTCCAGTTCATGCATAACCGTCCGTTGAAGCAGCTGCTTTGCGCTGTCGCCGCAGCCATCGGTCTGAGCGCCAGCCTGACCGCGAGTGCCGCCGACCCGCTGAAAGTCGGCTTCGTCTATATCGGTCCGATCGGTGACCACGGCTGGACGTATCAGCATGAACAGGGACGCAAGGCGCTGGCTGAGAAATTCGGCGAGCAGATCACCACCAACTACGTGGAGAACGTCGCCGAGGGCGCCGATGCCGAGCGGGTGATCCGTAACATGGCCAAGGACAAGTACGACCTGATCTTCACCACGTCTTTTGGCTACATGAACCCGACCCTGAAAGTCGCCAAGCAATTTCCCAAGGTGACTTTCGAACACGCCACCGGCTACAAGCAGGACAAGAACCTTGGCACTTACCTGGCGCGCACTTACGAGGGTCGCTATGTCGGCGGTTTCCTTGCGGCGAAGATGACCAAGACCAAGAAAATCGGCTACGTCGCTTCTTTCCCGATTCCGGAAGTGATCCGCGACATCAACGCCATTCAACTGGCCCTGAACAAGTACAACCCTGGCACCGAGATCAAAGTGGTGTGGGTCAATTCATGGTTCGACCCGGGCAAGGAAGCCGACGCCGCCAATGCGCTGATCGACCAGGGCGTGGACGTGGTGTTCCAGCACACCGACAGCCCGGCACCGATCCAGGCGGCCGAACGGCGCGGCGTGTATGCCGTCGGTTATGCATCGGACATGGCGCACTTCGGGCCGAAAGCGGTGCTGACGTCTATCGTCAACGACTGGGGGCCGCATTACATTCAGGCGACCCAAAGCGTGCTCGACCACACATGGAAATCCCAGGATTACTGGGGCGGTCTGAAGGAAGGCACGGTTGAGCTGCCGATCAGCGACCTGGTGCCGGCTGCGGTGAAAACCGAAGCCGAGCAGATCATTGCCGACATCAAGAGCGGTGCCCTGCATCCGTTCAGCGGGCCGATCAAGGATCAGGCCGGCGTGGAGAAAATTCCGGCGGGCGCGACGGCAACCAATACAGAACTGGCGTCGATGAACTACTACGTCGAAGGGATGAAGGCCGAGATACCGAAGTGACTTAGCCAGACACGAAACCCCGTGGGAGCGAGCCTGCTCGCGATGAAGCCATTACATTCAGCATCAATGTTGAATGTAAGTCCGCTATCGCGAGCAGGCTCGCTCCCACAATGGATTTTCAGCGTTCTGAAGGACTGCGCATGAACCAACTCCCAATCATCGACATCAGCCCGCTCTACAGCGCTGATCAAAATGCCTGGCAGTCGATCGCCACACAAATCGACCATGCCTGCCGCGAATGGGGCTTCTTCTATATCAAGGGTCACCCGATCGCCCCGTCGCGTATCGATGCCGTGCTCGACCATGCCCAACGTTTCTTCGCCCTGCCCACCGCCGAAAAACTCAAGATCGACATCACCCAGACCCGCCACCACCGCGGCTATGGCGCCATCGCCACCGAGCAACTCGACCCGAGCAAACCCAGCGATCTGAAAGAAACCTTCGACATGGGCCTGCACCTGCCGGCCGATCATCCCGAGGTTATTGCGGAAAAACCTTTGCGCGGTCCCAATCGTCATCCGTCGATGCCCGGCTGGGAATCGCTGATGGAGCAACACTACGTCGACATGCAGGCGCTCGCTCAAACCCTGCTGCGGGCCACGACCCTGGCGCTGGGCATTGAGCGTGATTTCTTCGATTCCCGTTTCAAAGAACCGGTCAGTGTCCTGCGGATGATTCATTACCCGCCGCGCCATACTGCCAGCACCAAAGATCAGCAAGGTGCCGGCGCTCACACCGATTACGGCTGCATCACCCTGCTCTACCAGGATGCCGCTGGCGGTCTGCAAGTGCGCAACGTGCAGGGCGAATGGATCGATGCGCCGCCGATCGAAGGCACGTTCGTGGTCAACCTCGGCGACATGATGGCGCGCTGGAGCAACGACCGTTACCTGTCGACGCCGCACCGGGTGATCAGCCCGCTTGGGGTGGACCGGTACTCGATGCCGTTCTTTGCCGAACCGCATCCCGACACCGTCATTGAATGCCTGCCCGGTTGCCAGGACGATCAGCATCCGGCGAAATATCCTTCCACCACCTGCGCCGAGTTCCTGCTGTCGCGCTTTGCCGATACCTACGCCTATCGACGGGAACAGGAAACCGTGTAATGAACCGGCTGGTCAGGTTTTGCTCATTGTTTCTGCGGGCATCTGTAGAATGCCCTCATTGCACCTGATGAGATTTCAAAAATGTACGACTGGCTGAACGCTCTGCCCAAGGCAGAATTGCACTTGCACCTGGAAGGTTCGCTGGAACCTGAGCTGCTGTTCGCCCTGGCCGAACGCAACAAGATCGCCCTGCCGTGGAGCGACGTTGAAACCCTGCGCAAGGCTTACGCCTTCAATAACCTGCAAGAGTTTCTCGACCTGTATTACCAGGGCGCCGACGTGTTGCGCACGTCTCAGGATTTCTACGACCTGACCTGGGCCTACTTGTTGCGCTGCAAGGCGCAGAACGTGATTCATACCGAACCGTTCTTCGACCCACAAACCCACACCGACCGTGGCATCCCGTTCGAAGTAGTGCTCAACGGCATCGCGGCCGCACTGAAGGATGGCGAGCAGCAGCTGGGCATCACCAGCGGTTTGATCCTCAGTTTCCTGCGTCACTTGAGCGAAGACGAAGCGCAGAAAACCCTCGACCAGGCGCTGCCATTCCGCGATGTGTTTGTCGCCGTGGGCCTGGACAGTTCGGAGATGGGTCACCCGCCGAGCAAGTTCCAGCGGGTGTTCGATCGTGCGCGCAACGAAGGCTTCCTGACCGTGGCGCACGCCGGTGAAGAAGGCCCGCCCGAGTACATCTGGGAAGCCCTCGACCTGCTGAAAATCCAGCGCATCGACCATGGCGTGCGCGCCATCGAAGACGAGCGCTTGATGCAGCGGATCATCGACGAGCAGATCCCGCTGACCGTGTGCCCGTTGTCGAACACCAAACTCTGCGTGTTCGATCACATGTCCCAGCACAATATTCTCGACATGCTCGAGCGCGGGGTTAAGGTCACAGTGAACTCCGATGACCCGGCCTACTTCGGCGGGTATGTCACCGAGAACTTCCACGCGCTGTATACCGATCTGGGCATGACCCAGGATCAGGCCAAGCGCCTGGCGCAGAACAGCCTGGATGCGCGGTTGGTGAAACCTTAAAATCAAAAGATCGCAGCCTTCGGCAGCTCCTACAGGTGTACACATAACCTTGTAGGACCTGCCGAAGGCTGCGATCTTTTTTTGCATCTACCCCACAATAGAAATCACCGCACAACCCATGTGGGAGCGGGCTTGCTCGCGAAGGCGGCGTGTCAGTCAACGATGATGTCGACTGGCATACCGCTTTCGCGAGCAAGCCCGCTCCCACATTTAATCGGTGATTAATTGATAATCACCGGCTCACTCAACTCTTCCAACGTCTTGCCCCGGGTCTCCATCCCGAACATCCACACTACCCCCGCCGCAATCGCAAAACACATCGCCCCCAGCGCAAACACTCCGCCCTGCCCGGTCATCGGGAATACCAGCCCGGTCACTAATGGCCCGAGCAACGACCCCACGCGGCCGATCGCTGACGCGAATCCCGAGCCCGTGGCGCGTGCCGACGTCGGGTACAACTCAGGGGTGTAGGTGTAGAGCACCGCCCACATGCCGAACAGAAAGAACTGCATCAACAGCCCCGAGGTAATCAACAGACTGACGTTGCCGCCGAATACCGCACTCTGGCCGTAAAGAAACGCCATGACCCCGCCGCCGAGCATCGTCACGACGCACACTGGTTTACGCCCCCAACGCTCTACCAGCCAGGCAGCCATGAGGAAACCGGGAATCCCGCCGAGGGAAATCAGCACCGTGTAATACACCGACTGGGTCACGGCGAAACCCGATTGTTGCAGCAGCGCGCTGAGCCAGGACGTCAGGCCATAGAAACCCAGCAAGGCGAAGAACCACACGCTCCAGATCATCATCGTGCGCTGACGATATTGCGGCGACCAGATCTCCCGCAGCGCAGAGAAGAAAGTGCCCGGTTGACTCGCCACCCGGGGCAGGCGAATCGGGGCAGGCAAATCCGCACGGCCCAGTGAAGCCCGAACTCGATCTTCGATGCCGCGCAAGACCTTATCCGCCACGTCATGATGCCCGGCCTGCTCCAGCCAGCGCGGTGACTCGGGAATGAAAAAACGAATCGCCAGGACGAACACCGCCGGCACCGCCAACACCAGAAAGATGTCGCGCCAGCCAATCACCGGCAACAGGAAGTACGACAGCACCCCCGCTGCGACGAAACCGAGCGGCCAAAAACCATCCATCAACGCGATGTAACGCCCACGCCTCTTGGCCGGAATCAGCTCGGACAGCATCGACTGCGCAATCGGAAACTCCATGCCCATGCCGATCCCCAACAGGACTCGGAATAGCGTCAGCGTTTCGACGTTCTGCGCCGTGGAGCACAGGTAGCTGGCGATGCCCCACAGCACAATGCTCCACTGGAACACCGGTTTGCGTCCGAAGCGGTCGGCCAACATACCGGACAGCGATGCGCCCATGACCATGCCGAAGAAACTCGAACTGGCCAGCAATCCGGCCTGCGCCGTGCTCAGGCCGAACTCGGTTTTGATCGAGCCGAGCAGAAAGGTCATCATCGCCAAATCCATGGAGTCGAAGAAAAACGCCAGGGCAATGATGATGAAAATGATGCGGTGATAACCGCTGACGGGCAGCCGTTCCAATCGTTCTGCCGCGCTGAAGCTTCGTGTTTCCATGCCATATTCCCCCAATCCTGAAAGTCCCCGGATCGAGTGTGCGCGATAGCGGTTGGGGATTATTGCTGGATGCGACCTGTCCACAGCTCTGAACGACGCCTGAAACCCAAGATCCCGGACGTCGTACCTCAATGGCTCTAAAGCGCCATTTCCAGTTCGGTTTCCTTGGCGAAACGATGGATTTCCCGTTGCCCCGCAGCGGTGATCAGTAACGCTCGCGAATCGTTGGGCAGGCTCAACCAGCCGGACTGCATGAACAGCTGCAACAATGCCGCGCCCAATGAGCCCCCCATGTGCGGGCGTCTTTCGCTCCAGTCCGGGCAAGCGCAGGCGACTCTGCTGTTGCGATGAGCCAGCGCCTGGATGAACACACCGCGTGTAGCCAATTGTGTGGCGCCCTTGTGAGTGATCATGACCCGTTGATCGAGTTGCTCGATCCAGCCCGCATCCAGCAGACGCTGGTAGAGATCGGCGGCCAGGGTGCCGCCTAGATGGTCGTCGCAGAGCCTGGCCCGTAGCAGTGACGAAGGCGCCGCCTGAGGTTTGGCGATAGGGCTGGTGCGTTTGAAAACCTCTGGAATGTCCCGAGGGGCGCTGGCCAGGGTCGCGCTGGCCAGCGCTTCTATCGCGGCGCCGACTTCGGGCGCGGCAAGCCGGAAAAACCGTTTGCGTCCACGGGTTTCGACTTTCAACAGACCTCCGGCGGACAAACGCCCTAAATGCGCACTGGCCGAAGATGGCGACAGGCCAGCCAGCAACGCCAGCTCTTCGGTTTGCCGCGCCGAGCCGTCCATCAAGGCCCACATCATTGCGCTGCGCTTTGGGTCAGCCAGCAATGTGGCGATCTGGCTGATGCAAGGTGCATGTTCCATGTATTCACTCCCTGTTGAATCGTTTCGTCTACTGCTCAGAGACATCTTGACCAGTAATGTGTCGTCGGCCAAGACGCGAAAACCGCCATAAACCGGCAAAGCCACCCACTCACCCAAGCCACTGCTTCGCGGGTGCAACGAAGGTCCGGTGATGACCATCGGGTCTGACCGAATCGAACCTGAACTCGCCATTGCGAGGTCGACGGTGCGTACATGAGGCGAGCGCTAGTATAAGCGGGATAACCGCCGGTTCCTGCCCTCGGGGATCCATTGGTGGTGATAGTTCCTGACAGAAATTTCGCTATTTGCCTGCGACTAATGATCGACATCCGATTTCGTCGGAAATTGACTGCTTATGCGAGCGCATCGGCTGGCAAGCATTTCCCGCAAAAGGTTCACCGGCTTACTCAATTGTGCGCGATGGGCGCACAGCAAATTCAGCGGTGCGCGCTCACAGAGCAGCTCCGGCATCAGCACTTTCAACCGACCGGCCAGCACATCGGCGGCGACATCGAGCCAGGACTTATACGCAATCCCCGCTCCCGCTACGGCCCACAGACGCACAACATCGGCGTCGTCACTGAAGCGATCGCCACTGACTGTCAGGCTTACTTCGCGTTTGCCATCGTAGAAACTCCAGTGATCGTGAACCCGGCCGCCGAGCATGAACAACAGGCAATTGTGCTGAGCCAGTTGCTCCAGATGCCGAGGTTCGCCATTCCTGGCCAGGTAACCCGGCGCCGCACAGAGCACGCGACGGTTCTGCGGGGCGATGGGCAACGCCACCAGGCTCGAGTCTTCCGGCTCGCCATAACGCAGGGCGATGTCTACCGGTTGGCGGAACAGGTCGGCAATGCGGTCGCCCAACAGCAACCGAACCGTGAGTTTCGGATGCTCGCGCTGAAACTCGTCGAGCCAGGGCAACAGCAAGTTGCGACCGAAATCCGACGGAGCCGACAGCTGCAAAATCCCGCTGACCTGATCCTGCCCGCTGGCCAGCAGGCGGCGGCCCTCATCAAGATTGCTCAAGGCTGCCCGGGCGTATTCCAGAAAGCCCTCGCCTTCAGCGGTCAGGCGCAGGCTACGGGTAGAACGGGTGAGCAAGCGCGCGCCGAGTTGCTGTTCGATACGCTTCAACGCCGCGCTGGCCACTGCCGCCGACATATCCATCCCCCGCGCCGCCGCCGACAGACTGCCCAGGTCCGCGGCTCGAACGAACAGCTGCAAGTCATCGAAACGCAACATCGTCAGCCCCGATTATCAAAAAAATATTGAAAGAGACTGCTCTTTTAGCGGGTTTTATCTTGCCGGGAAATAACCAATCATCTGTCCCATCGAAATCATTCCCTCTCAGGAACCCACCATGAAAGCCATTGCCTACTACGCCTCGCTGCCCATCAGCGACGAAAAAGCCCTGCAAGACATCGAACTGCCAGAACCAGTCGCCGGCCCGCGTGACCTGTTGGTGGAGGTCAAAGCCATCTCGGTCAACCCGGTGGACACCAAGGTTCGCCAGAACGTCCAGCCTGAAGGTGGCGCGGCAAAAGTGCTGGGCTGGGACGTGGCTGGTGTGGTCAAGGCCGTAGGCAGCGAAGTGACCTTGTTCAAGACTGGCGACAAAGTGTTCTACGCCGGCTCCATCGCCCGTGCCGGCGGCAACAGCGAGTTGCATGTGGTGGATGAGCGAATCGTCGGCCACATGCCGAAAACCCTCGGTTTCGCCGAAGCCGCCGCCCTGCCGCTGACCGCCATTACCGCGTGGGAATTGCTGTTCGAACGCCTGCAAGTGCGCGAAGGCAAAACCGATGAGGGCCAGAGCCTGCTGATTGTCGGTGCTGCAGGGGGCGTCGGTTCAATCCTCACGCAATTGGCCAGCCAGCTCACCGGGCTGAAGGTCATCGGCACCGCTTCCCGTGCCCAGACCCAGAGCTGGGTGCGTGACCTGGGCGCCGATCAGGTAATCGATCATCGTCAGCCACTGAGTGAAGAACTCAAACGTGCGGGGTTCGAGCAGGTGACCCACGTCGCCAGCCTGACCCAGACCGATCAACACCTGGATCAATTGGTGGAGGCATTGGCGCCGCAAGGCAAACTGGCGCTGATCGATGATCCGAAGTCGCTGGACGTGACCAAACTCAAGCGCAAGAGCCTGTCACTGCACTGGGAATTCATGTACACCCGCTCGCTGTTCGAAACCGCAGACATGATCGAGCAGCACAAACTGCTCAACCGCGTCGCCGGGCTGATCGATGCGGGCACGCTGAAAACCACGGTCGGCGAGCACTTCGGGGTCATCAACGCGGCTAACTTGCGGCGTGCCCATGAGCTGTTGGAGAGCGGCAAGTCCAAGGGCAAGATTGTGCTTGAAGGGTTCTAAAGAACAACCTTCGTAGGAGCTGCCGAAGGCTGCGATCTTTTGATCTTGTGTTTTAAAAGCAAAATCAAAAGATCGCAGCCTTCGGCAGCTCCTACAGGGTACGACCGAAAAATCCGGGATATACGTCGATCCCTGTTGCCGTCAGTCAGAGAATTGACCGTTGTCACAATTGCGATCGTATTCAGGTCTACAATCGAAAACTCTGCGAACAATCATTTACGTGATGTCTTTTACGAGACGTCTTTTACGAAAGGAGCTCAGCAATGAAGATCCTGATAAAAGAAGTGGCAACATCCCGCTGGCAGGTCCGCCTGGATCAACACGCCGTGACGTTCCGCAGTGAGGCCGAAGCCCTGGCCTTCACTAAAACGCTTGAAGCGCGCTTGCATGCGCCCCATCAGTTTCCCGACCGTCAGCAGCGTGCTGCTGGCTGAGTCCCATCCTCAGACCTGGGCTTGCGTCAGCGCCCGGGCATTTTGCAAACGTCGGGTGAGCGTCGCCGCGCTCACCACCAGAATCCCGCACAGGCTGATGACCATGGCCATCGGCATGGCGCTGCCATCATGTAAAACACCCACCAATGCTGCGGCCCCGGCGGCGACGCTGAACTGCAGGCAACCGAGCATCGCCGAGGCACTGCCCGCCCGCGCGCCCTGACCGTTCATGGCGCAGGCCGAGGCGTTGGGCACAATACAACCCAGGCTGGCGATGCAGAGGAAGAGCGGAATCAGCAACGGCCACAACTGCGCGGTATGCAACGCGCTGACCGCCAACAGGGCCAGACCACCCGCCAGATAGAGCCAGACGGTACGCGCCAGTAAAAAAGCCGGACCGCGCTTGGCCAGCATCCGGGCATTTACCTGGGCCACCAGAATGAAACCCGCCGCGTTAATGCCGAACAGCCAGCCGAAATGCTCGGCCGGCACGCCATAGAGTTTGATGAAGACGAACGGTGAACCGGCGATGTAGGCAAACATCCCGGCGATGGCGACACCACCGGTCAGGGCATGGCCGAGGAATATCGGATCCGCCAACAACCGACCGTACTGACGCAGTGCGCCCGACAACGGTTGGCGCGGCACATGGGCCGGCAGACTTTCCGGCAGCCCGAGGGCCACTGCCAGCCCTGCCAATGCACTGAAACCGGTCAGCACGAGAAAGATCGATTGCCAGCCAGTCGTGTTGACCAGCAACCCGCCCAGCATCGGCGCAAGAATCGGCGCCAGGCCCATCACCAGCATCAATTGCGAAAAGACCTTCGCCGAACCCACCGCATCGCATTTATCGCTGACCACCGCCCGCGAAATCACCATGCCCGCGCAACCGCCCAGCGCCTGGACGAAACGTGCGCCAATCAGCCACTCCAGAGTCGGCGCATAAGCACAGGCCAATGAAGCGACGGTGAACAAGCCGACACCTGTCAGCAAGGGAATCCGTCGCCCGAAGCGATCAGCCACCGGGCCGTATGCCAGTTGGCCAATGGACAGGCCAAGGAAATAGGCCGCCAGGGTCAGTTGAACGTGTTTTTCGTCGGTGCCGAAAGCGAGCGCCATCGCCGGGAATGCCGGCAAATAGAAATCGATCGCCAGCGGACCGAAAGCGCTCAAGGCGCCGAGAATCATGATTGTGCGGAAGTTCATCAGGCGTCCAGGTTAGGCATGCAGGTTGGCCATGGATCGGCAGGCCAACAGTCTAGCCGGGCGTGGACGCCTTGAACATTCCGTTAGGTCGCTAACTATTAAAAAACTCAGGCCAGTTTGACGCCATAACCCTCTTCGCTGATCGCGGCGATCACCTGATCGGCCGTCAGCGCACTTTCAACGCCGACTTCTTTTGCCGCCAGATCAATGCGCACGCTAGCCGCGGGATCCTTGGCTTGCAGCGCCTGAGTGATGGCCTTGACGCAATGACCGCAGGACATACCTTCAACATTGAACACTTGCATGGGACGTCTCCTTAATGGGGCCCTTCAATAGGGTTGAGGGCAGTCTCGAGCTTGCCACTATGGCAAGGTCAAGTTCTGAAGCAAGCTGCCGGGCTGGCAATCGGCGCCGTGCTCGGCCAAGCTGCGTCCATCTATGACTCGACATCAGGAGATTCAGCCATGCGCTGGTCAGCTCTCAGCCTGTTTGGCTTCCTCAGCCTATTTGCCGCGACACCTTCGGTTCTAGCCGCCGGGGAGGACTACGGCGTGCTGATCATTTCCCGCGAGCGTCTGGAAGTGTCGACTTCCTGCGAGATCGGCGTGTACATCCAGGATCAGTTATCGGCGCGACTGTTTCAGGAACAGAGCACCTCGTTCAACCTGCCACCGGGTAATGTGTCCCTGCGCCTCAAACTGCTGCCGGGCCAGGCGCCGGGTTGCAACCCGGGCATGCTCGCGCCGGGTTCGCAGAACATCACGCTCAAGGCCGGGGACGTGTTGAAGTTCCGGATTGCGATGGCGCAGGAAGGGATGTACCTCAAGCCTGCCGCCCTCGAATATTGAGTCGCCTGTAAAAGATCGCAGCCTTCGGCAGCTCCTACATGGACCGCGTGATCCTGTAGGAGCTGCCGCAGGCTGCGATCTTTTGATCTGAGACATGGCGCTTGACCTTGCCCGCATGGCAAGGTTGATCCTGTAGGTAATTTCTACAGGGAGCGTGACCGATGTCCGAATCCACCACCTTCGATCTGCCGATTGCCGGCATGACCTGCGCCAGTTGCGCCGGGCGTGTCGAGCGTGCCTTGAGCAAAGTCATCGGCGCTACGGCCGTCAGCGTCAACCTGGCCACCGAACAGGCCCGGGTTCAAGCACCCAGCGACAGCCTGCCGGCGTTGATGGACGCAGTGCAGCAGGCCGGTTACAGCGTGCCGCAGCAGACCCTGGAATTGAGCATCGACGGCATGACCTGCGCGTCCTGCGTCGGCCGCGTCGAACGGGCGCTGGCCAAGGTGCCGGGGGTCAAAAGTGTCAGCGTCAACCTGGCCAACGAACGTGCGCACCTCGAACTGCTCGGCCAGGTCGACCCGCAAACCCTGATCGGCGCCGTGACCAAGGCCGGTTACTCCGCCAGCGTCTGGGAAGTCGAACACCCGCAAACAGACAATCAACAACAACGATTGCACCGCGAACGCTGGGCTTTGCTGGCGGCCATCGCCCTGGCCTTGCCGCTGGTGCTGCCGATGGTGCTGCAACCTTTCGGCGTGCATTGGATGCTCCCGGCGTGGGTGCAGTTCGCGTTGGCGACGCCGGTGCAGTTCATCTTCGGCGCACGCTTTTATGTCGCTGCATGGAAAGCCGTGCGCGCCGGTGCCGGCAACATGGATTTACTGGTAGCCCTGGGCACCAGCGCCGGCTACGGCTTGAGCGTTTACGAATGGGCCACCGCTGCCGGTCGCATGCCGCATCTGTATTTCGAAGCCTCGGCGGTGGTGATCGCCTTGGTGTTGCTGGGCAAATACCTGGAAAGCCGCGCCAAGCGCCAGACCGCCAGCGCCATCCGCGCCCTTGAAGCCTTGCGTCCGGAGCGAGCCATTCAGGTGATCGATGGTCGCGAGCAAGACGTTGCGATCAGCGCTTTGCGCCTCAATGATCTGGTCATGGTCAAACCCGGTGAACGCTTCCCGGTGGATGGCGAAGTGGTGGAAGGCCTGAGCCACGCGGATGAAGCACTGATCAGCGGCGAGAGCCTGCCGGTGCCAAAACAACCGGGTGACAAGGTCACCGGCGGCGCGATCAATGCCGAAGGTCGGCTGCTGGTTCGGACCTTGGCGCTCGGTGCAGAAACCGTGCTGGCGCGGATCATCCGCCTGGTGGAAGACGCGCAGGCGGCAAAAGCACCGATCCAGAAACTGGTGGATAAAGTCAGCCAGGTGTTCGTGCCGGCAGTGCTGCTGATCGCGCTAGTGACCTTGATCGGTTGGTGGCTGTACGGCGCGCCACTGGAAACGGCGTTGATCAATGCGGTCGCAGTGTTGGTGATCGCCTGTCCTTGTGCTCTCGGGCTGGCCACGCCGACGGCAATCATGGCCGGCACCGGTGTGGCGGCGCGCTACGGGATTCTGATCAAGGACGCCGAAGCTTTGGAGCGTGCCCATGAAGTCAGCGCCGTGGTGTTCGACAAGACCGGCACGCTGACTTCGGGCACGCCGCGCATCGCGCATCTGAGTGCCATCGAGGGTGATGAACCTGCCCTGCTGCAAATGGCTGGTGCGCTGCAACGTGGTAGTGAACACCCGCTGGCCAAGGCTGTGCTGGATGCCTGCACCGAGCGCGGCTTGACCGTGGCTGATGTCAACGACAGTCAATCGCTGACCGGGCGCGGCATTGCCGGCAATCTCGATGGTCGGCGATTGGCGTTGGGCAATCGGCGTCTGCTGGAGGAAAGCGGACTGAGCGCAGGGCCATTGGCCGACTCCGCAACCGCCTGGGAAACCGAAGGCCGGACCCTGTCCTGGCTAATTGAACAAAGCCCTGAACCGCGAGTGCTCGGCCTGTTCGCCTTCGGTGACACGCTCAAACCCGGCGCCTTGCAAGCGGTGCAACAGCTGAATGCACGGAACATCAGCAGCCACCTGCTGACCGGCGATAACCGCGGCAGCGCCAAGGTGGTCGCCGAGGCGCTGGGCATCAGCGATGTCCACGCCGAAGTATTGCCGGCGGACAAAGCCGCCACCGTCGCCGCACTGAAAAAAACCGGCGTGGTGGCAATGGTCGGCGATGGCATCAACGACGCACCGGCCCTTGCCGCGGCAGACATCGGCATCGCCATGGGTGGCGGCACCGACGTCGCCATGCACGCTGCCGGGATCACCTTGATGCGCGGCGATCCACGGCTGGTGCCGGCGGCGCTGGAGATCAGCCGCAAGACCTACGCGAAGATTCGCCAAAACCTGTTCTGGGCCTTCGTCTATAACCTGATCGGCCTGCCACTGGCGGCGTTCGGCTTTCTCAACCCGGTGCTGGCCGGCGCGGCCATGGCGTTGTCGAGCGTCAGCGTGGTGAGCAATGCGTTACTGTTGAAAACCTGGAAACCCAAAGACCTGGAGGACAACCGATGAACATTGGCCAAGCGGCCCGCCAGAGCGGTCTGAGCGCGAAGATGATTCGTTACTACGAATCCATCGGCCTGCTCAAGGCGGCCCATCGCACCGACAGTGGCTATCGGGTCTATGGCGACGACGATCTGCATACTCTGGCGTTCATCAAGCGCTCTCGGGATTTGGGTTTCTCGCTGGAAGAGGTCGGCAAGCTGCTGACCCTCTGGCAAGACCGTCAGCGAGCCAGTGCCGATGTGAAGGCGCTGGCCCGCCAGCACATCGACGAGTTGAACCAGAAGATTCGCGAACTCGGGCAATTGCGCGACACCCTGCAAGACCTGGTAGAACATTGCCATGGCGACCACCGCCCGGACTGCCCGATCCTCAAGGAGCTGGCGTCGGGCTGCTGCGCCGAACCCGCTCATTCCTGAGCGCCAACCCCTTCGCCACCAGCAACGTGGTGAGGGGAATGCCGTGGAACAACAGCACCACCGCGCCGGGCGTCCACCACGAATAGAACGGCGCGGCGATCAACATGCCGATGCCGAACCCAGTCATTTGCAGCAGCGTCAGAAAGCTGAAAATCGGCAGGCGCAGGTTGTCCGGTTCACGTTGCAGGCGCGACATCAGGCCGACTTCCGAGAAGCCGTCACCCAAGCCTGCGGGCAACGAAAACAGCAGCAAGCCGTAAAGGGTTTGCTGTTGGAACATCAGGATGAAGCCGCAGGACATCAGCAAAACGCCGAAGAAAAATCGCCGTTCAAGGTGCGCGTTGTCCGTACCTTTCAGGCGACTGGCGATTCGCGCCCCGATGAATTTACCGCTGGCCCAGACCGCCAGCATCAGGCCCAGGGTGGTGCTGGCCGACTCGGGTGTCAGCAGTTTTGAGATGATCGGTAAACCGACGTTGTGTGCGGCGCTGCCCAGCGTATCGGCCATGGCAACGGCAAGCATCGCCGCCAGCACTGGCGCCGTACGCAGGCCCTGACGCAGGGCCGACCATTCGCCTTGTGGGTGATGGGGTTCATCACTGGGGGCAGGTCTGGGAAACCGCAGCGGCACAACCAACAACGCCGCCAGCAGGTAAGTGATCACGTTCAGGGCAAACACCGTTTCAAAGCCAAACCCCGCCACCAACAACCCCGCCACCAGACTCCCGCCGACCATCGCCGCAGACGACGCCGAGGTAATCCAGGCGTTGGTCTTGAGCAGCTGCGCCTTATCGATCATGTGTGGTAATTGGCTGTTGAGGCCGATGGCGAACATCGAATTGCCGAACCCCAGGCCGAAGGCGATCAGCGGTAGCAGCAGCGCTTGTTGGCTGATCGGTAGCACCAACAGCAAGCCCAGCAAACCGGCGCGCAGCAGGTCGAAGGCAATCAGCGGCAGGCGCCCGGCCCAGCGGCGATAGAACCGGGTGCCGATCAGACTGGCAAAGATCCCCCCGGCCACACGACTGGCGAGGAAAATGCCGACACTCATGGCGCTGTTGCTGAGCAGATAGACGTAAGTGGCCAGGGCGACCATGTTGAGGAAAGCGCCGAAGTCCGAAATCAGTCGGGCGGCAATGATCAGTTGGGCGTTGCGGGTGGAATTCACATTCAGTCCTTGAGTGTGGGGTGTTTCGAGCGGTGCAGTATGTAGGAGGTTTTATGTTGAAGGCGATGGCCCTTTCGCGAGCAGGCTCGCTCCCACAATAAATCGGTGCCGGGCGCAGATTTAGTGTTGGCGCAAAACTATTGTGGGAGCGGGCTTGCTCGCGAATGCGGTGTGTCATTCAACATCAATGTCGACTGATCTACCGCTTTCGCGAGCAAGCCCGCTCCCACATTGGTTCTTCGGTGTTTGGAGGATTCGGGCAGGCAGCTACAAAAAACCCGGCCGAAGCCGGGTTTTGGGTCAACCGATTACTGCATCCACGGTGGAGGCGGCTCTTCGGCCTTGCTCGGTGGCGCATCGTCCGCCGCCCGAACCGCCTGACGCCGCTCTTCATCGAGACGGGCCGCCTCGATCTCGCGCATGATCCCGCCAACGTCTGCCAGCTCTTCCGGCTCGTCGAACTCGCCGGTCAATACACTGGCCGGGTGCAGGGTGCCGGCTTCGTACAACGCCCACATCTCTTTGGCGTACTTGGTGCGTTTCAACTCCGGTGCAAAGCGACCGAAGTAGGACGCCATGTTGCCCACGTCCCGTTCCAGCATGTTGAACGCGTGGTTGTTGCCCGCCGCATCCACCGCTTGCGGCAGGTCGATGATGACCGGGCCGGTCGGCGTCAGCAGCACGTTGAACTCGGACAGGTCACCATGCACCAAACCGGTACACAGCATCAGCACGATCTGCGAAATCAGAAACGCGTGATATTCGCGCGCCTGGTCCGGCTCCAGCACCACATCGTTCAGACGCGGCGCGGCATCGCCGTACTCGTCGGCCACCAGCTCCATCAGCAGCACGCCTTCGAGGAAGTCATACGGCTTGGGTACCCGCACACCGGCACCGGCCAGCCGGAACAACGCCGCCACTTCGGCATTCTGCCAGGCGTCTTCGGTTTCTTTCTTGCCGAACTTGGAGCCCTTGGCCATCGCTCGAGCCTGCCGGCTGTTGCGCACCTTACGGCCTTCCTGATACTCGGCCGCCTGACGAAAACTGCGTTTATTCGCCTCCTTGTAGACCTTGGCACAACGCAGCTCGTTGCCGCAGCGCACCACATAAACAGCTGCTTCTTTACCACTCATGAGTGGGCGCAGCACCTCGTCGACCAGACCGTCCTCGATCAGGGGTTCAATGCGTTTTGGAGTCTTCATCAGCTTTTATTGTGGGTCCTTTATTACCAAACACGCGAAAGTCATTCGTTATACGGCAATCCTCTCATTCGCGGGAGGGGTTGCCGACCTATGAACGTTCCCATGAACATCAAGAAGCACACAATGTGCCGGATTAATCGGGCACAACTCATTGACCGCTCAGGATCATAGCTGAGCCTGCGCCACTTGTTGACGAAGGGCTACAGGGGCATTTGCGACAGAATCTGACATGTAGCCCCTACCCTTCGCCGGATTTTTCTCAACAGGCCTAAATTTCCACGTTCCTCAGCCGAAGTCATTAGAGAGAAAAGGAATTGTCCGACAAATCGCCCCGACAATGATAACGAGGGCGCACTCAAGGATCGGGGTATCTAACGTTTTCGGCTGCCAATAATCCGCGAGTCATCTGCACTGCGTGGGCCTACAAGAAAAAACTGGAGCGCGGATGAACATCAAACAGAAGTTGACCTGGGCGTTTGCAATCATCGCCTGCTTGCCCGTGGTGCTGGTCGCCACCCTCGTGGTGCTGAACTTGCGCAGCGATGCCAAGGATAATTTTGTCGACGGCAGCGGCCGCGAGATTCGTCAGGTCAGTAATGCCATGCAGCTGTTCTTTGACGGCATCAGCCAGAACGTCGATTACCTGGCCGGCCAGCCGCTGATCAAAGCAGGCGACGCCAGCGTAAAAAGCCGGGTCGGTGCCGACGCAGCGCAACTTCCCGAAAGTGAGATGGACACAAAGCTGTTGGATTTGTTCACCGGGCTGGCTAGCAGCCACCCGGCCTATTCCTATGTGTCTTACGGCTTGTCCAGCGGTGGTTATGCCACATGGCCGGCTGACCCGAAGATGGCCAATTACGACCCACGTGTTCGCCCCTGGTACAAGACAGCCATGGCCAACCCTGGCAAGACGTTACGCACTGAGGCCTATTACTGGGCCGGCGATGACGCCGTGCTGGTCAGCACCGTGCGTGCCGTGGCCAATCAGCTCGGGGCTCAGGGCGGTGTGCTTGCCATCGATGTCTCTCTCAAACAGCTCACCGAAATTGTCAAACAGATCAAACTCGGCGAAACCGGCTACCTGATACTGGTGGAAAACACCGGCACGGTACTGGTCGATCCGAAGCAACCGGAACATAACTTCAAAGCGCTCAATAGTCTCGGCGACGGCTACGCGCAACTGGCCAAGGCCGGTAAAGGGCTGGTGGAAGTCGAGCTCAATGGTGAACGCTACATGGCCAACGTCTGGCCGTCGGAACAACTGGGCTGGACCTTTATCGGTCTGATCAAGCAGACCGACGTGATGAGTTCGGCCACTCAACTGACCTGGCTGATCGCGATCATCGCGGCGGTACTGGCGGTGTTCTTCGCCATTGTCGGCGCCAGTTTCGCCAGCCTGATCGTGCGACCGATCCGCAGCGTGGCCAGCGGTCTGGAAGGCATCGCCCAGGGTGAAGGCGACCTGACCAAGAATCTGCAAATCCGTGGCAGCGACGAAACCGCGCAATTGGCCAACTGGTTCAACCAGTTTCTGGCGGCGATTCGCAACCTGATTCAAAGCATCGGCGGCGCCGCGACCAAGATCCTCGCCACCTCCCAAAGCTCGACGCAAGTGTCCCGCGACATGGCCGAAGCCGCCGGACGCCAGCGTGAAGCGGTGGACATGGTGTCCACGGCGTTCCACGAAATGGTCGCCACCGCCAACGAAGTCGCACGCTCCTGCAGCCAGGCCGCCGAGTCGGCGGACAGCGGCCAGCGCCAAGCGCGCGAAGGTCAGCAGCAGATCGATGCCGCCGTGAGCAGTGTTGATCGCTTGAGCCAGGAAATCGAACAGTCGGCGCAATCGATGCAACAGCTTGAGCGCGATAGCAACGACATTCAGTCGATCCTCGGGACCATTCGTTCGATCGCCGAACAAACCAATCTGTTGGCGCTGAACGCCGCCATCGAAGCGGCCCGGGCGGGTGAACAGGGTCGTGGTTTTGCGGTGGTGGCGGATGAAGTTCGCGCCCTGGCCAAACGGACGGCCGATTCCACAGCGGAAATCGACGGGCTGCTGGGCAACCTGGCCAAGCGCACCAGCCAGGTGACGCAGCAGATGCATGCGAGCCTGGAGGTGTCTCAGCAATCGGTGACACGTATCGGCGAAGCGCGCAGCAGCTTCGGGCAGATTCGTGAATCGGTGGATGTGATTCGCGACATGAACACTCAAATCGCTACAGCGGCGGAAGAGCAGCATCAAGTGGCGGAAGACATCAATCGCCACATCAGCCAGATTCATGGCGATGCGCAGTTGGTGGCAGAACTGGCGAACTCGGCGCGCCTGGATTCTCAGAGTCTGGCGGGGTTGTCGAATGAGCTGGATGGTTTGGTTCGGCGGTTCAGAACCTGATCCAAAATCCCGGTGGCCGCTTCGCGGCCAATCGCGAGCAGGCTCGCTCCCACAAGGACAGCGCAAAACCCTGTGGGAGCGAGCCTGCTCGCGATGAGGCCGTCACTGTCTGAACAATTCCCCCGGGGTAAACCCGAACAATCCCTTGAACGCCGCAATAAACGCCGACGTCGAGTCATACCCACAAAACAGCGCGGCATTGGTCACGCTGTTCCCCTCCTCCAGCAAACTCAACGACGACAGCAGCCGCATGCGCTGCCGCCAGCCGCGGAAGCTCAAGCCGGTTTCACGCTGGAACAAGCGCATCAAGGTTTTCTCCGACGTGCCCAAACGCTCGGCCCACTCCTGCAAGGTCGCATTGCGCTCAGGGCTGTCGATCAACTCGTTGCACAAGCCCAACAACCGTTCATGCCGGGGCAGCGGCAGGGAAAACCCCACCTCCGGCAGACTCGCCAACTGATCCAGCAGCACGCCCACTAATCGCGCCTCCTGACTGTCGCCCTGTGGATATTCCACCGGCAACAGGCAAAAACGCTTGATCAGCTCCCGCGCCAATGGCGTGACTTCCAGTACCCGGCAACGCCCGTCCGCCCATTGGCAATCCTCGCGGCGCACGTACAGGCTGCGCATCTCGGCACGCGTCGAGGTCACGACCTGATGCTCGAGATCCGCCGGAATCCAGATGCCCCACTGCGGCGGCGCAAAGAAACTGCCCTCGGCGGTATGCACACCGAGAACGCCGCTGATGGCGTAGGAAAACTGCACCCAATCGTGACGATGCGGCGGCGTCCACGAACCGGCGTTCAGACTTTCCGCCCGCGCATACAACGGACGCGGCAACGTCGTCAGCGCCGGGATGGTCCGTTCGAGGGAAAGTTGTCCGTTAGTCGGCATTGATTGGCCTTATGTCGCAAGACGGCTGATGAGACCGACGTTAGGCTAAGTCATCAATTCTTACAAACGTATTCGGTGCCGGTCATGCATGCCTTCAAACACCTCAAACGCGTGGTCACCGACTGGTTCTTGTGCGGCATGCTGATCGCCACGCTGCTGGCGTATGTCTTCCCGACCTTCGGCGCCACCGGCGGCGGGATGCACGCGGAGTATGTGATTAACATCGGCGTGTTTCTGGTGTTCTTCCTCCATGGGGTCAACCTCTCCAGCGAGCAGATCCGCCACGGGCTGAAAAACTGGAAGCTGCACGTGATGGTTCAAATCTTCACCTTTGCGGTGTTTCCATTGATTTGGCTGCTGAGCGACAAACTGCTGGGTTCGCACATTCCATCGCTGCTGATGCTCGGCTTCCTCTACCTCTGCGCCCTGCCCTCGACCATTTCCTCGTCCGTGGCCCTGACCGGCAGCGCGGGCGGCAACGTACCGGCAGCGATTCTCAACGCGAGCCTGTCCAGCGTGCTGGGGATTTTTCTGACACCGTTGCTGGTGAGTTTCGTGGTCGGCAGCGGTGCTGGCGGCATCGACCTCGGTGCAACCCTGCTCGACCTGTGCGCCATGCTGCTATTGCCGCTGGTGCTCGGGCAATTGCTGCGGCCGTTACTGGGCAAATTTTTCGCTCGGCACAAGCGCTACACCAACATCGCCGACAAACTGGTGATTCTACTGCTGGTGTACTCGGCGTTCTGCAACTCGATGGTCTCGGGGATGTGGCAGCAACAGGGCAACAGCGTGATTCTGACTGCGCTGATGGGCAGTGCGATTTTGCTGGCAATCATCCTGTGGATGACCACCCGCACCGCTCGCGCGCTGAAGTTCGGCCCTGCCGATGAGATTGCCGCGGTGTTCTGCGCCAGCAAGAAATCCCTGGCGGCCGGTGCGTCGATGGCGGCGCTGATCTTCGGTGCCAACCCCGGCCTTGGCCTGATCCTGCTGCCGATCATGATCTATCACCCGTTGCAGCTGATCGTCTGCTCGGTAATGGCCGAGGGTTACGCCAACCGCAACCGGGAACTGGCCGCGCAGCAACACGCGGCAGTACTCAACCCCCAGTAATCAGCAATCAGCGCTCGATAATCGCCGTCACGCCCTGACCGCCCGCTGCGCAGATCGAGATCAACCCTCGGCCCTTGCCGGCCGCGTCCAGCAGCTTCGCCAGGTTGGCGACGATGCGCGCACCGGTGGCGGCAAACGGGTGCCCGGCGGCCAGTGAGCTGCCCTTGACGTTGAGCCGGCTGCGGTCGATGGAGCCCAGCGGTGCGTCGAGGCCGAGACGGGTTTTGCAGAACTCCGGATCTTCCCAGGCCTTCAATGTGCATAGCACTTGCGCGGCGAACGCTTCGTGGATTTCGTAGTAATCGAAGTCCTGCAAGGTCAGGCCATTGCGCGCCAGTAACCGCGGCACCGCATAAGCCGGCGCCATCAGCAGGCCTTCGGCACCGTTGACGAAATCCACCGCTGCCGCCTCGCCGTCACGCCAATAGGCGAGGATCGGCAAGCCGCGCTCTTTCGCCCATTCCTCACTGCCCAGCAACACTACCGACGCGCCATCGGTGAGTGGCGTGGAATTTCCTGCGGTCAGGGTGCCCTTGGCGCTTTTCTCGAAGGCCGGTTTCAGTGACGCCAGTTTTTCCAGGGTCAGGTCCGGGCGCAGGTTGTTGTCCCGGATCAGGCCGAGGAACGGCGTCATCAAATCGTTGTGCCAGCCTTCGGCGTAAGACGCGGCCAGTTTCTGATGGCTTTCCTGGGTCAGCTGATCCTGCTGGTCACGCGGGATGCTCCAGGTTTGGGCCATCATTTCACAGTGTTCGCCCATCGACCGGTTGGTGCGCGGCTCGCCGATGCTTGGAAAGTCGGGCATCAAGTGGCGGGGACGCAGTTGCAGGAAGGTTTTCAGTTTGTCAGCGGTGCTTCGGGCGCGGTTGGCTTGCAGGAGGATCTTGCGCAGGCTTTCGTTGACCCCGATCGGCACGTCCGAGGCTGTATCGACACCGCCGGCAATGCCACATTCGATCTGACCCAGGGCGATTTTGTTCGCCACCAACAGCGTCGCTTCCAGCCCCGTGCCGCAGGCTTGCTGGATGTCGTAGGCCGGCGTCGTCGGTGACAACCGCGAGCCCAGCACACATTCGCGGGTCAGGCCGTAATCGCGCAAATACTTGAGCAATGCACCTGCCGCCACTTCACCCATGCGCACACCGTGCAGGTTATAGCGCTCGATCAGGCCTTCCAGCGCTGCGGTGAACATCGCCTGGTTACTGGCAGTGGCGTACGGCCCGTTGGACCGGGCAAAGGGAATACGGTTACCACCGATAATCGCGACGCGGCGCAGCTGAGTCATGAAAAAGCTCCTTTTAATCAAATATGAACACCAAACCCACAGGGGGCTGCATTTCCTGAAAGTCCTGCTAAACCCAATCTCAAACTAACCTGCAATGATCAAGCGTAGGCCGTATCTCGTGGGTCGAACGACTAATTGCCGTTCATGGTCCACACTTTTAATCCCAGCTGCTGGAGCGTGATTCATGTCTGACCGCTATATCGACTTCGCCAATTCGTCCATCGGCCATCGTGTGGTCGGTGCCCTGGGTCTGCCGTCGCCGGTACGGCTAGAACGCTGGCAAGCAGGCCGACTACGGCCTATCGAGGGGGCGCTGTTGATTGGCGGTGGCCCGCTGGCGGAAAAAGTCAGCACCCTCGCCAACCGCCTGACCGATACGATTTACAGCTACGGCACCGATCCGACCCTGGCCACCGCGTGGATTCCCGGCCACGGCCAGAAACTCAAAGCCGTGGTGTTCGACGCCAGCGATCTGGTGCAGGTCGATCAGTTGAAACAGCTGCGCGAGTTCTTCCAGCCGCTGATGAAAAACCTCGATCATCATGCGCATCTGGTGATTCTTGGCCGGGCGCCGGAGACCTTGAGCGACCCGTTCGCCGCCAGCGCCCAACGCGCCCTGGAAGGGTTCAGCCGTTCGCTGGCCAAGGAACTGCGTAGCGGCGGTACTTTGCAGCTGATCTATGTCGGCGAAGGTGCCGAAGATCAACTGGAAGGCCCATTGCGGTTTTTCCTTTCGCCCAAAAGCGCGTTCATTTCCGGGCAAGTCATTCGCTTGAAGGCGTGTGAGGCACAGGTGATGGACTGGAGTCGCCCCTTGTCAGGGCGCAAGGCACTGGTGACGGGCGCGGCTCGCGGCATCGGCGCCTCGATCGCCGAAACCCTGGCCCGCGACGGCGCCGAGGTGATCCTGCTCGACGTGCCACCGGCCAAAGCCGATCTCGAAGCCCTGGCCGCACGCCTCGGCGGGCGCGGCATCACCCTGGACATCTGCGCCGAAGACGCCGCCACGCAACTGATCGAACAGCTGCCCGACGGCATCGACATCGTCGTCCACAACGCGGGCATCACGCGGGACAAAACCCTGGCCAACATGACCCCGGAATTCTGGGACGCGGTGCTGGCGGTCAACCTCAACGCGCCGCAAGTGCTGACCAAGGCTTTGCTCGACAGCGGCACCTTGCGCGACAACGGCCGAGTGATCCTGCTGGCGTCCATCAGCGGCATCGCCGGCAATCGCGGGCAAACCAATTACGCGGCAAGCAAGGCCGGGTTGATCGGCCTGGCCCAAGCCTGGGCGCCGCTGCTGAGTGAGCGCGGCATCAGCATCAATGCCGTAGCGCCAGGGTTCATCGAAACCCAAATGACCGCGCACCTGCCTTTCGGCCTGCGCGAAGCCGGGCGACGCATGAGTTCATTGGGCCAGGGCGGCCTGCCGCAAGACGTCGCCGAAGCCGTGGCCTGGCTGGCACAACCGGGCACCGGAGCGTTTACCGGGCAAGCGTTGCGCGTGTGTGGACAAAGCGTTTTGGGAGCCTGACCATGACCACCGACTGGCACACACTCCATAGCGAACCGGGCCTGAAAACGCTGTATGCGAAAGCGGCAACGCGCCGCAAAATCACCGGCACCACACTGCCTGACCTGGGTTATCACTGCTGGGTCAATGTCGATCCGAAACGCCTGGAGGCTTATCGCAAGGTGTGTGGTTTCGCCGACAACGGGCTGCTACCACCGACGTATCCACACATCCTGGCGTTTGCCTTGCAGATGCAATTGCTTACCGCCAAAGCGTTTCCGTTTCCGCTGCTGGGGCTGATTCACTTGAGCAATCGCATCCGCATCTTGCGCCCCATGGGCGGCGTACACCGGGTGCGGGTCAGCGTGAAAGTGCAGAACCTGCAACCTCATGCCAAGGGGGCGACTTTCGATTTGGTGACGACGCTCGACGATCAGTTGGGAGTGCTGTGGGAGGCTGAAAGCCAAATGCTCTGTCGCGGCGTCAAACTGGAAGGTGAGCCCGTCGAGGAAGCGTTTGCATCGACGCTGTCGCTGACCGAAGTGGCCCACTGGAAAGCGCCGGCGGATATTGGCCGCAAATACGCCAAGGTGTCCGGAGACTACAACCCGATCCACCTGAGTGCGATCAGCGCAAAACTCTTCGGCTTCCCTAGTGCCATCGCCCATGGCCTGTGGAACAAGGCACGTACGCTGGCAGCACTGACCGATCATTTGCCGACGGCAAACGTCGAGATTGCGGTGCAGTTCAGGAAACCGGTGCGCCTTCCCAGTGAAGTGACGCTGATGTCCAGCGCGGCGGGGTCCAGCGGGGATTTTCAGTTGATGGGCGCGGGGGATCTGGAACACATGGTTGGGCAGTGGCGGCCTGTTGCTTGATTGTTCGGTGCTGTAATGGATTAGCGCCTGCGAGATTGCCTTCGCGGGCAAGTCTCGCTCCTACAGTGGTCGGCGTATGTCTGGGAGAGATTGGTCGGTTGTGAGGCCGTCTTCGCGAGCAGGCTCGCTCCCACAATTGAATCGTGTGCTCTGCGAGAGATTGGTCGGTTGTTAGGCCGCCTTCGCGAGCAAGCCCGCTCCCACAGTGGAGCGGTGCGTACTTGCCCCTCACCACTCAACAGGCCGAGCGTTAGCTCGCCTGCCGCTTTTGATTTTGATCTGCCCGCCCCTTCGGGAGGCTGAGTGGAGGTGTTCATCTGGGGATTGGCGCGCAGCGCCGTTCGACGCAGTCGAACTCATCGCATGTAGGTTGAAGCGAAGCCAACCGTAGGGCGATGCCCCCAGATGGATACCGGAGCGAAGGAACGCCGAGCCTTAGCGAGGGGCCGTACGCTTGGGGCGAGACCTTTTGGGTACTTTTGGGGCGTTTGCCAAAAGTGCCTCGCCGTAAGGGCGAAACCCTAAGCCGCCGTTACCGCAGCAACGGATATGTACACTCAGGAACTAACCACCCCAGGAAACAAATTATTCAACGTCTCCAACAACCGCACGTGATAAATCGGCTTGCGAAACAAATCCAGCACCTGCAACCGCAACATATCACTCACATCATCCATATCCGCATGCCCCGACGTCACAATCACCGGCAAATGCTGACGAGACGTATGCTCACGCAACCGCTTGATCAACGACATGCCACTCTCCTCCGGCATCCGCAAATCAGTAATCACCAGCGCAATATCAGGATGACAAGTCAAATGATGAAGGGCGAGTTTGACCGACGTTGCCGTAAAACAAGTAAAGCCCTCGCCCTCCAGCAACTCGGCCAGTTCCAGTAACGCATCCTCCTCATCGTCGACCAGAAGCAGCTGTTGGCGAAGGAGCGCTGGAGCGTTCATGGGTAATACCTGCAATGGACTAAGCCTTGACGTTAGAAGCCCTTTGCGGGATTGGCAAATGACTGCCCATTGCCAGCCTTAAAATCAAAGCGCGGCTGAAATGGTGGTGAATATTGCGGTGACACTCGTGGCGATGGGTCCCGCAAACGCCGCCAGCGCGACAGCCACCATACCCGCGATAATCGCGTACTCGATACCCGAAGCACCTTCAGTATCTTTGGCCAGACCTTTGTAAAAAACGAATTCGGATTTGATCTTCTGAACAACTTTAGTAAAGGACATGATGTGTCTCCTATGACAGCGGATGTTGCACAGCTGCAACATGATTCCCCTATGCCAGCATCAGCATTGTCGGCAAACCCCGGACCAACAACTGTAAGAACGCATTAATACTTAAGTAATAACCGGTTCATTGACGTAATAAAGCAGCCCTTTTGGCTTCAACCTGTTACTTTTGTCAGATATTTACCGCCCTGTAATGGCTTTTTGCTCTACCTGCGCTACCGTCAAATAGCGAAATAGTTCGATGTTCATAGCTGCCTGATTGCGAAGTCATCTCGTTAGAACTCTTGGGGGCGTTACGCAGCAGGAAAGGGAGAGCCTTCATGAACAGTCGCGTCACCATGGGCCTGGCCGGGCTGTTTCTGGTAGGCGCCATCATTGCCGGTTACTGGGGGCTGACGCTGAGTCGCCAACCGGCACCCGAATCCATCGCGCAACCCGGCACATCATCGGCCCCGATACTGGCACCGGTGGACGACCCGACCCGCCAGCCGGTGGTTGTGTTGCTACGTGACATCGCGCCGTTCGAACAAATCACCGCTGCCGACGTGACCGTGGAAAAACTCCGTACCGCCCCGGCCGGCAGCCTGTCCCGTCTTGATCAGGCCATTGGTCGTATGCCTTGGCGCACGCTGACTGCCGGCAGCTGGCTCAATGATGAAAGTTTCGAAACCGGCGGGGCGCTGGCGCGAATGATCCGCCCCGATGAGCGTGCCCTGGCCGTGGCGGCGGATGACGTGGTCAATGTCGGCGGTCAACTGAGCCCCGGCGACTATGTCGACGTCCTGCTGTTTCTGCGCATGGACACCAACAACCTCCAGCAATCGGCCCAGGTCGTGGTCCCGGCGTTGCGGGTGCTCGGTGTCGGCGACCAGTTGGGGCTGATGAACGATGGGCAGCCTGTCAACCCGGCGCGCAGCACCGAAGAAAGACTCAAGCAGGAACAGCAGCGCGCCAGCGCACGCACCGTTTTGCTCGCTGTCCCCGAACCCCTCTTGAGTCGCCTGATGCTCGCGGCTCAGGTCGGGGTTTTGCGCCTGGCCGTGCGCAGCGCCGAGGAAAAACGCCTGAACCAATACTGGGCCGGCAACCGCGATTCAAAGGCGAGCCTGGCCAGTGCCAATCGCGAACTGGTGCAGTTCAGTCAACTGGCCCTGGCCGGCACACCCAAACCCGCCACCGGCGGCGCAGCACCGCGCAAGACGAGCGTGGAAGTCATCCGCGGCAATGAAGTCACCCAACAAACGCCCTGAATCGAGCGAGGACGCTTCTCCATGCGCAGACGTTTCACGCAGTACTTGCTCGACAACGGCTGCTTCGATAAATGCAGCGGGTTATCGCAATGAGTCAGCCCCAGAACCTGAGTCAGACGTTCCTCGCGATCACGCGCAACAGCACCGACTTCGAGTGGCTGCAAGGTGCGCTCGCCCCTTTGGGCCGAGTGATCAGCGCCGGTGGCGGCAACCTCGACGAGCTCTTGACGCTGGTGGACGTGACTTTCGCCAGCCTGGTGTTCGTGGGGCTGGACCGTGAGCATGTGGTAGCCCAGAGCGCGTTGATCGAGGGTGCCCTTGAAGCCAAACCGATGCTGGCGATCGTCGCCTTGGGCGACGGCATGGACAACCAACTCGTGCTCAACGCCATGCGCGCCGGTGCGCGGGATTTCGTCTCTTACGGTTCGCGTTCCAGTGAAGTTGCCGGCCTGGTGCGACGCCTGAGCAAACGCCTGCCGACCGTGGCGCCGAACCTGCAACAGAGTCAACAGGGTGGCCTGACCGTACTTTACGGCGCGCAGAGCAATGCCGACGGAGCGCTACTCGCCAACCACCTGGCGCACGTGGTGCAAAAGAGCGGTCAGCAGACACTGTTGCTGGATCTGGGCCTGCCGCGTGGCGACAGCCTCGCGTTGCTGGGGCTGGAGAGCTCGTTTCATTTTGGCGATGCGTTGCGACATCTGCGGCGCCTCGACGCAACGCTGATCGACAGTGCCTTTACCACCTGTGACGCCGGGCTGCGGATTCTCGCCTACGCCAGCAACGACGAACCGCTGGAACAGACCAGTGCCGCCGAGCTGTACATGCTGCTCAGCGCCTTGCGCCAACATTTCCAGCACATTATGGTGAACCTCACCGGCCAGTCGGACAGCGAAGCGTTGCGCACCTTCGTCAGCCATTGCGACAAGTTGCTGTGGTACACCGATCAGAATGTGCTCGACTGCCGACGCAACCTTGAGGTGCTCGGCCGCTGGCGCGAAAAAGGCCTGAAGCTCGACCACGCCAGGTTGCTGGTGGACCGCTATCTGCGCAATGTTGCGCCAGACTCCGACACCTTGAGCAAAAGCTTCGGCATGGAGGTTATGGCGGTCCTTGTCTACAGCCCGGAAGTACGGCTCAACGCCAAGAATCAGGGGGTGAGCCTGTTCGAACTGGCCCCGCGCGAAAACCTGACCCAAAGCCTGCGCGCCCTCGGCGAACGACTGGCCAAACGCTCCGAAGACCTGGACAAACCCAAGGCTGGCTGGTTTGACCGATTGAGGGGCGCGCAATGAGCGGGGAAAAACTCTTCGGCGCGCCCTCCCACGGGCCGGCCGGCAATACCGACCACGAAGGCCTGAAACTGGTGCTGCACCGCTACATCATCGACGCCATCGAAGAGTCCGGGAAAAACCTGCTGGAAGGTTCGCGGCCAATGCTGTCGCAGTTCGTCATCGACAAAGTCGCCGAGTACATCGCCCGACTGCACCTGGCGATTTCCCGTTATGAGATGGAGCGGCTGGCTGAAGAAATCGTCGACGAGCTCACCGGTTTCGGCCCGCTGGAGGTGCTGCTGCGTGATTCGACGGTGACCGAAATCCTGGTCAACGGCCCACACCGGGTGTTCGTCGAGCGCGAGGGTGTGTTGCACCTGAGTGACCTGCGATTCATCGACGACCATCACGTCGAACGGGTAATGCAACGGATTCTCGCCCCCCTGGGCCGACGGCTCGACGAGTCTTCGCCAATGGTCGATGCGCGCCTGCCCGACGGCAGCCGGGTCAACGCGATCATCCCGCCCATTGCCCTCGATGGTCCGTGCCTGTCGATTCGAAAATTCCGCAAGGACATGCTCAAAAGCTCCGATCTGATGGCGATGCAAACCATCGATCAGGCAATCTTTGAATTTATTCAGGAGGCCGTGGGCAAGCGCTGCAACATCCTTGTCAGCGGCGGTACCGGCACCGGCAAGACCACGCTGCTGAACATTCTCAGCCAGTTGATCGCCCCTCACGAACGCCTGGTCACCATCGAAGACGTCGCCGAACTGCAACTCGGCCATCCTCACGTGGTGCGTCTGGAAACCCGACCGCCGAATGCCGAAGGCCACGGCGAAGTAAAGGCCAGCGACCTGATTCGCAACGCGCTGCGGATGCGCCCGGACCGGATCATCCTCGGCGAGATTCGCGGCGTCGAAGTGGTCGACGTGCTCACCGCGATGAACACCGGGCATGACGGCTCCATGAGCACCGTGCACGCCAACAATGCCCAGGATGCGCTGTTGCGCCTGGAGACGTTGGTAGGCCTGACCGGGCGCTCCATCGCTGAACGGACCCTGCGGCAAATGATCTGTGCGGCGCTGGACGTGGTAATCCAACTGACGCGCCTGCCCGATGGCCGCCGCTGCGTCAGTGAAGTGGTGGAGGTCGTGGGTATTCGGGATGACGTGTATGTGACCAATACACTGTTCCGCTTCGACCGACGCACCGGTTTCGGTTTTCTGCGCGAGGCGGTCAACCCCGCCGGCGATAAACTACGCCGCGAGTCGGCGCTCTCTCCCTTATCGCACTGAAGGGTCACGGCATGCTCAAACCGGCGCTGCTCATCCTGATTTGCCTGACATTGCTGGGCCTGTCGATCCGTTTGTTCTACAACGGTCTGCGCCAGACCGGTATCGATCGAACCCTCGGTCGCTTGACGCAGGGGCAACCGCAACTGGCGGTGGCGAAATCGTCCTGGGCTGGCCTGGAGCGGGCCTTTCTACGCGCCGGCCTCGGTCGTCCCACCGAGCGCCTGGGGTTGTGGCTGTTGCTCTGGGCCTTGGGCATCTTGCTGGGGTTTGCCCTCGCGAGCTGGATCGGTTTGCTGGCGTTGTTGCTGATGCCGCCCCTGGCTCTACGGCTGTACATCAGTTGGTGCTATCAGCGCCGGCTCAAGCGCATGGTCGAACAACTGCCGTCGTTGCTCGATCACACGGTGCGCAGTCTGAAGTCCGGACGCACCCTGGCCGATGCGGTTCTGGTCGCCATCGACGCCGCCGAAGACCCATTGAAAAACGCCATGGGCCGGGTTCAGCGCAACGTTCACCTGGGCGTCAGCCTGCCTGACGCTGTCACGGACTTCGCCGAACTGTACGAGCAAGACGAGTTTCGCTTGTTCGCGCTGGGCCTTAAGGTCAATCACCGCTATGGCGGCAATGCCAGTGAGCTGTTTGAGAACCTGATCAAAATAATCCGCGAACGAGACCAGGCTGCACGCCAATTGCGCGCCATGACGGGAGAAACCCGCATCACGGCGGTGGTGTTGGCCCTGATGCCCGTGGGGCTCGCTGCTTATTTCTTGCTGTCCAATCCGAAATACCTGCTCGCCATGTGGAACAGCAGCTCGGGGCAAATGATGCTCGCGACCGCGTTCGGCCTGCAGGTCGTGGGCTGCCTGGCGCTATGGCGCATGTTGCGTAGCGTATGAAAATAGCCCTGCTGATCAGCGCGCTGATGTTTCTGGCGGCCACGTTGTTGCTGCTCAGTGGCCTGCTGGACCAACATCGACGTGCTCGCCAGGTGGCTCAACGACTGGACGGCAAACCACTGAACGACCATCGCGTCCGTCACTGGTTGCAAGTGTTGGGCGACAGCCGCATCGGTCAGCGCTCGGTCAAACTGGACAACGAAACCCAGACACTGCTCAACCGCCTCGGCTGGCGCAGCGCCCGGCAACGCTCGCTGTTCGCCGCCTGCCAGATCGGCATACCGGTGCTTGCGTTGGTCCTGAGTCTGTTAATCCAGAGCGTGTTCTTCCCGCAGGTGAACAACCACTGGATCACCCCGGCCTTCGCCACTGCCCTCGGCTATCTGCTGCCCAAACGCTTGCTGGCCGCCGCCGCGTACCGTCGGCAAAAACAACTGGCGATTGAGATTTCAACCTTCATTCCACTGCTGCGCATCCTGTTCGAATCCGGCATGGCGGTGGAGCAGTCGCTACGAGTGCTGAGCATCGAAGGCAAACAATTACTGCCGGCCCTGACCCATGAATTGCGCCTGATACTGACCCGGGTCGATTCCGGTCTGGAACTGGGCGAAGAACTGAACAAGGCCACCCAGTTGCTGGCGGTGGACGAGTTCACCGACACCTGCGTGATTCTTCAGCAATTGATCCACCAGGGCGGCGGCGCCATGAAATCACTGCTGGGGCTCAAGCTACTGCTCGATGACCGGCGCCTGACACGCTTGCAGGAATACATCTCCAAAATGTCCGCGAAAATGTCCGTCGTGATGATGTTGTTTCTCTTCCCGGCGCTGCTGATCGTACTGGCCGGCCCCAGCTTCACCGCTTTGGCCCGGGCCTTTCATCATTGACCAAGGAGCGAGGCTTGCCCGCGAAGGCGACCTGACAGCCCACCAATCTCTTGCGGACGTACACGGTTCAACTGTGGGAGCGGGCTTGCTCGCGAAAGCGGTGTGTCAGTCGACATCAATGTTAAATGTGAAATCGTCTTCGCGAGCAAGCCCGCTCCCACAGGGGGATCAGCTGTGTGGCGCAGGCTTCGGCACGTCGACGTTATCCAACATTTGATTCACCGCCAGCTCGGCCAGCATGATGACCTGCTGAATCGCCAGGATCGTATGCCGCTGTGGGGCTTCGACATACGCGGCAATGTCGCTGGTCATGACGCTCGCAGAAGCCAGCGACTCGCAGACATGGGCCAGCAGGCTTTCGTTATCCATATCCGGCGCAACCATAAACATCTTGCTTGGCTTGCGGCCTTCGGTTTTTTTAGGGGTGGGATTGAGGTAGTGATCGAGCGCGCGGTCCGCGGCTTCGTGGAATTTTTTTGAATCGAGAGATTCGTAGGGCGAAACATCGTCGGTTTCAGGGGGATTTGGGGTTGCTTTGAACATGATTAAACCTCTGGGATGAAATGGAGCCACTTCCAAATTGCCGCGACGCAATTTGGGGTGGCAGCTGTACGCGGGTTCGCGGACCGATCCCAGAGGCATATCTCGGCATACCCGAAGGTATCCCGCGCACAGTCGCCATGACACGAAACGACAGACACCCAAAAGTGCTGTTGTTCGGTGGAGCGATTATGCCTCAAGAATCGAGCCGCGACGCCCGGACGCTGAATTGTCAGCGACGGACAAAGGCTAGAGACGCAGCGTCCGACGGGCAACCTGAAAAACATGTGGGAAGGTTCTGATGTTTTTACAGATCAATAAACATTGTTGTCTGTAAGGCCGCCATCGCGAGCAGGCTCGCTCCCACAGTGGGTTGGCGTATGTCTGGGGGAGATTGGTCGGTTGTGAGGCCGCCTTCGCGGGCAAGCCTCGCTCCTACAAGTGGGTTGGCGTATGTCTGAGAGGGATTGGTCGGCTGTCAGGCCGCCAAGATCAAAAGATCGCAGCCTTCGGCAGCTCCTACGTGAGGTTGTGTATACCCGCAATAAATTGGGCGACTGTCAGGCCGCCTTCGCGAGCAAGCCCGCTCCCACAGTGGAGCGGCGTACACCCGCCCCTCACCACTCAACAGGCCGAGCGTTAGCTCGCCTGCAGCTTTTGATTTTGATCTGCCCGCCCCTTCGGGAGGCTGAGTGGAGGTGTTCATCTGGGGATTGGCGCGCAGCGCCGTTCGACGCAGTCGAACCCATCGCATGTAGGTCGTAGCGAAGCAGACCGTAGGGCGATGCCCCCAGATGGATACCGGAGCGAAGGAACGCCGAGCCTCAGCGAGGGGCCGTACGCTTGGGGCGAGACCTTTTGGTTCCTTTTGGGGCGTTTGCCAAAAGGGACTCGCCGTAAGGACGAAACCATAAGCCGCCGTTACCGCAGAAATGGATATGTACTCAGTCAACAAAATACAGGTCGGCTGTCAGGCCGTCTTCGCGAGCAAGCCCGCTCCCACAGTTGATCAGCTGTACTCGACTAGTGCGCAGTAAGCCGCCGCACACCAGCATTACCAGGCGACAACGCCAACGCCACTTGCGTGCGATTATGCATATGCGTCAACCGCAACACCTGCGACACATAAAGCTTCACCGTGTTCTCGGTAATCCCCAACTCACAGGCAATCTGATAATTGGTCTGCCCCTTGCCCACCAACCGCGCCACCTCCAACTGCCGCGGCGACAGCTGATTGAAAACCGCCGGCATCTCCACCCGCTCCGCCTCACTGAATGCACCGTCAGATGAATCAGACAAAGACCCTGAGGACGGTCCCCGGCGAACCTTGTCCAAATCCTGATACAACTCGTCGATCGACTCACAAAGGTACTGCAGCTTCTGACTCAAATGCCCCAACTGCAGGTTTTTCTGCCGCTCCTGCAAGAGCACTTCCTGGCGCTGCAAACCTTCGAGCAACTCATCCAGATCAATCGGCTTTTGATAGTAGTCAGCGAACCCGGCGCGCAACGCCTTGATCACATCCTGCTTGTCTGCGCGACCGGTGAGCATGATCGCCTCGAACGCCCGGTGCTTGCCGGATAATTGTTGCAGCGTCTGAACGAGTTGAATGCCATCCATGTCAGGCATCTGCAAATCACAGAGCACCAGACCGATATCCTCATACTCATTGAAACGCTCGATCGCCTGCTGGCTGGACTGACAAGGAACACAGCGATAACCATTGCGCTCGATGAACTCGCACAGTTCTTCGACAATCAATGGTTCGTCATCGACCACAAGGACTTTTATTGCCGAGATAAGCTTGTTCACGTGTCACTCCAGACTTGACCGTTCCTGTACCCACTTCCAAAAGCTGTACAACAACTGTTTTGAAAGTAGACGCACTTTCCAACTATGTACATAGAACGAGTGGCGCCCGGCGACTAATGCATCCAGACCAGCGTGAGCAGCATGCCCACCAGTACGAACGGCGCAAAGGGCTGCTTTTTTGACGTTCCAGGTCCCAGGTAACGAAGACGATCTCTAAGCCCCTGCCCCATATACAGCCAGAGTCTTGGCGCCAACAGCAGCCAGAACGCACTGGCCAATCCGGCGCCGATGAAGCCGCCGAGCAGGTGCATACCGTCCGTCGCAAGGCCCAGCGTCGCCATCAGTTTCACGTCGCCCGCCCCCAGACGTCTCAATGCATAACCGGGCAAGGTGAAGACCAGTGCCAACAACAAAGCCCAGCCGCCCTGCACCGCCTCGGCCCCCAACCATGTGGTGCCCGTCCACAACAGATACATCAGCGCCAGTACACCCGCGCCAAGGGTCAGGCCATTGGCGATGTGCCGCTCTCGGACATCCTGTGCTGCGCAAAGCGTCAGCCAGATAAGTAGGACAAAGTTCTGCATCCGGTAAAAAACGTCCGTTTTGGCTGAATGATTCTATGCTGATACTACGTCGTGATGGTCAGGGTAGACGCACTCATGAAAACAGGCCTCCCCCGCAAACAAAAAGGTGCCGTGGCGATTGAGTTCGCTTTGGTGTTCATCATCTTTTTCGCCGTGTTTTATGGGCTGGTGAGTTACAGCCTGCCGCTGTTGCTGATGCAATCGTTCAATCAGTCGACGGCCGAAGCGGTGCGCCGCAGTGTGGCGCTGGACCCGAGCACCGCCAATTACGACACCGCCGTCAGAAACATAGCGACCACCGAATTGACCCGGCAGTTGGCCTGGATTCCCGCCGCGCTGAACTTCAATGTGGCCACCGATGCCAGCGCCACCTATATCGGTGGCGTGCTGACGGTCACCATCAATTACCCCACCAGTAAACTGAATCAGGTGCTGCCGTTCCTGGTCCTGCCGGGGATCGGCTCGGTGCCCAATCTGCCGGCGACCCTTACCGCCCGATCGAGCCTGCAATTTTGAGTTCCGGGGACAAACTCTTCGGGCGCCTGCTCAACCGCCAACCGCCGCAGCCCTCGACCAGTGCGGACCCTCCGAGCGTGCAACGTGTCGGTTTGCAGCTGCATCTGAATGACGAGGGCCGAGTGATTCAGCTGACCGGCCCGCTGCGGCATCTGCTGGCGCAACAAATGCCCGGTGCGCAGGCACCGCATCTGCTCGATTACCTCATGCCCCATAGCGGCCTGTCGGTCGAAGGCGCGCCTGCCGAGTGGCAGGGGCAGAGTCTGGACCTGGATTTTTTCAGCCTCGGCGAACAACCGCTGCATCTGCGGGGCTGGGTGCAGCCGTTGGGCGAAAACTGGCTGTTGCAGTTGATCGACATCGGCGACCTGCTGCTCGAACGTCGACAAGCGCGCAGCCGCGAACAATGCCAACTACTGGCGGCGCAGATCAGCGAACAATTGCGTCTGTGCAGCCTGACGCGCTTGCCCGAAGTGCTGGCGGAGCAACTGCAAGGCCTGGCCCAGCGTTTTCAGATCCCGTGTATCGCCATGGCCTTGCTCGACGAACAGGCAGAGGGTTGGCTGATCCACCAGCATTACGCGGCCTTCGATGCACCCGGCTTGTGGGAAATCGACCAACGCCTGGGCACCGGTCTCGACAGTCTGAATGGCTCCGCGCCCCAGCAACTGACCCCCAGCGAACACCCACGCCTGCAAGGCATCTTCGGCAATGCCGAAGGGTTCGCGGTGCCTTACCACAATGCCCTGGGCGTGGTGGCCTGGTTGCTCTGTGGTTTCTACCCGGTGCAAGAACGTGCCCCCGACCTGAGCGAGCGCGACTGGTTGCAACTCACCGCCGCTTTGGCCAGCCCGTTGCTTGAGCGTTTGCGCGAGCATCAGCACCATCTGCAACTGGAGCGGCTGGAGTCTCTGCAAGCCTTGCTCGGCACCGGCTGGTGGGAGGTTTTCAGCGACGATGCCGAGGTGCAATTGGCGCCGTCGCTGGCAAGCATGCTGAACCTTTCGAGCACTCGTTTGCCACTGCACGACTGGCTCGAACAGATCCACCCCGCCGACCGTGAAGAGCTGACGATTCGCCTGCAAACCTTGCAGGACGAAGGCGCGCCGTTGCTGCTGTGCGTGCGCCTGCATCGCCCCGACACGGCGCAAACGCCGATCTGGTATCGACTGCAAGGTCAGGCCTTGGGCATCGGCAAAAACCGGCGGTTGGTGGGCTTCATGCTCGACATCAGTGACATCAAAAATCAGCAGCAGAACGCCGCTGCCGCCCATGCCCGGCTGGACAACCTGATCGCCAGTTCACCGGCGGTGATCTATGTGCAGCGCTATGTCGAAGGTGCGCTGCAACCGACATTTTTCAGCGACAGCCTGTTGCCGCTGCTCGGTTGGTCGCTCGCCGATTGTGCCGCCGGCGCGCTGGTGGAACGCGTCCATCCCGAGGACCGCGACGGCTATTTCGAGCGCACCCGGCAGCTGCTGCGCGAAGGTTCGGTGCGCGCCCGTTATCGGTTGCGCGACAGTCGCGGCGATTATCACTGGCTGCTGGACGAAGCCAAACTGCTGCGCGACGACCTCGGGCTGCCGGTGGAAGCTGTGGGGCTGTGGCTGGATGTCACGGAGGCGACCCTGGCCGCCGAGAAAGTAAAACAGAGTGAAGAGCGCTATCGGATCCTGGTGGAAGACTCCCCGGCGATGATTTGTCGCTACCTTCCAGACCTGACACTGACCTTCGGCAACCGCCCGCTGGCGACCTACCTGGAATGCCAGCCCGAGAAGCTGCCGGGAGTGAACCTGGGCAGCTGGATGTCGCCGGAACAGCGCGAAGCGTTCCTCCAGCGGCTCAGTCACCTGAGCCCGGAGTTCCCGGTCAGCACTGCGGAAATCAACCTGCAACTGCCGGGTCGGGAACACGCCTGGTGGGTCTGGTCGGATCGCGGGGTGTTCGACGAGCAGGGTCGCTTGCTTGAGATTCAAGCCGTGGGCCGCGACAACACCGAAGTCCGGCGCGCCCAGCAACAGCTCACCCAAAGCGCAAAAATGGCCACCCTCGGTGAAATGGCCACCGGGCTGGCGCATGAAATCAATCAACCGCTGAACGTGATGCGCATGGCCATCGTCAATGTGCTCAAGCGCCTGAGCAATGGCGATGCGCAAATCGATTATCTGACAGACAAACTCAACCGCATCGACGCGCAAGTCCAGCGCGCGGCGCGGGTGGTGGATCACATGCGGGTATTCGGTCGGCGTTCGGAGATCGAGCAGCATCCCTTCAATCCGGCTCAAGCCATTGAGGGCACGCTGTCACTGCTGTCCGAAGGGATGCGTGGCAAAGGGGTCGAACTGCGGGTCAGCGAGACCGGATTCGAAGTGCAGGTGCGCGGTTACGTCGATCAGCTGGAACAGGTGCTGATCAACTTGATGGTCAATGCGCGGGATGCGCTGCTGAGCAAACGCGAGGCCGACCGGGAGTTCAAACCGTGGATTTCGGTGTACGCCGAACGTGATGAATACTCGGTGCGACTGTGGGTCGAGGACAACGGCGGCGGTATCGATCCACGGCTGCTGGAGCGGATTTTCGAACCGTTCTTCACCACCAAACCGGTGGGCATCGGCACCGGGCTCGGGTTGTCGGTGAGTTACGGCATCGTCGAAAACATGGGCGGTAAGTTGAGTGTAAGAAACTCGACCGAGGGCGCGCGGTTTTGTATCGAGTTGCCGATTGCCACGGGCGATCAGATCACCAAAGTCGCGCGCCCCGAGTGACAGCTGAGGTTGGCGCCGACGTCGACCTTGTTCAAATCGATCCCAAGGCTTAACAGCAAGGTGTTGATCAAGCTGTCGAGCAACGGGCTGAGCACGCTGTTGATCGCGCTGATCAGCAAGCTGGTGACGCTGCTCAGGATCGTCCCCAGACCACTGACGAGACTGCCCGACGGACCATACATATCCACGTGAATGTTAAGCGGGGTGTTGAGCAGGTTGCTGACAATACTGCTGGTGGTGAACGAGTAGTAGAACGGTGGCTGGTTGATTTCCGGCAGGCTGCTGGCCGGTGGTGCGGAGTAGACGTGGGCAATGTTGGCGTTCGCCGCCACGCTGGTGTCGGCAACGATATCGATACCGCCACCGACGCCGGGCACACGCGGATCGCAGGTGATGGGCAGAAAGAGAAGCCTGCGACAGGTTTTAATCCCGATATCGATCACCTTCAACGGCTGCACCGTGACCGCCGGCGGCGTGGTGTTGCTGCCGAACATGCTGGCCGAATCAATCCGGCCGATTTTCAGGTTAACCAGCGATGTACTGGTGCTGGTGGTCAGGGTTTTGTTGGTGTTACTGACGCAGCTGTAGGCCGTGACGTAACTGCTGGCACTGGCGACGTCCAGCGCTACATCGAGCCGTATCGGCCCCGGCAACAGCTTGATGTCGGGTGTCTGGCAGGGCACGCCCAAGGCGCAGGTCAGTGAATTGAGCACCGCCACCAGGTTGAGATTGAGCAAGGCATTGAGGGTGTTGGTCAGCGGTCCTGCCAGATCGTTTACCGCATTGAACAGCGCCACGATGGCGTCGAGCGCCGGCAAGTCGATCGACAGCAATGTGCGCACCTGCGCGGTTCTCACGTAGATCCGATTGGGTCCCAATGGATTCAGCGCAGCGTTTTTTGGATTGCCGATCGCGGAGAGTTGTGGCGGTTCCAGAACCTGCACTCGGGCCGTGATTTGCGCCAGCCCTGCCAGATTGATCGGCAGCGTTGCCACCAGACCATTCTTCTTGTTGGCCAGTTGCACGATGCCTTCAATCAGGTTGAACACGCTCACGTTAGTCGCCAACGCCGACATATTGCTGCCGTTCTCGACGTGCAGCATATTGCCCAGCACCACGGTCGTTGTGCCCGCGGCAACCTTGAGTGCTTGCAGCCCGACGATGGTCGCCGTCGTGTCGAGAGTGCCGCCGGGGTCCAGCACATTGACGGCGGTCTGGATCAACTGGCTGACGGCCACCGAAGTGCCCAATACCTGGCTATACCCGGCGGCGGTGAGGCCGAGGTCTACCTTTAATCGATCGAGGTAACCGAGCAGGCTGATGTTGGTGCTCACCAAGCCGCTCCAGCCCGCCACGGAGAGGTTCAGATTACCGCCCAGCAAACCACCGAACAGCGCATTGAGGGTGGCCGACTTGCTGGTATCGATACTCAGTGCCGTCGTGCGGATGGTCAGCGATGCCAGCGGTGGCGGCAACGCTGCGACGGCGGTCGCGGTCAGGTTGAGGGTCGCACCGGCTGGAGGACCGCCGAACACGGCGCCAATCCCCCCGGCGAAACTCTGCAGGATCGAATGGCTGACACTCACCCGAATGGCTTCGCTGCTGCTCGGATTAGCCGTAAAAACCCGAAGATTGTTGGCGTCCAGGGTCAAGGCGCCGCAGGCCACCGTCAGGCTGCGCGTGGGGTCAGGCAGGGTGAAATTGTTGCGGTTTGCGCTGGCGGTGGCATAGGCGGTAGCCGTGGCACCGACGGCGCAATCACCGTCGCGTGTGGCCGCCTCCAGCGCGGCCATATCGGCTACCCGTTGCAAGCTGCGTTTTTCCAGGTACAGGCGGCCGCTATCGACCACGAGCAGCAGGAACACCAAGGCCATGCCCAAGGTCAGCACCGCCATCAAACCGATCGCTCCCCGTTGCCGGGCCGGGCTACGAAACTGCAAGCAGGGAGACATGGCGCACTCCTTTGCCGGCACACTGCCGAGGGCTACCTCCAACGATGTGAAGCAGTGTAGACAAGGGTCCACCAGATTGCTGGCAACATGCTACTGCCGATGACAAAGAAACCATGTGGGAGCGAGCCTGCTCGCGATGACGGCGGCACATCCGAAGTTGATGTGACTGACAGACCGCTATCGCGAGCAGGCTCGCTCCCACAGTGGATCGGTGGTATTGGTTTAGCGCGGTGGATAGTTAGCCAATATCCGCCCGACCGTCTCGCGGATCGTATTGCTGCGGTCCTGCGGGTTCGGGGTGCGGCTGAGCGTTTGCTCGTCGCTGCCGCGCC
Source organism: Pseudomonas frederiksbergensis (assembly GCF_003732275.1). GTDB lineage: Bacteria > Pseudomonadota > Gammaproteobacteria > Pseudomonadales > Pseudomonadaceae > Aquipseudomonas > Aquipseudomonas frederiksbergensis_H. Next base: position 53,859 of record NZ_MOBM01000019.1, read on the forward strand.
ACACCAGTTTGCCGTCCTTGCCATCGAGCAGGTCGACCTGGATGGTCGCCACCTTGTAGCTGATGTTGCGGGTTTCGTTGTACATCGGCCCGCCCCAATAACCGTTCCATGGGCTACCCCAACCGCCGCCATAGTTAGTGGTCACCTGTTGCTGACGATCTTCGACGATCAGGTAGGTCTGCACCTTCAGATCCGGGCTGGCGCCGGCGGCGGCTGGACGCAAACCGCGCTGATCCAGCTGATCGGCAACGGACTGGCGGAGGCGTTGTTCGGTCAGGTCACTCTTGATCCGCGGATCATCGGGACGGTATTGCACGGCGGGCTCTTTCCAGCTCCAGCTACGATAGGCGGCAAAGTCGCGGCTGGTATCGAAGTCATGGTTGACCTGGTTAGCGGCGCAGGCAGTGAGCAGCGCGGTCATGGCCAGTAAAGCGAGTCGGCGGAACATGATTTTTCTCCGATAGAAGACATGCACCTGCGGGAGGCTTCCTGTATGGGAAGCTAATTAGGAGGATACGCCGACATGGCCCTTTCGACAGCTTCACGAATGGCATCGGCACGCTCGCTCTGGTTGCCCTGATTGCTGGTTTCAGCACTAGCACTCCACACCGGCTGGCCGGTGCTCGCGTCGAACAGATCGACGCGCACCACCACGACTTGTACCTGATAAGTACGGATGACCGGCACCGTGTTGTACATGCCGTAACCGCTGCCGTAGCGGTTGTAACCGCCATAACCGCCGCCGTAATACCCCCCGCCGTAACCATAGTCGTCCTGGACCTGACGCAAGCGGGTTTCCAGATGCAAATCGGCGCTGACCAACAGGTCCGCCGGGCGGTTGTCATGCAGTGGGCGCAAGCCGCGTTGATCGAGGGCATTGCTGACCGCTTCGGCCACCTGCGCCGAGTCGGCCCAGGCCGTGCCCGGAGGCAGGCGCCCGTTGAGCCAGGCCCAGCTGCGATAGCGTCCGTAATCGCGGGGTGGCGCCGGGTAGGCGCTGCGGTCGAAGGTGGTGGCGGCCTGGGGCGGTGCCGGTGGCAGGGGATTGGAGGTCGCGACATAAGGGTTGCTGCCCTGACAGGCCGCCAACCCGAGACAGATCACCAGTAACCCTGAACGACTTTTCATTTCGCGCTCCGGTCAGATCGGCCGACAGATCCAGTGCAGGTAGCGCCCAAGCCCGGCGAAGCTTGGGTGACGGCGGTGAGCCAGTTCCATTTCCAGCAAGTCCGGCAGTTCGACGCGGGCCTGGAATTCCACCGGCATGTAGTCGTAAAAAACCCGCACCCCACTCTGAGTTTCGACCTGCCACATGCTCTCAAGTTGCGCCGCCAGTTCCCGTGGATCCAGTGGCTGCTGCGGCGTCAGGCTCTGCTTCTCGCCGGCCATGTTGTTCTTGCGCATTTTGCGGAAATGGCCCTTGAGCAGGTTGCGGTAGATCAACGCGTCGCGGTTGTAGAACGCCAGGGACAACCAGCCGTCCGGCTTCGTCAACTGATGCAGCACCGGCAAAATCGCATGGGGTTCGGCCAGCCATTCCAGTACGGCGTGGCACAGCACCAGATCGTAAGGTTCGGTGAGCTGACCGAGCAGTTCCTGCCACGGCGCCTGAATGAATGTCGCCGTCTGCCCCGCTTCGGCGAAGCGCTGACGGGCGCCTTCAAGCATCGGTTCGGCGGGCTCGGCTAGGGTCACCTGATGACCGCGCTCGGCCAGCCACAACGACATGTGGCCCAGCCCGGCGCCGATGTCCAGTACGCGCAACGGGCGGTCCGGCAGGGTTTCGGCCAGGTCGGCTTGCAGCACCGCGAGCCGGATCGCACCTTTGGCGCCACCGTAGATTTTTTCGGCGAAGCGAGTCGCCAGCTGATCGAAATGACGGTCGCTCATCAGCTGAACCGCCGTTCGCTGTCCGCGAGTTTGCTGCGCACCACTTCATTCATGTCCAACCCCAACTCGCTGCACAGCAGCAGTAGATACAGCACGATGTCGCCGATTTCCTGCCCGGCATGGGCGAGCTTGTCTGCCGGCAACTGACGCGACTGGTCTTCGGTCAGCCACTGGAAAATCTCCACCAGCTCGGACATTTCCACGCTTGCGGCCATGGCCAGGTTTTTCGGGCTGTGAAATTGCCGCCAGTCATTACGGTCGCGAATGGCGTGCAGGCGTTCGGTCAGTTCAACAAGGTTCATCGGGCTCTCCTGAAGGCGTATAGCTTCAGGGGGATGGCGGGTGAAGGCAAGTGGCAGCGTTGTGCCTGCGCACTTGCGTCATACTCAAAAAGATCGCAGCCTTCGGCAGCTCCTACGCAGCACGATAAATAGCCCAAGGTTCGGATCAGGCAACCACGCCACTACTCCATCAGGACGCACACATGCAGGTAGAAAGCTTTTTCGAATGGCTCGGCCAGATAATCGGTTCGGCCATCCGGTTCATCATCGACGCCCTCAGTGGCCTGTTCAACCTGTTGAGCAACGCCGGCAGCAATTTTGTCGAAGGGTTGGCCCAGGCGCTGGGCATGGACACTTCGATCGTCAGCATCATCACGCTGATCATCGGGCTGATGCTGCTGTGGGCAGCGATCCGCGCCTTCATGAACGCGTCGATTATCATGGGGATTATCTGGTTGTTGCTGGGATTGTGGTTGCTGAGCTGGATTGTTCACTAACCCCACCGTCCCCTGTGGGAGCGAGCCTGCTCGCGATGACGCCGGCACATTCAACATCCGAGTTGACTGTCAGTCCGCTATCGCGAGCAGGCTCGCTCCCACAATGGATCGATGTAGATTGCGAATGTGTCGCTACAATGCAGCCGCCCCCAAGGAGCCTGCATGTCCAATCTGATTGCCGACTGGCGCGACCGTCCGACCCATCGTCGAGTCTGGGCGCTCGCCGCCCCGATGATTCTCTCGAACATTTCCGTACCGCTGGTGGCGCTGGTCGACAGTACCGTCGTCGGCCACTTGCCCCATGCTCATCAACTCGGCGCTGTCGCGGTGGGCGCCAGTCTGTATACCTTTCTTGCCTGGGCCATGGGCTTTCTGCGCATGGGCTCCACCGGGTTCGCCGCCCAGGCTGCCGGGCGCGGGGATGGCGCAGCGTTACGGCAGATTTTGCTCCAGGGTCTGTTGTTGGCCATGGGCCTGGCCATTTTGTTGGGCGCATTGGGCGTGCCGTTGAGCGGAGTCGCATTGCACTTCATGCAACCGTCGGCGGAGCTGGATCACCTCACCCGCGAGTTCTTCCACACACGGCTGTTCGGCTTGCCGGCGGCGCTGGCCAGCTACGCGCTGGTGGGCTGGTTCCTCGGCACCCAGAACGCTCGGGCTCCGCTGGCGATTCTCCTGAGCACCAACCTGGTCAACATCGCGTTGAACCTGTGGTTCGTGCTCGGCCTGGAGTGGGGCGTGGTCGGCGCGGCCCGGGCCTCGGTGATCGCCGAGTGGACCGGCGCGCTGATCGGCCTGTTCATGACCCGCAAAGCCTTGCGCGCCTACCCCGGCCATATCGCTTGGGCTGCGCTGGCGTTGTGGCAGAGTTGGCGCCCATTACTGGCGGTCAATCGCGACATCTTCATCCGTAGCCTGGCGCTGCAGTCGGTGTTTTTCCTGATCACCGTACAGGGCGCGCGGCTGGGCGATGCTACGGTCGCCGCCAATGCGTTACTGCTCAACGGTCTGCTGCTGACCGCCCACGCCTTGGACGGTTTGGCCCACGCAGTCGAAGCACTGTGCGGACACGCCATAGGTGCTCGCGACCGCGAGGCCCTGCGCCGCTCACTGGTGGTGGCGTGCGGTTGGTCGTTGCTGGCGAGTATGGGGTTTGCCTTGTTGTTTCTGTTCGCCGGGCACCTGTTCATCGAGATGCAGACGGACATCCAGAGCGTGCGCGACACCGCCTTCCTTTACCTGCCTTACCTCGCGGTGCTGCCGCTGATTGCTGTCTGGAGTTACCTGCTCGACGGCCTGTTCATCGGCGCCACCCGCGCCCGGGAAATGCGCAACGCCATGCTGCTGACGGTGATCCTGCTGCTGCCCTTCGCCTGGGCGCTACAAGGCTTGGGCAACCATGGACTGTGGATAACTTTCCTGTTGTTCATGTTGCTGCGCAGCCTGACCCTGGGCGCGTTCGCCTGGTACTTGCGCAAGCACGACAGTTGGTTCGCCGGATGACGAGGGTCAGCTTCAGGGTTGATCGGTCTGCCACAGGTTGCGCAGGCTATCGAGACGCTCTTGCTGGGTGAATCCCGGCAACGACTGCACGGGCACTGCGTTGGGGTGCTGCAAGCGCAACCATAACCAGCCATCGAGCACCGCACGTTCGCTGAAACCCAGTGCCAGCCCTTCCTGCAGGTAAGTCCACAAGCTGTTGTAGTCGGAACCGGTGGATCGGCTCCAGCGCCAGGTGTGTTGTTCCAGCAGGCAGGTTTGCAAGGTGTCTCGCTGACGCAGGCTGAGGTTTTCTTCGATGGCCAGCGGCCGGACGGCAAGCCGCGGATTGAACAGCTGCTGCCAGCCCTGACAGCCTATGGCCCGGTCGGCCCAGGTGCCGCCGAACCAGCGCAACTGATCGATCGGACCGAGCCAGCGACTCAACTCCTGCGCATCGCAGGCATCGAAAAAATAACTCGCCGTGTGTGGATTGTAGTAACTCAACAAGGCCCGGTGATGCAGACCCAAGGTGACCGCGAGCATGCGTCGCAAATGCTCCAGCAGCTGCGATGAAGAGGCTTCACTGACCAGCAGCAACCCGCTCCAGGCATGTGGCGCACTTTGGCACAGCTCGGCCAGTGCCGGGCATTCGCGAAGGTCGACCAACACTGGCCCGTGCTCACGCAAGGGGTGAAATTCGGTGCCTTCGAACAGACGGAACCATCGGGCATGAGCAAACTGTTGCCGCAAACTCGCGCCGGCCTGAGGCACGCCCGGCACGTCGAGCAACAGCCATTGCGGGGTCGGGTCGACCGCTTGAGCGGCGATCATGCCGCACCGCTCTGGCCGAGCTGCAGCGCCGCCCGGCAGGTACAAAAAGACTGCGCGCAATGACTGAAACTGCCGCCGCCTGGCAGCAGGCACAGGAGCACCAAGGGTTCGCTGGATTGCAGCAAGCCCTGCAAGCCCTCGAGCGCCGGGCTGGCATCGGTCGTCAAGGAGGGTTGCAGGTCGGGTATGACCGGCTCTGCACTGGAGGCTGCGCCGGGAAGAAATCCGCTGATCAAGGGTTGATCCGGATCGCCTTCGATAAAGCTCACCAGCACTTGCGCCCCTTCACTCAACGGCAGGGTGCCCGCGCCTTCCAGCTCGGGAGCCAATGGCAACCAGCAGTGGCTGGGCGCTGCGCCCTCCCCTTGGTAAAGCCAGTCAAACTGCACGGCAACCGGTCTGGCCAGATCCGGTTGAGACTCATCGACCTCGACCACCCACGCCCGCTGCAGACTATGCATCCTGGGTTTGACGATCGAATGAGGCGCCACGAAAGGCATTTCCTGCACAACGGCGCGCACTTGGTTGCTATAAGGAAGCCCCGGTTCCTGTCCACCCTGATGCTCTACATGGGTCAGTAGCCAGAGACGATTCCAGTCCATACACGGATGGCCGGACAACGGCATCAGTTGACCGCTGTGCAGCGTCGCCAGATTCGTCTGGCCTTCGGCGATTTGCCCGCAGCCGTGAAGCTTGAACTGATGCACACCTGGCCGTTCGTTCTCACCCTCGAAGACGCTCTCTTCGCCACGGCTGAATTGCCCCAGGCCATCACCGAAAACCAGACAGTGTCCGCGTGCGCAGTGTTCGAAGTAATAATGAAGCCGCTCCTGGGCGCACAGACGCTGGAGAAATTGCAGGTCTGATTCCCGGTACTGCGTACAGAAATCACGGGACGGGTAATCGCCGTTCAGGTCGAAGCGCCGATCCTTGCCGGCAATGCCGTGCTCCTTGAGCACCTGAGCGAGAATCTCCGGCACCGAGCGCTGGCTGAAGATTCGCTGATTGAATCGCTGCGCCAGACACGCCAGCCTGGGGCCCAGACGGACACGACATAGACTGGGCTCACTACCATGGCCGAGCTGAACGAGGCCAAGCAACTGCCCGTGAACACCCTGCCCCAAGGGCCCGAAGTGCAAAAAGGCCGAGCGATACAGCAGGCTTGCGAGGTCCAGCGTCGGGTCATCGTTCAGCAGATCCACGTCGAACACAAAAGGCTCGCTGATGGCTTCACTACCGGTAAAGGCCAAGACCTCAAAGGAGTCGGGAAGACCCGCTATATCCAGACGAAATGACGGTTCGTTGACTGGATCGAACATCGGCGATTCTCTACAGGAGGGGCGGCCGGGGATTCTCGCTGAGAGACATGGCCGAGTAGAGTGCCGAAGTACAACTTAGGAAATGACCTACGTGAAAAGAAGACCACATCGCTTGGATAGCCCAGTATGTGGGTCATTTCGCTTGAAAAAAGAGAAGCTCCGCACCAGGTCATCTGAAATTTCCGCAACGCGCGGAGAATTTTCAGACAACCCGATGGGCGCGGTGCCTTACCTCAAGAAGACAGGTAAGACGAACGGGTCAGGCCCAGACGCAAGGCATCGAGGAACTGGGTACGCTCGGCGGCGCTGATGCGGGCACTGGCGCATTTGTCGCGGTAGTGGGTCATCAGTTCTTCCGGCGACAAGTGTACGTAACGCAGCATGTCTTCGATGGTGTCGTGGGTCTCGATACCGGCGTGGTACACGCTGCCGTCGGCGTTCTGATAGATGTTCACCGAGTCGGTGTCACCGAACAGGTTGTGCATGTCGCCAAGAATCTCCTGGTAGGCCCCCACCAGGAAGATCCCCAGCAGATAGTCTTCACCTTCGTTCAGACCGTGTACCGGCAAGCTGGTCTCGATGCTCTGCTCGTCGACGTATTGCTTGATCTTGCCGTCGGAGTCGCAGGTCAGGTCTTGCAACACCGCACGGCGTAATGGCTCTTCGTCGAGACGGTGCAGCGGCAGGATCGGCAGGACCTGGCCGATGGCCCAGGTGTCCGGCAGGCTCTGGAATACCGAGAAGTTGCAGATGTACTTGTCGGCCAGCTTGTCGTTGAGTTCGTCGAGCACCTGACGGTGGGAACGTTGACGGGCCTTCAAGGAGTTGTGCAGGCGACGGCAAACGGCGAAGTAGCATTGCTCGGCCAGGGCTTTTTGCGCCAGGGTCAGCTTGCCATCGGCGTATTGGGTGGCCACGTCGCTCATGTAGTGCGTGGCGCGCCAGTAGGTCTCGGTGACCATTTCGATGTCGGTCGGGCCGAGCAGATCAACCAGCCACTGCACGGTTTCCGGCAGCTCGTCCTTGTTATCGATCTTCGGCACGTCGTCGTTGTGTTTTTCGACGTCGGTTACCTGAACCACCAGCATGGCGTGGTGAGCGGTCAGGGAGCGGCCGCTTTCAGAGAAGATGTTCGGGTGCGGCAGGCTCTGCGCGTCGCAGAACTCCTTGAGCATCCCGACCACGACACCGGCGTAATCGTCCATGTCGTAGTTGATCGAACTGGCATTACGCGAGTGAGTACCGTCGTAGTCCACGCCCAGACCGCCGCCGACGTCGATGTGATCGACCGGCAGGCCAAGGTTGCGCAGCTCACCGTAGTAACGGATCGCTTCCTTGAAGCCGTGCTGGTAGTCCGCCAGGTTGGCGATCTGCGAGCCCATGTGGAAGTGCAGCAGGCGAATGCCCTGATCCAGACCGGCAGCGCGGAAACGCTCGACCACCGACAGCAGTTGCGCCGCCGACAGGCCGAACTTGGATTTTTCACCACCGGTGTCTGCCCACTTGCTCGACGCCAGGGATGACAGACGCACGCGCAGGCCGACCTGCGGCTTGACCTTGAGCGCCGCCGCTTCTTCGATCACCAGACCGACTTCGGATTCTTTCTCGATCACGATGAACACGTTGTGACCAAGCTTCTGGCCCATCAGCGCCAGACGGATGAACTCGCGATCCTTGTAACCGTTGCAGACGATGGTGCCGCCCTTCGGCGCCAGCGCCAGCACCGCCAGCAGTTCCGGCTTGGAGCCGGCTTCCAGACCGATGGAAACGTTCTGGGTGGCGATGATGTTTTCGATCACCGCTTCCTGCTGGTTGACCTTGATCGGGTACAGCGCAGTGTACTTGCTCTGGTATTCCAGGCGCTCGATGTTGGCGTCGAACGCACCGGTCAGCTGACGTACGCGGTCTTGCAGGATGTCTGGGAAACGCACCAGCAACGGCAAGGACAAACCGCTTTTGCGCAGTTGGTCGACTTGCTCGAAGAGGTCGATAGGCGAACTGGTCGGGCCGTTCGGACGAACTTCGACGCGACCGGCGTCATTGATCGCGAAATACCCGGCCCCCCAATGGCGAATCCCGTAAACACTGCGGCTGTCCGCAACTGTCCATTGGCTGCCATCGTCTTTGCGTGTGCGTCGTACGGACATCGAAGTCCCCTATAAAGAAGTCATAGAGCGTCGCCTTAAGTTCAGGCCGGCGCAGTCTAAAGAATGAAAATGACGGTTCGTCAACGAGGGGGTAGACCTCGCTGACCGCAGTGAGTTTAGAAACCGGTCATGAACAGGCTCTGTGAAAACCATGGAGACGACACCAGACCTGAATGAAATCGGGACTGGATCAAGCCGCGGGTGGTTTTCACAGAGGCTGCTAGCCGCCGGACTTCTTCGCCTTGAAACCGTGTTTGATCAGCTCGGCCAAGAGTAGCTCGACATGATCGCCCTGGATTTCGATGATTCCGTCTTTCAACGCCCCGCCGGTCCCGCAACGTTTTTTCAACGTGGTGGCCAGATCCTTGAGCGCGTCTTCGGCCAACGGCACGCCGGTGATGGTGGTCACCGTCTTGCCGCCACGACCCTTGCTTTCGCGACGCACGCGAGCGATGCCGTCGCCGGCCGGGATAACGGTTTGTTTGCAGATGCAGGCATCCACCGGTTGACTGCAATCCGGGCAATGACGACCTGCATCGGTGGAAAATACCAGGCCACCAAGGGCGGCGAAGGATGCGGCTTTTTTGGCCACCGGCAATCCTCTTGGGAGGACAAAGACTGGTCGTGGCAGATGCCATCGACCGCGAAGCCCCACTCAGGCAGGGGCAGCGCTACTGAAACGGAAAACCCGGTGTAGGAGCTGACGAGTGCAACGAGGCTGCGATCTTTTGATTTTGACTCAAAAGCCAAAGTCAAAAGATTGCAGCCTGCGGCAGCTCCTACAACAAGCATTACCGGTTCAGCTTGAAAAGGTCGCGCAGTGTAACGGCAAAAACGCCGATTGCTAAGAGCCAATCGGCGCCAATTTATAGCTCTTTTGCGACGTTATTCCCTTGGGCGCGAAGATAGCGCTGCAAGGCCGCCAGAGAGTCCGGGCAATAAGGCTTCTGCGTGATTTCCAGCAGAACCTGATCGATCGGGATGAAGCGCGCTTCAAGCACTTCTTCCGGCTGCAGGATCAACGGGCCGTCCCACACCGCCGAAAACGCCGAACACCAGAGTCGGTTGCCGGTGTCCTCAAAGAAAAAGTGATCATGGGCGGTCAGTTCCACACCGCTCACGCCCAACTCCTCTTCCAGCTCACGGGCCGCCGATTCGGCGTAAGTCTCAGTGGCCAGCACCATGCCGCCGGCCGCCACGTCCCAGTAACCGGGGTATATCGCTTTGCTCAGGGTGCGCCGATGTACGCACAGTTCACCGGCAGAATTGAACAGCATGATGTAGGTGCCGCGCCCGATCAGCTCGCGTTCGCGCAGCTCGGAGCGGACCAGAGCGCCGAGCAGGTTATCCTGCTCGTCGACCCAGGCGATTTGTTCGGCATCGGAGGCCGCACGATGGGCGGCCTCACGCATGTCATCAACGGAGCTATCGACCATGACTCAGCCCTGATTGAGCAGTTGACGCAAATCGATCACCGCTGCGTTGGCCCGGGAGATGTAATTGGCCATGACCAGCGAGTGGTTGGCCAACACACCGAAGCCGCTACCGTTGAGGATCATCGGGCTCCAGACCGGTTCTTGCGAGGCTTCCAGTTCACGAATGATCTGGCGCACGCTGACCGTGGCGTTCTTCTTGGCCAGCACATCGGCGAAGTCGACTTCGATAGCGCGCAGCAGGTGGGACAACGCCCAGGCTTGACCGCGTGCTTCGTAGAACACGTTATCGATCTGCAGCCACGGGGTCTCGACAATTTCTTCGTCGACCTGTGGCACCTGACCCGGGGCCAGGACTTCGGTTTTCAGTGCGGTGTTGAGCTTGACCCGGCCGACGCTGGCCGACAGCCGCTGCGACAGCGAACCCAAACGGGTACCGACATCGCCCAACCAGTTATTCAGGTTGTCGGCGCGGGCATAGAACAGCGCGCTTTTCTGACTTGGATCGGACAGGCGCGCCTGATAACGGCTCAGGGAATTGATGCCTTCCTGATACTCGGACTCACTGGATGGCAGCACCCAGCTTTTGTTGTCGAAGTTGAAACGCGGCTCGGCCTTGGCCAGGTCGGCGTCTTCGGTGGACTGCGACTGCGAGCGGGCGAAGTCTTTACGCAGCGCACGGCTCAGGTCGCGGACCTGGACCAGCACGCCATATTCCCAGCTCGGCGTATTATCCATCCACAGCCCCGGCGGGAAACGGTCGTTGGAAATATAACCACCCGGTTTGGTCAGCAAGGTGCCGGCGACGGACTTGAGGGTTTCCACCGTGGTGTACCCGACAACCATCTGCTTGCCTTCTTTCTCGGCCGCCATTTGGGCATTCTGCTGAACCGGGAACAGCGCCGGCTCCTGGCTCCAGTACCAGCCCAACGCAATCGCCACCAACAGGTAAAGAACAATCAGAGTGGCCAGCGCCCGGCTGAACAACAGGCCGCCAAAATAACTGCGGGTGGCCGATTTCGGTTCAGCGGCACGCTCAGGCGCGCTGCCTGTGCGGTTCTTCCAGTCCAGCATGGCGGTATCCTTTCAATCACTTGAGTTCATCGGTTCGACCACAACCCTACGCCATCGTGCGTCATTTGCCGCGCATTAAAATCCTGCGCGTCACGGCGAGCCACACAATGACCGCAATGGAGCTGCCACTATAAATGAAGCGCAGCGTTGAGCCTATGCGACCAGTCGGTCAGAAACTGAATGAAGTCGCTTTGCAGATTATTGACATACGACACTCATGCAATCGAAAAGAGGTGCTAGCATAGAGCCACCAGTCGATCTCAGCATGCACCCTAACTAGTAGTCAGGATATGACCGAGCCAGAAGACCCCAGCCGTGAGCGCCTCAAGCACCACTTTGCCCAGCGGGTAATTCATCAGGCACGTCAGATTCTTGAGATATGGCAACGCCTGCAACGCAACGAATGGTCCACCACCGACTTATCGGAGCTGAGTGAGGCCAATCTGCGCCTGCTGCGCTTTGCCGAACGTTTCGAACAACCGGAACATACCCAGCTGGCGCGCCACATCGGCCAGTCGCTGGAGGCGGTCGATGCCAATCGTGGACGCCTGAGCAGCGGACTGATCACTGACCTCAATCGCCTGATGCAACGCCTGTCCCGCACCGGCTTGCGCCATGGCGATCAGCTGGAACAGACCTTTCTGCCGCCGCTGCGCAAACCGATCTACGTGATGTTGCAGGATCACGACCGGGCCGAGCGGCTGGCCAAGCAACTTGAATTCTTCGGGCTCAGCGCTCAATCCCTCGACAGTGTCGCCGCGTTCCGCTCCTCGATGGTCGAGCGGTTGCCGGCGGCAATTGTCATGGACGTCGACTTCAGTGGCGCCGGCATCGGCCTGAAACTGGCAGCCGAAGCCCAGGAAGGCCTCGACCAGCCCTTGCCGCTGTTGTTTTTCAGCCTGCACGAAACCGATACCCCGACCCGCCTCGCCGCCGTGCGTGCCGGAGGCCAGGAATTCCTCACCGGCACCCTCGAAGCCTCGAGCCTGCTGGAAAAGATCGAAGTCCTGACCTGCGTCGCCCAGTACGAACCTTATAAAGTGCTGATCATCGACGACTCCCGCGCCCAGGCCTTGCACACCGAACGCCTGCTCAACAGCGCCGGGATCGTCACGCGGACCCTGATCGAACCGATCCAGGCCATGGCCGAACTGGCGGATTTCCAGCCGGACCTGATCATCCTCGACATGTACATGCCGGCCTGCACCGGTACTGAACTGGCCAAGGTGATCCGGCATAACGACCGCTATGTCAGCGTGCCGATCATTTATCTGTCGGCCGAAGACGACCTGGACAAGCAACTCGACGCCATGAGCGAGGGCGGCGACGATTTCCTGACCAAGCCGATCAAGCCACGGCACCTGATCACCACGGTGCGCAACCGCGCGGCGCGGGCGCGCAATCTGAAGGCGCGGATGGTGCGCGACAGCCTGACCGGCTTGTACAACCACACCCACATTCTGCAATTGCTCGAAGACTGTTCATTCCGTGCCCGTCGCGAAAGTAAGCCGCTGAGCTTTGCGATGCTCGACATCGACCACTTCAAACGGGTCAACGACAGCCACGGCCATCCCATGGGCGACCGGGTGATCAAGAGCCTGGCGCTGTTCCTCAAGCAACGGTTGCGCAAGACCGATTTCATCGGCCGTTACGGCGGTGAAGAGTTCGCCATCGTCATGCCGGACACTGATATCGAATCGGCCTACAAGGTGCTCGATGAAATCCGTCAGCGCTTTGCCGAAATTCACTACCCCGCTCAGCCCCAGGACCTCTGGTGCACCTTCAGCGCCGGCGTCGTAGAACTGCGCAAAGACTCTGACAGCCTGCTGATGGCCAGCCAGGCGGACGAGGCGTTGTACCGTGCGAAGAACGCCGGACGTAACCGCGTACAAGCCGCGCGAGAATCAAAGCAAAGTGCCACTTTTTCATCGGAATCGACCCATTCGGTCATAACTTTGTAACGGAAACGCAATAACTTCAGGCACTTACCATTCTGCCGTTGGTAGACCACGATGCGCCTGAAGCTGTTGACCAACCTCAATACCCTCCTTTTGGTCGCCGTGTGTGTGGCCCTTGGCGTCACGCTCTGGTGGTCGCAAAAAGCCCTGGAACGCCCCTATCTATTGATGGAGCGTTATCTGGGACTGTCTCAGCAATTTCAAAATGAAGTGGCGCGCAACGTCGAGGATTACCTGGCCAGCGGCGATGCCCTGCGCCTGAGCAGCGCCAGCCAGGCCATCGATGCCTTGCAAAAGGAACTCGGTGAGTTGCCACCGGCATTGGCCGACACCTTGCGTCCGAGCCTGTCGAACCTGGCTGAATTCAGCAAAACCGACCTGCTGGCTGCCGGCAAACTCGCGGGCGACCCGCAAGCATTGCTGCTGCAAGCCGAACGCGAACTCGGCGCCAGCCTCGATCAGCTCAGCCAATACGCCGGCGGTAATGCGGCGTACCTGACGCCTTTGCTCACTGCGTCCCAACACGTGGGCAAACTGTCCCTGGCCCGGGACAAACTGGTCAGCAGCGGGCGCAGCGAACTGGCCGCCGATGTCGAACGCGAAGTCGATAACATCCGCACTCAAGCCGAGCAACTGGACGCTTTACCGCTGCTTGGCGTGACCGCCAGCACCGAATCGAACACCGATGATTTCGCAGCGATGATGGGTTTAGAGAACACTGAAAAAGCCGTCGCCGAAGATGCCGGCGTCGGCCTCAAACGCGAATTCAACAGCCTGCTCACCCGCTACCCTTCGGAACTGGCGCGCACTCGCGAACAGATCCAGAAACGCGCTGACCTCAGCACCGCGACGCACTTGAAAATCGCCGCCGTGCAGCAATCCATCGCCGGGCTGGAACCGGTGGTGCGCGCCCAGCACGGGCAGATCCAGAGCGAAGTGCGGTTGATGCAAGGGGTGATGATCGGGCTGATTCTGCTGATCGCATTGCTCATCGATACTTTGCAGCGACGCCTGGCACGAACCCTGACCAACCTCGCCCCTGCGCTGTCGACCTGGGCCGAAGGTGACTTCAGCCGCGACATTCAACTGGGCGCGACCAACCGCGAACTGCATGACATTCAAGCCTCGCTCAATCGCTTGCGCGCCTATCTGGTCGACCTGGTAGGCACCATTCGCCTCAACGCCGAGCAAGTCGCCGGCAGCAGCCGAACGTTGGCCGAATTGAGCAATGATCTGCACAGTGGCGCCGAGCATCAGGCTGGCGACACAGCACTGATCCGCGATTCTCTTGGTGAACTCGAGGCGACGATTCAACAAGTCGCCGGCGATGCCAGTCAGGCTGCCGATGCCAGTCGTCATGCAGGACTGGCAGTGGAGCACGGTCAGAAAGTGATCGGCCTGAGCCTCACCGGGCTGCATGCGCTGGTGGGCGAAGTGCAAGGCAACGCGCAGATGATCGAACATCTGGCCGAAGAGTCGGCGACCATTGGCGGTGTGCTCACGGTGATCCGCTCGATTGCCGACCAGACCAACCTGCTGGCCCTGAACGCCGCCATCGAAGCGGCCCGCGCCGGAGAAATGGGCCGAGGGTTTGCGGTAGTCGCCGAAGAGGTTCGCTCGCTGGCGCAACGCACCGCCGGGGCCACGGCCGAGATCCAGACACTGATCGCCGGCCTGCAAACCGCCGCGCGGCAATCGGTCGAAGGCATGCGCACCCAGGTCGAACATGCCGAAGCCACGGCCAATCAGGCCCAGGCTGCCGACGGTGCGCTGGATAAAATCGTCGGGGCGATCCAGACCATTTCCGACACCGCCGTGCGCATCGCCGATGTCACCGCCCAGCAGAGTGGCGCTGTCAGCGAAATCCGCGATCACAGTGAGCGAATTCACCAATTGGGTGGGGATAACTTGCTGCGCATTGGCGAGGGACGTGAACAAGGGGAGAATTTGTTGGTGCTGGGTGGACGGTTGCATACAGCCGTTCAGGCCTTCCGCGTCTGACAAACCGCCATCGCGAGCAGGCTCGCTCCCACATTGGTTCTGCGTCGATCACAGATCAATGTGGGAGCGAGCCTGCTCGCGATGGCCCCAGAACAATCGCCGCAGGGCTCCCGCCTGCACACCCGCCCACTGTCCGCTATCATGCCCACACTTTCGATACGCGAGATTGTCATGCGCCGTTTGCTCTGCCTGCTGTTTTTAGTGCTCGCCCTGCCGGCCTCCGCCGCCGGGTTGCTGGACAGTCGGCCCAGTTCCACCCTGGGTTCGATCAACAACAGCGCAGACTTCCTGCCGGTGCGCGAAGCCTTTCAGTTGAGTCTGGTAGAAAGCACACCGCAATCGATCAAGTTGCGTTTCGTCGCCACCGAGGGTTATTACCTCTACCGCCATCGCTTCCAGTTTCGCGCCGACCCGGCCGATGTAGGCCTCGGCGCGGCGCAACTGCCCAAGGGCGAACAAAAACACGATGAGTACTTCGGCGATGTCGAGGTTTACCACGGCATTCTCGATATAGAACTGCCGCGCACTGATTCCCGCGCCTTTACGCTGGTCGTGACCTATCAGGGCTGCGCCGACAAAGGCCTGTGTTACCCGCCCGAGACCGAGCGCCTGAGCATTGAGGGCAGCGGCGCCGCGACCACCGCCTGGAGCTGGCGCGAACTGGCGCTGTTTTTCCTCGCAGGTGTTGGCCTGACCTTCACCCCTTGCGTGCTGCCGATGCTGCCGATCCTCTCCGGGGTGGTTCTGCGCGGGCAGGTTGGTGGTTTACGCGGCTTCAACCTGTCGCTGGCTTACGTGCTGCCGATGGCTGTCTGTTTCGCCCTGCTCGGTGCGTTGATGGGCATGTTCGGCGCACAGCTCAATCTCCAGGCGCGCTTGCAGTCAGCCTGGGTGCTGGTGCCATTCGCGATGTTTTTCGCGGTGTTTGCCCTGGCCATGTTTGGCGTCTTCGAACTGAAACTGCCCTACGCCATCAGCAGCCGCCTGGACCGGATTGCCGGGCGTACTGAAGGCGGCTCACTGTGGGGCGCGGCGGTGCTGGGCGTGGTGTCGAGCCTGCTGGTTTCGCCTTGTGTTTCGGCACCACTGGCCGGCGCGCTGCTGTACATCAGCGCCAGCGGCGATGCTCTGGGCGGCGGATTGAAATTGTTTATGCTCGGCCTGGGCATGGGTGCGCCACTGCTGCTGGTGGCGACCGGCGGCGCGGCCTGGCTGCCGAAAAGCGGTCCGTGGCTGATCTACGTGAAAAACGCGATTGGGGTGCTGCTACTGGGGCTGGCGATCGCTTTGCTCAGCCGCGTATTGCCGGGCCAGATCACCTTGCTATTGATCGGCTTGCTCGCCGGTGGCGTCGGGTTGTTTATGGGCGCGCTGGAATTCGTCTATAAACCACCGAGAAAACGCCTCGGGCAATTGCTCGGGATGCTTCTGCTGTTTTATGCCCTGGTCTGTTGGTATGGCGCGTTCAGTGGCCAGACTGATCCGCTTAACCCCATTGGCCAACCGCGCATTGCCGCCGGCAACGGTCAACCGCAAATCGTCGGCAACTGGCAAACCATTACCACGCCAGCCGAACTGGATCGCGTCCTCGCCGAAGCCAAATCCTCCGGCACGCCGTTGCTGCTCGACTGGTATGCCGACTGGTGCATCAGTTGCAAAGTCATCGAACACGAAGTCCTCAACGATGCCAATGTCATCGAACGCCTCAAAGGCTATCGATTGATCCGTTTCGACATCACCGCCAGCAACGCCGAACAACGCGCCCTGCTCGACCGCTACACGTTATTCGGTCCTCCGGCGCTGATGTTTTTTGGCAAAGATGGCGTCGAACGTGCCGATGTGCGGGTGATCGGCGAGATCAACGCGAAAAACTTCGCCGAACGTGTTGTGAAAGCAAATGACCGGATTTAATCACCCGGTCACATATTTCGCGCAAACATCGGCCATCGTGCTGGCTATTGCATAGAACTGGACAGTCACAAAGGCTTTGCGGCATAGTCGCCGGGTTCTGACAATTGCACACAGATGACAAAGGAGCAGCAGATGGCGACCCTATTGGTTTTACACGGCCCCAACCTGAACCTGCTCGGCACCCGGGAACCGGGTGTCTACGGTGCAACAACGCTGGCGCAGATCAATCAGGATCTGGAACAGCGGGCGCGCAATGCCGGCCACCATTTGCTCTACCTGCAAAGCAACGCCGAGTACGAATTGATCGATCGCATCCACGCTGCTCGCGGCGAAGGTGTGGACTTCATTCTGATCAATCCAGCAGCTTTTACGCATACAAGTGTCGCATTACGTGACGCGCTGCTGGCAGTGAGCATCCCATTCATCGAAGTGCATTTGTCTAACGTGCACAAACGCGAACCTTTCCGCCATCACTCTTACTTCTCCGACGTTGCGGTGGGAGTGATCTGCGGCCTTGGCGCCAGCGGTTATCGACTGGCCCTGGAGGCCGCCCTAGAGCAGCTTGAAAGACCGGCAACAGCTTGAACAACAAGCGTAACGCCCCTGACCGACCCTTGGGAGTTGATGATTCATGGATATCCGTAAAGTTAAGAAACTGATCGAATTGCTGGAAGAATCCGGTATCGACGAGCTCGAGATCAAGGAAGGCGAAGAGTCCGTACGCATCAGCCGTCACAGCAAGACGCCGGCTCAGCAGTACTACGCTCCCGCGCCTATGCATGCTCCGGCGCCTGCGCCTGTCGCTGCTGCTCCGGTTGCCGCCGCTGCTCCTGCAGCTCCGGCTGCGCCTGTGCTGAACGGCAACGTTGCCCGTTCGCCGATGGTCGGTACTTTCTATCGCAAATCTTCGCCGTCCTCGCCGTCCTTCGTTGAAGTCGGCCAGACCGTGAAAAAAGGCGACACTCTGTGCATCGTCGAAGCCATGAAGATGATGAACCACATCGAAGCTGAAGCCAGCGGTGTGATCGAATCCATCCTCGTCGAAGACGGCCAGCCGGTTGAGTACGACCAACCGCTGTTCACCATCGTTTGAACCGCGGAGAAACTTTGATGACTGCGAAGTTGGAAAAAGTTCTGATCGCCAACCGCGGTGAGATCGCCCTGCGGATTCTGCGTGCCTGCAAAGAGATGGGCATCAAGACTGTCGCCGTTTACTCCAAGGCCGACAAAGAGCTGATGCACCTGGGCCTGGCAGACGAATCCGTCTGCATCGGTCCGGCATCGGCCGCGCACTCTTACCTGCACATTCCGGCCATCATCGCCGCGGCTGAAGTGACCGGCGCTACCGCCATTCACCCAGGCTACGGTTTCCTTGCGGAAAACGCCGACTTTGCCGAACAGGTCGAGAACTCCGGCTTCGCGTTCATTGGCCCGAAAGCCGAAACCATTCGCCTGATGGGCGACAAGGTATCGGCCAAGCACGCCATGATCGCTGCTGGTGTTCCAACCGTTCCGGGTTCCGACGGCCCACTGCCTGAAGACGAAGAAACCGCTCTGCGCATCGGTCGCGAAGTCGGTTATCCGGTGATCATCAAAGCCGCTGGCGGCGGTGGTGGTCGCGGCATGCGCGTAGTTCACAAGGAAGAAGACCTGATCTCTTCGGCGAAACTGACCCGCTCCGAAGCGGGCGCAGCGTTCGGCAACCCGATGGTCTATCTGGAAAAATTCCTGACCAACCCACGTCACGTGGAAGTTCAGGTGCTTTCCGATGGCCAGGGTCACGCGATCCATTTGGGCGACCGCGATTGCTCGCTGCAACGTCGTCACCAGAAGGTTCTCGAAGAAGCGCCGGCACCGGGCATCGACGAGAACGCGCGCGAGGAAGTCCTCGCACGCTGTGTCAGGGCCTGTATCGACATTGGCTATCGTGGCGCTGGCACCTTCGAGTTCCTGTACGAAAACGGCCACTTCTACTTCATCGAGATGAATACTCGTGTCCAGGTAGAGCACCCGGTTTCGGAAATGGTCACCGGCATCGACATCGTCAAGGAGATGCTCAGCATCGCCGCTGGCAATAAGTTGTCGTACACCCAGGATGACGTCGTTATCCGCGGTCACGCGCTGGAATGCCGGATCAACGCCGAAGACCCGAAAACCTTCATGCCTAGCCCAGGCACGGTCAAGCATTTCCACGCTCCGGGCGGCAACGGCGTTCGCGTCGATTCGCACCTGTACAGTGGCTATGCCGTTCCGCCGAACTACGATTCGTTGATCGGCAAGCTGATCACCTACGGCGCAACCCGTGACGAAGCCATGGCGCGCATGCGCAATGCGCTGGACGAAATCGTTGTCGACGGGATCAAGACCAACATCCCGCTACACCGCGATCTGGTCCGTGATGCTGGCTTCTGCGAAGGCGGAGTCAACATCCACTACCTGGAACACAAGCTGGCTGGCGAAAAGCATTAAGCAGTGATCCATACCAACAAAGCCGCTTTCGAGCGGCTTTGTTGTTTCTGGAGATTGGCTGCACGCAAAACCCTTGTGGCGAGGGAGCTTGCTCCCGCTCGGTTGCGCAGCGACCGCAAGACCATTCAACTGCGCGGTATCAGACAGATCCGGTTCGGCCATTTTGGGACCGCTTCGCGCTCCAGCGGGAGCAAGCTCCCTCGCCACAAGTTATTCGTCCAATTCCGAACTCAGCCTACCCGGTCGTCTTCTGCCTCGCGCTCGCGTAAACTTGCGCGCTTCTCGCAGCCCGCTAGGCTGCAATCTATATTTTTCAAAGGTGCCCGCCATGCCTTGGCTGCAAGTCCGTCTCGCCATCAGCCCAGAACAAGCCGAAACCTACGAAGACGCGTTCCTTGAAGTGGGCGCCGTGTCGGTGACTTTCATGGACGCCGAAGATCAGCCGATCTTCGAACCGGAACTCAACACCACCCCGCTGTGGTCGCACACTCACCTGCTGGCCTTGTTCGAAGGTGGCACCGAAGCCGCCAGCGTACTGGCCCACCTTGAGTTGCTGACCGGCAGCCCGCTGCCCGAGCATCACAGCGAAGTGATCGAAGACCAGGATTGGGAGCGCAGCTGGATGGACGGTTTCCAGCCGATGCGCTTCGGTCAGCGCCTGTGGATCGTCCCGAGCTGGCACGCCGCGCCTGAGCCGGACGCGGTGAACCTGCTGCTGGACCCAGGCCTGGCGTTCGGCACCGGCACTCATCCGACCACCGCACTGTGCCTGGAATGGCTCGACAGTCAGGACCTGAAAGATTGCAACGTGCTCGACTTCGGTTGCGGCTCGGGGATTCTGGCGATTGCCGCGCTGTTGCTGGGCGCCAAGCAAGCCGTCGGCACCGACATCGACGTGCAGGCGCTGGAAGCCTCCCGCGACAATGCCGGGCGCAACAACATTGCCGACGAACTCTTCCCGCTGTATCTGCCGCAGGACCTGCCACAGGTTCAGGCCGACGTGCTGGTGGCCAACATTCTTGCCGGCCCGCTGGTTTCGCTGGCGCCGCAACTGTCCAGCCTGGTCAAGCCGGGCGGTCGCCTGGCGCTGTCGGGCATCCTCGCCGAACAAGGTGAAGAAGTCGCCGCAGCCTACGCTCAGGACTTCGATCTGGACCCGATTGCCAATCGCGACGGCTGGGTACGCATTACTGGCCGTCGGCGCTAGAATGAGCGCCTGCATAAACCGGATTGCCGCATGACCGACAGCTTCGTCACCCAGTGCCCGCATTGCCAAACCAGCTTCCGCGTCAGCCATGCTCAATTGAGCGTGGCCCGTGGAGTGGTTCGTTGCGGCTCGTGCTTGCAGGTGTTCAACGCCGCCAAGCAATTACTCGAGCAGCGGGCCGGCAAGGAGACGGTCAAACCGGTTGCACCGCCCCCCGTCGAACCGACCGTGCAGCGAGCCATCAGCCAAAAGCAATGGACCGCTGCAGAAATGGATCTGGACAGCCTGGATCTGGACGAAGAGCTCGCCCGGCTTGAACAGCGGGAAATCCAGCCAACAACGGAATTCACTCGGCCCCGCGAAGACAGCCTCAGCGCTCGCCGCGATACCACCGAGCACGATCAGGAGCCCTGGTCCGACAGCCTCTTCAGTGAATCGGCCGCCGATCGCGCACAAACCGTCGAAACACCCACGCCAGAACCGACGATCGAGCCGAGCAAACATTCGCGCACCGAGCCTTCGCTGTCGCTGGAACCCGCGGATCTGGACGACGAGCCCGAGATACAACATCTGCGCCTGCACGACCCGCTCGACGCCCCGATCCCCTTTGGAAGCCTGTCGGCGACCACTGATGAGACCGACGACGACCTGCCCTCGGTCGAGCCCCTGCGCAAGCGACGCGAACGCAGCGGACCGGCCCTGCGCGCGGAAGTGCTGGAGGACCTGAGCGATGACCCGTTGCAACTGGACTGGCAAAAACGTCGTTCCCCCTGGGGCCGGCGCTTTTTCTGGCTGCTGCTGATCCTGCTCGGCGCCGCCGGCCTCGCTGGGCAATACGTCGCCTACCACTTCGACGAACTGGCACGCCAGGACCAGTACCGTCCGTGGTTCCAGCAACTTTGTCCGCAGATCGGCTGCACCGTGCCGTCCAAAGTCGACATCGCGAAAGTCAAAAGCAGCAATCTGGTAGTCCGCAGCCACCCGGACTTCAACGGCGCCCTGGTGGTCGATGCCATCATTTACAATCGCGCGCCCTTCTCCCAGCCCTTCCCGTTGCTGGAACTGCGCTTTGCCGACCTCAACGGTCACCTGATCGCCAGCCGTCGCTTCAAGCCCGGCGAGTACCTCAGCGGCGACCTCGAAGGCCTCGCGGAAATGCCGCCACAAACGCCAATCCACATCGCGCTGGACATTCTCGATCCAGGCCCCAAAGCGGTGAACTACAGCCTGAGCTTCCATTCCCCCGAGTGAAACGCTCGAGTGTTACAGGCTTGACGGCAGTTTTCTGACTTTGACCGTTCCAACCAAACCGCTGGCGATAACGAATTAACTGTTCAGATTTTATCCAATTCAGCCTTTATCCAGTCATCGAGAGCGGGTATCATGCCAACCCTTTTTCGAACTCTCATGATCCGGCCCCACAACAGGGAAGTCCTATGTCGGCGGTACGCATCGGTCCATATACATTGCACAACGGCTTGATTCTCGCCCCCATGGCGGGTGTCACCGACCAGCCCTTTCGTCAGCTGTGCAAGCGACTGGGCGCGGGCCTTGTAGTCTCGGAAATGGTCACCAGCGACATGAGCTTGTGGAACACCCGCAAATCGCGGATGCGCATGATCCACGAAGGTGATCCCGAGCCCCGCTCGGTACAGATCGCTGGCGGAGATGCGCAGATGCTGGCGGATGCAGCCCGGGCCAACGTCGAACTGGGCGCACAGATTATTGATATCAACATGGGCTGTCCGGCGAAGAAGGTCTGCAACAAGGCCGCCGGCTCCGCCCTGTTGAGAGATGAAGCATTGGTGACCGAGATCCTGCAGGCCGTGGTGGCCGCGGTCGATGTACCGGTCACCCTGAAGATCCGCACCGGCTGGGACCGGGCGAACAAGAACGGCCTGACGGTGGCGAAGATCGCCGAACAGGCAGGTATTACGGCGTTGGCGGTACATGGCCGCACCCGTGCCGATCTGTATACCGGTGAAGCGGAGTACGACACCATTGCCGCGATCAAGCAGGCAGTGTCGATTCCGGTCTTCGCCAATGGCGATATCGATTCGCCCGAGAAAGCCCGGTACGTGCTCGACGCGACCGGTGCCGATGGCCTGTTGGTGGGTCGGGCTGCTCAGGGGCAGCCATGGATTTTTCGTGAAATCGACCATTATCTGCGTACCGGCGAAAAACTCCCGGCACCGGAGCTGATCGAGGTGGAACGTATTCTGCTTGAGCATCTGGCCGCGCTGCATGCCTTCTATGGCGACGTCATGGGCGTGCGCATAGCTCGCAAGCATGTGGGCTGGTATCTCGCAACCTTGCCGGGCGCCAGGGAGTTCCGCGCCCACTTCAATCGTTTGGAAGATACGGAAGCACAATGCGCCTACGTTCGGGCCTTCTTCGCCGAACGCTACAAGAGCCTGACAGGGGACGGAGAAGGGGTGGCTGCATGACGATGATGACCGAGACTTTAGTGAGTGGAACAACACCCGTGAGCGACAACGTGAATTTGAAACAGCACCTCAATACGCCGAGCGAAGAAGGTCAGACCCTTCGCGGGAGTGTCGAGAAGGCGCTGCACAATTATTTCGCCCACCTTGAGGGCGCTGCCGTCACGGATGTGTACAACCTGGTGCTTTCCGAAGTCGAGGCTCCCCTGCTCGAATGCGTGATGAACTACGTCAAGGGCAACCAGACCAAGGCCAGTGAGCTGCTCGGGCTGAACCGGGGCACCCTGCGCAAGAAACTCAAGCAGTACGATTTGCTGTAAGCATTCAATCAAACCAGAAAGGCGCCCGCGTAAAACCGGTCGCCTTTTTTGCTGACTCCTTTGCTTTTGATGGAAATTGAAATGACCGACCAGACTACCCGCCTGCCGATCCGCCGCGCTTTGATCAGCGTTTCCGACAAGACCGGGATCCTTGAATTCGCCAAGGAACTTGAAGCCCTGGGCGTCGAGATCCTCTCCACCGGCGGTACGTTCAAGCTGCTGCGCGACAACGGCGTTGCCGCAGTGGAAGTCGCGGACTACACCGGTTTCGCAGAAATGATGGACGGTCGGGTGAAAACCCTGCACCCGAAAATTCACGGCGGGATCCTCGGTCGCCGCGGTATCGACGACGCCATCATGAACGAGCACGGCATCAAGCCGATCGATCTGGTAGCGGTCAACCTGTACCCGTTCGAAGCCACCATCAACAAGCCAGGCTGCGACCTGCCGACCGCCATCGAAAACATCGACATCGGCGGCCCGACCATGGTCCGTTCGGCAGCGAAGAACCACAAAGATGTGGCCATCGTGGTGAACGCCAGCGATTACACCAACGTCCTGGAAAGCCTCAAGGCCGGCGGCCTGACCTATGCTCAGCGTTTCGATCTGATGCTCAAGGCCTTCGAACACACCGCCGCCTATGATGGCATGATCGCCAACTACATGGGCACCGTGAACCAGGCGGCTGAAACCCTCAGCACCGAAGGTCGCAGTGAATTCCCGCGCACTTTCAACAGCCAGTTCATCAAGGCTCAGGAAATGCGCTACGGCGAGAACCCGCACCAGAGCGCGGCGTTCTATGTCGAAGCCAAGCCTGCCGAAGTCGGCATCGCCACCGCGACCCAATTGCAAGGCAAAGAGCTGTCGTTCAACAACGTGGCCGACACCGACGCCGCGCTGGAATGCGTGAAGAGCTTCGTCAAGCCGGCCTGCGTGATCGTCAAGCATGCCAACCCGTGCGGCGTGGCCGTGAGCCCGGACGCTGAAGGCGGCATCCGTCAGGCCTACGAACTGGCCTACGCCACCGACACCGAATCGGCGTTTGGCGGCATCATCGCGTTCAACCGCGAACTGGATGCTGAAACTGCCAAGGCCATCGTCGAGCGTCAGTTCGTCGAAGTGATCATCGCCCCGTCCGTCAGTGAAGAAGCTCGCGCTATCGTCGCTGCAAAAGCCAACGTACGCCTGCTGGCCTGCGGCGAGTGGTCGGCTGATCGCGCTCCGGCCTGGGACTACAAACGCGTCAATGGCGGTTTGCTGGTGCAGAGCCGCGACATCGGCATGATTGGCAGCGAAGACCTGAAAGTCGTGACCAAGCGCGCCCCGACCGAACAGGAAATCAACGACCTGATCTTCGCCTGGAAAGTCGCCAAGTACGTGAAGTCCAACGCTATCGTCTACGCCAAGAACCGTCAGACCATCGGTGTCGGCGCCGGCCAGATGAGCCGCGTGAACTCGGCGCGTATCGCTGCGATCAAGGCTGAACATGCCGGTTTGCAAGTAGCCGGTTCGGTAATGGCATCGGATGCGTTCTTCCCGTTCCGCGACGGTCTGGACAACGCAGCCAAGGTCGGCATCACTGCGGTGATCCAGCCAGGTGGCTCGATGCGTGATGCTGAAGTGATTGCTGCAGCCGACGAAGCTGGCATCGCCATGGTGTTCACCGGCATGCGCCACTTCCGTCACTGATACGACGATCGAATGTGGGAGCGGGCTTGCTCGCGAAGACGGCGGCACATCCAGCATTGATGTGACTGACAGACCGCTTTCGCGAGCAAGCCCGCTCCCACACAAAGCACCATCGGTGCTATCCAGAATTAGCGTCATCCGAGGTTTTTGAAATGAATGTTTTGATCATTGGCAGCGGTGGCCGTGAACACGCCCTGGCCTGGAAAGTGGCTCAGGATCCGCGCGTGCAGAAAGTTTTCGTTGCCCCGGGCAACGCCGGCACCGCCATTGAAGCCAAGTGCGAGAACGTCGCTATCGACGTGCTGGCGCTTGAGCAACTGGCTGATTTTGCCGAGAAGAACGTTTCTCTGACCATCGTCGGCCCGGAAGTGCCGCTGGTCGCCGGTGTCGTCGATCTGTTCCGCTCCCGTGGCCTGGATTGCTTCGGCCCGACCGCTGGTGCTGCGCAACTGGAAGGTTCGAAAGCCTTCACCAAAGACTTCCTGGCTCGCCACAAGATCCCGACTGCTGACTATCAGAACTTCACCGAGATCGAGCCGGCCCTGGCTTATCTGCGTGAAAAAGGCGCACCGATCGTGATCAAGGCCGATGGCCTGGCCGCCGGTAAAGGCGTGATCGTGGCCATGACCCTCGGCGAAGCCGAAGACGCGGTGCGCGACATGCTCGCCGGCAATGCGTTTGGCGACGCCGGTTCCCGCGTGGTGATCGAAGAATTCCTGGACGGCGAAGAAGCCAGCTTCATCGTCATGGTCGATGGCAAGAACGTGCTGCCGATGGCTACCAGCCAGGACCACAAACGCGTCGGCGACGGCGATACCGGTCCGAACACCGGCGGCATGGGCGCTTACTCTCCGGCCCCGGTCGTCACGGCCGAAGTCCACCAGCGGGTCATGGACCTGGTGATCTGGCCGACCGTACGTGGCATGGCCGAGGAAGGCAACGTTTACACCGGTTTCCTCTATGCCGGCCTGATGATCGACAAGGCTGGTAACCCAAAAGTTATCGAGTTCAACTGCCGTTTCGGCGATCCTGAGACCCAACCGGTAATGCTGCGCTTGCAGTCGAGCCTGGTATTGCTGGTCGAGGCGGCCCTGGCGCAAGCGCTGGACAAGGTCGAAGCGCAATGGGATCCACGTCCAAGCGTCGGCATCGTATTGGCCGCTGGCGGTTATCCAGGTGACTACGCCAAAGGCGTCGCCATCAATGGCCTGGATGCAGCCGCCGCACTGGAAGGCAAAGTCTTCCATGCCGGTACTGCGCTCAAGGACGGTCAGGTGGTCACCGCCGGTGGTCGGGTGCTGTGTGCAACCGCCATGGGAACCAGCGTCGATGCAGCCCAGCAGCAGGCTTACAAACTGGCGGCTAAAATCGACTGGGAAGGCTGCTTCTACCGCAAGGACATTGGCTACCGCGCCATTGCCCGCGAGCGTGGCGAAAATCAGGAATAAGCCATCCATTAGGCCAGGCAAGGGCTTGCGGTCCTTGCCTGACTATTCCGGCGCCGCGCATAGTTATACTCTGGCATCAACCTATGAAGGGATTTCGCCGTGCGCTGGCTCAGGATTGCCATAGGCTTCACCGTCACTCTGCTGACCTTGCTCTGCATGCTCCCGGCCCAAGCCGCGCAAGGCAGTGGCTGGGCGGTATTGCTCGACGAACAGGGCGACCTGCAGCTGAGCGACATCCGCTCCAGCCGCTACACCAATCAATTCAGCCCCGTCGAACTCGACCGCCTCACTGCGGCCGCGCCCGAAGGTGCGCTATGGCTGCGTTTCAGGCTCGCACCCGGCAAGCACGAACAGTTGCTGCGAGTGTTCGCACCAGACCTGTCGCACCTCAATCTGTATGTGCTCGACGGCGACCAGCTGATCGATCAATTGAATACCGGTATCGGGCAGCTCCAGGCTAAGCGCCCCCTCCCCAGCAGCGACTTCATGTTGCCGCTATCACAAAGCGACAAAACCCTCGACGTCTACCTGCGGCTGGTTTCCGAACACCAGTTTCGGCCCTACATCACCCTGCAATCGGCGGTCATGACCGCGGCCACTCAGTACCAGACGCTGATCTACGGCTTGCTTTTTGGCTGCCTCGGGATGCTGATCCTGCATAACCTGACCCGTTACATCTACACCCGCTCGCGCAGCAGCCTCTGGCTGGCAGCATGCGAAGGGCTGCTGATGCTCAGCCTGGTGTTGCTACTGAACCTGGCCCGGCCATGGTTGCCGAACTGGTCCGCCGTGCAGACACCCGGTGCCTACCTCGCCTTGCTGATGACCGCGCCTTGCGGTTTGATGTTCGCCTACCGTTTCTTCGCCCCGCTCGGCCCGCACCCGCTGAACAAACTGCTGCTGGGGGACATCCTGTTCATCATGGCCTGCGGCCTGCTGTTGCTGTTCGTCAACACATTGCCACTGAACCTGATCACGTATGGGCTGGTTGCTCTGGCCGGTCTGAGCATGTTGTTCGTCAGTGCCCATCACTGGCAAAAAGGTTATCGCCCGGCGCGCCTGTTCGTGGCGGCCATGGTGGTATTCAACCTCGGCACATTGATTATCCTGCCGGCACTGCAGGGGCTGACCCTTGTCGCTCCGCAAGGCCTGATCATCATTTTGCTGGTGTTTATCTGTATCAGTGGCCTGTTGATGAGTATTGCCCTGGGCGAGCGACAGCGCAGCATCACCGAAGACCGTTTCAGCGTCAGTCGCGATCTGGCCGCCAGCAACGCAGAGATCAACGCCAAAGCCGAATTTCTGGCGAAGATCAGCCACGAAATCCGCACCCCGATGAATGGCGTGCTGGGCATGACCGAACTACTGCTGGGCACACCGCTGTCGGTCAAGCAACGCGACTATGTGCAGACCATCCATAGCGCCGGCAACGAACTGCTGACACTCATCAATGAAATTCTCGACATTTCCAAACTCGAATCCGGGCAGATCGAACTCGACGACGTGCAGTTCGACCTCAACGCCCTGATCGAAGACTGCCTGAGCATCTTCCGCGCCAAGGCTGAACAGCAGAACGTCGAGCTGATCAGCTTTATCCAGCCGCAGGTACCCCGCGTCATCAGCGGAGATCCGACACGCCTGCGCCAGACCCTGCTGAGCCTGCTGGAGAACGCCCTGAAGAAAACCGACGAAGGCGAGATCCTGATCGTCGTTGCTCTGGATGAACGCAGCGCCAAACCTCGACTGCGCATCGCGGTGCAGGACAGCGGCCAGCCGATGGAGGCGGAAGAACGAGACGCGCTGATGCATGCAGAACTGCACAGCAAGCACTTCCTCTCGGCCACCAGCCTGGGGGGCAATCTAGGGTTGGTGATTGCCCGTCAGCTGATCCGTTTGATGCAGGGTGAATTCGGCATCAAGAGCGGTGCCAACCAGGGCAGCACATTGTGGCTGACCCTGCCGCTGGATCCGGACCGTCTCGAACATCCGACCTCGGACCTGGACAGCCCGTTACAAGGCGCACGCGTTCTGGTCGTGGACGACAACGACACCTGTCGCAAGGTGTTGGTGCAGCAGTGCAGCGCCTGGGGCCTGAATGTCAGCGCCGTGCCATCCGGCAAGGAGGCCCTGGCGTTGCTGCGCACCAAGGCCCACCTGCGCGATTACTTCGACGTGGTCCTGCTGGACCAGAACATGCCCGGCATGACCGGCATGCAACTGGCCGCCAAGATCAAGGAAGACCCGAGCCTGAACCATGACATTCTGCTGATCATGCTCACCGGCATCAGCAATGCCCCGAGCAAGATCATCGCGCGTAATTCCGGGATCAAGCGCATTCTCGCCAAACCGGTGGCCGGCTATACACTCAAGACCACCCTGGCGGACGAGCTGAACCAGCGCAACAAAGGCTTGCCTGTCTCGCAGCAGCTGCCCACCGGCCCTACCCTTCCGGTCAAGGTGCCCAGCGATTTCCGCATCCTGGTGGCCGAAGACAACAGCATTTCGACCAAGGTCATACGCGGCATGCTGGGCAAGCTCAACCTGCAACCGGACACCGCCAGCAATGGCGAAGAAGCCCTGATGGCGATGAAGGCCCAGCGCTACGACCTGGTGCTGATGGACTGTGAAATGCCGATCCTCGACGGTTTCTCCGCCACCCAGCAACTGCGTGCCTGGGAAGTCGGCAACCAGCGGATTCGCACCCCCGTAGTGGCGTTGACCGCACACATCCTTGCCGAGCACAAAGAACGCGCGCGCCAAGCCGGCATGGACGGGCACATGGCCAAACCAGTCGAGCTGTCGCAACTGCGCGACCTGATCGAGCATTGGGTTGCCCAGCGTGATCAACAGAACCGTGCAGCGGTTCAGACCTCCTGAGCCGACAGACTCCATAGCGCCTGATAGACTCCCCCTCGACTTCCCTCGCCAGTGAGCTTGCCCCATGCTCCACGTGTTGTTCAGCGTTTACCTGAAGATGCTGGTGCTCTATAGCCCGTTCTTCGTGTTGTCCTGTTTCATCAGCCTGACCCGCGGTTATTCGCACAAGGAACAACGTCGACTGGCCTGGAAAGTGGCAACCGCCACACTGGTTTCCAGCGTTTTGCTGTACCTGTTCGGGCGGGTGATTTTCGATGTCTTCGGCATCACCGTGGACGCTTTCCGCATTGGCGCCGGCAGCGTGCTGTTCATCTCGGCGCTGGGCATGGCCCAAGGTAAGTCGGCGGTGCAGACCGATAACGTGCAACAGGATGTGACCATCGTCCCGCTGACCATCCCCTTGACGGTCGGCCCCGGCACCATCGGCGCCTTGCTGGTGATGGGCGTGAGTCAGCCGCATTGGGACGACAAACTCACGGCGATTCTCAGTATCGCGCTGGCCAGTTTCACAGTCGGCGTAGTGCTATATCTGTCGAACCGTATCGAGCGGATTCTGGGTGATCAGGGGTTGCAGATTGTCAGTCGCTTGATGGGGCTGTTCGTGTGCGCGTTGGCGGCGCAGATTATTTTTACCGGGGTGAAGGGTTATCTGGTGCCATAACGGCAGCGACCACCAGAAGCCAGAGGCGTGACGCCTCTGGCAACCGAAATGATTTAAACCGGCGAAAACTCCATAAAAATAGCTTCTCTGAGATCATCGAGGAACTTGATGCACTCAGCTTCTTTCCTCAAGTCCTCTTCGTGAATGGTAAAGAGTGCTTTGCCTTGATAGATCTCGACATCAGAACTGTTCCATTCGACAAAAATAACTTTTGTATTGTTGGCCGATGTGTCGTAGCGCACAGTACCTACGGCCATCGTGACTTCAGCGTCATCGTCTTGCTTGCAAACGGAAATACCAAAATTTGCGCCACTGGCTTCAATTGCATGACGCTCGAACAGTTTTACCGCATCGGGTTGTTTCTTTAGCGCCTCAATGGTTTTTCCCGCTACAACTTTCAACGCACTCCCAGCGGGACCCGCCACGCCACCGATAGCAGAGTGAACAATATCCAGTGCTACGTTATCCATCGTCAACTTGGAGGTAGAGGACTTGTACTGAGTAAATGCACCGAGATACTGGGTCCAGCCCGTGGCGAACATCAGTTTTTTGAAACATTCGTAGCGGGCGACTTTCTCTGAAAACAAAACCCTTGAAGCAATATCGGCATAAGCGTATGTATTTTTTACGATGCGCTTGTTGCGTCTTGTCATCCCCTCCAAAAAGCCAACGATACCGCTGCCCATGATCGCGGCATTCAATTCATCCCGATCAATTGGTAACTCCACTGCCGAGCCTGCCGAACGCGGCTGGATCTTTGGGCCAAGCAGTTTTAGTTTAGCCTGGCACTGTTCAAGGCACTGATCAAAATAGGCATTCAACTCAATTTCATTCATATTATTCATTTCTAAATCCATTTAATTTAAACAAGCAAGGCAACCTGAACCAGATCACCAACAAAACTTATCGCATCAAACAAAGTCTTTCAACACCATTAAAAAACCAAAATGTAACTTGGCCACAATTGACGTTCGGTCGGGCAGTGAAGGCGAGTAATAGAATGTTTTAAGTTGGCTGCTCCAAGTGGTGGATGGTGATTTCAAAATTGTATAGCCTGAACTTTCTTACAAGATTTATTTAATGATTTAAAAGGAGTTAACTATGGAGTTTAAGAAAACAGGACGCTTGGACTTGACGGCATATCCCGAAGCGTTCGAACGTGACTTCTCGGTAAAGAAGACAAAGACTGGTCAAAGAATTGCAACGCTCAATTCACCGGGGGCCGCCGGATCATTGTTGGGGGGTAATCTGATCAGCACGGCAAGGGGTGTGTCACGTCAGGACAAACGGGACGTCAACGCCAGCGTGCGGTATGCGCAGTGGTATGCGAGTCAGGAGCGCGATCGTCAAACAGACCCCCAGGGTTGGTTCTCCCTGTTTGTCATCACGCTTTGGTCTATGGGCTGGGAGTACGAAGACGAAAGGGTCGTCGAGAAATATTACAGAAATTTCTCCGGCCAGCTAAGCCAGGCTTATTTGAATGTGATTTCTGGTGTTAACAGTCAAATGGCAAAAGTTACAAGAGATATGTTTGCCGCACTATTGGCTAATACATCAGCCCTTTGGTCATTGTCCAAAAATAGCCTGCGAGGCAAGGAGTTTGCGATTGCGCCCGCTCAATATGACAGCCAGGGGCGATTGTCATTGGATTTGAATGATTATTCGTTATGGGCGCTAGTCCAGCGCGAAGAGTTTCTGTTTTGGGACTGGAACGAGGGCAACGTAACGCTCACGCATCGTGCCGTGCCGTTCACTCTGAACAGAGCAAGGTTTGAAGAGATCCGTCCAACGTTAAATGACCGACTCGACATTATCGCTGACGCAATATTCGAGTTTTATTCGGAGCGTCTGTGAGGGAGGCCGCATGATTGATTGAGGGAAGGTCACAGCGGTAAAACCCTGAAGGGCGACTTCGGCGAACTGCCGCTCGACATCCCTCGCGACCGGCAGGCGTCCCTTGAGCCACAACAGGTGCCAAGCATGAAACGCACTGGACCGGCTTCGATGACAACGTCATTTTCCTCTACGCCCGCGGCTTGAGCGTCAGAGAACTCCAGGCGCACTTGCAGAAAATGTACAGCACGGAGGTCTCTCCCAACCTGATCTCGGCGATTACCAGTGAGCGAAGAGGTCAAGCTCTGGCAGGCGCGATCGCTGGACGCGTTGTGCCCGATCCTCTACTTAAAGCGCGGGACTCCGGTGCGAAACAATCGAAGTCAAAGGGCAGGCAGCCAAAGAATGACAAGCGGCCCCAACGGGGCCGCTGTGGTTCAGGAGGCAGGCTTGGTGCCATACCAACGCGGTGTGTAAACCCATTCACCACCTTCGGCGCGGGGGAACACGCAAGTGGTGGACGAGCCGATCAGCACCATGGTGCGCATGTCCACTTGTTCAGGCGTGAGCGCACCGAGTGTGGTGACCCGCAGCGTCTGGCCGGGCCGACCGATGTCACGGCCCAGAACCACCGGCGTCTCCGGCGTACGGTGCTGGGCGACGATTTCCAGGGCACGGCCCAACTGCCACGGCCTGGAACGTGAAATCGGGTTATAGAAAGCCAGCGCCAGATCGGCTTCAGCGGCCAGGTCCAGACGCTTTTCGATGATCGACCACGGCTTGAGGTTGTCCGACAGCGACATTACGCAGAAGTCATGGCCCAACGGTGCACCGGCCTGAGCGGCGGTCGCCAGCGAAGCGGAAACCCCAGGGAGGATCTCCAGATCGACGCTGTGCCAGGCCGACTCACTCGACTCGTGCAAGGCTTCCAGCACGGCAGCTGCCATGGCGAACACGCCGGGGTCACCGGATGAGACCACAATCACCGAACGCCCTTGGGCCGCCAGTTCGAAGGCGTGACGGGCACGCTGCATCTCTTCGCGGTTGTCGGTGCAATGCAACACTTGATCCGGACGAAACGGGCCGGCCATGCGCACATAGGTTTCATAGCCAAGCACATCCGTGGCTTTGGCCAGTTCGGCCTTCACCGCAGGCACCATCAGTTCCGCAGCACCCGGGCCCAAACCGATCACCGCCAGCCGACCACGGGGGCGGCCGATCTGTGCGATGTCCAGCGGTTGTTCAGCGATTGCCAGCGCCAGATTCGTGTCGATCGGGATAATCGTCGCGCCAGGAACGGCCCCGCGAGCCAGTTCGCTGACATCGCGGGCAGCCGATGCAAAACGCAGCGGCACACCCAGCTCTAGCGCCGCTTCGCGCAACGCCGGGCTGGCCATTTCCGTGGCTGGTGCCAGCAGGCACGCCAGCGATTGAACGGCGATTTGCGCCTGACGCAGCGCCGCGCGAATCGCCAGGGGCAAATCCGCCACACTGGCGCTGACCGCCAACAACACACTGCGCGGGTAGATCAACAGTTCATTGGCGGCTGGCGTCCGTTCGGCGCTGCCGACATGGATCGACAAATGAGCCTTAGGGTCTTCTGGCAACTGTGCTTGCGCCAACCAGGGCGCAGCGCCTTCGATGCGCACGTGTTCGCCGGCCAGCAAGTCCGAGACAAAGCGCTTGCCCAGTTCCAGATCGCCCAAGGCATAGCCGCTGGGTGGGTTGAGCAAGCACGTGCCGAAACGCAATTCACCGCTGGTGGTGATCGCCGCCGCGACGTCGAGGCCGGCGGCGATCTCGCGCGCCATGACATTCACTCCGCCGAGACCGCCGAGCAACGGCACCACCGCGCTACCGTCTTCGGCCACGGCCAGCACCGGTGGCTCAGCACCTTTTTCCAATAGCAATGGCGCCAGGGTGCGGATCACAATCCCGGTGGCGCACAGCGCGATGATCGGCGTGTCCTGCTGATAAAGCTCGCGCAGGGTCGCGCCGAACTCGTGATAAACACGGTCCGCACCTTCGACCCGTTCGGCCAATCCATGGATCAGCGCGCCCGGATACACCTGCTGAATCTTGCGCGCGGTCGCGAGGCTGCCATTGCCGAGAATGACGATCGCCGGAGCGGAATGGGCCATCAGCCTTGCCACCTTTCACCGGGAACGATGATCAGCGAGAAGTACGGCGAGGACATCGGCTCGACCTGATCCAGCGGCACGATTTTCTGATTGGCCATGGTCGCACGCTCGACGTACAGCGCACGCTCGGCCAGACCGAGTTCTTCGAGCACCTGACGAACCTTGGGAAAGTTGCGCCCCAGTTTCATGATCACCGCCGCATCGGCATCAGCCAGTCGCCGCTTGAGGTCTTCGTGGGGTAGCACGCCCGAGAGCACCGACAGGCTCTGATTGCGATACACCAGCGGTGCGCCGAGTACCGACGCACCACCGAGCATCGAGCAGACGCCCGGCACGACTTCGGCTTCATAGCGTTCGGCCAGACGATCGTGCAGGTACATGTAGGAGCCGTAGAAGAACGGATCGCCTTCGCAGATCACCGCCACGTCACGGCCAGCGTCCAGATGCGCGGCGAGTTGTTCGCCAGCCGCATCGTAGAAATCGCTGATCACTTGTTCGTACGACAACGGTGCCGGCAGCGCTTCGGTGGTTACCGGATACACCAGCGGCAGCAGGGTTTGTGCGTCCTGCAGGTGCGCTTCGATGATGCCGAAGGCGTTGCCTTTCTTGCCCTTGGCGACGAAGTACGCCACCACCGGCGATTCGCGCAGCAGGCGCAAGGCTTTGACGGTAATCAGTTCCGGATCACCGGGGCCGACGCCCAGGCCAATCAAACGTCCAGGTTGCTGCATCATTCGATCTCCGTGGCGAGGGCGTTGACGGCGGCGGCCGCCATGGCACTACCGCCCAGCCGGCCTTGCATGATGACGAAGGGCACGCCACGGCTGTCCGCCGCGAGCATCGCCTTGGATTCGGCGGCGCCGACGAAACCCACCGGGAAGCCGA
Source organism: Pseudomonas frederiksbergensis (assembly GCF_003732275.1). Classification (GTDB taxonomy): domain Bacteria; phylum Pseudomonadota; class Gammaproteobacteria; order Pseudomonadales; family Pseudomonadaceae; genus Aquipseudomonas; species Aquipseudomonas frederiksbergensis_H. Next base: position 88,657 of record NZ_MOBM01000019.1, read on the forward strand.
GGATCAGCGCCGGTTTCGGCGCGCCGGCGTCGAGCATTTCCAGCAGATAAAACAGCGCGGTCGGCGCATTGCCGATCACCACTACGCTGCCTTCCAGGTGCGGGCGCCACAGTTCCAGCGCGGCGGCGGAACGGGTGTTGCCCAACTCACGGGCAAGCTCCGGGACGCTGTCGTCGCGCAGGGTGCAGATCACTGGGTTATTGGCCGGCAAACGCGCGCGGGTCACGCCTTCGCTGACCATCCGCGCGTCGCACAGAATCGGCGCACCAGCCGCCAGCGCATCGCGCCCGGCCTTGCCGGCGCCTTCGGAAAATTGCAGCCCGTCGATGGCCTCGACCATGCCGCAGGCGTGGATTACCCGCACCGCGAGTTTCTCCAGATCGGCCGGGATTCGGTCGAGGTTGGCCTCGGCGCGAATGATCGCGAAGGAGTTGCGATAGATCTCCTGACCGTCGCGGATGTAATCAAGCATCAAGGGAGCTCCGTGAGCGGGCGTCGAGCAAGGCCGCGACCGCTTCGATAGTAAGGTTGCGTGCGTGCAGCGCGCCGAAACCCGGCTGCGCTGTGTCGCGAAAATAGAGGTCGTAGTGACCGGGTGAGACGGCCAGCAAAGTCGCTGGCGTGATGTGTGCCGCCGCGCAGGAACGCGCGCAGCCAGACAGATGCACATTCAGGATTTGGTCGTGACGTTGCAGCAACGCCGCCAGTTGCAGCGCATCGCCTTTGGTGTCTGCCAGGCCTTTGCCGCAACCCGCCGAACCGGTGCAGGCAATCAGATGCGCCAAGGCGTCGTCTGCCGAACAGCGCAGGCCCAAGTTTTCCAGGCTGTGGATAACTTCAGCGGCATCACGTTCGTGGATATCGGGCAGCAGCAGACTTTGCCAAGGCGTGAAACGAAGACTGCCATTGCCCCATTCACGGGCCAGTTGTGCCACGCCCCGAAGCATGGCGGGATCGAGTCGGCCCAGAGGCGGCATCGCACCGACATAGACACGGCCGGTTTCACGCTGAGGATGAGCGCCGATATGCGGAACGCTCGAGTTCGTAGCGCGCGACCCGCTCACGATGGACAGTAGCGGCACACGTTCGGCCACTTGAGCGACAAACCCGGTCACCGGGTATTCGGCCAGCAGATGACGCATGCGCGTCTGGTCGGGACGCGCCAGATCGAGGAACAACTCAAGCACCGCGATCACCAGCGCATGGCCGTCCTCCAGTCGCACCGCGCCCGACGGAGTCTGCGTCGGGCAACCCGCCAGACCGAAGGCCAGCACACACTCGCCCTCTTGCTCAACGGCGCTCAACCAAAGGTCATGAGGATGCTCGAGCATCGCCAGGCCTTCGCCGCCATCGAGTTGCACGGCAAACTTGGCGCTGAGTTCGTGGAAACGTTCGTGGCTTTGCAGGGTGATGAGGATCTGTTCGGCCAACGGGCGCGTATCGAGCAACATCTGCCGGTCGATCCCGGCGCTCGGGCTGAGCATCAGATTGCGTACATCGTCGCCCGCCGCGGTACGCGGGCCCAATCCAGCGGCGAGCAGGCTGTCGATCAAGGCCGTCTGCTCGCTGCCAATCCCGCGAATCTGCAGGTTGGCGCGGTTGGTCGCCTCGATCACGCCCCCGGCAAACCGCTCGGCCGCGCTGGCCACCGCTTCAGCTTGGGCGGCACTGATCGAGCCGCCGTTCAATTTGATCCGGCAGATGCCGCCATCCAGCGCCGGAACAATACGCAGCAACCCCGGGCAGGCCGAGGGGCGTAAGGCGGTGGACATCGGGCGTTCGTTCAAGGGGGCGACCGGCTGTGTGGGGAAAGGCGCTTCGCGGGCGAAGGCGCGGTATTATGCCTGCTTTGTCCGACGGCATGAAAAGCCTGCCCGTCGGAACAGTCCGTTTGTGGACTTTTTTTGAGGACGGCAGATGTCACCCTGGCTGACAGTAGTAGGTATCGGTGAAGACGGCTTCAAGGGCCTGGGCAAGAATGCCCGTCGCGCCCTGCTGGGCGCCTCGCGGATCTTCGGCGGCCAGCGGCAACTGGATTTGTTGCCGGTGTGCATTCGCGGCGAGCGGCAATTGTGGCCAAGTCCGTTTTCCCTTGAACCGTTGCTGGCACTGCGTGGCGAGCCGGTGTGTGTGTTGGCCAGCGGCGACCCGATGTTCTATGGCGTCGGTGCCAGCCTTTCGCGGCAACTGCCCGGCGCGGAAATGCTGATCCTGCCCGCCCCGTCTTCCGTGTCATTGGCGGCCGCTCGTCTGGGCTGGCCGTTGCAGGACGTGGTGACGCTTTCAGTAGTCGCCCGCCCCATCGCCGCGCTCAACGCCCATGTGTTCAGTGGTGTGCGCTTGCTGGTATTGAGCAACGATCGCCGGAGTCCGGCGGCCATCGCGGCGTTGCTGCGCGAGCGCGGTTTCGGGCCAAGTCGCCTCACCGTGCTGGAGCATCTGGGCGGCGAAGCCGAACGACGCATCGAGGGTGTCGCCAACGACTGGACTGACCCGGCTATCGCCGATCTGAACCTGATCGCCATCGAATGCATCGCAGAGCCGAACACGCCACGCCTGTCCCGACTGGCCGGCCTGCCGGACTCAGCCTTCCAGCACGACGGCCAACTGACCAAACGCGATGTGCGCGCCATCACCCTCGCCCGCCTCGCACCGACACCCGGCGAACTGCTGTGGGATGTCGGCGCTGGCAGCGGTTCAATCGGCATCGAATGGATGCGCGCTCATCCGAGCTGCCGAGCGCTGGCCGTCGAAGCTGATGAAGGTCGGCAGTTATTGATTGAACACAACCGCGATGCTTTGGGGGTCCCCGGTCTGCAATTGATTCGCGGCAGCGCGCCGCAAGCCTTGGATGGGCTGGAACGCCCGGACGCGATTTTCATCGGTGGCGGGGTCACCCGCGAGGGCGTGCTCGACACTTGCTGGGCCCAACTCAAACCCGGCGGCCGGTTGATCGCCAACGCCGTCACCCTGCAAAGCGAAATGACCCTGATGGCCTGGCGTGAACGGCATGGCGGTGAACTGACCCGCATTCACGTCGCTCAGGCGCAACCGCTGGGCGAGTTCGACACCTGGCGTCAGGCGCTACCGATTACCTTGCTGGACGTGACGAAACCCCTCGATGCGTGACGAAACCGCCGAACAACCCGCCCCGCTGCGCAGCGGCCTGACCACCGGCAGCTGCGCCACCGCCACCAGCCTCGCGGCGGCACGCCTGCTGCTCAGTGGCGTCGAAGCGGACGCCGTCGAGATCATTTTGCCCAAAGGCAAACGGGTGCAAATGCGCCTGGAATTCTGTCGGTTGATGAACGACGGCGCCGAAGCCGGAACGATCAAAGACGCCGGTGACGACCCGGACGTGACCCACGGCGCCCTGCTCTTTTCCCAGGTGCGCCTGCACAGTGAGCCGGGCATTCGCTTCAGCGCCGGCCGTGGCGTGGGCACCGTCACCCGGCCCGGACTGGTGCTGAACGTCGGCGAACCGGCGATCAACCCGGTGCCGCGCAAAATGATCAGCGAGCACCTGACGCTGCTGGCCGAGGAGCTGGATTACCCGGGCGGCTTCGAGGTCACGGTAAACGTCGAGGACGGCGAAGCCCTGGCGCTGAAAACCATGAACCCGCGACTGGGGATTCTCGGCGGCTTGTCGATCCTTGGCACCAGCGGCATCGTCCGGCCGTTTTCCTGCGCGGCTTACATCGCCTCGATCCATCAAGGCATCGACGTCGCCAAAACCAACGGATACCTGCACATCGCCGCGTGCACCGGCAACGCCAGCGAAGACACCATGCGCCGAGTGTACGACCTGCCGGAAATCGCCCTGATCGAAATGGGCGACTTCGTCGGCGCGGTGCTAAAGCACCTGCGCAAAGTGCCTGTGGATAAACTCAGCCTCTGCGGCGGCTTCGGCAAGATCAGCAAACTGGCGGCCGGGCACATGGATTTGCACAGCCGGCATTCAAGCATCGACCTGCCGCAACTGGCCGAATGGGCTGCGGCGGTCGGCGCCGATGAGGCGTTGCAACAGGCGATCCGCGAAGCCAATACCAGTCAGCAGGCGTTGGCGATGGCCAGCGCTGCCGGGATCGCTCTCGGCGACGCGGTGTGCCAGCACGCTCTGGACTTTGCTCGCAGCGTGGTGCCGGCGCAGGTTCAGGTCGAAGTGTTCGCCATCGATCGCCAGGGCGGGATTGTCGGCCATGCAGGAGTTTTTCAATGAAGCGCGTGTTGTTGCTTGGCGGCGTCACGGAGGCCCTGGCCATCGCCCGGACTCTGGGCCCGGAACACATCTATAGCCTGGCCGGTGTCGGTCGCGTGCCGACGGATCTGAACTGCCAGGTTAGGGTTGGCGGCTATGGTGGCGCTGAAGGTCTGGCGCAATTCATCCGGGATGAAGGCATTGACCTGCTGCTGGACGCGACCCATCCCTACGCAGCGCAAATCAGTCAGAACGCCGCCACCGCCGCGAAGTTGAGCGGCATTGCGTGCTGGGCTTTGCGGCGTCCGGCCTGGCAACCACAAGCCGGGGATGACTGGCGCGAAGTCAGCGACTGGGCCGAACTGATCGAAGCGCTTAAACCTTTCCGTCGACCGCTGTTCACCCTCGGACGCGAACCGCTGCAGCACCTGCACGAAATCCCGCCAGAGCAATTCTGGACATTGCGTGCGCTGGACGTTTATCCCGGGAATGAGCGCTGCGAAGTGATCGGCGCGCGTGGGCCGTTTCTGATCGAGGATGAACGCGAGCTGTTCGAGCGCCGGCAGATCGACGTGCTGATCAGCAAAAACAGCGGCAGCGCCGCCACTGAATCGAAACTGGAAGTGGCGCGGGAACGTGGAGTGCCGGTGCTGGTGTTGAAGCGGCCGGTGTTGCCGGGGGTTGAGCGGGAGTTTTGTTCGGTCATACAGGTATTGGAAGCGCTGAAGTAATTAACTTTTACTGGCCTCAAAAGATCGCAGCCTTCGGCAGCTCCTACAGTTGGAATGCGTACTTCTGTAGGAGCTGCCGAAGGCTGCGATCTTGGCGATAGCGAACACACTGGAAGGATCTCGGTGACGAACTAATTCCTACAAGTTGAGCAGACCGAACTCACGTCACCCTCAAAAGTGGCTGACTGGTTTAGCTCGAATTCCAAGCCTATATTCCTGAGCATCCGCTAACACTTCACTCAGAGGCCCTGATGTCTGAAAAATTCACACGCTTCGATATCACTGAGTTTCTCCTGACACCTGCCGACTTGCCGAACTACATCAAGGCCTGCGAAGAGGAAGACTCGGGCGATGGGAGTTTGAATCGTGTGGCGCTCAGAGACGTCAAACACACAATCCGGGCAAGAATCCAAATCGACCCTCAATTCGCTCAAGCATTAAGAATTGAAGTCGCTACACTCTTTCAAAACGGCGAGGCTGAGCTTGCACGTCGGTTGCTCGACATGCTGACTGACGCACTGCGACACCACACCGCACGCGGCCTTTTTACTTATCGCCCCTGATCAGGCTAAATAGCCGCGCCTGATTGCTCACTCAACCGGATCTGCCCTCATGTCCCGACAACGGCTTGCATTTGCCTGGATCGCCTGCTTTGCAGTGCTGTTCAACATGCTCGCCATGCCGATGTCCGGAGCGATGGCGCAGACGGCGAAATCGCCTGCAGAGCAATTGTTGTGGGGCAGTTTCTGCTCTTCCAACGGCACCAAGCTGGTGGCGATTTCCCTGGGCGATATCGAGCAGAAAGCTCCGCAGAGCGACGATCATTCCAACATGCAGCATTGCTGGTGCTGCTCGGGTTCTGCGCCATTGGTGGCGTTGCCGGGGCATGCGCCGCAGTTGTATTTTGCGCGTTTCGAGGCCAATCGAAGCCTGCCGCCTGCCACGCTCGACATCCCTACACCGCGCCAGCAATGGCCGAGTCTCAACCCCCGCGCTTCCCCTCTGGTGTGATTCCTTCTCGCAATTGACCTGCGTTTTGAATCGTTCTGGAGAACTGCCATGTTGAACAAGCTCATCGTTCTGGCTGTATTGCTGCTGCCTGCCTGTTTTGCCAATGCCCACGAATACAAGGCTGGCGAGCTTGAGATCGCCCATCCGTGGTCACAAGAATTGCCGCCCAACGCGCCTACAGTTGCCGCGTACTTCGTGATTCACAACAGCGGCAAAACCGCCGACCGATTGCTGAGCGTCGACTCGCCAATCGCAGGTGTTGCCCAGCTGCACGAGCATGTGATGCAAAACGATCTGATGAAAATGCAGCAAGTGCCCAGCGTCGAGATTCCGGCTGGCGGCGAAGTCACTTTCGCCCCGATGGCGTATCACGTGATGCTGCTGGAGCTGAAAGACCGCAGCCTGTTGAGCGACGGCAAGCGCTTCCCGCTGACGATGCACTTCGAAAAATCCGGCGATGTGACAGTCGATGTCACGGTGCAGAAAAAGGCGCCGGACGGCATGCAAGAGCACATGCACGCCCAGTAATCGCCCACGTTGAAAACGCCCATGCGCCCGCTTGGCACCCGGTCATCCATGCACCGCCGTCAGCCAATGAGTCTGACACGCGGCAGCTGGATCAGCCTGTTCGCCATGCTGATGATCTTTATCGGCCCGCTGATTTCTCAGTCGATGCCGATGGATCAACGCGCCTCGGCTCTGATGAAAGTATCCATGAGCATGTCGATGGACATGCCCATGGACATGTCGGCCATGGAGCATGGCGCGCAACCCGCCGCCGAGCACTGTCCGCCCAAAGCCGACCATCACGCACTCTGGGAAAAATGCGGCTATTGCAGCCTGCTGTTCAATTGCCCGGCGCTCACAGGCGGTCAATCCTTCGTCGCTTTCGACAGTCCACAGACAACCACTTTCAGCACTCCCGCTACCCGCTTGGGCCACGCCCGGCAAACCTTCTTCCCCGGCGCCCGCACCCGTGCGCCGCCCATCGTCGCGTAAACACCCACTTCCAATTTCACACGGTTTAGAAGACAGCCGCAGGCTGCCGGCCGTGTCGTTTACGACTGTTCGATGGAAATTGTCATGTCCAGGTTTTCTGCTGACACACGTTTGGGCGCTGCCCAGGCTTCTTTTGCCCTGAACGAATCTCGCGTTCGTTTCAGGCACGCCACGGCCGTTCTTTGCGGCTTGCTGCTGACTCCGATGGTGCTGGCCGATGAACACGCCGACCACACCGAAGAACTGAGCCCGACGGTGATCACCGCCATTGCGCCGAGTTCGCCACTGACCATCGTCACCAACCCCAAGGACCCGCGCCAGCCGGTGCCGGCCAGCGACGGTGGCGATTATCTGAAGACCATCCCCGGTTTCGCGCTGGTGCGCAACGGCGGCACCAACGGCGATCCGGTGCTGCGCGGCATGTTCGGCTCGCGACTGAATATCCTCACCAACGGCAGCATGATGCTCGGCGCCTGCCCCGGCCGCATGGACGCGCCGACTTCGTACATTTCACCGGAAACCTACGACAAACTCACCGTCATCAAAGGCCCGCAAACCGTGCTTTGGGGCCCCGGCGCATCAGCCGGCACCGTCCTGTTCGACCGGGAGCCGGAAAGCTTCGGCGAACTTGGCACCCGGGTGAATGCCAGCGTATTGGCCGGTTCCAACGGCCGCTTCGACAAAGTGGTGGACGCCGCTGCCGGCGGGCCGCTGGGTTACGTGCGCGTGATCGGCAACACCGCGCATTCCGACGACTACAAGGACGGTAACAACGACACCGTGCCCTCGCGCTACGACAAATGGAACGGAGATGTAGCGCTGGGCTGGACGCCGAACGCCGACACCCTGCTGGAATTGACTGCCGGCAAGGGTGATGGCGAAGCCCGTTACGCCGGGCGCGGCATGGACGGTTCGCAGTTCTTGCGTGAAAGCCTGGGCCTGCGCTTCGAACAATCAAACATCGGTGAGGTGCTGGATAAGGTCGAGGCGCAGGTTTACTACAACTACGCCGACCACGTGATGGACAACTACACCCTGCGCACGCCGTCCGGCACCGGGATGATGGCAGGCCCCATGGCGTCCAACGTCGACCGCCGAACCCTCGGCGCGCGGATCAAAGCCACTTGGCGCTGGGCCGATGTGCAACTGATCAGTGGCCTGGATGCGCAAACCAACGAACATCGCCAACGCAGCGCGATGGGCGTCGACGCCTACAAGGATGTGCCGCGCAACAAGGACGCCGACTTCCACAACTACGGCGTGTTCAGCGAACTGACCTGGTACGCCGCCGACCGTGATCGGCTGATCACCGGGGCACGACTGGATCGCGCGTCGGCCAAGGATTATCGGCAGACCATCGGCTCCGGGATGATGGCCCGCCCCAACCCGACCGCCGACGACACCCGCGCCGACACACTGCCCAGCGGTTTTGTCCGTTACGAACATGACCTGGCTGACAGCCCGACCACGCTGTATGCGGGCCTCGGTCACTCCCAACGTTTCCCGGATTACTGGGAGCTGTTTTCGCCCAAATCCGGCCCCGCCGGTTCGGTGAATGCCTACGATTCGATCAAACCAGAGAAAACCACCCAGCTCGACTTTGGCCTGCAATACAAGACCGAAGACTTCGAAGCCTGGGCCTCGGGTTACGTCGGGCAGGTGCATGACTACATCCTGTTCAACTACACGCCGGGGATGATGGGCATGACCTCGCAAGCCGAGAACATCGACGCGCGAATCATGGGCGGCGAACTCGGTGCGGCCTACAAGCTGACCGCCAACTGGAAAGCCGACGCGACCCTGGCCTACGCCTGGGGCAAGAACAGCAGCGACGGCAGCGCGCTGCCGCAGATGCCACCGCTGGATGCACGTTTCGGTCTGACCTACAGCGAAAACAACTGGAGCGCCGGCGCCTTGTGGCGGGTGGTTGCGGCGCAAAACCGCATCGACCAGAACAAGGGCAACGTGGTCGGCAAAGACTTCGACACGAGCTCTGGGTTCGGCGTGTTCTCGCTCAACGGCGCGTACCGGATCAACAAGAACTGGAAGGTCAGCAGCGGCGTCGACAATTTGTTTGGCAAGGCTTACGCCGAACACTTGAACCTGGCCGGCAACGCCGGTTTCGGCTTCCCGGCCAATGATCCGCAAGCCATCAACGAACCGGGGCGCACGCTCTGGACCAAGGTGGATATGAGTTTCTAAAAGCATCGCGAGCAGGCTCGCTCCCACATGGACAGTGTTGAACCTGTGGGAGCGAGCCTGCTCGCGATCGGTTGCGCAGCAACCGCACTAAACAACAAAAATCTACGCCTAGCGGAGCACACGAATGAAACAGCCCAAACCGAATTTCTACAACCTGGCCTGGCGCTGGCATTTCTATGCCGGCCTGTTCGTCGCGCCATTCATGGTAATGCTGGCCCTGACCGGCATCATCTACCTGTTCAAACCGCAACTCGATCCGTTGATGTACAGCAGCCTGCTGAACGTCCCGGCTGCTCATCACAAAGTCTCCGCCGATGACCTGCTCAAGCGGGTGAAAGAGGCGTACCCACAAGGTCAGATCAAACAATACCTGCCGCCGGTCAACGCCGAACGCAGTGCGCAATTTGTCGTCATCAACGAAGGTCATGAACTGAACGTGTTCATCGATCCGTACCACGGCGACATCCTTGGCGAGCAAGACGCGAAGAAGAATCTGCAAGCAGTCGCGCGCTCGATTCACGGCGAATTGATGATTGGCACCGTCGGTGATCGACTGGTGGAACTGGCTGCCGGTTGGGGCGTCGTGCTGGTGGTCTCCGGGGTATTTTTGTGGTGGCCACGCGGCCAGTCCGCCGGGATTCTCTGGCCACGCTTGAACAGTCGCGGCCGAGTGCTCTGGCGTGACCTGCACGCGGTGACCGGGTTCTGGGGCGCGGCATTGCTGCTGGTGATGCTGCTCAGCGGCATGACCTGGACCGGGTTCTGGGGCAAGCAATACGCCGACCTCTGGAACCGCTTCCCGGTAGCCATGTGGAATGACGTGCCGAAGTCCGACGTCGAGGCCCGCAGCCTCAACAGCGCCACGCGCCAGACCGTGCCATGGGCCATGGAAAACACGCCGATGCCGATGTCCGGCGACCATGCCGAACACATGGCTCACACCAGCACGCGAGCCGGTCCGGCAGCGCCGACCATTAGCCTGCAAGACGTGCAAAACATCGCCGTGCAACGCAAGGTCGAGCCCGGCTACAGCATCACCTTCCCCACCACAGCCACCGGCGTGTTCACCCTCGCGGTATTCGCCGACGACCCGCGCAACGACGCCACCCTGCATGTCGACCAGTACACCGGCGACGTCCTCGCCGACGTGCGCTGGCAACATTACAGCAACGTCGCCCGGGCTACGGAAGTCGGCGTGATGCTGCACGAAGGCAAGATGTTCGGCCCGTTCAATCAGATCATCGTGCTGCTGATCTGTCTGATGATTTTGCTTAGCGCGGTTAGCGGTGTGGTGATCTGGTGGAAGCGCCGGCCAGAGGGCAAGTTTGGTGTACCGCCGTTGCGTCACGATCTGCCGAAATGGAAAACCGCGATGGTCATCATGTTCGGGCTGGCGGTGATGTTTCCGTTGGTGGGGGCTTCGCTGGTGGCCGTGTGGGTATTGGATCGGGTGCTGCTGTCGCGCTTGAGCCGGCAAACTGAATCCACTTCAGTTTCATCATGAAGCAGGTGAGATACGAGTTCGCCCAAAGCCAATACAATGCGGGCCAGCAGTGGATCCTCGGCGAACCGCGATCGTTTTTCGTCACAGCGGAGTATCAGTTTTAAACCGTGTCGCACCCATCGCGAGCAGGCTCGCTCCCACAGGTTTTATGCGGTCCCTGTGGGAGCGAGCCTGCTCGCGATGGCGCCATCCGCAGCACCAGAAATCTCAAGAGAACTGCATGACCTCGCTGAACCTCACGAACCTCGCCTGGACACCCCAGGGCCACGGCCATTGCCATCACCAGTTCCAGCTGCGTGACGCATCGCTGCACGTGGCTGCCGGTGAATTCGTCGGGTTGATCGGCCCCAACGGCAGCGGCAAAACCAGCCTGTTGCGCTGTGCCTATCGTTTCAGCAAACCGGAAAGCGGTGAGGTCAAACTCGACCACCACAACGTCTGGAAGCAATCCTCACGCTGGTGCGCGCAACGCATCGCCGTGGTGTTGCAAGAATTCCCCGACGCCTTTGGCCTGACCGTCGAAGAAGTGGTCGCCATGGGCCGCACGCCGCACAAAGGCCTGTTTGATGGCGACACCCTTGAAGACCGAAAACTCGCGACCCACGCCCTCGAATCGGTCGGCCTCAAAGGCTTCGAAGACCACGCCTTCGCCACCCTTTCCGGCGGTGAAAAACAGCGTGTGATCCTCGCCCGCGCCCTGGCTCAACAACCGCAATTGCTGATCCTCGATGAACCAACCAATCACCTCGACCCGCGCTATCAGCTGGAGCTGTTGCAACTGGTCAAGCGTCTGCAGATCGGCACACTGGCGAGCATCCACGACCTCAATCTGGCAGCGGCCTTCTGTGATCGGCTGTACGTGATCAATCACGGTCGCATCGTGGCCAGCGGCCCACCGAAAGAAGTCCTGACCACACAGCTGCTGCACAACGTGTTCGGCGTCGGCGCCCTGATCGATGACCACCCCTTACACGGCTACCCACGAATCACCTGGATAACCCAACCATGACTTTGCGTTCCCTGCTGCGCTCCAGCCTCACCATTGCTCTATTGCTGGGCAGCGCCCAGGTGGTTGCCGAAGCCACGCATTACCCACTGACCATTCAAAGCTGCAACCGCGAAGTCACCTTCAAGGCAGCACCGAAACACGCGGTCAGCCATGACATCAACATGACCCAGATGATGCTCGCCCTCGGCCTCAAACCAAGGATGGCCGGCTACAGCGGCGTGACCGGATGGAAATCGGTGACGCCCGAGATGCAGACCATCCTCGACGGCTTGCCGGAGCTGGCGGCCAAGTACCCGTCGGTGGAAACCCTGCTCAACGCCAACGTCGATTTCTTTTTCGCCGGTTGGGATTACGGCATGCGCGTCGGTGGCGATCTCACGCCGCAAACCCTGCAACCGCTGGGCATCAACGTCTACGAACTCACCGAGTCCTGCGCCTTCGTCATGCAGCGCCCGCCCGCCAGCCTGGAAGACACTTACAACGACCTGCGCAACCTCGGAAAAATCTTCGACGTGCAGGACCGCGCCAACACCGTGATCGCACAGATGCAGGCGCAGGTCGCCGAGGTGCGCAAGGATCTGCCGACAGACAAGCCACCTGTATTTCTCTACGACAGCGGTGAGGACCGGGCCATGACTTCCGGTCGTCTCGGCATGCCTCAAGCGCTGATCGACGCTGCCGGCGGGCGCAACATTCTCGACGACGTCGAGGCGAGCTGGACTCGGGTGAACTGGGAGAACGTGGTCGAGCGTAATCCGCAGGTGATCGTGATCGTTGATTACGGCGAAGTCACCGCCGAGCAGAAGAAGCAATTCCTGCTGAACAACCAGGCCCTGCAATCGGTAGACGCGATCAAGAACCAGCGCTTCATCGTCATTCCGTACGTGCAGGCCACGCCGGGGATCGACAACGTGCTGGCGGTCGAAACCCTGGCCAAGGGTTTCCACGGCGAATGATCGATCGTCGCTATGCCTTGTTGTTGATTGCCCTCGGCGCGTTGTTGCTGGTGTCGTGCGTGGTGTCGCTGGGCTTCGGCCCGGCGCGGGTGCCGGTGGAGGTGGTGTGGCGAATATTGCTGCACAAGATTTTTGGTGTCGGTGTTGCGCACTGGACGGCCGGCCAGGAACACATCGTCTGGCTGATCCGCGTGCCACGCATGTTGCTCGGTGCGCTGGTGGGTGCAGGTCTGGCGTTGATTGGCGCGGTGCTGCAAGCGGTGACGCGCAATCCGCTGGCTGATCCGCACCTGCTCGGTGTGACCTCCGGCGCGACCCTCGGCGCGGTGATCGTGGTGCTGCATGTCGGTGAGATTGTCGGGCTGCTGACCTTGCCCATCGCGGCGTTCATCGGTGCGTTGTTGAGCATGTTGATCGTGCTGATGATCGCCAATCGCAATGGGCGACTGGACAGTGATCGGCTGCTGTTGTGCGGCGTGGCGGTGTCGTTCGTGATGATGGCGATCGCCAATTTGCTGTTGTTTCTCGGCGACCATCGCGCCAGTTCTGCGGTGATGTTCTGGATGCTTGGCGGGCTCGGGCTGGCGCGCTGGGAATTGCTCGCGGTGCCGGCGGTGAGTGTGTTGCTTGGGTTGGTGCTATTGCTGGGGATGGCTCGTCCGTTGAATGCGTTGATGGCGGGTGAACAGACTGCTGTGACTCTCGGCTTGAATGCTCGCACCGTGCGCTTGCGGGTGTTTTTGATTGCGTCGTTGATGACTGGGGTGTTGGTATCGATCAGTGGGTCTATCGGGTTTGTCGGGTTGATGGTGCCGCACATTGCGCGGCGGTTGGTGGGTGCCGAGCATCGGCGGTTGCTGCCGGTGTGCGTGTTGTTGGGTAGCCTGTTCCTTGTCTGGGTCGACGTGGCCGCACGAACGTTGATCGCCCCGGAAGACTTGCCCATCGGCGTCGCCACCGCCGCCATTGGCGGCCTATTCTTCATCGGTCTGATGCGCCGCCGCTAACCTCTCCCCTGCGAAATGCACACAGGCCCCTGTAGGACTGTAGGAGCTGTCGAGTGAAACGAGGCTGCGATCTTTTGATCTTAAAAAATCAAAGTCAAAAGATCGCAGCCTCGTTTCACTCGACAGCTCCTACGGTAACCCGTGTCAGACGAGCATTCGGTGTCAGACGTGGGATTGATCGCTCCCACGCTCCCGCGTCGCCTGGGGCGCTCCGCGTTCCGTTTTTGAATGTTTAACGGATGTGTCAAAACAGGGAACTTTCCCACGCTTTTTTCAGGTTGTTCGTCGGACGCGAGCCCTCTAGTCTTGGGCTGTCGCTGAACACTCAGCGATCGGGTGTGAGAACCCGGTAACAGAGATGTATGAATCTACCGCCAGTATCACCATAATTGCCGCCAGCTATTCGCTGCCTGCAATGCTCTATGGCGGCTGTGTGCGGGCGGACTTCGGTCCGGCCGGTTCTCTGTTCCCGGTTTCTCACCCTGCACATAGCTGCCACCACTTTCCGTGTGAGAAACGGCAAGTGATGGCCCCTGCATGGACAGAGAACTTAAATGAAGAAATCAGTACCCGATCCCCCGCCGCAATACACCGAAAAACCCCGCCGCCCCAGCACCATGTTCATCGTCGCCCCGAATATGGATACCGAAAGCCTCCTGGCCCACGCCTACGAATCGTTGGCCTCAGCGAGTGTCCTGGCCAGCGACTTCGCCAACAATCTGATCGGCCCGCAGCACCACACGGCGTTGGCGATTCAGCAGGTCGTCATGCTGGCGGAGCTGGCGGTGAACCGGGCGCTGGATAACGTCGACCCGGCGTAGACCGCGTTATCGTTCATCGCGAGCAGGCTCGCTCCCACAGGGACCATCGCCGTTCATAGGCTTGGTGTACGCCACCAATCAACTGTGGGAGCGAACCTGCTCGCGATAACGGCGGCACATCCAACATCACAGTGACTGACACACCGCTTTCGCGAGCAAGCCCGCTCCCACAGGGATTATTGTCGTTCACAGATTCCGCGCACGACACACATCTACTGTGGGAGCGAGCCTGCTCGCGAAGACGGCGATACATCCAACATCACAATAACTGACACACCGCTTTCGCGAGCAAGCCCGCTCCCACAGGGATTATTGTCGTTCACAGATTCCGCGCACGACACACATCTACTGTGGGAGCGAGCCTGCTCGCGATGACGGCGGCACATCCAACATCACAGTGACTGAGACACCGCTTTCGCCGCTCCCACATTTGATCTGCGGTGTCTGCACTGCCTGCGCCCCAATCTGGCGCATCTCTTCGCACCAACGCGCCAGTCGCGATCCTTCATGGTGCGCCGCCAAACCCGCGCAACCGCTCTAATACGACATTTCCTTGCCCTTCCCCGACCGGGCACAGCCCTTGCTAAAGACCCTTCAGTCGTCCGCATCTGCCAACCATAAAAAACTTTAACGTTCATGGAGATCGCACAATGAAGCGTCGCAGTTTGATCAAGGCTTTCACACTATCGGCAAGCATTGCCGCGATGGGCATGGCCTGGACGGTCCAGGCCGCCGAGACCATCAAGGTCGGTATTCTGCATTCGTTGTCCGGCACCATGGCGATCTCCGAAACCTCGCTCAAAGACATGGCGTTGATGACCATCGACGAAATCAACGCCAAGGGCGGCGTAAACGGCAAGATGCTCGAACCGGTGGTGGTTGACCCGGCGTCGAACTGGCCGCTGTTCGCCGAAAAGGGCCGGCAGTTGCTGACCCAGGACAAGGTGGCGGTGGTGTTCGGTTGCTGGACCTCGGTGTCGCGTAAATCGGTACTGCCGGTGTTCGAAGAGCTCAATGGCCTGCTGTTCTACCCGGTGCAATACGAAGGCGAAGAGATGTCGCCGAACGTGTTCTACACCGGCGCGGCGCCTAACCAGCAGGCGATTCCGGCGGTGGAATACCTGATGAGCGAAGAAGGCGGCAGCGCCAAGCGTTACTTCCTGCTCGGCACCGACTACGTCTACCCGCGCACCACCAACAAGATTCTGCGCTCGTTCCTGCACTCCAAAGGTGTGGCCGACAAGGACATCGAAGAGGTCTACACCCCGTTCGGCCACAGCGATTACCAGACCATCGTGGCCAACATCAAAAAATTCTCCGCCGGTGGCAAGACAGCAGTCATCTCCACGGTCAACGGCGACTCCAACGTGCCGTTCTATAAAGAGCTGGCCAACCAGGGCCTGAAAGCCACCGACGTTCCGGTCGTGGCGTTCTCCGTGGGCGAAGAAGAACTGCGCGGCATCGACACCAAACCGTTGGTGGGCAACCTCGCGGCGTGGAACTACTTCGAGTCGGTCGAGAACCCGCAAAACAAGAAATTCGTCGCCGACTGGAAGGCCTACGCCAAGAAACATAATTTGCCAGGCGCCGACAAAGCGGTGACCAACGACCCGATGGAAGCCACCTACGTCGGCATTCACATGTGGGCGCAAGCAGCCGAGAAAGCCAAGTCCACCGACGTCAACAAAGTCCGCGAAGCCCTGGCCGGCCAGACCTTCGCCGCGCCGTCGGGTTACACCCTGACCATGGACAAGACCAACCACCACCTGCACAAGCCAGTGATGATCGGCGAGATCCAGGCCGACGGTCAGTTCAACGTGGTGTGGCAGACCGAAGGACCGATCCGCGCCCAGCCGTGGAGCCCGTTCATTCAGGGTAACGACAAGAAGCCGGACTATGCGGTGAAGAGCAACTAAGCCACTGGGTGTCGGCCTCGGGCACCAACCCCGAGGCCGACACAAATCCCTGTGGGAGCGAGCCTGCTCGCGATGGGGCCATGACAGTCGACATTGATGGTGAATGTCAGACCGCTATCGCGAGCAGGCTCGCTCCCACATTTAGTCTGTGCAAGGCCATGCATATGCCCACCGCCCTTTACCGCTTCATTCTCGCCCTCGCTCTGTTATTGCCGATGGCCACCCACGCCAGCGACGCCGAAGACTTCGTCGCAGCCAATCCCGTGCAACAAGCAAAACTTCTCGAAGCCTGGGCCGCGCAGCCCGATCTGGCCCGTATCGAACTGATCAACGCCCTGCAACAAGGCGAATTGACTGTCGATGGCCAGCCGAAAACCCTGCGCCTGAATAACCGTCTGCGCGGTCTGATCGACACCGCGCTGGCCAGCCACCAATTGCTCGCCGCCGACGCACAAATCCGCTTGGCCGCCGCGCAGCAATTACAGAAAAGCGCCAAACCCGCGCAGTTGAAATTCCTCGACCAGCAACTGGCTAGTGAAAAAGACGAAACCGTTCATTCCGCCCTGAGCCTGGCGCTGGCCAATCTGCAACTGGTCGACACCGACCCGGCCGTGCGCCTCGCCGCGGTGCGTCTGCTCGGTGAAACCGGCGACCCACTGGCCCGCACCCGCCTCGAAGGTTTGCTTGAACCCGGCGTCGAAGCCGACGCCAGCGTGCGCACCGCCGCCGAAACCAGCCTGGCCCAGGTCAAGCGCAAATTGCTGATCGGCGAAATGCTTGGGCAGGCCTTCAGCGGCATGTCCCTCGGTTCAATTCTGCTGCTGGCGGCATTGGGTCTTGCAATCACATTCGGCCTGCTCGGCGTGATCAACATGGCCCACGGTGAGATGCTGATGCTCGGCGCTTACTCGACGTACGTGGTGCAGTTGATGTTCCAGCGCTTCGCCCCGCAGGCCATCGAGTTCTATCCTCTGATTGCCCTGCCAGTAGCATTTTTCGTCACCGCCGGGATCGGCATGGCGCTGGAGCGCACGGTGATTCGTCACCTCTACGGTCGCCCGTTGGAAACCCTGCTCGCCACGTGGGGCATCAGCCTGATGCTGATTCAATTGGTGCGCCTGGTGTTCGGCGCGCAGAACGTCGAAGTGGCCAATCCGGCATGGTTGTCGGGCGGGATTCAAGTGCTGCCGAACCTGGTGCTGCCGTACAACCGCATCGTGATCATCGCGTTCGCCTTGTTTGTGGTGGTGCTGACCTGGCTGCTGCTGAACAAGACGCGCCTCGGTTTGAACGTGCGTGCCGTCACCCAGAACCGCAACATGGCCGCCTGCTGCGGCGTGCCGACCGGGCGCGTCGACATGCTCGCCTTCGGCCTCGGCTCCGGCATCGCTGGCCTCGGCGGTGTGGCGCTCAGCCAGATCGGCAACGTCGGCCCGGACCTCGGTCAGAGTTACATCATCGACTCGTTCCTGGTGGTGGTTCTCGGCGGTGTCGGTCAACTGGCCGGTAGCGTGCTCGCTGCCTTCGGACTCGGCATCGCCAACAAAATTCTCGAACCGCAGATCGGTGCGGTGCTGGGCAAAATCCTGATCCTCGCGCTGATCATTCTGTTCATCCAGAAACGTCCGCAAGGCCTCTTCGCACTGAAAGGACGGGTGATCGACTGATGAATCAGCCTCTGATGCTCACGGCCACACAAAAGGCCGGCCCCAAGGTCACGATCGCCGTCGGTGGGGTAATCCTCGCTCTGCTGCTCGCGTTGCCATTGCTGTCGTTGTTGCCAGCGGACAGCACCTTTCACGTCTCGGCCTACACCCTGACGCTGGTGGGCAAAATCCTTTGTTACGCCATCGTCGCCCTGGCCCTCGATCTGGTCTGGGGTTACGCCGGTTTACTGTCGCTGGGTCACGGTCTGTTCTTCGCCCTCGGCGGTTATGCGATGGGCATGTACCTGATGCGCCAGGCTTCGGGCGATGGTTTGCCGGCATTCATGACGTTCCTGTCGTGGACCGAATTGCCGTGGTACTGGACCGGCACCAGCAGCTTCCTCTGGGCCATGTGCCTGGTGGTGTTGGCGCCGGGCCTGCTGGCGCTGGTGTTCGGTTTCTTCGCCTTCCGTTCGCGGATCAAGGGCGTGTATTTCTCGATCATGACCCAGGCCCTGACCTTCGCCGGGATGCTGCTGTTTTTCCGCAACGAAACCGGGTTTGGTGGCAACAACGGCTTCACCAACTTCCGCACCATTCTTGGGTTTGGCATCACCGAACCGGGGACGCGTGCGGTGCTGTTTTTCGCCACGGTGGTATTGCTGGTGGCGAGTCTGTTCATCGGCTGGCGGCTGGCACAAAGCAAGTTCGGCCGGGTGCTGACCGCGTTGCGCGACGCGGAAAACCGATTGATGTTCTGCGGCTACGATCCACGCGGTTTCAAGTTGTTTGTCTGGGTGTTGAGCGCCGTGCTGTGCGGCTTGGCCGGTGCGCTGTATGTGCCGCAAGTCGGGATTATCAACCCGAGTGAAATGTCGCCGACCAACTCCATCGAAGCCGCCGTTTGGGTAGCTCTCGGTGGTCGCGGCACGCTGATCGGTCCACTGCTCGGCGCCGGCGTGGTCAACGGGATGAAGAGCTGGTTCACCGTGGCGTTTCCGGAGTACTGGCTGTTCTTCCTCGGTGCGCTGTTCATCGTTGTGACTTTGTACCTGCCCAAAGGCGTGATTGGCTTGCTGAAGAAAAGGGGTGAGCAATGAGAGTGACTGCAACGGCTGAATTCATGCTTGAGCCGGCCTTTTTTCCGCCGCTGGAGCCCAACAGGGATGCCGGCAGCAGCCGCGATGCCATCGGCCTCGGCCAGAGCGCCGGCAAAGGCCTGAACACCCGACACGGCACCATCCTGACCCTGGAAGACATCAGCGTCAGCTTCGATGGTTTCAAGGCGCTGAACGATCTGAACCTGTACATCGGCGTCGGCGAATTGCGCTGCATCATCGGCCCCAACGGCGCGGGCAAGACCACGCTGATGGACGTGATCACCGGCAAGACCCGGCCCAGTCACGGCAAGGCCTGGTTCGGTGAAACCCTTGATCTGACGC
The DNA here is from genome assembly GCF_003732275.1 of Pseudomonas frederiksbergensis. Lineage (GTDB taxonomy): Bacteria > Pseudomonadota > Gammaproteobacteria > Pseudomonadales > Pseudomonadaceae > Aquipseudomonas > Aquipseudomonas frederiksbergensis_H. The sequence continues at coordinate 108,099 of NZ_MOBM01000019.1, forward strand.
AGATGAGTGAAGTGCAGATTGCTCAGGCCGGTATCGGTCGCAAGTTCCAGAAGCCGACGGTATTCGAAGCCCTGAGTGTGTTCGAAAATCTGGAGTTGGCGCAGAAGACCGACAAGTCGGTATGGGCCAGCCTGCGGGCTCGCCTCAGTGGCGAGCAGAAAGATCGCATCGCTGAAGTTCTGGAAACCATTCGCCTGACCGCCTCGGTCAATCGTCCGGCGGGTTTGTTGTCCCACGGTCAGAAGCAGTTTCTGGAAATCGGCATGCTGCTGATGCAAGACCCGCAACTGTTGCTGCTCGACGAACCGGTGGCGGGCATGACCGACGCCGAAACCGAATTCACCGCCGAGTTGTTCAAGAGCCTGGCGGGCAAGCATTCGCTGATGGTGGTGGAACACGACATGGGCTTCGTCGGCTCGATCGCCGACCACGTCACCGTGTTGCACCAGGGCAACGTGCTGGCCGAAGGGTCGCTGGAACAGGTGCAGGACAATGAACGGGTGATTGAGGTGTACCTCGGTCGTTAGATTGCAAACACATTCCAATGTGGGAGCGGGCTTGCTCGCGAAGGCGGTGTGTCAGGCGACCCAAATGTTGAATTTGAATCCGTCTTCGCGAGCAAGCCCGCTCCCACAGGGGATTGAGGGGAATTTAGAACATGCTGCAAGTCGACAAGCTGCACCAGTACTACGGCGGTAGCCACATCCTGCGGGGCCTGACGTTTGAGGTGAAGGTCGGCGAAGTCACCTGCCTGCTCGGACGCAATGGCGTGGGCAAGACCACCCTGCTCAAATGCCTGATGGGTTTGCTGCCGGCCAAGGAAGGCGCGGTGAACTGGGAAGGCAAACCGATCACCACGTTCAAGCCGCACCAACGGGTGCATGCCGGCATCGCTTATGTGCCTCAGGGTCGGGAAATCTTTGGCCGACTGACCGTGGAAGAAAACCTGCTGATGGGCCTCTCACGGTTTCCCGGCGCTGAAGCGAAGGAAGTCCCGGCGTTCATCTACGAGCTGTTCCCGGTGCTGCTGCAAATGAAACAGCGGCGCGGCGGTGACTTGTCCGGTGGACAGCAACAGCAACTGGCGATCGGCAGAGCACTGGCCAGTCGTCCACGGTTGCTGATTCTCGACGAACCCACCGAAGGTATTCAGCCGTCGGTGATCAAGGAAATCGGCGCGGTGATCAAAAAACTCGCGGCCCGTGGCGACATGGCGATTTTGCTGGTGGAGCAGTTCTACGACTTCGCCGCCGAACTGGCCGATCAGTACCTGGTAATGTCCCGGGGCGAGATCGTGCAACAGGGTCGCGGCGAAAATATGGAGGCCGAGGGTGTACGCGGTCTGGTTACGATCTAACCTGCAGTGTCCTGACGAACATTAGAAATCATGAATTTACCTGCCCCCATCACGCTGTTCACCCCCAGCTGGCATGCCGAGCTGGAACTCGGCTACGCCCGTTTCGGCGACAGCACACGCCCGGTGCAGCGTCGCCACAAAGGCCCGCTGCGAGTGCAGAAGCATTTGTACGCCGAAGGCCCCGAGGTGTGTCAGCACATCATCGTCCACCCGCCGGGCGGGATTGCCGGGGGTGATCGGCTGGACATCTCGGCCAGCGTCGGCAGGGACGCCTGGGCGCAAATCACCAGCCCCGGCGCCGCCAAGTGGTATCGCGCAGCAGGGCCGGCTTATCAGAAACTCGACCTGCGGGTGGCCGCCGGTGCTACGTTGGAGTGGCTGCCGCAAGAGACGATTATCTTCAGCGACGCTCAGGCGGAACTCAGCACCCGTATCGACCTTGAGGGCGATGCGCGGCTGTTCTACTGGGACGTGGTGGCGCTGGGTCGCCCGGCCAGCGGCGAGCGCTTCGACCTCGGGCATTTTCAGGCGCACCTGGACATCCGCCGCGACGGCCAGTTGCTCTGGCACGAACGCCAGCGCATTGTCGGGGGTGATAGCTTGCTGGATTCGCCGATAGGCCTGGATGGCCAACCGGTGTTTGCGACGTTGCTGGTGACGGGTGAAATTGATAGCGAATTGCTGGAGAAGTGCCGCTCGCTGACCAACGACGTGCATGGAGATCTGACGCAGTTACCGGGGCTTTTGGTCGCCCGCTGCCTGGCCAGTGAAGCGCTGTTGGCACGTGGTTGGCTGATTGATTTGTGGCGATTGTTGCGCCCGGCATTGCTGGGGCGAGAAGCCGTCCCACCAAGAATATGGGCCACCTGAATGATGCTTTTATGTGGGAGCGAGCCTGCTCGCGATGGCGATCGCACAGTCAACATCTTCGCTGGATGTGATGACCTCATCGCGAGCAGGCTCGCTCCCACAGGTAACTCGTTCACAAATCCGAATACCTTTTTATCTGCCCAGATGGATTCCAAACGATGGACCTGACCCCACGCGAAAAAGACAAGCTGCTGATCTTCACCGCCGGCCTCGTGGCCGAGCGACGTTTGGCTCGCGGCGTGAAACTCAATTACCCGGAGGCCATGGCCTATATTTCCGCGGCGCTGCTCGAAGGCGCGCGTGACGGCCAGACCGTGGCCGAGCTGATGCATTACGGCACCACCCTGCTCAGCCGCGAACAAGTGATGGAAGGCATCCCGGAAATGATCCCGGAGATCCAGGTCGAAGCGACGTTTCCCGACGGAACCAAACTGGTCACCGTTCACCAACCGATCGCCTGAGGCCGCGCCATGACTTACCACATCCGCGATGCGTTGCTCGCCGACCTGCCAGCGATCCGCGACATCTACAACGACGCCGTCCTCAACACCACGGCGATCTGGAACGAACAGGCTGTGGACCTGGGCAACCGCCAGGCCTGGTTCAGCGCCCGGCAAGATCAGGGCTATCCGATCCTGGTGATCGTCGACGGCGATGACAGCGTACTCGGCTACGCTTCATTCGGTGACTGGCGCCCGTTCGATGGGTTCCGCCACACGGTCGAGCACTCGGTGTATGTGCGCAACGACCAGCGGGGCAATGGCCTCGGGCCGCAACTGATGGAAGCGCTGATCGAACGCGCCAAAGGCTGCAACAAACACGTGATGGTCGCCGCCATCGAAAGCGGTAACGGCGCCTCGATTCGGCTGCACGACCGGGCCGGTTTCGTCGTCACCGGCCAAATGCCGCAGGTAGGTACCAAGTTCGGCCGCTGGCTGGACCTGACCTTCATGCAACTGATCCTCGACCCGGGCGCAATGCCGCCCGGTCCCCACAAGGAGTGATACCCATGAACGCCGCCCAACTGCGCCGCGTCAATGTTGAAAGCTTTGCGCACTATCGTCAGGGTTTGATTGATTTGCTGCTCGACGCCGTCGGCTATGGCGCCAGTGTCGGGTTCATGGCGGATCTGGACGCGACACAAGCCCGAGCCTACTTCGATGAAGTCCAGGAGAACCTGAACAAAGGCAACGTGCTGCTCTGGGTAGTGGTCAAGGACGAACAGGTACAGGCCAGCGTGCAACTGACGTTGTGCCAGAAAGCCAATGGGTTGAACCGCGCCGAAGTGCAGAAACTGCTGGTGCGTGAACACGCCCGTCGTCGCGGCCTGGGCCAACAGATGATGCATGCCCTTGAGCTCGCCGCCCGCCAGCACAAACGCGGCATGCTCTACCTCGACACCGAGGCCGGCTCCCCCGCCGAAGACTTCTACAAGGCGATGGGCTACACCCGCGCCGGCGAAATTCCCGACTACGCCTGCGACCCGAACGGCCAGTACAAACCGACTGCCCTTTACTACAAGATTCTCCAAGGAGCCCATTGATGATTCCCGGTGAATACCAGATCCAGCCCGGCGACATCGAACTCAACGTCGGCCGCCGCACCCTCAGCTTGAAGGTGGCCAACAGCGGTGACCGGCCGATCCAGGTCGGCTCGCATTATCACTTCTTCGAAACCAACGACGCCCTGACCTTCGACCGCGCCGCCAGCCGCGGCATGCGCCTGAACATCCCCGCCGGCACCGCCGTGCGCTTCGAACCGGGGCAGAGCCGCGAGGTCGAGCTGGTGGACCTGGCCGGCCATCGCCGGGTGTTCGGCTTTGCCGGGCGGATCATGGGTGATCTCGACTGACACCGTCCCTGTGGCGAGGGGGCTTGCCCCCGTTCGGCCGCGCAGCGGTCGCAAACCAGCCACCTCGGTTTATCAGGTAAAGCGCATCAGTCAATTTGCGAGCGCTTCGCACTCGAACGGGGGCAAGCCCCCTCGCCACAATAGATTTGTGCAAGGAATTCCAATGAAGATCTCCCGTCAGGCCTACGCCGACATGTTCGGCCCCACCGTCGGTGACAAGGTCCGTCTGGCCGACACCGAGCTGTGGATCGAAGTGGAGCAGGACTTCACCACCTACGGCGAAGAAGTGAAATTTGGCGGTGGCAAAGTCATTCGCGACGGCCAGGGCCAAAGCCAATTGCTAGCCGCGGAAGTGGTCGACACCCTGATCACCAACGCGCTGATCATCGACCACTGGGGCATCGTCAAGGCCGACGTCGGCCTCAAGGACGGGCGCATCGCGGCCATCGGCAAGGCCGGCAACCCGGACATCCAGCCCAACGTCACCATCGCGGTTGGCGCCAGCACCGAAGTGATCGCCGGTGAAGGCATGATCCTCACCGCCGGCGGCATCGATACCCATATTCACTTCATCTGCCCGCAGCAGATCGAAGAGGCGTTGATGAGCGGCGTCACCACCATGATCGGCGGCGGCACCGGGCCGGCCACCGGTACCAACGCCACCACCTGCACCTCCGGGCCATGGCACCTGGCGCGCATGCTTCAGGCCGCCGATGCCTTCCCGATGAACATCGGCTTCACCGGCAAGGGCAACGCCAGCCTGCCGGAACCGCTGATCGAGCAGGTCAAGGCCGGCGCCATCGGCCTCAAGCTGCACGAAGACTGGGGCACCACCCCGGCGAGTATCGACAACTGCCTGAACGTCGCCGATCAGTACGACGTGCAAGTGGCGATTCATACCGACACCCTCAACGAGTCGGGCTTCGTCGAAACCACCCTTGCCGCCTTCAAGGGCCGCACCATCCACACCTACCACACTGAAGGTGCCGGTGGCGGTCATGCCCCGGACATCATCAAGGCCTGCGGTTTCGCCAACGTGCTGCCGAGCTCGACCAACCCGACCCGGCCGTTCACCCGCAACACCATCGACGAACACCTCGACATGCTGATGGTCTGCCACCACCTGGACCCGAGCATTGCCGAAGACGTGGCCTTCGCCGAAAGCCGCATTCGCCGCGAAACCATCGCCGCCGAAGACATCCTCCACGACCTGGGCGCCTTCTCGATGATCAGCTCCGACAGTCAGGCCATGGGCCGCGTCGGCGAAGTCATCACGCGCACGTGGCAGACCGCCGACAAAATGAAAAAGCAGCGCGGCCCGCTACCCGCTGATGGCGAAGGTAACGACAACTTCCGCGCCAAACGCTATATCGCCAAATACACCATCAACCCGGCGATCACCCACGGCATCAGCCATGAAGTGGGCTCGGTGGAAGTGGGTAAATGGGCCGATCTGGTGCTCTGGCGCCCGGCGTTTTTCGGTGTCAAACCGACGCTGATCCTCAAGGGTGGCGCCATTGCGGCCAGCCTGATGGGTGATGCCAACGCTTCGATCCCGACGCCGCAACCGGTGCACTACCGCCCGATGTTCGCCAGTTATGGCGGCTCGTTGCACGCCACCAGCCTGACATTCATCAGCCGGGCGGCGCAGGAGGCCGGGTTGCCCGAAGCTTTGGGCCTGAAAAAGAAAATCGCCGTGGTCAAAGGCTGTCGCGACGTGCAGAAAACCGACCTGATCCACAACGATTACCTGCCAAACATCGATGTCGATCCGCAAACCTATCAGGTCAAGGCTGACGGTGAATTGCTGTGGTGTGAGCCAGCGGAAACCTTGCCAATGGCCCAGCGCTATTTCCTGTTCTGAGAATGAAAGAAGCCCCGGACGCCAGGCGTTCGGGGCTTGCGGATCAGCTACCGATGCTGGTGTTCACCTTGTCCAGTCTGGCTCGGTCCAGAGCCTGCCGGGTCAAGGTTTTTTCAAGATCCTTGATGGCCTGGAACACCTCTTCATCTTCAGCGTTTTCCAGCCTCAGCTTGAGGGCATCGAATTCCTGGCGATAGGTTGTTTCCATGAAGGTTTGCCAGATCGGTTGCTCCAGAATCCGCTCGGTCAGCAAGTCGCCTTCTTCCAGAGCCAACACACGTTGACAGGCCGCCTCGATCATCTCCTTGCTCACCCTGGAAATAGCTCGAAACTGCATGCCTCGCGCCTGCCATGGCAGATCCAGGCGTTCCGCCAGATCCGTCATGTAGGCCAGATGCACCTCGACTTCATCGATGGTTCCACCTTCAGTGCCGGGGCGATAAAAGGTTTCTCCGGCCCGCAAGCGTTCAGCGACACGCTCGCGGGCAATCCTGCCCAGTTCGTCCAGACGCGCCTTGCCCCTCGCCAGTTGCAGCAACTCGGCTTCCACCAGCCCCGGATTGGCCAATCCATGGGCCTCGTGCACTAATACTTCGACGCCCATCGCATTGAACAACTGAGTACCGCCATCAGCACAGTTGGTGGTGCTGGTCGCCTCGGCAAAAAGCTTCTCACGCAGTTCCGTGTTCTCAGCCATGGCCTCGAGCATGCGCCACACTTTGGCGGTGAGTTCGGTACGATAGCTTTTGTTGTCGGCCCTGAAATCATAGGACTCGGTCAACCGCCGGATTTCATTGAAAAACGGCACCGAGCCATGCTCGTCTTCAACGTTGTCCCAGATTTCCTGTTTGGCATTCCACTCTGCGTTGCTCAGTCCTTCTCCCCATTCGGAGCTGTCGAGTACGCCGCGTGGGGGATAGGCGCGATCAGGGTCCAGGCCGAGCGATTCGATGTACGTGCGCACCTGCTCAAGGTTCTCGGGCGAAATCCAGCTCTCCTCACGGGTAAAGAATGTGCGCGCCAGCAATTCCGCGCGGAAGGAACCGGGCGCCACTTCGGGAATTTGCGTAAGCACGTTGAACTCAAGGTTCAGATAAATGTTGCGCGGGCGATTACGGCCAAGATAGCCCGTGGGCCAGGTATCAAGCTGGCCATGGTCAAGGGTAACCGCCTGCAACCTGGGCATACGACTGACATCAGGCGGCAAGCGCAACGGGTTGTTATTCAGACGTAACAGGCGCAAGCGGGTCAGTCCTCTGAGGTGGGCGATCCCCTCGCTGTCCAGGGAGATGTTGTTGTCGCTGAGCACCAGATGAGTCAGCCAGCGCATGTTGCCGATCTCTTGGGGAAATGAGGTCAAACTGTTTTGCGGCATGTTCAAGTGCCGCAATTGCCGGAATGGCCGCAGGAATCCGACCTGCGCATTACTCAGCCCTGTATTGTTCAGGTGGAGTTCGGTGACGTGATCAAAACTGCCCGACAATTCAGGCATCGTCGGCAAATGCCTGTCCAGAGGGAAACCATCCAGATTCAGTGCCTGCGGCGCCACGATGCCTGGTGCCTCGACGCCCGCGGGGCCGGTGCGCTGCCAGCAGCGGCAGAGCTTCGCGTAGATGGCGTTTCTGGAGTTCCATTCCGAGACGCCTTCGGGCGTAAGACGCCAAGCCTGGGTGGGCCGGTTGAGCCATCGGCTCATGGATTCATTGAAGCGGTCGAACTCGGTTTCCAGCGCAGTCAGTCGCTCGTCGGCCCACTCACCAAAATCGTTCAGCAGCGCTTGTACCTGGCTGTCATCCAGGCCTGGATAGAGTGATCTTGTGCGAATTCGCAAAAGATCCGGATCTGGCGAGCGCACCCTGTAAGTGCGCATTCCGCCACGTAAACGCATAATCTGCGGGTCGTAAGCGGGCTTGCGTATCGGGTGATCCAGCAAAGTTTTCGAGAATGTGTCGTGTGCCAGCGGCGTTTGCTTGACCGCCTGATGCAGCTGGGCTCCCTGATTGATTTCGTACCCCAGCGTTTTGCGGCCGGCATCGGGCAAGGCATGCAGCAATGCTCCGTACAGATCGTCAGCTCCATGTAGATGTGTACCCTCATTGTCGTAAGCGTCATAGCGCCCGTCCTCGCGCAATACCAACACCTTGCGCACCGAGGCATCGAGCGGACCAACGCTGTCATGCAGCGCACCGGTGAAGGAGAACTGGCGGACTTCAATGCGCATATCCTTTGGCCATTTCGGCCAGTTTTCCAGGGTATGCAGCGCCAGCCGAGGGGTATCGGCATTACTCAATTCGTCTAGATAAAGCCCTTCATAGGCGCGACTCAAACGCAAGCCGAACACCGACGATCGCGCCATTTCGCGCAAACGCAACGGGATCCGTCGGTCCTGGGTCAATTTCAACAACTCGGCTTCAGCGGCATCGTTCAGCAGGGCTTGCGCGGTGGCGTTCGACAGGTCCGGAAAATCCCGTTGCAGCAGGTTTATCCGCGCATCGCCAGTGATTTCCCGGGCCTCGTACAACGTATCGAACAGCTTTTTTTTGCTGCCTCGCGCCTGGTGGGCGATGCGTTTTTGCAGTTCGGCAATACGTGCCAGGCGTTCTTTGGGGACTTCACTGCCGAACCAGTCCTGCAACTGCGCCTCGCTGAGCGCGTCAACCACCCGTGCAGGCAGGCGGCCTTCGCAAACATCAGCCCGGGACACGTTGAGGGTATTTTCTGGCGCAGCCTCGGCCGCACCGAAACTCAGTGACGGTCGGCCCGAAGCGGCATCAGCTTCCAGCACCAGGGCCCTGGATTCCGGCCAGCCATGTAATGCAGTCACAAACCCCGTCACTTTCTCCGACAGCTCCTGCGGCACCTGGCCATTGAGGATCTGCGTACTCAGCTTGTCGGCGTCCGCGCAGGCCTTGAACCGCTTCAGCGTGTCCATGAGCAAGGGAGCCGGTGGATCATTTTCGACGTGCATGCGACGTAGCACGCCTTCGTCGACACCGCTGACCTGTCGGACCTGATCCAGCACTTCGTCACTGAGCCCATCCACTGATGGACCGAGGCGCCGCAACAGCTTGCCCTTGTCCCATTCGATCGGTTGTTCGAACTCCGTGTGCCAGGCGCCAGCACCGTTGTGTTCGATGTTCAGCTGATAGGCATCTGGCCGCTTGGGATGTTGCAGTCGAGGCTGCCCAGTGAGCGGATCCTCCTTGAGCACGAATTGCTTGTCCTCGAGCGGCAGCACTTTGCGCCCGTCATGCTCGATGACGCCGAGGTCATCGGGTGTTATGGTTTCGGGCAGCGTCAGGCGGTGCTCGTAAGGCGCATGATCGGGTTTGATCAGACGCGTTTTTCCACTGGGCAGTTCCACCGGTTTAAGGTTGTCTATCAGGGGTGATGGCCTGATCGGCGTGGGGCTTTTGGGCAGCACATGCCCCATAGACATCAGGGCCAGTTGCGCACTGTTGATCAGCACGCTGTTGATGTGCGCCGCGCCCTCTTCGACGTCACCCTTGCTCCAGTCTTCGATACCCTCGACCAGCTCCGCCAGCAATTGCGCGGCCATCAGGCCCAGCATGGCCGGCCCCAACACAGGCACCAACATTGCGCCAAAGTTGAACACATTCCAGGCGATATCCAGATAGCCGCTCAGGCGTTTCCAGCGTGCGTTGGCGTCTTCGTCATCGGTCGGCACCGCGATCAATCGGGCATCGGCGATGGCTTTGTCGCGACGCTCACGAAACAGACGATCCCACAGGTCGTCGCTGATCAGATGAGTAACAGGTTCCGCATCAGGGTTTTCCACCGGCGTTTCTCGCCACCATGGCCCCATGTCGAGCGGTTCGCGCTGTTGCCAGGTGATGGTCTTGAGCCGTTCATTGACCCGGCTGAAAAAAATCGCCTTGTCTTTCTGTGCGACAAAACGACTGAAAAAACGCTGATAGTCATTTTCACGCAGTTGGCCGATCAGCGTTTTCATGAAGTCGGTGAGCGAGGCATATTCCTTCAGCGGATGATCCGGGTCATCCGGTACCCAGGCGATCAAATGCCCGCCCAGCCGATTCTGACTGTAGATTTCGTCCTTGCGCAGCATCTCTTCCACCACACCTTTCGGGCCGTTGGCGAAAAAAGCCTTGAGCATGCGAAAGGTATCGAAGCCATCGGGCAGCGAGGACGTTGCCCGTCGGGAGAAATCCAGCCATTGCTTGCGTGCATCGGGCGTCAGGCCATCAATGGCCTTTTTGACCGCAGTTGGTTCGGCCACTGCACTGAACAGCACAACGCCGGTCATCCGGCAGCCCATTAGCGATAAACGATGACTTTGCAGCGGACGGCCATACCACTGGATGTCAGATTTTCCGTCGATCAGTCCGCCGATCGTTGCGTAACCGTGCAGGCCGATATCGCCCTTGAGATACGCCGTCATCGACGCCAGCTTGAGGACCGCTTTGTCATGGGCGATCGAACTGTCCTTGAGCAGGCGAGCGGCATTGGCATCTGCGGGGGTAAGCAATGACTTGATGTGCGCCTGATATTGCCCGCCAATGTCGAGGCGGCGGCACAGCGCCGCAATTTTTTGCGGGGTGATGACCTTGATCTCGTGCAGGTCGCCACGAAAATCCTTGCGCAACACGGCTGAGCCGCTGCGAAACGCCCCCTCGCGGGTTTCATCCTCTTCGAAGTTGTGCAGCGCCGCTTCGAGCAGCGTGGAGTGACGGATGGTACTGGCCTGGGTATCGATCACACTGGCGACTTTGTTCGGTACATACAGGCGCAATTGCAGGTCATTCGGATTGCCATGCTCGTTGAAGTTCGAGAGCAACATGGTTTTGAGCAACGGCTCGGCAAAGGCCTTGATGTCGTGCTGCAAATTGCCGAGCAACTCGTCCAGCGGCCCTTGCAGGCGCCAGCGCTCGTCGAAGAGTTGCTTGAGATAGTCGCGATCCATCGGTCGGGCTTTCAGATACCAGGCGGGGAACGTCGGCTGTACATCCACCGCCGTCAGGAGTCTGGCCCGTGGTGCTTCGGTAATCACCTTGGGGATCAACTGTTTTATCCGTTGGTGGTGAACCCCATTGTCTTCCTTTGTTGCCGGACTTGATGGCCCTGCTGGATTGCTTCCTTGCAATTCAGGCATGTCTTGAACACCTTTAAACCATTGATTGGGGTCCTATGGTCATGCGCTTGCCCTGTGAACAAAAGCGTAAATAATTGTTGGTTGAATGTGCAAAAACAGCCCTGTGCATTCGAAAATCCAGGCGCCGAAAATATCTATTTACCGCACCACACGGCCACGAATGTGCCTTGCAACATCAGACAATTATTCGACCACCAACCGTCCCAACCGCTGTTTGAGCATGCGGTTTTCGGCCCGCAGTTGCTGGACTTCTTCCAGCAGGTCCAGCGCCAGGGCGACGCCTTCCCATTCCAGTTCCAGATCGCGCCGCAGCTTGGCGGCGCGCTTGGCCAGCACCAGTTCATAATCGGTGAAGCGCCATTCCTTGGGCAGTGTCCCCTGCGGTTCAAGGATGCCGTGTTCGACGATCTCGATCACGTGCACGTCCGACAGTTCGGTCGCCTCGCAGAATTCTGCCAGGTCCAATAGAACGATCACGGGGTCGCTCATGATTGGCTACTCCTTATCTCAAAATCAAAAATTCTCTCGCGGATCGAAAGCGGCTTTTTTTGCCAGCTCCTCCCACAGTTCTTTGACGTCATGGTCGAGTTTTTTCGGCATTACTGCCTTGAGCTGCACGAACAGGTAGCCACGGTGACCGGCCTTGTGCAGCAAGCCGTGGCCCTTGGCGCGCATGCGCTGGCCATTCTGGCTGCCGGCCGGGACCTTGAGGTTGATCTTGCCGGTCAGGGTCGGCACCGCGACTTCGGTCCCCAGCGCCAGCTCCCACGGTGCCAGCGGCAAGGTGATGATCAGGTTCTCGCCTTCGACGTCGAATTTGGGGTGCGGTGCAAAACGGATGGTCAGGTACAGGTCGCCATTGGCCCCGCCACCGATGCCCGGAGCGCCCTGGCCCTTGAGGCGGATGCGCTCGCCGTCGGTCACGCCGGCGGGGATCTTCACGTTCAGGCTTTTGCTGGTGTTGCTGACATGCTGGCCGGCAGCGTTGTAATGCGGCACCTGGAAGCTGACCTTCTTCGATTCGGTCGAGAGGGTTTCTTCCAGAAAAACCGGTAATTCCATTTCCACGTCTTGCCCTCGACGCCCGGCACTTCGGCCCGACCGCCCACCACCATCGAAACCCGGACCACGGTTGCCGAAAATCGAACTGAAGAAGTCCGAGAAATCGCCCGTGTCCTGACCACCACCACCGAAACCACCGCGGCTCTGCCAACCCGGTGGGCCCTGAAAGGGCTGACCGTGGTGGCCGTATTTGCGCAAGTCGTCGTATTCGGCGCGCTTGTCGGCGCTTTTCAGCGCTTCATAGGCTTCCGAAGCGTCCTTGAATTTGGCCTCGGCGTCCTTTTCCTTGCTGACATCGGGGTGGTATTTGCGCGCCAGCTTTCGATAGGCGGCCTTGATCGCCTTATCGTCCGCGGTCGGCTCCACACCGAGAATCTTGTAATAGTCTTTGAAGTCCATCGAGGGAATCACCATCCATTATCGAAATCGCGCAGCCAGGCACAGCATGCTCTTGTTTGCAGCGTTTGGATTGACCGATCTCAAAGTTGTGACCGGGCAGCGCATCAGAAGTTTATCGGCAGCAGGGCGCGGTTCTTGCAGTCGCCCCAAGGGTTGCCAAGTTTATGCAGGGGAGTTTGGGGGTGATTGGGCATCTTTCAAGCGCTGAACGCTGCGATTTAACGGATAGTCGGCCTTCGAATCTTCGCCGCACTGACATACACTGCGCGGCCGTTTTTTAACCGGAACTTGAAAGACATGAAAAACGCATCTCCAGCCCGTGCCTGTGGTATCGACTTCGGCACATCCAACTCCACCGTCGGCTGGCTGCGCCCCGGCATGGAAACGCTGATCGCGCTGGAGGACGACAAGATCACCCTGCCCTCGGTGGTCTTCTTCAACATGGAAGAACGCCGCCCGGTGTACGGCCGGCTGGCGCTGCACGAGTACCTGGAAGGCTACGAAGGCCGGCTGATGCGCTCGCTCAAGAGCTTGCTGGGCTCCAAACTGATCAAGCACGACACCAGCGTCCTCGGTACGGCGATGCCGTTCAAGGACCTGCTCGGCCTGTTCATCGGCCAGTTGAAAAAGCGTGCCGAAGCCGCTGCCGGCCGCGAATTCGAGGAAGTGGTGCTGGGCCGTCCGGTGTTTTTCGTCGATGACGATGAACTGGCCGACCAGGAAGCGGAAAACACCCTGGTGGACGTAGCCCGCGCCATCGGCTTCAAGGACGTCTCGTTCCAGTACGAGCCGATAGCAGCGGCGTTCGACTACGAGTCGACCATCGAAAAAGAAGAGCTGGTACTGATCGTCGACATCGGCGGTGGTACGTCGGACTTCTCGCTGGTGCGCCTGTCGCCTGAGCGCCGCAACCACGACAACCGTCACGACGATATTCTCGCCACTGGCGGCGTACACATCGGCGGGACCGATTTCGACAAGCAGCTGAGCCTGCAAGGCCTGATGCCACTGTTCGGCTACGGCAGCCGGATGAAGAGCGGCGCCTATATGCCGACCAGCCACCACATGAACCTGGCGACCTGGCACACCATAAACTCGGTGTACTCGCAGAAGTCGACCCTGGCCCTGGGCAGCATGCGTTACGACATCGAAGACACCGGCGGCATCGATCGCCTGTTCAAGCTGATCGACCAGCGCGCCGGGCATTGGCTGGCCATGGAAGTAGAAGAAACCAAGATCCAGCTGACCCACGCCGACAGCCGCCATGTGCCACTGGATCGGATCGAGCCGGGTTTGAGCGTGGAACTGAGCCGGGCACTGTTCGAATCGGCCATCGACAACCTGCTGGAGCGAGTGCGCAACAGCGTGACCCAGTTGTTGAACGACGCCAATGTGCGGGTCGATCAGGTGGACACGGTGTTCTTCACCGGCGGTTCGAGCGGAATCCCGGCGCTGCGCAACAGCGTCTCGGCGATGTTGCCGAATGCTCGACATGTGGAAGGGAACATCTTCGGCAGCATCGGCAGCGGGTTGGCGATCGAGGCGATGAAGCGTTACGGCACTTTGGCCTGATCCGACACCGAGGCGCCCCCATCGCGAGCAGGCTCGCTCCCACACTTGTCCTGCGAACACAGGTCCATTGTGGGAGCGAGCCTGCTCGCGATGGGGTCAGTACAGGCGATACATCTGCCAGATCAAACCATCCCCACCTGCTTCAACTCACTCTTCAGATACGCGTAATAAATCGGCCCTGCCACCACCCCCGGCAGGCCGAACGCGGCTTCGAACACCAGCATTGCCAGCAGCAACTCCCACGACTTGGCACTGATCTGCCCGCCGACGATGCGTGCGTTGAGGAAGTATTCGAGCTTGTGGATAACAATCAGGTAACCCAGCGCCGCCACCGCCACCCAGATCGACAGCGACAAGCCGACGATGGTGATCAAGGTGTTCGACATCAGGTTGCCGATCACCGGCAGCAGGCCGAGCAGGAAGGTCAGCACGATCAGGGTTTTGGTCAGCGGCAGCTTGATCCCGAACATCGGCAGGACCACCACGAGGAAAATCCCGGTGAAGAAAGTGTTGAGCAAGGAAATCTTGATCTGGGCGAAAACAATGTTGCGAAACGCCTGGACCAACAGGTGCAAGCGGTCGAACAGCGCCGCGGCCAAGGGCTTGCGTTTGGTCACATCCGGCGCTCGCTGCAAGGCGATGATCGCCCCCAGCACCATGCCGATCAGCAGCGTCACGAACATGTGCGCCGCGTCCTTGCCCACCAGTTGCAAATCGCTGAGGTGCTTGCTCATCCACTCGCCGATGGCCACCCGGAACTCGGCGGCACTGGCCGGTAAATAAGCATCGATGAACGGCGGCAACTGCCCGCGCGCGCGGTCGACCACGACCATGAATTTGTCGAGAGAAGCGCCGGGGTTTTCCGCCTCGTGCAGCAGAAAACTGATCGCACCGGCAAAGATCAGCGCCAGCACGCTGACCACCAACGTCCCCAGCAACGCCACCGACAGCCAGCGCGCACGGCGGCCTTCGATCAGCCGCTGCAATTGCGGCGTGAGCATGTTGACCAGTTCGAACACCAATAAACCGGCCAGCAGGCTGGGCAGCAATCGCAGAGGGAGCACCAGCAGCAAACCACCAAAAATGATGACCCAGCTGATGAACAACAAGACCTGACGCTGAGAAAACGCTGACATACAGCCTCAAAACGAACGACGTAAAAGGATTGGCAGTCTGCCAGCGTTCCGGCGCCGAAGCGAGCGGATGACCTTCAAGCGGCGTCGCTCCGAAAAGATCGCAGCCTGCGGCAGCTCCTACATAAGATCGCGTTCCCTGTAGGAGCTGCCGAAGGCTGCGATCTTTTGATCTTTATTTTTTCTTCAGACAATCGCTCATGAAGGTTTTGCGCGCATCACCCGTGAGGGCTTGGGTGGTAGCGGTAGCGTTGCAGGTTTTCATCTTTTCTTGTTGAGGGGTCATGGGCTTGGCGGCATCGGCGGCCGGCGCGGCTTTGAGGCAGGTGCTCATGAAGGCTTTGCGCTCGTCGCCCTTGAGGCTTTTTGCGGTAGCGTCGGCATTGCAGGTGGTCATTTTGTTCTGTTGGGCAGTGGCGGCGAAACCCTGGGAGCAGAGCAACAAACCGACCATCAACAACGGGGCACGCAACATCTTCATGGAGTGTTCTCCTTGTTACCGCACCGATGGGTGCGGCCTCATTTCGGAGTGTAGACAAAGCCTGTTACACGTTCATCCGTAATCGAGGTGGCTGCGTCGATATTGCTCAGGCGTGCATCCGGCCTGACGCTGAAACATCGCGATGAATGCCGAGCCGGTGCTGTAGCCCATGTCGAAGGCGATTTCCTGAATGCTGCGCTGGCTATCCAGCGCTTCGATCGCCGCCAGAAACCGCAACCGTTGCCGCCACTCCCCGAAGCTCATGCCCAACTCGCGAACAAACTGCCGGGCCAACGTGCGTTCGCTGACGTGAATTTGCGCGGCCCAGTGCGCCAATGGCCGGTTGTCCCCGGGCTCGGTCTGCAAGGCTTCAAGGATTGCGAGCAGACCGGGGCTGCTGGCGTAGGGCAAGTAACACTCATGCATCGGCGCCTGTTGCAGTTGGTCCACCAGCACTTGAGCCAGTCGCTGGTCTGCGTCGTGCTCGGGAATTTTCACATCCCGGGCGGCGAAGTCTTTCAGGATCGCCTTGAGAATGTCGCTGATCGCCAGGGTGCAGGCCTGCTGCGGTAGATCACGGCACAGCGCCGGCGCGAGGCAGACCGCGCGGTAGTTGATCGGCTGATTGCTATAGAAACTGTGCTCGGTCCCGGGCGGCACCCACACCGCGTATTGCGGCGGCGACATGAAGCGGCGGCTACCGATTTCCATGTGCAAGACCCCATTGGCCGAATACTCGAGGGTGCCCCAAGGGTGATGGTGGGCCGAGGCATATTCGTGGGTGTTGAAGTCGGCATAACGGAAATAGACCGGGGCCGGCAGTTCGCTGAAATCCAGCAGGTCGATGTGTTTGCTGTTCATGCTGTCCGGAATCAGAGGCAAGTTGTCTGAATCGCAGTATAGGCATTGATCCAGACAAGCGGATAATCACCCTTCATTAACGTTCTGGTTTTCCCCGATGCAATACGCTTATCCCTTGCTGGCCATTTTCATTTGGGCCGGCAACACCGTGATCAACAAACTCGCGGTCGGCGCGATCTTTCCTGCCGAAATCGGTTTCTACCGTTGGCTGCTGGCCGCACTGCTGTTCACGCCTTTCATGCTTAAACCGGTGATCGCCCACTGGCCGTTGATCCGCCCGAATCTGGGCAGGATTTTCATCCTCGGCGTACTCGGTATGGCGGTTTATCAAAGCCTGGCTTACTTCGCTGCGACGCTGACTTCGGCCACCAACATGGGGATCATTTTGTCGCTGATGCCGTTGATGTCGCTGGCCATGGCGATTGTCAGCCTCGGCCAACGCCTGACCGCCGGAGCCCTGGCCGGTGCGGTGTTGTCGTTTGCGGGTGTTTTGGTTGTGGTGTCGTCCGGCAGCCTTGGCGCGTTGCTGGAACACGGGGTGAACCTGGGTGACGCGATGATGCTGATCGCCACGCTGGCATATGCAATTTACAGCACCTTGCTGAAAAAATGGCAGCTGCGTTTGCCGCCGCTGGTGTTGTTGTATTTGCAGGTATTGGTCGCAGTGGTAGTGCTGTTTCCGCTGTTCCTCGCCTCACCGAAAATCGGCCCGACCCTGCAGAATATTCCGCTGGTGCTCTACGCCTGCCTGCTGGCCTCGATGCTTGCGCCGCTGGCGTGGATGCAGGCCGTGGTGCGCCTGGGGCCGAGCCGGACCACGCTGTTTTTCAATTTGCTGCCGTTGATCACGGCGCTGATTGCAGCGGTGGTGCTGCATGAGCAGTTGGCGCTGTATCACTTGGTGGGTGGGGTGTTGACGTTGGGTGGGGTGATTTTGTCGGAGCGCTGGACCACGGTGCTGGGCCGTAAGATCAGCGCTGCCTGATCTGGCGCCATCGCGAGCAGGCTCGCTCCCACAATGGGCCAGTATTCGCAGGGTAAATGTGGGAGCGAGCGCCTGCTCGCGATGAACGATGACACGGTCTGACTGCTAAACCCCCGCAGCTTTCAACCGCGCAGCATGCTCGACAAACAACCGCACCGGCTCTGCGCCCTTGCCCACCAGCCCCAGCGATTGATTGACGATATCGAAGTGATCCATCGGGTATTCATCGCCGATCACCTTCCCCAAATGCGAGCTGTAACGCCCGACCATCCCGTCGCAATGGCCCGCTTCACGCACAAAGGTTCTGGCAAACAACCGGCAACTGCGATTGGTCCCATCGAACAGATTGCACCCGCGATCGGTCTTGCCCGGCTGCAAGGTTCCGGACCAAGAGTAATAACGCACGCCATTGACCACTTCCGGGCCGTGCCCGCCCCACGTGTCAGGCAGGCCCTGTGGATAACGCTGATTGAACAGCGCCACGCCTGCCGAGGTCAGGGATTGGTGCGAAGCCGGGATATCCACTGGCAGTCTCGGCCCGCGATAGCCGGTTTCCAGCAGGCACATCAACGCGCTGATCAGCCACAGTAAAAAGCTGAGCAGCCGCCCCTTGGCGCTGTCAGCCGGATAATTTTCATGTAGATAGTCCGCCAGCTCCGAGCCGTGATTGGGGCCGGCCACCGAGGTCACCGACGCCACCTGGTCCGGGCGGTTTGCTGCGGCATAACGGGCGGTCAGCGAGCCCTGGCTGTGGCCGATCAGATTGACTTTCTCGGCCCCGGTTTCGCGCAGAATCTCCTCGATCCGCGCCAGCAATTGCTCGCCGCGCACCTCAGTGGAATTGAGCGGCGAGACCTGCACCGCAATCACCGTCGCCCCATCCCGGCGCAGCGCCGAAATGATTCCGTACCAATAGGGATAGAGCAACAGACGTATAAAACCGAGCATCCCCGGGACCAGCACCAAGGGGTAACGCGTGGCGGAACCTTGCGACATGGATGAACATCCTTGTGATCGGTGAGATGAAGCAAGGCCGGATGCAAGGCATCAGCCAAGCATCGCCACCCAAGATGACAATTCGATAACCAGTCTATGTCATCCGCCTTACTTCAATCCCACCACGCCCGCCACAATCAGCCCGACCGACACCAGCTTGAGCGCGGTCAGGCTTTCGCCCAGCAGCGCAAAGCCGAGAAACACCGTGCCCAGCGAACCCATGGCGGTCCAGATCGGGTAGGCGATGCTCACCGGCAAATCGCGCATGGCCAGTGTGAGGAAGTAAATCCCGCCCACCGCGGCCACCACTGTAATTACTGACGGCCAGAGCCGGGTGAAGCCTTCGGCGTACTTCATGCCCATGGCGAAGGTGACTTCGAACCCGGCGGCGATCAGCAAGAACAACCAGGCCATCTAGAACTCCCTGGCCAGCGCCAGCAAACGCTGCTCGGCCTCGGCCACGGACACCTGGAAGGTGCGCTCGGCGGACTCCTCACCCTCGGCGGCGACAACGGTGACGTCGGTGATGCCGATGAAACCCAAAGCGGTACGCAGCAACGGATCGGCATGGTTCATGGCCTCAAGTTCACCACCGGGGCCGAAACCAAACCCGCCGCGACTGGTGACGATCAACGCCTTCTTGCCCTGCAGCAGCGGCTCGTACTGAGCGACGCCGTTGTCCAGGGTGTGATTGAACGTCAGCCCGAGCCGCACAATCTGGTCGATCCAGGCCTTGAGGCCGCTGGGCACACTGAAGTTGTACATCGGCGTGGAAATCACCAACAGATCATGGCCGAGCAACTCCCCCACCAATTCATCGCTGAGTGCCAGGTCGGCCTGCATCGACAGCGGTCGCGCTTCAGGTTCGGGATGAAAAGCCGCCGCCACAAACGCTTCGTTGACGGCCGGAATCAACGCCCGACCGACTTCACGGCGGGTCAGTTGCGACTGCGGGTTGCGACCCTGCCAGGCGCAAAGAAACACCTCGGCCAAACGCCGCGAATGTGAACGGTCGCCACGGGGGCTGGCGTGAATGGCAAGAATTCTGCTCATCTGAATCTCCTTGAAGGGCTAAACTTAAACGGCTTGTGCTTGCAGCTTGAAGCGCGTAGCTGCCTCTCTTCAAATGAACAAAAATCAGTCTGGATGAATCTATTTCATCCATGGAGCTTTAAATGTTTGCTTCGTTGCCGCTGACCGCCCTGCGCGCCTTCGAATCCGCCTCGCGCCTGTTGAGTTTCAAGGCCGCCGCCGAAGAGCTCTCCGTGACACCGACGGCGGTCTCGCACCAGATCCGCTCCCTGGAAAACTGGCTCGGCGTGCCGTTGTTCGAACGACTGCCACGGCAGGTGCGCCTGACCGAATGCGGCGAACGGCTATTCCACAGCCTGCACGGCGCCCTGCTGGAAGTGGCGCAAAGCGTCGATACCTTGCGCCCGCAACGCAGCGGCACGAGCCTGACAATTTCCACCACGGCCGCTTTCGCCGCCCTCTGGCTGGTGCCAAGGCTGGGCCGGTTTTACGCCCGCCATCCGAACATCAGCCTGCGCCTGGATACTCACTGCGAGGTCATCGATCTACATCAGGACGCCAGCGTCGATCTGGTGGTGCGTTACAGCCTCGACGATTACCCGAACCTGTATGGTTTGTGCCTGTTCGATGAATCCTTCGGGGTCTATGGCTCGCCTGAGCAAGTGGCCCTGGCATCCAGTCGGGTACCGACCCTGATCAGCGTGCGCTGGCACAACTCCAAGCTGTACGCCCACGGCTGGGAGGCCTGGTGCGCGCAGTCCGGCGAAACCTGGCTGACCGAACAACCAGCGGTGCGTGAATACGACGAAGAGCATTACGCCCTGCAAGCCGCCATCGCCGGGCAAGGCCTGGTGCTGGCGAGCAATATTCTGGTGTCGGAAAGTGTGGGCTGCGGCTTGCTGCTGCCATATCGGGGGGACATTCAGGTCGACGGGGCCGGATACAGTGCGCTGTGCGTACCAGGCCGGGAACGGCATCCGCCGGTGCGGGCGTTTTTTGCGTGGTTGCAGGAGGAAGCATTGGTGTCCGGGCATGCGCTGATACCAGTCAGTTGAGCGCAATCCCTGTGGGAGCGGGCTTGCTCGCGAAGGCGGAGTGTCAGGCGACATCAATGCTGACTGTGCCGCTGCGCAGCGTTTTTCAACGGCCAAAAGAGCTGAAAGATGAAGAGAATGGATTAAATTTCGACTTACGTCGTTTTATTTAAAAGTGTGACAGCTCGACAACTGGAAAATATCCGACTATTTCAGAGCACCCCTAACACCAATTTAACCAACGTTCAAAATGCGCACTTAGTTACAATCCCTCGCTAGACGCCACACGTCAGTTCTTTATATTTAGCACTCAGACAGAAAGTCTGATCAAACCAATAAAGGACTATATTTATGCATATCGAAGAACGCCTTGAGTTCGTGGACTCTTTACCCGCCCTTCCAGCAGCAACTAAACCCCGAGCATTTTCCCTGAACACCCTCGACACCCCAATTGACCCAAACAAAGAAAGCGGCACTGTCGGCCCGGAAATGATGAACATTTACATGCCGGGCGTTTCAGAGCAAAACCGGGAAGATGTCGACAATTGCAAGTTACTGGTACAGAACGCCGCCAGCCAACTGTACGACCCGATCAAAGAACTTCACCAATGGTACACCTACTATGTCAACAGCCTGGCAAAACTCGGATGGGTAACTCAAGCCTTTCAGGTCAAAAACCAGACGATAAGGAACAGCGGGTTGACAATGGATGTATTGGCCGTCCATGTGCTGCAAGGGTTGGTGGGCGCCAACGCTCCAAAACTTGCAGCGTTGGCTTTAAAGGCTGTAGAAGGTGTCAAGAGCAATCAAGGCCTGATTAATATCTACAACCGCAAAGCTAACGTCGGGTCCGGTGCCAAGTATGATATGTCCCCGGTATGGCAGACACAACAGGGCTCACCGATGATGGTCCTCAACTGCAATACGTTGGATGTCCGTGAGAGCACTCGAGGTATTCTTTTCTGGAAATCGACAACTCAATCGACAACTATCAGAACGGCGGCACAGGCTTCCTACTTGAATCTGGCGGTCTATGACCGTATTCGTCATTCGGTTCTGGACAAGCTCGGACAGGCTGCCGATGACTACCTCGACAGTATTCCAGGCTTCCAGTAATCCAAAAACTCTTTTAGCCATGAAGGGCTCGTGACACTTCACGAGTCCTTTGAAAAACAAAACCAGAACACTTGAGAATACTGATGCC
Organism: Pseudomonas frederiksbergensis; assembly: GCF_003732275.1. GTDB lineage: Bacteria > Pseudomonadota > Gammaproteobacteria > Pseudomonadales > Pseudomonadaceae > Aquipseudomonas > Aquipseudomonas frederiksbergensis_H. The sequence continues at coordinate 129,931 of NZ_MOBM01000019.1, forward strand.
TTACAGCACACCGGATACTTATATCGTTGATGGAAACATCACCATTTTCCTCGGCTCGCACTCGGAAATCTTCAAACAGGACATTCTGCACTCCAGCTTGCTGGGACACTTGATTTCGAATTCCCACAGCATAGCTTCCGACGCCTGGATGAGTTCATACAAGAAAACCTTGGAATCTCTATCCTGGATTACTAGAAGCACCGCACAACAACTAATGAAAAAACAATCAATGAGCATCTTGAAATTCGCCAAGCCTGCTTTATCCGGTCATCTATCGACTGCGGAACTAAAGGAACTGAGCGACGTCCTTGGCATTATAAAAAACTTGCCAAAAGACTCCGACGCTATCGCCGCCCTATTGAACAGAATTCAAATCGACAACGACCGTCAGCCATCCATCACCACGGTATGCCCCCTACTGACTGTCATCAGTGCAAACAAGACAGTGATTTCATTTCGCCTGGTGTTCGATACGAGCCACCCGGTTGACCTTGCCATTCTTGACGAAGAACTCTCTCAAAAAGTAGTACTCGATGGGCCTCAGACCACCCAATGGTCAGCCTATCTGGCAGAAGAAAAATACGCCTCCGTGCGCGATAAGATAATCGAAAAGCTGGGAAGCAAAATCAAAACCAACTTGCATCACCTTACGCCTCCCGAAGATGCGGACATTCGGAATGTATGACCTCTGACGCCACGCTATCGAACCTTTTCCGGCCGATAGCGTGTTCAGCATCCGTCAATCTTTGACGGTCTTCGGCGCCTTGCCCGCCTTCATCTGCTCCAGCAATGGCGCACACTGATTCGGCTCTCCAGCGCTGGGCGCTATCAGCGCCAGCAAGCCCGCCGCCGGCGCGGCAATCACACCCAGCGCAACCATCCCGGCCCCACGCAGCATCAACGGCACCGGTTTCACACCCGCATCCGGCTTGATGAACTTGCCCCGCACATACAGCGGCGAACGCAGCGAAATCAAGCGCCAGCCCTTGGATTCAGGGGAGATGGTCAGGTCCAGTTGCTCGGTCGCCATATTCGCGGTGCCATCGATGTAGACGATCGCGTTCTCGGTATCGAAAACGAACAGCCGCGTGGTCGCCAGACCGCTCTTGATGTCGAAATCGGCCGCCGCGCAGTTGATCTTCACTTCCCTGTCGCCAAAGATTTTGCCGACCACATAGTTGCCGACGTTGAGCCCCGCCAACTCCATCAACTCGCGACTGATCGCGCCATCATTCATCAGCATCTTCAAATTGCCGTCGGCAGTACCCAGCAGTTTGGCCACCGAGTTGCCACGACCGGTAAGGTCGGCATCGCCGTTGAGTTCACCGAAACTGGTTTTCATGAGTTCAAAGGTGGGAAACAGCTGCTTGAGCTTGAACTTGCGTGCCGTCAGTTTGGCCCGGCCTTCCAAAGGCTCGGTGCGCCCGTTCAGACGAATCTGCGCATCCAGATTGCCGCCAGCCACGCCGAAACGCAGGGGCTCGAGGCTGAGCACACCATCGGTCAGCACCAAATGAGTGTAGAGATCATTGAACGGCAGCTTTTCGCTGTGGACGATGCGTTTGCCGGTGAATTCAACGTCGGCGTCCATCGCGCGCCAGCGCTCGGTCTTGAACTCCTCGACCGGCAGCACCTTATCCGCCGGCTGCTTGCTTTCACCGCCGCGGTCCTTTTGCCTGGCATTGGAGTCGGCGCCAATCAGCGGGGCCAGGTCGGCAAACAGCAGTTGATCGGACTCCAGCGCTCCGCTGAGTTTGGGCCTCGGCTGGCTCGCGACGTAGGTCAGGTTGCCATGAATGTCACTCTCGCCGATCTTGCCGTTGAACTCCTCATAGCGGTACACCGCCCCACCCGGCTCATGCAGCTTGGCGATCAGGTGCCCGTCGGTGGCATAAGGCGGAGTATCCGGCAGCGTCACGCCGATCAGTGGATAGAGATTACCCAGGCTGGCACCGGCCAGTTTCAGGCGCAAATCCAGGGCGCCGAGGTTCAATGGATCGGTGAGCGTGCCGGCTAGCTCGACGCTGGTGTCGGCGATCTTCACTTGCGCCTGAAGCGGGAACGGCTTGGTGGCGTCCTGCAAGGCCAGCAAGCCGCCAGTTTTGCCCTGGCCCGCCAGATTCTGACCGTGGTATTGGCCTTTGACCTTCAACGCAAATGCGTAATCCTGCGGCGAACCACCCTTTTCAACCGCTTTTTTTGCCGCTTTGTCTCCGACAATGTCGCTGAACGGAATCGGTTTGCCCAACGGATCGACAAGCAGATCAAGCTGAGTCTTCAGGTTCTGGTCGTCGAGCGTGACGTGGCCCTTGTCGAAGCCGATGGCACCGATGTCCAGCACCCAGTTCGAAGGCTCGGCGTTCGGGTCTTTCGGGTCGAACTTGAACGTCCAGTTGGCACGGCCGTCGGCCAGACGCTGCAGGTCGGCATCGGGTTCGCTCAGGTCGATGCGCGGGATCACCACCCGCTGCGCCAGCAAGGCCAGCGGCGAAATGCGCAGCTCAACGCGTTTGAGGGTGGCCATCTGCGGTTGTTTCGACCAGTCCGGGTTGCCCAGGCTCAAATCCTCAGCCACCACATGCGGCCACGGCACCCAGGCCCGCCAGCCACCCTCATCAGGCTCGCGCTGCCAGATCACTGCAAGGTTGCCATTGATGGCGAACGGACGATGCAGTTCTTCGGACACTTTGGCGTTCAGGGGCGGTTTGATCCGATTCCAATCGAAGAACGCGATGACCAGAACCAATACCGCCAGCAAGACAATCAGGCTGGCGAAGGTCCAGGCGAAAATTTTACGAGTGCGCGTCATTGCACAGAGCTCCTGATACGACTGAGCGTCCTGACTGCGACGCACGTATGAAACGTTAGGCCAGAACCGGCCTGCCATGACATTTAGGACTGGGAAATGGCGCGCAGGTTTAACCGAATAGGCACTTAACACTCAAATAATCGGCCGGGGACACCCTGCTCCCTCATCCGGCGTTACCGCACCCGCACTTTTGCGAGGCGAGAGTGGGTCGAAAATACCCACCTCAGTGCAAAAAAGCTCGCCGGAAACGCCCGTTCTAGAGCGCTGCGGCCGAACAATCAATTCTGTTGATTATTACCATTGCGTTTATGAACTTTTGTATCGACTTATCGAGAGTAGCATTGCCCTCGTACCCACTTTATCGCCCTCCCAAGGAGCAACCCATCATGAAACGCCAATTACTGCTTAGCCTGACCCTCTCCATGTTAGCCAGCACCGCTTTTGCTTTGCCGGCCGCTGATCAAGCCACTCCACAAGTCAAAGACAGCCGTTCGGTGTTCAGCCAAACCGTTGCCGCTGATGGTTCCGGCCGCACTCCACAAGGTCAGACCCTGGCCGAAGGTGGTAATGATCGCCTGAAAGAAAAAGGCCTGATCACTCAAGATGGCTCGGATCGCACTCCACAAGGTCAAACCCTGGCGGCTGACGGTTCCGGGCGCACCCCACAAGGTCAAACCCTGGCTGCCGACGGCACCGAGCGCACTCCTCAAGGCCAGACCCTGGCTGCCGACGGCACCGAGCGCACTCCACAAGGCCAGACCCTGGCTGCCGACGGCACCGAGCGCACTCCACAAGGTCAAACCCTGGCTGAAGGTGGTGGTGACCGTGTAATCGAACGTAACAGCGCTGTGAGCTGAGCCCATGGCGGCCCCGAAAAAAAGCCCAATCCCCGGATTGGGCTTTTGACTTTATAAAAGCTGCATTTCCCCGCGTGATCTCCCGATAGTCGTTCGACGCCAGCGAAGCCGATTTGCTAGAGTGCGCCGCTGTCCCTGTCCAGAAAACACCCTTGCGATGCTGCCCCGCGCCGAACAGAAACAACAGACCCGCAACGCCCTGATGGACGCTGCCCGCCACTTGATGGAAAGCGGCAGAGGATTCGGCAGCCTGAGCCTGCGCGAAGTGACCAGAACCGCCGGGATCGTACCCACCGGTTTCTACCGGCATTTCGCCGACATGGATGAACTGGGCCTGGTGCTCGTGAGCGAAGTCGGTCAGACCTTCCGTGAGACCATTCGCCTGGTGCGCCATAACGAGTTCGTCATGGGTGGCATCATCGACGCCTCGGTGCGGATCTTTCTCGACGTGGTCACCGCCAATCGCTCGCAGTTCCTGTTTCTTGCCCGCGAACAGTACGGCGGCTCACTGCCGGTGCGCCAGGCCATTGGCCGCTTGCGCGAAGACATCAGCTCGGACCTGGCAGCGGACTTGTCGCTGATGCCGAAACTGCAGCATCTGGACCTCGCAGGTTTGAGTGTCATGGCTGATCTGATCGTCAAAAGCGTATTCGCGACACTGCCTGACATTATTGATCCCCCGGCCGAGGCACTACCCGAGCATTTGACGCCGCAGGCGAAGATCACGCAGCAGTTGCGCTTCATCTTCATAGGTCTAAAACACTGGCAAGGCCTCGGCAGCACTGAGTAAATACATCCCCCTGTGGGAGCGAGCCTGCTCGCGATAGCGTCGCCACAGTCAACACTTGATGTGACTGATACTCCGCCATCGCGAGCAGGCTCGCTCCCACATTGGTGCGCGAAAACTCCACACGCACCAACATGATCCAAAATTCTGAACCACCCTTCACGCTCCGACAGGCATTTCCTACCACTCACCCGATTGGCAAGCCCCTTGCTCTATTACTGAGCATTGTCCATTGCTGGAAGCCTTCCGATGCTGGTGATTCATCGCAGAATCGACCCTCAACCCGTCTGGGCCGCCGAGTTGCATCTGACTTTCGAAGCCCGGAGCAAAAGCCGTTTGCGTTGTTTCAGTGCCGAGGGTGAAGACGTCGGTTTGTTTTTGGAGCGCGGTCAGCCGCCGCTGTATGACGGCGAATGCCTGCAAGCCGAAGACGGGCGCGTTGTTCGCGTCTGCGCTCGCCCCGAACAACTGCTGCACGTCACCTGCGCCAACGCCTTCGAACTGACCCGCGCCGCCTATCATTTGGGCAACCGTCATGTGGCCCTGCAAGTTGGCAATGGCTGGTTGCGCCTGCTCGACGATTACGTACTCAAGGCCATGCTCGAACAGCTTGGTGCCAGGACCGAGAACATCGAAGCGCCGTTCCAGCCGGAACATGGCGCCTATGGCGGCGGCCATCACCATTCGCGGCATGGCGACGAGGATTTCAACTATCCGCCGAAACTGCACCAGTTCGGTGTTCGCTTATGAACCCAGCCTGGGCGCTGCTGCGTCTGGCCAGTCCTCAGCTGCCGATTGGCGGCTACAGCTATTCCCAGGGTTTGGAGATGGCGGTGGATAACGGCCGCGTAAACGATTCCGATAGCGCCCGGCGCTGGATCAGCGATCAGTTGCTGCTCAATCTCGCCCGTTTCGAAGCACCGCTGCTGCTCGCCCATTGCATCGCCGCGGCCGAAGAAAACTGGGGCCAATTGCTGCAACGCTGCGAAGAGCATCGCGCCAGCCGCGAAACCCGCGAGCTGCATCAGGAAAGTCGGCAGATGGGTTATTCGTTGAAGCAACTGCTCAACGGTTTGCCGGAACTGGATGCGCCAGCCCGCATCTTTCTCGACCAATGCCCTGAACCACACCTGGCCCTTGGCTGGGCGCTGGCGGCACGCGCCTGGCAGATCAGCCCGCAAGATGCGCTGGCCGCCTGGCTCTGGAGCTGGCTGGAAAACCAACTGGCGGTGCTGATGAAAACCCTGCCCTTGGGCCAGCAAGCCGCCCAACGCCTGACCAGCGAACTGCTGCCATTGCTGCAACAGGCCCAGCAAGACGCCACCCGAATCAACCCCGAACACATTGGCAGCGCCGCTTTCGGCCTGTCCCTGGCGTGCATGGCCCATGAGCGCCAGTACAGCCGTCTGTTCCGTTCCTAGGGCCTTTTACTTTGGAGAATCACATGAACGCCCAACCTCTGCGCGTCGGCATCGGCGGCCCGGTCGGCTCCGGCAAAACCGCCCTGACCCTGGCCCTGTGCCTGGCCCTGCGCGACCGCTACAACCTGGCCGTGGTGACCAACGACATCTACACCCGCGAAGACGCCGACTTTCTGGTGCGCAACGAAGCGCTGGCGCCCGAGCGGATCATCGGTGTGGAAACCGGCGGCTGCCCGCACACGGCGATCCGCGAAGACGCCTCGATCAACCTCGAAGCCGTGGATCAACTGAACCGGCGCTTCCCGGGGCTGGACCTGATCCTGGTGGAGTCCGGTGGCGACAATCTCTCGGCGACCTTCAGCCCGGAACTGTCCGACCTGACTATCTACGTGATCGACGTTTCGGCCGGCGACAAACTGCCGCGCAAGGGCGGGCCGGGAATCTGCAAATCCGATTTGCTGGTGATCAACAAGATCGATCTGGCGCCACTGGTAGGCGCCTCGCTGGAGATGATGGACAGCGACACCCAACGCATGCGCAACGGCAAACCGTTTGTTTTCAGCAACCAGAAAACCGGCCAGGGCCTGGAGGCAATCATCGCCTTCATCGAACGCCAGGGCTTGCTGATTGCGGCCTGATCACACTTATCAACAAGGAAGCTTATCCATGACACTGAAACGCATTCTGGGGGCCATGGCCCTGCTGCTGACCCCGGCCATCGCGTTCGCTCACCCGGGCCACGGCGACAATGGCTTGATGGCCGGCCTCAGCCACCCGATCGGCGGCATCGATCACTTGCTGGCAATGGTTGCCGTAGGGTTGTGGGCTGCGCAGCAGAAAGGTGCTGCGCGTTGGGCGCTACCATGCACGTTCGTGGGCACTATGCTGATCGGCGGCCTGCTGGGTTTTGAAGGGCTGAGCCTGCCGGCACTGGAAAGCGGGATTGCTGCCTCGGTATTGGCGTTGGGCCTGGCGGTGGCTTTGGCGGTGCGTCCGCCGTTGAGCCTGGCGGTGGGTGCGACCGCGTTGTTTGCGCTGTTTCATGGCGTGGCGCATGGTCTGGAACTGCCGGACATGTCGAGCCCGTGGGCGTATGCGGCGGGGTTTGGGGTGGCGACGGCAGCTTTGCATGCAGCGGGTTATGTGTTGGTTCGCGTTTTGCCTCAGGCCGCCGCACCACTGGTTCGGCTGGCGGGTGCGGCTTCGGCGGCGACCGGGGTGTGGTTGCTGGCGGGTTGATTCTTCATCGTCTGACAGGGCCTCATCGCGAGCAGGCTCGCTCCCACACTGGTTCGGCTGTGAACTCACTACTTGTGAACATCAAAGATTAACTGTGGGAGTGAGCCTGCTCGCGATAGCGGCCTGACGGACACCGCGTCTCTCAGGCCTGCTAACATGTCGCGCAATTAACCCTGCCGTGACGACGCCAGCCAATGCCCTCTGTTTCCCGCTCTGCTTCCCAGCCTGAATTGACCGCCCTGTTCGCCTCAGTGCAACAGCACTTCCAGGACGTGATCGTGCCGCTCTGGCAAGGCCCCGGCTGGAACGCCGACATGGCATTGCCGTATGAAGCGCTGGACGCCGAGCATCAGCCGCTGCCACCGCAGCGCTACCGGGCCATGGCTTGCGCGCGGCAGCTGTACCTGTTTTCAAGCCTGATCGGCCAAGTACCTGAGGCCGAAGAACGTGCGGCGGCACTGTTCCGATCCTTGCAACAGCATTTCCACGATGCCGAGCATGGCGGCTGGTTCTACAGCATCGACCCGCAAGGTGCGCCGCTGGATCAACGCAAAGACCTCTACACCCACGCTTTCATCCTGTTCGCCTGCGCCCATTACTGGGACAAGGTTCGCGAGCCGCTGGTGGAGTCGGTGCTTAACGCCACGCTGGAAGTGTTGGCGCAGCGCTTCGCCACAGGCGACGGCCTGTACGAAGCCAGCCTGGACCGTGATTGGTCTTCGCTCAATTCCGGGCCGCTGCAAAATCCATTGATGCATTTGGCCGAAGCTTTCCTCGCCATTCTTTCGGTGCGCGAGGACGCTGCTGTGCAGAGCGCGCTTGTCGAGTTATGCACAGCCATGCAGAAGCGCTTCATCGATCCGCAACACGCGGTGTTGATGGAAAAGCCGCTGGGTGCTGTGGATAACTGGTTCGAGCCGGGCCATCAGTTCGAATGGTATTTCCTGCTGGAGTCCTCGCCATTGCTGCGCGGCTCGAAACTGCACGCCTCGCTGGAGCGCGCCTTTGCGTTCACCGAGCAACGGGGCGTGGATCAGCAGACTGGGGCGGTGCGAGCGATGCTTGACCTCGAACTGGACGGGCGCCCTCGCGACGCGACCCAACGCATCTGGGCCCAGGCCGAATACCTGCGCGCCCTGACCTTGCGCCCGGGTAGCGAAGCCTCTGTGCAGCACCAATTGCAGGCGCTGCAACAACGCTTTTTGCATGCGGGTGGCTGGTATGAGTGTCGCGATGAACAGGGCGAAGTGAGCCGCAAGGACATGCCTTCGACCACGCCTTATCACTTGGCAACCTGCTATCGCGGGTTGGCTGACTACCTCGGTTGAGTTTTTTGTGGCGAGGGGGCTTGCCCCCGTTCGGGTGCGAAGCAGCCGCCTGCGATACAACTGAAAAAACATGAGGGCTGCTGCGCAGCCCAACGGGGGCAAGCCCCCTCGCCACAATTACGCCTTGGCATTACGCTCAATGGCAAACCCGCTCCAGGTCTGGCTCACCGGCATCAGCTCGAGGCTGTTGATGTTGATGTGGGCCGGTGCGTTGAGCACCCAGAAAATGGTCTCGGCGATGTCTTGCGGCTGGATCGGCTCGGCGCCGGCGTAAGTGGCGTTGTAACGCTCCTGGTCACCGGCGAAACGCACCAGCGAGAACTCGCTCTCACACAGGCCCGGCTCGATGTTGCTGACCCGCACGCCCGTACCTTGCAGGTCGCAACGCAGGTTCAGGGAGAACTGTTTGACGAACGCCTTGCTCGCGCCATACACGTGGCTGCCCGGGTACGGGTAGTTGCCGGCGATGGAACCGAGGTTGACGATGCCGGCGCCACGACCGTGAGCGATCAAACGCGGCAACAACAGGCGAGTGCTGTACATCAGGCCTTTGATGTTGGTGTCGACCATGGTATCCCAATCATCAAGATCGCACTTGGGGGCCGGGTCCACGCCCAAGGCCAGGCCGGCGTTGTTGATCAGCCCGCGCAGCTTGGCGAAGGACGGCGGCAGGTTGGCAATCGCCTCCTCCATGGCCTTGCGATCCCGTACGTCGAGCACCAGCCCATGAACCTCCGTCTGCTTCGACAACTCGGCGCACAGGGCGTTGAGGCGCTCTTCACGACGACCTGTCAGCACCAGTTTCCAGCCGGCTTCGGCAAAACGACGGGCACAGGCTTCACCAAAACCGGAGGTCGCGCCGGTAATAAACAGGGTGTTGGACATCGTGTTCTCCTTGCTTCGGCTGATCGACAGCCCTTGGAATAGAAAATCAGTTGCCAGCATGCCCGGCCTTGCCCACAGCGGCAACCATCGCAAAAACCGTACAAAAAACAATCAACACCGGCAACGCCATATGCGCTGTGGCTTGCAGCCATGTACGCGCACGTTATCCACAGGCCGGTCCACAGTTTCCGGGGGCAAGTGCAAAAGCTGCAAGCCGCTGTCCACAAGGCTTTGCGGGCAGATTAGAAAGTTTTTTGCTTGACCCTCAGGTGCCTGCTGTGTAACCCCGGGCAATTTGCACGACCGAGCGATCAAACCGACGATGGCGCCAAGCCAGCAACTACGGCCCTCAGCTGACTCTTTCCAGAGTTTAACCACAGACTTATCCACAGGCTTGCCCACCTAGATTCATACCATATTTGCCCCTAACAAAAAGGTTGACAAAGCCGGCTCGAGGTCCAGTAAAAACGCCTGATCAAAAAACAACCACATCGCTGCAAGCCACGGATTCAAAGGCTTGCAGCCAGCTACTCCCACGTTATTCACAGCCAGCTCCACAGCAAACGGGGACAAGTCAAAACCGTGATAAAACAGCAATTTGCAGCGGCTTTATGTCGCGCTTTGAGAGGTCATGAATATTGTTTTCCACAATTTCCAAAAAGCACATGCCGCCGGTGTGGGAGCGAGCCTGCTCGCGATAACGGTAGGTCAATGAAAAGCATGTCGACTGACACTCCGCTATCGCGAGCAGGGCTCGCTCCCACAAGGGATTGTGGCGTTTTAGGGATGTAAAAAAGCCCCGGCGATTGCTCGTCGGGGCTTGTTTGTTGCAACGGCGAACTCAGTGCCCGCCGAGATAGGCGTTACGCACCTCATCGTTCACCAGCAGCTCCTTACCAGTGCCGCTAAGGCGGATCTCGCCGTTGACCATCACGTACGCCCGGTCCGACAGCTTGAGGGCGTGGTTGGCGTTCTGCTCCACCAGGAAGATGGTCATGCCGGTGCTGGCCAGTTCCCGCAGGGTGGCGAAGATCTGTTTCACCACAATCGGCGCCAGCCCCAGGCTCGGCTCATCGAGCAACAACAGTTTTGGCCGGCTCATGAGCGCCCGGGCGATGGCGAGCATTTGCTGTTCGCCGCCCGACATGGTCATGGCACGCTGGGTACGCCGCTCTTCGAGCCGTGGAAACAACTCGAACATGCGCTGCATGTCTTCCTTGGCGTACTTGTCACCGATTGGAATGGTACCCATCAACAGGTTTTCCTCGACGGTCATGTCAGGGAACACCCGCCGACCTTCCGGCGATTGAGCGATACCGTTGGACGCAATGTAGTGGGACGACTTGTGCGTGATATCCACACCCTGATAGATGATTTGCCCGTCAGCGGCCCGCGGCTGGCCGAAGATCGACATCAGCAGGGTCGATTTGCCGGCGCCGTTGGAGCCGATCAGGCTGACGGTTTCACCTTCATTGATGTGCAACGAGACTTTCTTCAGGGCCTGAATAGGCCCGTAGAACACGTCCAGATCCTTGAGCTCGAGGATGGGTGCGCTCATACCACTTCCTCTTCTTCGGCGCCCAGGTAGGCGGCAATCACTTTCGGATCGTGTCGAATCGCTTCAGGTCCGCCCTCGGCGATGACAACGCCATGGTCCAGTACAACGATGTGGTCGGAAATGCTCATTACCATGCCCATGTCGTGTTCGATCAGCACCACGGTCAGATCGTGCTCATCGCGCAGCAGCCGGATCATCGCGCTCAGCGCTTCGGTTTCCTGAGGGTTGAGGCCGGCGGCCGGTTCGTCGAGGCAGATGATCTGCGGCCGGGTACACATGGCCCGGGCGATCTCCAGACGGCGTTGCTGACCATAGGACAGCTCACCGGCCAGGCGGTTGGCGCAGTCCACCAGGTTCACCACTTCCAGCCAATAGAACGCGTGGTCCAGCGCATCGCTTTCAGCCTTGCGGTACCCCTTGGTGTTGAGGATGCCGGCCAGCATGTTGCGGTTGACCCACATGTGCTGAGCCACCAGCAGGTTTTCCAGCACCGACATCTCCTTGAACAGGCGAATGTTCTGGAAAGTCCGCGCCAGACCGGCACGGTTGATCAGGTGCGTGCCACCAAACATTTTGTAGCGGAGCCGGCTGATGAAGCTTTTCGGCGAAACGAAATCGATGGCCTTGAACGGTTCCCCGAGCATTTTGATGACGTCGGTTTTCACCCCGCGGGCATTGAGTTCGATATGCCCGCCGGACGCTTTATAGAACCCGGTCAGGCAGTTGAACACCGTAGTCTTGCCCGCGCCGTTGGGGCCGATCAACGCGAAGATCGAGTTGCGTTTGACTTGCAGGCTGACGTTACTCAGGGCCTTGATGCCGCCGAAGTGCATCATCAGATTTTCGACTGAGAGAACGATTTCTTCGCTCATGGCGCCACTCCTTTACGTGGGGTCACACCGGTGCGGCTGATCCGGATCAGGCCGCGCGGTCGCCAGATCATCATCAACACCATCAGGATGCCGAACAGCAGCACGCGATATTCAGCGAAGCCGCGCAGCAGTTCCGGGGCAACGGTCAGCACGAACGCCGCAATCACCACGCCGATGGTCGAGCCCATGCCGCCGAGTACCACGATGGCGAGGATCAGTGCCGATTCGAAGAAGGTGAACGAGGTCGGGTTGACGAAACCCTGATAGGTGGCGAAGAACACACCCGCCAGACCGGCAGTCGATGCACCGATGGTGAACGCCGATAGCTTGACCAGTACGTGATTCAGGCCCATGGAACGGCAGGCGATTTCGTCTTCACGCAAGGCTTCCCACGCGCGACCGACCGGCATGCGGGTCAAGCGGTGCTTGATGTACAGCACGGACAGAACCACCAGGAACAACACCGCGTAAATGAAGTAGTACTTCACATCCGGGTTATAGGCGATGCCGAAGAACTCATGGAACGGGACGCCCCCCTCCTTCGCTCTTTTGCCGAACTCCAGGCCGAAGAAGGTCGGCAACGGAGCCGCCATACCGTTCGGGCCGCCGGTCAGAGACAGCCAGTTATTGAGGATCAACCGGATGATTTCACCGAACCCCAGGGTCACGATCGCCAGGTAGTCACCGTGCAGGCGCAGCACCGGGAAACCGAGGATGCAACCGGCCAGCCCTGCCGTGATTGCCGCCAGCGGCAGCACCGTCCAGAAACCCAGCCCCAGGTATTGATAACCGAGCGCCAGCCCGTAGGCACCGATGGCGTAGAACGCCACGTAACCCAGGTCGAGCAGGCCGGCCAGGCCGACCACAATGTTCAGCCCCAGGCCCAGCAGTACGTAGATCAGCCCGAGGATGACCACGCCCAGCAGGTAAGAGTTGGAGAAAAACGGGAACACCACGGCGATGACGATCATCAGGGGGATGATCCAGCGCAAGCGGGATTTGTAATCAGGCGGCAGTACATGAACCCCGGAGCCGGTACTTTCAAAGCCTTCAAGAATTCTCAGGCCCTTGGGGGTTTGCAGGAACAGACTCAAGGCAAAGCGGCCGGCCATGACGATGGCGACAATCCATGCCACCCGGGTCGCTTCCAGGTTGAAGCCGTAGCCGTCAAGGACTACGCCGACAATCGGGCCGAACACAATCAGGGCTACCAGGCCGGCAAGAATCGCGTCAACCAGGCTTCTTTTGAGATCAATGGTTTTTTTAGTGGTTGAAGACATCGCTTACACCTTCGACACAAGAGGACGGCCGAGCAGGCCTTGGGGCCGAAAGACCAGAACGAGAACGAGCAGCGAAAAGCTGAAAACGTCTTTGTAGTCCGAATTCACCAGACCCGAGAACAGCGACTCGGAGATCCCGAGGATGATCCCGCCGAGCATCGCGCCAGGCAGCGAGCCGATCCCACCGAGCACCGCGGCGGTGAACGCCTTGATGCCAATGATGAAGCCCGCGTAGAAGTCGAATGTGCCGTAGTTCATGGTGATCAGCACGCCGGCCAGGGCCGCCATCGCGGCACCGATGATGAACACGTAGGAAATGACGCGATCGGTGTTGATCCCCAGGATCGAGGCCATCTTGCGGTCTTGCTGGGTGGCGCGGCACATACGGCCGAGCTTGGTGTACTTGATGACGTAGGTCAGCAGGCCCATCCCGACAAACGCTGCGACCAGAATGAAGATCTTGGTGTAGGTCAGCTGGACGAAGCCGGACCCGACCTCAACTCGCCATGCACCGGTCAGCAGTGTCGGTACCCCCTGTTGACGGGCGCCTTGGGCGATCTGTGCATAGTTTTGCAGGATCAGCGAAATACCGATGGCGCTGATCAGCGGTGCCAGTCGGGTGGAGTTGCGCAGCGGTTTGTAGGCGACGCGCTCGATGACCCAGCCATACACCGCCGTAACGATGATGGTGAAGACCAGTGTGCCAAGCATCAGCAGGGGGAAGGATTCAATACCGAAGTATGCCAGCAGAGCCAGACTGATTGCCGCGAGGTAAGCGGAAATCATGTAAACCTCGCCGTGGGCGAAGTTGATCATGCCGATGATGCCGTAGACCATTGTGTAGCCGATGGCGATCAGGCCGTAGACCGACCCGAGGGTCAGGCCGTTGACCAGTTGCTGCAGGAAAATACCATCCATAACGCAATCTCACGCATTTGAGAGACTGCACAAAAACCGGGTGCGCCGGATCGGGGTTCAGCCGCCGACGCAACACGGTTATATGCAGCTCTACGAGAAAAGACAGGTACTGCACGGACATGTTCTTTGATGGCCCGGCGCACAAGGCGCCGGGCCATCAGCCAGTCATATCACTTCTGTTTTTCCAGCTGGTGGTATTTGCCATCCTTGTCCCACTGGTAAACCACGTAGTCGGAGACTTTCAGGTCGCCCTTGGCGTCCCAGGTCTTCTCGCCCATCACGGTTTTGACCGGATTTTTCTTCAGCCACTCGGCGGCTTTCTCGCCATTGTTGGATTTGGAGCCATTGAAGGCTGCGGCCAGGGTCTGGACCGAAGCATAGGCGTACAGGGTGTAGCCTTCAGGCTCGGTGCCTTTCTTGCGGAACTCGTCCACTACGGTCTTGCTGTCTGGCAGCAGGCGTGGGTCGGCACCAAAGGTCATCAGTACGCCGTCAACGAATTGCGGACCGCCAGCGGTGGTCACCAGTTCGTCGGTTACGATGCCGTCGTCGGACATGAACTTGACGTCTTTAAGGCCTTGCTCACGCAGTTGACGAACCAGAGGACCGGCTTCCGGGTGCAGACCACCGAAGTAAACGACGTCGGCGCCAGCGCCGCGGATTTTGGTGACGATGGTGCTGAAATCTTTTTCGCCACGGGTCAGGCCTTCATACAGCACCGGCTTCACGCCGCGTTTCTCCAACTGGGCCTTGGTGGCGTCCGCCAGACCTTGACCGTAGGTGTCCTTGTCGTGCAGGACCACCACTTTCTTGCCCTTGAGTATGTCGACGATGTAGTCGCCGGCCACGATGCCTTGCTGGTCGTCACGCCCGCACATACGGAACATGGCACTCAGCCCGCGCTCGGTAACAGCCGGGTTGGTGGAGCCTGGAGTGATCGCGATGATGCCCGCTTCGTCGTAGATCTCGGAGGCCGGGATGGTCGACGAGGAGCAGAAGTGACCGACTACGCCAGCGACTTTCTGGTTGGTCAGGTCCTTGGCGACCGTCACAGCCTGTTTCGGTTCGCAGGCGTCATCGCCTTTGACCAGTACGATTTTTTCCCCGTTTACACCGCCAGCGGCGTTGACTGCATCAGCCGCTGCCTGCGCACCCTTCATGTACTGCTCGCCAAATGCCGCGTTGGCGCCCGTCATTGGACCCGCTACGCCGATCTTGATGTCAGCCTGAGCAAACGCAGAAACACCCAACGCAGTTGCCACTGCGAGGGCCAGAAAGCCTTTCTTGTAAAACGTCTGGGACATGAGGTGGTGCTCCAAGGTTTTTTTTAGTTGGCACTGCGACTTCACTGAATGCTCAGAGCAAGGGCCGTGCCATCGGTTTTTTATTCTGAAAAAAGTCGCTGCCTTATTGTTATTTCGACTGTTTCGGGCCCATTTTCATTGGGCGTGCAACCGTCTAAACCGCGGAAGGTGAAACCTTTTATATTTAAAGGCGCAACCCGTATGCGCCATCATTGCAACCGCAGCGCCAAACGATGTGCAACCAGCCTGTAACAGCCCGCGTCACCGAACTGCACACTGCTGGTGCGGGACTGCTACAACCCGCACCATTACAGGCTAGCCGCTTCGCTGAAAAGCGCCGCTTCCAGCAACATATTTCAACAATCAGATGACGATCCGCAGGCACTGGCCCGCGTGATACAACGAAAATCCAGCCTCATACAGGCAGCTTCGCAGCCCCACACCCGCCAATGGCTGCATGGGCGCGAAGGGAATCGGCAAGGCCTGCGGATTTCCATTACACAAATAATCGGCAAAGGCTTTGCCGACCACTGTACCGGTGGTCACGCCTCGACCGTTGTAGCCGGTGACGGCCACCAGACCCGGTGCCGGCTCGAACAGGCGCATCAAATGATCGGGAGTGAAGGCGATGCAACCGGTCCAGGTGCATTCCCACTCCACCGGCTTCAGGTACGGAAAGTAATGCTGCTGAACCCGGTCGGCCCAGGCTTTCAGGAACCAGGTCGGTTTCTGGTTGCCATTGCCGAGACTGCCGAGTAACAGTCGCCCGTCCTTGTCTCGCCGAATACTACTGAGCACCTGCCGGGTGTCCCAGGAACCCTGACCACCAGGCAGAATCTGTTGTGCGGCGTCTTCGGTCAGCGGCACCGAGGCCACTTGATAGTAATAACCAGGGAAGAAATTGCGCCGCAGTTCCGTCCAGTCACCTTCGGTATAGGCGTTGGAGGCGATGACCACCTGCTCGGCCAGCACCGAACCCTGGGCGGCCTGTACCGACCAGCGCTGGCCCTGACGTTCAAGTCGGGTCACCGGTGAATGATCGAACAGCTGACCGCCGAGGCTGATGGCCGCGTTGGCCAGCCCCGTGGTGTAGGCCATCGGGTTGATCGTGCCGGCACGCCGATCGAGCAAGGCGGCGGCGATCTTTTTTGTACCCGTGGCTTGTTCGCAGGCTTGACCGGTTAACAATTCCACCGGAGCGCCGCGACGTTTCCATTGTGCTTCGCGACTGCGCAGATCCGCCTCGCCACGCGCGTTGTGCGCCATGTGCAGCGTGCCTTCGCGGCGTAACTGGCAATCGATGTTGTATTTGTCGACCAGGCTGAACACCAGTGACGGCGCCGCACCCAGCATGCGGTTGAGCTGACTGCCGACCGCCTCGCCGAAACCGGCTTCGATTTCATCCGGTGGAATCCACATCCCGGCGTTGACCAGCCCGACGTTACGCCCCGAACCGCCATGCCCGGCACGATGCGCTTCCAGCACACAAACACTTTTACCTTGTTCCAGCAGATGCACCGCCGCCGACAAACCGGTGAAACCGGCACCGATGACGCAGACATCCACCGTCACCTCGCCCTTGAGCGCCACGTTGTCGGGCCTTTGCGGCGTCAGTTTTTCCCACAGACACTCTTCGCGTAACGGCATTGCCAGACTCCAACAGAAACCTAACCAACACACCATTCCCCTGTGGGAGCGGGCTTGCTCGCGAAGGGGCCGGCACATTCAACATCAATGTTGACTGGCATTACGCTTTCGCGAGCAAGCCCGCTCCCACATTGGATTTTCATTGGATCAAAGATCTGAACTCATCTCAGTCAAACGTAATCCCCTGAGCCAACGGCAACTCCAGCGAATAGTTCACGGTATTGGTCTGACGACGCATGTACCCGCGCCATGCATCCGAACCGGACTCACGACCACCGCCCGTCTCTTTCTCGCCGCCAAACGCGCCGCCGATTTCTGCGCCGCTCGGGCCGATGTTGACGTTGGCGATGCCGCAATCACTGCCCACCGCCGACATGAACCGCTCGGCTTCACGCACGTCGGTGGTGAAGATGCACGATGACAGGCCTTGTGGCACGGCATTGTTCAGGCGCAGCGCCTCTTCGAAATCGTTGTAACCGATCACGTACAGAATCGGCGCGAAGGTTTCGCTGCACACCACATCGCTCTGCTCCGGCATTTCGACGATGGCTGGCGAAACGTAGTAAGCGTTGGGGAATTTGTCTTCCAGCTGACGTTTGCCGCCGAACACCCGGCCGCCTTCGCTCAAGGCCTGCTCCAGCGCGTCCTGCATGTTTTCGAAGCTGTGTTTGTCGATCAGCGGACCCACCAGATTGCCTTCCAGCGGATGGCCAATGCGCACCTTGGAGTAAGCGGCTTTGAGGCGGGTGATGATTTCTTCCTTCACCGACTCATGGGCGATCAGGCGACGCAAAGTGGTGCAACGCTGACCGGCGGTGCCGACGGCGCTGAACAGAATTGCCCGTACGGCCATGTCCAGATCGGCGCTTGGGCCGAGGATCATTGCGTTGTTGCCGCCCAATTCGAGAATGCTGCGGGCAAAACGTGCAGCGATTTTCGGCGCGACTTCGCGGCCCATGCGGGTGCTGCCGGTGGCGCTGACCAGCGCGACACGCGGGTCATCGACCAGCGCTTCGCCGGCATCGCGGCCGCCGATAATTACTTGGCTCAAATGCGGCGGTGCGTCACTGAAATTTTTCAGGACGCGGTCGAACAGCGCTTGGCAGGCCAACGCGGTCAGCGGGGTTTTCTCCGACGGTTTCCAGATCACCGGGTTACCGCAAACCAGCGCCAGCGTCGCGTTCCAGGCCCAAACGGCGACCGGGAAGTTGAACGCACTGATCACGCCGACGACGCCCAGCGGGTGCCAGGTTTCGCGCATGTGGTGGCCAGGACGCTCGGAGGCGATGGTCAAACCGTACAGCTGACGGGACAGACCGACCGCGAAGTCGCAGATGTCGATCATTTCCTGAACTTCACCCAAACCTTCCTGAGTGATCTTGCCGGCCTCCCAGGACACCAGCTCACCGAGATCGGCCTTGTACTCGCGCAAGATGTCGCCCAATTGGCGCACCAATTCGCCACGGCGCGGCGCCGGAACCTTGCGCCACAGTTCGAACGCATGATCTGCGCGACTGATGTGCTGCTCGACTTCAGCGGCGCCTTCCCAGTTCACGGCAGCGATACGGCTGCCATCGATAGGCGAATGCACCGGCACTTTGCCGTTCTGATACAGGGCCGGGTTCACACCAAGACGATCAAGCAATGCGGCAACCATGGGTCACTCCTCAAGCAAAATACAGAAAACGTTCAGCCGGATTAACCCGGCTGATCAGACCTGTAGTTTTAGCTCTCCGGAGGTTACCCAACAAACGACCTTTAAGAGAGATATCATTCCGTTTATTCATGCTGCGAATCTGCCGGTAAAAAAGAGCATAGAGACACAAGAAAAAGGACCACCCATGCTGAATAAACGCTACTTGCCGTCGATCACCGCGTTGCAGTGCTTCGAGGCGGTGACCCGGCATTTGAGCTTCACCCGTGCCGCCGAAGAGCTGAACCTGACGCAGAGCGCCGTGAGCAAACAGGTCGCGCAACTCGAAGAATTGCTGCAGCACCTGCTGTTCCGCCGGGTGCGTCGACGCCTGCAAATGACTCCTGCCGGCGATTTGTACCTGGTGGAAGTGCGAAAAATACTCACCCAAGTCGAAATGTCGACCCATTACCTGCGCTCCTACGGCGGTGATACCGAAGTTTTGCGAGTCTCGACGCCTCCGACCTTCGGTGCGCGCTGGCTGGTGCCTCGCTTGAAAGGCTGGCGTCTGCGACATCCGTCGATTCATCTGGACCTTTGCAGCGAGCAAGAAGCCGATGATCTGCTGCAAGGTCGCAGCGATCTGGCGTTCTACTTCGGCCAGGGCTCTCGGCCCGGCACCGAATGCCTGAAGCTGTTTGGCGAGGAGCTGGTGCCGGTCTGCGCACCGGGCAGCCTGCCGGACACGCCGTTCACCGACCCTACGCAACTCGCCGACCTGGTCCTGCTGCAAAATGCTTCCCGGCCTCAGGCCTGGCACGACTGGTTCGACAGCCAGGGCTACCACACCGAACACAGCTACCACGGCCCGCGTTTCGAAACCTTCTACATGTGCATCCGCGCCGCCCAGGTCGGCTGCGGCGTGGCGCTGCTGCCGAAGTTTCTGGTGGAGGAGGAATTGGCCGACGGCAAACTGGTCATTCCCTGGAAGCATGCGATGCCCAGCACCGACGCCTATTACCTGGCGTATCCGGAGCATTCGGCGGAAGTACCCAAGGTGCGGGATTTTGTGAAGTGGATGCTGGAGCAGATTGATAGTCCGGATGCGCAATAGATGTGAGGATTCACAAAAATCTATGGTCAAGCCCATTTTTTGTGGCGAGGGAGCTTGCTCCCGCTCGGCTGCGCAGCAGCCGCAAAACGGTCAATGCATTCTTCCAGAGAGAACGCATCGGCTTTCATCGGGGGCGCTTCGCACCCCAGCGGGAGCAAGCTCCCTCGCCACAGGGATCTCTATCATCTAAATATTGCTGGCAATCCTCACCATTGATATGCGCCACTAGCCCCATTCATTGAAACAGCTGCAACGTCGCTGCCACGGGCCGCGGCCAGCCTGGAGATCCCTTATGAGCGAGAGTGTGTTTGCCGATCGCATCGTGCAGAACCTGCTCGACACCGACTTCTACAAACTGACGATGATGCAGGCGGTGCTGCACAACTACCCGAACGTGGAAGTCGAATGGGAGTTTCGTTGCCGTAACAGTGAGGATCTGCGCCCGTACCTGGCGGAGATCCGTTTCCAGATCGAGCGCCTAGCCGAGTTGAGCCTGAGTGCCGATCAGTTGAGTTTCCTGGAGCGCATCAGCTTTCTGAAACCGGATTTCCTGCGCTTTCTCGGGCTGTTCCGCTTCAACCTGCGCTATATCCACACCGGCATTGAAAACGGCGAGTTGTTCATCCGTCTGCGCGGGCCGTGGCTGCACGTGATTCTGTTCGAAGTGCCGCTGCTGGCCATGGTCAGCGAAGTACGCAACCGTTATCGGTACCGGGAAATCGTTCTGGAACAGGCCCGCGAGCAGCTCTATCGCAAGTTCGACTGGCTGACCGCCAACGCCAGCACGGACGAATTGTCCGAGTTGCAAGTAGCCGATTTCGGTACCCGCCGTCGCTTCTCGTACCGTGTACAGGAAGAAGTGGTGAACGTGCTCAAGCATGATTTCCCCGGTCGCTTTGTCGGTACCAGCAACGTGCATCTGTCCCGGGAGCTGGACATGAAGCCGCTGGGCACCATGGCCCACGAATGGATCATGGCCCACCAGCAACTCGGCCCGCGGCTGATCGACAGCCAGATTGCCGCCCTCGACTGCTGGGTCCGCGAATACCGGGGTTTGCTGGGAATCGCCCTGACCGACTGCATCACCTCCGATGCCTTCCTCAACGATTTCGACCTGTTCTTTGCCAAGCTCTTCGACGGCTTGCGCCACGATTCCGGTGACCCGGTGCAGTGGGCGGAAAAAGCCATCGCCCACTATCACAAGCTTGGCATCGACCCGATGAGCAAGACCCTGGTGTTTTCCGACAGTCTGACGCTGCCCAAGTCTCTGGAGATTTTTCGGGCATTGCGCGGTCGGATCAATGTCAGCTTCGGTATCGGCACTAACCTGACCTGCGATATTCCGGGTGTCGAACCGATGAGCATCGTGCTTAAAATGACGGCCTGCAACGGCCAGCCAGTGGCCAAGATTTCTGATGAGCCTGGCAAGACTCACTGCAAAGACCCGAATTTCGTCGCCTATTTGCGACATGTTTTCCAAGTACCTGCCGCCATTTCCAGCCCATCTAGCAAGGAGTGAATTCATGCAAGCCGTACAGCGTGAGATTGCTGAACAGCTCAAGGTCCAACCGCCCTTCGCGGACCAACTCGCCCTCGAGGCTGAAGTTGCCCGGCGGATTACCTTCATTCAGGACTGCCTGGTCAATGCCGGGCTCAAGACGCTGGTGCTGGGCATCAGCGGCGGCGTCGACTCCCTGACCGCCGGCCTGCTGGCCCAGCGCGCCATGCGTGAACTGCGCGAGCGCACGGGTGATGCAAACTACAAGTTCATCGCCGTGCGCCTGCCTTATGGCGTTCAGTTTGACGAACATGATGCCCAAGCCTCAGTGGACTTCATTGCCCCCGATGAGCGCCACACCGTAAACATCGGCCCGGCAGTCAAATCCCTGGCCAGCGAAGTGGCGGCCTTCGAGGGTAAGGAGGCGGTGCAGAAGGATTTCGTGCTGGGCAACACCAAGGCGCGGATGCGCATGGTCGCGCAATACACCATCGCTGGCGCGGCTCACGGCCTGGTGATCGGCACCGACCACGCGGCAGAAGCGGTGATGGGCTTCTTCACCAAATTCGGTGACGGCGCCTGCGACCTCGCACCGCTGAGCGGCCTGGTGAAAAATCAGGTCCGGGCGATTGCCCGCAGCTTCGGCGCGCCGGAGTCGCTGGTGGAAAAAATCCCGACCGCCGACCTCGAAGACCTGTCGCCGGGCAAACCGGACGAAGCGTCCCACGGCGTGACCTACGCCGAGATCGACGCCTTCCTGCACGGCGAACCGGTGCGCGAGGAAGCGTTCAAGATCATCTGCGACACGTACAAAAAGACCCATCACAAGCGTGTGATGCCGTTCGCGCCGTGAGGAAGGCGGCGCTTGAACTGACGCCATCGCGAGCAGGCTCGCTCCCACAAGGACAGCGCAATACTTGTGGGAGCGAGCCTGCTCGCGATGAACGATGACTCGGTCTATCGTCAGGCACAAAAAAAGCGTCCCGAGCGGACGCTTTTTTTATGCGCTTGATTCGATTACTTCAGAGTAACCGTACCTTTCATCATCGAGATGTGGCCCGGGAACGAGCAGAAGAAACCGTACTTTTCAGCAGCATTGAGCTTCGACACGTCGAAAGTCACCGAGTCGGTTTCCTTCGCGCCGATGACTTTGGTGTGAGCGATGATGCGGGCATCACCTTCTTTCAGGTAGTTCTTGTCGATACCTGCCGCCAGGCCGTCGGTGGCGATCGGTTGCATGTCGGCTTCTTTGCTCAGCACCCAGTTATGACCCATGACGTTTTTTGGCAGGCTGCCGGAGTGGGTCAACTCAACGGTGAAGGTCTTGCAGCTTTTGTCGATTTCTATGGCCTTGGTGCTGAAGGACATCTGATCGGTGGAGTCGATGGTCGTCTTGCACTCGGCAGCCATCAATTGGCTGCTGGCCAGTGTCAGCAGGGATACCGCAACAAGTTTGGCAAACATGGTGAATCTCCAAGGCAGGGTTAACAAAAGTGCTTATGGACAGAAGACTGCCTGAAATCTTCGCAAGTTCCTATGACCTGAATCAAAAATTGTATACAACTTTCGGGCTATGACACTCATCGAAACAATCTACCAGCCAGACGTCTGGCACGGCCCTATCATCAGGGCCGTCATCTCTCATCCGGAGCGTCTGTCATGTCCTTCAACAGTTTATTGAGCAGTTTGCTCGCCGCTTATGCCTGTGGCGCCAGCGGTACCTACGAAACACCTGAACACGAGGTTTAACCCTTGGAACGAGGCAAGCCTGCCTTTACTCTGTGGCCCTGATGACCATGGAGTAAGGCATGTCTTTAGCGTCCGTTTGTGTATTTTGCGGTGCCAGCGCTGGCACTGACCCGGCTTATCGTGAAGCGGCTGTCGCCCTGGGGCGAGCATTGGCCGAGCGCAAGCTGACTCTTGTCTATGGCGGCGGCGCCGTCGGGCTGATGGGGATCGTTGCCGATGCCGCGCTGGCGGCCGGCGGTGAAGTGATCGGGATCATCCCGCAGAGCCTCAAAGACAAGGAAATCGGCCACAGCGGCCTGACCCGCCTGGAAGTGGTCGACGGCATGCATGCGCGCAAGGCACGAATGGCCGAGCTCAGCGATGCCTTCATCGCTCTGCCCGGCGGCCTGGGCACACTGGAAGAGCTATTCGAAGTCTGGACCTGGGGCCAGCTCGGCTATCACGGAAAACCGCTGGGTTTGCTGGAAGTAAACGGTTTCTACAGCAAGTTGACGTCTTTTCTTGATCATATCGTCGGCGAAGGCTTCGTTCGCGAAGCGCACCGTGACATGCTGCAAATGAGCGAATCGCCGCAAACCCTGCTCGATGCACTGGACGCCTGGCAACCCTCGGTACCGCCAAAATGGACCGAGCAAAAACCCAGCTAACGGCTCGGCATCGATACAGGGCAGAATATGCGCCGCTCAACCTCACCTTCGACCCCAGAGGATCGCCCATGGCTAAACCTAATTATTCCTTCGCCAAACGTCAGAGAGACTTGGCCAAGGAGCAGAAGAAAGAGGAAAAGCTTCAGCGCAAGAAAGCTACAGCTGAAGAAGAAGCAGCAGCACTGAACCCGGATACCGAAGGCGAAGTGGCTACAGACGAAACTGAAGCACCGAAAGATCAGGCGCCCGACGCCTGAGACCCTCAGGGCCCGATGATCTGATCAGGCCCACCGGATCTGTGTCCAGGGTCAGCAACGATGTTGCTGACCCTCACAGGCCAATCTGAAAAGCCCCCTCCAGAACTGACTTGCACATCCCCATGTGGGAGCGAGCCTGCTCGCGATGACGGCGGCACACTTAGCAATTATTTGACTGATACACCGCTATCGCGAGCAGGCTCGCTCCCACAATTTGATCTCAGTTACTCCAATGGCATTACTGTGACCCGAACCTCGGGGTCGTGGCTGCCACCGCCCAGGATCACTCCACGCAACGGCGACACATCGGAAAAATCCCGGCCCCAGGCCAGGGTGATGTGCTCCAGCGCCGGTTGCACATTGTTGGTCGGGTCGAAATCCACCCAGCCCAGCACCGGACAAAACACTGACACCCAGGCATGAGACGCATCGGCGCCGATCAGCCGTGGCTGGCCCGGCGGGGGTTGGGTTAGCAGGTAGCCGCTGATATACCGCGCCGCTAATCCACGGGAGCGCACACAAGCGAGCATCAAGTGCGCAAAGTCCTGGCAAACCCCGCGCCGCCTCTCCAGCACTTCCACCAGCGGCGTTGCCACTTGGGTCGCTTCGGCGTCGAAGGTGAATTCGCTGAAGATCTTCTCCATCAACGCCTGAACCCCCAGCAGCAATGGCCGGCCAGGAGGAAAGCAACTTTCGGAGAACTCGACGAAGTTGCGCTTCAAATGCACGTAAGGCGATTCGAACCGATAACGGCACGCTTCAAGTATCTCGGATGACAGTGGCTGACTGCTGTAGGTCAGTGCGTTACAGGTCTCTTCCCAGGCCGGCGATTGATTGAAGTCAAACGATGGTCGGGCCAGCACTTCGACCGTCAGGCTGGCGTTGACCAGCAACTCATCATGCGGTCGCTCGAATGCCAATCGGGTCAGCGGATTACCGAACACGTCCAGCTCATCCCGGCGCGAGGTCGGATCGGGGCTGATCTGCAATTGCTGATCGATGCAGCGCTGCCAAACGCAGGCCCGCGGCCACAGATGCGCCAATTGCTGGGCCAGGGATACCGGGCTGTCATAGTGATAATGGGTGTCGTGGAAAATCTGGTAATGGGCATTCATCAGACGGACACCGTGCGCTGGCTGACATCATCGACATGGGCGAAATGGCGCAAGGCCAGGCGATCCGATACTTGGCCGCTGGTATCGGCGATCTCCTGCAACAGATCGGCCAGCCCCTCTATGGCGGCGCGAACACTGGCCTCGCCAAACAGTGAGTTTTCCAGGCAACCCAGATCGAAGCGCGCCAGCCGCTCCACCAACTGCGGCAGACCTGTTTCACGCGGCGCACCAAAGTCGTCGTTCAAGCGCTTCAGCGTGCGGGTCACCAGTTTCAACTGGAACAACACCGCGTGAGGGTTCTGCTCGTCGAGCAACAACAGGTCCAGTACCGGGATCAATTGCGCCACCGCCAGATACCGCGAGCGGTAGGTGATGCTGCTGTTGCCCAGCTCCAGCAGCCATTCCAGCCCGGCCTGATCGAAAGCCCCGGCGCCACGCAGAAACGCCGCCAGGCTGCCGCTGAGAAACTGCAGCCGCTCGATCCGTCGTCCGATCATCAGGAAACGCCAGCCTTCGTCCCGAGTCATGTCGTCGAGGGCAAAACCGGACAGCGCCGCCAGCGACATCACCAATCGGTTGAGGAAATCCAGCAACTCGCCGAAATCCGGTTCTTCGGTTTCCAGCTCCATGGCCTCGCGCTGCAATTCCACCAGCGCTTGCCAGTTCTCTCGCGAGAGCTTGCCGCGTACTTGCGACGCCGCCCACTGCAAGCGTTGCAGATTGGAGCGCAGGCTGAACGGCCAATCATCGCCGAGCAGCGCCGCCAGCAATCGCTCCGGCAACTCGCCCTCCTCCGGCAACAGATTCAGGCGTTCACCGAGATCGACTGCCGCCTCCAGGGCTTGCGGGTCATCGCCATCGACATAGCGCGCGAGCATGATGCGCAGCAGCCGCGCGCTGTCATCGCAGCGCTCACAGTAACGGCCGAACCAGAACAGGTTCTCGACCACCCGCGATGGCAGATACGGATCGCGTCGCACCAGATCGTGAACGCCAATATTGCGCTGGGCTCTCCATTGTTCGCCGCTGGGCGGGCGATCGCCCAACACCCAAGTGTCCTTGCTGGCGCCGCCGCGCTGCATCGACACCACTTCGGCGTCGGCTTCGGCGGCAACCCGGGTCAGCCCGCCGGGCAGTACTCGATAGCCGTCCCGACTGGCCACCGCATACACGCGCATGCCAATGGCTCGCGGCTGCAACTGGCCACCTTCGGCCTGCCAGATCGGCGCTTGGGACAGCTGCGCCAATTCTTGCGCAACATAAGCGTAAGGCCGTGCCTGCATGCGCTCGGCCAGGACCTGGCGCTGTTTTTCACTCAAATCACGACCAAACACCGGCGCGAAGCTCTGCGACGGAAATGCCGGTTTAATCAACAGCTCCGGCAGTTTTTCCAGGGCCTGGGCCAGCACCGGCGCTTCACCGCACCACCAGGTCGCTATCGACGGCAAAATCAGCTCTTCGCCGAACAGATACTGATTAATCTTCGGCAGGAAACCCAGCAATCCCGGCGACTCCAGCACGCCGCTGCCGAGGGCGTTGGCCACCAGCACCCGGCCCTGACGCACCGCTTCGAGCAGCCCCGGCACGCCGAGGGCCGAGTCGGTGCGCAGCTCCAGAGGGTCGCAGAAATCATCGTCGAGCCGACGCATGATCGCGTGAACCCGACGCAGGCCGCTCAAGGTTTTCAGGTAGACCGTGGCATCCCGGACGGTCAGGTCGCCGCCCTCCACCAACGGATAACCGAGCTGGCGAGCCAGATACAGGTGTTCAAAATAGCTTTCGTTGAAACGCCCCGGCGTCAGCAGCACCACCAGGGGCGCTTCGTCATCGCTCGGCGCCTGACGGGCGAGCGTTTCCTGAAGGGTGCGGAAGAACCCGGCCAGGTGCTGCACCTTCAAATCGCGGTACAGCTCGGGAAAGGCCCGGGACACAATGGTGCGGTTTTCCAGCGCGTAACCGGCACCGGATGGTGCTTGCGTCCGGTCCGCCGTCACCCACCAGCGACCGTCAGGCGTGCGCGCCAGATCCACGGCGTACAGATGCAAAAAGGCCCCGTCGGGCGGCGAAATGCCCTGACACGGCCAGAGGAAATTGTTGTGACCGAACACCAGCTCAGCCGGCAGCAGGCCTTCGGCGATCAGGCGCTGAGGACCGTACAAATCCGCCAGCACAGCATTGAGCAAGCGCGCCCGTTGAGCAATCCCGGCCGATAACTGTTCCCACTCATCGGCGGCAATCACATGGGGCAGCAGGTCCAGCTCCCATGGCCGGTCAGCGCCCTTGGGGTCGGCGTAGACGTTATAGGTCACGCCGTTTTCCTGGATCTGCCGGGTCAACAGCGCCTGACGCTGCACCAGTTGCGCTGGCGTGCTGCGTTGCAATTGATCGAACAGTCGCTGCCAGTGCGGGCGCACGGCACCGCTGTCGTCGAGCAGTTCGTGATAAGTGCCCGCGGTCAGCGGGTAGCGGTCAAGCAGGTCAGGCATGGAAAGCTCGGCAGACAGCAAAGAACGGTCAGACTAACGCAGGCTCATGACGCCCGGATATACGAAAAATCCGAGCGTCGCGTACGGTTTAGAAACGTCGCAAATCGAGAGTCATCGGTAGCTCGTCGTTAATTTCCAGATTCGGTATAGGAAGTTTCCCTGGCGTGTGTCCGAGACGGAAGAAACGCGCCATCCGCCGGCTTTCGGCCTCATTGGCGTTCACCGGCAGGCTGTCGTAGTTGCGCCCGCCCGGGTGGGCGACGTGGTACTGACAACCGCCCAGCGAACGCCCCATCCAGGTGTCGAGCACGTCGAACACCAGCGGCGCGTGGACCGGGATGGTCGGTTGCAGGCAGTTGGCCGGTTGCCAGGCGCGAAAGCGTACGCCGGCGACGAACTCACCGACCCGCCCTGTGGGTTGCAACGGCACCGGGATGCCGTTGCACGTCAGCAGATAACGCTGGGGCGGCAGGCCGCTGAGCTTGACCTGCAAACGCTCCAGCGACGAATCCACATAACGCACTGTGCCACCCGCCGCACCTTCCTCGCCGAGTACATGCCAAGGCTCCAGCGCCTGACGCAATTCCAGTTGGATGCCGCTGACGGCGTAGTCGCCGACCTTGGGAAAACGGAATTCCAGATGCGCCGCGAACCACTCGGCCCGCACGGGGTAACCGGCGGCATTGAGGTCGACGATCACATCAGCGAAATCCTGCTCAATGAAGTGCGGCAACAGGAACCGGTCGTGTAGCTCTGTGCCCCAGCGTGCCAGTTTCGGCGGTGCATAAGGCTCGCGCCAGAACCGCGCCACCAACGCCCGCAGCAACAATTGCTGAGCCAGGCTCATTCGCGCGTGGGGCGGCATTTCAAAGGCCCGCAATTCCAGTAACCCGAGGCGCCCGGTGGCGCCGTCCGGCGAATACAGTTTGTCGATGCAAAACTCGGCGCGGTGGGTGTTGCCGGTCACGTCGATCAGCAGATTGCGCAGCAGTCGATCCACCAGCCAAGGTGGGCACTCCTCGCCCGGCTTCGGCATCTGTGCGAAGGCGATTTCCAGTTCATACAACGAATCGTTGCGCGCCTCATCCACCCGTGGCGCCTGGGACGTCGGGCCGATGAACAATCCGGAAAACAGGTAGGACAAGGATGGATGGTTATGCCAGTAGCTGATCAGGCTGCGCAGCAGATCGGGACGGCGCAGAAACGGTGAGTCAGCCGGGGTCGCGCCACCCAATACGAAATGGTTGCCGCCGCCGGTCCCGGTGTGCCGGCCGTCGATCATGAACTTCTCGGTGGTGAGTCGAGTCTGGCGCGCCTCTTCGTAAAGAAACTCGGTGCGCTCCACCAACTCATCCCAGGTGGCGGACGGCTGGACGTTGACCTCGATCACCCCCGGATCCGGAGTAATGCGGAAGTTGCTCAGGCGCGGGTCACTCGGCGGTTCATAGCCTTCCAGCAACACCGGGCAATGCAGTTCCTCGGCGGTGGCTTCGATGGCGGCGACCAGTTCCAGATAGTCCTCGACCCGCTCCAATGGCGGCATGAACAAGTACAACCGGCCTTCTCGCGCTTCGGCGCAGAAGGCGGTGCGGGTCAGCCAGTCGGCGGACTCGTCGATCTTTGGCACGCGTTCATCAGCAACCGCAGGCTCGCCTTGGCTCTGAAGTTGTGCAGTGTCAGGCAGTGCAGGGAAATCCTGATTCGGGTCCACAGGGTGAATGAACGGGTACTCCGCCGCTTTCACCCAAGGCTGCGAACCGAGTGGTAAGCGATACCCCAGCGGCGAATCCCCCGGCACCAATCGGCAATGTTCTTCCCGCAGATACCAGCGACCGCTCTGCCATCGATCGCCCTTGGCGGTGCGCGCCAGCGGCAGGACCTGGCCAATCACCTTGTCCAGGCCCTGACTGAAGACTTTGCGCAGACGCGCACGCTCCAAAGGCTCTTCGAGACGAGAGTCTTCGGCGCTGACGTTCTGCGGCAAAGCGCCTTCGCGCCAGAGGTAATAGAAATTGTCTTCGTAGGCCGGGAACACAAAGCGTGTCGGAATTTTCAGGCGTTCGGCGACACTTGCCAGAAAACGCCCGGCCAACTCGCCATCGGCGCCGTAGTCTTCCTGCTCATCGGCGATCAGCGCGCTGTTGTGCCAGATCGGCACGCCGTCGCGGCGCCAGTAGCAGTTCAGCGACCAGCGCGGCAGTTGCTCACCGGGGTACCACTTGCCCTGACCGAAATGCACCAGCCCCTTGGGCGCGTAATGCTTGCGCATGCGCTGGAACAGTTCGGCAGACAGTCGACGTTTGTCGGGCCCTAGCGCTGCGGTGTTCCATTCCGCGCCATCCGGGTCATCGATGGAAACGAACGTCGGCTCACCGCCCATGGTCAGGCGCACGTCGCCTTCGAGCAGGTCGGCATCGATCTGCCGGCCCAATGCCTGAATCGCCAGCCATTGGTCTTCGGTGTAGGGTTTCGTGACCCGCGGCGCTTCCCAAATCCGCTCGACCGACATCTCGTGGGTGAATTCGCACTCGCACGGTTCCACCAAGCCACTGATCGGTGCCGCAGAGGACGGATCGGGACTACACGCCAACGGAATGTGTCCTTCACCGGCGAACAGCCCTGAAGTCGCGTCCAGGCCGATCCAGCCGGCACCGGGCAAATAGACTTCGCACCAGGCGTGCAGGTCAGTGAAGTCCACTTCGGTACCCGAGGGGCCGTCGAGGCTTTTGACATCGGCGGTCAACTGAATCAGGTAACCGGACACGAAACGCGCCGCCAGGCCGAGGTTGCGCAGCAATTGCACCAGCAACCACGCCGAATCGCGGCAGGAGCCGGAAGCATGCTCGAGGGTGTGCTCCGGGGTCTGTACGCCTGGCTCCATGCGAATCAGGTAGCCGATGTCTTCGCTGAGGCGCTGGTTGAGCGCGACCAGGAAATCCACACTCGGTAGCGGCGTGCGATCGATGCCCTCCAGATAGGCCTTGAATTTCGGCGTCAGGGGCAAGGTTTCCAGGTACGGCGCCAGCTCTTTGCGCTCATCCGCGGCATAGGCGAAAGGGATCTTTTCGGCGTAGGGCTCGAGGAAGAAGTCGAACGGATTGAAGACCGCCATCTCCGCCAGCAAGTCGACCTCGATCCGCAGCTCATCGGTTTTCTCCGGGAACACCAACCGCGCCAGGTAATTGCCCTGGGGATCCTGCTGCCAGTTGATGAAATGCTGCTCGGGCGAGACTTTCAGCGCATAGGACAGTATCCGCGTGCGGCTATGGGCAGCCGGGCGCAGGCGAACGATCTGCGGACCGAGCTCGACGGCGCGGTCGTAGCGGTAATGCGTGACGTGGTGCAATGCGACATGAATCGACACGGCGTGCCTCCTGCGAGCCTGGACGTTATCGAAAGCGGCGCAAGACTTATGCCATGCAGGCAGGTCGGACCCTTTCTTCCGTTACTCAAGGCAGTAGAGCACTAAAAGCGCGCATTGCTCGCTTTCGTGCGCGAAGGAGCGCACATAAATGTGGCGGATCGATGGGCAAGTCGGATCAACGTTGCGTGCGCGATGCCTTGGAAGCTTGCCTGATCAACTCGCGCTGGCGACGGATTTCAACCAGTTGGGTGCGCATTTCGCGATGGCGTTTACTGTTGAGTAGCAGTAGGCCTGATAGCGGAAACAACACGGCCAATACATAAATGACTTTATGCGGACGATCAACAATGGTCGGCAATACGCCCAGCAGGCATAAAACCAGCACCCCGACCAATCCCCATACCCACTGCGGCCTGCCGCGCACCACCATGAAATTGCAATGCACCACGACCAATGTGACCGCCGCGCCCCCCACCACCGACCAGGTCGCTTGTTCGCCGACTGAGGCCCCGGCGAAATAGAACGCCGCCATCAAGGGAATAGCACAGGCCAATGAGAACAGCGCCGCAAAAATGCCGCCAATAAAGGTCGGGAAATAATGCGCCAGAAAACGCGGCAGACTCAGGTCGTCCATTACTCCTCCAGTTCTTCGTACAAGCCGACGGCGATAGTTTTGACATTGCCCGACAAGCTGCTGCCGGTCAGGCCAATCGCCGCGCCCAGGGAATCCTTGATCTGGGTAACCGTAGCGTGTTTCAGCTGGGTCGGGGTGAAGCGCTTGGGCAGCTCGCCGGCAAGTTGCTTGAGCTTGAGCATCTTCGGCGTCAGCCGGGGATCGTTGATGCTCAGCAACTCTTTGGTCAACTTCGACCTTTCCTGGCGAGTCAAACCACGCAAGACTTCACGCAGACTTTTACCGGTGGTGGCCTTGGCCACTTTCACCAGCTTTATAGTGGTCAAGGTGGAAGCCCCCACGCCCAGCAGAGAGGCCGCGTCCAGACCGATCGAGGCGTATTGGTACCACTCCTCACTGTCCAGCTTGTCGTTGAACTGCGGGTTGCTCACTTCTGCCACCGTGCGGATGCTACCGACAAAACACTGCACCGAACTGGCGGCCGCAGCGGTATAACCCAGAGCCACCACCACGGAGCTGGCCCCGGCACTGAAGGGAACCGCGACCGACCCACTGAGTACGACAATCCAGCCCAATACCGCACCGGCACAAGACAAAGTGGTATTGATTGCCTCTCCGACCAGTCGCGATTCTCTGGGATTGTCCTGCACCTGCTGGGCGAATTGCGCAGGTGCAATGTACTTCTGCGCCTCGCGCAAAATGATTCGCTTGGGCCTGATACTGCAAATCGGCTTGAACTCGCGCAGGGTCACTACGTTGAATTCGGCGTCGATGTACACCACGCCCGCGCCGACGATTCCGGGATCGGCGTCGATGGCGGCGAACAGGCGTGGCAGGTTGATCTGGCTTTCGATGCGTTGGCGGGCCATGAACTGGGAGGGGCTGTAGTCCATGCCGATACCCGGTAAGGGGTTGCTCATGTGAATCGTCCTTGAAAATCGGGGTGAGATCTTTATTGCCTGTGCCGCCTTCAACGCAGACGAGCCCGGCTCCCACAGGGTTTGGCGTTGTACAGGGAAAATCGGTTTTCCCGGGCAGCCATTGAAGTGCGCGTCACCTTAGCAAACAGGCCGCACACTCGCCATAAAACAAAACGCCAGCACTGAGGCTGGCGTTTTGCGATGTGGCGCGCAGATTAACGCGGCACGACTGGCTTGCGGGCCGGTTTGGGTCCCTTGCCTTTGGCCGCGTCCTTGCGCTCCTTGGCCGCCTGCTGATTGCGGGCAAACGCCGCAGCCTTGGCCTGTTCACGCTTGTCCCACGGGTTGCCGCCATCGCTGGCACGTGGTGGCAGACCGGTATGCTGGGTCAGGATCTTGGTGGTCTTTTCCCCGGCCACTTTGTGGCTGCCGGCCGGTGTCGAGTTCTTGCGACGGGCGCTCTGGTAGCTGTCGGTCGCCGGCTGATGCAGCGGGATCAACTGGTTCTTGCCCGGCCCGATCAGGTCGGCGCGGCCCATGCGGGTCAGTGCTTCACGCAGCATCGGCCAGCCTTTGGGGTCGTGATAACGCAAGAACGCCTTGTGCAGGCGACGCTGCTCTTCGCTCTTGACGATGGTCACGCCGTCACTCTTGTAAGTGACCTTGCGCAATGGGTTCTTGCCCGAGTGGTACATCGCGGTGGCGGTAGCCATCGGCGACGGGTAGAACGCCTGCACCTGGTCGGCACGGAAACCGTTGCCCTTGAGCCACAGGGCCAGGTTCATCATGTCTTCGTCTGTGGTGCCCGGGTGAGCGGCGATGAAGTACGGAATCAGGTACTGCTCTTTCCCGGCTTCCTTGGTGTACTTCTCGAACATGCGCTTGAACTTGTCATAGCTGCCGATGCCCGGCTTCATCATCTGGTTGAGCGGACCTTCCTCGGTGTGTTCCGGGGCGATCTTCAGGTAACCACCGACGTGGTGAGTCACCAGCTCCTTGACGTATTCCGGCGACTCGACCGCGAGGTCGTAACGCAGGCCGGACGCGATCAGGATCTTCTTCACACCCGGCAAGGCACGGGCGCTGCGATAGAGCTGGATCAGCGACGAGTGATCGGTATTGAGGTTTTCACAGATGCCCGGGAACACGCAGGACGGCTTGCGGCACGCGGATTCGATGACCGGGCTCTTGCAAGCGATGCGGTACATGTTTGCGGTCGGGCCGCCAAGGTCGGAGATCACCCCGGTGAAGCCTGGCACCTTGTCGCGGATCTCTTCAATTTCGCGAATGATCGATTCTTCGGAACGGTTCTGGATGATCCGGCCTTCGTGCTCGGTGATCGAGCAGAACGTACAGCCACCGAAGCAGCCGCGCATGATGTTCACCGAGAAGCGGATCATGTCGTAGGCGGGAATTTTTTCCTTGCCGTACGCCGGATGCGGAACCCGTGCGTAAGGCATGCCGAACACATAGTCCATTTCTTCGGTGGTCATCGGAATCGGAGGCGGGTTGAACCAGACGTCCACTTCACCATGCTTCTGCACCAGCGCACGGGCGTTGCCCGGGTTGGTTTCCAGGTGAAGCACGCGGTTGGCGTGGGCGTAGAGCACCGAGTCGCCACGGACTTTTTCCATCGACGGCAGACGGATGACCGTTTTCTCGCGGGTGAGGCGCGGGTTCGGCAGCAATTGCACGACCTTCGCTTCGTTCGGGTCTTCCGACGGACCCTTTTCCTGCTCGATGGCGCAGGCTTGCGTGTCCTGGGTGTTCACGTACGGGTTGATGATCTTGTCGACCTTGCCCGGACGATCGATGCGCGTGGAGTCGATCTCGAACCAGTCTTTTGGCGTGTCACGACGAATGAACGCGGTGCCGCGCACATCGGTGATGTCTTCGATCTTGTGACCGAACGACAGACGCTGGGCGACTTCGACGATCGCGCGCTCGGCGTTGCCGTAGAGCAGGATGTCGGCGCAAGCGTCGATCAGGATCGAGTTACGCACCCGGTCCTGCCAGTAATCGTAGTGGGCGATGCGGCGCAGGGAGGCTTCGATGCCACCGAGCACGATCGGTACATTCTTGTAGGCTTCCTTGCAGCGCTGGCTGTAAACCAGGCTCGCGCGGTCCGGACGTTTGCCCGCCAGGCCACCAGGGGTGTAGGCGTCGTCGGAACGGATTTTCTTGTCGGCGGTGTAGCGGTTGATCATCGAGTCCATGTTGCCGGCCGCGACGCCGAAGAACAGGTTCGGCTCGCCGAGCTTCATGAAGTCGTCTTTGGACTGCCAGTTCGGCTGCGCAATGATCCCGACGCGGAAGCCCTGGGCTTCCAGCAGTCGGCCGATGATCGCCATGCCGAACGACGGGTGGTCGACGTAGGCATCACCGGTGACGATGATGATGTCGCAGGAATCCCAGCCAAGCTGATCCATCTCCTCCCTGCTCATCGGCAAGAATGGCGCTGGCCCGAAACATTCGGCCCAGTACTTGGGATAGTCAAATAACGGCTTGGCTGCTTGCATGTCGATAACCGGTGTTGGCTTTCATTGAATTTCGCGGGCGCGGAATATAGCACAAAATTTGATCAATTCCGACGGCTATGGTCGGAAATTGCAGCGACCGTTTCGCGCAAAGATCCTGAGATCAGGCGCAACCCCTGTGGCAAGGGAGCTTGCTCCCGCTGGGCAGCGAAGCGGCCCCAAAACCTGCGACCGAATTTTTCCAGACGGACCGCATTTCTCAACTTTGCGACTGCTGCGCAGTCGAGCGGGAGCAAGCTCCCTCGCCACAGGTTTCTATTGGGTTACTCGTCGTCGAAGTTGTAGCTGCCCGGCGCCAGATTTTCGAAGCGGGTGTATTTACCGATGAACGCCAGTCGTGACGTGCCGATCGGGCCGTTCCGCTGTTTGCCGATGATGATCTCGGCGATGCCTTTATGCTCGGTTTCCGGGTGGTACACCTCATCCCGGTACACGAACATGATCACGTCAGCATCCTGCTCGATCGCTCCGGATTCCCGCAAGTCGGAGTTGATCGGGCGTTTGTTCGGTCGTTGTTCCAGGGAGCGATTGAGCTGGGACAGCGCCACCACCGGGCAGTTGAATTCCTTGGCGAGGGCTTTCAAGGAACGGGAGATCTCGGAAATCTCGTTGGTCCGGTTGTCGCCGCCGGAACCGGGGATCTGCATCAACTGCAGGTAGTCGATCATGATCAGGGCGATGTCGCCGTGTTCACGCACCAGACGCCGGGTCCGCGCGCGCATCTCCGACGGGCTGATACCGGCCGTATCGTCGATGAACAGCTTGCGATCGTTCAGCAGGTTGACCGCCGAGGTCAGGCGCGGCCAATCGTCGTCGTCCAGGCGACCGGCCCGGACCTTGGTCTGGTCGATACGCCCAAGGGACGAAAGCATACGCATGATCAGCGATTCGCCTGGCATCTCCAGCGAGTAAACCAGTACGCACTTGTCGCTGCGCAACACGGCGTTTTCCACCAGGTTCATCGCGAAGGTGGTTTTACCCATGGACGGACGGCCGGCGACGATGATCAGGTCGGAAGGCTGCAAGCCGCTGGTCTTCTCGTCGAGGTCGGTGTAACCGGTGGACAGGCCGGTGATGGCGTTGTCGGTGTTGAACAAGGTGTCGATGCGGTCGATAGCCTTGGTCAGCAGGTCATTCACGCTCACCGGGCCGCCGGTTTTTGGCCGGGCCTCGGCGATCTGGAAGATCTGCCGCTCAGCTTCATCGAGAATTTCTTCAGCCGTGCGGCCTTCCGGGTTGAAAGCGCTGTCAGCAATTTCGGTGGCGATGCCGATCAACTGCCGCAACGTCGCCCGCGCACGAACGATTTGCGCATAGGCCTTGATGTTGGCGACGGACGGCGTGTTTTTTGCCAGTTCGCCAAGGTAACCGAGGCCACCGACTTGCGAGGTCTGACCTTCCTTGTCCAATTGCTCGGCAAGGGTCACGACGTCGATCGGGGAGTTCTGATCGGCCAGTTTGGCGATCGCACGGAAGATCAAACGGTGGTCATGACGATAGAAATCGCCGTCCGAGACCTGATCGAGCACGCGTTCCCAGGCGTTGTTGTCCAGCATCAAACCACCGAGCACGGCCTGTTCGGCCTCGATGGAATGCGGCGGCACCTTCAGGGCAGCGGTTTGCAGATCGTATTGCTCGGGAGCGGAGATATCGTTCATGGCCACTTGGAGTTAGGGATTACAGAAAGACAAAGGGCACGACCTGTAAACAGGATCGTGCCCGATGTTACCGGCAAGCACCCTAGGGTGCCAGCCGACAAGTGCTGCTTAAGCTGCTACCACAACAACGCGTACGGTGGCTTCAACTTCGGCGTGCAGATGCACGGCTACGTCGAATTCGCCTACGTTGCGGATGGTGCCGTTCGGCAGACGAACTTCGCTTTTTGCAACTTCAACGCCAGAGGCGGTCAGTGCATCAGCGATGTCGTGGGTGCCGATCGAACCGAACAGCTTGCCTTCGTCACCAGCGGTGGCAGTGATAGTCACTTCCAGCTCAGCCAGTTGGGCGGCACGGCTTTCAGCCGAAGTTTTACGGTCTGCTGCGGCTTTTTCCAGCTCAGCGCGACGCTCTTCGAACGCAGCCAGGTTGGCAGCGGTCGCAGCGGTAGCTTTGCCGTAAGGCAGCAGGTAGTTACGACCGTAACCAGCCTTAACGTTCACTTTGTCACCCAGGTTGCCCAGGTTGGTGACTTTTTCCAGAAGGATCAGTTGCATGTGAAAATCCTCTTAACTTTTAACCTTCACCGTTCGCGTTATCGGCATCTTTCGGTGCCGAACGACCGCGAAAATCAATCAGGCTGTCGACGATGGCCAAGACCACCAGCAACGGATAGATCAGCTGCATGAACAGCAACAGCGTGACGTACAACCCCACCAGCCAGAATTTGGCCAGTCGCTTCTGCGCCACCAGCCCGTGAATCAGGGCCAGCCCGGCGAACACCAGCGGTACGCTGCACAACGGTGTCAACATGGCCATCTGCGAGCCTAAGTTAGGCCCCAGAAGCATCAACACCAGCAGCAACATCGCCGGTAAAAGCGGGATTCGGATGGCGCGAAACTCGCGACCAAAACCACCCGGGTTGTACAACAACGCCTGCCAGTAGCGCCCGACAATCAGGCTCAGCACACTGACGATTTGCAACAAGGCCGCAATCAGGCCGGTCAGGACCGGTGCAATCAGGGACGCGAAACGCGCTTGCTCGTCTACCGACAATTGCTGGTAGACATCACCGAGTAGCGACGGCATGACTTTTATCAAAGCCTGCGCCAGCATCTCGATCTGGGGCGCAAAAGCCGCCCCCAGCACCACTGAAAACACCAATCCCATCGCTATGCTGACCAGCAGCACTCGGTTCCAGGACTCGCTTGCGCGCAAAACCAACGCAAGGCTCGAAGACCCCAGCAGCACCAGAAGTGCCCGT
Organism: Pseudomonas frederiksbergensis; assembly: GCF_003732275.1. Lineage (GTDB taxonomy): Bacteria > Pseudomonadota > Gammaproteobacteria > Pseudomonadales > Pseudomonadaceae > Aquipseudomonas > Aquipseudomonas frederiksbergensis_H. The sequence goes on from NZ_MOBM01000019.1 coordinate 167,710, forward strand.
GGGTCGTCGGAGTAAAGCCACCAGATCAACGCCGGCAGCAGTCCCAGGGCAAGAACGCCCAAGGCGTCCTTCAATCCGCGCCGCAGGAGCACAAGGCATCCGGCGGCAGCACCCAACCAATACAACAACGGCAATGTTGCGCATCCGGCCACTACCAGAGTGGCCTGCATACGGCCGCGCATGATGAACTCAGCTAAGGCGCGCATGCATTCAATCCTTTGCTACGTGTCGACTGCCCGGTCTCAGCGGCCGTGGCTGTCGGTGTAGGCCAGCAGGGCCAGGAAGCGGGCGCGCTTGATAGCGGTGGCCAGCTGACGCTGATAACGTGCTTTGGTACCGGTGATGCGGCTTGGAACGATTTTGCCGGTCTCGGATACGTAAGCTTTCAGAGTGTTGAGATCTTTGTAATCGATCTCTTTCACGTCTTCAGCGGTGAAGCGGCAGAATTTACGACGACGGAAGAAACGTGCCATGTAATAGGCTCCTCAAAAGGTCCGTGGATTACTCGTCAGCGTTATCGCTGGCGTCGCTGTCATCACCATCAACGCTATCAGCGTCGGAGTGCTCAGGACGGTCGCGACGCTCACGGCGCTCACTGCGGTTTTCTTCAGCCTTGAGCATCTCGGATTGGCCGGTAACGGCTTCTTCGCGACGGATGACCAGGTTACGGATCACTGCATCGTTGTAGCGGAAGTTGTCTTCCAGCTCGGCCAGGGCCTTGCCAGTGCATTCAACGTTCAGCATCACGTAGTGAGCCTTGTGAACATTGTTGATTGCGTAGGCCAGTTGACGACGGCCCCAATCTTCCAGACGGTGGATTTTGCCGCCGTCTTCTTCGATCAGCTTGGTGTAACGCTCAACCATGCCGCCGACTTGCTCGCTTTGATCCGGGTGGACCAAAAAGATGATTTCGTAATGACGCATGAATGCTCCTTACGGGTTGTAGCCTGCCGCTCAAAAGCGGTCAGACAAGGAGTGAATGACACTTATGGACTTGCTTGCGATAGACACATGCGTGCCTGCCGTCACAGCAAGGGGCGCAATTGTAGAGAAGGGACAAGAGAGGCGCAAGGCAATTGGTGATTATTTGAGCAACCCCCAATCTTCGCCCAGACACAAAACCACTGTGGGAGCGAGCCTGCTCGCGATGGGGTGCAACATTCAACATTTGTGCTGAATGTAACTCCGCTATCGCGAGCAGGCTCGCTCCCACAGGGATTACAACCGGATCAGGACTTTTTGGCGGTCCCGGCAGCTTTGACGCCGCGCTGGCGCAGGGCCTCGAACAGGCACACGCCAGTCGCCACGGAAACGTTGAGACTGCTGACACTGCCCGCCATCGGCAGACGCACCAGGTAGTCGCAAAGATCGCGAGTCAGACGGCGCATTCCGCTGCCTTCCGCACCCATGATCAGGATGGTCGGGCCGGTCAGGTCCTGCTGATACAACTCCTGCTCAGCCTCGCCCGCCGTACCGACGACCCACAAGCCACGCTGCTTGAGTTTTTCCAGGGTGCGCGCCAGGTTGGTCACAGCCACCAACGGAATCACTTCCGCCGCGCCGCAGGCGACTTTACGCACCGTCGGGGTCAGGGTGGCTGACTTGTCCTTTGGCACGATCACCGCCAGCGCGCCGGCCGCATCGGCCGAACGCAGGCAAGCGCCGAGGTTGTGCGGATCGGTCACGCCGTCGAGCACCAGCAACAGCGGTGCGCCTTCAGTGCGATCGAGCAATTCGTCGAGCATCGCTTCGCCCCAGACCTGACTCGGACTGACGTCCGCGACCACGCCTTGATGCACGCCTTCTACCCACGCATCCAGCTCACGACGCTCAGCCTGACCGACCGCTACGCGATTTTCGGCAGCGAGTGCGATCAGCGTCTGTACCCGCGGATCACTGCGGCCTTCAGCCAGCCAGATCTGCTTGACGCGTTTTGGGTGATGACGCAGCAACGCTTCTACAGCATGCACGCCATAGATCTTTTCCAACTGACTCATGACTTGGCCTTAGGTTTACGCGCCCCGCCGCTTCTGGCGGTTGGAGCGGAACCCGCTTTTGGCGGGCCTTTACGGTGTTTGCTCGGTTTTGCTGGCTTGCCGCCGGAGGCCTTGTCAGGCGCCGACCGCCCGGTCTTTCCCCCAGACGCCGCTTTACCGCCGCTTTTCGCTTCAGACAACAACGCCTGTTTCAGTTCGCGGCTTTTGCGCAACTCGGCATTTTTTGCCGCCGCATCGCTCGGACGATAGGCTTCGACAGCCTTTTCCTTGGCAGGACGACGGCCGGATTTCGCCGGTGCAGGCTCTGCAGCCGATTTGGTAGTAGCGCCAGCAGGCGCAGCAGTTTCAGCTCCACGCTTCTTGCGGCCGATCGGCGCGCTGATGGTTTTTTCAGCCATCTCGAAGTCGATCTTGCGCTCGTCGAGGTCGACGCGCATGACGCGCACTTCAACCGTGTCGCCAAGGCGGAAGCTGCGACCGGTACGCTCACCGGCGAGGCGGTGGTGTACAGGATCGAAGTGGTAGTAATCACCCGGCAGCGCGGTGACATGCACCAGGCCTTCGACGTAAATGTCGGTCAGTTCGACGAACAGCCCGAAACCGGTCACGGCGGTGATCACCCCCGGGAACGATTCGCCCACGCGGTCTTTCATGAACTCGCACTTGAGCCAGTTCACTACGTCGCGGGTCGCTTCGTCGGCACGACGTTCGCTCATCGAGCATTGCTCGCCGAGCTGCTCCAGGATCGCTTCGTCATACGGATAGATGCGTGCTTTCGGAATGATCATCGCGCCGGCACGGCGAACGTGCGGGGTGTCCATTTTCGAATGGATGACGCTGCGAATCGCCCGGTGCGTGAGCAAGTCCGGGTAGCGGCGAATCGGCGAAGTGAAGTGGGTATAGGCTTCGTAATTCAGGCCGAAGTGGCCCTGGTTATCAGCGCTGTACACCGCCTGGCTCAACGAACGCAGCATGACGGTCTGGATCAGGTGGAAATCCGGACGGTCCTTGATGCTGGCCAGCAAAGCCTGGTAATCCTTCGGCGACGGACCATCCTTGCCTTTGTGCAGGGACAGGCCGAGCTCGCCAAGGAAGGCGCGCAGTTTTTCCAGACGCTCCGGTGGCGGGCCGTCATGGACGCGATACAACGCCGGGATTTCGTGCTTTTTCAGGAATTCGGCAGTGGCCACGTTGGCCGCCAGCATGCATTCCTCGATCAGCTTGTGGGCGTCGTTGCGAACGGTTGGACGGATTTCGGCAATCTTGCGCTCGGAACCGAAGATGATCCGGGTTTCCTGCGTTTCGAAATCGATCGCGCCGCGCACGTGACGGGCCGCCAGCAGAACCTTGTACAGCGCATACAGCTGCTTGAGGTGCGGCAGGACGTCGGTGTACTCACCACGAAGCTGACGCGCTTCGGTAGCTTTCGGCGTCTCCAGCATGGCGCTGACCTTGTTATAGGTCAGGCGGGCGTGGGAGTGAATCACCGCTTCGTAGAAGCAGTAGTCGGTCATCTCGCCGGATTTGGAGATGGTCATCTCGCAGACCATGGCCAGGCGATCGACGTGCGGGTTCAGCGAGCACAGGCCGTTGGACAGTTGCTCTGGCAGCATCGGCACGACGCGCTCGGGGAAGTACACCGAGTTGCCACGAACCTGGGATTCGTTATCCAGTGCCGAACCGATTTTCACGTAGCTGGAAACGTCGGCAATCGCCACGTACAACTTCCAGCCACCGGAGAACAGGCGCAGCTTGCCCGGCTTGGCTTCGCAGTAGACCGCGTCATCAAAGTCGCGCGCATCTTCACCGTCGATGGTCACGAACGGCAGATGGCGCAGGTCGATGCGCTTCTCTTTGTCTTTCTCTTCGACTTCCGGCTTGAGCTTGGCGGCTTCCTTGAGCACCGCTTCAGGCCAGACGTGAGGAATATCGTAGGTGCGCAGGGCGACATCGATTTCCATGCCCGGCGCCATGTAGTTACCCACGACTTCGACCACGTCGCCTTGCGGCTGGAAGCGTGGCGTCGGCCAGTGGGTGATCTTCACTTCGACGAACTGACCGATCTGGGCGTTGGCGTTGCGGCCCGGCGTCACCAGCACTTCTTGCTGGATCTTCGGATTATCCGCGACGACAAAACCGATACCGCCCTCTTCGAAGTAACGACCGACGATGGTCTCGTGGGCACGGGACACCACTTCGACGATCATGCCTTCGCGGCGACCGCGACGGTCGAGGCCGGAAACACGGGCCAGGGCACGGTCGCCATCGAACACCAGGCGCATTTGCCCCGGGCTCATGAACAGATCGTCACTGCCGTCGTCCGGGACCAGGAAGCCGAAGCCGTCACGATGACCGCTGATGCGGCCCAGGATCAGGTCGAGCTTGTCCACCGGCGCATAAGTGCCGCGACGGGTATAGATGAGTTGAGCGTCGCGCTCCATGGCGCGCAGGCGGCGACGCAGGGCTTCGATCTGGTCTTCTGTGGTCAGACCAAACTCTTCGACCAGCTGCTCGCGGTTAGCAGGCGAACCTCGATCAGCAAGGTGCTGAAGGATCAGTTCGCGGCTAGGAATAGGGTTTTCATATTTTTCCGCTTCACGAGCGGCCTCGGGATCGAGGGACTGCCAATCGGCCATTAGAGAGTTTTCACCTTGTCTATATGCGGGTTAGTTTGGCATAGGCGTAATGAAACGGGAAATTTCAGGCTATGACAGCCCATCTAAAGCCCTTTATCGACATCGCAAAGCTGATTTGAATACCACTGGAGAAATTTTCCAGGTTTTTTCGATGCCGGGGGTTTACAGTTAAAAAGACGCTCCGTATAGTGCGCGCCATCGACGACGCACACGCGCTGCCGATACTGCCCAGATGGTGAAATTGGTAGACACGCCAGCTTCAGGTGCTGGTGACCGCAAGGTCGTGGAAGTTCGAGTCTTCTTCTGGGCACCAATTTCGAGCTTGAGATTAGAACAATTTCAAGGCTCACACAAAAACCCGCGAAAGCGGGTTTTTGCATTTTAAGCTTCCGGTTTATTAAAACTAAATCAGGGGTTTACAGATCAAAATGCTCTCCGTATAGTGCGCCACATCAACAGCGGCAACGCTGAAGATTATGCCCAGATGGTGAAATTGGTAGACACGCCAGCTTCAGGTGCTGGTGACCGCAAGGTCGTGGAAGTTCGAGTCTTCTTCTGGGCACCAATTCAAATTCAAGGTCACGATCTTGAATTTCACAGAAACCCGCGAAAGCGGGTTTTTGCGTTTCTGGCTTTCGAAAACCCCAAGCCATTACTTCCCCGTGGCGAGGGGGCTTGCCCCCGTTGGGTCGCGAAGCGGCCCTCATCACTCGTTAGTCATACCGCAATTTCAGGATTTACGACTGCTTCGCAGCCGAACGGGAGCAAGCTCCCTCGCCACAAAAACTCGCCCCTGTCCCTCCAGCAAACACTCCTCAGACCCGCAAGACGCACATGAGAAACAATATCGTTTATCATTGTTGCAAGATTTTGCAATGCGACAGTGAGGAACCCTGCGAATGATGTTTCGAAATACCCTGCGCCGCGGCCTGACCATCACCCTGCTCGGCCTGACACTCGCCACTCCCCTCACCCAAGCCGCCGATCCGGTTTCCCTGACACTCTATAACGGCCAACACAAGGAAGTCGGCGACGCCGTCGCCAAAGCCTTCGAAGCCAAGACTGGAATTCACGTCAATGTGCGCAAGGGCAGCAGCAACCAGCTCGCCAGCCAGATAGTCGAAGAAGGCGATCGCTCCCCCGCCGACGTGATCTACACCGAAGAATCCCCACCGCTGAACAAACTCGGCGAACAAGGCCTGCTGGCGGAAACCGACGCCGCCACCCTCGCTGTTCTGCCAAAAGACTACGTGGCCGGCAACGGCACCTGGATCGGTATCACTGCGCGAGTCCGCGTGGTGGCGTTCAATCCCAAGTTGATCGATGAAAAAGACCTGCCCAAGTCGGTAATGGAATTCTCCGATCCGAAATGGCAAGGCAAGGTCGGCTTCGTTCCAACCAGTGGCGCATTCCAGGAACAGGCTGTAGCAATCATCAAAGTGCATGGCATGGATGCGGCCGAAGAATGGCTGACCGGCCTGCGCGCTTTCGGCAAGACCTACAGCAACAACATGGTCGCGCTGAAGGCTGTGGAAAACGGCGAAGTCGCCACCGTACTGGTGAACAATTACTACTGGTTCGCCTTGCAGCGTGAAAAAGGCCAGCTCGATTCGAAACTGCATTACTTCACCGGTGGCGACGTCGGCGGGCTGATCACCGTCTCCAGCGCAGCGGTACTGAAATCCAGCAAACATCCAAAAGAAGCCCAGCAGTTCCTCGCCTACATGGCGAGCGAAGAAGGTCAGCGCGTGATCACCCAGACCACCGCCGAATACCCGCTGCACAAAGGCATGGAATCGGATCGTGGCCTCAAGCCGTTCAGCGAACTGCAAGCACCGAAAGTCACGCCAGCCGATCTCGGCAACGCCGAAGAAGCCCTGGACCTGGAACGTGACGTTGGCTTGAACTGATGAGCGCATCGTTATCTGCCCCCGCCTTGCGCGGGGGCTACGTGCCACGGCGCAAGCGGCCGTCGATCTGGTTGTTGCTGCCGGTTTTGCTGCTGGTGGTGCTCAGTCTATTGCCACTGGCTTATGTCGGCCTCAAGACCTGGCAAGCCGGCTGGGCCGAGGCGCTGCATCTGTTGTGGCGACCCTACGTGTTTGGCCTGCTGCGCAATACGCTGGCGCTGATGGTGGGCGTCACGCTGGCTTGCGGTGTGATTGGCTTGTCGCTCGCCTGGTTGCTGGAACGCAGCAATCTGCCAGGTCGACGGCTATGGGGCGTGATCTTGTGTCTGCCGTTCGCGGTGCCAGCGTTTGTCAGCAGCTTCACCTGGGTCTCCCTGAGCGCTCACTTCGAAGGGTTGGGCGGGGCGATCCTGGTGATGACCCTGTCCAAATACCCGCTGATTTTTCTGCCGGTGGCGGCAACCCTGCGTAATCTCGATCCGTCCCTGGAGGAGTCCGCACGAACTCTGGGGCAGAATCGCTGGGGTGTGTTCTTCAAAATCACCTTGCCCTTGCTCTGGCCATCACTGCTGGCCGGTTCGCTGCTGATTGCGCTGCACATGCTGGTGGAGTTCGGCGCGCTGTCGATCATCGGCCTGCAGACTTTCACGACAGCGATCTACCAACAGTTCGAGCTGGAATTCAGCAACGCTAACGCAGCGATGCTTTCGGCGGTGCTTCTGGCGCTGTGCCTGGTGCTGCTATGGCTGGAGTTGCGCGTGCGTGGCAAGGGTCGACACGTGCGCACCGGCCAGGGCGCGGCGCGACATGCGCAGCAGATTCACCTGGGGCCTTGGGCGGCTGTCGGCCAGCTCTACTGCCTGCTGTTGGCGATCATCGGCAGCGGCATTCCGCTGGGGATGCTGGCGTACTGGCTGATGGTGGGTTCGTCAGCAGCGTTTCCGGTCGCCGCGATCAGCGAGGCATTGTTGTCGTCTCTGGCGCTGTCTCTCGGTGGCGCGGCGCTGTGCCTGGTGCTCGCGGTGCCGGTGGGATTGCTGGTGGTACGCCATAAAGGCCGACTGGCAATCTGGGCCGAGCGCTTGCCATACCTGCTGCATGCACTGCCGGGATTGGTGATTGCGCTGACCCTGGTGTATTTCGCCCTGCATTATGTGCCGGTGCTGTACCAGACCTCGGCGCTGCTGCTGATTGCTTATGCGCTGTTGTTTCTGCCGCTGGCACAGGCACCGATTCGCACCGCTCTGAACAAGGCAGCGCCGCAGCTGGAAGAGGCCGCACGCACGCTGGGGGCGTCGTCCTTCAGCGCGTTTTGTCGGGTGACGCTGCCGATAATCTTCCCTGCCTTGGGGGCAGCGTTTGCACTGGTGTTTCTGGATGCGATGAAGGAGCTGACGGCGACGCTGTTGCTGAGCCCCACCGGACTGAATACGTTGGCAACGGAAGTCTGGGCGCATACCGCGAATGTGGAGTTTGCGGCGGCGGCGCCTTATGCGGCGTTGTTGATATTGGTGTCGGGGTTGCCTGTGTACCTGTTAACAACCCGGATGTATTTGAGCCGCTGACATAGTCATCGCGAGCAGGCTCGCTCCCACATTTGATTTAGGGTGTTCACACATTTTGTGTCCACCAACAATCACTGTGGGAGCGAGCCTGCTCGCGATGAGGCCCTACCAGCCAATACAAGCCTTAAGCCCTGAACTGCCCCAGGCTCGCCTTCAACTGCGCCGCCAAGCCATCCAGCACCTTGCCACTGGCCGTGGTTTCCACCACCGCCTGAGCAGCCTTCTCAGCCTGAGCATGGATAGTTTCAACCCGCCCACGCACGGCCTGCGCACCTTGCGCCTGATGCGCCGCGGCCTGGGTCGCCAGACCGATCGCCGCATGCACCTGCTCGACCGACGCCTGCACCGACTGCTGCAACCGCGCACTGTCGCGCAACACCAGCAAACCTTCGCTGGCCTGACGTCCGGCCTGGCCAATCGCTGCAACAGCCTCCCATGCGCCCTGCTGCAACGCAACGATGTGAGCCTGAATGTCGCCGGTTGAGCTCTGAGTCTTGCTCGCCAGTGCCCGCACCTCATCCGCCACTACGGCAAACCCGCGACCGGTCTCGCCGGCACGCGCGGCCTCAATGGCAGCGTTCAACGCCAGCAAATTGGTTTGCTCGGCGATCCCGTGAATCACCGTCAGCACCACTTCAATCTGCTCACTCTGCTGCGCCAGGCGCTCAATGACTTTCGCGCCGGTATCGACCTGTCCGGCCAACGCTTCGATCAGGCCGCCGACTTTCGCCGAGGTCCGTGTGTTTTCATCCGTGGCCTGACGAATGCCCACCACCTGCTGCAAAGCGGCCTGCATGGCATGGCTTTCAGACTGAGCTTCGTCAGCCATTTGCGACAATGCGCGCAAGCTTTCGGCCACTTCATCGCGCTGCATGCCCGCCGCCGCATCCGCACCGGCATTGCGCAGGGTCATGGCGCCGATTTCCACGCCGGTACGCTGGGCCACATCGCCCGCCTCCCGCACGATCGGCTGCAACTTATCCACAAAGCGATTGACCGCCGAGGCCATGTCGCCAATCTCATCCTGGCTGTTGATCTGCACACGCTTGGTCAGATCGCCCTCACCTGCCGCCAGGTCATCCATGGCGGCGATCAGCAGCTTCAAGCGGTTGACCACGCGACGACCCAGCACCACTGCCAGCAACAGCAGCACGGCAAAACCCACCACCGCCAGGCCCATGCCAATGCGCCAACGCAAAGTCCCCGCCGCTTCCTGCACGGCAGTGGTGGTATTGGCTTTCATTTCAGTGGCGGTGGACTGCGCCGATTGCAGACGCCCGCGCATCGCCGCTGCGCTGTCAGCCGCTGCGCCTTTGAGACTGTCGCCCACCAATTGATCGCTGCTGGCGATCAGCGCCGAGAAGCGCTTGTCCAGGGCCGCCAGATCGGTTTCCACGGAGGCGGTCGAGACGCCCATCAAAACTTTGCCGATCTCCACCCCATTGGGGTTGATCGAGGCTTCAAGGTAGTAGACCGACGGATCGTTCTTTGCCGCATCCAGGACCTTGTCCAACGCCCGCTCGCCCTGGCCTTTTTCCAGAAGCGCCTTGTTGATCGGGTTCTCCCGGTTGAGGTAGCGCGTCAGGTGCTGGCCCGTGGCGTCGTCGTAGACCACGAATAACACGTTGGGATTACGCTGGGCACGGCGAGCGAATTCGGACAGGGTGGGAATGTCGCTGTCCCACATGGCGCGGGGTGCGACCGAGGCCAGAAGCTGTGCCATGTCGTTGGCCGATTCCTTCAGGTCCTTCTCCAGCGTCGTACGCAGTTGTGCCTGCTCATCCTTCAGACGCGAAGACAGCCCGGCCGTCAGGCGCTGACGGGTACTGGTGGACAGGTTATCCAGGCTCGACGTGACTTCACGCCCTGCCTGCTCAAGCTCACCAGAGAGCTTTTGGCTGTCGGCGTCCAGGCGCATACCCAAATCAGCTTCCAGTGCAGTCACTGTGCTCCGGGTCAGAGCGACAGCCACCAGCACCTGCACCAAAAGGGCGATACCAAGGGTAACGAACACGGGCCGCAAGAGACGGCTTTGTAACAGTGAGAGAACGGCCGACACTGAAAATCCCTCTGCTTTGACGCCATCAAATTGATAGCACGTCAGAAACGATGCTTTTTCAATGTTCCCAGCAAAGGTCATGCCGTTCGACAGGCATAAACGACAAAGGCCCCAATTAAGGGGCCTTCGTGTTTTACATCAACGACTTATTAAGCGAACGGGTGACGCAGAACGATGGTTTCGTTGCGGTCCGGGCCCGTCGAAATAATGTCGATCGGCGCACCGACCAACTCTTCGACGCGTTTGATGTAGTTGCGTGCAGCCTGAGGCAGCTCTTCCAGGGTCTTGGCACCGACGGTGGATTCGGTCCAGCCTGGCATTTGCTCGTACACCGGCTCCAGGCCAATGTAGCTGTCGGCGTCAGTCGGTGCGTCGATCACTGCACCGTCCTGGTTCTTGTAGCCCACGCAGATGTTGATGGTTTCCAGGCCGTCCAGTACGTCCAGCTTGGTCAGGCACAGGCCCGAAATGCTGTTGACGTCGATGGCGCGACGCAGGATGACGGCGTCGAACCAGCCGCAACGACGAGCACGGCCGGTAGTAGCGCCGAACTCATGGCCACGCTTGGCCAGGAAAGCACCGACGTCGTCGAACAGTTCAGTCGGGAACGGACCCGAACCCACGCGAGTGGTGTAAGCCTTGGTGATGCCGAGGATGTAATCCAGGTACATCGGGCCAAAACCCGAACCGGTGGCGATGCCGCCTGCGGTGGTGTTGGAGCTGGTCACGTACGGGTAGGTACCGTGGTCGATGTCCAGCAGGGAGCCTTGGGCGCCTTCGAACATGATGTCTTTGCCAGCGCGACGCAGCTCGTGCAGTTCAGCGGTGACGTCGACCATCATCGGCTTGAGCAGCTCGGCGTATTCCATGCACTCGTCGAGTGTCTTCTGGAAGTCGATTGCTGGCTCTTTGTAGTAATTGACCAGTACGAAGTTGTGGTAGTCCAGCAACTCGCCCAGCTTGGCGGCGAAACGCTCGCGGTGGAACAGGTCACCGATGCGCAGACCGCGACGGGCAACCTTGTCTTCGTAAGCCGGGCCGATGCCACGACCGGTAGTACCGATCTTCAGCTCGCCGCGGGCCTTTTCACGGGCCTGGTCCAGCGCTACGTGGTAGGACAGGATCAGCGGGCAGGACGGGCTGATACGCAGGCGCTCGCGCACCGGTACGCCTTTCTCTTCCAGCTTGATGATTTCCCGCAGCAGGGCGTCGGGTGCAACCACCACGCCGTTACCGATCAGGCACTGCACGCCTTCGCGCAGCACGCCCGACGGGATCAGGTGCAAGACGGTTTTTTCGCCGTCAATCACCAGGGTGTGGCCAGCGTTGTGGCCACCTTGGTAGCGCACTACGGCGGCAGCATGTTCGGTCAGCAGATCAACGATCTTGCCTTTGCCCTCATCACCCCATTGGGTGCCCAGGACTACGACATTCTTACCCATAACACTTGTCCTCATTCGCGCAAACTTGGTGCCGGCGGCGGCCGGCAGGAAAACTCAAGAAGCCAGCGGCAATACTTGCCAAAGCCCGTTCTGCTGAATCAATTGCCGGTCGCAGTCCGCTTCACGGGCGGCGGCCAAAAGTTGCCCAGGCAATGCCTGAACGACACGCTGACCCTCACTGCGCAACTGGCAAACCTGCTGCCAGAGTGCTGCATCCGTACTGTCAGGCATCCAGATACCGCCAGACGGTAGCTCGATTTCAGCACGCCCCAGGGTCACCAGGGTTTTCAAATCGGTAGAGAAACCAGTTGCCGGACGGGCACGACCGAAGTCGGCGCCGATGTCGTCATAACGACCGCCCTGAGCAATGGACTGGCCAACCCCCGGTACGAACACGGCGAACACTACACCAGTGTGGTAGTGGTAGCCGCGCAACTCGCCCAGATCGAAATACAGCGGTAATTCCGGGAAACGCGTGGACAGACGCTCGGCAATCGCCAGCAAATCGTCCAGAGCCGCCAGCACGGGTGCCGGCGCATTGGCCAGACGCTCACGCGCTGCGCTCAACACTTCACGACCGCCGCACAGGTCGACCAGCGCTCGCAGCATGCCCGACAGATCGGCAGGCAGGCCTTCGGTCAAGGTAATGACCTCGTCGATGGCTTTACGTTGCAACGCATCGAACAACTGTTGCTCGACCTCACCGGACAAACCGGCGGCGCGGGCCAGGCCGCGATAGATGCCGACATGGCCGAGGTCCATGTGCACATCCGGCACATCGGCCAGTTGCAGCATGGCCAGCATCAGGCTGATGACTTCCACATCGCTGCTCGGGCTGGCATCGCCGTACAACTCGGCGCCCAGCTGAATCGGGCTGCGCGAGGACGACAAGGCACGCGGCTGAGCATGCAGCACGCTACCGGCATAGCACAGACGACTTGGACCTTCGCGACGCAGGGTATGCGCATCGATGCGCGCCACTTGCGGCGTGATGTCGGCACGAAAACCCATCTGCCGGCCCGACTGCGGGTCGATGACCTTGAAGGTACGCAGATCGAGGTCCGAGCCCGCGCCGGTCAGCAGGGACTCCAGGTACTCGATATGGGGAGTCACGACAAACTCGTAACCCCAGCTCTGGAACAGATCCAACACCTGGCGACGCGCTACTTCGATGCGCGCCGCTTCTGGTGGCAGTACTTCTTCGATGCCATCTGGCAGCAGCCAGCGGTCTACCGTTGCCATTACGCCATTCCCCTATGATCCGGGCGACAAGCCTTTGGGCGAGCCTTGAGTGAAGCAGAAAATGATCGGCTCATGTGCAAACCACGCGCATGAACAACGGGGCGAAAAGCCTGAAACCGGCTTCGCCAACCACTTTCCTCGAAAAACCTGTCGAGTCATTCAACTCGGGCGCCTGCATAAAAACAGCAATCAAACGTGCAGACGCAAAAAAGCCGGGAATTTCCCGGCTGCCGCATCATACACACGTTTTCCCAAAGGATCACCCCGCCCGAGGCTTTAGCCGCCAGGCGGGGGACGATTCAGGTCAACGCCGTATCAAGGCTTGGCTTTTTCCAGGTAACGGAAGAAGTCGCTGCCCGGGTCCAGGACCATGACGTCGGATTTGTTCGCGAAGCTTTCACGGTAGGCACGCAGGCTACGGTAAAACGCGTAGAACTCCTGGTCCTGGCCGTATGCCTTGGAGTAGATCGCAGCAGCCTGGGCGTCACCGTCACCGCGAACCTCTTCGGATTCACGATAGGCTTCAGCCAGCAGCACGCGGCGTTGACGATCGGCGTCGGCACGGATGCCTTCGGACAGCTCGTTACCCTTGGCGCGGTGCTCGCGAGCTTCACGCTCACGCTCGGTGCTCATACGTTCGAACACGCTGCGGTTCACTTCCTTCGGCAGGTCGATGGTTTTGACCCGGACATCGACAACTTCGATACCCAGCTCTTTTTCCGCCATCTTGTTCAACGAAGCGGTGATGTCTGCCATCAGCGCATCACGCTCACCGGACACCACTTCGTGCAGGGTGCGCTTACCGAACTGGTCACGCAGGCCCGATTCCAGACGACGGGAAAGACGCTCGTCGGCAATCTGCTTGAGGCCGGAAGTCGCGGTGTAGAAGCGCTCGGCATCTTTCACGCGCCACTTGGCGTAGGCATCGACCATTACGGCTTTCTTTTCCAGCGTCAGGAAGCGTTGTGTCGGTGCATCCAGTGTCATCAGGCGCGCGTCGAATTTGCGCACCTTGTTCACGTAAGGCACTTTCACGTGCAGGCCCGGCTGAACATCGGCCTGGACCACGCGACCGAACTGCAGCATCACCGCGCGCTCGGTCTGAGCCACAATGTAGAAGCAGTTCCAGGCAACGATCGCCACGACGACGCCGATAATAAGGGCGATCAGCGATTTATTGCTCATCAGCGACTCTCCCTGGTACGTGCTTGCTGTTGCTGCAGATCAGCTGCCGCACGCGCATTCACTTCATTGCTGCTGGCTGCCGCGCCGGTCACTGAAGCGCCGGGGCTGCGACCACTGTCGATCATCTTGTCCAGCGGCAAGTACAGCAGATTGTTCTGGCCATTCTTGTTACCGGTCACGAGAACCTTGCTGGTGTTGCTGAAGATTTCCTGCATGGTGTCCAGGTACAGACGCTGGCGGGTGACTTCAGGAGCCTTGCGATACTCGGCCACCAGCTTGGTGAAGCGATCAGCCTCACCCTTGGCGCGGGAGACGGTCTCGTCGCGGTAACCGTTGGCATCCTCAAGGATGCGCTGGGCCTGACCACGGGCCTCCGGCACGACGCCATTGGCGTAGGTTTCAGCCTGGTTGCGCGAACGCTGCTCGTCTTCACGGGCGCGGATCACGTCGTCGAAGGCTTCCTGAACTTCACGCGGTGCAGCTGCGCTCTGTACGTTGACCTGGGTGACAGTGATACCGGTGCGATAGGTATCGAGGAAACGTTGCAGACGCTCCTTGATTTCGCTGGCCATCAATTCACGACCTTCGGTCAGCACCTGATCCATGGCGGTAGAACCCACCACGTGACGCAAGGCACTGTCGGTCGCATGCTGCAGACTGATTTCCGGCTGATCGACGTTCAGCACGAAGTCCTGCAGATTGCTGATCTTGTACTGCACGGTCAGCGGCACTTCGACGATGTTTTCGTCTTCAGTCAGCATTTGACCCTGCTTGGTGTAGGCACGCTCACGCGTGACGTTCTCCAGGTACTTGCGATCGATCGGCGGGAAATAGATGTTCAGGCCCGGGCCGACGGTTTCATAGTATTTGCCGAAGCGCAGCACTACGGCTTGCTCCTGCTCGTCGACCACGTAGACAGCGCTGTACAGCCACACGGCCGCCAGCACGACCAGGCCGATGCCGAGCAGGCCGCCGAAGCCGCCACTCTTGCCCGAACCGCCGCCCTCGTCACTGCGTTTTTTACCACCACCGAACAACCCGTTCAGGCTTTCCTGCAGCTTTCGGAAGGCCTCGTCGAGATCCGGTGGTCCCTTGCGGTCGCCGTTATTGCGGCGCTTGCCACCCCAAGGATCCTGATTATTCGAGTTGCCACCCGGCTCATTCCAAGCCATAGCGCTCTCCATCTGATAAAGCAAAGACGCACCCACGGCGCGCCGACCAATGCTACAGAATGCCTGTCACCACGGCACAACCGCTTTCTCAGGCTTTTATTGCAAAGTGTGTTGCTCGATGAACTCCATCGGTTGCAGACCTTCGCGGCTCACGAGTCGATTCAATTCGATCCGTGGCAAGCGAACAGCCAGCAAGCTGATGCCTTCTTCGTCATGCTCTTCTTTTTGCACCGCACCGAGTTCGAAAAACTGCGCACGCAGTCGAGCAAAACGTTGCGGCAAGCGCAAGGTGCCAACAAACAAATCACTGCCTAACAGTTCCGCCACAGCCTGCTTGAGCAGGTCCAGGCCGGTACCGTCCTTGGCCGACAACCAGACCCGCTGCGGTTTGCCATCGGCATCGCGCTGGATCTGCGGCTCAACACCCTCGAGCAAATCGAGTTTGTTGTATACCTCAAGGATCGGCAAGTCTTGCGCCCCGATCTCCCCGAGCACCACCATGACCTGTTCAATCTGGGCCATCCGTTCAGGCTCATGCGCATCGATCACGTGCAGCAGCAGGTCGGAGTTGCTCGACTCTTCGAGCGTAGCCCGAAATGCCTCGACCAGTTTGTGCGGCAAGTGGCGAATGAAGCCCACGGTGTCGGCCAGCACGATCGGCCCGAGGTCATCGAGTTCGAGTCGGCGCAAGGTCGGGTCGAGGGTAGCGAACAGCTGGTCGGCGGCGAAGACATCGGAGTCGGTGACCGAGTTGAACAGCGTCGATTTGCCGGCGTTGGTATAACCCACCAGTGAAACCGTCGGAATGTCAGCACGTTTACGCCCGCGACGAGATTGCTCGCGCTGGCTGCGGACCTTTTCCAGGCGCCCCTTGATCTGCCGCAGGCGAACCCGCAACAGGCGCCGGTCGGTTTCCAGCTGGGTTTCACCCGGGCCGCGCAGACCGATACCGCCCTTCTGCCGCTCAAGGTGAGTCCAGCCACGAACCAGCCGCGTACTCATGTGTTCAAGCTGGGCCAGTTCAACCTGGAGCTTGCCTTCATGGGTGCGGGCGCGTTGGGCGAAGATATCGAGAATCAAACCCGTGCGGTCAATCACGCGACACTCGAAAATACGTTCGAGGTTACGTTCCTGACTGGGCGTGAGGATGTGATTGAAAATCACCAGATCAACCTGTTCGGCGCTGACCAGGTCGCGTAACTCTTCGACCTTGCCACTGCTAATCAGGGTTTTGGCGGTTGGCCGATGACGCGGCACGTTAAAAAACGCGACGGTCTCGGCGCCAGCCGAAATTGCCAACTCCTGAAACTCCTGCGGATCTTCGCGCGCCTCAGGGTCCTGACCATCCAAGTGAACGAGAATTGCCCGTTCACCACCACCGTGGCGCTCAAAGAACAAAGGAGACTCCTATCAGGCGTTACCTGGCTCAGCGTCACCTGCTTCGGATTCGGTTGCGCTAGGCAGACGAATTGGACGAACCGGCACCACTGTAGAGATAGCGTGTTTGTAAACCATTTGGCTAACGGTGTTTTTCAGCAGGATAACGAACTGGTCGAAAGACTCGATCGTGCCTTGCAGTTTGATCCCGTTGACCAGGTAGATGGAAACCCCCACTTTCTCTTTACGTAAAGTATTCAAGTAAGGGTCTTGTAGCGAATGCCCTTTTGACATGTGCCGCACTCCTTTAAGGATTCAATATAAAAAATAGGTAAACAGATGGCTTGGGGCCGTCACACCCCCAAGGATAGACGGCAATTGCAAGGACTCAGCTCAATATGGAGATGGTCCCAAGGTATTTCAAGGCGCGCGGCAGATTGTCGCAATCGAGGCTGTCCAACCAGTGTAAATCAGCCCAACTGCGCAGCCAGGTGAACTGGCGCTTTGCCAATTGGCGCGTGGCAATGATTCCACGCTCCTGCATCTCGGCTTGCGTCAGCTTGCCATCCAGGTAATCCCAGACTTGTCGATAGCCTACAGCACGTATAGACGGCATTCCCGAATGCAGGTCACCTCTATCTCGCAGGGCTACGACCTCGTCGATGAATCCCTGTTCCAACATATTTGTGAATCTTTGTTTAATGCGCTCGTGCAGTACCTGGCGATTTGCCGGAGCGATGGCCAAGTTCGCGACAGTATAGGGCAATTGTTGCAGTCCCGAAGCGGCTGCTTCAGTACTTTGCGCAGATTGTCGCAAGCGTAGCTCAGTCATGCTCTGACCACTGACGCGATAAACTTCCAGCGCGCGACTGAGGCGCTGCGGATCGTTCGGATGAATTCGCGCTGCGGATTGCGGATCAATGACCGCCAACTGATCGTGCAGGGCTTGCCAGCCAAGGCGTGCAGCCTCTTCTTCGATTTGCGCGCGCACATCAGGATCGGCCGCCGGCATGTCGGCCAGACCTTCGAGCAAAGCCTTGTAGTAGAGCATTGTGCCGCCTACCAGCAGCGGAATTTTGCCTCGCGCGGTGATCTCGGCCATGGCCTCGAGCGCATCGCGACGAAAATCCGCAGCGGAATAACTCTCGGCAGGGTCGAGAATATCGATCAAGCGATGCGGAAATTCGGCCAACAACTCTTTGGAAGGCTTGGCGGTGCCAATGTCCATGCCACGGTAAACCAGCGCCGAATCGACGCTGATCAGCTCGCAGGGCAGGACCTTGGTGAGTTCGATGGCCAAGTCGGTCTTGCCGGCAGCCGTCGGCCCCATCAGGAAAATCGCAGGAGGGAGCTGGTTCATCAACGACCGCGCAAAAACAGTTTGTCCAGATCGTCCAGGCCCAATTGGGTCCAGGTCGGTCGGCCATGGTTGCATTGACCGCTGCGTTCGGTGTTTTCCATATCCCGCAGCAGACCGTTCATTTCCGGCAAGGCCAGACGCCGATTCGCGCGAATTGCGCCGTGGCAGGCCATGGTGCCGAGCAGTTCGTTCAGGTGCGCCTGAATCCGGTCGCTGGTGCCGTATTCCATCAAATCCGCCAAAACGTCGCTGACCAATCGATTGGCTTCTGCCTGTTTCAGCAACGCGGGGATCTGCCGGATCGCCAGCGACTCCGGGCCAAGACGCTGCAACTCAAAGCCCAGCCGCTGGAACCACGCGACATGTTCTTCGGCACAATCGGCTTCGCGCTGACTGACCGCCAGGGATTCCGGCACCAACAGCGGCTGACCACTCAAGCCTTCGCTGGCCATCGCGATTTTCAGGCGTTCGTACATGATCCGCTCGTGGGCGGCGTGCATGTCCACCAGCACCAGGCCTTGGGCGTTTTCCGAAAGAATATAGATGCCCTTGAGCTGCGCCAACGCGTAACCCAGTGGCGGAATGTCGTCCTGCCCGGCCGGCAGCGCTACCGCGTTGGCTTCGGGCAATGGCGCGAAGAACTCGCGATAGGCTGCCTGGGCTTCAGCGACGGGCACACCGGACTGAGGCCGCGGCGTGTATTGATACTGATAACCGGCGCCAGCGCCGGAGCCCGCCGTCGTATTAAAGGAAGGTTGTGCCTGAGGCTGTTCCAGCAGCGCATTGGCCGCCAGACGCATTTCGCCCTGCGGACCGAACTCACCGGCGTCGAGCCCGGTGGGCCGGACAATGGCCGTCGCGACAGGCGCGCCCAGATGATCTTCCGGCCGCACATCGCCAAGGGCGCGGTGCAAGGTGCCATAGAGAAAATCGTGAACCATGCGCCCGTCACGGAAGCGTACTTCGTGCTTGGTCGGATGCACGTTGACGTCGACGCCCGCCGGATCGACTTCGAAAAACAGCACGAACGTCGGGTGCCGACCGTTGAACAGCACGTCGCGATAAGCCTGGCGCACCGCGTGGGCCACCAGTTTGTCGCGCACCGCGCGGCCATTTACAAAGAAGTATTGCAAGTCTGCCTGGCTGCGGTTGAAGGTCGGCAACCCGACCCAACCCCACAAGTGCAGGCCATTGCGCTCGATTTCGATCGGCAGCGCCTGCTCCAGAAAACCCGCCCCGCAGATCGCCGCCACACGCCGGGCGCGGGCCGCGTCATCGTGGGCTTCGTGCAGGCTGAGGATGGTTTTGCCGTTGTGGCGCAGATGGAACGCTACATCGAACCGCGCCAGCGCCAGACGCTTGATCACTTCTTGCAGGTGATCGAATTCGGTTTTTTCGGTCTTGAGAAACTTGCGGCGCGCCGGGGTGTTGAAGAACAAATCGCGCACTTCCACTGAAGTCCCCACCGGATGGGCCGCCGGCTGCACGCGAGGCGCCATGTCCCGGCCTTCGGTTTCCACTTGCCAGGCCTGATCGGCATCGCGAGTGCGGGACGTCAGGGTCAGACGCGCCACGGAGCTGATGGACGCCAGCGCCTCACCGCGAAAGCCCAGGCTCATCACCTGCTCAAGATCTTCCAGATTACGAATCTTGCTGGTGGCGTGACGGGCCAGGGCCAGGGGCAGGTCATCGGCAGAAATACCGCTACCATCGTCGCGCACCCGCAGCAGCTTTACGCCGCCCTGCTCCACATCGACATCGATGCGTTTGGCACCGGAGTCGAGGCTGTTCTCCAGCAACTCCTTGATCACCGAGGCCGGGCGCTCAACCACTTCACCGGCGGCAATCTGGTTCGCCAGCCGCGGGCTGAGCAGCTCGATGCGCGCCGTGTTGGTCAGCACCTGGTTCATTCTTTGGCCGCCAGTTCAGTGCCGGGGATGGTCAATGTCTGACCAATCTTCAGCTCGTCGCTCTTGAGGTTGTTGGCGCTGCGCAAGGTGGCCGGAGACACCTGATAGCGCACGGCGATCATCGCCAGGGTTTCGCCCGGACTCACCCGATGGTCACGCGGGCCTTGGGCGATCTTGCCGGAATCGCGCAGCCAGGCAATGTAGGTGCCCGGCGGTGGATTCTGCTGGAAGAACTGCCGTACGCCGCTACTGATAGAACGCGCCAGCGCCTGCTGGTGGTTCGCTGCGGCAAGCTTGGAAGCTTCGTTGGCGTTGGAGATAAAACCGGTTTCCACCAGGATCGACGGGATGTCCGGCGACTTCAGCACCATGAATCCGGCTTGCTCCACGCGCTGTTTGTGCAGCGGTGTGACGCGACCGATGTTGCTCAAGACTTTCTGGCCAACGTTCAGGCTGGAGGTCAGGGAAGCGGTCATCGACAAATCGAGCAGCACGCCGGCCAGCATGCGGTCCTTGTCATCGAGGCTGACGTTGCCGGCACCGCCGATCAAGTCGGAACGGTTCTCGCTGTCGGCCAGCCAACGGGCCGTTTCCGAGGTAGCGCCGCGGTCAGACAGGGCGAACACCGAGGCACCGAACGCGGCAGCCGATGGTGCAGCGTCGGCGTGGATCGAAACGAATAGATCGGCGCCCTTCTTGCGGGCGATTTCGGTACGCCCGCGCAACGGAATGAAGTAATCACCTGTACGCGTCAGTTCGGCGCGGAAGCCTTTCATGCCATTGACCTGACGCTGCAGTTCACGGGCGATCGCCAGCACCACGTCTTTTTCACGCTGACCGCGAGAGCCCGAGGCGCCTGGGTCTTCGCCACCGTGGCCGGCATCGATCACCACAATGATGTCGCGCTTGCCTGCGGGGGCTGGTGGCAGTTTGACCGGCGGATCTACCGGAGTGACCGGCACCGGGGCCACGGTCGCGACGTTAGTCGGCACAGGAATTGGCGCGGCATCGGCGGCGTTATCGAACAGGTCGACCACCAGGCGATTACCGTATTGGGCGTTGGGCGCCAAGGTAAAACTTTTCGGCGTGACGGCCTTTTTCAGGTCGATGACCACTCGCAGGTCGGTCGGCGTACGTTGAGCCGAGCGCATTGCGGTGATCGGAGTATTCGAGGTATTGACGTTCAGCGGCGACCCCAGAGATGCGCCATTGATGTCGATCACCAGCCGGTCCGGGGAGGACAGGGTAAAGACACTGTGCTGGACGGGCCCTGTCAGGTCGAACACCAGTCGCGTGTTGTCCGGCGCCCGCCACAGGCGAACACTGTTGACCTTCGTCTCGGCCACAGCGTCGACGGTCACCGCCAGAAACAACAATCCTACGGCAGCAACCAACGCGCGAAAGCGCATACCTAACCCCATCATTTAATTGGATTCCAATGCCAAAGCGGCACACCACAACTCGCCACGCGAGCCCTGGGGCAAAATTTTCAGCGAACGCCCGCTGTCTTGCGGGCTAATGGTAATGGTCAGGTCGGGCTTTGGCAAAAAGCCTGCACCGTTCCGGGGCCATTCGATCAGGCACAGTGCATCGTCTTCGAAATAGTCGCGGATGCCGAGGTACTCCAGCTCCTCCGGATCGACCAGCCGATACAGGTCGAAATGAAAGGCGCGGACCTCCCCAATCTCGTATGGCTCGACCAGGGTAAAGGTCGGACTTTTTACCGCGCCCGTATGCCCCAGGCCCCGGATGATGCCCCGGGACAGCGTGGTTTTCCCCGCACCCAGATCTCCCTCGAGAAAAATCAGACCGTGCCCTTCAGTGGTTTGTGCGATGCGCGCACCAAACGCGGTCATCGCCTCTTCATCAGCCAGGTACAGGGTTACTTCAGACACGGTGCTTGCTCCTCCAACAACTGACGAATGGCTGGAATCAGATCACTGGCCGCCAGCCCACGGCCGAATTCACCTTGTTGCGCGCCGGCATTGGCGTGCAGCCAGACCGCCAGGCTCGCCGCGTCGTACGCGTCCATGCCCTGAGCGAGCAAGGCGCCGACCAGACCGGCCAGCACATCGCCCAAACCGGCAGATGCCATGGCCGGATGGCCCTGATGACACAACGCCAGACGCCCGTCGGGGCTGGCGATCAAACTGCCGGCGCCCTTGAGGATCACCACCGCTGTATATTTTTTGCTCAATGCATGGGCAGCGGCCGGGCGGTCGGCCTGAACTTCGGCCGTTGATACCCCCAGTAATCGCGCCGCCTCGCCGGGGTGCGGCGTGATAACACAACCTGCGGGCAAACTCACGCCACCTTCGGCCAACAGGTTCAACGCATCGGCGTCCCAGACTTGTGGCAGCGGCGCATTGGCTGCGGCCGACAACAGACTGCGCCCCCAGGCTGCCTGCCCCAGCCCTGGGCCGACGACCAGCACCGTGACCTTCTCAAGCAGCCCCATCAATTGATTGGCCGACGAAGTGCCGAGCACCATAGCTTCAGGCAAACGCGCCAAGGCGGCTGGAACATGCTCGTTGCGGGTGGCCACAGACACCATGCCGGCGCCGCTGCGCAAAGCACTTTGTGCACCGAGCAGGATGGCGCCGCCAAAACCGCGATCACCGCCGATCAGTAATACGTGGCCAAATTTGCCTTTGTGGGACGTTGGAGCGCGCCCGGTCAGACGCGGCACATTACCGACCGTCAGGCGACGAGCAATGACCGTGGCCCCGATAAACGTCTCAGGGGCGGCTTGCAGATCATTGAATACCAAATCGCCAACCACATCCGCAGCGTCACCGGTGAACAGACCCAGCTTCAAACCGATGAACGTCACCGTCAGGTCCGCTCGAACCGCAATGCCAAGTATGCGGCCCGTATCGGCGCACAGTCCCGAAGGGATATCCACCGCTGCAACCGGTAGCCCACTGGCGTTGATCGCGGCAATGACACTGGCGTATGGCTCGCGCACTTCACCGGTCAGGCCCGTGCCGAGCAAGGCATCCAGCACGATGCCGCGTAATTCGCAGTGCGCGTTCCAGCCTTGAATGGCGACGCCTTCGGCTACTGCCTCGGCATGGGCCGATGCGGCATCGCCCTGCAAACGCCCGGGATCACCCGCGGCCAGCACCCGCACGTGCCAGCCGGCACGTCGAGCCAGCACGGCCACCAGGTAACCGTCGCCCGCATTATTGCCGTGGCCGGCCACCACGCTCAATTCGTGCGCCGTCGGCCAATGACGGACCAGCGCGCGCCAGGTCGCCCGCGCCGCACGCTGCATCAATTCGAAGCCCGGTGTACCGGCCGCAATCAGGCTCGCATCGAGCCCTCGGACTTGCGCGGCGCTATACAGCGCGTCGGGTAATTCATCTTTAGTGTGCGGCATGCGTCTTCAGGCTCCGATGTCTGGCAGAATTATACGCACCTCAGCTCCGGTTTCTCTCGCCTCATGCCCGCTATTACTACAGACCTGCCCGCCCTCGCCCAATCCATCAAGGACTGGGGCCGCGAGCTGGGCTTTCAACAAGTCGGCATCAGCGGCCTCGACCTGGCCGAGCATGAGCAGCACCTGGAGCGCTGGCTCGAAGCCGGCTACCACGGCGAAATGGAGTATATGGGCGCCCACGGCAGCAAACGCTCACACCCGGAAGAGCTGGTGCCGGGCACCCTTCGCGTCGTTTCCCTGCGCATGGACTACCTGCCGGGCGACACCGAAATGGCCAAACGCCTGGCCCAACCGGAAAAAGCCTATGTATCCCGTTATGCCTTGGGCCGCGATTACCACAAATTGATCCGTAAACGCGTGCAACAACTCGCGGAAAAAATTCAGGCAGTGATCGGCCCGTTCGGCTATCGCGCCTTTGTCGACAGCGCCCCGGTGCTGGAAAAAGCCATCGCCGAACAGGCTGGCCTTGGCTGGATCGGCAAAAACACCCTGGTCTTGAATCGCAAGGCCGGCAGCTACTTCTTTCTCAGCGAACTGTTCGTCGACTTGCCGCTGCCGGTCGACCCGCCCCACGCCACCGAACACTGCGGTCGCTGCACTGCCTGTCTGGACATCTGCCCGACCAACGCCTTCGTTGGTCCGTATGTACTGGACGCCCGGCGCTGCATTTCGTACCTGACCATCGAACTGAAAAGTGCGATTCCTGAAGATTTACGGCCATTGATCGGCAACCGGGTGTTCGGTTGCGATGACTGCCAGATCGTCTGCCCGTGGAACCGCTTCGCCCGACCTTCCGGCGAAAGCGATTTCAAACCAAGGCACAATCTGGACAACGCAGAATTGGCCGAACTGTTCATGTGGGACGAAGAGAAGTTCCTCAGCAGCACCGAAGGCTCACCGCTCAGACGCGCGGGTTACGAGCGCTGGTTGCGCAATCTGGCGGTCGGTCTGGGTAATGCGCCGTCGAGCATTCCGGTGCTGGAAGCGCTGAAGGCACGGCGGAACTATCCGTCTGAGCTGGTGCGCGAGCATGTCGAATGGGCTTTGAAACAACACGGCCTTGCGTAGGAGCTGCCGCAGGCTGCGATCTTTTGATCTTGAAAAATCAAAGTCAAAAGATCGCAGCCTGCGGCAGCTTCTACTCAGGAATCGTAGGGATCAGGCTTCGTCGTTATAAACAAACTTGGGCATTTCCCAGTGGAAACGGATCGCCAGCAAACGCAGCAGGAAGCCGCCGAACAGGGTGATCAGGATCGACTGTTCGCCGGGTAATTGCAGGTAGATGCAGAGTAAATAGCACCACGCCGCAGCAAACGAGACGCTGGCGTAGAGCTCGCGGCGGAATATCAGTGGGATGTCGTTGCAGAAGATGTCCCGCAGGATGCCACCGAACACCCCGGTGATCACACCGCTGACCGAAGCCACCAACATGCCGTGGCCCATTTCCAGGGCCGTCATGCAGCCGATCAGGGTGAACGCCACCAGGCCCACCGCGTCGAGCACCAGAAACAGCGAACGCAGGTGGCGCATCCAGCGAGCGATGAAGATCGTCAGCATCGCCGCGACGGAGGTCAGCACCAGGTATTCCGGGTGTTTGACCCAGGTCAGCGGGTAGTGGCCGAGCAGCACGTCACGCACCGAACCGCCGCCCAATGCGGTGACGCACGCAATCAACACCACGCCAAACCAGTCCATGCCGCGACGGCCCGCAGACAGGGCGCCAGTCATGGCTTCGGCAGTAATGGCGATCAGGTAGAGCATCAGCAACATGGTGGCGGTCCTTGCAGGAAGGCGCGCAGTCTACTCAGATCGTCAGGGCACCAAAAGGGGGCAAGAGAAAGCACAGAGAAACCTGTGGCGAGGGAGCTTGCTCCCGCTGGGCCGCGGAGCGGCCCCTTTGCCGACAGAGCGATTCTTCAGATAGACCGCGCCGGCTGACTTTACGACTGCTGCGCAGCCGAGCGGGGGCGAGCTCCCTCGCCACAAAAGCCCACCCTATGCCCGATCAGAACTTGATGAAATTCTTGCGGTAGTGCTGCAGCTCGGCGATCGATTCGCGGATGTCGTCCAGGGCCAGATGGGTGCTGCCCTTCTTGAAGCTGTCGCGTACGTCCGGTGCCCAGCGCGCGGCCAGTTCTTTAAGGGTCGACACGTCGAGGTTGCGGTAGTGGAAGTAGCTTTCCAGCGACTTCATGTGGGTATAAAGGAAGCGACGGTCCTGGCAGATGCTATTGCCACAGATCGGCGACTTGCCCTTCGGCACCCATTTTTCCAGGAAGGCGATGGTCTCGGCTTCTGCTTCGGCCATGCTGATGCGGCTGTCGCGAACCCGTTGGGTCAGCCCGGAACCGCCGTGCTGACGGGTATTCCACTCGTCCATGCCAGCGAGGACCTCGTCGCTGTGATGAATGGCGATCACCGGACCTTCGGCCAAGGTGTTCAAATTACTGTCGGTGACGATAGTGGCCATCTCGATGATGACGTCGGTATCAGGGTTCAGACCGGTCATTTCCAGGTCGATCCAGATCAGGTTCAGCGGGTTTTGCATGAGTCGGCTCCTCGGCGTAGGTGCGCAGTTTAGCCTAGGGAGGCCACCGGGCGTGCTAAACTCGCGGCCGTTTTACCTAATCGCTGCATTCTCGATACGGAACACCCATGGCCAAACGCCAACTCAATCGTCGTCAAAACTGGCGCATCGAAAAGATTCAGGGCGAGCGCGCTGCCCGCGCCGCCAAACGCGAGTCCTCGGCTGTCGAGGCACTCGAAGGCGGCGACCTGGGTCCGGAACAGACGGGCCTGGTGATCGCGCACTTCGGTGTGCAGGTCGAAGTCGAGGCCCTCGATGGCGAATTGGCCGGCCAGGTGTTCCGCTGCCATTTGCGCGCCAACCTGCCAGCGCTGGTGACCGGCGATCAGGTTGTATGGCGTGCCGGCAACCAGGGCATCGGCGTGATCGTGGCGCAACTGCCACGTAAAACCGAACTCTGCCGTCCTGACAGCCGTGGCCAGCTCAAGCCGGTGGCGGCCAACGTCGACTTGATCGTTATCGTCTTCGCGCCGCTGCCCGAGCCTCACGCCAACCTGATCGACCGTTATTTGGTCGCTGCGGAACACGCCGGTATTCGGCCGTTGCTGCTGCTGAACAAATTCGACCTGATCGACGAGCAGAACGCCCCGGCACTGAATGCCTTGCTGGCGGTTTACCGCACGCTGGGTTACCCGGTACTGGAAGTGTCGGCCCACCACGGCGATGGCATGGAGCAGTTGCAGAAGCAGCTGGACGG
Organism: Pseudomonas frederiksbergensis; assembly: GCF_003732275.1. Taxonomy (GTDB): domain Bacteria; phylum Pseudomonadota; class Gammaproteobacteria; order Pseudomonadales; family Pseudomonadaceae; genus Aquipseudomonas; species Aquipseudomonas frederiksbergensis_H. The sequence goes on from NZ_MOBM01000019.1 coordinate 194,291, forward strand.
GCACATCAGCGTATTCGTCGGCCAGTCCGGTGTCGGCAAGTCGTCGCTGGTCAACAGCCTGCTGCCGGAAGTCGACACCCGCGTCGGCCCGCTGTCCGAGCTGTCGGGCCAGGGCACCCACACCACCACCACCGCGCGGCTGTTCCACTTCCCCGGTGGCGGTGAGTTGATCGACTCCCCGGGCATCCGGGAATTCGGCCTGGGTCACGTCAGCCGTGCCGACGTCGAAGCCGGCTTCATCGAGTTCAACGACTTGATCGGCACCTGCCGCTTCCGCGACTGCAAGCACGACCGCGAGCCGGGTTGCGCCCTGCTCAAGGCCCTGGAAGAGGGCCGCGTGCAGCAGCAACGGATGAACAGCTATCGCTCGATCATCGCCAGTTTGCCTGAAAGCAGCTACTAAACAGACGTGCCAGCCGCCCCTGACTCTTACGGGGCGGTAGGTCGCTCGTGGCGTCCTACAAAAACTCCCTCAATTAAACGTCAGACCTCTCTGTAAGGCTTTTTCGCGCCTGCCTGAAGGATGCGTCTCTTTAACCACCAAGGCCTTGTTGCGGCCACTCCAGTGCATACATTCGAGCCCTCATCGCATTTCTGGCGATACCGAGGGACAGCCATGCAAACCTATCATTTGTTCATCAGCCACTCGTGGAACTACTCAGACGCCCACGACAATCTGGTTCGCCTGCTCAATGCGAAGCCCGACTTCACGTTCAAGAATTTTTCGGTGCCACCAGACAATCCGATCGTCGGCGCGAAAACAGACAAACAACTTGAAGAAGCCATCGAAAACAAGATTCGGCTGTGCTCGGCAGTGCTGATCATGGCTGGGATGTATTCGACCTACAGCAAGTGGATCAACAAGGAAATCGAGATCGCCAAACGCATGAACAAGGTGATTATCGCGGTCAAGCCGTTTGGTGCGGAGCGGATTTCCACGGTGGTACGCCGGGCGGCGCACGCGGAGTGTGCGTGGAACACCAACAGCATCATCAGTGCCATTCGCACTCACGCGGCGGGCTGAACCATGCGCAAGGGACTGTTCATCGGCATTAATAACTACAGCCATGTTTCACAGTTGAGTGGTTGCAACAACGACGCGATGGCCATGGCTTCGGTGCTGAAAACCGACGCCAATGGCGATCCGAATTTCAAGAACCTGGTCCTGACCTCCGCCGAAGATTATCTGAGCCGTGAAAAGCTCGAAGGGCATATCCAGGAGTTGTTTTCGGGCGATTGCAGCGTTGCACTGCTGTACTTCGCCGGCCACGGCAACTTCGACGTCGATACGGACGAAGGCATGCTCCTCCCCCAGGACTACAAATCCGCCAAGGATGGAATTCGCATCAGCGACATCCTGAATTGGGCGACCAAAGCCGTAAAAATCAAAAACAAAGTGATTATTCTCGACTGCTGCCAGGCGGGCTCGGCGGGCGAAGTGCGGGCGCTACGCAGCGAAAGCAGCATGGTGTGCGAAGGCATGACCATCCTCACCGCGTGCAAAAAGGAAGAGCCGGCGATGGAAGGCGCCAACCACGGGGTCTTCACGGGGCTGTTGCTGCAAGCCCTGCACGGCGGCGCCGCAAACATATTGGGAAAGATTACCCCCGGCAGCCTCTATTCATTCGTCGACAACGCTCTCGACGCGTGGGAACAGCGCCCGGTGTTCAAGACCAATGTGTCGCAGTTCATTTCATTGCGAGAAGTCTCGCCGCTGATCCCCAAAGAGATTCTGCGCAAACTGCCTGATTGGTTCGAAGAGGCGGAATCAATGTTTGCCCTCGACCCCAGCTACGAACCTACCGAAGCCACGTTCGACCCGGAGCACGGCGAAGTCTTAGCCCAACTGCAAAAGTGCAATCGCCACAGCCTGATCGAACCGGTGGACGCCGAACACATGTACTACGCCGCCATCCATTCCACCGGTTGCCGCCTCACCGCCCTCGGCGCCTATTACCGAGAACTCGCGATCAAGGGACATTTCTGATGCCTGTATTTATCAGCTACCGCCATAGCGATCGGCCCCACGCCATCGCCATCAACACCCGTCTTATTCAGGCCAACATCAAGACCTACTTCGACGTGCTGGATCCGGAATCACAGACCACTGACGACATCACCGGGGTCATCACCCGCAACATCACCGCGTGCACGCACTTGCTCGCCGTGATTTCGGAGAACACCGCACAGTCCTGGTGGGTGCCGTTCGAAATCGGAGAAGCGACCATCAGCAATCGCCGCATCTGCTCGTACCAGATAGGCCCCAGCGCTTTACCGTTGTACCTCGACAAATGGCCGAAACTGAGCGGCGATACGGACATCAATTTTTTCATTGATGCTTATCGTGAGGAGGTGATAACCAAACGCTCGATAGGACTGGAATCGATCAGTGAGTCGGTTCGCGGCATCTACAAAGGAAATGCAGACCTGTTCCACGACCAACTCAAGAACCGCATCCGACGCGGTTTCTGACAGGTGCCAAAAAAAGCCGCGATGATCGCGCAATGCTGAGAGTCTTGAGTCAGTGAGAAACCTGTGGCGAGGGAGCTTGCTCCCGCTTGAGTGCGTAGCGCTCACAAAAATCGGCAATGGTTGTCAGATTTTTGGGGCCGCTACGCAGCCCAGCGCGAGCAAGCTCGCTCGCCACAAAGGTAGACATGACTGAAGAGTCTCGCTGAAGTGAACAGCATCGCGATGATCGCGGCTTTCCCGTCTTCAGCGTGCGGTTTTTTCAGCTTCCGGCCCAGCGCGATCCTGATTCCTTGTTTTTTACCGCCAGCAACGTCATGCCTTCGCACGAACAAAAAAGCCGCGGTCATTCGCGGCTTTTTCGTGGGTCACTGCTTCGGTGGCTCACCCGGTTTCGGCGCCGGGTTATCAAACAGATTCAAACGCTCACGAAGCTCATGTGCCGGCAACGGTTCTTTATCTGCCGGCAAGGCATTCGGATCGGCTGGCGGCGTGGGCACTTCGCCTGGGCCACCCTGCCCTTGCGTCGGCACTGGCGCAGGTTCGACACCTTGCGAACCTTCGATGGCACGCTGGGCTTTCTTGGTCAGCACCACGATGTCGATGCGGCGGTTGACCGGGTTGAACGGGTTCTCCCGGTCGAACAACGCTGACGAGGCATAACCCACGACTCGCGCCACCTGAGCGTCCGGATAACTGCCGGCAATCAATGCACGGCGAGCCGCGTTGGCGCGGTTGGCCGAGAGTTCCCAGTTGCCGAAGTCGCCGGTGCCCGAGTATGGCTTGGCATCGGTGTGGCCGCTGATGCTGATCTTGTTCGGCACCGCCTTGATGGTGTCGGCCATGGCCAGCAGGATGTCTTCGAAATACGGCTTCAGACGCGCACTGCCGGAGTCGAACATCGGGCGGTTTTCGGCATCCACAATCTGAATGCGCAAACCGTCCTGAGTGATCTCGAAGAGAATCTGGTCCTTGAACTTCTGCAGCTGCGGGTTTTCTTCGACCTTGTTCTGCAACTCTTGCAACAGCAATTCCAGGCGCTCCTTCTCGACCTGCTCAGCCATGCCTTCGACCTGTTCGGAGTCGATGGTCACCTTGTCCGGCTGTGGCTGGGATTTCACTTCGGGGTTGAGGGTGTTCTCCGGCGCCAGGGTCGGCGAGCCGCCCAGATCGATGATGTACGGCGTGCCGCTTTCAGAAAAACCGACCGGGTCCTTGAAGTAACCGGCAATGGCGATCTTCTGTTCCGGCGTTGCCGTGGACAACAGCCACAGCACCAGGAAGAACGCCATCATCGCCGTCGCGAAGTCCGCGAAGGCGATTTTCCAGGCGCCCCCGTGATGCCCGCCGGCGTAACGCTTGACGCGCTTGATGATTATCGGCTGGTTATTTTCCATGACTTAGCGACCGCGAACCGCTTGTTCCAGCTCAGCGAAGCTAGGACGGTGCGCCGGGTACAGAACCTTGCGGCCAAACTCCACTGCCAGCGATGGCGGCATGCCGGAAGCCGAAGCTACCAGCGAGGCCTTGATGGCTTCGTAGACGTTCAGTTCTTCCTTGGCGTCGTGAGCCAGGGAGTGGGCCAGCGGGCCGAAGAAACCGTAAGCCGCGAGAATACCGAAGAAGGTACCCACCAGTGCCGCACCCACGTGCAAACCGATGGATTTCTGGTCGCCTTCACCGAGGGAAGCCATGGTCACTACGATACCCAATACCGCCGCAACGATACCGAAACCGGGCATGGCGTCGGCAATACCATTCACCGCGTGGGAAGGATGATCCAGATCTTCCTTGAGGCTGTACAACTCCATGTCGAACAGGCCTTCGAGCTCGTGGGGAGCCATGTTGCCGGAGGACATGATGCGCAGGTAATCGCAGATGTATGCGGTCATGCGTTCATCTTTCAGAACCGCCGGGTACTTGGCGAAGATCGGGCTCGCGGCGGCATCTTCGATGTCACCTTCGATCGCCATCATGCCTTCGCGGCGGCTCTTGTTGAGGATCTCGTAAATCAGCCCCAGCACTTCCAGGTAGAAGGTGTGGTTGAAACGCGAACTGAACATGCCCAAGGACTTCTTGAGCACATGCATTGTCATGTAACCAGGGTTGGCCTGCAAAAATGCGCCAAGGGCTGCCCCCCCGATAATCATCACCTCGAAAGGCTGGATAAGAGCGGCAATCTTGCCGTGGGAAAGCACGTATCCGCCGAGCACGCTCGCGAATACGACGATGATGCCGATAATTTTAGCCATAGGTAGGAGAGCACTTACTGAGTCGGGTTCAAGGTCATATTCGGAAGTTAAAAAATCTCTTCTTCTCCTTATCGGCAAAACTGCGCCAGACTATAGCCAGTTCAATCGAAAAGCTAAATTAGCCCGCTCCGGGCACAGGTAGTGCAGACAATGATTGCGTCCAGCCATGGCTAACGAAACGAACGTCCCAACGCCAAAACCGACCACGCGCGAAGGCTGGGTCAAGCTGCTCGATAGCGTGCGCTTGCCAGTTCCGCAAGCCAGTCACGACCGCGTCTGCAAAGCCATCCGCGATAACCGCAGCTCGCTGCGAGACATCGCCGAACTGATGCAGGACAGCCCGGCTCTTGCCTTGAGCGTAATTCGCGAAGCTAATCGCCATACCCATGGCAGCATGACCGAGCCCGCTGAAAACCTTGAAGTGGCAATCAATCGGCTCGGCTTGAAACGCACCGAAGAATTGCTCGAGCGACTGCCCGCCGAACCCCATCTGCAGATCCCTGTCGCCCTGCGCCAGCTTCAATTGATCAGCCAGCACGCCACCCAACAGGCCAATGGTTTTTTTGCCGGTCGCCTGGCGCGGTTGTGGCAGGACATCCACTGGGGCAGCCTGCTGTTTCTTTCGCCACTGTGGCCCATGGCGTTGACCCATCCGCAGTTGCTTGAAGGATGGGAGCTGCGGGTCATCCATAAAGGTGAGTCGGCGCGCAAAGTCGAAAAACAATTGTTCGGCGTGCGCCTGCTGGAAATCTGTCTGGCGCTGGTGGATGTCTGGCGTTTGCCGATCTGGGTCCAGCAGGGTTATCGGCTGCTACGCAGCGAACAACGCGAACTGGTGAAAGTCCTGCGCATCGCTCGCGACAGTGATCACCCATTACGCCAACAAAACCGCCTCGATGACGACCCGACGTTGCGACGCTGGCTCAATCAGCCCGCCAATACCGTGCTGCTGGCCAACGGCCTGGCGTTGTCGGCGCAACAGGCATGGGACAGTCCCCACTGTGAACGCTGGCAGTACCTGACCAGCCTTTACCTGCAAATGCCGATGGATGAGGTGCAACAACAATTGCACCAACAGGCCGCCAACAGTGCCCGCCAACACACCATGCCGGATCTCTGGCATCCGGCCGAATCGCTGATCTGGCCGCAGGGCATGAACCGCGTTCACGCCGGTTTGCTGCCGGCCCCGGCGCCCGCTGCCGAAGACCTGGCGAAGTGGCGTAAACAATGCGCCGAACTGCTGGTGGAGCCGAGCCGTTTTACCAATGCCATGCACTTGACGACATCGGCCCGAGACGCCCTGGTGGCATGTGGCATGCGACGGGTGATGATCCTGATGGCCGACCGCACGCACGCCAATCTGCGCGTGCATCAGACTGCCGGGCTGCCCAAAGAAGTGGCCGGCCTGAACCTGGTGGTCAGCCAAAGCACCGTGCTGCAACGCCTGCTCGCGCAACAGGCCCAGGTGCGCCTGACACCGGCCAACAACGCACAATTCTCGGCCCTGTTGCCGGCCAGCCTGCGTAAACAGTTCAGCGGTGAACACCTGCTGCTGCGTTCCTTGGTCAACAACGGTCGGGTGATCATGATCGTGGTGGCGGATCAGGGCGGCGGGCCGTTCTCGGAGATCACCGTGCAGGCGTTCGGCAAAACCGCGCAGTGCATCGAAAAAGCCCTGCACAGCTTTAGCCACCGCTAGGGGCAGATGCCGATCCGTTAAGTGAAGGCCAAAACCTGTGGCGAGGGGGCTTGCCCCCGTTCGGCTGCGAAGCAGTCGCAAATCCGCTGCATGCGGTGTGCCTGGCAGAACGAGGTTGCAGGTTTCAGGACTGCTTCGCAGTCCAACGGGGCGATGCGGCGTTCCGACAAGCCCCCTCGCCACAGGTTCTGCACTTGGCACGCCCTTTTCTTAACAGGCCCTCATGACGCTGCGCTACAATCCTCTCCCTTTGTGCTCTGGAGACCTCACATGTCTGACTTCTCTGGCTTGGCGCTGGTGATCGAGCCGAGCGACCTGCTCCCGCGTCTCGACTCCCGCGAACTGATTCTGGTGGACCTGACCAGTAGCGCCCGCTATGCCGCAGGGCATATCCCCGGGGCACGCTTTGTCGATCCAAAACGCACTCAACTGGGTCAGGCGCCTGCGCCAGGCCTGCTACCGACCCAGGCCGCGCTTGAAGCATTATTCGGCGAACTGGGCCACAACCCCAATGCGGTCTACGTCGTCTATGACGACGAAGGCGGCGGTTGGGCCGGGCGCTTTATCTGGCTGCTGGATGTCATCGGCCACAGCAAGTATCACTATATCGATGGCGGCCTGCCGGCCTGGCTGGCAGAAGGCTTGCCAATGTCGATCCAGATCCCGCCAGCGGTCGGCGGCCCGGTCGCCCTGACCTTGCACGATGAACCCATCGCCACCCGCGAATACCTGCAAAGCCGTCTTGGTGCCGTCGACCTGGCGATCTGGGACGCACGCGGGCCGCTGGAATACTCCGGTGAGAAAGTGCTGGCGGCCAAGGGCGGGCACATTCCCGGCGCGGTCAATTTCGAGTGGACCGCCGGCATGGATCAGGCGCGCAACCTGCGCATCCGCACCGACATGCCGAAAATCCTGGAACAACTCGGTATCACCAAAGACAAAGAAGTCATTACCCACTGCCAGACTCACCACCGTTCTGGCTTCACGTATCTAGTAGCCAAGTCGCTCGGTTATCCGCGAGTCAAAGGTTACGCCGGCTCCTGGGGCGAATGGGGCAACCATCCCGACACGCCCGTAGAGATTTAAGGTTTTTTAAGGACAGTTAATGAATAAGCGTTTGTTTATCCTCAGCCAATACCTGCTGCCCCACCACTTGCTTTCGCGACTGGCCGGCTGCATTGCCGAATGCCGCGTGCGCTGGTTCAAGAACGCCTTAACCGCCTGGTTCGCCAAGCGTTATCAAGTGGACATGTCCCAGGCGCAGGTCGAAGACCTGACGGCTTACGAGCACTTCAATGCATTCTTCACCCGCGCCTTGAAAGACGGCGCTCGCCCGCTGGACCAAACCCCAGGCGCGATCCTCAGCCCGGCCGACGGTGCCGTCAGCCAGCTCGGCCCGATCGAACACGGTCGCGTTTTCCAGGCCAAGGGCCACAGCTTCAGCGTGCTGGAACTGCTCGGTGGTGACGCAGCCAACGCAGCGCCATTCATGGGCGGTGATTTCGCCACCATTTACCTGTCACCCAAGGATTACCACCGCGTGCATATGCCGCTGGCCGGCACTCTGCGCGAGATGGTCTACATCCCCGGCCGCATCTTCTCGGTCAACCAGACCACCGCTGAAAACGTACCGGAACTGTTCGCTCGCAACGAGCGTGTGGCGTGCATTTTCGATACCGAGCGCGGGCCGATGGCCGTGGTGCTGGTGGGTGCGATGATTGTGGCGTCGATCGAAACTGTCTGGGCCGGGTTGATCACGCCGCCAAAACGCGAGCTGAAAACCTTCCGTTACGACGAAGCCGCCCGTGCGCCGATCCATCTGGAGAAAGGCGCGGAATTGGGTCGCTTCAAGCTCGGCTCTACGGCTGTCGTGCTGTTCGGGCCGGATCAAGTGAAATGGGCTGAAGGGCTGGGCGCTCTTTCACCGGTGCAGATGGGCCAGGGCATCGGTTTGCCGACAGCCTGATCCCGGATCCGACCCCACGAAGCTCTTTCGTGGGGCCGGACATTTCCTCCTGCTGCGCACCATCCCCGTGTAGGAGCTACCGAAGGCTGCGATCTTTTGATCTTGATCTGCGGCACCCTCCGAAAAAAGATCGCAGCCTTCGGCAGGCAAGCATGACGTAAATATCGCGACACCCCCTCCAGCGTTCATAGCTGCTACAGTCAAGTCATTCACTGCCCATTTCCCGGTCGGAGTTTGTCTACGGCATGAATGAGACCAATCCTGTCCTGCTGCTACGCGCACCGATCCCGACGCAGTCGCGCCTGTCTTTCTGCGAAGCCACGCCTCGCGACCTCAAGCGTTGGATCGCCAACCTGCCCAAAGCCAACATCGGTGAAACCGCTCGCCAGTTGTATCACGGCTTGAGCGAACTCAACCAACTGCTCACACCCAGCGACAATCGCCTGCAATTGCTCGAACTGCTGCGGCCCGAGGTGTATTACGTTTGCAAGCACCTGGAGCGGCATTTCCTGCATCAAGCCATTGTGCTCGACGAGCGCTCGCGCAAGATAGCCAACCTTTGTCAGGCGTTGCAGAGCCACTTGGCGATTGGCTACAAGCAAATCGTCATCCGCAACGCACCGCGCTTCAGCAAGGACCGAGCACCGCTGCTGACCCAGGCATTGCAACGGGCAATCCATTGCCTGAACGGTGCGTTGATCCGCGCCACTGAACTCTATTGTCCGGCGCCCGAAAATCTGTGGCTCGAGTTACATCAGCTGTACCGGATTGGCTGTCAGTTCCAACTGCAACATCTGAGCGTGCGCGATGAACTGGCCAGCCAGACGCAAAACCTGAGCATCGAGCAAACCTACGTCGTCGCCCTCCTGTTGGGTGCTTCACGCTGCAATCAACTGCGCCAGAACCAGATCGCCCGGCTCGCCGAGGTGCTCGAACCCTGGAGCCAGTGGATCAAGCTGCAACCGGCCAAACCGGACAACGGGCTGTTTGCCATCGCCCCGGATCTCGACACCGGGCCGCGTTACCGCTCCAAATTCCTCGCCGAACAACAGGAGCGCTTGCTGGGGATTGACCCGCAACCTCTGGTCGCGGCCATCGAAATCCATCTGCAACAGCCGGCTGACAAGGTATCGCCGTTGCCCGTTCCGACGGGGCTGAATCTGGACACGCTGCAACACCTGCATGCCGCCTGGGGCCAGGCCGCAGAGCGCAGCTTCCAGCGCACTGTCGGCCACGGCACATTGACCCTGTGCGTGGGCATGAGCGCATTGCACTTTTATCTCGGCGGGCAACGCTCGTTCAACGACATCCTGAAGAAACGCGGCGCCCGTCCCGCGCAGTTCTCGGCCACCGACCCGACAGCTCGCGCCAAAGACCAATGGAACCAGGCCTTCGACGCCGCACCTCATGGCACCGCAGATACGCTGCTGCCATACGAGGAGATCGAATACCCGCACCTTCAAAACGATGACAGCCACGAGGCATCCGACCGCCAGCAGCACTTCCCGACCTATGTGCTGGCGGTGATCAATCACAGCCCTGGCGGCTATTGCCTGGCCTGGCCCGGCGCGGTGCCCGCCGAGCTACAGGCTGGCGAAATGGTCGGTATCGAGGATACTGCCGGTCAAGGCTGGAGCATTGCAGTGGTGCGCTGGATCCGCCAGGTGCGGGGCGGCGGCACGCAGATGGGTATCGAGCAAGTCGCACCTTGCGCCGAACCCTGCGGCCTGCAACTGATGCGCTCCGGCGACGAGCACAGCCAGTACTTGCGCGGGCTGTTACTGCCCGCCATCAGCGCCATCGACCTGCCGGCCACCCTGCTCACACCGCGCCTGCCGTTCCAGGAAGGCAACAAGGTGCTGATCAATATCAACGGCGAGGAACACCCGGCCGGGCTGGAGCGTCGGGTGGCGAGCACCAACAGCTTTAATCAGTTTGCCTACCGTTCACTTGAGACAGCCAGAAACGAAAACGCCGCGAGGAGCGGCGTGGTCGGGGCAGTGGAAGAGTTTGATTCGTTGTGGAAGTCGCTTTGAGGACGAACCGAGAGACCGCGGCGCCACCATCGCGAGCAGGCTCGCTCCCACATCTGATCTCTGTTTGACGCAGATCCAGTGTGGGAGCGAGCCTGCTCGCGATGGGGCCAGCCCAGACTGTCGAAAACTCAGAGCTGCCCGTCGCGATCCCGGAAACCCAGCAGATACAGCACGCCATCCAGCCCAAGGGTGGAAATTGCCTGCTTCGCCGATTGCTTGACCAGCGGCTTGGCGCGGAACGCCACGCCCAGTCCGGCAATCGCCAACATCGGCAGGTCGTTGGCACCATCACCGACGGCAATCGTCTGCTCCAGACGCAAACCTTCCTTATGCGCCAGCTCACGCAGCAGATCCGCCTTGCGTTGCGCATCGACAATCGGCTCGACCGCCACGCCAGTCACCTTACCGTCGACCACTTCCAGTTCGTTGGCGAACACGTAGTCGATGCCCAGCTTGGCCTGCAATTGCTTGGCGAAGTAGGTGAAGCCGCCTGACAGAATCGCCGTCTTGTAGCCCAGACGCTTGAGTTCGGCGAACAGGGTTTCGGCGCCTTCGGTCAGGCGCAGCGAGGCGCCGATGGAGTCCAGCACGCTCACGTCCAGACCTTGCAGCAAGGCCAGGCGCTCTTTGAAGCTGGCGCGGAAGTCCAGCTCGCCGGCCATCGCCCGCTCGGTAATCGCAGAAACCTGGTCGCCCACACCGGCGGCCTTGGCCAGTTCATCGATGACTTCGGCCTCGATCAGCGTCGAGTCCATGTCGAACACCGCCAGACGGCGGTTACGGCGGAACAGCGAATCTTCCTGGAAGGCGATGTCGACGTTCAATTCTTGAGCGACGCTGAGGAATTCGGCCCGCAGCGCTTGCGGATCCGCCGCCTCGCCGCGCACGGAAAACTCGATGCAGCCCTTGCCCTTGTCGGCCGGGGTGTCCAGCGGCATGCGCCCGGACAGGCGATCGATATGGTCGATGTTCAGCCCATATTTGGCGGTGATCGAACTCACGCGCTGCAATTGCTCGGCGGTCACTTTGCGGGTCAACAGGGTGACAATGTGGCGTTTCTTGCCCTGATTACCGACCCACAGTTGGTAATCCTCTTCGGACACCGGCGTGAAACGCACCTGTTGCTCAAGCTCATAGCCTTTGAACAGGATGTCCTTGAGCACCGAGTTACCTTGTTCGGTATCGGGAATTTCAACCAGGATGCCAAACGACAGGGTGTCGTGGATCACCGCCTGACCGATGTCGAGAATGTTCACACCACCCTGGGCCAGAACGCCGGTAATGGCCGCAGTCAGACCCGGACGGTCGACTCCCGTGATGTTTATCAGGACGATTTCGCGCAAGGCGCACCCCCGCAGGTGGAAAAAAACCGCATTCTACCCATTTTCAGTGACCATCGGGCACCGCGAGCGCTTTGACGGTCTAGGGCCTGTCGCTATACTGCGCGTCAACTTCACGGACAAAGAGCCGAGCTCAAGTGAACCGGCCCACGCCAGTAAAAACCGATAACTTCTTTCTGCTGATCTTCCGCGCACTGCGTCATCGCCGTGTACCGATCGCATTGCGCATTGCCAGCCATAACGTGATCCTGGTCGCTCTGGCCCTGGTGATCTATGCCTGTGTGATGGGTTTGCAGTTCAAGCAGGCCATGCACGAGCAGGCGGATGCCCTGGGCGAAAGCCTGACTACCCAGACCGCGACCTCGGCCACGGAACTGTTGGTGTCCAATGACATCCTCAGCCTGAACGTGCTGCTCAACAACCTGACCAAGAACAAACTGGTGGCCCACGCCGCCATCTACAGCGTGGATAACCGCATCCTCGCCGAAGCCGGTCAGCGTCCCAAGCATAGCCTGCTGGGCGAAGCCGAAGGCATGTACCAGAGCAAAATCACTTTCCAGGACGTGACCGCCGGGCAACTGCGTATCAGCCTGGACATGGATCAGTTCCAGCAGCCGATGACCATCAGCCTGCAAAGCATGGGCATTCTGAGCGCCATTCTGCTGGCGCTGTCCCTGGCCTTGAGTCTGCGTCTGGGCCGGCATATTTCTACGCCATTGCTGCAATTGCGAGTGTGGTTGCGCAATATCGACGAATACACCCCGGCCACCGAGCGCCAGGATGAGATCGGCGACCTCGCTCGTCAGCTGCACGCCAATTTCGCACCGGAGCCGGCCGAGCCGGAACCTGCGCCGGAGCCAGAATATGACGACAGCGATTACGAAGACGCTGACGACAATGAGCCGACCTTCGAAGTACGCAACCTGCGCGATCCAGGTTTCGACGAAACCAAGCCTGTAGCCGGCCTCAAGCCTGCGCCACGGCGTATTGTCAGCACCGTCGAAGACGATGAGGACGACGAAGATCCGTTTGCCGATCTGCGTGATGATTCGGCAGACAGCGCGCCGAAACCAGTCGTAAAGCCGCAGGCATCGAACCTGCCGCAGCACAGCGCCGTACTGGCCGTGCAATTGGGCGCGCAAGATCAGCTGCGCCGCCTGCCCCGCGCACGCCTGGAAGAGCTGCTGAAACGCTATCGCGACTGCCTCGATCAGGCCGCATCGCTTTACCAGAGCGAACTGCACACCCTGAACGATGGCAGCACGCTGATGCTGTTCCACACCGAAGACAGCGGCGACGACTACCTGACAAACGCCATCTGCTGCGGTGAGTTACTGCGCGCCCTGGGTCATCAGTTGCAGATCGAAGTCGCCGACAGCGGCATCACTCTGCAATTGCAACTAGGCCTGACGCTGGGTGACGAGTTGTTCGGCTTGAGCCAAATTGATCTGCTGCTGACCGAAACAGCTCAGGATGCACTGGCCCTGTCGCAACACAGCCGCAACCTGCTGCTGGTGGAGCGCAAGATCAGCGACGACGCGCTGATTCGCCAGCGTGCGCGAATCCGGCCTATCGCAAGCCCTGAAGGTGCGTGCTGCGTAGAGCGCTTGATGGAGCCTTATCCGTCGATGCTGGAACGGCAACTGGCGCGGATGCACGAACGCCGGGCGTAAACGTTGGCCCCCGCTGTAAAGAAGCCCGCAGACGAGTGATCGTCCGCGGGCTTTTTGTTGCCTGTCCCGGCCTCTTCGCGAGCAAGCCCGCTCCCACATTTATCTCGGCTGTCCACAAACGGTGTGCTCACTGAAGATCCACTGTGGGAGCGGGCTTGCTCGCGAAGAGGCCATCAGAAGCACTGAAGATTTCATTCCGTAGAAACAACAAAGCCCGCATCAATGGCGGGCTTTGCTTTGGATCAATCCAGGCTTAGAACCTGAACACTTCCATATCCGTGCGAATCGGCGAAGCCATCGGGATCTTCGGTTGCTTCTCCGGCTCTGCTGCCGGTGCCACAGGCTTGGCAGCCTGTTTGCGAGGCGCTTCGGCGATCGGCGGCTGGTTGGCCAGCGGCTTGAGCGCTGTCGACAGCTGCTCGGCCAGACGTTGCAGCAACACACCCTGAGCCTGAACCTGAGCGGCAGTCCCGCCAGCGTGCTGCTCCTGCAGATGAATGATGCGGTTATCGCGCACCTGACCACGACGGTCGATCAGACGCCATTGCGCATCAAGGACTGCCGGTTGCGATGCACCCGAGTCCAGACGCGTGATCGTCAGCAAAACCTGAACATCCGGCGTGAAGCCCAGTGTTGCCGGTGCCAGGACAACGCGTTGGCTGTCCAGATGACCGGCGACCTGACGCAGCAACAGCTGATCGATGTCCGACGACAGGCTGCCTGCCCAACGACCATCAGCCGAAGCTTGCAGGCTGCCATCGGGCTGACGCTGCAACAAGGTTTCGCGTTGCAGGTAGTCGGCAACCGTTACCGGGCCAAGCAATACCGCCATGCCAGCGCTTTGCGCAGGCTGAGCCGGACTTCCGCTGTCCAGCTGATACAGCGACACCGGTTGGTGAACGCTGCAACCCGCCAGGCCAAGTACGCCGGCGAGCATCAAAATAAAAGGAAGGCGCAGAGCAGTCATCGTCCCATCCAGGTGGCTGCCACAAGGCTAACCACAGTGAAAATACTCAAAAAATATGAAGAACACTCGGCTACGCCGGCGCTTGAAAGGCCATATCATCCGTGAATATGCGTTCCGACTCCAGCGGCAAAGCGTCGATCTACGCGTTAAATCGTAGATCGAGCGCTCTAGGACGCCTAATTGAGGTTTTCGACGAACAGCGCATCAACCCTCTGAAAGCCACGTGGCAGTTTGTTACCGCGACGCCCACGCTCACCTTTGTAGTGTTCGAGGTCGTCCGCCTTCAGCGACAAGGTACGTTTTCCGGCCTGTAGCACCAAAGTGGCACCCTCCGGCAAAACGGCAATGTCCGTGACATATTCTTCGCGACTGGCAACACGTTCGCCGGAAATCCCGATGATCTTATTCCCTTTACCTTTACCTAATTGTGGCAGATCGCTGATTTTGAAAATCAGCAGGCGACCTTCGGTGGTCACCGAGGCCAGCCAGTTCTGCTCACGATCGGCTACCGGACGCGGCAGAATCACTTTGGCGTTGTTCGGCAAACTCAACAGGGCCTTGCCCGCCTTGTTCTTGGCTTGCAGGTCTTCACCCTTGACCACGAACCCGTAACCGGCGTCAGACGCGATCACGTACAGCGAATCGTCTTCCGGCATCAGCACGCATTCAAAGCTCGCCCCTGGCGGCGGCGTCAGACGGCCGGTCAGTGGTTCGCCCTGGCCACGGGCCGATGGCAGCGTGTGTGCAGCCACCGAATAGCTGCGACCAGTGGAGTCGATAAACACTGCAAACTGGTTGGAGCGACCGGGCGCCAAGGCCTTGAAACCATCCCCGGCCTTGTAGGAAAGCCCGGTGGCGTCGATTTCGTGCCCCTTGGCAGAGCGAACCCAACCTTTTTCCGACAGAACTACGGTCACTTTCTCGTTCGGCAGCAGATCGTGCTCGGTCAAGGCCTTGGCTTCTGCACGCTCGACGATTGGCGAGCGACGGTCGTCGCCGTAAGTTTCGGCGTCCTTGATCAGCTCGGTGCGTACCAGCTTTTTCAGCTTGGCTTCGCTGCCCAGCAGGGCTTGCAGCTTGGCCTGTTCCTTGAGCAGTTCATCCTGCTCGGCGCGCAGCTTCATTTCTTCCAGTCGCGCCAACTGACGCAAACGGGTGTCGAGGATGTAATCGGCCTGGATTTCGCTCAGGGCGAAACGCTCGATCAGTGCGGCTTTCGGGTGTTCCTCGGTACGGATGATGTGAATCACTTCATCCAGATTGAGGTAAGCGATCAACAAACCATCCAACAGGTGCAGGCGACGCTCAACCTTGTCCAGGCGGAATTGCAGACGACGACGCACGGTCTGCACCCGGAACTCCAGCCACTCGACCAGCAAGGCCCGCAGGTTTTTCAACTGCGGCTTGCCATCCAGACCGATGATGTTGATGTTGACCCGGTAGCTCGACTCCAGCTCGGTGCTGGCGAACAGGTGCTGCATCAGCGCGTCGTGATCGAAGTTTTTGCGCGCACCGGGAATGATCACGATGCGGCATGGGTTTTCGTGGTCGGACTCGTCGCGCAGGTCAGCGATCTGCGGAGCCTTGGAGGGCTTGGCCTGCATCATGCCCGCGATCTGTTCCAGCACCTTGGCACCGGACACCTGGTGCGGCAGCGCGGTGACGATGATGTCGCCGTCTTCAATGTGGTACACGGCGCGCATGCGCACCGAGCCCTTACCGGTTTCGTAGATTTTCAGCAGGTCGGCGCGCGGCGTGATGATTTCCGCTTCGGTCGGGTAATCCGGGCCCTGGATGTGTTCGCAGAGCTGCTCGACCGTGGCTTTCGGCTCATCCAGCAAGCGCACGCAAGCGGTCGCGACTTCGCGCAGGTTATGCGGCGGTACGTCGGTGGCCATGCCCACGGCGATACCGGTGGTGCCGTTGAGCAGGATGTTCGGCAAACGGGCCGGCAACACCAAAGGTTCTTCCAGCGTGCCGTCGAAGTTCGGGCCCCAGTCCGCGGTGCCCTGGCCCAGTTCGCTGAGCAGCACTTCGGAATAACGCGACAGCCGCGCTTCGGTGTAACGCATGGCGGCGAAGGACTTCGGATCGTCCGGCGCACCCCAGTTACCCTGGCCGTCGACCAGCGTGTAGCGGTAGCTGAACGGCTGGGCCATCAGGACCATGGCTTCGTAGCACGCCGAGTCGCCGTGCGGGTGGAACTTACCGAGCACGTCACCGACGGTACGCGCCGACTTCTTGTGCTTGGAATCGGCGTCCAGCCCCAACTCGCTCATCGCATAGATGATGCGCCGCTGTACCGGTTTCAGGCCGTCGCCGATATGCGGCAAGGCACGGTCCATGATCACGTACATGGAGTAGTTGAGGTAGGCATTTTCGGTGAAGTCAGCCAGTGACCGGCGCTCTACACCGTCCAGGCTGAGATCAAGGGAGTCGCTCATGCGGGCCTCATCAGTTCGTTGTCTGGCGCAGCAGCATGGTGCCACCGCGCTGGGTAAATTCAAGTTTGTTCAGTGCGCTCATACCGAGCAGCACCTGATTGCCGTGCAAACCGGGCGCCACCAGCGCGCGGACATCACGCAGCACGATGTCGCCCAATTGCAGCCGGTCGAGGCGGGTTCGATAGCCCTCGCTCAAGCCATTGGCCGTGCTCAGGGTCACCCCAAAGCCTTTTTCCAGTTTCAGCCGCTCGGCCACTTCGGCCGGGATCGCCACATCGGTCGCGCCGGTATCGAGCATGAAATCCACGGGCTGGCCGTTAATCTGACCAGTGGCGATAAAATGCCCCTGGCTGTTGCTGATCAGCTTCACTTCGATAAAACCTTCGCCCTGCTCGGAGCTGACGACGGCGTTGGGATTTTGCTGACGCGCCTCCCACTGGCCGAAAAACCGCGTTGCCAGAAACAGCGCGGCGCACCAGGCCAACACCATCAACACACGACCGACGCGTTTGCCCGGCGGTTGCTGACTCATGGCTTGGCACTCCAGCCACCTTCAGGCGCGGCAAAGCGCCAGACAATCGGGCGTTTCTCGCCGTCGGCGCGCGCACCATTATTGTTGTCGATACCGATCCAGGCACCGTCGGCGTCCACAATCAACGCTTCCGCCAGCCCAAAGGGCTGTGAATAACGACGGTTTTCCTGCAAGGCCTCGGCGGCAAACGACCAGCAGCGCTCAACCTTGGCCGTCACCGCATCGCGACGGCAAACCTGAAAGACATTGCGCTCAAGGGTAAACAGCTTGCCGTCGAACAATGACAGATCGGCAAAATCCCGGGAGCGTGCTCTGGCCTTGGGAAATTGCGCCGGTTGCATCTCCACCCCTGCTTCACTCAGCAGCACGCAACCACCCTTGCAGTCCCAGACCGTTTGCTGGCGCTTGATCAGCAGCAAACCTCGGCGCTCCCGTTCGGCGGCCAGCCACAGCGTGTCACCGGCCGGATTGATCGCCAGGCCTTCAAACAACGCATTGAAGTGCAGCAACATGCCGCTGGCCCGCGCTTCGCGCACCAGCATCGGCGAGATTTTCAGCCAGGACGCAGGCCCGATTGGCGGAACTTGCAGCACCGCGGCGTGCGCTTCGCTGACGATGTAGCGATTGCCAGCGCTGTCGCAGGTGATGCCTTCGAAATCCAGGTCCCCGCCCCGCACGAACGATGCCGCCCAGGTCCGCGAACGCAAGCCCCAGGGCAAGCCGCTGTCGGGCGCCAGGGGTACGTCGATGCGCACGGTTTCGGCTTGCCAGGTGTTGTTGCGGGTGTCGAGGCGATAGATTTGATCATCGTCACGATCCGAAACGGTCCACAGATCCTTGCCGCACTGGGCCAGCCCCGACAAATTGCCGCCGCGCATGCCTTCGACGGCATGCTCGGACAACAGGCGCAGCTCGGGTGCAGGCTCTGCGCAAATCGTTACCGAGGGCAGCAGCAACGCACACGCCAGGGCCCAGCCAAATCGCATCAGCCCAGAACCTCGGCCAGGTTGCCCTTGGATTCCAGCCAGGACTTGCGATCGCCGGCGCGCTTTTTCGCCAACAGCATGTCCATCATTTCCGAGGTCGCGTCGAAATCTTCCAGCGTCAACTGCACCAGACGCCGTGTGTTCGGGTCCATGGTGGTTTCGCGCAGCTGCGGCGGGTTCATTTCACCCAGACCTTTGAATCGGGTGACCTGTGGTTTGCCGCGTTTCTTCTCGGCTACCAGACGATCAAGAATGCCATCGCGCTCAGCCTCGTCCAGGGCATAGTAAATTTCTTTGCCAAGGTCGATACGGTACAGCGGCGGCATGGCGACGTAGACGTGACCGGCATCCACCAGCGGGCGGAAATGCTGGACGAACAAGGCGCACAGCAATGTGGCGATGTGCAGACCGTCGGAGTCGGCGTCGGCGAGGATGCAGATCTTGCCGTAACGCAGCTGGGCGATGTCCGCCGAGCCCGGATCGACACCGATGGCCACGGCGATGTTATGCACTTCCTGGCTGGCCAGCACTTCGCTGCCGTCGACTTCCCAGGTGTTCAGAATCTTGCCGCGCAATGGCAGGATCGCCTGAAATTCCTTGTCCCGCGCCTGCTTGGCCGAACCGCCGGCGGAATCACCTTCCACCAGGAACAGCTCGGAACGCATCGGGTCCTGCCCGGCGCAGTCGGCGAGTTTGCCCGGCAACGCCGGACCTTGGGTAATGCGCTTACGCTCAACCTTCTTGCTGGCCTTCAGACGACGGCCGGCGTTGTTGATCGCCAGTTCCGCCAGCAGCATGCCGGTTTCCGAGTGAGTGTTGAGCCACAGGCTGAAAGCGTCCTTGACCACACCGGAAACGAAAGCGGCCGCTTCACGGGATGACAGGCGCTCCTTGGTCTGACCGGAGAATTGCGGTTCCTGCATCTTCATCGACAGGACGAACGCAATGCGTTCCCAGACGTCTTCCGGCGCCAGCTTCACGCCACGCGGCAACAGGCTGCGGAACTCGCAGAACTCGCGCATCGCATCGAGCAAGCCCTGACGCAGACCATTGACGTGCGTACCACCCTGGGCCGTCGGGATCAGGTTGACGTAGCTTTCCTGAACGCTGTCGCCGCCCTCGGGCAACCACAGCAACGCCCAATCGACCGCTTCTTTATTACCGGCCAGGCTGCCGCAAAACGGTTCGTCCGGCAGGCGTTCGAATTCGCTGACCGCGTCCACCAGGTAGGAGCGCAGGCCGTCTTCGTAATGCCATTCGACTTTCTCGCCGGTGGCCTTGTCTTCAAAACTGACCAGCAGCCCCGGGCACAGAACGGCCTTGGCCTTGAGCACGTGCTTGAGGCGGCTGATGGAAAATTTCGGCGAATCGAAATACTTCGGGTCCGGTGCGAAGAACACGCTGGTGCCGGTGTTGCGCTTGCCGACGGTGCCGATCACTTCCAGCTCGGTCTTCTTGTAACCGTCAGCGAAAGTCATCTGGTATTCGTTGCCGTCGCGCTTTACACGCACCCGGACTTCGGTCGACAAGGCGTTGACCACGGAAATACCTACCCCGTGCAATCCGCCGGAGAACTGGTAGTTCTTGTTGGAAAACTTGCCGCCCGCATGAAGCTTGGTAAGGATCAGCTCGACGCCCGACACACCCTCTTCCGGGTGAATGTCCACTGGCATGCCACGGCCGTCATCGCTGACTTCCAAAGAGTGATCGGCGTGCAGGATGACCTGCACCGATGTCGCATGCCCGGCCAAGGCTTCGTCGACGCTGTTGTCGATGACTTCCTGGGCGAGGTGGTTCGGCCGACTGGTGTCGGTGTACATGCCGGGGCGTTTGCGCACCGGGTCGAGGCCCGAGAGGACTTCGATGGCGTCGGCGTTATAAGAGCTAGCGCTGGGAGTGGCCATGGGGTCTCGTCGTCCTTCAGTGAAAAGAGTGTTCTATGAAAAAGGGGCGAGCAATCACAGTGCAGTGAAATCAATCGCCTGATACAAATCTGCGCCGATGCCGGCGAAACTCAGCATTGCCGGCAATCGCTCGGCAAAACCCTGGAAACTATGGTCGCCGCCCGCCTGGATACGCAAGGCACAGGCCCGGTAATACTGCTGGGCGAGGCGATAATCCAGCGTTTCATCGCCGGTCTGCAACCACACTTGAAACCGCTGCGGATCCTGGGGCGCCGGCACTTCCAGCTCGGCCAGGGCCGTCACGTGGTCGTGGGTCATTTCCCAGGTCTCATCGGTATACAGGTTTTTCTGCGTCCCCAGAAACCCGTCGAACATCTGGTGTGGGTTGACGGCAGGGTTGATCAACAGGGCTTTCAAGCCATGGCGCTCGGCCAGGTGAGTCGCATAGTAGCCGCCGAGTGAGCTGCCGACCAGCAGTGGCCGCCCCAGCTCCACAATCGCCTGTTCCAGCTGAACGATGGCCTCGCGGGGATGGTGATGCAGGGCCGGTACACGCAACTGATCGCTCAAGCCCAGCCGTTCCATCACATTGATCAACTGACAGGCCTTTTTCGACGCCGGCGCGCTGTTGAAACCGTGGATATAAAGGATCGAACCAGACATTTGAGCGCCCTGTGCGTCGGAAAGAGGCGCAGTTTACAGGGAGATGGGCGGGGTTGGGTGTTCGGTCGATCGAAAGAATCGGGTGCACCCTCACGACTTACATTGCCTGTCAGGCCGCCTTCGCGAGCAAGCCCCTCTGAATGACAAATAAATCAGTAGCCGTTGGAGCCGTAATCAATCCGGAAATCGAACCCGGTGACGCGTTCCACACCAGTTTCCAGCCGACCATCCGGCAAAAGCCGCAACCACCGATACCCCGGCGCCTGCTCGCTCACCTTGAAATCATCACTGCCCGGCTCGAACTGAATACAGGTCGAGGGCGATGCAATCAGGCGCACACCGTTGCGCATCTGGTCAATTTCCTGATGCACATGCCCCCACAACACCGCACGCACCTGTGGAAAGCGATCCAGAACCGCGAATAACGCTTCTGGATTGCGCAACCCAATGGGCTCCATCCACGCACACCCGATCGACACCGGATGATGATGGAAACACACCAGATGATGCCGCTGCGGCGCCTCACTCAATGAGCGGGCCAGCAATTGCAATTGCTCATCCTGCAAATACCCCGGCACAGAACCCGGCACCGCCGAATCGAGCAACGTAACCCGCCAGTTGCCGATGTCCACCACCGGTTCCAGCAGCGCACTCTGCACTGCCGCCTCGGCCATAATCTGCGGCTCGTCATGATTACCGGGAATCCAGCGTGCCGGCGCGTCGATCTGCCGGGTCAGGTCACGAAACAGCTGATATGACTCCAGCGTCCCGTCCTGGGAAAGATCGCCACTGGCAATGATCAAGTCGATCTGTGGCTGCTGAAGCTTTACCAGCTCAATGACCTGTTGCAGGCTGTCGCGGGTATTCATGCCCAGCAATGTCCCGTCCGCCTCGGCAAACAGATGGCTGTCGGAAAGTTGCACCAGCAACGCCGGATCGGCGGTGGTCAATGTGGATACGCTCGGCAAGGCGTTCTCCCAGGGCGTGATCACGGGATGGGTAAGTGCCGCAATTATGCTGGGGGACGATCAAAAGAGGAAACCTGTGAACCGGACGCAGTTCACAACTACACAGGGCTCTTAGCGCACAACGGCGTACTCGTGCCCGCAAGCCAGGCAATGACTCAGCCATTCCCCCAGGAACAGATTGAGCTGAGCCTTTTCGTCCGGCTGATGCATCGCGGCGTTCGGGTAAGGATAGATGCCCCGGAAGCGTCGTGCATGTTCGGCGCTGACCACTTCGGCCATGCACGCGTCGTGATAGACCTGAACTTCAAGTTGAGGAACCGGCAGCCACGGCAGGCTGTGTTCCTGGCGTACTTGCAGGGTCGTGGTGTACGGACAGACTTGCAACACTTCCAGGGCCAGCACGCCAAGCATCTGGTCGCCGTGGGTCACAGCAATGCGCCGCGCCTCCGGCTCGCTGCGCATGTCCGGCAGCAGTCGCATCAGGCGCGCGTAGTTGGCCTCGCAGGAGGCTTGCAGCCCCACGAGGTCGATCCGGTAGCGATCGCGCAGCTTGTTTACGACCATAACCCCCTCACTTCAACGCGATTCAAAGCCAGCCATTGCAAGGCAATGATGCTTGGCGCGTTGGCAATACGTCCGTCGCGTACGGCTTGCAGGGCATCTTCGAACGCCCAGACCGTGACACGAATATCTTCTGCCTCTTCCTCCAGCCCATGCAGGCCGCCAACCCCGGTACTGTCGCAACGCCCCAGATACAAATGCACAAATTCGTTACTGCCACCCGGCGATGGAAAATATTTGGTGATCGGCCAGAGTGCCCCGAATACAAGCCCAGCTTCCTCCTGCGCTTCGCGGTGAGCAACTTCTTCCGGCACTTCATCCTTGTCGATCAGACCGGCGACCAGTTCGATCAGCCACGGGTTGTCGGTCTTGCCCATGGCGCCGACGCGAAACTGCTCGATCAGCACCACTTCGTCGCGCTGCGGATCGTAAGGCAGCACGCACACCGCATCATGGCGCACGAACAATTCACGATTGATCTCGCGACTCATGCCACCGGCGAACAATTCGTGACGCAAATGCACACGATCGAGCTTATAGAAGCCCTCGTAGCACTTTTCGCGCCGAACAATATCAACGGCGGTCGGAATGGCGTTGG
This sequence comes from Pseudomonas frederiksbergensis, assembly GCF_003732275.1. Lineage (GTDB taxonomy): Bacteria > Pseudomonadota > Gammaproteobacteria > Pseudomonadales > Pseudomonadaceae > Aquipseudomonas > Aquipseudomonas frederiksbergensis_H. The sequence continues at coordinate 217,349 of NZ_MOBM01000019.1, forward strand.
CAAAATCAGTCATGACAATCCTCTTTACTGCAAATCCGTTATGAGGTTCCTTTTTTTTACTTGCAACTCGTTACTTGCAACCTCGACTTCGCGCCATCCTAACGCGCCCGCGATGTTTGATGCAGCCCCTTTCCAGTCAGCGGGATAGACGGTGAGGGCGAAACCAACTCTAATTAGCTTAGTGGCGAACTGACTGCTTCGTTAAGAGTCGAAGCGGGTAACTTTTTCGCCTTTCCCTGTTTTATGAAGGACGCCCATGTCGCTTTTTAAAATCGCCTCCGTGGCCGCAATCGCCCTGACCCTGGGCGCCTGCCAGAGTTTGTTTCAGCCCAACTATCGGGCGCCGCTGGAAACTACCCGCGACGCATCGGAACAGTTGAAACCAAGTTGCACGACCCCTGACTGCCCGTTGGTGAACATCGATACGCTGCGTTTCCCGGATGAGCCTGCGCTTGACGGCATCATCGAAAAACGCCTGTTGCAAATGACCCGCACCTCGCCTGACGCCCCAGTAGCGCCGACATTGGCGGCGTATCGCGAGCAGTTTTTGAGCAGTGCCGGCCCGCGCTACAGCAGCTACCTGCAAGCCAAGGTACGTGAGCAGCATGACGGCTTGGTGATCGTTGAATTGTCCAGCTATCTGGACACCGGCGGTGCCCATGGCACGCCGGGCCGCGGTTTCATCAACTATTCACGTCAGCAGCATAAAGTGCTGACCCTCTCGGACATGTTGATCCCGGGGCAGGAAGAGGCGTTCTGGAAAGCGGCCCAAGTGGCGCACAACAGCTGGCTGATCAGCACCAAACTCGATCAGGAACCGGAGTTCGTGAAGAGCTGGCCCTTCGTGAAAACCCAGAACGTAGCGCTGACCTACGGCGGGGTGATCCTCAAGTACGAAGTGAGCACCATCGCGCCTTACGCATTGGGCCACGTCGAACTGAAGATCCCCTACCCGCGCCTGAACGGTATTTTCAAACCCGAGCTGTTTCCCGGCCGTAGCTGAAGGCTCGACCGAGCAGCAGTTGCAGCAGCCCTGCCAGTACCAGCGACGGCAGGGTTGCGCCGATGTCAGGATAGAGATTGGCCAGCAGATGATAGGTGCTCACCCCGCCCAACCAGGCGAGCAACGCCGGCCAGCGCAATGCGGCTGATGCTACGTGAGCGCTGCGCTTGCGCAGGATGAAGTGATCCACCAGCACCACGCCGAACAGCGGCGCAAACACCGAGCCGATCAACAGCAGGAAGTTCTGATACTGAGCCAATGGCGCCAGACAGGCGATCAGTGTGCCGATCACGCCGATGGCCAAGGCCAGATGCTCGACTTTCAAGCGCAACAGAATCCCGCTGGACACCGCCGCCGAGTGAATATCGGCAAAGGCATTTTCCGACTCGTCCAGCAGAATCAGCAGCAACGGAATCCCCAAACCTGCACCGGCCAATGCCAGCAGCAACGCATTCACTTCACCGCTTGGCGCGAACGCCAGGGTGTAGGCCACGCCCAGGCTCATCAGCCAGAAGTTACCGATAAAGAAGCCCAGCGCCGTACCGCCGAAGACATTCTTCGCACGCTTGCCGAACCGCGAGTAGTCGGCAATCAATGGCAGCCAGGACAGCGGCATGGCGATCGCAATGTCGAAGCCCACGGCAAACGGCATCGAACCATCACCGGCCTGCGCCCACAACGCGGCCAGATCGGCTTTGGCGAACAGGTTCCAGGTCAGCCAGATGCACGCGGCCAGCAGCAGCCAGATGCCCCACTTGCGCAGGATCTTACGCACGAAGGTTAGTGGGCCACTGACTGCGAGCAAGGTGGCCAGTGCGCCGAAGAATAGCGTCCACAACAGCGGATTCGACAACAGGCTGCCTTCGCTGAAGGCACGGGCGCCAAGCAGGCTGGCAGCGTCGCGCATCACGATGATTTCAAACGAACCCCAACCGATCAGTTGCAGCAGGTTCAACACCGCCGGAAGGCTGGCGCCATGACGGCCCAAGCTGAGCTTTAGCGCAGCCATCGACGACAGACCAGTGTCGCTGCCAATTACGCCGACAGCGGCCAGGAGCAGAACGCCGACCAGCGTGCCGAGAAAAATCGCCAGCAATGAGCCGGACAGGCCCAGACCTGGTGCGAGCAAAGCGCCAGTCTGCAACACCATCAGGCCGATGCCGAGGGAGAACCACAGGGAACACAGATCACGGCCGCCGAAGACACGCTTGTCGATCGGCACCGCGGAATCCGGGGAATAAGTGCTGGGTTGAATGCTCAAGGGTGTTATCTCAGAGGGACATTTGTTGTTTTTTTGATCGCTATCGCGAGCAGGCTCGCTCCCACATTGGATCTGTGTCGTTCACAAATCCCCTGTGGGAGCGAGCCTGCTCGCGATGGCGGCGGTGAAATCACCGCCGCCGAAAGCCAGATCAAACCTTCTTGTACAACTGACTACCTTCCTGTTTGAACCGCTCAGCCTGTTCTGCCAGACCTTGCGCAACTTCCGCATCGACAGTTTCGATCCGCTGGTTGGCCGCGTATTCACGGACTTCCTGAGTGATCTTCATCGAGCAGAATTTCGGTCCGCACATGGAGCAGAAGTGCGCGACCTTGGCCGAATCCTTCGGCAGGGTTTCGTCGTGGTACGAACGCGCGGTGTCCGGGTCCAGGCCCAGGTTGAACTGGTCTTCCCAACGGAATTCGAAACGCGCCTTGCTCAAGGCATTGTCACGAATTTGCGCGCCCGGATGCCCCTTCGCAAGGTCGGCAGCGTGAGCGGCGATCTTGTAGGTGATGATCCCGGTCTTCACGTCATCCTTGTTCGGCAGGCCCAAGTGCTCCTTCGGCGTCACGTAGCAGAGCATGGCGCAACCGAACCAGCCAATCATCGCCGCACCGATACCGGAGGTGATGTGGTCGTAGCCTGGGGCGATGTCGGTGGTCAGCGGGCCGAGGGTGTAGAACGGCGCCTCGTCGCAGCACTCGAGCTGCTTGTCCATGTTCTCTTTGATCAACTGCATCGGCACGTGGCCCGGGCCTTCGATCATGCACTGTACGTCGTGCTTCCAGGCGATTTTGGTCAGCTCGCCGAGGGTTTCCAATTCACCGAATTGTGCGGCGTCGTTGGCGTCGGCAATCGAGCCCGGACGCAGGCCATCACCCAGCGAGAAGCTGACGTCGTAGGCCTTCATGATTTCGCAGATGTCTTCGAAATGGGTGTAGAGGAAGTTTTCCTTGTGGTGCGCCAGGCACCACTTGGCCATGATCGAACCGCCACGGGAAACAATGCCGGTCACGCGCTTGGCGGTCAGTGGCACATAGCGCAGCAACACACCGGCGTGGATGGTGAAGTAGTCGACGCCCTGTTCGGCCTGCTCGATCAGCGTGTCGCGGAACAGCTCCCAGGTCAGGTCTTCAGCGGCGCCGCCGACTTTTTCCAGGGCCTGGTAGATCGGCACGGTACCGATCGGCACCGGCGAGTTGCGGATGATCCATTCACGGGTTTCGTGAATGTGCTTGCCGGTGGACAAGTCCATGACCGTGTCCGAACCCCAGCGAATGCCCCAGGTCAGTTTCGCCACTTCTTCTTCGATGGACGAACCCAAGGCGCTGTTGCCGATGTTGCCGTTGATCTTCACCAGGAAGTTACGGCCGATGATCATCGGTTCCAGTTCGGTGTGGTTGATGTTGGCCGGAATGATCGCACGACCGCGGGCGATCTCTTCACGGACGAATTCCGGCGTGATGATTTTCGGCACGCTGGCGCCGAAGCTGTAGCCGGCGTGCTGCTGGTCCAGCAAGCCCGCGGCACGGGCCACTTCGAGCTTCATGTTTTCGCGGATGGCGACGTATTCCATCTCGGCGGTGATGATGCCTTTGCGCGCATAGTGCATCTGGCTGACGTTGGCCCCGGCCTTGGCGCGGCGCGGGTTGTTCACGTGGGCGAAACGCAGCTTGGTCAATTCCGCATCGGCCAGGCGTTCCTGACCAAAGTTGGAGCTCAGGCCGGGCAGACGCTCGGTGTCGCCACGGGACTCGATCCACGGTGAACGCACATCGGAGAGGCCTTTGCGCACGTCGATGATGACGTTGGGGTCGGTGTACGGGCCCGAGGTGTCATACACCACCACCGGCGCGTTGATTTCGCCGCCGAAGTCGGTCGGGGTCACGTCCAGGCTGATTTCGCGCATCGGCACGAGGATGTCCGGGCGAGTGCCCTGGACATAGATTTTTTGCGAGCGGGTAAACGGCTGAACCGATTGCTGATCGACCTTGGCCGAGTCACTCAGATTGGTTTCGATTTTTGATTTTGTAGTCATCACGGGCTCTCCAGACACACATCCAGGCAGTGGATTTTTGTCGGAGCGAACCTGTAAACGAATGGACGCACGGGCGCTGGGAAAACCAGCTGGTGCTGTGCTCGGTGCTCGAGGGGTGTTCGATTGTCGAACAACATCCCGGACGAAGCACAAGAGGACTCGCCGGGTGACGAGAAATCTTGTTCCCTACGCAGGCGCTAACCTGATCAGGTTCAACGGGATCCGAAATTATTCGATCTCAGCCTCATAGCAAGGCACCCCGACAAGAACCCGGCCAGTCTAGACACAACCGGCAAAGAACGCCAACTCCGCAGCAAACACCATGATGAATGGCGCAATTACCGGATTGTTGCCGTGCCTGCGTGCAACTACACTCGCTACGCCGTGCCGCGCCTTGACGCTGCAGGGCGCCGCGCCGTAGCCTTGGCGCTCAAATTATCAGCGTAATTTTTTAGGGATGGCCTCATGCTGCGCAAACTCTCACTGGCCCTTGCCGTGTCTTGTGCGTCCAATGGAATGGCCTGGGCAGCAGAAGCGCCCTTATCGACCAAGACTGACCTGGTCAGCGTCTATCAGGAAGCGATGGACAACAACGCCGACCTCGCCGCCGCCCGTGCCCAATACGGCGCTCAGAAGGAAGTCGTGCCCCAGGCCCGCGCCGGCCTGCTGCCGAACATTTCCGGTGGTGCCGAAGTGGCCAACGTGCGCACCTCGATCGACCAGCCTTCAGCCGTCGCTAACCGCAGCGCTCATTCGTATCAGGCAACCCTTGCGCAGCCGCTGTTCCGCGCCGATCGCTGGTTCCAGTTCCAAGCGGCCAAGGACGTCAACGAGCAAGCCGCATTGCAACTCTCGGCCACCGAGCAGAACCTGATCCTGCAAAGCGCCGAAAGCTACTTCAACGTGCTGCGCAGCCAGGACAACCTGGCCTCGACCAAGGCCGAAGAAGCGGCATTCAAGCGCCAACTCGACCAGTCCAATGAACGCTTCGATGTCGGCCTGTCGGACAAGACCGACGTGCTGCAATCACAGGCCAGCTACGACACCGCGCGGGCCAACCGGATTCTGGCCCAGCGTCAGGTGGATGATGCGTTTGAAGCCTTGATCACCCTGACCAACCGACAGTACAACTCGATCCAGGGCATCGTCCACACCTTGCCGATCCTGCCGCCAGCGCCGAACGACGCCAAGGCCTGGGTCGACACCGCCGCCAGACAGAACCTGAATTTGCTGGCCAGCAACTACGCGGTCAGCGCCGCCGAAGAAACCCTCAAGCAACGCAAGGCCGGTCACGCACCGACGCTGGATGCGGTGGCGAAGTATGAGAAAGGCGACAACGATGCCTTGGGTTTCAGCAACCCGAATTCGTTTGGAACGCCGTATGGCGGCAACGTCGAGCAACGTACGCTCGCCTTGCAGCTGAATATTCCGATCTACAGCGGCGGCCTGACCAGCTCCCAGGTGCGCGAGTCTTACTCCCGTCTGGACCAGACCGAACAACAACGTGAAGGCCTGCGTCGCCAAGTGGTGGAAAACACCCGCAACCTGCACCGCGCCGTGAACACCGACGTCGAGCAGGTGCAGGCCCGTCGGCAGTCGATCATCTCCAACCAGAGCGCGGTGGAAGCAACCGAAATCGGCTATCAGGTGGGGACGCGCAACATCGTTGACGTGCTCGATGCCCAGCGTCAGCTGTACACCTCGGTGCGCAACTACAACAACACCCGCTACGACTACATCCTCGACAACCTGCGCTTGAAGCAAGCCGCCGGCACCTTGAACCCGGGGGATTTGCAGGACCTGACGCGCTATCTCAAAGCCGACTACAACCCGGACAAGGACTTCCTGCCGCCGGATCTGGCCAAGGCTGCGGCGGAACAGCTCAAAGCCAGACCTTAAAAGCAAAAGATCGCAGCCTTCGGCAGCTCCTACATTGGGATTGATGTACACCCTGTAGGAGTTGCCGAAGGCTGCGATCTTTTTGTTTCAGGCAACTCGGTCTAACGCTCGATCAACCGCCCCAACCCATCCAGCAACCGCTGCAACGCGCCCTGATTGGTGCGCATCACTTTCAGCCCCGCCTCTGCCATCCGCTGCGCATCGCTCGGCAATTCGAACAGCCGCTGCACCGCCAGCGCCAGACCTTCGGCATCATCGACCTCGGCCAACGCCCCGGCACTGCGCAACTGCGCGGCGATTTCGAGGAAGTTGAACAGGTGCGGCCCACTGAGCACCGGTTTGGCCAGGGCCGCCGGCTCCAGCAGGTTATGACCGCCGTTCGGCACCAGGCTGCCACCGACGAACGCGCTATCGGCCAAGGCGTAGAGAAACAGCAACTCGCCCATGGTGTCGCCCAACAGCACCGAAGTGCTGGCGGTAACCGGCTCGCCCGTCGAACGCCGCACCGTGGTGAAACCCTGCTGCCGGCACAACTCGAACACCGGGTTGAAACGCTCCGGATGACGCGGCACCAGAATCAGCAAGGCCTCAGGATGATTGGCCAGCAGCCGACGATGAGCAGCCAGCACCACGTCGTCTTCGCCTTCATGCGTACTCGCGGCGATCCACACAGGACGATCCTGTGCCTGCCACTGCGCACGCAATTCGCCGGCACGCTGCAGCAGTTGCGGGTCGATGGTCAGGTCGAACTTGATCGAACCGGTCACTTCGACGGTTTCCGGGCGCGCGCCCAAATCCCGGAAGCGCTGCGCCTCGGCTTCGGTCTGCACCGCGAACAGGCTCATCTCGGCGAGCATCGGCCGGGTCAGTTTATGAAAGCGGCCATAGCCTTTGGCTGAGCGTTCAGACAGTCGCGCATTGGCCAGGGCCACGGGAATTCCGCGTTTGGCGCATTGATGGATATGGTTGGGCCAGAGCTCGGTTTCCATGATCACCGCCAGTTTCGGTCGAGCCCGATCAAGGAATCGCTTTGCTGCGCAAGGCAAGTCATAAGGCAAATAGCAGTGCTGGATGCGCGGCTCGTTGGCGAACAGTGCCTGAATGCGCTCAGACCCGGTTGGGGTCATGCAGGTGACGGTGATCGGCAGCGTCGGATACCGTTGCAGCAAAGCACGGATCATCGGCGCCGCGGCGATGCTTTCGCCCACCGACACCGCGTGTACCCAGAGGCCGCCCGGCTTCATCGTCGGCAGCGCCAGAGAGAAACGTTCGCCAATGCGTTTGGCGTACGCCGGCGCCTTGCGCGCCCGCAGCCAGAGCCGAATAGCTACCAATGGCAGCCCCAGGTAAAACAGCGCGGTGTAGAGAGTTCTATTCATGGCGGCGGAGTTTATCGGTTTTTTAGCTGATCGCCTGCAAATGCACGGCAAAACGTTCCGCCAGCCAACGGGCCGCCGGGCCGAGGGGCTCATCGCGACGCCAGACCAACTCCACAATCAATGCCGGCGGCGTCCATTCGCTGGCCAGCTCGACCATCTGATCCTGATATGCCGGGTACTGCACCACATGTCGCGGCAACCAGGCCCAGCCAAGACCACGCATCACCCATTCGGCCATCACGTAAAAACTGTCGGCGCGCCAGACCAGCGGGCTGGCTGGCTCACTCCCGGGGTAAACGCTGGACTGCGTGGACATCAGCAACTGTCGATGCTGCGCCAACTGCTGACAATCGACCTGCGCCTGCTTCGCCAAGGGATGCCCCGCGCCGCACACCGTGACCATTTCGATGCTGCCCAGCACTCGCCGCTCGAGGGCTTCGGGAATCTGATCGTGATAAAACAGCAAGCCCAGGTCGGCCCGACGCTCCACCAGTTTGCGCGCGACATCACCCTGCGCGGCGCTAGTCAGCTGCACCTCAAGGGTGGGAAACTTTTCCGCCAGAGCCTCGAAACTCTCAACGACGGCTTGATAGGGCATCGCCTCGTCTTGAGCCACCCGCAGGCTCGCTTCCTGGCCGCGCATCATCGCCAGCGCCCGGCCATTGAGGCGCTCGCATTGGCGCAGCACTTCCCGCGCCTCTTCAAGCAAGGCGGTGCCGGCTTCGGTGAGTTTCGGCTGACGACCACTGCTGCGATCGAACAGGCTGACACCCAAGTCCTCTTCCAGCAGGGCAATCGAACTGCTGACCGCCGACTGCGCCTTGCGCTGATCCCGCGCCACCGCAGAAAACGAACGCTGTTCCGCTACGCTGACAAACAAGCGCAGCTGTTCCAGATTCCATTGCATGTTCATGGCTCAACCCATCTCCAGAGCAGATAGGTAATGACTTTACCGCATCTGGCGAGTCTCTAGAATGCCGACCTCAGAAGCAACACTTCACACGAGGATTGACCCATGACCGCTTACTACTACCTGGCCATTGCTATCTGCGCCGAAGTAATCGCTACCGTTTCGATGAAAGCGGTCAAAGGTTTCAGCACGCCACTGCCGCTGCTGCTGGTCATCGTCGGTTACGGTATTGCTTTCGGGATGCTGACCCTGGTGGTGCGCAGCGTACCGGTGGGGGTGGCCTACGCGGTGTGGGCCGGCATGGGCATCGTGATGGTCAGCGTCGCGGCACTGTTTATCTACGGGCAGAAGCTGGATGTGCCGGCAATGCTGGGGATGGCGCTGATTGTGCTGGGCGTTGTGGTTATTCAGTTGTTCTCGAAGACTGCGGGGCATTAAAAGAAAAGATCGCAGCCTTCGGCAGCTCCTACAGGTGTACACATAACCCTGTAGGAGCTGCCGAAGGCTGCGATCTTTTTTCACGTCTTAGCTCCGATCCACGAGTCTGTATACTGCGCCCTCGTCTTGAACACTGAGGTCGCTGCATGCCATCCGTTATTTCCACCGACGTTCTGATTGTCGGCGCTGGTGTCGCCGGCCTCTGGCTGAATGCGCGCCTGCGCCGCCAGGGCTTTTCAACCGTGCTGGTGGAAAGCGCCAGCCTCGGTGGCGGGCAGAGCCTGAAGTCCCAGGGCATCATCCACGGCGGCGCCAAGTACGCGCTGCACGGTGCCCTGACCGGCGCCTCGGAAGCCATCGCCGACATGCCGCGTCGCTGGCGTGAAGCGCTGGCCGGCGACGGCGAACTGGACCTGTCCGGCGTGCGCGTGTTGTCCGATGCCCATTACCTCTGGTCCCCCGGCACCCTCGCCGGCAACCTCACCAGTTTTTTCGCCAGCAAGGCCGTGCGCGGGCGGGTCGATCAGGTTAAAGGCGATCAATTGCCGCCGGCGCTGCAAGACAAGCGCTTCAAGGGCAAGGTCTATCGCCTGACGGAACTGGTGGTCGACGTGCCGAGCCTGATCCAGCGCCTGGCCGATCTGGCTGGCGACGGTCTGCTGGCCGGTCAGCACATCGAACCGCTGCTGGAAAACGGCGAACTGGTCGGCTTGAAAATCGACGAACGTGAGATCCGCGCCCAGCGCATCATTCTCAGCGCCGGTGCCGGCACTGCCGACCTGCTCACGGCGCTGGGCCTGAGTCAACCGGCCATGCAGCGTCGTCCCCTGCACATGATCATCGTCAAAGGCCCGGGCCTCAAACCGCTGTACGCCCATTGCCTGGGCGGCGGGCCGAAGCCGCGCGTCACCGTGACCACTCACCCGGCCGCCGATGGCCAGTGGGTCTGGTACGTGGGAGGCGACATCGCCGAAGCCGAAGGTGTGGCCCGCGAGCCTGCGGCGCAGATCGCCAGCGCGCAAAAAGAACTCGGTAACCTGCTGCCGTGGATCGACTTGAGTACCGCACAGTGGGCGACCTTGCGGGTCGAACGCGCGGAGCCGCTGCAATCGGGCCTGACTCGCCCGGACAATGCCTTCCTCGCCGAGCAGAATCGTCTGCTGGTGGGTTGGCCGACCAAATTGGCCCTGGCGCCGGACTTCGCTGACCGTGTCATCGCTTCGCTGCAGCGCGACGGCATCCAGCCGAGCCATCCGGCGCCGCTGCCGGAACTGCCGAAACCGCCGATGGGCGTCCCTGCCTGGGAGCAACTGCTGCCATGAGCCAACCGACCCTGCACGATCTGCATCGCCCTTTGGGGAGCACCGGCCTGCTGGTTTCGCCCCTGGGTCTGGGCACGGTGAAACTCGGCCGCGATCAAGGGGTGAAATACCCCAACGGTTTCCAGATCCCCAGCGATGACGAAGCGCGCATGCTACTCAAACTCGCGCGCGATTTGGGCATCAACCTGATCGACACTGCGCCGGCCTATGGCCGCAGCGAAGAGCGTCTCGGCCCGTTGCTGCGTGGTCAACGTCAGGATTGGGTGATCGTCAGCAAGGTTGGCGAAGAGTTTGCCGACGGCCAATCGCACCACGACTTCAGCGCCGCCCACACTCGCCTGTCGGTGGAACGCAGCCTGCAACGTCTGGAAACGGATGTTATCGATCTGGTGCTGGTGCATTCCGACGGCAACGACCTGGCAATCCTCAATGACAGCGAGGTCTATGCGACCCTTGCCGAGCTCAAGCGCGAAGGCAAGATTCGCGGTTTCGGTTTTTCCGGCAAAACCGTCGAAGGCGGCTTGAAGGCTCTGGAACAAGGTGATTGCGCGATGGTCACCTACAATCTGAACGATCAGAACGAGAAGCCGGTCATTGACTATGCTGCTGCTCACGGCAAAGCGATCCTGGTCAAAAAAGCCCTGGCCAGCGGCCATGTGTGCTTGAGCCCGGGCGTGGACCCGGTGCGCGCCAGCTTCGAGTTGTTGTTTGAACACCCGGGTGTGGCCAGTGCTATTGTCGGGACCATCAATCCGCTGCACCTCGCCCACAACGTCGCGACCGTTGCCCAGGTCCTTCATAGGGTCTGTTGACGTTTGGTGACGACCGCGACGCCGGCCCATTTGGCGCAGGGCAAGGCGCGAGGAACGTGGTTTGGTTGTTCCAAATAAGTTCCGAGCAACGCAGCCCTGCGCCAAATGGGCCACGTCCCTTCGGGTTGCGCGCCAAAGAGCGCGAGGCTGCGTTGCGGGATTTGCCAAGGGAACAACCATGGGCGGCATCCCGCGCCTTGCCTCGCGCTCTTTGGCGCGCAACGCGGTTCGCCACCAAACGTCAACAGACCCTAGCCATTGATGCCGCCCACGCGGCCTTAAGCAGGAGCCGACATGCCGCGTACGCTGATAAGAAAGAACCCGAGCAACTTCAAGACCCTGCCGTTATTCGTCGAAGCGACGCCCGAAGGCCTGAGTTACCAGAGCGTCGGGATGCCGTTGAATTTCTCCCAGACTTTGCAACGCCGCCGTCCGGTAACGGTGCCCGACACCGAGCGGTTCGCCCTGGAACTGGCGAACCTTGGGGTTTCGGTGCGCCTAACCCTGCATTGGCAGAATCGCGATTACTGGGTGTTGGTGCGTCAGCGCCGGCAGGACCGCGGCGATGTGGTGCTCAAGCTGATCTCGGGTTACGTGCCGGCCCATGAGCTGAATCTGCCGCTGCACACGGCGACCCAGGAAATTGCCGAAGAGTGCCTGCTGGAAACCCCGGAGGGCTGGCTCAGCGGGCGTTTCAACGACACCTGGCTGCCGGCACCCTACTCGTCCGCCCTGCATTACCGCGAAGCCCTGCCGTTTCGCCTGACGCCGCTGTCCGGCTCGGCGCGGCCGGTGCGCTGCGCCAACATGCCGCTGATCGAACGGCCGAGGGCCTATGTGCATTTGCCGACCGCATCACTGCAATTGATCTACGACTTGCGCCTGGATGTGCCCAAGGAAGCCAAATCCCTGAGCCTGTTCCATGTGGACGAACGGCTGGAGGGCGATCAATTGGTGGCCCGGCTCGATCGCAAACGTCCCGATTTGTATTTGATGCCCCTGCAGGACGGCCTGCCGATGGCCGAGCTGTATACCTTGAAAAAGGATCAGCTGTACCCGGCGAGTACCCGCGGGCTGTATCTGGCGGAGAGTTTTGCCCGGCAGGAAGGATGGCTGGTGAAGGATGAGCGGATTCGCTGGAAAGACTGGGTACGGCAACAGGGTCTGAGCCCGCCGGGGAAGGATTCAGGCTTAGCCCGCTTGCACGGAAAAGCAAAGCAATTGCTGAAAAGAATCGTGCCGCGCAAGGCCGCACGATAAAGAAACCTGTGGCGAGGGAGCTTGCTCCCGCTCGGCTGCGCAGCAGTCGTAAAACTCGCGACGTGATCTATCTGAAAACCGCGGCCTATGGCTTTGGGGCCGCTTCGCGACCCAGCGGGAGCAAGCTCCCTCGCCACACTAACCGCGCCGTTTCAGTGATTGCGAATCTTCTCGACAATCGCCGTGGTCGAGCTGTTTTCCACCAGCCCCAGCACTTTCACGGTCCCGCCGTAAGCAGTGACGATGTCCGCACCGACCACCTGGTCGATCCCGTAATCACCGCCCTTGACCAACACATCCGGCTTGACCTCGCGCAGCAGGTTTTCCGGGGTGCCTTCAGCGAAGCTGATTACCCAGTCCACGGCGCCCAGACCGGCCAGTACGGCCATGCGGCGGTCGACGCTATTGATCGGCCGACCCGGCCCTTTCAAGCGACTTACCGACGCATCGTCGTTGACCGCCACGATCAGACGATCACCCTGAGCCCGCGCCTGTTCGAGATAGGTCACGTGGCCGGCATGCAGGATATCGAAGCAGCCATTGGTGAACACAATCTTCTCGTTGTGTGCACGTGCGTCGTCGACGGCCAGCAACAGCTGCTCCAGCCCCAATACACCACGCTCGGAACCTTCTTCACGCTGAATCGCGCGACGCAGTTCCGGCGCGCTAATGGCTGCGGTACCGAGCTTGCCGACCACGATGCCCGCCGCCAGGTTGGCCAAGGCCACCGCGTGCGGCAGTTCTTCGCCAGCGGCGATTGCTGCCGCCAGGGTAGAAATCACCGTGTCACCGGCGCCAGTCACGTCGAACACTTCACGGGCACGGGCCGGCAGGTGCAGTGCCGGATGATCCGGGCGCAGCAAGGTCATGCCATGTTCGCCACGGGTCACCAGCAAGGCGCCGAGGTCGAGGTCGTGCATCAGCTGCGCGCCCTTGCTCACCAGCTCGTGCTCATCGGCGCAACCACCGACGATGGTTTCGAACTCGCTGAGGTTCGGGGTGATCAAGCTCGCGCCGCGGTAAATCGAGAAGTCCTTGCCCTTGGGATCAGCCAGCACCGGAATGCCACGGGCACGGGCGGCCTGGATCAGCACCTGATGATTTTTCAGCGCGCCTTTGCCATAGTCGGACAACACCAGCACCTTGATGCCTTCGAGCAGTTCGTCGACTTGCTCGCCCAGCGCCAGGGCGTCGGTGGAGAAAGGTTCTTCGAAGTCGATGCGCAGCAATTGCTGGTGGCGGCTCATTACCCGCAGCTTGACGATGGTCGGCTGGTGCGCGATACGCTGGAACAACGCCCGCACGCCGGCACCCTTGAGGCTATTGACCAAACTGTCAGCCGCTTCGTCGTCGCCGGTCACGCCAACCAGCGAGGCCGGAGCACCCAGCGCGGCAATGTTCAGGGCAACGTTGGCGGCACCGCCCGGGCGGTCCTCGATTTGCTCGACTTTGACTACCGGTACCGGCGCCTCAGGGGAAATCCGTGAGGTACCACCATGCCAGTAACGGTCGAGCATGACATCACCGACCACCAGGACAGGGGCCTGATCGAATCGTGGCATGGATAACTTCATGGAAACTCCAGGGGCAATAAAAGCGTCGCGGATAATAACATAGCGAAAGAGTACGGCCGCATGCGAGCAAAGAGGTTCAGCGGCGGTCATCCTGTGGAGGGACATCCAGCGGACGCACCCAGAAAAGTTCGTGTCGGCGCACCGCTTTACGGAAGAACTCGTCTTCACCGGTGCGGGGCCAGCGACGCCCGGCCAATAACCGCTGAATCACCCGACGCAAACGTCTTTTGAGCGGTGGACGGCCCTGCAAGTCGTGCTGCATGCCCAAGGCCATGGCTTTGTCCATGCGGGTTGGCGCGTCCAGCAACGGGCTCCATATCCCATCAGCAGGCAATGGCTCGATGGTCGGCGGCAGAGCAGTGCCATAATCCGCCGGGCCCATCGGCCAGCGGTCATTGTCATGCAGGTGATTGGCATAGAGCAGCAGAGTTCGCGGGCGCCAGGCACTGAGTTCAATCGCCTCCATCAAGGCGCGCGTGCTGGCGACATGATCGCTATGGGGATCCAGTTCGGGATGGGGCGTCAGTACCGCGTCGGGACGGTGATGCTCAAGCAGACGCGCCAGATCAGCCACCAGGTTGCGCCAATGGGGCTGACCATCGACGTCACCCGGCAGGCTCAGGGCATTGTGCCGACGCACGTCGCGTATATCGCTCTCACCCGACTCCCGGGAACCGAAGCTTTGTTCCGGCTGCTGCGCCATCGCATTCAGTTGCAAGCAGTAGTAGCCCAATTGCACACATTGTTGTTGCGGCACCCCGCCCCACAGCGGCACTGCCAGGCTGTCCCAACTGCGCAGGCGCCCCTTGAGTCGGGCGGCCTGAGCGCTGTCGAGGCCCATATCGTGGTAGTTTTCGGCCTCAATCTCGCCTTGGGTCAGTGTGACGATAGCCACCTCGGACGCCCGGCTATAGAGACCGAAAGCCGCCAGTTCAGCATCATCGGCATGGGGGGCGATGATGAGTAGACGCTGCTGGCCAAAATCCGGATGACTCAGGGCGTGCAAAGTCGCCTGCGGCGCCAGGCTGCAAAAGCGTCCACGTAATGTCAGGGTCCCGGCAGCCAGCGCCGAGCCTTGCCCGGACAGATTGAGAAAACGCTCTCCCGCAACACCGCGCTCCAGGTCCTGACGGTCGTCACCGATCCATACCTGAGGGTCAAGAAAGCGCCCCAGCCAATGGCTCTTGACCCGCACCTGCAAAACCAGGGTTTGCGCCACGCCAAAGTCACCCCTCACCTGTAAGACACCATTGACCAGGGTGGTGGGGAATTGCGGCGTACCCGCCGGGAAGTCGTAGCGATAATCGTCGCTTGGGGCATAGAACAAATGGTCGGCGAACCAGGCTTCATGAGCGACCCAGCCCAGCAGCACGAGCAGCGGCAACGGCCACCACGCGACAAAAATGCCAAATAGTAATGCAGCCAACAACGCACCGATCAGCACCACGCGCTTGCGTTGGCGATGGCGTTTAAGCAATTGTTGCTTGCGTGCGCTCATGACTGCCTGTCCTCGCTCAAACCCGGTAGACCGGAACCCGGTGACACCAGCGATCCTTGTATTCACGATCGGCGCGGCCGAACGAGTAACGCAGCGGCTTGCCCACGGCGCGGGCCTGCTCCCATGCGGCTTGGGTGTTGACGAAACTGAGTACGCTGCCAGGGCTGAACTCGCGGTTTTGCGGGTCGACACCGCCGTTAATGTATTCCAGGCTGACCCACTTGGGCGCCTCGACCCGGTACAGAATCTGGATCGCCACCGGCTCGTCGTTCAGGTAGATCAAGGAGCCGGTCATGAACTCACGCAACAGGCTGAACACTTCAGAAAGACGCGCCTTGCCCGGTGCTTCAAAGTTCCAGCGGCGCTGGAACAGGTCGGCATAGATGGTCGCCTGTTCGCTGGCGCTCAGCTCCAGCATCGGTCGGATGATGCCGCCCGCCTCTTCAAGCAAACGCTGTTCACGACGCTGGTTGTAGCGAAACTTCTTGCTGTAGTCCTCTGGTTCACGAGCCAGCGCCAGGCCTTCAGGTTGCTCCGCGAGACCGGTGATGTTTGGGGCATTGAGTTCGGACACATAACGCGCGTGATGCCGCATGCGAACCTGAGCATCTTCGGCAACCGGCAGGATGATCTCGGCATTGCCGAGATCGAGCAGGCCACGTTTGCCTTCACGCTTGAGCACTTCCTTGGACAAGGCCACATGACGGCCCCAGGTCGGCATCGCGGCGCACAGTTCACCGTCGACGAACCAACCCAGATAACGCACCGGGATGCCTACCAGCCCTGCCAGACGCTCAACCACTTCGGGATGAGTCGCCACGCTGCCGCCAAACTGTTGCCAGGCCTGGGTATAAGCCGTTGCATCGATGGGCGCCCAGCCGCTTTCTCTCCAGGCTCGCCAGTAACTCAAAATCAAACGTGGGACTCCGTCATCGCCTCGTCGGTGCTTTCGACGAAATCCTTCTCGTGCAGGCGTGCATAGAGACCGTTCAACGCCAACAACTCGGCGTGGGTGCCGCGTTCGACGATGCGGCCCTGGTCCATCAACAGGATCAGGTCAGCCTTCTCGATGGTCGACAAGCGGTGAGCGATCACCAGCGTGGTACGGCCCTTCATTACTTGTTCCAGAGCCGCCTGAATATGCCGCTCGGATTCGGTGTCGAGGGCCGAGGTGGCCTCATCGAGGATCAACAATGGCGCATTCTTGAGCAGTGCCCGGGCAATCGCCAGACGCTGGCGCTGACCGCCGGAAAGCAGCACGCCGTTTTCGCCCACAAGGGTGTCGTAGCCTTGAGGCATTTGGTCGATGAACTCGGCGGCGTAGGCATCTTCGGCCGCCTTGCGCACGTCTTCGAAGGGTGCGCCAGCAAGGTCGCCGTAGGCGATGTTGTTCGAAACACTGTCGTTGAACAGGGTGACCTGTTGGGTCACAAGGGCAATGTGACGACGCAAGTTGGTCAGCTTGTATTCCTCGACATCCATACCATCGAGCAGGATCTGGCCCTTGTCGTGGTGATAGAAACGCGGAATCAGGTTGGCCAAGGTCGATTTGCCGCTGCCTGAACGCCCCACAAGAGCGACCATCTGGCCCTCTTCGGCGGTAAAGGAAATATCGTTGAGCACGATTTTCTCGGTGCCCGGGTACTGGAAGCTCAGGTTACGCACTTCCAGGCGACCGTTGACGCGCACCATCTCCTTGGTGCCAGTATCGACTTCCGGTACTTCGTCGAGTTGCTCGAAGATGCTCTCCGCACCGGCCAATCCCTTCTGGATCGTGGCGCTGACTTCCGACAACTGACGAATCGGCTTGGGTAACAAACCGGCGGCGGTGATGTAGGCAACCAGTTCGCCAGCGGAGGCATCGCCGCGAAGGTAAAGCACCAGATACATCAACACAGCCATGCCAACGTAAATCACCAGTTGCAGCATCGGCGTGTAGATCGACTGGGTACGGGTCATGCCCAGGCTGCGGTTCATGTTATCGGCGCTAGCCTTGTGGAACCGATCGATTTCGTAGGTCTCACCGCCAAAGCTGCGAACCACGCGATAGCCCTGGATCGTCTCCGAAGCCACATGGGTCACATCGCCCATCGCCACCTGGATTTTCTTGCTTTGCTTGCGAAATTTTTTGCTGGCGCTACTCACCAGAATCGCGATGACCGGCAGGATCGCCAGCAATACCAGAGTCATTTTCCAGTTGCTGTACAGCAGGTAAGCGAACAGGAACACCACCGTCAGGCCTTCGCGGATCACCACTTTGATCGCATCGGTGGCGGCGCCGGTGACCATGGTCACGTTATAGGTAATGCGGGAAATAAGATGACCGGAGTTATGGTTGTCGAAGTAGCGGTTAGGCAAGGTCAACAGGTTGTCGAACAAGGCGCAACGCAGGTCGTGGACCACGCCACGGGCAACCTTGGCCAGGTAATAGTTGCCCAGAAATGAGCCGATCCCCTGGTAGACCGCAATCAGCACAATCAACAACGGTACGCCGAGCACCAGCGAGACACCCAGGAACTTGGTGTCATCGGGTTTCTGCAAGGCGTCGAGAAAATGCTTGAGCATGTCCGCCAGCATCGGCTGGCTAGATGCGAATAGCACGAAGCCGACAATACTGATGGCGAAAGCGCCCCAGTACGGGAGCACGTATTTCAGCAACCGCAGGTAAATCTTCATGCTTGATTGCTGGTCGGAATTGGCCATTCGGCGCGCCTCGTACGTTTGAAAAAGACAGACAACCTGTGGATTGTAACAGCGAACGAATTACAACATCGGCTCAGCCAGGACGAGGTACCGAAAACGCTGCTTCAGCACTTCGCTTCCGGACCAGGAGCATCAGGGGTCGAAACACTCCAGACGGAATCTTTGGTTTCATTGCTCCCGCGAGTGGCCAACACGATACTCAAGGCAATCGGCAACCAAGTGATCAACCAGTCCGCATTGGGCTTGAGCCAGAGACCAATGCCATCGGTCATCAATGACGCCCCGGAAAACACCCAGAGTGCAAGCAACACCTGGCCCAGTGGCTGCGCGCGCGAAATCCAGCCACGCCAGCCAGCCGCCAGCCACAACCAGCCGAACAGCAGCAGGCCAGGTACTCCGAGACGCACACCGATATCCAGGAACAGGTTATGGGGATGTTTGAAGGCCTGTCCGATTTCAGGGACAGGAATCAGGTACTCATGGAACCCCAACCCCATCATCCAGTGATCCAGCATCAAGCGAACGCCGCCGTTCCATAGCTCGGGACGGAAAGAAACGCCACGCTGCAAGAGAATTTCCGGCTTGAATACAGCAATGGACGCCAACCCCAGGACCACCAGGAAGATCAGCCCGCCTGCCATGCGCGACGGTCGCGCCACTCCCATCACGAAGAGACAGGCCAGCAAGCCGATCCACACACCGCGGGTTTGGCTGAAGCCCAGGAATAGCGCATATCCCAGCGCCGGAATCAGCAGCAACACCATCGCCCAGGGATTGAAGCGCTTGGTCTGCAACGTGAAGACGCCAAGAATCAGCAAGGCCCCCACCGCATGCGCGGCCATGATTGCTGTGTCCCACAAGCCAATGGCAATCAGCCTGCCGCTGAAAGGTTGAGCAGATACGTCATAAAAGTAGACCCAGGAAGCCGCAGCAAAAAAACCGCCCATAATCGATGCGTACAACAACATGGACTCGAAGCGCCACTTGCGGTTCTGCGCAGCCAGTAGCACACCTAACAGGGTAAGGGTCACATAGAGCGTCACCTTGCTTTTGCCGAAGATGTTATCGCCCCCCTCAACCATCAGCACCAATAATGTCCAAGCCACGAAAATGGCGAAGAGGAGGCACTCCGGTTGTTTGAGCATCAGCCGAAAATCCCGATGGAACAGCGCCAACACGGCGGGCAGCCAGAGCAGGAAAATTATCATTTGGTGATAAAGTTTATTGTTCGGCAGTACCCATGCTCCACACAGCAGCACAAGAAAACCGATAGACGCCCACACTTCCAGGACATCCTTACCG
Source organism: Pseudomonas frederiksbergensis (assembly GCF_003732275.1). GTDB lineage: Bacteria > Pseudomonadota > Gammaproteobacteria > Pseudomonadales > Pseudomonadaceae > Aquipseudomonas > Aquipseudomonas frederiksbergensis_H. Next base: position 236,751 of record NZ_MOBM01000019.1, read on the forward strand.
AAAAGTTTCTTCATTCCTGTCAGCACTCGGCTTTACCCAGCATTCGATTGGCGACCCGCTGCAACTGGGCCTTGTCAGCGTTCTTCCAGCCACCCTTGATGCAGTAGTGCTCGGAGAGGTAGTGGAGGAAGTTACGCCTCAACCGCTCATTGAGTGGCCATTGCGGGAATGCGCGCGCCAGCTCCATCACCTGCTCGGCGTTATCGGCATGCATCACCAGTCCCTCGATATTAAAAAACGCCTGACCCAGGGTCAGCACAGGCTTGCCCAAGAGTAGGCTTTCCAGGCCAACCGTCGAGTTCAGGGTGATCACAAACTGGCTGGACTCGATCAACTGCTGAGTGGCATTGCCGTTGGCGAACAACAGGCGCTCGTGAGTACGCTCATGCAACCCGGGATACGTCTCGCGGCTGGATGGATGTTCCTTGAACACTACTGTCAAACCAGTCTCTTTGGCCAAGCGCTCGCCCAAGGCAAACATCTCGTGCATGTTCCTGATCCAGGGAGAAAACAGCCGAACCTGACTATCACGATCATCCTGGAACGGAATAAAGACGAACTGCTCCGGCAGCACAATCGGTGCCGGGCCGCTGGTACGAGGCTGGCGTGGAATCAGATTAGGCACTGCCTGACTTTCAGGCACGGGAAAAGGATAGTTGAGGTAAAAACCGGCCTCGCGCGGAACGGCGTTCAGGTAATTCACACCCTGCGGATCAACGGTCGTGGTGTCGGGCAACAAGCCGTTCTCGAAGAAAAAAGTCTTACAACCCGACGGCGCCAAGGCCGTCAGCAATCGGCAGTAGCGGTGGGAACCATTCCAGAACACCAGCGCATCGGGGTGCTCGCGATCAAGCAACGCCTGGGCACGTAGCGCCATCCAAATCAGCTCAAGACGCAACAACAGACGATACAAGCGACCATCGTTTTTGTTCTTGACGCGCCGCTCCTCGCATTTTTCTTCGATCAGGCTCGGCCAGTCGATTCGCGAAAGCACTCTGGATGTCTGCAACAACCTTGGCCAGGGCATCTGTGGCGGGGTAACGACTTTACCTTGTAGCTCGGTCTCATTGAGTAACCGATTGAAGTAGAGGCCTTGATGTTTGGCCAGGGAAATGAACAGCATTGTCGTCATAGGGTGTCCAAAAAATAGGCCGCATCCACCCGCCAAAGCGCAAATATAACCACGTGCGACAAGTCCGCAGACATCAACACCCTGTTATTCGCCCGTCCGCGTATAGAAGTATAAAACCAGTAATCAGAAGCAAGCACTCTATGGTATTGCGCCAGGCAACGGGCAACTGCATCTTAAAAAGTGAGGCGATTGTACCACAGCGGTTTTTTGCAGCATGCGCACTGCGGTAACATAGTCGGCTGCCCATCTCATCAGAGGCCAAGCCCTGGAGCCTTGATGCAAACGCTCGACCATACCGCTTATCTCAACATGCGCAAGGGCGCCGACGTTCTCGAGGCCGATGGTAAAGGGGATAAAGTTTTATGCCTGGCCGATGGCTCGATGCTCAAGCTGTTTCGCCGCAAACGCCTGCTGACCTCTGCGCTTTGGGCGCCTTACGCCCGGCGCTTCGCCGACAACTGCCGAACACTGCGCGAACGCAATATCGAATGCCCAACGGTTCGCCAGATTTATCGCATCCCCAGCATCGAGCGCGATGCCGTGCATTACGACCCCCTGCCCGGTCGCACCCTGCGCCAGTTACTGGGCACCGGCAATAACGAATCTCTTCGGGCACAACTGGGTGAGTTCATTGCACGCTTGCATGAGGACGGTATCTACTTTCGCTCTGCGCACCTGGGCAATGTGGTATTGACGCCTGAAAACACGCTGGGGCTGATCGACATCGCCGACCTGCGCACCTATCGCAAGCCGCTGCGCAAAGGCCTGCGTCTGCGCAATTTCAAGCATATGTTGCGCTATCGCCAGGATCGCGAGTGGCTGCTCAAGGACAACCAGTTCCTTGAGCATTACCTGAACCACCAACGCGTGTGCAATGGACGGGAACTGAGCCTGGCGCTGAATCCCTAAGCTGTCAGCGTCAGCCGGCGGCAGACAGCCTGAAGGTCTCAAAGTCTCGCGCAGGGTCTGCGCCTCGCAGCAAGTCATCAACCAGTTGAATGGTCTTTGCCAAACCCTGAGAACCGTATACCAAGTGGTAATCGGCAAAACGCCGTGCCTGGGCCACATGCCTCGGATAATCCTGCTCAAGCGCTTGCAACTGGCGGGAAAACTCATGTTCATCGCGCACTTGAGGCCCAAAAAACAGCGAGTGAGAGAAGATATCCACATCGCTGCCCGCATTCACATGGATTACCGGCCGGCCCGCCAGCCCTGCTTCGATACCTGCATTGGACATGATATTGACCACAACACTGGCCTGCGCCAAAGCGTGCGCCAATGAACACTTGCTATCCAGCAAGGCGACGCTGGCTAACTGCGCAGCGGCATCGCTCCAGAATTGCGCCTTGCTGCGCGGATGACGCTTGAACAGTACGCGATAATGTGGATGCTGTTCGGCCCAGTCGCGCAGTAACTGATAGGTGCGCTGGTAGCCCGGTTCTTTTTCCCGATCAGGGCCAACCCCCAGAATTAACAACGTCTGAAGAGCAGGATCGGCAACTGGCAGATCATAGGTTTCATCGGCGAGGTAAGAACCGATCAGCACCACTGTCGACTCACCGAACCGCAATGTTCTTTCTTGCAAGGCAACCAGCGAACTATGCCCAAAGACGCCGTAGTAGTCGTAATCGTTCATCCCCAGTCGCCGCGAAGACTCCAGCGTCGTGGCATGGGCCAGTTGCAGCAGTCGAGCACCACGCGCAGCCAATGCCAGGCGCAGGAACGGCGCATGAAGACTACCGTTGCGTTCATTGATCAGCACCTTGGGCGAATACGTCATCACCAACCACTGGGCATGGGCGGCGTACACCAGATAACGCAACGGTACGGACTGCGGCGGCGCCAGCAGCATACGCTGGGCGCAGGCGTCCGAGGGAGAACGTAACGCTGCCTCTGTCACATGCTGCCCGCGCTTGCGCAGCCCCTCGATCAGAATATTCTTGCGCTGCAACACCATGGACTTGGGTGCCGAATGCAACAACAGCACCTCACAAGGCGCAGCGACGACCGAATCACTCAAGCACGCCTTGACGCGAATCCCGATCGCCACATCCACCAGCACATCACGAACCAGGCGCAAAAGGCTACCACAGCGACCATGACGCTCGCGCAGTAGCTTCCAGCGATAACGGTCCAGCTCACGCGCTTTTTGTGCCCAGCATCCCTCAGCCTGGAACACAGTTGTGTCAGACGGCGGCGTGTTCACTTAAATAACGACCGGATAGCCTTGCGGGTATAGGACCAGCGCGTGAGCGAGCGTAGATCGGCGCGCACGGCGCGGGCGTAAAAAGCCTTGGCATTGACATAATCGCCGGCACTGTAGCAATCGCGGAACAACGACAGGCAGCGCTGAGCCAGGAAAGCCTGGCGCAGGTCCTGCAGTTCTTGAGGCATGCGTACCGAGGAAAATACCTCGTCAACCATCCCCACGCCTGCCGCCAGGCTTTGCTTGAGGTCATGGCGCATGCTGTCGTCATGCTTGTAGATCAAGGCCAGGGGCTGATCGAGCACACTGCACGGGAAACGCGCCAACACCTGAGCAAACACCGGAATATCTTCAACGTTGCGCAAGTGCTCAGGATAGTTGCCCGGTGCAAACACTTCGCGATGCATCGCGCAGGCGCCGTTGGACAGCGATACCGTCTTGTCCAGCAAGTAGCCACGCACCCGCTGGCGCGGGGTGGCCGGCAAGGGTTTTACGGCGTGCTGGACGCGACGACCGTCGTCGAACACCGACCAGTGACCGCCAATGATCAAACGGCTGTCAGGATTGCTGGAGATATGCTGAGTCAATGCAGCCAGCGCACCAGGCGCCATCTCATCATCGGCATCGAGGAAGATCAGGTATTGCCCCCGAGCCTCCTCGATCCCGCGATTACGCACCGAAGACAAACCGCCATTGGGTTTGCGCAGAGCTCTAAAGCATCCTGCATGTTCAGCCAGGAGCTGCTCCAGAACGTGCGGCGTCGCGTCAGTGGAACCATCATCGATCACCAGCAATTCAGCCTGGGCATCACCCAACTGCGCCAGCACCGATTTCACCGCACGCGGCAGGGTTTTGGCGTAGTTATAAGCAGGAATAACGACACTGATCAGCACGTCAGTCAACCGCATACCCGTCCGCACCTTCTTTGACCACCAGAATGTCTTCCATGATCAGGTACTGCAGATCGGAACCGAAGAACATGTTCAAGGCATCGGTCGGCGAGCAGATCATCGGCTCACCACGACGGTTGAGCGAGGTGTTCAGCGACACACCGTTACCGGTCAGCACTTCCAGCGCCTTCATCATGTCGTAGTAGCGCGGGTTGTATTCGCGCTTCAACACCTGGGCCCGGGATGTACCGTCTTCGTGGACGACTTCCGGCACGCGGGTTTTCCACTCTTCAGCCACTTCGAAGGTGAAGGTCATGAACGGCGCCGGGTGATCGATCTTGATCATCTGCGGTGCAACGGTGTCGAGCATCGACGGGCAGAAAGGCCTCCAGCGCTCGCGGAACTTGATCTGGTGGTTGATGCGGTCAGCCACGCCGGTCGCGCTCGGGCAACCGATGATCGAACGACCACCCAGGGCGCGTGGACCGAATTCCATGCGGCCCTGGAACCAGGCCACCGGGTTGCCGTCGACCATGATTTTGGCGATTTTTTCCGGCATGTTATCGAGCTTGCGCCATGCAGGCGCGCTCGGGTGACGGGCGCAGGCCGCGATCACGTCTTCGTTGCTGTAGGACGGACCGAGATAGACGTGCTCCATCTTTTCGACCGGGACACCACGGGCATGGGACACGTAAGCCGCAGCGCCGACCGCGGTACCGGCATCGCCGGACGCAGGCTGAACGAACAGTTCTTTGATGTCGTCGCGGGCAATGATTTTCTGGTTGAGCTTGACGTTCAGCGCACAGCCACCGGCGAAGGCCAGTTTGCCGGTTTCCTTGAGCACATCGCCCAGGTAATGGTCGATCATCTGCAACGCCAGTTTCTCGAACAGCGCTTGCATGCTCGCGGCGTAGTGGATGTACGGCTCGTCGGCGATGTCACCTTCGCGCTTGGGCCCCAGCCACTCGATCAGCTTCGGCGAAAAGTAGAAACCTTTGCCCTTCTCTTTATAACGACGCAGGCCGATGACGTTGGCGTAGTCGGTGTTGATCACCAGCTCGCCGTTCTCGAACGAGGCCAGACGCGAGAAATCGTATTTGCTGGCATCGCCGTACGGCGCCATGCCCATGACCTTGAACTCACCGTCGAGCATCTCGAAACCGAGGAACTCGGTGATCGCGCCGTACAGGCCACCGAGGGAGTCCGGATCGAAGAATTCCTTGATCTTGTGGATCTTGCCGTTTTCGCCGTAGCCGAAAAAGGTCGTGGCGTACTCACCCTTGCCGTCGATCCCGAGAATCGCGGTTTTCTCTTTGAAGCCGGAGCAATGGTAGGCACTGGAGGCGTGGGCCAGGTGGTGCTCGACCGGCTCGATCTTGATTTTCTTTGGATCGAAGCCCAGCTGTTCGAGGCACCAGACAATCTTGTTGCGATAGCGCTTGTAGCGACGGTTGCCCATCAGGATCGCATCGAGGGCGCGGTCCGGGGCGTACCAGTAACGCTTGGCGTAGTGCCAGCGAGCCTTGCCGAACAGGCTGATCGGGGCGAACGGAATCGCCACCACGTCAACGTCGGACGGCTTGATACCCGCCTGCTCAAGGCAGAACTTCGCCGATTCGTAAGGCATGCGGTTCTTTGCATGTTTATCGCGCACGAAGCGCTCTTCTTCAGCCGCCGCGACCAGCTTGCCGTCGATATACAGGGCTGCGGAAGGATCATGGCTAAGGGCGCCGGACAGGCCAAGAATCGTCAATGCCACAGGGGTCTAGCCTCTTTAGTCTGCATGCAGGCGCAACGCGCCTCAAAAATTAATGTGCCCTCGCAAGGGGCGAGAGACAGCTAAAGGGCGGGATTATAGCGTAAACATGGCGGGAATGACCCTGCCCTTATCAGCGCCGTGAAGATGACGTCGAGCCCACGCACTCGCCGTCGCTCATCCGCGACCTGGGCGCCAGTAAATCCTGAGATTGCTGTCGATTGCCTGCCGGTAAATCGCATAGGGCAAGGAAACGGTGTCGAAGGCTTTCCTCACCGAGTGACTCGGCTGACAGTTCCGGCCTCTTCGCGAGCAAGCCCGCTCCCACATTAGGTTTATGTTGAACACAAATTTTGTGTACGACCGAGAACCACTGTGGGAGCGGGCTTGCCCGCGAAAGGGGCGAAGCCCCGATTCAGGCAGCGCTGGAGATATCTTTGGGCAAACGCTGATCAATCACCTGATACAGCGCACTGCTCTCGGGCCAATTGCGCATGAATCGCGCCCGATCCCGCGCGTACGCCGGGGCAAAGCTACTGATCGAGCCATGCTGACACATCGAATCCAGATCGATCAGCGCCCAGCGATCCTGTTGCCAGAACAGGTTATGCCCCTTGAAATCGCCATGGCTGATCCGCTCGCGAATCAGCTCGGCGAACAGGTGATCCAGAGCCTGCAACTCGGCTTGCGGCGCTTCGCCGCTTTCCACGTATGGCGCAAACCGCTCGATGATGTCCGGCCCCGGCAAATACTCGGTCACCAGGTACGCCCGGCTGCGCAGCCAGAGAAAACGTTTCTCCAGTAACGCCAATGGCTTGGGCGTGGCGATGCCCAGGAAAGCCAGACGGTTGCCTTCACGCCATGAGTGCCAGGCGCGGCTCGGGCGCCAGAAGCGTTTGAGCCAGTGAGCAAAGCCTTTGATGTTGTAACGCTTGACCAACAATGTGCGCCCGGCCACGTCGACCTTGCCGACACTCGCCGCGCCGCCGGTCTTGTACAGGTGGCCCTGATCGAGCAAGGCATCGGCCTGCTCCAGCACCGGCAACATCGCGGCCTCTTCCTCGCGGCGAATCGCCCGCAAGCCGAACGCTCCGCGCTGGACGCTGAACAACGTACATTCGCGGCCGACCTTGATCAGGAAGTCCTTCAAACGCCAGCGGCGGACCTTGTCGATCTGCTTCTGCAACGCTTCCATGGGCAAGGCATGTTCGCCGTTGCTCAACAGGTAATACACCAGCAATTCTTCAGTGAAGGGTTCCAGCGATTTGGGCAACTGGGCAAAAAACACCCCGAGGTTTTCCAGAACTTTGTCCTGTGACAGTGGCTTGCCAGCCGTCTCGGCGCAGATCCCGGCGCCATCGATCAAATATAACTGACCGCCGTGGCGCAGCAGGTTGTCCAGGTGCAGGTCTTCCTGCCACAGCCCCTTGCTATGCAGATGACCTATCGCGCCCAAGGCCTCAGCCAGCACCGCTGATTGCTCATCCGCCAACACGGCCAAGTGTTCGACCTGTTTCCAGGCATCCCCCAGGCTCTCGGCGCCTTCAAGTAAATCGAACAACAACCAGCCGCCTTCGCCGTCCTTCAGGCCATCAGCCAATAACAACGGCGTAGTCAGCCCTTGAGCAGCGAGCAAACGCACGCCGTCCAGTTCGCGCTGAAAGTGCCGCGCCGCTTTGCCGCCGACCAGCAACTTGGCCAATACCGGCCGGCCGCGCCAGACCCCGGCGCCCACATAACGTTGCCCCGGCAATACCCGCAGCAGGCTCAGCAATTGCAACTCTGCCGGCCCCGCGGCATCCGCCAGTGGAATGTTCAGCGGCAGGCTTGGGCTGCGGCCGGCATTTTTCAGTTCGGACAAACGCATCAACGCGCCTCCTTGTGACTGCGCCGCGCACTCAGGCGCGATACCCAACTGTCCACCACCGAACGGTTCAATGGCTGATTCAGATAAACCGCCAACAACTCGCGCAGCTGACTTTCGCTCCATTCCGGCGCCCGACGCAGCAACGGGTCCAGGTCCTTGACCCGATCACGCTGACCAAAAAACAGCGGGCGGGTTTTTTCCAGATCGATCAACCGAGCCTGATAGCCGTCACCGGTCGCCTGAAGAAAAATATGCTTGGGATAGAAGCAGCCGTGGAGTTGATGCACCTCGTGCAGGCGTCGCGCCAGTTGCCCACAGGCTTTCAGAATCGCCGAATGCTGCACCGCGCTCAGGTCGGACCAGCGCTGCAACAGCGAATCCAGGTCATCCCAACCGTCCAGCGCACGGGTCAGCAGAATCGCCCGGACTTCGCCGTCGACTTTGCGCTCACCGAAAAACGCTGCCTGCAGCGCCGGTATACCCAGTTTCTGATAACGACTGATGTTGCGAAACTCGCGGGCAAAACTCGGCTCGCCAAAGGGCGAATGCAATGTGCGTGTCAGGTAGTTGCTCTGGCGTTTGAGGTAATAGCTATGACCTTCCAGTTCCAGCCGAAACACACTGCTCCAGCCCCCCCGACCGGTGTTGGGTTCGTCCACGGCTTCAAGCTGTTTGGCCCAGAGCGCGTCGAAGGTGCCGAGGCCATGACGCTCAAGCAGCGCACGGTCTTCAGCAGCCAGAAAGTCAGTCATTCGCGGCCCTCGAAAAATCTCACCACGTGCCGAATCCGTTTCTTGTCGGCGGCATCGAGCCGGGCACATTGGCGGTATTGCAGGTAGAAGCGCAGGCGCTGGGTGGCCGACAGGTGATATTTGGCAACTTTGTCCAGACAAGCCAGGTCTTTGGTGATCCGGTACTTGAGCCAGAAGCCGCGCCAGAAATCACCATTGGGGCAGTCGATCAGAAACAGCCGGGACTCATCGTCGATCAGCAGGTTGCGCCACTTCAAATCGTTATGGGTAAAACGGTGATCGTGCATGGTCCGGGTATAGCCCGCCAGCTGTCGACTGATGTTGTCGACCCAGGCGCGGTCCGCCAGTTTCGGATCACGCCGGTCAGCCAGGGCCGACAAATCTTCGGTATGAGGCAGTTCGCGTGTGATCATTGCCCCTCGGTCATATGCCACGCCGCGCCGCTCCAGTCCCCAGGCCACAACTTCGGCGGTGGGAATGCCCCATTTGGCGAAACGCTTGAGGTTCTGCCACTCGGCCTTCACCCGCGGCTTGCCCAGGTAACGGCGCAGGCCTTTGCCGGCGCCGACGTAGCGCTTGACGTAATAGTTGACGCCGTTGCGCTGGACGCGAATGACCTCCGACAGTGGATCGTGGGTCAGTCGCTCGCCCTTGAGCGCGAACACCGCGTCAAGGCTGCCGAAGTCTTCTGCCAGATCGCTGTAAGCAGGTTCCAGTGTCCAACCCGACATCAGAGCGCATCCCCGTATCGCTGCTTACGCTCGTAGAGCTTGTTGGCCTTGCCTTCGAGCCATGCCAGCAGCCCCGCTTCTTCAGCCAGAATCTGGCGCAAGGGCTGCTGGAAGTAGCCCTTGAGGAAACGCAATTTGTCGCGACGGGTCAGGCCGATGTCCAGCGCCGAAAAATACAGCGCCGCCAGGTCCTTGTTGCGCCAGCGTTGGGTAATCGTCGGACGGGTCTGGGCACGGTGCAGATCGATCACCGACAGCTTGAAGTCGTCGGCTGTCACCGGCTTGTCGGTGTGCAGCAGGAAGTGGCAGATGTAGCAGTCGCGGTGGTTGACCCCGGCGCGGTGCATCATGCCGGTCATGCGCGCGACTTCGGCGATCAAGGCGCGCTTGAGTTTGGGCTCGGGCGGCTGCTTGACCCAGTCGATGCTGAAGTCTTCGAGGCTGACGGTGGGCGCCAGCTCTTCAGTGACGATGAACGAATGCTGGTCTGCCGGATTGCTGCCCTTTTCGCCGTAAGCCACAGCGGTCATGGTCGGCACACCGACTTCTTGCAGGCGCTGGATGGCCTTCCATTCCTGGCCCGCGCCCAGCACTGGCAACTTGGCGGTCAGCAGGTTTTTGAAGATCTCGCCCCAGCCGATGCCACGATGGATCTTCACGAAGAACCCGTGACCGTCCACTTCAGTACGCAGTGTCCGACGCGCTTCAAGCTCGCGGTACACCTCGCCCTTGAGGCCCTCGACTTCGGCGAACGGATCGCGTCCGGCCCAGAGGCTCTTGAACGGTTCAGCCAGCATCAACTTCATTAAGCGTGCTCCGCCAGAATCACATCGGCCGCGTGCTGCGGCATGCTGTAGAGGTCGGCCGTCGCGGCGAAGGCCAGACCGTTGCGGCTCCAGGCCGCCCGTGCATTTGCGTCATTCAACATGCCGGTCAGGTACTGCGTCAGTTGCGCCTGATCGAAGGGCTCGTCCAGCACCAGGCCGGCGTCGGCCTCGGCGATGTAATGAGCGTACCCGCACACCGCGCTCACCAGCACCGGCAAGCCAGCCACCACGGCTTCAAGCAGCACCGTCCCGGTGTTTTCGTTGTACGCCGGATGGATCAACAGATCGGCACCGAGCAGGAAACGCGGGATATCGCTGCGACCCTTGAGGAACTGCACGTTGTCGCCGAGCCCCAATGTGGCGCTCTGCAACTGGAATACTTTGGGGTCGTCCTGGCCAATTACAAATAGTCGGGTACGTTTTTTCAGCTCGGCGGGCAAGGCGGCCAGCGCCTTGAGGCTGCGGTCCACGCCTTTGGTCTTGAACCCGGAGCCGATCTGCACCAGCAGCAGTTCATCATCTTTCAGGCTGAACTCGCGACGAAACTCGGCACGGATCTCGGCGGCATTGGTCGGCGCGCGACGGTCCTGAGAGATACCCGGCGGCAGTAAATGGAAGCGCGCAAGCGGCGTGTCGTAATGTTTGATGAACAGCGGCTGCTGCACTTCGGAAATCATCAGCACTTGGGTCTTGGCATCCTTGGCGAACACCGCGCGCTCGTACTCGGCGAAGTGCCGGTAGCGACCCCAGCGACGGTACAGCGAGTTGCGCAGGTTTTGTGCCTTGTCTTCGAAGCAGCCGTCGGCGGCGTAGTAAACGTCCAGGCCCGGCATTTTGTTGAAACCGATCAAGCGATCCACCGGACGCTTGGCCAGATCGGCCTCCATCCACTCGGTGAGTTTCTCATTGCGCCGATGATTGAAGAGCGCCTTGACCGGCGCCACCAGCACTTCGAAACCCGGTGGAACATCGCCCTCCCAGATCAGCGTGTAGACGCGAATCTGATGGCCGCGCTGCTGACATTCGAGGGCGATGCGCATGAAATCGCGCTGCAAGCCACCAAACGGAAAATATTTGTACAGGACAAATGCCAATTGCATCAGCGCAGCTCCTCAGCCAGTAACAACGTGCTCAGTCGGCTCGCGACACGCTCGGGATTCAGACGCGTGAAGCACAGGGGCCACTCGCGTTTCAGGTCGAACCGACGGGCATCGTCGGCCGTCGGTTGATAGGTGCATTTCTTTTGCAGGCACGGCGCGCAGGGGAAGTCGCTGGCCATGTGAATCTGCGACTTGCCGTACGCGCCGGTCAGGCCAGGGTTGGTCGGACCGAACAGCGACAGGGTCGGCACGTCCAGCGCCGCGGCCAGATGACCGAGACCGGTGTCCACCGCCACGCAGGCTTGCGCTCCGGCCAGGACTTTGCCGACACCCGCCAGGTTCAGTTTGGGCAGCACTTCGACGTGCTTCATGTCTTTGGCTATGCGCTCGGCGCGGGCCTTTTCGACCGGATTACCCCACGGCAGCTTCACCGCCACGCCGAGGTAACCCACCCGCTCGGCCAGCTCGCGCCAATAGGCTTCGGGCCAGTGCTTGGTGTCCCAGGTGGTGCCATGGAGAAACACCACGTACGGATTCTTGCGCGGCAACTCCACCAGTCGCTCGACGTTCAGGCCGTAGTCGCCCAGCCCTTTAGGCAGGTCATAACCCAGGGCCACCGCGAACAGCTGACGCACTCGCTCTACCGCGTGCTGCCCACGGGCCACGGCCAGACGACGGGAATAGAAACGCGCGGCAATCGGTTCGCGGGCTGAGTTTTTGTCCAGCCCAGCCACCGGAGCTTTGGCGTAGCGAGTCAGCAAGGCGCTTTTCAGCAGGCCCTGGGCATCGATCACCAAGTCATATTTGGTCGCGCGAATGCTTTGCTTGAAGCGCTTCCATTCGCCACTCTTGATGGTCTGCCAGATGTTCTTGCGCCAGCGACGGATCGCCACCGGAATCACCTTGCCCACGGCCGGGTGCCAGGTCGGAATCTCGGCGAAACCTTCTTCCACCACCCAGTCGAACGTGATGCCGGGGATCGCCCGCGCCGCGTCGGTCAACGCTGGCAGCGCGTGAATCACGTCGCCCAGCGAAGAAGTCTTGATCAACAGTACCCGCAAACTATTTGACCTCGACCACAGTGCCCAGCAACCGCTGCAAGGCTTCGTTCACCGCTTTGGGCATGAGCTGGCGCAAGCAATTGTAATGACCGAAACGGCAGGTGCGATCGAAGCATGGACTGCATTCGATGCCCAGGCGCACGATTTCGACATGCTCGGCCAATGGTGGCGTGAAACCCGGCGACGTCGAGCCGTACACCGCCACCAGCGGGCGGTTCAGCGCAGCGGCCACGTGCATCAGGCCGGAGTCGTTGGAGACCACCGCATCGGCGCAGGACAGCAGATCGATGGCCTCGGCCAGGGAGGTGTCGCCACTGAGGTTCACCGACTCTTCACGCAAACCCGGAATCAGCCGCGCGCGAATGTCTTCGCCCACCGCGTGATCGTTTTTCGAGCCGAACAGCCAGACCTGCCAGCCTTCACGGATCTTCGCTTCGGCGACCTTGGCGTAGTGCTCGGACGGCCAGCGCTTGGACTCGCCGAACTCGGCGCCGGGGCACAGCGCCAACACCGGACGGTCGAGGGCCAGACTGAATTTGGCCAGTGCGCCGTCGCGGGTCACCGGGTCGATCTGCAGGCTCGGCCGTGGATACGGCTTCGGCAGCTCGGCGCCAGGCTCAAAGGCCATGGCCATGAAGCGCTCGATCATCAGCGGGTAACGCTCTTTGTCGAGCGTACGCACGTCATTGAGCAGGCCGTAGCGGAACTCGCCGCGCCAGCCGGTGCGTTTCGGGATACCGGCAAAAAATGGTACCAGCGCCGACTTCAGGGAATTGGGCAGCAGGATGGCCTGGTCGTACTGACCGGCCAGGGATTTACCGATGCGCCGACGCGTCGCCAGTTCCAGCACGCCGTGGCCGAGCGGGAAGCTCAAGGCCTGGCGTACTTCGGGCATGCGCTCGAGAATCGGCCGGCTCCACTCGGGGGCCAGCACGTCGATTTCGCACTGCGGGTGGCGCTGCTTTAGACACTGAAAAAGTGTCTGCGCCATCACCATGTCACCGACCCAACTGGGCCCAACGATCAGAATTTTCATGTGGTTTCCATAAACGAGCCGGGGAGGCATACGCCTCCCCGCCTCGAGAATCCAGCACCTTCGGGGTGAACCGTCAGGTCATTTGGACGAGCCGATTGGGGCTCGTCGGATCAATTTTTGTGCACATCCATGCGATACAGCTTAGCTGCCTCAATCTACCAAACACCGCAGATCCAGTGTGGGAGCGAGCCTGCTCGCGATGGCGGCCTGACAGTCAGCATAAATGTTGAATGTGACGGCCTCATCGCGAGCAGGCTCGCTCCCACAGAGGTATCAGGTGTTGCAAATATCCCGTTTCAGCTTAACCCCAGCTCGCGCCAGATCCGCATTACCTGCCGTCGTTCATCCACGAACTGGTCGCCCGGTATCACGCCGGCGTCCTTCTGCAAGGCCTCCCGGTGAGCGGCGGAGCGGTAAGCCTTATAGGCTTCACGCAACAGGCTGGCGTCTTCGGCGGGCATCAGCCCAACCTCCTCCAGCCCTTCCAGAATGCGGATATTGTCGGTATAGCGCAGCAATGACGGATGCGCTTCAGACCATGCCAGAGCCGCGTATTGCACCATAAATTCAATATCGACGATACCTCCGGCATCCTGCTTGAGATCGAACGGCGCCGTGGCCTCGAAGGCATTTGCCGCCGTGCCCGCCGCAGTGCTCTTGCTGCCCAGATTATCGCGCATCTTGGCGCGCATCTCGCTGACCTCCTGGCGCAAGGTCGGCAGGTCCCGCGGCTTGGCCAATACCGCCGCGCGAACCTTCTCGAATGCCTGGCCAACATCCTGACTGCCCACCAGCACCCGCGCCCGTACCAGCGCCTGATGTTCCCAGGTCCAGGCTTCGTTTTCCTGATACCGGGCAAACGCCCCCAGGGAACTCACCAGCAAACCGGACGCACCGGACGGCCGCAGGCGCATGTCCACTTCATACAGCTGGCCGGAGTTGGTCTGCGCCGTCAGCAAATGAATGATGCGTTGCCCGAGCCGGGTAAAAAACTGTGCGCCGTCGATAGGCTTCGGCCCGTCGGTTTCGGCCTGCGGATCGCCGTCGTGGATGAACACCAGATCCAGGTCCGAACTGTGCCCCAATTCCAGACCACCGACTTTCCCGTAACCGACAATGATGAAACCAGGGTCGCACAAGCTGCCGTCGGTGCGCAGCGGCGTACCGTACTTGGCCACCGTCTGGCGCCAGGCCAGGGCCAGTACTTGTTCGAGGATCGCTTCGGCAAGCCAGGTCAGGTAATCACTGACCTTCATCAAGGGCAGGCTGCCGGCGATTTCCGAGGCGGCGACGCGCAAGCGGTGCGCCAGCTTGAAATGCCGCAGGGCTTCCATTTGCTGTTCGAGGTCGTCTTCGGGAATCCGCGTCAAACGCTCGCGCAATTCGGCGGCCAGTTCCGGCGCCAGCGGTGGCTTGAACAAACGGCCTTCATTGAGCAATTCGTCGAGCAGCAGCGGGAAGCGCGTGATTTGTTCAGCAATCCACGGGCTCGCGGCGCATAGCGTCAGCAAGCGGCGCAGGGCCCCGGGGTTCTCGGTCAGCAACACCAGATAGGCGGAACGACGCGCCACGGCTTCCACCAGCGGCAGTACCCGCTCCAACACCAGATCGGGATTGGCGTGTTCCACAGCCTGAGCCAGCAAGCGCGGAATAAAAGCATCAAGGCGTTCACGCCCCAAGCGCTGCATGGCGCGCAATTGCGGACTGCCGCGCAGACTGGCCAAGGCTTTCAGCGCCTTGGAGGCGTCGGCGAAACCACCCTCTTCCAACTGACGGCACGCGGCCTCCTCGTCCTGGGCCTCTTCCCACAGCGGCAACCATTCCCCGCCGACCACCACTTCACTCTCGGTGCCGGCCTCTTCATCGGGATCGGCGATCACCTGAGCAAAGTGCCAGGCCACCCGGCCACGCCAGTACATCAGTTGTTCGTGGAACGCCGTCCAGTTGGCAAACCCGAGCATAAAGGCAATGCGCGCCTGATCCTGCGGGCCATCTGGCAGCATCTGGGTCTGACGGTCGGCAATCGCCTGGATCGCGTGTTCGGTGTAACGCAGAAATTCGTAGGCTTCGCGCAATTCGCTGACCACCGCCGTCGGCAGGTAACCCTGGCCTTCGAGGGTGCTCAGTACTTTTAATAGAGGACGTTGCTGCAGGCTCAGGTCGCGGCCACCGTGAATCAACTGAAAGGCCTGGGCGATAAATTCGACTTCACGAATGCCGCCGGAACCCAGCTTGATGTTGTCGGCCATGCCCTTGCGCCGGACTTCCTGCTGGATCAGCTGCTTCATGGTGCGCAGCGCTTCAATGGCCGAGAAGTCCAGGTAACGCCGGTAAACGAACGGGCGCAGCATCTCTTGCAGTTGCGCGCCCGCCACTTGATCGCCAGCCACCACGCGCGACTTGATCATCGCGTAGCGCTCCCAGTCGCGGCCCTGATCCTGGTAATACTGTTCCAGTGCATTGAAGCTCAGCACCAAAGCGCCGGACGAACCGTAAGGCCGCAAGCGCATGTCGACGCGGAACACGAAACCGTCGACGGTCATCGGGTCCAGCGCTTTGATCAGCCGCTGACCGAGACGAATGAAAAATTCCTGGTTATCCAGCGACCGTTTCACGCCGACCGTTTCGCCGCCTTCGGGGTAGGCGAAGATCAGGTCGATGTCCGACGACAGATTCAGCTCCACAGCGCCGAGCTTGCCCATGCCGAGGATGACCATCTGCTGCGGCTCGCCGCTACGTCGCCCGGTGGGCGTGCCGAACTGCTGGCAATGGCGCTGATACAACCACTGATAGGCCTGATCGATACTGGCATCGGCCATGTCCGAGAGGTCGCGACAGCTCTGGATCAGATCGGCCTGGCGAGTCAGGTCGCGCCAGATAATCCGCACTTGCTGGCGTGCGCGCTGGCGACGCAGGGCGCGACCAAGTTGGTCGTCGGTTTCGGCGGTGCTCACCGCCCTCGCAATCTGTGCGCACAACTCGCCCGGCGCAAAGGCGCGGTCCAGCTCGCCGGACTGCACCAGCTCCAGCAACATCAAAGGGTCACGCAGACTCTGTTCAATGACAAAGTCGCTGGCGGCGGTGACGCGGGCAAATTGCGCCCAGCGCTCAGGCGTCCAGGCAGACAGGCCATGATCGTCGGGAAGCACCGCGACGGCCGTACGGAACGACTGCTCGGCACGGGTGACGAAGGGCAGGAGTACGTCGGGCAGTTCGGCAAGCGAAGGGAGGCTCATGGTCTATCCTTGATCGGCGTGTGAAGGGCTGCGTGTAGTGATTCGTGAAAATACGCTACCTGACTGACTGTCGAACAAAGGTTAGAAATAGCTGAATTTTGTTTATTTTTGGCAGCGATCATCAAGCCTTCACCTTTTTTGGTTGGCAAAAGACCAACCTTAACGATTATTCTCACAACGCAGCCGGAGGCCACAAGCCAATCTTCTGTAGTTTTACTACTCGTCTATACATTCGAAAGGCTGAAATGCCCGATGATTTGTAGTAAAACTACACGCCGCCGGAACATACCTCTCGGCAATCCAAGAATTTATATCGTCTGCCCACAAGGCCAGTCGCAAACTCAGGCAACCGATTCTGGAAGCCTTTCCGCCCTGGAGCAAGCCATGCAAGACCTCGATCCCGTCGAAACCCAGGAATGGCTGGACGCCCTGGAATCGGTTCTCGACAAAGAAGGCGAAGACCGTGCTCACTATCTGATGACCCGTATGGGCGAACTCGCGACCCGTAGCGGCTCGCAGCTCCCTTACGCCATCACCACGCCTTACCGCAACACGATCCCCGTTACCCACGAAGCACGCATGCCTGGCGACCTGTTCATGGAACGCCGCATTCGCTCGTTGGTACGCTGGAACGCGATGGCCATGGTAATGCGTACGAACCTGAAAGATTCTGACCTGGGTGGTCACATCTCCAGCTTCGCTTCCAGTGCGACCCTGTATGACATCGGCTTCAACTACTTCTTCCAGGCCCCGACCGACGAACACGGCGGCGACCTGATCTACTTCCAGGGCCACACCTCGCCAGGCGTTTACGCCCGCGCATTCATGGAAGGCCGCATCACCGAAGACCAGATGAACAACTTCCGCCAGGAAGTGGACGGTCAGGGCCTCTCGTCCTACCCGCACCCATGGCTGATGCCTGATTTCTGGCAGTTCCCGACTGTATCCATGGGTCTGGGCCCGATCCAGGCGATCTACCAGGCACGCTTCATGAAGTACCTGGAAGCCCGTGGTTTCATCCCGGAAGGCAAGCAAAAAGTCTGGTGTTTCCTGGGCGACGGCGAGTGCGACGAACCAGAATCCCTGGGCGCCATCTCGCTGGCTGGCCGCGAGAAGCTCGACAACCTGATCTTCGTCATTAACTGCAACCTGCAGCGCCTTGATGGCCCGGTTCGCGGCAACGGCAAGATCATCCAGGAACTCGAAGGCGTATTCCGCGGTGCTCAGTGGAACGTGACCAAAGTCATCTGGGGCCGTTTCTGGGACCCACTGCTGGCCAAAGACGTCGACGGTATCCTGCAACGTCGCATGGACGAAGTCATCGACGGCGAGTACCAGAACTACAAAGCCAAAGACGGCGCGTTCGTGCGTGAACACTTCTTCAACTCGCCGGAACTCAAGGCGATGGTTGCAGACTTGTCCGACGACGAGATCTGGAAACTCAACCGTGGCGGCCACGACCCGTACAAGGTCTACGCGGCGTACCACGAAGCGGTCAACCACAAAGAACAACCAACCGTCATCCTGGCCAAAACCATCAAAGGTTATGGCACCGGTGCCGGCGAAGCGAAAAACACTGCGCACAACACCAAGAAAGTCGATGTCGACAGCCTGAAGTTGTTCCGTGATCGCTTCGACATTCCGGTCAAAGACGAAGAGCTGGAAAACCTGCCGTTCTTCAAGCCGGAACCCAACAGCGCCGAAGCCCGCTACCTGAGCGAGCGCCGCACTGCCCTGGGCGGTTTCGTTCCACAGCGTCGCGCGCAGAGCTTCAGCGTGCCGACTCCGTCGCTCGATACCCTCAAGGCGATCCTGGACGGCTCGGGCGACCGTGAAATTTCCACCACCATGGCCTTCGTGCGGATCCTCGCGCAACTGGTCAAGGACAAGGAAATCGGTCCGCGCATCGTCCCGATCATCCCGGACGAAGCCCGTACCTTCGGTATGGAAGGCATGTTCCGTCAGTTGGGCATCTACTCCTCCGTCGGCCAGCTCTACGAGCCAGTCGATAAAGATCAGGTGATGTTCTACAAAGAAGACAAGAAGGGCCAGATCCTCGAAGAAGGCATCAACGAAGCGGGCGCCATGAGCTCCTTCATCGCTGCCGGTACTTCGTACTCCAGCCACAACCAGCCAATGCTGCCGTTCTACATCTTCTACTCGATGTTCGGCTTCCAGCGTATCGGCGACCTCGCCTGGGCCGCCGGCGACAGCCGCACCCGTGGCTTCCTGATCGGCGGCACCGCCGGCCGGACCACGCTGAACGGCGAAGGCCTGCAACACGAAGACGGTCACAGCCACATCCTGGCTGCCACCATCCCGAACTGCCGCACCTTTGATCCAACCTACGGCTACGAGCTGGCGGTGATCATTCAGGACGGCATGAAGAAGATGACCGAAGAGCAGCAGGACGTTTTCTACTACATCACCGTGATGAACGAGTCCTACCAGCAACCAGCCATGCCGGCCGGTGTAGAGGAAGGCATCATCAAGGGCATGTACCTGCTCGAGGAAGACACCCGCGAAGCGGCGCACCACGTTCAGCTGATGGGCTCCGGCACCATCCTGCGTGAAGTCCGTGAAGCGGCGAAGATCCTGCGTGAACAGTTCAACGTCGGCGCTGACGTGTGGAGCGTTACCAGCTTCAACGAACTGCGTCGCGATGGCCTGGCCGTCGAGCGCAGCAACCGTCTGCACCCGGGCCAAAAGCCTAAACTGAGCTACGTCGAAGAGTGCCTGAACGGCCGTAAAGGTCCGGTCATTGCGTCTACCGACTACATGAAGCTGTTCGCTGAGCAAATTCGTCAGTGGGTCCCGTCCAAGGAATTCAAAGTCCTGGGCACCGATGGTTTCGGCCGCAGTGACAGCCGCAAGAAGCTGCGTCACTTCTTCGAAGTCGATCGTCATTTCGTGGTGTTGGCAGCCCTGGAAGCTCTGGCTGACCGTGGCGATATCGAACCTAAGGTGGTGTCTGAAGCCATCGCCAAGTTCGGTATCAACCCGGAAAAACGCAACCCACTGGACTGCTGAGGAGACACTCTGTGAGCGAACTCATTCGCGTACCTGACATCGGCAGCGGTGAAGGTGAAGTAATTGAACTGTTTGTGAAGGTCGGCGACCGCATCGAAGCCGACCAGAGCATCCTGACACTTGAGTCGGACAAGGCGAGCATGGAAGTGCCTGCGCCGAAGGCCGGGATCATCAAGAGCCTGAAAGTGAAGCTGGGCGATCGCCTGAAAGAAGGCGACGAACTGCTGGAGCTGGAAGTCGAAGGTGCCGCCGCTGCGGCCCCTGCGGCTGCCGCTGCGCCGGCTGCCAAGGCTGCACCTGCACCTGCCGCCGCGAAAGCGCCGGCCGCTCCAGCCGCAACGCCTGCTGCAGCTGCCAGCGTTCAGCAAGTACACGTGCCGGACATCGGTTCGGCGGGCAAGGCCCAGATCATCGAGATCCAGGTCAAGGTCGGCGACACCGTCGCGGCTGATCAGTCGCTGATCACCCTGGAATCCGACAAGGCGAGCATGGAAATTCCATCGCCTGCCGCTGGCGTGGTCAAGGCCATCAGCGTCAAGCTCAACGACGAAGTCGGCACCGGCGACCTGATTCTGGACCTGGAAGTGGCGGGTGCTGCTGCACCGGCCGCGGCCGCGCCAGCCCAGGCTGCTGCGCCTGCTGCCGTTGCTCCGGCGCCAGCCGCTGCGGCTCCGGCGGCTCCGGTTGCCGACACGGTTCAGGACATTCACGTCCCGGACATCGGTTCTGCGGGCAAGGCCAAGATCATCGAAGTGCTGGTCAAGGCTGGCGATACCGTCACCGCCGACCAGTCGCTGATCACCCTGGAATCCGACAAGGCGAGCATGGAAATTCCATCGCCTGCCGCTGGCGTGGTGGAAAGCGTTTCCATCAAGCTGGATGACGAAGTCGGTACCGGCGACCTGATCCTGAAGCTGAAAGTCAAAGGCGCGGCACCTGCTGCGGCTCCGGCTCCAGCCGCTGCTGCACCTAGCGCGCCTGCGCCAGCCGCCGCAGCACCTGCTGCTCCGGCACCTGCTGCACCTGCTGCTGCACCGGCCAAGCCGGGCGCGAAGGTTCACGCAGGTCCTGCGGTGCGTCAACTGGCCCGTGAGTTCGGCGTCGAGCTGAGCGCGGTCAGCCCAAGTGGCCCGCACGGTCGTGTGCTGAAAGAAGACGTGCAGGTTTACGTCAAAGCCATGATGCAAAAGGCCAAGGAAGCACCGGCCGCTGGCGGCGCAACTGGCGGCGCGGGCATTCCGCCGATTCCAGTCGTGGACTTCAGCCGTTTCGGCGAAATCGAAGAAGTGCCGATGACTCGCTTGATGCAAATCGGCGCGTCCAGCCTGCATCGCAGCTGGCTGAACATTCCTCACGTGACTCAGTTCGACTCGGCTGATATCACCGAGCTGGAAGCGTTCCGTATCGCTCAGAAAGCCGTTGCAGAGAAGGCTGGCGTCAAGCTGACCATCCTGCCGCTGCTGCTCAAATCCTGCGCGCACCTGCTCAAGGAACTGCCGGACTTCAACAGTTCGCTGGCGCCAAGCGGCAAGGCGATCATCCGCAAGAAGTACGTGAACATCGGCTTCGCCGTCGACACCCCAGAAGGCCTGCTGGTACCGGTCATCAAGAACGTCGACCAGAAGAGCCTGTTGCAACTGGCAGCCGAAGCCGCTGCGCTGGCCGCCAAAGCCCGCGACAAAAAGCTCACCGCTGACGACATGCAAGGCGCTTGCTTCACCATTTCCAGCCTCGGCCACATTGGCGGCACCGGCTTCACGCCGATCGTCAACGCGCCGGAAGTGGCGATCCTCGGTGTTTCCAAGGCAACCATCCAGCCAGTCTGGGACGGCAAAGCCTTCCAGCCGAAACTGATGCTGCCGCTGTCGCTGTCCTACGATCACCGTGTGATCAACGGCGCCGCTGCTGCACGCTTCACCAAGCGTCTGAGCGACCTGCTGGCGGACATCCGCACCATCCTGCTGTAACACCGGCCGGCCCTCCTTCACCGGAGGGCCAGTCGCGTTCCATGTTTTCCGAGCGCCACGCTCGTACCTCAACCCCGCCAATTTGGCGGGGCTTTTTTTGCCCTGAAGAAAGCCCTCCTCTGCACCTTATTCCTACGTTCATGGCTTACGCCGCCTACAACTCGAGTCCACTTCCGCCCGATATTTTTCGCGATCCAATAACTAGGCTTAGCTTGGAGAGTTTCCAATAGAAACTTCGACAACTTAACCTGCTTAGTTAGCATTACTTCGAATGGATTCGAACATGTTCAAACCAACTGTCGGCCCGATTATTGGCCACACTACAACTAATCACATCCGTATTTTCTTACGCGGTAATTCACAGAACAACGCACTGGTATTTGCAGGTGTTCGTTATCGACGCGCCGGTGAGGAACACTGGTCCAAAGGCGTATTTGCAAAACTGACAATCTTGCGCGACATGTCCGATGTGATTGCACTCAACGATCTCGCCACCGATACCGACTATGAATATCAGGCGGGCTGGTTCAGCCCCATGAGCCCGGTGCACACCGTGGAGACGGTTCAGGAACTGCCGCTGCAATGGCCTCGGGAAATCTACCGCTTTCGCACGCAGTCCAGCAAAACCACCACGCCACGGGCCTATATCGTAGGCTCATGTCGTTACCTGCGAATGACCGCCGGCATTGCGTCAGCCCCGCATTTGGGCGATCGGATCTTTGCCTCGATCACAAGCCTGGCGGAACGCGCCGAGCCACCGATCAGCGCCATGCTGATGACTGGCGACCAAATCTACGTCGATGACCTGAACCTCGTGGCCCCCGACCGGGAATACAAGGACATCCTCAGAAAATACCGCACGGCTTTTTCTCAGCCTCATATCTCGAAGTTAATGTCCGGCGTGCCAACTTACATGATCCTCGACGACCATGAAATTGAAGACAACTGGCCCGCCAATGCAAGTAAGAGTGACATGCACTTATACAGAAACGCCATGGCGGCGTATGAGCTCTATCAAGTCAGTCACAGCCCCGCACATGAACTGCTTGCCAACGGGCAAGTCAACAGAGCGCTGCTTCCGCACTATTGGTATCAATTCACCGAGGGTGATATCGAATGGTTTATCACCGACAGCCGAACCCGACGCAATCTGTCGGCCAGCGACCGGCGCATCCTTGATGAAGAACAGGAACAGGCACTGCTCAAATGGCTGATCAACAGCACGGCCCGGGTCAAATTCGTAGTCACCAGTGTCATGTTTTACCCCGACCGCAAGCTTCACGGTGATGACGCCTGGAAAGCCTTCCCGGAACAACGACTACGGCTGCTGGAGACGATTCGTACGCACGGCATCAAGAACGTTTTCTTCATTTCCGGCGACGTCCACGGCTCGCTAACCAGTCGCCTGACCCACAGCGAGGTCCCGGATTTCGAAGTTCATACCCTCGTGTCTTCACCGCTGTGCAACAGCAAACTGCTGCCGTACGCCAAGGCATCCACCTTCATTCTCGACCAGGCGCTGGTCCGAACGGCCGCGGGAGATTATCGGCATGAGCTGACCAGTGAGGTGATCAGCCAGGATAATTTCGCGCATCTGGTCGTCGATGCCGAGGAAGTTCGCGTCAATTATCACGATCGGGATGGCAAGTTACTGCAGTCGATAAGCATCAAGTTGCGTTGACTGACGGAAAAGATCGCAGCCTTCAGCAGCTCCTACACGGTGTAAGCCGTTCCTTCGCAGGAGCTGCCGCAGGCTGCGATCTTTTGACCTTTTCACCTCCCTCGCTGGAGAAATCTTCGCCCCTGCCGACATATTCTTATAGCACTTGGCCTTCATGTCTCTTGTCAGTCGGTGTCGCAATGATGCAACCTTGCCGCAGACAACAGTAAAGAGGGCGAGAGCCCGGCGCGATCAGCATATTCGAAGCGAGTTTCCCTCCATGAAAAGCCAACCCGATGCCGCCAGCCGTATGGTGGCCGAGGTAGTGACGCAGTTGCCTGTGCCCTCGCGGCTCGGCATGCTGCGTTTCGAACGGCTGAATGAACCGAGCTGGGCGCTGCTGTTTCTCGACCCCAATTGCGAACGACAGTTTGGCCTGCCGGCGGTGGAGCTCTGTGCCCTGGTCGGCTCACCTTACGCCAGCCTGATGGAGCCCGAGGCGCGCTATCAACTGCACGACACGATCCAGCAGCAACTTACCGATAGCCCGCATTACCTGATCCGCTACACCTTGCACACCGCCGCAGGCGTACTGAGCCTGCTGGAACTGGGCGAAGCTTACAAACAACACAATCGACACCTGCTGCGCGGCTACCTGATGGTGGTGGACGGTCTGTTCGACGGCGAACCGCTAACGCCGGCGCTGGACCTGGAAACCCAGAACTCACGCCTGCAAATCGCCCTGGAACTCAATCAGCGCGCCCAGCAGGAACAACTGCAGCACCTGGACCGGGTGCGCGCCCAGCAAGACCTGATTCTGCTGCTGACCCGCCAGCGCTACAGCACCAACAATTCCCTGCAAGAAGCCGCCGAGCTGATCACCCGCAGTGCCTGCGACATCTATGAAGTCGACTGCGCCAGCCTGTGGAACCTCGACGGCTCGCTACTGACGCCGATCTCCGCCTATCACCGCGTCACCCGGGGTCACCGACTGCCGGAGCCGATCGATGTCAGTGGTTTCCCCGATTACCTCGACGCCTTGCACACCGGGCGCGCTATCGATGCCCACAACGCCATGCGCGACCCGCGCACCCGGGAAATAGCCGAGAGCCTTCGCCCGCGCGACGTCAACGCGATGCTCGACGCCAGCATCCGCATCGATGGCCAAGTGGTCGGTGTGCTCTGCCTGGAGCAGACCGGTGCGACCCGCGCCTGGCAGTCGGACGAAATCGCCTTTGCCGGCGAGCTGGCGGATCAGTTCGCCCAAGTCATCAACAACCACAACCGCCGCACCGCCACCAGCGCCCTGCACTTGTTCCAGCGTGCGGTGGAGCAAAGCGCCAACGCCTTTCTGCTGGTCAATTGCGATGGCGTGGTGGAGTACGTCAACCCAAGCTTTACCGCGATCACCCAGTACACCACCGAGGAAGTCCATGGCCAGCGGCTGTCGGAACTGCCGGCGCTGGAAAACCTCAGCGAACTGTTGTTCGACGCGCCGTCGGCGCTGGCCAAGAGCAACAGTTGGCAGGGCGAGTTCAAGAGCCGGCGCAAAAACCTCGAACCCTACTGGGGCCAGCTGTCGATTTCCAAGGTCTACGGCGACAACCGTGAGCTGACGCACTACATCGGCATCTACGAAGACATCACCCAGACCAAGCTCGCCCAGCAGCGCATCGAGCGCCTGGCCTACACCGACAACCTGACCAACCTCGGCAACCGCCCGGCGTTCATTCGCAACCTCGACGAACGCTTCGCCCGAGACAGCGACACGCCGATCAGCCTGCTGCTGGTGGACATCGACAATTTCAAACGCATCAACGACAGCCTCGGCCACCAGACCGGCGACAAACTGCTGATCAGCCTGGCCCGGCGCTTGCGCAACAGCCTGAGCCCGAGCGGCAGTCTGGCGCGCTTCGCCAGTAACGAGTTCGCAGTGCTGCTGGACGACACTGACCTCTCGGCTGGCCAACAGGTCGCCAACCAGTTGCTGGCGACCCTCGACAAACCGATGTTCGTCGACAACCAGCTGATCAGCGTCACCGGCTCCGTGGGCCTGGCCTGCGCGCCGCTGCATGGTCGCGACCCGCAGACGCTGATGCGCAACGCTGGCCTGGCACTGCACAAGGCCAAGGCCAACGGTAAACATCAGGTGCAGGTGTTCACCGAAGCGCTGAATGCCGAGGCCAGCTACAAACTGTTCGTCGAGAACAACCTGCGCCGCGCCCTGACCCAGAACGAGCTGGACGTGTTCTACCAGCCCAAGCTGTGCCTGCGCAGCGGTCGCCTGCTGGGGATGGAAGCGCTGCTGCGCTGGAACCATCCGGAAAAAGGCATGATCCGCCCGGACCAGTTCATCAGCGTCGCCGAAGAGACCGGGCTGATCATCCCGATCGGCAAATGGATCGCCCGCCAGGCCTGCCGCATGAGCAAAGACCTGACCGCCGCCGGCCTCGGCAACCTGCAAGTGGCGATCAACCTGTCGCCTAAGCAGTTCTCCGACCCGGACCTGGTGGCGTCCATCGCCAACATCCTCAAGGAAGAAGAGCTGCCGGCGAACCTGCTGGAGCTGGAACTGACCGAAGGCCTGCTGCTGGAAGCCACCGAAGACACCCACTTGCAGCTCGACCAGCTCAAGCGCCTGGGCCTGACCCTGGCGATGGACGACTTCGGCACCGGTTACTCGTCGCTCAGCTACTTGAAAAAATTCCCGATCGACATCATCAAGATCGATCGAAGCTTCATCCACGAAATCCCCGACAACCAGGACGACATGGAAATCACCTCCGCGGTGATCGCCATGGCCCACAACCTGAAACTCAAGGTTGTGGCTGAAGGCATCGAGACGGCCGAGCAGCTCGCCTTCCTGCGCCGCCACCGCTGCGACGTCGGTCAGGGCTACCTGTTCGACCGACCGATCCCGGGTTCCGAACTGATCGAAAAGCTCAAACGCTACCCGCGCGGCCCAATCGCCTGAGCACACCGCAATCCCCTGTGGAACACCCCCAATCCCTGTGGCGAGGGGGCTTGCCCCCGTTGGGCTGCGAAGCAGCCTCAAAATCTCTGATGTACCAAAGATCTTGTGAGTGCTGCGCACTCAAACGGGGCGATGCGGCGTTCCGACAAGCCCCCTCGCCACAGGCCCCACTCCCACAGGGGTAGTGCGTAACTGACCGGCATTAGGCACACTGGCAGTCTGTTTATTTACATTTCAACCTGACTGAGAGGACTGATCATGGTCTTGCGCTCGGAAATCCTGGTGAACAAAAACGTGCTCCCGACTAAAGAACAAGCTCTGCCTGGCCGTGAAACCCCAATGACCGTGCCGGAAAAACACTTCGTCCACGACGCACCGCTGCTGGGCCCGTTCGTCACCGACGTGGATTTCGCGATCTTCGGCCTCGGCTGCTTCTGGGGCGCGGAGCGCAAATTCTGGCAGCGCGAAGGCGTGGTCAGTACGGCGGTGGGTTACGCCGGCGGCTTTACGCCGAACCCGACGTATGAAGAAGTCTGCTCGGGCCTGACCGGCCACAGCGAAGTGGTACTGGTGGTCTACGAGCCGGCAAAAGTCAATTACGAAGCGCTGCTGAAAATGTTCTGGGAACTGCACAACCCGACCCAGGGCATGCGCCAGGGCAATGACATCGGCACCCAGTACCGCTCGGTGATCTACGCCACCAACCCGACGCAACTGGCTGCGGCCAAGCACAGCGAGCAAGTATTCCAGGCCGAGTTGACCAAGGCTGGCAAAGGCACCATCACCACCGAAATCGAAGAAGCCCCGACGTTCTACTTCGCCGAGGCGTATCACCAGCAGTATTTGGCCAAGAACCCTGAAGGGTATTGCGGGATTGGCGGCACAGGCGTGACTTGCCCGATCTGACCGCTTAAAGCAAAAGATCGCAGCCTTCGGCAGCTCCTACACGGTTTTGCATTCACCCTGTAGGAGCTGCCGAAGGCTGCGATCTTTTGATCTTGCTTGTCGATTCGCCTTATTCGGCAATCAACCAATCCATCTGCCACCCACCCTGGGTCTGCCCAAGCTTCTTGGACAACCACGGCAGCAACTCACGCAATTCCTCTTCAAGCCCCCATGGCGGATTGGCAATCGCCAACCCCGAACCATTCAGGCTATTGGGCGTATCCAGCGGATGCACCAACAACTCCACGCGCAACAACTTCGGCGCGCCCGTGCCGGCCAGGTCCTGATAAAAACGACGCAACATGCGCTGGTCCTTCACCGGGTACCAAATCGCCGCCACCGTCTGCCGCATCCGGCCAATCGCCTCTTTCAACGAAGCCGCACAACGCTGCATCTCATCAAGCTGCTCGAACGGCGGATCAATCAACATCACCGCCCGCTTCTCCTGCACCGGCAACATCGCCCGCGGCACATGCCAGCCTTCGCCCAAGTGAACCTTCACCCGACGATCACCGGCCATGTTGTCCTTGAGCAGCAAGCCGTCTTCGGGGTGCTTCTCGTTGAGCATCACCCGATCCTGCGGCCGCGTCAGACGCCGCGCCAACTCCGGCGACCCCGGGTAATAGCGCAACTGGCCATCCGGGTTCATGTCGTGCAGCACCTTCATGTAATCGGCGGTCAACGCCGGCAAATCCGGCTGATCCCACAACCGCGCGATCCCTTCCAGGTACTCACCGGTACGGCTCGCCTGATCGCCCTGCAGGTCATACAGACCAATACCGGCGTGAGTGTCGAGATAGGCAAACGGCTGCTCCTTGCGCGACATCAAGGCGATGATGCGGGTCAAAGTCAGGTGTTTGAACACATCGGCGTGATTGCCGGCATGGAAGGCGTGACGATAATTCATGATTGCTCCTGCGAAGGCCGGGAAGTTTACCTTGTACGGGGCAGAACGTCAGGGGTTGGTGGCTGAGCGGCCACTCTGCCCGGCAATCATCCCAACGCAGAAGCAAGGGGATGATCACAACTCTCTGTAGGAGCTGCCGAAGGCTGCGATCTTTTGCTTTTGCTCTTGCTTTTGCTCTTGCTCTTGCTCTTGCTCTTGCTCTTGCTCTTGCTATTGCTATTGCTCTTGTGGCGAGGGAGCTTGCTCCCGCTGGGCTGCGCAGCAGCCCCAAGAAACTGAAACCACCACAAAACTCCGTGGCGAGGGGGCTCGTCGGAACGCCGCACCGCCCCGTTCGACTGCGCAGCAGTCGCCAAACCAAGCCCCGCGGTGTACCTGACAAAACCGGAATGCAGGCTTTGGGGCCGCTGCGCAGCCCAACGGGAGCAAGCTCCCTCGCCACAAAAGCTACTCGGCACTAGTCCGAAGAACGAACCCGCAACCGCCGCCCAACCACATCCAGCACATCACACCCATCCCGCAACGGAATGGCACAGAGCAAGGCAAAGTCACTAAGAATGAACGACTCACACTCGACTGAACCGCGCATCGACATATTCTCAAGCACCTGCGTGACGGCGCGAATTCGATAGCTGGCAGCGTCATACAAAACATCGAGCGGCGCGTGGGTATCGACGAACAGCGTGGGCATGTCTGTGCAGTTGCTGGTCAATGCCATGAAGCGGTTTTCTGGATGAGGGATTATTTTTTCGTAGGGTGGATCGGGGGTCAGTGTTTTCATTTTTTGAGACCTTTGGCGGATAAATTTAAGCTACCAACGGCCTTTCCTACGGGCTTGGGTGGCAGCCGTACGCGGGAGTAGGAAACTGAGGAATCCACCAAACTCAGCCACGCCGAAGCGTGTCCCGCGCACAGCCGCCGCGAACGATCTTACGGACACGAATTAAGTGCCGCAATCAAACGACAGCGCTGATGCGCGGTAAATCTCCAAGGGCTCCTACACCCTGCCACTGCATATGCAGCGACAGCCAAAGACTATCCCTGCAACCCATCGCCCACCAGTTCATGGAAGCCGTCACAACTTGAAGGAAACTTCCGATGAGCTTGCCCGGAAATTTCGTAATAGTTACGAGGTCTTTAAACAACACTCAAACATTCCGCAGTGCTGGCAATTGGCATTGAGAATGCCGACGCGTGGGATCCCAGGCTGACAGGCGCTACCTTCTCCATCACCAGCTGGACTGATCTTCAAGACTTGCTCTATGAAGATCATCTTTCCACTCTAAGCTTGCCAACCTGTATATATCCTCAAAAAAACCGCGAGGATCTACTATCTCCGTCTCATCCCACGCGATAGTAATGCATTCATCGTAATCACTTTCAAACTGTGCAGAAAAATCAAACTCCCTATCGGCCAACGCCCCTTCAAGAATCTTAAATAGAGCAAACCGATGCCTGTAACTTAGGCAGCCCAAACCACGCAGCACAAACTTTCTAATTACTTCACATCGTTCCTGACGAAGATCAGGGTTATATTTCCTAAGGACCTCTCCTAATTCCTCCTCCCGATCATAAATCTCAAGCCCCCCTAAAATATAAGAAAGTCGAGGCTCCCAAGGTAGGCTTACCTTTTCAAATGGAGATTTCAAAATCTGTTCCTCGCTTTTATCTCGGAAAAGCTGTAAATGGGCGCCTGGTGTTATTTTTATCAAACCTCGCTTCTACCTCATTCAACCTAAGCATAAAGGGGACGAATTTATTTATTACTCTTGAGAATGCCGACGCGTGGGAGTCCAGACTGACAGGCACCACCTTATCCATCACCAACTGTCCCGATCTTCAAGACTCGCCAAAAGAAGATCTTCCTTCCATGCCTCCTGAGCCAACATATAGACATCTTGAAGAAATCCACGGGGATCCTCCAATGCATACCACTCACCACGCGGCCAACTGCCTGCATCTTCTTCATCTATATCAAACAAACTCTGAAAATCATAAGACGCATCGCTTAGCTTTTCCGCTAGAAAATCCATCAGCACGAGCTTATGTCTATAGGACAGATAACCTAGATTCAAGCTGTATCTTTTGATCAGCTCCGCTCTGTCAAAGCGGTCATTAGGATTAAAAACTTCCAGTTCCGCACCCCGAGTTTCCTCGCGATCATAAACATCAAAAACGCCAATAAACCACATCAAATCTGGTTGAAACTCTTCATTTAAAAATGGATCTCGCAACATCATTTTCTCCCCGAAGGATAAGCAGTAAAAGGCCGCAGCACATTATCCTTATCGAACTTAACTTCAAACCAATTCAGATCTTCATTTAGTCTTGGGTTACTAACCTCTTTCTTGTTTGGCTTATAACCACGCCCGGCCCCAGGTAGTTCCATCCTTACAATCGGATACTGATTGTGGTCCTTCCCTGTATGCGGGCTCAAACCTAACGCTTCCCTTGTCATAGCTTTATTCAACGCCCCCAAATGCATACGCCAGTTTCTGAATTGAGAGCTCGAGTTCCCTTTAGCGCCTTTCGGAACCTCACCGGTATGAGGATCGGCCCCATTAACTGCTCGTTGTTTGAGCGCTTGGTCAGATATTTCTGAGCTGTGTTTTTTGACTGTGTGCATATCGTATTTTGCTTCCATTTCTTCAACACGGCGCTTCGCATTCGCCTCAGCCAACTCATCAATCCTCGCCCTCCGCTGATCACCCGTCAGCTTCGGTAGCTTCGGCTCACCTTCATCAACCTTAACGCCAGTCGTATCATCCGGCGCCCCACACCCAGGCTTATTCGGTGGCGGACAGCTCCCGCTCAACCCCAACGGATCAACCCAGCCCGTCGGATTCGGCGTGTATTGATACTGGTTCAGCCCACCCGCCAACTTGATCGGGTCCGGTGTCAGGTACCGACCAACATCCGGATCATAGTACCGATGCCGGTTGTAGTGCAGGCCGCTCTCGGCGTCGAAGTACTGTCCTTGAAACCGCAACGGTTGCTCAAGTTGCTCGCCCCCACCCAGCGCCAGGTGCGTGACTTTACCGTAGGCGCTGTACTTCGCTGACCAAACAATCTCGCCACCAAAATCGGTCAGTTCCTGCGGCGTGCCGAGGTGGTCGAGTTGGTAGTAAAACGGGCAGGCCTTTTTCGGGCCTTTGCCGTCGAGCATCGCCAGCGGGCGGAAGCTGCCGGGCTCGTAGACGTAGCTGCGGTAGTGTTCGCGGCTGCTTTCGGCGACGAAGTTATCGCCTTGCCAGAAGAATTCGGTGGTGTGGCCGTCGACAATTTTGGCGATGCGGCGGCCGAAGGCGTCGTAGCGGTAGTTGGCGGTGCGACCGTCCGGGGTGGTGACGCCGATCAAGCGGTGTTGGCAGTCGTAGCGGTATTCGGTGACGAGTTTTTGCCCGGTGCCGCGGCGTTCGCGAATGAGGTTGCCGAAGGCGTCGTAGTCGT
Organism: Pseudomonas frederiksbergensis; assembly: GCF_003732275.1. Lineage (GTDB taxonomy): Bacteria > Pseudomonadota > Gammaproteobacteria > Pseudomonadales > Pseudomonadaceae > Aquipseudomonas > Aquipseudomonas frederiksbergensis_H. Next base: position 268,278 of record NZ_MOBM01000019.1, read on the forward strand.
AATGCCGGTCGCCCTGCATGAGCAGGCGATTACCCAGCACCTTCGCGACGCCGGGGCGGTCCTGCATCAGCAGGTTGCCGGCCGGGTCGTGGGCGAAGGTTTCCGGTGGGTCGTCGCGGGTGTGGCGGACGCGGGTCAGGTGGTTGAGTGCATCGTAGTAATAGCTGCGCTGGCCATGGCGGCTGTCGGCGATGGTCGCCAGGTTGCCGTTGACTGCGTAGCTGTAGTGACGCATGTACAGCGGACGGGATTGCTGGTTGATGGCGTGGGCTTGCAACCGGCCTTGTTCGTCGTAGTGATATTGGCTGGTGAGCTGACCTTGTTGACGCTGCAGTTCGCGGCCGAAAGCAAATTGGTGAGTGGTGAGCCGCGCGCCATTAAGGTCAATCGCCGTCAGCGCACCACCCTTGGCATGGTGGTAATCGAGCTTGCTGCTGTCCGGCAGGCGCAGGCGGTTGAGCTGGCCGCAGGCGTCGTAGCCGTAACGCAAGGTGCCCCAGCCCTGGTGCTCGGTGATCAGGCGATCCTGCTGGTCGTACTCGAATTCCAGCGGATGGTCGTGGCCGTCGTCGACACTGGTCAGTCGGCCCAACGAGTCGTAGCGGTACTCGACGTTGATGCCGTCGGGCAGCGTCTTGACCAATAGGCGACCGGCCGAATCCCGTTGATACCCGGTAACCAGCTGCGAGCCGTCATCGCCGAACTCGGTTTTTTCCAGCAAATGACCGTTGAGGTCATAGACATACGCGGTGCGGCGGCCGTCGAAGCCGGTTTCCTGTCGGATCAATCCGTTGGGCGTGTAGTCCAGGCGATATTGTTCGCCGGATTCGTTTTCGATTTCCGTGAGCCGTAACTGCGCGTTGTCGTAGCGATACTGGAGCTGGGTGCCATCAGGGTTGATCCGGCGGCTGACCAGATGCAGATCGTCGGCGTATTCGTAGCGGGTGACGCGGCCCAGTTCATCGCGTTCGGCGGTGATCTTGCCGTAGGCGTTGTAACTAAAGGCGCGGCTGGCCCCGGTAGGCAGCGTCGTCTGAACCAGTCGGCCGACGGTATCCCATTGGTACTGGGTGAGCGCACCGTGTTCGTCCTGACGGGTCGTCTGCCGCCCCAGCGCATCGTAGGAAAAGCGTCGCTGCCCGCCATCCGGCAGCGTTTCCTCGACCAGCTGCCCCAAGGCATTCCAGACGAACACATGGCGGCTGGTGTCCGGGTAGCGGATCGATAGCAGTCGGCCTTGTTCGTCGTAGTGATAATGGGTGACCTGGCCGTCGGGATCGGTGGCCTCGGTAACATCCCCCTGGGTATTGCGCTGATACTTCCACACCGCTTTGCCGCGATAGCGCGCATGCAGGAAACCGTTGCGATATTCGTAGGCCGTCGGCTCGTCTTGCGGCGGAATCAGCGCCACCAACCGCCCGACTTCGTCGTAGCGATATTCAGTGACGGCCCCGAGCGGATCCTGCTCGGCAATCAGCCGGCCCTGATCGTCATAGGCCTTGAGGTGTTCGCCACCGTCCAGCTCGACCTTGCGCACCAGCCGCGCCCGGTCATCGTGAACGTAAACCTCTTCGCTGCCATCGATGTTCTGGACGGTGACGCTGCCTTGGTCATCCCAGACGTAGCACGCATCCATCTGCGCAAACGACGCCCAGTGCCGGATGCAACGCGCCGCCTTGCCAGACCGTTCCCACTCCCAAAAGAAACTCGCCCCACCGGCCAGTTGCCGCTGCAGAATGACGTGCTGATCGTCGTAGTCGTAGCGCTCGCTTTCCCCGGCGGCGTTGCTCGCTTCGATCAGTTGCGCGCATTTGTCGTAGCGGTAACTGATCAGCGTTTGCTCGGTGTGCCAGGCCTCATCGAGGGTCTTCGCCGGGACAAACACCTGGTAGTCGACGGCGATCAGATGAGCGCGGTCATAGCGCAACAGCAAGGCGCGGCCGGCACCGTTGTCGAGGCGTTGAATGCGCTCCTGGCGGTCGCGGGTGATGCGCAATCGGTTGTCGTACGCGTCGCTGATCGCCGTCAGACGACCGTTATGAAAGTGGTAGAAACGCGCGTCGTCGCCAGCCTGGGCGAGGATCAGTTCTTCAGGGTCATCGCCGAGATAAATCGCGGCGCGAGAGAGGCTGTTGTGGATCGCCGGGCGTTCGTGGTTCGGCAGCGGGAACGTGGTGCGACGGTTTTCGTGGTCGATCCAAATGACGCTGTCGTCATCGATTTCCAGTCGATGGGCGAGCGTATGACTCCAGCCGAAGCCGAGGCCGCAGTCGATCTCGGCGGCGCTGGTGCGATAGAGCCGGGTGAAGTCAAACGGCAGAATGCCGTCCAGCGAACCATCGGTGAGGGTCAGCAGTTCTTCGCCGGTAACCATCGACACCGGGCATTTATTGGTCGCGGTTTTATCGGCGGAATCGGCGCTGTCGCCGTTGGGGTTTTTCGCCTGATCCGGGACGTCGTCGTGGTGTTCGTCTTTTTTCAGTGTGGTGTTCTTGCGGCCATTCCAGCGCAATTGCATGCGACCCTTTTTCAGTCCCGCTGCAACACCGCGCGCGGCGACTTTTTTATAGCGGTCGACGTACTCCATGAAGTTGTTGATGATCGCGACCATCGACTTCACGAAGCCCATTGCGACCTGAAAAATCTGCGCGCTGTACTTGGCCAGGCGTACCGTCAACCAGGCAATGCCAACCCCGACCACACTCAGCACCAAGCCAATCAACAAGTCGATGACCAAGCCGACCACGACCTTGGAAATGGCTTCAGCCGAGGCCCCGGCAAGTTGCGAAGGTGGCAACGCTTCGAGCCATAGCACTGCGGTGCGCATCAGCAAACACAGCGCTGCCTCGTCACTGGCCAGCAACATGGCCTTTTCCATTTTGTCTGGGGCAGTGACGGCCAGATTGGCGAGTTGGGCTGCACTTTCACCGAGCTTTTCGGCAAAGGCGTCGGGGTCTTTCAGGATGTCGGTGAGTTCACCAATACCATCCCAAACAGCCTGAATCGCCGCCCAACCTCCCGCGAGCATTCCATTGCCCACAGCGGCCAACGATGCCGATGTCGATTGCTGCGGCCATTGCGGTTTGAACCCCTCCCACTCCTTGCGCAGCCAGCCCTCCAGCTCTGTGGTCAGGCCGTCGTAGGAGGAGAACAGATCATCGATTTGGTCTGGGGTAACTTCACCTTGAACATGAACGCGATAGAACTTGCCGGGTAAGCCTTCAAACTGTCCTTTACCGTTTTCATCGAGCGTCACAGGCGTCGACTTACCGCCATCCTGGGCAATCACATCGACCTGAATATTCCCCAACGGAATGTCATAAACCGATTCGAACTTGCTCTCGATCTCCAGAATTCCGCTGTCCGGACACTGCGCAACGCTGGAGAAAAAATCGTCATCGCGACTACTGACCGACTTGCTGGTATTTCCCAGCTTGATCTTCCGCTCCATGTCCATCAGCGACGGCATATCCGTAACTCGGCTAACCCTGTCCGCATTCCGGCTCAAGAAGCTGCCAAGTTGCTGACGATATAAACTCAAGGTGTCTTTGAAACCGTCGAGTTCCTGCTCGATCCGTACGATCTGATCCATCAGTCCAGCTCCGATATCAGGTAATCCACCAAGGCTGATTTCGGTGCTTGAGGCAGGTCCGGCGCTTGCAAAAAGATCGCAACTTTGTGCCGCAATACGCGCTCTGAGAACGCCTCATATAAATCAGGTCGATCCTCGCTCAACCACTTCATCAAGTTGTTGATTCGGGTTGTGGCGGACTCAGTGGAGAGGTGTTTGAGCAGTGATTCGGAAACGTCCCACCACGGAAACTCCCTAGCGGCTTTCAATGCACTGCCACCGATATCGAGCGCTTGCCCATTGATCAAACAACGGTCAATGACAGGCATTAACTGCGTGGCGTTAACGTCGGCAGACTGAAGAATCGACAGCAAATAGCGCCCATCCCAGAACCGAAAAAACACCGCATTGCCGCTTGATAAAAGAACTTGAGTGAGGCTGCGCAAATGCTCGACCAGCACTTCTTGAGAGGCAGAAGAAACCGCCAACCACCCCCAATCACGAGCCTCAGTGGTAGCAACCCACTCCAGAAACTCACTATCCGCAGCGACAATTCCGACATAGGGCATCACCGCTTCCCATTCGGCATATGCGGTGTCAGCCCAGATCGGGCTCGGCGCTTGAGCCGTGATCGAGCGTTTCCAGGCTTTAAACGGTTCCGCAGCACTGGCACTGCTGAAAATCGCGAACAGTTGCTCCGACGGTTTCAGCGGCTGGCGCTCCAGCCAGGTGTGAGGTGACAAGGCATCAGGCGGCACAAACACCATCCTTGCAGCGCTCGCATTCTTCACAGAACGGTGCATCGCTTTGCAGGCTGAGTATTTGTGCGGCACTGAGCAGCGCCGCCGGGGCGGCAGCGAGTTTCAACGGAACATCCGGCAAGCTCGGCGCAGCGGCCATGGCCGCCATCGGGGCGCCACCGACCTGGATCGGCACGCTGCTGAAAATCCCGCCGGCGCCGATGTTGATCCATTGCCCGCCCGCCTGAATGGTCGCGCTGGCGCCGCCGTCAATGACCACTTGCTGGCCGGCGCTGACGTGGAATTGCTGACTGGCGTTGAGGGCCTGACTGGTCACGCGAATGTGTCGGTTGCCGACCACCACCAAGTGATCGTCCAGCCGCACTTCGGTCTGGCGTTGACCGTGGGTGATGTGCTTTTCGTCGGCCTTCAGTTCATGGCGAGCGGTGCCGGTGACGACGATGCTGCGGGCGTTATCAACCTGCACCTGTTGATCGTTCAGTACATGCTGAGTCCAGTTTCGCTGGGCGCGCAGGTAGATTTCCTCGGCGCCTTTACGATCCTCAATGCGCAATTCGTTGTAACCGCCGCCACCGGGACTGCTTTGGCTGCGGAAAATGCTGCGAGTCTTGTCCGCCGGCAGATCGAGCGGCACCGGGGTCGCCGCGTTGGGCAGGCAACCCATGACCAGCGGTTTGTCGGCATCGGCATCGACGAACCCCACCAGCACTTCCATGCCGACGCGCGGAATCATCACGCTGCCATAGCGGTCGTGCGCCCAACCAGTGGCTACGCGCAGCCAGCAACTGGAATGCTCGTTGAGCTGACCGTCACGGTCCCAGGCGAGTTGAACCTTGACTCGACCGTACTCGTCGCAATGGATTTCGCTGTCAGTCGGACCGGTGACCACGGCGGGTTGATAGCCAAGCATGCGCGGCTTTTCTGGCCCCAGCGGCGGGCGAAAGGAAACGTCCCACGGCGTCGCCAGAAAGGTATTGCGATAACCCTGGAAATCATTCGGGCTGTCGCTGGTCGCTGACTCCTCAAGAACCTGCGGCTGCCGACCACGGTGTTCGATTTCGGTGATCAACCACAGGTCATTCCACGTCTGACGCGGGTGCTCGGCGAGGTGCAGGAAATGCCCACTGACCAAAGCAGATTCGTCGCCGCGACCTTCGGCCTGGCGGTAATCTGCACCGTGGCGCTCCAACGCCCGTTGAGCCAGATGCTTGCCGTGTTCGCGATCGGTGAATTGGCCGGGAAAGTGGTAGTCCTCAAGCACCGGTCGCTGCTCGCTGTCGAGACGGCTTTCGAGTTGCAAGCGCGGTTTATGGAAGTCGTAGTCCCGACGAGTGACCGCTGTGGTCCGGGTTTCCAGCCGCACGTTGAAACGCTTGATCGCCGGCGCATCTGCCGCCATCCCACTACCCGGCAGGTACAGCGTCGGTTCGGGCAGGCGAGGGAAAACCGTCTGGTCATCGCCAAACACCAGCAGATGCCCGTCGGGGCTGTGCTGGAAGTGGTAGTGAATACCCACCTCGGCACACAACCGCTGGATGAACGCCAGATCGCTTTCGGCGTACTGCACGCAATACTCGCGCTCGGGATAGTCACTGCCGAGCTGGAACTCGAAGGCATCGCGCTGGATGCCGTGGTCTTTGAGGATTTGCGTGACGATCGCCGGCACGCTTTTATGCTGGAAGATTCGCTGATTGATGCGCCGAGCGAGGTACGCCAGACGCGGTACGAGACTGATTTGGTAGCCCGTCAGACGTTGGCCGGAATCGCTCTGGCCGACGCGAAAAATCTGACCGTGAATACCGGAACCTTGCGCATCGAAACTCAGAAACGCCTGACCGTGCAGCAGGCTTTCGAGGTCAATGTCGGGCCGTTCGCTGACCAGTTCCAGGTCAAAACGGTAGGGTTGGCTGATGGCTTCCTTGCCCGTGAACTCAAGTACCTTGAGCTCATTCTGGACGCCGTCGAGGGTCAACGTGAAACGCGGTTGATTGGCAGGCGCGAACATCCGATGTGTCTCTGCAGAATGAAGGCGGGCGATTCTGCATGAGCGACAAGGGGTGTTGACGGAGGGACAAGGAAATCAGATTTGCCCTACTTTTTTAGGGATTTTTCCTTCAAAAATCAGTGTACTTGGCTACAGACAACTCCTTCAAAACCACCACTAAACAGTGTGGGAGCGAGCCTGCTCGCGATTGCGCCGAATCAGTCGACATTAATGTTGCATGATCTACCGCTATCGCGAGCAGGCTCGCTCCCACAGGGAACTCATAGCGTTTCGAGATTTGCGTGGTCCAAAAAAAACGGCCCGCCTCCAAAAAGAAGCGGACCGTTTTCATGTTCAGCGAAAGCTCAGAGCATCAGCTCATCCCCATCACTGGTTCAGGCGGAAATCCTTCTCGGCCGCGGCAAAGCGCTGAAGCATGCCGGTGGTCGGTGTACCCATTTTGCTGACGAAGTAGATCGCCAGGCTGGCGAAGATGAAACCAGGGATGATTTCGTACAGGCCCAGCAGTTCGAAGTGTTTCCAGACGATCACGGTGATCGCGCCGACCAGGATGCCGGCCAGTGCGCCGTTGCGGGTCATGTTTTTCCAGATCACGGAGATCAGGACAACTGGACCGAACGCAGCACCGAAACCAGCCCAGGCGTAGCTGACCAGACCCAGTACACGGTTATTCGGGTTAGCCGCCAGAGCGATGGCGATCAGGGCAACCAGCAACACCATGGCACGGCCGACCCAGACCAATTCAACCTGGGAAGCGGTTTTACGCAGGAAGGTTTTGTAGAAGTCTTCGGTCAGGGCGCTCGAGCACACCAGCAGTTGGCAGCTCAGGGTACTCATCACTGCAGCCAGAATGGCCGACAGCAACACACCGGCAACCCACGGGTTAAACAGGATTTTCGCCAGTTCGATAAACACACGCTCGTGGTTTTCGCTCACGGGCATGGCCACGGCAGGGTTTGCCGAGAAGTAAGCGATACCGAAGAAACCTACAGCGACGGTGCCGCCCAGGCACAGGATCATCCAGGTCATGGAGATGCGACGGGCATTAGCGATCGACTTGACCGAATCCGCTGCCATGAAACGCGCCAGGATGTGCGGTTGGCCGAAGTAGCCCAGGCCCCAGCCCATCAGCGAGATGATGCCGATGAAAGTGGTGTTTTTCAGCATGTCGAAGTTGCTTGGATCTTGTGCTTCGATCGCCAGGAACGTGGTGTCGATGCCGCCAGTTGCCAACAGCACGATGATCGGCGTCAGCAGCAAGGCGAAGATCATCAGCGTGGCTTGTACGGTGTCAGTCCAGCTCACAGCCAGGAAACCACCGACGAAGGTGTAGGCAATCGTCGCCGCGGCACCGGCCCACAGCGCTGTCTCGTAGGACATGCCGAAGGTGCTTTCGAACAGACGGGCACCGGCCACGATGCCGGAAGCGCAGTAGATGGTGAAGAACACCAGGATCACGACCGCGGAGATGATCCGCAGCAGGCCGCTTTTATCTTCAAAACGGCTGGAGAAGTAATCCGGCAGGGTCAGCGCATCGCCGTTGTGCTCGGTCTGCACGCGCAGACGGCCGGCAACGAACAGCCAGTTCAGGTAAGCACCGATGATCAGGCCGATGGCGATCCAGCTTTCGGAAAGACCGGACATGTAGATAGCGCCCGGCAGGCCCATCAACAACCAGCCGCTCATGTCGGAAGCACCGGCAGAGAGTGCGGTCACGACGCTGCCCAGGCTACGACCGCCCAGAATGTAGTCAGAAAGATTGTTGGTGGAGCGATAGGCCATCAAGCCGATCAGCACCATTGCTGCGATGTAGATCACGAATGTGATCAGGGTTGGATTGCTTACGCTCATTGAGTTACGCCCTGGCATTGTTTTTATGTAACGGCGGCTAGTGAACCGCTCGCAAACGACAACGTTTGACAGACGATTCCGGAACCCGCGCATTTATGACTGATGTTTCCCCAGGAAAGCCATCAGCCGGCACACCGATCTTTTGACCGGTTGCACCTTGGCCGCGAATGCTATTCAACAAAGCAAATAAGGTGCAACCAGTTTCGTGCGAATAAGTTGCACCTAGTCGGATTTTCCTGAAAAGGGTCGGTTTTTGCTCCTTTTTAGGGCGTTTTCCGGGTTGCGCTAGAAGTAAAAGCACCAAGCAGGCGCGGGAGGGATGTACCAGAATTAATTTCCTGACGAGCTGCTTATTATTCCGACAAAAAAAAGGGTTGCACCCGGTTGCACCTCGACCGACGCACAGCTAATCTTGCCGCCAGCTGATGCCACGCGGTCGTGGCAAACATGAGGATAAAAATATGGCTACCACCACTCTTGGGGTCAAACTTGACGACCCGACCCGCGAACGCCTCAAGGCCGCCGCGACCTCGATTGATCGCACGCCGCACTGGCTGATCAAGCAGGCAATTTTCAATTACCTGGAAAAACTCGAGGGTGGTGCAACCCTGTCCGAGCTGAACGGTTTGAACGGCAAGGAAGTTGACGAAGCGGGCGAGATCCACGTCGATCACGCGCATCAGTGCTTCCTGGAATTCGCTGAAAGCATCCTGCCGCAATCGGTGCTGCGCGCCTCTATCACTGCCGCCTACCGTCGCCCGGAACCTGAAGTGGTGCCGATGCTGATCGAGCAGGCGCGCCTGCCGGCCCCGATGGCCGAAGCCACTAACAAGCTCGCCGCCTCGATTGCCGAGAAACTGCGCAATCAGAAAAGCGCCGGCGGCCGTGCCGGGATTGTTCAGGGCCTGCTGCAGGAGTTTTCCCTGTCGTCCCAGGAAGGCGTGGCGCTGATGTGCCTGGCCGAAGCGCTGCTGCGCATCCCGGACAAAGGCACCCGTGACGCGCTGATCCGCGACAAGATCAGCACCGGTAACTGGCAGCCGCACTTGGGCAACAGCCCGTCGCTGTTCGTCAACGCCGCCACTTGGGGCTTGCTGCTGACCGGCAAACTGGTCGCTACCCACAACGAAGCCGGCCTGACTTCGTCCCTGAGCCGCATCATCGGCAAGAGCGGCGAGCCGATGATCCGCAAGGGCGTCGACATGGCCATGCGCCTGATGGGCGAGCAGTTCGTCACCGGCGAAACCATCGCCGAAGCTCTGGCCAACGCCAGCAAGTTCGAAGCCAAAGGCTTTCGCTATTCCTACGACATGCTGGGTGAAGCTGCACTCACCGAGCATGACGCCCAGAAGTACCTGGCCTCGTACGAACAAGCCATCCACTCGATCGGCAAAGCCTCTCACGGTCGTGGGATTTATGAAGGCCCGGGGATTTCGATCAAGCTGTCCGCCTTGCACCCGCGCTACAGCCGCGCCCAGTACGAGCGCGTGATGGAAGAGCTGTACCCGCGCCTGCTGTCGCTGACCCTGCTGGCCAAGCAATACGACATCGGCCTGAACATCGACGCCGAAGAAGCCGACCGCCTCGAGTTGTCGCTGGATCTGCTGGAGCGTCTGTGCTTCGAGCCGCAACTGACCGGCTGGAACGGCATCGGTTTCGTGATCCAGGCGTACCAGAAGCGTTGCCCGTATGTGATCGACTACGTGATCGACCTGGCTCGCCGCAGCCGTCATCGCCTGATGATCCGCCTGGTAAAAGGCGCGTACTGGGACAGCGAAATCAAGCGCGCCCAGGTCGAAGGCCTGGAAGGCTATCCGGTCTACACCCGCAAGGTGTACACCGACGTTTCCTACATTGCCTGCGCACGCAAACTGCTGTCGGTGCCGGAAGTCATTTATCCGCAGTTCGCCACGCACAACGCCCACACCTTGTCGGCCATCTACCACATCGCCGGTCAGAACTATTACCCCGGTCAGTACGAGTTCCAGTGCCTGCACGGCATGGGTGAACCGCTGTACGAACAGGTTGTAGGTAAAGTTTCCGAAGGCAAGCTGAACCGTCCGTGCCGCGTGTACGCACCGGTTGGCACTCACGAAACTCTGTTGGCGTACCTGGTACGTCGTCTGCTGGAAAACGGCGCGAACACCTCGTTCGTCAACCGCATCGCCGACCAATCTATTTCGATCCAGGAGTTGGTGGCCGATCCAGTGGCCAGCATCGAGCAGATGGCGACGCTGGAAGGCGGCTTCGGCCTGCCGCACCCGCGTATCCCGCTGCCGCGTGATCTTTATGGTGCCGAGCGCGCCAACTCCAGCGGCATCGACATGGCCAACGAACATCGTTTGGCTTCCCTGTCGTGTGCCCTGCTGGCCACCGCTCACAACAACTGGAAAGCGGCGCCGATGCTCGGTTGCGCGTCCAGCACTGAAACCCCTGCGCCCGTCCTGAACCCGTCCGATCTGCGTGATGTGGTTGGCCATGTACAGGAAGCGACCGTTGAAGACGTCGACAACGCGATCCAGTGCGCCCTGAATGCTGCACCGATCTGGCAGGCCACCCCGCCGGCCGAGCGCGCCGCAATCCTGGAACGTGCCGCCGATTTGATGGAAGGCGAGATTCAGCCGCTGATGGGCCTGTTGGCTCGCGAAGCCGGCAAGACCTTCGCCAACGCCATCGCCGAAGTGCGCGAAGCCGTGGACTTCCTGCGTTATTACGCGGTGCAGGCTCGCAACGATTTCACCAACGATGCCCACCGCCCGTTGGGTCCGGTGGTCTGCATCAGCCCGTGGAACTTCCCGCTGGCCATCTTCAGTGGTCAGGTCGCTGCTGCGCTGGCCGCCGGTAACCCGGTATTGGCCAAACCTGCGGAACAAACCCCGCTGGTGGCTGCTCAAGCCGTGCGTTTGCTGCTCGAAGCCGGGATTCCGGAAGGCGTGCTGCAATTGCTGCCGGGCCGTGGCGAAACTGTCGGCGCCCGTCTGGTCGGCGACGATCGCGTTAAAGGCGTGATGTTCACCGGCTCCACCGAAGTCGCTCGCCTGCTGCAACGCAACGTCGCCGGTCGTCTGGATGCTCAGGGTCGTCCGATTCCACTGATCGCCGAAACCGGCGGTCAGAACGCAATGATCGTTGACTCCTCGGCACTGACCGAACAGGTTGTGATCGACGTGGTGTCCTCGGCCTTCGACAGTGCTGGTCAGCGTTGCTCGGCGCTGCGGGTACTGTGCCTGCAGGAAGACTCCGCTGATCGTGTCATCGAAATGCTCAAGGGCGCCATGGCGGAATGCCGTCTTGGTAATCCAGAGCGTCTGTCCGTGGACATCGGCCCGGTGATTGACGCCGAAGCCAAGGCCGGCATCGAGAAGCACATCCAGGCTATGCGCGACAAAGGTCGCAATGTGTATCAGGTGGCAATCGCCAACAGCGAAGAAGTCAAACGTGGCACCTTCGTGATGCCGACCCTGATCGAACTGGAAAGCTTCGACGAACTGCAACGGGAGATCTTCGGCCCGGTTCTGCACGTGGTTCGCTACAAGCGAAAAGAGATCGATCAACTGATCGGCCAGATCAATGCTTCCGGCTACGGCCTGACCCTGGGCGTACACACTCGCATCGACGAGACCATCGCCAAGGTGATCGACAACGTCAACGCCGGTAACGTCTACGTGAACCGCAACATTGTTGGTGCTGTAGTTGGCGTGCAACCGTTCGGCGGTGAAGGCCTGTCGGGCACTGGCCCGAAAGCCGGTGGTCCGCTGTACCTGTACCGCTTGCTGTCGACGCGTCCTACCGATGCAATCGAACAATCCTTCGCTCGCGGCGACGCTCTCGCGGCACCGGACGTCCGTCTGCGTGATGCCATGAGCAAGCCGCTGACCGCGCTGAAAGCCTGGGCCGACAGCAACAAGTTCGCTGACTTGAGCACCCTGTGCGTACAGTTCGCGGCGCAATCGCAAAGCGGGATCACACGTGTACTGGCTGGCCCGACCGGCGAGCGCAACAGCTACGCCATCCTGCCGCGCGAACACGTGCTGTGCCTGGCCGACGTCGAAGGCGATCTGCTGACCCAACTGGCTGCGGTATTGGCCGTGGGCGGCTCGGCGGTGTGGCCGGACGCTGAACCGGGCAAGGCCCTGTTCGCACGCTTGCCGAAAGAAATCCAGGGGCGGATCAAGCGGGTTGCCGACTGGACCAAGGATGAGGTGGTAATTGATGCGGTTCTGCATCATGGCCATTCCGACCAGTTGCGTGCGGTCTGCCAGCAAGTGGCCAAACGTGCCGGTGCGATTGTTGGGGTTCATGGTTTGTCCCAGGGCGAAACCAACATTGCGCTGGAGCGTCTGGTGATCGAGCGTGCGTTGAGCGTGAACACCGCTGCGGCGGGTGGTAATGCCAGTTTGATGACGATCGGTTAAACCGCAATAAGACCGGGCACCTGCAATGGGTGCCTGGTTTACACAATACCTGTGGGAGCGGGCTTGCTCGCGAAAGCGGTGTATCAGTCGACATTAATGTTGAATGATCAACCGCCTTCGCGAGCAAGCCCGCTCCCACATTTGATCAGCGGCGCTCTCGCTCCACCATCACCCACATCAATCATCCTGTTCAGCCCGCCCTCCCCACGCCTAGACTCGGTCCATTCCAAAATAAGGTAGGCCGCCATGTCCGAGACATTGCTCAGTTCCCGCAATCTGGCTTTCGAGCTGTATGAAGTCCTTGATGCCGAGGGCCTGACCCAGCGTGAGCGTTTCGCCGAGCACAACCGCGAGACCTTCGATGCGGCCATCGGCACCGCCCGCAGCATCGCCGAGAAGTTCTTCGCCCCGCACAACCGCAAGGGCGACGAGAACGAACCGCGCTATGAGGACGGTCAGGCGATTCTGATTCCGGAAGTGAAACCGGCGGTGGATGCCTTCCTCGAAGCCGGGTTCCTCAACGCCGCGCGCAGTTTCGACGCGGGCGGCATGCAACTTCCTACGCTGCTGTCGCAAGCCTGCTTTGCGCACTTTCAGTCGGCCAACGCGGCATCGACCTCTTACCCGTTTCTGACCATGGGCGCGGCGAACCTGATCGAAAGCTTCGGCACCGAGGAGCAGAAGCAGCGCTTCCTGCAACCGATGATTGATGGCCGCTTCTTCGGCACCATGGCCCTCACCGAGCCACATGCCGGCTCGTCGTTGTCGGATATTCGTACACGCGCCGAACCCGCGTCCGACGGCACCTATCGACTCAAGGGCAACAAGATCTTCATCTCAGGCGGCGATCACCCGCTGTCGGAAAACATCGTGCATATGGTGCTGGCCAAACTGCCGGACGCACCGGCCGGGGTGAAGGGCATTTCGCTGTTTATCGTGCCCAAGTTTTTGGTCAACGATGACGGCAGTCTCGGCCAGCGCAACGACGTATTACTGGCCGGGTTGTTCCACAAGATGGGCTGGCGCGGTACGACGTCCACCGCGCTGAATTTCGGCGACAACGGCGAGTGTGTCGGCTATCTGGTGGGCAAGCCGCACCACGGTTTGAGCTACATGTTCCAGATGATGAACGAGGCGCGGATTGGCGTCGGCATGGGTGCGGTGATGCTGGGTTACGCCGGGTATCTGTACTCCCTGGAGTACGCCCGCGAGCGGCCGCAAGGTCGAGTGCCGGATAGCAAGGATCCGAGCACCGCACCGGTGGCAATCATTCAGCATGCCGACGTCAAACGCATGCTGCTGACCCAGAAAGCTTATGTAGAAGGCGCGTTCGACCTTGGGTTGTACGCGGCGCGGCTGTTTGACGACACCACGACCCTTGAGAGCGAAGCCGAGCGCAAACAGGCCCATGAGCTGCTGGATCTACTGACGCCGATCGTCAAATCCTGGCCGTCGGAGTTTTGCCTGAAGGCCAACGAACTGGCGATCCAGATTCTCGGCGGCCACGGTTACACCCGTGAGTACCCGGTGGAGCAGTACTACCGCGACAACCGCCTGAACCCGATTCATGAAGGGACTCACGGCATTCAGTCGCTGGACTTGCTGGGGCGCAAACTGGCGCAGAACGGGGGCGCGGGGCTCAAGCAACTGATCCGCCTGATCGCCGCCACCGCCGAGCGGGCGCAGGTGTATGAATCGCTAACGCCACTGCGGGAACCGCTGGAGAAACTGGTGGCGCGCCTGCAAGCCGTGACCATCGGCCTGCTGACCGATCTGGCTCAAGGCAAGGTCAACAGCAGCCTGGCGAACTCGGCGCTGTACTTGAAGGTGTTCGGTCATACGGTGATTGGTTGGCGTTGGCTGGAACAGGCGATTCGTGCGGAGGAAGGGTTGGCCAAAGGGAATGCGGCGGATGTGAGCTTCTATAAGGGCAAGCTGCAGGCGGCACGATATTTCCTGACGTGGGAAGTGCCGGGTTGCCACCATGAGCTGGCGATTCTTGAGGCGCGGGATGATGTGTGTCTGGGCATGCAGGATGAGTGGTTCTGATCCGAAATCTTTAGCGCAGCTGAAAACCAATCGCGAGCAGGCTCGCTCCCACATTTGAACGCGTTGTCTGGTTAGACGCGAACCATGTGGGAGCGAGCCTGCTCGCGATGGCGTCGGTACAATCAACGCGATTGTCAGCTCAACCGAAACCCACCCATCTGCCGAGCCAGATCATCGGCCAACCGCTGCAACGTCTGACAGTCTTCCCGACAAGCCCTGACTTCCCCCGCCGTCGCTCGAGCCAAATCAGAAATCCCCTGCACGTTGCGGTTGATCTCTTCCGTCACCGCCGACTGCTCTTCCGTCGCCGTCGCCACCTGATGGTTCATGTCGCTGATCCGCTCGACCTGCCCGGTGATCGCCGTCAACGACGCCCCGGTGCGCTGACTCGACTCAACGCCGGTGCCGGTCGCCGCTTGCCCGGCGTGCATGGAAGACACCGCATTCTCCGCGCCCTGCTTGAGGCTGCCGATCATTTGCTGAATCTCGTCGGTAGACGATTGAGTCCGCCGCGCCAGGGTCCGAACTTCATCGGCCACCACCGCAAACCCACGCCCCATGTCCCCGGCCCGCGCCGCTTCGATGGCGGCGTTGAGCGCCAGCAAATTGGTCTGCTCGGAAATCCCGCGAATCACCGCCAACACCTGATCGATAGACGCTACCTGATGGGCCAGCTCACCCACCGCGCCGGCGGCGATGCCAATCTCGTCGGACATGCTTTCGATATGCCGGATCGATCCGCCCACCACTTCCCGCGCCTGCAGTGCTTCATCCCGCGCGGTTTGCGAAGCGACGGCCGCGTTGCCGGCGTTTTGAGCAATTTCCTGCACGGTCAGGCCCATCTCGTGGACAGCGGTGGCGACCATGTCGGTCATTTCCTGCTGACGGCCCGAGCGTTCGGCCGTGTTATCCACCACCCGTGCCACTTGGCCAACCGCGGTGCGCAAACGCTCACTGGTGGCCAGGACTTCGCCGATCATGTCGCGCTGACTTTCCAGGAAGCGATTGAAGCCGCGAGCGAGGTCACCCAGTTCATCGGCGCGGCTGGAATCTAACCTGTGGGTCAAATCTCCACCACCGCTACCGATGGCTACCAGCGCCGCTGTTACCTGACGAATCGGTCGCACCAATCCACGGGCCAGCAACACCACCAGCAATAGGCAAATCAGCGCCACCGCCAGACCGATGCCGCTGCTCATCCACATCGCGCGCCGGGCTTCGGCGTAGATCTGCGACTGCGGCACTTCGGCCACCAAGGTCCACCCCAAATCACGCAGCGGCAGGCTCAATGCCAGAAAATCTTCGCCATCGCGGACAAAACTGCTGGTGGCGGACGCGGTGGAGGTAGAGAGCTGCCCCATGACCGCTTGCGCCGCCGGGGCGCCGATCTGTTCAATCAGCGTGCGTTTGCCGCTGAACTGCGCCTCTGGGTGAACCTGGATCAAACCGTCGGAGCGCACGAGATAGACCTTGCCGCGCTCACCGAAGTTGAAATTCTGAATCAGCTGCGACAGCTCTTTCATGCTCAGGCCCAGCCCGGCGACACCCACGACTTTGCCGGCCTGCTCGACCTTGAGGTCGATGAACAGCGCCAACTCACCGGTGGCGGTGTCATTGTCGATATTGAGGGTGCGCGGCTGGTTGCTGTCGAGGAACGAATAGAACCAGGCGTCGTTGGGATTGGAACGGCTGAGCGTCCGGTCCAGGCCTTTTTCAGTGATGTAATGGCTTGAAGCGGCCCCGATAATCAGCGCGGTAAAGGCTTTGTGCTCGGCGCGGATGCCTTCCAGGTACTGCACAAACGCGGCAGTCTGGGCATTGTTCTCGCCCCCGACCAACCAGTCGCGCACCATGCTGTTACTGGCGATGTCCTTGGCGGCGGTGAGGGGTTGAACAAGGATTCGTTCGATGTCGTTGCGCATCGCCTCGATGCTCGACGGCAGCGCCTGCTCGACCAGATAGCGCTGGGCGAGGCGGTTGACCACAAGGGTATAAACGCCAACCACGATCAGAATACTGACCAGCAGGGCGGTGCCCATGCTCAGGATCAACTGCCATTGAATACTGCGTCGCCAGAACTGCATGGAGCACCCCCAAAGAATAAGAGGCTGAAACACTGCAACAGCCATGCCGATTGTATACAACGCAAACGACAATTTATTCTTTGGTTGTGCGCAAAGCTGATCAGGCCTGATTGATTGTCTTGGCGATCACTTCAACCGTGGCGCTGACTTGCTCTTGGTAACGGTCGAGTTCCTGCTGGTGACGCTTTTGCATTTCGATCTGCTGCGAGCACAGATTCATTGCCGCCAGCACCAGCAAGCGGTCACCGATCAGCGTCGGGTATTTCTTTTTGGTCTCGGCCAGGGCGGCTTTCAACATTAAGGCGGCGTCCAGCAGGGTCTGCTCTTCCCCGGCCGGCGCCTTGATCGAATAGTCCTCTCCCAGGATCGAGACGACTTTTACCCCTGCGGCGCCGTAACTCATGCGCTGACAGGGCCGGCGCTGACGCGCTCAACCAAGGCCTGAATGCGTGCCGCGGTGGCGCCTTGTTTCTCTTCCTGTTCCATCAGGCTCAGTTGCAGGCTTTCGTTTTCATCCTTGACCTGGGCCAGTTCTGCACTCAGGGATTGATTGGTGCCGAGCAGGGTCTGGTTCTGCTGCACCAGGTCGCTGACCAGTTGTTCCAATTGGCTTAGGGATGCTTCCAACATTTTGATTTTCCGGGCATTTTCAAAGGGCGCGTACGATAAAGAAAAGTCACCACTGACGCCAGGGTTATTCGGGCGCAAGGCCTTGATTTTGCTGGCGGGCGACCTTCCTCGCGAGCTTTAAAGACTGTGTTTGGCGGATCTGGTTCCTGCACTTCGTCGCCGCGGCCCTTCTGCGACAAAAACGCGCAGCGCCTCAAGACTTTAGTCGTATGACCGATAAGTCATGCATACAGCAGTCTCAGCGCCGCACGGATGCGCTTTTTTCGGTGAACACTATGTCCCTACGTAATATGAATATCGCACCGCGGGCGTTCCTCGGCTTCACCCTGATTGGCGCCATGATGCTGATCCTGGGTGTGTTCGCCCTGAACCAGATGAGCAAGATTCGCGGCGCCGCCGAGGAGATCACCTCCAACAGCGTACCGAGCATCAAAAGCCTCGACGAGTTCACTCAACTGACCCTGCGCCTGCGCGTCCTGGCTTATCGCCTGTTGGTAAATCGCGAGCCGGACGTCCAGCAGAAAACCATGGACCTGCTGGAAACCCGTAACCAGCAGATTCGAGCGGCTCAGACATCCTATGAAAAGCTGATCGCCAGCCCGCAGGAACGTGCAGCCTATGATCAGTATGTGCAGTTGCTGGGTCAGTATCGCCAGATCGAAGACCGGATGAAGGGCTTGTCGCGCAACAATCAGGTCGACGAACTGCGCACACTGGTCAACACCGACTTGCTGAACAACTCTGAAGCCATCAACACCGTGCTCAACCGCTTGCTGGAGATCAACACTCAGCAGACCGTCGACACCAACCAGCAAGCCGCCGATCAGTACTCGTCAGCCTTCAACCTGGTAGTGACCCTATTGGTGATCGCCACTGGCCTGACCCTGCTGTTCGCCTGGCTACTGACCAACAGCATCACCAAACCCATCGCCAATGCCCTGAGCGCCGCCGAAGAAATTGCCGAAGGCAACCTGACGCGCCCGATCACCGTCGATGGCGAAGATGAAGCCGGTCGTCTGCTCGCCGCAATGGCGAAAATGCAGGAAAAACTGCGCGACACCCTGCAACGGATTTCCGGTTCGGCCACGCAACTGGCGTCCGCCGCGGAAGAGCTCAACAGCGTCACTGACGAAAGCGCCCGTGGCCTGACCCAGCAGAACAACGAAATCGAACAGGCTGCCACCGCGGTCAACGAAATGACCAGCGCCGTGGAAGAAGTCGCGCGCAATGCCGTAAGCACCTCCGAAGCTTCGAAAAACGCCACCACGTCGGCGGGCGACGGTCGTGACCTGGTGCAGGAAACCGTCAGTGCCATCGAACGCATGAGCGCCGACGTACAGAGCACCGCCACCCTGATCGGCGATCTGGCCAACGAGTCGCGGGACATCGGCAAAGTGCTGGACGTGATTCGCGGCCTGGCTGACCAGACCAACCTGTTGGCCTTGAACGCTGCCATCGAAGCAGCCCGTGCCGGTGAAGCCGGTCGCGGTTTTGCGGTGGTCGCCGACGAAGTACGTGCCCTGGCCCATCGCACCCAGCAGTCGACCAGCGAAATCGAACGCATGATCGGCAGCATCCAGAGCGGCACCGAACACGCTGTGGATTCGATGCGCAATAGCACCGAGCGCGCTGAGTCGACCTTGAATATCGCTCGCGGTGCAGGCATGTCGCTGGACACTATTAATAGCGCCATCGTCGAAATCAACGAGCGCAACCTGGTGATCGCCAGTGCCGCCGAAGAACAGGCGCAAGTGGCCCGTGAAGTGGACCGCAATCTGGTGAACATTCGTGACCTGTCGGTGCAATCGGCCACCGGTGCCAACCAGACAAGCGCGGCCAGCAACGAACTGTCGCGCCTGGCGCTGGACCTGAACAACATGGTTGGGCGGTTTAGCCTGTAACCGAGTGAGGCCGAAAAGATCGCAGCCTTCGGCAGCTCCTACATGGGATCGAGTACTCCTGTAGGAGCTGCCGCAGGCTGCGATCTTTTGATCTGCAAAAGCTTTTTGACAGCATCACATTTCAACAGGTTAGAATCGCTGGCACGCAGACTGCATGGTCAGTTTGTGCCCGCCTTTAAGCTTTCTGGAGTACTGCCTTTGAATGCGACGACCATCAACAGCCTGTTCTTGATCGGCGCGTTGCTGGTAGGTGCGAGCATTCTGGTGAGCTCTCTTTCATCGCGACTCGGCATCCCGATTCTGGTGATTATCCTCGCGGTGGGCATGTCGGCCGGTGTCGACGGTGCCGGCATTATTTTCGATAACTACCCAACGGCTTATCTGGTCGGCAACCTCGCCCTGGCAGTGATCCTGCTCGACGGCGGCTTGCGCACCCGGGTGGCGAGTTTTCGCGTGGCGTTATGGCCGGCATTGTCGTTGGCCACAGTCGGGGTGTTGATCACCACCGGGCTGACCGGGATGGCGGCGGCGTGGCTGTTCGACCTGAACATGATTCAGGGCCTGTTGATCGGCGCCATCGTCGGCTCCACCGACGCCGCTGCCGTGTTCTCGCTGCTGGGCGGCAAGGGCCTGAATGAACGGGTGAGCGCGAGCCTGGAAATCGAATCCGGCAGCAACGACCCGATGGCGGTGTTCCTCACCGTGACCCTGATCGACATGCTCGCCAGCGGCGAAACCGGCTTGCACTGGAATCTGCTTGTGCATTTGATGCGCGAGTTCGGCATCGGCGGTGTGATCGGCCTCGGCGGTGGTTGGCTCATGTTGCAACTGGTCAACCGTATCCACCTGGCCACCGGCCTTTATCCGATTCTGGTGATTGCTGGCGGTCTGGTGGTGTTTGCCCTGACCAATGCCCTGCACGGCAGCGGCTTTTTGGCGGTTTACCTGTGTGGCCTGGTGATCGGCAACCGCCCGGTCCGCAGTCGTCACGGCATTTTGCATATGCTCGACGGCATGGCCTGGCTGGCCCAGATCGGCATGTTCCTGGTGCTGGGGCTGTTGGTTACGCCCCATGACCTGCTGCCGATCGCTTTGCCGGCGCTGGGCCTGGCGATGTGGATGATTCTGTTTGCCCGCCCGCTGTCAGTGCTGGTCGGTCTGTTGCCCTTCAGAGCATTCCATGGCCGCGAAAAAGCATTCATTTCCTGGGTTGGCCTGCGCGGTGCCGTACCGATCATTCTGGCGGTGTTCCCGCTGATGGCGGGGCTGCCCAATGCTCAGCTCTACTTCAATCTGGCGTTCTTTATCGTGCTGGTGTCGCTGCTGGTGCAAGGCACGAGCCTGCCCTGGGTTGCCAAGCTCTTGAAAGTAACCGTCCCGCCGGAGCCCTTGCCGATCTCCCGTTCTGCGCTGGAAGTGCATGTCACCAGCGAGTGGGAGCTGTTCGTGTACCGCCTCGGTGCCGAGAAATGGTGCATTGGATCCCCTCTTCGCGAGCTGAAAATGCCCGAAGGTACCCGTATCGCAGCCCTGTTTCGCGGCCAACAACTGCTCCATCCGTCGGGTAGTACGGTGCTCGAAGTCGATGATTTGCTCTGCGTCATCGGCCATGAACACAACCTTCCGGCCCTCGGAAAACTCTTCAGTCAGGCTCCGCAACGGGGTCTGGATTTGCGCTTCTTCGGCGACTTCGTACTCGAAGGAGACGCCCAGCTGGGCGCGGTTGCTGCCCTGTACGGGTTGAAAGTCGAAGGCATCGATCCGAACATGTCCCTGGGTCACTTCATTGCCCAGAAAGTGGGCGGTGCGCCGGTAGTCGGTGACCAGGTGGAATGGAACAACACCCTCTGGACCGTCGCTGTCATGGAAGGGAACAAGATTGGTAAGGTAGGCGTCAGATTCCCCGAAGGAAGTCGCCCCGGACCGGGACTCTTCCTCTAAACTCCATTCTTCGCCTCGTTTTCGATCGGTCTCTATGTCAACCCTGCGCACTTTTATCATCATGGCCCTGCTGGGCTTGAGTCTTTCCATCAGCACGCTGCAAGCCGCCGAACCGCCGTCCAGCGAAGCCGTGCAGGCGAGCCTGGACAAGATCGCCGAGCGCAAACTGCCGGAAGCCGATCAAAAAGCCCTGCAAGCGGTCCTGCAGAGCACGCTCACCCAACTCAACAACCAGCGCGATTACGATCAGAAGCTGATCGATCTCAAGCAGCAGCTGACCAATGCGCCAAAGCAGAACATCGAAAACCAGCGCGAACTGACCCGTCTCAAGGCCACCAAAGTGGTACCGGTGGCGCAACGCTATACCAAAGAGACCATTCAGCAGCTTGAGCAATTGCTGACCGAACGCTCCACCCAGCAAAGCGATCTGCAAAAAGCCCTGGCTGAAGCGAACAGCCTGATCATCACCGCCCAGACCCGCCCCGAGCGCGCCCAGGCCGAAATATCTGCCAGCCAGACGCGCATCCAGCAGATCAACAACATCCTCAAGCTCGGCAAGGAAAGCGGCAAGATCTTGACCCCTGAGCAACGCGATCAGCTCAACGCTGAACTCGCGGCACTGAACGCCTTGATCCCGTTGCGCCGCCAGGAACTGGCCGGCAACAGCCAGTTGCAGGATCTGGGTAACAGTCAGCATGACTTGCTCTCGGAGAAATCCGATCGCCTGGATCAGGAGATCCAGGAGCTGCAAACCCTGATCAACCAGAAACGCCTGGCCCAATCGCAAGAAACAGTGACCCAGCAGTCCATCGAAGCGCAGAAGGCTGGCGGCAGCAGCCTGCTGGCTACCGAAAGCGCGGCCAACCTGAAGCTCTCCGACTACCTGCTCAAAAGCACTGACCGTCTCAACGAAGTCACCCAACAGAACCTGCAAACCAAACAGCAACTGGACAGCGTGACCCAGAGCGATTCGGCGCTGGACGAACAGATCAATGTGCTCAAGGGCAGCCTGCTGCTCTCCAAGATTCTCTACAAACAGAAACAGGCCCTGCCGCGACTCAGGCTCGACCGTGATCTGGCCGACCAGATCGCCGACATTCGCCTGTATCAGTTCGAAGTCAGCCAGCAACGGGAACTGCTCAGCAACCCGACAACTTATGTCGATAACCTGCTGGCGACTCAACCGCCCGAACAAGTCACCCCGCAACTGCGCAAGAGCCTGCTGGAGCTGGCCACTACTCGCGCGGACCTGCTGGAGCGATTGAATCGCGAACTGAGCGCGGTGCTCAACGAATCCATCACGCTGCAACTCAACCAGAAGCAACTGCTCAGCACCGCGCAAAGTCTGCGGGCGACCCTCGACGAGCAAATGTTCTGGATTCCCAGCAACAAACCGCTGGACCTTGAGTGGATGCACGGCGTGCCGGAACGCCTGGAACGTCAGGTCACCACTTTGCCGTGGGCCTCGAGCTTGAGCGAACTGACCGATGGCCTGACGCAGCGACCACTGCTGTTCCTGCCGCTGGCCTTTCTGATCGGGGCGCTGCTGTGGCGCCGCAAAAATCTCTATGCCCGCCTGAATAAAGTTCACCTGGACATCGGCCATTTCAAGCGCGACAGCCAGTGGCACACACCTCAAGCGATTTTGATCAACATCCTGCTGGCGATGCCGGTATCCCTGGGTTTGGCCTTGTGCGGCCTGGCGTTGCAAATCGACGCCCGCGGGCAGAACGCCAATATGGGCGCGGCACTACTGCAGATGGCCCAGGCCTGGCTGGTGTTCTACACCGCCTACCGCATCCTCGCGCCGGGTGGCGTGGCCGAACTGCATTTCCGCTGGGAAAAACCACAGGTGGAATTCCTTCAGGGCTGGATTCGCCGACTCGGGCTGGTGGTAATGGCCTTGGTGACGGTGGTGGCGGTCGCTGAACTGCAACCGGCGGCGCTGGCCGATGACGTGCTCGGCATGCCGGTGGTGCTGACCTGCTACGCCTTGATGGCCTGGTTGCTCAGCCGCCTGCTGGTCAGCAGCCCGACTCACGAAAACGCATCGCTGTTCCGCAAGGCCGTGGGCGTCATGTTCACTGTCCTGCCAATCGCGTTGTTCGTCGCCGTGTGCTTTGGTTACTACTACACCGCGCTGAAACTCAGCGACCGGTTAATCAACACGCTGTACCTGCTGATGTTCTGGCTGGTGATCGAAGCGACCTTCGTGCGCGGCCTCAGCGTTGCGGCACGGCGCCTGGCCTATCAACGCGCGCTGGCCAAACGTCAGGCCGCCAAAGAGGCTGGCGACGGCGAAGCGGTGATCGAAGAGCCGACCCTGGACATCGAGAAGGTCAACGAACAGTCACTGCGACTGATTCGCCTGGCGCTGCTCGGCGGTTTCATCGCGGCGCTGTACTGGGTCTGGTCCGATCTGATCTCGGTATTCTCGTACCTGGACAACATCACCCTCTACGAATACACCAGCGGCACCGGCGCCAACATGAGCATGGTGCCGATCAGCATCGGCGACATGCTTGGCGCGCTGATCATCATCGGTATCACCTTTGCACTGGCGCGCAACTTGCCGGGTTTGCTGGAAGTGTTTGTGCTGTCGAAGCTGAACCTGGCTCAGGGCAGCGCCTACGCCACCACCACGTTGCTGTCCTATGTGATCGCCGGCATCGGTTTCGTCTCGACCCTGTCCACGCTCGGCGTGAGCTGGGACAAGTTGCAATGGCTGGTGGCGGCACTGTCGGTCGGCCTCGGTTTCGGGATGCAGGAGATCTTCGCCAACTTCATCTCCGGCATCATGATCCTGTTCGAACGCCCGGTGCGAATCGGCGACACCATCACCATCGGCAACCTGTCGGGCACGGTGAGCAAAATCCGCATCCGCGCCACGACCATCACCGACTTCGACCGCAAGGACATCATCGTCCCGAACAAGACGTTCATTACCGGGCAACTGATCAACTGGTCCCTGACCGACACCATCACCCGGGTGACCCTCAAGCTCGGTGTCGACTACGGCTCGGACCTGGACCTGGTGAAAGAGCTGCTGCTCAAGGCTGCCCGGGACAACCCGCGCGTACTGAAGGATCCGGAACCTCACGTGTACTTCCTGAGCTTCGGCGAAAGCACTCTCGACCACGAGTTGCGCATGCATGTGCGCGACCTCGGCGACCGTAACCCGGTGCTCGACGAGGTCAACCGCTTCATAAATCGTGAGTTCAAGAAGCAGAAGATCAACATCTCGTTCCGGCAAATGGAGGTCTACCTCAAGAACCTTCACGGCCAGGAGTACAAGATGGTGCCGGTCGAGCCGGAAACCAAAACCATCGTGCCGCTGGCCGATGGCAAACCGCGGCACGAGCCGCCACCTGTCGAACTCGACTAACTGCTCTATCCCTAGCAGAATGCTCGGACATTCTGCTGGAGATGGCCGTTGAAAGCCCTCGACGAACTGACCTTCGACAATCGCTTCGCCCGCCTGGGCGACGCGTTCTCAACCCATGTGCTGCCCGAGCCCATCGCCGCGCCACGCTTGGTGGTCGCCAGCCCCGCTGCCATGGCGTTGCTGGACCTGGACCCGGCCGTGGCCGAAACACCGGTGTTCGCCGAACTGTTCGGCGGCCACAAGCTCTGGGCCGAGGCCGAGCCGCGGGCGATGGTCTATTCGGGGCATCAGTTCGGTTCCTACAACCCGCAGTTGGGCGACGGTCGTGGCCTGTTGCTGGGCGAGGTCTATAACGAAGCCGGTGAACATTGGGACCTGCACCTCAAGGGCGCCGGCCAGACGCCTTACTCGCGCATGGGTGATGGACGGGCGGTGCTGCGTTCGTCGATCCGCGAGTTTCTCGCCTCCGAAGCCTTGCATGCGCTGAACATTCCCACCACTCGCGCGCTGTGCGTGATCGGCTCCGACACGCCCGTCTGGCGCGAGAAACAGGAACGCGCGGCCATGGTCTTGCGCCTGGCGCCGAGCCATGTGCGCTTCGGGCATTTCGAATTTTTCTACTACACCAAGCGCCCCGAGCAACAGAAAGAACTCGGCGACCATGTGCTGGCCATGCATTTCCCGCATTGCCTGGAACAGCCGGAACCGTACCTGGCGATGTTCCGCGAAATCGTCGAGCGCAACGCCGAGCTGATCGCCAAATGGCAGGCCTATGGGTTCTGCCACGGTGTGATGAACACTGACAATATGTCGATCCTGGGCATCACCTTCGACTTCGGCCCGTTCGCCTTCCTCGACGACTTCGACGCCCACTTCATCTGCAACCACTCCGATGACCAGGGCCGTTACTCCTTCAGCAACCAGGTGCCGATTGGCCAGTGGAACCTCAGCGCCCTCGCCCAGGCCCTGACGCCGTTCATCAGCGTCGAAGCCCTGCGCGAAACCCTCGGCCTGTACCTGCCGCTGTTCCAGGCCCACTACCTGGATCTGATGCGCCGCCGCCTCGGTCTCACCACTGCCGAAGACGACGACCAGAAACTGCTGGAGCACCTGCTGCAACTGATGCAGAACAGCGGCGTCGACTACAGCCTGTTCTTCCGCCGCCTTGGGGATGAGTCACCCGAACTGGCCATCGCCCGTTTGCGCGATGACTTCGTCGACATCAAGGGCTTCGATACGTGGGGCGAGCTCTATACCGCCCGGGTTGCTCGTGAAGGCGAGGTTGACCAGCAACAGCGCCGCAAACGAATGCATGCGGTCAATCCGCTGTACATCCTGCGTAACTATCTGGCGCAGAAAGCCATCGATGCGGCGGAAAGCGGCGACTATGCAGAAGTTCGTCGTTTGCACGCGGTATTGAGCAATCCGTTCGAGGAACAGCCTGGAATGGAGAGCTATGCCGAGCGGCCGCCTGAGTGGGGTAAGCATCTGGAGATCAGTTGTTCGTCGTGAGTGAACGTAGTCCCTCTGTGCAACTGAAGAAGGTAATGGCCTACAACCTATCGCCTTGATAATGACCACCTTCGACTCCAGATCAGTTGCATAGACTGCCCACTGAGAACCAATCATGCCCGAACCACTGCTAATCCCCTGCCCCCACTGCAACGGCCTGAATCGCATCCCCGCCGAGCGCCTCAATGACCATCCAAAATGTGGCCGCTGCAAGGCCGAAGTCCTGCTCAACAAGCCGTTCGAATTGAAGCAAGGCGATTACGCCAGTCAGATCAAGGGCGACCTGCCGTTGCTGGTGGATGTGTGGGCGGACTGGTGCGGGCCGTGCAAGTCGTTTGCGCCGGTGTTCGAGCAGGCGGCGGGTCAGTTGGCGGGCAAGTGTCGGTTGGCCAAGCTGGACAGCGAGGCGAATCAGCAGTTGTCGGCGCAGCTGGGGATTCGCTCGATCCCGAGCCTGATTCTGTTCAAGAACGGCCGGGAAGTGGCTCGCCAGAGCGGAGCCTTCCCGTTGCCGCAGTTGATGAGCTGGCTGCGTAGCCAAGGGATTTAGAGCCACCACAAATAAATGTGGGAGCGAGCCTGCTCGCGAAGAGGGCTTCACATTCAACATCTCTGTTGACTGGACTTCCGCTTTCGCGAGCAGGCTCGCTCCCACAGTGGTTCGGTGTTGTTTGCAGGAATCAGGCGTTTTCGAGAAGGTTGTGCAGGTCGACGAACTGCTGGGTCAGCTTGTGCCGCGGGTCGAGGTGGATCAGCGGCGTGTTGGCCTGGTGGGATTCGCGCATGCGCACCGAACTGGCCAGGTACACCGGCAATACCGGTAGCCCTTCGGCGATCAGTTCGTCGAGGATTTGCTGAGGCAAACTGGCGCGGGCCTGGAACTGGTTGACGACAATGCCTTCAACTTCCAGCCCTTCGTTGTGGTCCTCCTTCAATTCTTCGATTTCCGCCAGCAGGCCATACAGCGCCTGACGCGAGAAACTGTCGCAGTCGAAGGGAATCAGCACACGATCAGCGGCGATCAATGCCGAGACGGCATAGAAATTCAGTGCCGGCGGCGTATCGAGGTAGATTCGGTCGTAATCGCCGTCCAGTTCCTCGAGCAATTTTCGCAGCTTGTTGATCTTGTGCTTGGCCTCAAGCTTGGGCTGCAAGTCAGCCAGCTCGGCGGTGGCGGTGACGACGTGAAGGTTGTCGAATGGGGTTTCGTAGATGTCGACCTGGTTTTTTTTCGAGAACGGACCCGAGGACAGAGTCTGCTTGAAGAAGTCAGCGATTCCCATCGGGATATCATCACCGGTGAGTCCCGTCAGGTATTGAGTGGAATTGGCCTGAGCATCGAGATCCACCAACAGCGTGCGATAGCCTTCGCTGGCGCTGACCGCCGCCAGATTACAGGCAATGCTTGACTTGCCCACCCCACCTTTCTGATTGAACACCACGCGCCGCATGTCAAAACCTCCGTGTATCAAAGAATGACCGAGTGTAGTAGTCCACGACGCTGCTTAGCTACCTCACCGGCATCGGGACTACACAGTCATTGGAAAATATCCGGCGGAAAAAGCCGCCAACTCCTCCATCGACAGCCGATAGAGCTGACAGACATATCCGCTGCAACGTGGATAATGGCCAAACGACAGTTTTTTCGCGAACCAGACGGTACATTTCGTTGGGCAAAATGTAACCAGCATTTGCTACACGCCCGCCGCACCGGGATAATGCGCGCCACTCGGCGTTAAGCACCACGTAAGGTCCGCCGCGCTTTTTTGCGACTCACCGCGTCAAAGGAAGCCCGCAGGGGCGGGATGAATGTCTGTGATCAACTTCAACATCGCCCAATGGCGCGCATGGGCCCCAGGGCTTGAAAGCGTGGATGACTGGCAGGCCTGGAGCCGACAACCGGTCGTGCTCGAGCCCAGCGATGCCGCCCCCGATGTATCGTTTCTGCCGGCCATGCAGCGTCGGCGACTCAGCCGTCTGGCGCGGATGGCGTTTAGTGTCGGCTGGCCGTTGGCCGATGGTCGCCAGGACCTGCCGTTGGTCTTTATTTCCCGCCACGGCGAAACTCCGCGTACTTTCGAAATTCTCAGTGATCTGGCGACTGACCAACCGTTGTCGCCCACTCAGTTCAGCTTGTCAGTGCATAACGCGGTCATCGGCCTATGGTCGATCATGCGCGGCGAAACCAGCGAGATGACCGCCCTCGCTGCGGCCGGTGATGGTCTTGAACACGGCATGCTAGAGGCGGCGGCATTGCTTGATGAAGGAGCGCCTGCGGTACTGCTGGTAGTGACTGAAGAACAACCGCCCGCGGCCTACTCGGCCTGGATCGACGACGTGCCATTCCCTTACGCGGTCGGCCTGCTGATTACGCCCGGCAATGAGTGGCAGCTGTCGCTGAACAGCACCTCGCAAGCGTTGTCCAAACCCCACTGGCCCCATGCCCTGAATCTGTTGCGTACCCTGCTCGGCCAGCAGACCACCTGCCAACATGCCTGGAAAAATCGTCTATGGACCTGGCAACGCAACCCGTAACCGATAAAAACCGCGACGCTTATTACTGGCGTCTGCTGGCCACTGCCGCAAGCTTCACCCTGTTCGGGTTGGGCGGACTTTGCCTGCGACTGGTGGTGTTCCCGCTGTTGAACTGCCTGCCCGGAGACTCCCAGGCCCATCGTCAGCGGGCACGACAGACCGTCAGCCGGTGTTTCTGGTTTTTCATTCGGTTCATGGCTCGCACGGGCGTGCTGACCTATGACATTCAGGGTGCGGAAAAGCTCGGGCGGCCTGGCCAGATGATCGTCGCCAATCACCCCTCGCTGATCGATGTGGTGTTTTTGATCGGCCTGGTGGGTCACGCCAACTGCGTGGTCAAGAAGAGCCTCTGGGAAAATCCGTTCACCCGCGGCCCTCTACGCCGCACCGATTACATCAGCAACGACGGCAGCATGGACATGCTCGACGCCGCTGCCGACGCGCTGAAAAGCGGTCAGACCCTGATCATTTTCCCCGAAGGCACCCGTACCCAACCCGGCAAATCGCCGGCCTTTCATCGGGGGGGCGCGGCAATCGCCGTGCGCGGTGCGAGAATCCTCACCCCGGTGATCATCAAGGTCGATCCGACCACATTGACCAAGGCCGAACCCTGGTATCGGATTCCCAAACGCCGCGTGCACTTCAGTTTTCGTGTCGGGGCCGATATAGACCCACAGGCCTTCGCTACGCAGGGGCCCGCGCCCCAGGCCTCGCGTAAGCTCAATGATCATTTGCACCATTACTTTATTAAGGAGCTCGCCGAAGATGAGCGATCTACACCGTGAAATCAAAGAACTGATCATTGACGCCCTGGGCCTCGAAGACATCGGCGTCGACGACATTGGCGATGACCAGACACTGTTCGGCGAAGGCCTTGGCCTGGACTCGGTGGATGCCCTGGAACTCGGCCTGGCGATTCAGAAAAAGTACGGCATCAAAATCGATGCCGACGCCAAGGACACCCGTAATCACTTCACCAACGTGGCGAGCCTTGCGGCGTTCGTCACTGCAAAACAGGCAGCTTGAGACCGGACCATGCAAACTCGTGACGATATTTTCAATACCCTGCGCGATGCTCTGGTCGAACTCTTCGAGCTGGACCCCGAGCGCATCAGTCTGGGGTCCAACCTGTATCAGGATCTGGAAATCGACAGCATTGATGCGGTCGACCTGATCGATCACATCAAACGCCAGACCGGCAAGAAAATCGCCGCCGAAGAATTCAAATCGGTGCGTACCGTCAGCGACGTGGTCGATGCGGTCTACCGTCTGGTTCAACCCGCCGCATGAGCCGATTGATCGGCCTTGGCCTGCTGCTGGCAGGCCTGTTGTACCCCTTTGCGGTGTATTTCGGCATGGAGCATTTTGCCCCGTGGCAGTTCGGTCTGCTGCTGGGTAGCCTGTGGCTGGCGCGGGCGCTGACCGGCGAGCGACGACCTGGCAGCCTGTGGATGGCCACGGTCGCCATCGCATTCTGTCTGCTGCTGGCGCTGTTCGACAGCCCGGTGCTGCTGCGCTGGTACCCGGTGCTGATCAGCGCGTTCATGCTGGTGCTGTTCGGCCTGAGCCTGAAATATGGCCCGCCGATGATTGAACGCCTGGCCCGTTTGCGAGAACCGGAATTACCGGCCAGGGCCATTCGCTACACCCGCCAGGTGACGATTGCCTGGAGCGTGTTTTTTCTCTGCAACGGCTTGTGCGCCGCCGCCCTGACCCTTTGGGCGCCGCTGAGTTGGTGGATGTTGTACACCGGCCTGATCTCCTATGGATTGATCGGCCTGATGTTTGCCATTGAATGGCTGATACGACAACGGGTAAGAGGCCGCCCATGAATTGGATAACACTTGAGCAACTGTTGCTCAAGGTTCAGCCGGACCGTGCCGTGACGGTGGAACCCGCGTTGAATCACGCGCAATTGTGCGAACAGGCCCTCAGCCTGGCGGCCGGCCTGCAAGCTCAGGGGGTACAGCGCATCGCCGTGCATCTTGAGGACGCCGCCGACCTGGCCATTGCCCTGCTCGGCGCCTGGCGTGCCGGGGTCAGCGTGCTGTTGCCCGCCGACCTGCAAGCGCAGACTCGCCAGCGCTGGTCGACCGAGGTCGATCTGTGGCTGACCGATCAGGTCGACGACGCGCACCTGAGCGATTATCAGCATCCACCGCTGCCGGCCAACCCGCTGGATCTGGATCACTGTCAGCTGAGCCTGTGTACCTCCGGCTCCAGTGGCGAACCCAAGCGTATCGACAAAACCCTGCGCCAGCTGGCCAATGAAGTCGAAGCGCTGGAGCAATTATGGGGCGCAGATCTGGGCGAGGCCTGCATCATCGGCAGCGTTGCCACCCAGCACATCTACGGCTTGCTGTTTCGGGTGCTGTGGCCGCTGTGCGCCGGGCGCTCGTTCGTGCGTAAACAGCTGGCCTTCCCGGAAGACTTGCAGCGCGCCAGCCGCGAACACCCGGTCTTCGCCTGGGTCGCCAGCCCGGCATTGCTCAAACGCATGGGCGACAACCTCGACTGGCCAGCGCTGAGCGCGGTGCGCCGAGTGTTTTCCTCCGGTGGTGCGTTGCCCGCCGAAGCGGCGCAAAGCCTGCATGAACGCCTGCAACAATGGCCGACAGAAGTTTTCGGCAGCTCGGAAACCGGCGGCATCGCTTGGCGTCAGGGCCAGAATCTCTGGCAGCCCTTCGCCGATGTTGCGCTGAGCCAGGACAGCGATGGCGCCCTGCTTATTGCCTCACCGTACTTGCCGGCCGGCCATATTGAACACACCGCCGATGCCGCGCGCATCGCCGCCGACGGCCGTTTCGAACTGCTGGGACGGCTGGACCGAATCGTCAAACTGGAAGAAAAACGTATCTCGCTACCGATGCTCGAACAAGCGCTGATGGCGCACCGCTGGGTCGCCGAAGCGCGCCTCGGTGTGGTTCAGGAAAACCGCGCTTCATTGGGGGCATTGCTGGTACTCAGCGAGCAAGGCCTGCATGCCTTGCGCAATCAGGGTCGACGCAGCCTCACTCAAGCCTTGCGTCAGCATCTGAGTCAGCATTGTGAAACGCTTGCCCTGCCACGCCGCTGGCGCTTGTTGCGGCAGCTGCCGCTGAACACGCAAGGCAAACTGCCCCAGGCCGAGGTCGAAGCCTTGTTGCTGGCGCCCCGTCCAAAAGCACCGCAAGTGCTGGAACAGCTGGAAGTTGATGGCGAGTGGAGCCTGCAACTGGCCGTCCCGCCAGACCTGGCGTATTTCAGCGGCCACTTTCCCCGAGCACCGGTATTGCCCGGCGTGGTGCAGGTGGATTGGGCATTGAGCCTGGGCCAGCAATTGATGGATCTGCCGGCAAAATTCGCCGGTATGGAAGTGCTGAAATTTCAGCAACTGGTGCGTCCTGGCGATGAAGTCCAGTTGCATCTGCGCTTCGACTCGGCGCGCAGTAAATTGTATTTCGCCTATCGCAATGAAACCGCCACCTGCTCCAGTGGGCGGATTTTGCTGGAGGCTGCCAGCGATGCATAACTTTGGTGAGTGCTACGCACTCAATCGCGAGCAGGCTCGCTCCCACATTGGATCTCTGTTAAACACGAATGCCCTGTGGGAGCGAGCCTGCTCGCGATGCAGACACCTCGATCCTTCAGATGCACGCCATCATGCATAACCCCTGCGCCGTAATCCCTGTCTACAACCACGAAACCGCAATCACTGCCGTGGTCGATGCCCTCCTTGCCAGTGGCCTGCCCTGCATTCTGGTGGATGATGCCAGCAGCCCGGCCTGCGCCAAGGTCCTTGACCGACTGGCCCAGCGTGACCGGGTTCATCTGATCAGGCTCACCATCAATCAAGGCAAGGGCGGCGCGGTAATGACCGGTTTGCGCGAAGCTTCGCGCCTGAGCTTCAGCCACGCCTTGCAGGTGGACGCCGACGGCCAGCACGACCTGCAAGACGTAAAAGTCTTCATCGAGCATTCGCGCACCCATCCCGAGGCGGTGATCTGCGGTTATCCGCAATATGACGACAGCGTGCCGAAGGGCCGTTTGTACGCCCGCTACCTGACGCACATGATGGTCTGGATCAACACCCTGTCGCTGCAGATTCGCGACTCGATGTGCGGCTTCCGTGTCTATCCATTGCCGCCGACCCTGGCACTGATCGACTCGGCCAGGATCGGCAAGCGCATGGACTTCGACTCCGACATCCTGGTGCGCCTGGCCTGGCGCAATCTGCCGATGCAGTGGCTGAAAACCAAGGTCCATTACCCTTCGGATGGCGTCTCGCATTTTCGCCTGTTCCACGACAATGTACTGATTTCGAGCATGCACACCCGGCTGTTCTTCGGCATGTTGCTGCGGGCACCGGTGATCCTCTGGCGACGGTGGCGAGCATGAGTGACAACGCAGACAAACAGCACTGGGCCGACCGCCAGGAGCGTGGCAGCTTCTGGCTGATGAAGTTCACCGCGCTCTGTGCAAAAGTCTTGGGCCGTCGGTTGTTGAGCCCGTTGCTGTACGGCATCGTGCTGTACTTTTTCCTGTTCGGACGCAGCGCCCGCCAAAGCGCCTGGCAATACCAGCAGCGACTTGCCGACTGGAGCAGTCGTAGCGAATTGCGCCCGAGCCA
Source organism: Pseudomonas frederiksbergensis (assembly GCF_003732275.1). Classification (GTDB taxonomy): domain Bacteria; phylum Pseudomonadota; class Gammaproteobacteria; order Pseudomonadales; family Pseudomonadaceae; genus Aquipseudomonas; species Aquipseudomonas frederiksbergensis_H. The sequence continues at coordinate 301,527 of NZ_MOBM01000019.1, forward strand.
TTGGCGGGTGTTCGGCCAGTTCATGGCCTTCGCCGACTCCATGCTCGACAAACTCGATGTGTGGAACGGCAAGCTGAGCATCGATCAAATCGAAATCATCGACCCTGCGCTGCTGCGCAATAAACTGCGCGGCACACGTGGGCAAATGCTGGTGGGCGCGCACCTGGGCAATCTCGAGGTCTGCCGGGCGCTGGCCGAGATCGGTGAGAAAGTCACCATGAACGTGCTGGTGCACACCAAGCACGCCGAACAATTCAACCGTCTGCTGGGCGAAGCCGGGGCGACCAATCTGCGGCTGATTCAGGTCAGCGAGCTGGACCCGGTGATCATGCTGAAACTGCATGAACGCCTGGAACGCGGCGAATGGCTGGCGATTGCCGGCGATCGCGTGCCGCTGCATGGCGGACGCAGCGTGACAGTGGATTTCCTCGGCCATCAAGCCGCGTTCCCTCAGGGCCCATGGTTGCTGGCCGGTCTGCTGAAATGCCCGATCAACCTGATGCTGTGCCTGAAGAAACCCACTGGCGACTATCGACTGACCCTCGAACCGTTCGCCGACGCCATCGTGTGGAAACGCAGCGACCGCGAACAGGTCATTCATCAGTGGGCTTCCCGCTACGCCGAACGCCTGGGTCACTATTGCCTTGAAGCGCCCCAACAATGGTTCAACTTTTACCCTTTCTGGAAGACCGATGACGACGCCAACGCTTGAGCCGGTAACCTTCGGCGAACTCCCTTTGCGCATCGAAGACGTGCTGGCCCTGGCCAACCGTCAGGTGCCGACGCAGTTGCAGGGCGACCCCGAGTTTCGCCAGCGCATCGCCAAGGGCCCGCAGTTCCTTGATTCCCTGCTGGACAAGGAAGGCGTGATCTACGGCGTGACCACCGGTTATGGTGATTCTTGCGTGGTAGCGGTGCCGCTGCACCACGTCGAAGCCCTGCCCCGTCATCTGTATACCTTCCACGGTTGCGGTCTGGGCAAACTGCTCGACGCCCAAGCCACCCGCGCGGTGCTGGCGGCGCGTTTGCAATCGCTTTGCTACGGCGTTTCCGGGGTACGCGTGGAACTGCTGGAGCGTCTGCAAGCCTTCCTCGAACACGACATTCTGCCGCTGATTCCGGAAGAAGGATCGGTGGGCGCCAGTGGTGATCTGACGCCGCTGTCCTACGTCGCCGCGACCTTGTCCGGCGAGCGCGAAGTGATGTTCCGTGGTGAGCGTCGACAAGCCGCCGATGTGCATCGCGAACTGGGTTGGGAGGCGCTGGTATTGCGCCCCAAAGAAGCGCTGGCGCTGATGAACGGCACCGCCGTGATGACCGGCCTTGCCTGCCTGGCTTACGCCCGCGCCGATTACCTGCTGCAACTGGCTACACGCATCACCGCGCTGAACGTGGTCGCTTTGCAGGGCAACCCGGAGCACTTCGACGAGCGCCTGTTCGCGGCCAAACCCCATCCAGGGCAGATGCAAGTCGCCGCGTGGCTGCGCAAGGATCTGGCGATCGACGCGCCAACCGCGCCGCTGCATCGTCTGCAAGACCGCTACTCGCTGCGTTGTGCGCCACACGTGCTCGGTGTGCTGGCCGACAGCCTTAACTGGCTGCGCTCGTTCATCGAGATCGAACTCAACAGCGCCAACGACAACCCGATCATCGACGCCGAAGCCGAACGGGTGCTGCACGGCGGGCACTTCTACGGCGGCCATATCGCGTTCGCCATGGACAGTCTGAAAACCCTGGTGGCCAACGTCGCCGACTTGCTCGACCGTCAACTCGCGCTGCTGGTGGACGAGCGTTACAACCATGGCTTGCCGAGCAACCTGTCTGGCGCCACCGCCGACCGCGCGATGCTCAATCACGGCTTCAAGGCCGTGCAGATCGGCACCAGTGCCTGGACTGCCGAGGCGCTGAAAAACACTATGCCGGCCAGCGTCTTTTCGCGCTCCACCGAGTGCCACAACCAGGACAAAGTCAGCATGGGCACCATCGCCGCCCGCGACGCCATCCGCGTGCTGGAGCTGACCGAACAGGTCGCCGCCGCCACGCTGCTGGCCGCCAACCAAGGCGTCTGGCTGCGCGGCCAGGCTGAAGACGCGCGGCCACTGCCACCGGCCCTGGCTGCGATGCACAAAGAATTGGCCAAGGACTTCCCGCCAGTGATCGAAGACCGTGCCCTTGAAGGCGAATTGCGCCTGTGCCTGCAACGCATCGCCGAACAACACTGGAGGCTGCATGCGTAGCAAGGGAGTGCTTCACACCGACACGGAAATCCTCGTACCGTTCTTTGACGTCGACACCATGAACGTGGTCTGGCACGGCCATTACGTCAAATACCTGGAAGTCGCCCGCTGTGCGCTGCTGGACAAGATCGGTCACAACTACGACGCCATGGTGGCGTCGGGTTACGCGTGGCCGGTGATCGACTTGCAGCTGCGCTATGTGCGCGGCGCCGTGTTCGGCCAGAAGCTGAATGTGCGCGCCAGCCTGGTGGAGTGGGAAAACCGCCTGAAGATCAGTTACCTGATCAGCGATCTGGCCACCGGCGAGCGCCTGACCCGCGCCTGTTCCGTGCAAGTCGCCGTCGACATGAGCAGCCGCGAAATGCAGTTGGCTTCACCGAAGGTGTTCACCGACGCGGTTGAAAGGATGCTGCCATGAATTCGCTGTTCAAATGCCTTGGCGCTTTAGCGTTGCTCGGGCTTTCATCATTGGCGCAGGCTTTCGATTTACAGCAGCTCAGCGATCAACTGGGCAAACCCGATGTGATCCACGGCAGCTTCATCCAGGAAAAACACCTGCGCGCCCTGCCCCAGCCGCTGACCAGCAAGGGCACCTTCGTTCTGGCGAAGAATCACGGCCTTCTCTGGCTGCTGAAAACCCCGCTGCAACAGGACTACCGCATCAGCGACAAGGGCATTGCCCGGCGTGATGCCAACGGTTGGCAAATGCTGCCGAACAAGAGCGCCGGCGCCGAACAGAACCGCTTGTTTCTCGCGGTGCTGCAAGGCGACAGCAGTGGCCTGCAACGGGATTTCGAGCTTTCGCTGAGCGGCGATGCACAAAACTGGAAACTGACCCTGGCCCCGCGTTCGATGCTGCTCAAGCAGGTGTTCAATCAGATCAACATTGACGGCGGCGAACTGGTGCACAGCATCGAGCTGCTCGAAACCCAGGGTGACCGAACCCTGTTGCGTATGCAGGACAGTACCAGCGCACAACCTTTGAGCGATGCGGAGCAACATGACTTTGCCGAGTGAACGGATGCTGCCGCGGCTGTTTCTGATCCTGCTGCTGGCGGTGCTCGCACTCGCGGGCTGGCAATGGCGTGACGACGCGCCGCTGTCGGCCAACCTGATGGAACTGGTGCCAGGCACGGCGCCGGACGCGCTGGAACTGCGCGCAGAACAACGCATGCAAGAACCGCTGAACCGGGAAATGCTGGTGCTGGTCGGCCATAAAGACCGCCAGCAAGCCATCGCCATGGCGCAAAAACTCGGCGAGCAGTGGCAGGCCAGCGGTGTGTTCGAAAAGGTCCAGTGGAACCTGCAGGCCGACTTGCCAGCGCTGCGCACACAATTGCTGCAAGGCCGACTGGCGATGCTGTCCGCGACCGACCGACAGCAACTCATCGAGCACCCCGACGCCTTTATTCAGCAACGGGTACAAGCCCTGTTCGACCCGTTCACCGGCTTCAGCCTGGTGCCGAGCCAGGACGACTGGCTCGGCCTGACCGGACGCATCCAGAACAGCCAGCCACAGCACGGTTCGGTGCAACTGGACATCGGCAGCGGCGCGCTGGTTGCCGATGCCGACGGCAAGAGTTGGGTGATGCTGCGGGCGCGAACCGTCGGCAACGCGTTCGACATGAACCTGCCGCTGCAAGTGGCTGACCTGCTCCAGCACAGTCGCGAAGAAGCCGCCCAGGCCAATGTGCAACTACTCGCCGCCAGTGGCCTGTTGTACGCTGCCAGTGGTCAACGGCAAGCCGCGTGCGAGATGACCTGGGTCGGCGGCGGCGCCACGGTCGGGATTCTGTTGCTGCTGTTGCTGGCCTTCCGGCGTTGGCGGGTATTGCTGGCGTTCGTCCCGGTGCTGGTGGGCATGCTGTTCGGCGCGGTGGCCTGCGTGGCGCTGTTCGGTCACATGCATGTGATGACGCTGGTGTTGGGCTCCAGCCTGATCGGCGTGGCGGTGGATTACCCGCTGCATTACCTGTCCAAAAGCTGGAGCCTGAAACCCTGGCACAGCTGGCCGGCGTTGCGCCTGACCCTGCCGGGGCTGACGCTGAGCCTGATCACCAGTTGCATCGGCTACCTGGCCCTGGCCTGGACGCCGTTCCCGGCCCTGACCCAAATTGCCGTGTTCTCCGCCGCCGGCCTGCTTGGCGCCTACCTGTCGGCAGTGTGCCTGCTACCGGCGCTGCTCAAGGGCGTGGTTCTGCGACCGGCGCAATGGCCGATGCGCATCGCCGAGAAGTTGCTGGAGCTGCGTGAATCGTTGCTCAAATACGTACGCACACCGGTGCTGCTGGCGCTGTTGATCGCCTTCTGTGTCGGCGGTCTGTTGCAGCTGCAGAGCAAAAACGACATTCGCCAATGGGTTGGCACGCCGCAACAACTGACTGACGAAGCCCAGACCATCGCACGCATCACCGGCTATCAACCCACCAGCCAGTTCTTCCTGGTGCGCGCGGCCAATCAGCAGGAATTGCTCGAACGCCAAACCGCACTGAGCGAGCGTCTGGATCAATTGGTCAATCTGGAGAAACTTCAGGGCTATCTGTCGCTCAATCAACTGGTCAGCCAGCCGAGCGAACAGCGCAAAGTGCGTGACGCACTGAGCAAGCTGCCGCAGTTCTGGCAACCGTTGCTCGACCTCGGCGTGCCGGCCGCCGCGTTGCAGGCCGAGTTGGCAACGTTGCAGGCGCTGCCCACCGAAGACATCGACGCCGCGCTGGCCGGCCCGTTGGCCGAACCCTACCGCACCCTATGGCTGGGGCCGACCGATGACGGCGTGGCTGCAATGGTCAGCCTGCAAGGTTTGAACAATCCCACACTGTTGCGGGTCCAGGCGCTGGACTTGCCGGGCGTGGAACTGGTGGACCGTCTCGGCGAACTGAACCAGGTTTTCGCCGCCACTCAAATCAGCGCCGCTGAATTGAAACTCGCCTCCTGCGTGTTGATCGTGCTGGTGCTGATCTTGCCATTCGGTCTCGGTGGCGCGTTGAGAATTGTCTCTCTGCCGTTGCTGGCGGCCCTGTGCAGTCTGGCAAGCCTCGGTTGGCTCGGTCAGCCGCTGACATTGTTCAGCCTGTTCGGCCTGTTGCTGGTGACGGCCATCAGCGTCGACTACGCGATCCTCATGCGCGAACAGATCGGCGGCGGCGCGGCGAGCCTTCTGGGCACTTTGCTGGCAGCAGTGACCACCTGGCTGTCGTTCGGCCTGCTGGCGGTGTCCAGCACGCCGGCGGTGAGCAACTTCGGCCTGTCGGTGAGCCTCGGCCTGGCGTTCAGTTTTATTCTGGCGCCGTGGGCCGGACGCCAAGTCCACATCGCACCGATTACGGAGCCGGCATCATGATGGTCGCGGTGTTCTGGATGATGGCCCTGGCGATGTTCGCCGTGGCCACCCGTATCGGTCGTCATTTCGGTCTGATTCCGATCGTCAGCCAGTTGCTGCTGGCGACCTTCGGCCTGCCGCTGCTGATGTACTTCTGGATCGAACCGGGCTGGCACCTGAGCGGCGCCGATCTGATCTCTCCCGACTGGCTGAAAAACCTCTACAGCCTGAGCTTTGCCTTACTGTTGGGGCACATCCTCAGCGACGTGATCGACCTGCGACTGGAACGCCAGAGTCTGAAGATCGCCTTGCCGAGTTTCTGTATTCCGTTTGCCTGCGGGCTGGCAACGGCGGTCTGGCTGTTGCCGCCGCAGCCGTGGATCAGCTCGCTGGCGGTCGGTCTGCTGTTCGCCATCACCGCGATTCCGGTGTTGTATCTGTACCTGCGACACATCAACTACCCGCCCGCTGCCACCCGACGCCTGGTGCAGACCGCGATCCTGATCGACCTGACTTGCTGGACTCTGTTTGCGTTCGCACAGGGTAGCCTGCACCTGAGCAGCCTCTTGCTGCCGCTGGCCGGCGCCTGTCTGCCATTGTTGCTGCGACTGCTCGGGTTGCGCCAACCATTGCTGTACAGCGGCGGCTTCTTCGCGCTGCTGGTGGTCGCCGAACACTTCAAACTCAATGCGCTGATTTTCGGCATCGGCTATCTGCTGTGCATGGCCGCGCTCAAGGTGCCATTGGTGCTGCCATTGTCGGCGGCGTGGATGAGCCGTTTGCAGACCTGGATCGCCATCCCGCTGATCCTCACGTTCGGCATCGTGCAAATCAACGTACACAGTGCCATCGACAGTCTCGGTGGGGTGCAACTGGCCGCGCTCCTGCTGTTGCCGATTGCCAGCAAACTGTTGGGCAACTGGTTGGGCCTTGGCTGGGCCGGCGCCTCGTTTGAAGGTGCCAGCCGCTGGCGGGAAAGCCTTTTACTGAATATTCGCGGCTTGAGCGAGATCGTCTTTCTCAACCTGCTGCTGCAACAACAACTCATCAGCCCTGCGCTGTATTTCGCGCTGATGTTGATGGGCCTGATCGCAACCCTGCTGCCGGCACTGGCCGGCATGCACCGAATTCCTTTGAACATCGCCGCCCCGGCAAGGAGCACCCGTGCCAACAGTTGAAATGGAACGTCGTCAGGTACTGGTGATCGGCGCAGGCCCCTCGGGCGCCATCGCCGCAGCACTGCTCAAGCGTAAAGGTCATGATGTGCTGATGATCGAGCGCCAGCATTTCCCACGGTTTTCCATCGGTGAAAGCCTGTTGTCCCACTGCCTGGATTTCGTCGAAGAAGCCGGCATGCTCGAGGCGGTAAATGCTGCTGGTTTCCAGCGCAAAAACGGTGCAGCGTTCGCTTGGGGCGATCAGTACAGCACCTTCGATTTCGGCGACACGTTCACCAACGGCAAGCCGACGACGTTCCAGGTCCAGCGCGCCGACTTCGACAAGCTGCTGGCCGATCAGGCTGAGCTGCAAGGTGTCGATGTCCGTTATGGCGAAGCCATTGTCAGCGCCGATTTCAGCCTGCCGAAACTGCAGCTCGATGTGCTTCGCGAAGACGGCAGCCAATATCGCGTCGAGGCCGACTTCGTGCTCGATGCCAGCGGCTACGGTCGCGTGCTGCCGCGCTTGCTGGACCTTGAAGCACCGTCGAACTTCCCGGTGCGCCAAGCCGTGTTCACCCACGTCGAAGACTGTATCGACAGCCCGGCTTTCGACCGGGAGAAAATCCTCATCACCACCCATCCGACCCAGCGGGATATCTGGTTCTGGACCATCCCGTTCAGTAACGGCCGTTGCTCGGTGGGTGTAGTGGCGGCCGCCGAACACTTCGAAGGCCGCACCGAGAATCTGGACGATTGCCTGCGCGGCTTCATTGCTGAAACGCCAAGCCTGGCCGGTGTGCTGAACAATGCCGTGTGGGATACGCCCGCGCGGACCATCGGCGGTTATTCGGCCAACGTCAAAACCCTGCACGGCCCTGGTTTCGCCCTGTTGGGCAACGCGGCGGAATTTCTCGACCCGGTGTTCTCTTCCGGCGTGACCATCGCCATGCGTTCGGCGAGCATGGCTGCCGGAGTGCTGCACCGCCAACTGCAAGGTGAAAGCGTCGACTGGCAGACCGAGTTCGCCGAACCGCTCAAGCGCGGCGTCGACACCTTCCGTTGCTACGTCGAAAGCTGGTACGCCGGGACCTTTCAGGATGTGATTTTCTATCAGGGCGGCGCAGCGGAAATCCGCCGCATGATCAGCTCGATTCTCGCGGGTTACGCCTGGGATGAACGCAACCCGTTTGTCAGCGAACCCAAGCGTCGACTGCGGATGATCTCGGACCTTTGCGCACAGGATCCGACATGAGTTATTTGAGCGACAACTACGTCGAAGAGACCCGTTTTGGTTTCTGGTTCCTGCGCAGTCACACCTGGCAGCACCATGTATTGCGAGTGGCGATCAATGATTTGCGCGATCTGTTCAGCGCGCCATTGCCCGACAATCCGGTATTGCTGGATGCCGGTTGCGGCCAGGGCAAGTCGTTCCAGTATCTGCGCCGGACCTTCGCGCCTCGGCGCCTGATCGGGCTGGATGCCGACCCTCACAGCCTGAACCTGAGCGGCGAAGAAGCGGCCCGCCAGGGCATGGATGTAGAACTGATCGGCAGTGACTGCGCGAGCATCAAAATACCGGACGCCAGCGTCGATCTGCTGTTCTGTCATCAGACCTTCCATCACCTTGTCGAGCAGGATCAGGCCCTGGCCGAGTTCTATCGAGTGCTCAAGCCGGGCGGCTATTTGCTGTTCGCCGAGTCCACCGAGGCTTACATTGATACCTGGGTGATTCGCTGGCTGTTCCGCCACCCGATGCACGTGCAGAAGAGTGCCGCCGGCTACCTGGACATGATTCGTCGCCAGGGTTTTGAATTCGGCCCGCAGAACGTGTCTTACCCTTACTTGTGGTGGAGTCGCGCCAAGGATTTCGGCCTGCTCGAACGCTTCGGCCTGCGCCAGCCCAAAACCTTTGGCCAGCGGGAAGAAACCCTGGTCAATGTAGTTGCGCGTAAGCCCGTTGAAGGGTGTGCCTGATGATCCGTTTCCTGCTTCTGGGTTGTGTCCTGTTGCTGAGCGCCTGTGCCAGCCAGGCACCGCTGCCCGAGCGAACCCCGAACTTGGCGTTGCCGCTGCAACTGCACATCGAACGGCAGATGGCCGAACAGCGTCAGGACTGGCTGCTGGTGATCCAGCGTGAAGGCCCGGGCATTCGCTGGTCGATGATGGACCCTTTGGGGATTCCCGTGGCACGGCAGAAACTGATCGATGGCCAATGGCAGGCCGACGGTCTGCTGCCGCCCAATCCGGAAGCCCGGGAGCTGTTCGCGGCCCTGTTGTTTGCGTTGACCCCCGCCGGCGAGTTGCATGGTAACTACCCCGCCGCCCGCCAGCAGGACGGGCAGCGGTCCTTGTCACCGCGCTGGAACATTCGTTACTCACAACCACTGAGCTTTGAATTGAACGTATCCCAAGGCCCGCACTATCGCGTCACTCCGTTAGGCGAGCCCACGCCATGACGGCTTATCTGAACGCCCTCGGGGTGATCTGCGCCCTGGGCCGCAACAAGCAGGAAGTCGCCCGCAACCTGTTTGCCGGCGATTGCTCGGGCATGCGCAGCGAGGCCGGCTGGGTGGCGGAACGCACGCTGCCGGTCGCGGCTGTGCGCGGTGAGCTGGCGCCGATTCCGGCTGAGCTCGCGCATCAGAGCAGTCGCAACAATCAATTGCTGCTGGAGGCTGCGCTGCAAATTCGCGAAGACATCCGGCAGGCGATCCAGACCTACGGCCGCGACCGTATCGGCGTCATTCTGGGCACCAGCACCTCGGGCATTCACGAGGCCAGCAGCGGTCTGGCCCATTACATCCGTGAGCATCAGTTCCCCGCCGATTATGACTATCAGCAACAGGAACTCGGCGCGCCGGCGACGTTCCTCGCTGACTGGCTGCAATTGAGCGGCCCGGCCTATGTCATTTCCACCGCCTGCACCTCAAGCGCCCGCGCGCTGATGAGTGCTCAACGACTGCTCGACCTGGGCGTATGCGACGCCGTGTTGTGCGGCGGTGTCGACAGCTTGTGCAAGCTGACCCTCAACGGTTTCTCGGCCCTGGAAGCGGTGTCCGAGCAGCGCTGCAATCCGTTTTCAGCCAACCGTAACGGCATCAATATCGGCGAAGCGGCGGTGCTGTTTCTGATGAGCAAAAGCGCCGGCAACAGCCAACCGATTGCCCTGCTAGGCAGTGGCGCCAGCTCCGATGCACATCATATTTCCGCGCCGGAACCAACCGGCCGTGGGGCCCTGCAAGCGATGCGCAAAGCCTTGAGCCGCGCGGGCCTGCAACCGCAGCAGATCGGCTATCTGAACCTGCACGGCACCGCCACCCAGCACAACGACGCCATGGAAAGCCTGGCGGTGACGACGCTATTCCCGCAAGGCGTGCCCTGCTCGTCGACCAAACCGATGACCGGGCATACCCTCGGCGCTGCCGGTGCCCTGGAAGCGGCGTTCTGCTGGTTGAGCCTGAGCGCGGACAACAGCGAACATGCCTTGCCGCCCCACGTCTGGGACGGCCAGCCCGACCCCGAATTACCGGCCCTGCATTGGGTGACCCCGACCGACCACCTGACGTCCATTGCACCTCGCTACCTGATGAGCAATTCCTTTGCCTTCGGTGGCAATAACGTCAGTCTGATTATCGGAGACGCCCCATGATTGCCTGGCCGCTCGCCGAACTGCTGCCGCATGCCGGCGACATGATCCTCATCGAGCAGATTCTGTCATTCGATGACGAGCAGATTCACACCCGACTCACCGTCAAACCCGGTGGCCTGTTCAATCGCCCCGACGGCAGCCTGCCGGCCTGGGTCGGCATCGAGTTGATGGCCCAGAGCGTCGCCGCGTACGCTGGCTGCCATGCGCGCCAGAAAGGTAATGCGGTGGAGTTGGGCTTTCTGCTCGGCACCCGTAAATTCGAATGCAACGTGGAACACTTCCCCGTCGGCACCGAGTTGACCATCCACGGGATACGCTCGCTGGAAGACGACAATGGCATGGGTGTGTTCGAATGCCACCTCACCGCCCCCGGCATCCACGCCACCGCCCGGCTGAACGTGTTTCGCCCGCCTCAGGCCGCGCAATATCTTCATGAACCCCAAGGAGTCGAGTGATGACTGAATCCGTACTGGTCACCGGCTCCAGCCGTGGTATCGGCCGCGCCATTGCGTTGCGTCTGGCCCGGGCCGGGCATGACATCGTGCTGCACTGCCGCAGCGGCCTTGCGGACGCCGAAACCGTCAAGGCCGAAGTCGAAGCCCTGGGCCGCAACGCTCGCATCCTGCAATTCGACGTTTCCGACCGTGCCCGTTGCAAAGCTATTCTTGATGCCGATGTCGAAACCCACGGCGCCTATTACGGCGTGGTGCTCAACGCTGGCCTGACCCGCGACGGTGCTTTCCCGGCCCTGAGCGAGGAGGATTGGGACATGGTGATGCGCACCAATCTCGACGGTTTCTACAACGTGCTGCACCCGGTGATGATGCCGATGATCCGTCGTCGCGCCGCCGGACGGATTGTCTGCATCACCTCTGTTTCCGGGTTGATCGGCAATCGCGGCCAGGTCAATTACAGCGCGTCCAAGGCCGGTTTGATCGGCGCAGCCAAGGCGCTGGCGATCGAACTGGGCAAGCGCAAAATCACCGTTAACTGTGTCGCACCCGGCCTGATCGACACGGCAATGCTCGATGAAAACGTGCCGGTGGAAGAATTGATGAAAATGATCCCCGCACAGCGCATGGGCACCCCGGAAGAGGTAGCTGGTGCGGTGAATTTCCTGATGTCGGCGGAAGCGTCGTATATCACTCGGCAGGTTCTGGCCGTCAACGGAGGCCTGTGCTGATGAAGCGCGTCGTCGTCACCGGCATGGCCGGCATCACCTCACTGGGCAGCGACTGGGACACCATCGCCGCCAACTTCGCCGCCAATCGCAGCGGCATTCGCCGCATGGACGAGTGGGATCGTTTTACCGAACTCAACACGCGCCTGGCCGGGCCGATCGATGACTTCAAAGTACCGAGCCACTGGACCCGCAAGCAGCTGCGCAGCATGGGCCGCGTCTCGCGCCTGGCCGTTGGCGCGGCTGAACAGGCCTTGGCGGACGCCGGTCTGCTGGGTGACGAGTCGATCAAGGACGGGCGCATGGGCGTTTCCTGCGGCTCGTCCACCGGCAGCACCGACGAGATCAAGGCGTTTGGCAAAATGCTGCTCAACTCAGTGGCCGAAGGCCTGAACGCCAACTCCTACGTACGGATGATGCCGCACACCACGGCAGCGAATATCAGCATTTTCTTCGGCCTCACCGGCCGACTGATCCCGACCTCCAGCGCCTGCACCAGCGGCAGCCAGGGCATCGGTTATGCCTACGAATCAATCAAGTTCGGCCGCCTGCCGCTGATGCTCGCCGGCGGTGCCGAAGAGCTGTGCCCGACCGAAGCCATGGTGTTCGATGCGCTCTATGCCACCAGCCTGAAAAACGATGCCCCGCAAACCAGCCCTCGCCCTTACGACTCCGGCCGCGATGGCCTGGTAATTGGTGAAGGCGGCGGCATGCTGGTGCTCGAAGAGCTCGAACACGCCTTGGCACGCGGCGCACATATCCACGCCGAGATCGTAGGTTTCGGCAGCAACGCCGACGGTCAGCACGCCACCCGTCCGGAGCAGCTCACCATGCGCCGGGCCATGGAGCTGGCGCTGGAAGACGCCGGGCTCGAACCGACCGCCATCGGTTATGTAAATGGTCATGGCACCGCTACAGAACAGGGCGACATTGCCGAAACACTGGCCACCAGCGCGTTGTTCGGCGAACACATGCCGATCAGTTCACAGAAGAGTTTCCTCGGTCACACCCTGGGAGCCTGCGGCGCGCTGGAGTCCTGGTTCAGCATCGAAATGATGAACCGCGACCAGTACGTGCACACGTTCAACCTCGATGAGATCGATCCACAGTGCGGCAAGCTCGATTACCTGCGCGGTGAATTCCGGCAGATGAGCAACCAGTACGTGATGAACAACAATTTCGCTTTTGGTGGGGTTAACACCTCGTTGATTTTCCGTCGCTGGTCGTAATCGAATGACTCAGGGTCAAGGAGACCTCCATGCACTTCAAGAAACTCGCTGCCGTCGCCACCCTGCTGATCTGCGCAATGCCGAGCATCAGCCAGGCCCGTGACACCGCGGTGTATCTGCCTTTTGACAAAGCAGTCGCCGAAGCAACCCGCGCCGGCAAAATCGATGGCAGCGTAAAGTTCTACCTGGCAGGCAATACCCCGGCTGGCAACGTCACCGTACTCAGCGCAGGTGCCGTGACCAACAAGAAAACCAACGCCTTCAACAAGTCTGACGACGTGGCCTGCGAATGGGTCGCGCAATCGGCAATCATCAGCCTGCATCAGGCAGCGAAGAACGCCGGTGCCAATGCCGTGACCAATATCGTCAGTTTCTACAAAAGTAATGAGCGCAAGGATGCCAAGACCTATGAGTGCCACGCTGGGGCGCTCATGGCGGGCGTTGCGTTGAAAGGGGATTTGGCGAAGGTTCAGTAACGCCCGGCGCGGACTAGCCGCGACACATTCAGGTATTACCGAGGATCAAAAGATCGCAGCCTTCGGCAGCTCCTACATAGATCGGCGTAGGAGCTACCGAAGGCTGCGATCTTTTAAACACTTTACGCGTCAGCAACTCCACAAACGCCCTGCCATCGGCGATTTCTGATCCTGCGCTGCATTAATCACACCGCCGAACCTCTGAATCAAGCAACGGGCTCGCCACATCTGAGTCCTCGGCAAATAAATGAAACATCAGGAAAACGGAGTATGTCATTTCGGAAACGTCCTACAGTCAGCCTTGTAACTTCGACATATGGGTAAACTCCGACAACCAACACATTAAAAACAAGTGCGACAAAATATTACTTCAAAAAAGAAACGCCGAACCATTACAAGTCATTACCCCACTATTGACCCCTCCCATTCCCATCCTATACTTTTCACGCATTGAATTTTGATAATTAATAGCGAGCAACCCACAAAAGCAGATAAGGAGTTATCCGCATGCAAAAAAATAATATTACTTCTACATTCCTGCTTCTTGCGGCATTGTTTTGTTCTTTGGGTAGTTTTGCGCAACAAGCCCCCGCCACTGCCGATACTCGGGCTCTGGCATCCTCCCCTCGATGGCTGACAACAAAAGTCTATATAGAGGGGGCACCACAAACGGACGTAAAAGCGAATTATCCTGGCGTGGTCGGGATATCGACGTGGGATCCCGAACGCAATCGCTATGAGTTCTTTTACACCGATACGGGAAAATCAAAGTACGACAATGGAGGTGGAGGTTACTTTTTTGTCACTGGCGATCAAAAAACCCACATTTTAGTGCCCGATGTCGGGCCAACCAAAACCGTGGTCAGGCGATTGGAAAAGTTGAACCCCAATGAATTCACATATTCTCGCGAAGTACCTCGCGACATGATAGACACTAACCCTCTAGTGCGTATCTATGTAGTTCATACCCCTTACACCGGTGCAGTAGAAACACAGTCCGCCATTAAACCAGATACAAATATCAAAAACTGAAACCAGTCGCCCATAGCACACTAAATGATCCAAGCAGTTCCGCCGGAGTAGCGTCACCGCTTGAAAACCAATATTACTTCCTAATAAAACATGGAATTTCAATATGCAGAAATCACTCAAAACACTTCTTGCATTTACGCTATTGATATCCTCGGTCTTCTGCGGCGTTGTCAATGCGCAGTCCACAACAAATTCCTCTGCAAAAAGTGCCGTTGCTACGCCAGACAATGCCGTCATGCTGACAATATTTTTAAAGCACGATCAGTCACGGCCATTGGGCGAACTAAAGGCTCAACTTACCAAGCAAGGTTTCTATAAGGCATTTCCACCTGCGGGCGTAGAGATTGTCAGTTGGAACATAATGATGGGTATCGGACAAGTCGTCACAGTGCGCTTCCCAGCCTCCCGTCTTGCTGAAGTAAACCTTGCACTTGAAAATACAGCGTGGGGAAGTTACAGAACCGAGTTCTATCCGACCTATGATTTCAAAGCGATAGCACTGGCGGAACAAAACAAAGCTCAGCAAACGCAAACAGCCCAGTGATACTAGCTGGTGCGAGTGTTAGCGAAATCATTGCGCGATGGTTACGATTTCATGAATGTCATCGGGCGACGATTGCAGGTGCAGGTGCAGGTGCAGTCGGTGTAGTGCCTGGTGAAGAAGAACGGGTGACCTCACTGGGGTCACCCGTAGTTACGGCTTCAGAGGCTCAACCTTACGCGTCAGCAACTCCACAAACGCCTTTGCCATCGGCGACTTCTGATCCTTGCGCTGTACCAGCCACACTGCCGACACGGCCGCCGGATCGAGCAATGGGCGGTAGACCACGCCATCAATACGCATCCGCTGATACGACGCCGGCAACACCGACACCCCCAAACCTGCCGCCACCAGCCCGATGATGGTCATCGCCTCGCCAGCCTCTTGCGCGAAGTGCGGGCTGAACCCGACATCCCGCGCCAGGCTGAGCAGCTGTGCGTACAAACCACTGCCATAGCTACGCAGGAAAAATACGAACGGTTCGAGGGCAAGGGCCGAGAGGAATAAACCGTCTTCACTGCCGCTCACCAACGGATGCTTGGCGCTGAGCACCTGCCACCAGCGGCTCGCGCATCAGTTCCACCACGCTGAGTGAGTCCGGCAAGCCCAGCGGCCGCATGATGCCGACTTCGATTGATTCGTCCACCAACGCATCGGCGACCTGGGTGCTGCTCATCTCCCGCAAGTTGAGATGCACCGCCGGGAAGCGCTGGCGAAACGAAAAGATCGCCTGAGGGATGGTCGAGTTGAATGGGGCCGACGAGGTGAAGCCGATCTTCAGTTCACCCAACTCTCCGAGTTGTGCCCGCCGCGCAACGTCCGCCGCTTTGTCGACTTGAGCCAGCACCAACCGCGCCTCTTCCAGAAACAGCCGACCGGCCTCACTGAGTTCGACCCGACGATTGGTCCGTTCGAATAACCGGGCACCGACCTCCTGCTCCAGTGCCTGAATCTGTTGGCTCAGCGGCGGCTGCGAGATGCCCAACACCTGGGCGGCGCGGCCGAAATGCAGTTCTTCGGCGACGGCGATGAAGTAGCGCAGGTGGCGCAATTCCATGAAAACTCCATTAGGTCGTAAAACCTATCAAACAGGTCGAACAATATATTGGATTGAATCATTAGGCAGCTATATGATTTTTTCATTGCCTGACCGGCTGCGCCCCTCCGAGGTTCGAAGTGAAAACTGCTGTCGCTCCACTCGCCCATGAAATTCCGCCCACTCCACTGGACGACGTCGTCATTGAGCCAAGCGAGATCTACATCGAGAAAGGCACACCGATGTTTATGCGCACGGTGCTGGCGCTGTTCTCGGGCGGTTTCGCGACCTTTGCCCTGCTGTACTGCGTGCAGCCGATGATGCCGCTGCTGTCCCGCGAGTTTTCCATCAACGCGGCCCAGAGCAGCCTGATCCTGTCGGTCGCCACCGGCATGCTCGCTATCGGCTTGCTGATCACCGGCCCCATCTCTGATCGCATCGGGCGTAAGCCGGTGATGGTCGCCGCGCTGTTCGCCGCCGCGCTCTGCACCATGGCCAGCGCAATGATCCCGAGCTGGCAAGGCGTGCTGGTGATGCGGGCGCTGGTGGGGCTGTCGTTGAGCGGTCTGGCGGCGGTCGCAATGACTTACCTGAGCGAAGAGATCCACCCGCAGCACCTGGGCCTGGCCATGGGCTTGTACATCGGTGGCAACGCCATCGGCGGCATGTGTGGACGGTTGATCGTCGGGGTATTGATCGACTTCGTCAGCTGGCACACGGCGATGCTGGTCATTGGTGGCCTGGCGCTGATTGCCGCGGCGGTGTTCTGGAAGATCCTCCCGGAATCGCGCAACTTCCGCGCCCGCTCGCTGCATCCGCGCAGCTTGCTGGACGGCTTCACCATGCACTTTCGCGATGCCGGTCTACCACTGCTGTTCCTTGAGGCGTTCGTGCTGATGGGTGCGTTCGTCACGCTGTTCAACTACATCGGCTATCGCTTGCTGGCCGAGCCGTATCACATGGATCAGGCGTTTGTCGGGCTGCTTTCGGTGGTGTACCTGTCGGGCATCTATAGCTCGGCGAAAATCGGCGCCCTGGCCGACCAACTCGGCCGGCGCAAAGTGCTCTGGGCAACCATTGTGGTGATGCTCGCGGGCATCGCTCTGACCATGTTCACGCCGTTACCGCTGGTGATTCTCGGCATGCTGATCTTTACCTTCGGCTTCTTCGGGGCGCATTCGGTGGCCAGTAGCTGGATCGGCCGTCGTGCGATCAAGGCCAGAGGACAGGCGTCGTCGCTGTACCTGTTCAGCTATTACGCCGGGTCAAGTATCGCGGGTACGGCGGGCGGTGTGGCCTGGCACTTGGGTGGATGGAACGGGATCGGGTTGTTTATTGGCGGGTTGTTGGTAATTGCGTTGTTGGTGGCGTTGAAGCTGGCGAAGTTGCCGCCGTTGGAAAATGTGAAAGCCTGACGGCAATATCCGGTCAGCCACAAACAACTGTGGGAGCGAGCCTGCTCGCGAAGGGTCATAACATCCAACATCTAAGTTGACTGTTATACCGCTATCGCGAGCAGGCTCGCTCCCACAGAAAAGCGGGGACTTTTTATCGGACTGCTATCACTCGTGATACTGCGCCGACAATTCATGCACCGCGCGCAGGAAGGCGCCAGCATGCTCTGGGTCGACTTCCGGCGTGATGCCATGACCGAGGTTGAACACGTGGCCGCTGCCTTTGCCGTAGCTGGCGAGGATCCGTCCGACTTCGGCGCGAATGGCTTCAGGTTTCGCGTAGAGCACGGTCGGGTCCATGTTTCCTTGCAGGGCGACTTTGCTGCCGACACGCAGACGGGCTTCGCCAATGTCGCAGGTCCAGTCCAGGCCCAGCGCATCCGCGCCAGCGTCGGCAATGCTTTCCAGC
Source organism: Pseudomonas frederiksbergensis (assembly GCF_003732275.1). GTDB lineage: Bacteria > Pseudomonadota > Gammaproteobacteria > Pseudomonadales > Pseudomonadaceae > Aquipseudomonas > Aquipseudomonas frederiksbergensis_H. Next base: position 319,249 of record NZ_MOBM01000019.1, read on the forward strand.
CACAGGCCGCCATTCTTGGTGAACAGGATGACCGGCACTTTGCGGCCTTCGTGTTCGCGGATCAGGCCGCTGACGATTTTGCGCATGTAGGCCAGGGAGAATTCCTGATAGGCCGCTGCGGAGAGGTTGCCGCCCCAAGTGTCGAAGATCTGCACCGCTTGCGCGCCAGCCATGATCTGGCCGTTGAGGTACGAAGTGACCGACTGCGCGAGCTTGTCCAGCAGCAGGTGCATGGCTTGCGGGTTGTCGTAGAGCATGGCCTTGGTCTTGCGGAAGTCTTTCGACGAACCGCCTTCGACCATGTAGGTGGCCAGGGTCCATGGGCTGCCGGAGAAGCCGATCAACGGCACGCGGCCGTTCAGTTCGCGACGGATGGTACTGACCGCGTCCATGACGTAGCCGAGGTCTTTGTGCGGATCAGGAATCGGCAGGGCTTCGATGTCGGCCAGGGTGCTGATGACTTTTTTGAAGCGCGGACCTTCACCGGTCTCGAAGTACAGGCCTTGGCCCATGGCATCGGGGATGGTCAGGATGTCGGAGAAGAGGATCGCCGCGTCCAGTTGCGGATAGCGGTCGAGCGGCTGCATCGTGACTTCGCAAGCGAACGCCGGGTTCATGCACAAGCTCATGAAGTCACCGGCCTTGGCACGGCTGGCGCGGTATTCAGGCAGGTAGCGACCGGCCTGACGCATCATCCACACAGGGGTGACGTCTACGGGTTGCTTGAGCAGGGCGCGAAGGAAACGGTCGTTCTTCAGGGCAGTCATGTCGGCATCCGGAAAAAAAGTGCGGGCATTTTCTCAGAGCGCGACGCAAAAGGCACGGTAAGAGCCGTTCCTTTTGTCTATCGGGTCAATTTGTCGCGGTGGAATACCGTTTTTGGTAACACCCTGAAACCAATGTGGGAGCGAGCCTGCTCGCGATGAGGGCTTCACATTCAACATCTCTGCTGACTGATCTACCGTAAATCGCGAGCAGGCTCGCTCCCACAGGTTTTTACGTCGTTCGGTCAGACGCCCAGGTAATCCAGGATCCCTTCAGCGGCATTGCGGCCTTCGAAGATGGCAGTAACCACCAGGTCGGAACCGCGCACCATGTCGCCACCGGCGAAGATTTTCGGGTTGCTGGTCTGGTGCTTGTACTGACCTTGTTCCGGCGCCACGACGCGGCCCTGGCTGTCAGTCTGGATGCTGAACTGCTCGAACCACGACGCCGGGCTTGGACGGAAGCCGAAGGCGATGACCACGGCGTCGGCCGGGATGATCTCTTCGGAGCCCGGGATCGGCTCGGGGCTGCGACGGCCACGGGCGTCCGGCTCGCCGAGACGGGTCTCGACCACCTTCACGCCTTCGACACGATCTTCACCCACGATAGCGATCGGCTGGCGGTTGTAGAGGAATTTCACGCCTTCTTCCTTGGCGTTCTTCACCTCTTTACGCGAGCCTGGCATGTTCGCTTCGTCACGACGATACGCACAGGTCACCGACTTGGCGCCCTGACGAATCGAAGTACGGTTGCAGTCCATCGCCGTGTCGCCGCCACCCAGCACCACGACCTTCTTGCCTTTCATGTCGACGAAATCTTCCGGCGACTTTTCAAAGCCCAGGTTGCGGTTGACGTTGGCGATCAGGAAGTCGAGCGCGTCATACACGCCCGGCAGATCTTCACCGGCAAAACCGCCCTTCATGTAGGTGTAGGTGCCCATGCCCATGAACACGGCATCGTATTCTTCGAGCAGTTGCTCGATGGTCACGTCCTTGCCGATTTCGGTGTTCAGGCGGAACTCGATGCCCATGCCGGTGAAGACTTCGCGGCGATTGCTCAGCACCGTCTTTTCCAGCTTGAACTCGGGGATCCCGAAGGTCAGCAGACCGCCGATTTCCGGGTTCTTGTCGAACACCACCGGGGTCACGCCACCACGTACCAGCACGTCGGCACAGCCCAGACCGGCAGGGCCCGCGCCGATAACCGCGACACGCTTGCCGGTCGGCTTGACCTTGGACATGTCCGGGCGCCAGCCCATGGCGAACGCGGTATCGGTGATGTACTTCTCCACCGAACCAATGGTCACCGCACCAAAACCGTCGTTCAGGGTGCAGGCACCCTCGCACAGACGATCCTGGGGACAAACCCGGCCGCAGACTTCCGGCAGGGTGTTGGTCTGGTGCGACAGCTCGGCGGCGGCGAGGATGTTGCCCTCGGCCACCAGCTTGAGCCAGTTGGGAATGAAGTTATGCACCGGGCACTTCCATTCGCAATACGGGTTACCGCAACCCAGGCAGCGGTGGGCCTGGTCGGCCGACTGCTGGGGTTTGAACGGTTCGTAGATTTCCACGAACTCTTTCTTGCGTTGACGCAACAGTTTCTTCTTCGGATCTTTGCGCCCGACATCGATGAACTGGAAGTCGTTATTCAGACGTTCAGCCATTGTTAAAACCTCATCAAACTCTTCAGGCGCATATCACTGCGGGTTGGCACGGGTGCTGGAAAGCAACGATTTCAGGTTGGCAGCCTTGGGCTTGACCAGCCAGAAACGACGCAGATAGTCATCGAGGTTTTCAGCGAGGTTACGACCCCACTCGCTGTCGGTTTCCTCGACGTATTCGTTCAGCACGCGTTGCAGGTGGCTGCGATAGGCTTCCATCGCCTCACCGCTGATCCGCTGGATTTCCACCAGTTCGTGGTTGACCCGGTCAACGAAGGTGTTGTCCTGGTCGAGCACGTAGGCGAAACCGCCGGTCATGCCTGAGCCGAAGTTGTAACCGGTCTTGCCCAACACGCAGACGAAACCACCGGTCATGTACTCGCAGCAGTGATCGCCAGTGCCTTCCACGACGGTGTGAGCACCGGAGTTACGCACCGCGAAACGCTCGCCCGCGGTACCGGCGGCGAACAGCTTGCCCCCGGTGGCGCCATACAGGCAGGTGTTGCCGATAATGGCGCTGTCCTGAGTCTTGTAGATGCTGCCCTTCGGCGGAACGATGACCAGTTTGCCGCCGGTCATGCCTTTGCCGACGTAGTCGTTGGCGTCGCCTTCCAGGTACATGTTCAGGCCGCCGGCGTTCCACACACCAAAGCTCTGACCCGCCGTGCCTTTGAAGCGGAAGGTGATCGGCGCGTTGGCCATGCCCTGGTTGCCGTGCTTGCGAGCGATTTCACCGGAGATCCGTGCGCCGATGGAACGGTCGCAGTTGCAGATATCCAGGGCGAAATCGGCGCCGCTCATGTCGTTGATGGCCGAAGTGGCCAGGTCGACCATTTTCTCGGCCAGCAAACCTTTGTCGAACGGCGGGTTGCGGTCGACCTGGCAGAATTGAGGCTTGTCTGCCGGGATGTGATCGCTGCCGAGCAACGGGGTCAGGTCCAGGTGGTTTTGCTTGGCGGTCTGGCCTTCGAGGATTTCCAGCAGATCGGTACGGCCGATCAGCTCTTCGAGGGAGCGCACGCCCAGCTTGGCCAGCCACTCACGGGTTTCTTCGGCGACGTAGGTGAAGAAATTCACCACCATATCGACGGTACCGATGTAGTGATCCTTGCGCAGCTTCTCGTTCTGAGTCGCAACGCCGGTGGCGCAGTTGTTCAGGTGGCAAATACGCAGGTATTTGCAGCCCAGGGCGATCATTGGCGCGGTGCCGAAGCCGAAGCTTTCGGCGCCGAGGATCGCGGCCTTGATCACGTCGAGGCCGGTTTTCAGGCCGCCGTCGGTCTGCACCCGGACCTTGCCGCGCAGGTCGTTGCCGCGCAGGGTCTGGTGGGTTTCGGCCAAGCCGAGTTCCCATGGAGCGCCCGCGTACTTGATCGAGGTCAGTGGCGATGCACCGGTGCCGCCGTCGTAGCCGGAAATGGTGATCAAGTCCGCGTAGGCCTTGGCCACACCGGCGGCGATAGTGCCGACGCCCGCTTCTGCTACCAGCTTCACCGAGACCAGCGCCTTCGGGTTGACTTGTTTCAGGTCGAAAATCAGCTGCGACAAGTCTTCGATCGAATAGATGTCGTGGTGCGGCGGAGGCGAAATCAGGGTCACGCCCGGCACTGCGTAGCGCAGCTTGGCGATCAGACCGTTGACCTTGCCGCCAGGCAGCTGACCACCTTCGCCGGGCTTGGCGCCTTGGGCGACCTTGATCTGCAGCACTTCAGCGTTGACCAGGTATTCCGGGGTCACACCGAAACGGCCAGTGGCAACCTGCTTGATTTTCGAGCTCTTGATGGTGCCGTAGCGCGCCGGGTCTTCGCCGCCTTCGCCGGAGTTGGAACGCGCGCCGAGGCGGTTCATGGCTTCGGCCAGGGCTTCGTGAGCCTCCGGCGACAGAGCACCGAGGGAGATGCCCGCGGAGTCGAAGCGTTTGAGCACCGATTCCAGCGGTTCGATCTCGCTGATGTTCAGCGGCGTGTCCAGGGTCTTGACCTTGAACAGGTCGCGGATCATCGACACCGGACGGTTATCCACCAGCGCCGTGTATTCCTTGAACTTGCTGTAGTCGCCCTGCTGCACAGCGGCTTGCAGGGTGCTGACCACGTCCGGGTTGTAGGCGTGATATTCGCCACCGTGGACGAACTTCAGCAGGCCGCCTTGCTGGATTGGCTTGCGCGGGCTCCAGGCTTCGGCCGCGAGGGCTTTCTGCTCGGCTTCGATGTCGACGAAACGCGCGCCCTTGATGCGGCTTGGAACGCCACGGAAGCTCAGGTCGCAGACTTCTTCGGACAGGCCGATCGCCTCGAACAGTTGCGCACCGCGATAGGACGCGATGGTGGAGATGCCCATCTTCGACAGGATCTTCAGCAAGCCTTTGGTGATGCCTTTACGGTAGTTCTTGAACACCTCATAGAGGTCGCCCAGCACTTCACCGGTACGGATCAGGTCGCCCAGCACTTCGTAAGCCAGGAACGGATAGACCGCCGAGGCACCGAAACCAATCAGCACCGCGAAGTGATGCGGATCGCGAGCGGTAGCGGTTTCCACCAGGATGTTGGAGTCGCAACGCAGGCCTTTTTCGGTCAGGCGGTGATGCACCGCGCCGGTGGCGAGCGAAGCGTGGATCGGCAACTTGCCCGGGGCGATGTGACGGTCACTCAGCACGATCTGGGTGCGACCGGCGCGAACGGCTTCTTCAGCCTGATCGGCAACATTGCGCACCGCAGCTTCAAGGCCGACGCTCTCGTCGTAGTTGAGGTCGATGATCTGGCGTTCGAAGCCCGGACGATCGAGGTTCATCAGCGAGCGCCACTTGGCCGGGGAAATGACCGGCGAGCTGAGGATCACGCGCGAGGCGTGTTCCGGCGACTCCTGGAAAATGTTGCGCTCGGCACCGAGGCAGATTTCCAGCGACATGACGATGGCTTCACGCAGCGGGTCGATCGGCGGGTTGGTCACCTGCGCGAACTGCTGACGGAAATAATCGTACGGCGTGCGCACGCGCTGGGACAGCACGGCCATCGGCGTATCGTCGCCCATCGAGCCAACGGCTTCGTAGCCTTGTTCGCCGAGCGGACGCAGCACCTGGTCGCGCTCTTCGAACGTGACCTGATACATCTTCATATATTGCTTGAGCTGATCGACGTCGTAAAACGCCGAACCATGGTCGTTGTCTTCCATGGTCGCCTGGATGCGCAGAGCATTCTTGCGCAGCCATTGCTTGTACGGATGACGGGACTTCAAACGGTTGTCGATGGCATCGGTGTCGAGGATCTGACCGGTTTCGGTGTCCACGGCAAAGATCTGGCCCGGACCGACACGGCCCTTGGCGATCACGTCTTCAGGCTGGTAGTTCCAGACACCGATTTCCGAGGCCAGGGTAATGAAGCCATTCTTGGTGGTAACCCAACGCGCTGGACGCAGACCGTTACGGTCGAGCAGGCACACCGCGTAACGACCGTCGGTCATGACCACGCCGGCCGGACCGTCCCACGGCTCCATGTGCATCGAGTTGTATTCGTAGAACGCACGCAGATCCGGGTCCATGGTTTCGACGTTCTGCCACGCAGGCGGAATGATCATCCGCACACCACGGAACAGGTCGATGCCACCGGTGACCATCAACTCGAGCATGTTGTCCATGCTGGAAGAGTCGGAACCTACACGGTTGACCAGCGGGCCGAGTTCTTCCAGATCCATCAGATCGTTGGTGAACTTGGTGCGACGGGCCTGAGCCCAGTTGCGGTTGCCGGTGATGGTGTTGATCTCGCCGTTGTGGGCGAGGAAGCGGAACGGCTGCGCCAGCGGCCATTTCGGCAGAGTGTTGGTCGAAAAGCGCTGGTGGAACACGCAGATCGAGGTTTGCAGGCGCTGGTCACTCAGGTCTGGATAGAAGGCGGTCAAATCCGCCGGCATCATCAGGCCTTTATAAATGATGGTCTTGTGGGAAAAGCTGCAGATGTAGTGATCGACGTCGGCGGCGTTGGCCACGGATGAACGACGACGGGCGCTGAACAGCTTGATCGCCATGTCCTGATCGCTCAGGCCTTCACCACCGATGAACACTTGTTCGATCTGCGGCAGGCGCTCGAGGGCCAGGCGGCCGAGGACGCTGGTGTCGATCGGCACTTTGCGCCAGCCGACCAGGGTCAGGCCTTCGGCCAGGAGCTCGCGGTTCATGTTCTCGCGAGCGGCTTCGGCTTTGACCGGGTCCTGGTTGAAGAAAACCATGCCCACGGCATATTGCTTGGGCAGTTCGACGCCGAAGGTTTCCTGGGCGATCGCACGCAGGAATACATCCGGCTTTTGAATCAGCAGACCGCAACCGTCACCGGTCTTGCCGTCGGCGTTGATCCCACCGCGGTGGGTCATGCAGGTCAGGGCCTCAATGGCCGTTTGCAAAAGGGTATGACTGGGCTCGCCCTGCATATGGGCTATCAGGCCGAAACCGCAGTTATCCTTGAATTCATCTGGTTGGTACAGACCTGCTTTCATAGACACTTTCTCACCAGGCTGCCTCTTATCGAAGCAAATTTCTTTTCAATTCAGCCAGTTACCATCCACACCGAACGTACGCCAGCTTTGCGGGGGCAAAAGGGAGGTCATTGTACACACCGACACGGAGGCTCACAAATTTGACGACGAAATGTCGCAAATCTATGTCGCATTTGTGAAAGGTTTAAAGCGATATGCTGTGCTAGTCAAAACTTTTTTTAATTTTGACCGCAACGACTCAAAGACTACTGCGACGCAGACACCACAAGGCACGCGGCCCAGGGTTTGTTGGTGCTTGCTGACGAACCGCGTTGCGATGCCATGGCTCTTCCCTTGGCAAATCCCGCAACGCAGCCTCGCACGCGTTGGCGCGCAACGCGGTCGTCAGCAAGCGCCAACAGACCCTAAAGGCGGCATGCGCTTGCAGAAATTTTGAGGTGCTTGGAGAGGCGGCCTGGGTAAGGCCGCCGAATCTTCAGCGAGTTGTTGCCAGTTCCTGTTGGACGCTGGCGACAGTGCGAGGCCAAGGTTTACCAGCCTGAACCTTCGCTGGCAAGGCCTTGATGGCGGTAACGGCTGCATCGCGGTTGGCGAAACTACCGTAGGTGATGACGTAAAGCGGCTTGCCGTTGAGTACTTTCTTGAAATAACGGTACTCGCCGCCCTGCTCCTTGACGAAGCTTTGCGCGGCCGATTCGGAGCTGGTGCCAAGGATTTGCACCACGTAGTTACCCGGCGCCTGGCCTGCGTACCAGCTGCCACCGGCGGCTTTGGCCACGGCGGCTGGCTTCTCGGCAGGTTTGGCGGCGGCGACCGGCTTGGCGGGCGCTGGAGCCGGTTTGGCAACAGGTGCAGGTGCTGGCTTGGCGGTAGCGACCTGAGTCGGCGCTGGAACCGGTTTGGCGGCAGGCGTTGGCGCGGGGCCCGGCTGGATGCCGGCAGGCGGCGCAGTCGTGGTCACGGTTGGCGGTGTAGCGCTGGAACCTTCGACCGGCACGCCGTCGTCGCCTTCGGTGATACCACCGGCCGCTTCGGCCAACGGGCCACGCATCACCGGCTGCGAGTTGCCGACCAACGGCAACGGCATCGGTTGCGAATTTCCGGCGAATTCGACGGATGGAGCGCCACCGCTGTTAGGTTGTGGCGTGCCCTGGCCCAGCGGCAGTTGCGCCTGTTCGTTGGCTGGCGCGCCGGTGGTCGGCGCTTTGCTGCGACCCGGCATCAACCAGGCGGCAGCTACCGCGACCACGACAACAGCGGAAATCGCCAATACGTGTTTCTTCGGCATGTTGAACCCCATACTTGGACGCTTCACCGCTGAGCGGCTGGCAATCATGGCTTCGATCATTGCATCGCGGGCGACCTGGTTGATGGTGCCAGGCCAACCGTCGGAGCTTTCGTGAATATCAGAGATCTGATCCGCGGTAAAAAGTTCGATACCCCGGCCGGCGCCTTCAAGACGCTGGTCCAGATATTCGCGGGTTTCTTCTTCGGTATAAGGCTGCAACTCGATGACGTGGAAGCGCTCTTCCTCCAGGCTCAGCGCTTCAAGTTGGGCAATCAGCGAGGACTCCCCGAACAGGAACACGTGCGGGCGACCTTCCGGCGCACCAGCGGCCAAAGCCAGCAAGGCTTCCAGCGCGGATTCGTCGAGTTGCTCGGCATCATCCACCAGCAAATAGACTTCCTGCCCTGTGAGGGCAAGCTGTACCACTTGGGCCAGGATGGCGCCGATTTCGGCCTGCTCGACGTTCAGCGCCTGCGCCACCTGACGCAGCATACCGGCGGCATCGCCGGCACCACGGGCGGAAACCACCACGCTCTGTACTGACTGTTTGTTGGTGCTGGCCACCAGGGCCTGACGCAACAGGGTTTTGCCGCTGCCTTGAGGGCCAGTGACCACCAGCAACAATTGGCTGTAACGGGCCAGATGATGCAGTTGCCCCAGCACCGGTTTGCGCTGGGCCGGGAAAAATTTGAAGCCAGGCACCCGTGGAGCGAAAGGGTCATGACTTAACTGGTAATGGCCGAGGAAAGCCTCGTCGGCATGCAAACTAGTCATTGGGATCTTATTAACCTTTAAGCTGAGCCAGAGCGCGGTAATCCGCCCCTAGCGTGGCCTGTAAAACCTCTTTCGGATAATCGTCGGTCACCACTGCTTCGCCCATGTGGCGCAGCAGCACCAGGCGCAAACGACCGTCGATCACTTTCTTGTCAATTGCCATGTGTTCGAGAAAATCGGCTTCGGTCATCTCTTCCGGCGGAATGACCGGGAGGCCGGCACGCTGGAACAGGCGAATACCGCGATCACGCTCCTGTTCGCTGATCCAGCCCAGGCGCGCGGACATTTCCAAAGCCATTACGGTGCCAGCAGCGACTGCTTCACCATGAAGCCAGACACCATAGCCCATATGGGTTTCGATCGCGTGGCCGAAGGTGTGGCCCAGATTCAACGTGGCACGTACGCCCGTCTCTTTTTCGTCGGCACCGACCACCGCAGCCTTGGCCGCGCAGGAGCGTTCGATGGCGTAAGTCAGGGCGGTCTGGTCAAGCGCTCGCAGGCGATCGACGTTTTCTTCGAGCCAGGTCAGGAATGGCTCGTCGCAGATCAGCCCGTATTTGATGACTTCCGCCAGCCCGGCGGACAGTTCGCGGGGCGGCAAGGTGTTGAGGGTGGCGGTATCGATCAGCACCACGTTGGGCTGATAGAAGGCGCCGACCATGTTCTTGCCCTGCGGGTGATTGATCCCGGTCTTGCCGCCCACCGAGGAGTCGACTTGCGACAACAACGTGGTCGGTATCTGGATGAAATCGACGCCTCGCTGGTAGCAGGCGGCCGCAAAACCAGCCATGTCACCGATCACGCCGCCACCGAGGGCGATTACCGTGGTGCGGCGATCATGCCGTGCAGTCAGCAGGCCGTCGAAAATCAGTTGCAGGGTTTCCCAGGTCTTGAAGGCTTCGCCGTCGGGCAGCACCACGGAGATCACCGAGAACTGCGCAAGACTGCGGGTCAGACGCTCGAGGTAGAGCGGCGCGACGGTCTCGTTGGAGATGATCGCCACCTGCCGCCCGCGGATATGCGGGACCAGCAACTCAGGCTGATCCAACAAACCTTCGCCAATATGAATCGGGTAGCTGCGCTCGCCTAGATCGACCTTGAGTGTCTGCATGTGTCCCCACAGTGAAGATGGAATCAGGCATCCCGCCTTGAGTTTACGAATTCCATGGCGCCTGCTGGTGTGACGCCGTTCGGTAGTCAGCCGCCACAACCTTGAGCGGCTGCGACAGGACGCCGAGGATAGCGCATTTCGCGCCGCGCATTAACGGGGCGGTAGTTGCTGCAAGCGTTCGAGAATGTCGAGCACCACCATCCGCGGTGGCCGCTCATCGGTTTCCACCACCAGATCGGCGATCTCCCGATACAGCGGATCACGGATCGCCAGCAAGTCCCGCAGGGTCTTGGCCGGATCGGCGGTGCGCAACAGTGGCCGATTGCGGTCGCGAGCCGTTCGGCCGACTTGCTGCTCGACAGACGCATGCAGATAGACCACCCGACCACCGGCGTGCAGCGCTCGACGATTGGCTTCGCGCATTACCGCGCCGCCACCGGTCGCCAACACCACGCCGTCAAATGCGCACAGCTCGGCAATCATCGCCTGCTCGCGGTCACGAAAGCCCGGTTCGCCTTCCTTATCGAAAATCCACGGGATATTAGCGCCCGTGCGCAATTCAATTTCCTTATCGGAATCTTTGAACGGCAGGCGCAACTCTTTGGCCAGCAAACGGCCGATGGTGCTTTTTCCAGCCCCCATCGGTCCAACAAGAATCAAATTTCGCACAGAATCAATGACTCACAGCAATCGCCTGATTGTTCATGATACGCGGAGTGAGAAATACCAGCAGCTCGGATTTTTTCTCCGAAACCACGTCACGCCGGAAAAGGCGGCCAAGATACGGCACATCACCGAGAAATGGCACCTTATCTACAACCTTGCTCTGAGTATTTGAGAAAACCCCACCAATGACGATGGTCTCGCCGTCGTTAACCAACACCTTGGCGTTGACCTCGTTTTTCTTGATCGGCGGTACATCCTGCACTTTGTTCAGGTAGTCCGGTTCGTCCTTGGTAACCTTGACCTCCATGATGATGCGGTTGTCTGGTGTGATCTGCGGGGTCACTTCCAGGGACAGCGAAGCTTCCTTGAATGACACCGAGGTGGCGCCGCTGGAGCTGGCTTCCTGATAGGGAATCTCGGTGCCCTTGAGGATTTTCGCGGTTTCCTTGTCGGACGTGACCACCTTGGGCTGCGAGACGATTTCCCCGTTGCCGGTTTTCTCCATGGCCGAAAGCTCAAGGTCCAGCAGCACATTGTCGGTAATGAAGGCGATGCCGATCCCCGAAGTATTGGCAGAGGTTCCCAGGTCGACGAACGGCGAGTTGGTACTGGTGCTGCCCGGCGTTCCAATGGTGGTCGAAGAGCCGTTGACTCCGGACGTGTTCCAGTTGCCCTTCTGCGCCGAACCACCCCAGCGTACGCCAAGGCTTTTGTCGTAATCGACGTTGGCCTCAACGATGCGCGCCTCGATCATCACCTGACGCACCGGAATATCCAGCTGCGCAACGATACGACGCAGTTCGTCGAGGCGATCCTGGGTCTGGTAGGCAATGATGTTGTTGGTCCGCTCATCGACAGTGATTGAACCTCGCTCGTCGACTTTCGCTTCGGCGCTGGTCACTGACTGGAACAGCTTGGCGATATCGGCGGCCTTGGCGTAGTTGACCTGTAACAGCTCGCGACGCAGAGGCGCCAGTTCGGAGATCTGCTTCTGCGATTCCAGTTCCTGACGCTCTCGGGCAGCGATTTCATCAGCCGGCGCCACCAGCAGCACGTTACCAATCTTGCGCTTATCCAGACCTTTGGTTTTCAACACCAGGTCCAGCGCCTGATCCCACGGCACATTCTGCAGACGCAACGTGATGCCACCCTGCACCGTGTCGCTGGCCACCAGATTGAGGTTGGTGAAATCGGCGATCAGCTGCAGCACCGAGCGCACATCAATGTCCTGAAAATTCAGCGAGAGTTTTTCGCCGGTGTAGGCAAAGCGTTCAGTGTTGCGCTTCTGCAAGTCATCGACAGTCATCGCCCGAATGCTGACGGTCAGTTTGTTGTCGGTCTGATAGGTCGAATAATCGAAGGCGCCACTGGGTTCGATACTGATAATGGCCCGATCGCCCGTGGCGCTGGCGTTGACGAACTGCACCGGCGTAGCGAAATCCTTGACGTCGAGACGTACACGCAACCGTTCAGGCAGTTGGGTCTTGGTGAAACCGACGATGATTTTGCCATCGCGTTCCTGGATGTCCGGGGCGATCGACGGATCCGACAGATCAATGACCACATTGCCTTCACCCTGGGTGCCGCGCTGGAAATCCACGCCCCGAATGGCTTTGCCCACAGGCGCATTGACCCTGGCAGGCGCTGGCGTCGCAGTGGCTGCGCGCGGTGCGCTGACGGCCGGTTTGGGCGCCTTGCTACCAGCCCCTTGCCCGACAACCACGAACAGATTGTTGCCTTCGACGCGGGTGTTGTACGGAGTCAATTGAGTCAGGCTGATGATCAGCCGTGTGCGGTCCTTGGCCTCCACTACCGTGGCGCTGCGGGCATTGCCGCCGCCCAGATCCTGGTTCTTGTTCGCCAACTGACTGGTGACCCCCGGCAAGTCCAGCGCAATCCGCGCAGGCTGCTCTGTCGTGTAACCGTGGGGCTGCGGTGGCGGCCCATCGAACGACAACTTCAACTCGACACGGTCACCGGGCAGCGCGGCGACATCCAGCGCTTTGAGGTTGGCCGCCACTACCATCGGCGACAGAAACGCTATCCATAGCGAAATACCGAAGGTTGAGAAAATCCTGTTCATTATTCGAGTTCCACTATGAGTGCTCTTTCAAAGGGATGGTTCGCGGCCGTTCCAGCCAGGCACCTTCGCCATCGGGAACGATTTCGACCACGTCGACTTGCGTACCGCTGATGGCGACGATCCGCCCATCGTTACGCCCCAGGTAATCGCCGACTTTCAGCCGATGCACGCCGCCCGCCCCGCGCAACAGCGCAAAGGAGCCAGCTGCATTGGAGATCGTGCCGACCATTTCAAATTGCTCGATGTTGAAACCTTCGAGGTACTGCTTGACCCGGGTGGGGTCGGGCTTGACGTTACGCGAGCCGCGCTTCTGACCGGCCAGATCGACTCTGACCTGCCGGGAGAACGGGCTACGCAGGTTGGCAGCGTTGTAGGTGAATGTCGGGTAAGACCGGAATGTCGGCGTTGGTTCAATTTTGCCGGGGGCACGCAGGCGCACTTCGTTCAAATAGGCGTCCAGGTCGCTTAAATCATTGTCGCCGCCACAACCGGCCAGGATGACCAGACACAAAACCATCGACAGGCAACGAATAGGGTTCATTTCTGCAACCCCTTGTCGTTGTAGCGATAGGTCTTGGCAAGGATGCTCATGCGCAACTTCGGGCCATCAGGATTGGCCGGCGCCAGGTCGAAGTCATGCAGGGTGACGATCCGCGGCAGCCCGGCCACACCGCTGACGAAAGTGGCCAGGTCGTGATAAGCGCCAGTGACGGTGATCTGGATAGGCAGCTCGATGTAGAACTGCTGGGTGACCTCCGGGAGCAGCTTGATTTCTTCGAACTCAAGGCCGCTGCCCAGACCGGTGCGGGTGATGTCCTCCAGCAGGCCGGGCACTTCGGTGTCGCTGGGCAATTGCCGTAATAGCATGCCGAAAGAGTTCTCCATTTCCTTCATCTGCTGGGTATACAGCTCCAGATTCGCCGCCATATGGGCTTTGGTCGCGAATTGCTCCCTGAGCGTCGTCTCTTCCTCACGCCTGAGTTCCAGGTGGTTTTGCAGATCGCTGATCAAGAAGCTGTAGCCCAGGGCCAGTACCAGAACCATCAGCAGGACACTCGCCAGGACCTTGATCGCCGGTGGCCAGGAACCCATGTTGTTGGTGTCCAGATCGTTGATGTCGATCTGGCGCAACCCTTCGAACCATTCGGACAGCTTCATTTAGCGCCCCCCACAACTGCGGGCTGAGTCTGACGGACGGTCAATTGAAAAACATTGGCCTGATCCAGCTGTCCGGCGGTGGTCGCTTTGACTTCCGTAAGATTGGGTGCATCGAACCAGTCGGAGGCATCAAGATTGCGCATCAGATCCGAAACACGATTGTTGGACTCCGCCGCGCCGGTGATGGACAACGTCTTGCCGACCATTTTCACCTCGGTGAAATAAACTCCTTCGGGCAAAGTACGCGCCAATTGATCGAAAATCCTCCCGCTGATCGGCCGGTTGCCTTGCAGGTCCTGAATAATGCGCATGCGCTCGACGAGTTGCTGTCGACGGGCCTTCAAGTCGCTGATCTGCTTGATCCGCTCGTCGACCACGGCAATCTGCTTGCTGATGTAATCGTTACGCGCAACTTGCCGATCAATGGCGCCGTTAATGACCTGGTCCGCGATCAGCAATGCCCCCACTGACCCCACCAGCACACCGACCAACGCCAGTAAAAAGCGCTTGCGACGCCCTTCGCGCAACTCTTCACGCCAGGGTAAAAGATTGATCCGCGCCATCAGTCGAAACTCCTGAGGGCCAGCCCGCAGGCAATCATCAGTGCCGGGGCATCGCTCGCCAGGGCTCCGGCGTTGACCTTGCTGCTCAGGGTCATGTTGGAGAATGGATTGGCGACCTGGGTCGGCGTACCCAGTCGCTGCTCGATCAAGCGCTCCAGCCCGGAGACCGAGGCGGTGCCGCCGGCCAAGAGGATGTGATCGACCGAGTTGTACTGGCCGGAGGCAAAGAAAAACTGCAACGAACGCGACACCTGTTGCACCAACGCATCACGAAACGGCTGCAAGACCTCGTTGACGTAATCATCCGGCAAACCGCCCTGCTTCTTCGCCAGCCCCGCCTGCTCGACCGTCAGGCCATAACGACGCTGGATCTCTTCCGTCAATTGACGGCCGCCGAATAATTGTTCGCGGGTGTAGATGATCCGCCCGTTGTGCAGCACGCTCAGGGTGGTCATGGTGGCACCGATATCGACCACCGCCACGGTCAGACGCTCCTGAGAGGCGGCCAACTGGGTTGCCAGCAGGCCGAACGATCGCTCCAGGGCATAGGCTTCGACATCGACCACTCGCGCGGTCAGCCCGGCCAGAGCCAGGGCCGCTTCGCGGACCTCGACGTTTTCCTTGCGACAGGCCGCCAGCAGCACATTGACCCGTTCGGGGTTGCGCGGCGACACGCCCTGCACTTCGAAATCGATCGCCACTTCATCCAATGGATAAGGAATGTACTGATCGGCCTCGATCTTCAGCTGGTTTTCCATCTCGTCGTCGGAAAGACCGGCGTCCATCTCAATGGTCTTGGTGATCACTGCCGAACCGGCCACCGCCACGGCAACGTTCCTGATGCTGGTTTTGGCCTTGGATAGCACCCGCGCAAGAGCCTGCCCTACGCCTTCGAGCTCGGCGATATTTTTCTCGACCACGGCACTGGCGGGCAGCGGTTCGACCGCATAGGCCTCGACCCGATAGCGGTCGCCCTGGCGACTTAGCTCCAGTAGCTTCACCGACGTGGAGCTGATGTCGATCCCCAAAAGCGTATTGGCTTTTTTATTGAAGAGTCCTAGCACTACCAATTCCCTATGACTATCCGTGAGTTACGGACTCTGTAATATCCATTGCGTTCAATACCCCCCGTCTTGACAGAAGCGCAAATGACGCCCCCGACGGAAAAATGCTTATAATGCCGAGCGTTTTTTCCGCTTTCACTGCAAGCGCGGGTCATTCTCTATATAGCCTGAACCCTGATGCCTAATTCATTCTTTGCCCTGGATATCCAAAAGCCTTGATTCGTCTGCTGAAATTTTTCGGTTGGTCCATCGTCGCCGTTTTCTGCGGACTGCTCCTGGGTCTGAGCGGCGCTTTTCTTTACCTTAGCCCCGGATTGCCATCCGTGGAGGCGCTGAGAAGTATTCAGTTGCAGATTCCGTTGCGGGTGTACAGCAGCGACAACAAGTTGATCGCAGAATTTGGCGAAATGCGCCGTACGCCAATCCGTTTCGCCGACATTCCCCCCAATTTCATTAATGCGTTACTAAGTGCTGAAGACGACAATTTCGCCAACCACTACGGCGTCGATCCCAGCAGCCTGATGCGTGCCGCTACCCAACTGGTAAAAAGCGGACACATTCAGTCCGGCGGCAGCACCATCACCATGCAGGTGGCGAAGAACTTCTTCCTGACCAGCGAACGCAGCTTCTCGCGTAAAACCACCGAAATCCTCCTGGCGCTGCAGATCGAACGACAGCTGACCAAGGACGAGATCCTCGAGCTGTACGTCAACAAGATCTATCTGGGCAACCGCGCCTATGGCATCGAGGCGGCGGCGCAGGTCTATTACGGAAAGTCGATTCGTGACGTCAGCCTGGCGCAGATGGCGATGATCGCCGGCCTGCCAAAAGCCCCGTCACGCTTCAACCCGCTGGCCAACCCGGCCCGCAGCAAGGAGCGTCGCGACTGGATCCTTGGGCGCATGTACAAGCTCGGCAAGATCACCGAAGCCGACTACACCACTGCGATCAATGAGCCGCTGAACGCCAGCTACCATGTGCCGACCCCGGAAGTGAATGCACCGTACATCGCCGAAATGGCCCGCGCCGAAATGGTCGGCCGCTATGGCAGCGATGCGTACACCGAAGGCTTCCGTGTCACCACCACGGTGCCGAGCGATTTGCAGGAGATGGCCAACAGCGCGGTTCACGAAGGCTTGATGACCTACGATCAACGGCACGGTTATCGCGGCCCCGAGTCACGCCTGCCGGGTAAAACCCGAGAGGCCTGGGCCCTGGAGCTGACCAAGCAGCGGACCATCAGCAGCCTGGAACCGGCGATCGTGACCCAGGTCGACAAGAACGGCGTGCAGGTGCTGACCCGCACCGGCGAAGAACACGTCGCCTGGGACACCATGAAGTGGGCTCGCCCCTTCCTGAACACCAACAGCATGGGCGCCAATCCGAAGCAGCCGTCGGATGTCGCGCAGGTCGGTGATCTGATTCGCGTGCAGCGTCAGCCAGACAATTCGCTCAAATTCAGCCAGATTCCGCAGGCCCAGGGCGCACTGGTTTCCCTCGACCCGCAGAACGGCGCCATTCGTTCGTTGGTCGGTGGTTTCGCCTTCGAGCAGAGCAACTACAACCGCGCCATGCAGGCCAAGCGTCAGCCGGGTTCGAGCTTCAAGCCGTTCGTCTACAGCGCCGCACTGGACAACGGCTATACCGCCGCCAGCCTGGTGAACGACGCACCGATCGTGTTCGTCGACGAGTATCTGGACAAGGTCTGGCGTCCGAAGAACGACACCAACACCTTCCTCGGCCCGATCCGCATGCGTGAAGCGCTCTACAAGTCGCGCAACCTGGTATCGATCCGCCTGCTGCAAGCGCTGGGTGTCGACCGCACCATCGACTACATCAGCAAATTCGGCTTCAACAAGCAGGACCTGCCGCGCAACCTGTCTCTGGCCTTGGGTACCGCGACCCTGACACCAATGGAAATCGCCACCGGCTGGAGCACCTTTGCCAACGGCGGCTACAAAATCACCCCGTACATCATCGACAAGATTGAAAGCCGCAACGGTGACACGCTATTCGTCGCCAACCCGCCGAGTGTTCCGAAAGGCGCCGTAGCCAGCGATGGCATCGCCGTGCCGGCCTCCGACACCTTCACGGTCAACGCCACCCCAGGCGAAGCGCCGAGCGCCCAGCCAGCGCCACAAGCGCCAGCCGTGGCCGAGCGCATCGTCGATGGCCGCACCACCTACATCCTCAACAGCATGCTTGAGGACGTGATCAAACTCGGTACCGGCCGCCGTGCGTTGGCCTTGGGTCGCAGCGACATTGCGGGCAAGACCGGCACCACCAACGAATCCAAGGACGCCTGGTTCTCCGGCTACAACGCCGATTATGTGACCACCGTCTGGACTGGCTTCGACCAGCCGGAAAGCCTGGGCAAACGCGAGTTCGGCGGCACTGTCGCCCTGCCGATCTGGATGAACTACATGGGTGCCGCCCTCAAAGGCCGACCACCCCATACTCAGCCAGAACCTGAAGGCATTCTCAGCCTGCGCGTCGACCCGATCAGCGGCCGTGCAGCCACCCCAAGCACGCCAGGCGCCTACTTCGAACTGTTCAAGGCCGAAGACACACCACCGTCGGTGAACGAGCTGGGTAACGGTAATGTGCCGGGCAGCCCGTTGCCTGCGGACGAGGCAGCGCCGATCGATTTGTTCTGATCGTGTAGCAACACCCAAAAGCCTCGCCTTCGAAAGAAGAGCGGGGCTTTTTATTGCCTGCCAGTCATGCGCTGAATGACCCGGCCCCTTCGCGGGCAAGCCCGCTCCCACAAGGTTCTGTGGCGCTATCAGGAGTTGTGAACCACAGCGATCCCTGTGGGAGCGGACTTGCCCGCGAAGAGGCCCTTACAAACGATACAAAACTCTCAGATACAAAAAAGCCCCGACTCAGAGTGAGCCGGGGCTTTTGATTGAAGCGCTACAACGGCTTAGCCGTTGAACACGTCATCCACGCTTTTCAGCGGGTAGTTCTTCGGATACGGCAGGGTCGCCACACCGGTCTCGATCGCAGCCTTGGCCACGGCATCGGAGATCAGGGTGATCAGACGGGCATCCATTGGTTTCGGAATGATGTACTCACGACCGAATTCCAGCTTGATGCCGCCGTAGGCGTCGCACACTTCCTGAGGCACTGGCAGCTTGGCCAGTTCACGCAGGGCGTTGGCGGCAGCCACTTTCATTTCTTCGTTGATACGCTTGGCGCGAACGTCCAGGGCACCACGGAAGATGAACGGGAAGCCCAGTACGTTGTTGACCTGGTTCGGGTAGTCCGAACGGCCGGTGGCCATGATCACGTCGTTACGGGTGGCGTGAGCCAGTTCCGGGGAGATTTCCGGATCCGGGTTCGAGCACGCGAACACGATCGGGTTGGCCGCCATGGATTTCAGGCCTTCAGCGCTCAGCAGGTTCGGGCCGGACAGGCCAACGAACACGTCAGCGCCTTCCAGCGCGTCAGCCAGGGTGCGCTTCTCGGTCGCGTGAGCGAACACAGCCTTGTACTGGTTCAGGTCGTCACGCCCGGAGTGGATCACGCCGGTACGGTCAACCATATAAATGTTTTCGATGTTGGCACCCATGCTCACCAGCAATTTCATGCAGGAGATGGCGGCAGCACCAGCGCCCAGGCAGACGATCTTGGCGTCAGCCAGGGTTTTGCCTGCGATTTCCAGGGCGTTGATCATGCCGGCGGCAGTAACGATTGCGGTGCCGTGCTGGTCATCGTGGAATACCGGAATATCGCACTGCTCGATCAGAGCGCGTTCGATCTCAAAGCACTCAGGTGCCTTGATGTCTTCCAGGTTGATGCCACCGAAGGTAATGGAGATACGCTTGACGGTGTCGATGAAGGCTTGCGGGCTTTCGGAGTCGACTTCGATGTCGAACACGTCGATACCGGCGAAGCGCTTGAACAGCACGCCCTTACCTTCCATAACCGGCTTGGAAGCCAATGGGCCGAGGTTACCCAGGCCGAGAATCGCGGTGCCATCGGAAATGACTGCAACCAGGTTGCCCTTGCCGGTGTATTTGTAGGCCAGTTCAGGATCGCGGGCGATTTCGCGTACTGGTTCGGCTACGCCGGGGCTGTAGGCCAGCGACAGATCGCGGGCGGTAGCGGTGGCCTTGGTGAGCTCGACACTCAGCTTCCCTGGACGGGGATGGGCGTGATATTCGAGAGCGGCAGTTTTCAAATCAGACATAGGGGCATTCCGCTTTTTACTGTTGGACAGACGGACCGCCGAGGATACTCGCCTCGCAAAGTCCTCACAAGACTGACCAGTCACCCCTGTCAAGCGCCCGGCCCTACGACTTTGGGCCAAGAGCCACGAAACACAAGGGATAGACTGTTCACAATATATATAAAAAATGTCTACAATTTTTCTTACGGCGCCGCCTGCAACATCACCGGATCGGTCAGCGGCAGAAGCCAGCGCGCCTGCCCCGGTTTCAGTCCACCGCGGCGCGAACGATCCACCACCCAGCCACGAGCCTCGATTTGCTTGCCTTTGAGCTTTTCAAGCGATGCGACATCGAATTGGTCCAGCATATTGGGTGCAACCCGCAATACAACCGAATCCTGCAACTCGATCCAAACCCCGCCGCGATTGCGCTGAACCTTGCTCACACGACCACTGAGCATGGCGAAGCCGGACGCGCTGATCTGCTCCGCTTTCAGTACAGGTGATTGTCGCCACAACCCAAGACCGGCCTGACGAGCACTGCGTTCGGCCGCTTGCTGGCAGACGACCAAATCGACATTCGGTGCCACCGCCACCTGAAAACCGAGGCCCTCGGCGAGCATCTGCGCTTCGAGGTTGGCACCATCGGCACTGTAGACATGGGCCAGGGTGCGACCGTAATGGTCTTTGCTTTCTTTACCCGGCAGCAAACCAACCTGCCCGTCGCTGGCGGCCACCAGTGCTTCAAGGCGTTTGCGCGCGGCCACGGCGAATGGCTCGTCAGAACGCCCCTGCTTGCCCAACTCCGGCGTATTCAAACCGATCATACGCACGCTGCGACCGTCGCGCAGACGCAAGGTGTCGCCATCCACCACCCGCTGCACCGCGACCGACGTCAGCCCGCTCGGCGCCGGGCAGAAGGCCTGGGCACCGGAAAACCAAATCGCGGACACAAAAAAGGCGCCCGCGAGGGACGCCTTTTTCATCAGCAAGGAAAAGCCCATCGGGCCCTTCAACCTTACTCTGCAGCAGCTGGAGCTTTCTTGCCGAAAGCGCCGAAACGATCTGCGAAGCGCTGTACACGACCGCCAGTATCCAGAGTCTTCTGCTTACCGGTGTAGAACGGGTGGCATTCGTTGCATACGTCGATCGCCAGAGGCTTGGCCAGGTTCGAACGAGTTTCGAACTTGTTGCCACAGCTGCAGGTAACTGCGGTGATTTCGTATGTTGGATGGATATCGGCTTTCATGATGTATTCCTCAGGCTAGCGTGCCGCCACTCAACACCATTGTTGAATACCGCACGTAATTAGGCCGCGGATTCTACCAGACCTTTGCAATCACGCAAGCTGTCGCTTAAACCAGTCGTCTGCTAGGCTCCCGGCCTTCTTCATCGCCCTCTCATCGAGAAAACAATCGCGTGCCCAACGCCATTTTGCGCCTCGCCCTGCCTTCACCCCTGCGCCGCCTGTTCGATTACCGTGCCCCGGCCGGAGTCCTGCGCGCCCAGTTGCACCCGGGCATGCGCTTGCGGGTGCCGTTCGGCCGGCGGGAGATGATCGGGATTCTGGTGGAGGTCACCGACACCAGCGAAGTACCGGCAGAAAAGCTCAAACCGGCCCTGGCGCTGCTCGACGCCACGCCGCCACTGCCGCCCGCGCTGTTCAAACTGTGTCTATGGACTTCTCAGTATTACCAGCACAGCCTCGGCGACACCTTGAGCTGGGCACTGCCGGTATTATTGCGTCAGGGTGAACTGGCCGAAGCACGCCAGGAACGCTTCTGGTCTGCTGCGCCCGGCGCCAGCCTTGATGACCCGCGCATCGCCCGCGCACCGCGACAGCGTGAAGCCTTGGCGACCCTGGCCCAGCATCCTCATGGCGTTGCTCATCAGTTGCTGAGCAAACTGATGCTGAGCAAAGACAGCCTCGATCTGCTGCTGGCCAAGGATCTGGTGCAAGTAGAAATCCGCAAGCACGCCCCCGGCGCCCGCCACGAACACTGGCTGGCGCAACCGGAATTGCCGCTCAACCCCGATCAGCGCGCCGCTTATGAAGCGATTCGCGCCGGGTTCGACAGTTATCACGCATTCCTGCTGGCGGGCGTCACCGGCAGTGGCAAGACCGAAGTCTATTTGCAGTTGATCCGCGAAACCCTCGAGGCCGGCAAGCAAGCCCTGGTGCTGATCCCGGAGATCAACCTCGGCCCGCAAACCCTGGCGCGCTTCGAGCAGCGTTTCAATGCACGCATCGCGCTGATCCACTCCGCAGTCAATGACCGCGAACGCCTGGAAGCCTGGCTGGCGGCGCGGGATGGCGAGGCCGACATTATTATCGGTACCCGTTCGGCTCTGTTCACGCCGATGAAGAACCCCGGCCTGATCATCATCGATGAAGAGCACGACGGCTCTTATAAACAGCAGGAAGGCCTGCGCTACCACGCCCGCGATCTGGCGCTGGTTCGCGCCCGGCAGGAAAACATCCCGATTGTCCTCGGTTCCGCCACACCTTCGCTGGAAAGCCTGCAAAACGCCTACACCGGTCGTTACGGCCTCTTACGCCTGAATGAGCGGGCCGGTGGTGCCAAGCAACCGCGTTTCCTGCGCCTGGACGTGAAAAGTCGCCCGCTGGACAGCGGCATTTCCGGGCCGATGCAGCAAGCCATCGGTCAGACCCTGGCCGCCGGCCAGCAAGTGCTGGTGTTCCTCAATCGCCGAGGGTTCGCCCCGACGCTGCTCTGTCACGACTGCGGCTGGATGTCTGAATGCCAGCGCTGCGACGCGCGAATGACCGTACACCAGCGCTCCGGCGAACTGCGTTGCCACCATTGTGGCTACGTCGAGCGAGTGCCCCGGCATTGCCCGAAGTGCGGCAAGGTCGATCTGCGGCCCGTAGGCGCCGGTACCGAGCGCGCCGAAGAACGCCTGGGGATTCTGTTTCCGGACGTCCCGGTGCTGCGAGTCGACCGCGACAGCACTTCACGCAAAGACGCGATGAATCAACTGTTCGCCACCATCCAGAAAGGCCAGCCGTGCATTCTGGTCGGCACACAGATGCTCGCCAAAGGGCACCACTTTCCACGGGTGACCCTGGTGTCGATTCTGGATGCCGACGGCGGACTGTTCTCCGGCGACTTCCGCGCCAGTGAACGCATGGCGCAATTGATCGTCCAGGTCGCCGGGCGCGCGGGGCGGGCCGAAGAGCCGGGCAAAGTGATTATCCAGACGCACCTGGCGGACCACCCACTGCTGGTGCAACTGACCGAACAAGGCTATTTCGCCTTTGCCGAACAGGCGTTGAGCGAGCGCCGCTCCGCAGGGCTTCCGCCGTTTGCGCATCTCGCGCTGCTGCGGGCCGAAGCGCATAAACCGGGGCAGGCCGAAGGCTTCCTCGATGAGGCGTGCAGCGAGGCCGAGCGTTTGCTGGCCGAGCAGAATCTGACCGGGATTGAGTTGCTGGGACCGGTGCCGGCACCGATGGAGCGCCGGGCCGGGCGTTATCGTGCGCAGTTGTTGCTGCAAGCCACGGCCCGGGCGCCGCTGCATCGGTTGCTGAGCAGTTGGTTGCTGGTTTTGGAGCAAATGCCGAGTGGGCGGGCGGTGCGTTGGTCTTTGGATGTTGATCCAGTGGATTTGTATTGATTTTGAAGTCGCTATCGCGAGCAGGCTCGCTCCCACAATTGATCTGTGTCGTTCACAAATCCCTGTGGGAGCGAGCCTGCTCGCGATGGGGCCCGAATTGTCACCACATATCCATAACCTGCCCGCTATAGTTGGCAAGCCCGTCTTCGCCACGGATAATACCCAGTTTTTCCACTAGCGCATCGAAGCGCCGCCGCGCCTGCGGTCGACAGAGAACACCATGAAAGACACCATTCGCCAGCTGATCCAACAAGCCATCACCCAACTCGTCAACGAAGGTGTGTTGCCTGAAGGCCTGTCGCCGGCGATCCAGGTGGAAAACTCTCGCGACAAGAAAAACGGCGACTTCGCCAGCAACATCGCCATGATGCTGGCCAAGCCTGCGGGCATGAAACCCCGCGACCTGGCCGAGAAAATCATCGCCGCGCTGCCGGCTGACGAGAACGTCTCCAAAGCCGAAATCGCCGGCCCCGGCTTCCTGAACTTCTTTCAGAACACTCAAGCCCTGGCGACCCGCCTGGACGCGGCGCTGGCCGACGACCACATCGGCGTGCGCAAGGCCGGCCCGGTGCAGCGCACCGTGGTAGACCTGTCGGCGCCGAACCTGGCCAAAGAAATGCACGTCGGCCATTTGCGCTCGACCATCATCGGCGACGGCGTGGCCCGGGTTCTGGAATTTCTCGGCGACGAAGTGATCCGCCAGAACCACGTTGGCGACTGGGGCACCCAGTTCGGCATGCTGATGGCTTATCTGCAGGAAAACCCGATCACCAGCGATGAGCTGTCGGACCTGGAAAACTTCTACCGCGCCGCCAAGCAACGCTTCGACGAGTCCGAAGAATTCGCTGATCGCGCCCGTGGCCTGGTGGTCAAGCTGCAAGCCGGCGACCCGGACTGCCTGGCGCTGTGGACCAAGTTCAAGGACATCTCGCTGTCGCACTGCCAGAAAATCTACGAACTGCTGAACGTCAAACTGACCATGGCCGACGTAATGGGTGAAAGCGCCTATAACGACGACCTGATCAACGTGGTCAACGACCTCAAGGCCGCTGGCCTGCTGGTCGAGAGCAACGGCGCCCAGTGCGTGTTCCTCGACGAGTTCAAGAACGCCGACGGCGACCCGCTGCCGGTGATCATCGTCAAGGCTGACGGCGGCTACCTCTACGCCACCACCGATTTGGCGGCCGTGCGCTACCGCAGCGGCAAGCTCAAGGCTGATCGCGCGTTGTACTTCGTCGACCAGCGTCAGGCCCTGCACTTCCAGCAAGTGTTCCAGGTCGCGCGCCTGGCCGGCTTCGTGACCCATCCGATGGAAATGGAACACATGGGCTTCGGCACCATGAACGGCGCCGATGGCCGTCCGTTCAAGACCCGTGATGGCGGCACCGTGAAGCTGATCGACCTGCTGACCGAAGCTCAGGAACGCGCCTACACCCTGGTGAAAGAGAAGAACCCTACACTTGCCGAAGACGAGTTGCGCAACATCGCCAAGGTCGTGGGCATCGGCGCCGTGAAATACGCCGACCTGTCCAAGCACCGCACCAGCGACTACAGCTTCAACTTCGACCTGATGCTGAACTTCGAAGGCAACACCGCGCCGTACCTGCTGTACGCCTACACTCGTGTGGCCGGTGTGTTCCGCAAACTCGGCAAGGATTTCAGCGAAGTCGAAGGGCAGATCGTCCTCGAAGCGGCGCACGAACATGAGCTGGCGACGAAACTGGCGCAGTTCGGCGAAATCCTGAATAACGTATCCGACAAAGGTACGCCGCACATTCTCTGCACCTACCTGTACGATGTTGCCGGCCTGTTCTCCAGTTTCTACGAGAACTGCCCGATCCTCGGTGCCGACACCCCGGCGCAAATGCAGAGCCGCCTGCGCCTCGCCGCGCTGACCGGCCGCACTCTCAAGCAAGGCCTGGAACTCTTGGGTCTGGAAACTCTGGAGCGTATGTAAGTTGGCTGCCAAGAAAAAACCTGCACCCAAGCGTGGCGCCAGCCGTTATCAAGCTCCTGCAAAGCAACCGATCCCGGGCTGGCTGTGGATGGCCATCGGCCTGACAGTCGGTGCGTTCATTGTGTTCCTGATGAAGCTGGAACCGGGCAAGGGCAGCGATAGCGTCAAGCGTGAGAAGATCGAGCAGCAGAAAGCCACCAAGATCGCCGAGGCCAACAAGACTCCGCCGAGCCCGACGCAACCGGTGAAGCCGAAGTACGACTTCTACACCTTGCTGCCGGAATCGGAAGTCATCGTGCCGCCGGACGCAGTGCCGGAGAAAACCCTGCCGACGCCACAAGTGCCGGCCATTCCGACCACGCCGGTGACGCCTGCGGAAGCAGCGAAGATCGACACGGCCCGGGCTCAAGCGGCATTGGCCGGCATCACCCCGCCACCCGCACCGCCCGTGGCGAAAGCAGCGCCGGTGACCAAGTTCTTCTTGCAGGCCGGTTCGTTCCGCAAGGAAGCCGATGCCGACAAGGTGCGTGCGCAGATCATTCTGCTGGGGCAGGCCGTGGCGGTTGAATCCGGCACTGTGAAGGACGAAACCTGGTATCGGGTGCTGGTCGGCCCGTTCAGCAACCGCGAACAGCTGACCACCGCTCAGAAACAACTGGCCGGCAGCGGCTTCAGCAACCTGTTGTTACAACAACGTCAGAGTCGCTGATTTCGTCAGAGGCACTGCGTCATCGTTTTTCGCGGGCAAGTCGGATCGCCGCACCGCTCGCTCCTACAGGGATCATGCAAATCTCTGTAGGAGCTGCCGCAGGCGGCGATCTTTTCAGGGGTTGCAGTATCCCGTTTTGCTGACAATCAAGAGCAAGATCAAAAGATCGCAGCCTTCGGCAGCTCCTACGCGCCTCGCACCGCTCGTCCCCCGCCGCGTCCTACAGTTGAAAAACGCTCCACCACCCCCATATGAGTTGGCATAAGGCATTTTCGCCCCGCTGCGTGGAGACTCTCCCTTGACCACCATCGTTTCAGTTCGCCGCCACGGCAAAGTCGTCATGGGCGGCGACGGCCAGGTTTCGCTCGGCAATACCGTGATGAAAGGCAACGCGAAGAAAGTTCGCCGCCTCTACCACGGCCAGGTTATCGCCGGTTTTGCCGGGGCCACCGCTGACGCCTTCACGCTCTTCGAGCGTTTCGAAGGCCAGCTTGAGAAACATCAGGGCCACTTGGTTCGCGCCGCCGTCGAACTCGCCAAAGAATGGCGCACCGACCGCTCCCTGAGCCGCCTCGAAGCGATGCTCGCGGTCGCCAACAAAGATGCCTCCCTGATCATCACCGGCAACGGTGACGTGGTTGAGCCCGAAGAAGGCCTGATCGCCATGGGTTCCGGCGGCGGCTATGCCCAGGCTGCCGCGAGTGCCCTGTTGAAGAAAACCGATTTGTCGGCGCGGGAAATTGTCGAAACAGCGCTCGGCATCGCCGGCGACATCTGCGTATTCACCAACCACACCTTCACCATTGAGGAGCAGGACCTCGCTGAGTAAGCCTGTTTCGGCCTAGCGCCACGGCTCACTTTTGCTTGAGGACCGCCAATTATTATGCCCATGACCCCCCGTGAAATCGTCCACGAACTCAATCGCCATATCATCGGCCAGGACGATGCCAAACGCGCCGTCGCCATCGCTTTGCGCAACCGCTGGCGCCGGATGCAGCTGCCCGAAGAGCTGCGCGTCGAAGTCACCCCCAAGAACATCCTGATGATCGGCCCGACCGGTGTCGGTAAAACCGAGATTGCCCGTCGCCTGGCCAAGCTCGCCAACGCGCCGTTCATCAAAGTCGAAGCGACCAAGTTCACCGAAGTGGGCTACGTCGGCCGCGACGTCGAATCGATCATTCGTGATCTGGCCGACGCCGCGATCAAGCTGCTGCGCGAACAGGAAATGACCAAGGTTCGCCACCGCGCCGAAGACGCCGCCGAAGAGCGCATCCTCGACGCTTTGCTGCCACCGGCACGCATGGGCTTCAGCAACGAGGACGCCGCACCGTCCCAGGATTCCAACACCCGTCAGCTGTTCCGCAAACGCCTGCGTGAAGGTCAGCTGGATGACAAGGAGATCGAAATCGAAGTGGCCGAAGTGTCCGGCGTCGATATCTCCGCGCCACCAGGCATGGAAGAAATGACCAACCAGCTGCAGAGCCTGTTCACCAACATGGGCAAGGGCAAGCGCAAAAACCGCAAGCTCAAGGTCAAGGAAGCGCTGAAACTGGTTCGCGACGAAGAAGCCGGTCGCCTGGTCAACGAAGAAGAACTGAAGGCCAAGGCCCTGGAAGCCGTTGAGCAGCACGGTATCGTGTTCATCGATGAAATCGACAAAGTCGCCAAGCGTGGCAATTCCGGTGGCATCGACGTGTCCCGCGAAGGCGTACAGCGCGACTTGCTGCCGCTGATCGAAGGCTGCACCGTCAACACCAAACTGGGCATGGTCAAGACTGACCACATCCTGTTCATCGCTTCCGGTGCGTTCCACCTGAGCAAGCCGAGCGATCTGGTGCCGGAGCTGCAAGGTCGCCTGCCGATTCGGGTCGAGCTCAAGGCCCTGAGCCCGGAAGATTTCGAGCGCATCCTCAGCGAGCCGCATGCATCGCTCACCGAGCAGTACTGTGCACTGCTGAAAACCGAAGGTCTGCTCATCGAATTCCTGCCGGACGGCATCAAGCGTCTCGCCGAGATCGCCTGGCAGGTCAACGAGAAAACCGAAAACATCGGTGCCCGTCGTCTGCACACCCTGCTCGAGCGCCTGCTCGAAGAGGTGTCGTTCAGCGCCGGTGACCTGGCCAGCACCCACGAGGACAAGCCGATCCTGATCGATGCTGATTACGTCAACAGTCACTTGGGCGAATTGGCGCAGAACGAAGACCTGTCCCGTTATATCCTGTAGGTCTCAATCTGTGTGAGCGGGCTTCTGTGGCGAGGGAGCTTGCTCCCGCTGGGTCACGAAGCGACCCCAAAAGTCAGTGAATGCGGTCTGCTAGACGGCCCCCATTCACCGAGTTTACGGCTGCTGCGCAGCCGGGCGGGAGCAAGCTCCCTCGCCACAGGTCACCCGTCGACACAGGGCCTCCATACAAACGGACGACCGGCCCCATGACGACCCAACTCCCCACCGACATCAAACTCCACAAAGCCTCTAAAACCCTGACGCTCAAATACGCGTCCGGCGAGGAATATCACCTGAGCGCCGAGTTCCTTCGTGTGCATTCTCCTTCCGCCGAAGTCCAGGGACACGGCAAACCTATCCTGCAATTTGGCAAGATCGGCGTAGGCCTGAGCAAAGTCGAACCGGCCGGTCAGTACGCACTGAAATTGACCTTCGACG
The DNA here is from genome assembly GCF_003732275.1 of Pseudomonas frederiksbergensis. Classification (GTDB taxonomy): domain Bacteria; phylum Pseudomonadota; class Gammaproteobacteria; order Pseudomonadales; family Pseudomonadaceae; genus Aquipseudomonas; species Aquipseudomonas frederiksbergensis_H. The sequence continues at coordinate 348,004 of NZ_MOBM01000019.1, forward strand.
ACGGCCACGACAGCGGCCTGTTCACTTGGGAATATCTGTACCAGCTGGCAGTGCGCCAGGAAGATCTCTGGAGTGATTATCTTGCGGAACTCAAAGCGGCTGGAAAGACCCGTGATCCGAATGAATCCGTCGTCAAGCTGATGCTCTAGGTCAGGCCTCTGGCTATTTAGAGGGCATTTTCTAATTCCATCTGTTTGAATGCTTCGCTGCGGTGGCAACGATTGGCCCGCTTGCGAAAAAAATTAAACTCGGGTAACCAATGGAACTGGCAAGTTCCGTGCATTTGTAGCGATGCGCAATTAACGGTCACCCGAGCAGTAGTACCTGGCGTTTGTTGTGTGACTACACAGCTGGACTCAGGTACTCGTCTCAGGACAATGGAGCGTCGTAGATGAGTAACAAGCTTAACGATGACTTGAAATTTCAGGCTTCGGAAAACACCTTGGGGCTGAATCCTGTTGTTGGACTACGTAGAAAGGATCTCTTGGGCTCTGCCCGTATGGTGCTGAGCCAGGCCATCAGACAACCCATCCACAGTGCCAGGCATGTCGCCCATTTCGGCATCGAACTCAAGAACGTGCTGCTCGGAAAATCCGAGCTTCAACCGCAAAGTGATGACCGTCGCTTCCTTGATCCGGCCTGGAGCCAGAACCCGCTCTACAAACGTTATTTACAAACTTATCTGGCGTGGCGCAAGGAGCTTCACGCGTGGATCGATGACAGCAACCTCTCGCCCAAGGACGTCGCTCGCGGGCATTTCGTGATTAACCTCATGACCGAAGCCATGGCCCCGACCAACACGGCGGCCAACCCGGCGGCGGTCAAACGCTTCTTCGAAACCGGTGGCAAGAGCCTGCTCGACGGCCTCTCCCATCTGGCCAAGGATCTGGTTCATAACGGCGGTATGCCGAGCCAGGTCAACATGGGCGCATTCGAAGTCGGCAAGAGCCTGGGCGTGACCGAAGGCGCGGTGGTCTTTCGCAACGACGTGCTGGAGCTGATCCAGTACAAGCCGATCACCGAGCAAGTGCATGAACGCCCGCTGCTGGTAGTGCCGCCACAGATCAACAAGTTCTACGTTTTCGACCTGAGCCCGGACAAGAGCCTGGCGCGCTTCTGCCTGCGCAACAACGTGCAGACGTTCATCGTCAGCTGGCGCAACCCGACCAAGGAGCAGCGCGAGTGGGGTCTGTCGACCTACATCGAAGCGCTCAAGGAAGCGGTCGATGTCGTCACCGCGATCACCGGCAGCAAAGACGTGAACATGCTCGGTGCCTGCTCCGGCGGCATCACCTGCACCGCCCTGCTGGGTCACTACGCAGCGATCGGCGAGAAGAAGGTCAACGCCCTCACCCTGCTGGTCAGCGTGCTGGACACCACCCTGGACAGCGATGTGGCCTTGTTCGTCGACGAGCAAACCCTCGAAGCCGCCAAGCGCCATTCCTACCAGGCCGGTGTGCTGGAAGGTCGCGACATGGCGAAAGTCTTCGCCTGGATGCGCCCCAACGACCTGATCTGGAACTACTGGGTCAACAACTACCTGCTGGGTAATGAGCCGCCGGTTTTCGACATTCTGTTCTGGAACAACGACACCACCCGGTTGCCGGCGGCGTTCCACGGCGACCTGATCGAGATGTTCAAAAATAACCCATTGATCCGCTCCGATGCCCTGGAAGTGTGCGGCACGCCGATCGACCTCAAGCAGGTGACCGCCGACATCTTTTCCCTGGCCGGTACCAACGATCACATCACTCCGTGGAAGTCCTGCTACAAATCCGCGCAGCTGTTCGGTGGCAAGGTCGAGTTCGTGCTGTCCAGCAGCGGGCATATCCAGAGCATTCTGAACCCTCCGGGCAATCCGAAAGCGCGCTACATGACCAGCACCGAAATGCCGGTCAAAGCCGAAGAGTGGATGGAAAATTCCACCAAGCACACCGATTCCTGGTGGTTGCATTGGCAGGCATGGCAGGCCGAACGTTCGGGCAAACTGAAGAAATCCCCCGCCAACCTTGGCAACAAGGCCTATCCAGCGGGTGAAGCTTCGCCGGGTACTTACGTGCATGAACGTTGAGCTTCAAATAACTCGTAGTCCGCGGCACTGGGAGGTGCCGCGATTTCTACCCATCACTCTCGGGGCCAGCCTCGAACATTCTGCGACGGCCCGGGACGGCTCGATCAGCGTTTAAAACCTACAGGGCTCTGTGCATGCCGCAACCGTTCGTCTTTCGTACCGTCAACCTGGATGGCCAGACCCTCCGCACTGCGGTACGCCCCGGCAAGCCTCACTTGACGCCCTTGCTGATTTTCAACGGCATCGGCGCCAACCTGGAGCTGATATTCCCGTTCGTCCAGGCTCTGGATCCGGATCTGGAAGTCATCGCCTTCGACGTACCCGGCGTCGGCGGCTCATCGACTCCCAACCGCCCGTATCGTTTTTCGGGCCTGGCGAAACTCACGGCGCGAATGCTCGACTATCTCGATTACGGGCAAGTCAACGTGATTGGCGTGTCGTGGGGTGGCGCCCTGGCGCAGCAGTTCGCCCATGACTATCCCGAGCGCTGCAAGAAACTGGTACTGGCGGCCACGGCAGCCGGCGCCGTGATGGTGCCGGGCAAGCCGAAAGTACTGTGGATGATGGCCAGCCCACGGCGCTACATCCAGCCATCCCATGTGATTCGTATTGCACCGATGATCTATGGCGGCTCGTTCCGTCGCGATCCGACCCTGGCAGCCAGTCACGCCGCCCGGGTCCGCTCGGCAGGCAAACTCGGTTATTACTGGCAGCTGTTCGCCGGCCTCGGCTGGACCAGCATTCACTGGCTGCACAAGATCAACCAGCCAACGTTGGTGTTGGCCGGCGACGACGATCCACTGATTCCGCTGATCAACATGCGCATGTTGGCTTGGCGAATTCCCAACGCCCAATTGCACATCATCGACGATGGGCATCTGTTTTTGATTACCCGTGCCGAAGCGGTGGCACCGATCATCATGAAGTTTCTTGAGGAAGAACGTCAGCGCGCAGTCATGCATCCGCATCCGGCGCCATCGGGCGGTTAGCCGACCCCGGCTTTTGTTTATTAAAAGGAGTTGGCAGGACGCCGTGCCGCGCAACAACCCGCAACAGCGTCTATGGTGTTTTGTTCGGGTGTGTTTGTTTTTGGCCTGACGACGAAGGAGTGTTAACTCATGCGCGACAAACCAGCGAAGGGCTCTTTGCCTACTCCCGCTGCATTCATCAATGCACAGAGTGCGGTTACCGGTCTGCGCGGCCGGGACCTGCTTTCGACCTTGCGCAGCCTGGCCACCCACGGCCTGCGCAACCCGGTGTATACGGCCCGGCATGCCTTGAAGCTGGGCGGCCAGTTGGGCCGCGTATTGTTGGGTGAAACCCTGCACCCGACCAACCCGCAGGACAGTCGCTTTGCCGACCCGACGTGGAGCCTCAATCCTTTTTACCGCCGCAGCCTGCAGGCCTATCTGAGCTGGCAGAAAGAAGTCAAAAGCTGGATCGACGAGAGCAACATGAGCCCGGACGATCGTGCCCGCGCCCACTTCGCCTTTGCCTTGATCAACGACGCCGTGGCGCCGTCCAATACCCTGCTCAATCCGCTGGCGATCAAGGAATTTTTCAACTCCGGCGGTAACAGTCTGGTGCGGGGTATCGGGCATCTGCTCGACGACCTCCTGCACAACGACGGCCTGCCCAGACAGGTCACCAAGCAATCGTTCGAGGTGGGCAAAACGGTTGCCACCACTACCGGCTCCGTGGTGTTTCGCAATGAGCTTCTGGAGCTGATCCAGTACAAGCCGATGAGCGAAAAACAGTATTCAAAGCCATTGCTGATCGTGCCGCCACAGATCAACAAGTACTACATTTTCGACTTGAGCCCCGGCAACAGCTTCGTCCAGTACGCCCTTAAAAACGGTTTGCAGACCTTCATTATCAGCTGGCGCAATCCCGATGTACGTCATCGCGAATGGGGGTTGTCTTCTTACGTCGAAGCCGCCGAAGAAGCGATGAATGTGTGCCGGGCAATCACCGGCGCTCGCGAGGTCAACCTGATGGGGGCCTGTGCCGGCGGGCTGACCATTGCCGCATTGCAAGGGCATTTGCAGGCCAAGCGGCAGCTACGAAGGGTCTCCAGCGCGACCTACCTGGTCAGCATGCTCGACAGCCAGATCGACAGCCCGGCCACCCTCTTCGCCGATGAACAAACGCTGGAAGCGGCCAAGCGCCGCTCGTATCAGAAGGGCGTGCTGGAAGGTCGTGACATGGCCAGGGTGTTTGCCTGGATGCGTCCCAACGACTTGATCTGGAATTACTTCGTCAATAACTACCTGCTGGGCAAGGAGCCGCCAGCGTTCGACATCCTCTACTGGAACAATGACAACACGCGCCTGCCGGCGGCGTTTCATGGCGACCTGCTGGATTTCTTCAAGCACAACCCGCTGAGTCATCCGGGTGGGCTGGAAGTGTGCGGCACGCCGATCGACCTGCAGAAAGTCACCGTCGACAGTTTCAGCGTGGCGGGCATGAATGATCACATCACCCCGTGGGATGCGGTATATCGCTCGGCATTGCTGCTGGGTGGCGAGCGGCGCTTTGTGCTGTCCAACAGCGGTCATGTACAGAGCATTCTGAACCCGCCTCACAATCCGAAAGCCAACTACGTCGAGAATCCGAAACTGAGCAGCGACCCGCGGGCCTGGTATTACGACGCCAAGCGCGTCGACGGCAGTTGGTGGACGCAATGGCTGGGCTGGATTCAGGAACGCTCCGGCGCACAACGTGAAACCCAGATGGCCCTCGGCAACCAGAACTATCCACCGATGGAGGCGGCACCTGGTACTTACGTGCGCGTGCGCTGACGTTCAACGAACCACGGCCGCCAATGGCCGTGGCATGACTCGACCATTAAGAAGACTGGATGAAAACCCGCGACCGGATTCTCGAATGTGCCCTGCAGTTGTTCAATCAGAAGGGCGAACCGAATGTGTCCACCATGGAAGTGGCCAACGAAATGGGCATCAGCCCGGGCAACCTTTACTACCACTTCCACGGCAAGGAACCGCTGATCCTCGGGCTGTTCGAGCGTTTCCAGGCCGAGCTGACGCCCTTGCTTGATCCTCCATCCGATGTGGAGTTGGCGCCCGAAGATTATTGGCTGTTCCTGCACCTGATCATCGAACGTCTGGCCCACTACCGGTTTTTGTTCCAGGACCTGTCGAACCTTGCCGGCCGCCTGCCGAAACTGGCCAAGGGGATACGCAACCTGCTCAATGCGTTGAAGCGCACACTAGCGTCATTGCTGGCACAGTTGAAAGCTCAAGGTCAGTTGGTCAGTGATACCCAGGCGCTGGGCCAGCTGGTGGAACAAATCACCATGACATTGCTGTTCTCGCTGGACTATCAGCGGATTCTCGACCGTGAAGGTGAAGTGAGACTGGTGGTGTATCAGATCATGATGCTGGTGGCGCCGCATTTGCTGCCGCCGATCAAGGTTGCGACCGAGCGGTTGGCGTTGCAGTACCTTGAAGAGCATTAACATCAAAAGATCGCAGCCTTCGGCAGCTCCTGCAGATATATGCAATCTCATGCAGGAGCTGCCGAAGGCTGCGATCTTTTTTCGACAGTTGACCCATTTCGTGAATCTTCAAAACAAAAACGCCCGACCTTTGCAGGCCGGGCGTTTTTTTAGTCCTGAACTCAGGACTGACTGGTTGGCGTCGATGGAGCCGGCGCGGCAGTCGGGGTTACAGCAGGGGTCGGAGCAGTGGCGGAGTTCGCCGTGCTGACCGGGGTTACCGGCTTGGCGGCAGCCGCTGCTGGTTTCGGTGCAGCCGCTTTCGGGGCGGCCGGTTTTTTCACTGCTGGCTTTTTCGCTGCGGCGGGTTTGGCTGCTGCGGTTTTAGCTGCAGGTTTGGCCGCCGGTTTTGCGGCTGGTTTTGCGGCCGCTTTGGCTGCTGGTTTCGCCGCTGCAGTTTTGGTTGCCGGTTTAGCGGCAGCCTTGGCCAATGGTTTGGCTACGCTTTTGGCTGCTGGTTTGGCCGCAGCGGTTTTCGCTGCAACAGGCGCAACCTTGGCACCGGTGAGTTTTTCGATTTGCTTGGTCAGGGTATCGACCTTGCTGTGCAGCGCTTTTACCTCATTGCGGCTCGGTACACCCAGGCGCGAAATGGCGCTGTTCAGACGCTTGTCGAAAGCCCCTTCCAGCTCATCCCATTTGCCCAGTGCGCGATCTTTCACGCCGCTGATGCGCGACTTGGCCGACGAAGCAGAGTCCTTGGCGGCATCGACTTTCTTGCCGACAGCGCTCTTGGTGAGCTTCTCGGCTTTCTCGCCGTCCTTAACCAATGTATCGAAGAGCTTGCTGCCGTCAGTGTCAATCTTCGAGTACACGCCTAAACCAGCCAGCCAGATCTTGCGGGAGTAGTCTTCGACCTTCCCGATCCACGAGCTGCCTTCTTTTTCAGTATTCTTTTTACCAGCCATCCCGTTCTCCTTAAGATTTACGCGCGACACGTTCGAGCAATGCCGTCAGCTCATCGAGCTTAGCAGAGAGTGTCTCAACGTCATGTTTAGACGGAATGCCGATACGATTCAAGGCACTTGCGATACGTGTATCGAAAGCCCTTTCGACTTTGTCGAGTTGAAGTTCGACTTTGCCTTTGAAAGTGCTCACTTCACTCTTGGCTTCATCGATCTCGGCATTGGCCGCTTCAAGTTTTTCAGTGACTACTTTTTTGCCTTTCTTTTCAACAGCTTGACCAGCCTTGATCAGCTCTTGAACGTACTCGCTACCCTCTTGGCCGACCTTGGTGTAAGCACCCAGACCCGCGAGCCAGATCTTGCGGGCATACGATTTGACGTCGCCCAGGGCGTTAGTTTCAACGTCGACTTTTTTCTTCAAAATAACTTTGGCCATGGTGCACCTCACGCGCAGAAGGGTCGAGGAACTGCCCGCAAAGAGTCGGGCTCAGGCACAAAGTAGTGAGAATAATTAGAAACGGCACCCTAACAAGTGACATAAACCTTTGGGCGCACCACAAACAAATGTGGGAGCGAGCCTGCTCGCGAAGAGGCAGGCACATTCAACATTGATGTCGACTGAAAGACCGCTTTCGCGAGCAGGCTCGCTCCCACAGGGACCGCATTCCACAGATGGAAGTGGATCAGGTCAGTGCTTTATCGAGCGCCCTTTCGATTTCCGATTTGATGGTGCCGCTCATGGCGGACATCAACAGGCCCAGTTCGACATCGACCTTGATCGAGTCCTCGCCCACATACACCGCCCCTTTTACACCCGAGCGTCTGAGATTCAGGGTGTCACCGGACCACTGCGGCTCCAGGCCATATTGTTCGGACAGTTTCTGCGCCAACTTGTCGGCCTTCTCGCGAGCCGCTTCCTTACCCAGGCCGTGGGCACGTTCAACACTAATACGGGCCATCGAATGACTCCTGCTTTATGAATACTTCCTGAAAATCTTGACCGTAGCTGCGTCAAAACGTCCCGGTGGTTGCCTATCTTACCTTCAGCCTTGCCAAGACAAAGCAGGCCACCGGGATTAGAATGTCGCGCATTCTCTTTTGGTGACAGCGATATGACTGATCAGCGCAAAGGCAGCGATGCCGAACCCACCACTCACTTCGGCTTCAAAAACGTTCCGGAAAGCCAGAAAGCGGAAAAAGTCGCTGAAGTTTTCCACTCGGTAGCCGCCAAGTACGACCTGATGAACGACCTTCTGTCGGGCGGCATGCACCGTCTGTGGAAGCGTTTCGCGATCGAACTGTCGGGCGTGCGCACCGGTAACCGCGTGCTGGACATCGCCGGCGGCACTGGCGACCTGACCCGCAAGTTCTCGCATCTCGTGGGGCCGACGGGTCAGGTAGTGTTGGCCGACATCAACGAATCCATGCTCAAGGTCGGTCGTGACCGCCTGCTGGATCTGGGTGTGTCCGGCAACGTCGAATTCGTCCAGGCCGATGCTGAAAAGCTGCCGTTCCCGGACAACCATTTCGATTGCGTGACCATCGCTTTCGGCCTGCGCAACGTGACGCATAAAGAAGACGCCCTGCGCTCGATGCTGCGCGTGCTGAAACCGGGCGGCCGTTTGCTGGTGCTGGAATTCTCCAAACCGACCAACGCGCTGATGTCCAAAGCCTACGACGCCTATTCGTTCGCCTTCATGCCGTTGATGGGCAAGCTGATCACCAATGATTCGGAAAGCTATCGCTACCTGGCCGAATCGATCCGCATGCACCCGAACCAGGAAACCCTGAAGTCGATGATGGTCGAGGCCGGTTTCGACCGCGTGACGTACCACAACATGACCGCAGGCATCGTCGCCCTGCACCGCGGCATCAAACCCTGATGTTGCTGGCCGGCCTGCTCGCCAGCGTTGAACTCGGTTTGAACCGGGTGCTGCGTCTCGACAGCACGGCACTGCCGCGGCTGGCGCATTTGAGTGGCAAGGTGATTGCCGTCGACTGCCGTAGCCCTGCGTTGCAACTGTTCATCTTGCCCAGCGATGAAGGCCTGATGCTCGCCTCCCAGTGGGAAACCGGCGCCGACTGCACCTTGCGCGCACCGGCCTCAAGCCTGCTGAAACTGGCGACGAGCAAGGACAAGACTTCGGTTCTGCATGCCCCGGAAGTCGAACTCGACGGCGACAGCGGCGTGCTGCTGGAACTGGCGGCGATCCTTCAGGACCTCGAACTGGACTGGGAGTACGAACTCTCGCGCTGGCTGGGACCTGTGGCCACGCAACTGGTCGGCGGTCATCTGCGCAGTCGCGCACGCTGGTATCAACAAGGGTTCGCCAGCCTGAACCAGAACCTGGGTGAATACCTGGCCGAAGAATCGCGCGCCCTCGTAGGTCAGCGCGAAGCTGACGCCCGTTTTAATGAACTGGACCAGATCAAGCTCGATCTGGAACGTCTCGAGGCGCGTTTCGAGCGCCTTTTCCGATCCCTCGACCCAAGCGATAACGCATGAAGCTGCTTGCCGTCCGCCGTTTGTTGCGCATCCAGCGCGTTGTGATTCGCTACCGCCTCGATGACTTGCTGTTCGCCCTGCCACTGCCCTGGTTTCTGCTGGCGCTGCGCTACGCCTTGCCGTGGCGCTGGTTTCCGCGCAAGACGCTGGACCTGAGCCGTGGCGCGCGACTGCGCCTGGCATTACAGGACCTGGGGCCGATTTTCATCAAGTTTGGCCAGATTCTTTCGACGCGCCGCGACCTGCTGCCCGAAGACATCGCCGATGAACTGATGAAGCTGCAGGACCGCGTGCCCCCGTTCGACTCGCAAGTGTCGATCAGGCTGATCGAAGAGCAGCTCGGCAAAAAAATCAGTGAAGTCTTCAGCCGTTTCGACGTCGAACCGCTGGCCTCGGCCTCGGTGGCGCAAGTGCATGCCGCGCAGCTGAAAACCGGTGAAGAAGTCGTCGTCAAAGTGATCCGTCCGGGCCTAAAACCGATCATTGCCCAGGATCTGGCGTGGCTGTTCATTCTTGCCCGCGCCGCGGAAAAGCTCTCGGCCGATGCTCGCTTGCTGCACCCGGTGGACGTGGTCAGCGACTACGAAAAAACCATCTACGACGAACTCGACCTGCTGCGCGAGGCGGCTAACGCCAGCCAGCTGAAGCGCAATTTCGAAGGTTCGCCGCTGCTCTATGTGCCGCAAGTCTATTGGGACTGGTGCCGGCCGAAAGTGCTGGTGATGGAGCGCATCTACGGGATTCAGGTCACCGACCTCGCGACCCTGGCCGACCAGCGCACCGACATGAAAATGCTCGCCGAGCGTGGTGTGGAGATTTTCTTCACCCAGGTGTTCCGCGACAGCTTCTTCCACGCCGACATGCACCCCGGCAACATCTTCGTCAGCACCGTGCAACCGTGGAGCCCGCAGTACATTGCGATCGACTGCGGCATCGTCGGCAGCCTGACCCCGGAAGACCAGGACTATCTGGCGCGTAACCTGTTCGCGTTCTTCAAGCGTGATTACCGGCGTGTCGCGCAGTTGCACATCGATTCGGGCTGGGTGCCGGCGGAAACCAAACTCAACGAATTCGAAGCGGCGATCCGGACGGTGTGCGAGCCGATTTTCGAAAAACCGTTAAAAGATATTTCCTTCGGTCAGGTGCTGATGCGCCTGTTCCAGACCGCTCGACGCTTCAACATGGAAGTGCAGCCGCAGTTGGTACTGCTACAAAAAACCCTGCTGAACATCGAAGGCCTGGGCCGTCAGCTGTACCCGGACCTCGATCTGTGGAACACCGCCCAGCCGTTCCTCGAACGCTGGATGCGCGAGCGCGTCAGCCCCAAAGCCTTATTAGGCAACGTGCAGAGCCAGTTCGAACAGATCCCGCATCTGGCCAACATGGCCCGCGACCTGCTCGAGCGCATGTCCCAGCCCCACGCCAACGACCCACCGCCCCCTTGGCACAAGCGTAAGGACGACTGGTTCCTGCGGTTGCTCGGCACCGCTCACCTGGCGGGTGGCACGATACTCGCCGCCGGTGGCCCGCTGAACGAATTGGGGCATTGGCCCGCCGGAATCATGGTGGCGGTCGGCTTGTATCTGGTCGTTCGCCGATAGCCAGTTGGATGATCGGCTGGCACACTGTTTGAACGCTGAATTTGAACATTGGCCTCAACTATTGAAGTAGAGCCCGCTGTCGGAGTCGAAGATGAAAAACTGGCTGGACGAGATCAAGTGGGACGCCGATGGCCTGGTGCCGGCGATTGCCCAGGATCACAAGACCGGACGCGTCCTGATGATGGCCTGGATGAACCGCGAAGCGCTGGAATTGACCGCTGCCGAGAACCGTGCCATTTACTGGTCACGTTCCCGTGGCAAGCTGTGGCGCAAGGGCGAAGAGTCCGGTCACGTGCAAACCCTGCATGAGATGCGCCTGGACTGTGACGCTGACGTGATCATCCTGATGGTTGAGCAGATCGGCGACATCGCCTGCCATACCGGCCGTCAGAGCTGCTTCTACCGCGTCTTCGAGAACGGCGACTGGAAAACCGTCGACCCGGTGCTGAAAGACCCGCACGCTATCTATTCCGCAGGACACACACATGAGTGACACTTTGACCCGTCTGGCCCAGGTGCTGGAAGAGCGCAAAGGCGCCGCTGCCGACAGCTCGTATGTCGCCAGTCTGTACCACAAGGGCTTGAACAAGATTCTGGAAAAAGTCGGCGAAGAGTCGGTCGAAACCATCATTGCCGCCAAGGATGCCGCCATCAGCGGTGACTGCAGCGATGTGATCTATGAGACCGCCGATTTGTGGTTCCACAGCATGGTCATGCTCGCCCAGCTGGGGCAGCATCCACAGGCTGTGCTCGATGAACTGGACCGTCGCTTCGGTCTGTCCGGACACGCCGAGAAAGCCTCTCGCCCGTCCGCCTGAACAACTATTTGAGAGGAACGCAACATGGGCATTTTTGACTGGAAACACTGGATCGTCATCCTGGTTGTCGTGGTGCTGGTGTTCGGCACCAAGAAGCTGAAAAACCTCGGCACTGACGTGGGCGAGTCGATCAAGGGCTTTCGTAAAGCCATGAACGACGACGAGAAACCGGCCGACCCGACAGCGACCCCGGCCCAACCGGTTCCACCTGTTCAGCCACAGACCACACAGTCTGTGAACCCGCCGCACACCATCGACGTGCAGGCGCAAAAGGTCGAAGAGCCGATCCGCAAAGACTCGTGAGCACTGACTAATGTTTGGTATCAGCTTCTCTGAACTGCTGCTTGTCGGCCTCGTCGCCCTGCTGGTGCTGGGCCCCGAGCGTCTGCCGGGCGCTGCGCGCACCGCCGGCCTGTGGGTTGGTCGGCTGAAGCGCAGCTTCAACGCGATCAAACAGGAAGTTGAACGTGAAATCGGTGCCGACGAGATTCGTCGACAACTGCACAACGAGCACATTCTGTCCCTGGAGCAGGAGGCGCGGAAGATCTTCACGCCGACTCAGCAGGAGCCGACGCCGGTGGAACCTGTAGCGACGCAGACGATTCATCCGCCGGCGGCTGAAGCTGCACCGGTGGTTGCAGCCACTGAACCTGCACTTCCAGTAGAACCTGTTGCTCCTGCCGCCGCGCCGACAACGCCGGCGCCTCACGACACCACTTTGCCGCCGCGAGCCCCATGAGCGATCTCCCCGAAAACGACCAGCACATGCCGCTGGTTTCGCACCTCACCGAGTTGCGCACTCGCCTGCTGCGTTGCGTAGCGGCGATCTTCATCATCTTCGCCGGGTTGTTTGCCTTCACCCAGCAGATCTACACCTTCGTCTCCACGCCGCTACGGCAGTATCTGCCGGCTGGCGCGACGATGATCGCCACTGACGTGTCGTCGCCGTTCCTGACGCCGCTGAAGCTGACCATGATGGTCTCGCTGTTCCTGGCAATCCCGGTGATCCTGCATCAGATCTGGGGCTTCATCGCGCCGGGCCTGTACAAGCATGAGAAGCGCATCGCGGTGCCGTTGCTGGTCTCCAGCATTCTGCTGTTCTACACCGGCATGGCCTTCGCCTATTTCCTGGTGTTCCCGTTGATCTTCAAATTCTTCGCCGCAGCCACCCCGGCCGGCGTGGAAATGATGACCGACATCACCAGCTACCTTGATTTCGTCATGACGCTGTTCTTCGCCTTCGGTGTGGCGTTCGAAATCCCGGTGGCCGTGGTATTGCTGGTGTGGATCGGCGTGGTCGACGTCAAATACCTGAAGAAGATCCGCCCATACGTGATCATCGGCTGCTTCGTGGTCGGCATGATCCTGACCCCGCCAGACATTTTCTCGCAGACGCTGCTGGCCGTACCGATGTGGCTGCTGTTCGAGATCGGCATCCTGTTCGGTAGCCTCATCAGCAAGCGCGGCGAGCACCCGGACGATCAGCCGGCTGACGATCACAACGACCAGCCACCAGCGACCCAAGCGTGAACCTGCTGCTGCTCGAAGAGGCTGATTTCATTGCGGCCGACCGGGCGATCCTGCGCGATCGCCGGTTGACTCATATGCAGGAAGTCCACCGCTCGGTGGTCGGCGACAGCCTGCGGGTCGGGCGTATCGGCGGCCTGATGGGCTCGGCCGAGTTGTTGCGCCTGGACGCCGATGAAGCCGAGTTGCGTGTCACCCTCGACCAGCCTCCACCGGCCAAGCTGCCACTGACCCTGTTACTGGCTCTGCCACGACCGAAAATGCTCCGTCGGGTGTTTCAGACCGTGGCCGCCATGGGTGTGCCGCGAATCGTGCTGGTGAACAGCTATCGCGTCGAGAAGAGCTTCTGGCAAACCCCATTCCTGGAACCCGAGGCGATTCGCGAGCAATTGATCCTGGGTCTTGAACAGGCCCGGGACAGCGTGCTGCCGGAGGTTGTCATCGAGAAGCGCTTCAAGCCCTTTGTCGAAGACCGTCTGCCGGCCATTACCGAAGGCACCCTCGGCCTGGTCGGTCATCCCGGTAACTACCCGCCCTGCCCTCGTGGCCTGAACGAACCCGTGACCCTGGCCATCGGTCCCGAAGGCGGCTGGATTCCCTACGAAATCGACTTGCTGGCCAAGGCCGGCTTGCAACCGGTGCAACTCGGCGATCGCATCTTGCGGGTTGAGACCGCCGTCACTGCGCTGCTCTCTCGTTTGTTTTAACCCTTCCGGATCACACCTCCCCATGTAGGAGCTGCCGAAGGCTGCGATCTTTTGATTTTTAGAATCAAGATCAAAAGATCGCAGCCTTCGGCAGCTCCTACGGGATCGTGCCTTGACGCCTATAGAACCCTGCCAACCGGCCGATACAGTTCCCATAAAACCGATTAGGTCCTAGGGGAGTTGCAGCATGTACCGTTGGCTAGCCGAGAAACTGGGAAACGTAAGCGTCAATCGCAAACTGGGTATCGGCTTCGGTCTGGTGCTGCTTCTGACCTTGTTGATCACCTTCACCGGCTGGACCGGTCTGAGCGGTGTGATCAGCCGTGGCGATACGCTTGGGTTTATTTCCAGCCTCAATGAGCTGACCAAAGACCTGCGCCTCGCCCGCCTGGATTACGACATGCGCCGTGGCGAACAAGGCCCGGGCGCCGTCAACGAGCTGATCGGCCAACTCGATACCGGCCTGAAAACCGCCCGCACGCTGATCGAACAGCCTGCCGACGTGGCAATGATCGACCAGCAATTGGCCGCAGTCAGCGAGTACAAACGCGCTTTCGCGGACATGACTCAAGCCACCGCCACCCGCGAAGATGCTCGCAGTAAACTGGGCGCCACCGCCGATAAAGCCGTGGCCCGGGTCGCTGAAGTCGAAAAATCCCTGTTGCAAGGCGACAGCGTCGCTCAGTTCAACAGCGTGATCGACCTGAGCAAGCTGATCCAGCAAGCGCGCTTTCAAGTGCGCGGTTACACCTACAGCGGCAAACCCGAGGCCGAGCAGCCGGCGTTGGACGCCATCGGCAACGCGCTGAAAAACCTTGAAAGCCTGCCGTCTCAACTGCCGGAACAGCACATCGCCAACCTGCAACAGGCGACCGATTCGCTCAAAGCTTACCGCGCAGCCGTCAGCCAGTTCCGCGACTCCCAGGTCGCCAGCGCCGCTGCCCTCAAGCGTATGAGCGCGCAAGGCGACATTCTGTTCGACGTCAGCAAAAAGCTCACCGTCTCGCAAACCGTCGTGCGTGACACCGATGCGGCACACGCCAAAAACCTGCTGCTGATGGCCACCGTACTGGCGTCGGCCTTTGGTTTGTTCGCGGCTTGGGCCATCACTCGCCAGATCGTCATCCCTCTGAGCCAGACCCTCAAAGTGGCCGAGCGTGTCGCCGCGGGCGACCTGACTCACAACCTGACTTCCGAACGCCAGGACGAACTGGGTCAGCTACAGCGCGCCATGCAGAGCATGACCCTGGGCTTGCGGGAATTGATCGGCGGCATCAGCGATGGCGTGACCCAAATCGCCAGCGCCGCTGAAGAGCTGTCCGCCGTCACCGAGCAAACCAGCGCCGGGGTCAACAGCCAGAAGGTCGAGACCGATCAGGTGGCCACCGCCATGCACGAAATGACCGCCACTGTGCAGGAAGTCGCGCGCAACGCCGAGGAAGCGTCCGAAGCCGCCGTCGCCGCCGACCAACAGGCTCGCGAGGGCGATCGGGTAGTCGGCGAAGCCATCGCCCAGATCGAGCGCCTGGCCATCGAAGTCGGCAACTCCACCGCCGCCATGGGCGACCTGAAGCGCGAAAGCGACAAGATCGGCAGCGTGCTTGACGTGATCAAGTCCGTGGCCCAGCAAACCAACCTGCTGGCGCTCAACGCCGCCATCGAAGCCGCCCGCGCCGGTGAGGCAGGACGGGGTTTCGCAGTGGTCGCCGACGAAGTTCGCAGCCTCGCTCAGCGCACCCAGAAGTCCACCGAAGAAATCGAAGAGTTGATCGTCGGCCTGCAAACCGGCACCCAGCACGTCGCCAATATCATGGACAACAGCCGCACCCTGACCGA
Source organism: Pseudomonas frederiksbergensis (assembly GCF_003732275.1). Lineage (GTDB taxonomy): Bacteria > Pseudomonadota > Gammaproteobacteria > Pseudomonadales > Pseudomonadaceae > Aquipseudomonas > Aquipseudomonas frederiksbergensis_H. The sequence goes on from NZ_MOBM01000019.1 coordinate 363,492, forward strand.
CAGCAGCGTCGAACTGACCCGCCGAGCCGGTGGTTCGCTGACCAACATCACCCGCACCGTGTCGGCGATCCAGTCGATGAACCAGCAAATCGCCGCAGCAGCCGAGCAACAGAGCGCCGTGGCTGAAGAGATCAACCGCAGCGTGCTGAACGTGCGAGATGTGTCCGAGCAGACTTCGGCCGCCAGTGAAGAGACCGCGGCCTCCAGCGTGGAGCTGGCGCGGCTTGGCACCCATTTGCAGATGCTGGTGGGGCGATTCAAGGTTTAAAGGGCATAACAATAGGCTTGTGGCGAGGGAGCCCCGCTTCCGCCGAGTTGCGATTGGGGCCGTCTTCGCCGGCATGCCGGTCTCGCTCCCACATTAGACCAAGTCGTCGATAACTGTTTGTTAAATTAAAATGCTCGACGGTAGACCACTTTAATCACTCTCTCCACTAACAGTTCTGATAGTGGTAGATGGTCCTGGCAACGCGTTAAATCAACCCTGATATTAACGCATAAACAGGTGCCATCATATCAATCCAAGAGTAAGATCACGAACCGCAAACGCCTGACTCATTTTTATTACCGCCCACCGTGTCTGACACGGAAAATGATGTCTTGAACTACAACACCCTCACGGCCAGCCCCGTCGTCACCGTTCTGCCGTGGATAGGAATCAACAGCCAGTCAAAACTATGGCTACGCTGCGAATGCACATACGCCGATGGGCGCGGCGGTGTCATTGAGTTGGCAGAGGCCGTACCCGTGGACGATGCGACAGGCGCATCAACATTCTCCTGTGAACTGCCACTTGATGAGCTGGCCAAGTTGGGCGATAACACAGACATTGTAATCATCCTGATGGCCAGTAACGATGGCACAATGGAAAAACAATCCCTCAGCAGTATCCGCTACAACCTGATGTTTCAACACGCTGTAACCCTGACGGATTGCCGCCGCTGGATGACAATATCGGCCCCGCCCTGAAACACTTGAAAATACGTGATCTGATATTGCCGCTGGCCCATGATGCAGTCGTCGACCAGAAAGGGGCTGGATGGCCGGCTGATTGGTGGGGCGCTTGTCTGGACGACTCTTTTGACTATCAGCTGGATAATGGTATTCGAGCACTTGACCTGCGCGTGTACAGAGACGGCACTAAGCACAGGTTTGAACCCAATGGTTATCACGCAGATCGCTACCTACACGATTGCACAAACGTAGTCTTAAATTTCACAACACAGAATCCTGGCGAGTTAGTGATATTAGACTTCCATGAGGTATCCCTGGACGGTCTTGAGAGCTACGCATTCAGATTATTGCTCGGAAACATCGGGGATCGATGCATTCCCGCCGACGCACACGACCTGACGATCAAACAAATTCGCAGCCGATACCCTGGAAAAAATATTATTGTCGCGTAGAACTTTGCACATTCAATTCGCTGGCCAAAAGTTCATTAAACATGGACTGGGCGGCCTGACAACGCCGCAGGCCAGATCGCCATGCACATGGACAGAATCTGGAGCGAGCCGCTGCCAACCGGACTTTGGTCCATGTTTGCATGCGGCTACGATGCTTTTTCCGGCCCTATACGATACAACTCTTCAGCGATTTTCTGGGACCGTTTTTTAGCCGATTGGGATCGGATAAATATCGCCAACCCACCTGCGGCAAGCAGCGCCCCTGGAAATATCGCTAAGCAATGTCTGGATGAAATTTTCAGCAACCGCAGGCCGTGATCTTCACGGCCTTATTCACCAGCAACCTTACAGCACCTGCTTTAAAAACGCCCGAGCCCGCGGTTCCTTTGGCGCGTCGAAAAACTCTGCTGGCGAGGCATCTTCCAGCAGTTTCCCGTGATCGAAAAACAACACTCGATCCGCCGCTAGATATTCATGATCGGTCAACGTAGTCAACATAACACCTCCTTGTTAACGTTTGCCGCTAGGGCAACGTGATTTTCAGACAACGAACTACCCCGGACAGGTTATTCCCGAAGGATTCGAAGAACGGTATGAGTCCGTGGGGCATTGCCTGATAGATTTCCATTCCTTGGTAAAAGCGACGCAGATAGCTATTCGTCACCGGTAGCCCCACATGACAAATCGCCTGGGCTATGAACTGCTTTGGTACATTATTGTAGGTCGCCTTACAGTTAATGTAATAGGTACTCAATCCACAGCGCTTAGCGAATTCGGCAACGCAGCCCAAGATATCCAGCATCCGCTCTTCGGATTGCAGCAGGCGGCCACCACCCTCGACGCCGTCAAGCAACAGCCCGGGGGCACCTTCAACGTCTGCTACGGCAATAAGATTAATGCGGCCAATGCGCCGCCCTTGATACCAAACATATAGGCGACATAAATTCGGCTCCACCAAATAGCCTGGGGCATTATTGACAGCGTAATCACCAATACCGGTACATGAGTAAAACTCATCGGAGCGGCTGTAGTCCTGCCATGGATTTCTGTTCCAAGTACTAATAAACACCCGTTGTCTTGACTGCCGGTCTCTAAAACTTTCCCGATCTTGGTCGTCGAGGTAAATTCTGATACTTGCAATATCTTCAGGCACCAGTATTTCGCTGCTGTCTTTGGGAAAAGCTGCATCTATCATCATTCGCAAACGAGCTTCGGTGTACTCGGCATTTCGATCGAACAGCGATTTGTTCCCGTACACCAAGGTTTGCCGGGCAACTTTGTCGTACGTCGCTTCGATAGCCTGCCCTAAAAGTGTCCTAAAACGGGCGATACCTATTTCGCCGCCCCAATAGTCGAAAGGTGAAAACCAGAAAGCGGTATAGGAGTCGGCGATACGCATACGCGCATTAATGAAGGCATGCTGATGTTCGAACCATCTATTGAAATCATTGATCGCCAGCTGATACCGCATGTTCTCGAGTGTTTTCGGGTCCATGAAACTCATATTAGAAATAATCGCGGAGACCAATCCGCCATCGAACACCCCGGGAGCATCTATATGCGATATCAAACTCGCGCCATCCAATTGTTCAACAGATGCCGTGACCGTACGAATCCCTCCAACCTTCGGCAAACCATTGGCCAGTAGATAATGGAAGTAGTCAACACTTTCATCTAACAGGTCGCCTAGGCGTTCATGTACCGACTGAATGCTATGCCGTGAAAATACTACATCGGCATTTTCCAGCAACGCAACGGCGCCAAAACTGCCATAACGGGCGTGTACATCGCAGACCAATGCCACCAGCGCATCCAAGTCCGTGACAGGTAAGTGTCGATTATAGTTCTTGATATGGATGAGTAAGGGGGCGCAGCAAGGGCCTAGTTCGTCCTTGTGTAGTAGCACACAGTCCATGACGGCTCGATAGTAGGCGACGCCTACCACTTCAAGGATCGACTCCAAATCATCACACAGAGCAGAGTCGGAAGTGCCGATCAGATAGGACAGACCGCGTGCAGATTGATCCTTAATGGCCAGCAGAAATCTCACGAAAACCTGCATATCCAAGTGACGTTTGATCAGCGGGATCTGTTCTATCAAATAAGCCGCGACAAAGGCGCTATTGCGCTCCAATTCAAGAATGCTGGGCAAGAACCACACCCACTCCTCACCGCTGAGTTCAAGCACATGACAGTGATGCTTAAGTATATTATTGACCAACACATCGTCACAGGCCGCAATCCGCGACAGCAATCCATCAACGGCAGTCGCAAGCTCGGTACCATGGAACTGCTCAAGACAGTTGATTGAAACTTCATAAGCGTCAATGTAAGTAACCAGTACTTCACGCATACGCACTCCCCCTAATACCGACCGGCGATCGCTCCAAAAACACTGATGATTAGCCGCTTGACCCGCTTCGGCCGTCTTGGCTATTTGTCGCGACTAGTCGTATGCAGAGCTCATTCTTAGCAGGGAACTGTTAGGTCTGGTGACAAGTAAAAGCCGTAACATCAGCAGCAACAGTGAAAGGAGATGGCTGAAAATCAGCGCCACCCATAGGCCGACTACCCCCTGATCCAGATTGAACGCCAAGTAGTACCCCCCAGCCACACCGATCAGCCAAGCGGTAGTGGTATTTATAAGGAAAGGCACCTTGGTATCCTCCAAGCCCTTCAGTGCTCCGAGCAGAATTACCTGGACACACTCAACGACGATGCTGAGAGCAGCAAGGCAAATAATCAGATTGAACTGGGTTAGAAGGCCGAAGTTCGATGAGTCGTTGACATTGAAGAACATTGATGCAACCAACGTTGAATCGAAAAATACGACAAAGGCGAAGGGAAACAAGAACAGCATGCTGACCATGGACGCCACCACCGTCAGCCTCCGAACCTTATGCACGTTACCTAGCGCATGCTCTTGAGCGACACGAATGGCAATGGCTTCCCGAACCCCTTCAACCAGCATGAACACCGGGTAGATATAGGAAAACACCAACTGTGCCGCTGCCAACTCCAACGTTCCAACTTTCTCCGTAAAGAGCATTAGCACGATGAACATCAGCGAAATGACCAAGCTATTTGCGGATAGTGGCAACCCCATCGCCAAATATTTTTTAACCAAGGAAAATCGAGGCGTTACCCACCCCGTGAAGATGGCGTACGCCTTGCGAGATTTACGGTTGCTCAACGAATAGAGCGCGATCTCCGCAGCCAGCATTCCCCAGCTGACTAAGGAGGTCGAAAGGCCCGCACCGTATGCACCCAGCCGCGGAAAACCGAACTCGCCGAGAATAAGCACGTAGGAAATCACCGCTTTAAATACGCTAGCAAATAGGGTGATGTAGAGAATAGACGAGAAGTCAGAAACGGCCGCTGAGTGATCTCGCAGGACGCAGAACAAAGCTAACGGCAAGATTGAGTACACTGCTCCTTGCGCATATTGATCAGCCTGCAAAGACACCGCCAGGTCGACATTGAAGGCAACCAGCAAACTGTCAAGGTTCAACGTCACCAGAACGACTGGCAGGCTAAGTAGAAAGCACATGTAGAAACCGTGTTGTACATGTACCTCCACGGCCCGCTTATCCTGGATCGCGTCGTACTTGGCTGAGAAAACGGCGACCATGCCAATGACGCACAGGCAAATGACATTGGTGGCATCGAAAACAATACGAGCTCCTAGACCATAGCCGGCAATTTCATCTGCACGAAAGCGCCCCATAAATACGGAGTCAACGAATGCCATCATACTTTCAATCAAATAAACGATCGAAAGTGGCACTGCTACTTTGATGATACGTCGACCTTCAGCAATCCACTGCATACCTTGCATCCTTCATTTAATTCAGCACAGACAAGAAAACACAGTGTGCTCACAAGCTGCTCAATCGGTCTCTCGCCGAAGTGAACAAGCCGACCTTTCCGATGATTTGTGGAAGAGAGTGAGACTCGAACTCACGACTACCAACTTAAATAGTTGGCGCTCAAGCCACCGGGCATTCTCCCCCGCTTTACGTTTTGATTCCCGAACGCAAAAACAGCTGCGACCGGGTAAAAATGGTGGAAGAGAGTGAGACTCGAACTCACGACTACCAACTTAAATAGTTGGCGCCCAAGCCACCGGGCATTCTCCCCCGCTTTACGTCTTGCTTCCCGAACGCAAAAACAGCTGCGACCGGGTAAAAATGGTGGAAGAGAGTGAGACTCGAACTCACGACTACCAACTTAAATAGTTGGCGCCCAAGCCACCGGGCATTCTCCCCCGCTTTACGTCTTGCTTCCCGAACGCAAAAACAGCTGCGACCGGGCAAAAATGGTGGAAGAGAGTGAGACTCGAACTCACGACTACCAACTTAAATAGT
>NZ_MOBM01000019.1:369394-374335 GCF_003732275.1 Pseudomonas frederiksbergensis
CCGCTTTACGTCTTGCTTCCCGAACGCAAAAACAGCTGCGACCGGGTAAAAATCGTGGAAGAGAGTGAGACTCGAACTCACGACTACCAACTTAAATAGTTGGCGCCCAAGCCTCCTAATACCCTACTCCATCGCCATTAATTAGTTACGCCATTATCATCTTATCTTGCAATAAGAATATTGTGATTCCGCCTGAACATATTGTTTTCATCATACCTTTTTTTGATATTAATCAAGCGCTCGTTATCGCTGCCGCTAAATGTCGTACGTGACGAGCCATCAGCTAAAGAGTAGTTTGAATATGAGGTAACTTCATCACTTCCCGCAACCTCTAGCGCAGCAGCTTTGACCCAGTGGACAAAAGTCTTATCGTCCTGTGCTTCAACCCAGCGGGCAGAAAACAAGATACCGTAACCTCTCGACTTAAGAGGGAAAGCAGAATCACTAGTTTCAGCCAGACGTCGCGACTTGTTCAGATGTTCGATGGTAATGCTACATCGTTTGCCAGGCATACACGACGCTGCAGTTAACAATGTATCCATCGTGCGACTGTTAAAATCATCCAAGCAAACCGACTTCCAGTACCCCCTCATCGGTGGTTGGAATCTATCATCGAACCAAGCCTGCCAGGCTCTGAAGTCGTCCGTTACGAACTTGTGACTACCGGCAAGATTCAGCGCGCCTTCTAACGCCTTGATAGCATCCATGTCCTGATAGTCGCTGAGGCAGAAGTCAATCGATAAAAGGCAATGATTACTCTCTGCGCTTGGAGTGAAGACAGGAGCTAGTACCAAATTCGCAGGGCAAACCTGCTCCATATAAGTCGCCAGTTGCGGAAGCACTCGGGGGATATCATGTGACGCAACCATGATCGAACCGCAGTAGACTTTGGGCAGCTTCGATAGGCGATACCGAAACTCAAGCACAACGCCAAAATTACCGCCACCCCCCCGAAGCCCCCATAGCAGATCATGATGCTGGGGGTCTTCGACCCTAACGACCTCGCCACTAGCAAGCATCACATCGGCGCCTACCAGGTTGTCGCAAGTAAAGCCCAAGGTTCCGACGAACCAACCGATACCACCACCAAGAGTCAGCCCGGCAATCCCGGTATCACTGACCGTCCCGGTCGGCACAACATATCCTTGAGGACACAATGCCGTGTCTACCTCCCTCAAGCGGGCACCAGGCTGAACCCTAGCGATGCCCTGAAGCATGTCGATTTCCACGCCATTGAATGGAGAGAAGTCGAGTAACACACCACCTTCGGTCGAGCCGAAGCCAGCAATATGATGCCCTCCACCACGGATGGCGAGCTCAAGCTGGTTATCAGCAACCACCTCGAGCACTGCTCGGATAACCGCTTGATTAAGGCTGCGCACGATGACCAAGGGGTGCAGATCGTGAATCCTGTTATAGACCTGGCGACCTTCATCGTAACCAGGCTCTCCAGGAAAGAGAAGTTCGACTGACTCGTTGCCATGCAGTGTCCGCTGCAGACGTAGTTGCGTTATAGCGTCGTTCATACGACTCAGCCTTCCAGTACTGCAGCACGGGACGAATCAGCGCCAGCACGTTGCGTATGCTTGGCCGTATCCAAGTTCCGGTTGTAAAGATGTATGTCAGTCCCATGCTCGACGTAGTGGAGAACCGAGCCGATTGCCACACTCGCCATCTCATCCCACACGGCAGAGGTCATGGCTCCTACATAGGGTGTACAGATGAAACGATCATCAGGCAGCTCGAGCATAGCGATCGGCATGTTGATCGCCTCGCCATTCTTGATAAGCGGTGGCGCATCCCAGTTCTTGTCGTCAAACGCAGCCCCAGCAATTTTCTGCTCAAGTAGGGCCTTGTAGACCGCCCGGCCATCAACCAACGAGGACTCCGACGTATTGATCAGGATGGCCGAGGCTTTCATCAGAGCAAGCTCTTGGTCTCCGATGAAACCCAGTGTGGAATCGTTATACGGGCAGGCCAGAATCACAACGTCACTACTTTCTAGCAATGACTTCATCGACAATCGCTGGGCCTGAGTATCGCGCTCTATGTCGGGTTTTGGCGAGTTAGCGGTGTAAACGATCTTGGACTTGAACGCATCGTGCATCATCCGGGCAACTCTGGAGCCGACCTTGCCCATACCGATGATACCAATCACCGCATCCTTCAGCAGCGGAGTGTCCGTTTCATGCAGGCGACCACTTTTTTGCTCCGTGTGGAAGTAGATCAACTTTCGGCGTAATGCAATTACCAATCCCACTAGGAACTCACCCATAGCTTCGTACATCACTTTCAAGCCTGGCGTATTGGTAACCGCGATACCCAACCGATCAGCCGCATCAATATCGACCAAGTGCTCAGCACCAGAGGCCAGGCACGCCACTAGCTTCAGTTTCTCAGCGTGCTGCAGGATCGCGCCAGTCAGCACCTCCTCACCGGCATGAATATAGATATGAGCATCAGTGACTGCGGAAATAACTCGCACCTGATCAGGAAATGACTCTGGAATTAAGTTCACGTCATAACGCGTAGGATTTAATTTAGAAATATAGGCATGGGCCAAACGATCTGCACCAGAAACAACTACTTTAATTCGCTCTGACACGGCAACACCCCAACAATATCATTATGGAATATGAAACTTCAAACGCCAAAATATGACGCACTGAAAGAAATTGTGTCTATCGAGAAACAATCGGGCATGCCTGCCACCAAACGAGCAGCGCCACACAATATCTATAAAAATATACCGTGCTAGTGCTCAGAAAAAAGGGGAAACAGACATAAAATGCAGGCTACAGATTCGATCTGCGACTACATCCAGAGGAATAGTATATAGCGGGGGCAACAGGGTCATAAACACAAAACATAGCCTTATGAGGCTGGCGCATGCTACGCCAGAAAATATCAACGTCATCTTTCTTAATTGGTGCACTTCTTAATCCGTCTGAAAAGTTCACCGCCACATAAAATGCCAATCCGGCCTTCATGTCAAGATTCTTTTGTAACCATTAGAAGCTCGATACGATCACAACAACCGGACGCTCCCAAGTGTGTAACGATATGTAACCCTGACTAATCCTCGTCGCAGATCGAACAACTTAGTCGCGCCCGTAAACCATGCTACTTGGGTAGGTTCGGTGTTTTACTCACGATATGTTGATCAAACGTTTGGATTTAGTATCTCCGTGTAAGCGAGCCCAGTATCGCTTGCCTGTTTTATTCGTTTTCGGCCAAGCGGGGCATTGAAGTCAACATCAATCTAATCGACTAACGAAGTAATGCGAGTGACCAGATGCGTATCCAGAGGCATTCGCTCCAAGTACGTATTCATGTCAGCCGCCAACCGTTCGAGAGTTCGGGATACGGAGGGATGAGCTTTCATCGGTTCAGTATGCACCGGCGCAGTCTTGCTCTCAACGCGGTTTGCAGAACTAATGATGGGGGTACGAGGATCATTCATGAACCAACCTTGTCTGCAGTTTGACGTCGCAAAAACTGCGGGAGGCTCCGCTTGTTTTGATGTCGACGTGTTGCTCCAATGCCTGAACAGAAGCGTTTCAAAATGAGAAATTATGGCTCAGCAATAATTATGGCTAAGCCATAATTCGAGATAATTCAGTTCTGCCCCCCACCGATGGTGAAACTCGAATCAGTACAACGTCCAAAGCTGATCGGCCTACGCCGTGACGCGCCTCTATGGTGACAAAACAAGCCGGGAGACCAAGATCTTGAAAAGTTCTGCAAGCATTCGGGCATCTAGTAATGCATGGTGTGGCGGATCGGAAAGCTCTACCCCTTCAAGAGCTTCCGCACTCACCTGATTGAAAAAGCTTGTAAGGTCGGTCGGTAGATTCACAACCTGGACTGGCCAGGGTCGACAATCTGCACAAACGAGATCATAGAAAACTCCCAATCCCAATTTGGCGCATCTGAACACACCTCAAGCTCCTCTCCGAAGCATCCTAGAAACCTTCTGAGCGAGGCTCGAGCCCCAAAAAAGGGACTGGCCATATTGCAAAGGATCGAGCTGCGGCAAAACATATTGGATAATGAAATCGCTGCAGTCCTCGACAGAATAGGTTCCCGTCAACTCAACGTAAAACTATTCGCCTGACTCTGCCACCAGCGCTAGAGTTATGAGCTTCGAGTCCTGATTGATCTGGGTAAATTCGCAATCTAGGAACATCCTCAACGAACTACTCCCTCATTTACGGTTGGCGTGTCTTTCAGAGAGGCCGTGCGTGCACCCTATTACGGCCGAGTCCTGGCTGGTCTTCGATGTGCATCGGTATCTACACATCTCTAAAGTCTTCGGCTGGCCACCCAGCCGATGGCTTCTTTAGCAAATCCCGCCAGTTCCTGAGGAGTGTATTGCTCCAACGTCTCGCACATGGCCAAAGCACGTACAAGTCAGCCAGCACCGCAGAAACCGTTACCGGCTGCGAACGCTTCATCTGTCGACCGGACAGTCGGACCAAAAAGTCCCGTGTTTGCTCAGCAACTCACCGTCTGCCCGCATTAGACGCCAACTGACGGCACACGTACCGTTTGGTCAGTCGGGGCATCTAGCCCGGTCATTTGATTTCCATGCCGCCCCTTTATAGACCAGGATCGGGATTTGTGTAGATACCTATGCTTCGATGTGCCGGCAGCAAGGCAATCGCCTCTTCGCGTAAGCGCCTAGCCTGTACTGCGCAATACGTTCGATTGGGAAGCCAGTGGGCCACCTGAGCGCCCCGTCATCCTTTTTGACTACACCACCAGCCGAGCGCAGGAGGTGCCGTTGCGCCTGCTGGGTGATTATCGCGGCTATCTGATGACCGATGATTACGGGGTCTATAACGCTTTAGCGTTGCGACGGGGTATTGAACGTTTGGCCTGTATGTGTCAGTACCGATGCAAAACTGACCCACCCTACCGGTTGAAAACTGACCCACT
>NZ_MOBM01000020.1 GCF_003732275.1 Pseudomonas frederiksbergensis
GGTGGGTCAGTTTTACTTCGGTAGGGTGGGTCAGTTTTCAACCGGTGTTGACAATTGTCCTCGGTGCCGGCCAATGGGGGGGCAAAAAGGCGCAGGGCTTCATTGCACCTTCGTAACAGCAGCGTATTACTGCGCCGCCGTCCCCTAAGTGTAAAAACCTGCAATCGAAAAGTATCCGGCTGGCAAAGTCAACTACCCGACCCCAGCGAGAAAGGCGATGTTCTCCACTTAAAAATACGCGGACACAATCGCCCATAACGGCCGGGCGAAGAAGGTGTGTTCCCCGGCCCCTTACGCTGCATTGAATCTAGCTGATCCAGGATCGCAAATAGAAGACATCCTCGACGACGCCTTGAAGATATATGTCAGGCTAAAGGCTGGAAAACGACTGGCTGACCTAGGCGGCACGATGCCGTTGAGCAAGGGTGTATCCCGTAGGCGCAGCGAACCGGATTCACAATAGAGTGCTCACAGGCAAAACTGGAATTTCTACGTAGTAGGTTCCTCGCGCGAAACACCATGCCGCCTACTCATGGTGCGATGGCCATATTCACGCTCATCGAACAGGTGGAAATACCCCTCAACACCTATTTTAAAGATCCCATAAAGCTCCGACCGTCGCGATGAAAAGGAGCAGATGTTCTGAGTTCTTCGCCAGACCAAGCGCTTTTTACGTTCCAGGCAACCAGCCCTCCCCTCTGAGTCCATAAAACGCTTATAGCTCTCTCAACTTCGGATAATCTCTAGGAATCATTCGACCGCTGAATCAGGTAGAAATCGCATGAAATGGAAAGCAAGAACCGTTGAAGAAATTGCGGAGATGATTTGTGGTGATCGAGAAGGAGGTTTTTTTAAGTATCTGAGCAGTAGTTACATCACACGTTTCTTCCGAGATTCAGATACCGATTACGCTCATGACGGTTCAACCCGCCGTCTCTGGATTGCCGACGTCCTTCAGCAAATTCTGGATGAGCCACATCCCAATCCTCAGACACCTCCTGAGACGATGGCCAGGATAATTCGTACGTTGATGGATCCCCAAGATGCTTTTAACGAAAAAGCGCCTAGAGAGGGTGCGTTACGAACGCTGAATGCCTCACTGAAGCGTGAGGGATTCGAGGCGTTCTACGGGGAGGACGATCAATGCTATATCCGTCACGTTGGTACAGGCACTGTAGCCTCTGGAAATGTGAATCCTCATCGGCCCCTCTCAAAATTGGAAACTGAGCGACGAGAACAGTTGGTCAGCTACCTAGATCAATGCTCTGAGGATGAGCTCATCGAGGTGATCCTGTTGCCCCTGTTTCGTCAACTCGGCTTCCATAGGATTACAGCTGCAGGGCATAAGGACAAAGCCCTCGAATATGGGAAAGACATTTGGATGAAGTACACCTTACCCACCCTGCACGTACTATATTTTGGGATTCAGGTTAAAAAGGGAAAACTGGACTCATCTGGCGTTACCAAAGGCTCTCACGCCAACGTCGCCGAAATTTACAACCAGGTGGTCATGATGCTGGGACACGAAATATTCGACCCCGAATTAAGCAGACGCGTACTTGTCGATCACGCATTTATCGTCGCGGGCGGTGAGATCACGAAGGCTGCTAGAAACTGGCTGGGGAACAAGCTAGATCAGACGAAACGTAGCCAAATCCTGTTCATGGATCGGGATGACATCGTGAACATGTTTGTTGTTACAAGCCTTGCAGTACCACGTAACAAACCAAAGGGAAGTCCAAATTACGACGATCCAATCCCCTTCTGAATGCTGGTAAAACTTTGCTTATCTCTCGACACGCTTGAACACGAACACCGTTTCTGCGCGCGTGAGCTTTACCAGTTGCTGAAGGGCGTTGCCTTAGGCACACGCATCACGATGCGAAACCTGCCAATCATAGAGCAAGAACTAACACATCTTCTTGCCCGTATAGATTGATGGCTGGTGACTCCTAAGCACGCCGTCCCTCAGCTCTTGAAGCTTCGCATTTCTCCTATCCTTTCAAGAAAGCTGATCTAAGCGGATAAGCGCAGTGCGGCTGCGCCGCACCGAACACTGCCACCACCCGAGCCAGCGCGGTTTCGGTACCGGCGCGCATGTCCATGGGTTCGGTGGCGAGCCAAATCGAGTCGATGCGGATCATCGTGTCAGACCCCGAACAAACCGGGCACATCCTGCCGGGTCGGTGGCGGGCCATGTCACGGTCAGGGCCCCCTGCTCGTATGGTATCTCGATGCTGACTGATGTCTCAGGGTTTGCTTGATCCGTGGGGGCAAGTTGCAAGGGCACAAAGGCGGGCAAATTCGCGACCGCGTTATCGCGCTTGGGCGGCAGCCATTTGCGTACGACATTGGCGTTGATCCCGTGCCTCAACGCGACGCTGGCGACAGATGCGCCGGGTTGCAGGCATTCCTGGACGATCTGGGCTTTGAAGGGCTTTGGATAAGTGTTTCGCTGGCGCATTTGGTATTCCGATAAGGGCGATGACGTCCGCTTAAAATAAGTGGACACTATTGCCCTTATCGCTCTTGGCGCGTGGTTCAGGTAGGTGACTTGGCCAGACGCTTACGAATAGAAAATCAACAGGACATGTCGCTACCATCCGATCTGTGCTTATTACGGCCCGCCCGGCCCATGATCACGCCCGATTTGAGGGTATCGTGAAGCCTCGAACTTTCGTTTTGGCCTGTGCAGTCAAAACATTCCCTCTAGGCCTTCACTGGCAGTAAGCCCACTGCGTAGTCAACAGCTTCAAGCAATGCATCTCTCGATACGCCATCACGCGCTTGGACAGAAATCCCATGCAAAAATGTTGCGTAGAAATTTCCTAGTGCCTGAACATTTGCCATTCTGCTCAACTGCCCATCTCTGCTGGCCGCTTCCAGGCGAAAGATGATCGACTCCGTCCGGTGGCGCCGATGCTCCGAGAGCCAAGCGAGTACCGGCGTATTTTCGGGTGCCACGCTATTAGCTGCGCTGACCACAAGGCACCCCCAAGGCCTATGCGGGGAGGTGTAGGTATTGACGGCCTCGCACAGCATTTGCCGGATCGCCTGACTAATATCAGCTAGCTCCAGGGCGCGCTCTGCAAATCCTCCCTCTCCAGCCTCATAAAGCCCGACAGCCTCTTCAAACAGCCGCTGCTTGCTACCGAATGCTGCATAAATGCGGGCAGATGCAATGCCTAACGCATCGACAAGCGCTGACATGGAAGTACCTTCGTAGCCGTGCTCCCAAAAAAGGAGCATGGCCTTTGTCAACGCCTCTTCTTTGTCGAATTCCCGTGGTCGCCCTGCCATACCGTTATGCCCAAAAAATCAGATGGCGCATTTTAGCGCAAATCAACTTGACGAATATCGCTTAGCAAACCTATTCTTTGTCGATCAACAAAGAATAGGTTTGTACGATGAAAACATTAAAAGGCCCAAGCCTACATCTGGCTCAGTTCAGCACCTCCCAAGCCCCTTTCGATAGCTTGGCCCACATCAGCAAGTGGGCAGCGGGCCATGGGTTCAAAGCATTGCAGATTCCCGCCTGGGATGAGCGATTGTTTGATGTCGCCCAAGCAGCACAAAGTCAGGCCTACTGTGATCAGATCAAGGGCACACTGGCAGAGCACGGATTACAAATCAGCGAATTGACGACGCATATCTATGGTCAACTTGTCGCGGTGCATCCAGCCTATGATGCTATGTGGGATGCCTTTACACCGGCCCGCCTGCAGGGTCGCCCCCAAGCTCGCACCGAGTGGGCAGTAGAGAAAATGAAGTTGGCTGCACGCGCATCTGCTCGCCTTGGCTTGAGCGAGATGGGTACGTTTTCCGGGTCGTTGGCCTGGCCGTATCTGTTCCCATTCCCGCAGCGTCCAGAGGGATTGATAGACGCCGCTTTCAGCGAACTTGCAAAGCGCTGGCGCCCTATCTTGAATCTGTGCGATGAGGTGGGCATCAATCTCTGCTACGAAATTCATCCCGCCGAAGATCTGCATGACGGTACCACCTTCGAACGTTTCTACGCGCTGGTGGATGAACATCCACGGTGCAACATCCTGTTTGACCCCAGTCACTTCGTACTCCAGCAGCTCGATTACCTGAGCTACCTGGACATCTACCACGAGCGCATTCGCATGTTCCACGTCAAGGATGCCGAGTTCAATCCCACGGGACGTCAAGGTATTTACGGCGGCTACAGTAACTGGAACGATCGTGCCGGCAGGTTTCGCTCCCTAGGCGATGGTCAGGTGGACTTCAAAGGGATTTTTTCCAAGCTTGCCCAATTTGACTATCCGGGGTGGGCGACTCTTGAATGGGAGTGCTGCCTCAAGAACCAGGAAGACGGTGCACGGGAGGGCGTGGCATTTATCAATCAACACATTATCCAGGTGACTGACCGCGTGTTCGACGACTTCGCTGGTGCACCCGTCAACTTTCAGCAAATTCAGTCAATGCTAGGTATGGCCACTGCGCCCCTGGAAGGAATAGCGTAAAAATGAACAAGGCCGTCGATCTTACCTCCCCTATTGAAGCTCACTTCACTCACCGCTATGTGCGAATCCAGGGGATCCGTATTCATTGCGTAGTTGCCGGAACCGGTGATCCTGTTCTGTTGGTGCCTGGCTGGCCACAAACCTGGTATGCGTGGCGTCATGTGATGCAAGCATTGGCCACTCAAGGATATATGGCGATCGCCGTGGATCCGCCTGGACTGGGTGATTCCGACCGCCCCGAACAGGGGTATGACACCGGCAGCGTGGCGCAAATACTGCACCAAACGATGGAACAATTGGGTTTCGGTCGTTACCACTTGGTCGGGCATGATGTCGGCATGTGGATTGCGTATGCTCTTGCCAGTGACTACCCGGAGGCGGTACGGACATTAGCTGTAACGGAAGCCGTCATACCCGGATTAGCCGAAGCACCGCCTATATTCGTAGCCCCGGAGGAAAACATCTTTCTGTGGCATTTTTTGTTCAATCAGGTCAGGGATTTGCCCGAGCTGTTGATCACAGGAAGGGAGGCCACCTATCTCAACTTCATGTTTGACCGCTGGGCGTTCAAGCGTAATGCGGTCGCCTCCGAAATATACATTCAGGCCTACTCCTCACCTGGCGGGCTGCGGGGAGGGTTTGCTTATTACCGTGCGATCCCCGAAACAATTCGTCAGAACAAGCAACGCTCCCTACGACCGCTGACGATGCCGGTGCTGGCGATAGGTGCCGAGTACGCCACGAAGGATGCCCCATTGCTCACGCTCAAAGATCACGCTAGTAACTTGCGTGGCGCGATTATCGCCGAGTGTGGCCATTTCGTAATGGAGGAAGCAGCTGATGATTTTATCCACCATCTAATGGCGTTTCTTGAAGACCATATCGCCATATGACCTTTCGCAGTGCCTAGGAGCAGACCGCGTCTATGTAGTGTGGTTCCTGACTTTGAAAGCTATTATCGGCTGGCACAAAGGATAGATATATTCCATTGACTAGATTCCTAGCTGCGGTCTTAGCATGTAGGTCTCGGAATCTCAGGAACGGCCCTTCCTCGCATTGATCTCATTTGGTGGCCGTGCAGGTTGAAATGGTCGCGGTAGGGACGGCAGTTACCTGCCGCCCCCCGCACAGATCCGTACGTGCGGAACTACCGCATACGGCTCCTGCCTTGGGTACGTGACGCGAAGCGATCCTCAGGGTAAGGATGTGCATTTCTGGGTCTAGGTATGTAGAGGTCGGCAAGGCGTCCGTAGCGTGACCATTGAAGCCGGCTACGCTGACTGCGACGTTTGAGGGCTTGCCGCCATGGACGGCAGACCGCCAACCGAAAGCCGCCAAGACGTATCAGGTTTCCCGGCACCGCATGGTAATTGAAATAGCCCCTGACCACCTTAGAGAGCCACTGCCCCACGATTTGAACAGACTCGTGGCGTCGACGTTTCAGCTCATCCCGGATAACCAGCAGTGTCGCACGCATCCGCTTCTTAACCGTCAGCCGCAGTATTTGAAACCCACCGCTTCTGTTGTTGCTACAACAGTGTGTGAAGCCCAGGAAGTCAAAAGTCTCCGGTTTACCTAAGCCTCGCTTTCTACGATTTTTCGCAGCGCAACGACCAAACTCGATCAGCCGTGTCTTCGAGGCGTTGAGCGATAAACCGAACCTGGCTAGCCGTTCCTGCAACAGAACCAGAAACTGCTGAGCCTGCCATTGCGTCCTGAAACCCACCAGGCTGTCGTCCGCGTAGCGCACAACAATCACATCGCCACGGGCATGCCGCTGGCGCCACTGCCTTGCCCACAAATCCAGCACGTAGTGAAGATAGATATTCGCCAGCAACGGCGATATCACTGCGCCTTGGGGCGTCCCCTTGGTCGCAGCTATCCTACGGCCATCCTCCATAACACCTGCCTGAAGCCATTTGCAGATAAGTCCGAGCATGCGCCGGTCTGCAATCCGGTGTCCCAGAAACATCAGCATCCATTCATGGTCGATCTCATCAAAGAACGACGTGATATCCGCATCCAATATCCAGTTCACCTTCTGGCCCTTGAGCGCGACCGTCAACGCATCCAGCGCATCGTGCTGGCTACGTTCCGGCCGAAACCCATACGAGAATCCCAGAAAGTCTTCTTCATAGATCGCATTCAGAACGGTAACGACCGCCTGTTGTACGATCTTATCCTCCAGAAAGGCAATGCCCAGCGGACGCTGCCTGCCGTCGGCTTTGGGGATATAGACCCGCCGCGACGGCGTTGCTCGATAGGCTCCACTGTGGAGCCTTCCATGCAAATCGGTCGCCCGCTGGAGAAGACCTTCCTCATATTCTCGCCACGACATGCCGTCCACGCCCACCGCTGCATCGCGGCGCAATGCATAGAAGCTCTGCACCAGTAACTGCGGTGTGATGTGGTGCAACAATGCCGTGAATTGCATACCCTTGTTACTTCGGGCAGCTTTACGTACACCTTCAATTCCCATCGACGCGCAACTGATCCGGCTCAGTGTCCGGGGCGCGGGGGGCATGTCGGTGTTTCCCTTGGCTACGTCCCTTTCCTCCACTATCTCCGCAGGGCTTGGCCCTTTGTTCGATGGCTTCTCAGGTACTACGGACGTATCCGACTTCTCAGCGGCGTGGACAGCAGGGTTACGGCTTTTGGCCTTTCCTGCTCCGCCCGGTGCTTGCGCACCGGGCACCGCTGAGATCTCCCAGTTTCTGTGCGAAGGACTTCCCGACGTGCACAGGGTCTCCGACCGCGCGGGATCAGAGCATGACTGGCGTATAACGCCATGCTCCGTATTGCCTTCTGCTTCGCTTAACAGCATCGGCATCCCGGATTCCTGATTACGCGGCTCAATGGCTGGCCCATCGGTTTCCCCTGTCAACGCTTCACCCTGCACCTCACGGTGCATCATGCATGACTCGGGGTCTGGTTGATTCGCCATTTCTTACCAGTATCGAACTTTCATCGACTATCCTCCGCCAGCTTTAACTGGCGCACTAAGCGTTCGGGCAATACACGCTGCTCACCAGTTTTATATTTGATCAAGGTGATGTGCTCGCCGAATTTAAACTTACTATGCCCCGGAAGAATCATACCGTTTGACAAACCTACGCTCGTCGACCGCGTAACCTTGCTGCTGATAAAAAGTGTGAGCCGGTATTCGGTGGTCACTGCTAGTCACCTCAGCCCGGACGCAAAGTTGCTCTGTAAAAAACGCGTCAGCAGCGGAAACTAGCATTGCCCCTACTCCTTGTCCTCGGAAGTCATCATCAATGACAAGGGAGGTAA
Source organism: Pseudomonas frederiksbergensis (assembly GCF_003732275.1). Taxonomy (GTDB): domain Bacteria; phylum Pseudomonadota; class Gammaproteobacteria; order Pseudomonadales; family Pseudomonadaceae; genus Aquipseudomonas; species Aquipseudomonas frederiksbergensis_H. The sequence continues at coordinate 7,779 of NZ_MOBM01000020.1, forward strand.
TGCGTCCGAGCCTACCCGGCTGATGAAACAGTTCAAGTACGTGTAAGCTTATGACGCCGATAATATTTTTACCGTCTTGTGCCAGCAGCACGGTATCGCGAGCGCTAAGTTCTAAAGTCTCAAGCTTATCTCGGATTAGCTTTGGCGAGGCTTGGTAGCCTAACTGGCCTAGGAGTTTGGACACCGATTCTGCATCGGTTAGTAAGGCTTTTCGAACTTTCATATTGTTCTCAACTGGGTATTGCACAGGCTTGCCCACCATTTGTATTCGACTTGACCTGTCGTTTGCATCGGACTTGACCAGCACACTTGGTGACTGAGACCGGCAGAAAGCGACCCTAAACGGACGGTCGCCTTAGCCTGCGTTCAGATTGAACAAACCGGCCGCTCACCCAACCGCTCTACCAACCTTACGAGATAACCATCGGGATCCTGGACGATGAATTCGCGCTGGCCTACTTCTACATTGTTAGCCCGATACCAGATGTCTTTACATTCTCGATAGAGTGGAAATCCAGCCTGACCAAGTTTTTGGATGATCGGGGCGACAGCCACAACGTCAATCTGGAGGTTGATTCCTCTTCCAAACGGCTTAGTCAGGGGGGCAGTTAGCCATTGGCCTGCGTCCGGTTCAGCCTGCTCAAGCATTACTTGCGCACCGTTCGAGTCGAGGTAAGCGAATCCGTCTTCTGGGCGTTGATAAACCACTTCAAGTCCTAGGCAAGAAACCCAAAAGGCCAGACTGCTATCCAGGTCAGTGACCATTAACTCTGGAACCAGTTTGCTACGTTCGAACATGAGATGACTTCCATTTCAATTGGCTCATTCGCCGGGGGGAGCAGTGTAAAAAGCTGACTCGCGAAATCAGGCTGTGCTCTTCTGGCACGGCGCCATAGGAGAAGGTGGCGAGCATCATGATGCACGGTCGGCTGAGTATTATCGAGTCGAGTTGAATGGCGGCTTCTGGTCGATTCTGTTGAAAAAGTCGACCATGGTTTGCGCGTCAGAAAAGTACGCGTCCAAGATTGAAATCTTTACTTTTGGCAGAGGGTTCCGGACTCGGATTTCACGTAGCAGCGTGCAAAAAAGGCGTTTTCACCAGTCAATGACCATGCAGTTTGGGCAGACCGACTTTTTCAACAGAATTGGCCAGAAGCAGCCATTCAGACCACTGCAATAACGTTCATTCCCTCAACGTTTCCTTTGCGCAACCAATCGTCAGTCTTGCGTTAGCCGTCAGACAACACCGCAGACGCCGCAGTCTCTCAAATAATCGATTTTTTAACCGATTCCCTTTGATATTCATCAATACACGGGGTGGTCATACCTCTATCGCGAGATCAAAAATCTTACGGTTGCGTTACCTCGCCTGAAGGCTCGGCCGTGGCGGTTCGAGGGGGATCAATGAAGTAGGAGGTGGCCATGTACTCCCAGCACACCAATGCCCATCTCACCGCTTGTCGCCGCTTGGCGATGGAGCAGAATGAAAACCTTTTTGAAGAGGCGAACGCGCTTAATCGATCAGCAATCGACTTGCTGGATAGACCAGATCTTGATAGTGAAATTTTCCTTCAATATTTGCAGCTTCGAGGGAGGGCAGATGCCAAGTTTCGTGAAGCGCTGGATCATCTCTCGTTAATCAATGAGCAATTCCCTGCACTTTCAAACGAACGAGAGACGCTCTCCGGAGTGAAGCAGGTGGCATCCGCCTCCACCAACGGCTCACGGACGAGCTGATTGGGCTGCGATTGGCGAGACAATTATGGCTCCTGCTTCCCATCCACGGATGAGCCCCGCGGGCTATTGAGCACCCGCTGCATTCTCTTATGTCCCTCGCGCTCTCGTTCAACGGCGGCCTCCCACTGTTCCCCGAAGGCCCTCCCCACTCTAACGAAAGCCATAACGTCTGCAGTTGCAGCAGCCAGTTCCGTACGAGCCAAAGCCAAGTCCTCTTCGAATTTTTCAATAGTCATCTTGGTTCTCGGGAGCTCTGTGCCTAAGCGTCCCTAGGCAAAATTCGTACGTCTGATGGCCATCTCACTACGTAACTCGCCTATGAGTTCCGCTATCGCTCGGCTGGACGTTAGCTTCTCTGTCGTGACGGCAGTGACCAACAATTCAACCTGTCCAGTCGATGGATCGAACACTTTGATCATCAACGATCCATCCGGATTTGCCGTGCAGGTGCAGGAGAACGGAAGAAAGCCGCATTCGATGATCTGGCGCAGCTCACGCATCGAGAACATGACTTACGTCCTCAGAGTCACAGGGAATTGATTTCCCCTAAATAATAATAGGTAGTCTGCGGCCTTACGTGAGGCCAAATTGGTACCAGCAAGTGCCTTTCGTCGATGTCCACTACGGGTCGTTTTCAGTCGGTCGATAGGCAGAAAACGGCCCAGAGTGTGTAAAAACGCTAGATCCCGTTTTGATTTTCAAGGCTGAGTGGCTGTCCGGCTCCGTAGCCTGATCAAGGCACGATGTCCCTTCCTGATGAGCTAAACCGCCCCAGCAACGCGCCAGATCATCGGGAGACGTAAAAACAGGCCGTTTTTTAGGCCGTTAGCGCCTTCATCAAGTGATGGGTACCGATGATTTTCATGACCCGTTTCAAGTTGTAGGCGAGTACATTCAAGCTCATCTCCGCGCTCACCCCGGCCAGCTTTCGCGTCAGGAAGTGCGTTGCACCCATCCATTGTTTGAGCGTCCCGAAGGGATGCTCAACAGTCCGTTTTCGGACTCGCATCATCTCTGGTGCTTTGCTCAGCCGAAGCTGCATTTTCTCCAATACGTCTTCATGCTCCCAGCGTCGAACTCGTCGTTCCGTGCTCGGTGTGCACTGCAATTTCAACGCGCAGCCCTGGCATTTCGAACTCCAGTAACGGTGCAACGTCAGGCCTTTTTCAACGTTGGTATAGCGCCAGATCAGCGCCTCTCCAGCCGGGCAAATGTATTCGTTTTTTGCCGCGTCATAGACGAAGGCATCGTTATTGAAACGCCCGTCAGCCTTGGCTCCAGAGGTCATCGGCTTGGGCACATAGGCGGTGATACCGGCATCGTGACAAGCCAGGATTTGTTCGCTTTTGAAGTAACCTCGGTCAGCCACTACCGACAACGTATCTGACGCCATCGCCTCGCGGGCCTGCTTGGCCATCGAGCTGAGTTGATCGCGGTCGGAACCGACGTTGGTCACCTCATGTGCAACGATCAAATGGTGCTGAGTATCGACCGCTGTCTGCACGTTGTAACCGACGATTCCCTGCCCCGCGTCTTCATGGAGCGGGCGTCTGGATCGGTCAGTGAGACCTGTTTATCCGGGGATTCATTGAGCTGGATTTCGATCGTTTGAAGCTCCTTCATTTGAGTTTTGAGCTTGGCGATTTTCTCTTCCAGCCGCACGGCGTTGGGCTCGGTAACTGTGGGTTCTTGCCGATCGGCAGCATCGAGTGCAGTCAGGTAACGGTTGATGCTCGATTCAATTTCTTCCATTCGCCGCTTCAGTTTGGCGCTGGTGAAATTGCGGTCGCGGTTGTTGACTGCTTTGAATTTACTGCCATCGATGGCGACCAGATGTTCTCCAAACAGTCCCAACTGCTGACACAGCACAACGAACTGGCGACAGACGCCTCGGATGGCCTTGCTGTTGTCTTTTCGGAAGTTGGCGATGGTTTTGAAATCAGGCATCAAACGCCCGGTCAGCCACATCAGCTCGACGTTGCGTTGGGCTTCTCGCTCCAAACGTCGGCTCGACTGGATGCGGTTGAGATAACCGTAGATGTAGATCTTCAACAAGACCGAGGGGTGGTAAGCCGGCCGGCCAGTATCGGCTGGGATGGCACCGTCAAAACCCAGCTTGACCAGGTCGAGTTCGTCGACAAAGACGTCGACTACACGCACCGGATTGGTATCGCTGACGTAGTCGTCGAGGTTCTCGGGAAGTAAGGTGCCTTGGCCTCGATGTTCACCTTGGATAAAGCGCTTCATGGGCGATCCCTGCGATGAAATCCTCAGAAATCATAGCAAGTGTTCGCGAAGGCGTTTTTACACACTCTGGGCCAAAAGCGGTCGGTGGACAGACTAGTCGCAAATAGGTAGCTTCGACCTTCTGCGCTGAATCTTTACCGCAGATGAGCTTGGCGCATCCCAGTTTCGTTTCTCTATGGGTTATGTTGCGGTTACTGCGACTTCTTCCAGGCTAGACAATGGCTTCCAGGACAACAAGAAACGTTATAGGGCACTACCGCGTTTGAATGCGACAGCGATGTCGCCTAATAGGAGTTAGGAGTTGCATATTTATTACCCAATTACGCTATATGCCCTAGCACTCACAGCGCTGATAATGGCTGCCTTATTAATCTCATCACTTCATGTATTCAAATTTGCCAAAACACTAAAGAGCAACCAGGCGCCATTCTACATAGCCTTTGCAATCATGGTTTCTATTTTAGCCTTTACCACCCTGGAGCTAATTCTTCATCTGACAATTCAGAAGCATCCAATCAATGTAGCTATTTTCGCCTCACTTGCTTTTTATCTAGTTGCGGCGTCTATTTTTCTTGCACAATTAAAGCTTAACTTAACTACATGCATCATCTACGCAATATGCGGCGGCGCAATATTTTTCGCTTCTTGCCTTCCAATCATTTTATGGCTAGGCTGTGCTACGGGCCCAGTATGTATATAAATATATTATTGGCCACGCCAAAGAGCTGAGCAAAGTAACTCATAACAATCGATTCAAAACGCTCGCCTCGCTCACTGGACTCGAAAAAGTTTCACTTTTGCTCGCCTGCAAGCTTAGTCGTTATGAATGTCTGCAAAGGGTTTACGGCCCTTGGCGACAGGCAACAATCGGCCAGAAAAGTCATTCGGATGTGCGTAGAAAAAACCGACAAGGAAATACAAGGATCAAATGGAGTTCATCTTCGACATCGTAATCAACCTGTTGGCACATCGCATTGGCGTTTACGTGCTGGGCTTGCTTAGTGGCGGCCATTTCAAAGGAGAAAGCGGTGTTGCCTGGGGCTGGGCAGTCGCCGTCGGCGTCTTGGTACTGTTCGCTCCTTTCGCGGCTTTCATAGTCTGGCTCATCCATACCAGTGGCCGTTGAGGTGATGTGCGCTATGGATCGGCTGCGGCCCTTCACGAAAGGCAACAACCATAAAGCGGTCATTCAGACTTCGCCGATTACCGCCAGAAACCGCCATCGATGCCCAAGGATCTACAGACTTACGCGTAGCCAGAGCAAAGAGTGATATGTAACTGCTATACCTTCACCTGCTGCGTTCCAGCATAGTAAGAGGGTAAATGAACATGGGCTTTCTTGGAGACACCTACCAGCAAATCATCACATGGCGCCGGCTCAGCGATTCGGCAGCGGTGAGATACGTCTGTTTTTTGAATTTCCAAACCTCACTGTACACCGTACAAAGCGCTGATTTTTTTAACCTGCCATTGGACACCTCTAATCAAACCTTCCTTGATAGTCAGTTGATTGAGCTATTTATCGAGGTTTCGCCGCGCGATAGGAGTGATGGACATCGGAGCTTGACGGAAGCTATGGACGCTCACGATGCAGCTTTCTGAAGGTACTTAACTTATGGTTACCGACCGGGCCGAGAGTAACAAGACTAATTGAAGGGCCGGTCTGCCCGGGCGAGTGCTCGCGTTTCGGGATCGGCGTCGAATGCACACTCTGCAAGCACCCAGGCCGGAGCGATGTTCGTGTCGGTCAACGCCTTCACTGCCCGCTTTCGGCAGGTCGAACACGGCGAAAACTCATATACGTAGAGGAGACAGTCGAGCGCCTCTTGGCCAGGATGCGCTTCGCACAAGTTCAAGAGTTCTCCGACGAGATGGTGCGTTTTGTCAGCATCATCAAGCTGTGTTAGGTGCTGCGTGCACAATGAAAAATCGCCCTCAAAAAAATTGTTCACCAGCAACGCGACACCGTTTGGGACGTTGCCATCAGCGATCAATCGCTTAGCCACATCTCGCAGTTCTCCGTGCGTTTTAGGTGCAAGAGCCTCTACTGCCGCCCACTGAACTTGTGAGTCGGCATGGTCAATCCAGCGGAGTAATCGACTTTCGAATCGAGGAACGCCGTTTTTTGCAAAGCATCTGAACAGCCGTTTGACATGTTCCGACTCCTCCGACGCAAGCAGGGCTGCGAATACTATGTCGCATTGATCGTTAGTGGCTTGCGTGCCCCATCTTCTGAGCCAATAACATTGTTCTCTGGGGTTCTTTTTGATATATGCCACGACCTCATTGCCATCAAATAACATTGGTTCAAAACGGGTAGAAGAACCGCCAAGGCTATCGTGTGTCTCGCGTATCCCCACGAGATAGCTCGCAATATCGGAATCAACTGCGGCCTTACGCTCCAATGCGGCAAGCCCTCCTTCAATCCCTGTGGAGGCATCAAATTGTTTGATCGGATAGTCATCAACCCAGAAATCCGGATCCGCCAGCAACCATTGCCCCATCTCCCTGACGACATATATCAAGCCATCCACGCCGTCGAGTGCGATGATTTCCTCAGCGCCAATTACGCTAGCGGTACCCGGAAAGAGCGCGAGGGAAGAATACAAAAGACGTTTCGCGTCTTCTGATCCTGAAGCAGCCAGCTCTTTCAGGATCGCACTGCGCTGATTACTGTCGCGTTGATTCTCGGGCGGTGGCGTGTTCTCTAGCGCCTTGATTGCCTGCACCACCTTTGCGTTCAGCTTCGCGCGATCAACAATCGAAAACAGCCACGGAGCCCGATCTACCTCCAGCTGAGGATCATAGGAAACGCATGTTAGGCACGCTTCGATGATTATCTCTTCCAGCCCATTCGATCCATGATTTTCGACGTGAGAGATAGCGCGCCCATGACCTGTCCTGAGAGCCGCGGCGAATGCGGCTTTGGCAAGGGGCAGAACCGGCTGTTTTATTCGCATAAGGCGTCCAATGTTGGATCATCAAGCCTGTGAAGGTTGCGGTATTTCTTCGCCTCGCACCATAACTATAGCAATCGTGAGGCCGCCGCAATTATGAACTGTAGGGTAACTGGCGTCGTTAATTGGCCAGTTTTAGCCGATTGATCCCCGGCAAGCTGCGATGGAGGCGCGAACGTCAGCTATGGGTCGATTCTGTTGAAAAAGTCGGATTTTCAGCTCACCTGAACTCAGGCGCGACCACCACCGGAGAACCTACTCACCACATTGAGTGGTTTCTCGGCCCTTCGTTGACCTTTGCTGCTCTGTTAATGGGTTGGTTTGAGGTTTTTTGCTTCGTGCAGGCGCACCTATCCCGTAGAAGGTGGCCCTTGAGACAAGTTTGGCCAGACGTCGCAGGTTCTGTACCGCGGCCGCCAGCGTGAACTCATCGGACGCGCCACTCATGCCACGTAGTCGCAAGCGATCCAGTTTCAGGATGCGCTTGAGGTGGGCAAACAACATTTCGACCTTCTTACGTTCGTGGCGAGAGCGCACGTACTCCGGCGTCACCGCGATGCGTCGAGCCACATCACGAGCGGCTTCGTGGACGCTGCGGACGATCTTGCGAATCGAAGTGTTCGGGCAGCACTTGGCTTTCATCGGACATGTCGCGCAGTCGGTCTGTCTGGATCGGAAGATGATGGTGTTGGCTTTGGTGACGTGCGAACGCTCGTTCTTGAAGGCTCGCCATTCGCTTCGTAATACGTTGCCGGCTGGGCAGCGGTATTCCTCAGCCTCCTCATTCCAGTGGAAATCGTTACTCGAAAAGCTGTCGTTCCTGCGCTCAGTTTTGTCCCACACCGGCACATGCGGTTCGATGTCTTTTTCCTCCACCATCCAGGCCAGCATCGGCGCTGTGCCGTAAGCGGTGTCGCCAATGAGGCGCTCTGGCTTGATGTCGAACTGCGCTTCGACCCGATCGATCATCGTCTTGGTGCTCTCGACTTCTGCGGTTCGATGAGCCGGTGTGGGTTCCACATCCATGATTACGCCGTGCTCGGTATCGATCAGATAATTCGTGGAGTAAGCGAAGAACGCTGGGCCGCCTGGAGCAGCGGTCCAGCGGGCCTGAGGATCCGTCAGCGATAGGCGCTTCGGTAGCGTTTCGGCCAAAGCCTCTTCATCGAGGGCTTCAAGGTACTCACGCACGGCGCGGGTGCTCAGGGCCGGATCGCTCCAGTTGACCTGTTCATCACCCGGTACGCCGCGCTGCCGACTCGCATCCGCTTTGATGATGCTGGCGTCCACGGCAAATCCTTCGCCTTTAACCAGGCCTGCGTCCATGCAGCGACGTAGCACTTCATTGAACAACCAGCGAAACAGATCACTGTCCCGAAAACGGCCATGTCGATTTTTAGAAAACGTCGAGTGATTGGGCACTTCGTCTTCAAGGCTCAACCGGCAGAACCAGCGATACGCCAGGTTCAAATGGGCCTCTTCACACAACCGCCGTTCGGAGCGGATGCCATAGCAGTAGCCGACGATCAGCATGCGAATCATCAGTTCGGGATCAATCGACGGACGCCCAATCGGGCGATAGAAATCGGCGAGGTAATGGCGCAGGTCGCTCAGATCGAGACACCGATCAATGCTGCGCAGAAGGTGATTGGCTGGAATGTGATCTTCAAGGTTGAACGAGTAAAACAGCCGCTCCTGCCCACTCGATAACTGTCCCATCATGCTGCGTGCTTCCCTGCTGGCCAATGCAGAGATTTTGCCGCAGGCCAGACAGGGGAGCTACTTTTTCAACAGAATCGGTCGTCCTCTGCCGGTCATGATCAAGAAGCGTGCTGGTCGAATCCGGCCCACTGGTCAGGTCGAATGCAAACGGGCGGGCAAGTCTGTGCAACTACCCAGCCAGAAACTCGATTGCCGAGTGGAGTTCTGCCACACCCTTCCATGCCTGATCCTTGGAACCACACGGATAGCGGATGGGTAGAGCGCGATTAACGTGGTCGACGACCACCTCAAAACAAAAAAATGTGAAAAAAGTTACCTAGCCTAACCGCCTGTATTCTCTGTCCAGAAGCTCGTCGATGAAGATGTGTCGCTAAGGTGATCCGCAGCCGGCGATGGGAAGCCTGCAGGAACTTTGAAAGAGTAAAAAGGGAGCTGGACTCCCCCTTCCGCCAACGGGCCGAGGATGGTGACGCTCATGAGACATGCCTTAATCGAAGCTGTACATGCGTGCTTGCGGTCAATCTTGAGCGAGGAAAATTACGACGGGTGGATTTTCGAGAAGCGAAACTACCAGGTCGACCGAGTAAGTTGAGGCGCTGCATTCGTGATGACGTGGGGGCTGTCAGTCGTCTTCCCATGGATCGAATTTGTCCCTATACCTAGCGCGTAAGGCGCGATTGCGTTCGATCCGCCTAATCCAAGGATCGTAGTCCACGGGTACTGCGGCGAGCTTAGCGCTGATGATCATTTGTACCGCTTCATCACGCAGTAACCTGCTGGTCAGCTCGCGGTATTCGCCGCGCGTAACCACACCATAAACGGCGTGATTGTCTTTTACGTAGAGGTCGGTCATTCCTACCCGCATATGGCCATATTTTTCTACGTCATCGGGGTAAATATCCTCTAGGCTGAGGTATCCCATATCGTACTCCGGGCTAAGAATGTACTCGCTGAATAGCACTGCCTGTACGTTCCACAATGTTCAAAGGCGCCACCGAAAGCATGCACCATCATTGAAATCGTCCCTTCGCGCCAGCGCCTACAAAAACCAGCCAGCAACAGGCGATATAGTGCGCGCATGATAGCCTCCGCTCAGTTATCACTGTTCTGAGAAAACGCTTTGAACACACCTGACACACGTGCCGATTTCTACACCCTGATCAACGCACCAAAATTTTCGGACGCCCCTGCCGGACGGCGTCAAATGAAGCGGTGGCAGCTCATCGCTGAAGACATCTACAAAAGCACGTCCATCGATGCATTGCTCGAAGCAAGAGGTAAGGCAGAGGGATACATTCACGGATTGGTGGACGCGGGGCATTTATCGACGAGGGACACCGAGCGCGACTATCTCATTTTGAGTATCGTCCAGCGGCGACGTGAATTCTTGCAAAAACTGCTGAACGAATACGGTTACTGAGCCAAGGCGAGCGGTGACTCCGCCCGATGGCACGAACGTTAAAGGACAGATGCCGATAAAGGCGCTCCGCACGGCTAACTCGGAGCGCTGCAGATTTAAGATCATACGATGCCTAGCAGCGATTTCTCAGCGGACTGGCGGAACGCGGGGGCGGAGCTCATCCTGGATAGCGTTCCACTCCTCAATCGAGATCAGCACAGCGCTCCTTCGCTGACCATCGATGAAAACTGGTTTACGAGTCGTGATTACCTTTTCGAGCAACTCATCAAAATTGTTCGTTGCGCGACTAGCCGTCCAGCGCTCTTCCATTGCCATGCGGTCACGACTCCACATCCATCGAGATCAAGCATTCAATCTTGGATCAGATTCAAGGCGTTCACCCGACCGAAGCAATTCAAGAAAACTCCGTCGCCCGCCTCCACGTTTGAAGCTGCCGACGAGGTAGTTTCCTTCTCGCGTCTTAAGAAGCCAAAAACGCCCTTCTTTCCATGCCCTCTCGATTTTTTCCGTGCGAATAATTCCGCCATTGGCGGTTCGGTACGCGTCGTCTTGCTGCAGGTGATCGAAAGACACGCCAAGGCACCGATCATCAATGATCACTGCATCACTGATAAAAGCCGTAATGGCTACGGTGTATTTTCGAAGACTCGCCTGTACAAGACGACTCAGTTGAAAGTCACTGAGATACTTACTATGAAATTCGACTTCGATGATTTCAGGCATCCGGCCAAAGCTCCAAAATGACTCAAAATGTATTTGCAGCGGTCATTGCTTAACCGGCCTTCATGGAAAAAGCGGCACCCACACTGGCTTCTTTCCTTAAGCCCGCTCCCCAGAGCAGGTAGACCGTACTTTTGGTTTCAAACATGCAAGCCTCACTGAAAGACACGCCAAAATTGCTGCGTACCCACATGCTGGGTTGAAATCGATTCCGGCTATCGAGTACGACCTCATGGGCGAATAGGGTTGCGGGAAGGAGACCAAGCCCGGTGAGCTTTTCTTTCTCATCGGGATTAACCGTAAGGTCGATCAAAATCCACTGCCGAACGATGCAGAATGCTTTGCCTGGGAAAGCTTTTGCGGACAATTCAATCAGCTCATCTTGGGTGTCTTGCCAGCCAGGCATCTCCTCGCCTGCGCCGTATAGGAGCCGCGCAATCTCTTCTAATGTAACCATGTAAATTTCTCGAAATCGAATTAGGTGCAGGTCGCACTGATAGGTTGCCCCGGCGCTAGGACGTAGCGAAATCCAGTTCTGTGAAGGTTCATCGCTGAATCGCTGCGCATCAAATATCGATCAAAAAATCTAGATCGAAACCAGTCTCTTGAGTGGGATATCCACGAGGATTGGAAACAACCCGGCATCCACGCTTTACGAAATCCGCTGCGATGTGGGTATGTCCGTAAACCCAAAGATCAGCCTGCGCAACGAGCTCTGGCCAGTTGTTCGCGTAGGCTGCAATCAGGTGTGCGGGAAGCTCATCACCAACATAATCCAATACCGGTGCATGGTGCGTAACTACAACGGTTTTGCCATCGAATGGCTTGTCCAATTCCTCAGTAAGCCAGGCGTACGCCGCCTGTGATTTAGCGATCAAGTCATCAGGACGCAAACGTCGGAAATTTACATCGGTTCTGATCACGGTGAAATCGTTCATCCAGTCCCAAGCAATCCGTTTCGCGGCAACGACATCACCAGTCGACGAGTAATCTGTCCAGGCTGTAGTGACCAAAAAGCGCGTTTTACCCAGGAGCAATACTTGGTTTTCGAGTACGTGGACATGTGGCGCTGCCGCCACCTTCATCTTCTGCAGCGTGTGATCAATGTGGCCACCGTAAAACTCATGATTGCCACACACATAGATCACAGGACACTTGAACACCTCGTTCGCCCATTTCACGCCGCGCGATTTGATATCAATGTCACCGGCGAGAATGACTACGTCCGCGTCGCTTGGGACGGGATCGAACCGAGCGAACCAGAGGTGCAGATCTGAATAGATTCGAAGCTTCATCGGCGTCACCGTGTTGTTCGGTGCTAGACACATTCCTGAACTGGGGAATGAGCAATCTTCATGTCCTGGTAGATTGTTTGGATGTCGGAGAGCGAACTGACATCGAGACAATCGGGAGTGCTGCTGTACACCGTTCCGCTTGCAACCGTGTGAAGTAACACGCACTCGCCTTTCTGGTCGTAACCGATGTTCAGGCAGATTAGCTTCTCCATACGCTCTGAGAGGCCTCCATTGACCCAAGGTGCGGTTATGACCTGAACCTCTTCAATAAGGCAAGTTGGGCCTTCCAGCTCCAGTAGGTTGGACAATAAAGAGGCGTCCGTTGGCATAAACCTCTTGGTAAGTTGTCTGGCTCCCTCCGTGAACCGAAGGATGACGTGATACCAGGGATCCATTGATTCCCGTTCGATCATTCGCCATGCGGTTCGTCCTGGCCCAGGGAAACCGGGTCGCCCTTCCCTATAAAATTCATGAGAAATAAACATTTTTAGATACCCGCCTGTGATTCGCGCATGTGCGCCAAAGAGCAAAGAGCAAAGAGCAAAGAGCAAAGAGCAAAGAGCAAAGAGCAAAGAGCAAAGTCTTAGACTATATCCATGGATTATTGGATGCCGTTCGCCTATCGCCAGGAGACACCGATCGTGGTTGCCTGATTTTGAGCGTCGTTCAAAGGCGTTGGGAGTTTTTACAGAAATTGCTGTACGAATACAGTTAGCCAGTCTCTTCAAATGGGTAATTGCGCGGGTTGGAAACTACGTATCATCCATACGGTTATTGCTTGCCGCTACATGCGTGTGCCCATAGTTTCATAGCCCCGTCTTTTCTTGTTGGCTAGCTTAACCGGTTGTTCAGATGTGTCAAACACGTGCCCAAGCCTGCTGATCCGTTCTGGGCAAAAACCTTAAACTTCATGCAAAATCAGCATCGTGTCAATTTATATACAATGTTATAACTAATTGATTTTAAAGGTTTTTTTACGTAAATCCTTAGTTGCTGCGCAAAAAAACAGCATAAAGATTTTCGTCTTTTTTTGGAATATTCGGCGTTTTTCTAGGTAATTGTCGCGTCCACCATTTCAATACGCGACTTTTACGATCACGGTCAACTCCCTTTGCGGGCTCCGATACACCGTCCCGATCGGGTTCCAGTTACGCGTTTCACCCGAGCACCGGTCTGGTCTTCTTTCTCGGGCAAGCCCATAGATCGCGCCCCGACGCGCCAAGATATCTCTGTCTTTCCCGTCGTGGCGCTGGGCCGGGTCTACGAAGCGGATTCGGCTGTGACGATGCACGGTGTTGTACCTGCTCATAAAATTCCTCACCCAGATACGTGCATCATCCACGCTGGTAAATCCATCGTGCGGCCATTGCGGGTAGTACTTGAGCGTTCTGAACAGTGATTACGAGTACGGGTTGTCGTTGCTCACCAGTGGTCGGCTGCGCGTTGGCGTGATGCCCAGGTCATACATTTTGATCGTCAACGTCACCGATTTCATCGGCGCAGCATTGTCCGAGTGCAACACCATAGGCTGACGCCAGCATTTTTCAATGCATCACGCTTTTCTGTAGTAACGCTGCTTCTTTTTCGCCGCTCTCGGCTTCGTGGACTTCCCAGCCCACGGCCTTGCGGCTGTAGATATCCTCGATCAAATAGAGGTAGTAAAACTTCCCGCGAACCGGCGATGGCAGGTAGGTAGGTAGGTAGGTAGGTAGGTAGGTAGGTGATGTTCCATGACCACACCTGATTGGCCAATATCGCTGCGTAAGCGGTTGGCGCCTCATGGCGATGCGGCCGCTTGGCTCGGGAGCGGTGCTGATGACCCGCGGCATGCAAGACGCGATACAAAGTTGCCTCCGAGGCCAGATAGCGTCCCTCGTCGGCCAACCGCGGGACGATCTAGCTCGGCGGCAGATGCGCATAGGATTTGCTGTTGCACAGCGTCACGATGCCTTGTCGCTCAAGCTCACTTAGCGCGTTGTTCGGTACCTGGGCAGTGGAATTTGCCTTGGTTAAACCGTCAGGCAGCAAGCAAAATTCCAACGCCGTCATGCAACAGGACTTTCATCCGGTTGTCTCGGAGATTGGCAAAGAACTAAGCACTGTGCGGCTTAGCCGCACCGAACACTCCAACCACCCTGGCCAGCGCGGTTTCGGTGCCGGCGCGCATACCCATGGGCTCAGTAGCGTGCCAGCTCATGGACAAACCGGGCGCATCTTTCAGGATCTGAAGATGGCCACTTCACAGTGAGTTGTTGGTAGCCAAAAGGGATCTCGATGGTGATAGAGACTGATTGTGCTGGGCTACGGGCGCGAGCTTCATCTGAACGAAATCGGGCAGCGTCGGCGCCTGATGATCACCATAAGCAGGTATCCATTTTCGAACCAGAGCAGCGTTGATGCCGTGGCGCAATACTACGCTGGCCATTGATACGCCTGTTTGCAGGCATTCTTGGACGACTTGGGCTTTGAAAGGTTTGGAATAAGAGGTTCTTTGGCGCATGGTGATCCTGACGATAAGGGCGGTGGTGTCCACAAAAATAAGTGGACACTATTGCCCTTATCGCTCTTGGCGCGTGGTTCAGGTAGGTGAGTTCGCCGGTCGTTTACCGAATGCAAGCGGGGCGGTCAAGTCGAATGCAAATAGCTGGTCAAGTCAGTGCAATTACGCAGTGCAGTGCAGTGCAGTGCTTTGACCAACGTCTTGCGAGCTTCTTGATTCACCGGCGGCTCCAACCATCAGGATCTGGAATACCGTACTTTTTCGCCGCTATCCCCCACCTCATCACAACCTAGATGACGTGGTGCATGTTTGCCCAAGGTGCTTGTTTTCAGACACCGCGAACCGACGCCAGATCTTCGGAGTGATCCTACTAGGTGCGGGTTCAGGTAAACGGACAGTTCCAGGGCAGCAGAGCCACCGATCCAGCATGCTACAAAAATTTCGCAAGGAAGCGCAGGTGTAATTTCGAGGGGATCGGGTGGCATTGGTAAGAACCTTCCCCTCAAGTGGTGGTGTCAAAACGATACAAGCCTAGGTGACTAGCTGCTTACGCGTCAGCCATCAATTAGCCACAAGCGACGCAAACCCCAATCTTTACGGTAATTCTAAAAAGTCAACCAAATTATATTTTTGGGTACCCCCTTGAATTCGGTTTTTTAAAACGGAGTGTATAGTTATTGAATTCAAAAACAGCTTTCTCCAAAGCCTTCAATCAATACTCACACCTTCAAGCAACGCCCAACTGACCTTTGCCTAGCGCTTCTGACATTCAACTTACTTACTGGCCAATTGATAATCTGTAGAGGAAACCCAATCAACTGTACCGAGAGCTTTAGGAGGCCGCTTAGCTTGTATTAGTCGTTTATCCGGCCGCAGGACGGCTAGCTTGTCTTTTGAGCCCAAATCAAGTAGCTAAATTTTTGGGGATAACTACGTCCAAAATTTGAGAATCGCCATGCCGTCAAAATAAAAACAACGAAGCTGGGGTTGAAAAAACTCACAGACGAGAAAATTTTTGACGGATTCGACTCCCTCCTTAGAGCGGATCGGCCACTTGGCACGTTAACCAGGAAGCCCTACCCGGACTCACATCCCGAGGTGACACTATCACCTCACCCGCATATTTCTGCAGGGCGCTCAAGAGTAGGCTCATGCAGTTTTTTCGTGATAGGCACCGGCTGGCGATGGCTGAGTGCGATTTGATCCCCTACAGGTCTTCGGATTACGCGCTGGCACGACTTCTGATTCCCGGCTCTCCTCACCGCTTGCCCGAGTGTTGCGATGAGCTTTTATACGTAAGCGTCCGCCCAAAACACCTTGCGAGCGTTTGAATACGGCCTGAACAGCCATTTGCCTCGCGCTTGACTCCTTCCTCATGCCCACGCTTGGCCTACACCGTCCCATGCCAGCAATCGATCAGAAACAACCGTTGGAATGGCTTGTTTAGTATGAGACAAAGATACTTCTCAGGAGCGCCTTAACATGGAGGCTAAACGTATGGACGAAGTCATAAGCTATCGAGAAGCAACAGAAAAGGACGCGCCAACGATTTGTGAGTTAGGACAATTGCTCAACTCGGTTCACCATGCTGCACGCCCAGATATCTACGCCGCTGCAACGCCTGAACCTACGCGCGACCTGCCACACTGGATGAGTTTTTTTGAAAATACGTCACAGATTGTTTTTATAGCGCATGTAGGTCTCCATGCGGCAGGTTTTATCACTGCCAGCCTATCGTCAAGCTCCGGGCCACTGATGGAGCCACTGAGCTTCGTGCGCATTGGATCTGTGTGTGTAGCAGAGAAATATTGGGGGAAGAGCATCGGGCGGGGCCTTGTCCAAAAAGTTCAAAAATGGGCTGCTGAGCGCGACGCTAAAGACATCAGGCTGTCGGTCTGGGCTTTCAATGCACCGGCAATTCGGTTGTATGCAGAACTGGGGTTCGAGACTCGTGCATTCGAGATGGGAATGCGCCTCTAACAAGCCTCTTATTGGTTTTCATGCCTAATTAGTCAAATCCTCTAAGTGCGCTGGATTTCCACAGCCCACTTATGTGGCAGTAGATCGTTAATTTCACTCGCCCGCTGCGTCGGCAAACGTGTGAGAACGTCCTTCAGGTAAGCATACGGATCATGCCTGTTAAGCCGTGCCGATTGGATCAAACTCATGATTGCAGCCGCACGCTTGCCGCTGCGTAACGATCCAGCAAACAACCAGTTGGAACGTCCAAGTGCCCATGGCCTGATCTGATTTTCGACCGCATTGTTGTCTATGGGCACAGCCCCATCTCCCAGATAGCGCGTCAGCGCTACCCAGCGTTTAAGGCTGTAATCCAAGGCTCTGGCCGTCGCTGATCCGTTGGGCACCATATCTCGCTGGGCCAACATCCAGTCATGCAGTGCTTTGATTATTGGTGCGGCTTTTTCCTGGCGTATTTGCCAACGATCCGCATCACTCATGTCTCGCGCTTGACGTTCAACTTCGTACAAGCCGCCAATCGAGTGCAGTGCTTGTTCGGCCAACTGGCTTTTATTCGCCACGTGCAGATCAAAAAACTTGCGGCGGGCATGAGCCATGCAGCCGATTTCAGTCATGCCTTTCTCGAAGCCTGCCTTATAGCCGGCAAAGTCGTCGCACACCAACTTGCCGTTCCAGGAGCCGAGGAAGTTGCGCGCATGCTCGCCCGCTCGGCTTGGACTGAAGTCGTAAACAACGGCTTTGAGCGCCGAAAACGGTGTCGTGCTGTAGGCCCAGACATACGCTCGGTGGGTTTTCTTCTCGCCGGGTGCCAGCATTTGCACCGGAGTTTCATCGGCATGAATTACGCTTTCGGCCAGCACCGCTTCGCGCAACGCATCGACCAAAGGCTGAAGCTGTACGCCGGTTTGTCCAACCCATTGTGCCAGCGTTGAGCGTGCGATCATCAGCCCTGCTCGGCCAAAGATTTTCTCTTGGCGGTACAGCGGCAAGTGGTCGGCGAATTTCGCCACCATCACATGCGCCAGCAGGCCTGCGGTCGGGATGCCCTTGTCGATTACCTGGGCCGGCACCGGCGCCTGGATCAGCGTTTCGCACTGCCGGCAGGCCCATTTCCCACGCACATGCTGTTCGACGGTGAACACGCCGGGTGTGTAATCGAGCTTCTCGCTGACGTCTTCGCCGATGCGTTGAAGCTGGCAGCCACAGGTGCACTGCGTATTTTCTGGCTCGTGACGGATCACGGTGCGTGGGAACTGTGGTGGCAGCGGCGCACGCTTGGGTTTCTGGCATGGCTCGGTCGGTGCAGGTCGCGGATTGACCGCGTTTAGCTCTGCTTCGATGGCTGCAATATCAGCATCGAGCAGGTCATCTAGCAAGCTGCCTTGGTCAGGACTGAGCTGTTCGCTGCGCTTGGCAAACTTGTGCCGCTTGAGGATGGCGATCTCATGGGCGAGTTGCTCGTTGACCGTTTCTAGGCGGTGGATTTTCTGGCCCATGGAGTCGACTTGGGACAGCAACTGAATGGCCTGTTCGGCCAAGGCACGTAGCTGTTCCGGTGTCATCTGGTCGAGATTGGGAGAGGAAGTCATGCCGCTGATTGTGCCAGAGCAGGCCTTCAGCGGCGATAAACCGATAGGCTAATAGCCGGTGCTACAGCACTGTGATCGAACCACCCGCGCCGACCCGCTGCCACGGCAAACCCAGTACCAAGGCTTGAAGTTGCTCGTTATCGAGTTCGACTTCCGATCCGTGACGGATGCCGGGCCAATGAAACTTGCCTTGGTTCAATCGTCGCGCTGCAAGCCAGATGCCCACGCCGTCATGCACCAAGACTTTCATCCGGTTAGCGCGGCGATTGGCAAAGAGATAAGCACTGTGCGGCTTCGCCGCACCGAATACCGCGATCACTTTGGCCAATGCAGTCTCGGTACCGGCGCGCATATCCATCGGTTCGGTGGCTAGCCAGATAGAGTCGATGCGGATCACTGGGCAAGCTCACGGATAAAATGGGCGCACCCTTCAGGGTCTGAAGATGGCCAGTGCACGGTTAATTTTTGCTGCCCGAAAGGGATCTCGATACTGACAGGCATTTGCTGATCAGGCCGAGTCGCGGGCTCTAGTTTCATCGGGACGAAAGCGGGCAACGCCGGCGCCTGACGATCACGATAAGCGGGTATCCATTTTCGAACCAAGTTAGCGTTGATGCCATGGCGCAGGGCTACGCTGGCCATGGACACACCAGGTTGCAGGCATTCCTGGACGACTTGGGCTTTGAAAGGTTGGGGATAAGAAGTTCTTTGGCGCATGGCAATCCTGAAGATAAGGGCGATGGTGTCCACGTATTTTTAAGTGGAGAACATCGCCCTTATCGCAGGGATAGGGTAGGTGACTTCGCCGGACGCTTACTTTTATACGCCTAGAAGTTCGTAAAGCGTAAGCGTCTGCCCAATACACCTACGTGGTTAGGCAGGCATTTGCGGATCAAGTTGGATGTCGTGACTGAGGGCGACCTGGAAACCGTGGCTCCGGGTTGCAGGCACTCCTACACAACCTGGGTCTTGAAGGGCTTGGGATCAGAGCTTCATTGGCGCATGGAAATCCAAGCGAGATGGGCGATCGCGTCCGCTAAAAAATAGAAAGGCACAATCGCCCTAATGCTGGGATTTTGAAGGTGTGTCGCTGGGCACCTACAGATGGAGCAAGGTAGGCAATGTCAACCGTCTTAGCAACTCCAGCTTTTGGCCATTTGTGGCCACCCCCCAAAAATACGGCCCCCCCCCCGCCTCAAGCTTAAGTCGAACCTTAACGGTATACCTTTTCTGTACTCGTTTCCTTAAATTGACAATCTGTCAACAGACAAACCCAATAAATACGACGAACGGTCGTTGACCTCCCCGCAGAAAACAATGAGCATGTATTGACACCAGACAGCCCCAGGACGTGCGAAAGGTGCAACTTATTGAGTTTAAAAGGTATTTTTATGCGTTTGCCACAAAATAGCGATTACGTCCCGGCTAAAGAAGCTGCCGCAATTCTCGGCCTTTCTCCTGAGACCCTTCGCTTCTGGCGGTACAGCGGCAAGTACAAAGACATGCTGCCACCATTTATGCACATCAGCCGGCAGATCTTTTACAAAAAAGCTGATGTAGAGCGATTTTCCGAAATGAGCATGACCGCCGCCTAACACCAGCCTGGTCTTTTACTCGCGGTAGAAAATAAGGCGCACCGCCTCTAGTTGAGACGGTGCGCCTTTTCTTTTGCGCCATCACCTCCCCCACATCATCACCAAAGATCCACTTGGGAGCTGCTCGTTTGCCAATAGAGAGTGGCGATCAATCAGGAGCATCTGTGGCTGGCGGGAGCTTAGGTGGGCGGTGCGTAGCTTGCTGGAGATTAGACTTTTGAGCGCTGCGGCTCCCAAATAGCTCCCAAGCGCTGATCTGGATGGACTTGGATAATATTTTACAGAAAGGAAATTCGCTTCAACAGGCTGATTTAATTGAGGTTTTTCTTGATTTTACTAACGCGGAAGGGATGATGGGGGGTTGACCCCCGAGGGATTTTAAGTCCCATGCGTCTACCAGTTTCGCCATTCGGGCGGTAGCGCGGTAAAGCAGTCTGGACACTGAGCAATAACGATCTGGCAGTTCTGACGCTTGTGCAACAGAGGGGGAAATATATACATCCCGCCCCGGTGAAGCAAGTTCGCAAAGATCCTTTTCAAGACTAAATCTTGCAGGGCTGCGAAAATAAAAAAGCTCCGTAGATCATGGATCTACGGAGCTCGTTTAAAGTGGAGGCCGAAGTCGGAATCGAACCGGCGTAGGTGGATTTGCAATCCACTGCATAACCATTTTGCTATTCGGCCTCAAACATCTGATGTCAGTAGCACAACACCAAACGTGTAAACTCGTATCTGGAAACAAGATTCTAATCTAGCTTCCAACCCTTTGAAATCTAAGGGGTTTTCGTATTCCCTAAGCAGGAATGGACGCAATTCTGGACTGGTTCGAAAGGCATGTCAAGAACTGGAGGAAAATAATTCCAGGTTCGTCCCGGCCTTAAAAGATCGCAGCCTTCGACAGCGCCTACATGGATCGCGTACATCTGTAGGAGCTGTCGAAGGCTGCGATCTTTTGATCTTGGGCCTTTTAATGACTGACCGCCACCACCCGTTGCAACCGCTGTCGATACTGGCTGGGCGTCTCCTGCATTTCATGGCGGAAGTGTCGATTGAAGTTCGACAGGTTGGCATACCCTACCTCAAAGCAGATATCTGCGACGCTGAAACTACTTTGCGCCAGCAAACGGCAGGCACGCTGGACTCGCAGTTTGCGTGTCAGGTCGACGAAGGTATGGCCAGTGGCGCGCTTGAAGAATTTGGAAAAGGCTGGTTCGTTCATGTCCAGGCGCTGGGCAATGACGGACATGCGCAACTCATCCGCGAGGTCGTTGAGGATGTAGTCGAAGACAATGCTCATGCGCTGGGCCGTCAATGCGTCGAGCATGGGCGCATATTGCAGGCTGGCGAGCGTCTGTCGCTCGCTGTCGGGGGTCGATGCCAGTAACTGCAGCAACGACAGGAACAGGCACAAGCGCTGCAATCCTTGGCACTGGCCCATGTCTTCCAGCAGTCGGGCCGCTTTCTTGCGGGTCACACCATGAAACTGGATACCCTGGGCCGCCTGGCGAAACAGGCTTTGCAATTCGCTGAGCTCAGGGATCTTGTCGCGCAGTTGCATCAGCATCTGGCCATCGAATTGCAACACGACATCGCGGCCGGCAATCACCTCCCCTTTGCCCAGATCGCTGATCCAGTCGTGTGGCAGGCCAGGGCCGATCAGGGCGACATGGCCGGCCTCGAACAGGCCGATATAGTCACCGGCCAACAGCCGTCCGCTGCCTTCGCGGATCAGGTGGATCTCGAATTCCGGATGATGGTTCCAGCGCGCAAGGTCGAAGGGATAATCATGCTCATACCAACGAAAGCTGTGCTGGGGCTCGTTCAGAATGACTTCAAGCGCTGGCGGCTTGTCTGCAGTTACGTGATGGTTCATCACCCTGGCGATTCCATTTTTGTTGGTTTTATCAAGGCTACCGCGAAGCCCGGGACGAGTCGAAGCCGATTCGAAACTCTACGGCGCTGTTATCAGATTCACCCTAAACAGGCAGCACGTCTAGCGCGCTGTATGGCGGCCACTGATACTTTTTTTCCATGCTCCTGCCCGGTTAAAAAAGTATCAGTGCCGCGTATGCCGTTCATTTGTTCACCGCTTAGGTTGCTGTAATCCTGTGGTCATCCCGTTGCGGCGATGACTCGCACCGTGGACTACAACAACAATAAGAGCCTCTGTCGCCCAAGGCGCAGAGCGGAGAACACGATGAAGATCATTCCAAGCGCGTTTTTTCTGTCCGCCGGCCTGTCCTCTGCGTTGCTCTGCCAGGCTGCCGAAACGGTGACCATCGCCACCGTGAACAACAGCGACATGATCCGCATGCAGCGGCTGTCCAAAACGTTCGAACAGCAGCACCCGGACGTGAAGCTCAACTGGGTGGTGCTTGAAGAGAACGTGTTGCGTCAGCGCCTGACCACTGACATTGCCACTCAGGGCGGTCAATTCGACGTGCTCACCATCGGCACTTACGAAACACCGCTGTGGGGCGCCAAGCATTGGCTGGAGCCGATGAAAGACCTGCCCGCCAGCTATGACCTAGAGGATATTTTCCCCTCGGTTCGTCAGGGTCTGTCGGTCAACGACACCCTCTACGCCCTGCCGTTCTATGGCGAAAGCACCCTCACCTATTACCGAACCGACCTGTTCCAGAACGCCGGCCTGAGCATGCCCGAGCACCCGACCTGGACGCAGCTCGGTGAGTTCGCCGGCAAGTTGCACCAGCCGGATAAAGAGCAGTATGGAATGTGCCTGCGCGGCAAGGCTGGTTGGGGTGAAAACATGGCACTGCTGACCACCATGTCCAACGCCTTCGGTGCGCGCTGGTTCAACGAGCAGTGGCAGCCGCAACTCACCGGGCCGGAATGGACCGCCGCCGCCACCTTCTACGTCAATACCCTCAAGCAGTATGGCCCGCCGGGTGTTTCGAGCAACGGCTTCAACGAGACGCTGGCCCTGTTCAACAGCGGCAAATGCGCGATCTGGGTCGATGCCAGTGTCGCGGGCTCGTTCATCACCGACAAAACCCAAAGCAAAATGGCCGACAGCGTCGCCTTCGTCGCCGCGCCCACGCAAGTCACTGACAAGGGCTCGTCCTGGCTCTATGCCTGGTCGCTGGCCATCCCTGCGACGTCCAAACACAAGGAAGCGGCCAAAGCCTTTGTGACGTGGGCGACCTCCAAGGAATACATCCAACTGGTCGCCGAGAAGGATGGCATCACCAACGTACCGCCGGGCACCCGCATGTCCACCTACAGCGACGCCTACTTGCAGGCCGCGCCCTTCGCCAGTGTCACGCTGAAAATGATGCAGCACGCCGACCCTGCGCACCCGTCAGTCCAACCGGTGCCTTACGTCGGTATCCAGTACGTGACCATTCCTGAGTTCCAGGCCATCGGCACGTCGGTCGGCAAGCTGCTGTCTGCGGCGCTCACCGGGCAGATGCCGGTGGAGCAGGCCCTGGCCTCGGCCCAGCAAACCACCGAACGCGAGATGAAGCGCGCTGGTTATCCCAAGTAGGTAATCCGTGTGGGAGCGGGCTTGCTCGCGAAGGCGGCGTGTCAGACGGCATCGATGTTGAATGTGCCGGCCTCTTCGCGAGCAAGCCCGCTCCCACAAGGGTTCTTCGCAGACTGACGACCGCATTTAATGCCCTCAACGGGGGCGTCTCTCTATAGCTCTAATGAATGGATGGAAAAAATGAAACGTTTGGAAGGAAAAA
Source organism: Pseudomonas frederiksbergensis (assembly GCF_003732275.1). Classification (GTDB taxonomy): domain Bacteria; phylum Pseudomonadota; class Gammaproteobacteria; order Pseudomonadales; family Pseudomonadaceae; genus Aquipseudomonas; species Aquipseudomonas frederiksbergensis_H. The sequence continues at coordinate 31,251 of NZ_MOBM01000020.1, forward strand.
GCGCCCTGATCACCGGTTCTGCCAGGGGCATCGGAAGAACGTTCGCGCAAGCCTATATCCGCGAAGGCGCTACGGTCGCGATTGCAGACATCAACCTGGAACGCGCGCAAACCACCGCTGCCGAGCTAGGACCGAATGCCTATGCGATCGAGATGGACGTGACCGATCAGCAATCGATCGACGGCGCCATCGCGACGGTCATCGCTACTGCAGGCAAGCTCGATATCCTGATCAACAACGCGGCACTGTTTGATCTCGCGCCGATTACGGAGATTTCTCGCGACAGCTACGAACGGCTGTTCTCGATCAATGTGTCCGGCACCCTGTTCACGCTGCAGGCCGCGGCCAAACAGATGATCAGCCAGGGCCACGGCGGCAAGATCATTAATATGGCCAGTCAGGCCGGGCGGCGCGGTGAAGCGCTTGTCGCGGTGTATTGCGCGACCAAAGCCGCGGTGATCAGCCTCACGCAATCGGCCGGTCTCAATCTCATTCCCCACAAGATCAATGTGAATGCCATCGCACCGGGCGTGGTGGACGGTGAGCATTGGGATGGCGTCGATGCGCTGTTCGCCAAATATGAAAACCGGCCGCTCGGGGAAAAGAAAAGGCTGGCGGGTCAGGAAGTCCCCTACGGACGCATGGGCACGGCAGACGATCTTGTCGGCATGGCGATTTTCCTGGCATCAAACGAGAGCGAGTACATCGTGGCGCAGACTTATAACGTCGATGGCGGCAACTGGATGAGCTGACTGGCCCCAGAAACAGAGCCAGCCGATGCCTCAAAGACGAAACCGATCCACCGATTGCGAAAGCTGGATTTCGTTGCTGGCCAGGCTCTGTTCACCGATCGTGCGGCTGATGTCATTGACCAGTTCAGTGGTGTTGAGCGTGGCGTTCCAACCAGTTACTTAAGCCTATTTCCACCCGAGCCGTTTTTACGACCTGTGGTATGCCCTTATCGCGTTTTGATCTTGTGATTCGGCGACGCAGCGTTCTCAGTGGCCGCGAATGTAGTGCTCCAGCTGCCGAATCAAATCGGCCTGCTCGACGATGGCTTCCTTGACCAGATCGCCAATCGACAGCAGCCCGATCAGTTCGCCGCTATCCAGCACGGGTAGATGGCGCAAATGACTGTCGGTCATGACCGCCATGCAGCGCTCGATGCTCTGCTGACTGTCGGCGGTCACCACCGGCGCGCTCATGATCTCGCGCACCGGCGTACCGACCGAAGATCGCCCCTGTAGAACCACCTTGCGCGCATAGTCGCGCTCGCTGATGACGCCGACCACCTGCCCGTCTTCGATGACGGGCAACGCACCTACGTTTTTCTCGGCCATCATTTTCAGGGCGTCGAGCACCATCTGGTCCGGTGCGATGCTATGCACCTGCTGGTTTTGCACGACTTTCAGTTTGAGCAACTGTGCGGCTGTCTTCATCAACGTTCTCCGATACGGTTCAGGGCGGCAGTCAAGCCGCCGCGACTTCCACGACGCCGGCGTTCAGGCGCACCGGCCACACCCGCAGGCGCTGCTCCGGGTACTCCAGGCAACTGCCATCCTCAAGACGAAAATGCTGCTTGTAGATCGGCGACGCCACCACCAGATCACCCTTGAGGCTGCCGATCAGTCCGCGGCCGATGACGTTCGCGCCGGATTGCGGATCATGGTTGTCGATGGCGTAGAGGGTGCGACCTTCGGCCTGCGGCAGGTAGAACAGCGCCACCTGCGCGCCGTCGAGCCAGACGACGACGCCGGAGTTGCTGACCAGATCCTGCTGGCTGCACACCGCCTGCCAGGCTTGAGCATTGGCCGCCGTGGCAAGGGCGTTGACACGCTGGGTATTGGACTGACTCATCAGGCATTCTCCTCGGTGACAGGGATAAGGTTGAGTTCGGCGGCCATGATCGGCCGGCGTTGACCGCGTTCCTGAACAAAGTGGATGTCCGGGTCCGGGCGTTGATCGTTGACGAAGGTGCGGAAGCGCTTGAGTTTTTCCGGGTCTTTGAGGGCGTTGGCCCATTCGCATTCGTAGCGGTTGACCACCAGTTGCATCTGCGATTCGAGTTCCGTGCCGAGGCCCAGGCTGTCGTTGATGATCACATCCTTGAGGTAATCCAGGCCGCCCTCCAGGCTTTCACGCCAGACCGAGGTGCGCTGCAATTTGTCGGCGGTGCGGATGTAGAACATCAGGAACCGGTCGATGTAACGGATCAGGGTTTCATCGTCCAGGTCGGTGGCGAACAGCTCCGCATGACGCGGACGCATGCCGCCGTTGCCGGCCACATAGAGGTTCCAGCCATTCTCGGTGGCGATTACGCCCACGTCTTTGCTTTGTGCCTCGGCGCATTCACGGGTGCAGCCAGAGACGGCGAATTTGAGCTTGTGCGGCGAGCGCAGGCCTTTGTAGCGATCCTCGAGGGTCAGGGCCATTTTCACGCTGTCTTGCACGCCATAACGGCACCAGGTGCTGCCCACGCAAGACTTCACCGTGCGGGTCGATTTGCCATAGGCGTGGCCGGTTTCGAAACCGGCCTCAATCAGCTCGGACCAGATGTCCGGCAACTGATGCAACTGCGCGCCGAACAGGTCGATCCGTTGGCCGCCGGTGATTTTGGTGTAGAGGTCGTATTTCTTCGCCACCACGCCGATTGCGATCAACTTGTCGGCCGTGATCTCGCCCCCGGCGATGCGCGGCACCACCGAATAGGTGCCGTTTTTCTGCATGTTGGCCATGAAGGTGTCGTTGGTGTCCTGCAACGGCACCAGCGAGGCGTCCATGATCGGCTGGTTCCAGCATGAGGCGAGGATCGAGCCCACCGCCGGTTTGCATACGTCGCAACCGGTATGGCCACGGCCGTGCTTGGCCAGCAGTTCTTCGAAGGTGATCACCCCTTCTACCCGCACCAGCGCGTAAAGCTCCTGACGGGTATAGGCGAAATGTTCGCACAGGCTCTTGTCGACACTGACGCCGCGAGCAATCAGTTCATGCTCGAACACTTGCTTGAGCAGCCCTGCGCAACCGCCGCAACCGGTGCAGGCCTTGGTTTGCGACTTGAGCAGGCCCAGGTCGGTGCAGCCACCGTCGATGGCCGAGCAGATCGAGCCCTTGGTGACGTTATGGCACGAACACACCGTCGCTGCCTCAGGCAAAGCGCCCGGGCCCAGGGTTGGCGCACCGGTGGACGAAGGCAGGATCAGGCTCGCCGGTTCCGACGGCAAGGCAATGCCGTTCTGCATGTATTGCAACAGGGTGTCGTAATAGCTGTTGTCGCCGACCAGCACCGCGCCGAGCACGCGTTTGCCGGTAGCATCCACCACCAGGCGGCGGTAGCTGGCCGTGGCTTCATCGATGAATTGATAGCTGCGCGCACCCGGCGTCTGGGCGTGAGCATCGCCGATGGAGCCGACATCGACGCCGAGCAGTTTGAGCTTGGTCGACATGTCGGCGCCCTGGAACGGCTCCGCCACTTGATTGCACAGCAGCGTCGCGACGCCACGGGCCATTTGATAACCGGGGGCGACCAGACCGAAGAGGCTGCCATTCCAGGCGGCGCACTCGCCAATGGCATAGATGTTCGGATCGCTGGTCAGGCACTGATCGTCAATCACCACGCCGCCACGCGGACCGATGTCCAGCGCACATTGGCGGGCCAGCGCATCTTGCGCACGGATGCCGGCGGAGAACACGATCAGGTCGGCTTCGAGGAATTCGTCATTGGCAAAATTCATCCGGTAGCGGTACTGCTCGCCGGCACTGATCGACTGCGTGCCACGGGACAGATGCACACCCACGCCGAGTCGCTCGATCTGCGCTTTCAACGCCAAGCCACCCTGCTCGTCCAGCTGCACCGGCATCAGGCGTGGGGCAAATTCCACCACATGCGCTTCCAGGCCCAGGCTTTTCAGGGCGTTGGCGGCTTCCAGGCCGAGCAGGCCACCGCCGACCACCACGCCACGCCGGGCATTGGCCGCTGCGGCACGAATCGCGTCGAGGTCTTCCAGGGTGCGATACACCAGGCGCGAGTCACCTTCCGCACCTTCAATAGGTGGCACGAAGGGATAAGAGCCGGTGGCCAGAACCAGTTTGTCGTAAGCGACGCAACCTTGTGCGGTGATCACCTGGCGTCGCGCCCGGTCGATTTCCAGCACCGGCACACCCAAATGCAGGGTGACGCCCGGCGTCTGGTACAGAGAGGCTTCGCCCAGGGCCAGCGACTCGGCATCGCGACCGCCGAAATACTCGGACAGATGCACCCGGTCGTAGGCGCGCATCGGCTCTTCGCTGAAGACATGCAGGCGGTAATGGTCGAGGGCGCCGCGCTCGATGAGCTGCTCGACACAATGATGTCCGACCATGCCATTGCCGATCACGATCAGTGTTTGCAGTTTGTTCAACGCGGCAACATTGGAATTCATAGTAAGCACCCAGCCAAAGCCAATCACGGTTAAAAAAGCAAAAAAAAACGCCTGAAACCTCTCGGTTTCAGGCGTCTTTGCCTGTTCTTCGCGGTGTTCGACCTGGCGCCTTCGCCTGATCCACCGATGTTGCCCACGACCTGCTCGGCCGGTCGATCTTCGTTGATCGAGTGGGCTGCCCATCTGTTTTCGATGGACCTGAGGGGAGCAATGCAGCCTTTGTGCCAGCCGACCACTTGATACTTCACCCGTGCTGAAAACCTAACGGCTGAACAATCGGCGAATAGGCTTGGCGACCATGGGATAGGCCTGTTCTGGCGGGGGGAGGACGGTCTTTCAGAAGTTGTTGCGCGGATCGCTGGGAGCACTGGCAGAGGAGAAAAACCGGTGCACCGCTCACGGCGGGTGCACGTTTTTATGGCATCGCGCTTTATAAAAGTGCATGTAGCGTTTTTTTCGAGGCTTTCACCGCCTGTAGGAAGTGCGCGCCAGATAATTAAACATCGACTGAAGGAACCTGTTTAAGCGCTATCAAGGTTACTTCCTGCAAGCTACAAGACCTTGCGCCGTTGCCTACGCTTACGCCAGAATCCGCCGGCTTGTGCGCCTTGGGGTCACTCGGTAACTTGATTCGTGTCACTGCCCATCAGTGATCGGGTTTAGTCGCCCGGGGTTACAAGCAAGGTGCACAAGCTCTTGTCAGTCAGGCATTCCCATGCCTGCACTTGATGGTGGTTGTGCGCAGGGCGCCTTCGGGCGCGCCGGCTTTGCTAGCTTCCCCGGTCGACTAACCTGCGTACAGCTGCCTCCCTCTCGTTTAGTCGCAGGAGGGTGGCACCCAATCAGAGAAGCGAGCATATGTTCAAGGTTACGCCCAATCCGCCGGACACCGATCCGGTCTCCCCCTACGAACCCGGTTCAAAAAAACTCAACGAGGCCGCCGAGCGGGCCCTCGATTATCACCTCAACTCGATCGCCGACATCAAAGCCACCGCGCGTAAACCCAGCAAGCTGTTTGCCGTAGACCCAGAGACGACTACCGAAACCCTGGCGGTTTTTTTGGTCGAGACGCTAGCCTCGGTCGATGTGATGGTCCATCAGTTGGTAGATCATCTGGAGGGTGAGTCGCGTCATGCCCTGCTGGGCATTTCGAACAGCATCATGGTGGCGGAGATCACGGCGAACCGGGTGCTGGATCAAATGAATCCGCCTGAGTAGGCGTGGTCTGCCGTGGTGAGTGACTGACGCAGGGTTGTGCAGTGGCTCCTTTTTTGGGGCCGCGGCGCGCCCCAGCGGGAGCAAGCTCCCTCGCCACAGGTTTCTCGCTAAGCGTCGCCTGTTTTTTCCTCGATACCTGCCCGTCTAATCTTCCGGTGTTGCGGTGGTGTTCGCCTGCCCTCAACTGGTAGCCTGAGCGCCCTTGCCTGCATGTCTCTGATGGATCATCGGCGCGAGAAGATGCCTTGATGATCACTTCATCCCTTTCAATCAAGACAACGGTGACTCTTTTGACCAGCAGCACCCCCGCATTTGCCCGCGATATCGACGGCAAAGCCATCTCTGCCCAGGTTCTCGACGAGGTCCGGGAAGAGGTTCTGGCCTTGGCCGGCCAGCAGATCTACCCCGCCCTGGCGGTCCTGTTGGTCGGCGACGACCCGGCCAGCCACGTGTATGTGCGCAATAAACTGCTGCGCGCCAAGGAAGTCGGCATCCGCTCCCTGGAATACCGCCTGCCGGAAACCGCCAGCCAGGCCCAGGTTCTGGAACTGATTGCGCAACTCAACGCCGATCCCACGGTGAATGGCATCCTGGTGCAGCTGCCCTTGCCGGATGCTATCGATGAACAAGCAGTGATTCATGCCATCGACCCGATCAAGGACGTGGATGGTTTTCATCGGGAAAACGTCGGCGGGCTGGTGCAAGGCTTCGAGGTTCTGACCCCATGCACGCCCAGCGGCTGCATGCGCCTGTTGTACGAAACCTGCGGTGCTGACTTGAGCGGTTTGCACGCGGTGGTCATCGGCCGTTCGAACATTGTTGGCAAGCCGATGGCGACCTTGCTGTTGCAGGCCAACTGTTCGGTCAGCGTGGTGCATTCGCGCAGCGTCGATGCCCCGGCGTTGTGCCGGTTGGCAGATATCGTGGTCGCGGCGGTGGGCCGACCAGAGTTGATCGACGCCAGTTGGCTGAAGCCCGGTGCAGTGGTGATCGATGTCGGCATCAACCGCATCGCCAGCGAGTCCGGCAACCGTCTGGTGGGCGATGTCAATTACGCCAGCGCCCGCACCGTCGCCCGTGCGATCACCCCGGTGCCCGGTGGCGTCGGGCCGATGACCATTGCCTACCTGTTGAAAAACACCCTGATCGCCAGCCAGTTGCAACGCGCCGCGCTGGCCCGTGGGCAGCAGCCTGTGGACGACCTGGCGTTGAACTGAGCACATGTAGGAGCCAGGCTTGCCGGCGAAGGCGTCCTTCAGTTCGCCTTCGCCGGCAAGCCTCAATGCCAGTCAGTTAAAGTGCGAAACTTGTGGGAGCGAGCCTGCTCGCGATGACGGCGGTAGATTCAGTATCAATGTTGGCTGACCCGCCGCTATCGCGAGCAGGCTCGCTCCCACAGGGGCTGCAGTATTCAAGTCCTTAACTTGCACAGTTTCTGCGATCAGGCGTCGAAGACTTCTTTATTTCCCTGCGTGCAGCACTTGCGCTTGCGGCATCGCCGAAGAGTGGTGGTTGAGAATCTTCCACTGACCGCCCACTTGTTCATAGACGAACGTGTAACGCGCCTGCACCTGACGGGTCTTGCCATCGGCCTCGGTCAGGAAAAAGGTGTAGACGCCACTGTCCATGGCCACGTTGGCACCCAATGGGCGGATCTCACGGTAGTTGATCTGCCCCACCGGCTTGAGCGCCATGAAGTGATCGAAGTAGTCCTTGATCTGCGCCGGCGTGGTGCGCACCTTATTGGAAACCGTCGGCTGCAGCACGGCGTTCGGCGCGTACAGGTCGACCACGCTCTGAACATTGCCGCTCTTCAACGCGCTATTCCATTGATCAAACAGTGCAGCAATTTCACGATCCTTCACGTTACCGGGCTGTTCGGCCACGCTGCTGTAAACGTAAGGCACTGCCTCCAACGCCTGGGCCAAAGGGGCGGTCAGGGCGAACAACAGGGCGATGGTTGAGGTCTTGAATTTCATTGCGCGATTCCAATGGTGGTCGATGGCCACACTGTGCCGCTCGAAACGCCGCCCGCCATCGGCCAACCGGAGCCATTTGCCTATGCCATTCGGCAGATAGCGCCCTGCCCCGTTAACAAGGTTTAATGACGCCTCCTGCCCGTATGGGCGTGCCTGCGCCGGACCCCGCCCATGCAAATTCCTGATCATGACCCCGGTAGCGCCCTGGCCATTCGGACCCAATATCGGCAATCGCAAAGTCGCGCCGCGCGACTGCGGCTGTTGGTAGATACCGGCCAGGAACTGACGCAACTGGCCCCCGAAGCCATGCGCCAACGCGTGCTGCAACGGGCCTGTGCCTTCCTGGCGATGGACCACGCGCTATTGCTGGAATGGGACGAGGATGCGCAGGTCAGGACCACCGCCAGTCACGGCAGCCGTGATCGTTTAAACAGCCTCGAACACCTCGCCGATACCGCGATGCGCACTCCGCAATGGCAGGAGCAGCCGAGCGCGGTCCTGCCCAATGTGCTGCGGGTGCCTTTGCGCGGTGGCGATGGCGCAGCGTTTGGTGCGTTGGTGCTGGCCAACAGTGTCAGCATCAGTGCGCCGGACACCGAGGACATCGAATCCCTGCAATTGCTCGCCACCCTGCTGGCCGCGCACCTGGAAAACCAGCGTCTGCTGGATGCACTGGTTGCGCGGGAGCGCACCATGTCCGATCTGGTGCATCGGCTGTTCAGGGCCCAGGAAGACGAACGCAAACGCATGGCTTACGACCTGCACGACGGCCTGGCGCAAACCCTCGCCGGGCTGCATCAACGCCTGCAAGGTTTTGCCGGTCGCTGCCCGCCACTGCCCGAGGAACTCGGTGCGGACTTACAGACGATTCTTGCGTTGGCCCAGCATTGCGTGGGTGAAGGCCGGCAATTGATCAGCGGCCTGCGCCCGACGGTGCTCGACGACTTTGGCTTGCTGAAGGCGGTCGACAAAGAAGCGGATCGCCTGCGCGACGCCGGGATCAAAGTGAACTGGAGCACGCGTTGCGAAGCACGCTTGCCCAGTCAGGTGGAGATCGCCCTGTTCAGGATCGCCCAGGAAGGCATCAACAACATTCTCAAACATGCGCAGGCCTGCCACGTCGTCCTGGCGCTGGAACTGCACGAAGGGCAAGCCTCGCTGCGGGTGGACGATAACGGCAAGGGCTTTGCCATGGAGCAACGCCTCGACACCTGCGGCGCCCGGCACTTGGGACTTGCGGCGATGCGGGAGCGCGCGAGCCTGCTGGGCGGTGATTTCACCTGCGTCAGCCATGCACACGGCGGCACCCAACTGCGCGCCACCGTCCCTTCCGATCTCAATGGAACAGCTCAATGACTGAAGTTTTACGCCTGGTTCTGGCGGACGATCATGAGGTCACCCGAACCGGCTTCGTCGCGCTGCTGGCGGGCCATCCGCAATTCGAAGTGGTCGGCCAGGCCCGCGATGGCCAGGAAGCAGTAGACGCGTGCGAACGCCTGCTGCCCGACATCGTCATCCTCGACATTCGCATGCCCGTGCTCAACGGGTTGGGCGCGGCGCGAATTCTTCAGCAACGCCTGCCGACCCTGAAAGTGGTGATCTTCACCATGGACGACAGCCCGGATCACCTGGAAGCGGCAATGAATGCCGGTGCCGTGGGCTACCTGCTCAAAGACGCCAGCCGCGATGAAGTGATCAACGCCTTGCAACGCGTCGCTGCGGGTGAGGAAGCCCTTAATAGCGCGGTCAGCGCCCGCCTGCTGCGGCGCATGACCGAACGCAACGCCAGTGGTGCCGCCCCTGCCGAATCCTTGACCGCCCGCGAACGCCAGGTCCTCGGGCTGGTGGCCGGCGGTTTCAGCAATCGTGAAATCGGCGAAGAACTCGGCATCACCACGGGCACGGCCAAGGCCCACGTGGAACGGGTCATCGGTAAACTCGGCGCCGCCGACCGAACCCAGGCCGCTGTCCGTGGCATCGCCCTGGGCCTGGTGACCCAGCCATGAAGGTTTCAAACGCTCGACGCTGGGCCGATCTGCCATTACGCGGCAAAGCCCTCGTGGTGATTTCCCTGCCATTGGTGATCCTGTTGCTCTCGCTGGTGCTGATCTACATCACCGAGCGTCAGACCGCACGCGCGGAAGAGGACGTGCGCCGAGTGCTGCTGGTGCAAGGCGACATTCAGGCGGTGCATACGCTACTCGCCGAGGCCGCCGCCAGCGTGCGCGGTTATCTGCTGACCCGCCGCGAGGATTTCCTGCCGGGTTATCGGCAAGCCAAACCCTTGATCGAATCGGCCCTGCGCCGGCTCGACAGCAATGTTCGTGATGAGCGGGTGCGTAAACATCTGGAGGCAATCACCCCGTTGATCGAGACCAAGGTCGAGGGCCTGGTTGAACTGCTCGATGATCGCAGCGCCACACCCGAGTCGATCACCACGATCCTGATCACCAACAAACACATCCTCGACGAATTGCGCGAACGCATCAGCGCCATGCGCACCCTCGAGGATACTTTGCTGGCCGAGCGCACTGCGGCCGCCTCCTCCACTCGACAGCGGTTGTTGTTCTCCACTCTGCTGGCCGCCGCTTGCGGACTGTTTGGCGCCATTGTGGCGGTGCTGTTCCTGTCCAAAGGCATCGTCGCCCGGGTCAAACAGGTCCAGGGCAACGCACAACGGCTGGCACTCGGTCAGCCGTTGCTGCCGCAACCGCCAGAGAACGATGAGATTGGTCAATTGGGCACACGTCTGGTCGAAGCCGGGCTGTTGCTGGCCGAACGTGAACGCGCGTTGCGCGATAACGAAGAGCGCTTGCGGCTGATCATCGACGGGGTGAAGGACTACGGTATTTTCGCCCTCGACACGCGGGGCTTCGTTACCAGTTGGAATGCGGGCGCCGAACGGATCAAGGGCTACACGGAACAAGAAATCGTCGGCCAGCATTTCTCGGTATTTTATCTGTCGCAAGAATGCCCGCAGCATCCCGACATGGCGCTACGCGAGGCCACTCGCGATGGTCATTACATGGAAGAGGCCTGGCGTTGTCGCAAGGATGGCAGCCGCTTCTGGGCCAGCGTGGTGATTACCGCGCAATACGACAGCAGTGGCGCCCTGCGCGGTTTTTCCAAGATCACCCGCGACATCACCGATCGCCGTGCGGCCGAGATCGCGCTGAGCACCGCACGGGAAGAAGCCGAACGCGCCAGCCGCGCCAAAAGCGAATTCCTGTCGCGCATGAGCCACGAATTGCGTACCCCGCTCAACTCCATTCTCGGCTTCGCACAACTGCTGGACATGGACTCGCCCAAGGGACAACGGGCGCAGATCGGTCACATTCTGCGGGCCGGACAACACCTGCTGACCCTGATCAACGAAGTGCTGGACATCGCCAAGATCGAAGCCGGGCGCCTGCCGCTGAATGTTGAAGCCGTGCCCTTGGCGGTGGTGCTGCAAGAAGCCCTGACACTGGTTTCCCCGATGGCCTGCGACGCCGGCATTCAGCTGGTTGAGCTGCCGATGCTGGCCGCCGACAGCGGGATCGTCGCCGATCGGCAACGCCTGGTTCAGGTGCTGCTCAACCTGTTGTCCAACGCCATCAAATACAACCGGCCCCAGGGCCAGGTGCACATCGAAGTCAGGGTTATTCAACAGCGAATTGCCGTGTCGGTCTGCGATACCGGCAAGGGCATTGCGGCCGATCGACTGGAGCAACTGTTCAAGCCATTCGAGCGCCTGGAGACCGATCCGAACGTGGAAGGCACCGGCCTGGGCCTGGCCTTGAGCAAGAGTCTGCTGGAAATGATGAACGGCAGCCTGACCGTCAAAAGCCAGCCCGGCGCAGGCTCCAGTTTCACCCTGGAACTGCCCTTCGTGCGCCTGCAGCCAGTCACCGAGCCACCGGTTGCACGAATCAGCCATCCAACGGTCACGGCCGCCCTCAACGCTCCCGATTACCAAGGGAAAGTGCTGTGCATCGAAGACAATCTTTCGAGCCTGGCCCTGATCGAAACCCTGCTGCAACGACGACCGCACATCCAATTGCTTTCAAGCATGCAGGGGCAAATGGGTCTGGATCTGGCCCGTCAACATGTGCCGCAACTGATTTTGCTCGACGTGGCGCTGCCGGATCTGGATGGTTTCAATGTTCTGCAACGCTTGCGTCAGTCTTCCATCACCCGTGCCATTCCAGTGCTGATGATCACCGCCGATGCCAGCGACCTCACTCATCTGGCGTTGCTGGAAGCGGGCGCGACGGCGGTGCTGACCAAGCCGATTCACATCCCTTCATTTCTCGCCCATCTTGACCAGCATCTACCGGAGCCCGTGTGAACACCGACCTGCGCATTCTGATCATCGACGACCAGCGGCCCAACCTCGATTTGATGGAGCAGTTGCTTATCCGCGAAGGGCTGACCAATGTTTTGAGCAGCACTCAGCCGCTGCGAACCCTGGACCTGTTCAACAGCTTCGAGCCTGACCTGGTGATTCTCGACCTGCACATGCCGGAGTTCGATGGCTTTGCCGTACTGGAACAACTCAACCGGCGCATCCCGACCGGCGAATACCTGCCGATCCTCGTGCTCACCGCCGACGCCACCCGCGATACCCGCCTGCGCGCGCTGGCCCTGGGCGCCAAAGACTTCATCAGCAAGCCACTGGATGCCCTGGAAACCATGCTGCGCGTCTGGAACCTGCTTGAAACCCGCGCGCTATATAAAGCCTTGCGCACCCTGGTCCCGGCAGATCAGATCGAGTTGCTGCGCCAGTTAAAGCCGCACCCAGTTGGCTGACTGAAGGGGCGGAATCACTGACGCTTTGCTACTGAATGTCAGGTCACGGGGCTGGCTCGGTATTTTGGCGACCGGTTGCAGAAAGCCCAGCAAGGCCTGCTGGGTATCATTCCAGGCCGTCGGGTGTTCCATATCGAGGAAGTGCCCGGCGTTCTTGATGGTCTGAAACTGAGCCTGACGGCTATGAGCGGCAAAAAGACGAGCATCTTCCACCGAGGTGTACTCATCCCGTTCGCCGTTGATAAACAGCAGCGGAACTTCGATGGCATCGGCACAGGAAACGTAGCAGTGAGTATCCTGAGTCAGCACCTCATTGACGTGAAAATGCATCTGCCGGTATTCGTGTTCGTCCAGGCTGCTGACATGGCGCTCATTGAAACGCTTGAACAGCGACGGAAGATGTTTGCCGATAGTGCTGTTGATCAAGCGCCCGACATTGCGACGATCGCAGGCCTGAAGAAAATGCCGACCGCTTTCCAGATAATCGCGCATCGGTGTGTTGATCCGTGCGGCGAATGAACTGATCACTGCCTTTTCGATTCGTCGCGGATGCTGCGCCAGCGCCAGCAAGGTCGCTGCCCCGCCCCAGGAAAAGGACATCACATGCTGCGCGCGAAAGTGCTCGATCAACTCCAACAGGATTGCCGCCTCGTCTTCCTTGCGGATCGGTTGGTCGTGCTGGTTGTGTTGTTTCGATTGACCGGCGTAGGGCTGATCGTAGAGGACTACGTTGAAGCGTGGCCGCAGGTAGCGCACCGTTTGGGCAAAAGATGCGGTCGTTGCCAGCGAGCCATTGACCAGAATAATGGTCTTGTCGGCGGTGGCGTTGAGATAATGCTCGGTATAAACCTTGTACTTCTTACCAATCTCGACGATCGCAGTTTTCAACGTCATTTCATTCTCTTCCTTGAACAAATTGGATCAACACCCAGCGTGAATGACTATCCGGCTTCCTCCGGGCAAGCCTGACAGCAAGAACCAGCGACAACGGTACAAGGGCGCTGAGATGAACGCCATGACCAACAAGTCACAAACCGACCAGTGGTTCACAGTTAAGCAGGGATTTTCCCGTGTGCAAGTACGCACGCTTGAAAGTGGCGGCCCTGACGCCCTGCCGACATCCGTCTATGATTGTTCATTACCCCCTCAATCCACCGAGGAGTTGAAAGATGTCGCTGACGCTTTACTACCATCCGCTGGCGTCGTTCTGCCACAAAGTGCTCATCGCGCTCTACGAAAACGGCACCGAATTCGAGAGAAGAATCATCGATCTCGGGGACGCTGCCGACAGCGCAGAACTTCAGGCATTGTGGCCAATCGGAAAGTTCCCGATTATCCGTGACCATGCTCTCCAGCGGAATCTGCCGGAGTCCAGCATCATCATCGAGTACCTGGATCGACTGTATCCAGGCAAACACCGGCTGGTTCCAGACGATTGGGATAGCGCGCTCGAGGTCCGGTTATGGGATCGTTTCTTCGACCATTATGTACAAGTGCCGATGCAACAGATTGTCAGTGATCGCCTACACGCGACCAACGGTGATTTGACCAGAGAGCGGTCCACGCTGGAAACGGCGTACGGCATGCTCGATCGCCGGATGGCGTCCAGAATCTGGGTGGCCAGCCCGGAGTTCAGCATGGCCGATTGCGCCGCCGCCCCGGCACTGTTCTATGCCAGCACGCTCGTGCCGTTCCCCGACGACTACGGCCACTTGAATGCCTATTTCGACAGATTGGTACAGCGACCGTCATTTCAGCGAGTGATCGATGAAGCCAGGCCCTGGTTTTCGTTGTACCCGTTTGCGGATGCCATCGAGCAACGGTTTCTGGCGCCGGATAACACATGAGTGGCTCTGACTGCCTTCGCGCCTGATGCCAGTCGGGCGGGCTGAAGCGCGAAGGGACAGTTGCCGGTTTGTAAGGAATGCGCGATCAAAAACGCGGCTTGACCGTCTTCCACTCCGGCTTGTAACGCTGCATCTGCTTCACGTCATCGCGCTGGCGAATGCCGCAGGTCAGGTATTGATCGTGCAGCTTGCCCAATTGATCGTGATCCAGTTCAAGGCCCAATCCTGGCGCACGGGTGATTTTCACGCAGCCATCGACGATGGGTAGCTTGCCGCCCTTGATCACCTCCTCGTCCGGTTCCTGCCAGGGGTAATGGGTGTCGCAGGCGTAATCAAGGTTGGGCACCGAGGCGGCGACATGCGCCATGGCCATCAGGCTGATGCCCAAGTGCGAATTGGAATGCATGGACACGCCAAGGCCGAAGGTGTCGCACATTTTCGCCAGCGCCTGGGTGTCGCGCAGGCCGCCCCAGTAGTGGTGGTCGGCGAGCACGATCTGCACGCTGTTCAGGGCCACGCTGCGGCGGAACTCGTCAAAGTCAGTGACCACCATATTGGTCGCCAGCGGCAGGCCGGTGCGCTTGTGCAACTCGGCCATGCCGTCGAGGCCCGGCGTCGGGTCTTCGTAATACTGCAAGTCATCGCCCAGCAGTTCTGCCATGCGAATCGAAGTTTCCAGCGACCAGTTGCCGTTCGGATCGATGCGCAGCGGGTAGCCGGGAAAAGCTTTTTTCAGCGCCTTGATGCATGACACTTCGTGCTCCGGCGGCAGTGCCCCGGCCTTGAGCTTGATGCTCTTGAAACCGTAGGCCTCGATCATGCGCCGGGCCTGGGCGACGATCTGCTCTTCGTTCAGTGCTTCCCCCCAGCTGTCTGGTTTGTACGGCGAATCGATGTGTTGCGCGTACTTGAAGAACAGATAGGCGCTGAACGGCACCTCATCACGAATCGCCCCGCCCAGCAGGTCCACCAACGGCACGTTCAGGGAATGTGCCTGGAGATCGAGAAACGCCACTTCGAACGCCGAATACGCGTTGCTCACCGCTTTGCTGGCATGAGAGCCGGGCGCCAATTCCGCACCGGCGATGCTTGGGGTTTTGTTCGCCGCCACAGTGGCCTGCACGATGGCGCGTAACTGGTTGAGGTTGAACGGGTCGAGACCGATCAGCTGACTTTGCAATTGCTGTTGAATCGCCAGCGCCGGGGCATCGCCGTAGCTTTCGCCCAGGCCGATGTAGCCATTGTCGCTCTCGATCTCGATGATCGAGCGCAGCGCGAAGGGTTCGTGAATACCGCTGGCATTGAGCAGCGGTGGATCACGGAAGGCGATGGGGGTGACGGTGACGCGTTTGATTTTCAAGAGGCAGCTCCCTTTGGCTCGGTATTCAAGGCTTGATGGCTGACAGGTTTTTTCGGCGCTGCAGCGTCGACCGGTTTAGCGGTGAGCGAGCGGCGCGTGTCGCCACGCGGTGCCGTGCGGGCAAAAAAGATCACCACGGCCGCTACCAGCGAAGTGGCCGCCAGGCCGTACAAACCGCCTTCGATAGAACCGGTGGTCTGCTCCAGGAACCCGAACGCGGTCGGCGCCACGAAGCCGCCGAGATTGCCGATGGAGTTGATCAAGGCGATCACTGCCGCGGCGATACGCGCATCCAGATAGCCTTGGGGAATCGGCCAGAACAATGCGGAAGCCGCCTTGAAACCAATGGCCGCAAAACAGATGGCGACGAAGGCGAAGATCGGCCCGCCGGTGGTCGACATGAACATGCCGAACGCGGCAATCACCAGCGTCACGGCCACCCAGGCCTGCTGGTATTTCCATTTGCTGGCCATGGCGGCGAAGCCATACATCGCCAGGATGGAAATGATCCACGGGATCGAGTTGAACAGGCCGACCTGGAAGTCGCCCAGGTTACCCATTTTCTTGATCATGCTGGGCAGCCAGAACGTGGCGCCATAAATCGTCAGGGCGATGGAAAAGTAGATAAAGCAGAACAGCGCAATCTGCCGATCGGCCAGCAATTTGAACATCGACGGTTTGACTGTCTGCACGGCTTCGCGAGCCTGCTGTTCCAGGGCGATGGCGCTTACCAGTACGTCCTTTTCTTCGACGCTCAGCCATTTCGCCTCGCGTGGATGGGATTGCAGCCAGAACCAGACAAATCCACAGAGCACGATTGAGGCAAAGCCTTCAATCAGGAACATCCATTGCCAGCCGTGCAAGCTGAGACCGTTGACCTGCAGCAGCGCGCCGGACACCGGACCGGAAATCACGGAGGCAATGGCCGAACCACTGAGGAAAATCGCCATGGCCTTGCCTCGCTCGGTCGACGGTAGCCATTGGGTGAAGTAATAAATGATGCCGGGGAAAAAACCCGCTTCGGCGGCGCCGAGAATGAAGCGCAGCACATAGAAACTGGTTTCGCCACGCACGAAGGCCATGGCCATCGCCGCCGCGCCCCAGGTGAACATGATGCGCGTCAGCCAGGCACGGGCACCGTAGCGTTGCAGCAACATATTGGACGGTACTTCGAAGATGGCGTAGCCGATGAAAAACAGCCCGGCGCCCAAACCATAGGCCGCGGCGCCGATGCCCAGGTCGGTTTCCAGGTGGCTGCGCACGAAGCCGATATTGACCCGGTCGATGTAGTTGACGATGAACATCACCACGAACAGCGGCAGCACATGGCGCTTGACCTTCGCCGCAGCTCGGGCGAGGACGCTAGGGTCCGGCGGACTCTGATGGTTATTCAAGGGGCGACTCCCGTTCATTGTTTTTTTAGGGGAGAAACGATCATGGACGCGCCTATTGATCCCGTCTAATCTAACTTGGCACTCGATTGATACCCGGATTAGATCAATGTTCGAACTGACGCAACTGCGCTGCTTCACCACCGTGGCCACCGAACTCAACTTCCGCCGGGCCGCCGAACGGTTGAACATGACCCAACCGCCTCTTAGTCGCCAGATTCAATTGTTGGAGCATCACCTGAGCGTCGAGTTGTTCACCCGCAGCACGCGCAGCGTCGCTTTGACCGCCGCCGGCCGTGCCTTTTTCATCGAAGCGCAGAACCTGCTGGAGCGCGCTCAGCAAGCCGCCGTGACAGCCCGGCGCTTCGCCGAAGGGGACATCGGTACGGTCAACATCAGCTTCGTCGGCAGCGCCGTTTACGAGTTCCTGCCCAAGGTCATCGCTGAAGCACGGCTCAAACAGCCTCAGGTCAAAATCGATCTGTCGGAGATGAACACCTACCAGCAACACGAAGCCCTTCGCGCCCGCCGTATCGATCTGGGCATTGTTCGCGCGCCGTTGCTGGAGCCGGGCTACGCCACCGAATGCCTAGTGCGTGAACCCTTCGTATTGGCCGTCCCCCACAATCATCGGCTGGCCAGCGCCGAAACCGTGTCCGTCAAAGACCTGGACGCACAACCCTTCCTTATGTACTCCCATGCGGCGTACCCGCCGTTCAACGAACTGCTGACCGGTATGCTCCGCTCGGCCCGCGTCGCCCCGGAATATGTGCAGTGGCTCGGCTCGTCCCTGACCATCCTGGCCCTGGTCAACGCCGGAATGGGCCTGGCCCTGGTGCCGCGCTGCGCCACCAGCGTCGTGTTCAAGAACGTGGTGTTTCGCGATATCGATCTGGGGGAAGGCGTGCAAAGCGAGCTGCATTTGATCTGGTGCGAGAACAACGACAACCCGGCGTTTGCGATGTTGCTGGAGGGGATTCGAAAGGCTGTCAGAGAGGGATGGGGGTTGTGAGTTGCCTGCGCAACCCGCAGGAGCTGCCGCAGGCTGCGATCTTTTGATCTTTCCAACAAGCGACTCGTTGCCTGCACAAACGCCAAGTCAAAAGATCGCAGCCTGCGGCAGCTCCTACAAATTAGCCGTCCTCCAGGCTACCGTTGCGCCAGTTCATGGTTGATGCATTGCTCGTAATACGTTTGCTTGATTCCAGCAGGCTTGAGGCGCGAGGGACTGTTATAGGTTTGTTCGGTAATCCCCATGGCCGTCATGCGCATCCACGGCCGGGGGAATTTTCGCGATTGCAGTTTCTTGCGTGCCCCGTAAAGCGTGAATCCGGAAAGCTTCGACGCTTGCGCGTCTGCGGCTATGTCCGAGCCCCAGCTGCAGACGAAACGACTGTTCTTGCTCAGGTCCTTTGCCTGAGCCTCAAGCGAGAGAGTCACCAGGACAAACATTGCAGCCATCCATACCAAAGTCCGCATATCGCCAATGCCTAACCTTCTGAAAAGAAAGCAAGTCTGACAACGAAATGGACATCCGGGGGCCAGCAGTTCGCCTCATTCTCGTGAGTTTTTTTGGTCTCTGTGGGCGCAGTAGACGCTCCTTGACGGTGGCCGAAATTTTTTGAGTTTTAAGTGAGCGTTGCAGTCTCTAGTTGAGAACGTCGTGATTATCGACAGGTCATTCACGGCGAATGCGCTGTCAGGCAGTGGAGGCAATCGATGTCCGACCTTGAGCATGTCACTCAGCCCTTTAATGCCAGGCTGGTGATGATCGGCTTTGGCTGTATCGGAAAAGGCGTACTCCCGCTGCTACTGCGTCATCTTGAGCTTGAGCCGCAGCGACTGCTGATCCTCAGCCCCGATGAAGATGCACGCTTGCTCGCGCAGGAATTCGGCGTCGCACACCGAACCGAGAAACTGGATCAGAACAATTACGAGGCGGTGCTGGCCCCTCTTTTGAGCGCTGGCGACTTTCTGCTCAACCTCTCGGTGGGGGTATCCAGCCTGTCCCTGATTCAGTTCGCCCAGCGTAAAGACGTGCTGTATCTGGACACCTGCATCGAGCCGTGGGAAGGCGGTTATACCGATCCCGACAAATCCCTGTCCGAACGATCCAACTATGCATTGAGAGAAGCGGCACTCCGGCTTCGGGATGAAAGCGCGCAAGGCCTGCCCACCGCCCTCTTGACCCACGGGGCCAATCCGGGGCTGGTATCCCATCTGGTCAAGCAGGCACTGTTCAACCTCGCCCGGGATTTGGGTGACACAACCCCCCTGCCCGTCACTCGCGAAGAATGGGCGCAACTGGCCCGCCGGCTGAATATCCGCTGCATTCACATTGCCGAGCGCGATTCGCAGTATGCATCGCAACACAAAACCGCCAACGAGTTCGTCAATACCTGGTCAGTGGACGGGTTCATCAGTGAAGGCAGCCAACCGGCAGAGCTGGGTTGGGGCAGCCACGAGAAAGCGCTTCCCGAGGATGGGTATTACCACGCCTTTGGGTGTCAGGCCGGGATCTACCTGCAACGTCCCGGTGCCTCCACGCCGGTTCGTACCTGGACACCCTCGACGGGGCCAACCCACGGGCTGCTCGTGACCCACAACGAAGCCCTGTCGATTGCCGACTACCTGACTCTTGGCCAGGGAAGGCAGCCAATCTACCGGCCGACCGTCCACTACGCCTATCGCCCCTGTGACGATGCATTGCTCTCGGTGCATGAACTCGCCGAGCGCAACTGGAAACCCCAGACCAGCCAACGTCTGCTCAATGACGACATCCTCGATGGCGATGAGGAACTCGGCGTGCTGCTGATGGGGCATGCCAGAAACAGCTATTGGTATGGCTCGCGCTTATCGATCCACCAAGCCCGGGCCCTGTGCCCCCATAACAGCGCCACCAGCCTGCAAGTGACGGCGGCAGTGCTGGCCGGCGTGATCTGGGCGATTCGCAATCCTCAACGCGGCATCATCGAACCGGATGAATTGCCCTTCAGGGAGATTCTGCAGATCTGCATGCCCTACCTGGGAAAGGTAGAAGGCATTTATACCGACTGGACGCCGCTTTCCGGACGTCACTCACTGATGCCCGAGCAGACCGATGAATCCGATCCATGGCAATTCGTGAACGTCAGGATTACTTGAAGGCCTGACGTGGTTTATTCCACGCCAGGCAACGGCTCAAATACCGGAACCGTTCTGAAATGAGTCGCCCGAACCGGTCTCTCTCTGCCACGCCCGGTGCAGAAGATCGATGACTTCTTCATCCGATGTCTGCGAAAAGTCCGTGTACCAATGCCCGATCGAGATCAGCCAATCAGGGATCAGCGGGCAGATCAGCTCGTCCACTTCGTCGCGCAGCGCCTCTGCCGTCTCAAGGGGGGCCACCGGCACGGCAACGACGATGCGGGACGGCGCTTGCAGGCGCACGGACTGTATCGCGGCCATCATCGTGGCGCCTGTCGCCAGGCCATCATCAATCAGGATCACCACCTGATCCTTGAGCGCCACAGGTGCGCGGGATGCCCGGTATACCCGCTCGCGACGCAACAATTCCTGCGTTTCCTTTGCAACCACGCCATCGAGCGTGCGTTGATCAATACCGTTAGCCCGCAGCGCATCTTCATTGACGATTTGTATGCCGCCGCTGGCAATCGCGCCCATGGCGAACTCCTGGTGGGTCGGTACTCCCAGCTTGCGCACCAGCATCAGGTCCAGGCGAACCTCCAGGGCCGTGGCCACTTCATAGGCGACCGGAACGCCGCCACGGGGCAAGGCAAGGACGATGACGTCGGCTCTTTTAGCGTATTTAAGCAACGGTTCCACCAGGCCTCGGCCGGCATCGACCCGGTCATGCAAGATGGTTTGCAATGAAGGACTAGTCATTTGAAAACCTCCCAGGGGCGGGAGCCCCAAAAAACGGGCGTTCGTTTGACGGCGGCCATCATTCCAATAGGGGCGTGCGCCCCTAGACCGCCAGAATGCTGCAAGGTACCTGGTACAGAATATGTTCCGTCGTGCTGCCAAGCAGCCGCTCCAGACCACGGTATTGAGCTCTGCCCATCACGATCACATCCACTTGATGCTCATTGGTAAATTCGCTCAGTACCGAGACAGGGTGCCCCATGATGAAATGCCGGCATTCAGCGGTCACACCGAACCGAGCGGCCAACTGGAGAAAAGACTTTTCCAGGTCGCTGCGCAACTCCCGGGTAAGCTCCGCGAGCGTCAGACCGGCGTCCATATCCGCCAGAAAGGCTGCCGAAATGTCACACGCGTACAGCAGATGCAGCTCGGCATTGCACTGCAGCGCAAGGCTCGACGCCTGCAGGATGATCCGGTCATTGAGTTCATTGTTCGAAGGCTCGGTGTCTGACACATCAACCGCGGCCACCACCTTCTGCGGCAAGGCATGGCATTCACCCCCCACCAGATAAACCGGGACCGGACAATGGCGCAACAAACGCCAATCCAGCGGCGTGAAGAACGCGCGCTTGAGCACCGGCTCATGCTGCACTTGCTTGATCAACAGATCGGGCTGCATTTGCGTGACGAGGTCAAGGATGTCCTGGCGCATGTTGTCAGCCCATGCGACTTCGGTTGTCACCTCGATCCCCCGGCCGTGCATCTTTACCGCCTGTTCCTCGAGCCAGTCGCGGTGCTCCTGCAGGTAGGTCGCCCGAGCCATTTTGCGGTCGCCTTCTTCGAGCAGCGACAGAATGTCCAACGAGGGAATCAGGCCGGCAATGTGCAAGCTTGCCCCGCTGGCCTTGGCCAGGGCGGCGCCATGGTTTATCGCAGGCGAATGGCGCAGCAGCGGGTTGATGATCAGTAATAACCGTTGATACTGGCTCATGATCTGACTCCAGACAGGTTGATCCTCGACGCCGGCTCGAGAATCCAGCATCAGGCCCAGACTCCGCCATTAAAGCCTCTTAAGCGTTGATTTATATCAATTCCTTGAATGAGGCATTGCAGGGGCCACTTGAAAAGAATAGTTCACAACGGTGCTGTGCAACTCGTGCCGGACTCATCCGCGATGGCCGTTCGCCTGAAAATCGGCGATCTGCTGCCACATCGCGATCGGGTTGGAATACATGGGGAAATGCCCGCACTGCGCAATCGGCGCCAACCGCACGCCTTGGGCCTGAATATGCGGCAGATAGGACAATGAAGCGTTCTGCTCGCCGTACATGAACATGCGCGGGCATTGCAGGCCGAGGAACTTGCCCATCAAGTCGGCGTTGTCGGAGAGATCGACCATTGACTCGAAGATCCCGCGCACCGCTCCGGCACGAACCTTGTGCCGCAAACTGGCGGAATAAAGCGCACTGGCATAAGCCGGCGCGTGCCGGGCGCGTTCGATGAAGGCGGCGAAAAACACCTCGGGATCGTCCGCCGGGTAATCGACGATCTGCCGGCTGAGGAAGCAGTCTTCCGGGGCGATGTTGCCCTCGATGTCGACGAAGCTGAGCACCCGGTCCGGGCACTGATGAGCCAGCATCAGTGCGGTCAGTCCGCCCATGGAATGGCCGACCAGATGAAAACGTTCGATACCGAAATGCTCCAGTACCTGCAACGCGGTCTTCAGCAGAAAGGGGATGGAAATCCGCGAAAGGTCACTGCACTGGCTTTCCCCGCAACCCGGAGCGTCATAAGCGACGAAAGGATGACCGGCGAAGGCAGCCTGCTGCACGATGTCGGCATAGTCTTCCTTGGTCGAGCCAAACCCATGCAGGAACACAATCGGCGCCAGGCCACCGTCGCGATGAAGGGTGGCGATGTTCAACTGGACGCCCTCCACTGTCAGAGGGATGTACGCTTGAGTGAAGGTTTCGGGTTTGGACACGTGATGGATTCCTTGAACGAAAAGGGTGACCGCCGGGCCGAAATTGCCGCCCGCAGCAAAGCCGACAATTTCGCGGGGATCGGGGCCTTCTGTAAATTCCTCATTCGGGAATACCGTCATAGGTCAAACCTATCAAACTGTTTTTTGCAGCCGTGCGACCACCTCCTCCACCAGCGGATTCGGCCGATCGGCGTTCCAGGCCACCGCTGTCGTCACCACATTGAGCGGCTGGCTCAGTGGTCGCAACACCACATTATCGGGGGCCAGTTTTTTCAGCGACGCCGGCACCAAAGCGATGCCTTGTCCACAACTGACGAAAGCGATTTGCGAAGCGACGGAGCGCACTTCATGCAGCACGCGTGGAGAAAAACCGCTGGCGCGGCAGGTCGCGATCAGGTTGTCGAAGTACACCGGGCTGACCTTTCGGGAAAACATCACCAAGGGCTCTGTGGCCAGGCTCGACAGGCTGATTCGCTTGCGCGAAGCCAATGGATGATCGCTGGGCAGGGCCACGACAAGGCGATCTTCAGTCAGCGGTAGCGACTTGATCGAGGCCCCCAAATCACCGTCCAGACGGGCGAAGGCCAGGTCGATGTCCCCGGCTTCCAGCGCAGGTACGGCTTCGACGCTGTCGATTTCCCGCACGGACACGGTGAGGTGCGGGTAATCGATCTTCAGTTGCTCGATCAACCCGGGCAACACATCGAACATCGCCGTGGAAATCGCGCCGACGGTCAACATCCCCGACTGCCCCGCCACCGCCTCCTCCACGGCCAGTTCCAGGCGTTCCAGTTGCTCGGCGAACTTGCGCACCGCCGGCAGGATCGCCGCACCCACCGGAGTCAGCTTCGCCCCTCGCCGCGAGCGATCGAACAGCTTGACCTTGAGCGCCTGCTCCAGCACTTGAATCTGCTCGCTCAGCGGCGGCTGGGACATTCCGAGGCGTTTGGCGGCGCGGCCGAAATTCTGTTCTTCGGCAACGGCCAGGAACAACCAGAGGTGACGAATCAGACGAAAATTGATCATGGCTAATCCATAGGTTTAACGTATGTAATGCTTCTGTGATTAGTAATATACCTATCAAATTGTCTCGCTGACACTGGGCGCCTCCGTCACCACTGAGGCTTTCCCATGATCAATAAGAGTTTACTGGATCGCTTGGCGGCGCTGGACACCAACACGGTTTCCGACGCACTCGACTTCCTCGGCCTGCCGGGCACCACCGTGGGGCTACGTCCGCTGTGGAACTGCCCGAAGATCGTCGGCCGCGCCAGTACCGTATTGCTGGCGCCCAAGTCAGACACCGTACCGACCGTGCACCTGATTACCCCGGTGGTTGAACAGATCGACAGCGACGATCGTGTGTTGGTGATCGCCGGCGGTATCGAAGGTATTTCCTGCTGGGGCGACATCCTCGCCAACGCGGCGGCCGGCAAGCAGGTGCGCGGCACGGTGATCGACGGTTTCAGCCGCGACATCGACGGTAGCGAAGCGATTGGTTACCCGGTTTATGGCCGTGGGGTCACCATGATCAGTGCGCGCAACCGCGTGGTGCAGATCGATGCGGCGGTGACGATCAAAGTAGCCGGTGTCGACGTCAGCGAGGATGACTATGTCATTGCCGATACCTGCGGAACCGTATTCGTCCCCCAAACCTATATCGAAAAGGTCATCGATCTCGGCGAGCGCATCGCCCGCCGCCAGGACGGCATGGTCGAGGCCGTTCGCAGCGGTCGCTCGGTGGCCGAGGTGATGCATGACACCCAATTCGAAGCGATCCGCGTGGAGCACGTCTGATGAATCTTGAAGATAAAGAACTGGTCGCCTTGTTTGAAGGCCTCGACACTCCTGGCGTCTCCGATGCCCTGGACAAGCTCGGCCTGCCCGGGCAATGCCTCGGTGTGGCGCCGCTGGACAATTACCGCAAGGTCATCGTCGGACCGGCGTTCACCGTGCAGTACGTCTCGGCCAGTGTCCCGCCGGGCACGGTGGGCGACTTTATCGAAGACGTCGCGCCCGGCGACGTAGTAGTGATCGACAACGGCGGCCGCACCGACTGCACCGTCTGGGGCGACATCATGACCCAGTACGCCGGCACCCGACAGATCGCCGCCACGGTCATCGACGGGGTGTGCCGTGATGTGAACAAAGCGCTGGGCGATGGCTATCCGATGTTCAGCAAAGGTCGCTTCATGCGCACCGGCAAAGACCGCGTGCAAGCGCAGTCGGTCAACCAGCCGGTGTCCATCGGCACGGCGCGGGTCTGCTCCCGTGACATCGTGATCGCAGACGCCAATGGCGTGGTGATCGTGCCTCGCGCCCATGCCGCTGAAGTGGCGGCGTGTGCCCGTCAGATCGAATCGGTCGAAGCCGACATTCGCGCCCTGATCACCCAAGGCAAAACCCTTAAAGAAGCCCGGGCCGCCCTGGGTTACCACAACCTGCAGAGGAAAGTCTGATGACGACGCTCCCCTTCCCCCTGGATTTTCGTGTGCGGGCAAAAATACTGGGCAGCTCGACACTGTATGAAGCGTCCCATCTGCCCTGCGCGGTCGACAGTGCGATCCGCCCGATCTGGGACGGCGCCTTCATCGCCGCCCCCGCCTACCCGCTGGAATGTTCGCCGGGCGACAACCTGGCCCTGCATCTGGCGATGGAACGCGTACCCCGTGGCAGCGTACTGGTCGTGGGCACCGGCGGCTTCATCGCCGGTTACTGGGGCGAGGTGCTCACCGTGGCGGCCGAAGCGGCTGGTGTGGTTGGTCTGGTGATCGATGGTGGTGTACGCGATATCGCTGCGTTGAAGAAACGCCAGTTCCCGGTATTTGCCCGTGGCATTTCGGTAAAAGGCACGGTCAAGACCAGTGCCCCCTCAGTGGGACAACCGTTCAATTTCAATGGTGCTTTCGTGGCGCAGGGCGATCTGGTGGTGGCTGACGATGACGGCGTGATCATCATCCCCAAGACCGATGTGGCACGTACC
The DNA here is from genome assembly GCF_003732275.1 of Pseudomonas frederiksbergensis. Taxonomy (GTDB): domain Bacteria; phylum Pseudomonadota; class Gammaproteobacteria; order Pseudomonadales; family Pseudomonadaceae; genus Aquipseudomonas; species Aquipseudomonas frederiksbergensis_H. Next base: position 57,086 of record NZ_MOBM01000020.1, read on the forward strand.
CTCGCAGAAGGCGAAGCGCGCGCGAACAAGGAAGCGCAAATGATGCAGGCGCTGACCGAAGGCCGCTCCACGCTGGAACTGATGAACCTGACAGACTGGAGAACCCGGGCATGAGCAACGACATCCAGCGCCTGAACCAACGCCTGGCCAGCGCACAACCCTCGGCGACTTATCGGATCATGGACCGAGTGGCGGAGCGCCGGGCACAAGGAGCGAAGATTATTTCGCTGTGTGCCGGCGAACCCGATTTCGATACCCCCAAACATGTGCGTGAGGCGGCCATTCATGCCATCGAGAACGGCCACACCCGCTACACCCAGGTCGCCGGTGTGCGCTCGTTGCGAGAAGCGGTGGCGGCCAAGTTCCGCCGCGAAAATGGCCTGGATGTGAGCTGGCAAGACACGTTGGTTTGCAACGGTGGCAAACAAGTGATCTACAACGCCCTGGCCGCCACCCTCAACGAGGGCGACCAGGTCATCGTGCCGGCGCCGTATTGGGTCAGTTACCCGGAAATGGTGCAACTGTGCGGCGGTGAAGTGCAGATCGTCACGTGCGATGCCGGTACCGGTTTCAAACTGACGCCGGCGGCACTGGCCGCCGCGATCACCCCGCAGACCCGTTGGTTGATCCTCAATTCACCGTCCAATCCGACCGGTGCGGTTTATAGCGAAGCGGAACTTCGTGCCTTGGCGGCGGTGCTGCTGGATCATCCCCACGTGCTGATTCTGGCCGATGATATCTATGAACACCTGATCTTCGACGATCAAGCGTTCTACACCCTGGCCCAGGTGGAGCCACGACTGGCACCGCGAACCCTGACCATGAACGGTGTCTCCAAAGCCTACGCCATGACCGGCTGGCGCATCGGTTTTGCCACCGGGCCGCGCTGGTTGCTGGAGGCTATGGAAAAGCTGCAGGGCCAGCAGACTTCTGGCGCCAGCTCGGTTTCGCAGCAAGCCGCACTCGCCGCGCTGGAGGGGCCGAAAGACTTCATCCGCGAAAGCCGTGGCGCTTTCCAGGGTCGTCGTGATTTGATGGTGGCGCTGCTGAACGACACGCCGGGGCTGGAATGTGTGAGCCCGGCGGGCGCGTTCTATGCGTTCGCCTCCTGTGCGGGGCTGATCGGCCGCACCTCGCCGGCCGGTCGAGTGCTGCACACCGACGAAGATGTCGCCCATGCGCTGCTCGACGAAGCGGATGTAGCGGTGGTGCATGGCAGTGCCTTCGGCCTTGGCCCCTACATCCGCATTGCCTACGCCCTGGACGACGCGTCATTGCGCCAGGCCTGCGAGGCCATTCGAGCGTTCTGTACAGCGTTGCGTTAAACCTGTGGGGGCTTGCTCGCGAAAGCGGCGTGTCAGGCGACATTAATGTTGACTGTGCCACCGCCTTCGCGAGCAGGCTCGCTCCCACATTGGGCCAGCGTTGATCACAACACTCCCGAACGACACTGTACGAGTGTGGGAGCGAGCCTGCTCGCGATAGCGGTGTGTCAGGCGACATCAATGTTGACTGTGCCACCGCCTTCGCGAGCAAGCCCGCTCCCACAGGTTCTGTGGTTGGCTGACAGCATTGGGTAATCAACGGTTTGGTTTGTGACTCGGGTATTCGTCATCCTGTCCCAAGAACAAACAACTCCAACATGGCCCAAACAGCATGCATCCGCAAAGACTGATCCTGCACAACGAGTTGCACGCGCGCCCTTCTCTGTATTTCGACGAGCCCGCCCACGTGTTTCATCTGGCGTTTCTGGCGAATGACGGGCAGTGCGACACCCTGCTGAGTCGCTGCTGCCCCGGCCCGGTCGACCCGGATACGGCCCAGGGCATCACCGAGCTGGAGGGCCATGCCTTGAAGTGGGAGCGGCACGCGGAATTCCTGACGCTGACGCTGGTGGTGCCCTCCTCCGGTCACGAGCCATGCTGGAGCCCGCCACCCAGAGCCTTGATGGACCGAGTCGAGCCTTTCATGCAGCACGTGATCAACGCGGTGCAGATTGTGGTGCGCACTGATACGTCCTTTACTGGCGATCTGTCTGTTTATGGATTCAAAGATCCTAGCGGCTCTTGCATCGGTGGAGGCGATGCGACGGTCTGGAGCGATTTTCGCCTGAGCGAGGACGGCACCAACCGTTTCCTGTTCATTAATAAACGCCTGAATGCGTATCGGCTGGGACGGATGATCCGCCGCCTGCTCGAAATCGAAACCTACCGAATGATGGCTTCGCTTTCACTCATCACCGCGAAAGCCTTGAGCACTCAGCTCAACGTCTTCGACAAGACCCTGGTAAACCTCTCGGAACGTAACGCCGGCCCCGACACCGGAAATGCGAAAGCGTTGCTGACCGACATTGCCAACCTGTCGGCGCAAGTGGTCAGCAGCAGCGCAAAAACCCGACACCGTTTCAGCGCCACCCAAGCCTATGCGCAGCTGGTTTTCGAACGCTTGGGCGAACTGCGCGAAAGCCACGTGGGTGATTGCCAGCGGCTGGGTATCTTCATCGAAAGACGCTTCAAACCCACGGTCAGATATTGCGCCGTCACCGAACAACGCCTGGAGCAACTGGCCAAAAGCGTGGCCAACCTCGGGGACTTGTTGCAGGCCCGTGTTCAGGTCGAAATGGAAGAGCAGAACTCGGAAATTCTGAAGAGCCTGAACGCCCGTGCCGACACTCAAATCAAAATCCAGCGCGCCGTCGAAGGCCTGTCGATTATCGCCATCACCTATTACTTGTTGAGCCTGTTCAAGCTGTTCTACTCGGGATTGCATGTCATGGGCGCGGATATATCCGCGAGAGACGCCCTGCTGGCCATGACCCCGCTCGCGCTCTGCGTCCTGCTGTTTATTTTGATCAGAATCAGGAAAGCCAAAGAGCATTGATGCCGGGGCTAAAAATCCATCAATGGATCCATTAAAACGTTAACAAACAGAATAAATTTGACAAACACCCCACAAACCACCATTAATGGATCCACTAAATAACAAAAACAGCCTTGGAGAATCTCCATGTACCCCAAGAACACCTGGTACGTCGCCTGTACGCCCGACGAAATCGCCGACAAGCCGCTAGGCCGTCAGATCTGTGGTGAAAAGATGGTTTTTTACCGCGGGCATGAAGGCAACGTGGCGGCTGTCGAGGACTTCTGCCCCCATCGCGGCGCACCGCTGTCTTTGGGTTATGTGGAAAACGGCAACCTGGTGTGCGGCTATCACGGCCTGGTGATGGGGTGCGACGGCAAGACCGTGGAAATGCCCGGGCAGCGGGTTCGCGGCTTTCCGTGCAACAAGACGTTCGCCGCGGTCGAGCGTTACGGCTTTATCTGGGTCTGGCCCGGCGATCAGGCGTTGGCCGACCCGGCGCTGATCCATCACCTGGAATGGGCGGTCAGCGATGAGTGGGCCTACGGCGGCGGCCTGTTCCACATCCAGTGCGACTATTGCCTGATGATCGACAACCTGATGGACCTGACTCACGAAACCTACGTTCATGCGTCCAGCATCGGCCAAAAGGAAATCGACGAAGCACCGCCGGTGACCACGGTCGACGGCGACGAGGTGGTCACCGCCCGCCACATGGAAAACATCATGGCCCCGCCCTTCTGGCGCATGGCCTTGCGTGGCAACAACCTGGCCGACGATGTACCAGTGGATCGCTGGCAGATCTGCCGCTTCACCCCGCCCAGTCATGTGCTGATCGAAGTCGGTGTGGCCCATGCCGGAAAAGGTGGTTATCACGCTCCCCAACAGTTCAAGGCGTCGAGCATCGTCGTCGACTTCATCACGCCGCAAACCGAAACCTCGATCTGGTACTTCTGGGGCATGGCGCGCAATTTCAACCCGCAGGATGAAGCTTTGACCGCGAGCATTCGCGAGGGTCAGGGCAAGATTTTCAGCGAGGACCTGGAGATGCTCGAACGCCAGCAACAGAACCTGCTCAACCATCCTCAGCGCAACTTGCTCAAGCTCAATATCGACGCCGGAGGTGTGCAGTCGCGCCGTGTTCTGGAGCGCCTTATCGCCCGGGAAAAAACGCCGCAGGAGTCAATGGCATGATTGAAGTGCTGGTGGTATCCCGCAACAACGAAGCCCAGGACATCTGCAGCTACGAGCTGGCCAGTGTCGATGATCGACCGCTACCGACCTTCAGCGCCGGTGCCCATATCGATGTGCATCTGCCTGGTGGCTTGATCCGGCAATATTCCCTGTGCAACCACCCCGAAGAACGCCATCGCTACCTGATCGGCGTGCTCAAGGATCCGACCTCTCGCGGTGGTTCACTGGCCATGCACGAGCAGATCCACCCCGGCACACGGCTGTCTATCAGCGAGCCGCGCAATCTGTTTCCATTGGCACATGAGGCCCGGCGCAGCCTGCTCTTCGCCGGCGGTATCGGCATTACCCCAATCCTCTGCATGGCCGAGCGCCTGGCCCACAGCGGCGCAGATTTCGAGCTGCACTACTGCGCCCGTTCGCGAGAGCGCGCGGCCTTTGTCGAACGCCTGCAACACTCGGCTTTTGCCGACCGGGTGTTCCTGCATTTCGATCAGGAACCCGAGACTGCGCTGGACGCGGCCAAGCTCCTGGCCACGCCACACAATGACGTTCATTTATATGTGTGTGGCCCCGGCGGTTTTATGCAGCATGTGCTGGACACGGCCAAGGCCAAAGGCTGGCAGGAGCAATGCCTGCATCGCGAGTACTTCGCCGCCAACCCCGTCGACACTGGTGCCGATGGCAGCTTCTCGATCAAGGTCGCCAGCAGCGGCCAGGTCTTCGCGGTGCCGGCCGACAAGAGCGTGGTGCAGGTGCTGCAAAACCAGGGCATCGAGATTGCCATTTCCTGCGAACAGGGCATCTGTGGCACCTGCCTGACGCGGGTTCTGGAGGGCGTGCCGGAGCATCGAGACCTGTTCCTCACCGAGGATGAACAAGCCTGCAACGACCAGTTCACTCCTTGCTGCTCGCGCTCGAAAACGCCGCTGCTGGTGCTGGATATCTGAAAGAGTCGCGCCTAGTCCGAGCGGAGAATGACCTTCATCCGCTCTTCGGCCGTCGCCGAGCCGAAGATCTCGGCATAACGCAACGTGGCGTTGGCGTGCTCGCGCATGATGGCTTCGGCACGCGCGCCCTGGCGGTTGACCAAGGCGTCGAACACCGAATGGTGCTGCATGTGAGCGTAGTTGAAGCGTCGGTATTCCCGGATCATGTCGTTGCGGTCCACTGCCAGGGCTGTTACCGAAGCGAAAGGCAAATGATCGTTGCGCGCCAGTGCATCGGCGATCGCCGGGTTGTGGCTGCCTTCGACAATCACTTCGTGAAAACGCATGTTGAGATCGTGATAGACCTCCAGGTCCTCGATGGTCACAAACCCCTTGTCGAACAGCTGATCGCCCTGCATCAGGCACTGTTCGAGGGTCGCCCGGGCTTCGTCCGATAGCCCGCGCTCGGCGGTCTGACGCGCCGCCAGGCCTTCGAGTACACCCCGCACTTCAACCGCACCGGCAATGTCATCGGGGCTGACCGAACGCACCTGAAACCCGCGCCCGCCAAAACGCACCAGCAAGCCTTCCTGCTCCAGCGTGCGGAACGCCATGCGCACCGGCATCCGCGAAACACCGAACAGCTCCGCCGTGGGGATCTCCATCAACCGCTCGCCAGCCGCCAGCTCGCCCGAGGCGATCATCTTGCGCAACGCGACCAGCACCGTTTGACCGGGCTTACTCATCCAGGCAACTTCCAGAAAAGGTGGGTCTGCATAGTAACGCAAGACAGTGACGCAAAGATTGGGTTGACTGCAGCAAAGGCCTCGGGGTTCTGCTTCAGCCTTGATACGCCGGGTTTTCGATCAGCAGAGCCATGCCCTGCCCGCCACCGACACACGCGGCCGCAATGCCATAACGCAGATTACCCTCACGCAATTGCCTGGCCAGGGTCAGCACCAGGCGCAAACCCGTAGCGGCCAAAGGATGCCCCAAAGCAATCGAGCCGCCCCGCCGGTTGAGCCGGTCGCCGTCCAGTTCAAGCGCCTGGGCCACAGCCAATACCTGAGCGGCCTGGGCCTCATTGATTTCCAGCAAGCCGATTTCACCAAGGGCCAAACCGCTACGTTGCAGCAGCATCTGGATGGCCGGCGCCGGCCCTATCCCCATGAATTCCGGTGCCACGCCTACCACGGCACTGGCCAGCAAATGGGCCAACGCCGGACGCCGGGCGGCAGACGCCCGCCCTACCAGCGCGGCGGCCGCGCCATCGACCACCGCACAACTGTTGCCGGCCGTTTGCACACCGCCGGCATGCACCGCCCGCAACCGACCCAAGGCGTCCAGATCGGTGGGTCCCGGATGGCTATCACGAGTCACGCGGTCTACGCCCCGTGGCAACTGGATACTGCGTGACTGATAACCGGCCAGTTCAAAGCGCTCATTGCCGAGCGCTACCAGCTCCGGTTCAAACCAGCCATCGGCCTGGGCTTGCAGCGCCAATTGATGGCTGTCGAGGGCGAAGCGATCCACCTCTTCGCGGCTCAGGCCATGCCGCCGGGCCAGGTTGTCGGCGGTGGTGATCATGTCTACGCCCGGGGCCGGGTCGTAGAGGGCTTCCCAGAGAAAGTCCTTGAATTCCACTCCCGCACCGAGCCGGAAACCACCTCGGTGGGTGTAGGCGGCAATCGGGTTGCGCGACATGGATTCGGCCGCCACGCACAGGGCCAACTGCACACCGTCATCCAGCTGCCTGGCGGCCTGCCGCAAGAGTTCGAAACCGGTAGCGCAGATGCGCTGCACACCCAGTGCCGGAGTCTCTTGCGGCACGCCACTGTAAAGACCGATATGCCGAGGCAGCAGGTAAGCATCAAAACTGGCCTGAGCCATGGAGCCGGCCAACACGCTATCGACCAAAGATGGATCGATAGAGGCGCGGGCCAGCACCTCCCGCCCGACCTTGATCCCCAGATCGATCGGCGAAACCTGGGCCAAGGCCCCGCCGAGATCGACCCAAGGCGTGCGCAGTGCTTCGAAAATGGCTACATCGCCAAAGCTCGAATACTGCCCCGCACCGCTCACGGCAGAGGTCCGGCACGCAAGATGGAAGGTTCTTCGCCGCGATACAGCGCCTCGACCTTGTCGGCGCGCCACTGCAATACCGCGCGCTGGTTGATCGAGCCCTTGTCGGTGATTTCACCGCGGTCGATGGAGGCAGGTTCGTCGAGCAGCGCGATCCATTCCAGGCGGCTGGCATTCCCGGTGGCGTCGCGGTTGAGCCGTTGCAGCCAATCGGCGAACCATTCTCGCACCGGCGCGCTGGCCAGGACTTCGGCATCGCTGGCGTCCGCACTCAAACCGGCCAGACGTCGGCATTCGTAAAGACGGGGAAAGACCAGCGCACCCAGGCACTCGCGGTCCGGTGCGGCCACCACCAAGTCCTGAACATAGGGCGAACCTTCGAGCACCGCGCGATTGCGCAACGGGCCGACGCTGACAAACACGCCGGAGCTCAGTTTGAAGTCCTCGGCGATGCGCCCGTCGAACATCAGCCCCAGTTGCGGATCGCGGGCGTCGGCCAGTTTCAACGCGTCGCCGGAACAGTAGAAGCCCTGCTCGTCGAACACTTCGGCGGTCTGCTGTGGCGCACGCCAGTAACCCGGCATGATGTGCGACCCGCGAAAACGTCCCTCCAGCTTGCCGTCCACCGGCACCAGCCGCACTTCGCAACCGGGTGCCGGCAGGCCGATGTAGCCGGCCATGGACAATGGCCCGGTGGTGAACGTGCAGGACGGTGCCGCCTCGGTCATGCCGAGCCCGGCCATCATGCGAATGCGTTCGCCACAATGCTGTTCGGCGACCCGGTCCAGGCGATCCCAAACGCGTTGGGACAAACCGGCGGCGGCGAAAAAGAACAGTTTCATGTGCGAGAAGAAACGTTCGCGCAACTCTTCGTCCTGCTCCAGCGCGTTGACCAGTTCTTCCCAGCCTTTGGGCACGGTGAGGTACGCGGTGGGCGATATTTCCTTGAGGTTGCGCAGTGTTTCAGCAAACCCCTGGACAGTCGGCTTGCCGTCGTCCAGGTAAAAGGTGCCGCCGTTGTACAACACGATCCCGACGTTGTGGCTGCCGCCGAAGGTGTGATTCCACGGCAGCCAGTCCACCAGCACCGGAGGTTCTTCGCCGAACACCGGGAAGGTCTGCAACAGCATTTGCTGGTTGGCGCAGAGCATGCGCTGAGTGGTGATCACTGCCTTGGGCAACTTGGTGGAGCCTGAGGTAAACAGGAACTTGGCGATGCTGTCCGGCCCGGTAGCCTTGAAAGCGCAATCGGCCTCGGCACTGCCGGGTTGTTCCAGCAGGCTGGCAAAGCTCGCCTGATGGCGGCCAGCAATTTGACCGCGCACGGTGATCAGCGGCGTTTCGGCCGGCAGCACCGCATCGATCGCCCGCTGATAGGCCGCGGCGTCGCTGACGAACACCAGGCCCGGTTGCAGCAGATTGCAGACATGCCGCAGCTTGGCGAAATCCTGGGACAACAACGAATAGGCAGGAGAAACCGGGCAGTAAGGAATCCCGGCATACATCGCGCCCAAGGCAATCTGTAAATGCTCGATGTCGTTGCCCGAGAGGATCGCCAGCGGTCGTTCGGCCGAAAGCCCATAACTGAGCAGGCTTTGGGCAATGGCACGGACGCTGGTCAGCATCTCGGCGTAACTCACCCGGCGCCAGTCGCAGCCGTCCTGGCGCGCAGCGATAAAGGTCTGTTGCGGGCGCACATGGGCCCAATGCACCAGGCGATCGAGCAAGCGAGCGGGCAACTCGGCCAAGGGTTCCAGGGAGCGCATATGCAGGATGCCCTGCTCTTCGCTGACCTCGACCGCAGGATGACCGATGGACACCTGGCGATAGCGCGGCGCGTTGGCTTCGGTCTGGGGTGGCGATCTGAATTCGGAACTCACGTGCTTGTCCTCCATCAAGGCACGCCACCGGCTCGCAGCGATGCGTTCAACCGGGGCATGGCAGTCTATGGCTGCAGCCTTGTTATTGTTATGTCTGGCCTGCACGCGGGCGGCAATCACTCTCAAGCGTTCGTCGCCCGACGGTGTGGCGGATGCTCAGATCGGGTAGTGCCGCGGGCCGTTCTGCAAGGTCACCCAGCGTAACTGGGTGAAATGCTCGATGGACGCCTTGCCGCCAAAACTGCCATAGCCGCTGGACTTGACCCCGCCGAAGGGCATCTGCGCCTCGTCATGCACGGTCGGGCCGTTGATATGGCAGATGCCCGAATCTACTCGCTGGGCCAGGGCCAGAGCGCGACCGGTGTCGCGGCTGAAGATCGCCGCCGACAGACCGAACTCGGAATCGTTGGCCAGGCGCAACAGGGCTTCATCGCCCTCGCCACGCAGTACTACCGCCACCGGGCCGAAGGACTCTTCGCGGTACAGGCGCATGGCATCGGTGACGCCGTCGAGCAAGGTCGGCTGCAGAATACTGCCCTCCAGCTGGCCACCCGTGACCAGGGTGGCACCCTTGTCGAGGGCATCGTCGATCAACAGTTTGATGCGTTCACCGGCGCTGCTGTCAACCAGTGAACCGAGCACCGAACCTTCGGCGTTGGGGTTGCCGGCGGGCAAGGTGGCGATCTTCTCCGCGAGTCTGGCGACAAAGGCATCGGCCACTTTGGCATCGACGATCAGGCGCTCGGTAGACATGCAGATCTGCCCCTGATTAAAGAAGGCGCCGAAGGCCGCAGCCTCCACCGCTGCGTCCAGGTCGGCATCCTCCAACACCAGGAATGGCGCCTTGCCTCCCAGTTCCAGCAACGCCGGTTTGAGATGACGTGCCGACAGTTCACCGACGATACGCCCGACATGGGTCGAGCCGGTGAAGTTGACCCGACGCACCGCCGGATTGGCGATCAGCCGCTCGACAATCGCCGCGGCATCCTCGGGCGCATTGCTGATGACGTTGACCACGCCGTCCCCGAGGCCTGCGTCCTGCAACACCTGGCCGATCAATCGGTGCACCGCCGGGCTCAGTTCCGACGCCTTGAGCACCACGGTGTTACCGCAGGCCAGCGGCATGGCGATAGCGCGGGTGGCGAGGATTACCGGAGCGTTCCAGGGCGCGATACCCAGCACCACGCCGCAGGGTTGACGCAAGGCCATGGCGAAGCTGCCGGGCACATCGGAGGGAATGACTTCGCCGGTGATCTGAGTGGTCATGCACGCGGCTTCGCGCAGCATGTTGGACGCCAGATGCACATTGAAACCGTACCAGTTGGCCATGGCGCCGGTCTCGCCGGCTGCCGCGATGAATTCCGCGCTGCGGGCCTGCAACTGCTCGGCCGCACGCAACAACCGGGTGCGTCGTTCATTAGGGGCCAGGGCCGCCCAGGCGGGGAATGCCGCTTTGGCCGCGGCCACAGCGGCGTCGGCATCTTGCAGGGTGGCGGCGGCAACCCGCGACACGACTTCGCCGGTCACCGGATTACGCCGTTCGAAAGTTCGTCCGTCTCGGGCGGGGCACGACTGGCCGCCGATCAGCAGGGGCACGTCCAGCATGGTGATTCCTCTTTATTGTCTTTATCGGGAATACGTTCGAGGGGCTCACAGTAGCGCCTGGGCGCCGGGGCGAACAGCTGGCGGACGCTCGATCGCCCGGCCAGCTCGCTTTGAGTTCAACGCCGGAATTCAGCGTTTGTAAGCCTGCAAACCGGGCTTGATGCTCTTGTCGTCGAGGAACTGCTTCATGCCCTGCTCGCGGCCACCTTCGGTGTCCAGCAGGCGCGACTGATCGAGCTTGGCATAGAGGTAATCTTCGTTCTGCTCCCAGGTCAGTTCGCGGCAACGCTTGAAGCCGTGTTTGGCCGCCCGTAGCACCACCGGGTTTTTCTCCAGCAGGTTACGCGCCAGCTCGATCGTCACCTCACGCAGTTGTGCCAGGGGTACGCTCTCGTTGACCAGGCCCATCTCGGCGGCTTTCTGCCCGCCGAAGGTCTTGCCGGTCATGATGTAGTACAGCGACTGCCGATGGCCCACGGTGTCGGCCATGGCTTTGCTCACCAGGTTGCCTGGCGGGATGCCCCAGTTGATTTCCGACAGGCCGAAGGTCGCTTCATCGGCGCAGATCGCCAGGTCGCAGGCCACCAGCGGGCTGAAACCGCCACCGAAGCACCAGCCGTTGACCATGGCGATGGTCGGCTTGGCGTACATGCGCAGCAGTTTCCATTGCCATTGAGAGGCTTCACTGCGAATTTTTTCCTGAAGGATTTCCGGGCCGGCGTCCACTTCGCGGAAGTATTCCTTGAGGTCCATGCCGGCGGTCCAGGCTTCGCCCGCGCCGGTCAGCACCAGCACACCGGCGTCTGGATCCTGCTCCAGGGTTTCCAGAACGTCGATCATCTCCCGGTTCAATGTCGGGCTCATGGCGTTGCGTTTTTCCGGGCGATTGAGGATGACCCAGGCAATGCCTTCCTCGATTTCCACTTTGACCGTTGTCCAGCGACCTTCGTAATTGCTCATGCGTTGCTCTCTTGTTCTTGGCTTGACGATGGGTAAAAACTAAACTCCAATATTAGTTATGTCAATTAACTATTAATCAAATTAACCAAATATTTTCCGCCCCGAAAACAGGCGCAACGCCCAGAGATCTGAAAGAGGTCATGGCTATCCCCGACCAACCTCGGCAAACTAGATAGTCTTCTTAACCGCCAGCTGAGGATTCACCCTGCAATGGCCAAGTCTTCCAAGATTGCCGCCGCCCCCGAGGCCCCTGCCGACAGCGCCGAAACCCAGGCGCCGCTGGATTCCGCCCTGGACGATCTGATCGGTTACGCCATGCGCCGGGCGCAGCTGAAACTGTTTCAGAACCTCATTGGCCGGCTTTCGGCCCACGACTTGCGACCGGCCCAGTTCTCGGCCCTGGCGATCATCGACCAGAACCCGGGGCTTATGCAGGCCGACCTGGCCAAGGCCTTGACCATCGAGCCACCGCAAGTGGTGCCGCTGCTGAACAAACTGGAAAGCCGGGCATTGGCGGTGCGGGTACGCTGCAAACCGGACAAGCGCTCCTATGGGATTTTTCTCAGCAAGACCGGCGAAGCCCTGCTCAAGGAGCTGAAACTGATCGCTGCCGAGAGCGACATGGATGCAACGTCCAACCTCGACAGCCAGGAACGCGAAGAATTGCTCAGGCTGCTGAAGAAGGTCTATCAGGCCTGAAACGCCCACGCCGGCGCGTTCCCGGGGAACGGCCGGCTTCATGACAGGTAAAACGACTTACCAGATAGGTACGGTGTAGAGCACCAGAAAGCGGGTCTGGTTTTCATCGCGAAACGCCGCGCCGGCGGGGAAGTCATTGCGATAGATCGATTTGCGCGCCATCAGCCCGACGTTCTTCAGCGGGCCACTCTGGATCACATACCCCAGCTCCATCTGAAACTCCCGCTCCTTGCGGTCGTCGGCATTCAGCGCCGTCAGCTCGATATGGTCACCGCGCACATAACGCAACCGGCTCTTCAGGCCAGGCACCCCGACGGCGGTGAAGTCATAGTCGTACATCGCTTGCCAGGTCCGCTCCTTGGCATTGAGGAAGTCCGAACTCATGGTCAGCTCACTCATGCCCATCAACTCGGTGCCCGACACATAAGGCGTCGCTGTATCTCCATTGGCGTGCATATAGCCCAGGCTCAGGCGATGGCCGCCAAAGCGATAGCCGAACAGCGCCGACAAGTTGCGGTTGTCCACCTTGCCGGCCTTGGCGCTGCCATCCTCGTCGCTGAAAAAACTGCGCAGATCGGTGGTCAGCGTGCCCTCGCCCACCTGCAGATTGTGCAGCAAGGCCAGGGTATTCTGCTGGTACAGGTCCGCTACTTCGGCGTGATAGGCACGCAGACTGAGGTCCTTGTTCACCTGATAATCGCCGCCGACATAGGCCATGTGCGATGAGGTGGCCGCGCCATTGAAACGCCGGTTCGGCGAGGCGATGCTCATCGGCTGGTAGTCGGTGGAATCACGCTTGTTGATGCGATCGATGTAGCCGGTGTTGAGGGTCAGCCCGTCGATGTCCTTGGAACTGAGGGTGGTGCCGCGAAAAGTCTGCGGCAACAGCCGCGACGGGCTGGCGAAAGCGAATGGCAGGAAGATCGACACATCACCGGTCTTCACCGTGGTCTGGGCAAAACGCACCTTTGCGGTCATGGCCAGGCGCGAATATTCGTCCGCCGCGCGCTTGTCGCTGCTGGACACCGGCAGCAACTCAGTGCCGCTACGGTCCGGCGACGAGTCCAGCTTCACCCCCATCAGCCCGCGGGCATCCAGGCCGAAGCCGACAGTCCCCGGGGTAAAGCCCGACTCCACATTCATGATGAAACCCTGAGCCCATTCCCTGGCCGCGGTTTTCGCCCCGTCATCCTTGTAGTCGCGATCCAGGTAGTAATTGCGCAAGGTCAAGGTGCCGTGGCTGTTGTCGATGAAGCCTTCGGCCAGCGCCGGGGTGGCAACCACACTCAAGCCCAGCAGGACCAGACAAGGTGCGCGAACAGGTAAGGCTGAAGTCGCCGCAAGGGCGTTCCAAGGGAGCGTTGGCATGTTCGATGTCCACTTATTGTTGTTGTTTTTTGAACGGGATCGCTAGGGTTGTTCCAGGGATCTCAGGTCAGAGAATGGAAACAGCCTGAGGGTGGCGTCAATCCACAATGACCGATAATCGAACATTAATATTATTATCTATTTTTTAGATCCGTCTTACTCAATGCCTCATAGCGTTGATTTTAATGAGATTAATGTCATTTTTTGGCCATAAACCTTGGCTGTTCATTTTTTAGTTATCTTTGTTAATCTTAATTCCAGCTTGTCATCGCTTGAGGCGAGCAGGCTCGCGCTCACCCGTCAGCACACCCACAAAAACAATAAATGAGGTTCGCCATGGACACCCCATCACGTCGTACGACGCTGACCATCGCCCTGTGTTTTATCGTTGCACTGATTGAAGGCTTCGACCTGCAAGCTGCCGGGACTGCCGCCGCGGGCCTGCGCCAGACCTTTGCCCTGGACCCTAAAATGATGGGCTGGGTGTTCAGTGCCGGCATCATCGGCTTGCTGCCGGGCGCCTTCTTCGGCGGCTGGATTGCTGATCGCATCGGTCGCAAGAAAATCCTCATCGGCGCCGTGCTGCTGTTCGGCGTGTTCTCGCTCAGCACTGCCTACGTCAACACGTTCTCCAGCCTGCTGTTGGCGCGTTTCATGACCGGCCTGGGCCTGGGCGCCGCCCTGCCCAACCTGATCGCCCTGTGCGCCGAAGCCGTAGGTGAGCAACGCCGTGGTACCGCCATCAGCATCATGTATGCCGGCGTGCCGTTGGGTGGAGCACTGGCGGCGGTGGTCGCCATGCTGTTCACCGATCATTGGCAGGCGACCTTCATCATCGGCGGTCTCGCGCCATTGCTGGTGGTGCCGCTGATGATCCTGTTGCTGCCCGAGTCCAGCGCCTTTCGCCAGCAGCAAGGGACTGTCAATGTAGCGCGCGCTTCAACCGGCCAGGCACTGTTCCGCGAAGGCCGGGCTCGCGTTACCCTGGCGTTGTGGCTGAGCTACTTCTTCACCCTGACCGTGATGTATATGCTGCTCAACTGGCTGCCGTCACTGCTGCTGGAACAGGGTTTCAGCAAACCCCAGGCGGGCCTGGTGCAGATGCTGTTCAATATCGGCGGCGCCCTCGGCTCCCTGCTCGGCGGATTGCTGCTGGATCGCTGCAACGGCATCAAAGTGGTGCTGTTTGTCTATGCCGGGTTGCTGGTGGCGCTGTCCGGGGTCGGCCTGTCGGTGGGCATTGTTCCTATGGGCATCGCCGGGTTTGCCGCGGGGTTGTTTGTGATGGCTGCGCAACTGGTGCTTTACGCGCTGGCACCGCCGTCGTACCCGACTTCGGTGCGTGCCACCGGCGTCGGCGCGGCGGTGGCCATCGGTCGCCTGGGGTCAGTCGCCGGGCCCTTGGCCGCGGGGCAGATTCTGGCGGCCGGGGCCGGCACCACCGAGGTATTGCTGGCAACCTCCCCCGGGTTGTTGATTGCAGCACTGACCATCATCAGCGTGATTGCCCGTTCAGCCCCACTGACTGTATCGATGGAAAAGGCCAAGGCCTGATGTCCCTCAGTTAAAACGCGAGACCTGTGGGAGCGGGCTTGCTCGTGAAGGCGGAGTGTCAGACGACATCATTGTTGCCTGTGCCGCTGTCTTCGCGAGCAAGCCCGCTCCCACAGGGTCCGGCGTGCCGGTAGCCCCCCACACTTCGCCCCGGCCTTGCTCTTTACCGAGCCCTTCAGCTTTCCTTGACCCACTGCACAAGCACGCTCGCCTCAGGCTTTTTTGCGAAGACCTTCTGCGGCAGCAGCAGCCAGGCCAGCGCCGGCAGCAGGATCAAGGCGCCAAGCATGTTCACCAGGAACATGAAGGCCAGCAGGATGCCCATGTCGGCCTGGAATTTGATCGGCGAGAACGCCCAGGTCGATACCGCGACGGCCAGTGTCATGCCAGTCAGCAGAACCACTTTGCCGGTGAACAACAGCGCTTGGTAATAGGCTTGGGCCAGCGTGTCACCGGCACGCATTCGCGCCAGGATCACGCTCAACACATAGAGCGCATAGTCGATGCCGATGCCCACCCCGAGTGCGATTACCGGCAGTGTCGCCACTTTTACGCCCATGCCCAGCCCCACCATCAGCGCCTCGCAAAGAATCGAGGTGAGCATCAGCGGCAGCATCGCGCAAAGGGTTGCACGCCAGCTACGGAAGGTCAGCAGGCACAGCAGGCTGACCGCGCCGTAGACCCAGAACAGCATCTCGTGCATGGATTTTTTCACCACGATATTGGTCGCGGCTTCGATCCCGGCGCTGCCGGCGGCCAGCATGAATTTGACCTCGGGCACCTGATGCTCGGTGATAAATTTCTCGCTCGCCTCCACCACCCGATTCAGGGTATCGGCCTTGTGATCGGACAGGTAAACGTACAGCGACAGCATCGAACAGCCCTGATTGAACAGCTCCCGCGGTGCCCGGGTCTGCACGGCGCCCAGCGCGCCGTCATTGGGGATCAGCTCATACCACTTGAAGTTGCCTTCGTTGTAACCGGCCGTGGCGATCTTGCTCATCGCCGCCATTGAAGTGGTCGACTCCACGCCAGGCAATTGCTCCAGTTGCCAGGCCAACGCGTCCACCGCAGACAGGCTGGCGTAGCGCGTGCATTGATCTTCCGGCGTCTTGATCATGATCACGAAAATATCCGAACTGGCCGCATAGTTTTGGGTCATGAACAGCGCGTCGCGGTTGTAGCGCGAGTCGGCGCGCAACTCCGGGGCGCCAGGGTCGAGATCACCGATTTTCAGGTTCAGGCTCACGGCAAAACCGAACGCTGCCAGCAGCAGGCCGCCCAGCATCGCGCCAATGGCCCAGCGCCGTTGGGTGAACAAATCGAGCACACGCCACAACGGATGCTTGATCTGTGCTTGCAGCTCGGCGGTTTCCGAGCTCAGGCTGCGTTGCGCCGCTGCCGGGCTGACACCGATATAGCTGAGCAGGATCGGCAGCAGAATCAGGTTAGTGAAAATCAGCACCGCCACACCGAGGCTGGCGGTGATCGCCAGGTCCTGAATCACCCGGATATTGATCAGCAGCAACACGGCGAAGCCCACCGCATCGCAGAGCAACGCGGTCATGCCGGCGGCGAACAGCCGGCGAAAGGTATAACGCGCGGCCACCACCCGATGGGTGCCACGACCGACGTCCTGCATGATGCCGTTCATCTTCTGCGCGCCATGGCTCATGCCGATGGCAAACACCAGAAACGGCACCAGCGCCGAGTACGGGTCCAGCTCAAACCCAAGCATCGCGAGCAGGCCCATTTGCCAGAGCACAGCCACCAACGAACAAGTCACCACCACCAGGGTGCTGCGCGCGCAGCGGGTGTAACCGTAAAGCACCACTACGGTCACCAACACCGCCATCACGAAGAACAACAAGACCTGGGTCAGCCCCTCGATCAGATCGCCGACGATTTTGGTAAAACCGGTGATGTGGATGCGCAGTTCATCGGTCTGGTACTTGTCCCGCAGCGCCTCCAGCTGCCGGGAGAACTCACCGTAGTCCAGGGCTTTGCCGGTCTGCGGACTGACTTCGAGCAACGGCACGAAGATCACGCTGGACTTGAAGTTGCCGGCGACCAATTGGCCGACCTCACCAGAACGCGCGACGTTGGTTCGCACCTGCTCGATGCTGGTCGCTGAACCATCGTAGTCATCGGGGATCACGGTGCCGCCATCGAGCCCCTCCTCGGTCACTGCGGTCCAGCGCGTGGTCGGGGTCCATAACGACTTCATGTAGGGGCGGTCGACACCTGGCAACAGATAAAGCTCGTCGTTGAGCCTGGCCAGGGTATCGAGGTAGTCCTTGGTGAAGATGCTGCCCTGTTTGACCTCCACGGCGATTCGCAATGAGTTGCCCAGACCGCTCAACTCGCTGCGATTCTCCAGGAAGTTGGCGACATAGGGGTGCCCCGTAGGGATGGTCTTCTCATAGCTGGCGTTGATACCGATGCGCGTGGCTTGCCAACCGAGCACCAGCGTCACCAGCAGACACAGCAGGATCACCAGCGGTCGATGGTTGAAGATCATTCGCTCGGCAAAATTGCCCGACGCCTGGTCGAAGTCTTCCAGGCGGCCGATCACGGTTTGGGTTTTGTCGTCTTTCAAGTCTGACTCCTGTTGCACGGGCCATGGCCCGATAGCGCTACACCGTGAAGTTTCAAGGTTTGGCGGAGGTCCGCGGATCCTGGTCAGTGACCACGCCACTCAAACCGACGCTGGCCAGCCCCCCGTCGGCAGCCTGTTGCACGGCAGCGACCGTCCCGCCACTGCGGCTCTGGCGCTTGTCGAAGCTACGACCCTGGTCATGGCTGAACAAAAGTTCACCGCTCTGGCTGGCCAACAGCAGACTGCCGTCACGCAGCTCGATGGCTGTCGCCAGTGTTGATTCGATACCGGTGTCGAGGCGTCGCCAACTGCTGCCGCGATCCTCGGACCACCAGGCGTTGCCGCGCAATCCGTAGGCAATCAACGCTCCGCCGCGGGTGCCGAGCAGACCGAAAAAGCTGCCTTCATAAGGTGATTTCAGAGGCTGGAACGAATGCCCGGCATCGGTCGAACGCAACAGCAAACCACGCTCTCCCACCAGCAGCAGGTCGTTACCCGAAGCGCGGATCCCATACAGGTTCAGGCCCTGCGGATTGTCCACATGCTGCATCCACGGCCGCCAGCTTCGCCCGCCGTCGTCGGTACGGTAGATCTGGTTGTAGGCGCCAACGATGTAGCCATGCAGGCGGTCACTGAAGTACAGGTCGAGAAACGGTTTATCCGGCCCGTCGTCCAGCATCTGCCGTGCCTGCGCAAGGTTGCTGGCGCCGCCCGGTTGATCGGCATCGCGCTCCGCGGCCTGCACCGCCAGCGCGGCGGCACGCTCACCGTCGAGTTGCTTGTGCCAGGTTTCGCCACCGTCCTCGGTGTGCAACACCACGCCCAGATGACCGACCGCCCAGCCCTGCTTCGCGTCGACGAATTGCACCGCGGTCAGGCTGACGCTGACCGGCACACGGGCCTGGCGCCAAGTCATTCCCGAATCATCCGAGAGCAACACGATGCCACGCTCGCCGACCGCCACCAGGCGTTCGCCAGTCCGGGCCAACCCAAGCAATACCGCGCGCGAGGCCTTGGCGGTAGGCAGTGCCGGCTGCTGCAACACAGCAAACGTCGCGGCCTGCGCAGTCATGGACGTGCTCGCCAACAGACACAACGCCAGCACGCAGGCACTCCATCGCAGACCAAAACTCGCAAAGATTTTTTCAACGCTCATGTCTTTATCCCGCCTGGAAAATCGCTAGCGACCGCGACGAGCTTTTCGCTCGTCACGGCGCCCCATGGTTCAACGCATGTTTTCGTTGGCCATGGCATCCGGTGTGTAATAGGAAGCTGAAGGTTTTGCGATCGTCTGGTACTGGACCGCCAGATCGTTGCTCGAAGAGTTAAGGAAGTAGGCGCCGGTATCGAGGTTGTAGCTGCCCCACATGACTTGCGCAGTAAGCGCCGGCAGGTCTGGCGCCAGCAGCGTCAGCGAATACATCTGCCGTCCCAGTTTTCCCTGGGCGTCATACCCGTCGACCATCAGGATCTGCCAGGAGTCCTCGTCGACGTAGTAGGTCCGATGCGGCACCACATGGCGTTTGCCGGATTTGAGCGTGGCCTCGACCACCCAGACCCGATGCTTCTCCCAACGCACCAGATCAGGATTGAGAAAGTTCGGTTTGACCAGGTCGTCGCTCTTGGCCAGGCCGGCGCGGTTATTGTTGTAGGGGACGATCAGTTCTTTCTTGCCCGCAAGCTTGAGATCGTAGCGGTCGGTAGGCCCGAACAGCATGAACGCTTCGTCAAACAGACCGACGCCAGAGGTGACGAAGTCCGGGGTGTCGTAGGCGATGTTCGGCGCTCGGCGTACCCGGCGCTGGCCGACCAGATACTGCCAGGCCGCACGGTTGGCCGGGTCCATGTCCCAATGGGTCATCAGGCCTTCGCCGGCCTTGGATGACGGCAGTTCGGTCAGCAGCTTGCCAACCTGGTACTTGCCAGCAAAATTTTCCAGGGTGCCACTTTCGGAGTAGTAGGGAAACTGATAGCTGAACAGGGCTCGGGTCGCCTGGACCTTCTTGCCACCGGCGGTCATCAGCCAGGTATCGAACGGCGAGCTGATGGTCTCGCCACCCTGCCAGGACAACCGGTAGTTCCACAGTACTTGCGCGCCGTTGTCCGGGATCGGGAACGGGATGCCGCCATAGGCGCTGGCGACTTTTTCGGTTTCCACATCCAGCGTGGCACGGGTGGCATTCTTGCCGGTGTTGTCATACACCCATTGCGGAGCTGCCGCCGAGCGATGGGTCGGGTATATGTCCAGGCGATAGTCCGGGTATTTCTTCAACAGAACCTTGGTGCCTTCGGCCAGCACGCTGGCGTACTGCTCCATGTTCGAGGCCTTGATCGAATACAGCGGTTTCTCACCGGCGAATGGATCGGCACGTTTGTCACCCGGTTTGTAGCCCGGCGCGACCTTGGTGTAACCGCCGTCCCAGGCCGGGATGCTGCCATCGGCATTGCCGGCGCGCTCGCCGCCAAGGGGCGTCAGCTCAGACTTCAAACGTGCGGCCTGTTCAGGCGACACCGCTGCCTGCGCCAGGCTGATACCAGCCAGGGCCAGGGTAAGGACGCAAGTGTTCAGGAAAGCGTTGTTCTGCATGGCGAATCCACCTTATTAGAATGAGGTTTTCACGTAGAGCGAGACAAAATCGCGGTCGGCCAGCGACTGCCCGTAACTGAAATTGCCGTCCTCGCGCAGCCCGGCTTTCGGGGCCCCGAAGAAGTTCACGTAGTTGAGGCCGACATCCCAGCGCTGCAGGTAGGTCGCCTTGAGCCCGACACTCCAGTCGCCGGAATGGGTATTGCCGAAACCCGACTTGTTGACGGCCGAAGAACGCCCATCGAGCACCACGCCCATGCCGATCGGCACGGTCAGGTCGATCCCGTCGACAATCTGGAAGTACGCAGGCTCCACCAATACCCGCAACGCAGTGGCATCGCGGGTGGTGTTGGAATCCAGGGCCGCGGCGTTTTCGGTGACGCTCAGGGTGCGGTTCCACGCCAGTTCGGCCAGTGCCGAGCCGCCATCCCAAAAAGCAGTAGGCGATAGCAGGTAAATCGCCGACAGGTTGGCGTGAGCGGTTTTGCCCCGGGCAAACAGTGAGTCATCGCCGCCATCGGCCTCCATGCCCGGGGTCACCACTTGCAGGTTGCTCACCAGCGGCGCATTCCAGCGTACGGAGGTTTCACCGGCGAAGTTGAACGGGCCATAGGCAGTGGAGAAGCTGACGCCGGCAGTCTTGATATCTTCGGCGTAGACCTGGCGATAGGAACTCAGGATCGGCAGCCCGGTGGCCGCCGCGGCTGCACCGTCGAGGTAGGCGTACAGGCCGATCGGGGCTTTGTCGTGATACTGCGCGGCGTAGAAACCCAACTCCAGTTCGGTCCCGCTCGGTTTGAAGCGAATCTGCATGCCGCCCTGCCCCGAGTTCCTCGGTTTCAGATCGCCGCCATTCACGGTGTCGTTGCCAAACACTTCGCGCAGCGAACCGCTGCCGTAACCGATGGCATCGACATCGCTCAGGTAGCTGCCGGCGCCGGGCAGATTGGAACGTTCCCACTCGAACTGGTAGTAAGCGCCCACCGACAACTGCGGGTTGATCTGCAACTGCCCGGAGATCTGGTTGACCGGGCGCAAGATTTCCTTGAACTGGGTTCCCGGCACGCTGAGCAACTTGACCACATCGGTCGGGCCCTGGGCATTGGCGATGCCGTTGCCGCCGTAGAACAGGCTTTCACCGTAAATCAGGCTGTGTCGGCCCAGACGGGCCACGCCCTGGGAGTCTTCGCCGAGGTCACCGCGCAGAAACACGAAGGCGTCGAGAATTTCCGCATCGCGACCGTGGAGCTTGCGGGTTTCGCTGAGGAAATGCGGCTGCTCGCTGCTGTCGGTGTCCTGGTTGTAGATATCGTCGTACCAGGCCGCGCCGCTCACACGCAGCCCATAGTTTTGCCGGCTGAGGTCCATTTCGGAAAACAGGTCCAGACGGTTGGAGACCAGACCGCGGCTGAAGTTTTTATCGCCCTGACTCTGGATCGAGGGGTACAGGCCGTTGGCGGTCGGTGCGTTGACCAATCGGCTGTCCTGACCTTGCAGACGCCAGGCCTGGCTGTACTTGATGGTGTTGTCCCAACGCAGTTTCCAGTCCGAACCCCCCAGGTCCATTTGCATGGCCTCGGCCCTTTCGATCATCACGCCTGCACTGCATAACGCCAGAAACAGGGCGCAATGCTTGAAACGAAAGCAACGTTTAACGTTGTCCATGGACGCTCCTCATTATTTTTATTTTTGGCATGGCTTTGCACGCATGGCGCCAGCCAACACGCTCAGTTAGCGGCTTACGCCGCTGTCCACTGGTGTGCGTTTCAGATGTAGGTGGAGGCCAATCCGCCATCGACTGCCAGGTTGACGCCGTTGATCCAGCGCGACTCGTCGGCACACAGGAAAGCGATCACCGCCGCCACCTCATCGGCGTAACCGGGGCGTTTCATGCGACGGGCATCGGCCTGGGTTCGTGCTTCACCGAGCATGCTCACGAAGTCGCCGAGGATGGGGGTGAAGACCGGGCCCGGCGCCACGCTGTTCATGCGCACTGAATGTTCGAGAAACCAGGGCTGGGCCTGCAGGTAGTTCCAGACGATCAAGGCTTCCTTGAAATACTGGTAGCAGGTCTCGTCAGGTACCGGGTGCTCGGCCAGCCAGGCTTGCGCGGCGGCGAAACCTTCGATGCGCGCAAGCGCCTTGTGCTGTTCCAGGCGTAACGGCCACTCGGCGCCGAGGATCGAGGCGACATTGACGATGCTGCCGCCAGCGGTGATTCGCGGCAGCAATGCCTGGCTCAGGTGACGCAGCCCCAGGTAGTTGACCTGCGCCAGCAATTGCGGGTTTGCAGTGCCCGGCACTCCAGCGATATTGCACAGGCTGTCGATCCGTGCCGGTAACTGCGGCAGGAGCCGGTCGATGTTCTCGGCACTGCTCAGATCGCCCTGGACAAAACCGTCCAGGGTCATATGCGGGGCCTTCAGATCGACGCCAATCACGTGGGCGCCGTGGGTGCGCAGCAGGCTTGCAGTAGCAGCGCCGATACCCGAGGAGACCCCGGTCACCAGCACTATCTTGTTTTCGAGTTTCATGTTGAGTCCTCTTATTATTTTTGTGTACTCGCCCGACCTCGTCGGCCTGGTCCTGTCCGTCAGAACGGGTAGCGTGGCGCCTTATCCTTGATCGTCACCCATTGCCATTGGGTGTATTCGTCCCAATCGGCCGGGCCTCCCACGCTGCCGCCATTGCCCGAGCTGCCGCGCCCACCGAACGGGTTGATGCACTCGTCGGCCACCGTCTGATCGTTGATGTGCAGCAGACCGCAATTGAGTTGCTCGCCTATCGCCATCGCGTGCCCGACCGAAGGCGAAATGATCCCTGCGGACAAGCCATACTCGGTGCGGTTGGCCAGGTCGATGGCCTCATCGTCGCTGGTAAAACTCACCACCGTGGCGACCGGGCCGAAGATCTCCTCGTCGAATGCGCGCATGCCCGGACGCACGCCGGAAAGCACCGTGGGGTGGTAGAACAGCCGTTCAAACTCGCCGCCGGCTTGCAGTGTTGCCCCGGCAGTCACACTCTCCGTGACAATTTCATGCACGCGTTGCAACTGTTGTTTGTTGATCAAAGGCCCCAATACCGCCTCGCCACGAGCGGCATTGCCGACCGTGATCGCCCGGGCTTTCTCTGCCAACCGGCGGACCAGTTCTTCAGCGATCGATTCATGGGCCAGGATGCGTCCGGTGGCCATGCAGATTTGCCCCTGATGCAGCCAGGCCCCCCAGGCGGCATTGCTCGCCGCCAACTCGAGATCAGCGTCTTCGAGCACGATCAACGAGTTCTTGCCGCCCAGTTCCAGAGCGACTTTTTTCAGATGACGCCCAGCCACCTCCGCGACCTTGCGCCCGGCTGCGGTAGAACCGGTGAACGCGATCATCCGAACATGCGGGTCGCGGCACAGGGCCTCACCGGCCGCTGCTGCGCCCGGTAAAACCTGCAGCAACCCTTTTGGCAAACCGGCCGCCTCGAACAACCGGGCGATGATGAAACCGCCACTGACCGGGGTCTGCGGATCGGGCTTGAGCACCACTGCGTTGCCGGCCGCCAGCGCCGGTGCCACCGAGCGCAGGGAGAGCACCAGGGGAAAGTTGAACGGCGAGATCACCCCGACCACGCCATGGGGTAACCGGCGTGCATAGGACAAACGCCCCGCTTCGCTTGGGAGAACCACACCATGGGGTTGCGACAGCAGACCGGCGGCCTGATGCAGCAGGACGATCGCCTCGCGAACCTCATGTTCACCCTTGAACAGGCTGCCGCCACTTTCCCGAGCGATGTACAGCGCCAGTTCGGCAAAATGTTGCTGGGCCAGGGCTGCGGCTTTGCGAAAGATCTCTGCGCGTTCCCGTGGTCCCAATGCCGCCCAGGCCGGTTGAACACGGGCAGCGGTCAGGCTGGCAAACGCGATGTCCGCCGCATCGGCTAAACCGGTGACGGTCAGTACCTCGCCGGTGGCCGGCTCGATGACTCTGTTGACGCCGCCCAATGGACGTATCCAGTCGCCATTGAAGATGCGTTCGCACCACAGTGCGTCCCGCAGAAAATCAGATGGTTCACTTACCGACATTTCGGTCTCCCGGCTCTTGTGTTTGTAATTGCCTGACGCGGCCTTGCTAAAAGGATGCTGCGTCGTGAAAGCACTAGAGCAAGGGCTGTGCCGACTTCCTTCGTTGTCTCGCGTTTTAGGTGGCGAAGGCTCTGGCCTGAAGGTTTGAGAAGAGCACTGATGAATAGGGCAAGGCGTTTGGCGCTCGGTCGACACCCGGCCACTTGTCCAAATGATAAAGTTATGTTTAATAACTGTTTTGCTAATTGATCATTTCGATCAGTCGACTCGCTCAGGGGCATATAACAATGAATAATCCCCATTCGCTGCTTCCTCATCTCGCGGTGCAGGAGGAACATTTCTCGCCCCGAGGAGACAGCACTCAACTGACCGAGGGCAACTCACCGACCCTGGCCGAGTTAGCCGAATGCCTGTTCTTTTCCCCGGTTGACGGACGTATCTGGCTCAACGACCAGCGCATGCTGCTGTTGCACAGTTCATCCTTCGGCGCGCTGCGGCGGGAGATTATCGAGCGCCAGGGACTGGAACAGACTCGCGGTCTGTTTACCCGCACCGGCTATTTGTCCGGCGCACGTGATGCGCGATTGATCCGCGAGCGCTGGCCAGACGCCGATGCCGCGGCGGTTTTCTCGGCCGGTACGCGCTTGCACACACTCGAAGGCATGACCAAGGTCGAACCCCTGCACTTCAAATTCGACGCCGACTCGGGCTTCTATGAAGGTGAATTCCTCTGGCACCACTCCTGTGAGGCCGACGAACATATCGCCGCCCACGGGATCGGCCAGGATCCGGTGTGCTGGACCGAACTGGGCTATGCCATCGGTTATGTCAGCGGGCTGTTCGGCCGCCTGGTGATCTTCCGTGAAACCGAGTGCCGGGGCATGGGCCATGAGAGCTGCCGGGTGATCGGCAAGACCGCCGAGCAATGGGGCGATGTCGAACAGGACCTGAGTTACCTCACCGCCTCGCCATCCAGCGTCGCCCCCAAACAGCGTCCGGCCCCGGCGCCCGCGCCCCAGGATGACGACAGCGAAATGCCCGGCGGGCCAAAACCCATTGGAGCCAGCGCCGCCTTCAACGCCGCGACCCTCGCCTTGCAACGGGTTGCGCCGACGCCGGCCACAGTGCTGTTCAGCGGCGAGTCCGGGGTCGGCAAGGAATTGTTCGCCCGTCAGTTGCATCAGTTCAGCCCACGCCACCAAGCACCTTTCGTGGCCCTCAACTGCGCCGCGATCCCGGACAATCTGATCGAGGCCGAACTGTTCGGGGTCGAACGCGGCGCCTATACCGGCGCGACCCATTCGCGCCCTGGACGCTTCGAACGGGCTCACGGCGGCACCCTGTTTCTCGATGAAATCGCCAGCCTCAGCCTGCCGGGCCAAGGCAAGCTGCTGCGTGCATTGCAAGAGCGTGAGATCGAGCGCATCGGTGCAAGCCAGCCGATCAAGGTCGATGTCCGGGTGGTGGCGGCAACCAATGTCGACCTGCGCAAAGCCGTGGCGGCCGGAGACTTTCGCGAGGACCTGTTCTACCGCCTGAACGTCTACCCCATCACGTTACCGCCACTGCGCGATCGTCGTGACGATATCCCGTTGCTGGTCAATGCGTTCCTGCGTCGCTTCTGTCAGGCCTACGCCCGCAAGCCCGCCGGGCTGACCATGCGCGCGCTCAAAGTGTTGTTGCGCTATGACTTTCCCGGCAACGTGCGGGAATTACAAAACCTGGTAGAGCGCGGCCTGATCGCCAGCGAAGACGGTCAAGCCATCGATCTGGTCCACCTGTTTCGCAACGAACCCATGCCGCAGGAGGCGTACTCTCTGGACGGCAATGGCAGCCTCGCAGCCACTGACCCGAGCCCCGCCACCACGCAGCCTCGTCCGGCCTTGCTGGAAACCCTGGCTCGTCTGGAACACGGCTTCTCCATTGAAGGTCTGGAGTCGCGTTTGATCGACGAAGCGCTGCAAAAGAGCGAAGGCAATCTCGCGGCCGCCGCGCGACTGCTGGGATTAAGTCGTGCGAAGTTTGCCTACCGACTGAAGAAGTACCGACAGGCATCGGCCTGACTCAGGCTGAGTCAATGCAGGCCCACCTCAGTAGGAGCAGCCCTGCTCTTGCTGAGGCATGGAGGTTAGCGTAGCGACGACTACCCGTCGCAGATGAGGATGAAACGAAATTATCTTGCCAATATAGTTATGATAATTAACTATATTTGAAGTTAACTTGTTTGCCCCATAACACGCGCCCCGGAGTCCACATGCCCCATAACAACAACATCGACGGCATCATCGAACAACTCAGCCAACTGCCTCCCCTCAGCGCGCTGACTGTCGATCAGCAGCGCCAACAGGCTGAACAACTCTTCGGCGCCGGCTCCTGTGCCGAGGGCGTGACCTTTGAGGCCGCCAATCTGGCCCGCGTCAGCGGGCTTTGGGCCATTCCCACAGATGCCCGGCCTGACTTCGTGTTGCTGTATCTGCATGGCGGAGGCTACTCATTCGGCAGTGCCCAGGCCTATCGCCCGCTCGTCAGCCAACTGGCAGCCCGTAGCGCGATTCGGACCCTTTGCATCGATTACCGCCTGGCCCCGGAACACCCTTTCCCGGCCGCCGTAGAGGACGCTCTGGATGTCTACCGCGCACTAATCGAAAACGGTGTGAACGCCGAGCACCTGGTGCTGGCCGGAGACAGTGCCGGCGGCGGTCTGTGCATGGCTCTGATGTTGGCTGCCAAGGCCGCTGGTTTGCCGCTGCCCGCGGCTGCGGTAGTGATGTCGCCTTGGGTGGACATGGCTCAGACCGGAGAGTCCTGGAATTTGCAGAAGGCTCGAGATCCATTGCTCGGCGCGCTTGCTGGCAACACCATTATGTCCGACACCTATCTGCAGGGCGCCGATCCACTGAATCCGCTGGCCTCCCCCCTATACGGTGACCTTCGGAGTCTACCGCCGGTGCTGATCCAGGTGGGCAGCCGGGAATGCCTGCTGGACGATTCAACCCGGCTCACCAGCCGTCTGGCCGCGGCCGAGGTGGCAGTAAACCTGGACGTCTGGCCGGGGATGATTCATGTCTTCCAGAGCATGAGCGATCAACTCGAAGATGCCCGTCACGCACTGGACCAGATCAGCGCCTTCCTCCTTCGGCACCTGGGGGAAGATGTGTCCTGACTTCAAGTTTGCGTAGAATGCGGGGTCGATACCGCATCCAATAATAAACAACGGCCGGTAGACTCATCCTCCCTGTGATCAACTGGTGATTTGTGGCGCCCTTCCACGTTCAATGCCTGAACTATCAACCATGAGCGAGAGCTCATGGATATTAATTACCAATACAAAAGCGCTTTGCAGTTTTTGTCTGTCGGTATCGTTGCTTATTGCTGGTAATGCGTCTGGCGCGCCATTGCCGCTTGAGTTGTATATCCCGGACGCGCCGCCACTGACATTTATCGATGACGCCAAGGGTCACGGAATGGTCGGAGAAGCCGTCCTGGCGGCCATTGCCAACGCTGGTTATGTCGCTCATGTCCATGGGCTTCCCTGGGCTAGAGCACAGAAATACGTCAGCGAGAAGCAGGATCTTCTGATAGCCCCCTTGTCTCGCACGCCGGAACGCGAAGATCGCTTCACCTGGATCACGTCGATCATGCCCATGGAGCGCGCTTTTTTCAGCCTCGACCGGCCAGTGAGCAGCTTCGCCCAAGCAAAAAAAACCTACCGGGTAATCGGCGTCGGCCTAGGCAGTGCGCAGGAGGAAATTCTGCGTGTACAGGGCTTCAGCGACGAGCAGATCTACCCACTGACCATTGGCGACAACCCTGCGCAGATGCTTTTGAAAGGTCGCATCGATGCCTGGTTCAATGGTGTTCCCGAGAGTCAATACATCTGGCCGAAGGTGTCTGAACGCAAGCTGTTCATGAGCCCTGTCATGAGCAGAGCGGAGCTCTATCTGGCTTGCTCCAGGCTTTGTTCCGCTCAACTGGTGCAAGACTTGCGCAAGGCAGTTGAAACGCTTCGTGATGACGGCACTTTGGCGCGTATACAGCAGAGCTATTTATCGCCATGACGATCCGCAACAACTCGTCCGTTGGCCGTAGATTCGCTACTATGTTTGCCCCGCTTTCCCCGTTGGCGGATTTCTTCATTCTGGAGCCCGAATGCCTAGTCAAAAGGACATCGCCGCCGACAGCGGCGCACCGATGATCCCTGAACAGCGCCGTGAATTGATGCTGCGTCAGTTGCGCAAGCATCAGGTGCTGAGCGTTCATCAATTGATGGAGATGTTTGACTGTTCGCACATGACCATTCGCCGCGATATCGCGCTGCTTGAACAGGAAGGCCGTGCTTACTCGGTCACCGGTGGCGTGCGAATCGCCAGCCAGCTCCACAGCGAGCCCAGCCATCAGATCAAGGCGGTGGTCGAGTTGCCGCAGAAGCAGGCGATGGCCAAGCTGGCTGCGCGGCTACTGCATGCCGATATGACGATTTATCTGGATGCAGGGACGAGCACGCTGGAGATCGTCCCGTACATCAAGGCGCTGTCGGGCATGACCGTGGTGACCAACGACTTCGGGATTGTCCAGGCGCTGATCGATGCGCCCCATGTCACGGTGATTCACACTGGCGGGCAGCTGGATCATTCCAATCAATCGTGCGTGGGCGGTCTGGCAGTGGCCACCTTGCGCCAGCTCGTCACCGATATCGCGTTCATCTCCACCAGTTCCTGGGATTTGCGTCGCGGCCTTACCACGCCTTCGGCGCTGAAGGTGGAGGTCAAGCAAGTCGCGATGCAAACGGCCTCGCAAGTGGTGCTGGTGGCCAGCAGTTCGAAGTACGGCACGTTCAGCATGTACAGGATCGCCGGGCTCGAGCAGTTCGACATCATCCTCAGCGACGACGCGCTGACCCCTACCGCGGCCGATAGCATCCGCAAGCAGGGTGTCGAACTGTTGTTGCCTTCCGATAGCCGCGTGTAGGGCGTTAGCGCGCCTTCCAGTCACGCAGCCACTGCAAGCCGGCCGAGGTGTTACCACGCGGCCGGTATTCGCACCCTACCCAGCCGTCATAACCCAACTGGTCGATCAACTCGAACAGATAGGGATAATTGACTTCTCCCAGGTCCGGCTCATGTCGATCCGGCACGCCGGCGATCTGGATATGACCGATGCCGTCGAAGTCCCGACGCAGTGTAGTGGCCAGGTCACCTTCGACGATCTGGCAGTGATAGCAGTCGAACTGAACCTTCAGGTTACTGGCGCCCACTTCCTTGCAGATGGCCTGGGCCTGATCCTGGCGGTTTAGGAAAAAGCCCGGCATGTCCCGCGTGTTGATCGGCTCCAGCAGCACCGTAATGCCAGCCTTGGCAGCTTGCGCGGTGGCGTAAGCCAGGTTCTCCAGGTACACGCCGTGATGGCGCGGGCGATCGCTTTCCGACGGCAGCAGCCCGGCCATCACGTGGATGCGTGAGTTGCCCAGCACTGCGGCGTATTCCAGCGCGCGATCGAAACCGCTACGAAATTCACTCTCGCGCCCCGGCAACGAAACCGTGCCGCGCTCGCCCGCCGCCCAATCACCGGGCGGTGCGTTGAACAGTGCCTGCACCAGGCCGTTGTCGCTCAAGCGCTGTTTGAGTTCCTGAGCGCTGTAGTCGTAGGGAAACAGGTATTCCACGGCTTCGAAGCCATCGGCGGCGGCAGCGGCGAAGCGGTCCAGAAACTCATGTTCCGGATAGAGCATGCTGAGGTTTGCAGCAAAACGAGGCATGGTAGCTCCTTGGATAGAAGGTTAGACAAACGGCCAGATCAACAAGGTAATACCGAAACCCAACGTACCGAGCAAGGTGGTCAACACCGTCCAGGTGCGCAAGCCATCGGCCACGTTCAGCCCGGACAATTTGGTGAAGATCCAGTAACCGGCATCATTGATGTGGGACATGGCCAACCCGCCACCGCCCATGGCCAGGCACAACAGTGCCATGTGGTTTGCCGTGAGATCGAGGGTAGCGATCAGCGGGCTGATAATGCCGGCGGTGGTCACCAGCGCCACCGTGGTCGAACCCTGAACCGCACGCAACAGCATGGTCAGCAGAAAGCCCAGGGCGAGTACCGGCAGACCGGTGGTGCGCAGCATATCGGAGACCACAGCGCCGATCCCGGTATCCACCAACACCTTGCCGAACACACCGCCGGCACCGGCAATCAGGATCACCATGGCCACGCCAGGCAAGGCCGAGCCGATCACGTCAGACACCTGAGTACGACTCCAGCCCCGACGCGAACCCAGCAACCAGGCGCACAGCAAGGTATCGATCAGCAGCGCTACCAGCGGCGCGCCGAGCACGGTCATGATGCCGCGCAGGATCGATTCGGCAGGCAGCAACGAGGTGGACAGCGTTCCCAGCAGAATCAGAATGATCGGCAACACAATCAGGCTGACGATCAAACCAAAACCCGGCGCAGGTGCCGGCGGCAACTTGGAAACGATGCTGCTGGTGGACTCTTCCAGGCCCATATGCGACACGGCTACCGCTGCTCGTTCAGTGCTTTTGTCGTTGCCGTTGGACCAGGCGGCCAAGTCCTCGTTGGTGACATGCGGGCCGTAGACCTCGGCACGAATATCATCGGTCATCGGGTACACCCGACGGGTCATGCGCCCGGCTACGCGATAGCCGACATAGCAAAGGAACGCAGTCAGCGGCAGGCCGAACATCAGCACGCGGCCGAGGTCCGCCCCCAGCTGGCTGGCAGCGGCCACCGCACCCGGGTGTGGCGGCAGGAAGGCGTGTACGGTCAGCAACGCAGCGCACATCGGCAGCGCGAACACCAACAATGGCTTACGCGCACTGCGAGCGACGCCATAGGCCAGCGGCATCAGGATGATCACGCCGACCTCGAAGAACACCGGCACCCCGACCATGAACCCGGCAATCGTCAGCGCCAGCGGCGTGCGGCGGTTGCCGAAGCGGGCAATCAGCGTCTTGGCCAGCGCCTCGGCACCGCCGGAGAGTTCGATGATTCGCCCGATCATCGCGCCCAGGGCAATGATGATCGCGATATGGCCCAGGGTCTTGCCCATGCCACCTTCAATGGTGGCGACCAGATCGGCCGGTTTCACCCCAGCCACCAGCGCCACCAGAATGCTCACCAGCATCAAGGCCACGAAGGGCTGGAACTTGTACTTGAGCACCAGAAACAACAACAGAGCGATCCCTAGCCCCGCGGTAACCATCAAGATTAACGGGCTCATTTCAGAAGCCCTCCACATCGGGTGAACGAAAGGGTTCTTCTGAAAATGTCGCAGTGAAGGTGAGTCATGCCTGGATGTCCTCTTGTTATTGTATTTTTTCAGGCAAGCCGGGGTCGTGGGGAGTCGCTGCGCGTCTCCCGGACAGGGCCTGCGTTATCGGTCTGTCGTGTTAAAAAATCACAGCTCTACCAGTGCGCGCCGAAGGTCACTCGCAGCTCGTCCAGTGCTGCCTGATCGAGCGGTTCGGGCTTGGGATTGCTCATCAGCCACAGCCGCGCGGTTTCCTCGAGTTCTTCCAGGGCGTAGCTGGCCCTGGAAACCGAACTCTCCCAGACCACCGGCCCCAGCCGTTCGAGCATCACGCCGCGAACACTGTTGGCCAATTGCGCGACCCGTTCGGCCACCTTCGGTGAACCGGGGCGCTGGTAACCAATCAACGGGACAGGCCCGACTTTCATCACCTGATACGGCGTCAGCGGCGGCAGAATGTTGTCCGGCTGCCAGACACCTGCCAGCGTCAACGCCACCAGATGGGTGGAATGGGTATGCACCACGCCACCGACACTCGGGTTGCGGTCGTAGACCTGGCGATGCAACGCCAGTGTCTTCGAAGGCTTGTCACCAGAAACCCATTCGCCGGCCAGATTGACCTTGGCGATGGTCGCCGGATCGAGGCGACCGAGACAGACATCGGTCGGTGTGATCAGCCAACCGTCATCCAGGCGCGCACTGATATTGCCGGCGCTGCCGACGGTGTAACCGCGCTCATAAAGGCTGCATCCGACCTGGCAGATTTCTTCGCGCAGGGCGTTTTCGTTACTCACTGCACCGTTCATTGCACATCCCCAGCCAGTTGCTTCAAGGCTTTGCTGAAGAAATCCCGACCACCGAAGTTGCCCGATTTGAGCGCCAGGGCCAGAGGCTCATCCGTGCTGCTGACCGTCGCCGGCACACCCGGATCGATCTGCGCGCCGATCTGCAGCAGCTGCACACCCAGCGCCTGAACCACGGCACCGGAGGTTTCACCGCCGGCAATCACAAAACGCCGTACGCCGCTCTGGCGCAGGCCCTCGGCAATTTCGCCAAAAGCGTTTTCCACCAGACTGCCGGCCTGCTCGACACCCAACTGTTGTTGCACGGCCTTGACCGCATCCGGTGAGCTGGTGGCGTAGATCAATACGGTTTGTTCATTGTTCTTGGCGAAGGCCAGGGCCTGGGCAACTACCGGCTCTCCGGCCGCCAGGGCCAACGGATCAATCCGCAGCGCCGGCCGACCGGCTTCGAGCCAGGCTGCCACTTGCCCATTGGTAGCGATCGACGCGCTGCCGGCCAACACCACTTCACCGCCCGATACTGCCGGGAGTTTCGAAGCATCGAGGTCGCGCAATTTGCCGGCGCGACGGAAGTTTTCCGGCAAGCCCAGGGCCAGCCCCGAACCGCCGGTCAGCAACGACAGGTCGGCGCAAGCGGTGCCGAGGGTGTACAGATCGCGGTCCGACAAGGCATCGGCAATCGCCATGCCGACACCTTGAGCCCGCAGCTCTTTGATTCGCTCACGCACCTGTTCGGCCCCTTGGGCAATGGTGTCGTAGCGCAACAAGCCGACGTTCAGGGCAGTCTGCGATTGCAGCACCCGAACCAGATTGGCGTCGGTCATCGGCGTCAGAGGGTGATGCTGCATGCCCGACTCGCTGAGCAGTTGATCCTGTACAAACAAGTGGCCGCGAAAGATCGTCCGGCCATTCTCGGGGAACGCCGGGCACGCCAGGGTGAAGTCGCTGTCCAGCGCCGCCAGCAGCGCTTCGCTGACCTGGCCGATGTTGCCGGCCGCGGTGGAGTCGAACGTCGAGCAATACTTGAAAAAGATCTGCTCGCAGCCTTGCTCGCGCAGCCAGGCCAGCGCGGCGAGGGACTGTTCGACTGCGACGGCGACCGGAATGGTGCGCGACTTCAGTGCGATGACAATCGCATCGGCATCAAGCCCGGCAGCCACTTCGCTACTCGGAATGCCGATGCTTTGCACGGTGCGCATACCGCCGCGCACCAGCATGTTGGCAAGGTCCGTGGCACCGGTGAAATCGTCGGCGATGCAACCCAGCAATGGGCGTGCAGTGGTTGTGTTCATGGGGCGTTCCTCAAACCGGCTCAGTCTTGGCAGTCGGCAACTCGATGCCGGGGAAAATCTTGATCACCGCCGAGTCATCCTCACGGCCGAAACCTGCACTGGAAGCCTGCATGAACATCTGGTGGGCGGTGGCCGACAGCGGCAGCGGGAATTTGCTGGCCCGTGCGGTATCCAGTACCAGGCCCAAGTCCTTGACGAAAATATCCACCGCGGACAATGGTGTGTAATCGGCCTTGAGAATGTGCGGCACGCGGTTTTCGAACATCCAGGAATTACCGGCGCTGTGGGTGATCACTTCGTAAAGCTCATCGGCGTCGACTCCCTCACGCAGGCCCAGCGCCATGGCTTCGGCCGAAGCAGCGATATGCA
This sequence comes from Pseudomonas frederiksbergensis, assembly GCF_003732275.1. Lineage (GTDB taxonomy): Bacteria > Pseudomonadota > Gammaproteobacteria > Pseudomonadales > Pseudomonadaceae > Aquipseudomonas > Aquipseudomonas frederiksbergensis_H. The sequence goes on from NZ_MOBM01000020.1 coordinate 91,199, forward strand.
CCCCGGCGAGCAACTGGTTGATGATCTTGACCTTCGAGCCCAGGCCATGGGTGTCACCCAGGCGATAGACTTTGCCGGCCATGCCTGCAAGGACTGCGTCGGCCTTGGCATAAGCATCGGCCGGGCCAGACGTCATCATGGTCATTTCACCGGCAGCTGCCTTGGCCGCGCCGCCGGAAATCGGTGCATCCAGATACAGCAAACCTTGCGCGGTCAGGCGCTGGCCCAGGTCCACGGCGTAGGTGGGCGCCACGGTGGCGCAACCGATCACCAGGCTACCAGGACGCAACGCAGCGACGGCACCACCCTCGCCAAACAATACGGTTTCGGTCTGCTCGGCGTTCACCACCACGGTAATGATCACGTCGCATTCTGCAGCCATGTGCGCGGGCGAAGCACACGCCACGCCACCCTCGCCGGCAAACTGTTCAGTCACCGCGGCACGCACATCACAGGCATGCACATTAAAGCCACTGCGCAACAGTGAGCGGGCAATGCCCAGGCCCATCGCGCCCAGACCGACAACACCGACATTCTTGTTATTCATGGGGTACTCCATAGTTACCGGCTTGTGAGGAAAACAGCGGCCTATTCCACGCCGGCAAGGCGTAGGCGGCGGGCCGCGTTGTAGATATGGGCACGGGCGGCATGCCCGGCAGCGAGCGGATCGCGTAGCCGAATGGCCAACACGATCGCCTGGTGTTCTTCATGCACCTGACGGGAGAAATCCGCCCTGCCCGCTTCATTGGTGCGGGTGATGCGGGTCGCGGCCTCCAGGTACTGACTGACGAATTCCAGGGTCTTGAGAAAGTAGGGATTGCCCGTGGCCTGAGCGATGGCGCGGTGAAAAGCCACATCGGCGCGAACACCGTCCTGCCCTTCATCGACCTCTTCATCGATGTGAGCCAGCGCCTCGTCAATCTGCACCAGATCGGCCTCGCTGCGATTGAGCGCCGCCTCGCAGGCGATTTCCGCCTCGATGGCCCGTCGCAGCGCCAACAGGTGAAAGACACTGCCGGGCAGATTGGCTTCGGCGTAATCGATACGCAGCGGGCGGATATTGGCGTTGGCGGTGACGAAGATGCCGCGCCCTTGTTGAGGCTGCAGCACGCCTTCGTTCTTGAGACGGGAAATGGCTTCGCGGACCACGGTGCGGCTGACACCGAAGGCTTCTGAAAGCATGGCTTCACTGGGCAGTTTGCTGCCGGTGGCGAACACACCGTTCTCAATCTTGTCCAGCAGCTGCTGAGCGACGCTGTCACTCAGCACATGAGTCGGGACCTTGTCGAACATCGTTAGCCATCCTGTTTTTGTCTTGTTATCAGGTTGTCATACAGGTTGAGCAGATAATCCTCCAATGAACGGATTATGTGAAGTGTTTTTTTAAAATAACATTTTTTAACATGCTAGCTGAAGGGAGGCGCAACCACTGCTCAGTGGGATCCAACTGACAGGAGCATTGTTATCAAGGAATGAATCGGTGCGCTTTCTGGAAGCGATTTGAGTAATGCCAGTCAGCGGAACCTGTGGGAGCGGGCTTCAGTGGCATGTCGGAGGCGAACATTGATTACGCCGCCTCCGACGGGTGCAGGTTGTTCATGTGGCGCTTTATAAAAGTGCGCCCTCCAGGCAACAGCCCTGAAAAGCCCTCTCTACAAGGTGTATGAAACTCCCATCTGCACGGTTCTCGGCGCGCCCGGATAGGCGTAAACGTTGCCAAAGGCGCCTTCATCATAGTGGCTGTCGAACACATTCTTCAGGTCAAGGTTAAGCCGCAGGTGATCGTTGACTTTGTAAAAGCTGAGCAGGTCGAACACCTCGTAGCTATCCATGGAAAAGGCATTGGCCGCGGTCTGGCCGGCGCGCTCGTCGACATACTTGGCTCCCAATCCAAGGCCCAGTCCTTTGAGGCCACCGTCCTGAAACTCGTAGACGTTCAGCAGGCTGAAACTGTTGCGCGGAATGTTCACCAGACGGGTGCCTGACTTCAGCACGTTGTCCTGTGTGACTTCGGCATCCACATAGGCGTAGCCACCAATCATCCGCCACTCTGGCGTGAGGTTGCCGGCCACATTCAGATCAAAGCCACGGCTACGAACTTCACCCGCCGCAACGCTGAAGGTCGAGTCCACCGGGTCTGTCGTCAGGACGTTGCGTTTTTCGATCTGATACACCGCGGCATCCACGCTTAACTGACGATCAAGGGCCTGCCACTTGACACCCACCTCGTAGGATTTGCCTTCTTCAGGTTTGAAGCCGCCCCCCGTTCGACTGGCACCGCTGTTGGGTTTGAAGGACCGCGCCGTGTCGGCATAGATCGCCACAGTCGGGGTCAAGTCATAGATCAGCCCCAGGCGCGGGGTGACTGCGTTGTCGCTGTTGGTCCAGCTCGGGCCGTTGGCGAGGTAGTTGTCGTAATCCTGTTCGAAGCGTTCGAAACGCACGCCGGCCAAGGCTTTCAAACCCTCGGCCAGGGTCACCTGGTCTTGCACGAAAGCGGCATAGGTCTTGAGGTTTTCCTGATCATGGGTGGTGGTGCGAGTCAGCACCGGACGCGGCTGGCCGTAGACCGGTTTGAAAATATCGATGGGGTAGGCACTCACCGCCCCACTGGAGCGACGGATAATCGACTTGTAATCGTAATCCTCATACTCGATGCCCGTGAGCAACGTGTGGTCGAATCCGGCCGTGGATAAATGCCCGGTCAGGTTCAACTGCACATCAAGGTCACGCCACTCCAGCTTCCGGTAGTTGAAGTTGCGCCCCAACGTTCGGCCGTCGGCAGCGACACCGTTGGCTTCGATGGCATTGCCTTGCAGGCTGCCGTCGAGAAATTGCGTGCCGCCGCCCAAGGTCCAGTTGTCGTTCAGGAAATGTTCGAAACGCAGTTGCGCCATGTTGTTGTCGTTGTGCAGCTTGCCGATATCCTTCTCACCGAAAAAAGTATCCCGCGACGCGACGCCGATCTGATTGCGATAGCGGGTCACGCCGCGATCGAGCGGCGCGTTGTTGCGCATGAAATCGCCTTCGAAGGTGATACGGGTAGTGTCGTTGACCTGCCAACCGAGCACCGGCGCCACGCCGTAACGCTCGTTTTCGACGTGATCACGAAAGGTGTCGCCACCCTCGCCTATCACGTTCAGCCGATAGGCCAGTCGCCCTTCGTCATCCAGAGGTCCTGAGGCATCCAGCGTTCCGCGACGCATGCCCTGATCGTTGAGCTGACTGCCCAGGGTGACCGTGCGCTCGGCCAGGGGTTGTTTGGACACCACGTTGAAGGTGCCGCCCGGGTCGCCACGGCCATAGAGCGTGGTGGCTGGCCCGCGCAGGACCTCCAGACGCTCGATGGTATTGGCATCGGGCATGTTCGGGTAACCGCGGTTGATCGGGAAACCGTTGCGGTAAAACTCACCGGTGGTAAAGCCACGCACGGTGAAAGTGGTCAGGCCCTGGCCGCCGAAATTATTCGCACGGCCCACGCCCCCGGCGTAATCGAGAGCGTCTTGCAGGCGGGTGGCGCCGAGGTCTTCCACGACATCCCGGGTGACCACGCTGATGGATTGTGGGGTTTCATGAATCGGAGTGTCTGTGCGCGTCGCGCTGGTCGAACGGGTCGCTCGATACCCCTGGACCGGGCCTTGGGCCGGCTCTTCGAATGTGCCGTTGATGTCGATCGCTTGTAACTCTATTGACGCAGGATCAGTCGGTACCTGGTCAGCCCAGGTGGTCTGGGAAATGGCTTGAATCACACACAGAGAAACCAGAGTTCGACGCATCGACATACAACCTTAAGAAAGATGCCGGGCACATCAGGAGCCCGGCGAGAATTTATATTTAATAAAGACGCCCCCGTTCCGCCCGGTACAAACACCAGCGAAACGGGTCAGTGCATCAATGCACAAGGGTCAGAACGTCACACTGGCGCTAAGGCGTGCCGTGCGCGGTTCGCCGACATTGACTGCCAGTTGGCTGCCGGTGGAGGACGGGTAGTACTGTTTGTCGAACAGGTTGTCGACGTTGAATTGCAGCGAAGTCTTGTAGCCGAACATCGGTGCCTCCCAACGAACGAAGGCATCGGCCACGGTGTAGCTGCTCAGCCAGAAATCGTTGGCATTGTTAGCCGCCCGCTCGCCGATATAACGTGCGCCAGCACCGGCATGCCAGGCCCCGAACTCCGCAGGAACGTTCAGGTGATGGGTGAGGTACAGGCTCGCGGTGTGCTTCGGCGCATCGGCGAGGCGATGACCTTCGTCATCCGGATCGTCGAGGATTTCCGTGTGGGTGTAAGCGTAAGTGCCGATCAGGTCCCAGCGCTCGGCCACACGCCCGGTGATGTCCAGTTCCAGGCCCTGTGAACCGACCTTGCCCGCCGCCTCCGAAAGGCTGACACCACTGATCGTCTGGGTGGTCACGACGTTTTTCTTGACGATGTCGAACAGCGCAAGGTTGATGTTCAGCCCCGGCAGCGGGTCGTACTTCGCGCCGACTTCGTAGCTGCGGCCCTCCTCCGGATCGAACGTATGGCCGGCATCGTCGACATCGGTATTGGGCTTGAACGAACGGCTGTAATTGCCATACAGCGATAACGTATCGGTGGCTTTGTAGACCAGGCCCAGAAACGGCACGAAGGCATCGCCGTTATCGTCGCGGTTGACGGTATAGCTGCTGCCGCGGCCCTGATCGCTGTACTGATCGTAATGCTGCTGGCGACCGCCGAGGACCAGGATCCAGCGGTCATCGAGGTGCCAGTTATCCTTGAAGTACACCGAGCTGGAGGTCAGCTGGTTGCTCAAGTCGCTTTGGGCAGCACTGACGAGACTGGGCTCGGCCAGACGACCATAAACCGGCGATGTAATGTCGAAGCCTGACCGTGCTGTATTACGGTAGGTTTTGCCGCGGAATTGGTCGGACGCTTCAGTATCCGCGCCGACCAGCAGGTCATGGCGTTGGCCGAACAGTTCCTGCTGGCCGATGAAATCCCAACTGGCGTAGCGGGTCTCATCGTCGTAGTGAGCGCCGTTGGCAGCACGTCGCAGATTGTTGCCGGTCAACGAACTCGGCTGGGCAATCGAGAGGCTGTAGCGGTCGTTGTTCCAGCCGTAGGTGACGCGGGTTTTCCAATCGTCACTCAGCTGATATTCGAAACGCGCGGTGGCCACTTCACGGATACCGACGCTTTTGGCCCATTTTTCGTCGAGACGTTTGTCGTAGTCGATGTCGGCCGGATGACCGTTGGTGAACACGGTGCCGCGATCGAAGGGATTGGAGTATTCGCTGTACTCGTAGCTCAGCGTCAGGCTGGCGCGGTCGCCGGTCCAGCTCAGCGATGGCGCGACCAGGGTGCTCTCGTTCACGCCGTAGTTGCGCCAGTAATCTTCATGGCCACGTTCGGCAATCAGGCGATAAGCCAGGCCTGTCTCTCCCAGAGGCCCGGTGGTGTCGACGGCCATCGTGCCGCCGCCTTCGCTGTAAGCCGAGCCGCTCAGGGTGGTGCTCTGGGTGTATTCAGGCTTCTTGCTGATCACATTGATCAATCCGCCGGGTTCCAGCGCGCCGTACAGCATCGAAGCAGGCCCTTTGAGCACTTCCACACGATCCGTGGTGGCGCTGAAGTTGTGCCCCAGATTGGAACGCACGCCATCGCGCAGGATCGAGCCGTCATCGTTGGTGCCGAAACCGCGCTTGACCAGGGAATCCCGGGAGTTGCCCAAGGTATTGCCTTGGCTGACACCGCTGACAAACTTCATGGCGTCGTCCAGCGAGCGCACCTGATAGTCGGCCAGGGTCTGTTGTGTTACCACATTGACCGATTGCGCCTCTTCCTTGATCGGCACGTTGCTTTTGCTCGCCGTGCTGGCTTGAGAAGTGGTGTAGCTCGTGTCTTGGCTGACGCGGCTTGCCTGAATATCGGTGGTCGGCAGTTCGAGGGCTTCCTGTGCCCACAGAGGGCTGGCAAACATAACGCAGGAGAGCGTTGGCAACGCGTGTTTCATGAAGACCTTGCGGTGGGCAAAAGGATGGGGCTGGCTCAAGACGTCGCACTCGATGAGTTAGTAGTAACGATTCTCATTGTATTGTGCGATGTATTATCAGTAAATACCCTTTTATGGTCCTCCGCGCGCTTGATTCGCCGCAAAAAAGGAGGATGTGTCCGTTTTCTGTCAGGACCTTGGGCGGTGCGCTACTCCAGCAGGATCTGGGAGTGCGTCAAAAAAAATAACTTTTTAAAACAACTAGTTGAAACGCCTTAATAGATTATTGGACAGAAGGCTATATTTTTGACTAGTGACATTTGACAGGCCGCCTGGAGTGGTCGATACATAACAGGGTCGACGTATAACAAAGGTGCAGGTCCTTTAGTAGATATACGCCGCCCCGGCATTTAAGTTCACGATCGAAAGTGCTTGTTTTTAAAGGGCCGAAAGTTCGGACCATGCGGTAGCTTTGGCCGTCGCAAATAGCACCCTTCGCTTGATGACACGGCGATATCACTTAAAGCGTTAAGTAGCGTTTACACTTCCGATCAAAAATTCTGGTTGAGCACAGCCACTTCAAGAGAACTTTTCAGCACGATGCGGTGCATGCGCCAGTTTATTGACTCCAGTGTTTTCTGTCATCGTTACTTGTGCATTACATGCTTCATTGTTGATACACCTGTTCCAATGACTTAACACCTCGCCATTCCGTATGCATTAGGATTCGCAATGGCCTTATTGATGCGCGAACAGGTATGCTTAAATTCACTACGGAGCTTGCCAGTATGCTGACGAGTACCCAAGGTTCCAATTGGTATCTTTTGCAGTGCAAGCCGCGTCAGGACGAACGGGCACAAATCAATTTATTACGACAAAACTACGTCATATTTTGCCCACAAATCGTTAGCGAGCGCCTGATTCATGGCAAACCCCATCAATCGCTCGAGTCTCTCTTCCCGGGGTATCTTTTCATTCAGTTGAGCCGTGAAGACAAATGGGCGCCTTTGCGTTCCACCCGCGGTGTCAGCCGCATCGTTGATTTCAATCATGGCCCGGCAACGGTCCCTGACGACGTCATCGAACACCTGCGTACCCGGTGTTTTAAACCACCACAATTGCACACGCCCCAACGGTTCAAGCCTGGCGAAAGACTACAAATAACCCGAGGACCGCTGTCGACACTTGAAGGTGTTTTCCTGAGCATGTCAGGTGATGAACGAGTCATGATTCTTCTTCACTTCTTGAATAGAGAACATCAAGTTCGCGTGCCATTGACTGACATTAAACGACCACAACCTAACTTATAAAAAATCACTGCCATTTTCAACCTGCACACTTTAAAACAACCTGAACAATTCCAAATACAAGTCTGTTATTGCCAGTCGACTCTTGTTTTTTCTGTTCTCAAACCCACTATTAATCAAACTTAAAAATTCACCCCCATGAACCAATTATTGATAGTGCCCAGCATTACACCCACTACACTCAGCGACTGTTTTTCCGGTCTATAGTCATTGAACTCACCCCCAGGAGCAATGATATGACCCTCAAGACCCGTGGCCCTTTCGCACTGCTCATGATCTATTTCTGTCCCGGAACGGCTTGGAGTCTTGATCCCCAGTCCATTGATATCTATGGATTCGACTTCACACCCACCCTGCTGTTTTCAGAAAGTTATGATGACAATTTCCGGGAACTGGAGCGAGGGCGTCAGTCTTCCATGGTGACAAAACTGGCGCCTTCCTTCGAACTGAAGGCTGAAGACCGCAACAGCGCTACCCGACTTATCTGGCAGCCTACCCGTTACATTTATCACGACGAATCGGATGCCTCCAATACGGCACAACGCGTGCGCCTGAACAGCGTCATGGAATTCACCGACCGCCATCGACTGAAACTTGAAGCGGAAGCACGTAAATATGAGCGTACGACGTCGACCGCTGTCGATGGCGTCAATGACAAGATTCGCAGTAACCGCGTCAATGGTCTCTATACCTACGGCGCCAGGAGCGCTGCCAATCAGATCGACCTGGGCGCAAGTTACGCTCAACTTCGCTACGGCAATTCCGACGGTATCAACGACGACAAAGAGCGCAATACCACCGGTGTGACCACCACCTGGTACCACCGCATCGGCAGCAATACGCGTGGATTGCTGGAGTACGACCATACCGTCTTTGATTACCTGCAATCGGACAGTCGTCTCGATAGCACATCCGATGCGGTCCTTGCCGGTGCCGAATGGGACTTCACCGCCCGTACCTCCGGCAAAGTCCGTGTTGGTTATGAGCGCAAGAACTTCGATGACAGCAGCGTCGATGACCTCAGTAATCCGACCTGGCAGGTGGATCTGCGATGGAAGCCACGAACCTACTCGACCTTCTCGTTTGTTGCCCGCCAGGCCATGGCCGAGGGCGACGACGGCGCTGATGCCGTCAAGACCACCTCTGCCCTGTTCGGCTGGCGTCATGGCTGGACCGAACGCATCACCACGGTGGCCGAAGTTGGGCTATCCCGCTATGACTACGAGGGCCAGAACCGCACCGACGACCTTCGTGACTACAACTTCGCCGTGGAATACGCAATGCGCCGCTGGCTGGATATCGAGCTGGGCTATCGCTACCGCAACGATGACTCCGATGCCGACGATCAGAGTTTTGAACGCAACATCTTCTTGCTCAGCTTCAACGTAAGTCTCTAAGAGGTTTCCCCATGAACTCGCGAATGCTTGGCTTGTTGTTCGTGCCGTGGCTGTTGCCCGTGACTTTTGCAGCAGACACCGGCGCCCAGTACAAACTGGCGGCCGGCGATGTATTGCGCATCACTGTCTTCGGTGAACGGGATCTGAGCTTCGAGAAAATCCGTCTCAACGATGCCGGCATGTTTTCCTATCCATTTCTGGGTGAGATTGCCGCCAAGGGACTCACCCCCAACCAGGTGGAAAAGATCATCGTCGACGGGCTCAAGCAAGGTTACCTGGTCGACCCCAAGGTCATCCTCAACCTGATTACCTATCGTTCGTTCTACATCAACGGAGAGGTGCAGAAACCCGGCAGCTATCCATTCGAGCCCGGGCTGACACTGGAGAAAGCCATCGCCCTGGGGGGTGGCCTGACCGAGCGCGCCTCGATCAAGCGGGTGACCATCGTGCGCGGTGATGGCTCCCCACCATTGACCGACACGGTCACGCGCAGCACCGCCATCGCCCCCGGTGACACCATTTCCATTGCACAAGGCTTTTTCTAATCATGGACAACAGCCCAAGCCTATATGTCGAGCGTCCGCTCCAGCCGCATGTGCCGCAGCATCAGCAGTACAGCGAGGAAAAGGACACCATTGACCTGCTCAAATACTGGAGGGTGATCTGGCGCGCCCATTGGAAAATCGGCTGGTTGATACTGCTTGGCTGTGCGCTGGCGATGGCCGTGCTGTCATTCATCCCCCCGCAATACATCGGCAGCACCACCCTCCTGATCAAAGAAAAAACGCCACCGCTGCTGTCCTTCCAGCAAGTAACGGATTCGAGCTCCGGCACTGTCGATTACTTGCAGACGCAACTGGCGCTCCTGCAATCGCGGGACCTGGCCGAACGGGCGGTCAAAAAGCTGAACCTCACCACCCACCCGGTAACCGATCCACGCCAGCAACCGGAGTCGTGGTTCACCCCGCGCAAGTGGTTGGCAACGCTTGAGCTTGGACAATGGCTGCCAGTACTGGGCCGTTTGACACCCATGCAGGTGATGCCCTCCGAAACCGATATCTTCAATCAAGTCACGCAGGACCTCATGCGGCATACCAGTGTCAAATTCGTCGGCAAGAGCCAGCTGATCAATATCGAGGTGGAGCTGCCCGACCCTGGTTTGGCTGCCGCTACGGCCAATGCGATTGCCCAAGGCTTCATGGATAGCCAGCTCGACAACAGCCTGAAGTCCTCACTGACCAACACCAGCTGGATGAACTCACGCCTGATCGAGTTGCGCAATAACCTGCGCAGTGCCGAAGACAAACTTCAGGGCTATCGGGAAGCACAAGGCCTGGTCGATGTCGGCGGCGTCGCCACCATCAGTGCCAATGAACTGGAAATGACCGGCAACCGCATGATCGATGCCCGCCGTAATCTGGCAGAAGCCGAGAGCCAGTTCCGCCAGGTGCAAGCCCTGAGCAATGGCGACCTGAGCAAACTCTCCAGTGTGCCGGCCGTCCTGAGTAATCCTTTGGTGCAGAAGTTTCAGGCGCAACAGGCCAAGGCCCAAGCCAAGGTCGAAGAGTTGTCGGGGCGCTACGGTCCAAAACATCCGACCCTTGTCGCCGCTCGCGCCGAGTTGCGTATGGCTACCGACAGTTTGCGCCTGCAGGTTCAACAGGTGGTGGCCGGCATTGAGCACGAGTACCAGCTATCCCGGGCCAATGAAAACTCACTGCGTAAGTCATTCAACAGCAACAAGGCGCAGCTACAGGATATTTCGCGCAAGGAGTTCCAGCTGCGTGAGTTCCAGCGTGAAGTCGACAGCACCCGCGCGCTGTATGAAACCTTCGTCACCCGTTTAAAGGAAACCGCAGCCACGTCCGACATGGACTCCACCAAGGCGCGCATCGTCGACCCTGCGATTGTTCCTTTGGAACCGAGCAAGCCTCGTAAAACACTGATTATGGCGATTGTCGCCATCGTCGCTGCACTGGTCGGTGTAGCGTTGGCATTGCTGTCCGAAACCCTGAACAAAACCTTCAAGACCGACGAAACAATCGAAAGCACGCTTGATGTCCCCCTGCTCAGCGTGGTGCCGCTGGTCACGAAGAGAAGCCGCCGGCAACTCGCGCGACTGTTCGATGACAACGACCATCCGCGTTTTTGCGAGACCATTCGCAACCTGCGCACCTGGTTAATGTTGCACAGCGGCGACATGCCGTCACAGGTGGTACTCGTTGCCTCGACCATGGCCGAAGAAGGCAAAAGCACCATCGCCAACAACCTGGCGTACTCACTCGCCAAGCTGGAGCGTGTCCTGTTGATCGACGCCGACATGCGCAGACCCAGCTTGTCGCTCAACTTCGATTTTCCGGCAGACGCACCGGGGTTGGCCAATGTCCTGGCGGGCACTGCGCGGCTCGAGGACTGTATCCGGACAGTCGGCAATCTCGACATGTTGCCGGCCGGGAAGCTGTCGCCGCCACCGCTGGATCTGCTCAGTTCGCCGCGCCTGACCCCCATGCTCAAGGTGCTGAAATCGCGGTACCAGCGCATCATCATCGACTCACCGCCTGCGCAAATGGTCAGCGATGCACTGTTGCTGGCCAAGCATTCGGACGCAGTGATCTACGTAATCAAGGCCGAAAGCACGCCTGTCAGCCAGGTGCAGAGGTGCCTTGCTCTACTGCAGCAGAGCCATGCGCCGGTGTTTGGTGTGGTGCTCAACCAGGTTGACTTGCGCAAGGCTCGCAAGCATGGCTACAGCCATTCCGATACGTTCCAGAACTACGACTACATGTCCAGGTAAAACCTTGTACTTGTCTCTCCAGTAGCCTCCTTCCAGACATCCACCACAAGCTGAATCCCAGTCGAGCTATACCAGCGTGCGGGAACGAGGGCGTGCAGTATTCGGCGCCGAAGTCCAACCCATGCCCGGAGGTTGAGCCGATGACATCGTTATACACCGCTCAAATGACGCGCCGCCGGGGTCTGACCTTCTGGGGCCAATGGCTATGCGCGCTCAGCCTGGCCAACCTGCTGCTGATGTTGCTTGTGTATTGGCGCGTCGGCAGCCTGACCAGCGAATACCGCGTTCTGATGATTCTCACCGTTCTCGGTTCGGTGCCGATCTACAGCGTCATGCAGGTTTACCACAAGCGTCATGAGTGGTTGTCCGGGCTCGCTCGGCTGCTGGCGGCCTGGATGATTTTGCTGGCCGTGCTGATCAGCATTGCCTTCCTCACCCAGACCAGCGTGATTTTCTCGCGTCAGGTGATCATCGTCTGGGCCGTATTGGGTTACCTGGTCCAGGCAGCGAGCTTTTTGCCCCTGCATTACCTGGCCCGACTGCATTCGCACAAGCTCTGCAACGAGCGCCGCGCGGTGATCATCGGGACGTGTCCGACCGCACATACGCTGGCGAGAAAACTGTCCAGGCGCAATCGCGTACCGCTGCTGGGTTTTATCGCAACGGCCGAACATACCGGCCCGGCCCCAAGCATTCTGCCGCTGCTGGGGCGCATCGACGAGGTTCGCGAAATCATCACCCGCCTGCACGTACGCCGCGTCTACATCGTCCTGCCGATGGCACAAGCCGCCATCATCGAAGCGCTGTACATCGATCTTCTGGACATGAATGTCGACGTGGTCTGGATCCCCGATTTCGGCAGCATGGTGTTGCTCAATCAGTCGATCTCGGAAATAGAGCGAATGCCGGCCATCTATCTCAATGAAAGCCTCATCAGTTCGCACCCCGGCAGCCTGCTCTGCAAAGAGCTGTTCGAACGTAGCCTGGCCGCTGTAGGCATTATTGTGCTCAGCCCCTTGCTATTGATCGTGGCGATAGCCATCAAGCTTTCCTCGCCCGGCCCCGTGTTGTTCAAACAAAATCGCTACGGCTGTAACGCTGAGGTGATCAAGGTCTGGAAGTTCCGGTCGATGCGTTTACACGACGACAACGAAGTCCGTCAGGCCACCCGCGAGGATGACCGCATCACCCCGCTTGGGCGTTTTTTGCGCCGTAGTTCCATCGACGAGCTACCGCAACTGTTCAACGTGCTCTGCGGCGAAATGGCCCTGGTCGGCCCGCGACCGCATGCGGTCACGCACAACATTTACTACACCGGCAAGGTTCGCGCCTACATGGCCCGTCATCGCCTCAAGCCGGGAATCACCGGGTTGGCCCAGATCACCGGGCATCGAGGTGAAACCCAGACGCTGGAAAAAATGCAGCAGCGCGTCGCCCAGGACCTCAACTACATCAACCAATGGTCGCTGTGGCTCGACATCAAGATTCTGGTCAAGACCCCTTTCACGTTGTTTTCAAAAGACACTTACTGAGGAGTCAGGCAATGATCGACCTGGAATTAATCGGGCATTACGCACCGAATTTGCTGGACGCCAACAAGGCATTTTCCTTCATCAATTTTGCCTCCGTCGGCAGTCTGTTCGACCGGGACCCGACTTCCATCGCCTATTTTTGCGACGGCATGCTGATGTCTACCTTCATGTCGCGCATCACCGGCCGCACGATCGGCCGGGTCAGCTTCGACTTCACGTCCATCGCCGACTCTGTGTTCAGTTGCGCCGAAAAACAAGGCAAGCGCCTCTATTTTGTCGGTGCCCGGCAAGCAGAACTGGACCTGTTCATCGATAAGATCAAGGCTCGCTACCCGGCGCTGATTATTGCCGGTCATCACAATGGCTATTTCGATGCGCCGCAGGCCGCGTGCATTCAAGCAGACATCTGCCGCAGCGAAGCGAACATCCTGATCGTAGGCCTGGGCGCCGGGCTGCAGGAGCAGTTCGAGCAGGATGCCCTGCGTGCCGGCTTCACCGGGGTGGCATTCACCTGTGGCGGTTTCATTCGCCAAGAGGCCACGGCCACTCATCATTATTACCCTGAGCTGGTCAACCGCCTGCATCTGCGCGCGTTCTATCGGATGTACCGCGAACCGCACACCATCAAACGCTACCTGATCGATTACCCGACCAATTTTGTTCATCTATTGGTGATGATCATTCGGCGAAAAGTAACCATCAACATCACTTATCCCTGAGCACCCGGCATCGATCACCCCGCACTGATCACCGAGCAACGACCATGCACATCCTGTTCATCCTCAAGGACTTCAAGCCCGATGGTGGCCTCGAGCGTGTCCAGCAACGCCTGGCCCGACAGTTTCTCAAAGATGGCCAGCGTGTCAGTTATTTCGTCATGAACGGCGACACGCCGGACGATGAAGGGGCTGCCACGCTCAATGGCGGCGGCAATGGAATCGTCGGCCTGCTCAAGTCCATCGTATTGCTGCGGCGGATTATTCGTCGTGAACAGGTGACTCACCTCATCGCCGCCAAGGAACGAGCCAACCTCTGCACCTGGTTTGCCAGCTTGGGTCGCCCATGCAAGGTCATCTATAGCCGTCATGCAGCACTGGATTGCAGCGAACAAAAAATCAGTCCCGCCACCCTGCGTCTGCTCTATGCGTTGTACCTCTGTGGCAACGGCCAGGTAGTGACGGTTTCCAATGGCTTGCGCCAGTCCCTCGCCGAACTGGTGCCCTGGGGTCGCGAGCGCATCCGTTATTGCCCGAATGCAGTGGTCACCGAACAACTGCTCAGCGCCGCACAGACGCCCATGCTCAGCGGTTTTCCGGCCGATTTCTGGTTAGCCGTGGGCCGGCTGGTGAAACCGAAGGGTTTCCACCTGCTGCTCGACGCCTACGCCATGGCCTTGCGCAGCGCCGCGCTGCCGGACCTGGTGATTATCGGCGATGGCCCGCTACTCGCTGCGCTGACTTCGCAGGCCAGTCGCCTGGGCATCGAGGACCGTGTGCATTTCACCGGTTTTCTGAGCAATCCCTACCCATTGATCAGACAGGCACGACTGCTGATCCTGAGTTCGTTTCATGAGGGCTTGCCGACCGTCCTGATCGAAGCCCTGGCGCTGGGTACGCCAGTGTTGGCCTGCGACTGCGCAACCGGGCCCAGGGAACTGCTTGATAACGGCCGCCTTGGCGATCTGGTCAAGGTCAATGATGTACCGGCGCTGGCCGAAGGGATGCTGCGCAGCGTGGCCGCGCAAGGCCATGCTGCACCAAACGGCCAGGTGACCGCTGACGCCATCCGACAGTACACCAGCCAATACGCCGCGCAGGCGTACTACCAGGTATGGAATCAATGAAAAGGCTGCTGATTATCCTGCAGGACTTGCGCGGGGGCGGCGCCGAAAAAATGATGGTGCGCCTCGCCAGTGCGCTGACTGATGCAGGCAATGACGTGACCTTACTGATGCTCACCGATACAGGTGTGAACTCGGCGTGCATCGACCCGAGGGTCAAGCGCGTCGAGTTGCACAGTGTACGCAGCTCTAGGGCGGTGCCGGCGCTGGTACGCTTTCTTCGCCACAATCGCTTTGACGCGCAACTGGCCGCCCTCACTCATGTCAACGTGGTGGCCATCGTCGCCGCCGCGTTGTCCGGTACGCTGGCGCGCTTGCATGTCAGTGAGCGCAATGCGTTTTCTCATGACAAACACGTCAACCCCGCGTTGGCGGTGCGCACCGCGTATCTGTTGGCTCCGCTGCTGTATCGACTCATTCCCAATCCGGTGATCTGCGTCTCGCGCGGCGTCGCCCAGGACCTGGTCGATACCACCATCACCCGTGCGCAGGATGTCACCATCGCCGACAACCCGGTGCTCGACAACGATTTTCGCGACAAGGCGCCGGGACGTCCGAAGCACCGCTGGCTGTCGAAAAAAACCACCCCGGTGATTGTCGCCGTAGGTCGTCTGGCACGGCAAAAAGGCTTTGATGTATTGATCGATGCCTTTGCCCGCTTAGCCGATCCCAGTGCCCGATTGATCATTTTCGGCGAAGGCGCGCTCAGAACCGAGTTGCTCGAGCAAGCAATCGCCTTGGGCGTGGCCGACCGCTTCGATCTGCCGGGCTATACCAGCGACCCATTGGCGGAAGTGGCAGCGGCCGATTGCTTTGTGCTGTCGTCGCGTTTCGAGGGCAGCCCCAACGCGCTGGTGGAGGCCATGTCCACGGGCACCCCGGTGGTATCGACCCACTGCCCCTATGGCCCGCAAGAGATTCTCGACAATGGCGCGATCGCCCCGCTGGTGGCGGTCGACAACCCTGACGCACTGGCACAGGCCATCACTGTAGAACTGACATTGTCGCGTGATGCAAACCGTCAGGCGCGCATCGATGCGGCTGCCCGTTTTGTGAGTGCCTGTGCGGCGAAAACTTATCTCGACGCATTGCTGACGCATTACTAGGGAGCCAATCATCATGAACAAACTGGAAGTCAGATACACCACGCTACGCGACGCTTTCACATTGTTTGGCGTGCTGTTCTATATCCAGGTCATCGGATTTTTTTTCGGGCTGGCTGATGCGTCGAGTCTGGATGCCGCCGAAAAAGACCTCGAAGGCAACGTGGTCAACCAGATCTGCGGCCTGATCACCCTGCTGGTTCCGCTGTTCTTTTTCATCCGCAACAAGGTCTTCATCAGCAAAAGCTTTTACAGGAACAACGCCTTCCTGCTGATATTCATGCTCAGCCTGGCCGTATCGATCAGTTGGTCCTACGACCCGGTGTTGAGTTTCAAACGTTTTGTGGCGTTGATCAGCATGGTGTTCTTTGCAGGGTTCATCGCCTACAACTACAGCCTCGAGAAAATCGCCTTCATGCTCGGCTGCACCATCGGCGCCGCCGCGTTTTTCGGCTTGATATTCGCGCTGGTAAGGCCGGACATCGCCTTCATTTACGGCGGTATTCGCGATGGTGCGTTCAAGGGGATCTTCCCGGAAAAAAACGCTGGCGCCCGGCTCAACGCGATTGCCATTCTGTTACTGCTGCCGATGATCCGTCAGCGCAATCCCTGGGCCATCATCTGCTCGTTATTCTCGCTGATCGCGATTGCTCTGGCCCAATCTGCCACAGCAGTAGCGCTGATTGTTGCTGGCGCAGTGAGCTATTGGTACTTCCTCACACTGATCCGCTTGCACATCAACCGCTCACTGACAGCATTCCTCGGTACGACAATCGTCTATTTGCTGATCTGCCTTTTTCTATACGGCAATTACACCCTGCTGCTGGAGCTGATGGGGCGTGACGCATCACTCACCGACCGCACGCTGATCTGGGACTTGCTCACACCGCTGATCGACGCCGAATTCCTCAAGGGTTACGGCTTCGGCGCTTTCTGGTCCAGCCCGGGTGCCGAGACATTCATCAATCGCTGGGGTTACATCGGCAATGCCCACAGCGGCTACATGGAGACCTTGCTCAACGGCGGCGTCATTCAGCTGACAGCGCTGATCCTGATGCTGATCGAGGCGCTGACCAAACACTATCGGGCCGTGGTGGCTGATCAGTCAGCACGGTTTCACGCCAGCGCGATGGTCATCATCGGATCGTTCATGCTCACCAACTATGTGGCGTATGTCGTTCCCAATTACCGCTCCGCAGAGTTTCTGGTGTTCTGCATTCTGGCTCTGTCCTTTCGGCATCACCACGTGACATACCCCCAGTTGTCACCCGCAACCCTGCATCAACGTCCGCCTGCCAAGGCACTACCACCCGACTCGGCCAAGGCGTAACAAAAGGAGAACTAACCGTGCCAGACCAAGCCCCCCCTTCACCCCATTCAGTGTGCGTCATAATCGCGATGTACAACGGCGCCGACAGCATTGAACAAACACTGGCGTCCGTGGCCGGGCAAACGCGACTGCCCGATCACGTCATCGTCATCGACGATGGTTCCACCGATGATGGCCCCCAACGGGTCAAGGACTTCGCGGCGCCGTTTCGCCTGACGCTGTTGCACCAAGCCAACGAAGGCCAGGCCAGCGCCCGCAACCACGGACTGCAGCACTCTGAAGAGACTTTTGTGGCGTTTCTCGATGCCGATGACAGATGGTATCCGCAAAAACTGGAGCAACAAGTGGCACTGTTTGACGAACTGAGTCGTCAGGGACGGCCGGTGGGGCTGGTAGATTGCTACGTGCATAACGATTACAGCGACGGCAAGCGAATACTGGAAAACCGGCAAAAAAACGGTAGGCATTTCGACGATTTCATCCGCGCCAACGTCCTCAATGGCGTGTCCTCCGCGATGGTCAGACGCGACGTGATCATGCAACTCGGCGGCTTCAATGCCAGCCTGCGTTACTCCGAAGACCGCTTCATGTGGACCCGGATCGCCGAACACTGGGAGATCCACACGGTGCCAGAGGTGCTGCTGCAGCGCATGGTCAACAGCGCCAACATGACCGCGCAACCGACAAGGTACTACCCGTACAAGATCAGGTTCATCGAAGCGTTCCTCGCCCTCTATGGCGCGCAGCTCAGCAAGCAGCAACGGATCGATTTCGCGCTGGGCAGCCACAGCGACTTTCTCGAACTGTTTTCCCGCAGAGGCGAGCATGCCCAGGTGATCGGTGTGTACCGGCGAATGCTGGAGTATTCCTGGCAAACGCTGATCTTCAGAAACGGCAAACCGACATTGCGCTTCCTCTACGCGTGCGTCCGATCATTGCGCAAGCCAGCTGCGTCAACCACCGCTCATTGAGCCGGTATCCGCCATGGCCAATCACCGACTGGTTAAATTGATCTGGATTTTCACCGAGAAATTCGGCCTGATTTTCCTGTCGATGATTACCTTTGTCGCATATGCCAGGCTGCTGTCGCCCACAGAGTTGGGTGTGGGCACGGTCATCATTGCCATCGTCGAGTTGATCGGCATGATTTATTCCTCGGTTCTGGAAGACCCGCTGGTACGACTCGAGCGGCTGGAAGACAAACACATCGCCACAGCTTTCTGGGCGTCGGTACTCGTCAGCCTGGCGTCCATCGTCGTCATCTCGGGCGCAGCGATTCTGTACGCGCCCGACCCGATTCTGCAATGGATGACGGCGGTGGCCTCGGTAAAAATCCTGTTCACCATGATGGCGCGGGTCTATGTGGCGCAAATGCGCCGTAGCGGCAACTTCAGGATGCTGGCGTCGCGCACGCTGCTGGGCAAGGTGTGTGGTGGCGTGGGCGGCATCGCTGTCGCGCTCTGGGGATTGGGCGCCTGGGCGGTCATTGCCCAGGCACTGATCATGGAGTTCGTGTCCATTATCGTATTGATGCGCGCAGACCCGCGCCGCATTGCCTTTTACATTGACGGCCCGCTCTTGCGCGAACTGTTGAAAGCCGGCGCACCGGTTGCCGTCAACGCGCTGAGTTCGCAAACGCTACAGCGCGGGGTCACCGTCATCCTGGGCATGACGGCCGGCACCAACGCGGTTGGCATGTTCAACATGGCGATGCGCATCATCGATCTGCCGCGCACGGCGATCTATCACGGCCTGATCAGTTATGCGCTGCCGGTGTTTGCCCGACGCAGCGCCGATCCGTCGCGGTTACGCGCGATCATCAGCGATTCGACCGCCGTCAGCTGCTTCCTGTTGACACCCCTGTTCATCGGCATCGCACTCACGGCGCACGACCTGATCCTGTTGATCTTCGGCGCCAAATGGACCGAGGCCATTCCCCTGCTGCAAGTGCTTGCGTGCACAGCAGCCATCGGTAATACCGCCATGTACGCCACGACCGCACTGGTCGCGGTCAATTGCAGCCACCTGACCATCAAGGCCGAAGTGGCAACCACCGTATTGGCACTGGCGCTGGTCTATGGCTTCGGCAGCCTCTATGGCGGCATGGCCGCCGCCCTCGCCCTGCTGGCCCGGATGGCGATCATCACGCCACTGCAAATCCGCGGGTTGAACAGTGCAATCGGCTATGGCTGGCGGCGATTTTTCGAAACCAACTATCGCAGCGTGATTGCTTCGTTCGTCATGGCAGCGATCGTCCTGATGGTTTCTTCCCGCCTGGGTGTTCAGGGCTACTTGCACCTGATCTGCAGCATCGTGGTTGGCGCACTGAGTTATGCCGTGGCGTATAGCGTGATGCATCCGCGCTGGCCGCAAGAATTCAAATCGGTTTTCACCACCCGCTGAGAGGACACACCCGACAAGCTTTTCCCTTCCCGGATCACATTCTCCTGACTCGTGCAATTTCCTTGTGACAGGAACGCCTCATCATGCACAAAACCACGTTGATTACCGGCGGGGCTGGATACATCGGCTCCCATACCACCCTGACCCTGATTGACGCCGGTCGACAGGTGCTGGTCCTCGATAACCTGTGTAACAGCTGCCGCGAGTCGCTCGCGCGCCTGAAGTATCTGACTCGCAAGCGAGTCGATTTCATTGAAGGCGATATTCGCGATAGCCACCTGCTCGACGATATCTTCAGCCGCTACGACATCGATGCCGTGGTGCACTTTGCCGGTCTCAAATCCGTGGAGGAAAGCGTTCGAAAGCCGCTGGATTATTACGCCAACAATGTGGTCGGCACGCTCAATCTCTGCCATGCAATGGCCCGCCACGAAGTCTTCAAACTGGTGTTCAGCTCATCGGCCACCGTGTATGGCGCCCCCCGGCAGATACCGCTCATCGAAGACCTGGGCGCAGGCAAACCGATCAATCCCTATGGCCGCACCAAGCTGCTGATCGAAGAGTTGCTCACCGACCTGTGCCTGTCCGATCCGCAATGGAGCATTGCGGTGTTGCGCTACTTCAACCCGATTGGTGCTCACGAAAGCGGGCTGATCGGAGAAAACCCCAATGGCAAGCCCAACAACTTGCTGCCTTGCCTGACACGGGTCGCGATGAGGCAAGTGCCCGAACTCATGGTGTACGGCAGCGACTATCCCACTGTCGACGGAACGTGCGTGCGCGATTACGTCCATGTGGTCGACCTTGCCGATGGCCATCTCAAAGCGTTGCGGGCGTTGCAGAACACAAACGGCATCCACGTCTGGAACCTGGGAACAGGCATTGGCCACAGCGTGCTGCAGATCATCCACAGCTTCGAGGACATTACGGGTATTACCATCCCCTTCCGGTTCGCACCGCGCCGCGACGGTGATATCGCCGAATGCTGGGCCGATCCCACCAAGGCAGGGCGTGATCTAGGCTGGTACGCACAGCGCGACCTGATGCAAATGATCATCGACACCTGGCGATGGCAATTGTGTAATCCGCAAGGGTACCGCTCCCAACCCGGATTGGCGGCATCGATTGCGTTAAAGCAATGGGTATGAGCAGGTTCATTCTTTTGGCGACCCTGCTATCGGTCGTTTGCAACGCGTCGGGGGACACTCCCCCGCCGCTGGCCAACGGCCTGGTGCTGTGGCTCGACGCTGCCGACGCCTCGAAAATGACCCTCGATGCCCACGGCCGTCTCTTGCGCTGGCACGACAAATCCGGCAAGTCCAACGACGCTGCCGTAGACGATGCAGCAAGCAACGCGCTGCCGCTGCGCGTGGAACACGCCATGAATGGCCATGCGGTGGTGCGTTTCAGCGGTGCTTCGGCGTTCCTCGGCAAGGCGATTCGCGCTGCAAAAGGCCCCGTTACCCTATTGATCGTGTCACGCAGACTGACCGAACAAAGCAGCGGTGAGACCTGGCAGCGACTGTTCAGTTCGCGCCCGATAATCGCCGATAACGACAACGTGTCGCCGAACTTCGCGATCAGCGTGCAACAGCCCACCGCCTACGACCCGACCCTGTTCTTCCTGGAACTCAATGACGTGCCCATCGGCCCCTATGCGGTGGGGCGCAACGTGGTCGGCAGCATCGAAGACCTGCGCGGCGACATCGCCGAAGTACTGGTGTACGACCGCCACGTGGCGTCCCTGGAGGAACGGCAGCGTGTATTTCAATATCTGGCGAACAAGTGGTCCGTCGCCCTCCCCAAGGCCGCCAATTCCTGGACCCGCGTCGGCCCGCTGGGAACGGTACCGGAACGGACCAACGCCAAACTGCCGCTGTCCGATCAGGGCAATACCGGACAGTGGATTCTGGACTCCCAATTTTCCGACGACTTCGATGACACGACCCTCAACGCCAGTCGCTGGCACGTCAACAATGCCACGGGCACCGAGTCGCTCGGGCGTAAGCCGGCGTTGTTCACGCCGGACAATGCCTACCTGAGCGATGGCCATCTGAACATCGTTTTCCGCAAGGAAACCTTGCCGCAAAAATACGTACGACTCGGATATGAAGGTTATAGCTCGGCGATGGTCCGTACTATCGAGCGCAGTTTTTACGGCTACTACGAAGCCCGCGCCAAACCGATGGACTCGGCAGGCTCCAGCGCCTTCTGGCTCGCATGGACGGGGCTTGCCGATAACGCCACGGAAATCGACATCTTCGAAATCGGCGGCAAGACCAAAAACGCCTCCTTCGACCGTCGGTACAACATGAACGCCCACGTTTGGGCCACGCCGCAAGGCACCGAGCATCTGAGCGATGGCAGCAGCTGGATCAGCCCTTGGCGGCTGGCCAGCGCATTTCATGTCTACGGTTTCGATTGGCAGCCCGACACGTTGCGCTGGTACGTCGACGGCGTACTGGTGCGCGAGGCAAAGAACACCCACTGGTTCTTCCCGATGGAGATCGTCTTTGACAGCGAGGCCATGTGGAATTGGTTCGGCGTTGTCGACGACGCCGACCTGCCCTCCACCTTCAGCGTGGACTACCTCAAGGTGTGGCGTCGTGGTAAATAGCCTGGCTCCTGCACTGCACGACCCAAAAACCTGGAACACCCCATAAAAGAGGTCGCAACAATGAACGGTACGATGACTTCCGATCAAGCGATAGCCTGCCTAAACCTGGCGCTTGAACGTAACAAACAACTGTTCAGCGAAGCCTATCATTTGAGCCATGCCGCCCTTGATCTTCTCGATCAGCCCCACATGGACATAGAGAAATTCACGCAGTATCAGAAGAAAAGAAAGCAGGCCGATCTTAAATACCTGGAAGCCATCGAGCACTTGCGATTAATCATGGCTGAGTACCCTGTCCGTCTCTTCTCAACGGAGAACTTAATCCATCAGCCGCAGGTTTCGGCTGAAGAATGATGACGAAATCTGACCTCAGCGAGTCGCTGATTCACCAAGGATGAACACCATCATCATCAGGAGCCACAGCAGATACAGCCAACCAAACAGCCGCACCCAGCCCCGATGGCGATAGAGGCCCAGGTAAAATATCAACAGCAGCAAAAACTGCCCGACAGCGGCAAGCATGATCAGGCTGCTGTTGCGCGGCCAGAACAGCGCCACCAGCACTTCTACCGCCAGAAGCAGCAGCAAGCCGACATAGACTTTCAACGCGTTCGCCGTGCTCATCTCAGCGCCCCACCAGGTAGAGGGTCGGAAACAACAGGATCCAGATCCCGTCCACCAGATGCCAATACAGAGTGACCATTTCCAGACGCGTGCGCGCCCCACGCTCTGACAGGTTGTCTGGTGCGAGTCGCACGTAGAGCCATAGCCCCAAACCGACCGCCACCAGCACGTGTACGCCGTGCAGCGCCGTGGCGATGAAATACAGGTTCATGAACAAGTGTGCTGACGGCAGATACAGTGGTGAGTCCGCGGCGAAACCTGGCAGCAGCCCTTCGCGGTATTCAAGACTGTATTCGACGCCTTTGCAGGCCAGAAACAGTACGCCCAGCAGCGCCGCACCCAGCAGGCAACGGCGCAAACGAAGCGCTTTCCCCTGCTCACTGACCGCCAGCGCCAGAGTCATCAGCAAACTGCTGGTCAACAAAATGAACGTGTTGGCCGTTGCCAGTTGCCAGTGCAAACCCGCCACCGCTTCCACCACGCCGTCGGGGTGCTGCAGTCGGTACAACCACGCCACCATGATCAGGCTGCCGAACATCATCGCTTCGGTGGCCAGAAACAGCCACATACCCAGCCTCGCGGCCTCACGCTGCTGCGCCCAGGCCACGAAGGGCTCGGCGGGCCTCTCGTCAGACCGGATCACGGCGCGCCTCGGGAGAATAATCATAGGCTTCGAAATCCACCGTCACCGGTGCTTCGAAGTTGTGCAGCGGCGGCGGTGACGGCACGCGCCACTCAAGGCCGGCCGCCTCCCAGGGATTCATCGGCGCCCGCTCGCCCCAGCGCAAGGAGCCGAGCAGGTAGAAGAACGGCAACACGTAAGCCAGGGCCAGAATCGAGGCCCCGGCCGAAGACAGTACGTTGAGGAACTGAAAATCCGGGTCATAGGCGTGATAGCGCCGGGGCATGCCCAGATACCCGAGCAGGAATTGCGGAAAAAACGTCAGGTTGAAACCGCAAAAAATCAGCACCGCGGTGATCTTGCCCCACAGCTGCGAATACAGGCGTCCGGTGATTTTCGGCCACCAGAAATGCAACGCACCAAAGTACCCGGCCACCGCCGCGCCAACCATGATGTAGTGGAAGTGAGCGACCACAAAATAGGTGTCATGGGCATGCAGGTCGGCGGCGAGCAGCGCCAGGAACAACCCGGTCACCCCGCCGATAATGAACAACCCGATAAAGGTCAGGGCAAACAGAAACGGCGCATGCAGGGTCAAGTCGCTTTTGTATAGGGTCGCGCTCCAGTTATAGGCCTTGATCGCCGACGGAATCGACACCAGGAAACTCAGCAGCGAGAACACCAGGCTGGCATACATCGACTGCCCGGCGACAAACATGTGATGCCCCCAGACCAGGAAACCGATCACCGCAATCGCCACGCTGGACCAGGCGACAAAGCGATAGCCAAAGATGCGCTTGTGCCCCGCCGCAGTGATCAGTTCGCTGACCACCCCCATCGCGGGCAGGATCATGATGTACACCGCCGGGTGACTGTAGAACCAGAACAGGTGCTGGAACAGCAACGGATCGCCGCCCAGGCGCGGGTCGAATACGCCAATGTTGAACAGATGCTCGGCGGCCACCAGCAACAAAGTAATTGCCAGCACCGGAGTCGCCAGCACCAGAATGATCGAGGTGGCGTACATCGCCCAGATGAATAGCGGCAGACGCATCCAGTTCATGCCCGGCGCGCGAAGGGTATGCACGGTGACGATGATGTTGATGCCGGTGAAGATCGAGGAAAACCCGGCGATGAACACACCGCAGATCACCGCCACCACGTGGCCGTTGCTGAACATCGTCGACAGCGGCGTGTAGAAGGTCCAGCCGGTATCGACCCCGCCGAGAAGCAACGCCAGCAACGTGAACAACCCACCGCCGAGCAGCAGGTACCAACTGAACAGATTAAGACGCGGAAACGCCATGTCCCGGGCGCCGATCATGATCGGCACCAGGAAGTTGCCGAACACGCTGGGGATTGATGGAATCAGAAAAAACCAGACCATGATTACCCCGTGCAGGGTAAACGCACGGTTGTAGCCGTCGGCGGTCAACAGGTCGCCTTGGGGCGTGACCAGTTCGATGCGGATCAGGGTCGCGGCCAACCCGCCGGCGAAAAAGAAGAAGGTCACCGTGACCATGTACAGCACAGCAATGCGCTTGTGGTCCAGGGTCAGAAACCACGAGAGCAAACCTTGTTGATGCAAATAACTGGGTGCGCTCATTTCGGATCCCCGGAAGCCGTGGCGGGCAACGAGCGCAGGTAAGCCACCAGACGCTGCACGGCTTCTTCGTCCAACAGGTTGCTATACGTTGGCATGATCGGCAGGTAACCCGTCACCAGGTGTTTTTGTGGCAACACAATGCTGTCGCGCAGGTAGGCATCGTCTGCCACGACCTGGCTGCCGTCGGCCAGGCGCACCGTTCGATTGAACACGCCAGCCAAGGGCGGCGCGTTGCCGGAGTCGTGGCAACTGCCGCAGCCGTATTGGCGGTACAAGGTCTCGCCCTGGCTGATCAGGTCGGTGGTGCTGCCGTTGTCCTGCAGCCATTGCTGGTAGTCACCCGGGTCGAGCACCACCAGCCGGGCGAGCATCGCCGCATGATCGGTGCCGCAGTATTCAGCGCAATAGACCTGATAGGTGCCGCTGTGTTCGGCCTGGAACCAGAGCATGCTGTAACGCTGCGGCAACACGTCTTGCTTGATTCGCAGACTGGGGAAAAACAGGCTGTGGATCACGTCTTCGGAAATCATCGTCAGCTTCACCGGACGCCTCGCCGGGACGTGCAAGGTGTTGATCTCACGCTGCCCGCCCTGATGCTGAAATTTCCACATCCATTGCCGCGCCGTGACCTGGATTTCCAGGGCATCGGCCGGAGGCGTGCGGGCGAAAAAGAACAGCCGTGCCGAAAACAGAAAAATCACCAGCGAGCCAATGAACGGCAAGATGATCCAGGCCAGTTCGATCGGCAGATTGCTCTGCGCCCGATGATCCCGATTCGCCTCGCGCCCGCGTCGATAGCGCCAGATAAACATCCAAAGCGCGACAAATACTGGCACTACAAACAACGCCATCATCCCGGTGAAGCCGATCACCAGCCAATCGACCGAGGCGGCGTAGTCCGAGCCCTGCACGGGCCACAAGCGCAGGAAGTGTTCGTTCATGGCTGCCTCTGCCGATCGCGGCGCAACGCCAGAACAATGAACAGGCCCAACACCAGCACGGTCGCCATCCCCGCCACTTGCAGCAAAAGAATGATTCGACTGTTATAGGTGCCGCTCTGCGGGTCGTAGTGGTAACACAGCAGCAGAAGCTGTTCCTTGAATGCGCCCAGCTTGCCCTGCCCCGCCTCGGTCAACGCAAGGCGCACATCGCTGGCCTGATAACCAAGACCATAGAGCCAGCGCGACAGGCGTCCATCGCCGGTCAATACCGCCACCGCCGAGCTATGCGCGTATTGTTGCTGTTGCTCATCGTAGCGATAAGCGAAGCCCAGTGAGCCGGCCAGGACCTGACCCGCAGCAGCGTCGCCGGTCAGCAAATGCAAGCCTGGCTCAGCCGTCAGCGACGGCCAATGCTGACTCAGTCTGGCCAGTTCCTCGCGGGCGGCATGGCTGTCTTCTCGCGGATCGAAACTGAACGCGATCACCTGAAAATCCCGGCCCAAGCGGTAAGGCTGATTCGCCAATTGACTGAACAGGGTCGAGAGCGCCGCGCCACAGACGTTCGGGCAGCGGTAATACAAAGGCACCAACAGCGTTGGCTGGCCGCCAAGCAAATCGCCGAGGCGTACCGAGCGGCCGTGCTGATCGATAAAGCGCGTGTCCAGTGCCAAGCGCTGGCCGACCTGGACCGTGTCGATTCCGGCGGCGGAAAACGGGTCGAATGCCTGCGCAGCGCTGGGTTGCATTGTCATCAACCACAGCAATCCCAGCACTAGCAAGACCCGTTCACGGTTCATGCGGGGCGTCCTCGGGTGTTGGCCAGTCCTGCTCCAGCAGCACCTGCCGCGCCTGTTCCAGCGGCAGGTGCACAATGCGGCGCTCGCGGTCGACCCAGCCGAAGCTGTCGAGGTGAATACGCTCGGCGGCGAGTTGTCGTTCAGCGTCCTGCCGAGGCTGAGATTGCAAGCGTGGGGCCGGTGGTAGCAGGCGCTCGCGTTCCAGGGCACTCAAGGGTGGCTGCCGCGATTCTGCGCGGTGTTGATAGCTGATCAGCCACCAGGCCACGCCGGTGAGGCACAGCAGAACCGCCGCGAAAAACAGCGCCACCAGACTCCAGACTTTGCCACTGTCGACCGTGTTGGGTTCGTAGCCGAGCGGTTTTTCAGATTTCATGGCGCCTCCGTTGCCATTGCCAACGCCACCATGCCCACAGGCCGAGACCGTAAATCCCTTGGCAGAGCACGGCCATCAGGCCGGCACCGATCTCAACGTCGGGGAATATCGACGGCAAGCTCATCCAGATCGACTCGACACTGCCCAGTAGCAGAATAGCCGTGCATCCCCCAATCAGAACCTGTGGCCGACCGCCCCAAGGAGAGGCCAACGCCAGCAGACACGCCACCTGCCCTGCCATCAGCAACCCGCTGACCACGCCCCAGATGCCTCCCTCACGCACCCGATACCATTGGGTTTCATGCTGAAGATTCACCGACCAGATAATCAGGTACTGCATGAAATGCACGTAGGCCCAGAACGCCAGGGCACTGACCAGCAATCCCCGCAGTACCTGACGCTGTGGAGCCGGCAGCGGCACAAGGTTCCAGCACAGCACGCAGAGGCCGGCAAACGCCAAGCCATCGAGCAACTGCCGGGCAATCAGCAACACACCAAACAGGCTGGACACAAACCCCGACTGCAATGACATCAACCAGTCGACCGCCGCCAGGCTGACCATCAGCCCATACAGGATCAGCCCCGGGGCACTGCGCTCGGCGTTCAGACGTTGCGACCAGCACAGCAGAGCCAAGGCGAGCCCGGCGTAAAGCAGCGTGCGCACCACGAAAAACCACGGCGACAACCACAGCCCGCGAAACCCTGGCGCGTCGACGTGGAACCACGGATACAGCCAGGCCATGGCGAGCAGCACCGGCAACAGCATCGGCACAATCAGCACCACCGCGCTGCGACCCAGTCCGCTGCCCGGTGCCAGCAGCAGGTGCCAGCGGCCATTGATCAACGGCGTCAGCAGCGCCAGCAGCAGACAACCCAGCACAATGTTGCTGCCGCTAACCGCGGCCGCCAAAGCCCCGGCGCCCACCCAGGCCGGCTGCCAAACCCCGAGCAGCATGACGCCGACGGCGCCGATGGCGAATGCTCCCGACAACCGCCTCATTGGTTGTTCTCCTCGAACGCCTGACGCAACTCGGCTGGCAGACGCTCCAGAGGCGCGTGCTGGCTTAATTGCAGCAAGCGCACATGGGCGACGATGGCCCAGCGCTCTGCCGGTGGGATGCGTGATTCATAGCCGTACATCAGGCCTTTGCCCTGAGCGATGACCTGCATCAGCTGAGCGTCAGAGGCGCCGAGCAACCGCGGTTCGGTCAATGCCGGCGGTGCCGGAAAACCACGACCGACCACCAGACCATCGCCTCGCCCGCTCAGGCCATGGCAAGGGGTGCAGAACGTCTGATAGCTCGCTTCGCCACGGGTGAGCAACGCATCGGTCAATGGCGGACGCTGCTGCAAAATCGCTTCACGCTCCAGCTGCCCGCGGGCGACAGTGCCGACGGGAGGCTGACGGCTACTCAAGCCGTTTTCGAACAAGGCGCCGGCGCGTTGTTGCTCAATCCTCGCCTGGCGCGACATGTCATCGCAGCCGCTGCACAGCACGGCGATTATCAGCGCCCACGGCCAGGCGTTCATGGCTGCACCTCGCGCACGCTAATCGCTCGTTCGGCCAGCCAGGCTCGGGTGGCCTGCGCGTCGAACAGCGGGTCGCTGGCCTCGATAAACAGAAAGAACCCATCGTCGCTGGCCCGTTCGAAACCCTCAGCGCCAAACAACGGGTGATGCAAACGTGGCAAGCGGCTGCTGACCAGCAGCGTCAATACCGCAGCGATCGCCGCCCCGACCACGGCGAACAGAAAGGTCACCACCATCAGCAATGGCAGGGCAATCAACGGCCGGCCACCGACGTTCAGCGGATAGCTCCACACCGAGCCGATCTGCATAAGCAGCGCAAGGCCGATGCCGAGCAATCCGCCGATGCAGGCCATGCTCGATACCCTGGAAGCCTTGGGTTTCAACAACGGTTGCAGCGCCTCAAGAGGAAACGGCGCGAACGCATCGAGGCGTCGATAGCCGATGGCCCAGGCGTGCAGGCTGGCTTCAACCAGCGGCTGCGGCGCATCGAATTCGGCCAGCAACCCCAGGGATTCAGTCATCGCCGCGCTCCTGATGCAGCGCCTGCTTGACCTCGAATGCCGAGACCATGGGCACGTAGCGCAGAAACAGACTGTAAGGCAGCAAAAACACGCCGAAACTGCCGATGAACAGTGTCCAGTCCCAAAGCGTCGGGGTATAGCCGCCCCAGGTCGAGACCAGAAAGTCGCGAGTCTGGGGCGGGATCACCAGCATGAAACGTTCAGCCCACATGCCCACCAGCACCGCCAGCGCCACCGCGGCCAAAACGCCCGGACGCTGGCGCATCGAACGCCACCACAACACCTGGAGCACGCCAACATTGCAGACGATGGCCAACCAGAAACTCCAGGCGTGAGGGCCGCTCAGGCGTCTCAGCAAGACCTCGATTTCATGGGCATCGCCGCTGTATAACGGCATGAACAGATCCATCAGATAGCCATAGGCGGTGAGCCAACCGGTGGCCAACAGCAGGCGCCCGAGCATATCCAGATGACGCAGGGTGATCAGCGCTTCGATGTGCAGCAACCAGCGCACGCCAATGGAGAGCAACGCTACCAAAGCAAATCCGGAAAACACCGCGCCGGCCACGAAGTACGGCGGGAACAGCGTCGAATGCCAACCGCTTTGCGGGCCCATGGTCAGCAGGAACGAATAGCCGCTGGACACGGCGAACACCAATGGGATCGCGAGCATCGCCAGCACGCGGGTGGTACTTCGCCACAACGCCCAATGCTGCTGCGAACCGCGCCAGCCCAGCGCCATCAGGCCATACAGCGTTTGCCTCAGCGTACCTTGGGCACGGTCCCGCGCTGTGGCGAAATCAGGAATGGCCCCCACCAACAGAAACAGCAGCGACACCGTCAAATACGACAGGATCGCAAACATGTCCCAGGCCGTCGGGCTCTTGAACTGCGGCCACAAGCCCATTTCATTCGGGTACGGCAGGGTCCAGTAAAACAGCCAGGGCCGCCCCAGGTGCAGGATCGGGTACAGCGCGGCGCAGATCACCGCCATCAGTGTCATCAACTCCGCCAGGCGATTGAGGGTATGCCGCCACGGCCGCTCGATCAGCAACAGCAACGCGGAGATAAAGGTGCCGGCATGGCCGATGCCCAGCCACCAGATGTAGTTGAGAATGCCGAAGCCCCAGTGCACCGGCTGATTGTTGCCCCACATGCCCACGCCGTTGGCCAGCAGTACCGTGGCCGAGGCCAGGTACATCAGCAACAGCGTGATGGCGATAGCGAACAACCAGCGCCACGCCACCCGCCGGGGAAACTGCTGCAAGGGGCCGAACACCTGCCGCGACACCTGCTGATCGCTCAGGTCCCGTGGCAGAAAATGCCCGGTATCGTGCAGCAGCGGTTCAGGCTTCATCGCTGCTCTCCCCCCTCCTCGATCCGCGCCAGATAGGTGGTGCGCGGGCGTGTGCCGAGGGCTTCGAGCAAGCGGTAATGACGTGGATCCTTTCGGGCATGGCTGACCGCGCTGGCGGAGTCGGCGATGTCACCGAAGCGGATCGCCTGGCTCGGACAGGTTTGCTGGCAGGCGGTGAGCACTTTTGTGGTGTCGAAATCGGTGCCCTGCTGTTTGTCTTCGATGCGTGCGGCGCTGATACGCTGAATGCAATAAGTGCATTTTTCCATCACCCCCCGGGCACGCACGGTGACTTCGGGGTTGCGCTGGGCCTGAATCGACGGCGCGGCGTCGGCATTCCAGTCCAGCCAATTGAAACGGCGTACTTTGTAAGGGCAATACGAGGCGCAGGTGCGGGTGCCGATGCAGCGGTTGTAAACCATCTGGTTCAAGCCATCGCGGCTGTGCACCGTGGCATTCACCGGGCAACCGGTTTCACACGGCGCCTGTTCGCAGTGCATGCACGGCAAGGGTTGGAAGCGCGAGCGTGGCGCATCCAGTGAACCCTGGTAGTAGTGGTCGATGCGCAGCCAGTGCATGTTGCGCCCGTTAGCCACCTGTTCGGCACCGACCACGGCGATGTTGTTTTCTGCCTGACACGCCGTGACGCAGGCATTGCAGCCGGTACACAAGTCGAGGTCGATGACCATGCCCCACTGCGGGCCGCTGTCAACGACCGGGCTATAGAGCGATGCCGGAATTTGCTGCGCCGGCAACTGCGGCGCCCGGCGTTGCACCACACGAATCGGCGGCACCTCATCGTCCGGTAGCTGGTGATGAGACTGGGTGACAGCCAGAGTATGGCGCTCGCCACTGGAGCGTACCGAGGCACTCACCGACGACGACTGGATCGGCCGTACCGCATAGCCCAAACCGTTACCGACCCGCCCAGCGTGACTGCGCCCGTAACCGGTGTACAGGGCAATCACCTGATCGGCCTGCCCCGGCTCGATCCACGCCGCGCCACGCAATAATTGCCCCGGCAGCGCCACTTCGACGCCGTCGCCATTGCGCACGCCCACCTGTTCCGCCAACCGTGGCGACAGCCCGACCACGTTGCTCCAGGTCAGGGTGCTGATGGGTTTGGGCAACTCCTGCAACCAGCCGAGATTGGCAAAACGCCCATCCCATACGCAAGGGTCCGGACGCACCACAGCTTCGAGGCTATCGATATCGATCAGGTTCAGCACCAATGTCGCTGCTTCGGGGACATCCACTGCCTGCGCTGAGGTTTCGATCCAGCCATCGGCCAAGGCCTGGCGCCACTGACTTTGCGGAACATGAGCCCAGGTGATTCGCACCTGTTCCAGGGCGTCGCTGTCGACGGAGGTCAGCAGCAGTTCGATGATTTGATGCAGGGTTCGGGTCGAGTACATCGGCTCGATCAGCGGCTGCACAATGCACGCGCTGCCATCCGCCGCCCGGGTATCGCTCCAGCCGTCGAGCGCATGATTGAGCGGCAAATGCCAGTGGCAGTGCGCGGCGCTCTCGTCGTAGTAAAGCCCGGCATGCAGGCGCAGCGGTACTTTCTGCAGCAACCCCTCCAGCCCCAAATCCGGCGCCGAGGTGTGCATCGGGTTGCAATCAAGCAGCCACAATTGGTTGACGTTGCCACCCGCCAATTGCTGGCTCAGTTGCTCCAGCGACGCCCAGAACTGTCCGCGTTCGTAGCCCAGCAACGTCGGCGTCTGCCAATCCAGCGTCTGGCCGTGCGCACCCAGCCGTTGGTTGAGCCGCATCACCTGCGCCTGCACATCTTCTGCCGCTTGCTTGCTCACGCAGATCAGGCCACGGCCGGGGTGGGCCTTGAGCGCCGTGGCGGCTTCATCGACCCAGTCGAGCTGTCGCGCACTCAGGCGCGGCTGATCGGTCACGTTGTCGCCCAAGGCGCGGCTCAGCGCCAGCACCAGGTCAGGCAGTCGCGACGGGGCAATCGCCAATCGTCGCGTGGCCGCAGCGCCGGTTAGGGTCGGAATGCTTTCGGCGACAAACGACAACGCCGCGCCCTGCCCTTGCGCCGCCTGCCGTCGACGTTCCGCCCAGCCACGTTGCAACAGCGTCTGGCGCGGCCCGCTGCCCAGCGGATCGTCTTCCAGGCAAACCAGCACCTCGGCGTTTTCCAGATAACGTCGGGCGTTCAGCGGCTGACCGAATACCCGCTCGCTGACGCGCAGAGCCTGGGTCTCGGCGAACGGTTCGGCGTGATACAGCTGCGCTTCGGGCCAGCGCCGACGCAGCGCTTCGAGTTGCCGCGCCAGGGTCGGCGAACTGCTGGCCCCGCAGACGATATGCAGGCCTTTGCCTCGCGTGGTGTCCAGCGTCAGCCGTTGTCGAGCCAGCGCCCCACGCACTTCGTCCCAACTGGTTTCCCGACCCTTGAAGCGCGGCGCCTGGGAACGGTCCGGGTCGTACAGTTGCAGGATTGCGGCCTGAGTAAAGGCATCGCACGCGCCACCGGACAGTGGGTGCTGTGGATTGCCTTCGAGTTTGATTGGGCGCCCGGCGAGAGTCTTGCCGAGCACGGGTTGGGCGACGCCACAAAACGGGATGGCCGTTGCATACCAGCTCGCAACGCCGGGCGTCAGTTGCGTGGCTTGCCGGATCGCTGGCACGGCTTGCTCAGGGGTTTTGCCACACGCGGCCAGGCCTGCCATCGCCAGAGACGCCGCCATCAACTGCAGAAAATGTCGGCGGTCCAACAAGGGCGCGGCGCCGGGAAACTCCGCCTCGATCAGCGCCTGCGCCTCGGGTGTCGCCGCCAGCGCTTCGAGGCCACGCCAGTACGCGGAGCCTTTGAGCCCGGCGAGCTGCTCGCGCCATGCGGCGAAGTCCAGCGAGGAGGCGCTCATCGATGGCAGATCCCGCAATCGCTCAGGCCTCGGGGATCGATTCGTCGCTCCTTCATTAATTGTTCACCCAGCGCCCGACGATCCTGATCGGTGTGCCATTGCAGCTGGGTCACTTGCCCTGCGGGGCGCAAGTGCGGCGCCGGATCGCGGTGACAGGCCAGGCACTGGCCCATGCTCAGGGGTTCGGCCTTGAACATCAGCTGCATGCGGTCCACCGCGCCGTGGCATTCGCTGCAGCCCACGCCCGCATTCACATGCACGCCGTGATGGAAGTACACATAATCCGGCAGTTCGACCACCCGCTGCCAATGCAACGGCCGTGATTCGCGCAGGCTTTTGCGCAAGGGTTCGAGCAGGTCGGCGTTTTTCCAGATTTGCGAGTGGCACGTCATGCAGGTTTCGGTGGGCGGCAGACTGGCCATCGCGGAAGACTCCACGGAACTGTGGCAGTAACGGCAATCGATTTTCAGCTCGCCGACATGATGGGCGTGACTGAACGGCAGCGGCTGCTCGACCACCCAGTTACGGCCGGTTCGGTAGTCGGAGCGGTCCAGAGCCAATGCCACGAGCAAGCCTCCCATGAGACCGACGAACAGCACCAGCAACCCCAGGCGCAGCCAGGTATCGGCCGAGCGGCTGAAGATCTGCGCCATCGCCGGATTCCAAAATTCACGTTCTTAAGGCTATGGCTCCGTTTGCGCTCAGGAGTTCTTTATTTCCGATGCACGTGATACCTGCGATCGTCGATGGAGATGAGTGGAACCTGGAGTAGCAGCGGCGCCTGCAGTTTAAGCTCCCTGCGCAAGTCAACCGACCTTGTCGTTATCCTGTTCTGGCGTTTCGATGCCAGGCTCTACTTCGCCAGTTTGTGGCCGGGTTTTGGTAGTCGATGGCGCCTGTTCGTCAGGTGCTTCACGCGGGTAACCGGGCATCCCTCGGGCGTCACTCGGCCCTTGGCGGTGGTCTTCAGCGTTCCTTTCCTTGTCCCAGTCTGTGGTGGCATTCGGGTCTTCATCGCGACCAGCGGTGCCTAGCACGCAACCGTCGTCATTGGGGTTGCTCAAATCCTCGGCGGGCTCATCTTTGGTGGTAGAAGGATCGGGTTTCATATCAGTCTCCAATACCAGGTAATGGAACTTCTTTGGAGATACTGTCAGTGCCAGAGTGCAGCGCAATTGACGAATGGTGCCTGCGACCTGAGCAATGATGTGGGTGCGAAAGGCTTTTTCCGGACCAAAAAAAATGGACCTCTCTTCAGAGGTCCATTTTTTATGCCTGGAGCAGGTTCTAAAACCCCATCCAGCACCACGCAGTCCAGCCACAGGAAATCATCGCAAGGGTTCGCGCAGCTGTTGTAATACACGCTGGGCCATCGCCAATCGCGCTCTTGCAAGTGCTTCAGACTCGAGCGGGTGACACGATGATTTTCACGTTCTGCTCCTTGTTGTTGACCAATTCCTCAAAGCCCTGCCCGACGATCTGTTCCAGCTGAATACGCCCGGTTACCAGCGGCGTGATGTCCAGCCGGCCATCGGCAATAAAGGCGATCACATCGGCGAACTCACCGTTGTAGGCGAGCGCACCCAGTACCTGTTTTTCGGTGGCGACCAGCTCGAAGAAATTGAACTCGCTGGGTTCCTCGAAGATGCCTACCAGCACACACGTGCCGGCCTTGCGGATGAGGTCGATAGCGAGCTTGGCTGTGTGTTTGTTGCCGATGCATTCGAAGCTGACATCCGCCCCAAGGCCACCGGTCAGCCGCTGCACCTCTGCCAGAGCGTCACATTCATTGGGGTCTAGCACATGGCTCGCTCCTACCTCCCGAGCCTTCGCCTTGCGCGCTCCTGACATTTCCAGGGCGATGACCTGAGCCGCACCAGCAGCCTTGGCACACATGATGGTACACAGGCCGATGGTTCCCGCGCCAACCACCACCACATTTTTCCCCAGCAAACTCCCGGCCTTTTTCACCGCGTGCATGCCCACTGCCAACGGTTCGATCAGCGCCCCGGCTTCAGCAGGAAAATTGGCCGGCAACTTGTAAAGCAGGTTGGCCGGCACGTTGACCAACTCGGCGAACGCACCATTGTTCATCAACCCGGTGAAGGCCAGGTTCTCGCAAATGTTGTACAAACCATGGGTGCAGTAATAACACGTGCCACAGTGCTGACAGGCATCGGCGGCCACCGGCTCGCCAACACTGAACCCCTGGACACCGGCTCCGATTTCGACAATTTCGCCACAGAACTCATGACCGAGAATGCACTGCCCCTTGATTCCGGTCAGCGGGTGCGGCGCGTCCACCGGGATGAACACTGGCCCGGCCACGTATTCATGCAGGTCGGAGCCGCAAATACCGCACCATTGCACGCGAATCTGGACCCAGCCCGCGGGGGGCGACACGGGCAACGGAACGTCTTCGACACGGATATCGTGACGGCCATGCCAGACAGCGGCACGCATGCTGCGGGTCGGATCAATTGAAAAGCTCATGCTGGAATCTCCTTGAAGTCGTTGGCCTTGGCGACCCGCAAATGGTCGCCAAGGGAGCATTAGTGTTGTTGCACAAAGTCCAGGATCAACCGATTGACCTGCTCGGCCGCTTCCATCTGCACCATGTGCGCCTGGCCCGGCAGGATTTCGATTTGGGCTGTCAGGCCAACGCTGTGGGTCGCAGGAATGATCGCGTCGTCACTGCCCCAGATCAGCAACACCGGCTGCCGGCCTTCTTGCACCACGCCGCGCAGATCGAACTGTTGCCGGCCTTCTTTGAACAACGCCGAAACCAGCTGGCGCAGGGCCGCGTCCACCCCTTCCAGGCGCTTGTACTTGAGCATGTCTTCGAGCATCTGCCGATTGACCAGTTCGGGGTCGGAGAACAGTTGTACCAGCTGTGGTTTGAGGGCATTGCGACTGGCCGCATCGACAAAACCCTGCAGGTAATCGCCGTTGATTTCCGCACCCAGACCGGCACTGCCGATCAAGCTCAGGGAGCGCACCCGATGGGGTGCCAGACGTGCGGTGTTCAGCGCCACCGCACCGCCCATGGAATGACCGACCAGATGCGCCGCGGGAACATCCAGATGCTCGAGCAGCGCCAGCAGCACCCCGCTCAGTTCATCCAGATCTGCGCGCTCCAGCTGTTTGGTCGACTCGCCATGGCCTGGCAGATCCAGAGCTATCACTCGGCGTTCGGCAGCCAACGCTTCATGATTGAACATCCAATTGTTCAGGTCACCGCCAAACCCGTGTACCAGCACCAACGGCACCCCGCCTTCGCCGCGCTCGAAGTAACGGATCAGCCGCCCGCCCAGTTCGACCTTCTGCGGCTTCGGCCCACTGTCTTCCTCAGCGCCGTCACCCGGCACGAACGCGGCCTGGAACTGCTCGATCACCGCATCGATTTCGGCCTCACTGGCTTCGCCGTCGACCACGATGCCGAGCAACGCGCCGACCGCCAGGGTTTCATCCTGGCGCGCGATCTGCCGACGCAGCACACCGGAAAACGGCGCTTCGACGCTGCTGGAAATTTTGTCGGTTTCCACATCGAGCACCTCATCGCCCTTGGCGATCGCCTGGCCCTCCTCCTTGAGCCAGATATCGACCCGGCCTTCGGTCATGGACAAGCCCCACTTGGGCATGGTCAGCGTATGGATCTGGCTCATGAACGCTTGCTCCACTCGATCAATTTGAGCACGGCGTTTTCGATCTTCGTCGCGTCAGGGATATAGAGGTCTTCCAGGGCGTCGGAGAATGGCACCGGCGTGTGTGGCGCCGTGACCATCTCGATGGGAGCCTTGAGCGAGGCGAACGCTTTTTGCGCCACCAGGGCCGAGATGTCGGTGGCCATGGAACAGCGCGGGTTGGCTTCGTCGATCACCACCAGGCGCCCGGTCTTTTCCACGCTTTCGAGAATGCTGTCTTCGTCCAGCGGGCTGGTAGTGCGCAGGTCGATGACCTCGCAGTCAATGCCTCGCCCTGCCAGGCTGCGGGCCGCGTCCATCGCTGTATTGACCGTGCGCCCGTAGGAGACCAGGGTCACGTCCTTGCCATCGCGCAGGAAGTTGGCTTCACCGAACGGGATGGTATAGAGCTCTTCCGGCACCTCGCCCTGCATGCTGTAGAGCAGTTTGTGTTCACAGAAGATCACCGGGTCGTTGTCGCGGATAGCCTGGATCAACAGGCCCTTGGCATCATAGGGTGACGACGGGCAGACGACTTTCAGCCCGGGGATGTGGGTCCACAACGACGTGAGCATTTGCGAGTGTTGGGCGGCTGCCCGCAGGCCCGCGCCGACCATGGTGCGAATCACCAACGGGGTGGAGGCCTTGCCACCGAACATGTAGCGAAACTTGGCCGCCTGATTGAGGATCTGGTCCAGGCAGCAACCGGCAAAGTCGACAAACATCAATTCACACACCGGGCGCACGCCGCAGGTGGCTGCGCCTACCGCGGCACCGACATAACCCAACTCCGACAGCGGCGTGTCGAGCACGCGTCCGGGGAATTGGTGATAGAGGCCCTTGGTCACGCCCAGCACCCCGCCCCAGGCGTCGTTTTCACCGGGAGCACCGGCACCGCCGGCGACATCTTCGCCCATGATGAACACGCTGGGGTCGCGGCGCATTTCCTGGGCCAGGGCTTCGTTGATTGCCTGCTGATAACTGATTTTTCTCGCCATGATGGAGGTCTCGATTCTTGTTATAGGGGCGTTCAGGGATAGGAAACGTAGACGTCGGTGAGCAGGTCGGCCGCGCTCGGTTTGGGGTCGGCTTTGGCCTTGCGCACGGCATTTTCGATCAGCAGGTCCACTTCGCTATCGATCTGGTCCAACTGGCTGGCATCAATCAGACCGGTCCGGGTGGTGCGTTCGCGAAACTGCATCAGGCAGTCGTTGTGCTCGCGGAAATACTTGACCTCGTCCGGTGCCCGATAGGTCTGGGCGTCGCCCTCGAAGTGACCGTAATAGCGGGTCAGCTTGACTTCGATCAGCGACGGTCCTTCACCGGCGCGGGCCCGCTCCACTGCGGCACCGGCGGCTTCGTGAACAGCAAAAAAGTCAAAGCCGTCGACGGTGACCCCGGGCATGCCGAAGCCGGCTGCGCGGTCGGCAATGTGATCGCAGGCCACGGACCAGTTGGAGGCCGTGGCCTCGGCGTAGCCATTGTTCTCCGCGATGAACAGGCATGGCAGGTTCCACACCGAGGCCATGTTCATCGCTTCGAATACCGCACCTTCGTTGGAACCGCCGTCGCCAAAGAACACCACGGCGACACCGTCAGTCCCCTTGAGCTTGGCTGCCAGGGCCGCCCCTACAATCAACGGTGCGCCGGCTCCGACGATGCCGTTGGCACCGAGCATGCCCTTCTCGAAATCGGCAATGTGCATGGAGCCGCCCTTGCCTTGGCAGACCCCGGTTTTCTTGCCATAGATCTCGGCCATCATCCCGTACACATCAACGCCCTTGGCGATGCAATGACCGTGGCCACGGTGGTTGGAGGCGATGCAATCATCATCGCCCAGGTGAGCCATGACGCCGGCGGCGGAGGCCTCTTCACCGGCATAGAGATGGACGAAACCGGGAATTTCGCCGGTGGCGAACTCCACGTGCAAGCGTTCTTCAAAGACGCGGATGGTGCGCATCACCCGATAGGCATGCAGCAATTGATCAGCGGTCAGCTGTGTCGACATTTTTATTCTCCAGGGTGTCTTGAGACTCAAGGTTCAGAGGGTGTTGCGGATGTTCACGGCCGATGGCCAGCAGCCGCTCTTGCGCTGCATAGGTCAGCACCGCATTGACATCGATGCTCAGCGGACCGCCGGCATCGAGGGTTACGGTGGGTAAGTCATGGGCGTTGAATTCGATTTCCCGCTCGCCATCCAGGGCCAGGGTGCCGCTGCTCAGGCACAGACGATGGGCAACGCCGGGCTCAAGGCTGGCGGCGGCGAGTACGCCGCAGCCTTGCAACAGGCCGGGCGCCAGGGGCACCAGCAAGGCTTCACAAGAGTGCGGATCAAGGCGCATCCAGGCGCCATTGGGGGCTTGGCGCGATACCGGAAACCACAAGCCACAGAGGGCCGAGATGCCAATGGACTGAGGCTCGGCGAAAGTCACAAACACCTCCGCCAGATCGGTCCCACGGCTGATTGCACGGGCGCCGATAAAGGGCAACGAGGACACCGCCACGTCCACCAATGCCACTTCGCACACGTTGCGGCTCGGAATCCGTACCAGCAGGCGTTTATTGCGGCGCAAAGCGATTTCGGGCGCAATCCGCCCGCTGGCGAATAGCCCGCCGGCCAACCCTGCACTGGTGGCCTCACGCAGTTCCGGGAAGGCATTGTTGGTGCCCGTTGACAGGGTCAGCAGTGGAATGTCGCCGACTTCTGCGGCCACCGCTTTGTGGGTGCCGTCACCACCGAGTACGGCGATCAGCGACACGCCGCGTTCAGCCATCCAGCGCGCGGCCTGGCGAGTGTCCGCTACGCTCTGGCGCAAGGTAAGGTCGAGGAACTGCAGGGTTGGCCAGTGGCTGTCACGCGCCTGGCGGCCATGACTGTTTTTCAACACCGCAGCGGCGATGCCAGTCATGTCGGTGGGCATCAGCACCCGCTCGACACCGGTGGCACCAAAAGCTGCCAGCAGCCGCTGGATCACCGAGACCTTGTCGGTGCTGGAAAACAGCCCGGCATTCGCCGTCAGGCGCCGTACGTCCCGGCCGGACGCCGGGTTGGCAATGATGCCGACGGTCAGGGGCAAGCGACTCATGTCGCCACCACAGATAAAGCAGGGAAAAGGCCTCGGCAGGAGAACATAGGGCACCTCTTGTTATTATCGGGTTGCCAGTCGCACTGGTTACAGGGGCTAGAGCAAAGCCAGTGCCAGATTCGCAAAAAAGCGCCAGGATGCCTGCTCTAGAGCGGCCTTGACCTGAGTCTATGAGGGTGGGGATTACCCTCGATTGAGACGTTTCATGTCAGCCTGCACGGATTTTTGGTGAGACCTTGAGACGTCGCGTCTCACCTTCGCTGTGTGTGAACCGATGCTTGTCGACCACCCATGAACGGCGCTTAATAGCCGCACAACTAAAAGAAGATCGAACCGGAGACCTTAAATGCTTTCCGCACACTCGAAGGCGCATGTGGATTGCGTCAGCCGTGTTTTGAAGAACGCAGCGCACCTGCCGCAACTGCCTGTGTCGGACTTGATATTGGACTCCTGGCGCCGCTCCATGGAGCAACACCACCTGGACCCCGGCTCATTGCAAGGGCCACGGATCCTTTCGCAGA
The DNA here is from genome assembly GCF_003732275.1 of Pseudomonas frederiksbergensis. Taxonomy (GTDB): domain Bacteria; phylum Pseudomonadota; class Gammaproteobacteria; order Pseudomonadales; family Pseudomonadaceae; genus Aquipseudomonas; species Aquipseudomonas frederiksbergensis_H. The sequence goes on from NZ_MOBM01000020.1 coordinate 132,046, forward strand.
ACGTGCTGCAGGAGTGTCGAGAACGCTCCGAACTGTTCCTGCGCATCGCCAGCGAAGAAGTCGCCCGCCTCCACGGTCGCGTGCGCGATGCCGACTACTGCGTGTTGCTCACCGATGCCCAGGGCCAGACCATCGACTACCGCGTGGAAACCTCGATCCGTAATGACTGCCGCAAAGCCGGTCTGTACCTGGGCACCTGCTGGTCAGAAGGCGAGGAAGGCACCTGTGGGGTGGCCGCGGTGCTGACCGCACGAACACCGGTCACGGTGCATAAGCGAGATCACTTCCGCGCCGCTTTTATCGGACTCACCTGCTCTGCAGCTCCAGTCTTTGACCCTCGGGGCGAACTGCTCGGGGTGCTTGATGTGTCCGCGGTGCGCTCTCCGGACGACCGCCGTTCGCAACACCTGATCCGGCAGATGGTGGTGCAGAGCGCACGGGAAATAGAGCAGGCGTTTTTCATGAATAGTGCCCAGGGTTACTGGGTACTGCGGGCCCACAACAGCCCGGGCTACGTCGACAGCCAACCCGATTACCTGTTCGCCTGGGACGATGACGGACGACTGCAGGCGCTGAACCCCGCGGCACGGCAGTGGCTGTTGCGAAGCTTGGGTCAACTGCCGGAACACATCGACCAAGTGTTCGATCAGCAGTTATTGCATCGGGCCAGGGACGAATCGCTCTGCCTGCTTCACGGCCAGGGTGGCCGTCATGCCTTGCATGGACGACTCAGCGCGCCACGGCGGATGAAACGCAACCCTGCGCACCGGGTGCTGTCACCCGCCGAACTCGACCCGCGACTGGAAGAAAGCCTGCGCCTTGCGGTGCGGGTCAAGGACCGTAATTTGCCGGTGCTGATCCAGGGCGAAACCGGTTCCGGCAAGGAAGTCTTCGCCCGCCAGCTGCACCAGGCCAGTCTGCGCCGTGAGCGACCTTTTATCGCAGTGAACTGCGCAGCGATTCCCGAAAACCTGATCGAAAGCGAGCTGTTTGGTTACGTGGCCGGCGCCTTCACCGGTGCTTCGAGCAAAGGCATGCAAGGTCTACTGGAACAGGCCGATGGCGGCACCCTGTTTCTCGACGAAATCGGCGATATGCCCCTGCCCTTGCAAACCCGCCTGTTGCGGGTTTTAGCCGAAGGCGAAGTGGCGCCCCTGGGGGCGTCACGAAGCAAAGCGATAGACATTCAGGTCGTCTGCGCGAGCCACCGCGATCTGGAAGCATTGGTGAGCTGCGGGGCATTTCGCGAGGACCTGTACTTTCGCCTCAGTGGCGCGCGGTTCCAATTGCCACCGTTGCGCGAACGCAGTGATCGACTGGCCTTGATCAACCGGATACTCGAAGAAGAATCGTCGGCCTGCGCAATGGAGATGCAATTGGGGAGCGCCGCACTGGAATGCCTGCTCGGCTATCGCTGGCCGGGCAATGTGCGCGAACTGCGGCACGTGCTGCGTTACGCCTGCGCGGTGTGCGAGACCCACTTGATTCTGGTGAGTGACTTGCCCCAGCAACTGCTCGGCCATCGACTCAATGACCCGGCTTCAGCTGACACCGTGGAGCGCTGCGCCAGTCCGGAACGCCAGGCACTCATCGATGCCCTCGTGCGTCATCGCTGGAAACCCACCGCCGCAGCCAAGGCTTTGGGCATCTCCCGCGCAACGCTGTATCGACGGGTGCATCAACATGACATCGACATGCCTGGCAGAGGCTAACCACAGCTTCATCCGGCGGCTCGCTGGACATCGGGCAGCATACGGATGCCGGTCAAACATTTCGCCGCTACAATGCGCACCTTGACCGTGACAAGCCAGACTAAAAAAATGTCCCTACCCAAACATCACCTGGAACTGCTCAGCCCCGCCCGCGACGTGGCCATTGCCCGCGAGGCCATCCTGCATGGCGCCGACGCCGTGTACATCGGGGGCCCGAGCTTTGGCGCCCGCCACAACGCCTGTAACGAGGTGAGTGATATCGCCCAATTGGTGGAATTCGCCCGTCGCTACCACGCCCGGGTGTTCACCACCATCAACACGATCCTGCACGACAACGAGCTGGAGCCGGCCCGCAAGCTGATCCACCAATTGTACGATGCCGGCGTCGATGCGCTGATCGTCCAGGACCTGGGCGTGATGGAGCTGGATATTCCGCCGATCGAGCTGCACGCCAGCACCCAGACCGACATCCGCACCCTGGCGCGGGCGAAGTTCCTCGACCAGGCCGGCTTCTCCCAATTGGTACTGGCCCGCGAGCTGAACCTCCAGGAGATCCGCGCCATCGCCGATGAGACCGACGCGGCCATCGAATTTTTCATCCATGGTGCGTTGTGCGTGGCGTTCTCCGGTCAGTGCAACATCTCCCATGCGCAGACCGGTCGAAGCGCCAACCGAGGTGACTGCTCCCAGGCCTGCCGCCTTCCGTACACCCTCAAGGACGAAAAAGGCGCAGTGATCGCTTACGAAAAACACCTGCTGTCGATGAAAGACAACAACCAGAGCGCCAACATCCGCGCTCTGGTGGAAGCCGGCGTGCGCTCGTTCAAGATCGAGGGGCGCTACAAGGACATGGGCTATGTGAAGAACATCACCGCCTACTATCGCCAGCGCCTGGACGACGTCCTCGAAGACCGCCCGGACCTGGCCCGCGCTTCCAGCGGCCGCACCGCGCACTTCTTCGTGCCCGACCCGGAAAAGACCTTCCACCGCGGCAGCACCGACTACTTCGTCAGCGACCGCAAGATCGACATCGGCGCCTTCGACACACCAACCTTCACCGGCCTGCCGGTGGGCGTGGTGGAGAAAGTCGGCAAGCGCGACCTGCTGGTGGTCACCCAAGAGCCGCTGTCCAATGGCGACGGCCTCAATGTGCTGGTCAAGCGCGAGGTGGTGGGCTGGCGTACCAACATTGCCGAGCCCAAGGGCGAGTTCGAAGAGGACGGTGAAAAGCGCTACCGCTACCGCGTCGAGCCCAACGAGATGCCGAAGGGGCTGCACCAGTTGCGGCCGAACCACCCGCTGAACCGTAACCTGGACCACAACTGGCAGCAGGCCCTGCTCAAGACCTCAGCCGAGCGCCGGGTGGGGGTTGCCTGGGTCGCTCGCCTGCGCGAGGATCGCCTGGAGTTGACCGCCATCAGTGAGGAAGATGTCAGCGTCAGTGTCGCCCTGGACGGTCCGTTCGGTCTGGCCAACAAGCCGGAACAGGCCCTGGAGCAACTGCACGACCTGCTCGGCCAACTGGGTACCACTCAGTATCACGCCACGGCTATCGAGCTGGATGCACCGCAGGCGTATTTCATCCCCAACTCGCAGCTCAAGGCCTTGCGCCGCGAAGTCATCGAAGCGTTGACCGCGGCCCGCATCAAAGCCCAGCCACGGGGTGGTCGCAAAGCCGAGACCGAGCCGCCTCCGGTGTACCCGGAGTCGCACCTGTCGTTCCTGGCCAACGTCTACAACCAGAAAGCCCGCGACTTCTATCACCGTCACGGCGTCAAGCTGATCGACGCGGCCTATGAGGCTCACGAGGAGACCGGCGAGGTGCCGGTGATGATCACCAAGCACTGCCTGCGTTTCTCCTTCAACCTCTGCCCCAAGCAGGCCAAGGGTGTCACCGGCGTGCGCACCAAGGTCGCGCCGATGCAACTGGTGCATGGTGACGAGGTGCTGACGCTGAAGTTCGACTGCAAGCCTTGCGAGATGCACGTGATCGGCAAGATGAAGGGGCACATCCTCGACCTGCCGCAACCGGGCAGCGTGGTGCAGCAAGTCGTCGGTCACATCAGCCCTGAAGACCTGCTCAAGACCATCCCTCGCGCGCCCCACTGAGTGACTTGCGAGCGCGCCGCTACGGCGTCGCGCTCGCTGCGCTCGCAAGACGACTGAATGTTAAAAGTGTGACCAAGAGGGATTTGCAGGCATAAAAAAACGCCGGGCCGGATCGGCGTTGGCGTTTTCTGTAAAGACAATCATCCAGGACTTCCGCAATACCTGCCGGCGGAGGCCATACTTGGATGAGTATAAGGAAAATGGCAGGGGCGGCTGGATTCGAACCAACGCATGGCAGGATCAAAACCTGCTGCCTTACCGCTTGGCGACGCCCCTGTATCTGTTGCGGCGAGTGCTCGGCACTCTCTTTCTGATTTGTCCTTGCGGACAAGCCCTGTAAGAGCCTCTGCAAGAACGGGCGGGAATTTATCAACTTTCGCTTCGCCTGGGAAGGCCAACGCAAAAATATATTTGTTTTAAAACAGATGCTTACTCCTGATCCTGGAGGGTGCCATGGCAGCTGTTACCGATACACTGAAGCTGTTTCTCGCCGGCGATGTCATGACCGCCCGCGGCATCGACTCAATACTGCCGCATCCTGGCGATCCGCGGCTTTACGAAGATTACGTCAAGAATGCCGGCGTTTACGTCCGGCTGGCAGAAAGGCTCAATGGCCCGATTCCCCTCCCCGTCGATTTCACCTACGTCTGGGGCGCTGCGCTGGATGAGCTTGAACTTCGCCAGCCACACGCACGCATCATCAATCTGGAAACTGCGGTGTCCCGCCGTGGACGACCGGAGCAAAAGGGCATCAATTACCGCATGACCCCGGAGAACTTCCCGGCCATCAGTGCAGCCGGCATCGACTGCTGCGTGCTGGCCAACAACCATGTGCTGGACTGGGGGGCAACCGGCCTGGCCGATACGCTGGATACCTTGTCGAGCAGCGGCCTGTGCAGCGCCGGCGCCGGGCACAACCGGCAATCTGCCGAAGCGCCCGCCGTGCTGCCGCAGCCTGGCGGGCGGCGCTTGCTGGTGTTTGGCCTCGGCGCACCCGACAGTGGAATACCGCCGGACTGGGCCGCCACGGACAGGCGCGCGGGCGTCGCACGGCTGGAGGATCTGACTATGCAAAGCCTGCGTCCTGTGGCCGAACGAATTCTTGAGGGCAAAAAACCGGGGGATCTGGTGGTCGCCTCCATTCACTGGGGCGGCAACTGGGGGTTCGATATCCCGCGCGAGCAGGTCCGGTTCGCCCATGCCTTGATCGACGAGGCCGGAGTTGACGTGGTGCATGGGCACTCCTCGCACCACATCAAGGGCATCGAGGTGTACCGCGAACGCCTGATTCTCTATGGCTGCGGTGATCTGCTGAACGATTACGAAGGCATCGAGGGCCACACAGATTTTCGCGGCGACCTGGGGCTTCTGTACTTTGCCTCGCTGGAACCGAGCGGGCATTTGCAGTCGCTGGACCTGATACCCACCCGCCTCTGTCGCTTTCGCATCTGTTGCGCCGAGGGGGATGACCGTCAATGGCTGCACGACACCCTTGCTCGCGAGTGCGCACGCTTGGGCAGCAGCATCCAGCCGGGTGCGAACAATGCCTTCGAGTTGCGTTGGTAGGTGCCTACCTTTGTGGCGAGCGAGCTTGCTCGCGCCGGGCTGCGTAGCGGCCCCAAAAAATCTGATAACAATTGCCGGTTTTTTATGAGTGCTACGCACTCAAGCGGGAGCAAGCTCCCTCGCCACAGGGTCCTCACTGACTCACGAGGAAACCTTCCCGGTTTTTTCGTTTCTGCGTCGTTTTTGCATTTTTGTGCGACAGATTCCACTTCCGGGACTCCCGTACCACTCCCTCGTGGTGTTAGTTTGGAAAAGTTTCTGACTCATCAACCAGATATTTCTCACAAACTGCCTGCAAAGGAATGCCCCCAACAATGGATTTCTCATTCAAGCACCTGGCCACGACAACCCTGATACTGGCCAGCCTTTCGTCGTTCACCACGTCAGCGCACGCCAACATCACCCCGCAACAGAGCGCGACCATCCTCAAGACCTTCAGTGACACATCGGTAACGGATTTCAGGCAGTTCCTGGGACGCCTGGCCAAGAGCGACCTTGCCAAAACCAACGACCTCGGCCCGGCAATCAGTGCCTTCCAGAGCAACAAGACGCTTTCCCCTGAACAGCAGAACGAAATCCATCGCCTGCTTGGCCTCTATGCACGGGTGAAGTACGGCAGTGCTGCCACCGAGACCCTGCGCGAGCTGGTGGCAATCCCGACCTTCCGCGTGGACGGTGTTGCTCAGCACGACAATCCCGAATTCATCAAGATCGCCGACAAGCTCAAGGGTCTTGCCCAGGCCTTCAATCTGAACTTTCGCAACATCGACAACCGCGTCTATGAAATCTCCCTCGCAGGCAACGGCGACGAAGTCGTAGGCATTCACGCGCATGCCGATGTGGTGCCCGTAACGCCGGAGAACTGGGTCCTGAAAGACGGCACCCGACTCGATCCGTTCAAGGTCACCCTGGTCGGCGACCGCATGTATGGCCGGGGCACCGAGGATGACAAGAACGGCATTGTGGTGGCGCTCTACGCCATGAAGATCATCAAGGAAGAGAAGCTGCCGCTGGCGAGGAATTTCAAGCTGCTGGTAGACACCACCGAAGAAACCACCGGCGACGCCATCCCCTATTACTTCGAACACAACCCGACACCCAACTACAACCTGGCGTTGGATGGCGGCTACCCGGTGGTGATTGCCGAGAAAGGCTACGGCACCGTCATGGCGAACTTTGCCCGGCGTAACGCACAGGGCAAAGGCGCCGAAATCACTGCAATGACCGGCGGCCTGGCAACCAACCAGATTCCATCGACCTCGGTCGCCACCCTGGTGACAGACAAACCCGCCGAATTGGCCGCCAGCCTGCAGAAAGCCGGTACTGATTATGCCAAGCGCAATGGCGGTAACTTCGAGGTGAGCGCCAAGGTCGTCGGCAAGGACGTCTTGCTGACGGTCACCGGCGTTTCCGCCCACTCCTCCGAGCCCGAGTCAGGCATCAACCCGGTGGCAAGGATGCTGGACTTCATCAACAGCCTCGACGGGAAGGTCGCGCTCAAGCACAACCACATTACCGACGCCGCCCGCTACGCCGCCGACAACTGGGGGCTGGACTACCTGGGTGGCAAATTGGGGGTCGGTTTTTCCGATGCGTTCATGGGTCCGCTGACCACCTCCCTGACCTATGTCGGGATGGATGAAAAAGCCTTCAAACTCGCAGTCAACCTGCGCGTGCCGAAGGGCAAATCCCCGGAAGTGCTCAAGACCGAAATCGCCGAAAAGCTGGGTGCCTGGAGCAACAAGACCCACATTGCGGTGGCCTTTGACTACTCGATCGCCGAACCGATGCACCGCAACCCTGAGGGTGAATGGGTCAAGGCCCTGCTGGCCGTGTCCAGCGAAAACCTTGGCATGGAACACAAGTTTGGCACCTCTGCCGGCGCCACCTCGGTCCATGAGCTGCCCAATGGCGTGCAGTTCGGCCTGGCCAGGCCTGAACTCAAGTACACCGGCCACAACGACAACGAGTTCAAGACCGTCGACCAGTTCCTGCTGGACCTGCAGATCGTGACCGAAATGTTCGGGCGCATCGGGCAGTTGCCGAAACTCTGATCTCCCCTTTCGGACCCGCTATTCTGGCGGGTCCATTTCTATGCGAATGGGCTGGATGGCCTTTAAACGTCAACCACCCCCATATCTCGTCGACAGGATCTCTTTATGCCGCTGAGTTTTCATAAAATGCACGCCAATGGCGATGACTTCGTCATTGTGGATTCGCGAAATTTGACCCATCCAATGACAAGTACCCTGGCTCGGCAAATGGGTGATCGGCACCGGGGAATCGGATTCAATCAACTCGCGGTGGTGCTCGATTGCGATGATGCAGTGGCGCGCTTGATGTTCTGGAATGCCGATGGCTCCACGCTGGATGTGTGTGGCAGCGCAACGCGGGGGGCCGCGGATTTGCTGATGCGCGAATCAAATACTACGTCGATAGCGCTACGAACCAACCGTGGCCTACACACGTGTGAACGAACCTCAACCGGTGCGATTTCCGTCAACATGGGGGAACCGCTTTTCGGCTGGTCGGACATTCCCCTGGCGCTGGAACTGGACACTGCTGTTTTACCACTGGCGGGTGGCCCAGCAGCTACCAGCATGGGCAATCCGCACTGCACCTATTTTGTGGATGACCTGACAGCTGTTGATATAGCGACCCTCGGACCGACCATTGAAACCAACCCTCTATTCCCCCTCAAGACGAATGTGCATTTCGTCCAGATCATTAACCGAAAGCACATTCGGTTGCGCATTTGGGAGCGCGGGGGTGGTATTGCGCTCGGTTCCGGCTCCTGCTCTTGTGGCGCCGCTGTTAACGGAATTCGTCGTGGCTTGTTAGACCATTGCGTTGAGGTTGAATGTGATGGCGGAACCGTAACAGTTCAATGGGATGGCGTGGGGCCTGTCTTTCTCATCGGACCGGTAGAGGCAACGTTTTCGGGAACTGTTCACGACAGCCTCTCCTTGTGATGAACCGGCGCCCCTCGCATAACTGACCTATTCTGAATCGACCGACAAAAGATCACCCTTTTGAGGTACCTGAACTCGTTACAGCAATGGAGGCTGGATGATGAAGGAGCAATCGATTGAGTTTCGCGCCGGAGAGGCGCATACGCCGCATTCTGCACCCCTCGCCATGACCCGTTCCACCCAATCTTCCACGCTCAATAGCCGAATCGAGCTTTACACCCAGGAGGCGATGGTCAACTGGCTAGGCCCGTTTCAGCTTATGCGCACGGGCTTGCAATCGGCTGCGGCCACCACGATGGGTGCCTTCGCGGACCCACGCGATGTGTCGGCCATGCTCAACCCTCGGAACGCTAACCCGCCCATCCAGGTGCCTGCCGACGGTGACGTGTGGATCGACTATCTGGCCGACACCGGCGATGGCTGGGACTCTACCTATTCGATGGCGCTGTGCGTCAGCCATGCTGTCGAGTTGCCCCAGCACCAGCTCTCGCTGCCGCGCGGCGACGTGTTGCTGCTCGGCGGCGATCAGGTCTATCCCACACCGGCCCAATCCGGCTACCGCACCCGCTTCCTGGATCCCTTCCGCGCCGCCTTTCCCGCGCCGGTACCCAAGGAGCGCCCTAATGACCAGGACCAGCCCGTGCGGCAGCCGGATGCACCGTGGATATTGGCGACACCCGGCAATCACGATTGGTATGACGGTCTGCGCGGCTTCTCCCGACTGTTTTGCGAGCAAAAGCCCATTGGCGGCTGGGAAACCCGCCAGCGCACCAGTTACTACGTGCTGCAGCTGCCCAATGGCTGGTGGGTCTGGGGCCTGGACCTGCAATTGGAGTCCATGATCGACCGGGAGCAGAAACGATACTTCAAAGAGATGCACGCCAAACTGCAGCCAGGCGATCGCGTGATTCTCTGCACGCCCGAGCCAAGCTGGGTGGACGAGGCTGAACGGCTGGCACGCGAGGAGAGCAAGGCCTTGCCCTCGATCGAAACCCAGACGCCGCGCTTTCGCAGCCTGCGCGAGATCGAGGAACTATTGGGTGACCACCTGGCAGTAGTCTTGGCCGGAGACTCGCACCACTACGCGCGCTACCAGCCAAAAGCTGGCACCCAGGCACCGCAGCGCATCACCTGCGGAGGCGGTGGCGCCTTCTTGAATGCCACACATCAGCTCCCGGATCCGCCCAAGCCGATCAACGTTGGCGGAACCCGGCAGCACTACGAGCTGGCAGCGGTCTACCCGGACAAAAAGACCTCCGAGCAACTGCGTAACCGGGCATGGCGGCTACCTACCCGCAATCTCTCGTTCTGCGGCATGCTGGCCATCTTGTACCTGCTATTCGACTGGATGGTACAAAGCGCAAGCACGGTGCCCCACCCGGCACGAGGCAACCGCAGCCTGATGGACGTGTTGTCTGACCTCCAAGCGTCTATTTCCAACATCGGCGAAGTTTGGCGACAGCTGCTCCTGGTCTTGTCACACAGTCCTTCGTCGGTGATGTTCGCCGTGATCATTGTGCTGGGGTGCGCAGTATTCTCAGCCGCCGGGGTCAAGCGCACCCGAAAGCTCGCCTATGCGATTGGCGCTGCTCACGGGGTACTTCATCTGGGACTGGCGATCGGGCTGCTATGGCTGATGGGCCGTGTCAACATTCACTACTTGCAGTTCGAGGTAGAAAACCTGCACCAGGTTTTGTTGTTCCTGGCGGAGACGCTGGTACTCGGCGGCAGTTTGGGAGGCCTGTTGTTCGGTGCATGGATGGTGATGGGCAACACCTTTTGGGGGCTACACAGCGAGGCGGTTTTTTCCTCGCAGTGCATCGCCGACCACAAATGCTTCCTGCGCATGCATTTCAAAGGCGACCAACTCACCCTTTACCCACTCAAGCTGGAGAAAGTCTGCCGGCGCTGGTCCCTGGGGTCAGGAGTCGCCAAACTGGCGAAGGTGCAGCGCACCTGGAGGTTGCGGGCAACGCCTGAAAGTACAGGCCCGCGATTCGTGCCAGCCTCGGGTGCGCTCGAACTGCAACTGATCGAGCCACCCATCGAGATTCAGCGTGGAAGAACCGCCCCGTAGGAGCCAGCGGTGCGGCAAGCCTGGCTCTTACAGGTTCGACTTTCCTTTAAATGACTGGCATTACGGCACGACACCTGTCGCAGATGAAGCAGATATTAGAACCAGGTTTCCATCTGTATGCCGTATTGCCATACGCCTCCAGCATTGAAATCCGACTTGCCGAAGTTGTCTGTTGAACTGTATCTGTCCAGGTCCGAAGACCAGTTCATCAGGCTTGCGAACACTCGCAGTTCGGGGCGTGTGAGCAGGTCTCCAACGTCAGGTTTGAATGTTGGAGCGATCGTGAATTTCCAGAAGTTACCGTCGACCGCATTACGTTGCAGGTAGCCCTTGGGGTCGAGGTCCATGGTTTGCCAGCTCATTTCGTAGGCCATCTCGAAATTGCTGTTGATTTCATTGGCCAACCGCACGTTCAGAGTCATCCAGCGGTAATCGTCACCCTTGACGTACCTGTCCTTGCTTTGTTCGGCCAACAAGCTGGGGCCGATGCGCCAGCCGGGGGCAATAGGTGTCTCGCCGTAAAGCGCCAGACGCAGCGCCCGGGCGTCGTCGATCAGTTCGCCATCCGAACCGATGTTCTTGACCTCTGCCCCCAGGCCTTGCCCGTAGAGCAGTGCCGTTTTGAAGAAGCCTTCCCTGCCGAAAAAGTTTTTCTGGTGATTGGCCAGCATGCTGTGCAAGCCGGAATCCGCCGGCGTCAGGCCCGCTCCATTGGTGCGGGTGCCAACGTCGTTTTTCTTTGAGCCAATGCCATTGAACATCCACTGCCACTGACCGTTATCGAAGAACTGGTTGGAGGTCAGGATGTAGCTTTCCACATCGGCATTGACGCCGCCTTCACTGAAATCCCCGTAGTTACGCCCGATCAAGGAGTAATTCGAGCGCCAGTTCTTGTTCATCTGCACATCGTAGATACCACCCCCGGTGCCGGCCAGAAAGACGACGTCCGAGTCCAGCCAATGGATATCGAAATTGTCCCTGTCGAATCGTTTACCTGCCCACAAGGTGGAATTTTCGAATACTGAGTTGCCCTTGAAGGCGGCGAGATGATCGAGCTCGGTAAATACCTGACGCACGTTCAGGTTGCTTTCGTCGGCCGTCCAGTCATTGGAACTCTCCACACCGTCGGCGATGGACACCGTGAATTTGGAACGGGTACCGTTCTGCGCATAAATTTCTTTCGACAGGTCGATGCGCATGTAGGTGTCGTCTTCGTTACCGAGTCGCCCGACTGCCCCCCCGACTGAACCGGCAGGGGTGGTATAAGGACCGCCACGACCACCACCCAGCCCATCGTTGATCAGCAATCCGGAACGGGCGTAGCCCTTGAAGCTGAAGCCGTCAGTCAGGTGTGCGCTGCTGTCCTGCTTTTCCATGCTTTGCTGACGGGCTTCGAGTTTTGCCAGTCGGGTGTCCAGAGCAGGCACCGACATGGCTGCTGCAGTAGACGCAGCGGGCTGCAAGGCGGGAGTGGAAAGTTTGATTTGCTGCAATTCCCTGGCGAGTGCCTGGGTTTGCTGTTCGGCTGCGGCGGCGCGTTTTTCCGCTGCGCTGGCACGGGCTTCAAACGCAGCCATGCGCTCTTCCAGAGTCGCGGCCTGAGAGGTTGCCGCCGAGGTGCCGAGCACGCCCGCGATTAGCCATCTTGATGCTTTCTGCATGTAAATCCCCTGTTTTGTTTTTATTTTTCTGCTTGCGCAACCGGCTTTTCTTCGTGAACTGTGAATTGTCAAAATTGACGAAAAAAAGGATGCCTCATCGCAAATACGCTGCTACATTTGGCGATGTTAACGTTAACTTTTCTAAAAACAAAAATAAAGAGGGCTTTATGAAACAGCTTAAATCTCTTCTTCCAGCAGCACTGCTCACCCTTTGTGCCGGGCTTCCATCCCTCTCGAACGCAGCCGATTTGACGATCTCCTGCGGCGCGGTGGGTGCGGAGTTACAACTCTGCAAAGAGGCTGTCGAGGCGTGGTCGAAACAGACCGGCAACCACGTCGAGGTGGTCTCAACACCTAACTCGGCAACCGAGAGGTTGTCGTTCTACCAACAGATCCTCAGTGCGCAGTCCAGCGACATCGACATCATTCAAATCGATATGGTGTGGCCGGGGATGCTGGCCAAACATCTGATGGATCTGCGCGAGGTGCTTCCTGCCAACGCAACACAAGGCTACTTCCAGGCACAGGTGGATAACGCCACGGTGAACGGACGGCTGGTGACGATGCCGTGGTTCACCGACTCGGGTCTGCTGTATTACCGCAAGGACTTGCTCGAGAAGTACAACCAGCAGGTTCCCCAGACGTGGGAGGAAATGACCGCTACCGCCAGGAATATTCAACAGGCCGAGCGCACTGCCGGGAATCCCAATGCGTGGGGTTACATCTTTCAGGGGCGCGCCTACGAGGGCCTGACGTGTAATGCGCTGGAGTGGATCAGCAGCCAACCGCAAGGCGGGCTGGTCAATCCACGAGGCGACATCGTGGTCAACAGTCAGGCCTCGAGAACGGCGTTGACCCTGGCGAAAAGCTGGGTAGGAGACATCTCCCCGCGTGGCGTACTCAATTACACCGAGGAGGAAGGCCGGGGCGTATTCCAGTCGGGAAATGCGCTGTTCATGCGTAACTGGCCGTATGTCTGGGCCTTGGTGCAAAGCCAGGACAGCGCGGTAAAAGACAAGGTCGGGGTCGCTCCCCTGCCCCGTGGCGGCGAGACCGGCAGCCATGCCTCCACCCTCGGTGGCTGGGGTCTGGCGGTATCGCGTTACAGCGCCCATCCAAAACTTGCCGCAGAGCTGGTGAGCTACCTGACCAGTGCCCAAGAGCAAAAACGCCGTGCCCTGATAGGCGCCTATAACCCGGTGATCGAGTCGCTGTACCAAGACCCCGAATTGCTCGCGGCCATGCCTTATTACGCTCAGCTGCACACCATTCTCAACGATGGGGTCATGCGCCCCGCCTCAATAACCGCCGATCGCTATCCACGGGTCTCCAATGCATTCTTCGATCGAGTGCATGGCGTGCTGGCGGGCGAGTTGCCTGTGGATCAGGCGCTGGCCGAGCTGGAAAGCGAACTCACACGCATCAAACGCCGGAACTGGTAAGCCACAAGGAAGAAAATCACCATGTCTGTTTCTACTACCCATGTCCCCTGTGACGAGCTTCTGCTCACCAGGGAAACGCCCGTACAACGACGCCGGGTACGCGCCGCCTGGCTGTTTCTGACACCGATGCTGTTGTGTCTGGCCCTGGTGGCAGCCTGGCCGCTATTGCGCACATTCTGGTTCAGCCTGACCGACGCCAGTCTGTCGGACACCGGTGGCGGAACCTTCATAGGTTTGAGCAATTATCTGTTCCACAACGGCTCCAGCTGGTCGGGCATCCTGGTCGATCCGCAATGGTGGAACGCGGTGCGCAACACCTTGCATTTCACCGTGGTGTCGGTGGGGCTGGAAGTCGTACTGGGACTGTTGGTGGCATTGCTGCTGAACATCAAGTTCACCGGACGTTCTCTGGTGCGGGCGATGATTCTGATTCCCTGGGCGATTCCGACCATTGTCTCGGCAAAGATCTGGTCATGGATGCTTAACGACCAGTTCGGCATCATCAATCACATGATGCTGAGCCTCGGCCTGATTGACGCGCCCCTGGCCTGGACGGCCGATGCGGACCTGTCGATGTGGGCGGTGATCCTCGTCGACGTCTGGAAGACCGTCCCTTTTGTCACACTACTGATGCTGGCGGCCTTGCAGATGTTGCCGAGCGATTGCTACGAAGCCGCGAGGGTCGATGGCATTCATCCGCTGAAAGTGTTCTGGCGTGTCACCCTTCCCCTATTGATGCCTGCACTGTTGGTGGCGGCGATCTTCCGCATCCTCGACTCGCTGCGGGTATTCGACGTGATCTATGTGCTGACCTCGAACTCGTCGAGCACCATGAGCATGTCGGTGTATGCCCGCCAGCACCTGGTGGAGTTCCAGGACGTCGGTTACGGCAGCGCGGCCTCGACGCTGCTGTTTCTGGTGGTTGCGGTCATCGCCATGCTTTATCTCTACCTCGGACGCCGTCAACTGGAGGTCCGGTCATGAACCTGCGCCTACTAAAAAAAGCACTGTTGCGCCTCGGATTCTGGTGCCTGATCGGGGTATTGCTGCTGTATGCGGTTTTCCCTTTCTACTACGCCATCGTGACTTCGCTGAAGCCATCCAGCGCCTTGTTCGAGGTGAGCTACTGGATCGATAACCCCGACTTCTCCAATTACGCGGCGGTACTCAACCAATCCTCATTCCTGCTAGCTATCGGCAACTCGCTGGTGGTTGCGCTTAGCGTGGTGACGCTGGCGTTGTTCCTCAGCGTGACCGCCGCCTATGCCTTGGGCCGGGTGAAGTTCCGTGGGCGTGGCACGGTGTTGATGATGGTCCTTGGTGTGTCGATGTTTCCTCAGGTCGCGGTGTTGTCGGGACTGTTCGAAGTGATCCGCGCGCTGGGCCTGTACAACACGTCCTGGGCGTTGATTCTGAGCTACACGATTTTCACCCTGCCCTTCACCGTCTGGGTGCTGACCACATTCATGGGGCAACTGCCCCATGAACTGGAAGAAGCGGCAATCATGGATGGCGCTTCACCCTGGGTCACGCTGACCCGCGTGCTGCTGCCCCTGCTCTGGCCCGCACTGGTTACCACTGGCTTATTGGCCTTCATCGCCGCGTGGAACGAGTTCCTGTTTGCCCTGACCTTCACCCTCACCGACACCCAACGCACGGTGCCGGTCGCCATCGCCTTGATTTCCGGCGGCAGCCCCCATGAGTTGCCTTGGGGGTTGTTGATGGCTGCATCGGTGCTGGTCACCGTCCCACTGGTGATTCTGGTGCTGATCTTCCAGCGCCGAATCGTTTCCGGTCTCACTGCCGGCGCGTTAAAGGGTTGATGCCCAACAAAGACAAGGAACAGCATCGTGATCAAATTGAAACTGGACAACGTGAACAAACAATTGGGCGGCGCGCGGATTCTTCGCGACGTCAGCCTGGAAATCGCGGCGGGTGAATTCGTGGTGTTCGTCGGCCCTTCGGGCTGCGGAAAATCGACCCTGCTGCGACTGATTGCAGGACTGGATTCGATCTGCGGCGGCGACCTGCTGATCGACGGGCGTCGGGTCAACGACCTGGAGCCGCGCGAGCGTGGCGTCGGCATGGTATTTCAGTCCTATGCGCTGTACCCGCACATGAGCGTCTACGACAACATCAGCTTTGGTCTCAAACTGGCCAAGACTGAAAAGACCAGCCTGCGCGAGCGTGTGCTGAAAACGGCGCAAATCCTGCAGTTGGACAAACTGCTGCAACGCAAGCCAAAGGAACTGTCCGGCGGGCAGCGTCAGCGTGTGGCCATGGGCAGGGCCATGGCGCGGGAACCGGACATTTTGTTGTTCGATGAGCCGCTCTCCAACCTGGATGCGTCCTTGCGGGTGCAGATGCGCAACGAAATCGCCCGGCTGCATGACCGACTGGGCTCGACCATGATCTACGTCACCCACGATCAGGTTGAAGCGATGACCCTGGCCGATAAAATTGTCGTGCTTAATGGTGGTCGCGTAGAACAGGTCGGCTCACCGCGCGAACTCTATGAGCGCCCGGCCAGCCGCTTTGTCGCCGGTTTTCTCGGTTCGCCCCGGATGAATTTTCTGCCGGCACGCCTGCAAGCGCCAGGCGAAACCAGCCTGGTCGACACCCTCGTATGGGGTATCACGTCCCTGCCCTTCGACAGCTCGAAGCTGGCGGCCGGTACGCAGCTGACCCTGGGGATTCGCCCGGAGCACCTGTCGCTCAAGGCAGCGGATGGAACCGCCGGCGTGGTCGTGACCGCGGTCGAATACCTGGGCAGCGAAACCTATGTGCACCTTGAGACAGGTCAGGACGAGCCACTGATCTGTCGTTGCGAAGTCAGCGCTGGCTGGCAGGCAGGCGATCGGGTCGAGCTGCAACTGGACATCGACAACCTGCACCTGTTCGACGCCGACGGCGCGGCCTTGAGCCGTCATCCACACGCCATTGAAACCCTGCCGGATGGCGTTTCACAACGCCCGGTACGAGCAAGTGCCCTATGACTGTGTCTTTGAATTCCATGAGTGTTCCAATGTCCGCTGCCCTTGATATTGCGCAGCATGCGCTGCGTGATGGTCTGTCTCGCGTCATCGACGATTATCGTCCCGGTTATCATCTTGCCCCTCCAGCGGGCTGGATGAACGACCCTAACGGGGTGGTGTACTTTCGTGGCGAATACCACGTGTTCTATCAACACCACCCCTTCGAAGCAAAATGGGGCCCGATGTATTGGGGGCATGCCAAGAGTGCCGATCTGGTCTATTGGCAGCATCTGCCCATTGCGCTGGCGCCCGGCGATGACTTCGACCGCGACGGTTGTTTTTCCGGTAGCGCGGTGGTGTGTGGCGATACCCTGGCGCTGATCTACACCGGGCACACCTGGCTGGGGGACGTGGGTGACGAGCGCTCGATCCGTCAAGTTCAGTGCCTGGCCACCAGCACCGACGGCATCCGGTTCGTCAAGCATGGCGCCGTCATTGAAACCGCGCCGCAAGACTCGATCATGCACTTTCGTGACCCCAAGGTATGGCAGGAGGATGACTGCTGGTACCTGATTGCCGGCGCGCGTCTGGGCGATGTGCCGCTGCTGCCGCTGTACCGTTCCACGGATCTGCACACCTGGGAATTCCTCGACTATGTGTCCAGCGGCAGCGAGGGCGATGGCTATATGTGGGAGTGCCCGGATCTGTTCCGACTGAACGGGCGCGATGTGCTGCTCTACTCCCCTCAAGGCATGCAACCCGAGGGTTACGAACGGCTGAACAAGTACCAGACCGGTTATCGAGTGGGCCAACTCGACAGCGAATGGCACTTCACCGGCGGGCCTTTTATCGAGCTGGATAATGGCCACGATTTCTATGCCGCGCAAACGCTCCTGGCCGCCGACGGTCGGCGCCTTGTGTGGGCGTGGCTCGACATGTGGGAAAGCCCGATGCCGAGCCAGGCCCATCACTGGTGCGGCATGCTCGGTTTACCGCGCGAACTTGAACTGCACGCCGATCACCTTTGCGTATATCCGGCACGGGAGCTCACCGCTCTGCGCAAGGCGCCATTGCCGGGCACGCCTTGGTGGGATGAATCGGGAACCCTGTGCGTGCCGCAAGTGAATGGCGACATGCTCGAAATCCATGTGCATCTGGATTTGCTCGGTTGCACCGACGGCCACCTCGGAATCGCTTTGCGTTGCAGCGACGATGACCATGAAGAAACCCTGCTTTACTACGATGCATTGCTGCGGCGTCTGGTGCTGGACCGCAGCCGCTCGGGTGCGCAAGTCACCGGTCAGCGCAGCGTGTCGATAGACCCGACACAAGAGCGACTGGAATTGCGCGTGTTTCTCGATCGCTCGTCCATCGAGGTATTCGACGAAAACGGCCGCTTCAGCCTCAGCAGTCGCCTCTATCCGCGGCCCGACAGTCTGGGGGTGAAGCTGTTTGCCGGCGGGAGTGGCGGACGTGTCTCGATTCACAAGGCATGGTCTCTCGACTCTGGATGGTTATGAGCGGCGGATGGCTATGAGCGGCGTCATTCGAGTCGCGAGAAGCCCGGGCCCTGTGTCATGATCCTGCGTCAACCTGACCGGCCTCGCCTCGCATGACTTCAGTGAAAGACGTTGCACAGCTGGCCGGCGTGTCCCTGATGACGGTTTCTCGAGCGCTCAACAATCCGGAAAAACTGAGCCCCGAAACCCTTCAGCGGGTGCGTCGCGCCATTGACGAACTGCAATTCGTACCGAGCCTGTCGGCGCGCAAGATGCGCGGCGACAATCTCCAGTCGCGCACCATCGGTGTGTTCGCACTGGACACCGCGACCACACCGTTCGCCGTCGAGTTGCTGCTGTCCATCGAACAGACCGCGCAGCAGGCGGGCTGGAATGTGTTCATCCTTAACCTGTTGAGCAACCCGCCCACCGACCAGAATATCGACCTGATGTTGTCGCACCGTCCCGACGGGTTGATCTTCAGCGCCATGGGGTTTCGCCAGGTGTGCATTCCCGAGCGCTTGAAGAGCAAACCCCTGGTACTCGCCAATTGCCTGGCAGATGACAGTCACCTGGTCAGTTATGTGCCAGACGACGAAACGGGGCAGTATCGGGCCGTACATCACGCGTTGAGCCAGGGTTATCGGCGCCCTCTGTGCATCAATCTGCCCAAACAGAGCCTGGCCTGGGAGCTGCGACAAAAAGGCTTGTTGCGTGCCTGTCAGGCATTCGGTCTTGCGCCTGACGCACTCCTGCAATACGACCTTTCCGATCATGATGCCTATGGTGAAACCGCAGCCATCCTTGACCGGCACATTATTGAAGGACGCCCGGAATTCGACATTCTGATTTGTGGCAACGACCGCATTGCCTTTTGTGCCTATCAGCTGTTGTTGGGCCGTGGCCTGAAGATTCCCGCCGATGTCGCTGTGCTCGGCTATGACAACATGATCGGCATCGCCGAACTGTTCATCCCGCCGCTGACCACCGTGCAACTGCCGTACTACGAGATCGGTCGCAATGCGGCCCGGCACCTGATCGAGGCCCTGGAGGTATCGGGAACCCAGTCGGTTGATTGTCCATTGGTGGTCAGAACGTCGTTATGAGCTGTCAAACCCCTTTACCGAGGGGCAAGCCTCTCGGTAAAGGGCTGAGTGATTACTTGGGTGGAACGAAGTTATCCAGCATTCGATTCACCGCCAGTTCAGCCAGCATGATGACTTGCTGAAGCGCCAACAGCGTATTGCGATGGGTGCCCTCCATCAATGCAGCAATGTCGCTGGCCATGACACTGGCCGACGCCAGGTTCTCGCACGTTTGAACCAGCAAGGCTTCATGACCGACATCCGGCGCAACCATGTACATGGTGCTGGGTTTGCGTGGGGTGTTGTTCATGATCGCTGCCGGGTTGAGGTAGAAATTGAGGGCGCGCTCGGCGGCTTCGTGGAATTTTTTTGAATCGTCAGATTCGTATGGGGATGCCGGATCGGTATCCGGTGGGTTAGGCGTAACTTTGAACATAAATCAAACTCCTGATACGAGTTTATTAAAAAGAGCCATCACACTCGCTACCAAACGAAGGTGGTGGCCATACGCGGGTTGGTAGACCGGTCGTATCAGTTCCCGGCGCCCTCGAAAGGACCCCGCGCATGACCACCATAATAGGTGACGCGATGCGCCGTGATACGAAACCGGGCTACCAAACCCGATCACTGATTTCAGTGACAGGGAAACGATAGAGCCCGGCCCATCGGCGCACAAGCCGGCGGATTCTGTCTTAACCGTAGGTAACGGCGCAAGGTCTTGTAGCCCTTCGGGAAGTAACACGGAGTGTCTTTAAACACGCATCGTTAAACGCGTGATCGCTATCAAAAAAACGAGAAAGCGGCTCAATGCCGGTCAGTTAAGTCGAAATCCCTGTGGGAGCGGGCTTGCTCGCGAAAGCGGTGTGTCAGACGACATCAATATTGACTGTCGTCTTCGCGAGCAAGTCGAATCGTCGCACCGCCGCTCCCACAGGTTCCGTGGCTTGATTTTGGGTTGTATCGCGGCGCTGCGCCTGCCGCCCGCTTAACATCATGCAGGCCGCGCGGCGATACGTTTTTTGCGATTTATCTCAGCCTGAGCCATTCACAAACGAAATATGCGCGCCACTCCTTCGCGCCCGCATCCCGTCTCCTCCTCCCAAGTAGTCCGAAACTCCCATCCCGCTTGGGAGTATCGGGCAATGCGCAATCTCTGGCGCTTCGCCATAGTTGCGACCAAAGGTCAACGGTCAGGCCTCGATGACCGCAACTACCCCAGGTAAAAGTCATGACTATTGACGAACAAAATGCATTGCTGACAACCTCGATTACCGCCAGCGCTCTGAGCGTCGGGGCGACCGGCGTGAAAGTTTCGCTGGACGAAACGGCCGGGTTGCAGAACGCCGCCACTTCAAGCGCTGCGGAAGACGCTAACGACAACGACACGGCGTTACCCCTGCCCTCGGCCTTCGCTACCCGTTTGACCGCCCTTGGGGCAGTTGGCGCAATGGATGCGGCCTTGAGTGGCTATACCGGTGCCGTGGGCAATACGGGCAGCAATGCATTCACCATCAGCGGCGCAACAAGCGCTACCGATGTCAGCTTCGTCGGCAGCACTGGCGCACCGCTCAATGGCGTGGACAGCGGACTGGATACTCTCGATGGCACCAGCATCCTTCTCTATACGGATACGGTGAACAACAACATCGTTCTGGGCCGAGCTGGCCCAGCCGGCGCGATCGTGTTCGCTGCCTATATCGAAGAAACCGGATCGCCGGTCACGGGCGGCAAGATCTGGACCGTGGAGTACCAACCGCTCAAGCATCCAGGTATGACGAACCCCGATGACGCGGTCGATCTGACGGGTTTGGTTTTCATCGGAGCCAGTCAGAACCTGGAATTCAGTCTCAAGGATGCGCCCTCCGGTCAGAACCTCTTCCTGATGTTCACGACGGCGAACCCGACAGTTGTCGACGTCGGTGGTGTCATGCGGATCACGGATCCCGCCATCATTGCCACCGGCAAGGACCCCGCAAACCAGTCAACTGGCGTCAGTATAACCACTGGCGACACGATCAATACCAGCCAGGCAGGTGGGCCGACCACCTTCGGCACCAACAACCAGATGATTACGGAACAGGAAGGCATCCGTTTTTCGTTCGTCTCGGGTGCCAGACAGAATGTGACCATTCCTAATCTGGATCAGAATGAAGCAGATGTCGAAGCCAACGCCGACTTTACCGGCGTCGTCAATGTGAATACGGTCAGTTTCGACGTCGTGCAGTTGCAAAGCGGCAAGAGCGCTGTGGTAAAAATCAGCGCATTCACCACCGCTTTTGAATCTGGCACGCAATTCATCGACGGCTATGCGAATGATACGAAGGTTGACATCGTCAGTGTTCGCGTCCTCAACAGCACCGGGACGGTGATTGATAATTCAGACGGAACGGTGAATGACACCACCATTGGCATCACCTTGGTTAATGGGATTGCAACCATCACCGGCATTAAAGCCGGCTACGCGATCGAATACACCACAACGGAGGTTCACAACCGCGTACTCATCGAGAACGGGGCGGCCCTCACCGCCAAGGGCAATGAGCACGCCGACTTTGATATCGATGGCCTCCACCTGTTCCAAGCCTCTGTTACGAGCGTCGAAATCGGTTCCCAGATGATCTTCGAAGACGACGGGCCGGCGGCGGCCGGGACCGCCGTGACAGGAACCGTCGACGAAGATGGCCTGGCCAATGGCATTCCCGGCGGTACGGGCGACGTGGCTGGCGAGGCGACCACGGCCAGTGGCAGCGTGACCGGCATCTTCCAGGCCGGCGTCGACACGCCGCTGACCTTTGCCTTGTTGAGTGACACCAGCGGCTTGCCGGCGCTGAGCTCGGGCGGGGTGGCGCTGGTGTACAGCGTCGCGGGCAACACGCTCACCGCCAAGGCCGGCGCAATCGACGTGTTCACCTTCAGCCTCACCGCAGCGGGTGCCTACACCTTCACCCTGCTCAAGCCGCTGGATCATGCGGCTGGCAACAACGAAAATGACATCACCATCAACTTGGGCTCGCTACTGCGTGCCACCGACAAGGACGGTGACACGGTGACGGCTGCGACCGAAAAACTGGTCATCACCGTCGACGACGACACCCCGACGGCGACCGGGACCACCGTGACAGGAACCGTCGACGAGGACGGCCTGGCCAATGGCATTCCCGGTGGTACCGGCGACGTGACTGGCGAGGCGACCACAGCCGGCGGCAGCGTGACCGGCATCTTCCAGTCCGGCGCCGACACGCCGCTGAGCTATGCCTTGTCGAGTGACACCAGCGGCTTGCAGGCGCTGAGCTCGGGCGGGGTGGCGCTGGTGTACAGCGTCGCGGGCGATACACTCACCGCCAAGGCCGGCGCGACCGACGTGTTTACGTTCAGCCTCACTGCAGCGGGTGTGTACAGCTTCACGCTGCTCAAGCCGCTGGATCACGCGGCAGGCAACGACGAGAACGACATCACCCTCAACCTGGGCACGCTGCTACAAGCCACCGACAAGGACGGCGACACGGTGACGGCCGCGGCCGGGAAGCTGGTCATCACCGTCGACGACGACACGCCGACGGCGACCGGGACCGCCATAACGGGAACCGTCGACGAGGATGGCCTGACCAATGGCAATGCCGGTGGTACGGACGACGTGACTGGCGAGGCGACCACAGCCGGCGGCAGCGTAACTGGCATCTTCCAGTCGGGCGCCGACACACCGCTGAGCTATGCCTTGTCGAGTGTCACCAGCGGCTTGCCGGCGCTGAGCTCGGCCGGGGTGGCGCTGGTGTACAGCGTCTTGGGCAACACGCTCACCGCCAAGGCCGGCGCGACCGACGTGTTCACCTTCAGCCTCACCACAGCGGGTGTGTACAGCTTCACGCTGCTCAAGCAGCTGGATCACGCGGCTGGCAACAACGAGAACGACATCACCATCAACCTGGGCACGCTGCTGCAGGCCACCGACAAGGACGGCGACACGGTGACGGCCGCGGCCGACAAACTGGTCATCACCGTCGACGACGATACGCCCGTTATAGGGACAGCCCCTGTGCAGGATGTCGATCCCACTTTGGGTGCGACGTCATGGACCTTTTCGGGTGACTTCGCCTACTCGATAGGTGCGGACCAGCGCGGGCCGACCTACTCTTCGGCAGCGGACAGTGATTTTGCCGGCCTCACCCTCTCTGGTTCGGCGAATGATGTTGCGATCGTTGATCCAACGGTCACCTGGAGTTCAGAGAATCTCGACAGTGCCACGTTTAACGTGTCGTTCAAATACGATCACGATCGGAGTCCTGGCACGGCGCCTGAACCGGTGGAAGGCACGCTGGTGTTTGACAAAGCCAATGACACCTATACCTTCACGATGGATGCGCTGCAAACGACGCAAGACGTCACGCTTGGCGAAGGCACTGGATACAAAACGTATGACGTGGGTGGTACGAGCCCTTCCAGTGGCCCATCACCTGTGGCCACTGGGAAGCTTGGGGAAGGTTTCTACATCCAGATCACAGGCTTCGAGTCACCACTTAGTGCCAACGGCAATACTGTTGTGACGGAGGGTGAGCTTGTGAGCGGCACGCAGGCCCCTGTAACCTTGTCCAGCACTGCTCTGGGCGTCTCCGGAAATACGATCCAGGCAGGTGAAGCGGCCAACATCAATTTCTTCCAGACTGATCCGAAAGGAAATCTGGGCGCGACCAATTTTAGTTACGCGACCGATTTCTTTATCAAGTTCGATGGATATGAGACTGAAAGCGATGATCTTGTGCTTCTAGTCAGCCTTGCTGATGCAAATAATCCCGGCACGACTACAACACGTGCCATCTACGTCGACCAAGGCGATGTGTACGAGAACGATACAAACAACGCCGATCTTGTTGGAACCAAGTACGAGGCCCTTATCGTCAACGATCCAGCCGATCCGAACGACCCGTTCCTGGACAATAATGACGCTCTATTGATTGTTGAAAGCAATGACTTCAACACCCAGATCGGTGATAACTGGCTCATCAAGGGTATTCAGATTCTTTCGAATGATGCTGGCCTTACGGGCAGCGCGATAAATCTGAATCGCGATGTCGGTGCCGATGGCGGAAGCAGCACTTCCGCACAGCCGGTCGTTGGTCTCGTCGGGCCTGGAAACACGATTGCGGAGGATACGAGTACGAATCCGCTGAAGATCATCGATGCTGGTTTCTCCACCACCACGACTACACCAGCTACCCTTGATCTAACGCTGGATTTCAAAGTCGTCGATAGCGACAGCGATTTCACCGCTGTACAGACGATTGATATCGAAAATCCTGTCGTGGTCGAACTGGTGGGAGTAACTAACTTGGCACCGACAGATTTCGTCTGATGCCGTAATTTGTATGACGTCTTAAGGAGGTGTTTATTGGTTAACCCCGCTGCCCACAAGGCAGCGGGGTTTTCCATTTACGGTCTACCTCCCGGTATCCCATGTCGGTGGCCAAACGGAATCGAATCCCCAACACCCTCTGACCAGGGCTTATGGTTTATCCATGCACCGCTCCTTCGCGTCCTCATCCCCTTTCCCCCTCCCAAGTAGGCTGAAACTCCCACCCCGCTTGGGAGTATCGGCCGATGCGCAATCCCCGGCGCTTATCCATAGTGACGGCCGAAGGTCAACGGTCAGGCCTCGATGACCGCAATTGCTCGGGAGAAAAATCATGGCTATTGGAATCACCGGCGTGGACGTTACGCTGGACGAAACGGCCGGGTTGCAGAACCTCACTGCCACTCCAGACCCTGTGGGAGACGCTGACGACAACGACATTCTGGTGTCGTCCCTGCCCTTATCCTTCTCTGACCGTTTGACCGCACTTGGCGCAGGTACCGCCACGGATGCGGCCTTGAGTGGCTATACCGGTGCCGGGGGCGACACGGGCAGCGATGCGTTCACCGTCACCGACGGAGCAACCATTACCGATATCAGCTTCGTCGACAGCGCTGGCGCACCGCTTGATGGCGCGGTCAGCGGACTGTTTACCCTCGATGGCACCAGCATCCTTCTCTATACCGATACGGAGAACAACAATATCGTTCTGGGCCGAGCCGGGAGCGCAACTGGCGCGATCGTGTTCGCGGCCTACATTGAAGAAACCGGATCGCCGGTCTCGGGCGGCAAGATCTGGACCGTGGAGTACCAACCGCTCAAGCATCCAGATGCTACAAACCCTGATGATTCGCTCAATCTGCTGGATAAGGTATTCGTCGGAACCAGTCAGGACCTGGAATTCAGTCTGGCCAATGCGCCCTCCGGTCAGAACCTCTTCCTGATGTTCACGACGGAGGACCCGGCAACTGAAACGGTCAATGGTGTCGTGCGGATCACGGATCCCACCATCATCGCCACTGGCAAGGACCCGGCGAATCAGTCAACTGGCGTCAATATAAACACTGGCGACACGATCAATACCAGCCAGGCGGGTGGCCCTACCACCTTTGGCACCAACAGCCAGATGATTACGGAACAGGAGGGCATTCGTTATTCGTTCGTCACCGGTGCCAGGCAGGATGTAACCATTCCCAACCTGGATCAGAACGAAGCAGATGTTGAAGCCAACATCGACTTTACCGACGTCGTCAATGCGAATAAGGCCAGTTTCGACGTCGTGCAGTTGCAAAGCGGCAAGAGTGCTGTGGTAAAAATCAGCGCATTCAGCACCGCTGTTGAATCTGGTACGACCTTCATCGACGGCTATGCAAATGATTCGCTGGTTGAGATCACCAGTGTTCGCGTCATCAACATCAGCACCGGGCTGGTGATCGAGAATTCAGACGGACCGGAGGATGATTCAACTATTACCATCAGTTTTGATGCTGACGGGGTTGCAACCATCACCGGCGTTAAAGCCGGTTACCGGATTGAATACACCACAACGGAGGATCACAACCGAGTTCTCGTCGAGAACGGAGCGGCCGTCGATGCCAGGGGCAATACCCACGCCGATTTTGACATCGGTGGTTTCACACTGCTCCAAACCGCTGTTACGACCGCCGAAATCGGCTCCAAGATCATCTTCGACGATGACGGCCCAGCACTCGCCTTCGGCAACCTGATCGGGACCGGTAGTGTCCTGCCGCAAACTGGATTCTGGAGTCATTCGGCCGGCGCCGATGGGCTGGATGCGAACGGTCTGGATATCTCGTTGCTGAATAACCAGTTCACCCTCGTCAGGCCAGACAACACAACCACGACCGGGACCGGCACGCTCGTCGAGCAGTCGCCCTCACCGGACGGCAATGGCGCGTACCAATTTGCAGGGACGTTGACCGGCGATTTCGACAACAACGCCGGCACGACGGATACCAGCGTCGACTACACACTGACCGCCTTTGCCAATGGCAGCTATGTACTGGATCTGGTGCAAGGCTTCAGTTCGACGGTCGTGCTCAGCACTGCCGATGGCTCGCTCAGTGCCGGCGGTCCGGACCCCGTGCGCACCTTGTTAATTCCGAAGACGAATGACCCGACGATTCCTTCGGCATCCGAGGAGGTTGTGTTCTTTTCCGCGAAGGCGCTTGCGTCGACTTCGGACATCCTGACCGGTATCGGGCTTGGAGCATCCGACCCCACCGAAGCCCAGCTACAGACCAACCCCCTGCCCTCGTACATCGACCCGAGGGCCATGAACGTCAGCACGTCCGGCATTGGCGTCGCCAATAACGTTCTTCAGGGAGACAACCTGGTGGCAATCGGCGCGACCGATGAAAGTTTCGTCATCAATCCCGAGACCCTGCTGACGGGAATGAAGGTTTTCATCGACAACTCCGTGGCGGGTTACAACACAGCGACCGAGGACCTGTACTACAGGATCTACTACGAGGACGGCTCGACTTCGGACCTCATCGAGGTGAACACCCTGACGCCAGAGCCCCGTGGACAGGTGTCCTTCCTCATTGAACAGGAGGGCTCGCTGCTGATCGACGCTGTTCAGCTCACGATGGGCCGAGGCGACATCAAGATCCCGGTGATCCAGTTCATTCAGGAGACCGAGAGCCTGGCCAGTGATATTCAGCTGACGTTCAACGCAACGGTGACGGACAGGGATGGGGACTCGGCATCAAGTACGTTTGACGCCAACCTGTTCGCCAATGACTTGGTCGGCGCCTTCGACTACACGCTGGTGGGTACGGGCGGTGAGGCTGATGCCTTCAACGTCGACTTGTCATTCGATGAGAACCTGTACCAGGTCACCGGCTTCGATGCGGACGCCAACCTGCGAGATACGCTGGTGCTCAACGGCGACCAGACTGCCGGTGTCCAGATCAACAACAACGGTACAGACAGCATCGTGACGGTTACCGAAACGGGCGGACAAGTCACGACCATTACCTTGGTCGGGGTCGCTCTTGTGACTAGCGACATCGTTATTGGCAGCGCCTGAGGCGTCGCACGCGTGAAAAATGCGAGGGCGGCGCAAGCCACCCTCGCATTGTTTTTTTGCAGTTCCAATAGGCAATTCGCACGCTCGCATCACCCTGGGCACCCTGCGGCAGACCACCGACGAAGACGACTAGGCCGAAACTCCCACCCCGTTTGGGAGTATCGGCCAATGTGCAATTCCGGGCGCTTGGTCATAGTTGTAGAGGTCAATGGTCAGACCTCAATGACCGCAATTGCTCAGGAGAAAAATCATGGCTATTGCAATCACCGGCGAGGACGTTGTGCTGGACGAGACGGCCGGGTTACAGAACGCCACCGCCACGCCAACCCCTGCAGGAGACGCTGACGACAACGACATTCTGGTGGCATCCCTGCCCTCTTCCTTCTCTACCCGTTTGACCGCACTTGGAGCGGGTACCGCAACGGGTGCGGCCTTGAGTGGCTATACCGGTGCCGCGGGCAACACGGGCACCAATGCGTTCACCTTCACCGGCGGAGGAAGCATTACCGATATCCGCTTCGTCGACAGCGCTGGCGCCCCCCTCAATGGCGTGGACAGCGGACTGGACACCCTTGATGGCACCAGCATCCTTCTCTATACGGACACGAACAACAACATCCTTGTGGGCCGAGCCGGGGGCGCAGATGGCGCGATCGTGTTCGCTGCCTACATTGAAGAAACCGGATCGCCGGTCACCGGCGGCAAGATCTGGACCGTGGAGTACCAACCGCTCAAGCATCCAGACATGACGAACCCCGATGATTCGCTCAATCTGCTGGATAAAGTGTTCATCGGAGCCACTCAAGACCTGGATTTCAGTCTTGCCGGTGCGCCCTCCGGTCAGAACCTGTTCCTGATGTTCACGAAAGCGAACCCGACAACTGAAACTGTCAATGGTGTCGTGCGGATCACGGATCCCACCATCATCGCCACCGGTAAGGACCCCGCAGACCAGTCAAGTGGCGCCAATATAAATACTGGCGACACGATCAATACCAGCCAGGGGGGTGGCCCGACCACCATCGGCACCAACAATCAGATGATTGTGGAACAGGAAGGCATCCGCTTTTCGTTCGTCACCGGTGCCAGGCAGGATGTGACCGTTCCCAACCTTAGTCAGACCGAAGCCGATGTTGAGTCCAACATCGACTTTACCGCCGTCTACAATACGACGTCGGCCAATTTCGACGTCGTGCAGTTGCAAGGCGGCAAGAGTGCCGTGGTAAAAATCAGCGCATTCAGCACCGCGGCTGAACCTGGCGTGAATTTCATCAACGGTTATGCGGGTGATACGCCGGTTGCCATCACCAATGTTCGTGTCATCAACAATAGCACCGGGCTGGTGATCGAGAATTCAGACGGATCAGTGAATGATCCGACCATTAGCATCAGCTTTTCTGCTGCCGGAGTGGCAACCATCACCGGCGTTTTGGCCGGCTACCAGATTGAATACACCACAACGTCGGACCACAACCGCGTGCTCATCGAGAACGGGGCGGCCCTCGACGCCAGGGGCGATAACCACGCCGATTTTGATATCGGCGGCTTCACGCTGGCCAAGGCTTCTACTTCGATCGCCGAAATCGGCTCCAAGATGGTATTCGAGGACGACGGACCGAGCATCAGCACCACCGGCACGGAGCCGACGCTGACGGTGGACGAAACGGTGCTGGCCACCAACGCCACCCAAAGCTTTACCGCCAACTTCAACTCGGCGTTTGGTGCGGATGGCCCGGGTACGCTGACCTATTCGCTGGGCGTGGTGGCGGGTGCCTCCGGGCTGACCGACACGGCCACCGGTGAGGCGGTCAACCTGTCGCTCAACGGCACAGTGGTCGAAGGCCGAACGGCCACGACCGGCCTGCTGGTGTTCACGGTTAGCGTCGCCGCCAATGGTGACGTCACGCTCGATCAGCTGCGGGCGGTGGTGCATCCCGATGCCACCAATCCCGATGATTCGACGAGCCTGTCGGCAGACAACCTGGTGACACTGACAGCGACCACAACCGACGGCGACGGCGACAGCGTCCAGGCAACCCTCAACATCGGCGCAAACCTGGTGTTCAAGGACGACGGCCCGAGCATCACCGCCACCGGCGAGGAGCCTGTGCTGACGGTGGACGAAACGGTGCTGGCGACTGACGCCACCCAGAACTTTGCCGCCAACTTCAGCTCGGCGTTTGGCGCTGATGGCGCCGGCACGCTGACCTATGCGCTGGGCGTGGTAGCGGGAGCCTCAGGGCTGACCGACACGGCCACCGGTGAGGCGGTCAACCTGTCGCTCAACGGCACCGTGGTCGAAGGCCGCACGGCCACCACCGGCCTGCTGGTGTTCACCGCCAGCGTTGCCGCCAATGGTGACGTCACCCTCGACCAGCTCCGCGCCGTGGTACATCCCGATGCCACCAATCCCGATGATTCGACGAGCCTGTCGGCAGATAACCTGGTGACACTGACGGCGACCATAACCGACAAGGACGGTGACAGCGTCCAGGCAACCCTCAACATCGGCTCGAATCTGGTGTTCAAGGACGACGGACCGAGCATCACCGCCACCGGCACCGAGCCTGTGCTGACGGTCGATGAAACGGTGCTGACGACCGACGCCACCCAGAACTTTGCCGCCAACTTCAGCTCCGCGTTTGGCGCCGATGGGGCCGGCACAGTGACCTATGCCCTGGGCGTGGTAGCGGGTGCCTCCGGACTGACCGACACGGCCACGGGCGAGGCGGTCAACCTGTCACTCAACGGCACCGTGGTCGAGGGCCGCACGGCCACCACCGGGCTGCTGGTGTTCACGGCCAGCGTCGCCGCCAATGGTGACGTTACGCTCGACCAGCTCCGCGCCGTGGTGCATCCCGATGCCACCAATCCCGATGATTCGACGACCCTGTCGGCGGACAACCTGGTGACACTGACAGCGACCATAACCGACAAGGACGGTGACAGCGCCCATGCGACCCTGAACATCGGCCAGAACCTGGTGTTCGAGGACGACGGGCCAAGCATCAGCACCACCGGCATCGAGCCGACGCTGACGGTCGACGAAACAGTGCTGGCGACCAACGCCACCCAAAGCTTTACCGCCAACTTCAGCTCCGCGTTTGGCGCCGATGGGGCCGGCACAGTGACCTATGCCCTGGGCGTGGTAGCGGGTGCCTCCGGACTGACCGACACGGCCACGGGCGAGGCGGTCAACCTGTCACTCAACGGCACCGTGGTCGAGGGCCGCACGGCCACCACCGGGCTGCTGGTGTTCACGGCCAGCGTCGCCGCCAATGGTGACGTTACGCTCGACCAGCTCCGCGCCGTGGTGCATCCCGATGCCACCAATCCCGATGATTCGACGACCCTGTCGGCGGACAACCTGGTGACACTGACAGCGACCATAACCGACAAGGACGGTGACAGCGCCCATGCGACCCTGAACATCGGCCAGAACCTGGTGTTCGAGGACGACGGGCCAAGCATCAGCACCACCGGCATCGAGCCGACGCTGACGGTCGACGAAACGGTACTGGCCACCAACGCCACCCAGAACTTTGCTGCCAACTTCAGCTCCGCGTTTGGCGCTGATGGCGCCGGCACACTGACCTACGCGTTGGGCGTGGTGCCGGGAGCCTCCGGACTGACCGATACGGCCACCGGCGAGGCGGTCAACCTGTCGCTCAATGGGACAGTGGTCGAAGGCCGCACGGCCACGACCGGGCTGCTGGTGTTCACGGCCAGCGTCGCCGCCAATGGTGACGTTACGCTCGACCAGCTCCGCGCCGTGGTGCATCCCGATGCCACCAATCCCGATGATTCGACGAGCCTGTCGGCAGATAACCTGGTGACACTGACGGCGACCATAACCGACAAGGACGGTGACAGCGCCCATGCGACCCTCAACATCGGCCAGAACCTGGTGTTCGAGGACGACGGGCCAAGCATCAGCACCACCGGCACCGAGCCAACGCTGACGGTCGACGAAACGGTACTGGCCACCAACGCCACCCAGAACTTTGCTGCCAACTTCAGCTCCGCGTTTGGCGCTGATGGCGCGGGTACGCTGACCTATGCGTTGGGCGTGATGGCGGGTGCCTCCGGGCTCACCGACACAGCCACCGGCGAGGCGGTCAACCTGTCGCTCAATGGGACAGTGGTCGAAGGCCGCACGGCCACCACCGGGCTGCTGGTGTTCACGGCCAGCGTCGCCGCCAATGGTGACGTTACGCTCGACCAGCTCCGCGCCGTGGTACATCCCGATGCCACCAATCCCGATGATTCGACGAGCCTGTCGGCAGATAACCTGGTGACACTGACGGCGACCATAACCGACAAGGACGGTGACAGCGCCCATGCGACCCTCAACATCGGCCAGAACCTGGTGTTCAAGGACGACGGGCCAAGCATCAGCACTACCGGCACGGAACCGACGCTGACGGTCGACGAAACGGTACTGGCCACCAACGCCACCCAGAACTTTGCTGCCAACTTCAGCTCCGCGTTTGGCGCTGATGGCGCGGGTACGCTGACCTATGCGTTGGGCGTGATGGCGGGTGCCTCCGGGCTCACCGACACAGCCACCGGCGAGGCGGTCAACCTGTCGCTCAACGGCACAGTGGTGGAAGGCCGCACGGCCACCACCAACCTGCTGGTGTTTACGGCCAGCGTGGCTGCTAATGGCGACGTCACGCTCGACCAGCTCCGCGCCGTGGTACATCCCGATGCCACCAATCCCGATGATTCGACGACGCTGTCGGCGGACAATCTGGTGACGCTGATAGGGACCGCAACTGACAAGGACGGTGATAGCGCTCAGGCGACCCTCAATATCGGCCAGAACCTGGTGTTCGAAGACGACGGCCCATCACTTGCATTCGGCAACCTGATCGGCACCGGTAGCGTCCTGCCGCAATTCGGGTTCTGGGACAATTCGGCCGGCGCCGACGGGTTGGGTGCGGCGGGTCTGGATATCTCGGTGAATAGCCAGTTCACCCTCGTCAGGCCAGACAACACGACCACCACCGGGACCGCCACGCTCACCGAGCAGTCGCCCTCACCGGACGGCAATGGCGCGTACCAATTCGCAGGGACGTTGACCGGCGATTTCGACAACAACGCCGCCACAGCGGATACCAGCGTCGACTACACGCTGACCGCCTATGCCGATGGCCGCTATGCACTGGATCTGGTGCAAGGCTTCAGTTCAGAGATCGTGCTCAGCACTGCCGACGGCGCGCTCGGTGCCGGCGGTCCGGATCCAGTGCGCACATTGTTAATTCCAGAGCAGGATCCGCCGACTATTCCTTCGCCATCTGAGGAGATTGTGTTCTTTACCGCGAAGGCGCTTGCGTCGACTTCGGACATCCTGACCGGTATCGGGCTTGGAGCGCCCGACCCCACCGAAGCCACGCTACAGACCAACCCCCTGCCCTCGTACATCGACCCGAGGGCCATGAACGTCAGCACGTCCGGCATCGGCGTCGCCAATAACCTGTTCCAGGGAGACAACCTGGCGGCAATCGGCGCTGCCGATGAAAGTTTCGTCGTCAATCCGGAGAGCTTGCTGACGGGCATGAGGGTCTTCATCGACAACTCCGTAGGTGGTTACAACACGGCGACCGAGGACCTGTACTACAGGGCCTTCTACGAGGATGGCACGTTCTCGAACCTCATCGAAGTGAACACCCTGACTCCGGAGGCAGGCGGACAGGTATCCTTCCTCATTGAGAGCGATGGCACGAATCTGATCGACGCTGTTCAGCTCACGATGGCCCGAGGCGAGATCAAGATCCCGACGATCCAGTTCATTCATGAGACCGAGAGCCTGGCCAGCGATGTCCAGCTGACGTTCAACGCGACGCTGACGGACAAGGATGGGGACTCGGCGACGAGTACGTTCGACGCCAATCTGTTCGCCAACGACTTGGCCGGCGCACAGTTCGATTTCACCCTGATTGGCACGGGCGGTGAGCGTGATGCCTTCAACGTCGATTTGTCAGTCGATGAGAACCTGTACCAGGTCACCGGCTTCGATGCGAATGCAAACCTGCGAGACACCCTGGTGCTCAATGGCGACCAGAACGCGGTTGTCCAATCGATCGACATCAGCGGTGCAGACAGCATCGTCACGGTTGCCGAAACGGGCGGACAAGTCACGACCATCACCTTGGTCGGGGTTGATCTTCTGAGTAGCGACATTGTTTATGGCAGCGTCTGAGAAACGCGCGTAAAAAAATGCGAGGGTGGCGAAAACCACCCTCGCATTTTTTTGCAGTTTTAATGCCGCCGACAAGGACGGCGATACGGTGACTGCCCAAGTGCGCCAAAGGGTTTCAGACCGTCTTTTTTTGACGTGAAGCCAAATCCATTTCCACCCACGTGGACTCGGGTGGTTTTTCGTTGTTGGTGAGCCCGTGCTTCAGCGCATACATCAGCAAATCGATGCGGTTGATCAGATTAAGCTTTTGATAAATGTTGCTGAGGTGGTTATGCACAGTATGCTCGCTGATGCCCAGGCGCCCGGCGATGCTCATGTATTTGGCGGACGGATCCCCCACAATGGCGCGAATCAGTTCCCTCTCGCGCAGTGTCAGCCGCGCCTGTTTCGCCTGCTCCAGATTGCATTTCAATTGTATATGCCCGGTCGCGGCATAGCCGGACAGCCCACCGGCCCAGGCCCTATCCTTTCCGGTATCGCGGTGGTGGACCGTAATGATGGCCTGGATGATCGATTCCGTCGGGTCTTCCGCCAGCACGATACCGCGTGCGCCCGCCTCTATTGCCTGGGCAACGGGGACGGCTTCGTACAGGCCCTTGAGCACAAGCACCTTCATTTCGGCGCTGCGGGTGAGTCCCGCAACGACCTCCAGCGGGTTCAGCGCATCCGGAAAGAAACTGAAAAAAATCACATTGGGACGCAACTGATCGGCAAGATCCAGCGCATTGGTATAGGTGGTGGCCTGGCCACTCACTTCCATCTGAGGCTTGCGGGCATTGATCAAGTCTTGAAGGCCCATGAGAACGAGGGGGCGACAATCGATCAACATCACGCGTATTGGTTTTCTGTGGGTCGTCATTACTTTCCTGACTCCCTTGAAAAATGAACTACGACCTCCCTCCCTTGGCCTACATGGGTCAGCAGCTCCCTCACCTGACCACCGTGATCGAAGGACAGATGCGAGCGCCGACAGGCCTTAATGGTGCCCACCCGGCTATTCATCCCTGGGGGACACTTCCACTGGCTTCACCGGCAGGAATCGCGGACGTTTCCAAGGCCGGGCAAAGCCATCGAGGCAACATAAATAGGAATAATCATCAATAGCTTGCGCATGATTGATGTGCTCCCTCGATCTGTTCAACTGAGTCTAGGCCAGACCAGCACACTGCCAGCACGCCCATCCGCCAGTCGTCGACTCAAGCCTCCTGCGAGTAGCCCGATCAATGTTAAAAACGACAAATTCTACCTATGAAATCAATTACTTATGATCAACTACGGCGACCAGTGATCACAGTCTGATTGCGATCAAAATCGTCAATTAACCGACGAGTGGTGTGCGCAAAAGTACAACCGCAACACTGGCGTCAATTTATCGGCGAAGATCACCTCAGCCGAGCGATGGAAATGCTCCCAGCCTGAGTCTCGTCGCTGGTTTTTCCTTCCGCTGCGCTAGGTAACAGCATGACTGTGGTGCTCGAGTTTTTTCGACAACGCCACAGCAACCACCGCCTGAACTGCTGGAGGTTGTGGCGCAAATTGGCGTCCAGTGGGGACGGGGGGATACGCAGCGATGGCAGAATCAGTGGGATGTGAGGCTTTGGCTGGCGCTGCCGGGGCTCAACCAGCCATTAACGCTTTCGACACTTTCGGCAGGCAGCTTTCCCGCCCAGCGATTGAGGGTAAGGACATTGGTGACGAACTCGTATTGCGTCTTGAGCAGGTCACGACGAGCCCGGAATTCGTTGCGTACGCTGGTCAGTACATCGACGGCATTGACCATTCCGTAATCGAGGCCTTTCTCTGCCGCCACTCTCGACAGCTGTGCCGAGGCCAGTGCATTGCGGCTCGCATTGATTTTTTCTCCGCTCGAATTGGCGGTCAGGTAAGCGCTAGTGATCTCCTTGACCACCCGGCGCCGGATCGCTTCCAGTTCCTGCTCGGCGGTAATCTGATCCTGGTAGAGCCCACGGACCCGCGCCGAGGTCGAGCCGCCGCTGTACAGCGGCACCTGAAGGCCAATACCGGCGACATAACTGTCGGTGCGCGGCGCCAGGGTATTGTTGTAGCCCTCGTTGGTCTGTTGTGCGCTCAGGCTCAGACTCAGGGTCGGATAGTGCCCGCCCTTGCCACTGCGCAACGCAGCGCCCGCGGCTTCCACGCCGCTCTCGTTGGCCTTGAGCGCAGGGTTCAGCGCTATACCGTCGCGGACCCAGGTTTCCAGGCTCTGCGCTGAAACCCGGAGTTGCACGTCATCGCGAATCCGGTTGAGTTTCTCCTTGACCGGCCGGCCGACGATCTCCGCCAGTGCCTCGCGACTGATACTGGCCTGGTTCTGGGCGTCCAGTTCCTGCGCCGCCAGCAAATCTACCCGGGCCTTGAGGTCGAGCTGATCAGTAATCATTGCCAGCTGCTTCTCGTACAACGCATTGACTCGGTCCAGACTCTTTTGCGTGGTTCGACGCTCCGCCCTCACCAACTCCAGTTCATCTTCGGCCGCCAACGCGGCGAAGTAACGCTGGGCCAGTTCCATTGTGGCCTCGGCCTGGGCGTCCAGCGCTTGCGATTCGGACTGCTTGGCCAGGCTTTTGAATTTTTGGTAGTTCTCCCACGCGGTCTTGTTGTAGAGGTACTGACGCAGCACCAGGCTGTAGTTTTCGCTATCGTAACTGCGCTGCACCAGGTCGTTCTCCTGATGAATCCGATTCGTCCCGGCGTTAAGCGATACCTGGGGGAACAGCGCACCCAAGGCCTCGCGCTGATGTTCCTTGCCCGCCTGCGCTTGCGCAAAGGAGGCCAATACCCGCGGATCTTCCAGCCGTGATTCCCGGTACAACTGCATGAGGTCGGTGGAAAACGTCGAGGCGCTGACCCCGGTCGGCGTTACCGCAGTGGTTTGCGCCAAGGCAATATCGATGCCCAGTACAAGCAAGAGCAGACCGCCGGGAAAAGATGCAGGTACTCGCACGATCATTCCTCGATCATCGATTGAGCGATGGCATTGCGAGCCGGCTGCATCAGGTATTGCAACAGCGTACGTTGCCCCGTGATGATCAACACATCCGCGGGCATCCCCGGCAGTAATTTGCGCTCACCCAAGGTGTGCACTCCCTTCTCGGTTACCCGCACCCGCGCCAGGTAATAGGCCGTCCCGGTCTTTTCGTTGGTCAGCCGGTCCGCCGAGACACTGCTGACCTCGCCTTCGATCACCGGCGTGGTCGCACTATTGAATGCGCCGAAACGGATATCGGCACGCTTGCCGATGGCGATACGATCAATATCCACCGGCGCGACCTGGGCCTCTATGACCAGCTCGGAAACCGAGGGAACGATATCCAGCAGCGGCGTCGCCGGGCTCACCACACCACCAATGGTATGCACCGTCATGCCAATCACCATGCCCGCGTCGGGTGCGCGGATGACGATACGACGGAGCCGGTCTTCCAGGGACGAGGTTTTCTCTTGCAGGTCGTACATCTTCGTCTGAACCTCGGCCAGCTCCTTGACCACTTCGGTATTGAAATCCTTGTCGACTTGCAGAATCTGCAGCTGTGTTTCGTTGATCTGCAGACGAGTCCTGTTGATAGCGGAACGGTGATCAGCCACCTCCGACCTGAGCATCCCCAGCTTGCGTTCCTGCTCGAGCAGGCGTTGTTTGTCAACGAACCCTTGCTTGAGCAGGTCGGTCAATTCATCGATTTCACCGCTGTAGGATTTCTCCAGATGAACCTTGGCACCAATCATCGATTCCAGTCCCTTGATCTGTTGACTCAACTGCCCGATGCGCTCGCGTAACACCGCCATCTGGCCCAGACGCGAGCCTTGCCTGGCGTTGAATACCTGAGTCTCGCCCTGACGCGCCTCCACTCCTCGCAGACTGTCCGGATCGGCTATCTCCCCAAAGCTGATCGCCGACAGTGTGTCGCGCTCGGCTCTGAGTCTTGCCTCCATGGCTCTGGTCGCGACCAGCTGGCCTCGGGTCATCTCGTATTCGAAGCGCAACTGGGCATCATCAAGAATGATCAGCGGATCACCACGCTTGACGATGTCACCGTCATGGACCAGTACCTCTTTGACGATGCCCCCTTCAGGATGCTGGACCGTTTTGCGGTAAGTCTGCACGGTGACCACCCCCGGCGCGTAAGCGGCACCGTCGAGGGGCGCGAGCGCCGCCCAGGTGCCGAACAGGCCGAAGGTCACCCCGACAATACCAATGCCCAGGCGGCGTGCTTTACGATCAGATATCGGCAGGCCGGCGAAGCTTTCAATTTGACGACTGGGCATCGTAGGGTTCATCGGCATCGCCCTTGCTGGTTTTGACCGAAGCCATGCTGGCGCCTGCCGACATAGCGTGCTTTTGTGCCTGCTGTTTCTGCGCGAGTTCGGCGAGCACCTGTTCGCGTGGCCCATAGAGACTGATAACCCCTGCGCTCATCACCATGAGCCGGTCAAGCTGCGACACGATGTTGGTTCGGTGGGTAATGACAAACAGGGTCGCGCCGTTCTGCTTGAGCTGCTGGATGGCTGCCACCAGTGCGCGATCACCGACTTCGTCAAGATTGGAATTGGGCTCGTCGAGAATAATCAGCCGCGGGTTGCCATACAGGGCACGGGCCAGTCCGATGCGCTGGCGCTGCCCTCCCGACAGCATGAGGCCCTCGCTGCCAATGACGGTGTCGTAGCCATCGGGCAACTGCAAAATCATTTCGTGAACGCCAGCGGTCCTGGCAGCCAGAATGACTTTCGCCGAGTCGACCTCGGCGAAGCGGGCAATGTTCTCGCTGATGCTGCCTTCGAATAATTCAATGTC
The DNA here is from genome assembly GCF_003732275.1 of Pseudomonas frederiksbergensis. Lineage (GTDB taxonomy): Bacteria > Pseudomonadota > Gammaproteobacteria > Pseudomonadales > Pseudomonadaceae > Aquipseudomonas > Aquipseudomonas frederiksbergensis_H. The sequence continues at coordinate 170,555 of NZ_MOBM01000020.1, forward strand.
CTGGGGCAAGTAACCTATATGCGGCCCAAGTTCCTGCTTGTCCCACGCACTGATGTCCGCGCCATCGAGCCGGACCACGCCATGCAGCGGCACCCATACCCCCATCAGTGCCCTGGCCAGGGTGGACTTGCCCGCTGCACTTGGACCGATGATTCCGACAACGCAGCCGGCAGGTACGCTGAAACTTATGTTGTTGATGATCGGGGTTTTCGAACCAGGTGCCGCGACGACCAAACTCTCCACCTGCACGTGCCCCTGAGGCGCAGGCAATGACATACGCTCGGGCTGAGCCTGTTGTTTGTCGAGGATGTCGTTGAGACGGCGGTATTGCGAGCGGGCCGCAATAAAGCCCCGCCAGCTGCCGATGATCAGATCGATGGGGGCCAATGCGCGCCCTAGCAGCACGGACCCGGCAAACACCAGGCCTGCCCCTACCTGATGATCCACGGCCAGATACGCCCCCAGACCAAGGATCAGTGACTGCACCAGGATCCGGAAAGTCCTGGAAAGCGTGCTGATCACGGCACCTCTATCGCTCGCCTGTGCCTGCAGCAACAGGACATTTCTTTGACGATGTCCCCAACGGTCCATGAGGGTTTCAAGCATGCCCATGGACTCGATGACTTCAGCGTTGCGCAGATTTTTCGTGGTATAGAGCGTCGCGCCAATATGTTCCTTGTTAGCCTGGGCCAGTGTCGGCCCCGTCAGCCTCTCATTGATAAACGCGAGCAATAACAGCAACAGCGCACTGCCCGTCGCTACCCAACCAAACCAGGGATGAAACATGAACATCACAGCGACATAGATAGGCAACCAGGGCGCATCGAAAAAGGCGAACAATCCTGGACCGGAGAGAAACTGCCTCAAGCCCGTCAAGTCGTTGAGCGACTGGGCCGAAGCATCCATGCCGCCACTGTCCAGAGCCCGTTTGAAGCTGGCCTTATAGACTTGGCGACTGAGCAACACATCCAGCCGGGTACTGACCCGAACCATGATGCGCGAACGAACCCATTCCAGGGAGCCGAGCGTGACCACCAAGCCGGTCATGATCAGCGTCAGCATTGCCAGGGTCGTCAGACTTCCGCTGGTTATAACTCGCCCATACACCTGAAGCATATAGAAGGTAGGAACGAGCATTAGCGCGTTGATGAAAAGGCTGAAAAAACCAACAGAAACAAAGCTGTCTCTACAGGCTTTCAACGCATTTTTCAGGCTGTTTTCAGGTGTGCTTCGCATTGAAACCCCTGCTCGCAAAAACCATCTTTTGCAGCTTAGATCATGCCGAACGACTGCGTGGAGCAATTGGCCGGATCGCCTCAACCCCCTGCAACGCCCCAGCGATGAGGAGCGCAGGATATTGACGACTTCGAGGCCAGGAGGCTCTACGACATGATGTTGCCGTTATCGCGGGCTGGAGAGAGGTTTCTGGTTCAGGGTTACCGGCCAAATAGAGGATTCACAAGCACGTGCCGCCTTCGTCGTGCGCCCTCCTTCGCTTATGGCAATCCGATGGTCGGCACCGACAGCCGGTACTTCGTCGGGTGCCAGCCGATTACAGATCGGTGATCTCCTTATGGCGAGGTACCAGCGCCTTCATGACGCTCCATGCCACCAGATAGGCCAACGCACAGATGGCAAACATGATCATGTAGCCGGTATGAATATCACCGATCAGTTTGTAGTGATCGATTACCCAACCACCGATCTTGGTCATCACTACGCCGCCCAAGCCGCCGGCCAAACCGCCAATACCGACCACCGAAGCGATGGATTTTTGCGGAAACATGTCCGACACGGTGGTGAAAATGTTGCACGACCATGCCTGGTGCGCCGACGCGCCCACGCCAATCAGCAGCACCGGCACCCAGAAACTGATGTAACCCAATGGCTGCGCCAGTAACACCAGCAGCGGGAAGAAAGCGATCACCAGCATGGCTTTCATGCGACCGTCATACGGCGCATCGCCGCGTGACATGAAATAGCTGGGGAACCAGCCGCCGCCGATACTGCCGACCATGGTCATGCTGTACAACACGGCCAGCGGCATCACGATGGCCTGGCCTTTCATGCCGTATTGCGCCGATAGATAGGTGGGAAGCCAGAACAGGAAGAACCACCACACACCGTCGGTCATGAATTTACCGAAAGCAAAAGCCCAAGTCTGACGGTAGGTCAGCAATTTGAACCACGACACTTTCTTATCGGCGACACCCGGTATCGGGCGGGTGACCACCTGTACGACCTGGTCGCTGCGGATGTAGGCCAGTTCCTGCGCCGAGAGGCGTTTTTGCTGCTCCGGCTTCTCGTACAGCGCAATCCATACGCCCACCCAAACGAAGCCCAACATACCGATCACGATGAAAGCCGCTTCCCAGCCCCATAGGCTGGCGATCAGCGGCACGCAGATCGGCGCCAGGATCGCACCCACATTGGCACCGGAATTAAAAATGCCGGTGGCAAAGGAACGCTCCTTCTTCGGGAAGTATTCTGCGGTGGCCTTGATTGCGATCGGAAAGTTGCCCGCTTCGCCTATCGCCAGCACGGCGCGCGACACCATGAAACCTGCGATCGAAACCGGAATCATGGCAATGCCGAACGCGCTGAACACAGCACCAATCCCCTCACCCATCGGCACCGCAAAGGCGTGCATGATCGCGCCGGTCGACCAGATGCCGATCGCTACCACATAGGCTGTCTTGGTGCCGATCTTGTCGACCACCCGGCCGGCAAACAGCATGGAAATCGCGTAGACAAACTGAAAGACCGACGCGATGTTGGCGTAATCGCTATTACTCCAGCCAAATTGCGTCGATAGGTCCGGCGCCAACAGACTCAATACCTGGCGGTCGAGGTAATTGACGGTGGTGGCAAAAAACAACAGCGCGCAGATCGTCCAGCGATATTTGCCGACGGCCTGGCCGACTCGCTGAGCATTGATGGGCTCGTTCAGATTCATGGCATCACTTTATTGTTGGATTAGGGTGATGATTGCCGACGAATTGTCTGTCGTCGTACAACTTGGCTTTTTATATCGAGTCCCCTGCCACCCTGTCAATCTGAAAAATGGCCGTCTGTCTCAAAGACATGTGGGCCCATATCCCGCAAGAGACACGGAAAATGCTGGCCGATAGCCCTTCAATTTTCCCGGTATGACGACGACAACTGGTTCAACCATGGTCATACGATCACTGCGCGTTCCCCACTTTTTCTCTCAGTGGGCTTGCACGGTCCACGCCACCAGTCGGGCAACGAACGGACGCACGATGAGCACGCAGACGAATGCCGAAGGCATGGCCACCTGGTACGCATTCATCACATTTTCCATGTAATGTTCATCTATTCCGAATTCAGCGATTGTGATGACGAGACACATGAGAAACGCCATGATGGTGGCCATGTAAAGCGCAAAGACGTAAGGCGTCGCGTGTTTAGGCAAGCGAAAACGTGCGGTATTTCTAGCTGTTCTATCGGTCATCGATTTGAGCCTTGTCGATCTTGAGTGGCGAGAGCGGCTAACCTAGCAAGCTGCCGAACACGCCGGTAGACGCGTTACGCTTGAATCATTCTTAAGAAAAATCAACGAATCGAGCACAGGGACCCGATGGATATTCTTGGTTTGATCAATACCTATATCCGTGTGGTAGAAAACGGCAGCATCGCGGCGGCGGCCCGTGCCCAAGGCATGAGCGCCGCGGCGGTCAGCCAGAGCATCACGCGGCTCGAAGCCCACTTGGGCGTGCGCCTGCTCTCTCGTACGACCCGGAGCATGGCGCTCACCGAAAGCGGCACTCGCTATTTCGAGAAGGTGCGCCACATTCCGGGCGATATTGATCTCGCCTCGCAAGCTGCCACTGTCGAAACCAAACCGCATGGGCCGCTTTGCATCGCCACCACCGTGGCATTTGGTCGGCATGTACTCGCGCCATTAATGCCCGCATTCAAGGACGCCTACCCGCGCATCAACATCGAACTGATCAGTACGGATCGCAGCGTCGATCATCGGCTGGAGGGCGTCGACGTCAGCATCCGCATTGAAGCGCAGCTGAGCGATCAGCTCATTGCCCGGCGTATCGCCTCGCGTCCTTTCGTGTTCTGCGCGTCATCCGCGTATCTCGACCGCGCGGGCATGCCGACAACACCTGAGGAGCTGAAGCAACACACTTGCCTTGTCTTTCGATACCCAACTGATGGTCGTTTTCTGCCCTGGACCTTTGTACTCAATGGCAGCCGTTTCGAAGCCAAAGTCAATCCGGGCTTCATCTGCGATGACATTGATACGATCGCGCAGATTGCTGTAAACGGCGGCGGGATCGCACGCCTCGCCAGCTTCGTCGCTCAGCCATTGATCGACAGCGGCCGACTACTGCCATTGTTCGAGCCGGGCAGTCGCAATGCAGCTTGCGCAGAGCCTGAACCGATGCACATCTATGCCTGCGTCACCGAGCGATCGGCTTTGAATGCGAAGGTGCGCGCGTTCATCGATTTTCTTGAACGAGAGCTGCAAAGCCAGTCGCATGTGCTCGCCTAAGCAGCCGCACGACGAGTTCAACTCAATCTGCGGCGATCTGCGCGATCAGGACGCAACAATCGACTGGGGGAGAACTGGCTATGCGATCCCCGGTGCCAACCATTGACTCATTCAGAACCCTCCTGAAACCGCGCCCGATACCGTCCCGGGCTCTCCCCCGTCCACTTCTTGAATGCCCGATGAAACGCACTCGGCTCCTGAAATCCCAATTGTTCAGCAATATCGCTGATGCTCGCCTTGCTCTGGCGCAACCGTTCAAACGCCACCACGCGCCGTACTTCATCCTTGATTTCCTGATACGAACAGCCTTCACGTCCCAGTTTGCGGCGAAAGGTGCTGGGGCTCAGGTGCTGCTCCAGGGCGAAGGCCTGCAAGGTTGGCCATTCGCTGTAATGGCTGTGGCGCAGGCGCTGATGAACCTGCGACGTCAGCCCATGCTGGTTGCGGAAACGGATCACCAGCCATTGCGGTGCGGTGCGTAAAAACACTTTCAGCGAGGCGAGGTCTTGAATCATCGGCAGCCGCAGGTAGTGACTGGCGAACTCGATTTCGGTGCGTTCGGTGCCAAAGGTCAGGTTGGGGCCCCAGAGCATGGCATCATCACGCAGCGACAAACGCTGATGACGAAAGTCCGCTCGATCGATCGAAATGCGCCGCCCGCCCAGCCAGCACAGCAGGCTGATCATCAACACCAGAAACGTTTCTTCGCCCAACCGGCTGATCTCGCTGTTCTGCGAACAGGCCTGCAAGCTGATGACCGCGCGCTTGCCACGCACACTCAACGTGCCGCGAAAATCACGCAGGAACAGGGCGAAATTGGCCAGGCACTGACGCATGGCTTTTTCCAGCGTCGGCTCCTGAATCAATGCCCGACAGATCAAGGCAAAACTGCCCGGCGGCATACCATGGGAGTCCAACTGGAAAAATTCGTCGTTCAACTCACGAATCTGCACCAGCCACAACGCGGCGAAAGCCGTGGCCGGCACCCGTGCCGTCGGCTGATCTATCAGCGCCGGATCAATTCCCACCTGTTCAAGTACTGCCCGCAGACGCTGCGGTTCTTCACGTAGCGCATGGATCATGGGGTACATGAAGTAAACCGCCACCGAATCCGTTTCCCGCATTTGAATGCCTCTCTCGTCACATCTGAATATGGCAAAAAACGCCATCACCCTTGAACAGTTTTGGCATAGGCCTGTGGCGCTGCTGATTCTAGACTCGTGCCCAACAAAAAAGACCTATTCAGAGAGCCAACATGAACCATTCCGATATTTTTGTAGTGAGCGCCGTCCGTTCTGCCATCGGCAGCTTTGGCGGTTCACTCAAGGATGTGCCGCCTATTCAGTTGGCAACCGACGTTTGCCGCGCCGCTATCGAACGCTCAGGCCTGGCGCCCGAACACATCGGCCATGCGGTGATGGGACATGTGATCCCGACCGAGGCGCGTGATGCCTACATCTCCCGGGTCGTAGCGATGAATGCCGGCCTGACGAAAGAGACTCCCGCCTTCAACGTCAACCGTCTTTGTGGTTCGGGTTTGCAGGCGATTGTCAGTGCCGCGCAAAGTTTGATGCTGGGGGATGCGGGCGCTGCGCTGGCAGGTGGCGTCGAGTCCATGAGCCGAGGCGCGTACTTGTTGCCGCAGGCGCGCTGGGGCGCACGAATGGGCGACATGCAGGCCATCGACTACATGCTTGGGGCACTGCAAGACCCGTTTGCCGGTTTCCACATGGGTATCACCGCTGAAAATATCGCCGAGCACTATGGCATCACACGTCAGACCCAGGATGAATTGGCGCTTCTCAGCCAGCAGCGTGCTGCCCGGGCGATTGCCGAAGGGCGTTTTGCCGGGCAGATCGTGCCGATCGAAGTAGCGACCCGCAAAGGGACGGTATCGTTTGCGACGGATGAGCATGTACGGGCTGAGGTCAACGCCGAGCAATTGGGCCGCATGAAACCCGCCTTCAAAAAGGACGGTAGCGTCACCGCCGGCAACGCATCCGGCCTCAATGATGGTGCCGGCGCGCTGATCATGGCCACGGGCCAAACTGTTCAGGAACAAGGCCTCAAGCCTATGGCTCGACTGGTGGGTTATGCCCACGCAGGCGTTGAACCTTCAATGATGGGGCTGGGACCGATTCCCGCCACCCGCCTGGTGCTCAAGCGCGCCGGTCTGACCGTTGCCGACCTTGATGTGATCGAGTCCAACGAAGCCTTCGCCGCCCAGGCTTGTGCCGTAGCGCAAGAACTGGGCTTCGATCCGCAGAAGGTCAACCCCAACGGTTCGGGCATCTCGCTGGGCCATCCGGTGGGCGCCACTGGCGCGATCATCGCCACCAAAGCCATTCACGAACTGCATCGCTGCCAAGGCCGTTATGCCCTGGCAACCATGTGCATCGGCGGCGGCCAAGGCATTGCCGTGTTGTTCGAACGGGTTTGATAAGGACATGCGCATGAATCTTCAGAACATTGGCGTCATCGGCGCCGGTACCATGGGCAATGGCATCGCGCAAGTCTGCGCCCTGGCCGGCTTCAACGTGACCTTGATCGACATTTGCGAGAGTGCCTTGCAAAAGGCAATCGCGACCGTCGATAAAAACCTCGATCGGCAGATCGCCAAAAACACGCTGACGCACGAGCAAAAGCTCGCGGCCCTCGACAAGATTCGCACCCGTACCGATTACAACAGCCTGCAAAACGTGCAGCTGGTGATCGAGGCCGCCACCGAAAACCTGGACCTGAAACTGCGCGTGCTGCAACAAATCGCCGCGCAGATCAGCGCCGACTGTGTGATCGCCTCGAACACCTCATCGCTGTCCATTACCCAACTCGCCGCCAGTGTCAGCCAGCCTGAGCGCTTCATCGGCCTGCATTTCTTCAACCCGGTGCCGGTGATGGGCCTGATCGAAGTGATTCGCGGCCTGCAAACCAGCGATGCCACCCACGCCTTGGCGCTGGACATGGCGACCACACTCGGCAAAACCGCAATCACCGCGGGCAACCGTCCGGGTTTCGTGGTGAACCGGATTCTGGTGCCGATGATCAATGAAGCGATCCTGGTGTTTCAGGAAGGCCTGGCCAGCGCCGAAGACATCGACGCCGGCATGCGTCTGGGCTGCAACCAGCCGATCGGCCCGCTGGCACTGGCGGACCTGATCGGCCTGGACACCGTGCTGGCAATCCTTGAAGCCTTCTACGACGGCTTCAACGACAGCAAGTACCGCCCCGCTCCACTGCTCAAGGAAATGGTCGCCGCCGGTTACCTGGGACGCAAAACGGGGCGCGGCTTCCATGCCTATGCCTGAGCGTTGCTCACGCTTCGCCGAATACCGGGACAAGGTGCTGGTGCTCTTTGCCAGCAAGGGTTTCGGTCAGGTCGGCATGCGTGAGCTCGCGACCTGCCTGGGGCTCGCTCCGGGCTCGTTGTATTACCATTACCCCAGCAAGCAGCACTTGCTGCTCGATTTGATCGAGGAGTTCTACGAAGAGCTGCTGGCCACCCTGGGGCGCATTGAACAAGCGGCCCCGGCAAAACGCGACAGACTCAACCAATTGATCCGCGCGCACCTGAATCTGCATCAGGAAATGCCTTGGCATTTTCGCCTGGTGGAGCGCGACAGCGGCTGCCTGAATGAAGAGCAGCAGGCACGGGTCCGGCAACTGCGCGAGCAGTACGAACGCAAGTTGCTGCTGATGCTCGGCGTCCGACTCCGATTCAGTGAACAGGGCCTGTTGGCCGCCGGTCATGCCATTGCCGCCTTGCTCAACAGCGCGCCCAGCTGGCTGACGCACTATTCGCTGGATGAACAAGAGCGCGATAATCTGCTGGAAAACATGGTGAGTGGCGCCATCGAACGGTTGCTGGCGCCAAAACGTACGCATGAGACGATAAGCCTCGCCCCGTCTCTAGAAAAAAATATCTAAAAAAACCGGACACCCGTCGCGTTGTAAAGCGTTATCGGGAAGCTCTGCTCCACCTGTCCTATCCTTCCATCAACCCAATAACTCCGGACATCGAAATGCCCGCTCCCGAATCCACCCTTCTCCAGAGCTGGCACCACAATGCCCAATCCTGGATCAAGGCTATCCGCACCGGCTCTATCGAAAGCCGCCTCAAGGTCACCGACCAGGCAATCGTGCTGGCGGTACTAGGCCGCCAACCCGAGCGTGTGCTCGACCTGGGCTGCGGCGAGGGCTGGCTGTTGCGTGCGCTGGCTGAACGGGCCATCAAGGCGGTCGGTGTGGATGGCGATGCCGCGTTAGTCGAGGCGGCGCGGGCGGCGGGCTCTTCGTCGGTGTATTTGGCGAGCTATGAAGAGTTGGTGGAGGCGAAGGTGGACATCGGCAGCAACTACGACCTGATCTGCGCCAACTTCGCCCTGTTGCACCAGGACATCATCCCTCTGCTCGCCGCCATGAACGCCCTGCTCGCCCCTGGTGGCGCGCTGGTGATCCAGACGCTGCATCCATGGACCGCGGCGGCGGGCGACTATCAGGATGGTTGGCGGGAGGAAACCTTCGCCGGGTTCAAGGGGCAGTGGCAACCCATGCCGTGGTACTTCCGCACGTTGTCCAGTTGGCTCAATGCGCTGGACATGGCCGGTTTTCGGCTGGCCGGCCTGCAGGAGCCGCAACACCCGCAAAGTCCTGTGCCGCAGTCGTTGCTGTTGGTGGCTGAGCAATTGGAATGACACGTTTCCTGAAAGGTTCCAAGCACGGACGCTGCGCAGTCGCGAGATTGACCGCGCCATTCACCAGCAGCGGTGCGCAGCTGTTCGTCGTGGATTAAGCCAGGGCAATAGCGATGCAATCAGTGCGATCCGAACCGAATTGCCCTTTTGGGCTATGAATTCGGAATACTGATATCGAGCTTTTTTTCATGCGTTGGATCGGGATGGGATGAGGACGACCAAATCTGTATCACCTATGTCGACACCTGCCTGTGCAAGCAGCGTAGTCAGCTGGCCGCGGTGATGGGTCTGATGGTTGAAAAAATGCATCACCACGCTGTAAAAATCCTTGTCGGACACTACACCCTTCAAGCTCGCATAATGGAGAGTGTGGTCTAAATCGTGCTCTGTAATGGCGTGAGCCCATTCGACGATCATCTGATCAAGCCTCTCTCGATGGACTGAGAGTTCTCGAATCGTAGAGAACAACAATTGGTCGAGGCTTTTCGGATCAGCAAGTTGCCTCACCGGCTCCAATGCCGAATGATTCGCTGGATGCCTGGCGAATCGCTTTAGCCACACAGTGTCTCCGGCCACCACGTGGTTTAGCGTCCCGAAAATCGACCCGAAGAACGCTTTTCTATCAGCTGAGAGCTCATCATCGGACAAGCACCCCGCCGCCCCATAGATCTTTGCGTTCATCCATTTGTTATAGGTCGCCATCAGGCAGATATGGCCGGTACGGCTCATGTACTCATCCTTTAAGTGGGTATTTGACAAGCGCTCCACGCTCATCGCAAAGCCCGGTCTGTTGCCCGGCTTTATTGTGTTGGCTGATTCCAATCTGAACGACACCATCGCGTGGTGGGGCAAAGGGCGTCAGAGAGGATTTCGTGGAATCCGCAGTCGAAAGCAGATGCTAGCTGAAGCGAGGCGTCCCTGCCCGTTCTCTGAAAATGGGCTCCCCTGAAAGGGAGTCGTGGCGTCTAGTACCGATAGGTTGCCTGCACTGAAATTCCATGCGCACTATTTTCGTAGTTGGCACTGTATTCCGGTTGAAGACCGGAGTTGTTCGACTGCTTTACTGAGGCTTTGGAATCCCAGAGATAACCCTAAGCAAAGTCTATCGTCAGATCGGAATTCGGTGAGTAAGCGCCGCCCGCGCCCGCTTCTGAGTGATGCATGCCGTAGCACTGTGCGCCCGGCCTCACCACTATTAGAGAGGATTACTCAGCACCGTTTCTGAAAACAACCGAGATCAGCCGCGAGGTTCTGCGAACGTACTTTCTTTCGCCCCCTCGCGGTTCACAGGAAATACTGATGGCCAAAAAGATGACAAGGCCCAGATGCGGGTCGGGGCCTAACCATTTATGGCCGGATCACATGGGTGATGATCCAGCGCAAAATCTCCATAAGCGAGCATTGCCGTATCCCAATTCACATCCAGATGGGACGCCATCACCTGAAGGTCACGCCAGTGCCGTTGCACTGGGCTCGCCTCGAAAATGTTGCAATGCAATCATCATAGGCACCCTCCGCACAGCCAAGCACCGGACCGATATGCAGGCTGCCCAGATACGGAATGAACGCCACATCAAACAGGTAGCCGCCCGGATTGTGTCTGGCGCCAGCCGGTGCCGGGCCGAAACACTCGGATTGCGATACTACCCAAGCGTCTGTCACAAAGACATCATCCTGGCCACCTCGCCGCCATCCGCCAAGGAGGACGATGAAGCACCTCCTTCCCTGTTCGCCTGTACGGCTTCGTTATCCTTCGGAATGAGCAGCACAATCGCACCCACGATCACCTCGAAAATCCCGGCACCGACAATAACCAGACCAGTTTCAAAATGGGCATACAGCGCAGCACCGCAAGCACCGGCTATCAGGATCGACGCGCCCAGCGCCGCAAAGCGCAGCCTGGCCAGCCCGGCGATCTCGCTTTGCTTGAACTTGGTTTGAATGAGCAGAATGAATGAGATATCAATCAGTGGCCCACCGAGTGCCGCAAGACCTGCGCCGATCATCATCCCCGCCAAAACATGCTCCGGTGGCAGATACATCACGGCTGCACCGATGGTCGCAATGCCTAGGCCGTTGACCACTGAGCCGAAGGTAAACCCGTGATACAAGCGGCGGATCTGCAGGTTACCCACGATAAAAATGGAGATCAGGTTCCCTGCCCCATAGGCACCCATGATCAGGCCGTAGGCAGCAAAATCCTGGACACCGAAACCCTTGATATCGTATTTGACGACGGCCAGCGCCATGCCGATTGAAATACCCACGCTCCAGGCAACATTACCCAGTCCCGCACACACATATACCGCCTGCATCTGCCTGCGCCCCACAAGGCTTCGCCAACCGGCAGTGAAACCGGCACGTCGGCTTGTCGCCTTGACAGGTTGGCGCGGTAACGCTTTACCCAGCTTCATGACCGCCCAGGCGGAGATCAGGAATGTGATGCCGTTCAGGGTAAAAAGATGCTCGATCGGTATCAGCAGCGTAATCGCGGCGGCAAGCATCGGCCCAATCACCCGGGCAACCCGGATGATGGCATCGAACAGCGCGTTGACCGATTGCAGCTGATCCGGCGCCGCGACAATGCGTGGCAGACTGGCGCGTAGCGCCGGCTCGAAGAGCGAGTTGACGATCATCATGAGCATGAGCGGCACCGCCAGCATCCAGAGACTCATGATGCCAAGCCCCCAGGCGATTACCGGAATCAAGGCAAGCCCGGCCCGCGCCAGATCAGCGCCGATCATCGTACGACGGTGATCCCAACGCTCCGCCCATATTCCACCCAGTAATGCGCCTGCCAACGCAGCAGCGCCGCGTAAAGCACTGAGCCAGCTCGCATCAGTACCGGCGATCTGCACCGCCATCCAGGCGATGGCAATCGCGAAGAGTTCGTCGCCAATTGAGGATAGCGCCAACCCTCCCCACAGCAACGCTACGGGCCTCTGAAGCAACGGCCTGAACAATTTCATATCATCAACTCCCCACCCTCACTCAACGGGTTTGAAACAAACCCGTTTCGTCTTGTTACTCGTTGGTTCGAAACGACCGATCCCGCCGAACAGCCAGTCCACTGCGGAACTCAATACGAAGAGGCACTCTGATTGTTTATAGAGTGGCGCTCGGTGCCTACGAGGGGGGATTGAAAACGCTGACCAGAATAAGGTCCGTGAACTTGCCGCCACGCAAATAGTGACGATCATGACACTACGAACAAACATATTCAGTTCCTTTTGAATATATGGACTTCCCACCTCAAAATACGAGGCAAACAGAGCGGCTACCCCTGTGACACCAAACAGACAATACAAAGACAGCCTGCGATGCTCAGCAGATCATTTCAGGTGCATGCAAAACTCAAGATAGCGCTGTCTTCCGAAAAGTCACGTGAAATCTACTGTCTTTTACTCAGGAAGGAAAAGCGAATTACCGAAGTTGCCCCCAACAAGAAATGCAGGAGGATTTGTTATGGGACGTGCGGGTTGCACATGTGCCACGACAGATTAGCCATTCCCTGACCCTATTGTAGCGCCTGATGAGCCTGGATATTACGGGCGTGACTTTATGAGTTCAACGCGTTTTTCAGACTCCGTTCACGGCATCGATACCAAAGGGCTGCGGTGCTGAGTGATCGTGTGCTTGACGCATATCTCTTCCGCTAGCACTTATCCAGCATAGATGCACTTTGCTCCATACAGGCAATACCCCACCACCATGAAAACACAGAGGGGCTTTTTCGCATCCAGCCCGAGGTCTGAGCCTCGGACATGCGAATAACGTATGCATCACAAGAATGGCAGCGGTCTATAAAGGTTCTGCTGTCTTGATAAGCGAATTCAACACCAGCTTTATCTCAGAGGCCGGATCTTTATGCCCTTGCAGTATCAAACCTTCCGACAAAGCGGTGAAGGTCCTTGCAAGAGCGGCGTACGCCAAAGGAGGCTTCTTGCCTGCATGATTAAATATGATGGTAATCAGCTTGCCCAAGGCCTCACTATTTTCCTGATGCAGATCGTAATAATGCTTTGAGAACTCTTCATCGCGCAAGGCGATCAGTTGCAGTTCAGCATCAAGAATCGCACAACTGGTATTATTTTTAAGCGTGTCAATATAGGCATTCAACCCATGGGTCAGCTCTTCCGATGAATACCCCGAAGACAGGGTAATACTCAATCGATCGATTTCAACCCTCTTGAATCTCTGAGTCAATTGCAGAAGCAAGTCCGACTTACTTGAAAAGTTTGAAAAAAAAGCCCCTTTCGAAAAACCGGCCTCCTCGGAAATAGCGTTGACACTGGCGGCGTGAAAGCCTTTTCTCACCATAAGCTCAGTGGCAGTGTCGAATAATTTATCTCTTGTTACTTGCTGACTTTCTTCTCGACCTAATCTCTTTTTAATCACACCTTCGGCTCCTTTGGCCAAACAAAAAAAACCATTTGTAACTGGATGCAACAGATCGGCTACTCACTGCGCAAAATCTGTTTTAACTATCATATCTTATACTACGCCTTCTTAATCACTTTACCTTTAAACTTTTAAGGAATGCCAGGTAAATACCATGTACTAGGCCGATGGGAGGGGGACCCAAGATAGGCTGGTATCCAGCCTGACGCGTGCCTCCCCCTGCCCGATCGAATCAGTGAGGTTGGGCTTGTTGATGAATGCCTGCTGCCTACAACGCTCTAAACTGCTGGTTTCCCGTGTTTTTGGTCGGATTCAAGGACGTCGACCGTGCGAGATCGTGAAATACCGCTTGATTTTCAGATACCGAATGGTTTTTACTTGCCGCCGTTGATGCAACCAACGCCAGATCAAAGCATCGAGCCCGGAGACATCAATCTCAATGCAGTAGCAGATACCTCACAGGAGCTGGATTTTAATGGAATATGCCTTCGTTACAGGCGCTACTGGCCTGCTCGGTAATAATGTGGTTCATGCGCTTTTAAAACGAAATATCAAAGTAAAAGCGTTGGTTCGTTCCGTCGCAAAAGCCAAGAAGCAGTTCGGCAATCTGCCTGTCGAATTTGTCGAAGGCGACATGCTCAATGTCGACGCCTTCAGCCATGCTCTGCAAGGCTGTGATGCCTTGTTTCATACAGCCGCCTATTTCCGCGATAGTTACAAAGGCGGAAAGCACTGGCAGAAACTGTATGACACTAATGTGACTGGAACCGAACGATTATTGCAAGCCGCTTATACCGCCGGCATTCGTCGCGCAGTCCACACCTCCTCCATTGCGGTTTTGAAGGGCGATAAAGATCAAGTGATCGATGAAACAATGTCTCGCAGTGAATTGGAGGCTGACGATTACTACTTGAGTAAAATATTGTCTGAGCAGAAAGTTCAGGAATTTCTGTCGCGACACCCGGACATGTTCGTCGCCATGGTATTGCCCGGTTGGATGTTTGGCCCCGGGGATATTGGCCCCACCTCATCAGGACAGTTCTTGCTCGACTTTGTCGGAAAGAAGTTACCCGGCGTATTACCTGGAAGTTTTTCCGTTGTAGACGCCAGGGATGTGGCGGAACATCAGATCGCGGCAATCACACACGGCAGATCCGGAGAACGTTATCTGGCCGCCGGCAATCATATGGACATGAAAAGCATTTTCCAGGCGCTGTCCAGTGTCAGCGGCGTAAAAGCGCCGGAGCGAAAAGTACCACTGCTCATGCTGCGTATAATTGCCTTGATCTATGAAGGTTATTACCGAATTACAAAGAAACCGGTACTCATCAGCACCTCCACTGTCAAACTCATGGAGCAAGAACAAGGGCGCACCCATTTCAGCCATAACAAAAGCTTAAAGGAATTGAAATGCAAGTTCCGCCCCGTAGCGGAAACACTGACCGACACCCTGGACTGGTATCGGAAAAATAATTACATAGATGCTTAATTGAAACAATTCAAATATAGCCTGCCTCTGTAGTACTTTTTTGTCTAACCATAAATTCAAGGATTGAGAGAGGTTGGTAAATGAAAAGCCTTTCATATAAAGAAGGTTTTCTGCATCGATTCGTCGGTTTTTCAAAGTCGTTCCCCGACCACATTGCTATCAGGAATCTGGACGCGGAAGAAGACACTGTCACTTACCGTGGCTTGCAAACTAAGGCTGAAGAGTGCAATGGTGCCCTCAAAGCATTAGATGTATTGCCGGGCGACAAAGTAGCGCTTGTTCTACCCAATGGGGTGGAGTTCATCGCTTACTACTTGGCGATCATCGGGCGCGGTGCGGTGCCGGTCATCCTCAACTACAAACTGACGCCATTCGAAATGAACAGCGTCATCAGCATCGCCAGGCCGACGCTGGTAGTGACGACCGAAACGCTGTTCGAGCAGCATAGCGAGACATTTCAGCCTGCCTACGGCGTTCGTCACTCCTTGGTGTTGAACGCCGCAAGCGAGCCGTCATCGCCCCTGCCCGACAACGCAACGGCTGTCTCTCGGCTTCCCCGACAGGCCGAGCCCTTGTTATTGCCGGAAGGCAATCCGATCGTCTCGGTACAGTTCACTTATCGGGGCATCGGTAAACCTCTGGCCGTTTCTCACCGCTACCTTGACCTGACGCAATCGAGCGATGGGCTGCATGAGCAGTTTCATCTTCAAGGCGTCGGATCCGTTCATCTGGTGACGCTGCCGCTGTATGCCATCTTCGGACTGTCCGTGATGATGGTTTTTCCATTGAGCGTGGGCGCCACCCTACTAATGACCAACACCCTGCTCAATAGGGATCTGGCGGAAGTCTTGTCTGAGCATAAGGTCACCTTTGCCTGCCTGGTGCCCGACGTCATTCGCTACTTCAATACGCGACTGGTCAAACGCAAAGGCGCGCTTTTGCCAATGCACCCTCAACTGATGATTTATTCGGGTGGCAGCCATCTTCCGGCAGACGAAGCCGAGAAACTGGGAAGGCTGCTGGGGTGCAATCCGGTGCTGCAAGGCTATGGGTTGACCGAGAGCATGCCGGTGATTGTCCAGAGCTCGATTGGCAAGGTCCATCGCGGCGCCATGGGACAACCGATAAGTGGCGTAGAACTGCGGGTCGTCGATGCCGAGGGGCGAAATGTCGTACCTGGACGTATCGGCGAACTGCTGATACGCGGCTCGATGGTGATTGACGGCTATAACGATGCGGAGGACGCCAACGCCCGGTTCTTCCGTGACGGTTGGCTACACACGGGTGATCTGGTCTGGCGGGACGACGATGGACATGTGTTCTTCTATTGCCAACGCCTGCGAATCTCGAAGATCAAAGCGCAAATGGTCGACCTGACGGAAATCGAATCCATTGCCCTGAAGCATCCGGACGTGGCGCGCGCGAAAGCTTACATCGTCCCGGATAACAAGGAGGTCAACGTACTGCACCTGTGCGTTGAAGGGAGTGGCGACCTGACCCAGAGCGCTATTTCTACCCTGCTCTCGCGCTTTCTCTCGGGCTTCAAGTTGCCCAAAACTATCGAGATCATCTCTCTCAAGGAAGAGATTCATGCAAGCTAATGGCACACAACCGGTACTGGCCGTTTTTGACTTTGACGGCACATTGACCGACAGACATACGTTCTGGCGCTACATGCGTTTTATTGTGGGAACCAAATCGTTCTGGTTCAGGATCATTCCCCTGCTGCCCAAAATGCTAAGTGTGATCCTTGGCATCACGCCGTTGATGCAAGCCCGACTGGCGTTCATTGCCTGTTATCTGGGCGGTCTGTCAGTCGAGCAAGAGCGTGAGCATGCCAAGTATTTCATTAGCGAACAGCTACCGCTCTGGCTCAGACCCGAGGCCCTGCGCCGGTTGCAATGGCATCAATCCATGGGGCATGTCACAGCGCTTGTCAGCAACTCACCGGAGAACTACCTGATTCCCTGGGGCCAGTCTGCGGGTTTTGACTATGTCTGCGGCACCCGCCTGGCGACTGCGAAAAACAAACTGACCGGTGGGATATCAGGTACCAATTGTGTTGATAGAGAAAAAGTCACACGACTGAAAGGCTGTTTGAGCAACCTTGATGACTTTTACATTTATGCCTACGGAGATTCATCAGGTGACGATGCCCTGCTCAGCATTGCCAACTCTCCCTTCTATAGAAACTGGTACTAACAGATGAACACTCTGAGCACTGTGGCCCCCAAGCACTTCAGACAACCCGGTAACACCCCGACAGTAATGATCGTAGGCGCCGGTCCTATTGGCCTGTCCCTGGCAATCATGCTGAAAAAGTGGGGCGTCTCTTTTCGCATTATTGAAAAGAATGCCGGCCCCTCGACCGCTACCAAAGCGATGGCCATCCATTCCAGAACCCTGGAAATTTTTCGAGATCTGGAAGTTGCCGATCAAGCCATCAGCGACGGGTTCACTATCAACCAGTTTTCGGTACAGTCGAACGCCAAACGGGTGCTGAACTACAACTTCTCCTGTCTGGATGCTACCTATCCCCTGCTCCTCAGCCTGCCACAACCGCAGACAGAGAAGATTCTGCTTGAGCGACTGAACAAGTTGGGGGTAGATGTCGAGTGGAATACCGAGCTGGTCGATATAGAAAACCAGCCGGGGTCAGTGCGGATGACGCTCCATCATGCGGACGGCAGTGATGAATCCTTTAGCAGTCGTTGGGTGGTCGCCTGCGATGGTGCTCGCAGTAACATTAGAAAACGCCTTGATATGACCTTCGAAGGATCGTCCTACGACCGATTCTTCATGCTCGCCGATGCCGATATCGAATGGTCTGGAAGTAAGGATGAAGGCGCTTTCTTCCTCGGTGCACAGGACGGTTATGTGGCCGTCGCGCCGATCAGCGCCCAATCCCGTTATCGACTTTTCATCGAGATGCCCTACAACCTGCCGCCAGAAGGTGAGCGCCCGTCCTTGAGCCTGGAGAACTTTCAGCGATTGTGCGAAGGGCGCGGGCAAAAAATGACGCTGTCCAATATCTCATCCACCACCATTGCCTCTTTTCAACATCGCCGCGTGCAGTCGTTGCAGCAAGGCTCTGTGTTTCTGGTGGGCGACTCGGCGCATATCGGCAGCCCGATCGGTGGGCAATGGATGAACCTGGGGGTTTCCGAGGCCTATAACCTGGCGTGGAAAATGGCTTATGTCGATCAGGGCCTGGCGGATCAGTCATTGCTGGAGAGCTACAACGAAGAGCGCTACCCGGTTGCCCTGGAAGTCGAGAACACGGCACATCGACTGACCGGATTGATTACCGTCAAGCATCGCGCCCTCGTTTGGCTGCGCGACAATGTTCTGCCACTGCTGAGCAACAGGCGCAAGGTTCAGCGCAAGCTGCCCTCGATGATTTCCGGTCATCAGTACCACTACGGCAAAAGTGATTACATTCAAGAATCGCTGACAAAAAAGCAGCGCAAGAATTGGGACAAAAAAGGGAAGAAACCCGAATTCCAAACGCCTGTGCCGCGCGCAGGTCAACTGGCTCCCGATGTTGAGTTGTGGCAACTGCAAGGTCTGCCGCCAAAACGCTTGATCGACTTGTTCCATGGAACGTTCACGCTGTTGATTTTCAGCGCAGCCGATCAATTTTCTCCGTTGTTACCGGGCTATTACTCCCTGGCCAAGTCAGTAGAGAAGGACTACCCAGGCATCAAGGCTTATTGCGTTATTGATGCCCTGAATAGCGCCGAGTTGCCTTCCTGGCACTCGACGTTGCTGGACCCCGATTGGCGGTTACACAAGCGTTACCATGCCAAAGAGGGCACGTTGATGCTGATTCGTCCTGACGGCTACATCGCTTTCCAGGGAGCTGATGCAATGACGCTCTTCACTTATCTGAACGTAAGATCCGGGCTGCTCAAGGGCGCCAGAAAAACAACATCTTCCGAGATCGACGCAGTGCAACTCCAACTTTAAGTCTCTATATGGCTACTGCCAGTTTGGTTCATTAATTCACACAAGGCCCACCCCTGGGCCATGGCTTTTGATTTCTTTACTTATAGAAAACATATACCGACTTTGGTTAGGAGAACCTCATGCGCTTCCAACTCAACGATGTTGTGCAGGAATTCATCGTGTCCAATGGAAAAATAGCTCATAGCTATTTCTCCCTCTCGGAGAAAATCATTGATTCACTCTGCGAGTCCAATATTGCAAAAGAATCAATATTGATGCGTTTGCTGGAGCAAGCCGAATCCGTCACGGCACATTACTTCAATGCTCATCAACAAGTTCTCGAGGGCGTTTATGCCCATGGGATTGAGGCCCCCGTCAATAAAAACCTTTCGGTGCTGGAGCCCGTACACACGAACTCGGTAATACAGACATCGGCCCCCGTTGCCGAACAAACGCCTGCGTTCAGTTACGGCCAATGGTTGCGCGCCGAAATAAGCACGGTCACTGGATTCAAACAGGAACAAATCGACTTCGATCAAAGTTTCGAGAGCCTGGGCATCGACTCTCTGGGGTTGGTCGATATTTTCGAATCCCTGGCCCAGCACTTCCCGGAAAAGAAAGAGCTCACCTCGCTGCTCTTTGATGCCCCCACCCCTACCGCCTTGCTGGCACGACTTGAAGCCAATCCGCAGGCGCCTGCCGTGGATATCGAAGCCTGGGTACTTGAACAACTGGCGAATATCACCGGTTTTACGGTTGACCAAATCGACCAAAAACAAAGCTACGAAAGCCTGGGCCTGGACTCCTTGGTGCAGCTGGACTTCCTGGAATCGGTCGTCGCATTGTGGCCGCAACTCAAGGCCAACAGCACTGAACTGGCCAACGCCAAGTTCCCGCAGGCAACAATCGCTCTGATTAAAGCCGCGCTGGCCACCTCCGAGTCGACATCGACATCCTCCAGCGAAGTGCAATCACCTGCCTCAACGGATACCCAAGGGCAGATCAGCAATCTGCTATTCAACTCCCTGTCTCCCCTAGTCCCGGACGCGCCACAGTCGATCGACATTGAGACGCCCTTTGCACAGTTGGGGCTCAACGGTTTTGCCCGAGAAGCGCTCTGCCAATCCATGGCACAACAGTGCTCTGCCAGCGAGTTTGCCGGTGAAGCGCTGATGTCGCGTCGTACACCGCAGGACGCCTTGTCGCTTCTGACAAGACTGAGCTGAGTACTAAGCCGCTGTAAAAAAATGGCAGGGAATCCGGGTGATCGAACAGATCACCCAGCATTTTGGCAATCAGGAGATAGGGTATGAGTGGCGCGGTAACCACAAAGGGCGATTTTTGCTTCAGCGCAATGGCTGGCGAATTTCCTGGGGCACCGTCAACGGATGCGCTTTGGCACTTGCTCTCTCAAGGGCAGATAGCGCCCATCCATTCGATGCTTGCACGCTGGGAACTGGATAAGGCGTCGATCTATTCAGCAAAGGCAGGAGAAAAGGATCGCACTTACCTGGACAGTGCTTTTTGCCTGACCGATGACGTATCAACCCCTTCACGGCATGAAGGACGGCAGGTCGCCATTGGTAAGAAAGTACTTCAGACGCTCCTCACCCAGCTTGCTGGACAAGGCTCGGCGCTGATCAAGGAACGCACCGCATTGGTGGTCGCGACGTCCTGGAGTGACGAGAGTTATTTCGCCGCAAAAGCCGATGCACCAGGGGGCTATTCTTTCCAAGGCTATACGCCGGGTGAACAAGTGGCTGAACTGGCGGCGGCTTTTGCCTTGGGTGGCCCGGCATTATCGGTAGATACCGCCTGCAGTTCGTTCCCCTATGCAATCGATATGGCCAAGGCCCTGGTCAATAGCGGACAGGCGGATAACGCGATTGTCATGGCACTGAACACCGTGCTGCCACCGGCGCTGTTTCTGGGGTTCTCGCAGTTGACCGCCTTTTCCTCCCGGGCCCAGATGCAGGCGTTCGGCCAGGACGCTGACGGCATTGTGCCGGGCGAATGTGCGGTCGCCTTTCTGGTCGAACCCGTATCGCAGGCCCTGATTGCGCAACGCCGTCCCCTGGGCGTTTTGCGGGCATTGGGACTTTCCGCCGATGGCGCCGAAGGCTCAGTGTTTGCGCCTGGCAAACAGGCCCAGTACACGGCTTACCAGCGTGCCTATGTCGGTCTTGATCCCAACGACGTGGACTACATCGAGACCCATGGCACCGGGACACCGCTGGGTGATGCGACAGAGCTGGGCTCGTTGAACAGCTTCTTCGCCCCCCACCGCACAGACGACAAAAAAATTACCATCGGTTCGATCAAGTCCGTCATTGGTCACCCACTGGCCGCAGCCGGAGGCGCTTCGCTCGCCAAGGCATTGATGATATTGCGTCACAAAGGTATTCCGCCTCAGCCCGACTACCGTCCCAGCGCAAAAATCGACGAGACCTGCCTGCAACTGGCCACAGAGCAGATACAGCCCCTCGCTGATCGTCAGTCGGCGATCCGGATAGGTATCTCCAGCTTTGGTTTTGGCGGCGCCAACGCGCATCTGGTAGTGGATGAGTACATTCCAGACAACCGCCCCGCCTTCCCTTTTACCGCCCCCGGCGTGCTGATGCTGGACCTGGCCATTGTCGAGGCTGAAGCGGCGATCGGCAGCCACAGCTCATTGCAATCATTCAAGCAACAGCTCGATCAGCCAGCAGCACCCTCAGTCGTTTTCCCTTATGGGCGCTTCGTTGATTACACCGCTGCTCCCGCTCAACCTTTACTGGGAAAATTTCTGGCGCAGGATCGCGTCATTGATATCGACGGTTTCGGCATGGGCCCCAAACCTCTGGCCCACGTCGATCCGTTCAAGCTGTTGATCAGCGATCGCGTCAACCATTTACTGCGACGCCTGCCGGGTGTGGCCGGGTCAACCGGCACTGCGATGGTCATGTGCTGCAACATGGGTGGGGAGCGCTTCAGCAATGCGTATAGCAGCGCCCACAATTTCTACTCCCAGGCCCAAGGCCTGCCACCGGGCGTGGAGGTGACGGACGTGGCAACCATGCTGCCGAACATGTTGTCCGGTTACCCGGCGCAGATTTTTGACTTCAAGGGTTTCCATCAAACACTGGTCGGCACTCCGGGTTTGTTCTGGCAAACCTTGCTGGCATCGCAGCAATGGTTCAAGGAGGGCGTAACAACGCTCTTGCTCGGTGCAGGGCGCTTTATCAGTGGTGAAATCGAGATCGAACGCGCCCGACACTCGGCGACCGTACAAGGTGAAGGACTGGGGCTGATTGCGCTGCGTCCTTATCGACCAGACTCCAGCGACAAACCTTTGCTGGTGATCCGCGCAGCGGTCCTCGCCCATGCCGCGAACTCTCTGGAAGAGGCTTGCCAACTGCTGGGCAAAGAGCGCAGTCAATTCCAGAATATTGAAGTCTGCGAGTTGCAGCCTGATACGACTCCTGCAAGCGGATCACTGCAAGAGATGACCGGCTTCCTGGCTGAAGCCAGTGGCATCGAAACCTTGTTGGCGGTGATGTTGAGTGCATCGGCTCACACGGTGATCGAGGTTCGCGAAGCCGGTAAGGCAGTGATGTGGTTATTCACTGAAAAGCTTCGGGAATGGAGCCCGGCGGCCGCCGCCCCCGCCCCTGTCATCAAGCATCCTTTCACGCTGCGATTTGCTCACTCGGCCCCCCACGAACTGCAGCAGGTCATTGCGCCCGCCCGCCCTGTCAGCCTTATCCGCGAACCGCAACACGACGGCGTCGACGTGCTGCAACTCAGTGACACGCTGACCAACACCCTGCTCTCAGGGCTGCGTGTCAGAGTTCGCGCCATGGAGGGCCTTTTCGCCCTGCATCGTGGCGCTGAAGTCCAGTGCCCGGCGCACTGGCAACGTTGCCCGGAAAATATCGTGATCGCCAACGTCCAGCGAGGCTCTCAAACACTGCGCGCCCAGCTCGTGGTGAATGAAGCGCACCCCTATTTCTTCGATCACCCGCTTGATCACATTCCCGGCATTTTATTGCTTGAGGGCGTGTTGCAACTGATTGAACTCGCCATGCCCCCACTGAGTGGACGAGTCGCCTATGTCAAAACCCTGACTATCAAGTTCCAGCAATACGTACAAAAACAGGGTGTGATTGATCTGCATCTGGAACAAGGCAAAGACCCCCTGGTATTCAATGCGAAGGTCATGCAGGCCGGAAAGCTGATGTGCAGCTGCATCCTTGGGATGGCCTACAGCTCGGCGTTCGAGGCGTCGCCCGCCGGCGAGTTCACGGCCACTCGCTGCCGCGACAAGGCCTTGCTGCACAAGGCCAGAGAAGAAAACGTCATCGTCAGTGACATGAGCAGCATCGCTCAAGGCTTGAGCGTGGACACACTCAAGCTGCCGGATGAGCACTTCTTCCATGAGGGCGACCCCGAGCATTATTCGATGGTGTATTTCCTCGAAATTGCCCGCCAGTGCTACATGCAGATTGCCCACAGCCATCTGCGGATTCCACTCAACACCCCGATGAACCTGCTGGCCTTGAGTTTCACCCTGGATCGGCCAATCCCCAGGAACAGTCCGCTGTCATTGGCACCGCAAGCCGGTTTTGACGCGCAGGATCAGCCATTCAAAACCAACCGCATCTATATCGACCTGTTCAACCGGGGCGAAAAAATCGGTCAAGCCAGTATTACGGCTCAAGTGCTGAGTCAATCGGCGCCCGCGGCCTGAGGGATTGAATTGATCTCACTCTCCAGCATGACCGTCCCCCCCACAATCAAGGTGTCGCCGTGAACGATGTCAAAGTGCAAGTCATAGTCAAATCGCCGCCTTCTGAAATATGGAAGATCTGGAGCAATTTTTCAGAAGCGCCGTTATGGGATACCGACGTCAGCCATTGTGAACTCAATGGCCCGTTTCAACCGGGAACGCGAGGCAAATGCACCCTTAAAAATGGCCTGAACATGCCGCTCAAACTGGAAGTGGTGAGGATGCATGAAAGCTATCGGAACACCGCGAGACTGCTGTGGATCGACCTTGAGTTCGACCATCAGATGCGCAGGCTTTCGCCCAATGAAACCCATGTCATCCATAGCGCGAAGATCTCTGGCCCCTTGAGTTTTTTATACCGCGGGCTGCTACGCAAAATGCTGACCGCGGCAATGAGCACCGCACTGGACAATCTATGCACGTTGGCTGAACAACGAGCGAATGTCGTCAGTACCCCAAGGCTCGAAAAACCCGGCAAGCATTTGCACCGCGTATGAAATATCCCGGGAGGGAGCGTGTTGAACGCTCGCTCCCTAACACGCTTCGCTTACTCATCGATAACGGCACACTTCGGACCGAGCATGAACCTACTAAAAAAACCTCAGTATCTCGTGATGGGCGTCATTGGCATGGGTCTTATCGCACCAGCGTCCAGTTCCGCCGACACGCTCGGCCCCTACATCAGTGTCATGGGCGGCCTGAACTGGGTTGCTCCGCAGGACCTTAACCAGAACAACCTCGATTTTGTCGAGATGGAATTCAATCAACCGTTACATTCCGGCTACGCCACCGGACTGGCATTGGGCTGGCGATTTCCCGTCGGGCTCAGACCTGAAGTGGAACTGAGCTACCGCAAAAACACCCTGACCCAGTTCAATAACCGGGTCTACGAAGGCGGCGGGAGCATCGACGGCAAAGGCGAAGAGGAAGCCACCAGCCTGATGGCCAACCTCTGGTATGACGTCTTGAACCTGCCAGCCCCCTTCAGTCGGTTCACCCCCTACATTGGCGGCGGCCTGGGCTACACCACCCTGTCGGTCAGTGGCCTGGAAGCCGGCGGTGTTCAGTTCGGCGACACTCATCGCGACACCGTATCGGCCTATCAACTCGGAGCCGGGGTAGGTTTCGAGCTCACCGATCAATGGTCCATGTCCCTGGATTATCGATACCTCAAGACGCGCGATGCGCACTTCGGTGACATTCAAGGCTTGCCCCAAGGCGATGTGCGCACTGACTACAGCGCCCAATCATTAATGCTCGGCCTGCATTACTGGTTCTAAGCAGCTAAACCGATCGGCGCCTTGCACTGGTAAGGCGTCGCTACGACAAGCCGGTGAAAAGCTTCGATGCAGGGTCTCACTGACGGCTGCCATTTTGCGAACCCCGATCCGAGTGGAACAACAGTCCCTGAGATCTCCCTCCCTGTTCCAACCACGACCGCGATGAGCTTGTGCCGGGCCGCCGTCGTCAGCGCACCACGACGTTCAATCATGCGCGCCACCTCCAGCACATCCGTACGAGCACTCTCAAATACCGAAAGCTGCCCCAGCCCAGGCAAACATTCTTTCCCCTCTTCGCTCTGTTGAGTGCTTTACCTAACCACCAAGATTTTGTTTTTAAAGAAAACAATCTGAAAAGATGGCCTTTTAGAACTATCCACGCTTGCTATATACCGAACTGTACGTATACTGCCGCCACTTTCATCCCTCAAGACGCTTCAACATGGACGTGATAAACCTTGATACCCCTGTGGTCAGGGGTGCCGACGCGCCTCCCGCCAGCTTGCAAACCTTTGTCGAGCTGTTGCAGTGGCGCGCCGAGCGCACGCCCGATCGTCTGGCTCTGAGCTTCACTCACTCCACGGACCAGGTAGCAAGCCTGACCTACGCGCAACTGAACCACGCCGCTCGAGCTGTGGCACAGGATCTGCGGGCTCAACGCTGCGTGGGCGAACGGGCCGTGATCATGCTGCCGCCCGGGGTGGAGTACATTTTTGCGCTGCTTGGCTGCTGGTACGCCCGAATGACTGCGGTGCCAATGCCAGCACCGCACATTGACAACGGAAACACTCGGGTCCGGATGGTCCTCAAAGATGCCGGGGCACGAGTACTGATCTCCACTCGTGCAGTCCTCGATGGGCTGGGCCAGAGCGAATGGAAATCCGTCAGCACGGGTAACCGGGTGGCCTACGCCATCGACCAAGTGAATTGGAGCGGAGCCGATAACTGGACTGCACCGGCCATCAGCCCGCAAACGCTGGCGCTGCTGCAATACACCTCAGGTGCTACCGGAGAACCGAAAGGCGTACGCCTGCAACATCGCCAATTGATGAAAAGCTCGCAGATGCTCCATCAGGCCATGGCCAATAGCGAGCAGGATGTGGCGGTGGTCTGTCTCCCGCTTCATCACGGCATGGAGTTGATGAGCGGTGTCCTGCAGCCTTTGTACGGCGGCTACCCGGTGCATCTGCTGGCACCGTCGACATTCTTGGCGCAGCCCCTTAGCTGGCTGGAAGTGATCTCCCGCCACCGGGCTACCATCACCTTCGCGCCAAGCGCTGTCTATGACCTGTGCAGCCAAGCCCCGAAAACACGGGATCTGACACGCCTGGACTTGTCGACCTTGCGCCTGGCCACCAATGGTGCTGAACCGCTGCGTCAACAGACCCTCGACGCCTTCGGCACCGCCTTCCTGGCCCAGGGGTTTCGTCCTCAGAGTTTTTTCCCCTGCTATGGCGTGGCTGAAAGTACCCTGCTGATCGCCGCCGGCGACCCCCATCAGGCACCTCGGCAACTGACCCTCGACCGTGATTGCTTGAGCGCTGGCGCCCTTCAGGCTGCGACCAGCGGCGTAGTCCTCGTCAGCTGCGGTCATATCGCCCCGGAAGCTAGCCTGTGCATCGTCGACCCGCACACACTGGAACCTGTTGCCGAGGGTCGAGTCGGCGAAATCTGGGTCAGCGGGCCGATGGTCGCCGATGGATACTGGAAAAAACCCCAGGCTACCTGGGAAACATTTCATGCCACCTTGCGTGACAGTGACCATCACTGGCTGCGAACCGGCGACCTGGGCGCAATGCTTGACCAACAGTTGTACATCACCGGACGGATGAAAGAACTGATCGTCGCCGACGAACATCAGCATTATCCCAGCGATATCGAGTCGACCGTGATGAATACGCATCCGGCCGTGCGCATTGGCGTCGACAGAGACGGCAAGGAGCATCCGGGATTGGTGATCGAACGGCGGCAAGATCCAGCGCAGGCAGACGCGCGATAGATTGGCCAACGGCCATATCCTGCCTCTGGAGCCGTCTGCAAGATGATCCGGCCCGGATACACATCACGCAGGCCATGAAAACAAGCAACACGGCAGCTGCAGCCAGCTACCGAATTGACAATATTCATCACGGCATTACACATGCGCCCATCACAAAATATAAACGACCCTCATTCAAGTTTCGAGTTATTTACACGGATGTAGCAACAGACACGAAAACACCCCTGCGTCTCACTTTACCCACGACTGTCATTACAACTATTAAATAGATAGCGCCCACTAAAAATATTACATCGCATAAAACCAGAAACTCAAAATTGAAAAACAATACGAAACCGGTATCCGGCAGGCTTGCGCGCACACGAAACAACGACACAAATAACAAAAGATCACTTAAATCACACGTATAGATATAAAACAGGCAATCAGCAAGCTACGAATATAGAGAAACACCCAAGCCCAAAAGTTACGTCTCCGGCACCGTGATAACAGCTGGAGGCTTGCCCCTGCGAGAGATAAATGGAAACCATCAATCACAGATTCAACATTGCACTCAAGCAACACCAAGTGCGCTGGACCTTTGCCGACACCAACAGCACTTACAGCCTGAGTGACATTGAACAACTGGTCGAAAATTGCGCGCAAAAATTCCATGATCATGGTTTGCGCGCTCAGGACAGCGTCGGCTTGGTGCTCAATAACGGCATTGAAATGGTGACCTGCCTACTCGCCTGCTGGCGCCTGAACCTGATTGCAATACCGCTGCGCACCAAGGCCGGCAAGTATTTGAACTATGCGGATTTCCTGCAGGGTTGCAATAACTCATGCCAGTTCAAGCTGGTGCTTTGTGACCGCTCCGTCACTGAGGCAGATATTGCTCAGTGGCGTGCCCATACTGGCCTGGACATTCACGCCCAGGCGGGCTTTTCCCCTGAACGAGGAGCGGACCGGCCCGAGGTCGCGCCACCTGGTCAAGAGGATCTGGCGATCATCCAATTCTCATCCGGCAGCACCGGCTTCCCCAAGGGCGTAATGGTCACTCACCGGATGATCATCAATCAGCTTCAGCACATCGTCGACTCACACCGGGCCAACACTGGTGGACCGATACGCCACACGGCCTGCTGGACACCGATGCATCACGACATGGGCCTGTTCACTGGCGTGCTGCTGCCAATCTTCGCAGCCAATGACCATTGCGTGGCCACCCCCGACTACTTCATGCGCAACCCGGCGCGCTGGTTCAGGTTGCTGGCGCAAAGTCAGGTAGACCTGAGCTTTATCACCAACTCGGCGATGGTCGCCTCGCTGCGTACCGTCAAGCGCCTGCACAGCGGCGACCCGGTTGATCTGTCGCGCCTGCAATTGTACCTCTCTGCGGAAAAGATCAGCCCAGTGGTGCTGAGAAAAATCCGCGAGCAATTCGCCCCCTTCCGGCTGTTGCCAGAACACATCCATTCCGCCTATGGCATGGCGGAAAACAGCCTGGGGGCCAGTTGCAGCGGGCTCGGAGAACTGAAGATCCTGACTGTCACGATCAGCCCCCAAGGCCGCGTCGAACGGGCCGCCGAAGGTGCCGACCAGGTCATTGAACTGGTCTCCTCCGGGGTAGCAAATGCCCACCACCGGATTAGTATCCGCGATGCTAATGACCGCCCTCTCGATGAGCTTGAACTGGGAGAAATCAACCTGGAAAGCGACTGCCTGACTCCCGGCTACCTGAACATGCCCGAAGCAACCCGGGCCAAACTCGTCGACGGCCGACTGCGTACCGGAGACCTGGGGTTCATGCATAACAATGAACTCTACTTCTATAGCCGGCAGGACGACCTGATCGTCGTCGGGGGCCGCAACGTAGTGCCTGACGACGTCGAAGAAACCGTCGAGTCGCTGGATTTCATCCGTCCTTCGGGCAGCGCCCTGGTATCGATCGAAAATGAAAACAGTGGGCTCATGGAATTGCATCTGGTGCTGGAGGGCGATGCCAACTGCTCTCAGGCCGAACTGATCACCATGCAGGAAAAGCTGGTACAGACCGTATTGGACCAGCACGACATTGTGCTGAGCCGCCTGTACTTCTGCGCTCGGGGCACCATTGAAAAGACTTCAAGTGGCAAGAAGCGTCGCAGCGTGATACGTCGACGACTTATCAATAAGCAACTGGATCTTCTGGTGAAACAAGCCTAGCCAAAAATATAACAACAGATAACAACTCAGGCTCGTTTCAGCTGAACCGCGCGCCTTGAATCGTTGCCCATCAATCTTGTGCAACGTGGACAGGCTTGCCTTTAAAGACATGACAAAACAGCTGTTCATCGCAGCGCGGAAACCTGCACGACGGATAAGTTCGTGAGTGGAAAGGATATCCGTAAATTCAATATGTACTGGAAGAAAAACAGGTGTATGCATGACTAGCTATGAGCGTTTTTGCCGGCCAAAACTGGGCGACCTATTGTCGAGCCTGAAACTCGACAAGACCTATGATCGCGGCAAAGATCAATATCTGTATGAAGGCACTACCGCCTACGCGGACTTTGTGGCCGGTTTCGGCTCGATCGTTCTTGGGCATAACGACGAGGACCTGGCCGAGGCTCTGCGCAACTTCTTGAACAGCGACCGCCCGGTGCATTCCCAGGGCAGCATCCGCAGTGGTTCAGCCGAGCTGGCCAGGCTGCTGAGCGAACTGACGCCCTCGGAACACGAATACATCTCACACTTCGCCAACACCGGCGCGGAAGGCGTCGAGGCCGCCATCAAACACTCCTACAAAGTCATGCTCGACGCGGTGAACGATTTGTATGAGGACGTCAGCAAACAGCTCAATGACTTCTTCCATCTTCACAATCTCGACGAAGACAACCTGATTGTTCCCAACGGTAAATCGCTGATCGATTTTCGCGACTCGCTGGACGAATACAATCTGGCGGAATTCGAAAAGGCCCAGAATCAGCCCGTCTACCTGGCGCTCAAAGGGTCCTATCATGGCAAGCTGACTTCGGCCCTCAAGGTCACCTCCAACAAGTCCTACCGGGAGGCATTCGAGGGTCTCAGCGGGATCACCCCGTACTTCCTCGATGAACCGGGGCTGGACAAGTTCGATGTCCTGCTGGACGACCTGACGGTCAAATTTCTCTACCCGGTACTGGTGGATCAGCGCATCGAATTCAAAGAGAAAAAGATCCTTCGGGTCGCCGG
Source organism: Pseudomonas frederiksbergensis (assembly GCF_003732275.1). Lineage (GTDB taxonomy): Bacteria > Pseudomonadota > Gammaproteobacteria > Pseudomonadales > Pseudomonadaceae > Aquipseudomonas > Aquipseudomonas frederiksbergensis_H. The sequence continues at coordinate 200,854 of NZ_MOBM01000020.1, forward strand.
CTTTCTCTGCGAACTGATTCAGGGCGAAGGCGGCATCCATGTGATTCCGGTATCGACCCTGGAAAAAATCAAGCGCTTGCATGTTCAACACGCCATCCCGCTGATCATCGACGAAGTTCAAACCGGCTGCGGTCGCCTGGGCAGCGTCTATTACTTCGCACAAACCGTACTCGCCGATGCAGCACCCGAATACATCGTGGTCAGCAAGGCGCTGGGTGGTGGCCTGGTCAAACTCTCGTCGACCCTGATCCGCAGCGATATCTACGATCAGGACTTCGGTATTCTGCACACCTCGACGTTCTCGGAAGACGACCTGTCAGCCGCAGTCGCCCTGGCGTTTCTGAAAAAGCTCCTCGCCCCCTCGACCCTGCAGGACTTCGACACCAAGAGCCAGTACATCAGCGACGGACTCAAAGGGTTGCAGCAACGCCACCCTCAGGTCATCAAGGAAGTTCGCGGAGCCGGCTTGATGTTCGGCATCGAATTTCATGGTCTGGACGAGTTCTCGCCATTTTTCCGTACCGCAGGCAAGCAAGGCATCCTGTCGCTGATCATCTCGTCCTACCTGCTCAATTACCACCAGATCCGCGTCCTCGCCCCGCTGTCCACCATTCTCAAGGGCAACCATGGACGCAAGCGCAGCTCGGTGATGCGGATCCAGCCACCGTTGTGCATCACCGAAGCCGACTGCGATCGCCTCTTCAGTGCCCTGGATGAGGTATGCAAAATCATCGAGCATCAAAACGAATACCTGATGGTCAGCCACTTGCTGGGCCATCCGGCGAGTGTCGCCGAACGGACCGTGCCGCTGTTCTTCGCCAACAAGTATCCGATTCGTCTGGCAGGTGCCCAAGGTCATATCGACGCCCGTACCGGCTTCGTCCTGCACCCGACCCACGTCAATTACCTGATCGACTACTTCTTCACCTCGTTCGCAGGTTACACCTGGGACAGTGAGGCCTTCACCCAGTGGTGGAACCGGGTCAGCCGGTTCTTCGATCCGGCACTGGTTCAGCAGGACTGCGTAGTCTCCAACGATTACATCGTCCAGACCAGCATGCTGATGGTTCCTTACTTGCCCGAGTACTTCAAGCAGGCCAAGGGTTACCAGATCAAGGAAGTGCGCAACAAGATCCAGGACGCGGTGACCATGGCCAAGGAAATTGGCGACGATAACATTCCCGTGTCCGTGGTCGGACTGGGCGCCTACACATCGATCTATACCGACAATGGCCAGTCCCTCAGGGACTATGAAGTGCCGATTACCACGGGTAACAGTTACACCGCCGCGCTGATGGTCCAGGCGGTCATCAAGGCTGCCAGCGAGCAAGGCCTGGACTTCCAGCGGACCCGCGTCAGCGTGGTCGGCGCCGCCGGCAACATCGGCCTGGCCTCCACGGTGATTCTGTCCAGCGTGTTCGGCAACATGACCATCGTCGGCCGCGACGAAAAAACCTCGCAGCTAAGACTCAATGCTTCGCGGCGACAGATCATCAAAGACATGATCGAGTTGCTGGACACTTTGCTGCGCGAGAACGACGAGCCTTCAGCGGGCAGTCTGATGGCCGTGCTGCTGGAAAAACTCAGCGCTGGCGGTTACATCCAGCAAGGCCTCCTGGATCCGCAGGCATTACACAGCAACCGCTTGATTGATGAACTGTTGAACAGCGATCTGCCGTTGCGCCTGGGCGACTTCGCCGGCCTGGCCGAGGCGGATGTGGTCATTGTCTCGACCAACTCTCCCGATCCAGAGCTGATCAAGCCCGACATGGTCCGCCCCGACGCGATTGTTGCCTGCGTCTCCGTGCCTTCGAACCTGAGCCGCGAGTTCAACCACCTGCGCCGCTCCGGCCAGCATTACCAGAAGGTCTTCGACTCCGGCCTGGCCAAATTGCCTGAAAACGCTGTGATTCGCTTCGTGGGTTTCCCGGAGGGAGAGAACGTCTTCGGCTGCCTCTCGGAAACCATCATGCTCGGTTTCGAAGGCACCAACGCCTCGTACAGCAAAGGCAACATCCGCCCCAAACAGATCTACGAACTGATCCGCATGCAGAACATCCACGGCTTCCAACTGGGAGACATGGAACTGAACCATCAACTGCTCAGCGAACACACCACCGAACTGGAACACCAACATGCTATCTAAATTGTTTAATTTCGCTAAAACAGAACAGTTCAAGTCCCATGACAGGATCGACTCCATCCGTGAGGTCGTCGATCTGTGTTTCGATAGCTACAGCACTCGTCCGGCAATCGTGTATGACCAGGGCGAGCGTTACAAAACCATCCAGTTCAGCGAGTACGCTTATGCAGCCAAGGCGATGATTCGCTTTCTGCAGGCACGCCAGTACTGCGGCAAAGTGCTCAGTACCTTCTCGAAAAACCGCTTCGAGTGGGATATGTACGCCCACGCCTCTTTCTATACGGCCAACCGCCTGTTCCCCATCGATACCAAAATCAATGAAGTGGAACTACTGCACATTCTGGCAGTTTCACCACCGGACATGGTGATGGTCAGCATGACGGAATACGAACGCGTCAAGAAGAGTTGCGCCGAGGCAGGCATCAGCCCGGTGTTTCTGATTGCCGACGTGGCGAGCACCTTCGAAGACCTGAGCGTAGACCCTGACGAGTTCAAGACTTTGCATCCAGGCTTGCTTTACATGAGCCAGATCATCGACGAGTTCGGTTCGGATCAGCCGGTCAGCGCCAGCCCGCGTCTCGACGATCTGGACGTGGTGCTGGGGCTGTATCCCACCTCCGGTACCACAAGCCTGCCCAAGGTAGTCTGCATCACCCAGCGCAACATCGTGCATCAGGTGAACGAGTCGGTGGACGTGCTCAATCTGCGCCCCAACGAATCGATCCTGAACATCGGCCCGTATACCCATATCGCAACCCTGGTCGAGTTCCTGCTGACCAAGACACGCGGTTTCACGGTCATCTATTTCACCCGCGAACCCGACGATGACGGGGTGCTGGAGAACGAGATCAAGCGCCTGAAAAACTCGGGCTTCCGAATCAAGGCACTGATGGCCGTGCCCAAGTTCTGGATCTATGTGCTCAAGGAAGTCCTTGAGGAAATGCGCATCAAGCCGGTGATGAATACCGTCTACGACCACTTGACGCAAATCGAACTCAAGGGCGACACCTACGACTTGGGCACCCTCGACAAAGCCAAGTTGACCGCAGCAAGCATTCTGCTGCGCAACAAGCTGGGCGGCTATTTCAGCTATGGCGTGTCGTCCTCCATGAAGCTGGATCCGGCGATTATCGAAATCTTCGGCAAGCTGGGAGTGACCATCATGGACATCTACGGTGCCACCGAATGCTCGGGGATCATTTCGCGCAACAAGTTGAACGATATCGTTCTGGGCTCCACCGGACGGATCATCGACTGCCTGCAATACAAGCTTGAGGATCTTCATGACATCCCGGGCCTCCCGATGCAGGCAGGCAACCTGCTGCTCAAGGGGCCGACCGTGACCGTCGGCTACCTGGGCAACAGTTTGCCGCTGTGCAACGACGGTTTCTATGACACCGGCGATATTGCCTACGTCGACAATCAGCGTTCGCTGTATATCGTTGGACGAAAAAAAGAACTGCTGCGCTGGCACGACGGGAGCTATGTCGACCCGCAGAAGATGTCCAACCTGATGGTTCGCAGCTTGTACATCAAGGATGCAATGGTGATCCATGCCGATCCCCAGGACACCACCCTGACCGCGTACATCTACCCAGACTATGCACGGATCAAAAAAGACCCCGACTACATCAGTGCCCGCCAGCAGGGCATTCCCCAAACAGAACTGTTGCGCCAGCTCTTCAACCGGGCCATCGACTTCGCCAACGCCACCTCAGGGCTGGCCGCGGCGATTTCCAAGGAGCGTATTTACATTCTGCCGCGCAAGCTGGAGCGAACTCCGACCCACAAGATCAAGTTCATCTTCGAACTCAAGCGCTTGCATGAGTCCTCAGCTCTCTGACCCCATCGTCCGTACTGACTGATGAGTCGGGCCTTGCGGCCCGGCTCAGATATTTTGCACTCGAGCATCCAATCCATGAATCACGATCGACTACTCAATGAACTGTCCGGCATCCTCGGTGAACTTGAAATCACCGATGGGCAACCACGCCCGGCAGACTTCGACCTGCGCACTTCAGAAAACTTCGACTCCATGTCGCTGACCATGTTCGTTTGTGCCATCGAAGACCATTACAAGATTTCCTTGTCCCTCTCCGAACTGTCCGAGGCCGGTACCCGGCTGGCTAACGTGATGAATCTGATCATCAACAAGCTGGCACTGGTGCGTGTCGAGGCCAGCGCATGAGACATATCGCAATAGACCGGTTTGCAGAACCTCAACGGCAACGCTCGAAGGATATGACTCATGTATAGCTATGCAACATTCATCCTGCGGCATCGAATTCTCATTATTGTCGCTACGTTGATCATCACCGCGGTATTGGGGACTTTCGGTGCCGGGGTCAAAATCGTCATCAATCCAGCCACCCTGTCTCCTCAGGATCACCCGCTGGTCAAGGCCACCAATTACCTGGAGTCGATCTTCGGCTCCAAGTACCTGATGCTGATTGGCATCACGCCCAAAAGTGGTGACGTGTTCCAGCCGCAAGTGCTGGAAACCGTGCAGAAAATCACCCAGGAACTCAACGTCAACCCAGGTGTGGTACGTTCCACCCTGTTGAGCCTGGCCAGCCGTTCCGCCAAGGGCATCAAGGGCACGGAGGAAGGCTTCGAAGCCCGTGCATTGCTCGGCGACGACATTTCATCGGTGGATTACGCGGCACTCAAACAAGCGCTCGCGGACAACCCCGCCTACCAAAAAACCGTGATCTCCGAAGACGGTCGCACGGCGGCGATTCTGGTGGAACTCAAAGAGCGTTCCGACGGATTTACCGCGATGGTCGAACCCATTCGCAAGATCGTCGACGCCCATCACTCCGACAACCTGATCGTCACCTTGGGTGGCGACCCGGTCTACCTGGAGAAAACCGAGCAATACGCCAAGCGGATCAACATCCTCTTCCCTATCGCCATTCTGGTCATCGGACTGCTGCATCTCGAAGCCTTCCGTACCAAACAGGGGCTGATCCTGCCGTTGGTGACCGCGCTCATGGCAGTGGTCTGGGGTACTGGCTTCATGGGGGCGCTGGGCCAGCCCATGGATATCTTCAACTCGGCCACGCCGATCCTGATCCTTGCGGTAGCCGCCGGGCATGCGGTGCAACTGCTCAAGCGTTATTACGAAGACTATGCACGGCTGCGCCAACGCGCCGATCTGACCGCAGCCCAAGCCAACCGTGAAGCGGTCATCACCTCGCTGGTCGGCGTCGGCCCGGTCATGCTCATCGCTGGCAGCACCGCCGCAGTGGGCTTTTTCTCCCTGCTGGTGTTCGACATCGCGACAATCCGCTCCTTCGGCATTTTCACCGGGATCGGTATCCTCAGCGCCATGCTCCTGGAAATGACCTTCATTCCCGCCATCCGCTCGCTGCTCAAGCCGCCGTCCGACATTGCTGTCACCAAGGAGTTGAAAGTCCGTCTGTGGGACCGCTTGCCGGCCGCAGCCGCGCAACTCGTGACCCACCCCGGCAAGCGACGCATGCTCTTCGTCGCGTTCGCCCTGGTCACCGGCGCAATGGTGTATTGCATGCAGGGCGTCGTGATCAACAACGCCAGCAAGAACTACTTCTCAGCCAACCTGGACATTCAGAAAGACGACGCCTTTCTCAACCAGGGATTGGGGGGCACCAACGCCCTGTACGTCATGATCGAGGGCAAAAGCGCCGATACCGTCAAACGCCCGGACGTACTCAAGGCAATCGACCATTTGCAACAGTTTGCCGAAGAGCAGCCGGCAGTCGGCAAGACCCTGTCCATCGCCACCTTCCTGCGACGCATGAACAAGGCCATGAATGCTGATCAGGTCACTTTCGATACGCTGCCGGACAACCAGAACCTGATCTCCCAATACTTGCTGCTGTATTCCATGTCGGGTGAACCCGGCGACTTTGACTCGTATGTGGATTACAACTATCAGCGGGCCAAAATCACCCTGCTGCTCAAGACCGGTGACAATACGGTGATCAATGATCTGCTGGTACGTTTGCGGGCCGAAGCCGAGCGCAGCTTTCCAGCGGATGTGAAAATCTCCCTCGGCGGCGGTGCGGCACAAACCGTGGCCATGACCGAAACCCTGGTCAACGGCAAGATCCGCAATATCATTCAAGTTGCCTTGGCCATCTTCGTGATTTCGGCGCTGGTGTTCCGGTCGGTATTCGCAGGCTTGATCGTCCTCACACCGCTCGCCTTGTCGGTAATGGCAATCTTCGGTGTCATGGGACTGTTCAATATTCCACTGAACATCCCCAATGCGCTGATTTCGGCCATGGCCGTCGGTATCGGTGCGGATTACGCCATTTACATCCTTTATCGTCTGAGGGAACAGGTCCAGGCCGGGCAGGACGCGATCGAAGCAGTCAACACGACGCTGGCCACCGCCGGCAAAGCCTCATTGTTCGTTGCCACGGCGGTCGCTGGCGGTTACGGCGTACTGGCACTGTCGATCGGCTACAACGTGCATCTGTGGCTCTCCATGTTCATCGTGATCGCCATGTTGGTCAGCGTTTTCGCCTCCCTGACTCTGGTGCCTGCATTGGCGCTGGTCTTCCGGCCCGGCTTCATCTTCAAGACCCGGCAAGCGCTCGCTCCACAGTTCAACGTACTGCTACTGCTGGTCACGGCCGGTACCCTGATGACTGCCTCCCCCCAGAGCCAAGCTGCCGAACTGTCGCCCCAGGCAGTGATGCAAAACAGCTACGAAGTCTCCAAGGTTCTCGACTCGCTTACCAACGCCACCTTTACCCTGGTCAATGGCAATGGCGAGGAGCGCGTACGCAAGACTGAAGGCGCGACTCGGCTCCAGGCCGGTAGCAGCAACAACATGCGCTACGTCAAGTTCACCGCTCCCCAGGACATCAAGGGTACCGCCACGCTGTTGATCGAGCATGCTGCCAGCGACGATGACATGTGGATCTACCTGCCGGCGCTCAATAAGGTGAGACGCCTGTCGGCCTCCAACAAACGCGACAGTTTCGTTGGCACCGACTTCAGCTACGGGGACATCGTCGGTCATAACCCGGCCAACTGGCAGCATCGTCTGGTGAGCAGCGAAACCCTGGCGGACAACACTCCTGCCTATGTCATCGAATCAACCCCCGGTTCCGCCAAAGTGGCCAAGGACTCAGGCTATTCGAAGATGGTCAACTGGGTTCGCCATGACAACTTCGTTGCGGTCAAGACCGAGTTCTACGATGAAGCCGGCCAGTTGCTGAAGAGGGTCAATAACAGCCAGCTCGAGACAGTGGGCAGCCACGGCAAGTGGCAACCGATGTTGTCAGTCGCGGAGAACGTGCAGACCGGCCATAAAACCATCATCGCCCTGGAGAATTTCAAGGCTGACGGTGGTGTTTCAGACCGCTATTTCAAACCCCAAGGGCTTGATCAATGAAGAGCTGGACATGGCTCCCTCTGTGCCTGCTGCCGACAGTTGCGATGGCCGACCTGGAGATCGACAACTCGATCTCCCTGCGGGCCGGAATATGGTCCAGCGACCGCTCGTTGACAGCCGATACGGACATTCTCACCAGCGCCCTCTGGGGCCGTCAAAAGGCCGATCTGGGTGACCAGGGCAAGGTGGTACTGGACTGGCAGGCCAACACCCAGTCGGCTAATCGAGAGCGCGGAGGCCTCATTCGTGAGGCCTACTGGCAATACTATTTTGGTGACCACAGCCTCAAGGTGGGCCGACAAATCATCGTTTGGGGGCGCGCCGACGGCGTCAATCCGACCGATAACCTGTCACCGCGAAATTACCGGTTTCTGACCCCGGAAGACGGCGAGCAGCGTTACGGCAACAGTGCCGTGAACCTGTCCACCGACACCGGGTCCGGGACCTTCTCGACGATCTGGTTTCCCGAAGCCGCCGCCAGCTCCATTCCTCTGCAACCCATGCCCGGGATCGACTACCGCACCCGCACGCCACACCGTTCTCAATGGGCGGTAAAGTGGGACCGGATGTTCGATAACTTCGACGGTTCGTTGTCCTACTTCGAAGGTATCGACCCCATGCCCGTCCTGGTGCCGGGGGCGATCAGCGCCACCGGCGCCGTGGTCGAGGTGCAGGCCCAGCGCGCGCGAATCCTCGGTGCGGATTTCAGCATGGCCCGAGACGCCACCATCTGGCGTTCCGAGGCAGCCTACAGCGATACCCCGAGCAAGGGCTCCACCGACTTTCTCCACAAGAAACCTCAGTTTCGCTGGATCGGTGGTGCCGAGTGGCAAATCCTTGGCAGTGCCACCTTGGGCATGCAACTGACGTACACCCATGTGTTCGACTACGCCAATCCCAAGGATATGACACCGGGGTTTGAACGAAGCATCGCCATTCGCCAACTGGCGACCAGCGCGCAGACCTCTCCCGAGCAATACGGTTACACATGGCGGCTGGCCAATCGCTGGATCAACGATCTGTTGTCAGTGGAGTTCAGCGGAGTGGCCGATCAGACCGAGGGCAGCGGTATCGCCCGGTTGAAAACCAGCTACGCGGTAAACGATCGATTGTCCTTGAAAGGTGGTTACGACTACTACTATGGGCCAATCGAGAGTTTCTTCGGCCAATTGCGGGATAACAAGCTGTTGTACGCACAGATCGAATACAGCCTTTGATGCAGTCAGCGAAAACCCGGACTTTGACCTGCTCCGACACGATGGCCATCCTGGTCGTCCAATCCCGAGAAGCAACCCGTCAGCGGCCAAGGCCGGTTGGCTCGTTCGCTTCAGGCGGTTTGCAGGTCTTGAACCGGTGTTTGCGCCAGCGTCAACACAGCCCCGTCAGCGGGAATCAGCAAGCGCGCTTCCAGCCCGGCATCCTGGGCAGCAGCCTCGAGCGCTTCTCGACTGACGGGGCAGTGACTGAGGGCCTCCAAATGATTGGCAATCACTCGCCCCGAAGACAACCGGGTGAATTCAATGACCTCTTCGACGCCCATGATGATTTCGCCGCCGATGTCCATGCATGCACCTCCAGCAGGCACCACCGACACCTCGGGCTGATGCTGCCTGACAAACTGCCGTACCGCCTCGGTCAGCACAGTATCGCCACTCAGGTACAGGCCGGGTTCCCCCGGAACTTGAATGAAATAGCCAACGCCATGCTCCATAAAATGGCCGATCAGCCCCCTTCCATGGGTGCAGCTCACGGTGCTGATGGTGCCACCGAGAAAAGGCTGCGGATGCCAGTGATCCTCGGCCAATGGCTGCACGTTCAAGCCGCGTCGGGCCAAGTACCTGGCATCGTGAGGAGTGCAGATCACAGGAATCTGCCGAGCTTTCAGCCACTCTGTCGCTGGACGATCCAGGTGATCGAAGTGCCCTTTCTGGCAATGGGTGATCAGACAATGAGTGACAGTCTGCAGCAACGCCTCTGCCGACACCGGCAACTCCACCAGGGGATTGCGCTGACGCAGACCGAAAATCCGCAACGGTGGATGTTCGGCTTTATGCCCCAGCATGGGATCGACAAGAATGCGATAAGGACCCATTTCACACACGATGGTTGCATTTCTGATCTGGTGGATCTTCATCACCCGGTCCTCTTTAAAATCCCTTTTGTTGAGAGGGCCAGCTTAGCTCAAAGCCACGCGAGCAGCCCAGGCCGTCGACGGGGGGCTGCAAGGCCTCTGCTCAGACCTCGCCCGGCGCAGGACTCGATGAGGATGGATGCGGCTGCGGCTGCGGCCGATGCTGCTGCAACAACATCAACAACACCCGGGTGGCGGATTCCAGCGAATCGCCCTGGACCTTGATGGTGTAGAGGTTACGCGCACCTTCAAAAAGGATCAGGCATTGCATGGCCAGCTCTCGGGGGTTGGCGTAACCGAAACCGCCCAGCAGCTGAGCGATCATATCGATCAGCATGTGTTTATGCACCAGACAAACCTGATGAACCGGGTGTTCAATATCGGTATAAAGATTGGCTGCACTGACGAAGATACAGCCCAGAATCGGCGTTTCGACAAACTTGCGGCGGTACCAGGCCAACAGTATGAAAAGTTTCTGCTCCAGCATCGGTGGTGAGCTGACGATACACTGCTGGATCTCTGAAACTATCTCCGAATGATACTGCTGCAAACATTCTGCAATTAGATGGTCTTTCGAGGGAAAGTACTTATACAGGGTCATTTTACTAATGCCCGATAACTTTACTACTCGATCGATCCCGACGGACTGGAGTCCTTCGTGAAGAAAAAGGTCCAACGCGGTATTTAACAACTTTTCTCTGGCAGCAGACATTGTGTACTCACTTTGCAAGCAAGGCACCTTAACAAAAATGCTTAACTTGATCCACAGTTGGCCGAATTATACTAGTAAAATGACGCATTCATCGCATATTCTCCAGTTCCCCGCAGTGCAAAGCCCAAACCATGAGAAGCAGCCCTGGCAATGGTTGATTCAGTCACATGCCTTCAAACGGCTATTGTGATTGAGGAGGATTGTAGCTCTGCCAGGCGGCTCAGACAGGTAAAAAATTCAGGGCCTCTGCTGATTGGACAAGGGCGCAACACTACCCCCTGAAACCTTCCGATACGCCCGCGCCCCTCCTTCACTGGTTGCTTCAATACTCTAAAGGGCGAAGCCCCCTCAGCACAAAACAATACTAACAACCAACCTTCTGCTCTAAACCATTACGTTCATACAATAGTTTTTCACAAAAACATCCTGCAGTGAGACGGTAGCAACAGCCATTCCCCCTGATGCGACTGGAGTTAAACAATAAGAGAGCCTCGAGTTTGCAGAGTAAGCACTCGCCAAAAAATCAAAACCGTAATCACCCATATATTATTAGTTCCTGTACAAAATTCCTTATCATCGAACGCACACTCGGTTGACTGAAAGTAGCCGATTCGGCACTCAGCACAACAAGCTGGCAAGAACCCGGATGACCATAAATCCCATGGACCAGATTATCTGCGCATCTTGAGTGCCAGCGAGCATGCTCAGCAGCACGTCAAGCCTGGGGCAGGAAGGGTCTTGTCGCGGCGGCTGAAGTGTCCTTCGGCGTAAAACGTCGATTGAAGGTCGAACCGCCGATGTAGCGCTCAGCGATCTTCCAGCCACTTTCGGTCTTGCGAAGACGATCGAGCATTGGCGAATAAAGCCAGATGACGGGCAAGTCGTCGTCTTCGTTCACCTCACCCTCGCCCAGTCTCGGCGCGTCTTCTGGCCAGGCATATCGCACCAGGAGGTTCTGATAGCGAACGCTTGACGACACCGGGCACTCGGCTTCGAATGCGACACTGCTTAGCGTCGAACGCCAGGTCACGAGCTACCGAAGGCCCTGTTGATGGTTCGAACACACACTCGCGACTTTGAATCAGGAGCATAGTCCTGGTGCAGCGGCCATCCGCCAGTGGGTGGTTGCTTTTCGACCATCCAAAAGCCCTGTTTCGGCCAAGGCGAACGCCCCGACACAGATCGAGCACACACGCCTGACATTTTTGGCTCGCGTGAGGATCCACTCGATGGCCGTCTGATCCAGCTGATCCATGGCTTTCCAGCCTGACGTCACGATCAACGTGTCGATGGCCTTGTTTTCTCACCCGGAAAATGCTTTTCGATCACGGCCTGGTAGGCCATGGCCAGTTGGCGATTGCTCGCGTAGCTTTCCTTGCGGTCCCGGGGGCATGGCGTGGCAGGCCCAGTGGTACCCGTAGTCTCGTAATAGAAGATGCTGTCTTCCAGCGGGCCGGACAAGATGTCGAAGCCGGCCTCGCGCAAGTCATCCTTAGCAGTGAATGGCAAGGTTACGAGGTCATCCCTTTAATTTCAGCCGCTCAGGTTTGATGGGTTACTGGAACTCAACGGCCGCCACGTTAGTGACAGAAGTTACAAATACCCAGCTGCGGTATTCCACAGTTGTGCGCGCACGAGTTTCTTGTTAAAAGCACGCGCGATTACATATGCGCAGGAATAGTTTTCCGGCCCGTCGACATTAAGAAATGAATGAAAGATTAATATCCGCACAGCAGTTGACAGCCCTGGGGCGCGCTGGTAATTTCGCTGCACTGCCGATCATTCCCCGCAGTGCTTAGCCAAGACTGGGATGTCTAAAATGTACTATCACCTTTCTGCTATCAGTTCCTCCCACAGCTATCCCGACAGCTGTTCCCGGGCCATTCTGGCCATCTTTAAAAGCAATATCTGGCGTCGCTAATCAAGCGAAGACCGGAGCCTGTCTGCTGCCTGCCAGCAACGTCCTGATCATTCATCCATGAAATCGAAGGCGCTCGCGCCTTGTGCCCTGCACATCGCCTGGCTGCAATCCGTTGCAAGTCTTGTATTGCGCGCGGCATGAAAAGCGTCCGCCCCGAATACTCAGGATATCCATCAACACGTATTTAAAGTGCCTGCGCACTTTATATTCCCGTGGCGCTCTCTTAATGGAGTGCCTGAATCGTTGCACCTTGAAAATGGTATTAACCGTGAATAAAAATTTAATTTGCGTGAATGTTCTTCGCCGTGAGAAACGTCGATCTACGGATGCACTTGGCATATATGCAAATGCGCTGGCACAACTGGGTCGCGAGTCTGTCTTTATTCTTGAATCACTTTCCGGTCCAAGCCGAGATCGCAGGGCGACGATCATCGGGCTCGACCCCCTTTTCGAAGTTTGCATCAATGAGGGCCAGGCACAATTGCGAGGCTGCCCTGCGCTTTGTGAACATTTATCCGTCAGCCTGACACAAGTGGGCGTGCAGATAGATCATGAGTACAAAATCCATCTACCGGACAGCGAGGCCGCGTGGAGCCTGCTCAGGGCTATTCAGGCTACGTTCCAGCCTGCGCCTGATGCCCCTTCCAGCCTGGCGTTCTTTGGCTACTTCTCCTACGACTGTGTTCGCCTGATTGAGCGGCTACCCGATCTGGCCGAACAGACCTACAGCTACCCACTCATCGCCCTGTCGGTCTATCAGACACTGGTTTATTTCCACAGCAATGGCATTGTCGAAACCCTGATCAACAACCACCCCCTGTGGGCGCCCCGTACTTTGGAGGATTACCCTTTCCTGACCACAACCCCAGCGTCCGAGGCGTTGGATCTGCCACCGTATCCAGAAACATTCGAGGAAATCCGCACGGTCACCCCGGAGCAATTCTTCGAACGTGTTGAAGTAGCGATGGAGCACATCCGCGCTGGCGACGTCTATCAGATCCAGCTCGGCCATGAGATTCGCATCCGCTCGAAGGTTTCGCCGTTCGATGTGTACCAGAACCTGCGACTTCGCAACCCCTCTCCTTACATGTACCTGGCCCATGTGGGCGGTATCGACCTGATCGGTGCCAGTCCTGAGCTGTTCGTCAGGATCAAGGACGATTTGATAGAGATGCGTCCGATCGCCGGCACCGTCGGCAAGAAGCCTGGCGTCGATCCGACTCAGCTGGTCCTGGAGTTGACGCGCTCAGAGAAGGAGCGCGCCGAGCACCTGATGCTCATCGATCTGTGTCGCAATGATATCGGTCGCGTATGCCAGGCCGGCTCGCTGGAAGTCGATGAGTTCATGCTGGTGGAGGAGTACTCGCACCTCTATCACATGGTGTCGAACGTTCGCGGCCTGCTCCGTCCCGGTCTGGATGCCTATGACGTGATCAAGGCCTCGTTCCCCGCTGGAACCATGTCCGGCGCTCCCAAGGTAAGAGCGATGGAGCTGATCGAGGGGATGGAGAGCAACCGCCGGGGCATCTACGCCGGAGCCCTGGGCTTGGTGGGTTTCGATGGCAGCGTCAATACCGCCTTGTGCATACGCTCGACGGTCTTCGACGAGGGTACCTACCACTTGCGGGCATCCGCCGGGGTGGTCGCCGACTCGATACCCGAGATGGAGTGGAAAGAGACGTTGTACAAGATGGGTTCTGTATACCGGGCGGTGACCGGCAAGGAGATCGGCCTGTGAAAGTATTCCTGATCGATGCGTACGACAGCTTCGTCTTTATCATCAGCCAGTACCTGGAACAACTGGGGCTGGAAACCCGCGTCGAGCGTCACGACGTGCCGGATCTCATCCAGCGCATAGAGGCTTTCTCGCCGGATTTCTGCGTGCTGGGACCTGGGCCTGGGCATCCGGCCGACGTTGGCTACATCGAAGTGATCAGGCACTTGCAGGGGCGTTTACCGCTACTGGGCGTTTGCCTGGGTCATCAGGCCATCGGCCTGGCCTTTGGTGCCCAGGTTTGCCGGGCCCCTCACGTAATGCACGGCAAGGTGAGCACGATCGAGAACGATGGCAAGGGCGTTTATGACCACACGCAAGCACGCGCCATACAGGCCACCCGTTATCATTCGCTGATGATCAGCGACCAGCAGCTACCCGATTGCCTGGAGGTCACCTCGAGATCCACGGATGATGGTTATGTGATGGGCGTGCGTCATCGCCATCTGCCGGTGGAGGGGGTGCAGTTTCACCCTGAAAGCATCCTGACCGAAAACGGTCTGGAACTGTTCCGCAGTTTCATCAGGTGTTACGTGCATCAGTGATCTGCCAGGAGGGGCTCACGCCCCTTCTTTTCCGTGCTCCGACTGTTTCATTCCTGCTACAACAAGAGCGACTCGTTTATGGACAAACACAACTCCCCCGCCTGCGGCCGGACCCAGGCCGGGCGTGCCGCACCGCTGACCGCCTTCATAAGTCTCGCCAAGGATGCCAACCGTTGCGATTGGGAGCGCCTGCTGCACAAAGTGCTGCGCCAGCTTGGCTTCGGCAGCTACCTCATCAGCCTGGGGCCGGCAGCACCGAGGGATACCGACCCTCTCGCCGGCCTTATCACCACATTTCCCAAACGCTGGCTGGAACACTATCGCTGTGACGGGCTGATCGAAATCGACCCGATACTCAGGCACTGTCGACGAGAGCTGGTACCTTTTTTCTGGGACAGCGAGCGAAGGCGTGCCCGCGGACGCTCCCGGCACTTCTGGCAGCAACGCGAACAACACGGCCTGCGAAGCGGTCTGAGCATCCCGCTGCGTTACGAGCTGCTCAGGGGAACACTGAGTGTGGCCCTCGATGACACCCAGATCACCGAGCAAGAGGCTTTTTCCAACCCCGCCGTTTATCAACTGTTCATGCTCATCCCCTACCTGCTCGCCGGGATGCGCCATCAGTTGCAGGGACCAGCTGACAATCTCTTCGAGCATGGATCGACCACCATCAATGAGTTTGGAATAGCGCCGGCAGCAAGGCTTTGGAGAACCAGGGAGCGAGTTCTCTCTCAGCCGGCGAGGAGCAAACCTAATGACAGTGAAGGTTTAAAACCACCTACCCAATGGGGTAGGCAGCGGCAGGACGCCATCGACGATTGACTGCTCCGGCATGAGATGGCACTGGCCCCTGAAGCTTTCCAAGCTGATTTCGCTGGGGTATAACAACCTCGGAAACGGCATCCGGAAATGGAGATTCGATGCGTACTTGGCTCGCAAGCCTGCTGGCATGGACAAGCTCGGTCAAAGACGAGCAGGACTTGGTGAACGGCGTTCAACGTCATGCCTGGGAGTTGGATTTCGAATGGTTTTCGTTCGGTGTCTGCACAGTCCTGCCCTTCTCTAACCCCGTCATGCAGATGCGTTGCAATTTCTCGAGCACTTGGCAGCGCCGGTACAGCGAAGCCGGTTTTCTGCTCGTCGACCCTTCGGTACAGCGAGCGCGCACTTGCACCACGCCCTTTCTGTGGCAGGGAGAGCTCATGCGCAAGATGCCGCAGTTCTGGGAAGAAGCTCGCGCCGCGGGCCTGAGATACGGCTGGGCCTGCTCGCGCACCAATGCCTCACGTCACCAGAGCATGCTGACGCTCGCCCGCAGCAGCTCCACGCTGAATGTGACCGAACTCAATGCCAAGGAACTCAAGATGCGCTGGCTCGCCGAGACTATCACGCCAGTGATGGAAAGGCTGTTGATCGCCCCGTCACACCAGGCACGGCACTACCGGCTGACCGCACGGGAAATCGAGGTGCTGCGCTGGACGGCCGATGGCAAGACACAGGAAGAGATCGCGTAGATCCTGACCATCTCCTTCGACACCGTCAAATTCCATGTGAAGAACGCCGTGAGCAAACTCGGTGCCACTAACAAAACCGCAGCGGTGGTCAGGGCAGCCGTCCTGGGCATCATCAGTTGACTCGACTCATACCTCACAGGGAGCGTCACCGTGTTTCCGATGGATATCTGGTTCACCTACACCACAGCCTGCATACTGCTGGTCCTGTCTCCAGGTCCTGACAATCTTCTGGCGATAGGGCGCGGACTAAGCCAGGGTCGCCTGGCAGCCATCGTGTCAGGCCTGTCGTCTGGCATGGGCATCCTGTTTCACGTTACCACCGCCTCGCTAGGGCTGACGCTATTGATCCAGACATCGACAGTCGCCTTCTGGGTCGTCAAGCTGCTGGGGGCAGCCTACCTGCTCTGGCTTGGGGTCAAGGTGTTGCGCTCCAGAAGCCTGGTGACCTTCGCCCCCGCCGCGCGGCAGCCACTGCGCAGCATTTTACTCACAGGCTTTCTTTCGGCGGCGCTCAATCCCAAGCCAGGGTTTTTCGTGCTGGCGTTCATCCCTCAATTCATCAATCCCACGCTCGGCTCGGTCACGGTACAGATGCTGGTCTACGGGTTCTGGTTCGCCCTGCTGACGGCCGTGGGGTTCTCGTTGATGGGTATCTTCGCCACGCGCCTGTCGCAATACATTTATCAACGCCCGCGCCTTGCCAACGGACTCAACCTCGGCGCGGGATTGACCTTCATCGTGTCAGGACTTTCCATCGCAGCTCTTAGCCAGAAATGAACGCTGAGTCATTAATGCCCGGGTATTGGACTGCTTGGGCGTTTTACATCGCGTTTTCGCCTTACCGGGTCAGGGCTCGCAATGCGGCTCGGTTGAGGCAGCCGGGGCGTACGCAGTAACAGGCTGATTTCCTCTGCGCTGACCGCTCCGCTGAAAAAGTGGCCCTGAATTTCATCGCAGCCGTTTTTCCGCAGGAAGGTTTGCTGCTCTTCGGTTTCGACACCTTCGGCAATGACCTTGAGATTCAGTTTGTGCCCCAACGAAATCACTGCGGTGGCGATGGCTTTGTCGTTCTCGTTGTCGGGCAGATCGCGCACGAAAGACTGGTCGATCTTGAGTCTCGCGATCGGGAAGCTTTTCAATGCTGCGAGGCTGGAGTAGCCGGTGCCGAAGTCGTCGATCGAGAGACTGATCCCCATTGATTGCAGCTCCTTCATTTTGCTGATGGCTTGCTGAAGGTCTTGCATGATCAGACTTTCGGTCAGCTCCAGCTCAAGGTACATCGGGTCCAGTCCGGTTTCTTGCAAGGCGTGCATCACCCGGTCGATCAGGTCCCTTTCGATGAACTGGCGTGCTGAAATATTCACCGACATGGTGATCGGCGGCCAGCCCGCATCCTGCCAGTCCTTGTTCTGTCTACACGCGGTATGAATCACCCAGTCGCCGATGGGCACGATCAACCCGGTCTCTTCGGCCTGCGGAATGAATTTGATTGGAGACACCATGCCGAGCTCGGGGTGCTGCCAGCGGATCAGAGCCTCTACGCCGATAATCTGACCTGACTGCAAATCCACCTGTGGCTGGTACAGCAGCAGGAACTCGTCATGGTTGAGTGCGTTTCGAAGCCCGTCTTGCATGGCGAGCTTGCCCTGAACCTTGTTTTTCATCTCGCTCGTATAGAACTGGTAACTGTTGCGACCCAACTCCTTGGCCCGGTACATGGCGGCGTCCGCATTGCTGAGCAACGTGTCGGTATCGCCGCCGTCGGCAGGGTAAGTGGCCAACCCCATGCTGCAGGTGACGTGGAGCGTATGTCCGCTGAGCTGAATCGGCTGCAGGATGGCTTCCTGGATTTTGTGCAGGACTGGAGTAACGCCGTCGAGGTCTGAGGGCTGGTCGAACAGGATGATCACAAACTCGTCGCCCCCCAGTCGCACGACGGTGTCGGTGCGGCGTACACACTCCAGCATGCGCTGGGCGACGGTTTTCAGCAGTTCGTCTCCAGCACTGTGCCCAAGGCTGTCATTCACCAGTTTGAATTTGTCCAGGTCGAGAAACACCACCGTCACCAGCCGGCTGTAGCGCTGAGCATAAAGTATTGCCTGCTTGAGACGGTCTTCGAGCAGTGTGCGATTCGGCAGCCCGGTCAGTGCGTCATGGTCGCCCATATAGCGAATACGCTTTTCGGTAAGTTGGCGTTCTATCGCAATACCGGCAAGAGGTGTCGCCATGTCGATCAGTCGCGTCTCGGTCGAACTGGGGCTGCGTACGGTGCTGGAATACAAGGCAAACGTACCCAATACCTTTCGCTCGTGGGACAGAATCGGCGTCGACCAGCATGCGCGAAATCCATAGGGCGCAGCGACGGTACGGTACTCCTCCCACAGCGGATCCAGTTCGATATCCGTGACAATGACCGGTTCTCGCCGATACACCGCGGTGCCACATGAACCGACGTTCGGACCGATCGCAATCCCGTCAATGAGCTGGTTATAGGCTTTCGGCAAACTGGGCGCAGCCCCGTGCAGCAGGTGCTTGCCATCCTCATCCAGCACCAGAATGGATACCATCATCCCCTCCAGTTGGGACTCGACCAGGTGAGCCAGGCTGTCGAGGACTTCTGCAAGCTCGGTGCTCCTGGCGATCAGCTCCAGGACATGACCTTGTCCGGCACGGATGACGGCTTCTTGCTCTAATCGGCTGTTTTGCACGGCGAGCCGCTCTGTGGCGATACTCAATTGGACCGTTCTTTTTTCCAGCTGAAGTCGGTCTTTGAGGAATTGATTCACCGCGCGAGCCATGTTGCCGATCTCATCCTTGCCATGTTCCGTCATCATCAAATGCGTTTTGTCGGTGTGTTCCTGACGCAATTGCCGGCTTATTTCATTCAGGCGCACGAGCACATGACGGCCCATGAAGACCCGGGTCACGAACCAGGCGAACACCAGGCTGGCGCCCAACATGATCAGCACCCATTGCTGGCTATGATTTGAGGCCTCGACCAGGCGCTGCACGGCTTCGCGATAGTCTTCGGTGTATGCACTGGATTGCGCGCGGGCCACCGCGACCAGAACCCCGGCCTCATTCTTCAGTTCCTCATTGAAGCGCTGTATTACGTCGTGCTGGCTGATGAGCCTCAGGCGCAGGGAGAACAGATCGGGCGTCTGCACATCATCGTCGGGTAACTTGCCTGCGGTGCGTGACAGGCGCTCATATCGGATGCGCAGCCGTTGCACGGCGTCACTGTCAACAGCCTGCGGCAGATCGAAAAGTAACACCGCCAGTTCAAGGCTGGCCCGGGTCTGGGTCGCGGTTAACCGGGAGGTGCGATCCTCCAGGGTTTGCTCAAAGGTGACCTCGGTTTGCAGCAGGCTCTCTCGCAGCTGCGCAACGATGTTGGCGGTATTGCGGAACAACTGACTCGACTGATGCATGTCGAGTATCGCCACGCCACTGTTCGCGGCAGTCAGCTGCTGCACCAGTTGATCAAGGGCTTCAAGCTGTTGGACCGTCGCCGCATAGCTTGAACGCAGGGTGTCGGGGGAGCGGGTTGTCAGAAGCTGATCGGTCTGGCGCTCGATCAGCAAGGTGCGCTGCAGCATGTCTTGCCCATTTTGCATGCGGACCAGTCGTTCATCCGTCAGCTGGCGGGTGGCGTTGTTTGAAGTGCGCAATGCGTAGACCGCAGTTGCACCACCCGCCAGGATCAGCAGCGCCAACGTCAGAAACGCCAGTGTGAACTGGGCGCGTAGCGATTGCGGCAATAGTCGGCGTCCGAGCCGGGAAATAACGTCCAATGTCAGGGATTCCATTGGTGGCGATAGATGTCTCGATAGCCATTGTCAGGGTCGTACTGGAATTTCTTCCCGCCGTCGAAGGCGATATTGTCGGCATTGACCAAGTGAATCGGCGCTACGAAGCCGCTCACCGGCAGACCTGCAAACAGCCGGTTCAATTCATCCATCACTTGCCAGCCATGCAGGTTGAGCGGCTCGGCCACGGTGACGGTCTGGTAGGTTTTTGCCTGTATGCGCAAGAAAGCCGAAGCGCTGCCATCACCGGCAGACAACAGACTGATGCCGTCACTGGGTATTGCGGCGTTAGTCAATGAGGCAATCGAGTAATCGAAATAGATATCGTTGATGGCCAGCGTGTGGGTCCAGCGCTTGCCATAGCGCTGAAGCAGCTCCTTGGTGATCCCCGGCATCTTCTCGCCACTTTCGGAGATCGCGACATCGCGCACTTCCAGCAACGTACATTCCCGACAGGCCCGAATGACGTTTTCCATGGCCTTGGCTTTCGTCATGGCGATGCTGTACTTGGAGTCGGTCAGGATGACCACGCCGGCGCGTCCGTTTGACTGTGCCACTGCCGCCATGGCCGTGAGGCGAGCCACTTCGAGCGGGTCGGTCGTGACGTTCATGGCCACCGGCGTGCCGTCAATCGGCCCGGGGCGCGCCCCGGCGTGCCAGCCAACCACCGGCACATCCCTGTTGGCGAAAAGGATCAGCGCCGCGTTGTTCTCAAGGGCATCGGAGCCGCACAGAATGAGGCCGTCGGGTTTCGCCGCCAGGGCATCGGAAAAGGCCTTTGCGCGCCCGGCCGATGAACCAGCGCCATCGAATATCTTCAGCGTCCAGCCCATCGCCTTGGCTGCCTCGCGAGCGCCCTGCGCGACACCGACAATTCCTCCGTTACGCAAATCTTCTGCGACAAGGGCGATGCTCTTGCCCCGCAGGGCTTGCGGGCCGGATTCAGGGCCGCTCCAGCGAACGGCTTCGAGGGTGGCCCTGGAAACGATTTCCTGCGCTTGAATCACCGTAACCGTGGCGTTTTCCACACCCGCTGCGGCTGGCACGTTCTGGCCGTATCCGGGAGTTGCCGTGAAAAGACAGAAGACCGTAATTGAAGCCATCCAGAGCAGCCAGGGCCTGAGCAGACAGGTTCGATCACCGCATGTGATGCCGGGTCTGAAGCAGATGGCGCGATCATAGTCTGGCATGGCGTCCCTTTTTGCCAAGAGTGCAGCGTTCACTATCCGAAAGGATAGTCGGTTCTGCTGTCATCAGGCCTTTTGTCGGCAAAGTGCGCGAACTTTAGTCCTGAACATTCAGGAAATGGGACAAGGTCCATGGCACAAAACAAGGGACGAAGGCCAATTGCATCGTTGACTACATTGAATGGTTTTACAAGGCTTCGACTTTGCATCAACACCAGGCAAAAAAACGGCACCCGCCGCGCGGGAACTGGATGCGTTCAGTCGGGAACCGACACCGCGCTGAAGCAAGGGTGAGTGGGTCCCGTTAATGCCTCAGCTAACAAGCGCTAACACCGAATAACTGGTGGTCAGCCAAGCAAGGCATCACTCTTGAGTCTCACAACTGCAAGCATGGCCACGCGCACGCATAACCGTTGTCCATGAACAGTTGAACTGATGACTCAAGAGGGATCCGATCATGGCCGAAGGTTATCGCGATAGCTGTCTGTGCAGAGTTGACCGTCTCGGGAACGACGAACTACGCGCATTGATGGCTGACATCGTTAAGCATGGCAAAGGTGCGTCACAGCAACTTTTGGCGAGGGTGAAGCCACTGCTCAAGGCCTTTTATGAGGGACAGGTGCAAGCCGGACGTGTCAGGCGTGAAGAAGTCGAAGATTTGGTTCAGGAAGCCTTCATGGCGCTCTATCAACGACGCGCAAGTTACGACCCGAACGTTCCGTTTCGTGCGTGGCTGATAGAGATCGCGCGGTACACGCTGCTCGACTACTGGCGCAGCCAAAGCGGCAACGCAGTTGTCGAGCCCCTGGCTGGCGCGACTGCGCTCAACCACCATGAAGCCCTAAGGGCAATCTGATCAGAGTCTCAACGCAGTAATTTTTACCAGGAAATACCCATGATCAGCATCGAAAAAGTTCTCTACACCAGCCATACGTATACTACAGGCGGTCGTGAGGGGACCGGACGCAGCCATGATGGTCGACTTGATCTCAAGCTTTCTCCGCCAGGCACACCTGGAAACGGCACAAATCCGGAACAACTGTTCGCCGTCTGCTGGTCAGCCTGTTTCCTGGGCGCTTTGCGCCATGCCTGTAACGCTCGCAAAATCAGCTTTCCGGCGACGGCTGCCGTCGACGCGCAAGTCGACCTGGTACATGGTGAGCAAGGTTTTTTCCTGCAGGCCCGGCTTGCCGTGTCATTACCCGATATTGAGCTGGATATCGCGCAACAACTCATCGCTGCGGCCCACCAGAACTGCCCTTACTCCAAAGCCACCCGCACGAATATCGACGTCAGCCTCACCATCGCCTGATTCTCCGCCCTTGGACCAAGGCCCGGCTAGCCCTGGATGTGGTAGCCCTCAAGGAAGAAAAGAGACCGACGTCTCTTTTCTTGTTTTCAACGGCCCGCTACCACACGGCGATATGGGAATCGGCCCGCGGCTCGGTGCCACCGCACAGCACACCGGTGTCCGGGGTGTCCGCGCCGTGCCAGCGAAGCCGCCAAGTCCCGAGACGCCCCCTGCTCGATACCGACCTTCATATCCCCCAGCCATTGCCAACGAGGAGCATCCAGCGCAGCCGAATCAACCCACTACAGAAATTAGCGCGTTAAAAACTTTACTCGATTAAGTATTTTGCACGGACGATTGGGCGACATACGCCCCCTTGCATCGATTAGTTCTATTTTCTTGCAACTTCCTTATTGAGTTTTTTGTGCGATTTACTCCAGCACACGTATGCAAGAACCTGCGCGTTTCTTCTTTTAAGGTTACCCCAAGCTACCTCACGGACGGTGGTTATCTACTATCCGTGCCGCGGCGGTGACTGTGCCCGCATGGTCTTGAAGCTGCATTTTTAATAGGAACCTAAGGACGCATCTCATGAAAAACCACGTTACAGCGAAAGACGGAACACAGATTTTTTTTCGCGACTTCGGACAGGGTCGCCCTATTGTTTTCTCCCATGGCTGGCCTCTCAACAGCGACGCCTGGGACGGACAAATGCAATTTTTCGCGAATGCAGGTTTTCGCGTAATTGCTCATGATCGTCGCGGGCATGGTCGCTCGGATCAACCGGCTGGCGGTAACGACATGGACACTTTCGCAGACGACTTGGCAGTCGTCATTGAGACCCTCGACCTGAAGGATGCGGTCTTGGTTGGGCATTCCATGGGAGGAGGCGAAATAGTTCGATACGTGACCAGGCACGGGACTGATCGTATTGCCAAGCTGGTGCTCCTGGGGGCAATTACTCCGCTAATGGGCGCCACCGACGGTAACACTGATGGAGTATCGATCGAAGTCGTTGACGGTGTACGCAAGGCAATCCTCGAGAACCGCTCACAACTCTTCCTCGATTTTTCGAGCGCTTTCTTCGGTCTGGACCCGGAAAGCGCAGCAAAAAACGAAGGTTGGCGCATGGCTTTCTGGCAGCAGGGCATGTCGGGCGCGATACACAGCCAATACGCATGCATCGAGCAGTTCTGGGCTTCGGATTTTCGCGAAGAAATGAAGTCCATCTTTATTCCAGTGCTTGTCATTCATGGCAGCGGTGACTTTATTGTCCCGCTTGAAACGACCGGAAAGCGCTCTGCTGAGATACTTCCTAACGCGACTTTAAAAGTCTACGAGGGAGCTGCTCACGGCTTCCCGATAACCCATCAGACTCAGCTCAACGCCGACCTGATTGAGTTTGCTAGCCATTGAGCACTGGAATCAACTTGTGAAAGCTAGCGGTCGAGCCGCTAGCTATTCACTCCCTCGTACCTCGCCCCCTACCGAATTGACTGACGCATCAACTCGATGTCGTGGCCCACAACAAGGCCCGCGGCATAGAGATCACCTGCATCAGTACAGCCGCTCTGATTAGCGCAGTTTCTTGAAGGCCAATACTCCGCTTGCCAACTTGAGTTGCCTGGGTAACCGCCATGATTGGGCGCCACGTTTCATAACTCTTAAGGTTTGCTTAAGGACTTTAAATGTCACTGGCGGACAAACTTTCCTCAACGATCAGGAGAGTCGCCATGAACCCACAATCGATGAATTCAGACATTCCAGGCGCCCTTGCAAGACCGCTGGGAGCCCTGGCCGGCTGGCAGGAACGCCGCGCCAAAGAGCTGATGATACGTGACATGGGCAGTTGCGTACGCATCAGCGAAGTTGCCGAGCATTGCAACTTATCGCGCAGCCATTTTTCCCGGGCATTCAAAAAGATTACCGGCCATTCACCGCAAGGCTGGTTGATGAGGATGAAAATCGGAAAAGCAAAAAGCCTGCTGACCACTGCGATGGCGATCACCCAAGTCGCCTATGAATGCGGTTTCAGCGACCACTCGCATTTCACCCGCACCTTCAACCGCCTGGAAGGTGTAACACCCAAGGCCTGGCGCTGCGCCTTTCAACATGCCATCACGAGCAACGGTTCCCTGATGCCTGAGATTGATCAGGACATATCCAACAGGATAATCCTCAATCACGCGCCCCATAGCCTGCGAAAGGCCCAGGCACAGGAACTTCACCCATGAACTGATCGAAATCGACAGCCCCCACTCCTCCCCTTTGGCCGCTTACGCGGCCTTTTTTTTATCCGACGTAGCCCGGCGCAAGCGGCAGACTGATACAGAACCTGGCGCCCTGTTCACTGTCCTGGAGGACTAGCGTCCCGCCGTGTGCAGCGATCACCGATCTACAGATGGCCAGCCCCATTCCCATGCCGTTGCCTTTGGTGGTGTAGAACGCATCAAAAATCCGCTCGCGCTCCTGGGAGGCGATTCCCGGGCCGTTGTCCTGCAAGCAGAGTTGAACCTGGTCGTCCTTGACGCCGGAACCGATGATGATGCACCCATCCTGCAGCCCTGCTCCGGCGATGGCCTCCAATGCATTAGTGATCAGGTTGTACACCACCTGCTGGATCTGCACCGCATCCACCCACACTATGCATTTCGTATCGAGCCGGGATTCCAGACGCACGTTGCCGCTCGCCAGATCGGTCGCGGTCAGGCACAAAACGTCACGGATCAAGTCTTCGATCTGCACCGGCAAGCGCTGCAACGGTGCCTGTTTGGCAAGAGCGCGAAGCGCCTGGACAATGTTGGCGGCACGGGTGCTGTCTGAGCGAATGTCTTCCAACCCCTGAATTGCCTCTTCAAGATCGGGCTGATCTCGCTTGAGCCAGCTCAGGCTGGCCGAGGCGTTGGACAAGATCCCCAGCAGCGGCTGGCTGATTTCATGGGCAATCGAAGCTGAAAGTTCCCCCATGACCTTAAGGTGTGAGCTACGCGCAAGTTCCGCCCGCGAACTGCGCAAGTCCGCCTCCATCTGCGCGCGCAACTGGTTGTCCTCGACCAGCCTTGCATAGAGGCTGGCGGTCTGCAGTGACACGGCGGCCTGAGAAGCAAGAATCTCCAGCATGGTCAGGCGCTCGGCACTGAACAGCTTGGATACCAGGCTGTTTTCCAGATAAACCAAGCCGATCAACATGCCTTGTTTGAGCAACGGCAGACACAACATGGACCGCGTCTGGCGCTGTTGCAGATCGGCGCTATAGGCCTCGGGACAGTCGGCCTGGGCATCGTCAAGCACCAAGGGGGTGCGCGTGCGCATGGTAGCGTTGAGCACCGAGACAGGCGCGATCTGCTCGAGCGGCTGCCCGGCATCCAGGGCAACTTGCACATTACCAGCCTCGACAGAGGCAGTGGCTGCCAGTTGCAGCTCGGCGTCGTTGACGATCATCAAGACGCCATTATCGGCACCGGCCTGGATCATCAGGTGATTCATCAGGGTTTCAACCAGTCGCTCGAGCAATATCTCTTGCGAAAGCGCGCGGGCCACCTCGACCCCCGCCTCAAGATCGAGCCGAACCTGAGTCACAGGCCGGATCGGTTCAAACGACGGCTGCGCGCCCAGGGACGGATGCATGACCTCCAGCTGGCGCACCTTGCCTTCGGCTCCCCACAGACTGTAGCAATCGCGCGCCACGCGCAGGTGGTGATTGGCGCCAGATACCAATCCATTAGGAATGCAGATATTGGCCAGTTGTTCATGAGCCAGTGCCTGCTCATGGATGAAACCGGCTGCAGCCGCCGCGATCTGCGACTGGTCGAAGCAGCGGATGGCCATTAGCTCCAGACCGCGCAAGCGGGCAATCACACCCTCGATCAGCAGCAATTTGCTGCGAAAGGTTGTCGGGTTGAGCTCGACCCATTGCAGGAACCGCTGGCGTTGCCGCTCCAGCTTTTCCAGTTTATCGGCCAATTCGCCTGGCGCCTGCGCACTGCCCAGTGCCAGCCCGTAGAACAGGTAGTAATCAGCGAGATTGATATGCGCCGGAATAGACCAGACCAGCGTGGCAACCTCTTCGAAGCGCCGCAATGCGTAAGGGATATCGCCGAAGTAAAACGCGGACATGCCTGAATACAGCCACGAAAAGAACAGCGTCGGCTGCGACACACTGCTGCGATCGATAATACCGAAACGGTCATGTTCCGTGCCGTCCAGCTCGGCAAGTGGCCGGTGCGGGCGCCCATTACGCAAATCGCTGGCGAACGATTGTTGCGCCAGCAGGATTCGCTCGATATCGATGTAATGAAACTGACGCACCCATGCCAAACCATGCTCCAGCTCATTCAACACCCCTTGCAAGGGTTCGCCCATGAACAGCAGGTCGGAGCCGATATGGTTGCAGGCATAGCAGGACATGCCCAAGTCGCCGCCGGCCTGGCCGCACTCGAATGCGGCCATAGCCCTCTGGCGGGCATATGCCATCGGCCTGGTCCAAGGACTGACCTGGTCGAGCGCCACCAGGGTGCCGGTTCGACCGGCTTCATAGCCGTACTTGTCGATGAGTTCCAGGGCCACTTCGGCGAAGGCGTGCCCATCCACATATTCGCCATAGCACTCGGCAATCATCACGCCGAACCAGGCAATCCCGTAGCTGCTGCTCGGCGTAACGCCATGCAGCAGCGTGAGTTCGACCATTTTTGCAAGATGCAGCAAGCGGATGTCATCGTCGACGAAGAATGAGGAAATCAGCGTGCCGAGCAGCTCCATGGTCGCTTCGACAAGCGGGTTATCGGCCTTGGGTAGATGCACCAGGTCGGCGATTCGCCGTGGGCCGATAAGTGTGCGTACCTGAGCAAACGCTTGAGTCAATTGCTCCTGCGAGGGCCGGCGCTGCAGGGAAATGCCCAGCAGCGCCAGACCGGTCAGGGCTTCGGTTATCGCGCCTTCGTAATCGGAGTGCAGCGTGCGCAACGTGGCCCGTAACCGATAGGTTTTCGCACGGTCGAGCGCAGTCCTGGCGTGGACCAGGCAATCGTCGAGGCGTCGTTGGGCGCCGGCCAGATCGGCCAGGAGCATGTCGCACTCGGCCGCCAGCCATCGGGTGGCGAACGCCTGGGTATAGAGGGCCGAGCTGCTTGCCTGGCCGAGCAGAATTTCGGCCGTGTGCAAGTAGCCCGCGGCCTGCTCGACAGCGGCTGTGTTCCTGGCTCGCTCAGCGGCTTCGACCAGCAGCTCGACAAACACAGCGCGGCGATGCTCGTCCAATGCGTCGGCGTCGATGCGCTGAATCTGGCTGGCGACTTCGAACACTCGCTCAGGGACATGCTCGCCCCACTGATCGAGCATGGCGGCGGCGATGCGAGCGTGCTCGGCCCCCCTCCCCGCTTGTGCCGGAAGCCGACAGGCCGCCTCGAGCACCCGGTCATGGGGAAATACCAGATGCTCGCGCTCGCGCAGAAGGAAACCCGCACTGACCAGACCCTGCACATCACTGGCGATCTGTTGCGGATCACACGGCGGCATCAACCGGTGCAACAACGATTCTTCGCAGCGCCTGCCAACGTATCCGGCAGTGCGCATCACTTCCCGCTCCATCGGTGACAACCGTTCGAATCGCTGCACCATCAAGTCCGCGACATTATCGGCGTAGCGATAACTGTCTACCTCCTCCTGATTCCAGACCCAGCGGCGATCCCGCACGTCGAAGCGCACCAGGCGCTCATCGATCAACGCCCTCAATACCTGGCTGATAAAGAGAGGATTGCCCGCCGTCTTGAAGTGCACGACTCGCGCGAGTGCCTCAATGTCTTTGGCGGTCGTGTCCAGTTCAGCGGCGATCAGCGCGGCAACTGCGGGCTCCGACAAGGGGCCCAGCATAATCTTTTGGTGCGGCGCACATTGCCCACTGCCCAGCACCTCCAGTAATCCCCCCGGTCGCTCGAGGGCCTGCGACTCTGCCGCGCGGTAGGCCAGGATCAGCACCAGATGCCGGGGCGGCCGGGCGATGAAAGCCTGTAAGAACGACAGGGTCGAATCGTCCGCCCACTGCACGTCATCCACGAACACCACCAAGGGACGTCCCGGCTGAGCGAAGACCTCCAGCACATCGAGCAGTGTCCGGTTAGCGTGGTCGAGCGCATATCGGGCCGGCATATTTGGCAGTTCGGGGGCGATACCGATGACCAACTCGGCCTCGGGCGCCAGATCCACCAGGAGCCGGCCCCGTCCCTTGAGTCGTTCTACCAGTTGCTGGCTCGTCGTCTCAAGTTCCAGAGCCGGCTTCCCGAGCAACTGGGTCATCAGCGACCTGAAGATTTCCGCCAATGGCGCATAAGGAGTTTCCTGCTGCAGCAAATCGCTCTTGCCGCTGGCCCAATAGCCAGGAGCCATGGGCCGGACACCCTGATGGATCAGCGTCGACTTGCCGGCACCTGGCGCACCCGCGACCAGCAGGACTCGGGCGATGCCATCGCTGCGCACCTGATCCATCTGCTCGATCAATTGCATGCGTTCGGTCTCCCTACCGAACAAGGCATCATTGCGGATCACGGGAGGTATCGTATCGAAGCCGCCCAGGCGAAACGCATCGATACGCCCGTGCTCCAGCCACTGCTGCTGGCACCAGGCAAGATCCGCGGCCATCGATTCGGCGCTCTGATAGCGGGCCTGCGGCTCTTTCGCCAAGCTCTTGAGCAGCACTCGGCAGAGTCCTTCCGGCAGGTCGGCCACATGCACCGCTGGTGATTCCGGCTGAACGGCTGCATGCACATGCAGCCATTGGGATGGTTCGCGGGCGGTAAGTGGCAGGTGGCCAGTCAGTGTTTGATAGAGAATCGTGGCCAGAGCATAGATATCGCTGCGCACGTCGAAACTCGGGTTGTCGCGCCGGACCTGCTCGGGGGCCAGGTATGGCCATTGTTCCAAGCTGGGCAGTTCGGCAGTGGGGGCCTCCCCTGCATGACTGTGAAACCCCAGGAGTCTGACCGAATCGGTAGCTCCCACCATCAGATGGTGGGGCAGCAGGCTGGTATGCCACACGCCCGACTTCTGGGCGCTACCCAGCGCACAGGCCGCCGCTACAGCGATGGCCAGCAAGCGCCCCAACGGCAACTCTGCTTCGCCCATCAAATCAGTCAGCGGCGTCCCCAACGCGGGATAAACCAGCAAGGGCCCTTCGGCCGAGCGAATGAGCGCAACAGGGGCAATCGCCCAGTCCGGGTCCAAGCGCAGATTAAAATCGCGCTCCAGCCGCTGGCATGTGGCAGGCCGCTGGATCGGTGCCCGGGCGGCGAGCCAGCGTGTTCCCGATTGTCTGTCCTGAAGCGTGAACCAGGTCAGATCGTTTTCCCGACGCAGCACTTTGAAGGCGCAACGCTCCAGCCAGGGCTCATCATGTACGACATCAGGACTGCAGGAATTGGATGATGAGGGAGGACTGCTGGGCATGAACACTCACCGCTGAAAATACGTTTAAGACTGAGCTCATGAGTATACGCAAGGCTCTGGTGCGGTGAATGTGGGCCGGCCATCCTGTCCGTCCCAGGCACCATGATGGCCGTCGAGCGGCCCTATTGCCGGTGATTTTCACGCACTGAAACCACCGCGTGTTATCCCTCGGGATAATTGCATTATGCAGGGCTGTCCCCTAGCGTGTATGCCAGATGAATCGACGCTTGCGCGTCACTCTCCCTCACACAGTGCAGAGCAACGCATGATCCGACTCGGTCAAGCCACCATTTCCCTGGAACAGCGCGAAGCCTTTCTCGATGGACGGCCCATGCGCGTTGGAGGACGGGCGTTCGAAATCCTCTCGGTGCTGATGCAGGCCGATGGTCGTATCGTCAGTAAAGATGAATTGATCACACAGGTCTGGCCCGACACCGTCGTCGAGGAAAACAATCTGCAAGTGCAGATTTCCTCGCTGCGCAAGTTGCTCGGAGAAAAAGAACTCATCCAGACGGTCCCACGCCGAGGTTACCGATTATTGAAAGAACGTGAATCACCCCTGCCCCCATTCCATCCCGCTACCTCGTGGGCCCTGACGTGCGAGAAGCAGGAGGCGATCGACCCTGACACCGTGCCGGTGCTCATAGTGGACGATGAAGCTTCCGTGCGCACGGCGCTCAGCCGCCTGCTGCGGGCCGAAGGCATCATGCACCGGATATTCGGCTCGGCCGAAGAACTGCTCAATGCTGACCTCGACATCGGCCCCGCTTGTCTGTTGCTGGACATCAGCCTGCCCGAGGCGACAGGACTGGAACTGCAATCGGCGCTCGGACAACGCGGACATCCATGGCCGGTCATTTTCATGACCGGTTTCGGCACTATCCCGATGTCGGTGCAGGCCATGAAAGCAGGCGCAGTCGAATTTCTGACCAAACCCTTCAACGACGACCAGTTGCTGGACATCCTGCACACCACTCGTCAGCGGGCAGCCAAAGCATTCGAGCAATGGCAACGCATTCAGAGCGCCCGTCAAAAAGCCGCCCTGTTGACCCCCCGTGAACGAGAAGTGCTGCCGCTGATCGTCGCCGGACTGTCCAACAAACACATTGCCAACCAGCTGGGCACCAGCGAAGTCACTGCCAAGGTCCATCGCAAACACATCATGGAAAAGATGCAGACGCGCTCACTGGTCAGCCTCGTCAAGCTGTATAGCCTGATTAGCTCGGACCCAGCGTTTGGCATGCAGGATTCTTCATGACCAAAAAAACTGGCTGCCCTCTCCCAGAGTCATCCGCCAACCCCAAGACAATCGTCTGCATTGTGGACGACGATGTGTCCGTGCGAAAAAGCTTGGCCAATCTGCTCCGCTCGGCTGGATATCAATCTCGGGTATTCGTCTCGGGTGAAGAATTCCTGTCCCTCGATAGCTTCGATGACGTCGCCTGCCTGCTGTTGGATTTGAGAATGAACGGCCTGTCGGGAATCGAGGTCATGCAAGCACTTGCGCTCATGCACAGAAAATTTCCGGTAATTTGCATGTCAGCCCATTGGGATGAAGCGACATTGGCCGAATCAAGCCGCTATGACGCTATCGAGTGCCTGCGTAAACCCTTCAGCAGCGATGCGTTATTGAGCGCTGTCGAGCTGGCGCTTCACGTTAAAGGCTAAACAGCGAGTGGCCAAAATTACCCGTGATACAGCGCTGATTACGAGCAAGCGCAGACAAACGCCCACAGCACGGATCCTTTGAGCCGGCGCGGCAACACGAAGGTACCGGAGTGGCAGTCAACTGCTCGTGCCCCGGATTCAACCTGACCGGACTGGGGCGTGAGTCAGGGTTTGCCGAGGGGCTCTCCAAACTCCTGAAAGCCTTCAACATCGGTGCCGTGTCGACTTGAAACAGCTCGTGACCTTCGAAGCTCCAACGCTCGGCAGAACTCCCACACCACTGACGAAGAAACGCTGCTTTTTCCCGCAAAGCCATCCGTCGAAGCACATCCATCCAATATTCCTCATCCTCGGCGCCGCACTATGGACTCCATGTTCCATGGCGGCCTCTTCAATGAGGTCTCTTAACAGTTCACGGGGTGTGTGATGACCAGCCTTCAATGACCGAGCCAAGAATCTGCCGGGCAAGGCCACCGACCTCTCTTTCTGAAACGCCCATCACCGGCTATATCCCCCGGTGCTTCTTCAGTTCAAGGAGCTGCTATGAACGTCGATCTGATTCTCTATAACGGGAACTTTCATACGGTTGACCAGGCGAAACCCAAGGCCAGTGCGGTCGCTATTGCCAGCGGCAAGTTCGCTGCCGTGGGCACTGACGCCGAAATCATGGGTATGCGCACCAGTGCCACCCAGGTCATCGACCTCAAGGGGCGCACGGTGATCCCGGGCCTCAACGACTCGCACCTGCACCTGATCCGTGGTGGCCTGAACTACAATCTGGAACTGCGCTGGGAGGGCGTGCCGTCCCTGGCCGACGCCCTGCGCATGCTCAAGGAGCAGGCCGACCGCACGCCGACCCCACAGTGGGTGCGGGTGGTGGGCGGCTGGAACGAATTCCAGTTCGCCGAAAAGCGCATGCCAACCCTGGAAGAATTGAACCAGGCGGCGCCGGACACCCCGGTATTCGTCCTGCACCTCTACGACCGTGCATTGCTCAACCGCGCGGCGCTGCGGGTTGCCGGCTACACCCGTGACACGCCGAATCCGCCGGGTGGCGAGATTGTGCGTGATAGCAACGGCAACCCGACCGGCATGCTGGTCGCGCGGCCGAACGCGATGATCCTCTATTCGACCTTGGCCAAGGGACCGAAGCTACCGCTGGAATATCAGGTCAACTCGACCCGTCAGTTCATGCGCGAGCTGAACCGCCTGGGCCTGACCAGTGCCATCGACGCCGGCGGCGGTTTCCAGAACTATCCGGACGATTACGCGGTGATCAACCAATTGGCCGACGCCAAGCAGTTGACCGTGCGTATCGCCTACAACCTGTTCACCCAGAAGCCGAAAGAAGAACTCACCGACTTCAAGCATTGGACCAGCACCGTCAAACTGCACCAGGGCGATGACTTCCTGCGCCACAACGGCGCCGGCGAGATGT
Source organism: Pseudomonas frederiksbergensis (assembly GCF_003732275.1). Classification (GTDB taxonomy): domain Bacteria; phylum Pseudomonadota; class Gammaproteobacteria; order Pseudomonadales; family Pseudomonadaceae; genus Aquipseudomonas; species Aquipseudomonas frederiksbergensis_H. Next base: position 233,813 of record NZ_MOBM01000020.1, read on the forward strand.
TGACCTTCTCGGCGGCGGACTTCGAAGATTTCCTTGAACCACGTCCGGACCTGCCACCAGGCATGGAGCAGGACCTGGAACCGGTGGTGCGCCACCTAGTGGAACAGCGCTGGCCGTTCCGCCTGCACGCCACCTATGACGAATCGATCTCGCGCATGCTCGACGTGTTCGAGAAGGTCAACCGCGATATCCCGTTCAACGGCATTCCGTGGTTCTTCGACCACTGCGAAACCATCACGCCGAAAAACATCGAGCGGGTTCGCGCCCTCGGTGGCGGTATCGCGATCCAGGACCGCATGGCGTTCCAGGGCGAGTACTTCGTCGAGCGCTACGGCGCCAAGGCCGGCGAACACACTCCACCGATCAAGCGCATGCTGGCCGAAGGCGTGCCAGTGGGCGCCGGCACCGACGCCACCCGCGTATCGAGCTACAACCCCTGGACTTCGCTGTACTGGATGGTCAGCGGCAAGACCGTCGGCGGTATGGAGCTGTATCCAGAAGGCTTGTCTCGGGAAACCGCGCTGGAACTGTTCACCCGGGGCAGCGCCTGGTTCTCCTCGGAGCAGGGCAAAAAGGGCCAGATCAAGGTTGGTCAACTGGCCGACGTGGTCGCGCTGTCCCAGGACTTCTTCAGTGTGCCGGAGGAGTCGATCAAGTGGATCGAGTCGGTGCTGACAATCGTCGACGGCAAGGTGGTCTACGCCACCAACGAGTTCGACCAGTTGGCACCACCAAGCGTGCCCGTGCTGCCGGACTGGTCGCCGGTGGCGATGGTGCCGGGTCACTGGCGTCCGGGGGCGCCAATGGCTGCTGTCGTTCACCAGTGCGGCGGACCGTGCGCGGTGCATTCCCACAGCCATGACAAGGCTCGCCAATCGAAAGTGCCGGTCAGCGACTTCCAGGGCTTCTGGGGCGCCTTTGGCTGCTCGTGCTTCGCGTTCTGAAAACTGGGCAACAAGAGAATGAAACACCTCGCCGGGCATGCTCGGCGAGTTCATCCGCCAGTGCAGTCTGCTGGCAACGCACACACCCTGTCACAACCCAATGGAGTCAACGATGACCATTCCCTACAAACGCCTGAACATTAACGATGCCGTTGTCCTGCTGGTCGACCACCAGACCGGCCTGATCTCACTGGTACAGGATTTCTCGCCGAACGAGTTCAAGAACAACGTGCTGGCCCTGGCCGACTGTGCCAAGTTCTTCAAGCTGCCGACCATTCTCACCACCAGCTTCGAATCCGGCCCGAACGGCCCGCTGGTACCCGAGTTGAAAGAGATGTTCCCGGACGCGCCGTACATCGCTCGTCCAGGCCAGATCAATGCCTGGGACAACGAAGACTTCGTCAAGGCGATCAAGGCCACCGGCCGCAAGCAGCTAATTATCGCGGGCGTTGTGACCGACGTCTGCGTGGCGTTCCCGACCCTGTGCGCGCTGGAAGAAGGTTTTGATGTGTTCGTCGTGACTGACGCTTCCGGCACCTTCAACGAGGTGGTGCAGCAGGCTGCCTGGGCACGCATGTCCGCCGCCGGCGCTCAACTGGTCAACTGGTTCTCCGTGGCGTGCGAGCTGCAGCGTGACTGGCGCAACGACATGGAAGGCCTGGCCCACCTGCTGTCCCAGCGCATTCCCAACTACCGCAACCTGATGAACAGCTACTCGGCATTCATTGCCAAGTAAATCGAACCCGATGCCAAGGATGGCGTCATTGGCAGCAGAAAATTCAGCCACCATTGCGACCCCCTCAATCTCGTCAGTTCATTGGTGTTGCCCATTTTACTGAGTGCAATGCTTACGAACCGGAGCATTGCGGGCGTTCGCGTTTCTCGCGGAAAAAGCGCAGGCATTCGAATTCATCAGCGATGCTTTCCGGCCGCTCCGATGACCCGCAGCGATCTTCGCCCAGCAAGCGGCGTGGCCCCGATATCGATACGGTTGTAGGGGGGGCATCCAAGCCAGGCTGGACGCCCCCCCTTTTTGCATGATCCCCGACTTACAGCATCAGGCGAAGGCCGATGCCAGAAGGCAGTGTTGTTACCACATGAATTTGAGCTCCACGCCGAGATAGTTACTATCGTCACCTCCGGCATCCCGTATCGTATCACCCACTGCATAGTGAACGGCCTCAACAGCACCGGACAGATTGCGGGTGAATGCATAGTCCATGCGCAATTGATCGTAGTAACCCGTCCAGCGTCCACCTTGCCCCGCCGTTCCTGCTACCGGCAGATTCGGTTGGGTATAAACCGCGTCCTCGGTGGTTTGTCGCCAGAGCATTCCCACAGCTGTCTGAATGGATAGGCCGGAGACCGGCTGTATCGTCACAGAAGGTTTGACATGGATAAGGTTGCTGTAGCCGGTGTAACCCGCCAGTGAGAAGTAGTATCCATTCGGGAACAGAGGATTGAATGTCCCTAATGTGCCATCTCCGGCATGGTGATCACCGGAAGCCGCATCGAACTGCAGGCCAAAGCGTGGCGTCCAAGGCACAGCTTTCAGGGTGTACCCCAGACGGCTGCCGCCTGCCCAGGCGCGGATATCTTTGGAACCTACCGTACCGGTCTGAACCATCGCTTCCACATCCCAATCGTATGCTCCCTCGGTTCCCGCGGTGCGCGCATCGAAGATGTGTCGGGTTTCATCACCCTCCGCGTCGAGATAACTCGCGCGGCGTTCTTCGTACAAGCCGTAGTAGGCCGACAGTTCGTCTTTATTGTTAAGCTGGCGCTCGACCCTGAGCATATGGAACGCGACGTCGGAATTGGACTTGTCGTCGAAGTGACGGCCATCCAGGTACTGGACAGGATGACTAGCGATGCCAATGAGTCGCCAATTGCTCGTCTCCCAGTCCGCCCAAACAGCATCGAAGGACTGCCGGACGTTCGGTCCATCCCGCGAAGAAATAAAGCGCTGCAAGTCGAAGGCGAAATCCTGACGCCCCACGCGCGTCTTGAAAGTGTGATCGACGGTCTGGTCGACGTACTCGACAAAAGCCAGTCGCATATCCAGGCGGTTCTGGTCTGCGCCGCCTACGGTTGTCTTATCGAAGGCGCGAGCATCTTCCAGTTCGGTGAATACCCGCCAGTGTTCGTTCAAATGCAAATCGGCATGCACTTGCAGTCGCTGAATCAGCCACGAGTCGCGTGACCGGTTGCCTATGCCAAATCCATTGGCATCGTTGAACTCAAACCGCTCACGAAGCGTCGCGCCGAACGATACATAACGCTGCGGATCATCATCCGACAGCGATATATATTTGAGACTATCCAGAGGCTCGGTTCTCAACGAAGGGTTTTGAAGGACTGACCAGTCCTCCTGCCAACGGTTGGTTTTAAGCACAGGGCGTTCAGTCTGATCGGCGGCGAAACCGCTGGAAACTCCCAGCGGCCACAGCACGGCCAGAGCCCAAGCACACGCGTTATGCGAAGGACGTCGGCTCTTCATATACGCCCCTCAGATTACTTCGTCACGACGGGTTGGTGTATTTCGGCGACATACCCACCAGGGAATGCCACCAAAGCGGATTGACGACCAGGTTCTGCTTTAAGGTCTACCAACAGTTGTGCGCCGGAATTCTTGGCTTTGGAGAGGGTGGCTGCCAGGTCGCCAACTTCGTAACCGGTCGTTTCACGGCCGTAGGGGTAAGGCAGGTGCCCGTCAGTCACGAACACCACCATCTTGCCGAAATCGGATTCCAGTTTTACGCGGCGGATGGTCTTTCCTGGCTCTCCAACCACAGCGCCATCGAGATGCTTCTCATCGGCCACGACTTTGCCGTGGGAGAAACCCGTGAAACTTTTGATGAAGGCATCGGCACGTTGCTCAGAGACATACACCCGGTTTTCAGGGATTGTCTGAAACGGTGCGTAATTCGGCGCCTTGTCGTGCCAGTAGAGCTGCATATTCACGCCGCCTGGCCATTGCACCACCACATCGCGACCGATCGGATCGGGGAAGTCATGCACGATCACGTCAGCGCCATGCTTCTTGGCTTCGGCGATCGCGACATCCATATCCCTCACGAGATAGCCATTACGCTCGGCGCCAAAGGGGTAAGGGACAGGCGTGGTGAAGCCGAAAAGCGACACGCTACCGACTGGCGTCTGTACCAGTTGCGAAGTAGTGCTACTGGGAACGGGCAACACATTGACCACGACCTGCGCAGTGCTCTTGCCACCAAAGGTGGCCACGAAGCTTTTAACAAAACTATCAACGTCGCTTGGGGCAACGTAGACATGACTGGTGTCGTACTGGGCTGCGACAGCCACGGCTGGGTTGGTTGCCGCCTGCGCAGAGAGGGAAGCGGCCATTCCAAGAATGACAGCCAGAGGAAACTGCTTGAATGAATGTTTCATAAGAAGCCCTTGATGAGTTGAGAGTCGCGACACCGTCGAATAGCAACGCTGCCGTTCAGTAAGCGTATGAAGCGGAGATAGATGGTCGATAGGATCCATGTGCGCAGAAACATGAAACTAAATTCATTTGATCATGGCGATATTCCAATCCAGCTCTCGACCATCACTTCCCTGTTGAACCGCCAGGGAACTTTTGGCGCGCATTTATGGGTCGCTGAAGGAAGGGACTATTGAAAGAATGGGGCTGTTGTTTCGCCGAACGTCAATTCGCAAGCCAGCATGCACGGCGAAAATAATCAAATAAGTAACCAGACCCGCAACACAACGCGCAACGGTCAAGTTACTTGTCGCCTGGTTGTAGATGCTCATTGAAAGCAGGACTCCACAAAGTACCTGTTTGTATTGGGAGCTGTTTAGAAGGACTGGGGGCGGCACTGTCTTCCCAAGCCGAAGCCCATATTTGATCCATGAGACGGACTTGCCAATTTGCAGGCGTACTTCGCTCAAAAAAAAACCGCCGAAGTCCTTTCCAGCGGAAACGATCGATCAGTGCAGGCCGTAATGCAATCAGCGAGCGAGAGCAAATGCCTTACGGCGCGCAAGAAAAACGTCGAAGCTCAACATCCCTCCACCAAAGGCCGCAACTTGCAGTAGACCGCCAGCGATCGAGATGTTTTTGAAGAAGTTGACGAACTGCGCCTGGTCAGCCAGTGAGTTGTGGAAAGCAACAGCGGTAACCACGGTGAACACTGCCATGGCTGCTGCGACTAAACGGGTACGGATACCCAGGACCAGCAATGACGCCAAGACCAGCTCTACCCCCAGTGCTCCCAGGTAGGCCAGTTTTGGAAACGGCATCCCACTCGACTCGATGTAGGCAATAGTGGCTGCCGGGCCTGTCAACTTCGAAAAGCCGCTCAACAGGAACAGGGCCGCCAGCAGAAGGCGGCCAATAGCTGCGGTGATATCTTTGCTTGTGATATTCATTTGGAAATCTCTACGTCAGTTTCGGGTGGCCCCGTTTGGGGTATTGGCGAAGCTCCAGGTGGAACTTAAAACCAAGATAATTCAGCACAATCGGACTTTTGCTTCGTATTTCTCAACAGTGATACGCACCGGTCTAAAGCAGGACCTTCTCCATGCCAATATTCAGCAGTGCCAGCGCAGCGAAGAGGTAAGTACAACAATCAAAATTGATGGGCGTAAAACAAGGAATACGATTCAACGCCGGCATTAGGCTGCGCGAGGCCCGCATTGGAATAATGAATGACGCGAACACCGACCCTTTGAGCCTCTCCTATTTTCAAACCAGCACCAAGACGATCCTCAAAGTTGAACACGGAGCCCATCTTCCGGTCACCTACGCCAGTACCGGAAAACAGCGATGCACCGATACCCGCTTCGATAAAGGGTCTGTAGAAGCCATCTCCAATAACGTATTCGAATACCGGAGCGGCGGAAATAGAGTGTCTACCGCTGGCTTGATCACCGCCCTCCCAATACGTATACCCAACGTCCCAATAACCACCAAAGTGTCCGATTGAGGACTCAAGCCAGCGCTTGTCCCACTCCCAACCCAAACCTGCACGGTATGTCATGTCGCCTTGGCGGGTAACGCCGACCGCTGCGGAAATCTGCGCAGCCTGACTTGAAATCGATGCGCTTGCTAACAACCCCAAAAGAATGGAAGGAAGAATTCTAGCCATTAAATATCCCTTAATCAGGTCGGTGAAGAGCACGTCGTTGCAAACGCGCGCTATCAGTCGAGAGATATTTTCTTTTCGGCGGGTGACGGTGACTATGCTTTTTGTGCTGACTTAACCGGCCAGATACATAGAGCTTTACGGTCTTGATTGAACGAGAGGTCCTGCAGGTATTGCCTGTGAATGCCACCGGCCATGATCTCAGGCCCCATATATCTTGCAGCAACTGATCGCAGGCCTTGCCCCTTGAACCCTCTTCATTTTTCAGTCGACGCCCACTAAAAGCAGCAAGCTATAGCCTATGGCTAAAGCTTTGTGGTCAGGTGAACGTCGAGAGGACGGGGTGGCGTCCTATCCACCAGGCTTGCTTGCTTATTCGCTGTTTCAGTTTGACCCGTATTGTCAGGACGGATCTTGAACCAGATGGCGTACATCGCTGGCAGGAACACCAGCGTCATGATGGTTCCGACGAATGTGCCTCCGATCAGCGTGTAGGCCAGCGTCCCCCAGAAGACGGAGTGTGTCAGCGGAATGAATGCCAGGATTGCCGCAAGCGCTGTCAGCAGTACCGGGCGGGCACGTTGTACCGTGGCTTCGACTACTGCGTGAAACGGGTCCAGCCCTTCTTGCGCGTTGTGATGGATTTGCCCAATCAGAATCAGCGTATTGCGCATCAAGATGCCCGACAACGCGATTAAACCGACCAGAGCATTGATACCAAACGGCTGCTGGAAGACAAGCAGTGTCGGTACCACACCAATCAACCCTAACGGCGAGGTGAGGAACACCATGATCAACGCCGAGATTGAACGAACCTGCACAATGATGATGAGCAATGTCATGGCTATCATGATTGGCAGCAACGGTAAAATCGCCTTACCTGCCTTGCCCGACTCCTCGATTGCACCCGCCTGCTCAATCCGATAACCGGAAGGCAGTTTCTCAATGATCGGCTGCAACTCCTTCATGACCACACTTGAAACGTCCGGCGGCTGCAAGCCTTCGGCAATGTCGCCGCGCACGGTAATGGTCGGCGTGCGGTCACGACGGCGAAGGATCGGATCCTCCATGCGCACATCGACCTCTCCCACCTGAGACAGCGGAATCCGCTGACCCGCCGCGCCCACCAGCGTGAAGCCTTCTATCTTGGCGGGATCGAGCCGGATATCCCCCGCTGCGCGACCAACCACCTGCACCGAGCGAATGTCCTCACGAACTGCGGTGATCGGTACTCCGGCCAGCAGGAACTGCAGTTGCTGCGCGACTGAGTTTGACGTCAACCCCACCGCCTCCAAGCGATCCTGATCCAGAGCGAAATGCAGCGTCGGCGTCAGCGGTCCCCAATCGGTGTTGACGGTTCTCATCATCGGGCTCGACTGCAACACGTCCTGTACCTGGCCCGCAATCTCGCGCAACTTTGACGGATCAGGTCCCATCACCCGGTAGGCCACCGGAAATGGCGAATAAGGACCAAATACAATTTGAGACGCCCTGACGCGGGCCTCTGGGGCGAGTCCTTCAGCGACCGCTTCGCGAAAGCGGAATTTGAGGGTTTCACGTGCCTCCTGACTGTCCGTCAGCACCACAATCTTGGCGAACGATGGATCGGGCAGTTCTGGCGCCATCGCCAGGAAGAAGCGTGGCGCCCCCTGCCCAATATAGGCCGTGACGATTTTTGCCTCTTCCTGCTTTTGCAGCCAGGCCTCGACCTTTGCGGCAGTGGCACTGGTCTGCTCGATGGAGGTTCCGTAGGGCATTTGCACCTCGACCATCACCTCGGGACGGTCAGAGGTCGGGAAGAACTGCTTCTTCACCAGGCTCATGCCTAAAACTGCCACGAAAAACAGCGTAATAACCGTGCCAGCCACCAGCCATTTGCGGGCGATGACCCGTGTCAGAACTCCGCGGAAGCGGTTGTAATGGGGAGTGTTGTAGATAGCCGCATGCCCACCCTCTACCTTCTTGATGTTTGGCAACAACTTCACCCCCAGGTAAGGGGTGAAGGCCACCGCGACGACCCAGGAAGCGATCAAAGCAATGCCCACGATCCAGAACATGTTGCTGGTGTACTCGCCGGCAGTCGATTGCGCGAAGCCGTTCGGCAAAAAGCCGATAGCCGTCACTAGCGTACCGGCAAGCATCGGCGCGGCCGTATGACTCCAGGCGTACGCGGAAGCTTTGATGCGGTCGTAGCCCTCTTCCATTTTCACCACCATCATTTCGATAGCAATGATGGCGTCGTCCACCAGCAGTCCAAGCGCCAGAATCAACGAGCCGAGGGTAATACGGTCAAAGTTCTTTCCGGTGGCCGCCATCACCACAAACACTATCGCCAACGTCAACGGTACCGCCGCTGCGACCACGAGGCCTACCCGCCAGCCCATGCTGAGAAAGCAGACAAGCATCACCACAAGCAGCGCGACAAAAAATTTGACCATGAACTCGCCAACGGCCGAGTCAATGTTCACGGCTTGATCAGTGACCTTGGTCAGCGTCATGCCCAGCGGCATGCCTTCATTTATCTTCGTCGTCTCGGCGTCCAGCGCCTTGCCCAGGTCCAGGCCATTCCAGCCCTCGCGCATTATGACCCCCAGCAACAAGGCCTCTTCGCCGTTATTGCGCACCAGGAAGGTGGCAGGGTCTTCGTAGCCTCGTTCAACCGTCGCCACGTCCGAGAGCTTCAACGTGCGCCCCTGAATCGCCAGGGGCGTGTCACGAATTTTCTCCAATTTATCGAAAGCGCCATCCACCCGCAGGAAAACCTGCGGCCCGTTGGTTTCGATCGAACCGGCGGGTGTAAGCACGTTCTGGCTATTCAGCGCGGCGAAGATGTCCTGGGGAGAAACGCCCAAGGTGGCCAGTCGGTCATGGGAGAAGGACACAAAAATGCGCTCGGCTTGTTCACCGATGATGTTGACCTTCTTCACGCCCGGCACATGCAACAGTTGTTGGCGCAACGACTCAGCATCACGCACCAATAGTCGCTGCGGCTCGCCTTTGGCTTTCAACGCGAACAGCGCAAACGTCACGTCCGAATACTCGTCGTTGACCAATGGCCCGATCACACCCGCCGGTAGCTTGGTGGCTTCGTCGTCGAGCTTTTTGCGTGCCTGATAGAACTCCTCCTGCACTTGCGAGGGCGGCGTGCTATCGAGCAATGACACCATCGTGAAAGCGAGGCCAGGACGGGTGTAGGTTTCCGTGCGGTCGTACCATTTCAGTTCTTGCAGGCGTTTTTCAAGTGGCTCTGCTACCTGATCCTGCATCTCCTGCGCCGTGGCGCCCGGCCACGCGGTAATGATCGTCAACTGCTTGACCGTAAAGGGAGGATCTTCCGCACGCCCCAGCTGGAAGAACGCCAGGGTGCCTGCAACGGCAATCAGGAAGATCAGAAACACCGTAATGGATCGCTCACGAACGGCGATCGCGGAAAGATTGAAGCGCCCCTCGCTCATGGACGACCCCCGGCAACTTTGGCGTCATCCTGTTGAGGCAATCTCACCTCTTCACCTTCGCGCAACAGATGTGCGCCTAACGCTACGATCTGCTCGCCGACTTTGAGGTCGCCCGCGACTCGCACTGTGTCATCGCTCAAGCCCAGGATTTGTACAGGTCGCCAGGCCACCTTCGCCGGTGTACCGGCGATGACCCACACGCCAGTGCCTTGGCCTGGGTCATAAACGGCAGCGATCGGTACTTGCAGCCCCTGCCCTTGCGTGGCGCCTTCAGCGATCCGAAGCGTGACGGTCGAACCTATCGGCGCATTGGCCAGCGCCCCCTCAAGCACATACCGCGCCTCGAAGGTGCGTGTCATTCGGTCGGCCGAGTCAGAAAGCAGCCTCAGCTTCGCTGTAACAGCATCCGCGGTATTGCCATAAAGCGTCGCCTGCGCGATGGATCCTGCTGCGGGGCGCAACGTCTCGGGCAGATGCACGATGGCTTCGCGCTGCCCTGCCCGCGCCAGTCGAACCACGGGCTGTCCCGGGCTGACAACTTGTCCGGGCTCGGCGAGCGTCTCCACCACAACGCCGTCGGAATCCGCAAACAGCACCGCATAACCAGAAGCATTGCGAGCTACATCAGCCTGCGCTTCAGCGGCGCTAAGCTGCGCCTTTGCGGTATCCGCTGCGGCTTTGATCTGGTCATAGGCCGATGCAGAAATAGCACCTGCGGCGACCAGGTCGCGATATCGAGCCTCGTCATCTGCTGTCTGTTTGGCTCGGGCCCGAGCGGCTATGACTGACTCTTGCTGTGCTCGCGCCTGCAACCCTAGGTCGATTGGGTCAAGGCGCATGAGTGGCTGACCACGTTTAACGGTCTGACCGGTGTCAACCAGACGCTCAAGCACCTTGCCTGATACCCGAAAACCCAGATCGCCCTGGACGCGGGCAGCCACGACACCAGTGAAAGAACGTGAGGCGTCGGAGGAACCCTGAACCGCTGCGGACCTAACCAGAGGAGCATGCGTGCGCGGATCTTCAACGGTGGATGAGTCACCACATGCCGCCAGGACAAGAGGCAACAAGCAAGCGGCAATGGGGAAAGGTCGAAGCCGGCGCATAGGTTCCCTTACTTAAAAATAGGACGATCGCCACATTCTCAGCCTAGTGACCATATGTGTCAATGGTCACAACCCATGAAACATTCAGCTTCTCAAGCTCAACACAGAAACCGCCGCTACCAATGAGAAAAATCCAGAACTTGCTCAACGCACCTCAATTGACAGAGTGTGACTATTGCGTAATATGGTCACAAATATCCTCGATTGAAGGAATCTCAATGCCTCCCCTCCGTCCAATTGCTCTTTTGGTCAGCGCCGGCTTATTGGCAGGTTGCGCGGTCGGTCCGGACTACCATCGTCCAGACGCTCCGCTTTCGGATCGCTACTTGGGTCAGCCTTCTGTCGAACAGCGTCGTGGAGCGACGCCGACCAGCCTTGTAGCTTGGTGGGAAGGCTTTGGTGATCCAGTGCTGACCGACTTCATCTCCAAGGCGCTTGAGCAGAATCTGGACCTGGCGCAGGCGTCGGCGCGAGTCACACAGGCGCGGGCCGGACTAGGTGCTGCAAATGCCGCTTTACTCCCCTCAGGGAACATCAGCGCACAGGCCGCACGCTCCTACCAGTCAATCGAGACGCCGCTCGGCCAGGTGTTGAACTCAACGCCTGGCTATGATCGGTACGGAAGCTCCTACGAAGCCAACCTCGATGCCAGCTGGGAGGTAGATGTCTTTGGCGGATTGCGCCGCGGACGCGAGGCTGCTCTGGCCGAGTACCAGGCTTCCCAGGCGGACGTCGCTGCCACACGATTGGCCATCGCCGCGCAGACCGCTGATATCTACATCACTATCCGCGGACTGCAGACCCGGCTGGACATTGCGAATCGGCAAGTCAAAACGCAGCAGGAGTTGCTGGAGAAAGTCCAATTGCTCTACAGCAAGGGGCTCGCCGCCAACTATCAGGTTCGCCAGACCGAGGGCGCGCTATCGCAGGTCCAAGCGACAGTGCCGGTCCTGCAGACCGGTCTGGATGCTGCCATGAATGCGCTGGATGTAATGCTCGGCACGCCGCCAGGCACTCACCGCACGCAACTGGCAAGTGCGGGGAGCATTCCTGTAGCGCCACAGTTAAAGGCAATGGGAACGCCGGCCGATTTGCTGCGCCGCAGGCCAGACCTCATTGTGGCTGAGCGCCGTCTTGCGGCCTCAAACGCACGCATCGGGGAGGCGATTGCTGAGTACTACCCGAAATTCTCCCTTAGTGCATTGCTGGGCAGTGCCACGGCTGTATCCGCAGGCAACCTTTTTACCGGCGGCGCCAGCCAGTCGGCGGGCGTATTGGGACTGCGCTGGAGACTCTTCGACTTCGGTCGCATAAACGCCCAAATCGACCAAGCCAAGGGACAGGAAGCCGAAGCCCTGGCCGCTTACCGTCAGTCTGTGCTGCGCGCCACCGAGGATGTCGAGAACGCGTTCTCCTCACTGGTGAATCGGGAAGCTCAAGCAACCACCCTCACCGGGGGAGAGGCGTCTCTGACGCAGGCCCGCCAATCGTCGTTCATTGCCTATGAGAAAGGCACGGCCAGCCTGATCGATGTCCTGCACGCTGACGAGACGATGCTGCAGGCGTCCGATGCTCGGGCGCAAGCGCGAACGGAATCGGCACGAGCGGCGGTTGCGGCATTCAAATCGCTAGGTGGTGGCTGGCAACCTCCTGAAGCCCGGCCTGTTGCGACACGATGATTTAACCAGGTGACGTAGCACTTGATGCACGCACCGCCAACCGGAGTACAGCCCCTCAGGGGAAAGGCCCGGGATGTGTTCTTAAAGGTCGGGAGGCACGCGTGCTCCCGACAGGACATTTATCGCGTAACAGCACTCAACTAGAAGCGGTAACTAACAGACGTACCGAGCCCGCTCGCACTGTTCTTATATTTGGCACTGTATGCACCTCTGTTCGCAGAGGCGTCGTTGATCTGCACGCTCTCCTCCCATAGGTAGGAATAAGCAACATCGATCGTGACATTGTCCGCCGGAGTCCAGCCAGCACCGAAGCTGATAACCTTCCGGTCGCCCGTGGGAATACGTGGTCCTCGGTTGGTGTTGTTGGTGGGCGACTGATCAACCGAAAGACCTGCCCGAAGCACCCATTGGTTGTTCAGTTGATACGCCGCACCGATAGCGTGAGCCCACGTATCGCGCCAATTCTGTTCTTCGGTAATGGTGCCCAGCGCGCCGCTCAACGCAGGGGGTAAACCCGTGTTCTCGATAGTTAACTCTTTGAAGCGACTCCAGCGAGTCCAAGTGCTCCCCAAGTACAGGGTCCAGTCGTTATTAAGCTGATGAGTCACCGAGAAATCCACTGACTCTGGGGTATCCACATCCAGCGAAGCGTCATAACTCCGGCCGCTGACCCCCAACACGCTAAAGATGCCGTCAGTGACCTTGGTCTTGGCATCCAATTGATAACTGACCTTGGAGTGGTAGGTCATGCCCAAACGGGTCCGGTCTGTAGCCTGCACCAGGATACCGGCGTTGAAACCGAGGGCAGTGTCATCGCCAGTGCTTTTGAGTTTTCCGTCATTGCGACCAGGGCTAAGTGGATTGGGCACCATACCGGACAGCTCACCGCTGATACGGTTGATGGTCGGACCGAACCCGATCGAAACTTTGTCGTTAAAGGCATAGCTGATGGTGGGCTGGAATGTAAGGGTCGTGACCTCGCTTTTGTTGGCGTAGTAACGCCCGGCAAAACCGCTGCCATAGTCAGTCATCAGACCGAAAGGTACATAAAACCCTACACCGAACGCCCAATGCTCATCGATGGGTTTGACGTAGTAACCCATTGGCACTGTGGTGGTTGGCACCATGTCTCCGTCTTCCTGGCCTCCGAATGTACTGCGGGTCTGGCTTATGTCGGACTTAGCGAAAAGAGTCGCAGCCCCCACGCTGACCTGCTCTCTTTTCAAGCGAGACATTCCCGCGGGATTACCGAAGACCGTGCTCGCATCTTCAGCGGAGGAGGAGCGACCGGCAAACCCGGATCCCATCCCACTGATGCTTTGTTCATTGAGAGCGAAGCCGCTTGCAAAAACGTTTGAGGATGCGAGCACGACAGCAAGGCCAAATGGGCTCTTGAGCAATATTGTTTTCATTGTTTGAACTCTATGGGTATCACTGGGATGAAACAGTAGAAACGACGCCCCCATATTTGTTCATGTGACCAATACAGTCAATAGTCACAAAGCACATAATAAAATGCCCTTCGACGGATGGAAGAAGGGCAAAGTGAAAAGCCGTTTTGGTGATCTGTCGCTTATCCTGGCATGCCGTAAACCTTTAGCCGAAGGTCAAGGCATGAGGCTACGCAAGATGAGATTGGAGGTAAGCGTGGGCGCCTCCTCGACGAAATCGAGGTTGTACTGCAGCAGCAAAGGGTTGACGAATGGTCGCAGCGCGAGATGTATCGCTTCTACTGTCTCGTCCAGCGGAGTCTTGCGTTCAAATTCACCAATCTCTCGCCCCTCTCGCACTATTTGCGACACGAAGCGTTTGATCTGTGCGTCATAAGCCTGCGTACTGGGCCAGCTTTCCGACGCCGCGAAGGCTGCAATGTCATAGAGCTTTCGGTCGTTAAAGAAAAGATTCACACCTGTGGCGATCACAGATTTGACCAAACGTCGAAAGCGCTCCGTTGGCGACAGGCCTTCTACATTGATAGCCTGCTCCACAGTCGCGACGATTTCTGCCAGACAATTAGCGCAGATGGCTTCACCGATCGCCTGCTTGGAATCAAAAAATTTGTAGATGTAGGCCTTTGAAAACCCGATGGCCTTGGCCAGATCGGAAACCGTGGTTTTACCATAGCCGTATTGACTGAAGTGTTCGTTGGCCGCCGCGACAATCTGGTCTCGAATGTCGTGATCGGCTGGGCCACGGGGGCTGGGCGAAGATGAAGATATCGATGGCTGATTCATGGGAACAGCTTACTCACCCTATCGAGGACTGACAACTTGTGACCGATAGGATATATAGTCACAAATCAAACGTTCGGAAACCACAGCTAATCCGAGTGCATGACCAAGCGCCGTCAATGCGTACTCCACCCGTGGCCTCAAAACCGGACTGGACGCGAAATCCTGACAGTCTGATCGGAAGAATTCGACCTGCCGCCCTCCCTCGAATGCGAAGGTCGTCCGACTCAGCGGTTCTTCAGCATCCTGCTAGGCCAAAGTGTCGCGTTTGGCGAAGATGCTTGCCATTTGCGCCGCGTTCTCGGTTCCCCAGTTGCACAGCGGGACGATCGCGTCAGCCAGGCTGCGGCCGAGCGGGGTCAGCGTGTAGTCCACGCGCGGGGGTACTTCTTTGTAGTCGGTCCGCGTCAGCACGTGGTCGGCTTCCAGATCCTTCAATTGCTGGATCAGCACCTTGTCGCTAACGCCCGGGATCAGACGCTTGAGCTCGCCGTAGCGCTTCGGGCCGTCGCGCAGGAAAAACAAGACCAGTGGTTTCCACTTGCCCGAGATGATGCGCAGCGTGGCGTTGAGCCCACAACCTGTACCGCAGATTTCAGAAGTCGTCGTCATTTTTTGATACTTACCAAAAGGTGCATACTTGTCCTTAGGTTATCAGAGCTGCATCCTCGTCCTCAAGCAAGCAATTTCCTGCTTAAGTACAACTCCAACGAAGGATGCACGTCATGACCAGACTGAATGGAAAGACCGCCGTGATCACCGGCGGCGCTACCGGCATCGGCCGCGCAGCGGCAAAGCGCTTCATCGAGGAGGGTGCCTTCGTCTTCATCTTCGGTCGCCGGCAGGAAGCGCTCGACGCCGCTGTGGACGACCTCGGGCCCAATGCCCGCGCGGTGAAGGGCTCGGTCTCCGATCTGGCCGACCTCGACCGACTCTACGCGGCGGTGAAGGCCGAGCGCGGAACCCTCGACATCGTCTTCGCCAATGCCGGGGCGGGAAGCCAGCTTGCGCTCGGCAAAATCACCGCCGAGCACATTGACGAAATCTTCGACACCAACGTGAAGGGTTTGATCTTCACGGTCCAGAAGGCGCTGCCGCTGATGGGCCAGGGCGGTTCGATCATCCTGACCGGATCGAGCGCCGGCACCACGGGCGCCCCGGCATTCAGCGTCTACAGCGCAAGCAAGGCGGCAGTGCGCAACCTCGCACGGACCTGGGCGGAGGACCTGAAGGGTACCGGCATCCGGGTAAACGTGCTGTCGCCCGGGCCGACGGCGACCAAACTTGCGAAGGAAGCGCTGGGCGAGGAAGGCATGAAGGTCTTCGCCTCGATGAATCCGCTCCAGCGCATGGCCGATCCGGCGGAGATCGGAGCGGCGGCCGCGTTTCTCGCATCGCAGGACAGCAGCTTCATGACCGCAAGTGAGGTCGCCGTCGACGGCGGCCTGGCGCAAATCTGACTCGCCACGCCCGGCCGGTAACTCGATCGGGATTGGATTTTCATCGAATAATGCAAAATGTAAGTGTTTCGCTTCACATAGAAGCTGGCATAGATGTCGTTTCTTATGGCGGCTCATTACATGATTGTGACAGCTATCACCTGATTCGCTCTTATGAAAGCGAGAGCCATCGCCTAGCCGCTCAAGATATTTTTTACGCAAGCGATGTCTGGAAACAGGGTCCGCGAGCAGACATTATCAGTCGGATTGAAGTCAGTACAACGACAGTTATGGCGCTCACTCAAGACGTAATTGATGCAATCAGAGCGTCCATAGATAAATCGAAAGCCGATGCTCGATCAGCGTAGCCATCGGGCCCCCGTAGTCTTAAACGCTGGGATCAGGAAGGTGTGTTACCCGGACGCTTACGAATAGTCGTCAAGCAATACGAAGGGAGTAGATCGCATCCAGTTGCCTACGCTTCCCCAGCACCTGGCGGTTTCATCGAAGCGTCTTGCACCTAGTGGTTGCAACATTTGCGCGAGCGGTTAAGCCGAAGGTTTTATCCCTCTCCGCCGGGGATGACGCGAGTCACTCCAGTAAGTAAATCAATCGAGGCTCAATGGAGGTCTCGAGTAACTCTAGTACAGCCAGCGTCACCGGCAGCTTGAAGCGTCGCCTTCCCGCGCTGCCGGGATTGAGGTAAAGCCGTTCGCCGCGCCATTCAATCCGTGGTTTATGGGAATGGCCGGTGATCACCAGCTTTATGCCCGCATCGAGTTCGACTGGGACATCGGCAATGTCATGCACCAATAGCGTCTGCCATCCCTTGAGGTCGAAACGCAGAAGATCGGGTAGATTTTCCGCCCACGGTTCGTCTTGATCATTGTTCCCGCGTATGACGTACAAATGAGCGATAGATGCCAGTTGATCCAGAATCTCCGAGCTACCGATGTCACCTGCATGAATGATCTGCTCACATCCCTCCAGGGCAGCAAGGGCTTCGGTGCGGAGCAATCCATGGGTATCGGAAATGACGCCAACTTTCATGAGAACTCCAAAGCAGTTGAAGCTTAACTTGGGATAAACGCCTTTGAGGATTGCGGTCAGGCCGCTGACACCTCAACGTTGAACTCCAACAGTGTTTGTACCGTCCAGGGTGGAAATGGAGTGAATCCTCTGCTCCCCCGCCCCACATGCTGAAGGGAGATTGTGATTTTTTTCATCGCTTCGCAAAATAGCTGCTTTTCAGATCAACTGCGTGAATGAAGGAGCGGCCATGGATCTCATATTTCTTGGTACTTCAGCAGGCGTTCCTTCCCGAAATCGAAACGTGAGTGGCACCGCGCTCATCGAATCCTCCGGCAGGGGTTGGTATCTGGTGGATTGCGGTGAAGCCACCCAGCATCAAGTGATGCGCACCCCATTGTCTTTACGAGAGCTTCGCGGGTGCTTCATAACCCATGTACATGGCGATCATTGCTTCGGCTTACCCGGCTTGCTGGCCAGCGCAGGCATGTCGGGGCGTCTCGAGCCCCTCGATATAGTGATGCCAGTTGCGTTACATGAATGGGTGCGCCTCAGCCTGACCGTCAGCAAGTCCTGGCTGCCCTTCGAATTGCATCTGCATGCGAGCGAAACCTTCACTGGCTGGCAAAATGGCAATGTTCATGTCGACACCGTTGCCCTCTCCCATCGTGTTCCCTGCCATGGCTATGTATTTACCGAATCAGATCCTCATCCGCGACTGGATGTACAACGTCTGGAGGTCGAAGGTATTCCTCGCGGCCCCCTTTGGGGCGAGTTGGCGCATGGACATGACGTTGAGCATGCCGGATGTATATTTCGTGCGGAGCAATATTTGCGTCCTGCGCGACCCGGTCAACGCATCATTATCTGTGGCGATAACGATACTCCCCAATTGCTGGCGGAGGTGGTTGCTGGTGCGGATGTGCTCGTGCATGAGGCGACGTTCACTCAGTCATTAATCGATCGCACTCGCGAGAGTTATGGGCACAGCAGTGCCGCCGCCGTGGCACGTTTTGCCGAGTCAGCAGGCATTCCAAATCTGGTTCTTACCCACTTCAGTGCGCGCTACCAAGCCAGTCCCGGGCGAAGTCCGACCATCGAAGATGTCCACGACGAAGCTGCAGCCCACTTCACCGGGGAGCTGATCCTGGCGCGTGATCTACAGCGTTATCACCTCGATCGAGATGGCCGCCTGAAAGTTGTCACTGGCCGCTTGTCACAATAGTGCTTACTTTATTGACGATTGCAGGCCTCAGACGGTCAAGTCGGGACGATGAAACCTGGCAGCGCTTCGGCACTGACCCGATCGACTTATTGAGTGGGTGGGAGGGCCTGGCTCGGAGCCGAGAATGGGGACAATCTGTACCCCTTTCCTCTGTCTGTTTTTGGCCGTTTTCAGCCAGTCGCGACAGGAAGTAATCATCCAATCCGCTCTTCCCAGAGAGATCTCGCGGCCCTCGTCCCGAAACCTTCTCGCCCGCTTAAACTTTCCAAGTTATCCCCATCCGTTGCTGCTGTAGCAGAATCCTCAAAAAACAAAATGATTGCACTTTTCCATTTCGTGACCGATTGGTTTTCGATGTGAACGCTAAATTGGCACGTGTCGATATCAGGCAAGGAGACGGCGTGAACAGGTAACTGAATTGTCGAACAGGCCGGGTAAGGTGGTGCCTTCTTTTCATAGCAATAACCAATCGCGACGATGGGTTTGATAAGAACTGCAGCGTTTGAAGGGTGCCACTTTTAGGAAGCGGCAGCAGGGAACGATGATGATCCGTTGCCCCCGTTAATTCGCTTAAATGTCGATCAGCAGAGAAAAAAACCAATGATTAGCCCGAACTCCAAGGATTCGAGTGGCCAATTGGCGCAGGGCTTCAAGCCTCGTCACGTAACAATGCTGTCTATCGCCGGGATTATCGGCGCCGGTTTATTCGTTGGCTCAGGACATGCCATTGCAGCTGCTGGCCCAGCAGTCCTACTGGCGTATCTATTCTCAGGCCTGCTCGTCGTTCTGGTCATGCGTATGCTCGGTGAAATGGCGGTGGCCAACCCGGACACAGGCTCGTTCTCCACCTATGCCGACCAGGCAATAGGTCGCTGGGCAGGCTTCACCATCGGTTGGCTGTACTGGTGGTTCTGGGTACTGGTGATTCCTATCGAAGCACTGGCCGCCGGCCACGTGTTAAACCAGTGGTTCCCCCAGATTGATGCCTGGCTGTTCGCCCTGGTGTCGATCATTGCGTTGGTGGTCACCAATCTGTTCAGTGTCTCCAAGTACGGCGAATTCGAGTTCTGGTTCGCCATGGCCAAGGTGGTGGCGATCATCGGTTTCATCGGCGTGGGTTTTGCCGTCTTGATGGGCTGGGTGCCCGAACGGGAGGTCAGCGGCTTGAGCGGCCTGATGGCCGAACACGGCGGGTTCGCCCCCAACGGCCTGTCGGCGGTGGTGGGCGCCTTCATCACCATCATGTTCAGCTTCATCGGGACCGAGGCAGTGACCATCGCCGCCGCCGAATCCGACAATCCCTCGCAGAACATTGCCAAGGCCACGCGTTCGGTGATTTGGCGCATCGGCGTGTTCTACCTGTTGTCAATTTTCGTGGTCATCTCCGTGGTGCCCTGGAACGATCCACTGCTCGCCCAGGTAGGTTCCTACCAGCGGGCACTGGAAATCATGAACATTCCCCACGCCAAGTTCATGGTGGACGTGGTGGTGCTGATCGCCGTGGCCAGTTGCATGAACTCCTCGATCTACATTGCTTCGCGCATGCTGTACTCGCTGGGCCGTCGTGGCGATGCGCCGAAGGCGCTGAAGGCGACCTCCTCCGAAGGCGTGCCGCGGGCAGCAGTCATCGCCAGCACCGTGCTGGGCGCGGCGATCACCGTGTGGAGCTACTTCATGCCCGCCGGGCTGTTTGACTTCCTGCTGGCCAGCTCCGGCGCGATTGCCTTGCTGGTGTACCTGGCCATTGCGGTGTCGCAGTTGCGCATGCGCCGGATGTTGCGTCGGCAGAACGTTGAGCTGACCTTTCGCATGTGGCTGTTTCCATGGCTGACGTGGCTGGTGATTGTGTTCATTTGCGCAGCGCTGGCAGTCATGATGATCACCCCAGAGCACCGTACCGAAGTCAGCACAACCATTGGACTGGCGCTGGCGATTTCTTTTATCGGCCTTGTGACGTCGCGTCACCCTGCGCAGGCTGCGAGGGTGACGTCAGTGGGATAAAACCAAGGAGGTATTTGCGCCAAACCTAATACTCCCTACGCCAAGGCTGGGGGGTATTACAAGCTCCTGCGTCTCAGGCCGTAATCGCTCTTTGTGAGGACATGACCACGATGTCATCGAACTCCACCGTGTCCGACGGTACGACTCAATCCGTTGGTTTTTTGCTGTTGAATAAATTCACACTTATTTCCCTAGCGTCCGCAGTAGAGCCACTGCGCATGGCCAATCAGTTGTCGGGGCGAGAGCTATATCGCTGGCATACGTTCAGCCCCGATGGAGAGCCTGTCTGGGCCAGTGACGGTGTGCCGATCACTCCGGATGCTTCATGGAACAATCCATTAGTGGCGGACACTGTAATCGTGTGCGGTGGTGTTGGAGTCCAGAGCGTGATTACCCGCGAGCACATTACCTGGCTACAAGCCTTGGCGCGTCAATCCAGACGGTTGGGCGGTGTATGCACCGGTAGCTGGGCGCTCGCCAAAGCCGGGCTCCTCGACGGCTACGAGTGCAGTGTGCATTGGGAGTTTTTGGCCGCCATGCAGGAAGCTTTCCCGCGAGTCAGCATCAGTGCGAGTCTCTTCACCCTCGACCGAAACCGCTTCACAAGCTCCGGGGGAACAGCGCCGCTCGACATGATGTTGCACCTGATCGGTCGCGATCACGGTCGTGAATTATCCGCCGCCATCTCTGAGATGTTTGTTTATGAGCGCATACGCAACGAACAGGATCACCAACGCGTCCCGCTCAGGCATGTATTGGGAACTCATCAGCCTAAGCTGCAGGAGATCGTCGCGTTGATGGAGGCCAATCTCGAGGAACCGATCGACCTGGATAACCTTGCAGAATACGTCGATCTGTCACGTCGACAGCTAGAGCGGCTTTTTCAGAAATACCTTCACTGTACGCCGTCACGCTACTACTTAAGGTTACGTCTTATTCGAGCGCGACAACTGCTTAAGCAAACATCATTGTCGATCATTGAGTTGGCTTATGTATGCGGTTTCGTGTCCACACCACACTTTTCAAAATGCTATCGCGAGTACTTTGGTGTTCCACCAAGCGATGATCGTTCCAGCTCTGAAATGAGTCGCAAACCGGTAACGCTTGCGACTACCCAGCAGTCATCGACCAGACCGCTGACAGCGCTCGACCAGGCACGAAACGAATCGACTTTTGCCAGTGTTCGAATGATTCGTACCGATTTGGCGGAATCGTGCTGATCGCCGTCCCTGCCGCTCCCATTCATCCGCAGTGCCTGGGTTTACTCAATAAGATCACGCAGGAGATTTGACGTGC
>NZ_MOBM01000021.1 GCF_003732275.1 Pseudomonas frederiksbergensis
AAATTCCGAAACCCCTATCTGCGTATGCAGGTAGGGGTTTTGTTTTGTCCGCAAGAAAATCTCGCTTGTAGGGTTTCTATGCAACAGCCCGGGGCATGGCTATCATGCGGGCCTCATTGTGAGGCGAGACTTGCATGCTGACGTTGTTAAAGCTTCTTAAGGATGGTCGATTCCATTCGGGCCAAGCCCTGGGTGCTGCCTTGGGCGTCAGTCGTAGCGCTGTATGGAAGCAGCTTCAGCACTTGGAAGCTGAGCTCGGTTTATCCATTCATAAAGTGCGCGGTCGCGGCTATCAACTGGCTGCGCCGTTGACACTGCTTGATCCTGCTGAAATAAGCGCGCGGGCGCCTTCTTGCGAGTGGCCCATTCTAATCTTCGATTCAATTGACTCTACCAACGCTGAAGCCTTGCGAGCTATCGAGCGTGGCCAGCCTGCGCCATTTCTGGTGCTCGCTGAGCGGCAGACGGCTGGTCGTGGGCGGCGTGGACGCAAATGGGTGAGCCCGTTCGCGGAAAACATCTATTACAGCCTGGTACTGCGCATTGATGGTGGGATGCGGCAGCTGGAAGGCTTGAGTCTTGTTGTCGGGCTTGCCGTAATGCAAGCCTTGCGAGGGCTTGGTATTTCAGGTGTGGGGTTGAAGTGGCCGAATGATGTTCTGGTGGGTCAGCAAAAGATTGCAGGAATACTGCTTGAATTGGTGGGGGATCCTGCTGATGTGTGTCACGTGGTGATCGGTGTCGGAATAAATGTGAACATGCAGATGACCGATGAGGTTGATCAGCAATGGACGTCCATGCGCCTCGAGTCGGGTAAGGCTGTTGATCGCAATCATCTGGTTGCGGAGTTAGGGTTGATGCTTAAGACCTATTTAAATCGCCACCAGGCCGGCGGATTTCCGGCGATCCAGACGGAGTGGGAGCAAAATCATCTATGGCAGGGGCGGGCGGTATCGTTGATTGCCGGTGTTAGTCAGATAGATGGTGAGGTGCTGGGTATCGATGGCCAGGGTGCCTTGCGCTTGAAGGTGAATGGTGTGGAGAAGGTCTTTAGTGGTGGCGAGCTCAGTCTGAGGTTGCGTGATGATTCTTGAGCTCGATTGTGGAAACAGTTTCATCAAGTGGCGTGTGCTCGGCGAGGATGTCAGGCGGGTGATTGGCGAGGGGGTCGTTGATTCAGATCTCGCATTGCTGGAGAGCTTGAAAGGCCTCAAGGGGCTCGCTCTCATGCATTGTCGCTTAGTCAGTGTCAGAACCGCCGAAGAAACTAGTGCGCTGATTTCTCTGCTGACCGAGGCTTTTGGCGTTTCCGTAGTGTGCGCGACACCGGCTCGGGAGATGTCCGGGGTTCGAAATGGCTATGAGGAGTTCGAGCGGCTAGGGCTTGATCGCTGGCTTGCAATGCTCGGAGGATTTCATCTGGCTTCGGGTGCTTGTCTGGTGCTCGACTTTGGTACGGCGGTTACAGCTGACTTTATTGCAGGGGATGGTGAGCATCTCGGAGGATTTATCTGTCCGGGGATGCCTTTGATGCGCAACCAGCTGCGTACCCATACCCGTAGAATTCGCTATGGAGATCTTGCTGCCGAGCGCGCTTTGGAGAGTCTTGTTCCTGGGCGCACAACCGTCGAGGCGGTCGAGCGTGGTTGTTTGCTAATGTTGAGAGGGTTTGTCCTGACTCAGCTAGAGTTGGCGCGCAGCTATTGGGGAGATGATTTCGCAGTCTTCCTGACTGGCGGGGATGCTGATCTGGTCTCTGAGATTGTGCCCGAAGCCAGGGTGGTTCCAGACCTGGTATTTGTAGGTTTGGCGATGGCGTGTCCCTTGTCCTGAGGTTTTTATGCGTTGGTTGTTTCTGCTGCTGCTTGTTCTCAATGTGTTCTATTACATCTGGCACCAACAAGAGGCTCCTCTGCGCGCAAAGGATGTAACCCCTTTGAGTTTGTATCGGGGTTCGCAGCAGGACATTCGCTTGTTGAGTGAAACGACTGACGCGGCTCGTGATAAAGGAAAGCCTGCCCAGGCAGACGATGGATGCCTCTATCTTGGCGGCTTTGCTCGTCAGGAAGCGGCTCAGGCGGTCGAGCGGCGATTGAGTGGCATGGAAATCAAGTTCGAGTCCTTGCTGAGGGCCCCCGCCGAGTCTGATGGTTACTGGGTGCGTGTGGCACCAGAAAGCCGGCGTTTGCTGGGTGACTCGCAGTTGCAAAACCTTTCTAAAGAATTCAATGAGTTAAAACATAAAATAATGCCGTGCGGGGGGGTTGCACCCGTCGAATAGTTTGCATAGAATGGCGCCCGCTTCGCAGTGAAGACCTTTAACAGTCAGCAGTGTGAAGCGAGGTCAACGCAGCTAACCTCAGGTTTTTAATGAGAAAATGCTTGACAGAAGGCTGGCATGATATAGAATGCCGGCTCGCTTAGGAGGGGTTCCCGAGCGGCCAAAGGGATCAGACTGTAAATCTGACGTCTACGACTTCGAAGGTTCGAATCCTTCCCCCTCCACCATTTTTAGCGAGAGCTGCAAGCTCCGCGGGTATAGTTTAGTGGTAGAACCTCAGCCTTCCAAGCTGATGATGCGGGTTCGATTCCCGCTACCCGCTCCAAGTTTGCAGGTCCTGCAAAGTGTTACGCTCTTGTAGCTCAGTTGGTAGAGCACACCCTTGGTAAGGGTGAGGTCAGCGGTTCAAATCCGCTCAAGAGCTCCATATAACAAGGCAGATATGAAAATATCTGCCTTTGTTTTAATGGCTGATAGTACTTGCTTAATTCTTCTGCTAGGGGTGATTTCGATGGCTAAGGAAAAGTTCGAACGTAACAAGCCGCACGTCAACGTTGGAACCATTGGTCACGTAGACCATGGCAAGACAACTCTGACCGCCGCTTTGACCCGCGTCTGCTCCGAAGTGTTCGGTTCGGCAAAGGTTGACTTCGACAAGATCGATAGCGCCCCAGAAGAAAAAGCTCGTGGTATCACCATTAACACTGCTCACGTTGAGTACGATTCGGCTGTGCGTCACTACGCACACGTTGACTGTCCAGGTCACGCCGACTACGTAAAAAACATGATTACCGGTGCTGCGCAGATGGATGGTGCGATTCTGGTTTGCTCGGCCGCTGATGGTCCGATGCCGCAAACCCGTGAGCACATCCTGTTGTCTCGTCAGGTTGGCGTTCCGTACATCGTTGTCTTCCTGAATAAGGCTGACATGGTTGACGATGCTGAGTTGCTGGAGCTGGTTGAGATGGAAGTGCGCGATCTGCTGAGCACTTACGATTTCCCAGGTGATGACACACCGATCATCATTGGTTCGGCGCTGATGGCGCTGAATGGTCAAGACGACAACGAGATGGGCACTACGGCCGTCAAGAAGTTGGTCGAGACTCTGGATAGCTATATTCCGCAGCCTGAGCGTGCTATCGATAAGCCGTTCCTGATGCCGATCGAGGATGTGTTCTCGATCTCCGGTCGCGGTACTGTTGTGACTGGTCGTGTTGAGCGTGGCATTGTCCGCATTCAGGAAGAAGTTGAGATTGTTGGTCTTCGTGACACTGTCAAAACTACTTGCACTGGTGTTGAAATGTTCCGCAAGCTGCTCGACGAAGGTCGTGCAGGTGAGAACTGCGGCGTTCTGCTGCGCGGTACCAAGCGTGATGACGTTGAGCGTGGCCAGGTTCTGGTCAAGCCTGGCACTGTCAAGCCGCATACCAAGTTCACTGCTGAGGTTTACGTTCTGAGCAAGGAAGAGGGTGGTCGTCATACGCCATTCTTCAAGGGCTACCGTCCACAGTTCTACTTCCGTACAACTGACGTGACTGGTAACTGCGAGCTGCCAGAAGGTGTTGAAATGGTGATGCCAGGTGATAACGTTCAAATGACCGTTACCCTGATCAAAACCATCGCGATGGAAGATGGTCTGCGTTTCGCTATCCGTGAGGGCGGTCGTACCGTCGGCGCTGGTGTCGTAGCAAAAGTCATCGAGTAAGTTGTTGTAATGTCTTTTTCGGGCCGGCATAATGGTCGGCCTGATTTTGTTTTAGGTCAGTAGCTCAATTGGCAGAGCGACGGTCTCCAAAACCGTAGGTTGGGGGTTCGATTCCCTCCTGACCTGCCAGATTCACTTGGTGTGTCTGGCTTTCTTTTCACAGGATCTTCATAGATGACTCCTAAAGCTGAAGCTCAAGGCTCTCGCTTCGATCTGCTCAAGTGGCTAGTAGTAGTCGCTTTGGTGGTTGTTGGCGTTGTTGGCAATCAGTATTACTCTGCTTCGCCGATCCTGTACCGCGTACTCGCTTTGCTTGTCATTGCTGCTGTAGCTGCCTTTGTAGGCCTGCAGACAGTCAAGGGCAAGTCTTTCTTTGTACTGGTTAAGGAAGCTCGCACCGAGATTCGTAAAGTCGTATGGCCAACTCGCCAAGAAACCACGCAGACCACGCTGATTGTTGTGGCTGTTGTTCTGGTTATGGCGTTGCTGTTGTGGGGGCTTGATTCCCTGCTCGGCTGGCTTGTTTCCTTGATTGTCGGCTAAGGGTGTCCCGTGGCTAAGCGTTGGTACGTTGTGCATGCTTACTCCGGTTACGAGAAGCATGTCATGCGCTCGTTGGTAGAGCGCGTAAAGCTGGCTGGCATGGAAGATGGCTTTGGCGAAATTCTGGTTCCCACTGAAGAAGTGGTTGAAATGCGTAATGGCCAGAAACGCAAAAGCGAGCGCAAGTTCTTCCCAGGTTATGTGCTGGTCCAGATGGACATGAACGAGGGTACTTGGCACTTGGTCAAGGATACTCCTCGGGTGATGGGTTTCATCGGCGGTACTGCTGATAAGCCTGCGCCGATCACTGATAAAGAGGCAGAAGCGATTCTGCGTCGCGTTGCTGATGGTAGCGACAAGCCGAAGCCGAAGACGTTGTTCGAGCCGGGCGAGTCGGTACGTGTCAATGACGGGCCGTTTGCCGATTTTACTGGCACGGTCGAAGAAGTTAACTACGAGAAGAGCCGGATCCAAGTGGCAGTGCTCATTTTCGGTCGCTCTACTCCGGTAGAGCTAGAGTTCAGCCAGGTCGAAAAGGTCTAGTTGAGCAAGCATCCCAACCCCGCAGCCCTAGGCTGTGGGGTTTTGTCGTCACTGGGATAAACGCGCAAGTAACCGGGGAGCCTTTCGAGGCGTTCGAACCCGTAATTGGAGTGCCTCATGGCCAAGAAGATTACCGCTTACATCAAGCTGCAAGTGAAGGCCGCTCAGGCTAACCCAAGCCCACCTGTTGGTCCTGCTCTGGGTCAGCACGGCGTGAACATCATGGAATTCTGCAAGGCTTTCAACGCCCGTACTCAGGGTATTGAGCCAGGTCTGCCGACTCCAGTGATCATCACTGTCTACAGCGACCGTAGCTTCACTTTCGAAACCAAATCCACACCTGCTTCGGTTCTGCTGAAGAAGGCTGCTGGTCTGACTAGCGGTTCCGCTCGTCCGAACACCGTTAAGGTTGGCACCGTGACCCGTGCTCAGCTGGAAGAAATCGCGAAAACCAAAAACGCGGATCTGACTGCAGCTGATATGGAAGCAGCCGTGCGTACTATCGCCGGTTCTGCTCGTAGCATGGGCCTTAACGTGGAGGGTGTGTAATGGCTAAGTTGACCAAGCGTCAAAAGGCTATCGCCGGCAAAATCGAAGCAGGCAAGTCCTACAACTTTGTAGACGCTGCTGCTCTGCTGGCTGAGCTGTCGACTGTCAAGTTCAGCGAGTCGTTCGACGTTGCTGTGAACCTGGGTGTTGACCCGCGTAAATCCGACCAGGTCGTTCGTAGCGCTACCGTGCTGCCACACGGCACTGGCAAGACTGTTCGCGTTGCTGTGTTCACCCAGGGTCCAGCTGCCGAGGCTGCTCTGGCTGCCGGCGCTGACCGTGTAGGTATGGACGACCTGGCTGCTGAAATGAAAGGCGGCGACCTGAACTATGACGTAGTTATCGCATCCCCGGATGCCATGCGCGTTGTTGGTCAGTTGGGTCAGATCCTGGGCCCACGCGGCCTGATGCCTAACCCTAAAGTCGGCACTGTAACTCCAGACGTAGCTACCGCGGTTAAAAACGCCAAGGCTGGTCAGGTTCGTTATCGCACCGACAAGAACGGCATCATCCACACCTCCGTTGGCAAAGTCGGCTTCGATGCCGTCAAGCTGAAGGAAAACGTTGAAGCCCTGATCGCTGATCTGAAGCGTATCAAGCCAGCTTCCTCGAAAGGTATTTACGTCAAGCGCGTTACCCTGAGCACCACCATGGGTCCAGGTCTGGTCATCGACCAAGGCTCGCTCGACGCGTAAGACACAGGTTGGCGCAAGCGATTGCGCCAATTGAAAGATTGGGGTCCCTGCCTGGCGGGGGCTATCCAAGACCGTAGGCGACGCAAGTCTTAAACCTCAAGCCTACGCAGATGGTGCTCCCGGTTCCTTACCGAATCAGACACCAAAACGACATCCGGCTTCGGTTGGATGAAACGGTAACAAGCAGGAGTTAAACCCGTGGCAATTAAACTCGAAGACAAGAAGGCCATCGTCGCTGAAGTCAACGAGGCTGCCAATGTTGCCCTGTCTGCTGTTGTGGCTGATGCCCGCGGCGTGACAGTTGGCGCTATGACCGGACTCCGTAAAGAGGCTCGTGAAGCTGGCGTTTACGTACGTGTTGTACGTAACACCCTGCTCAAGCGCGCCGTTGCTGGCACTCAATATGACGTGCTCAACGACGTGTTCACCGGCCCGACCTTGATTGCATTTTCGAAAGAACATCCGGGCGCTGCTGCTCGTATCTTCAAAGAATTCGCAAAAGGTCAGGATAAGTTCGAGATCAAGGCAGCTGCGTTCGAGGGCAAGTTCCTCGCAGCTAATCAGATCGACGTACTGGCAAGTCTGCCGACCCGTGACGAAGCAATTTCTCAGCTGATGAGCGTGATTCAAGGCGCAACCAGCAAATTGGCTCGTACTCTGGCGGCCCTTCGCGACCAGAAAGAAGCCGCCGCGGCCTAAGGCTGAGCGACTCCTTTCAGCGTTTATTGTTTATTTCGATGGCCGCGTAGGCTGTCACCCCAATACAGGAATTTATAGTCATGTCTCTGACTAACGACCAAATCATCGAAGCAATCGGCGAAAAATCCGTTCTGGAAATCGTTGAGCTGATCAAGGCCATGGAAGAGAAGTTCGGCGTTTCCGCTGCCGCTGCTTCCGCTGGTCCAGCTGCTGTTGCTGCCGTTGTTGAAGAACAAACTGAATTCAACGTCATGCTGACCGAAGCTGGCGAGAAGAAAGTTAACGTGATCAAGGCAGTACGTGAACTGACCGGTCTGGGCCTGAAAGAAGCCAAGGCAGTAGTTGACGGCGCTCCTGGCATCGTTCTGGAAGCTGTTTCGAAAGACGCAGCTGACAAAGCAAAAGCCACTCTGGAAGAAGCAGGCGCTAAAGTCGAGCTGAAGTAAGCATCGACTTTGCACCTCCAGCCCGAGCGTTAAGCGAAAGGCTGATGGCTGGTGGCTCTTGCCACCGGCCTTTTTCCGTTATTGGCAGCCGACTGGGTCGGTGCTGGTAACGAGCTGTAACCACCCGATGCGGTGGCGCAAACCATGGGGTTTGCACGATTTTCTGGCTGCTCCCGTCGGGAGGGGCCAAACAAGCAGGTGACCAAGCTGGGGAACGCTGATGGCTTACTCATATACTGAGAAAAAACGTATCCGCAAGGACTTTAGCAAGTTGCCGGACGTCATGGATGTGCCGTACCTCCTGGCCATCCAGCTGGATTCGTATCGTGAATTCTTGCAAGCGGGAGCGACTAAAGATCAGTTCCGCGACGTGGGCCTGCATGCGGCCTTCAAATCCGTTTTCCCGATCATCAGCTACTCCGGCAATGCTGCGCTGGAGTACGTCGGTTATCGCCTGGGCGAACCGGCATTTGATGTCAA
The DNA here is from genome assembly GCF_003732275.1 of Pseudomonas frederiksbergensis. Classification (GTDB taxonomy): domain Bacteria; phylum Pseudomonadota; class Gammaproteobacteria; order Pseudomonadales; family Pseudomonadaceae; genus Aquipseudomonas; species Aquipseudomonas frederiksbergensis_H. The sequence goes on from NZ_MOBM01000021.1 coordinate 7,942, forward strand.
AGAATGCGTATTGCGCGGTGTAACTTACGCCGTACCTTTGCGGGTAAAAGTGCGCCTGATCATTTTCGACAAAGAATCGTCGAACAAAGCGATCAAGGACATCAAAGAGCAAGAAGTCTACATGGGTGAAATCCCCCTGATGACTGAAAACGGTACCTTCGTAATCAACGGTACCGAGCGTGTAATCGTTTCCCAGCTGCACCGTTCCCCGGGCGTGTTCTTCGACCACGACCGTGGCAAGACGCACAGCTCCGGCAAACTGCTGTACTCCGCGCGCATCATTCCTTACCGCGGTTCGTGGCTGGACTTCGAGTTCGACCCGAAAGACTGCGTGTTCGTGCGTATCGACCGTCGTCGCAAGCTGCCTGCATCGGTACTGCTGCGCGCGCTGGGCTATACCACTGAAGAAGTGCTGGACGCGTTCTACACCACCAACGTCTTCCACGTGCAAGGTGAAAACCTCAGCCTGGAACTGGTGCCTCAGCGCCTGCGTGGTGAAATTGCTGTCCTGGATATCCTGGATGACAAAGGCAAGGTTATTGTCGAGCAAGGTCGTCGTATTACTGCTCGCCACATCAATCAGCTGGAAAAGGCAGGGATCAAAGAGCTGCAAGTGCCTCTGGACTACGTCCTGGGTCGCACTACCGCCAAGGTCATCGTGCATCCGGCAACCGGCGAAATCCTGGCAGAGTGCAACACCGAGCTGAACACCGAAATCCTGGCAAAAATCGCCAAGGCTCAGGTTGTTCGCATCGAAACTCTGTACACCAACGATATCGACTGCGGTCCGTTCGTCTCCGACACTCTGAAGATCGACTCCACCAGCAACCAATTGGAAGCGCTGGTCGAGATCTATCGCATGATGCGTCCTGGCGAGCCGCCAACCAAAGACGCTGCCGAAACTCTGTTCAACAACCTGTTCTTCAGCCCTGAGCGCTATGACCTGTCTGCGGTCGGCCGGATGAAGTTCAACCGTCGTATCGGTCGTACCGAGATCGAAGGTTCGGGCGTGTTGTGCAAAGAAGACATCGTCGCGGTACTGAAGACTCTGGTCGACATCCGTAACGGTAAAGGCATCGTCGATGACATCGACCACCTGGGTAACCGTCGTGTTCGCTGCGTAGGCGAAATGGCCGAGAACCAGTTCCGCGTTGGCCTGGTACGTGTTGAGCGTGCGGTCAAAGAGCGTCTGTCGATGGCTGAAAGCGAAGGCCTGATGCCGCAAGACCTGATCAACGCCAAGCCAGTGGCTGCAGCGGTGAAAGAGTTCTTCGGTTCCAGCCAGCTCTCCCAGTTCATGGACCAGAACAACCCGCTGTCCGAGATCACCCACAAGCGTCGTGTCTCTGCACTCGGCCCTGGCGGTTTGACTCGTGAGCGTGCCGGCTTTGAAGTGCGTGACGTACACCCGACTCACTACGGTCGTGTATGCCCGATTGAAACGCCGGAAGGTCCGAACATCGGTCTGATCAACTCCCTGGCTGCCTATGCGCGCACCAACCAGTACGGCTTCCTCGAGAGCCCGTACCGTGTGGTGAAAGACGCTCTGGTCACCGACGAGATCGTGTTCCTGTCCGCCATCGAAGAAGCTGATCACGTGATCGCTCAGGCTTCGGCCACGATGAATGACAAGAAAGTCCTGATCGACGAGCTGGTAGCTGTTCGTCACTTGAACGAGTTCACCGTCAAGGCGCCGGAAGACGTCACCTTGATGGACGTTTCGCCGAAGCAGGTAGTTTCGGTTGCAGCGTCGCTGATCCCGTTCCTCGAGCACGACGACGCCAACCGTGCGTTGATGGGTTCGAACATGCAGCGTCAAGCTGTACCAACCCTGCGCGCTGACAAGCCGCTGGTCGGTACCGGCATGGAGCGTAACGTAGCTCGTGACTCCGGCGTTTGCGTCGTGGCTCGTCGTGGCGGCGTGATCGATTCCGTCGACGCCAGCCGTATTGTGGTTCGTGTTGCTGATGATGAAGTTGAAACCGGCGAAGCTGGTGTCGACATCTACAACCTGACCAAGTACACCCGCTCCAACCAGAACACCTGCATCAACCAGCGTCCGCTGGTGAGCAAGGGTGATCGGGTTCAGCGCAGCGACATCATGGCCGACGGTCCGTCCACCGATATGGGTGAATTGGCTCTGGGTCAGAACATGCGTATCGCGTTCATGGCATGGAACGGCTTCAACTTCGAAGACTCCATCTGCCTGTCCGAGCGTGTTGTTCAGGAAGACCGTTTCACCACGATCCACATTCAGGAACTGACCTGTGTGGCACGTGACACCAAGCTTGGGCCAGAGGAAATCACTGCAGACATCCCGAACGTGGGTGAGGCTGCACTGAACAAGCTGGACGAAGCCGGTATCGTTTACGTAGGTGCTGAAGTTGGCGCAGGCGACATCCTGGTTGGTAAGGTCACTCCGAAAGGCGAGACCCAACTGACTCCGGAAGAAAAACTGCTGCGTGCCATCTTCGGTGAAAAAGCCAGCGACGTTAAAGACACTTCCCTGCGTGTGCCTACCGGCACCAAGGGTACTGTCATCGACGTGCAGGTCTTCACCCGTGACGGCGTTGAGCGTGATGCTCGTGCACTGTCGATCGAGAAGACTCAACTCGACGAGATCCGCAAGGATCTGAACGAAGAGTTCCGTATCGTCGAAGGCGCCACTTTCGAACGTCTGCGTTCCGCTCTGGTCGGCCACAAAGCCGAAGGCGGCGCCGGTCTGAAGAAAGGTCAGGAAATCACTGACGAAGTTCTCGACGGTCTTGAGCATGGTCAGTGGTTCAAACTGCGCATGGCTGAGGATGCTCTGAACGAGCAGCTCGAGAAGGCTCAGGCCTATATCGTTGATCGCCGCCGTCTGCTGGACGACAAGTTCGAAGACAAGAAGCGCAAACTGCAGCAGGGCGATGACCTGGCTCCAGGCGTGCTGAAAATCGTCAAGGTTTACCTGGCAATCCGTCGTCGCATCCAGCCGGGCGACAAGATGGCCGGTCGTCACGGTAACAAAGGTGTGGTCTCCGTGATCATGCCGGTTGAAGACATGCCGCACGATGCCAATGGCACCCCGGTCGACGTCGTCCTCAACCCGTTGGGCGTACCTTCGCGTATGAACGTTGGTCAGATCCTTGAAACCCACCTGGGCCTCGCGGCCAAAGGTCTGGGCGAGAAGATCAACCGGATGGTAGAAGAGCAGCGTAAAGTTGCTGAACTTCGCACCTTCCTGGACGAGATCTACAACCAGATCGGCGGTCGTAACGAAGATCTGGATAGCTTCTCCGACCAGGAAATCCTGGATCTGGCGAAGAACCTGCGTGGCGGCGTACCAATGGCCACTCCAGTGTTCGACGGCGCCAAGGAAAGCGAAATCAAGGCCATGCTGAAACTGGCAGACCTGCCAGAAAGCGGCCAGATGCAGCTGACCGACGGCCGTACCGGCAACAAGTTCGAGCGCCCGGTTACTGTTGGCTACATGTACATGCTGAAGCTGAACCACTTGGTAGACGACAAGATGCACGCTCGTTCTACCGGTTCGTACAGCCTGGTTACCCAGCAGCCGCTGGGTGGTAAGGCACAGTTCGGTGGTCAGCGTTTCGGGGAGATGGAGGTCTGGGCACTGGAAGCATACGGTGCTGCTTACACTCTGCAAGAAATGCTCACAGTGAAGTCGGACGATGTGAACGGTCGGACCAAGATGTACAAAAACATCGTGGACGGCGATCACCGTATGGAGCCGGGCATGCCCGAGTCTTTCAACGTGTTGATCAAAGAAATTCGTTCCCTCGGCATCGATATCGATCTGGAAACCGAATAACACGTGACGCGAATCGAGAGCGGGGCAGGACTGCCCGCTCTCTGCTCCGCCAGGAGGAAAGGCCTTGAAAGACCTACTGAATTTGCTGAAAAACCAGGGTCAAGTCGAAGAGTTCGACGCCATCCGTATTGGATTGGCATCGCCTGAGATGATCCGTTCGTGGTCGTTCGGTGAAGTTAAAAAGCCGGAAACCATCAACTACCGTACGTTCAAACCTGAGCGTGACGGCCTGTTCTGCGCCAAGATCTTTGGCCCGGTAAAGGATTACGAGTGCCTGTGCGGTAAGTACAAGCGCTTGAAGCACCGTGGTGTGATCTGCGAGAAGTGCGGCGTTGAAGTCGCGCTGGCAAAAGTTCGTCGTGAGCGCATGGCGCACATCGAACTGGCCTCGCCAGTTGCCCACATCTGGTTCCTGAAATCGCTGCCGTCGCGTATCGGCTTGCTGATGGACATGACCCTGCGTGATATCGAACGTGTTCTCTACTTCGAGAGCTATGTCGTTATCGATCCAGGCATGACCACCCTTGAAAAGGGGCAGCTGCTCAACGACGAGCAGTACTTCGAAGCGCTGGAAGAGTTCGGCGACGATTTCGATGCCCGCATGGGTGCCGAAGCTGTCCGTGAACTGCTGCACGCTATCGACCTGGAACACGAGATTGGCCGCCTGCGTGAAGAAATTCCGCAAACCAACTCCGAAACCAAGATCAAGAAGCTGTCCAAGCGTCTGAAGTTGATGGAAGCCTTCCAGGGTTCCGGCAACCTGCCAGAGTGGATGGTGCTGACCGTCCTGCCGGTTCTGCCGCCAGATCTGCGTCCACTGGTCCCGCTGGATGGCGGTCGCTTCGCGACTTCCGACCTCAACGATCTGTATCGTCGAGTGATCAACCGTAACAACCGCTTGAAGCGTCTGCTCGATCTGTCCGCTCCGGACATCATCGTGCGCAACGAAAAGCGTATGTTGCAGGAAGCTGTCGATGCTCTGCTCGACAACGGTCGTCGTGGTCGCGCTATCACCGGTTCCAACAAGCGTCCTCTGAAATCCCTGGCTGACATGATCAAGGGTAAACAGGGTCGTTTCCGTCAGAACTTGCTCGGTAAGCGTGTTGACTACTCCGGTCGTTCGGTAATTACCGTTGGCCCGACCCTGCGTCTGCACCAGTGCGGTCTGCCGAAGAAGATGGCTCTCGAGCTGTTCAAACCGTTCATTTTCGGCAAGCTGGAAATGCGTGGTCTTGCTACCACCATCAAAGCTGCCAAGAAGATGGTCGAGCGCGAGCTGCCAGAGGTTTGGGACGTTCTCGCTGAAGTGATTCGCGAACACCCGGTTCTCCTCAACCGTGCACCGACCCTTCACCGTCTGGGTATCCAGGCGTTTGAACCGGTACTGATCGAAGGTAAGGCTATCCAGCTGCACCCTCTGGTCTGTGCTGCGTACAACGCCGACTTCGACGGCGACCAAATGGCCGTGCACGTACCGCTGACACTGGAAGCCCAGTTGGAAGCGCGTGCGTTGATGATGTCGACCAACAACATTCTGTCGCCAGCCAACGGTGAGCCAATCATCGTTCCGTCGCAGGACGTTGTATTGGGTCTGTACTACATGACTCGTGAAGCGATCAACGCCAAGGGCGAAGGTCGTGTGTTCGCGGATCTGCAGGAAGTTGACCGTGTGTTCCGTGCCGGCGAAGCCGCGCTGCACGCCAAGGTCAAAGTGCGGATCAACGAAACCGTCAACGATCGTGATGGTGGCAGCGTCAAGAACACCCGTATTGTCGACACCACTGTCGGCCGTGCGCTGTTGTTCCAGGTTGTTCCACCTGGCCTGTCGTACGACGTCGTCAACCAGCCGATGAAGAAAAAGGCGATCTCCAAGCTGATCAACCAGTGCTATCGCGTGGTTGGTTTGAAAGAGACCGTGATCTTCGCTGACCAGTTGATGTACACCGGTTTTGCTTATTCGACCATCTCCGGCGTTTCCATCGGTGTTAACGACTTCGTTATCCCGGATGAAAAAGCCCGCATCATCGGTGCAGCCACCGACGAAGTGAAAGAGATCGAAAGTCAGTACGCCTCCGGCCTGGTAACCCAGGGCGAGAAGTACAACAAAGTGATCGACCTTTGGTCCAAGGCGAACGACGAAGTTTCCAAGGCGATGATGGCCAACCTCTCGAAAGAGAAAGTCATCGACCGTCATGGCGTCGAAGTCGACCAAGAGTCCTTCAACTCGATGTACATGATGGCCGACTCGGGCGCACGGGGTTCTGCTGCGCAGATCCGTCAGCTCGCCGGTATGCGTGGCCTGATGGCCAAGCCGGACGGTTCCATCATCGAAACGCCGATTACTGCGAACTTCCGTGAAGGTTTGAGCGTACTTCAGTACTTCATCTCCACTCACGGTGCTCGTAAAGGTTTGGCGGATACCGCGTTGAAAACTGCGAACTCCGGTTACCTGACTCGTCGTCTGGTAGACGTGGCGCAGGATCTGGTTGTGACCGAGATCGATTGCGGCACCGAACATGGCCTGGTAATGACTCCGCACATTGAAGGCGGTGACGTTGTTGAGCCGTTGGGTGAGCGCGTATTGGGTCGTGTCATTGCCCGTGACGTATTCAAGCCAGGTACCGAGGAAATCATCGTTCCTGCCGGCACTCTGGTAGACGAGAAGTGGGTCGAGTTCATCGAGCTGAACAGCATCGACGAAGTGATCGTGCGTTCGCCGATCAGCTGCGAAACCCGCTACGGCATTTGCGCCAAGTGCTACGGCCGTGACTTGGCTCGTGGTCACCAGGTGAACATCGGTGAAGCGGTCGGCGTTATCGCTGCCCAGTCCATCGGTGAGCCGGGTACCCAGCTGACCATGCGTACGTTCCACATCGGTGGTGCGGCAAGCCGGACCTCCGCAGCCGACAGCGTTCAGGTGAAGAATGGCGGTACCGTCCGTCTGCATAACCTGAAGCACGTTGAGCGAGTGGATGGTTGCCTGGTTGCTGTGTCCCGTTCCGGTGAGCTGGCGATCGCTGATGACTTCGGTCGTGAGCGCGAGCGTTACAAGCTGCCGTACGGTGCTGTGATTTCGGTTAAAGAAGGTGACAAGGTCGACGCTGGCGCAATCGTGGCCAAGTGGGATCCGCACACTCACCCAATCGTTACCGAAATGAAAGGTACCGTGACCTACGTGGGCATGGAAGAAGGCATCACGATCAAGCGTCAGACTGACGAATTGACCGGTATGACCAACATTGAAGTACTCGACGCCAAAGACCGTCCAGCTGCCGGTAAAGATATCCGTCCTGCTGTGAAGATGGTTGATGACAACGGCAAGGATCTCTTGCTGCCGGGTACCGACGTAATTGCTCAGTACTTCCTGCCTGCTAACGCTCTGGTCGGTGTAGCGGACGGTGCGAAAATCGCGATCGGTGATGTTATCGCTCGTATTCCGCAAGAGACTTCGAAGACCCGTGACATCACCGGTGGTCTGCCGCGTGTTGCCGACTTGTTCGAAGCCCGTCGTCCGAAAGAAGCCTCGATTCTGGCTGAAGTCAGCGGCACCATCGCGTTCGGTAAAGAGACCAAAGGCAAGCGCCGTCTGGTTATCACCCCGAACGACGGTAGCGATCCGTACGAAGAGCTGATTCCGAAGTGGCGTCACCTGAACGTCTTCGAAGGCGAACAGGTAAACCGCGGCGAAGTTATCTCCGACGGCCCGAGCGATCCACACGACATCCTGCGTCTGCTGGGTGTGAGTGCGCTGGCCAAGTACATCGTGAACGAGATCCAGGACGTTTACCGTCTGCAAGGCGTGAAGATCAACGATAAGCACATCGAGACCATCCTGCGTCAGATGCTGCGTAAAGTTGAAATCGCTGAATCCGGCGATTCCAGTTTCATCAAGGGCGACCAGATGGAATTGACTCACGTTCTGGTAGAGAACGAGCGTCTGGCAGGCGACGAGAAATTCGTTTCCAAGTTCACTCGCGTACTGCTGGGTATCACCAAGGCGTCGTTGTCCACCGAATCGTTCATCTCGGCGGCTTCCTTCCAGGAAACCACTCGCGTACTGACCGAAGCGGCGGTAACCGGCAAGCGCGATTACCTGCGCGGCCTGAAAGAAAACGTAGTCGTGGGTCGTTTGATCCCGGCGGGTACCGGTCTGGCTTACCACAGCGAGCGCAAGCGCCGCCGTGATGCTGACAAACCGTTGCGCGTAAGCGCCAGTGAAGTGGAAGCTGCACTGACCGAAGCGCTGAACTCAAGCGGTAACTGAGTTCTGCGATAAATGAGCGTAAGGCCCTGGCCGTTCCGTTCATCGAATCGAGACAATTTGTCGAGGTTGGATGAGCGGGGAGGTCGGGGCCTTGCCTTGACTGGGGGCAAGATCCTCTTTAGACTCTTGTACCCCTAAATTTGGCGGGAATTCGTTCCTGCCATTTTGCTTTTCTTGCAAGACAATAGCGTCGCAAGACAACAGTGGAGCTAGTAGATGGCAACTATCAACCAGCTGGTACGTCAGCCGCGTAAGCGTATCGTCGAGAAATCCGACGTGCCTGCGCTGCAGAACTGCCCGCAACGTCGTGGCGTATGCACCCGTGTGTATACCACCACGCCGAAAAAACCTAACTCGGCACTGCGTAAAGTATGCCGTGTGCGTCTGACCAACGGTTTCGAGGTTTCCTCGTACATCGGCGGTGAAGGCCACAACCTGCAAGAGCACAGCGTGGTACTGATCCGCGGCGGTCGTGTAAAAGACTTGCCAGGTGTTCGTTACCACACCGTACGCGGTTCTTTGGATACTTCCGGCGTTAAAGGTCGTAACCAGGGTCGTTCGAAGTACGGTACCAAGAAGCCTAAGTAGTAGTGGCTTTTTGTAAAAACTGATTTTCTATTTTTCTGAGTCGATAAGAGTAAGGTCGGAGGCGTCCCGAAAGGGCACCGATTCCGAGCGAACCTGAAGACCGTTTGAGGGCTTATCCATGCCAAGAAGACGCGTAGCAGCCAAGCGCGAAGTGCTTGACGATCCAAAATACGGCAGCCAGATTCTGGCCAAGTTCATGAACCACGTAATGGAAAGCGGCAAGAAAGCCGTTGCCGAGCGTATCGTTTATGGCGCGCTGGAAAAGGTTAAAGAACGCAAGAACAGCGATCCCCTGGAAATCTTCGAGAAAGCTCTCGACGCCATCGCTCCGCTGGTCGAAGTGAAGTCGCGCCGTGTAGGCGGTGCTACTTACCAGGTTCCGGTCGAAGTTCGTCCGTCCCGTCGTAACGCTCTGGCAATGCGCTGGTTGGTAGACTTCGCCCGTAAGCGCGGCGAGAAGTCTATGGCTCTGCGTTTGGCTGGCGAACTGTTGGACGCTGCCGAAGGCAAAGGTGCTGCAGTTAAGAAGCGTGAAGACGTGCACCGTATGGCTGAAGCCAACAAGGCTTTCTCGCACTACCGCTTCTAATTTTAGCGTCACTAATTTTGCGAGGGCTTTATGGCTCGTACTACACCGATTAACCGCTACCGTAACATTGGTATCGTTGCTCACGTGGATGCTGGTAAAACCACCACCACCGAGCGCGTCCTTTTTTACACTGGCAAAAGTCACAAAATGGGCGAGGTGCATGACGGCGCCGCGACCACAGACTGGATGGTGCAGGAGCAGGAGCGTGGTATTACCATTACTTCTGCTGCTATTACCGCCTTCTGGCAGGGTTCCGAGAAGCAGCACAAAGACCAATACCGCTTCAACGTCATCGACACCCCGGGCCACGTTGACTTCACTATTGAAGTTGAGCGTTCCCTGCGTGTTCTCGACGGCGCGGTCGTTGTGTTCTGCGGCACCTCGGGTGTTGAGCCTCAGTCGGAAACCGTATGGCGTCAAGCCAACAAGTACGGCGTTCCACGTCTTGTTTACGTAAACAAGATGGACCGTGCTGGTGCCAACTTCCTGCGCGTGATCGGTCAGATCAAGCAGCGTTTGGGTCACACTCCGGTGCCAATCCAGTTGGCCATCGGTTCCGAAGACAACTTCCAGGGTCAGATCGATCTGATGGCCATGGAAGCTGTTTACTGGAATGACTCTGACAAAGGCATGGTTCCAGTTCGTAAGCCTATCCCTGCTGAGCTGCAGGAACTGGCTGACGAGTGGCGCGGCAACATGGTTGAGGCTGCGGCCGAAGCCAGCGAAGAGCTGATGAACAAGTACCTCGAAGGTGAAGAACTCACCAACGCGGAAATCAAGGCCGCTCTGCGTCAGCGTACTATCGCTGGTGAGATCGTTCTGGCTGTTTGCGGTTCTTCCTTCAAGAACAAGGGTGTTCCCCTGGTTCTCGACGCCGTTATCGACTACCTGCCTGCTCCTACCGACATTCCTGCCATCAAGGGTACTGACCCGGATGACGAGACCAAGGAAATGGAGCGTCACGCAGACGACAGCGAGCCGTTCTCGGCCCTGGCGTTCAAGATCGCTACCGACCCATTCGTGGGTACCTTGACCTTCGTTCGAGTTTACTCGGGCGTGTTGGCCTCCGGCGACGGTGTGATCAACTCGGTTAAAGGCAAGAAAGAGCGCGTGGGTCGTATGGTGCAAATGCACGCAAACGCCCGTGAAGAGATCAAGGAAGTACGCGCTGGTGACATCGCGGCCTTGATCGGCATGAAGGACGTCACCACTGGTGAAACTTTGTGCAACGCTGACAAGCCAATCATCCTGGTTCGCATGGACTTCCCGGAGCCGGTTATTTCGGTTGCCGTAGAGCCTAAGACCAAGGACGACCAGGAAAAAATGGGTATCGCTCTGGGCAAACTTGCTCAGGAAGACCCGTCTTTCCGCGTCAAGACTGATGAAGAGACTGGTCAAACGATCATCTCCGGCATGGGCGAGTTGCACCTGGACATCCTGGTTGACCGGATGCGCCGTGAGTTCAACGTCGAAGCCAACATCGGTAAGCCTCAGGTTTCCTATCGTGAGCGCATCACGAAGAACTGTGAAATCGAAGGTAAGTTCGTTCGTCAATCCGGCGGTCGTGGCCAGTTTGGTCACTGCTGGATTCGTTTTGCGCCGGCTGATGAAGGTCAGGAAGGTCTGCAATTCGTGAACGAAGTAGTGGGTGGTGTGGTTCCTAAGGAATACATCCCGGCTATCCAGAAGGGTATCGAAGAGCAGATGAAGAACGGCGTTGTTGCCGGCTATCCGCTGATCGGCCTGAAGGCTACCGTGTTTGATGGTTCCTACCACGACGTCGACTCCAACGAGATGGCGTTTAAAGTGGCTGCTTCCATGGCAACCAAGCAACTGGCCCAGAAGGGCGGTGGTGAGTTGCTTGAGCCGATCATGGCGGTAGAGGTTGTTACGCCTGAAGACTATATGGGTGACGTGATGGGCGACCTTAACCGTCGTCGCGGCATGATCCTGGGTATGGAAGACACGGTCTCCGGCAAAGTGATTCGCGCCGAAGTTCCGCTGGGTGAGATGTTCGGTTATGCGACCGACGTCCGTTCCATGTCCCAAGGTCGCGCAAGCTACTCTATGGAATTCAAAAAATACAATACAGCTCCGTCGCATATCGTCGAAACTGTTACCAAAAAACAAGGCTGATTCAGCCCCTTTAGGCTAGGAGTTAATTGTCGTGGCTAAAGAAAAATTTGACCGTACCCTCCCGCACGTCAACGTTGGCACCATCGGTCACGTCGACCACGGTAAAACCACGCTGACCGCTGCTCTGACTCGCGTCTGCTCCGAAGTTTTCGGTTCGGCCGTTGTTGCTTTCGACAAGATCGACAGCGCTCCGGAAGAAAAGGCTCGTGGTATCACCATCAACACCGCGCACGTTGAATACAACTCGCTGATCCGTCACTACGCTCACGTTGACTGCCCAGGTCACGCTGACTATGTGAAGAACATGATCACCGGTGCTGCTCAGATGGACGGCGCTATCCTGGTTTGCTCGGCCGCTGATGGTCCGATGCCACAAACCCGTGAGCACATCCTGCTGTCCCGTCAGGTTGGCGTTCCGTACATCGTTGTCTTCCTGAACAAGGCTGACATGGTTGACGACGCTGAGCTGCTGGAACTGGTTGAGATGGAAGTGCGCGATCTGCTGAGCACTTACGACTTCCCAGGTGACGACACTCCGATCATCATCGGTTCGGCTCTGATGGCTCTGAACGGCCAAGACGACAACGAAATGGGCACCACTGCCGTTCGTAAACTGGTTGAGACTCTGGACAGCTACATCCCAGATCCAGTCCGTGTTATCGACAAGCCGTTCCTGATGCCAATCGAAGACGTATTCTCGATCTCCGGTCGCGGTACTGTTGTAACTGGCCGTATCGAGCGCGGTATCGTCAAGGTTCAGGATCCACTGGAAATCGTTGGTCTGCGTGACACTACCGTCACCACCTGCACCGGTGTTGAAATGTTCCGTAAGCTGCTCGACGAAGGTCGTGCTGGCGAGAACTGCGGCGTTCTGCTGCGTGGTACCAAGCGTGACGACGTTGAGCGTGGCCAGGTTCTGGTTAAGCCGGGTTCGGTTAAGCCGCACACCAAGTTCGAAGCTGAAGTCTACGTTCTGAGCAAAGAAGAAGGCGGTCGTCACACTCCGTTCTTCAAAGGCTACCGTCCACAGTTCTACTTCCGTACTACTGACGTGACTGGTAACTGCGAACTGCCGGAAGGCGTTGAAATGGTAATGCCAGGCGACAACATCAAAATGGTTGTCACCCTGATCAAGACCATCGCAATGGAAGACGGTCTGCGTTTCGCTATCCGTGAAGGCGGTCGTACCGTCGGCGCTGGCGTCGTAGCCAAAATCATCGAGTAAGCTCTTTTTTGAGCTAGCTTCGATGAGTTGAAAAAGCCTCCGCTTAGCGGGGGCTTTTTTATTGGGTTGACACCTATATGGGGCGTCTATAGAATTGCGCCTCCTTTTAACGGGCGTATTGCGCTCGGTGGGAATAGCAGCCGGAGTCTGAAATCCAATGCAAAATCAGCAAATCCGTATCAGGTTGAAGGCTTTTGACCATCGCCTGATCGACCAATCCACCCAGGAAATCGTGGAAACCGCGAAACGTACTGGTGCTCAAGTGCGTGGTCCAATTCCACTGCCTACCCGTAAAGAACGGTTCACCGTTCTGGTCTCCCCGCACGTCAACAAAGACGCGCGTGACCAGTACGAGATCCGTACTCATAAGCGCGTTCTGGACATCGTCCAGCCAACGGATAAAACCGTTGATGCACTTATGAAGCTTGATCTTGCGGCCGGTGTGGAAGTGCAGATCAGCCTCGGCTAAGACTCGGTCTTAGTCGTGTAACGCTCTGAAATGGGCGGCCATAGCGGGTGAAAGCCCCGTACACTCATGAGGTTTACAACATGACTATTGGTGTAGTCGGTCGTAAATGCGGTATGACCCGTATTTTCACCGAAGAAGGTGTCTCCATTCCGGTCACGGTCATTGAGATCGAGCCGAATCGCGTCACCCAGTTCAAAACTGAAGAGACCGATGGCTATCGTGCAGTGCAAGTCACTGTAGGCGAGCGTCGTGCTTCGCGTGTTACAGCTGCTCAGGCTGGCCACTTCGCTAAAGCGAACGTTGCCGCTGGTCGTACCGTAATGGAATTCCGCCTTGAAGAAGGCGAGTACCAGGCCGGCGATCTGATCAACGCTGAAATCTTCGCTGCTGGTCAACTGGTTGATGTAACCGGTCAGTCCAAAGGTAAAGGCTTCCAGGGTACGATCAAGCGTTGGAACTTCCGCGGGCAAGATAATACCCACGGTAACTCCGTGTCCCACCGCGTTCCAGGCTCTATCGGCCAGTGCCAGACTCCTGGTCGTGTATTCAAGGGCAAAAAAATGTCCGGTCATATGGGCGCTGAGCGCGTGACCGTGCAGTCCCTCGAAGTAGTGCGCGTGGACGCTGAACGCAATCTGTTGTTGGTCAAGGGTGCTGTTCCTGGCGCTACTGGCGGCAACTTGGTTGTACGTCCAGCAGCCAAGGCTCGCGGTTAAGGGGAAGCTGACATGCAATTAAATGTAAATGACGCTCAAGCGATCGAAGTTTCCGAACTGACATTTGGCGGCGAATTCAACGAGACGCTGGTTCACCAAGCAGTCGTGGCCTACATGGCCGGCGGCCGTCAAGGTAGCAAGCAGCAAAAGACCCGTTCCGACGTTCGTGGTGGCGGTAAGCGCCCATGGCGTCAGAAAGGTACTGGCCGTGCTCGTGCCGGTACTATCCGTAGCCCAATCTGGCGTGGCGGCGGTACCACTTTCGCAGCTCGTCCTCAGGATCACACCCAGAAGCTGAACAAGAAGATGTATCGCGCAGCAATGCGTTCCATCCTTGCTGAGCTGGTGCGTACTGATCGTCTGGTTGTGGTTCAGGACTTCGCTGTTGATGCACCGAAGACCAAAGATCTGCTGAACAAACTGACCGGCATGGGCCTGACTGACGTCTTGATCGTGTCTGAAGTGGTTGATCAGAACCTGTACCTGGCTGCTCGCAACCTGCCACACGTTGATGTACGTGACGTGCAAGGTTCCGATCCAGTTAGTCTGATCGCATACGACAAGGTGTTGATCACCGTGTCGGCCGTGAAGAAATTCGAGGAGCTGCTGGGATGAACCAGGAACGCGTATTTAAAGTTCTGCTTGGCCCGCACGTTTCCGAGAAGGCTACGGTTCTGGCTGACAAGAAAGGCCAGTTCGTTTTCAAGGTTGCGACTGACGCAACCAAGCTGGAAATCAAGAAGGCCGTCGAAAGCCTGTTCAGCGTGAAAGTAGAGCGTGTTACTACCCTGAATGTTCTGGGTAAGAGCAAGCGCACTGCTCGCGGTCTGGGCAAGCGTAATGACTGGAAGAAGGCAGTTATCTCCCTTCAGCCAGGCCAAGATCTCGATTTCAGCAGCAGTGCTGAGTAAGGAAGGGGTGCATCATGGCAATCGTTAAATGCAAACCGACTTCCCCTGGCCGCCGTTTTGTGGTCAAGGTGGTCAACCAGGAGCTGCATAAAGGCGCTCCTCACGCACCGCTGCTCGAGAAAAAATCGAAGACTGGTGGTCGTAACAACAATGGTCGTATTACCACTCGTCACATCGGTGGTGGCCATAAGCAGCATTATCGTCTGGTCGATTTCCGTCGCAACGACAAAGATGGCATCTCTGCCACTGTCGAGCGTATTGAATACGATCCAAACCGTACTGCTCACATCGCTCTGCTGCTGTACGCAGATGGCGAGCGTCGCTACATCATCGCCCCTAAAGGCGTGAGTGCTGGTGACCAGCTGATCGCAGGTGCTTTGGCACCGATCAAGCCGGGCAACGCTCTGCAACTGCGTAACATTCCAGTTGGTAGCACCGTACACGGCATCGAATTGAAGCCAGGTAAAGGCGCGCAAATCGCTCGTTCCGCTGGTGCTTCGGCTCAGCTGATCGCTCGTGAAGGTGTCTACGTGACCCTGCGTCTGCGTTCTGGTGAGATGCGTAAAGTGCTGGCTGAATGCCGCGCGACCCTGGGTGAAGTCTCGAACTCCGAGCACAGCCTGCGTTCGCTGGGTAAAGCTGGTGCCAAACGCTGGCGTGGCGTTCGCCCAACCGTTCGTGGTGTTGCCATGAACCCGGTTGACCACCCACATGGTGGTGGTGAAGGTCGTACCTCTGGTGGTCGTCATCCGGTATCGCCATGGGGCTTCCCGACTAAGGGCGCGAAGACTCGTGGTAATAAGCGTACCGACAAAATGATCGTCCGTCGTCGCAAGTAAATAGAGGGATACGACAGTGCCACGTTCTCTGAAAAAAGGTCCTTTTATTGATCTTCACCTACTGAAGAAGATCGAAGTGGCGGCGGAAAAGAACGATCGCAAACCAGTTAAGACCTGGTCGCGCCGTTCCATGATCCTGCCACAAATGGTCGGTTTGACCATTGCTGTGCATAACGGTCGTCAACATGTTCCAGTTCTCGTGAACGAAGACATGGTCGGTCACAAACTAGGCGAGTTTGCCGGTACCCGCACATATCGTGGGCACGTGGCAGACAAGAAAGCCAAGCGTTAAGGGGTAAGGAACGATGGAAGTAGCCGCTAAGTTGTCGGGCGCTCGAATCTCCGCCCAGAAAGCCCGCTTGGTCGCCGACCAGATCCGCGGGAAGAAGGTGGGCGAAGCGCTCAACCTGTTGGCTTTCAGCAGTAAGAAAGCCGCCGAGATCATGAAGAAAGTGCTGGAGTCGGCCGTAGCCAACGCCGAGCATAACGAAGGCGCAGACGTTGATGACCTGAAGGTCAGCACCGTTTTCGTCAACGAAGGGCGTTCGCTGAAGCGAATCATGCCACGTGCCAAAGGCCGTGCTGATCGCATCGTCAAGCGGTCTTGCCATATCACTGTCAAGGTTGCTGACAAGTAACGGAGTCGAAGAGATGGGTCAGAAAGTACATCCCATTGGCATTCGCCTGGGAATCGTCAAGGAGCACACCTCCGTCTGGTACGCAGACGGTCGGACTTATGCGGACTATTTGTTCGCTGATCTGAAGGTGCGTGAGTATCTCCAAGACAAACTAAAAAGCGCGTCCGTAAGCCGTATCGATATCCATCGTCCGGCTCAGACTGCACGTATCACCATCCACACCGCTCGTCCAGGTATCGTTATCGGGAAGAAAGGTGAAGATGTTGAGAAGCTGCGTCAGGACCTGACCAAGCAAATGGGTGTGCCTGTGCACATCAATATCGAAGAGATCCGCAAGCCGGAGCTCGACGGTATGCTGGTTGCGCAGAGCGTAGCTCAGCAGCTGGAGCGTCGCGTAATGTTCCGTCGCGCTATGAAGCGCGCTGTTCAGAACGCCATGCGCATTGGTGCCAAAGGCATCAAAATCCAAGTGAGCGGTCGTCTCGGCGGTGCTGAAATCGCACGTACTGAATGGTATCGCGAAGGTCGTGTGCCACTGCACACCCTGCGTGCCGACATCGACTATGCCAACTACGAAGCTCACACCACTTACGGTGTGATCGGTGTAAAGGTTTGGATCTTCAAAGGCGAAGTAATTGGTGGTCGCCAAGAAGAACTGAAACCACAAGCACCAGCGCCTCGTAAAAAAGCTGCTAAGTAAGGGGTACGCCAAATGTTGCAACCAAAGCGTACGAAGTTCCGCAAGCAGATGACAGGCCACAACCGTGGTCTGGCTCAGCGCGGTAGCAAAGTCAGCTTCGGCGAGTTCGCGCTGAAGTCTGTAGCTCGTGGTCGTCTCACCGCTCGTCAGATCGAGTCAGCGCGTCGTGCTCTGACCCGTCACGTTAAACGTGGCGGCAAGATCTGGATCCGTGTATTCCCGGACAAGCCTATTTCCAAAAAGCCACTCGAAGTTCGGATGGGTAAAGGTAAGGGTAGTGTGGAGTACTGGGTTGCCCAGATTCAGCCAGGCAAAGTCCTGTATGAAATCGAGGGTGTTTCTGAAGAGCTGGCGCGTGAGGCTTTTGCCCTGGCTGCTGCAAAGCTGCCGCTCGCCACCGCCTTTGTTAAACGGACGGTGATGTGATGAAAGCGAATGAACTTCGTGAAAAATCCGCACAGCAGCTGAACGAGCAACTGCTCGGCTTGCTGCGCGACCAGTTCAATCTGCGTATGCAGAAAGCAACTGGCCAGTTGGGGCAGTCTCATCTGCTCTCGCAAGTTAAGCGTGACATCGCTCGCGTGAAGACTGTGCTCAACCAGCAGGCAGGTAAGTAATCATGGCTGAAGCCGAAAAAACTGTCCGTACGCTGACTGGCCGTGTTGTCAGCGACAAGATGGACAAAACCATCACCGTTCTGATCGAGCGTCGCGTTAAGCACCCGATCTACGGTAAATACGTTAAGCGTTCGACTAAGCTGCACGCGCACGACGAAACCAATCAGTGCCACATCGGCGACAAAGTCACTATTCGTGAAACTCGTCCTTTGGCCAAGACCAAGTCTTGGGCGCTGGTTGATGTTCTCGAACGCGCTGTGGAAGTCTAAGGACTAGGGGTCGGAGAAATTATATGATTCAGACTCAATCCATGCTCGATGTGGCCGATAACAGTGGCGCTCGCCGTGTTATGTGCATCAAGGTGCTGGGTGGCTCCCATCGTCGTTACGCTGGTATCGGTGACATCATCAAAGTTACCGTGAAGGAAGCAATTCCTCGCGGTAAAGTGAAAAAAGGCCAAGTGATGACTGCTGTAGTAGTCCGCACTCGTCACGGCGTTCGCCGTGCTGATGGCTCCATTATCCGCTTTGATGGCAACGCTGCTGTTCTTCTGAACAACAAGCAAGAGCCGATCGGCACCCGTATCTTTGGGCCAGTGACCCGTGAACTTCGTACTGAGAAGTTCATGAAGATCGTCTCGCTCGCCCCAGAAGTGCTGTAAGGAGATCCGACATGCAAAAGATTCGTCGTGACGACGAGATCATCGTGATCGCCGGCAAAGACAAAGGTAAGCGCGGTAAGGTGCTTAAGGTTCTCGCTAACAACCGTTTGGTTATTGGCGGTCTGAACCTGGTTAAGCGTCATACCAAGCCTAACCCGATGTCGGGCGTGCAGGGCGGTATCGTCGAAAAAGAAGCTCCGCTGGATGCTTCTAACGTCGCCATTTTCAACGGCGAAACCAACAAGGCTGACCGCGTTGGTTTTAAAGTAGAAGACGGCAAGAAAATTCGTGTCTTCAAGTCGACCCAAAAAGCGGTTGATGCTTGAACACTGCTAGGTAGAAGACCATGGCACGACTAAAAGAGATTTACTGGAAGGAAATCGCACCGAAGCTTAAGGAAGAACTTAAGCTTTCGAACGTGATGGAAGTTCCACGCGTTACCAAAATCACCCTGAACATGGGTCTGGGCGAAGCGGTCGGTGACAAAAAAGTCATCGAGCACGCTGTTGCCGACCTGGAAAAGATCACCGGTCAGAAAGTCGTTGTGACTTACGCTCGGAAATCCATCGCTGGCTTTAAAGTCCGTGAAGGTTGGCCGATCGGCGTCAAAGTGACTCTGCGCCGTGAGCGTATGTATGAATTCCTGGATCGTCTGCTGTCGATCTCCCTGCCTCGGGTTCGCGACTTCCGCGGCCTGAATGCCAAGTCCTTCGATGGTCGTGGTAACTACAGCATGGGCGTTAAAGAGCAGATCATCTTCCCGGAAATCGACTACGACAAGATCGATGCTCTCCGCGGTCTGGACATTACCCTGACCACCACTGCCAAGAACGATGATGAAGGTCGCGCTCTGCTGCGCGCTTTCAAATTCCCGTTCCGCAACTGATTGGAGTAGGAAAATGGCCAAGATGAGCATGAAAAACCGCGAGCTGAAGCGTCAGCTCACGGTTGCCAAGTACGCCAAAAAGCGTGCAGCACTGAAAGCTATCATCGTTGATCTGAACGCAAGTCCAGAAGCGCGTTGGGAAGCTACAGTAGCTCTGCAGAAGCAGCCACGTGACGCAAGCGCCTCGCGCATGCGTAACCGCTGCCGCCTGACCGGTCGTCCACACGGCGTTTACCGCAAGTTCGGCCTCGGCCGTAACAAACTGCGTGAAGCTGCTATGCGTGGTGACGTACCTGGTCTGGTTAAAGCCAGCTGGTAAGCACTATCAAAGTCTCGGTGTTCGGGATCGCAAGATCCTGACCATCGGTGACCTTGAACTTGAATCAAGCCCCTATTGGGGCTTGATTCATTTGTGGGGTGTGTCTAGAATACCCGGCTCGCCTGAGCCCGTGCTTTTTTCGCGCGGATGCACTCGGCGACACGTAGTAGCCGCAAGGCTAATTTTTTGTGTATTAGGAGCGTCTAGCCCATGAGTATGCAGGACCCGTTAGCGGACATGCTAACTCGAATCCGTAATGCCCAGATGGCTGAAAAGTCCGTCGTAAGCATGCCATCTTCTACTTTGAAGGTAGCTGTTGCCAAAGTCCTGAAGGACGAAGGTTACATTGCGGGTTATCAGATCAGCAGCGAAATCAAACCACTGCTGTCCATCGAGCTGAAGTACTTCGAAGGCCGTCCGGTCATCGAGGAAGTGAAGCGCGTTAGCCGTCCAGGCCTGCGTCAGTACAAGTCCGTCGATGATCTGCCAAAAGTTCGTGGCGGTCTCGGTGTGTCTATCGTCTCCACCAACAAAGGTGTGATGACGGATCGTGCTGCGCGCGCTGCCGGTGTCGGCGGCGAAGTTCTTTGCACTGTGTTCTAAGGGGGGATAAGCATGTCACGCGTCGCTAAGAACCCCGTTAAGCTGCCAGCCGGTGTCGAAGTCAAATTCGCAGGCCAACAGCTTTCGGTGAAGGGTGCCAAGGGTACTCTCGAACTGAACATCCATTCGTCCGTTGAGATTGTTGAAGAAGCTGGTGAGCTGCGTTTTGCTGCTCGCAATGGCGATCAACAGACTCGCGCAATGGCTGGTACCACTCGTGCGTTGGTTAACAACATGGTCCAAGGCGTAAGCCAAGGCTTCGAGCGCAAGCTCCAGCTGGTCGGTGTTGGTTACAAAGCGCAAGCAAAAGGCACATTGCTGAACCTGGCTCTTGGCTTCTCGCACCCAGTGGATTATGAACTGCCGGAAGGCATCACCGCTGAGACTCCTAGCCAGACCGATATCCTGATCAAGGGCATCGATAAGCAGCTGGTAGGTCAAGTGGCCGCCGAGATCCGCGACTTCCGTCCACCAGAGCCGTACAAAGGCAAAGGTGTGCGCTACGCGGACGAAGTCGTCCGTCGTAAAGAAGCCAAGAAGAAGTAGGGCATAGCAAATGACCGACAAAAAAGTTACTCGACTGCGTCGCGCTCGCAAAGCACGCCTGAAAATGCACGAACTCGAAGTCGTGCGTCTCTGCGTGTTCCGCTCGTCGCAGCACATCTACGCCCAGGTCATTTCGGCCGACGGCAACAAAGTCCTGGCAAGTGCCTCGACTTTGGATAAAGAACTGCGTGATGGGGCCACTGGCAACATCGACGCGGCCACTAAGGTTGGCCAGCTGGTCGCTACGCGTGCTAAAGCCGCTGGCGTCTCGCAGGTGGCTTTCGACCGCTCTGGCTTCAAGTACCACGGTCGCGTCAAGGCGCTGGCTGATGCTGCTCGTGAAGCTGGGCTGGAGTTCTAAGTTATGTCAAATAACGACCAAAAGCGCGACGAAGGCTACATCGAGAAGCTGGTTCAAGTTAACCGCGTAGCCAAAACCGTTAAAGGCGGCCGTATCTTCACTTTCACCGCGTTGACCGTGGTTGGTGATGGTAAAGGGCGTGTTGGCTTCGGCCGTGGCAAGTCGCGTGAAGTGCCTGCTGCGATCCAGAAGGCAATGGAAGCTGCTCGCCGCAACATGATCCAAGTTGATCTGAACGGCACCACTCTGCAGTACGCAATGAAGTCCGCCCATGGCGCTTCGAAGGTGTACATGCAGCCTGCTTCTGAAGGTACCGGTATCATCGCTGGCGGCGCTATGCGTGCTGTCCTCGAAGTTGCTGGCGTTCAGAACGTTCTGGCCAAGTGCTACGGCTCGACTAACCCGGTAAACGTGGTTCACGCCACTTTCAAAGGTTTGAAAGCTATGCAGTCTCCTGAATCCATTGCCGCCAAGCGTGGCAAAAGCGTCAAGGAGATCTTCTGATCATGGCTACCGTTAAAGTTACGCTGATCAAAAGCATGACCGGCCGCATCCCTAACCACAAACTGTGCGTTAAGGGTCTGGGTCTGCGTCGCATCGGTCACACTGTAGAAGTACTTGATACTCCCGAGAATCGCGGGATGATCAACAAGGCTTACTACATGCTGCGTGTCGAGGGTTAATCGATGAAACTCAATGATCTGAGTCCAGCGCCGGGTTCCCGTCGCGAAAAGCATCGTCCGGGCCGTGGTATCGGTAGTGGTTTGGGCAAGACCGGTGGCCGTGGCCACAAAGGTCAGTCCTCCCGCTCCGGTGGCACCATTGCTCCAGGCTTTGAAGGCGGTCAACAGCCGCTGCATCGTCGCCTGCCGAAGTTCGGTTTCGTTTCCCTGAAAGCCATGGATCGCGCAGAAGTGCGTTTGTCCGAGCTGGCTAAAGTGGAAGGCGACATCGTCACCGTGCAGTCCCTGAAAGATGCCAACGTGATCAACGTCAACGTACAGCGTGTGAAAATCATGCTGTCCGGCGAAGTTACTCGCGCTGTTACCATCGGAAAGGGAATCGGCGCCACCAAAGGTGCGCGTGCGGCTATCGAAGCAGCTGGCGGCAAGTTCGAGGAATAAATGGCTAAGCAAGGTGCTCTCTCTGCGCTCGGCAAAGGCGGTATGTCTGAACTCTGGGCTCGTCTGCGTTTTCTATTCTTGGCGATTATCGTCTACCGAATAGGCGCACACATCCCGGTTCCAGGTATCAACCCGGACCGACTCGCGGACCTGTTTCGACAGAATGAGGGGACCATTCTTAGCTTGTTCAACATGTTTTCCGGCGGCGCGCTGGAGCGGATGAGCATCTTTGCGTTGGGGATCATGCCGTACATTTCGGCATCGATCATCATGCAACTGATGACCGCCGTCAGCCCGCAGCTGGAGCAGTTGAAGAAGGAAGGTGAAGCTGGCCGTCGCAAGATCAGCCAGTACACCCGCTACGGCACTGTCGTCCTCGCTCTTGTTCAGGCAATTGGCATGTCCATTGGTCTGGCGGGGCAGGGCGTTGCGTTCACTGGTGACTTTGGCTTCCATTTCGTCGCGGTATCCACTTTTGTGGCTGGTGCGATGTTCATGATGTGGCTGGGTGAGCAGATTACTGAGCGTGGTGTTGGCAACGGTATCTCGATGTTGATTTTTTCGGGTATCGTCGCCGGTCTTCCGAGAGCGATCGGGCAGTCTTTCGAGTCTGCACGTCAGGGTGATATCAACATCTTCGCCCTGGTTGCCATCGGTTTGCTGGCAGTAGCGATTATCGGTTTCGTGGTGTTCATTGAGCGTGGTCAGCGTCGTATTGCTGTTCACTACGCCAAGCGTCAGCAGGGCCGTAAGGTCTTCGCTGCGCAGACCAGCCACTTGCCGCTGAAGGTGAACATGGCCGGTGTTATTCCGGCTATTTTCGCGAGCAGCATTTTGCTGTTCCCGGCTTCGTTGGGTGCCTGGTTCGGTCAGTCTGAAGGTATGGGCTGGTTGCAGGACATCTCGCAGTCGATCGCTCCTGGTCAGCCGTTGAATATTCTGCTGTTTAGTGCAGGGATTATTTTCTTCTGCTTCTTCTATACGGCGTTGATGTTCAATCCGAAAGACGTAGCGGAAAACCTGAAGAAGTCCGGTGCCTTTATTCCGGGCATCCGTCCAGGTGAGCAGTCTGCGCGCTACATTGATGGCGTTCTGACTCGCTTGACCATGTTCGGTGCTCTTTACATGACGGCCGTCTGCCTGTTGCCCCAGTTCCTGGTGGTTGCAGCAAACGTACCGTTCTACCTTGGCGGGACCTCGTTGCTGATCGTGGTCGTGGTTGTGATGGACTTCATGTCTCAAGTACAATCGCACCTCGTTTCGCACCAGTACGAATCCCTGATGAAGAAAGCCAACCTGAAGGGTTACGGCAGCGGCATGTTGCGCTGAGTACCCATAAGGTTCGAGGAGTTGGTGATGAAAGTTCGTGCATCGGTGAAAAAGCTGTGCCGTAACTGCAAGATTATTCGCCGCGAAGGTGTTGTTCGAGTAATTTGCAGCGCGGAACCGCGTCACAAACAGCGCCAAGGCTGAGTGTGATTGTGCTTCAAGCCCGGCAGCTAGTGCGCTGCCGGGTTGATTATTTGTTATTACAGCGATATTATCTCGCGCCCTATTTCTTGGCTTCCGGGGCGTAGGTAGCTGTCAATTGGAGTCCCACTGAATGGCCCGTATTGCAGGCGTTAACATTCCAGATAACAAGCATACTGTTATCTCGCTGACCTACATCTATGGTGTTGGTCGCACTACTGCACAGAAAATTTGTGCAGTGACTGGGGTAAACCCAGCCGCAAAGATCAAAGATCTGAGCGACGAGCAGATTGAACAGCTGCGTGGCGAAGTGGCGAAGTTCACCACTGAAGGTGACCTGCGTCGCGAAATCAACATGAAAATCAAGCGTTTGATGGACCTCGGTTGCTATCGCGGTCTGCGTCATCGTCGTGGTCTTCCAGTGCGCGGTCAGCGTACCAAGACTAACGCGCGTACCCGTAAAGGTCCGCGTAAGCCGATCCGCAAGTAATCGCCCCAGCGAATCGACAGGAAATTAATCATGGCTAAACCTGCTGCTCGTCCTCGTAAAAAAGTTAAAAAGACAGTGGTTGATGGCATCGCCCACATCCATGCTTCTTTTAACAACACAATCGTGACCATCACCGACCGTCAAGGCAACGCTCTTTCCTGGGCTACCTCCGGTGGTTCGGGTTTCCGCGGTTCCCGCAAGTCCACCCCGTTTGCTGCTCAAGTAGCTGCTGAACGTGCTGGTCAAGCTGCGCTGGAATACGGCCTGAAAAACCTCGACGTTAACGTCAAAGGTCCAGGCCCAGGTCGTGAATCTGCAGTCCGCGCTTTGAACGGCTGTGGCTACAAGATCGCCAGCATCACCGACGTGACGCCAATCCCGCACAACGGGTGCCGTCCGCCGAAGAAGCGCCGCGTGTAATCCAGGAGATTGTAAAGAATGGCTCGTTACATTGGTCCAAAATGCAAACTCGCTCGTCGCGAAGGCACCGATCTCTTTCTGAAGAGCGGCGTGCGCGCGATCGAATCGAAGTGCAACATCGAAGCAGCACCTGGTATCCACGGCCAACGCCGCGGTCGCCAGTCCGATTACGGCACCCAACTGCGTGAAAAGCAGAAGGTCCGTCGTATCTACGGCGTTCTCGAGCGTCAATTCAGCGGCTACTACAAAGAAGCTGCTGGCAAGAAAGGCGCAACTGGCGAAAACCTGTTGCAGCTGCTCGAATGCCGCCTGGACAACGTTGTATACCGTATGGGTTTTGGCTCTACTCGTGCCGAATCCCGTCAGCTGGTATCGCACAAGTCGATCAGCGTTAACGGTCAGACCGTAAACGTTCCGTCTTACCAGGTTCGTGCTGGTGACGTGGTCGCAGTTCGCGAGAAAGCAAAGAACCAACTTCGCATTGTCCAAGCTCTCGATCTGTGTGCCCAACGTGGCCGCGTAGAATGGGTAGAAGTAGACACTGAGAAGAAGTCGGGCGTTTTCAAGAACGTTCCTGCTCGCAGTGATCTGTCCGCCGACATCAACGAAAGCCTGATTGTCGAGCTCTACTCCAAGTAAGGGCTAGAAAATAGGTGCATCCATGCAGATTTCGGTAAATGAGTTCCTGACACCCCGCCATATTGATGTGCAGGTTGTCAGTCCAACCCGCGCCAAGATCACTCTCGAGCCTCTCGAGCGTGGTTTCGGCCACACCCTGGGCAACGCGCTGCGCCGCATCCTGTTGTCCTCAATGCCCGGCTGTGCAGTAGTCGAGGCCGAGATTGACGGTGTGCTCCACGAGTACAGCGCCATCGAAGGTGTACAGGAAGACGTAATTGAAATCCTGTTGAACCTTAAAGGTCTGGCTATCAAGCTGCACGGTCGAGACGAAGTTACGCTGACCTTGTCGAAGAAGGGTTCGGGGGTGGTTACCGCTGCCGATATTCAGCTGGATCATGATGTCGAGATCGTTAACCCCGATCACGTAATCGCTAACCTGGCGTCTAACGGCGCCCTGAACATGAAGCTCACCGTAGCTCGTGGTCGTGGTTATGAACCGGCAGACTCGCGTCAGAGCGATGAAGACGAAAGCCGCAGCATCGGTCGCTTGCAGCTTGACTCTTCGTTCAGCCCGGTTCGCCGTATCGCATACGTGGTGGAAAACGCCCGTGTCGAGCAGCGTACTAACCTGGACAAGCTGGTTATTGATCTGGAAACCAACGGTACTCTGGATCCTGAAGAGGCTATCCGCCGTGCTGCAACCATTCTGCAACAGCAGTTGGCTGCGTTCGTCGATCTCAAAGGTGACAGTGAGCCAGTGGTTGTCGAGCAGGAAGACGAGATCGATCCGATCCTGCTTCGCCCGGTTGACGATCTGGAACTGACTGTACGTTCGGCTAACTGCCTTAAGGCGGAAAACATCTACTACATCGGTGACCTGATTCAGCGTACCGAAGTAGAGCTGTTGAAGACTCCGAACCTTGGCAAGAAATCCTTGACTGAAATCAAGGACGTTCTGGCCTCCCGCGGTCTGTCCCTCGGCATGCGCCTCGACAACTGGCCGCCTGCAAGTCTTAAGAAGGACGACAAGGCGACTGCCTGATCGTCGTAATCACCGAACGTTGTGTTTGGTAAGGAATGAACCATGCGTCATCGTAAAAGTGGTCGTCACCTGAGCCGCACCAGCTCGCACCGCAAGGCCATGTTTCAAAACATGGCGGTGTCGCTGTTCGAGCACGAGCTGATCAAAACTACACTGCCAAAAGCCAAAGAACTGCGCCGCGTTGCTGAGCCGCTGATCACTTTGGCCAAGACAGACAGCCTGGCTAACCGCCGTCTGGCTTTCGACCGTACTCGTTCGAAAGCTATCGTTGGTAAGCTCTTCAACGACCTGGGCAAGCGTTACGCTACCCGTGAGGGTGGCTACCTGCGCATCCTCAAGTGCGGCTTCCGCACTGGCGACAACGCGCCTATGGCGTACGTCGAGTTGGTTGATCGTCCTGTCGGCGGTGAAGCTGTATCCGCTGAGTAAGACGTCAGTCTGAACAAAGAACCGGGCCTAGTGCCCGGTTTTTTGTGCGTGTAAGAAACGCGCTATTTGTACAAGCTTCCTTGCAGTTCATACCTTCAGTATATGAACGGGATTGTTGGTAGTATTTTTCTATTGATGTCTGCAAATTAATGAATTTGTAGATGTCATGATTGATGGTCAATACTCCCTCCCACGCCAATTAGCCGGCAGTTCCAAAACTGACAGAGGATGAGATCGCATGAGCCAAAACAGCACGCTTACGACCGCCAGTGGCGCTCCTGTCGCCGACAACCAGAATTCCCGCTCCGCAGGCCCTCGTGGTCCTTTGCTGCTCGACGATTTCCACCTGATCGAGAAGCTTGCGCACTTCAATCGTGAAAACATCCCTGAGCGTCGTGTACACGCCAAAGGTTCGGGTGCCTACGGTACGTTCACCGTAACTCGCGATATCACTCAGTACACCAGTGCCAAGCTGTTTGAGTCTGTCGGTAAACAAACCCCGACATTCTTGCGATTCTCCACTGTGGGTGGTGAGCGCGGTTCGGCCGATACCGAGCGTGATCCACGTGGTTTCGCCCTGAAGTTCTACACAGAGGAAGGCAACTGGGACATCGTCGGTAACAACACGCCGGTGTTTTTCATCCGTGATCCGCTGAAATTCCCCGACTTTATCCATACCCAGAAGCGCCTGCCGCAAAGCAACCTGAAAAGCGCGCAGATGATGTGGGATTTCTGGTCGCACTCGCCTGAGGCGTTGCACCAAGTCACCATTCTGTTCTCGGACCGCGGCATCCCTGACGGCTATCGCCACATGCATGGCTTCGGCAGCCACACCTACAGCCTGATCAACGCCAATGGCGAGCGTCACTGGGTGAAATGGCACTACAAAACCAGGCAAGGGATCAAGAACCTCGCTCCGGCAGAAGCGGCACGCCTGGCGGGTACCGATCCGGATTACGCGCAGCGTGACCTGTTCGGCGCGATTGAGCGCGGTGATTTCCCGAAGTGGAGTGTCAATATCCAGATCATGACCGAGGCCCAAGCCGAGGCTCATTACGAGAACCCGTTCGACGTGACCAAGACCTGGTCGCAGAAAGAGTTCCCATTGATCGAGGTGGGTGAGCTTGAACTCAATCGCAATCCGCTGAACTACTTCGCTGAAGTCGAGCAGGCGGCGTTCGGTCCGAGCAACATGGTCCCGGGTGTCGGTCTGTCGCCTGACCGCATGCTGCAAGGTCGCGTGTTCGCTTACGCTGACGCTCACCGCTACCGTGTGGGGACCAATCACCAGCAACTGCCGGTGAACGCGCCTCGCAGCCCGGTCAATACTTACCAGCGCGACGGCTCCATGGCGTTTGGCGCCAATGGTGGTGCAGCACCGAACTACGAGCCGAACAGCTACGTAGAATCACCGAAACAGGCACCGCGCTACGCGGAACCTGCTTTGGCCTTGAGCGGCGCGGCTGATCGTTACGATCATCGCGAAGACACCGATTACTACAGCCACGCTGGTGCGCTGTTCCGCCTGATGAGTGATGAGCAGAAAAACCTGCTGGTCAACAACATTGCCGGCGCAATGGCTGGTGTTTCCAGCGATGTGGTTGATCGTCAATTGCAGCATTTCTTCAAGGCCGACCCGGCGTATGGAGAAGCAGTCGCAAAGGCACTCAACGTACAGCTTAACTAAGTCTAAACGATAAGCAGAACCGCCCTCATTTGGGCGGTTTTTGCGTTATTTAAACCGCTTTTCTCAGAATATCTTCGCTTTTATTGCGTCGGGCGAGTGACCTTCCGGTCAGGTTGGTTCAAACTACAGACTTTAAAGCAGGGAGATGTAGGGCGATGCAAGGTCACCCAGACGTAATCGATTACCTCAACACGTTGCTGACAGGCGAACTGGCAGCCCGTGATCAATATTTCATCCATTCGCGGATGTACGAGGACTGGGGTTTCACCGAGCTCTACGAACGTATCAACCACGAGATGGAAGAAGAGGCGCAACACGCTGATGCCCTGATGCGTCGGATCCTCATGCTCGAAGGCACCCCGCGTATGCGTCCGGACGATCTGGATGTCGGCACCACTGTGCCTGACATGCTCGCCGCTGACCTGCGTCTGGAATACAAAGTTCGCGCAGCGCTCTGCAAAGGCATCGAGCTTTGCGAGCTGCACAAGGATTACGTCAGCCGCGAGATCCTGCGTATTCAGCTGGCCGATACCGAAGAAGATCACACCTACTGGCTCGAGAAGCAGTTGGGTCTGATCAAGCTGATTGGCCTGGAAAACTATCTGCAATCGCAGTTCTGATCTTTAAAGCGCAAAGATCGCAGCCTTCGGCAGCTCCTGCAGATGTACGCATTTCTATGTAGGAGCTGCCGAAGGCTGCGATCTTTTAGCAGGCCATACAAACAAAAGCCCCTGTCACTGATGAAGTGACAGGGGCTTTTTCGTGGCCCTGATTCAGGCCCTGTCGCGAGCCAGCAATGGTTTGAGATAGAAACCAGTGTGAGACTGCTTCATTTCCGACACTTCCTCTGGCGTACCGACGGCAATGATCTGGCCGCCTTTGGAACCACCTTCCGGCCCCAGGTCCACCAACCAATCAGCGGTCTTGATCACGTCCAGGTTGTGCTCGATCACTACCACGGTATTGCCGTGGTCGCGCAGGCGATGCAGTACGTCGAGCAGTTGCTGGATATCCGCAAAGTGCAGGCCGGTGGTCGGCTCATCGAGGATGTACAGGGTCTTGCCGGTATCGCGCTTGGACAGCTCGCGGGACAGCTTCACCCGCTGGGCTTCACCGCCGGACAGCGTCGTCGCCGATTGCCCCAGCTTGATATAGGAAAGACCTACGTCCATCAACGTCTGAAGCTTGCGCGCCAAGGCTGGAACGGCGTCGAAGAACACCCGGGCTTCCTCGATGGTCATCTCGAGGGTTTCGTGGATGCTCTTGCCCTTGTACTTGATCTCCAGCGTCTCGCGGTTGTAGCGCTTGCTCTTGCAGACGTCGCAGGGGACATAGATGTCTGGCAGGAAGTGCATTTCCACCTTGATCAGGCCATCGCCCTGACAGGCTTCGCAGCGTCCGCCCTTCACGTTGAAGGAGAAACGCCCTGGTCCGTAACCGCGGGAGCGGGATTCCGGCACACCGGCGAATAACTCTCGAATCGGCGTGAACAGACCGGTGTAGGTCGCCGGGTTAGAGCGCGGCGTGCGACCGATCGGGCTCTGATCGATGTCGACGACCTTGTCCAGATGCTCAAGGCCCTTGATGCTGTCATGTGCGGCAGCCTCAAGCGTCGTTGCGCCATTGAGTGCCGTAGCGCTCAAAGGAAACAGCGTGTTGTTGATCAGCGTCGATTTGCCCGAGCCGGACACGCCGGTGACGCAAGTCAGCAGGCCAATCGGAATCTCCAGATCTACATCGCGCAAATTGTTGCCGCGAGCGCCTTTGAGGGCCAGCGACAACTTCTTGTTACGCGGCGTGCGTTTGGCTGGCACTGCGATCTTCACCCGGCCCGACAAGTACTTGCCGGTCAGCGAATCAGGGTGAGCCATGACCTCGGCCGGCGTACCTTCGGCGACGATATGCCCACCATGCACACCCGCGCCCGGGCCGATATCCACCACATAATCGGCCAGACGAATCGCGTCTTCGTCGTGCTCGACCACGATCACCGTGTTGCCGATGTCGCGCAGGTGCTTGAGGGTGCCCAGCAACCGGTCATTGTCCCGTTGATGCAGACCGATCGACGGCTCATCGAGGATGTACAGAACCCCCACCAGGCCGGCACCAATCTGACTGGCCAGACGAATCCGCTGAGCCTCACCGCCGGACAGCGTGTCGGCACTGCGATCCAGTGACAGATAGTCGAGGCCGACGTTGACCAGAAACTGCAGCCGCTCGCGGATTTCCTTGAGAATCTTGTCGGCAATCTCGCCACGGCGACCGGTCAGTTTCAGCACGCCGAAATATTCACAGGCGTCGCCGATCGGCAGATTAGTCACCGCCGGCAAAGTCTTCTCGCCAACCCATACGTGCCGCGCCTCGCGACGCAGACGAGTGCCGCGGCAATCCGGGCAGGGTTGGGTGCTGAGGAACTTGGCCAGTTCTTCACGGACGGAAGCCGATTCGGTTTCGCGGTAGCGGCGTTCCAGGTTCGGCACGATGCCTTCGAACGGGTGCGAACGTTTGACGATATCGCCACGGTCGTTCAGGTATTTGAAGTCGACGTTCTGCGAGCCACTGCCATGCAGGATGAACTTCTGCTGATCGGCCGGCAGGTCGTTGAATGGCACTTCAAGGCTGAACTTGTAGTGCGAGGCCAGCGAGCCAAGCATCTGGAAGTAATAGACGTTGCGCCTGTCCCAGCCGCGAATAGCGCCTTCCGCCAGCGTCAGTTCGCCATTCACCAATCGCTTGATGTCGAAAAACTGCTTAACACCCAAGCCATCGCACGTCGGGCAAGCGCCGGCCGGGTTGTTGAAGGAAAACAGCTTGGGTTCCAGCTCGCTGATGGCATGGCCGCAGATCGGGCAGGCGAAGCGAGCGGAGAAGATGATTTCTTCGCCGGGCTCGTCGTCCATCGGCGCGACCAGTGCAATGCCGTCCGCCAGTTTCAACGCAGTCTCGAACGACTCAGCCAAACGCTGTTGCAGATCGGCGCGGACCTTGAAGCGGTCGACCACGACGTCGATCGAGTGCTTCTTCTGCTTATCCAGCTTCGGCAACTCGTCCAGCTCGCAGAGCCTGCCGTTGACCCGGGCCCGCACAAAACCCTGGGCGCGCAGTTCTTCGAAGACGGAGAGGTGCTCGCCCTTGCGCTCGCGGATCACCGGAGCCAGCAGCATCAGTTTGCTGCCCTCCGGTTGTGCCAGCACCAGGTCGACCATCTGGCTGACGGTCTGGGCTTCCAGTGGAATGTCGTGGTCCGGGCAACGTGGAATACCGACGCGAGCGTAGAGCAGGCGCAAGTAATCGTAGATTTCGGTAATAGTGCCAACCGTCGAGCGCGGGTTGTGCGAGGTCGACTTCTGTTCGATGGAGATCGCTGGCGACAGACCTTCAATGGTGTCTACGTCAGGTTTTTCCATCATCGACAGGAACTGCCGGGCGTAGGCCGACAGCGATTCGACATAACGGCGCTGGCCTTCGGCGTACAGCGTGTCAAAGGCCAGGGACGACTTGCCGGATCCGGACAGGCCGGTGATGACGATCAGTTTGTCCCGTGGCAGGGTCAGGTCGATGTTCTTCAGGTTGTGGGTTCGGGCCCCACGAATCAGGATCTTGTCCAAAGTGGCCTCGCTCGGCGGGCGTCGAAAACGTAGGAGTATACGGCCAAATACTGGATGGATGCACACTATCAAATGCGGGGCGCGCAGCCTTAGATGAAGACTGCGTCATCTGTGCGCGTCATAGCGTCGCGATATACCCCGTCAATCGATGGGACTGGTAGAATCGCCGCCGGTTCACATGAGGTTTTTCCATGCACGATCCCCACAGCGAACGCATGAGTGGCAGTGAGACCCGCGCAGCAAGCGGTCTGGCCCTGGTGTTCGCCTTCCGTATGCTTGGCATGTTCATGGTGTTGCCGGTTCTGGCGACCTATGGGATGGACCTGGCAGGAGCGACCCCGGCCCTCATCGGGTTGGCGATTGGCGCTTACGGCCTGACCCAGGCGATCTTTCAGATTCCTTTCGGCTTCATTTCCGACCGCATCGGTCGACGTCCGGTGATTTACCTGGGGCTGATCATCTTCGCCCTGGGGAGTGTGCTGGCGGCCAATGCCGATTCGATCTGGGGTGTCATCGCCGGACGCATCCTGCAAGGCGCCGGGGCGATTTCCGCGGCGGTCATGGCATTGCTGTCGGACCTGACCCGGGAACAGCATCGGACCAAAGCCATGGCCATGATCGGCATGACGATTGGTCTGTCGTTCGCTGTCGCCATGGTTGTAGGACCGTTGCTGACCCGTGTCTTTGGCCTGTCCGGGTTGTTCTTCGCCACCGGTGGCATGGCGCTGGTCGGCATCGTCATCGTGATGTTCATGGTGCCGCGCGCGACCGGGCCGTTGCAGCACCGCGAGTCCGGCGTCGCCCGTCAGGCGCTGATACCGACGCTCAAACACCCGGACCTGCTGCGCCTGGACCTGGGCATTTTTGTGTTGCACGCGATGTTGATGTCGAGCTTCGTTGCATTGCCCCTGGCCCTGGTCGAAAAAGCCGGGCTGCCCAAAGAGCAGCACTGGTGGGTGTACTTGACCGCGCTGCTGATCTCCTTCTTCGCCATGATCCCGTTCATCATCTACGGCGAGAAGAAACGCAAAATGAAACGAGTTTTATTGGGCGCAGTGCTGACGCTGATGCTCACTGAGCTATTCTTCTGGCAGTTCGGCGATAGCCTGCGGGCTCTGGTAATCGGGACGGTGGTGTTCTTCACCGCGTTCAATCTGCTGGAAGCCTCTTTGCCATCGCTGATCAGCAAGGTTTCACCGGCAGGCGGCAAGGGCACGGCAATGGGGGTTTATTCCACCAGCCAGTTCCTCGGTTCGGCGCTGGGCGGGATCCTCGGCGGCTGGATGTTCCAGCACGGCGGTTTGTCGGTTGTATTCCTCGGATGCGCCGGCCTGGCTGCCCTCTGGCTGGCCTTTGCTGTTACCATGCGCGAACCACCTTACGTCACGAGCCTGCGCTTGCCGTTGTCGCCCGAGGCGATCCGCGAAGCGGGTCTGGTCGAGCGCCTGAAGGCCGTCGTAGGGGTAACAGATGCAGTGATCGTCGAAGATGAAGCGGCGATTTACATCAAATTGGACACAGAACTATTGGATCGCACCACCCTTGAGCGCCTGGTGAACAACCCGGCCGGGGCAGCGTGCGTAGCCTAGGAGAACGTTATGGCCCGTGGGGTTAACAAAGTCATATTGGTCGGCACTTGCGGCCAGGATCCCGAAGTTCGCTACTTGCCTAACGGTAACGCCGTGACCAACCTGAGTCTGGCGACCAGCGAACAGTGGACCGACAAGCAAACCGGTCAGAAGGTCGAGAAGACCGAATGGCACCGTGTTTCGATGTTCGGCAAGGTTGCCGAAATTGCCGGCGAATACCTGCGCAAAGGTTCGCAAGTGTACATCGAAGGCAAGCTGCAGACCCGCGAGTGGGAAAAAGACGGTATCAAGCGTTACACCACTGAAATCGTGGTCGACATGCAAGGCACCATGCAACTGCTGGGCGGCCGTCCACAGCAGGGCGACCAACAAGGCGGGGGCAATAACTACCAGCAGTCCGCCCCGGCCCCACGCCAACAGGCTCCGCGTCCGCAGCAGTCGGCACCGCAACAGTCGCGCCCGGCACCAGCTCCACAGCAGGCCGCTCCGCAGCCGGCTCCGGATTTCGACAGCTTTGATGACGATATCCCGTTCTAACCTACATAAGATCAAAACGTAAAGGTGATTGATCAGTTAAGCGGTTAAATCATAGCCTTACGTGAGTAAACAAAAGCCCTCTTTGCTGTAAAGCTGGGAGGGTTTTTTTTCGCCACGTGTAAAGCTGACCTACAATTTGCTCCACAATCAAAGAATGTAAAAATAAA
Organism: Pseudomonas frederiksbergensis; assembly: GCF_003732275.1. Classification (GTDB taxonomy): domain Bacteria; phylum Pseudomonadota; class Gammaproteobacteria; order Pseudomonadales; family Pseudomonadaceae; genus Aquipseudomonas; species Aquipseudomonas frederiksbergensis_H. Next base: position 42,008 of record NZ_MOBM01000021.1, read on the forward strand.
TGCTCGTTTGGCGCTTGATCAAGCCTTAGCGCAAGAACAGATATTGGATGGAGCTGAGGATTCGCCCTTTTTGCAAGTTATGAACATCCACAAGGCGAAGGGAAAGCAATTCGATGGCGTAATTTTGGTTCGGGAGGCAAGGAGAAGCGGCGCCGTTGCGGAGTCATCGTTCATTTGGCGAGGCGGCGCGAAGCAGGGAGCTGTTTGTCGCCACTACACGTGCCGTTTCCTTCGGTGGGGCGAGTGGTGATCGATGGCGATGCATTTCGCTGGGTGGCGGCGTTCTGGGATTACTGATGTCGAAGAGCGGGTTGTGGTGAGCCCGCTCACCACAACCACCGACAATAAATCTCGCCCCTGTGCAGCTGACGAGAATACGGCGTTATACCACCGCGGCAGCCGTGGCGGGTTCACCGTCGACCACTACGTTGTACGGTGCCTGTTCGCGATCACGCAGGCCGTAATCACGAATCACCGATGTCACGCGCACGCGATAGTCATCGAAGATTTTGTCCCGCCCGGCGCGCTGGGCCGACAGGTGGGCTGTCACGTTGCGCCACTGCACCACGGCTTCCTCATCGCGCCAGGTGGTGACCGACATCACCTTCTTGGGGTTCAGCGTGCTTTGAAAGCACTCGACGGAGATAAACCCGTTCATGGGTTCAAGAAGCGGGGTCAGCTTGTTGACCAGGTCAACATAGGTCTCGCCCTGGCCTGGCAGTGCCTGCAACTCAAACAAAACTACGATCATTTTTGACTCCTCATCCTTGACGGTATTTTTCAGGTGGTTTTACACGGTGTAAATGCGGTGGGAGGTTGCCCGACCGCCTTTAGTGTTTTATCGGGGTGCCCAAGTTGTTCAGCCAGGCCCGCATGACGTGGCCCGCAGCGCGGCTCAGGCGGTCGCCGAGGTTAATGGCCTCGCTCCGCAACGCAACAGGATCGATGCCGGTTTGAGCCAGTTCGCTTGCATGGCCAACCAGCCATTGCTCGATGTTGGCGGTATCGGCTTCGAGGTGAAATTGCAGGCCGAGAATCGTGTTGCCCACGGCAAACGCCTGATGAGCACCTACCTGGGTACTGGCCAGCAGCACAGCGCCTTCCGGCACATCGAACTGGTCGCCGTGCCAGTGCAGCACGGGGGTGTCCATCAGCGCGGCGAGCGGCGAGTCTTGACCGGCCGCGGTCAGGGTCAGCGGTGAAAAACCGATCTCCTTGACCCCCATCGGGTAGACGTCGGCATGCATGGCCCGGGCGATCAATTGCGCACCGAGGCAGATGCCCAGCAGGGGATTACCGGACGCAACGCGCTGGCGCACCAGCTTCAATTCGTCGTGCAAAAACGGATACAGCTGCTCGTCATGGGCCCCGATAGGGCCGCCGAGTACGATCAGCAAGTCGGCCTGCAACACCTGCTCGCTGTAAATGGCGTCGACCGTGGGGTCCAGGTAAATCAGCGTATAGCCTTCTTCGGCCAGAACGGCATCCAGGGTGCCTACGTCTTCGAAGTGAATGTGGCGCAATGCAATGGCAGTTTTCATGGAAAAACCCAGTTGTTGAAGTAAGCACGGTAACGGTTCATGCCGTGGTGGTGAGGTCGACCTTGATCGTCCCGGATTGGGGGAAGGTGCAGCAGGCGAGGGCGTAGCCTTCGTCCTTGTCCTTGTCCGTCAGGCAAAAGTCGGGCTCAAGGGTGTAGTGACCCTCCGACACCTTCAGCCGGCAGTGACCGCAGATGCCGGCGCGGCAAAGGCTGCGCACCGTAATACCGCTGGTTTCGAGCATATCCAGCAAACTCTTGCCGGCGGGTGGCTCCAGCACCTGATCGTTGTGGTTCAAGTACAGGCGCAGCGTCGCGTCGGTCTGAGCCTCGGTCTGTGCGGCAGTGACCGGCGCGGCCGGTGGCGTGAATGACTCGATCAGCAAGCGGCTGGCGGGGAACATGGCCAGCGTGTGTTCGCGCATGCCCTGGGCGAAGCCATGGCTCCCGCAGATAACCACACTCTCGGGGTTACCCAGCCGGCGCAGGTCCTGGCCTTGGGGACGACCGGCGCTGAAGTGCCCGTTGTTGTTGACCGCTTCGCGGGTGACGAACACCTGCAAGGAGAACCACGATGTGGTCAGCTCAAGCTCCAGCAACTCATGTAGAAACGGAATCTCGGCGATGGTCGGCACACACAGCAGCAGGCTCACATCGGGCACCGCCAGTCCGCGTCGCGCGCGCTCGACCAGGCCGCGCAGCAACGCAATCGGTAAGGTGATGCCGATGCCGCCGGCGAGCATGCCGACTTGTCGGCAACCCAGAACCGACTCCAGCGAAATATCACCCGCCACAAACTGCACCGAGGTGGTCGAGCCGGCTTGCAGCGTAGCGTGCAACTGGTCCGAAACCCCGCCATGGCCTTCGCGCTTGACTGCAATGTCGAACCGGTCGGCGCCGCGCTTGCGCGTGATCGAATACAACCGCTGGTGATGGGTGCCCGCCATGTCAGCGGCGTGCAGGGCCACGTGTTTTCCTGCTTCCAGGCTGTCGAGGAATTCGGCGGTTGCGTCCACCGCGCGCAGGGTGAAGACTTTTACGTTGGCCGTTTCAATGGTCACGTGTTCGCACAGGGCCTGGAGGGACGTCATGGCGTTCATGCGCGGGCCTTCTCGCCTAAGGTTTCAATGGCATGCTCGGCACTGCTGAGGCCGTTGCCGGTCAAACCGATCCGGTCTATCAGGGCTTCGAGCGAGTCGGTGTAGACGCTGATTTCGTTGTTGTCGCCCACGTCATGCAGGATCTCGCCGGCATGGGGGAAATCCAGCATCGAAAACACGGTGGACCATGCGCCCATTTCGTTATTGGCGAACATCTGCACCGTGCGCAGGATGATCAAGCGCAGGTACTCGCGTTCCTTGCGGCTCAGGCCATTGACGATGTCGGAAGCGACGAAGCTGAAGACGCTGGAATGGCTCCACTCGTCCATAGCATGGGTGCGCGTGACCTCATGGCACACCGCCTGAATGCTGGCGTCCTCGGCCATGGTCTTGAGGTAGTCGGTGATCAGTGTTTCGCTGGCGCACGCGACGCCGAAGCGGGTCAGGCGTCGCTCCCATTCGGCGGTGCAGTTTGCCAGAAGGGCCTCGCGCCAGGTCACCAGGTTGAAGGCGCTGAAATCCAGCGGGGTGAGTTTGCGCATGTCATAGATATAGTTGCAGGCCATGATGGACATGCGCGTGTGCAGGGCTTCGTCGAGCAGTGCCTGAGACATCACGTCCTGCAGCAGGGCGCGGTTGTTGCTCGGCGGCGGGGTCTTGATAATGTCCTCGCAGGCAGGCACGACCACATTGCATTCGATGTAGATGGTCTTGAGGTTGTAGATGCCCCACGCGTAGGACAGGCATTTGGATTGCAAGTCCTGGGGGGCTTCGAGCCAGGCCTGGTGATAACGAAACGGCAGCAGCGACAGACTGAAGTCGTGCTTGTCGACATCAAAGGCGAGGCCCCAGTAGTTCGGTTGCGGGTTGTTGACGGCGGCGCGGGTTTTCCAGAGCGTGGATAGTTTGGCCAGCATGTTTTTTACCACGTCATCGGTACCACAATTCAAACGTTCCATGTTTTAACTCCAAGGAAATCGACTATTGGTGTTCGGGTTTACCGTGCAGTCCTTGCAAAAATAACGGGTCCGCACAAGCGGGGGGGGGGGGCAGCGCAATCAATGCGGGACGGTGCCCTCCAAGTCTGCGGCAAAAACACACTGGGGCTATTGACCCAGGTCACTTGAATGCCACTTGCAGTGCCATCATTTTTCGGGTCCTGGCCAAGGACCGCTCCTGCATCAGGGTCAGTACAACGGTCAGGCCCATGAAGGCGGCGCTGGCCCAGAAAATTGCGTCGGGGTGGCCTTGGTCGAGCAGCGAGCCGAACCCGACGGGACCGATGGCGCCACCGATATTGAAACCTGTAGAGACGATGCCGAAGGTTTTGCCTTCGGCATCCTTCGGGGCGGCCGCACGTACCAGCATGTCGCGGGACGGTGCGATCACCCCGGTCAGGAAACCCGCTGTCCCCAGCACGACCAGCAGCGCCGGCTCGCTCAAGCGTGCCGTGGCGACCAGCAGCATCAGCACGGTGGCCAAGGCAAACGCGCTGGCTGCCACTACGCCATGGCGGCGGGTCCGGTCGGCCAAGGCTCCCCCTGCCAGCACGCCGAAGGCGCTGGCAAAGAGGAAGGCGGTCAACGCCGAGTTGGCCCAGGTCAAGGCCACGCCCTGGCCTTGCATCAGGGCGGCGACCGAGAACTTCTCAATCGCGCCGGTGCTCAGGTTCAGCAGCACGAACAACAGGGTCAGGCTTAGCACCATAGGCGAGAGCAGTGACAGGCGACGGGTGCCGAGGGGTGTCGGGTCGGCGGCGGGATGCACGCGACTGACCCGGGCCAGTGCGGAGCCAGGGATCAACAACAGCGCCAGCGCGAAAAACCCCACCAGTGCCGCCGCCGCGAAGGCCATGGCCGGGTTGCTCGACACCGCGATACCCAGCAAAAACACAGGGGCCACGGCCGCGCCAAGGAAACCGGCAAAGGTATGCACGGAGAACGCCTTGCCGATGTGGGCGGGGTCAATGTGTCGGGACAGCAGGGCGTAGTCGGCCGGGTGATAAATGGCGTTGGCGACGCCGGCCAGCGCCATGCCGATCAACAAACAGGTGTAGCCGGGCAGGAGTGCAATCAGCAGGAAACTGCTGCTGCCCAGTGCCAGCGCGACCAACAGCAAGCGCCTGGCACCGTGGCGGTCCACGGCAAACCCCATGGGCGCCTGTACCAGCGCCGTGACGATATTGAACAGGCTGAAAGCCAGACCCAGCTCGACATAATCCACGTTGAAAAAAGCCGGAAGCAGGGGGAACAGCGCCGCCAGCACCATGATGTGCAAATGACTGACAAAGTGCGCTGCGGCGACCTGAGGCAACAACCCGATACGAATCGTCATGGCGAAACCTATGTGATGAGCATGGCAAAACCGGCGCAGAGCTTAATGAGGCGATGGTCTTGCGCGATAGTCCATTACCGATGAGTCCATCAGACCACTTTGAATGGCTGCGATTTCGCGACGCCTGCCCCTGCGTAGACGTGTGGCAGCGGCATTGAGCGCGGTGGTCTGTAACGTCGGCACGAACTGGTATGGCTGGCCGGTCCGTGGGCGGCTAGGGTAATGCGGCGTGTTATCGGACGTTTACACAGGGAGTGACCATGCCGCATTTCGCTTATCGGGAGGGCCACGCGCTGCCAGGGGTCAGTGGCATTGCGCTGACCCAGGTGGACGGGGAGGTGTGGCGCGCCATCGACGCCGAGCGTCAGCGCCAGGTGCAGTCAATCGAGCTGATCGCCGCCGAAAACGTGGTCAGTCGTGCGGTGCTCGAGGCCCAAGGGTCGGTGCTGACCAACAAATATGCCGAGGGCTACCCAGGGCGCCGCTATTACGCCGGTTGCTGCAATGTCGATGCAATTGAAGAACTCGCCATCGATCGGGCCAGGCAACTGTTCAGCTGTGCCTATGCCAACCTGCAACCCCATTCGGTCAGCCAAGCCAACCAGGCTGTGTTTCTGGCTCTGCTGGCGCCGGGGGACAAGATCCTGGGCCTGGACCTCAAGTCCGGTGGGCACCTGTCCCATGGTGCTGCGTTCAACTTGTCCGGGCGCTGGTTTCAGGCCCTCAGCTATGGGGTGCACTCGGTGACCCATAGGGTCGACATGGATCAGGTCGAGCAGATCGCCCGACAAGAACGCCCACGCCTGATCATCGCAGGGGCCTCGGCGTATTCACGGGCGCTGGATTTCGCCCGGTTTCGTGCGATTGCCGACGAGGTGGGTGCGTTCCTGATGGCCGACATCGCCCACGTCGCCGGCCTGGTCGCGGGTGGTGCGTATCCGTCTCCAGTGCCGTTCGCCCACGTCACCACCCTCAGCACCCACGCCACGTTGCGCGGTCCGCGTGGCGGGATGATCCTGTGCAATGAGCAGGCCATTGCGCAGAAGATCAATGCGGCTGTATTCCCCGGCCTACAGGGCGCGGCACTGATGCACACCGTAGCGGCCAAGGCCGTGGCGCTGGGCGAGGCATTGCAACCGGCCTTCGGCGCTTATGCCCACGCCGTGGTCGCCAATGCCCAGGCCTTGTGCGGCCGATTGGCTGAAGGTGGGCTGTTGGTCGTGTCGGGCGGCACCGACTGTCACTTGGGGGTGATTGACCTGCGGCCCTGGGGCCTGGTGGGGAATGTCGCCGAGCGTGCGTTGGAGGCAATCGGCATTACCGTGAACAAAAATGTCGTGCCCGGCGATGAGGTCAAGCCCACCGTGACGTCCGGCATTCGTCTCGGCAGTGCGGCGTGCACTTCGCGTGGCATGGGGGTCGATGAATTCAGGGAGATCGGCGACATGATTCTGGCCATGCTCGGTGGCTTGCGCAGCGGTGCCCTCGACGGCCGCACTGAACGCTCGATTCGTGAAGGCATCAGCGACCTGACCAAGCGTTTCAGGTTGCCGTATTAAACCGCCTGCGCTTTTTTGAAAAGGAATTCCAATGCCCGGCATCATCCCCACCGGCCGTCTAGCGGCCACCCGCACGTCACGGTTCAGATTGTTCACCACCGCCAAGCCTCAACCCGTCATCGCGGTTGAATGCCCCAAGCTGCCCAGGCGTGCGCGGATGGCCGACCAGGCCCAGCAGCTGCTGATGAACTATGCGCTGGGCCATTAGATTTTCAGGGCGTTGGCCAGGCGCAACATGGCGGCTTCGATTTCATACGCGGTCAGGGAGGAGTAGCCCAGCAGCCAGCCCTGTTGCTTCGGGTCGCCCGCGTACAAGCCGCTGAGGCCGGACAGTTGCACGCCGGCAGTGGCGGCCTGGCGGATGGTTTTTTCCTCGGACCATCCGGCTTTCAGCAAGCAGGGGATTTGCAACCCGCCCGGCGGCAGTTCGGCGGTGACCACCGTGCTCAAGTACTTGCCGATGGCATCGTGCATGATCGACCGGCGTCCGGCATACAGCTTGCGCATGGCCCGGACATGCGCGTTGTAATGGCCGTCTTCCATAAAACGCGCAAGCGTCAGTTGCAGCGTTTGCGGAGTGTGGCCGTCCATCATGCTGCGCGCATAGGCAAAGGGCTTGACCAGCTCGGAGGGCAGCACCATATACCCCATGCGCAGGCCGGGGTAGAGGGTCTTGCTGAACGTGCCGATGTAGAGCGTGCGCTGATACTTGTCCAGGCCCTGCACGCACGCTGTGGGTTGCCCGTCGTAATGGAACTCGCTGTCGTAGTCATCTTCGATGATCCACTTGCCTTTTTGCGCCGCCCAATTGATCAACTCAAGACGCCGCTCCAGCGGCAACGTCGCGCCGGTGGGGTATTGGTGCGAGGGCGTGACATACACGCAATTGGCGCCGCTGCGGTCGGCGTACAGCAGGTCGGTGCGGATGCCCCGTTCATCGACATCAATGGGCAGCACCTGGGTTTCGGCGATTTCGAAGGCCTTGCGGGCGCCGTAATAGCCGGGGTTTTCCAGCAGAATCGGCTTGCCGGCGTCCACCAGCAACTGTGCGCACAGATACAACGCCTGACGCGTACTGCTCAATACCAGCACCTGGTCGGGGGAGCATTTGGCGCCGCGTTCGAGGTTCAGGTAGGTGGCAATCGCTTTGCGCAGGGGCTCGGCCCCTTGTGGATCGCCATGCAGCAGCACGTTCGCGCGATAGTCCTTCATGACCTGGCGCTGCAAACGCTCCCAGACATCCGTCGGGAAGCTGCGGGTTTCCGGCAGGCCGGTGGCGAATGCCTTGATGACTTGCTGATCGCGCACACCGCCGGTGTCGAAGATCATCCGCCCGCGTTGGCTGAGTTCGGCGCCCGGTGCGGCGACGCTGCTCCTGACTTCCTGAGCCTTGAGGCGTCGGCGGCCGGCACCGCGCAATTCGACGCCCACCGTGTCGCAGACGTAACTGCCGGCGCCTTCGCGGCGCACGATAAACCCGTCCCGATGCAACTGCACATAGGCGTTCTCAACGGTGTCGCGGGCGCAGCCCAGTGACTTGGACAGCACCCGCGTGGCGGGCAGTTTCAAGCCGGGGCCGAGAGCGCCGTCGAGTATCAGCGCACGCAACGCACGCTGGATCCGCTGGTGCAAATCCAGCAGCTGAAACTCAGCGTCGTTGAGGCGCATCTTCAGAGTTTCCAGCTCGAAGGTCTTTGCCATGTGGTCTGCTCTCTTTCTATGAACTGGCAGGTAAAGGCAGGCCAGTTTATCCGTAGACTCTGGCCCTCGCCACCCCAGGCTTTACCTCGGTGATTACGCACAGGGCAAGCGTTCTTGAACAGGAGTTACTCAACCATGGCTCGGTCACACAACTTCAGCGCAGGCCCCACCGCGGTGCCGTTGGACGTCCTCACTCAGGCGCACGAGGAGTTTTTCGATTTTGCCAGCACCGGCATGTCCGTGATGGAAATCAGCCATCGTTCGCAGGTGTTCATGACGGTGGCCCGCGAGGCCGAACGGGACCTGCGCGATATCCTCGGGGTGCCGCCCGCCTACAAAGTGCTGTTCCTGCAAGGGGGCGCCTCGTTGCAGTTCGCTCAAGTGCCGATGAACCTGATAGGCGATAAAGGCACAGCGGATTACCTGCACACCGGCCTCTGGTCGGGCAAGGCGATCGAGGCTGCACGGCGCTACTGCGATGTGCGCGTGGTTGCCAGTACCCACGCGTCCGGTTTCGACCGCGTCCCCCACGGCTCGGAGTGGCGCCTTAACGCCGACGCCGCCTACTTGCACTACACCGAGAATGAGACGGTGCACGGCGTGCAGTTCATCGACACGCCCGCGAGCGACGCGCCGCTGGTGTGCGATGCTTGTTCAAGCCTGCTGTCCAAGCCGATCGACATCGCCAGGCATGGGCTGGTGTATGCCGCCGCGCAGAAAAACATGGGCGTGGCCGGGTTGACGGTGGTCATCGTGGACCCGGCGTTGCTGGAGCGTTCCCATGCCTTTACCCCGGACATTCTCAACTACGCGCGCATCAGCGACGCGCAGTCGATGCTCAATACCCCGGCGACCTTCCCCTGGTACCTCACCGGCTTGACGCTCAAGTGGATCAAGCACAGCGGCGGTCTGCAGGCCCTGCATCAGCGCAACCAGACTAAGGCGGGAATGCTGTACCGCGCCATCGATGGGAGTGACGGGTTTTATCGCAACCCTGTGCAGTTACCGTATCGCTCCATCAACAACGTGCCCTTCCGGCTGGCCGAGGCGGCTCTGGAGAAGGTCTTTTTGCGGAGCGCCGAGCAGGCCGGCCTCAATGGCCTCAAAGGCCACGCCAGCGTCGGCGGCCTGCGCGCCAGCCTCTACAACGCCGTTTCAGTGCCGGCGGTCGAGGCGCTGTGCGATTTCATGAACGTGTTTGCGCGCGAGCATGGCTGAGCCGACCGCGCAAAGTGGTCTGGTCTGCTGCGTTAAAGCGTAGGGGTAAAACCTGCCATTCAACGGCTATAAATGACCGCTTACCAGCGACCGGATACATCGTCCAGCAAGGAGCCAAGACCTATGTCATCTACTCAATCCCTCTCGTCCCTGCGTCTGCGGGACCTGCTGCACCCGGTGGTTGCCGGGCTGATTTCGGTGATCGTCAATTACGGCGGCACCTTCATCCTGGTGTTTCAGGCCGCCAAGGTCGCAGGGCTCAGCCCTGAGTTGACGGCGTCGTGGGTTTGGTCGGTGTCGATCGGGGTAGGGGTGACCGGGCTGTTCCTCAGTTGGGTGCGCCGCGAACCGATCATCACCGCCTGGTCAACCCCGGCGGCGGCTTTTTTGATCGTCGCCTTGGCGACCACACCCTACGCCGAGGCCATCGGGGCGTACATGATTTCGGCTGCAGCGTTCGTGCTGCTGGGCGTGTCCGGCTACTTTGAAAAAGCCGTTCGCCTGACCCCGCCCGGTGTGGCTGCGGGCTTGTTGGGCGGCATCCTGCTGCAATTCGGCATCGGTGCGTTCGCCAGCATGAGCGTCGACCCGTTATTGGTCGGGGTGTTGATCGGCGCCTACATCGTGTTCAAGCGCTTGAGTGCGCGCTATGCGGTGGTCGGCATTCTGGTGCTGGGGCTTGGCTTTCTGCTGATGCAGGGGCGCGTGGATTTCATGGGGCTGGCGCTGGAGTTTGCGACACCGGTGTTCACACGGCCTGAGTTCTCGGTCAATGCGTTGTTGAGCGTGGCGTTGCCGCTGTTTCTGATCACCCTCACGGGGCAGTATATGCCGGGCATGCTGGTGCTGCGCAATGACGGGTTCAACACCAGTGCCAACCCGATCCTCAGCGTGACCGGGCTGGGTTCTTTGCTGATGGCGCCGTTCGGTTCCCATGCCTTCAATATCGCGGCCATCACGGCCGCCATCTGCACTGGCAAGGAAGCGTCTGAAGATCCGTCCAAGCGCTGGATCGCAGGCGTGGCCGCGGGCATCTTCTACATCTTGGTGGGGATTTTCGGCGTGACCCTGGCGGCGGTGTTCATGGCCTTCCCGGCGACCTTCATTACCACCCTGGCCGGGCTGGCCCTGTTGGGCACCCTCGGCGCGAGCCTGGCCAATGCCATGGCAGACGTGAAATCGCGGGAAGCGTCGCTGATCACCTTTCTGGCCTGCGCGGCCAATATCACCCTGCTGGGCATCGGCGGCGCGTTCTGGGGCCTGGTCATCGGCCTGGCGGCCTACGCCGTGCTCAATGGGCAGTTGCCGCGTCGTGAAAAGGCTGCTGTCCCACAGGCCGAACCGGTTGCAGTGCCCACCAAAGGAGCGGCCAACTGATGCCTGATCAAACCGAAGACCTCAACATCCTGCATGCGCGCCATGGTCGTTACCCACAGGCCGACAGTGTCGAAGACTTTCGCCGCAACCTGGCCGCCGTGCAGCAACGCATTGTCGAGGCGTGCCGTCGGGTAGGGCGGGACCCGGCCGGTGTGCGCTTGCTGCCGGTCAGCAAAACCTTTGATGAAGCTCATCTGCGTCTGGCCTATGCCGCCGGTTGCCGCCTGCTGGGCGAGAACAAGGTGCAGGAAGCACAGCGCAAGTGGGAAGCCATGACCGACCTGCAAGACCTGCAATGGTCGGTGATCGGCCATTTGCAGACCAACAAGGCCAAGCAGGTCGCACGCTTCGCCAGCGAGTTCCAGGCCCTGGACAGCCTGCGGGTGGCCGAGGCGCTGGACCGTCGCCTGCACATTGAAGGTCGGCAGATGGACGTGTTCGTCCAGGTCAATACCTCCGGCGAAGCCAGCAAGTACGGGCTGGCGCCCGATGACGTGGCGGCTTTCCTGGAGGCTATGCCAGCGTTCCCGACACTGCGGGTTCGCGGGTTGATGACGCTGGCGCTGTTCTCGGCTGACGCGATGCGGGTGCGCCCATGCTTCGTCCGGCTGCGTGAATTGCGCGACCGCTTGCGTCATTGCGCCCCTGATGGGGTGTCGCTGCAAGAGCTGTCGATGGGCATGTCGGGTGACTTTGAAATCGCCATTGAAGAGGGCGCGACCGTGGTGCGCGTCGGACAGGCGATCTTCGGTGCCCGAGCCATGCCGGATGCGTACTACTGGCCGACCGCCGATGCCCGCCCCCTCAGTGAAGACACGTTGTTGTCGATCACTCCCAGCCGTTGATCCCCCTCTACAGGAAGGCCCGCAATGTCCGCTGCACCCGCTTACCTCATGCACACCTCAGCCCGACAACCGGTTTCGTTCAGCCGAGGCCAGGGCGCCTCGTTGTGGGACACCGAGGGTGTTGAATACCTGGATGCCATCGCCGGTGTGGCGGTGACGAGCCTGGGGCATGCCAACCCCGAAATTGCCGCGGCCATCGCCGAACAGGCCACGGTGTTACTGCACACGACCAACCTGTTCCGTATCCCATGGCAGGAGCAATTGGGCGAACGACTGTGCCTGCTCTCGGGCATGCAACGGGCGTTTTTCTGCAACTCCGGAGCAGAGGCCAACGAAGCGGCGCTCAAACTGGCCCGCCTGCACGCCAACGCCCGGCAGGTGACCCAGCCGCAAGTGTTGGTGATGGACAACAGTTTTCACGGGCGCACCCTGGCCACTCTCGCCGCTACCGGCAACCCCGCCGTGCATCGCGGCTTCGAGCCCCTGATGCCGGGCTTTGTGCGAGTGCCTTACGACAACATCGAGGCGATTCGCCAGGTCGCGGCGCAGTCACCCGATATCGTTGCGGTGCTCGTCGAGCCGGTGCAGGGTGAGGGAGGCGTGCACGCCGCCTCTGCCGGCTACCTGCAGGCCCTGCGCCAACTGTGTGATGAGCACGACTGGCTGATGATGATCGATGAAGTGCAGACCGGGCTGGGCCGCACCGGTACCTGGTTTGGCTTTGAGCATGCGGGCATCGAGCCGGACGTCATTACCCTGGCCAAAGCGCTGGGCAACGGTTTCCCGATCGGCGCGTGCCTGGCGCGGGGCAAGGCCGCCGAGCTGTTTTCCCCCGGCCACCATGCGTCCACGTTCGGCGGTAACCCGTTGGCGTGCCGCGTGGGCTGCACAGTGCTCGACATCATGCAGCGCGATCACATCCCGCAACGGGCTGCCGCCTCGGGCCGCCGCTTGTTGGCGGCCTTGAAGCTGGCGCTGGGCAACCATCCTGAGGTGGTGTCCGTTCGCGGCATCGGCTTGATGATCGGCATTGAACTCAATGGCCCGTGCGCCGAACTGGTCGGCCGGGCCCGTGAAGAACAACGTCTGCTGATCACCGTCACACGGGGCACCACCGTGCGCCTGTTGCCGCCGCTGATCTGCGATGACGCACAGATCGACGACATCGCCGCGCGCATCACGCGCCTGCTGTCACCCGCCGCTTGAATTCTTGACCAAGGACACTTTGCACATGTACGACTCGACGCTGACCCTCAACGCTTTCGACCCTGAGCTGTATGAATCGATTCACAACGAAGAGCATCGCCAGGAAGATCATATCGAGCTGATCGCCTCGGAAAACTATGCCAGCCCGCTGGTGATGAAAACCCAGAGCACGGTGCTCACCAATAAGTACGCCGAAGGCTACTCTGGCAAGCGCTATTACAGCGGCTGCGAATACGTCGATGTGGCCGAGCGGCTGGCCATCAAGCGGGTCAAGGCCCTGTTCGACTGCGACTACGCCAACGTGCAACCCCATGCGGGCGCCCAGGCCAACGCGGCGGTCTTTCTGGCACTGATCAACCCCGGCGATACGGTGATGGGCATGAACCTGGCCCAGGGCGGTCACCTGACCCACGGCAACCCGGCCAACTTTTCGGGGCGTCACTACACCATCGTGCCTTACGGACTGGACCCGAAAACCGGCTTTCTTGACTATGATGAGATGGAGCGAATCGCACTGCAGACACGCCCCAAAATGTTGATCGGTGGTTTTTCCGCGTATTCGCGGTACAAGGACTGGGCACGCATGCGCAGCATTGCCGACAAGGTCGGGGCTATCTTCTGGGTCGATATGGCCCACGTTGCCGGGCTGGTCGCCGCGGGCGAATACCCGGACCCGCTTCCCCATGCGCATGTGGTCACCAGCACCACGCACAAAACCCTGCGCGGGCCACGCGGCGGTTTGATTTTGTCCAAGGGACAGGATGAAGCCTTCTACAAAAAGCTCGATTCCGCTGTGTTTCCCGGCGTGCAGGGCGGGCCGCTGATGCACCAGATCGCGGCCAAGGCCGTGGCGTTCAAGGAAGCGCTTGCGCCGGAGTTCAGCATCTACCAGACCCAAGTGGTCATCAACGCCCGGGCCATGGCCGGGGTGTTGCAAAAGCGCGGGTACAAGATCGTCTCGGGCGGCACCGACAACCATATGATGCTGATCGACCTGTCCGACAAGCCCTACACCGGCAAGGAGGCCGACGCGGCCCTGAGCAGTGCCTATATCACCGCCAACAAAAACTCGGTGCCGAATGACCCGCGCTCACCGTTTGTGACATCCGGCCTTCGTATCGGTACCCCGGCGGTGACCACCCGCGGGTTTGGTGTGGAGGCTTGCGAGCAAGTGGCCGGCTGGTTGTGCGACGTACTGGACGCCCTGGAAAACGGTGGCAGCGACAAGGTCGGGCACCACGTGCGCGAACAGGTTGTCGCGTTGTGCCGTCGTTTTCCGGTCTATCGCTGAGTCTGGCCCGGCCATTGCGTGATCGGGTGGTGGCCGGGTGTTCAACTGTTTTATCAGGCGTGAACTACCCTTTTAAAAAGCTGCTATCCAGTAAGTAATAAAAAAAAGCGAAGCCAGTGATCTGGCTTCGCTTTTTTGTGGACGCTGTTAACTGAATAAAGTGGTCACATTGGCCCGTGCCGAGTGCAGTTTCTTGTAGCTATCGATCAACCGCAGGTGCCTGTCGAGCCCCTCCAGTTTCATGCTGGTCGGCGTCAAGCCATGGAAGCGCACGCTGCCGTCCACCGATCCGATTGCTGCATCCATCCGCTCGTTGCCAAACATCCGGCGGAAATTGGCCTCGTAGTCTTCCAGTTCCAGGTCTTCGTCCAGCTTCATCTCCAGCACCACATTGACGGCCTGGTAGAACAAGCCACGCTCAACCGTGTTGTCGTTGTACTGCAGGAACATTTCCACCGCCTCTTTCGCCTCTTCAAACTGTTGCAAGGCGAGATAAATCAGCAGCTTCAACTCCAGGATCGTCAGCTGACCCCAAGCCGTATTATCGTCAAATTCGATGCCGATCAAGGAGGTGATGTCGGTGTAGTCGTCCAGCTCACTTTCCACCAAGCGCTCAACCAGCGCTTGCAGTTCGTCTTCGTCCAGGCGATGCAGGTTCAGGATATCGGCGCGGAAAAACAGCGCTTTGTTGGTGTTATCCCAGATCAGATCGTCCACGGGATAGATTTCCGAATAGTTCGGCACCAGGATGCGGCACGCCGTCGCACCGATATGCTCGTAGACCGCCATGTACACTTCTTTGCCCATGCCTTCGAGAATGCCGAACAAGGTCGCGGCTTCCTCGGCATTCGAGTTTTCACCCTGGCCGGAGAAGTCCCATTCCACGAATTCGTAATCCGACTTGGCACTGAAGAATCGCCACGACACCACGCCGCTGGAGTCGATAAAGTGCTCGACGAAGTTATTTGGCTCGGTCACTGCGTGACCTTCGAAAGTCGGCTGGGGCAAGTCGTTGAGGCCTTCGAAGCTGCGGCCCTGCAACAATTCGGTCAGGCTGCGTTCCAGCGCCACTTCCAGGCTCGGATGCGCGCCGAACGAGGCGAACACGCCGCCGGTACGCGGGTTCATCAACGTGACACACATCACCGGGAATTCACCACCCAGGGACGCATCCTTCACCAACACGGGGAATCCCTGTTCTTCCAGCGCCTGAATGCCGGCCAGTATCCCGGGGTACTTCGCCAGCACGTGGGCCGGCACATCCGGC
Source organism: Pseudomonas frederiksbergensis (assembly GCF_003732275.1). Classification (GTDB taxonomy): domain Bacteria; phylum Pseudomonadota; class Gammaproteobacteria; order Pseudomonadales; family Pseudomonadaceae; genus Aquipseudomonas; species Aquipseudomonas frederiksbergensis_H. Next base: position 57,446 of record NZ_MOBM01000021.1, read on the forward strand.
AGTGCAAATTCACCTTCGATGATTTCGCGTTTTACCGCGCGCTCAAAGATCTCCGACAGGCACTGCACCTGGGCTTCGGCCAGCGTGTTACCGGCACTCATGCCGTTGCTCAGGAAAAGGTTTTCAATCAGGTTGGACGGGAAATACACCACCTCGCCATCCGACTGGCGCACGTACGGCAGCGAGCAGATGCCGCGCTCTTCGTTGCCCGAGTTGGTATCGATCAGATGGGAACCACGCAGCTCGCCGTCGCGGTTGTAAATCTTCAGGCAGTACTCGTCGAGAATTTCAGTTGGCAGCTCATCTTTACGACCAGGCTTGAACCAGCGTTCGTCCGGGTAGTGTACAAATGCCGCGTTGGCGATGTCTTCGCCCCAGAACTGGTCGTTGTAGAAGAAGTTGCAGTTGAGTCGCTCGATAAACTCGCCCAACGCCGATGCCAACGCGCCTTCCTTGGTCGCACCCTTGCCGTTGGTAAAGCACAGCGGCGAGTGCGCATCGCGGATATGCAGCGACCACACATTGGGTACGATGTTGCGCCATGAGGCGATTTCAATCTTCATGCCCAGGTCCGCCAGAATGGCCGACATATTGGCGATGGTTTGCTCCAGCGGCAGATCCTTGCCCGCGATATAGGTGTGCGCCTCTGAATTAGAAGCGGGCATCAGCAACGCCTGGGCATCGGCGTCGAGGTTTTCGACTTCTTCGATCACAAACTCAGGCCCGGCTTGCACCACTTTTTTCACGGTGCAACGGTCGATGGAACGCAGGATGCCCTGGCGATCCTTGTCGGAGATGTCTGCCGGCAACTCGACCTGGATCTTGAAAATCTGGTTGTAGCGGTTTTCCGGATCAACAATATTGTTCTGTGACAGACGGATGTTATCCGTGGGGATATTGCGCGTGCTGCAGTACAACTTCACAAAATACGCCGCACACAACGCCGACGAAGCCAGGAAGTAGTCGAATGGACCAGGTGCCGAGCCATCGCCCTTATAGCGGATAGGTTGATCGGCCACCACCGTGAAGTCATCGAACTTGGCTTCAAGCCGAAGGTTGTCGAGAAAGTTGACCTTGATTTCCATGGGGGGATTACCAGAATAACGGGCTAGACGATTTGGCCGCCATTATCCGGTATTTCAGCCGTAAGTCTTGCGGGCATCGTACTTATGTCCACACCGGCGATGGATGGGTCAGTCGAGTATCAGGTGTGGCAAAAACCGGCTCGAATCCTTGGTGATCAAACTGTTGTCTTCCCGCACGCCGATCCCTGCTGCCTGGTCGGCGATCACCCAAGAGCCAATCAGCGTAAAACTGTCGCCAAACTTCGGCAGCGGGGCGAACTCCTGAAGGATAAAAGGTGCGTCGGTGTAGGGTCCGTCCTCTTTCACGATCAGACCGTCAGCCGTTTGCAGCTCGATGTTGGCGCCTTCCCGAGAAAAGAATGGTTTGCGCACCCAACCTTTGGGTACCGCTTTGCCCGGGTCTGTATCCAGGTGCGCCGCAAGCAGGTTCGGGTGACCTTTATTGAACTCCCACAGCAGCGGCAGGATGCCCTTGTTGGAAATGATCGACTTCCAGGCCGGCTCGAAAAACTGTGTATCACTCTGAGCAATCGCTGCACCAAAGGGCTCGTGGAAGATGAATTCCCAGGCATGCAGCTTGAACAGGTGAGGAATCCAGCGATCTTCTAAATCGACGAAACGTCCTTCGTTGGTGAGGCCGATGTCCTCGATATCGATGTGTCGCGATTCGATGCCGACCTTTTCCGCGATCAGGCGCAAGTAGTCGGTGGTGCCTTTGTCTTCGACCGAGTCTTTCATCGAGGCGAAATAGAAGGGCTGTTTGAGCTGCAGCTGGGCAAAGGCCTGATGCAGCTTGGTGTCGATGCTGTTGAACTGGTCGGCATGCTTGGGCAGCAAGCCGCGTTCGATGCATTGCTCCAGCCAGCCCCACTGAAATGCCGCGGCCTCATACAGGCTGGTCGGCGTGTCGTAGTTGAGTTCCAGCAACTTGGCCGGCCCGTTGCCGTTGTAGGAGAAATCCATGCGTCCATACAGGTGCGGGTGGCCTTCGAGCCATGAAGTGCGAACCATGTCGAAGAATGGCGCGGGAATGCTCAGGCGCTCCAGCAGTTCCTCGCTCTGAACCACGCGGGCCACCAGGTCCATGCACATCTCATGAATCTCGGTGGTCGGGTCTTCGAGATCGTTCTCGATCTGTTTGAGCGTGAACTGGTAATACGCGCTCTCGTCCCAATAGGGTTCGTCGTCGATGGTATGGAACAGAAAGCCGAGACTTTCGGCGGTCTGTTTCCAGTCATGACGCTCTGCGCAGAGGATTTTCTTCATGGCCCTGTTTCCTTAACTGCTCGACCCGCCAAAACTCTTGCTCGATCCGCCCCAGCCGCTGCGTGCGCTGGCCTGGCTGCCGAAGCCGCCGCGGGAAGTGGAGGCCGCAACAGACACCGGCTTACTGCGGGTGATGGTGTCGGTGTAACTGCTACTGCTGCCGTAGCGCGCCTGATTGGACCTGTTGAAGGTTGAACCTGACGATACCCGCTGGCTGAGTGTCGAGGACGAGTAGCTGCCGCGATCATCACGATAGCGGTAGACCGGCTCGGAGTAGTAGCTGTTGCGGTTGCTGCTGAGCATGTTGCCGATCAACAGCCCGGTCAGCAGGCTGCTGCCGGAGAATCCCGACCCAGCGGCAGTCGCTTCCGAAGCGGGTAATTTTGACTTGGCTGCGTCTACTTCGGATTGCGTCACTTCGCCATCGGCACTCAGCTCGAAACCGCCGAGCTTGGGGATGAACTTGCCGGCGGAATCCTGCTGACACCAGTCGACGACAAAGTCGGCGTCGCAATCAGCCTGGTTGTCGTACACCGGCGCAATGCTTCGATGCTGGGCCATGGCCTTCATATAGGCGTCAGAACAGATGTCGACCGGGAGCTTTTCATCGGCGCACTGCTGGACGGACTGGAAGTTGTACTTTTTGTGTATCTCGTAGGTTTTTTCCGTCGGCCCGCAGCCTGATATCGCCATGGCGACCGACGCTGCCAGCGAGAGCTGAACGTACTTGCTTCGTTTCATCGGGATCTCCGTGGCGCAATCAGTTCTGGGAAGGGGTCATGCACGCGGCGTTCAACATGCCGACGCTGATGGCCACTGCCGCAACATAGATACCCGCAGCGATTTCGCCTTTTTTAATGCGTTCAGAGGCGCCTTTGAGCACCAGGCTGGTCACCAGAAACGCCAGCAGTTGTACGAAAGCGGCGATCACTGCCCAGACGACGAAGTCCAGAATGCTGATCGAGTAGGCAATCACATTGCTGGCCGGAATGGCGAAACCGATGATGGCGCCACCCAGCGCGATCGCGGCCGCAACGTTGCCCGAACGGATCAGTTCGAACTCTCTGTGCGGTGTGATTCGGGTGTAGATGAACTGGAACAATGCGAACAGCACGGCGGCACCGAGGATGTACGAAACAAACCCGAGCACCGCGGCTTTATTCAGGGAGATGGAGAGCGCTTCAAGCATGGACTTCTTCCTTTTTAAAAAGTGTTCAGGTCAGTGGTGTACAGCGAAATGCCCAGCGAAGTGCTCAAGCTGATGGTGCCTTCGGCGTCTTCCTCGACGGAAAACAGCAGGAATTCCCGGCGATCGGTCAGGCCGGTTTCGCGGGCGTACAGCATCGAACGGTGCTCGATGCTGTAGGACTCATCCGGGTTTTTCAGGTGTTCGCTCAGCGTCACCAGTTCTGTCTGGCCACTCTCGGTGCCCCATTCGCGGGTGTATTCGACGCCGTTATGGGTGTAGGTCGGCAGCCCGATCAGGCTTTGAGGGCCGGCCAGCCGACTCAGCTCTGCTTCACTGTTGATGGTGACGTAACTGAGGTAATTGAACAGGATCACCGACTCGACCTGTCCGGCAATATCGCCGGTGGTATGCACCTGCAGCCAGTAGTCTTCGTCATTCATGTAATAGCGTGACAGCCAGTTCGACTGCCCGAGATCAACAGTGCCAGCGCTCCAGATCTGCTGGGAGCCAGGGATGACCACGGTGGTGTTACCGTCGAGCAACAACTTCAGGGTGGTGTCGAACATCACCTCTTTGCCCAATGCCAGGCCCAGCGGACCGATGGCGGCCAGGGTTTCGTTGGCTGTCCATTTCGATTCTGTATTCGCTTTCGGGGCCTCAAGCCCCATCAACTGTTTAAACCATCCCATTGGTGATTTCCTTGAGGCGAGTGGAGGCGATGTAGAAGAGTTCGCCGCCCTCAACGCGAGTGGCGCCGGGCGGGTTGATCGAAGGCTGTCGGGCACCTTTGGCGCGGTAGCCGATAAGGGTAGCGTTGTGGCGCTCTTTCATCTGCGCGTACAGGTCACCGAACGTTGCTTCAAAGGTCTCGGGCAGTCTCATCAGGTACTGGGTGGCACCTTGACCCACGCACAGCAATTCATTGATGACCACTGACGAGCCCGGGTCCTGAGAGGCGCGCACCAACATCTCGATGGCCATGCTCGAGGTGCATTCGAGGCTGGGCGCGTAGGCGCTGGCGAGCGCAGCGATTTCACTTTCATTGAAATGGGCGACCACATGCCCGACAGGGTTCAGTTGATTGACCGCCAGCACGGTGGCCAGGGTCAGATCGTCTGAGTGGGTGCGCACCAGGACGCGTTCGGCACCGGGCACGCCAGCACGCAGCAAAAGCGCGGCAGAGGACAGGCTTTCGCCTTTGATAAAGGACGTTTTGCCCGGCATGGGATTTTCTTCGAGGTCGCAATCGCAAATGACGATCAGGTTGTCATTGGAGGTTTCGTCCTGCAGCAACAATTCTATGACCCGCTCGCTGGACGCGCCTTCCCAGCCGATGAGAACGGTGTGGCCGACCTTGCCGGTGAAATCGCCTTTGCCCTTCATGCCTTTTCTCCATACATCGATGACACTGCTGGTGGTTTTACCGATGGCTGCCGTCAGCAGCGCAATGCCCCCGAGCATGACCCAGGTAGCCACGAAAATTCGTCCCGCCGATGTCTGCGGTGCGAGATCGCCATAGCCGACGGTGAGCGTGGTGGTGAGATAGAAGTAGGTAAACGTGGCGGGGGCGGTGAGGTGTTGTTCGCCCAGAAGCACCAGACCGATATAGGCCGTGCTCAGGTGTATGCCCAGCGCAATGGCCAGGCCTGCCCAGCCGAACCGATGGAAGAAGGACGAGGCGTACGTGCGCAATAAAAGGAAAATCGACATTACATCCCTGACTCCATGGGGGCTCATTCCTGGCGACGTAATCGCTCTGGCGTCTGAGTGCTCAAATGCGGTTACCGGGCGGCATTAAACCTGCTGCGTGGCGTAGATAACAGTACCTTGGCTGCAATAAATCCGGCGATCGCACCAAAGATATGCCCTTCGAAGGACATGCCCTGGCGGGGAAGGAAGCCAAAAATCAGGCCGCCATAGAGCAGGACCACGACACTGGCCGTTATCAGGTTGCTCCAGCTCCTCTGGAACCAGGCGCGCGACAGGAGGTACGCCCACAGCCCGAATACCCATCCGCTGGCACCGATGTGTACGCCTGAAAATCCGAACAGCCAGACCAGCGAACCGCCCAACAGAATAATGATGGCGCTGACGGCCATGAACCGGTTGAGCCCTTCGATAATGACCAGGGTACCGAGGATCAAAAAGGCAATCAGGTTGGTGCTCAGGTGCGCAAAGGACCCGTGCAAGAAAGGCGAGGTGATGATGCCGACCAGTCCCTGCAGTGTTCTCGGCACCAGGCCGAAGGCAATAAGGCTGTAGCCGGTCGCAACATTGAGCAGTTGCAGCACAACCATGAAGATGGCCACGCCTGCGATTGTCTTGAAACCCTTCAGGGCATCCATCCGTGACCTCGACTCAACTCGACTCAACGAAAATTGAAACGCAATCCATTGTGGGAGCGAGCCTGCTCGCGAAGCGTTTTGTCAGGCAACATTAATGTCGACTGACACTCCCTCTTCGCGAGCAAGCCCGCTCCCACAGGTTACGCATCCGGCACTTGAGTCGGTTACTCGGCCGATTTTTTCTTCAGGCGTTCCAGAATCGCATTGGCGCTGCCTTCGTTCGGCGTGATGCCGGCTTCGCGCAGCTTGCGCTCCAGGTCGGTGCCGGTCGACGCATCGGCCAGTTGGTCCTGGGCTTCCAGTTCAGCGGCGCGTTGCTGCTGCTTGGCTTGCAGGCGGTTCAGCGTACCGACGGCGGTTTCCAGCTTGCCGTTGGCGCCGCCACTGGCGATCGAAGCACTGACCTGGGCTTTCTGTACGCTTTCACGGGCCTTGGCCATGTCCACTTGCTGACGCAGGCTTTTGATGCGGCTTTCAGCCTTGGTGATGTCTTTGCGCATGTTGTCCGCGTAACCGCCGAATTCGGTGGCCTGCTTTTGCTCGACATCCAGTTCGTTGGTCAGGGTCGAAATGGCTTCGGCCACTTCCAGTGCCAGGTCTTCGCGGTTGGCCTGGATCGCGGCCAGGGCCTTGGATTCCAGATCCTTGATCTTGGCGTTGTACTCGCTGACGCGATCAGCCGACAATTTGTGCTTGGCCATGATGGTGACCAGCTCGCGCTTGGCGTTGGCCAGCGCGCTGTCAGCATCGCGAATTTCCTGGTCGAGGATGCGCAGGGCCTGTTGGTCGACGATCGATTCGCCGACTTCGTTGGCACCGCCACGCAACGCGGTGAACAATTTGCTCCAGATGGACTGAGTCATTGGATATTTCCTGTTCCCGAAAAATTAGATGAAGAAACGTTCAAAGGCTTCGCTGGCGCGCTGGACGTTGTCGACGAGGGTTTTGACCTCGGTCACGACGTTGGTCAGGCTGGAGTCGGAGCTCAGCGCGCCGAACATGTTGTAAACGATCTGCCCATTGGGCATGGACTCGATGCCGATCGAGGACAGCGGGAACATTTCCCGGCTGCGCAGAACGGCATCGTTGAAGGCCGGTACGTCCTTGATCGACTCGATGTCCACCAGCACGGTGTCGACGATGATCTGCTCGCCAACCACCGCGATGTAAATCGGCAAACCACCGAAATCGTTCATTTCCAGCTTGATGCTGGACTCGGAGCCTTGAACGAGGGAAAGGGTGATGTCGTTGGAAACCACGTCATCAAGGGCCTGAAGGGCGCTGAAGAGGCGGTCGATGTTCCAGTTAGTACCTGCGCTCATGTAATTCTCCGACATGAATGAGCCAGCCAGAATCGGTTGGCGTAGCTGTTTCTCCATCTGCTTGAGCAGGCTTCGGTTTTCGGGAAGCACCCAAGTCTCGTGTTTCACATAACCGGCGGCACCCAGGCCCGCGCGCATCTGCTTCATGTAGAAGCTGGATGGTTTTTTCGCGGACGGTTTCGAGCGCTCTCCCTTTTGGCTCGCTGGATCGGTAACAGATCCGGTGGGCGGATCTGATGGAGAGCTGCTTTTCATGATGCTGACCTCGTTGTGAAAAAACTCACGCGTGAGAAACACTACAGGCAATTTTTGCGGACCTCAATAGCTCACGCGTGAGATTTTTTCGACTGTTGCACAGGCGTATGGCAATAGAAAGTCATGTGGGAGCGGGCTTGCTCGCGAAGGCGGCGAGACAGTCAACATTGATGTTGCCTGATACACCGCTTTCGCGAGCAAGCCCGCTCCCACAGGTTCCTCATCTTAATCAGCCAGAAAATCGTCAGTGGACACCACACTTGCATAAGCAAAACCCAAGGCCGACATGAAGGCGGCGTGAACGTGGGCGGCCGGGACGGTGACGCCGTTGAATTCCAGGTCACGGGTGGCACAGGCGTCGTGAATCACCGTGACGGTGTAACCCAGGTCGGCGGCGGCGCGGGTGATGCCGTCGATGCACATGTGGCTCATGCTCCCGACCACCACCAGGTGCTCGATGCCTTGCTGGTCGAGGATGGCCTCCAGTTCGGTCTCGCGGAACGAGTTGACGAAGTGTTTGAGCACCACCGGCTCGTCGGCGCGGTTGAGAACTTTGGGATGCAACTTCGCGCCGTCGGAGCCCGGTGTGAAGAACGGCGCGGCGTCGGAGGTGAATTCGTGGCGGATATGCACCACCGGATCAGCGGCCTCGCGAAATGCCTGAATCAACCGTGCGGCGTTGTCTGCTGCGGCGTCGGCGCCCACCAGCGGCCACTTGCCCTGGGGGAAGTAGTCGTTCTGGATATCGACTACGATAAGTGCTTGCTTGGCCATGACTGTTTCCTCGAAGTGGGTATTGGGTGTGGAATCAAGTATTGGTGCTGGCCGTTCGTTCGAGGATTGGCCATACCGACAATAAAAGGGGGAAAACTGACATGGGCGTGGAAAGGGCAATCGCCGAACTGGGGGTATTGATTTATCCCGGTGCGCAGATGGCGGCGGTGCATGGGCTGACGGACCTGTTCGGCGTGGCCAACCGGATCGCCGCCGAGCATCAGGCGACACAATTACCTTTGCTGCGGATCAGTCATTGGCAGGTCGAGGGCGATCAGGTGCCCGAGCGGGTCTACGACAGTCATCCCGGCCCGATTGACGCGTTGGTCGCCGTGTTGATTCCGCCCTCGATCGGCGGTTTTTCCGAGAGGCAGGCACCCCACGAGCTGATTCGCTGGATTCGCCAGCAACACGCCAGCGGCGCGACCCTCGGCGGAGTCTGCGTGGGTTCTATTCTATTGGCCGAAAGCGGTCTGCTCGACGGCCGTAGCGCGACCACCCACTGGACTTCGGCCAAGTTCTTCGCCGAGCGTTATCCGGCGATCAAACTCAAGGCCGACACACCTATTGTGGATGATGGCGACTTGATCACTACTGCCGGGCTGATGGCTTGGGCAGAGCTGGGTTTACGGCTAGTGGACCGTTTTCTCGGGCCGAGCATCGCCACCGGCACAGCGCGCTTTCTGGTGGTGGAGCACAGCGACAGCGCGAGCGAGTGCGGCAGTAATTTTTCACCGATTCTCAGCCATGGCGATGCGTCGATTCTCAAGGTCCAGCACTGGTTGCAAAGCACTGGGGCGACCGATGTCTCGGTGGCGGCGATGGCCGAGCGAGCGGGGCTGGAAGAGCGCACATTCTTGCGGCGCTTTCGTGCGGCGGCCGGGTTGAAACCCACCGAGTACTGCCAGCACCTGCGAGTCGGCAAGGCGCGGGAAATGCTCGAATTCACCAACGGCACCATTGATCACATTGCCTGGACCGTGGGTTATCAGGACCCGAGTGCGTTTCGGGCAACGTTCAAAAAGATTACCGGGCTGGCGCCGAGTGATTACCGGGAGCGGTTTGGTGTGACGCCGAGCGCAGTTGCGGCTCGATAGCAAGCATCGGCACAAATCTAAAAATGTGGGAGCGAGCCTGCTCGCGATAGCGGTGTGTCATCAACATGAGTATCGAATGTCAGGCCCCAATCGCGAGCAGGCTCGCTCCCACATGGGGTCGGCGGCAGGCTTGAATCGTGCAAAATGCCGGGAGTATTGAAAGGTGTCGTGCAGAATAAAACAGGCCTTGTGCTATCGCGTATTTCGCAAACGGCTGATTTGAAAGCCGTTTCTCCCCAGCCGCCGTTGGCCTGATCTCTGCACTTCCTTCAGCTACATTTATCAAGCGCAGATTGAAGGGGAACGCATGACCCCAACAAACCGCAAGAAACTGGTGCTCGCCCATTCGGTGCGCCCCGACGCCTCGCTGCACGAAGTCGAAACCAACCGCGCGCTGGCCCGTTGGCTGGCGCATGTCGTCGGGCTCGAATACGGCGGCAGTTATGACTTGGACCTGCATGGCGGCCGTGATGTTTATCTGTTGCCGACCCAGACACTGGTGGGCGTTGCTGCCGCCCGGCAGCTGGGCGTCAAAGGGCCGGAGGATTTGTGGGGCGGTTACGTCGACCACGATTTCATCTGCACCAAAGCCATCAGCCATGGGTTGCTGAACCGCTATGCGTTCGCGCCCGAAGGCTGGTCGTCGTTGTTTTCCGACCGGGTACGCAGCGTCGTGCTCGATGGCCTCAGCGTGTTCTCCCTGGACGATGCTCGCCCGGCAGCGGAGCATCTGCTCTACAGCGGTCCGATCCGCATGAAGCCTATTCATGCCTGCGCCGGACGCGGTCAGGAAGTGATCAAAAGCCTCGACCAGTTCGACGCCATCCTCGCTCGCCCCGATGCCGAAACTTTGTTCACCGAAGGTGTGGTGCTGGAACAAGACTTGACCGAGGTGGTCACCCATAGCGTCGGTCAGAGTTTTATCGGCGACAAAGTGCTGAGTTATTGCGGTGATCAATACTTGACCGAAGACGGTCAGGGCGAGCAGGTTTATGGAGGGTCCAATCTGTTGGTGGTGCAGGGTTATTACGAGGACCTGCTGGCGCTGGAACTACCGGACGACATGAGGCTGGCGATCCAGCAAGCGCAGGTATTCGACAGCGCGGCCGATGAAGCCTACCCCGGTTTCTATGCCTCGCGGCGCAACTACGACATCGCCCAAGGGCTGGATTGCGATGGCAAACAATGCAGCGGCGTGCTCGAACAATCCTGGCGCCTGGGCGGTGCCAGCAGTGCTGAAGTCGCGGCGCTGCAGAGCTTCGTCAACAACCCCGGCTTGCGCGCGATTCGCGTGTCGTCGGTCGAAACCTATACCGATCAACCGCTGCCGACCGACGCCATCGAGGTCTACCGCGGGCCAGCGGAACACAGTGACTTTCTTCTCAAGTACGTAACGGTCAAATCCTATGACGGCTAGAAGCGAAACCATTCAGATCGACATCGACGATGAACAGATGAGCGGAACCTTCCTCAGCCCCAAATCGAAAGTCCCGGGTGTGCTTTTCGTTCATGGCTGGGGCGGTAGTCAGGAGCGCGACCTGGAGCGCGCCAAAGGCATTGCCGGGTTGGGTTGCGTGTGCCTGACATTCGACTTGCGCGGCCACACCGGCGGGACCGGTATTCCGTTGTCCCGGGTAACCCGCGAAGACAACCTGCGTGACCTGCTGGCGGCCTACGACCGCTTGCTCGCCCATCCGGCGCTCGACACCTCAGCGATCGCCGTGGTCGGCACCAGTTATGGCGGTTATCTGGCGTCGATCCTGACGTCGTTGCGCCCGGTGCGCTGGTTGGCGTTGCGGGTGCCGGCGTTGTATCGCGACGACTTTTGGCACACACCCAAGCGTGAGCTGGACAAGCTCGATTTGCGCGATTACCGCAGCACGCGGGTCCGCGCCGACAGCAATCGCGCACTGCATGCCTGTTCGCAATTTACCGGGGATGTGTTGCTGGTGGAGTCCGAGACAGACGCCTATGTGCCCCATGCGACCATCATGAGTTACCGCGCAGCGTGTCAGCAGACCCACTCGCTGACTCACCGGATCATCGATGGTGCCGATCACGCCTTGAGCGAGCCTGTCTCACAACAGGCGTACACCTCAATCCTCGTTGGCTGGATCACGGAAATGGTGGTGGGCGAGCGGTTGAGCATTATTCAGTCGAGTTGAGATTTGCAGTGTTCTTGCGATTATTCGCGAGCAGGCTCGCTCCCACAAGGGATCGGCGGCGCACACAAATCCAATGTGGGAGCGAGCCTGCTCGCGATGGCGGCAGCCGCCTCACCACAATCCTCAAGAAGGTTTCTTCTGGATCCGCAACGACTTCGCCTTGGCTTCCACCACCAGGTACATCACCACCGTAATCAGCAGCGGCAGGAGGAAATAGATCGCCCGATAAGCGAGCAACCCCGCCACCAGGCTTCCCCGCGAGACCTCGTGTTGCAGCAGCGCCACGAACACCGCCTCCAGCACCCCGAGCCCGGCCGGAATGTGGGTGATGACCCCGGCAATGGCGCTGATCAGCAACACGCCAAGCACCAGCGGATAGTCCAGCTTGCTCGGCAGCAGGGTGAAAATCACCGCCGCCATCAGCGCCCAGTTCAGCGCGCCGAGGGCCAGTTGCAGGATCGCCATGTGCAGCGACGGCAGGTTGATTTCCACGCCGCGAATCGACCACTCCCGCCGTCTGGAAAACCGGCAGGCCGCCAGATATCCCGCACTCAATAGCAGCAACAACACGCCCACGCCTTGCAGGGCACCGCTGCTCAGCTTCCAGCCTGGCGGCATTCGCACCAGTCCGCTGCTGAACACTGTGCCGGCAATCACCATGTAGCCGAACCAGTTGGTCGCCAGGCTCAGCCCGAGGATTTTCGCGATGTTGCTTTTGCTCACGCCGAGCCGCGAATACAGCCGATAACGCATGGCGATGCCGCCGACCCAGGCGCTCAGGTTAAGGTTGAAGGCATAGCTGATGATCCCCACCGGGAGGATTTGCCGCCACGTCAGGTCCTGCCGGATGTACGTGCGGCCGATCAGGTCGAAGCAGGCGTACACCAGAAAACTCATCAGCGTCACCCCGGACGCGATGATCAGTGTGCGCACTTTGAAATCGGCCAGGGTATCGAACACTTCACCCCATTCGATGCGTTGGGCGAGCATCGTGAACAGTACGATCAACGCCAGAAAAAACAGCATCGTCAGCGGCTTTTTCCAGCGATGCCAGTGGGATTTTCGCGGCGTGTCGGAGTGAGCGGCAGGCTGCGCATCAGAATGCCTCATGCCTTATCGCTCCCGGTCGGATGAATAAAGGGTTTCAGGCGCGGTTTATGCGCCGGCAACCAACCGGCCCACGCCGGGAAATGCCGCAGGAAGTGAAACACCAGAAAGCCGATGGTCATGTGCCAGACCCGGCCGCGAGGCGCTTTGTCCGCCGACATGACCTTGCAGTGGTTGCTGCTCAATTCGTCGAGACGCTCGAACAGGTCGCGATTGAAGGCACGGTCGCGGATCAACACATTGGCCTCCAGGTTCAGGGACAGGCTCAGCGGGTCGAGGTTACTTGAGCCGACCGTGCTCCAGTCCTCGTCGACCAGGGCGACTTTGCCATGCAAGGGACGGTCGCAATATTCATAAATCACTACCCCGGCCCGCAGCAGGTAGTCATAGGTCATGCGCGCGGCGAGCCTGGCCACCCGCAAGTCCGGCTGCCCCTGAAGAATCAGGCGCACCTCGACCCCTCGACGCGCCGCATTGCGGATTTCGCGCAGCAGCCGATAGCCTGGAAAGAAGTAGGCGTTGGCGATCACCACGCGACGCCGGGCGCTGCGTACTACCCGCAAGTACACTTCCTCGATATCGCTGGGGTGTTCTCCGTTGTCGCGATACACCAGCCGCACCTGACCATCGTGATCGCTGACCGCCAGTTCCGCGCGCCTTTGTCTGCGGCGTTGCCACCAGTATTTGGCCCGGGCCGGGCGACCGCTTTGCAGCAAGGCGAAATGATGAATATCGGCCACCGCCGGGCCTTGCACTTCAATCGAATAATCCTGTTTGGCCTCGGGGCCGAAGTCGGCCAAATGGTCGGCGGAAAAGTTGATTCCACCGAGGAATGCAATCTTGCCGTCGACCACCACAATCTTGCGGTGCAGACGGCGAAACCAGTTGGTGCGGATGCCCAGATGACGCGGGGCGGGGTCGAATATTTGCAGGCGCACACCTGCATTGCTCAGCGCCGCGAGGTACTCCGTGCTCAGTTCGCCACAGCCAAAACCGTCGAGGCTGACGGTGATGCGCACGCCGCGTTGAGCCGCTTCAATCAGAATTTTTTGCAGCTCATTGCCGACCTTGTCCTCGAACACAATGAAGGTCTCCAGCAGGATTTCACTCTGGGCCTGGCGCAGCGCTTCAAACACCCGTGGAAAGTATTCCTCGCCGTTCTCTAGCAATTCGACCCGGTTATTACCGTGCCAGCCGTATTCAATGTTAACTACCGCCGGCTCACGCACCGGCGGAGGTGCGGAAACGTGTTCGATCGCGGTTTTTTCCATCAATGGGCCGGTCATAGCTCGATCTCCACCGATAGCGGTGCATGGTCGGAAAGGTGTGACCAGGGCCGTGCCGCCAGTACTTGCGGATGGCTGGCCTTGAGGTTGCGCACGTAGATGCGGTCCAGGCGCAACGCCGGCAAACGCGCCGGGAAACTGCGCGCTGGTTTGCCATGCAGCTCAGCGAATACCTCACGCAAACCGCAGGGCTTGAGCAGCGCATCGGCGCGCAGGCGCCAGTCGTTGAAGTCGCCGGCGACCACCACCGGGGCATCCTCCGGCAACTCTTCCAAACGTTGGCTCAGCAGCTTGAGTTGTGCCGTCCGGTGACTTTCGCGCAGCCCCAGATGGACACAAATGGCATGCACTTCCCGGCCATCGCCGGGCATCCGCAGCACGCAATGCAGAATTCCGCGGTTCTCATGGCCGCTGATGGAAACGTCGAGGTTGTCGTGACGAATAATCTGAAACTTCGACAACAGCGCATTGCCGTGATCGCCCGCCGGATAGACCGCGTTGCGCCCATAGGCAAATTGCGGCCACAGGGTATCGGCAAGGAATTCGTACTGGGGCATCGCCGGCCAATTGAGGTAGCGCTGTGGATGATGTTCGTGGGTGCCATGGACCTCCTGCAAAAACACCACGTCGGCGGACACACTGCGCACCGCCTCACGCAGTTCGGGCAGGATGAAGCGTCGGTTGAGCGCGGTGAAACCCTTGTGGGTGTTGACCGTCAGCACGGTGAAACGGCTCACGGCGCTGATGATGGGTTGCTGTTCATCCGTAGTACCGACCGGTTCGGGAACGCTCATGGCAGCACTCCTTCGGCAACTGGCTCACCGGGGGCGGTGGCAAGGTCTTTGTCGAGATGCAAGCGCTCAAGCAAGCGGCGGGCGTCGAAGGGCGCACGGACTTTGATGTCGTTATCGAAATAGCAGAACACTTCCCGGGATTTGCGTGTCTTGGGTTTTTGCCGGGGCGCGATCAATTGCGGATCTGGCGGTTGCTGTCCGTGATACCAGGCTTCGATCCGGTCGCCCCAGCGTTGCAGCGCTTGTGGGGTGTAACCGCTGGCGTAGAGCTCTTCGGCACCGTGCAGGCGCAGATAGACGAAGTCACTGGTGAGGTCTTCGCGGTACGGCCATTTACCGGCGGTGTCGGCAATGACCAGTGCGGTGTTGTAGCGTTTGAGCAGGCGGACGAAGGCGGGATCGACGAAACTTTCGTGGCGAATTTCCACGGCATGGCGCAGCGGTTTTTTGCCGTAGGCCTTCATGCTGGCGTGACCGTTCAAGCGCGGCTCATGCTGGCGGGCGAGGGCGGCGGCCTGTTCCGTGTCGTGGGGTAATTGCTCGAGAAAGCTTTCGAATAATTCCGGGTCGAATTTGAAGTTGGGTGGAAACTGCCAGAGGATCGGGCCGAGTTTTTCCTTGAGTTCCAGCACCCCGGAGGCGAAGAAATTCGCCAAGGGTTTATGGATGTCCCGCAGGCGTTTGATGTGGGTGATAAAACGCGGCGCCTTGACGCTGAACACGAAGCCCGCCGGGGTTTCGTCGTGCCACTGGGCATAACGTTCGGGCCGTTGCAGGGCGTAAAACGATCCATTGATTTCGATGCTGTTCACTGCCCGTGAAGCGAATTGCAATTCGCGCTTCTGGGTCAGCCCCTTCGGGTAGAACTCCCCCCGCCAAGGCGTGTAGCGCCAGCCTGAAATTCCGATATGAATCGCCGCCATGTCGCCTCCCGTCAATGTAGCCCTCGGACAGCCTCTGTCTTTTGATGACTGCCGGGCGTACGAGAAAGTTTCGACGGGGCTACGGACGGTAAAACTCAAAATCCACCACAAATCACATGTGGGAGCGGGCTTGCTCGCGAAAGCGGCGGCACATCCAGTATTGATGTCGCTGACACACCGCTTTTGCGAGCAAGCCCGCTCCCACAGGTTGATCAATGCCCGACGACGATACGGGCCGAGCCTTCAGCCGGTTCGGCATACACCGGACCCAACCGGTCAAGACGCCCACTCCAGGCGGTCAGTGCCGGTGCGACCAAGACCACCGAACGCAGTGTCGAGGGTTGGGTCGTGCGGAAAAATACAGGGATTGGCATCTGATATTTGCGCGTAGGTCAAATATCGAGTGGCGAATGAAACCCTGTGGCGAGGGAGCTTGCTCCCGCTCGACTGCGAAGCAGTCGCAAAGCCATACAACGCGGTGCATCCGGGATAATCGGTTTGCAGGTTTTGGGGCGCTTCGCACCCCAGCGGGAGCAAGCTCCCTCGCCACAGTGAACCGCATCGGCGGGCTATCTTGCGACCAAAACCGAACTTGGACGCCATTTGCCAATCAGTTCCTTACAGACCCTTGTGAAGGAGCTCCGCGTTTTGTTCAAGTTCAAGACCGCGATACTACTGGGGGCGTTGCTGTTTCTGGGCAGCAACGAACTGGAAGCCGCCACGTTGCCAGGCCTTCCCGCTGTAGCCGAAGAGCCCGCCAAGGCTGAGCCGCTGGTCCAGGGCGGCCTGCTCGGGGCTATCAGCTCCGGCATCGACGACGTTCAGGACAAACTTGATCTCAACCAAAATCTGGTGGACGCCTGGCGTCTGCGCGCCGACCGGGCGGCGGATGAAGTGGACAAACTGATGAATCAGCCATCGTCCCGTTCTTCCTGGGGCGTGGCCGCTGACTTCCTGTTGTTGTCCGGTGTGTGGCTCGGCACGTTTGCCTTGCTCACGGTGCTCGGCGGCATTCTGGCCAGGCATTTGAATCTGGGCCGTTGGTTGCGAACGCGCGAGCGCAGCCAGGACCTGCTCAAGTATTTGATGCCTTTCACCTTGCCCGCCGTGATCTGTCTGCCGCTGACCCTCTACGTCAGCCATTTTCTGCAAGCTTCGGTGGGGCGCGCCCTGGCGCTGTGTTTCGCCTACGCCACCAGCAGCGGCATTTTCTCGACCTCGATGCTGCTCTGCGTGATCGTCATGTTCAACACCGGTCATAAGCGCCGGGCGGTGCAGATCATCCGTGACTACTGCCCCAGACCGCTGTTCATGATCGGCTTTCTTGCGGCGCTGAGCGATGCCTTGACCAGCCCGCAGATCGCCCGGCAATTGGGCGGCAACATCACCAGCAGTATCGCGGTCTTCACGGGGCTGTTCGCGTCGATCATCTTCGGTTTATTGGTGATTCGCCTGCGTCGTCCGGTGGCGCATCTGATCCGTAACCGCCCATTGGCCCAGCGCCTCAAACAGCCCTCGTTGCAGGAGTCCCTGCGAATCTTTTCGGGGCTCTGGTACTGGCCGATCCTGCTGATGGTGCTGGTGTCGGCGATCAACCTGATCGGCGTCGGCGAGGACAATCAAAAGGCCCTGCGCTGTGCGTTACTCACCACCGTTCTGCTGATCGCAATGGTGTTTCTCAGCACGATTTTCCAGCACGTGTTCAAGTCGCGCCGGGCCGAGACGATCCAGCGCAGCAGCGCTTACAAGGAACGTTTTCTCAGCTTGCTTCACGCCTTGCTGCGGATCGTCATGGCCGTGGCATTCATCGAAATCCTCGGGCGAATCTGGGGCGTGTCGCTGTTCGAGTTTGCTGAGCGCAACTCCTTGGGCCGAGCGATCAGTAATTCGTTAAGCAGTATCGGCATGATCTTTCTGGTGACGTGGTTGCTCTGGGTAGTGCTCGACACCGCGATTCAGGAAGCCTTGAAACCGCCGGTCAGCAAACGCTCGGCGCGCCAGCCGAGCACGCGGGTGAAAACCATCCTGCCGCTGCTGCGCAACGCGATCAAAATCATCCTGGTGGTGATTTGCGCGATCACCACCATGGCCAACCTGGGGATCAACGTCGCGCCGCTGTTGGCCGGTGCCGGGGTGGTCGGCCTGGCGATCGGTTTCGGCTCCCAGCAACTGGTGCAGGACGTGATCACCGGGTTGTTCATCATCATCGAAGACACTTTGTCGATCGGCGATTGGGTGGTGCTCGATTCTGGCCACGCCGGCACTGTCGAAGGCCTGACCATTCGCACCCTGCGCCTGCGCGACGGCAAGGGCTTTGTACACTCGGTGCCGTTCGGCCAGATCAAGGCCGTGACCAATCAATCGCGGCAGTTTGCATTTGCGTTTTTCTCGGTGCAGTTCACCTACGACACCGATGTCGACAAGGCCATAGAACTGATCCGCGAGGCCGGGGATTCGATTCGTGACGATGCGTTTCTCAAGTACAACCTGCAAGGGCCGCTGGATGTGTTCGGTGTCGACAAAATGGACCTGAACGGCGTGGTGTTGACGGCGCAGTTTCGTACCGTGTCGGGTGGGCAATATGCGGTGAGCCGGGCGTTCAATCAGCGTTTGAAAAAGCTTGTGGATAACAGCCCATGGGTGCATTTCGCGCAGACTTACCCACAGCAGGTTTTGATTCCCAATAGGCATGTGGATGAGCCGGAGGATGATGGGGCGACGCGGGATGATTCGCCGGTGTTGTTGCCGGATCAGCCGCGTACCCAATAGCAGACTTGGTGACTGTAAGGGCCTCATCGCGAGCAGGCTCGCTCCCACATTGGCCGGTGCTGTGTCAGGAATTTCAGCATCATGCAAATCCCCTGTGGGAGCGAGCCTGCTCGCGATGGGGCCGGTCCGGACAACATCAATGCCGGATCAGTTTGCTACGCACCTCGCCACTGGCCTGCTGATCCAGCTCCAGCCAGAACTGCTGCTTGCCGGCGATCTCGGCGGCGGCCGGTATGCCGTCGCGATACACCAGTCGATTGCTCGCCAGCGCCGGCACTTTCGCGCCTGGCAACAGGGTGCCAGCGAGGTTCAGCGGATCCACCCCACACACCGCGATCAGACTCCCGTCATGGGGGCGCCGCCTGACTTCGCGCAGCAACGCAATCGCCTCAGGGAGTGCAAATTGTTCCCCCGCCAAGCCACTGACAAACCGTCCGCCACGAATCTCGCCCCGGGCCTCGAGTCGATGGAACGTGCGCAGCAATTCTCGCCAACTCGGCAACCAGTCCGCCTCACGCTCCAGCAAACGCCAGAACACCACGCCGTAGCGGCGCAGCAAGGTCATGGCAATGTGTTCCAGGGTTTCGTTGGGTGTGGGCGCCGGCCGTTGTTTATCCACAACCGGGGCGGCAGCACCGCGGCGCAGCAACGCCCAGCGTCCGGCATCGTCCATGCCGCCGACAAACGCTCCGCGACCGCGTCGGCTGCTGCGATTCTGGCGTTTGCTGGCCGGGGTAATCAGCGCTCGCAGTCCGGCGAAGCTGTCGGCGTTTACCAGCCCGGCACCGACCAGTTCCTGCAAGGCGATTTCCAGTTCCGAGCGCAGCAGATGGGCTTCATGAATCAGCTCATCGAAAAACAGTGCGCCGTGTTGGCAGAATGCTTCGTGGACTTTTTGTGTTTTGGGCGACAGCTCGCTGACCGGTGTCTGCTCGGTCAAGCCACTCCACAACCCGACCTGACTGCGCGGCAGCAATAGAATCGGCGTGCTGCGCAATGCCGTGCTGGTGCTCTTGTTGCGCGTGGTCAGGCGGGTCCACACCAGTTTGCCGCTGCGGCACAAATCATCCAGCCAGGTCGCCGAATAGTCTTTGAGCCGCGCTGGCAGAATGTCGCTGTCCCACGCCGAAGCAGCGGCGGGGTAGCCTTCGAACTGGCTGATGATCGCCGGCAACACCGCGCGGCCCTGACCTTGGCTCGCGGCGGAAAGATGCTGCCAGTCGAACAGAAAACGCATGAAATCCTGCAACGCCACCGGCTCGATTTCCCGTCGCAGCCGTTTGACGGTGTAGCGATGAATCCGCGCCAGCAGATGCCGTTCACACCATTCTTCTTCAGGGGCGCCTGGGGTGAATCGCCCGCGCAGTACATAGCCTTCGCGCTCCAGTTGCGTCAGGGCCTGACTGACTTGAATAGCCGGCAGACCGAGCGGTTCGGCAATCGCTTTTAGCGGCAACGGACCAAACGCGCTGAGCCGTGCACGAATCAGTTCCAGCACTGCTTCGTCCGGCTCCCAGGTTTCATCGAAACCGGGCAATGCCTCCAACGGTGGAACCAATATGGCTTGTGGATAAATTGCCCGTAGGCAGGTCAGCCGTTCCAGCGCCAACCACAGCGATTGCTCGGCGTTGAGCTGCAAACGGCTGGCCCGGCCAGTGTCGGCCAAGGTATTCAGCCACTCGAGCCAATTCGGGTTGGCCTGGGCCTCGGCATCGGCGATACACGCCAGGCTCATCAGTGCTTCATGCATTTCATCAACGCCGGTGGGCGTTGGCCAGGCTTCATCACGCACCGCGGTAATCGCCTCGGCGTCCAGCGCACCCAGATCATCGGTGGATTGCGGATCACTCCAGCGGCGGTTGAGCACTGCCTGAGTGCGGCGCTCTTCCAGCGGAGCATCGTCGAGAAAGGTGTAGGGGCGGGCGCTGAGAATCTCCGCCGCCAGTGGCGAAGGCGCAGGCAAATCACGGCTGATCAGGCGGATGTCGCCCTGTTCCATGCGCCGTAACAACGTCAGCCAGCCTTCGCTGTCCATGGCTTCGTGCAGGCAATCGTCGAGGGTTTGTTCCACCAGCGGATGATCGTGAATTTCGCGCTCGCCGGCGAGGTTTTCCACGCAGGCGATTTGATCGGGAAACACGCTGGCGATCAGGTCTTCGCTTTTCATCCGCTGAATCTGTGGTGGTACTTTGCGTCCGCCGCTGTAACGCGGAAGCGCCAAAGCGACCCCTGCGTTCCAGCGCCAGCGCACGCCGAACAGCGGCGCCTCGAGTACCGCTTGAATCAAGGTGTGTTCGGCACTGTTGCTGTGCAGATAACGCCAGACGTCCTCCAGCTCGAAGCTGTGACCGGTGGACAGCGACAGCACGATGGCGTCCTCGCTGGCGGCGGCCTGCAATTCGAAGTTGAAAGTGCGGCAGAAACGCTTGCGCAGGGCCAGGCCCCAGGCGCGGTTGATGCGGCTGCCGAACGGTGAATGGATGATCAGTTGCGTACCGCCGGACTCATCGAAAAACCGCTCCATCAGCAGCGTGTCTTGCGATGGTAAGGCGCCGAGGGCCTGCCGTGCCCGGGCCAGGTAATCCACCAGTTGCTCGGCACTGGCGAGGTTCAAGCCGAGTACGTCGGTCAGCCAGTCGACGGCTGGCTGCAAGTTGCCGGGTGTGGCACCGAGCCGCTCATCGAGTTGCGCTTGCAGGCGGGCCACGGCGAACGACAGTTCATCACTGCGCCCGGGGGCTTCACCGAGCCAGAACGGAATGGTCGGCGGTTGACCCTGAGCGTCTTCAACCCGGACCTTGCCGGTTTCGACCCGCAGGATTCGATACGACGTATTGCCCAGCTGAAAGATATCCCCGGCAATGCTTTCCACCGCGAAGTCTTCGTTGACGCTGCCGATGTTCAGCCCTTGAGGCTCCAGCAACACGCTGTAGTCGGCGTTGTCGGGAATCGTCCCGCCGCTGGTCACGGCGGTCAGCTTGGCGCCTCGACGGCCGCGCAGGGTGCGGCTTACGGCGTCCCGGTGCAGATAAGCGCTGCGAACACCCAGGCGCCCGTTATAGCCCTCGGCGAGCATCTGCAGCAGTGCCTGATAGTGCTTTTCGTCGAGCGTGGCGTAAGGCGAGGCGTTGCGCAGCATTTCCAGCAGCGCCTGTTCCTGCCATTCCTGGCAGCTGACCTCGGCGATGATCTGCTGGGCCAGCACGTCCAGCGGCGCTTCTGGGATTTGCAACGTGTCGAGTTCACCACGGCGGACGCAATCGAGCAGGGCGGCGCATTCGATCAGGTCGTCGCGGGTGGTGGCGAATAACCGGCCCTTGGGCGTGCCGCCGACCTGGTGCCCGGAGCGGCCGACCCGTTGCAGAAACCCGGCAATCGAGCGTGGCGAAGCGATCTGGCACACCAGGTCGACGTCGCCGATATCGATCCCCAATTCCAGCGAAGCAGTGGCGATCAGCACTTGCAGCTCGCCGCGCTTAAGCCGTTGTTCGGCGTCGAGACGAAACTCTTTGGCCAGGCTGCCATGGTGGGCCGCTACCGCGTCCTTGCCGAGGCGCTCGCTCAAGTGTCGACTCAGGCGTTCGGCCAGGCGTCGGGTGTTGACGAAAATCAGCGTGGTCCGGTGTTCACGGGCGAGGGCGGCGAGTCGGTCATAGACCAGTTCCCAGACGTCATTGGCCATCACCGCCGACAACGGCACGGGCGGCACCTCTATATCGAGATCCCGTGGGCGGGCGTGGCCGATGTCGATGATGTCGCAGTCGCGATCACGGCCGACCAAAAAGCGCGAGACCGCTTCGATGGGTTTTTGCGTGGCAGACAGGCCGATCCTCACCAGTGGTTGCGAGCAAAGCGCCTGCAGACGTTCCAGGCTCAGGGCCAGGTGGCTACCGCGTTTGCTGGCGGCAATGGCGTGGATTTCGTCGACGATTACCGTGTGGGTGGTGCCTAGCATTTGCCGGCCGGAGTCGGAGCCGAGCAGCACGTAAAGGGATTCCGGGGTGGTCACCAGAATGTGCGGCGCGGTTTTGCGCATGGCCGAGCGATCTTTTTGCGGCGTATCGCCGGTGCGCACGGCGGTGCTGATCGGCACATCGGGCAAGCCCATCACGCGCAACTGTTCGGTAATGCCGGCCAGCGGGTTTTGCAGGTTGATCTGGATGTCGTTGGACAACGCCTTGAGCGGCGAAACGTAGACCACCAGGGTTTCGTCTGGCAGGCCGTCCGGGCTCTCCAGGCCGCGATGGATCAGATCATCGAGCACGGCCAGAAACGCGGTGAGGGTTTTGCCGGAGCCGGTGGGCGCGGCGATCAGAGTCGAGCGGCGCTGGCGGATCAACGGCCACGCCCGGGCCTGGGCGGCGGTGGCCGTCGCGAAGGTGTTGCTGAACCAGGCGCTGACGGCGGGGTGAAAGCCTGCCAGGGCAGCGTCCGTGGGGATGGGCAGATTCATGGAGTAATTTATGCGGGTGGGGGCGGGAAGATGCAAGTACCGCTCAGGATCTGTGTCGATCCTTATGGCCCCATCGCGAGCAGGCTCGCTCCCACATTGGATTTGTATGCGCCACACATCCCTTGTGGGAGCGAGCCTGCTCGCGATGGGGCCGGTTGCAGCACCGTAAATCCGGTAGATCTACACTTTACGGATGACGGTTGCGCACTAAACCCGCAAAATGCAACGATTCCGGCAATTATTGAGGACATCGCCTGTGGGCGCTGTCGATAAAGCCATCGTTCCAATCAGACTGGGCCTGCTGACTCTATGCGAATGCGCCTTATGTTACTGGGCGGCGGAAATGCCCTTGGGCAGGCGCTGATTCGCCTCGGTGCGGAGGAAGACATCGGTTTCCTCGCCCCCCGCCCCCCGCAAGACGGCTGGGACGCCGCGAGCCTGACGCAACTGCTCGACGATACCCGTCCGGATGCGTTGATCAATCTCGCCTACTACTTTGACTGGTTCCAGGCGGAAACCGTCAGCGAGCAGCGTCTGGCCGGGCAGGAGCGAGCCATCGAACGGCTGGCCGAGCTGTGCCAGCATCACAACATTGTGCTGCTGCAACCGTCGAGTTATCGCGTGTTCGATGGCTCCCGGGCAACCGCCTACAGCGAAAAAGACGAACCGGTACCGCTGGGCCTGCGTGGCCAGGCCTTGTGGCGAATCGAGCAAAGCGTGCGCGCCACCTGTCCGCAGCATGTGTTGCTGCGTTTCGGCTGGCTGCTCGATGACAGCCCCGACGGCACCCTCGGGCGATTCCTGGCCCGGGCCGAGAAAGCTGAAGAACTGCTGATGGCCGATGATCGTCGCGGCAATCCGACGCCGGTGGACGATGCCGCCCGGGTGATCATTTCGGTGCTCAAGCAACTCGATTGCTCCGCGCCGCTGTGGGGCACTTACCACTACGCCGGACATGAAGCGACCACGCCGCTGGCGCTGGGGCAGGCGATTCTTACCGAAGCACGCGCCTTACACCCGCTGGCCATCGAAGCGCCGACCGCCCAGGCTCATGCCGCGCGGCCCGACGCCGTCGAAGAACCGCAGCACGCGGTGCTGGCCTGCAAGAAAATTCTGCACACTTTCGGGATCAAGCCTCGCGCCTGGCGCGCGGCACTCCCGGGCTTACTGGATAGGTTTTATCGCCATGGCTGACAGCCCTGTTTTAATCACCGGCGGCGCCGGTTTCATCGGTTCGCATTTGACCGACGCCTTGCTTGCCAAAGGGCATTCGGTGCGTATTCTCGATGACCTCTCTACCGGCAAACGCAGCAACCTGCCGCTGGACAATCCCCTCGTCGAACTGATCGTGGGCGACGTCGCCGATGCCGCATTGGTGGCGCAGGCGATGGTCGGTTGCAGCGCTGTTGCGCACCTGGCCGCGGTGGCCTCGGTGCAGGCTTCGGTGGATGATCCGGTGAAGACTCACCAGAGCAATTTCATCGGCTCGCTGAATGTCTGCGAAGCCATGCGTCAGGCCGGTGTCAAACGGGTGCTGTACGCGTCCAGCGCAGCGGTCTACGGCAATAATGGCGAAGGTGAGTCGATTGATGAAGACACACCCAAGGCACCGTTGACGCCATACGCGGCGGACAAATTGGCGAGCGAGCATTACTTCGATTTCTATCGTCGCCAGCACGGTCTGGAGCCGGTGATTTTCCGCTTCTTCAACATCTTCGGCCCGCGCCAGGATCCATCCTCGCCGTATTCCGGGGTGATCAGTATTTTCAGCGAGCGCGCACAGAAAGGCTTGCCGATCACCGTGTTCGGCGATGGCGAGCAGACTCGGGATTTTGTCTATGTCGAGGATCTGGTGGACGTGTTGGTGCAAGCTATCGAGAAACCTCAGGTCGAAGTCGGCCCGGTGAATGTCGGCTGGAATCAGGCTACAACCCTCAAACAAATGCTGGCAGCCCTTGAAGCGGTGGTCGGCAAGCTGCCGCCCGTGAGCTACGGCCCGGCGCGTTCCGGTGATATCCGTCATTCACGAGCGAACAACCGACGTTTGCTGGAGCGTTTTACATACCCGGAGCAGACACCAATGAGTGTTGGCCTGGCGCGGTTGCTGGGTCACTGAAGTTTTACACAGCCATGAAAAAGGCGCCTTTAAGGCGCCTTTTTTGTGGCCGATGCAATACTCGTGGCGAGGGAGCTGCTCCCGTTCGACGGCGCAGCAGTCGCCATCATTATTGGGTCTGCTTCGCAGCCCAGCGGGAGCAAGCTCCCTCGCCACAAACGCCGGACAAGTGTTTCTTAGAACTTGTAACCCAAACCAACCATGTAAATGAACGGGTCCACATCAACGTCGACCTTGGCCCGGGTGCCCGGTGCGACGGCGTTGTTTTCCACGGTCGCGGTGGTGTCGATGTCGATGTAGCGCACCTGCGCGTTGATCATTACGTTGTCGGTCAGCATGTAGTCGGCACCGACCTGCCAGGCCAGCCCCCAGGAGTTATCCGCCTTGAAGTTGCTGAAGCCATTGGCGGCGGCTTCGCTGCCGACGTGTTCGTCGTAGATCCAGGTATAGTTGATGCCGCCGCCGATGTACGGCTGGAACGCGGACTTGGCGTCCAGCGGATAGTAGACCAGGCTCAGGGTTGGCGGCAGGTGTTTCAGGGTGCCGAGTTTGCCGTTGGCGGCGCCGAGGGCGGTGCCTTTGAGCTTCACGTCATGCTCGAACGGCGAGGCCGCCAGCAGTTCGATCCCCAGATTGTTGGTGATCATGTAGGCGAAGTTCAAACCCAGTTGCGTGTCGCTGCTCATGGTGGCCTTGCCACCCAGATCGGCGCCCTTCAGCGGGCCCTGATCGACCTTGACGCTGGAGCTGTCGGCTTCCGGGTTGACGGTGATCGCACCGGCCCGAACGATGATGTCACCGGCAGTGTGAGCATGGGCGAGCGGGGCGGCGAGCGCGAGGGCGAACAGCGAAGCGCAGAGCTTGGACTTGTGCATGGGGGCTCCAAAGGACGTTAAAAATGTTCGATGTCCAATGGTAGTGATCCAACTGATACGGTCTTTTGATTCAGCTCAATGAAACAGTGATGGGTTGGTTTCGATGGCCTCATCGCGAGCAGGCTCGCTCCCACAATAGATCGTGGTGTTTCATGATAGTTGCGTATCAACACCATCCCTTGTGGGAGCGAGCCTGCTCGCGATAGCTATCTGTCAGATCACACACAACCACCGGATTCACTCCGGCAATTCATACACATAAATCTTGTCCGCCTCCATCTGATACCCGGCATCCGCCAACTCGCTGGTGGACGCCTTTACCTGCAACGCACCTTCGATCCAGTACGGCTGATACAGCTCATCAAGCTTCACGCCGACTTCGCTTTTGACATGCACGATCTGGTTCGACGGTGGAGGCGGTACGTGGATGCAGGCGCCGAAATACGGCACCAGCAGAAACTCCGTAGTGCGGCCTTCTTCACTGACTTCCAGCGGCACGATGTACCCCGGTAAACGAATATTCTGGCCGTCGAGGCTCTTCACCACCGGCGCGTTCGGCATGTCCTGCTTGGCGGCCGGGGCCGATTCTGCGGACAACGCATCGCTCATCTTCGACAGGTCATGCAGCGGCGTCATGTTCGGCACTTCTGGCGCAGCATCCGGCGGGATCATTTCCGACCAGGTCAGGTCCTTCGGCTCGCCCGCCCACAACGGAAGGGCAACCAGCATCAATAGCGCAAGCACAGCGCGGGGCATCATTAATGTCCTCATAGTCGGATCGACAGGCCATCGGCCAAGGATTGGCGATAAGCGCGCCAGGCCGGCACGCTGCCCATCAGCAGCGCGGCGATCAGGATGCCACCGAGCAGCGTCCATTCATATTCACTCGGCCAGGCCAGCGGCAAGTACAAGCCATAATTCGCCTGCACGTAACCCTGAGCTGCGGCGATGCACACATACAGCAGCGCCACACCGGCAATCACTCCGGACAACGCCAGGGCAAAGGCTTCCAGCACCAGCAAAGTCGCGATGTGCCACGGCCGCGCGCCGACCGAGCGCAGAATCGCCATCTCGCGGCGCCGCTCGTTGAGGCTGGTGAGGATCGCCGTGAGCATGCCGATCAACCCGGTGAGCACCACGAACAGCGAGACGACGAACAAGGCTTTTTCCGCCGTGCTCATCAAACTCCACAGCTCCTGCAATGCCACACCCGGCAGGATCGCCAGCATCGGTTCGCCACGGAATTCGTTGATCTCCCGTTGCAGCGCAAACGTCGAAATCTTGCTGTTGAGGCCGAGCATGAACGCGGTGATCGCTTGCGGCGTCAGGTCCATGTTGCGCGCCTGGTCGGCACTGATCCGGCCGTTACCGCGTGCCGGCACGCCGTTGTGCCAGTCGATGTGGATGGCTTCCATTCCGCCGAGGCTGATGTGCAGCGTGCGGTCCACCGGGGTGCCGGTACGTTTGAGAATGCCGACCACGGTGAATGGTTTGTCGTCGTGTTTGACCAGGCTGATCACCGCCACGCCATGGGCCAACACCAGTTTGTCGCCGAGCTTGTAATGCAGCGCATCGGCCACTTCGGCGCCGAGCACCACTTCGAACGGATCGCTGGCGAAGGCGCGGCCGTCGGCGAGTTCGAGGTGTTGTTGATGGCCGTACTGGTAATGTTCGAAGTACGCCTCGGTGGTGCCCATCACCCGATATCCGCGATGGGAATCGCCGAGGGACATCGGGATCGCCCACTTCACTTTCGGGTTGTTAGCGAAATGTTCAAAGCTGTCCCAACGAATGTTGTTGGTGGCGTTGCCGATGCGGAACACCGAATACAACAGCAGGTTCACCGAACCGGAACGCGCGCCGACGATCAGGTCGGTGCCGCTGATGGTGCTGGCGAAACTGGCTTTGGCTTCGGTGCGCACCCGCTCCACCGCCAGCAGCAGGCAGACCGACAGGGCGATGGCGAATGCGGTGAGGATCGCGGTGAAGCGACGGTTAGCCAGACTGGCCATGGCTAGACGAAACAAATACATCTCAGACCTCGGACGGGGTGGCGGCGCGATTGAGATCGGCCAGCGACAGGTGGCGATCGAACAGCGGCGCGAGACTCTGGTCATGGCTGACAAACAACAGGCTCGACCCGGCTTCGCGGCATTCGGCGAACAGCAGGCGAATGAAGTTCTCGCGGGCGTCGTAATCCAGCGCCGACGTCGGTTCGTCGGCGATCACCAGTTCCGGCTGACCGATCAACGCGCGCGCTGCGGCGACTCGTTGCTGCTGGCCGATGGACAGCGAATCGGCGCGGCGGCTGAGCAGGTTTTGATCGGTCAAACCCAGGTGGGCGAGCAGGGTAGCTGCGGCCTGATCGACACTGCCGTGACGCTGTTTCGCCCGTTCGGCGCGCAGTTTGGAGAAGTGGCAGGGCAATTCGACGTTCTCGCGTACCGAGAGGAACGGCAGTAAGTTGAACTGCTGGAAGATGTAGCCGGTGTGATCGACGCGGAAGTGGTCGCGAGCGCCGGCAGAGAGCTCGGTCAGCTCCTGGCCGAGCAGGCGAATACTGCCGCGATCAGGCTTTTGCACGCCACCGAGCAGGCCCAGCAAAGTGGTCTTGCCGCTGCCGCTGGGGCCTTTGAGGAACAGGGTTTCACCTGGCATGAGGCGAAACGCCGGGATGTCCAGCAGCAGCGGATGACCGGGCCAGCTGAAGCCCAGGTCGGACAGTTCGATGAGTGCTTGGGTCATAGCGCCGATTTCATGGGTTTTGGGTACTTGTCTCAATGTCACACTCAACACAAACCCCCGGTGGGAGCGAGCCTGCTCGCGATGAGGCCGTCACCTTCAACATAGATGTCGACTGTTCGGCCGCTATCGCGAGCAGGCTCGCTCCCACAGGGGATCTTCGGTGAATTCAGAATTTCAGGGCGGCAGCCTTGGCTGTTACTTCAACCCCTTGCTGCCCGCTCGGGCTGATCAGTTGTACCTGAATCTTCTGGGTGGCCGGGAATGTGTTGAAGATATTAGCCAGGTCCAGGGTCTTCAGCGCGCCTGGTGCCGAGCAGCTGAATTGGTAATGGGCGTGGATTTCGCTGTGGTCATGGTGATGTTCGTGGCCGTCCTTGGCCGCCTCGTGATCATCTTCGTCATGGTCGTCGGCATCCGGTTTGTTACCGAACAGCGGGCTTTCCAGTTCCTGAGTCGCGACCACGCAACCGGCGGCTTTCGGCAGGTTGAACAGCACCAGCGGTTTTTCCAGCTGCGCGCGGACGGCGGCGACTTTGGCCTTGTCGGCGTCGGTGGTGGCGGCATGTTCGAAACCCACCAGGTTCATCGCCGGGCTTTCCAGTTCAAGCTCCAGAGTCTGGCCATCCAGCGCCGCGTTCAGGCGACCGACGCCATGTTCGTGG
Organism: Pseudomonas frederiksbergensis; assembly: GCF_003732275.1. Lineage (GTDB taxonomy): Bacteria > Pseudomonadota > Gammaproteobacteria > Pseudomonadales > Pseudomonadaceae > Aquipseudomonas > Aquipseudomonas frederiksbergensis_H. Next base: position 86,674 of record NZ_MOBM01000021.1, read on the forward strand.
GCGCTGAGGCTGCCATGTTCATCATGATCGTGATCATGCTCGACCGCCGCATGGGCGACAGCCAGCGGCAACAAGGCAAACGGCAAAGCGAGCAGCAGACGGCGCATGGTGGGTCTCCGAAAAGTAAAATGAAAAATTTGTTATGTAATCTTATAACGAAAGTGCCGAGAGTTTGACCGTCTGCTTGGCGTTGCGCAAGACCCATGGGAGCATGCGAGTCAGGTATGTGCAGGAGCAGACTTATGTTGCGAATACGCGGAAGCATCGGCGACTGGCCGGTGGATTTGACGCTGGAGCTGGATGAAGGCGACTGGGCGCAGCTCGGGGCGCAGTTGCAGGCAGCAAAACCCGAGGCGAGTGCTGCGCCCGCCAAACCGGTGAATCAGGACGATGCGCTGTGGCAGATCGCCCAAGAGCTGCTGCGCAAGGCCGGGCAATTGAGCGGGCCGGATTTGCTGGAGCAGCTGGAAGGGCTGACCGGCAGCGCAGCGGCGGGCAAGCGCTTGTTGGTGCGCTTGCGCCACTGCGCAAACGTCAAAGTGGTGAGCGGCGGGGATACCCCGCTGTACAGCTGGCGCAAGCCAGCGTAGGAGCTGCCGAAGGCTGCGATCCCTTGATCTTGCTTCTACGCGCAGGAATGGCCGGAAGATCAAAAGATCGCAGCCTGCGGCAGCTCCTACACGGGATTTGTATTTCCCCTGTAGGCGCTGCCGAAAGCTGCGATCTTTTGATTTTAATAAAGCGCAGCAAACAACTTGCGACGGTACGTGGTCACCAGCGGGTGATCGTTGCCCAGCAGTTCGAACACCTGCAGCAAGGTCTTGTGCGGCAAGCCTTCGCTGTAGCTGCGATTGCGGATGAACAGTTTCAGTAAGGCATCCAGCGCCGCGTCGTATTGCTGACGGGCCAGTTGCTGGATCGCCAGTTGATAGACCGCTTCATCGTCCTGCGGATTTTTCGCCAGACGCGCTTTCAGGTCTGCCGCATCCGGCAAATCCCTGGCCTGACCGAGGAACTGGATCTGCGCCTTGGCGCCGGCCAGCGCGGCCTTGTGCTCATCGGTCTTGACCGCGTCGAGCACGATTTGCGCTTCACCCAACTCGCCGCGCTCAGTCAGGCAGCGGGCGTAGAGGATCAGCGCCTTGGCGTTGGTGTTGTCTTCAGCCAGCAGTACTTTGAGCGTGGCTTCGGCGTCGGCGTAACGGCCGTCATCGAACAGCGCCTGAGCCTGTTCGAACGGGTCGGCAGCAGCGGGTGGCGGCATTTGCACGTGGGGTTCGAGCATCGTGCGGACGGCGGATTCAGGTTGCGCACCGGCAAAACCGTCCACCGGCTGACCGTCCTTGAACAGCACCACAGTCGGCAGGCTGCGAATGCCGAAGCGCGCAACAATGTCCTGCTCGATGTCACAGTTGACCTTGGCCAACAGCAATTCGCCCTGGTAGCTCTCGGCGATGGTTTGCAGCATCGGCATCAAGGCCTTGCACGGCGCACACCATTCGGCCCAGAAATCCACCAGCACCGGTTTGTGAAAAGAGTTCTCGATCACCGACTGGTCGAAATCGGCAGTCGTGGCGTCGAAAATGTACGGCGTTTCCTGACTCATGGGGGATCTCGTAAAAGCGTGAATGTGGTCACTATAAGGCTTGGTGGGGGGTGGCTGAAAGCGGGGTGACAGTTAGTCTTCTGGTGTCTGATAAGCCGCCATCGCGAGCAGGCTCGCTCCGGGTCAAAGTCCTCCGTAAAATTTGTGCTCCCTACAAAACCACTGTGGGAGCGAGCCTGCTCGCGATGCTCTTAGCCACGCCGCGCGTGATAAAGACTCACATACCGAAACTCTTCAGGTTCGGCCAGATCCGGCAAGGTCATTGCCTCCAGCATTTCAATGCGCCGATACAACGGATGGCGAAAATCCCTCACCCGCGAATCCGCCACCAACGCTTCCCGGCCACGGTTGAGAAATTCGTCGAGCAACGGCAGGTTTGCCCGGTCGTACAACACATCGGCCACCAGAATCAGATCAAACCGATCGGCCTCGGCGAAAAAGTCCGTCGAGTAGCTGAGTTGCACGCCATTGAGTTCGGCATTCGCCCGACACGCGGCAATCGCCAGCGGGTCCAGGTCACAGGCCACCACTTCCAGGGCTCCGGCTTTCACCGCCGCAATCCCGGCTACCCCTGAGCCGGCGCCGAAATCCAGCACTCGTTTACCTTCGACCCAGTGCGGGTGCTCGGCGAGATAACGAGCCACGGCCAGCCCACTGGCCCAGCAGAAACTCCAGTACGGCGGCTCGTGGAGAATCCGCCGGGTTTCTTCCGGGCTGAAGGCACGGTCCATGTTGTCGCCGTCGATCAGCCAGAGTTTCAGCTCGGTGCCGGGTAACTCACAGGCTACAAGCTGTGCATCGCCGAGCAGTTCACCTAACGCCTGTTGCAGATCGAGCGGTGCAATCATGGCGCTTTGACGAATTGCAGCTGACCCAATGCCTGGGTGGTTGGCTGTGTGATCATTTGCGCCGGCAGATGCAGAATCAACTGCCCGGACTGGCTGGCGCGGCCGCGAAGCTCGACGCGGGCACCGGCCGGAAAGGACTCGGGGTTGAAGCGCAGGCGAAACGGCAACACTTGATTGGTACCGATCAGGTTGGAACTGGCGAGCAATAGTTGCGGACGATCCTTTTCGTCGATCACCAGCAACGCCAGTTCGACTTCGGCACCGGCCGGCACGCCCTGCAGGGTGCCGCTCAATTCACGTTGATAAGCCGGCAGGGGGCCGAGCTCGGCCGACGCCTTGGCTTTCTTCTGCGCCTGTTGCGGTGCAGGGCCGGGCGTTGGCGGCTGGGGCTTGGGCGCATCGCTGCCACAGGCCACCAACAGGCTGAAAAGACTGAGCAAAATGAGGGGTCGTAAAGACATTGGCGGCTCCAGCAAGCGAAATCCATATACAGCCAGTCTGTATACCGCAAACCCTATGGCTTGTCTTGCCACGGGGATGCGCTAACATGGCCCTCCCATTTTTTGTTGCCTGCCACCATGCACTGTCCCTTCTGCGGTGCCAACGACACCAAGGTCATCGACTCGCGTCTGGTCGCCGAGGGCGAACAGGTGCGCCGCCGGCGTGAATGCCTGGCCTGCGGCGAACGTTTCACGACATTTGAAACCGCTGAACTGGTGTTGCCGCGCCTGATCAAAACCGACGGCAGTCGCCAGCCGTTCGACGAAGAAAAACTCCGTGCCGGCATGCAGCGGGCGCTGGAGAAGCGCCCGGTGAGTGTCGAGCGCCTCGAATCGTCGCTGGTACACATCAAACACAAGCTGCGCGCTACCGGCGAACGTGAGGTCAAATCCCTCGTGGTCGGCGAACTGGTGATGGCCGAGCTGAAGAAGCTTGATGAAGTCGCCTATATCCGCTTCGCTTCGGTGTACCGACGCTTCCAGGACCTCAACGAGTTCCGCGAAGAGATCGATCGCCTCGCCCGTGAGCCGGTGAAAGAATGACCACACCTCCCGAACAAACCATCCTCGACGCGCATTACATGGCCCGGGCCCTGGAACTGGCGCGCAAAGGTCATTACACGACGCATCCCAACCCCCGTGTTGGCTGCGTGGTGGTGCGTGACGGGCAGATTGTCGGCGAAGGCTGGCATGTGCGCACCGGCGAACCGCACGCCGAAGTCCACGCCCTGCGCGCCGCTGGCGACAAGGCGCGGGGTGCCACGGCTTACGTGACCCTCGAACCTTGCAGCCACCACGGCCGTACGCCGCCTTGCGCCGATGCGCTGGTGAATGCCGGTGTGGTGCGCGTCGTTGCGGCGATGCAGGATCCGAACCCGGAAGTCGCCGGTCGTGGTCTGCAGCGCCTGGCCCAGGCCGGTATCGCCACTGAAAGCGGCGTGCTGGAAGGCGAGGCGCGCAAGCTCAATCAAGGCTTCCTCAAACGCATGGAACACGGCTTGCCGTTCGTGCGGGTCAAGTTGGCCATGAGCCTCGACGGTCGCACGGCGATGGAAAGCGGCGAGAGCCAGTGGATCACAGGTACAGCGGCGCGTTCGGCGGTACAGCGTTTGCGCGCCGAGGCCAGCGTGGTGCTGACCGGCGCCGACACGGTACTGGCGGACAATGCGCGCTTGACTGTACGTGCCGACGAGTTGGGTCTGGACGCTGAACAGACCGCCTTGGCCATGAGCCGTCCGCCGCTTCGCGTGCTGATCGACGGTCGCCTGCGGGTGCCGCTGAATGCACCGTTCTTCAAGGCCGGTCCGGCATTGGTCGCCACGTGTGTCGCGGTGGAAGAACAGTACGCCAACGGCCCGGAATGCCTGATCGTGCCGGGCGACGATGGCCAGGTCGATCTGCATCAGTTACTGGTCGAACTCGCCAACCGTGGCGTCAATGATGTGCTGGTCGAGGCCGGCCCGCGACTGGCTGGCGCGTTTGCCCAGCTCGGGCTGGTGGACGAATTCCAGATCTTCATCGCCGGCAAGTTTCTCGGCTCCTCGGCCCGCCCCCTACTGGACTGGCCACTGGCGCAGATGAAAGACGCGCCCGAGCTTAAAATCATCGATATTCGTGCGGTTGGCGATGACTGGCGAGTCACTGCCATCCCTGTGCCATCGGCGAGCGTATAATTCCCGGCCATTGCTCTAGCGCTGGCTCTGTTCTCGAGGAGGACTCCATGTTTACCGGCATCATCGAATCCATCGGCAGTATTCGCGCATTGACCCCAAAAGGCGGAGATGTGCGGGTTTACGTAGAAACCGGCAAGCTCGACCTGAGCGACGTCAAGCTGGGCGACAGCATTGCCGTCAATGGCGTGTGCCTGACGGCGGTTGAATTGCCGGGCAATGGCTTTGCGGCGGACGTCAGTCGCGAAACCCTCGACTGCACCGCAATGAATGACCTGAAAAGTGGCAGCCCGGTCAACCTGGAAAAAGCCCTGACCCCGACCACCCGTCTCGGCGGGCATCTGGTCAGCGGTCACGTCGATGGCGTGGGCGAAGTGGTTGCCCGCACCGAAAATGCCCGCGCCGTGGAATTTCGCATCCGTGCCCCGAAAGACCTGGCCAAGTACATCGCCCATAAAGGCTCGATCACCGTCGACGGCACCAGCCTGACCGTGAATGCGGTCGATGGCGCCGAGTTCTTGCTGACCATCATTCCGCACACCCTGAGCGAAACCATCATGGCGTCGTACCAGCCGGGTCGCCGGGTGAATCTGGAAGTCGACTTGCTGGCACGTTATCTGGAGCGCCTTTTGTTGGGCGATAAGGCCGCAGAGCCGACCTCAGGCAGCAGCACCATTACTGAAAGCTTTCTGGCCGCCAACGGCTACCTCAAATCCTGACCCAAGGGGGTGCCTTGTGGCGCTCAATAGCATCGAAGAACTGGTTGAAGACATCCGCCAAGGCAAGATGGTCATCCTCATGGATGACGAAGACCGCGAGAACGAAGGCGACCTGATCATGGCCGCCGAGTGCTGCCAGCCTGAACACATCAACTTCATGGCCAAGCACGCCCGTGGCCTGATCTGCATGCCGATGAGTCGCGAGCGCTGCGAACTGCTCAAGCTGCCGTTGATGGCGCCACGCAACGGTTCCGGTTTCGGCACCAAGTTCACTGTGTCCATCGAAGCCGCCGAAGGCGTGACCACCGGCATCTCCGCGGCCGACCGTGCGCGCACCGTGCAAGCCGCTGCCGCCAAAGACGCCAAGGCTGAAGACATCGTCAGCCCCGGCCACATCTTCCCGCTGATGGCCCAGGCCGGCGGTACGCTGGCCCGCGCCGGTCACACCGAAGCGGCCTGCGACCTGGCGCGCATGGCCGGTTTCGAGCCGAGCGGTGTGATCTGCGAAGTGATGAACGACGACGGCACCATGTCCCGTCGCGCCGAACTCGAAGCCTTTGCCGCCGAACACAACATCAAGATCGGCACCATCGCCGACCTGATTCACTACCGGATGATCCATGAACGTACCGTTCAGCGGATTGCCGAGCAGCCGCTGGACAGCGAATTGGGCCAGTTCAACCTGGTGACCTATCGTGATTCGGTGGAAGGCGATGTGCATATGGCCCTGACCCTGGGCACCGTGTGCGCCGAAGAGCCGACGCTGGTCCGGGTGCATAACATGGACCCGCTGCGTGACCTGCTGATGGTCAAGCAACCGGGCCGCTGGAGCCTGCGCGCCGCCATGGCTGCGGTTGCCGAGGCTGGCAGTGGCGTGGTGCTGTTGCTCGGTCACCCGCTCGATGGCGACGTGTTGCTGGCGCATATCCGCGAAACCGCGGATCACAGCGCAGTGAAAAAACCGACCACCTACAGCATCGTCGGTGCCGGTTCGCAGATCCTTCGCGACCTGGGTGTGCGCAAAATGCGTCTGATGAGTGCGCCGATGAAATTTAATGCGATATCCGGTTTCGATCTGGAAGTTGTAGAATACGTGCCCTCCGAATAATGACCGGCAATTTGCGGGCCTGTATTCGCGGTTAACACATCACTGAGGGGCGCGTAGAAAACGCGTCCCGGCTCTTTAAGAGATCTAACGAATGACCCTGAAGACCATCGAAGGTACCTTCATCGCCCCTAAAGGCCGCTACGCTTTGGTAGTGGGCCGTTTCAACAGCTTCGTCGTTGAAAGCCTGGTCAGCGGTGCAGTTGATGCCCTGGTTCGCCATGGCGTGAGCGAAAGCGACATCACCATCATCCGTGCGCCTGGCGCCTTCGAAATCCCGCTGGTTGCGCAGAAAGTGGCTCAGAAGGGCGAGTTCGCGGCAATCATCGCCCTGGGCGCAGTCATTCGTGGCGGTACTCCGCACTTCGAATACGTGGCGGGCGAATGCACCAAGGGCCTGGCCCAGGTGTCCATGGAGTTCGGCGTACCGGTCGCTTTCGGCGTACTGACCGTTGATTCCATCGAACAAGCCATCGAACGTTCCGGCACCAAGGCCGGTAACAAAGGTGCTGAAGCTGCCCTGTCCGCTCTGGAAATGGTCAGCCTGCTGGCGCAGTTGGAGGCCAAGTGATTAGCGACGATAGCGATCGTTTCAACCCGCGCGATCCAAAGCCTGCGGATGCCGGCAAGCCATCGAAAAGCGTCAAGCGTCGCGAAGCCCGTCAGCTCGCGACTCAGGCGCTGTACCAATGGCATATGGCCAAGCAATCGCTGAACGAGATCGAAGCGCAGTTTCGGGTCGATAACGATTTCAGCGATGTCGACGGCGCCTACTTCCGTGAAATCCTGCATGGGGTTCCGGCACAGAAGGACCGGATCGACGCCGCACTGGCGCCATGCCTGGACATCACCATCGAAGAGCTGGACCCGGTTGAACTGGCGGTTCTGCGCCTGTCCACCTGGGAGCTGCTCGAGCGCGTTGATGTGCCGTACCGCGTTGTGATCAACGAAGGTATCGAACTGGCCAAGGTCTTCGGTTCCACTGACGGCCACAAGTTCGTCAACGGCGTGCTCGACAAGCTGGCCCCGCGTCTGCGTGAAGCTGAAGTGAAGGCGTTCAAGCGCTGATCGGCGCTTGAAGCCAGTGTCCTGTCTCGCCGATGCGTTCCTTTTTTGGCGAGTGGCTGTTGTCGTCAGGCAAGGCGCCGCGACGAGTCATAGCGTGCTATGGCGAGGAGCAGCTACGCAGTATGGCGACAACAGACGCTGCCAAAAAAAAGAACAATATTGGTGAGACAGGGCACTAAGCTATGGGCGAGTTTGAGCTGATCCGCAATTTCTTCGCCGCCGCGCCTTGTGCGCAGGGCGGCGAAGGCGTTGCCCTCGGGATCGGCGACGACTGCGCCTTGCTGGCTGTTCCCCCCGGGGAGCAGTTGGCGATTTCCACCGACACGCTCGTGGCCGGCGTGCATTTCGCAGACCCTTGCGACCCGTTTCTGCTCGGCCAGCGTTCGCTGGCCGTGGCCGTCAGTGACCTGGCCGCCATGGGCGCCGCTCCCATTGCCTTTACCCTTGCCCTGACCTTGCCGACGGTGACCACCGATTGGCTGGAAGCCTTCGCCCGTGGTTTGAACCTCATGGCGCAAAATTGCGGTGTGGCGCTGGTGGGTGGCGATACCACCCGCGGGCCGTTGAGCCTGACCATGACCGTGTTCGGTCGGTTGCCGGCCGGTCTGGCGTTGACCCGCAGCGGCGCACAGCCGGGCGATTTGCTCTGCGTGGGCGGTGAGCTGGGTAACGGCGCGGGCGCATTGCCGCTGGTGCTCGGCCAGCGGATGGCTGACCCGGCCATCGCTGATCCGTTGCGGGCCCATTACTGGTCACCGCAACCGCAGCTGGGTCTGGGCATGGCGTTGCGCGGCAGAGCCACTGCGGCGTTGGATATCTCCGACGGCCTGCTCGCCGACTGTGGACACATTGCCCAGGCGTCGAACGTCAGGATTCAGGTAGAGCGCAGTAAGCTGCCGCTGTCGAAGGCGTTGCTGGCCTTCCTCGGTCAGTCTGGCGCTGAGCAAGCCGCCCTAAGTGGTGGAGACGACTACGTGCTGGCCTTCACCTTGCCGCCCGCCGAGTTGCCATCGTTGCTGGCGGACGGCTGGCCGATCCATGTGCTTGGGCAGGTGGTTGCAGGGCAGGGCGTGACACTGCTGGACGCCGACGGACACGACATCACCCCGCCAATCCGGGGCTATCAACATTTTCGGGAGACACCGTGACAGATCATCCCAAACAGGTCCCGGCGGAGTTCGTACCGCCGTCGGTCTGGCGCAATCCATGGCATTTTCTGGCGTTCGGCTTCGGCTCGGGCACCCTGCCAAAAGCGCCAGGCACCTGGGGTTCGTTAGTGGCGTTACCCTTCATTCCGTTGTGGCAGATGCTGCCCGATTGGGGCTACTGGCTGATGCTCGGCATCACCATGCTGTTCGGCTTCTGGCTGTGCGGCAAGGTCGCCGATGATTTGCGCGTGCATGACCACGAAGGCATCGTCTGGGACGAAATGGTCGGGATGTGGATCACCCTGTGGCTGGTACCGGAAGGTTGGTATTGGTTGCTGGCGGGGTTCTTGATGTTCCGTTTCTTCGACATCCTCAAGCCCTGGCCGATTCACTGGATCGACCGACATGTGCATGGTGGCGTCGGGATCATGCTCGACGACGTACTGGCAGGCGTATTTGCGTGGTTGGCGATGCAAGGGCTGGTGTGGTTTTTCGTCTGAGGCGTCAAGTGAGAGAATTGGGGATGGCGCGACGCGGGTTGCTGCTGATGGTTTTCACGGTGTTTTGCTCGCTCGCCCAAGCGGGGGATGCACCGACGCCGCCGTCCGTGATTCACCTCGCCAGCGAAGCCTGGGAAGACTTTACCGCCGCCGATGGCCATGGTTTGGGCTGGGACGTGTTACGCGAAGTGTTCGAGCCGGCGGGCGTCAAACTGGATATTCGAACCGAACCGTATACACGCGCCACGGGCCTTGCTCAGCGCGGCGAAGTGGATGCTTGTGTCGGTGCCTATCGGGATGAAGTCAGCGACGTGCTCTATCCGCGCTGGAGTTTCGATACCGATCCGATCTATGCACTGGGTCTGGCCAGCAATCCGGTGCCGACCTTGCAAACCCTGGGCAACTATCGATTGGCCTGGGTGCGCGGCTACAAGTACCAGGCTTATCTGCCCAATGTGCAGCGCTATAACGAAGTCGTACGGCGCACGGGAATTGTGTCGATGCTGACCCACAATCGCGCCGACTACTACATCGACGCGCTGACCGAAGTCGATTACATCGTTAATCAAGCCAAGGACCCGTCGCAGTTTCGCCGCACGCACATCGCGGACCTGCCACTGTACCTGTGCTTCGCCGATACACTTCGGGCCCGCACGTTGATGGCGCTGTTCGATCAGCGCATGGAAGTGCTGGTAAAAAACGGCCGGCTGAAACCGATCTTCGCAAAGTGGAAACAGCCGTACCCGTTCGGCACAGACTGAACATAGTCAATGTGGGAGCGGGCTTGCTCGCGAAAGCGGTATATCAGGCTACTCATTTGTTGAATGTGAGTCCGCTTTCGCGAGCAAGCCCGCTCCCACAGGGTTGTTGGCTTGGCCTCTTGATCAAACATTTTGATCGTTATGCCCCATAATTCAGCCTAAGCGTCTGCAGGAACGTGCTGTTACAATGCCGCCTCTGCGAATCTTCAGTACATATAGATCAGGAGCACACCGGTGCCTGTCGTTTTTGTCGCCGCTTCCAAGCTGCCAACGCCTTTTGCGCAATTCACCATGCATGGCTTTCTCGATGAAGAGAACGGGCGCGAGCACGTAGTACTGAGCCTGGGTGAATTCGCCGACGGTGCTCCGGTACTCGGCCGGTTGCACTCCGAATGCCTGACCGGCGATGCCTTGTTCAGCCAGCGTTGCGACTGCGGTTCGCAACTCGAGGCAGCCTTGCAGGCTATCGCCCGTGAAGGCCGTGGCGTGTTGCTCTACCTGCGTCAGGAAGGTCGCGGCATTGGCCTGTTGAACAAGATCCGCGCCTATGAATTGCAGGATGGCGGCGCCGACACCGTTGAAGCCAACGAGCGTCTGGGTTTCGCCGCCGATCAGCGCGACTACGCCATGTGCCTGCCGATGCTGGAGCACCTGGGCGTGAAGTCCTTGCGTCTGATGACCAACAACCCACGCAAGGTCAAAGCCTTGACCGACATGGGCATCGTGGTTGCCGAGCGCGTGCCGTTGCACACCGGGCACAACCCGCATAACAAACTCTACCTGGCGACCAAGGCCAGCAAGCTCGACCACATGATGGGCAACGAGCATCAGGGCGAGGCTGACCGGGCGTGACCCGCGGTCAGGTACGGCGGCGACTGTCAGTCAACTGGTGGCAGTATCTGGCGCTGGCCTTGCTGCCGCTGTTCGTGATCAATGGCATATTCGGCCAGAGCGAGGCGATTCTGCCGGTGCTGGCCATGCCATTGTTCATCGCCGGTGTGGCCTCGATGTTTGTCAGCCTGAAGTTCTTTGGCGGCTACAAGCACGCGCTGATCGCTACCCAGAAAGCCCTCGACACCCCTGAAGAACCCGCCGCCTGGATTGCTTTGGCCGCGAAACGCCGCGCCGCGTTTCTGGTCGCCGGCCTGCCCGCCTGGATTGGTGCGCTGGCGGTATTCGTTGGGCTTGAAGCTGTGCCGCTGGTGCTGCTGGCGCTGTCGACCACAGTGCTGTTCTACCTCTATCGTATCCCGCGTCAACTCGGCTGATGCACAGCGTCTGGCTGGCGGTGTTGCTGCTGGCCGTCAGCGGTTCGGCGTCTGCGGTCGAGCGGGTTGTCAGCCTGGCACCGTCGCTTTCTGAAATCGTCGTTGAGCTGAACTCGGCTGACCTTCTGGTCGGTGTGCTGGATGCCGGCGAACGTCCCGCTGAACTCAAAGATATTCCTTCCGTGGGGAGCTACGGCCAGTTGGACATGGAACGACTGCTCAGCCTCAAACCCGATCTGTTGCTGCTTTGGCCGGGCAGTGTGGGGCCGGCCCAGCGTGAGCAGCTCAAACGGCTGAACATTCCCACCTTTGTCGCCGAACCTCACAACCTCGAACAACTTACCGCCCAGATTGAAGTGATCGCTGCGCAACTCGGCAGAGCGGAGCGTGGCGTTTCATTGGCCGAAAATCTGCGTCAACGACTCGATTCCCTGCGCCAACGCTATCGACGGGATGAACCGCTGCGGGTGTTTTATCAAGTCTGGGATCGGCCGCTGTACACCGTGGGTGGCGGGCAGATCATCAGCGATGCGCTGCAGGTGTGCGGAGCGCACAATGTATTTGCCGACCTGACGCAGCCTGCTCCGCAGGTCAGTGTGGAGGCGGTGCTGCAGCGCAATCCCGAGGTGATTCTGGCCAGTGATCAGGCGCAACTCGATGCGTGGAAGAGCTGGCCCCAAGTGACGGCGGTGGCACAGGGGCAATTGCTGTTGGTGACGGATAAGGGACTGGAGCGGCCGAGCGGGCAGATGATCGAAGCGACTGCCAAGTTGTGCCAAATTATCGCGCCCGACCATTAAGACCGAGGCGCGGCCATCGCGAGCAGGCTCGCTCCCACATTGGATCTGTGTCTGAACACGGTCCAGTGTGGGAGCGAGCCTGCTCGCGATAGGGCCGGGCGAAACACCACTAATCTGTGGCTATAGCTCTGGCGTCCAGGTCACCCCGAACATCCACGCCCGGCCTTCCTCGCGATACCCATACTGACTGCCGTCATGGCTATACAACGCCCGGCTGTAGCCCTTGTCCAGCAGGTTATCGACCTTCAATTCCAGCTTGATCTCGCGATTCAGCGCCCAACTGCTGCGCAACCCCAACAACGCATATCCGCCCAACGGCTGCTGGTTGTTCTCGTCGTCATAACTGCTGCTCACCGCTTGCCAACTGGCCCCGAGGCCGAGCTGATCAAATTGCCGATCAAGGTCCAGGCTCAAGGTCCGACGGGCGCGGCGGGCGAGGGTGTGGCCGCTGTCGCGATCCCGTGGATCGATGATCGCCACGCCGAGGTTGCTCTGCCAGCCGAACAGCTCTTGTTTCAACGCCGCTTCAAAACCGTTGATCCGCGCCGAAGCGACGTTCGCCGGGCGGTTGTTGCTGCCGAAAATAATCGCGTCTTCCAGATCGGTGCGGTACAGCGAGGCTTCCAGGCGACTGCTCTGTGTCATCTGGCTGCGCCATTGCAGCTCATAACTTTTCGAGGTCTCGGGTTTCAGGTCCGGGTTGCTGAAATCCGGGTAGTACAAGTCGTTGAAGGTCGGCGCGCGGAAGCCTTCGCTGTAGGTCAATAGCACATCGTTGTCCGGGTTCAGCGGCAGGGTGAACGTGCCGCTCCAGCTGTTCTGGCTGCCGAACTGCTGGTTCTGGTCTCGACGCAGGCCCAGTTCGGTAGAGAAGCTGTCGGCCTGATAGCGATGCTGGATAAACGCTGCACGGTTCCAGCGGCTGTCTTCGTCGAACGCTGTGCTGCTATTGATCCGGTCTTCGTACCAGTCGCCGCCGAGGATCAGGCTGTTGCGCTCATCGAGGGTCAGGTCGTTCTGCCAGTTCACCGAATCGCGGTAAGTGTTGAACACGCTGCGCTCGTCGCTGAGCTTGTCGAGCGTCTTCTCACGGTTTTCGCTGTGGCCGAACTCGACGCGGGTTTTCCATCGGTCATTGATCCGCGCGTCGACATAACTGCTGACGCTGCTCACAGAGAACTCGCTGTAGGGCTGCTGCTGGACCGATTCGAAGGTGTTCATGTCGAAGCGACCGAACGGGTTGTCGAACGCACTTTTGCCCTGGTTGTCCAGCAGATTGGCGCCGACTTCGATGTCATCGGTGAGGGCGTGGCTCAGGCTTAAGCTGACCGATTTATTGCGGTATTCATCGTGATCATCATCACTGGGATAGGACTGGTGGGTGCGATTGATGCCTGCCGTTTCGTCGAGGCTGGCACCGAGGTTGAAGTGGGTCTGCGCGTTACCGCCGGATAATCCGAGGCTGCGCTCCCAGGTCTGGTTGCTGCCAACCCCAACGTGCATACGGGGTTGCAGGCCCTGTTCAGCGCCACGGCGGGTGAAGATCTGGATCACCCCGCCAATCGCATCGCTGCCGTAAATCACTGAACGCGAACCACGCAACACCTCCACGCGCTCGACCTGTTCGATGTTGATGTGTTGCAGGTTGCTGTCGCCGGAGGTCGAGTTGCCGATGCGCTGGCCGTCGACCAGCACCAGACTTTGCGCCGACTTGGTACCACGAATGTAGACCCCCGGCAGGCTGCCGCGCCCACCGGTTTGCCCGACCTGTACGCCCGGTACGCGGCGCAGCAGATCCGGGACACTGCTCGGTTGCAGACGGTCGATGTCTTCGCGGGTGAACACCGTGTTGGCAGCGCTGCTGTCGTTGCGCGCTTCGACCTGACGGTTGGCGCTGATCAGCACGTCCGGCAGTTTCAGGGCCTGGTCGCGTTCGAAGGTGTCGGCCAAGAGTTGGCCGGCCGGCAGGAGGGTCAGCGCCAGGGCGAGGCGGGGGAGTTTCATGGGCAGTCCGTTGACGCTTTGGGATAAACACAAATCAAATGTGGGAGCGAGCCTGCTCGCGATAGCGGTGTGTCAGTCAGTATCTAAATTGACTGACACACCGCTATCGCGAGCAGGCTCGCTCCCACAGGGTTTTGCATGTAGTCAGAGGATTAGATGTTCAGCAGCTGCAGGCGTTGACGCACCGCTTCTTCGATCCCAGCCTCATCCAGCCCACACTCCGCCAGCATTTGCGCAGGCTTGGCGTGCTCCACATAGGTGTCCGGCAAGCCCAGGTGCAGCACCGACTTGAGGATGTTTTCGCGGGCGAGAAACTCGCTGACCGCGCCACCGGCACCGCCCATGATTGCGTTCTCTTCGACGGTCACCAACAACTCGTGGCTGCCGGCGATGTCGCGAACCAGTGCTTCGTCGAGCGGTTTGACGAAACGCATGTCGACCACGGTCGCATCCAGCTTTTCGGCGACTTTCAGTGCCTCGGCCAGTTGCACGCCAAACACCAGCAGGGCGACTTTGCTGCCCTGACGGCGGACGACACCCTTGCCGATTTCAATCGGTTCGAGGTCTTTTGCGATCGGCGCATTCGGGCCGGTGCCGCGCGGATAACGCACCGCCGCCGGGCCGTTGTAGAGGTGACCGGTGCTGAGCATTTTGCGCAGTTCGTTTTCGTCGCTCGGGGTCATCACCAGCATGCCGGGGATGCAACGCAGGAACGACAGGTCAAAGCTGCCCGCGTGCGTCGGGCCGTCTTCGCCCACCAGACCTGCGCGGTCGATGGCGAACAGCACGTCGAGGTTCTGCACCGCGACGTCATGAATCAGTTGGTCGTAAGCGCGTTGCAGGAACGTCGAATAGATCGCCACCACCGGTTTGGCGCCTTCGCAGGCCATGCCGGCGGCGAGGGTCACGGCGTGTTGCTCGGCAATCGCCACGTCGAAATAACGCTCCGGGAAGCGCTCGCTGAACGCCACCAGATCGGAGCCTTCCTTCATCGCCGGAGTAATCCCGACCAGACGCGGATCGACCGTGGCCATGTCGCACAGCCATTCACCGAACACACCGGAATACTTTGGCCCGCCGGCTTTCTTCGGCGCGGCGACTGGAGCATCCACAGGTTCGAGTTTGGTGATGGCGTGGTAACCGATCGGGTCGACTTCCGCCGGAGCGAAGCCTTTGCCTTTCTTGGTGACCACGTGCAGGAATTGCGGGCCTTTCAGATCGCGCATGTTGCGCAGGGTGGCGATCAGGGTCGGCAGGTCGTGGCCATCGATCGGGCCGATGTAGTTCCAGCCCAGCTCTTCGAACAGCGTGCCGGGGACCAGCATGCCTTTGGCGTATTCTTCGGTGCGACGGGCGATTTCCCAGGCGCCGGGCAGACGCGACAGGACCTTTTTGCTGCCTTCGCGCATGCTCGCGTAAGTGCGGCTGGAAAGGATTTTCGCCAGATAGTTCGACAGCCCGCCGACGTTGCGCGAGATCGACATGTCGTTGTCGTTGAGGATCACCAGCATGTTGGCGTCCACTTCCGGCGCGTGGTTCAGCGCCTCGAAGGCCATGCCGGCGGTCAGTGCGCCGTCGCCGATCACTGCAATCGCCTTGCGATCACTGTGCTGCAGGCGGGCGGCAATCGCCATGCCCAGCGCTGCACTGATCGAGGTGCTGGAGTGGCCGACGCCAAAGGTGTCGTACTCGCTCTCGGAACGACGCGGGAAGGCGGCAACGCCGTCCTTCTGGCGCAGGGTGCCCATGCGCTCGCGACGGC
Source organism: Pseudomonas frederiksbergensis (assembly GCF_003732275.1). Taxonomy (GTDB): domain Bacteria; phylum Pseudomonadota; class Gammaproteobacteria; order Pseudomonadales; family Pseudomonadaceae; genus Aquipseudomonas; species Aquipseudomonas frederiksbergensis_H. The sequence continues at coordinate 102,433 of NZ_MOBM01000021.1, forward strand.
CGGTGAGGATTTTGTGCGGGTAGGCCTGATGACCCACGTCCCACACCAGCCGGTCATCCGGGGTGTCGAAGACGTAATGCAACGCGATGGTCAGCTCGATCACGCCCAGGCCGGCACCGAAATGCCCACCGGTCTGACCGACCGTGTAGAGCAATTCCAGGCGCAACTCATCAGCCAGGGTTTCCAGCTCGGCTTCGCCTAACCGGCGCAGGCCGTCCGGCGTGTTGGCACGGTCGAGCAGGGGCGTGGTCGGGCGCTTGCGGGGAATCTCATGAAACGTCGTGGGCATCAGGCGAATCGTTATAGGTATAAAAGATGCGGCAGTTTACCTGATGCATCGCCCCCTGCCCACGCGTTGGTTTTTTTTGGCGGATACGCCGTCAGCTGCGGCGATCGACGATGTACCGGGCCAGATCGCGCAATGGCTCGGCCGCCGCGTCAAACGGTCGCAGCGCGTGCAGGGCCTGGTCGCGCAGTTCCAGGGCATAGGCCTTGGCCGCGTCAAGACCGAGCAGGGCCGGGTAGGTCGGCTTGTCCCGGGCGATATCGGCGCCCTGGCGTTTGCCGAGGGTTTCGGTGTCACTTTCGACGTCGAGAATGTCGTCCTGGACCTGAAATGCCAGGCCAATGGCCTGTGCATAACTCTGCAGGGACTTCAGTTCGTCCTTCGCGGCATTACCGCTGGCCAGGGCACCGAGCTTGACGCTGACTTCGATCAACGCGCCGGTCTTGTGCCGATGCATGTACTCAAGGGCTTTTTGATCGAGCTTCAGGCCCACCGAACCGAGATCGATGGCTTGCCCGCCGACCATGCCCGCCGGGCCCGCCGCCAACGCCAGGGCGCTGACCATTTGCAGACGGGTTTCGGCGTCGCAACTGCTCAGGCGCGGGTCGAGCAGAGCGCTGAAGGCCAGACTCTGCAAACCGTCTCCGGCGAGGATTGCACAGGCTTCGTCGAATTTTTTATGCGTAGTCGGCTGGCCTCGACGCAGATCGTCATCGTCCATGGCCGGCAAGTCATCATGCACCAGCGAATAGGCGTGGATCAGCTCCACCGCACAGGCCGCGCCGTTGGCTTGCTCGGCCTTGCCGCCCAGCGCTTCACACGCGGCATAAGCCAGCAGCGGACGAACGCGTTTACCGCCGTTCATCACGCTGTAGCGCATGGCTTCGTAGAGGCGGGCAAGTTCAGGGCCTGGCGCGTTGAACAGGGTTTCCAGTGCAGCATTGACGCGGGCCTGGCTGGTCGCCGAATACGCCGCAATCATTCTGGCTGATCCGCGTCGAAGGGTTCCTCGGCCAGCTCACCATCACGCTCGAGCAGCACTTGAACCTTCTGCTCGGCCTGAGCCAGCGCCGCCTGGCAATCGCGGGTCAGACCAATGCCCTGCTCGAAAGCGGTCAGCGAGTCTTCCAGCGACAATTCGCCGTTCTCCAGACGCTCCACCAGCGTTTGCAGGTCAGCGAGAGATTGTTCGAAATCCAGTGCAGCTTTTTTGCGGGCCATGGCGGCTATTTCCGGTTGACGTTAAACCGGCGCGACACTAGCAGACATAGGGGTTATGGGCAAATGAGCGGGGTGTTTCGGCCAATGAGTTTTGGAGTGAATGCGACCTGTGTGGTGAGGAGGCTTGCCCCCGTTGGGGTGCGAAGCGACCCCTGAACCAGACGGCGCGTTTCTTCAGGCATACCGCATTCAGCAATTGGCGACTGCTTCGCAGCCGAACGGGGCGATGCGGCGTTCGGACAAGCCCCCTCGCCACAGGACTGTGTCGATCATGATTAATGTATTGAGTCATCGGGATAGTTGAACTGGGATGAGCCGATTAAAAATGCTATTCGGCTCACCGACCAGCCATCGACAGGGTGTCGCCCCACGTCCGGGAATATCGCGGTCTGGACTCGACCCATTTGCAATGGGCTGCGGGTCAAAGCATATCTTTCAGGCATTAAAAAGCCGGCTTGTGGCCGGCTTCTCGGGGACTGGCTTGGTTTATTTTTGGTAAACCGCGCCAGCCTTCAAAACGTACACCCGGATCTTGCGTCCGGCTGTGGGACTTGGCGAGAAAGTGATCTGCCTTGTCGGTGCGATCTGAGCCTGAAGAAGGGGCGATGCGCAAATGTGGGGCGCAGCATACTGATTTTTTTGAGAAATTCCCAGCTTGGCATGCGGGGTAGGGCGATTGCGCTGAGGTGTAGCAGCTGCGGAATCCGCAGTGAATGGTTTGCGACTGCTGCGCAGTCGAACGGGGGCAAGCCCCCTCGCCACAGTGGATCACAGGGTTGCGTGCTTACAGGAAGGGCACGGAAGGTCTGCGTCTATTGAGCGTCGACCACCAGAATACCCACCCCAATACCCTTATGTTTTGCTTGTCGATCTGCTCGGCACTGAAGATCTCGTCTGGATACTCGGCTTTGTTATAGCTGCGCAATCGCAGCGCATTCCCCGGCATTCGATGCAGGTATTTGATCCGCAACATACCGTCATGCTCGATCGCATAAATCTCCCCATCGATTACCTGAGTCAGCCCGCGGTCGATCGCAAGCGTCGAACCGTCTTCAATCTTTTCGCCCATGCTATTGCCGATCATGTGGGTACAAATAGCGTCGGCGTGGTTGATTTCCAGGGAGTCCAGATGGCTGCGGGGCAGGCGGATGGATTGGCTGGGGTCTTTGACGACGTGGGTTTTGTTGGAGCCCGGGGCGGTGGTTGTTTCTTTGTAGAAGGGCAGCTCGACGTCGATGGGCTCGATCACCGTGTAGATGCCGCGGATGGCCTGGGCGTCGAAGGTGTTGCCGGACTCGTCGAGCACGCGCAGGCGTGAGGATTCTTTCGGGCCTTCGCCGGTTTTTAGCCAGTCGCTGTTTACAGACAGTAGTCTGGCGACCTCTTCCATGCGGTAGGCGGGCACACCTCGGGTGTACCAGTTATGGACATTTTGCGCTTCCGTGTCGAAGAAAGCGGCAAATCCTGTGGTTGTGATTTTTGCTGCTTCGAGGAGTGCTTTAAACCGTGGGCCGCTAGTGTTCTTTTTCATAAACACGAGTTTACTGGCGCAGGATGGGGGTTTGAATAAACGACCTGTTCAAATTTCGAGGGAAATTTAAGACTGGATGTAAGACGCTTTTAGTGGAATTTAAACAGGAAAAAACCTAAGCCAAGAAGCGTTCCACCTACCGTTAAAGGTCAGTGTCTGAGCGGAGCGCCCACAAAAAACCCCGGATCAACCGGGGTTCTTCTTCAAACGTCGCAGCTAGAAGCTTACCGCGGCTTCTCAGCCTTTATAAGCAGCAACCGACTTGGTGATCGCGTCGCGGGCGGCATCTGCGCCGGCCCAGCCTTCGATCTTCACCCACTTGCCTTTTTCGAGATCTTTGTAGTTCGCGAAGAAGTGCTCGATCTGCTGAATCAGCAGCGCAGGCAAATCGGTGTATTCCTTCACGTCGACGTACAGCTGGGACAGCTTGTCGTGTGGAACCGCGATCACTTTGGCATCGCCGCCGCCGTCGTCGGTCATGTTCAGGATGCCGACTGGACGCGCGCGGATCACCGAACCTGGAGCAACCGGGTAAGGGGTCACGACCAGCACGTCGAGGGGATCACCGTCGTCGGCCAGGGTGTTCGGGATGTAACCGTAGTTGGCCGGGTAGAACATCGGGGTGGCCATGAAACGGTCAACGAACAGGCAGTCGCTGTCTTTGTCGATTTCGTATTTGATCGGCGCGTGGTTGGCCGGGATCTCGATCGCGACGTAGATGTCGTTCGGCAGGTCTTTGCCAGCCGGAATCTTGCTGTAGCTCATTGGGCGGTGCCCCCGTTAGTTGACCAAAAACACTTGGCCGGATTGACCAAAAAGTGGCGGCGATTATAGGCATATTCCGCCTTCGACGCTATGGACCAGAGGTCGTGTAGACCTTAGTCGTGTGCCTGATAGACCGGATCTCCGGCCTGAAGTTGCCGCAACCTGCTCAAAGGATCCTGACGGTAAAACAGCTTCAGCTGCTCATAGACCTGTGGGTAAGCCTCGTGCAGCAAATCCGGGGCGCTGAAAAAATATTCGCTGGTGACCGCGAAGAACTCGGCGGGGTTTTCCGCTGCGTACGGGTCGATGGCGGTTTGCGCGTCAGGGTTGCGATCCAGTTGGCGGTCGAGGTCGTTGTAGGCCTCTTGCATGATCCTGGCCCAGTCGCTGACGCGCATATCGGCATGCAGCGGTGGCAGGCCATTGGCGTCGCCGTTGAGCATGTCGAGTTTGTGCGCGAGTTCGTGGATCACCAGGTTGTAGCCTTCCCAGCCACCGCTGACCATCACGCCGGGCCAGGCGAGAATGATCGGGCCTTGCTGCCAGGCTTCGCCGCTGTGTTCTCCGTCCCATTCGTGTTCGACGCCGCTGGCATCGCGATGGCGCTGAGGGCTGAGGAAATCGTCGGGGTAGAGGATGATTTCGTGAAAGCCTTGATACCAGTTCAAATCGCCCAGATGCAGCAGCGGCAATTGGGCCTGGGCGGCGAGCAGCAGGCGTTGCTCCTGATGAAGCTCGACGCCGGGCAGGGCGGTCAGGTGTTTGTCTTGCAGGAACAGCACGCAGGCTTCCCGCAGCCACTGGTCTTCGGCTGCGCTGATGCCATCGAGAAAGCTCAGGTGATGGCGCACCCGTTGCCACATGTCGTCGGCAATCGGATGCCTGGCCAGGGTGTGCTGGCGTCGCCAGGCGCTAAGGGACCACATCGTGAGTCAGCGGGGTTCGGCTTTGGATGCGGCATTAGCGAGGCGGCTGCGGATCACGCCGATGATCATCGGTAGCAGCGAAACCAGGATGATACCCACCACCAGCAGCGACAGGTTTTTCTTGATGAACGGTACGTTGCCGAAGAAGTAACCGAGGGTCACCAGCCCGCCCACCCAGAGGATGGTGCCGAGGACGCTGAAGGCAAAGAACCGTGGGTAAGGCATTTTGCCAACGCCGGCGACGAACGGGGCAAAGGTACGGATGATTGGCAGGAAACGCGCCAGGGTCACGGTTTTGCCGCCGTGCTTGTCGTAGAAGTCATGGGTTTGCTGCAGGTAGTCGCGACGGAATATTTTCGAGTCCGGGTTGCTGAACAGCCGTTCGCCCACAGTTCGGCCAATCAGGTAGTTGGTGCTGTCGCCAAGAATCGCCGCCAGCATCAGCAGACCACCCAGCAACACCGGGTCCATGCCGCCACCGGCCGCCACGGCTCCCGCGATGAACAGTAGGGAATCCCCCGGCAGGAACGGCATCACCACCAGACCGGTTTCGCAGAAAATCACCAGAAACAGAATGGCGTAGATCCATGCCCCGTAGTTAGTCACCAGCATGTCGAGGTAAACATCGAGATGCAAGATAATGTCGATCGGGTTGAAATCCATGGAAAGCACCTGTGGTGATGGCCTGACTCGGCAGGCCTGTGCGGATGGCTTCGCGTAAGACTACAGCTAAGTGTGATTTTTCTTACGAGCCGGAAGAATGGGCATTATACGGGGGGACAAGTGAAAAACGCGTCGAGTTTGTAGCGGGGGATGTCGATGGGTCGACCATAGGTCTGTTGGCTTTGCACAATCCTTGTGGCGAAGGAGCTTGCTCCCGCTGGGAGTGCGAAGCGCTCCTGGTCCGACTACGCGGTGTATCAGGATAATCACTTTGGTTGGTTTACGACTGCTGCGCAGCCGAACGGGAGCAAGCTCCCTCGCCACAAAGGCTTCAGTGCGTTACAGCTCCTCACTGATCGGCAACACATAGTTCTTGAACTCGGTGTCTTCCTTGAACCCGATGGATTCGTAGGTTTTTTGTGCGACATCGTTGTTACTGCTGGTGGAAACGCGCATGCGCACGGCATTGGTTTCCTTGGCCATTTTTTTCGCGGTGCGGATCAGGTTGTCGGCCACCAACTGGCGGCGGGCGTCTTCGGCGACGTAGATGTCGTTGAGGATCCACACGCGTTTAAGCGAAAGAGACGAAAAGCTGGGGTACAACTGACAAAAACCCATCAGTTTGTTGTTGTCGTCATCGGCCAGGGCCAGGTAGATCACCGACTCCTTGCGCCGCAGGCGTTTCTCGAGGAACGCCCGGGACGAGTCCGGATACGGCAGGGAACCGTAAAACTCACGATATTTGACGAACAACGGGGTCAGCAGGTCGAGGTGTTCGAGGGTCGCTTGAATAATCCGCATGGTAGGTCTCGTCTTCAAGTGGCTGTCTTACATGGTGACGGCGACGGGAAACCCTGGCGGCCGTGCATCGATCCTGCCTGAAACCTGAATAGAAACGCAATGCGGAAACGGTTCAGGCATCCGACGGGCTCAGTAGGAAATTACCTTTCATATCTGCACCAATGTCCGACTCCAGCGTCTGCACCTGGGCTTCGTCCTTCAGACTGACCCCCGATAACTGCCGCCGACAGGCTTCGCGCATCAAATACAGCAAACGGTGTGCCGCCATGCCGTAACTCAAGCCTTCGAGCCGGACATTCGAGATGCAGTTGCGATAGGCATCTGTCAGTCCGACCTTGGGATTATAGGTGAAATACAACCCCAGGCTGTCTGGCGAGCTCAAGCCGGGGCGTTCGCCGATCAATATGACCACCATCTTCGCGCCCAGCAGCTCGCCAATCTCGTCAGCCACCGCGACTCGGCCCTGTTCCACCAGAATCACCGGCGACAGGGACCAGCCCTCAGCGGCTGTCTGTTCCTCCATGCGCGCCAGAAACGGTAAGGTATGGCGATGAACGGCCAATGCCGAGAGGCCATCGGCCACCACGACGGCCAGATCCACCCCGCCAGGATGGCTCAGTGCGTAGTCGCGCAGGGTCTGCGCCGACTGATCACTCAGCTTGCGCCCCAAATCGGGGCGCTGCAGATAGCTGTTCCGGTCCGTGGCGGCGCTGTGCAGCAACAAACTCTCCCGTCCACGCTCGGCCAGTTGCGAACTGAGCCCCAAGTGGTCGAACGGCAGATGCACCGCATCCCGGGCCTGTGCATGGGCGTACTGAAAATCCAGCTGCGCGCTGGTCGGCATACTGGTGCCTGTACGACCGAGGGCAATACGTGCAGGGGTCAGGCGACGCAGTTCCAGCAATGGGTTTTGCGGATCGACAGGTGGTTTATCCATCTCAATACTCATCCCAGTTGCGCCATGGCTTGACGGAAGGCCGGCGGCAGGTTGTCGCCGAAGTGAATTTTGCCGTCTGCCTGGGTGAAGATGCCCATGTTCGCCAGCCACTGTTCAAACTCCGGTGCCGGCTTCAGGCCTAAGGTTTTCCGGGCGTAGAGGGCGTCGTGGAACGACGTGGTCTGGTAATTGAGCATGATGTCGTCAGAGCCGGGAATGCCCATGATGAAGTTGATCCCGGCCACGCCCAACAGGGTCAGCAGGGTGTCCATGTCGTCCTGATCGGCCTCGGCGTGATTGGTGTAACAGATGTCGCAACCCATGGGTACGCCCAGCAGCTTGCCGCAGAAGTGGTCTTCGAGACCGGCGCGGATGATCTGTTTGCCGTTGTAGAGGTATTCCGGGCCGATGAAGCCCACAACGGTGTTTACCAGAAACGGTTTGAAATGGCGTGCCACGGCGTAGGCGCGGGTTTCGCAGGTCTGTTGATCGATGCCGTGGTGGGCGTTAGCCGACAAGGCGCTACCCTGGCCAGTCTCGAAATACATCAGATTCTGGCCCAACGTGCCGCGATTCAGGCTCAAGCCCGCGTCATAGCCTTCCTGCAAAACGTTGAGGTTGATGCCGAAACTGGCGTTGGCCGCTTCAGTGCCAGCGATCGACTGGAACACCAGATCCAGCGGAACGCCGCGATTCACCGCCTCGATGGAGGTGGTGACGTGGGTCAGTACGCAGGCTTGTGTAGGAATTTCGTAACGCTGGATGATCGCATCCAGCATTTCCAGCATGGCGCAGATCGAAGCGATGCTGTCGGTGGCCGGGTTGATGCCGATCATTGCGTCGCCATTGCCGTACAGCAGGCCGTCGAGAATGCTCGCGGCGATGCCGGCCGGTTCGTCGGTGGGGTGATTGGGTTGCAGGCGTGTCGAGAGCCGGCCGCGCAGGCCCAGAGTGCCGCGGAATTTCGTGACCACGCGGATTTTCTGCGCCACCAGCACCAGATCCTGCACGCGCATGATCTTTGACACGGCGGCGGCCATTTCCGGGATCAGGCCCGGAGCGAGGGCTCGCAGGCTCTGTTCGTCGGCGGCGTCGCTGAGCAGCCAATCGCGAAAGCCACCGACAGTGAGGTGGCTGACCGCTTTAAAAGCCTGTTTATCGTGAGTGTCGATGATCAGCCGGGTAACTTCATCGGCCTCGTAAGGAATCAGTACTTCCTGCAGGAAGTGAGTCAGCGGGATGTCAGCCAGGGCCATCTGCGCAGCCACTCGCTCGCCATCATTGAGGGCGGCAACGCCGGCCAGAAAGTCCCCGGATCGCGCAGGGCTGGCTTTGGCCATGACGTCTTTGAGACTGTCGAAGCGGTAGGTCTGGGCGCCGACGGTATGGGCAAATACGGCCATGGGACGGTGTCCTCCTGATTCAATAAATAACTCAAATGCACCGCCGAACCCTTGTGGGAGCGAGCCTGCTCGCGATTGCAGTGTGTCATTCAACACATGTTTTGGATGTCAGACCGCAATCGCGAGCAGGCTCGCTCCCACATGAGAACTGCATGCACTTCAATATGGCAGGCGCCGGGAATCAGCCCGGCGCCGGTGCAACTCAGACGCCTTCGAGCATCGCATCTGCCGGCGCGTCGGAACGCTGCTTGGCAGTCAGTTGGAAATACAGGTAACCGGCCGCCATGAACCCGAGGAACACACACCCGATCAAGGTGTTGAACCACGCCATCGCCACCAGGCACACAACGGCCAGAAACAGCGCGATCCCCGGTACGATCGGGTAACCCGGGGCGCGGAAGGTGCGTTCCAGGTTCGGCTCGGTTTTACGCAATTTGAACAGGCTCAGCATACTGATGATGTACATCACGATGGCGCCGAATACCGACATGGTGATCATCGCAGCCGTCAGCGTCATGCCTTGCAGGTTGACCAGACCGTCGCTGTAGATCGCCGCGATGCCGATCACGCCGCCCGCCAGAATCGCCCGGTGCGGCGTCTGGAAGCGCGAGAGTTTGGCCAGCCCTTTGGGCAGGTAACCGGCGCGAGCCAGGGCGAAGAACTGTCGCGAGTAGCCAAGAATGATCCCGTGGAAACTCGCCACCAGGCCGAACAAGCCGATCCACACCAGCATGTGCATCCAGGTCGAATTATTGCCGACCACGGCTTTCATCGCCTGAGGCAGCGGATCGTTGATGTTCGACAGTTGGCGCCAGTCGCCAACACCGCCAGCCATCACCATGACGCCAATGGCCAGGAACACCAGGGTCAGAATGCCACTGACGTAAGCCTTGGGAATCGTGCGTTTCGGGTCCTTGGCTTCTTCTGCGGCCATGGCTGCGCCTTCAATGGCGAGGAAGAACCAGATCGCGAAAGGTATCGCCGCAAAGATGCCGGGGATCGAGGCCATGGTGAATTCGTTGGAACCTGACCAGCCATTGAGCACGAAATTGCTGAAGCTGAAGCCCGGTGCGACCACGCCCATGAACACCAGCAACTCGGCGACCGCCAGCACGGTGACCACCAGTTCGAACGTGGCTGCGATGCTCACGCCGAGGATATTCAAGCCCATGAACACGAAATAGGCGCCAACAGCGGCGATCTTCGGGTCCAGTTCCGGGTATTGCACATTGAGGTAGGCGCCGATGGCCATGGCAATTGCCGGTGGCGCAAAGACGAATTCGATCAGGGTGGCAATGCCGGCGATCAGTCCGCCTTTTTCACCGAAGGCCCGACGGCTGTAGGCAAACGGCCCGCCAGCGTGGGGAATCGCGGTGGTCAATTCGGTGAAACTGAAGATGAAGCAGGTGTACATCGTCGCCACCATCAGGGCGGTGACGAGAAAACCCAGGGTCCCTGCGGTGCCCCAGCCGTAACTCCAGCCGAAATACTCGCCGGAAATTACCAGGCCAACGGCAATGCCCCATAGATGCAGGGTGCCGAGTGTGGGTTTGAGCTGTGTAGTAGAAGTCATAAGTCCTCTCTGTCTTTTTTATTGTTTGATCTGTTGGACTTTCGGGTATGGCGTTTTCGAGTGATGCGGGCACGCAAAGCCCGTGCCAGACCAGCAGGGCAATGATTGGTGTGTCATTGAGGGCGCCATCGCGAGCAGGCTCGCTCCCACAGGGTTAGGTGGTGAATCGACTCTGGGGGGCTGACCCAAATCCAATGTGGGAGCGAGCCTGCTCGCGATGGCTATCTGAAGGGCGATACAGAACTACCTGTATCGCCCCCGGTTTTTAGAAGAAGCCCAGCGGATTGATGTCGTAGCTCACCAGCAGGTTTTTGGTCTGCTGATAGTGGTCGAGCATCATTTTGTGGGTTTCACGACCGACGCCGGACTTTTTGTAGCCACCGAACGCGGCGTGCGCCGGGTACAGGTGGTAGCAGTTGGTCCATACGCGACCGGCCTTGATGGCACGGCCCATGCGGTAGGCCCGGTTGATGTCGCGGGTCCAGAGACCGGCGCCCAGGCCGAACTCGGTGTCGTTGGCGATGGCCAGGGCTTCGGCTTCGTCCTTGAAGGTAGTGATGCTCACCACCGGGCCAAAGATTTCTTCCTGGAACACGCGCATCTTGTTGGTGCCCTTGAGCAGGGTCGGCTGGATGTAATACCCGGTCGCCAGGCTGCCCTCGAGTTTTTCCACCTTGCCACCGGTCAGCAGTTCGGCGCCTTCGCCCTTGGCGATTTCCAGGTACGAAAGGATTTTGTCAAATTGCTGCTCGGACGCCTGGGCGCCGACCATGGTGTCGGTGTCCAGCGGGTCGCCACGTTTGATTTGCAGGACTTTGTTCATGACCACTTTCATGAACTCGTCGTAGATCGACTCTTGCACCAAGGCGCGGGACGGGCAGGTGCAGACTTCGCCCTGGTTGAAGAATGCCAGCACCAGGCCTTCGGCGGCTTTCTCGATGAAAGTCGGTTCGGCTTGCATGATGTCTTCGAAGAAGATGTTCGGCGATTTGCCACCCAGCTCCACGGTGGACGGAATGATGTTTTCGGCGGCGCATTTCATGATGTGCGAGCCAACCGGGGTCGAACCGGTGAAAGCGATCTTGGCGATGCGCTTGCTGGTGGCCAGGGCTTCCCCGGCTTCTTTGCCGAACCCTTGCACCACGTTGAGTACGCCGGGTGGCAACAGGTCGCCGATCAGTTCCATCAGCACGGTGATCCCCAGCGGGGTTTGCTCGGCCGGTTTGAGGACCACGCAGTTACCGGCGGCCAGGGCCGGGGCGAGTTTCCAGGCGGCCATCAGAATCGGGAAGTTCCACGGAATGATCTGCCCGACCACGCCCAGCGGTTCATGGATGTGATAGGCCACGGTGTTGCCGTCGATCTCGGCGGCGCTGCCTTCCTGGGCGCGGATGCAACCGGCGAAGTAGCGGAAATGGTCGGCGGCCAGCGGGATGTCGGCGTTGAGGGTTTCGCGAACGGCCTTGCCGTTGTCCCAGGATTCGGTGATCGCCAGCATTTCCAGGTTCTGTTCGATGCGATCGGCGATTTTCAGCAGGACCAGCGAGCGAGCCTGGGCGGACGTGGCGCCCCAGGCATCGGCGGCGGCATGGGCAGCGTCCAGGGCCTTTTCGATGTCTTCGGCGGTGGAGCGCGGGAATTCGGCAATAGGTTGGCCGTTGACCGGTGATGTATTGGTGAAGTACTGACCTTTGACAGGCGCGACGAACTCGCCGCCGATGTAGTTACCGTATTTGCTCTTGAACGAAACGATAGCGCCTTCAGTACCGGGGTGAGCGTAACGCATGATGGGTTTCTCCTTGGCTTTTGTGCTTATAAGGGAGGACGCGCTAAAGCGCTGCATTAAGCGTAGAGCAAAGGTCGGGCCAGCGCCTTGCAGGTCAGGTAAATCAAGGCCTTGCGTGCTTTTTGTCGGGCAGATGGGCGGCGTTTGTGACGCTTGCGGTACAGCCCGCGTGACACTTTGTACCGTTTATGGCGCAGGCTGTGACTGGCGGGTCTTGCCAACATTGCAATGCAAGTCAGGCTGGAGGATGCTCGGTGCTCGTATGACTAAGTCATAGGGATTTACACACCTTTGATGGCTGCCGCATAACCCCTGTAGGAGCTGCCGAAGGCTGCGATCTTTTGACTTTGATTTTTCAAGATCAAAAGATCGCAGCCTTCGGCAGCTCCTACAGGGGCGATGTAAACCGCTCGGGGAGAATAATAAGAAATGCACGACAACCATTTGAGTCGCCATGCCCAGCAAGTGCTGACCGTGACCCAGGGTAAATCCCACCTGCACGGTCCTGGCAGCGATCCATCCATTGCCCGTTCCTGGCTGCGTTGTCTTGAGGACTATCACCTCGACCCGGCCCTGACCATGGCGCCGACGGTGCTGGAACATGGCCGTGTGCTGGAAAGCCGTGAACGCTTGCAGCAAGTGCTGCAGATCGCCGGCAACGAAATGACCAGCCTCCACCAGCAACTTTCCGGAGCCGGCCACGCGGTGCTGCTGACCGACGCCCGCGGGGTGATCCTCAACTGCGTCACCGCGCCCGCCGAACGGAAGATCTTCGAGCGCGCCGGCCTTTGGCTCGGTGCCGACTGGAGCGAAGCTTGCGAAGGCACCAACGGCATCGGCACCTGCCTGGTGGAGCGACAATCCCTGACCATTCACCAGGACGAACATTTTCGTGGCCGTCACACTGGCCTGACCTGCTCGGCGAGCCCGGTGTTTGATCCTCACGGCGAGCTGCTGGCGGTGCTCGACGTGTCTTCGGCGCGTCACGAGGTTTCGCGTCAGAGCCAGTTCCACACCATGGCCCTGGTCAATCTGTCGGCGAAGATGATCGAGAGCTGCTATTTCCTGCGTTACTTCGACAATCAATGGTTGCTGCGTTTTCACTTGCAGGCTGAATCCGTCGGGCTGTTCAGCGAAGGGTTGTTGGCGTTCGATGGGGAAGGGCGGATCTGTGCGGTGAACCAGAGTGCGCTGAATTTGCTGGGGCATATTCGTGGTGGGCTGTTGGGCAAACCGGTGGAGGCGTTTTTCGACTGCTCGCTGGATGAATTGCTCGGCCGCGCGAGCCCTGGTGCCAGCGCCAGTTGGCCGTTGCGCACCCGTGACGGGCGGCGGCTGTTTGCCGTGTTGCGCGGGCAGCCGCGCAGTATTCCGGTGCCGGTGGTGCAAAGCCCGATGGTTGCCGAGCGTCCGCGCTTGTCAGGCATTTGCCTGGGCGATGCCGCGTTGCAGGAGGATTTCCGCAAGGCCTTGCGCGTGTTTGAGCGGGATGTGCCGTTGCTGATCAACGGCGAAACCGGTTCCGGCAAGGAAGCCTTCGCCAAAGCCGTGCATCAGGCCAGTCTACGGGCAGCAAAATCTTTCGTTGCCCTTAATTGCGCGGCGATTCCCGAAAGCCTGATCGAAAGCGAACTGTTCGGCTATCGCGGCGGCAGCTTCACCGGTGCCCGCAAGGAAGGCATGCGTGGCAAGTTGCAGCAGGCCGATGGCGGGACGTTGTTCCTCGATGAAATCGGTGACATGCCGCTGAGCATGCAAACCCGGCTATTAAGAGTGCTGGAAGACCGGCAGGTGGTGCCGATTGGCGGTGAGCCGGAATCGGTCAATGTGCGGATCATCAGTGCCACTCACCGCAATCTGCTTGAACGGGTGCAGGACGGCAGTTTCCGCGAGGATTTGTATTACCGGCTCAATGGGCTGGAGGTCGCATTGCCGGCGCTGCGTGAGCGCGCTGACAAATCACAGTTGCTCGACTTTTTGCTGGCCGAAGAGGCGGGCGCAGAGACGGTATTGATCGACGGGCCGGCGCGGCAGGCCTTGCTGGATTTTGCCTGGCCGGGAAATGTGCGGCAGTTGCGCAATGTGCTGCGAACCCTGGCGGCGCTGTGTGACGGCGGTCTAATCGGGCTGGAGGATTTGCCGGCGATGATTCGCCAGGCCCGGCCGGTACCGGCGTCGGCGGTTGAAGAGCCGTCCGAGTATCCGCTGGACGATGCCGAGCGGCTGGCGTTGCTGACGGTGCTGGAGCAGCAGCGCTGGCACATGACGCACACGGCCGAACAGCTGGGCGTCAGCCGCAATACCCTCTACAGAAAGCTGCGCAAACACGGTATCGCCCGTTAAATCGCATCGAGGCCATTCGCGAGCAAGCCCGCTCCCACATTGGATTTGTGAACAACACAGATCCAATGTGGGAGCGGGCTTGCTCGCGAAGGCGTCCTCAAGTCAGAAACAAAGGTGCGATTTTCCACTCCCTACGCTAACCTGCGGCCATGTTTACGAGGTCGACTATGCACATTCATATTCTTGGTATTTGCGGCACTTTCATGGGTTCGATGGCGGTTCTGGCCAAAGAGCTGGGCCATCACGTGACGGGCTCCGATGCCAACGTCTATCCGCCGATGAGCACTCAGCTGCAAGCCCAGGGCATTGAGTTGACCCAAGGTTACGACCCGGCGCAGCTCGATCCGGCCCCGGACCTGGTGGTGATCGGCAATGCCATGTCCCGCGGCAACCCGGCCGTCGAGTACGTCCTGAACAAAGGCCTGCCGTACGTCTCCGGCCCGCAATGGCTGGCCGATCACGTATTGCAAGGTCGTTGGGTGCTGGCGGTTGCCGGCACTCACGGCAAAACCACCACCAGCAGCATGCTCGCCTGGGTCCTGGAACACGCCGGCATGAGCCCGGGTTTCCTGATCGGCGGTGTGCCGCAGAATTTCTCGGTATCGGCGCGTCTGGGTGATACGCCGTTCTTCGTGATCGAAGCCGACGAATACGACAGTGCGTTTTTCGACAAGCGCTCAAAATTCGTTCACTACCGTCCGCGCACGGCGATTCTGAACAATCTTGAGTTCGATCACGCCGACATCTTCCCCGATCTGCCGGCCATCGAGCGTCAGTTCCACCACTTGGTACGGACCATCCCGAGCGAAGGCCTGGTGATCCATCCGACCACCGAGCCGGCATTGCTGCGCGTGATCGAAATGGGCTGCTGGACCCCGGTGCAAACCACCGGTGCCGGCGGTCAGTGGCAAGTCAAACTGCTCAGTGAAGACGGGTCGAAATTCGAAGTGATGTTCGAAGGCGCCGTTCAAGGCGTGGTCGAGTGGGACATGACCGGTCAGCATAACGTCGCCAACGCCTTGGCCACCTTGGCCGCCGCGCGTCACGTCGGCGTAGTGCCGTCGATGGGCATCGCTGCACTGAGCGCGTTCAAAAGCGTGAAGCGCCGGATGGAAAAAGTCGCGGAAGTCCGTGGTATCACCATTTACGATGATTTCGCTCACCACCCGACTGCCATCGCCACCACCCTCGACGGTCTGCGCAAACGCATTGGCGACGCACCATTGATCGCGATCATCGAGCCGCGTTCCAACTCCATGAAGCTCGGCGCTCACCGCGATGGCTTGCCGGAAAGTGTGGTCGATGCCGATCAGGTGATCTGGTATTCGCCAGCCAACCTCGGTTGGGACCTGGGCGCCACCGCCGCGTTATGCACCGTGCCGTCGATTGTCAGCGATTCACTGGAAGGCATCATCGAGCGCGTGAAGAGCCAGGCTCAGCCCGGTACTCACGTGGTGATCATGAGCAACGGCGGCTTCGGCGGCCTGCACGGCAAACTGGCTGAGGCGCTGCAATGAACAACGGCCCGGAACGCATCACGCTGGCGATGACCGGCGCTTCGGGCGCCCAGTACGGCTTGCGCCTGCTCGACTGCCTGGTGCGTGAAGACCGCGAGGTGCATTTCCTGATCTCCAAGGCTGCGCAACTGGTGATGGCCACCGAGACCGATGTCTCGCTGCCGTCGAAGCCGCAAATGATGCAAGCCTTCCTCACTGAATACACCGGCGCCGCCGCCGGGCAGATTCGGGTGTATGGCAAGGAAGACTGGATGTCGCCGGTGGCTTCGGGGTCCGGCTCGCCAGCGGCGATGGTGGTGGTGCCGTGTTCCACCGGGACCTTGTCGGCTATCGCGACCGGGGCCTGCAACAACTTGATCGAACGGGCTGCCGACGTGACCTTGAAGGAGCGCCGCCAGCTGATTCTGGTACCGCGCGAGGCGCCGTATTCGAGCATTCATCTGGAGAACATGCTCAAGCTGTCGAACATGGGCGTAACCATTCTGCCGGCATCACCGGGTTTCTATCACCAGCCGCAGACCATCGATGACTTGATCGACTTCGTCGTGGCGCGAATTCTCAATCTGCTGAACATTCCGCAAGACATGCTGCCGCGCTGGGGCGAACACCATTTGAGCAGTGATGAATAAGCTGCTGGTCATCCTGTTGGCGTTGCAACTGGCGGGCTGCGCCACGGCGCGCACGCTCGATGCCGCCAAGCCTGGAGCGCCGGTGGTGTATTCGGGGACGCGTCTGGATTTGTATGCGATGAATGGCGGGTGCTGCGCCATGGACCGATTCGGTGCAGAAGCGCCGAGTTATCCGGGTGTTGACCTGCCGGCCAGTGCGTTGCTCGACACGTTGCTGTTGCCGCTGTCGTTGTTGACGGTGATTGGCGTAAGTTTTCAAGCGACCGGTGGATTGTAGGAGAGCGCTTCGCGCTCTATCGCGAGCAGGCTCGCTCCCACATTAGATCTTCAGTGGACACAGAATATGTGAACGCCGCCAATCAAATGTGGGAGCGAGCCTGCTCGCGATGGCGTCCAATCAGACGCCGCAAGATTACTTACCTAACTTGCGCAACTCATCCGACTCGACAATCCGCACGCCATCCTGCTCTTCCAGCGCCAGACGCCACATGGCGCGGGCCAGTTGGCAGGCTTCGATGCCGTGGTACTTGCCCGGAATCAATCGCGACAACGGACCGGCGACTTTCTCGGCCAGTCGCGGCTCGACGCGATCGCCCAACAACAGCGAAGGTCGGCAAATGGTCAGCTGCGGCCAATTCTGTGCGCGCAATGCGTGTTCCATCTCGCCTTTAACCCGGTTGTAGAAAATCGAGGATCTGCGATCGGCGCCCAAGGCGCTGATCACGATCAAGTGCCGTGCGCCCATTTCCCGTGCACGTTTGGCGAAGGCCACGACCATGTCCAGGTCCACCGCGCGAAACGCTTGCTCGGAGCCTGCCTGCTTGATCGTGGTACCGAGGCAGCAGTAGGCAATGTCGACGCGACCGTTCAATTGCGGCAAAAACACCGCCGGGTCGCCGACCGGGTTTTCCAGGTGTGGATGCTCGGCCAATGGCCGGCGTGAGGGGGCCAATACTCGTGTAATCGTCGGCTCGTTGAGTAGGCGGTCAAGCAAATGTTCACCGGTTAACCCGGTAGCTCCGGCAAGCAATACATGCTGAGGCGTCAAGTACATAGTCATTCCCCCTTGATACTATTCAGCTTAGTTGCTCTTTTCATCCTTGCTGATAGAGACACTTTGCAGTGCCTTTCGTGCCTGTTGTTTGCGCAACAGTTGCCAGTGGCTGAGAACGGTTTTCGGTGCCCAGATCTGTGGCTCGGAAGCTTCGAAGCTGTCGGCAAGTTCACGCTCGGCCACGGTGGCGCTGGCCAGTTTGAAGGCTTGCTCCAGATCGTCGGTCTGATTCAGCGCCTGGGCGAACAGCGCGTCGCCGAAATATGTGAAGTTGGCTTCCTCCGAACACCCAAAGGACACTCGATCGGCGCGCGAGGCGGTCATGATCAACGTGCGTTCGTCCTTTAGGGCGGGGATGAAGCCGCCGGAATAGCAGGATGAAATCACGATGATTTTGTCGCGCTTCTTCAGGGGCGCGAGGACGGCGGCCAGTTCGTCGGCCGGCAGGTCGGCCAGTTCCATGCGTGGCTGGTCGAGCACCAGTTCGTGTTCACTGGAACCATGGCTGGTCAGGTAAATGAACAGCAAATCTTCCGGACCGCTGCGCTCTGCCAGGGTCAGGGCGGCGCGGCGCAGGTTTTCCCGGGTGGCCATCGGCCGGTCGCCCAGATGGTCGCGATGATTGACCAGGCGGATCTGGCCAAAGGCGCCGAACCGGCTGGCGAGCATGTTGGCGACGTAGTCGGACTCGCGCAGGAACACGCTCTGCTTGCCATCACCCCCCAGGGTCAAGGTGTACAGTTCGACCGCCGGGGTCGAGGCCGGCACGTTGGCCAGTGCATCGTCGAGCAAGCGACCTTGAGCCAGCAAGCCGAGTTCGAGAGGGTCGGGCAGCAGCTTGCCGTCGGCGTCGCGCACGCGCTGACTATTGATCCAGGTGCCGCTTTGCACCGTGCCATCGGTCAGCACCAGAGTGCCTTGGCCCTGATAGTTGTCACCGTCGAACTGACCGACATAGAAACTGCCATCGGCCAGGTTCAAGCGACCCTTACCGGTGAAACGCCAGTCGCTGAACTGACCGATGTAGTGACTGCCGTCGGCGCCGATCAACTCGCCCTTGCCGCTGAGCACGCCTTCCTTGAAGTGACCCAGCCAGACATCGCCATCGGCGTTCTCGTAGCGACCCTTGCCGTGCAGTTGATTGTTCTTGAAACCGCCGACATAGATATCGCCATCGGCGCTATTGAAGGTGCCATTGCCTTCCAGCTGGCCGTCGACGAAATGCCCGGTGAACTGATTGCCGCTGGCATCGCTGCGCTGGCCTTCGCCGTTGGGTTTGCCGTGGGCGAATTGACCTTGGTACTGGCTGCCGTCTTCGAGTTCCAGACGACCGAGCCCTGAATATTGATCGGCTTTGAATTCGCCGCGGTAGGTCATGGCGTTTTCTTTGAGGGTACCTTCACCCTCGCGTCGACCCGCCTTGAAACCGCCGGTATAGCTGCTGCCAGTGGTGGTCAGCGTGCCTTGGCCGTCGAATAGCCCTTGCTGGAATTGCCCGCGATAGACCTCGCCGTTGCTGCCGTGCCATTCGCCTTGGCCATGCCATTGGCCCTTGTCGAACTGGCCGGCGTACCAGCTGCCGTTCGGGTAATCGATGCGGCCCTCGCCTTGCAGCAAGCCATTGACCAGGTCACCGCGATAGCGTCCGCCGTCCGGCAGGCGGGCATCGGGGGGCAACAGCGATTCGCCGTCGCCGCAAGCGGTGAGCAACAGGGTCAGAGCAAGGAGTGCAAGTGGGCGCATAGCGGGATCCGGGCAATTAGGCAACGGAGTATGCCGCAGCTATGTGTCGCATTTATAGGGACACGGCAGAGACACGGCGCGAAACAGCGTGGCTGCTTCGCATCCGGGATGCTTTACACGAAGCAGAGGGACAGTGGCTCGGCGATATACGCCGGTTTGTCCGACCCTTCGATTTCAAGCGTGGCGGTGGCCTTGAGCAACCATTGGCCGGGTTTCTTCTCGATGACCTCGTTCATGTCGACCTTGAGTCGAACCCTGGAATTGACCTTCACAGGCTGGATGAAACGCACGCTATCCAGGCCGTAGTTAACCACCATTTTCGCGCCTTCTGGCAGGATGAGGATGTCTTCCATCAGTTTGGGGATCAGTGACAACGACAGGAAACCATGGGCAATGGTGCTGCCAAAAGGTGTTTGCGCAGCTTTGACCGGGTCGACATGGATGAACTGATAATCGCCTGTGGCTTCGGCGAACAGGTTGATGCGTTCCTGATCGATGGTGAGCCACTGGGAACGTCCGAGTTCCTTGCCGACATAATCTTTGAGCTCCGCAACTGGAACATAGGGCATTGAGACTCTCCTTGGGTTCATCGGTTTTTAGTTTTTCGAGCGGGGGGGATGACCTCCCTTGCGAACCACTTTAGATCAACATGACAAATAGTTCCGGTCAACTAACCATGCTTTTGGCGAATGCCGATTCATAGCGTTGGCGTGCTTATAATGTCGGGCCCCTTCTTTGTGGGAGCGCGCGTGGGAGATGATGGATGTTGTTACGTGGCCTGACCTGGCTGGTGCTTTTTCAATTGCTCGGCACCGCCCTCAATCATCTGTTTTTGCCGGTACTGCCGGGGCCGATTGTTGGCCTGTTGTTGCTGCTGGGGTATCTGATTATCCGCGGTCAAGTCGGCGAGCCGCTGAGCCTGGCGGCCAGCAGCCTGTTGCGTTACCTGCCGTTGCTGCTGGTGCCGCCGGCGGTGGGGGTGATGGTTTACGCCGCCGACATTGCCGCGGATTTCTGGGCGATCACTGGCGCATTGGTGTTGTCGCTGCTGTTGTCCATGGCCTTTGCCGGCGTGCTGATGCAGCGCATGGTCAAGCACCATGCCCATCCCGAGGACGGCCAATGATGTTCGATTGGCATGGCGCCTGGGCGTCGGTGATTCATCATCCGCTGTTCGGCATTGGCGTGACGCTGGGTGCGTATCAGTTGGTGTTGGCGGCATTCGAGAAAACCCGCTGGATCTTTCTGCAACCGGTGCTGGTCTCCATGTTGCTGGTTATCGGTGTACTGGTGGGTTGCGGCCTGAGCTACGCCGAATACCGCAAGAGCACCGAGATCCTGAGCATCTTGCTCGGGCCGGCCACTGTTGCACTGGCGGTGCCGCTGTACCTCAACCTGCGGCGGATCCGGCAGTTGTTCTGGCCGATATTTACTACGCTGGTGATAAGTGGCGTGGTCGCCACGGGCATGGGCGTATTGCTGGGCTGGTGGTTCGGTGCCGAACACATGATCCTGATGACCATGGCACCCAAATCGGTCACCTCGCCGATTGCCATGCTGGTGGCGGAGCAGATTGGTGGCGTCGCGGCGCTGGCGGCGGTGTTCGTGTTGATCACCGGGGTGATCGGGGCGATCTTCGGGCCGAGTCTTTTGACAAGGCTTGGTGTCCACAGTCCTGAGGCGCGCGGTATGGCGCTGGGCATGACGGCGCACGCGGTCGGCACTGCGGTGGCGATGCAGGAAAGTGAAGAGTGCGGTGCCTTCGCGGCACTGGCGATGAGTCTGATGGGCGTGGCCACGGCGGTATTCCTGCCGTTGGCGGTGTCGATGGTGGTGTAAGGAAATGTCTATGAGTCTGCCGCTTTTTCCGCTGAACACGGTGCTGTTTCCGGACTGCATCCTCGACTTGCAGATCTTCGAGGCGCGCTACCTGGACATGATCGGTCGCTGCATGAAACAGGGCGGCGGCTTCGGCGTGGTGTGCATCCTCGACGGTGAAGAAGTCGGCATCGCCCCTGAAGGCTACGCACGGGTGGGGTGCGAGGCGCTGATCACCGATTTCCATCAGCAGGACAACGGCCTGTTGGGCATTCGGGTGAAGGGCGGGCGGCGTTTCCACGTTGTGCGCACCGAGGTGCAGCGCAACCAGTTGATCGTCGCCGAAGTCGAGTGGCTGGAAGACGAGCCCGAACAACCGCTACAGGATGAGGACGCCGACCTGGTCGCGCTGCTCAAGGCTTTGGCGGAGCACCCGATGGTCGAAGCGCTGAGCATGGGCACCGAAGCGACGGGGCAACAGTCACTGGCCAATCAGTTGGCGTATCTGCTGCCGTTTGCCGAGGTGGACAAGATAGACCTGCTGCAACTTGATGATCCGCAGCAGCGGCTGGATGCGATTCAGGCGTTGCTGGATGAGTTGCAGGGTGAGTTGTTTGCCTGACGTGCGCTAAAAGATCGCAGAAAATTGGCGTACACCCTGAAGGAGCTGCCGAAGGCTGCGATCTTTTGATCTTCAGTACGCATACCTCAACATCGCATGCGGCATGTGCCTCAACACAAAGAAACCGAACAATGCCACCAATGAAGGCAACACCAGCCACCAGATTTTCGGCGGTATGGCGGTGAGCGAAGTCTGGCGTTGAGTCAGCCAAAGGCTGGCCGCACACACGCATGCCGCCAGCATCGCGCCGGCCAGTACATCGGTCGGCCAGTGTGCGCCCAGGTACACCCGTGACAAGGCAATCGTCAGCGCCGGCAAGCAGCCCACCAATAACCAAGTCAGGCGCATGCGCGGCGGTTGTCCGCGACCCGCCAGCACCGCGAGCGTCAAGAACAGCGCGAAAGAGCCCGAGGCATGGCCGCTGGGCATGCTGTAGCTGGTCAGTGGATCACTCAGCACTTCCGGGCGCACACGGGCGAAAAAGTGTTTGGTCGCGGTGTTGCCTAGCGCGGTGAACAGCAGGGTGCCGCCAGCGAAGAGCGCGTGTCGCCATTGTCGTGCCAGCAACAGCAACACTGTCAGCAGGGCGCTGAGCATAAACATGTTGCGGAATTCACCGATCAGCGTGAACACCACGGCTACTTCATCGAGCGCCGGGCTGCGGTGTTCCTGTATCAAGGTCATCAACCCCTGGTCGAGGGCGGTCAGGTGCGGATAGCCGATGAACAGACCGGCCAGGATCAGCAAACTCAGGCTGGTAATCAGCACCGTGGCCTTGCGATGACGGCGCAGGCTGCTGTTGATGCTCAGCCCCACCATCACCGCGATACTGCCCGCGACGATCCCGGCCTCAGGCCAGAAACCTTCCGGCAACGGCAAGCGAATGGCCGCTCCCGTGGCCCAGCCGGGCAGCAGATAGGCAACGCTCCAGCCCGCGGCAGCCAACAGGCTGACGACGGCGAAGCGCGGGAACGGCATGTCGAACATCCCGGCGACCATTGGCAGCATTGGTCGCAGCGGGCCGATAAAGCGTCCGACCAACAGGCTGGCGATGCCATAGCGCTGAAAATACGCCTCGGCGCCGGCCATCCATTCCGGGTGATGGCGCAACCCCGGCAGGCGACGGATGTTCTGGTGGAAATGTCGCCCTAAAAAGTACGAAACGATGTCGCCCAGCACACCGCCGAGGAAACCCAGCAGCAGCGTTTCACCCAATGGCAGCGCGCCACTGCCGGCCAGCACCGTCACGGCAAACAGCAACACCGTGCCAGGCACGATCAGTCCGACAATCGCCAGGCATTCCATACACGCCACTACGAACACTGCCGCGGCCAGCCATTGCGGATTGACCGTCAACCAACCGGTCACGCTATCGAGCCATGGGCCCATAAAAACAACTCCATCGAATAATCAACCGGTCCCAAGGGACGAACACAATCTTCAAAACCCTACAGATCCCATGTGGGAGCGAGCCTGCTCGCGATAGCGGAGTGTCAGGCGACATCTACTTCGACGGTCAGTCTGCTATCGCGAGCAGGCTCGCTCCCACCATGGGTTTTCCAATATTCAGGACAACAAAAAATAATCGCGACCTTCGACTTGCCCCCGGCGCAGCGGGTTACGCGTGCAGTAAAGTGCGTAAGCCGCATCAACAAAGCGGTACATCAAATGTTCGTCGCGCCCGTGGGGAATGCCCAGGCGTGTGGTCTGGATGATGTGGCCGGGCGCCGGCCCGACATCTTCCACCAGCAATACCTCATGGTCGAAGCGCTTGGCGTCCCAGACCGGCACCTTCAGCCCCAGCGCTTTGCAAAGCAGCGTCTGCCCGGCACACAGCTTTTGCGAGGGGCGAGGGCGGCCCTGAGCATCGGGATTGTTCAATAGCATCTGCGCCAGGCTCGCCGGCCCGCTCAGTTCGTCGACCCATGGATAGGCGGATTTGATCAGCACTGCATTGCCCGGCCCCTGAGCGCTGAAGTTCAGGGAATCGCCGCCGCGGGCGTAATACATATAGATGTGGCCGCCATCCAGAAACAAAGCCTTACGCTTTTCTGTGTAGCCAAGGGAGGCGTGGCTGCCTTTTTCTTCGCAGTAATAGGCTTCGGTTTCGATGATCCGGGCACTGAGCCACAGGTCGCCGACTCGATGACGGATGATTTTACCCAGTAAATCCCGGGCCAGCGTTTGCGCATCGCGGTCGAAAAATGCATCCGGCAGCCCCTTGGGCTGGCGCGTAGTGGATGCAGAAACAGGCAGGTTGGTCATGATGAACAGCGTTTATCAGGGCTGATTGAGTCGTGATCATAACAATATGCAGCTTAATCACGGCTGAACGTCGGCAAATTGCGCTCCATTTCGACCATCCGCCTGTCACCGCTGTTAGTCCCGGGACGCGACAGCTATAATCTGCCGCTTTACTCTTTACCAAGACCTTAGCAAAGACCATTGCAGACCATGACTGAGTCCGTTCTTGACTACATGACCCGTTTGGGTCGCGCCGCCCGCGAAGCTTCCCGCGTGATCGGCCGTGCCAGCACCGCGCAGAAAAACCGCGCCTTGCAGTCGGCTGCCAATGCGCTGGACGCTGCGCGCGCCGAGCTCACCGCAGCCAATGAACTGGATTTGGCTGCCGGCCGCGCCAATGGTCTGGAGCCTGCTTTGCTGGAACGTCTGGCACTGACCCCGGAACGCATCGACGGCATGATCGTCGGTTTACGCCAGGTCGCGGCATTGCCGGACCCGGTTGGGGCGATCCGCGACATGAGCTATCGCCCGTCCGGTATCCAGGTCGGCAAGATGCGCGTGCCATTGGGCGTGATCGGGATCATCTACGAATCACGGCCGAACGTGACCATTGATGCCGCCAGCCTGTGCCTGAAGTCCGGCAACGCGACCATCCTGCGTGGCGGCTCCGAGGCGATTCATTCCAACCGTGCGATTGCCGCCTGCATCCAGCGCGGCCTGGCCGAGGCCGGTCTGCCGGCCGCCGTGGTGCAAGTGGTCGAAACCACTGACCGGGCCGCCGTCGGCGCGCTGATCACCATGCCCGAATACGTCGACGTCATCGTGCCCCGCGGTGGCCGTGGCCTGATCGAACGGGTCAGTCGCGATGCCCGCGTACCCGTCATCAAGCACCTGGACGGCATCTGTCACGTCTACGTCAGTGCCCACGCCGATCTGCCGAAGGCCCAGCGCATCGCGTTCAACGCCAAGACTTATCGTTATGGCATCTGTGGCGCCATGGAAACCTTGCTGGTCGATCAGGCAGTCGCCAAGGAGTTCCTGCCGTCGATGGCTGCCCAGTTCCGCGAAAAAGGCGTCGAGCTGCGCGGTTGCGAGCGTACCCGGGCGGTCATCGAGGCCGTTGCGGCCACCGAAGATGACTGGCACACCGAATACCTGGCGCCGATCCTCTCGATCCGCGTGGTCGACGGTCTGGATCAGGCCATCGAGCACATTAACAAGTACGGCTCCCATCACACCGATTCGATCGTCAGCGAAAACCTGGCTGACACCCGGCGTTTCGTGGCTGAAGTCGATTCGTCTTCGGTCATGATCAATACCCCGACGTGCTTCGCCGATGGCTTCGAATACGGATTGGGTGCCGAGATTGGCATTTCTACTGATAAGCTGCACGCCCGCGGCCCGGTGGGCCTCGAAGGGCTGACCTGCGAGAAGTACATCGTGGTCGGTGACGGCCAGTTGCGCGGCCAGGAGTCGGTCTGACTTGGGCGACTTCGACCCGTCAGCCCAAGTGACCGCCAGCGAGCCCCAGCCTCGACGCATTGGCGTACTGGGCGGGACCTTCGACCCGGTGCATATTGGCCATTTGCGCGGTGCGCTGGAAGTCGCCGAATCGCTGGCGCTCGATGAGTTACGTCTGACACCCAGTGCCAGGCCACCTCATCGCGGTACGCCGCAGGTGTCGGCGAAGGACCGTCTGGCGATGGTCAAGTGCGCGGTGGCCGGTGTGCCACCGTTGGTGGTGGACGCCCGCGAATTGCAGCGGGACAAACCGTCCTACACCATCGACACCCTGGAACTGATGCGCGCCGAATTGGCCGCCCCAGACCAGGTTTTTCTACTTTTGGGCTGGGACGCATTTTGCGGCCTGCCCACTTGGCATCGCTGGGAAGAGTTGCTCCAGCATTGCCACATCCTGGTGCTGCAACGCCCGGATGCCGACAGCGAACCGCCGGATGCCTTGCGCAATCTGTTGGCGGCACGCTCGGTGAGCGACCCGCTGGCCCTTAAAGGGCCGAGCGGACAGATTGCATTCGTCTGGCAGACGCCGCTCGCGGTATCCGCCACCCAGATCCGTCAACTGCTGGCCAGCGGTAAGTCGGTACGTTTCCTGGTGCCCGACGCGGTCCTGGCCTACATCGATGCGCACGGGCTTTACCGTGCGTCGAACTGAAAAAGGGTGCGCTTCAAGGCACGTGAATGCGTGTATCGAAGCGCCCGAACATACGAGCAAAACGAGTTTTATATGACTGACAAAGACGTAAGCAAAGTAAAGCGCAAGGGCACGTTCAAGAGCGCCCCGCTGCCAGTAGAGGCACCAATCGGGCCGGAGCTGCGCGGTGAAGAGCTGGTCAAGGTTGCCGTAGCAGCCCTGGAAGACGTCAAGGCCCAGGATGTTCTGGTGATCGACGTTCGTGAAAAGCAGAGCATCACTGATTTCATGATCATCGCTACCGGTACTTCCAACCGCCAGATCGGCGCGATGCTGGATAAGGTCCGCGAGGCGGTCAAGGCTCAGGGCGTCAAGCCGTTGGGTGAAGAAGGCAAGGGCGACAGCGACTGGGTGTTGCTGGACATGGACGACGTCATCGTACACATGATGACTGCCAGCGCTCGCCAGTTCTATGACCTGGAGCGTTTGTGGCAGGGTGCCGAGCAGAGCCGTGCCGGCAGCGCCGCGCACCACAGCCCGGAAAACACCCATGAGCATTTCATCAAGCTCAACAAAGACCAGCAATAAGGGACCGCTGTGCGACTGCGACTGATCGCTGTCGGTTCACGCATGCCCAAATGGGTGGAAGAAGGCTGGCATGAATATGCCAAGCGTCTTCCATCCGAGCTGGCGCTGGAACTGGTGGAAATTCCGCTCAACACCCGCGGCAAGAACGCCGACGTGGCGCGCTTTATCCGTCAGGAAGGCGAAGCCATGCTGGCCAAGGTCGGGCCGAATGAGCGCATTGTCACCCTCGAAGTCCACGGCAAGCCCTGGAGCACCGAGCAACTGGCGGTCGAACTCGATCGCTGGCGGCTGGACTCGCGCACGGTGAATTTCATGGTCGGCGGCCCCGAGGGGCTGGCGCCGGAAGTCTGTGCCCGGGCGGATCAACGCTGGTCGTTATCACCGTTGACGTTGCCGCACCCACTGGTGCGGATTCTGATCGGCGAACAGCTGTATCGTGCCTGGACAGTGCTGTCCGGCCACCCTTACCACAAGTAGTTCTGCCCTCATGTCCCAGCCGATCCGCATCAAGGACCACGAAAAAGACGCCCGTCTGGTGCGTGGCCGCGTCGTGTTCGGGGCCATTGCAGTGGTGACGCTGATTGGCGTGCTGATCGCGCGGTTGTATTTCCTTCAGGTGATCCAGTACGAGTACCACTCGACCCTGTCGGAAAACAACCGCGTCCATGTGCAGCCGATTCCACCTACTCGTGGGTTGATCTTCGACCGCAATGGCGTGGTGGTGGCCGACAACCGGCCCAGCTTCAGCCTGAGCATGACCCGCGAACGCTCCGGTGACTGGCAGCAAGTGCTCGACGTGATCGTCGAGGTGCTCGAGCTGACGCCCGAGGACCGGGTGATCTTCGAGAAGCGCATGCGTCAGGGGCGCCGGCCGTTCGAACCGGTGCCAATCCTGTTCGAGCTGACCGAAGAGCAGATCGCCCGCATCGCGGTGAACCAGTTCCGTCTGCCCGGTGTGGAAGTGGTCGCGCAACTGGTGCGTCATTACCCGCAGGGCGCGCACTTTGCGCACTCAGTGGGTTACATGGGGCGGATCAACGAGAAAGAGCTCAAGTCGCTCGATCCGGTGAGTTACAGCGGCACCCATCAAATTGGTAAAACCGGCATCGAGCGGTTCTACGAGCCCGAGCTGCACGGTCAGGTCGGTTACGAAGAAGTCGAGACCAACGCCCGTGGCCGCGTGTTGCGGGTGCTCAAACGTACCGAGCCGATTTCCGGCAAGGACATCGTCCTGAGCCTGGACATCAAATTGCAGGAAGCCGCCGAAGCCGCGCTCGGCGGTCGTCGTGGCGCGGTAGTGGCGCTGGACCCGAAAACCGGCGAAGTCCTGGCGATGGTCAGTCAGCCGAGTTTTGACCCGAACCTGTTCGTCACCGGCATCAGTTTCAAAGCCTATTCCGAGTTGCGCGATTCCATCGACCGGCCACTGTTCAACCGCGTGTTGCGCGGTCTGTACCCGCCGGGCTCGACGATTAAACCGGCGGTGGCGATTGCCGGCCTGGATTCGGGCGTGGTCACCGCATCGACCCGGGTCTACGACCCTGGTTACTACCAACTGCCCAACTATGATCACAAATACCGCAACTGGAACCGTACCGGCGACGGCTACGTTGATCTGGACACGGCGATCATGCGGTCCAATGACACCTACTTCTATGACCTGGCCCACAAGCTGGGGATCGATCGGCTGTCGGCGTACATGGGCAAGTTCGGCATCGGCCAGAAGGTTTCCCTGGACATGTTCGAAGAATCGCCGGGGCTGATGCCGTCCCGGGAATGGAAGCGCGCGACCCGTCGTCAGGCCTGGTTCCCGGGCGAAACGCTGATTCTCGGGATTGGACAGGGCTACATGCAATCAACACCCCTGCAACTGGCCCAGGCTACGGCGCTGGTGGCGAACAAGGGTGTCTGGAACCGTCCGCACCTGGCCAAGACCGTCGAAGGCGAGCGGCCGAAGGATGAAAATCCGATGCCGGACATTGTCCTGCGTGACCCGTCGGACTGGACCAAGGTCAACCACGGGATGCAACAGGTGATGCACGGCGCCCGCGGTACGGCGCGCAAGGCATCCATTGGTGCGCAATACCGGATTGCCGGCAAAAGTGGTACGGCCCAGGTGGTCGCCATCAAGCAGGGCGAAAAATACGACCGCTCCAAGGTTCAGGAGCGTCACCGCGACCACGCCTTGTTCGTCGGCTTCGCGCCGGCCGACAACCCGCAAATCGTGGTGTCGGTGATGGTCGAGAACGGTGAGTCCGGTTCCGGCGTCGCCGCGCCAGTGGTGCGTCAAGTCATGGACGCCTGGCTCCTGGACCAGGACGGTCGACTGAAAGCCGAATACGCCAGCCCTATCAGTGCGGAGGCTACGGCCCGTGAAGAGTAATTTCGATCGCATCCTCTCCAGCGAGGATGTGATGCGTCGCCGTGCGACGTTGCTGCAACGCATGCACATCGATGGCCCGTTGCTGATCCTGCTGTTGACCCTGGCTGCCGGCAGCCTGTTTGTGCTGTATTCGGCCAGCGGCAAAAGCTGGGATCTGCTGGCCAAGCAAGCCACTTCCTTCGGCATTGGCCTGGTATCGATGATCGTCATCGCCCAGTTCGAGCCGCGCTTCATGGCCCGTTGGGTGCCGGTCGGTTATGTGATTGGCGTGCTGTTGCTGGTGGTGGTGGATGTGATGGGCCACAACGCCATGGGGGCCACGCGCTGGATCAACATTCCCGGAGTGATCCGCTTCCAGCCCTCGGAATTCATGAAGATCCTGATGCCGGCAACCATCGCCTGGTACCTGTCCAAGCGCACCTTGCCGCCGCAGCTCAAGCATGTGGGTGTCAGTCTGTTTCTGATCGGACTGCCATTCATCCTGATCGTGCGCCAGCCCGACCTCGGCACTTCGCTGCTTATTCTCGCCGGTGGCGCGTTCGTTCTGTTCATGGGCGGCCTGCGCTGGCGCTGGATTCTCAGCGTGATTGCCGCGGCTGTGCCGGTGGCGGTCGGCATGTGGTACTTCATCATGCACGACTACCAGAAGCAGCGAATCCTCACCTTCCTCGACCCCGAGAGCGATCCGCTGGGCACAGGCTGGAACATCATTCAGTCGAAAGCGGCCATCGGTTCCGGCGGCGTGTTCGGTAAAGGCTGGCTGCTCGGTACCCAGTCGCACCTGGACTTCCTGCCGGAAAGCCACACCGACTTCATTATTGCGGTAATGGGCGAAGAGTTTGGCCTGGTAGGTATCTGCGCACTGTTGCTGATTTATCTGCTGTTGATCGGTCGCGGCCTGGTGATTACCGCCCAGGCTCAGACATTGTTTGGCAAATTGCTCGCGGGCAGCCTGACCATGACGTTTTTTGTTTACGTTTTCGTCAACATCGGTATGGTCAGTGGCCTGTTGCCGGTTGTGGGGGTGCCGTTGCCGTTCATTAGCTACGGAGGCACTTCGCTGGTGACGCTACTGTCAGCGTTTGGGGTTTTGATGTCGATCCATACCCATCGCAAGTGGATCGCACAGGTTTGAATAAGGTGAAGATTTTAATGCAAGTAATGCGTGGCTGGGCGGCTCGATACGCGCCATGGGTCGGCCTGGTAAGCATCCTTGGTGCCGCGCAGGAAGCGTTGGCCGGCGATTACGAAGGTTCACCCCAGGTGGCCGAGTTCGTCGGTGAAATGACCCGCGACTATGGCTTTGCCGGTGAACAGCTGATGGGCGTGTTCCGCGAAGCCGAGCGCAAACAGTCGATTCTGGACGCGATTTCCAAACCCGCCGAACGGGTCAAACAGTGGAAAGAATATCGCCCGATGTTCATCACCGACGCGCGCATCGCCCGTGGCGTGGACTTCTGGCGTCAGCACGAAGCGGTCCTGGCTCGTGCCGAGCAGGAATACGGCGTGCCGGCGCAGGTGATCGTCTCGATCATCGGCGTCGAGACCTTTTTCGGTCGCAATACTGGCAATTTCCGGGTGATCGATGCCTTGTCGACCTTGGGTTTCGACTATCCTCCCCGTGCCGAATTCTTCCGCAAGGAATTGCGTGAGTTCCTGCTGCTGGCCCGCGAGGAGCAGGTCGACCCGTTGACCCTCAAAGGCTCCTACGCCGGGGCCATGGGCTTGCCGCAGTTTATGCCGAGCAGTTTTCGCGCCTATGCGGTGGATTTCGACGGTGATGGCCACATTAATATCTGGAACAACCCGGACGATGCCATCGGCAGCGTCGCCAGTTATTTCAAGCGTCACGGCTGGGTGGCCGGGGAACCTGTGGTCAGCCGCGCCGATGTGCGTGGCGATCAGGTAGACGAGGGTTTGACCGCCGGCATCGAGCCGACGAAAACCGTCGGGGAGTTGCGGGCGCTGGGCTGGTCGAGTCATGATGCGCTGCGCGATGATATGCCGGTCACGGCTTTCCGCCTGGAAGGTGACAATGGCCCCGAATACTGGATGGGCCTGACGAATTTTTACGCAATCACGCGTTATAACCGCAGCGTGATGTACGCCATGGCCGTACATCAACTGTCTGAACAGCTGGTCCAAGCACGGGGCGTCAAGTAATGCGGGCATTGCCTATGAATAAACCCCTGAAGCTCATGGCATTTGCCGCGTTGACGATACTGGTCGCCAGTTGTTCGACCAGTCGCTCGCCGACTCAGAAGTCGCCGACCGCCGTTCGTTCGGCACCTGGCCTGGATATCAACCGGGCTCACAAGGATGGCGCACCCTGGTGGGACGTCGATGTTTCGCGCATCCCGGATGCCACGCCGACCCTGCACAGCGGTCCTTATAAAGCCAACCCGTACACCGTGCTGGGCAAGACATATTTCCCGCTGCAAGAATCCAAGACCTACGTGGCTTCGGGCACGGCGTCGTGGTACGGCACCAAATTCCACGGTCAGAACACCGCCAACGGCGAGGTGTATGACCTGTACGGCATGAGCGCCGCGCACAAGACCCTGCCATTGCCGAGTTACGTTCGGGTGACCAATCTGGACAACAACAAGAGCGTGATCCTGCGGGTCAACGACCGCGGTCCGTTCTATTCGGACCGGATCATCGACTTGTCCTACGCGGCCGCCAAGAAGCTCGGCTACGCTGAAACCGGCACGGCGCGGGTCAAGGTTGAAGGCATCGACCCGCAGCAATGGTGGGCACAGAAAGGTCGTCCGGCACCGTTGATGCTTAATGAGCCGCAAGTGGCGCAAAATGCCGCGCCGACCGTGACGGCCTCCACCGGCACCGTCGAGCAATGGACGCCACCGCCGCAGCAACATGCCGCGGCCGTTGTGCCCGTGCAGATCGATGCAAAAAAAAACGCTTCTGTACCAGCCTCTGGCCAGTATCTGCAGGTGGGCGCGTTCGCCAACCCGGACGCTGCAGAACTCCTGAGATCGAAGCTCAGCGGGATGGTGAACGCTCCGGTGTTCATCAGCTCGATCGTGCGTAACCAGCAGACACTGCATCGGGTGCGGCTGGGGCCGATCGGCTCGCCGGGTGAAATCCAGCAGGTGCAGAACAGCGTGCGACTGGCCAACCTTGGTTCGCCGAGCCTGGTCAGCGCCGAGTAATACGCAGTAGTTGATTGACGGTTCGCTTGCGGTTTGGGGGGCGAACCGGGTTGTTGGCTCGTTGAAGAACAAAAGCCCGGCAAGGGTTGCAGAGTGAGCAACTGAACACGCGACAGCTTTTTAGAAAGTTGTCTGATTAGTTTTGCCTTAGGGCAGTTTCCATTAGCGATTTCGAGAGACGGATGAATATCACCACCTTTGCCAAACGCCTGTGCCTGCTAGTCCCGCTGCTCCTCTCGCCTGCCGCCTTCGCGGTCGAGATGATGCCGTCGCCACCGCAACTGGCCGCCAAAGCCTATGTACTCATGGACGCCAGCAGCGGCAACGTGCTGGTAGAGAACAACGGTGACCAGCGTCTGCCGCCGGCCAGCCTGACCAAGCTGATGACCGCGTATATCGCGACCCTGGAAATCCGTCGCGGCCAGATCGGCGAGAACGACCCGGTGACCGTCAGCGAAAACGCCTGGCGTACCGGTGGTTCGCGGATGTTCATCAAGGTCGGCTCGCAGGTTACCGTCAACGACCTGCTGCACGGCATCATCATCCAGTCGGGCAACGACGCCAGCGTTGCGCTCTCCGAGCACATCGCCGGCAGCGAAGACGCTTTCGCCGACCTGATGAACAAAACCGGCGCCGACCTGGGCCTGACCAACACCCACTTCATGAACCCGACCGGTCTGCCAAACCCTGAGCACTACTCGTCGGCTCACGACATGGCGGTGCTGGCTCGCGCGATCATTCACGAAGACCCGGCTCACTACGCGATCTACTCGCAGAAAGAGTTCTTCTGGAACGGCATCAAGCAGCCTAACCGCAACCTGCTGCTGTGGCGCGACAAGACCGTCGACGGCCTGAAAACCGGCCACACCGACGAAGCCGGCTACTGCATGGTGTCTTCGGCCGTACGTGATGGCATGCGCCTGATTGCCGTGGTGTTCGGCACCAACAGCGATGTAGCCCGCGCTGCTGAAACCCAGAAGCTGCTGACCTACGGTTTCCGCTTCTTTGAAACCCAGACCTTCTATCAGAAAGGCACCGAGCTGGCTCAGGCACCTGTCTGGAAAGGCACCACCAATCAAGTCAAGGCCGGCCTGGCTCAAGACCTGACCATGACCTTGCCAAAAGGCCAGCTGAAAAAGCTTGCCGCCAGCATGACCATGACCCCGCAACTGGTCGCGCCAATCGCCAAGGGTGATGTGATCGGTAAAGTCGAAGTGAAACTGGATGACAAGGTGGTGCATAGCGCCGACCTGATCGCTCTGGACGCGGTCGACGAAGGTGGTATCTTCCGCCGCATGTGGGATAGCATCCGTCTATTCTTCTACGGCTTGTTCAACTGAATTAGTGTGGACCTGCATGGCCCCGTTCCAATCCGGAGCGGGGCCATGTCCGTTGCCACGGCTTACGAGGCCGTTACGCCATGACAGACACTGAAGTAAAGGCGCCAAAAATCGAATTCCCCTGCGCGGATTACCCGATCAAGGTAATCGGAGACACCGGCGTGGGTTTCAGGGACAAGATCATCGCGATCCTTGAGAAACACGCGACCGTTGACCACAACACCTTTGCCGAACGGCAGAGTACCAACGGCAAGTACACGACCATCCAGTTGCACATCATCGCCACCGGCCAGGAACAGCTGTACGACATCAACAGCGAGTTGCGGGCTACCGGTTTCGTGCATATGGTGCTGTGATGTCTGGCACGCTGGGCTTTCGCGAGCTCGGCCAGTTGGCTTACGAGCCGGTCTGGCATGCCATGCAGCGCTTCACCAACGAACGCGGCAGCGATGCCGCCGACGAAGTCTGGCTGGTGGAGCATCCGCCGGTATTCACCCAGGGCCAGGCCGGCAAGGCTGAACACCTGCTGCTGCCAGGGGATATTCCGGTGGTGAAGGTCGACCGCGGTGGTCAGGTGACTTACCACGGTCCCGGCCAATTGGTGGCCTACCTGTTGCTGGACGTGCGCAAGCTGGGGTTCGGCGTGCGTGATCTGGTCAGCCGCATGGAGCAATGCCTGATCGAGCTGCTGGCCAGCTACGGCGTGACCGCGGTGGCCAAGCCGGATGCGCCGGGTGTCTACGTCGATGGCGCGAAAATCGCTTCTCTGGGTCTGCGGATCCGCCACGGTTGCTCCTTTCATGGCTTGGCCTTGAACGTGGATATGAACCTGGAACCGTTTCGACGGATTAATCCCTGCGGCTACGCCGGGCTGGCAATGACCCAGCTGCGCGATCACGCAGGATCGATTGAATTTGCCGAGGTAAGTGCCCGGCTGCGCGTGCAGCTCGTCAAACACCTCGACTATGCTGAGCAGACGACCCTAACGGGCGGAATCGACTGATATGACTACTGATGCAGTGCAAACCATGATCCCGACGCTCGATGTCACCGAGCGTCCGGCCCCGCGTGCCAAGGTTGAAGCCGGCGTCAAGCTGCGCGGCGCCGAGAAGGTTGCACGCATCCCGGTGAAGATCATCCCGACCACTGAACTGCCGAAGAAACCCGACTGGATTCGCGTGCGCATCCCGGTTTCCCCGGAAGTCGACCGCATCAAGGCCCTGCTGCGCAAACACAAGCTGCACAGCGTATGCGAAGAGGCGTCCTGCCCGAACCTGGGCGAGTGCTTCTCCGGTGGCACCGCGACCTTCATGATCATGGGTGACATCTGCACCCGTCGTTGCCCGTTCTGCGACGTTGGCCATGGACGTCCGAAGCCACTGGACGTCAACGAGCCGGAAAGCCTGGCCATTGCCATCGCCGACCTGAAACTCAAGTACGTCGTAATCACTTCGGTAGACCGCGACGACCTGCGTGACGGCGGTGCCCAGCACTTTGCCGACTGCATCCGCGAAATCCGCAAACTGTCGCCGAATGTTCAGCTCGAGACTCTGGTCCCGGACTACCGTGGCCGCATGGACGTCGCACTGGAAATCACCGCCGCCGAGCCGCCTGATGTGTTCAACCACAACCTGGAAACCGTGCCACGCCTGTACAAGGCTGCGCGTCCGGGTTCGGATTACCAGTGGTCGCTGACCCTGTTGCAACGCTTCAAGCAGATGATGCCGCACATTCCGACCAAATCCGGTTTGATGCTGGGCCTGGGCGAAACCGATGAAGAAGTCATCGAAGTCATGAAGCGCATGCGCGAACACGACATCGACATGCTGACCCTGGGCCAGTACCTGCAACCGTCCCGCAGCCACTTGCCGGTCCAGCGCTTCGTGCACCCGGACACCTTCGCCTGGTTCGCCGAGGAAGGTTACAAAATGGGCTTCAAGAACGTTGCTTCCGGTCCGTTGGTGCGCTCCTCGTACCATGCCGATGAGCAGGCAAAACTGGTCAAGGCCGAGCTGATGTCGTCCTGATCCCGTTGTGAGAGCAAAAAAAGGCCCGCAAGGCTTCTCAGGCCTTGCGGGTTTTTTTTAGCAGTGCCCACGGCGAGCCTTTTCCTGCGAGCCCTGGTGCGATTGACCCTCTTCTGTTTATTCCCGTTCCTGACTACTGTGTGCTGAAGCGTTCATACAGGGAGAATCATGGATGACTGCTCGACCGACCCACACCCTTTGTCCTCACGCTCCCGTTCCGGCCTTGCCGCCTGCAGGGCTGATCGGCGTGATCGCGCCCGCCGGCCCCGCGGCGCTGGACACCGATAAAGCCATTGCCTGGATGCGCGCTCGCGGCTATTCACTGCGCGTGTTTCCCGGTGTTTATGAGCAAGAGGGTTATCTGGCCGGCAGCGATGATGTGCGGCTCAATGACTTGCATGGCGCATTCGCCGACAGCGAGGTCGATGCAATCATCTGTCTGCGTGGCGGTTACGGTACGCCGCGTTTGCTCGATCGCATCGATTTTGAATTACTGCGCAACAACGCCAAGCCGTTTATCGGCTACAGCGACGTCACTGCACTGCACTCGGCCATCAGTCGTTATGCCGGGTTCGTGACCTTCCATGGCCCGATGCTCAACGCTGACCTGCTGGGTGACAAGCAACAACCCACCGAGTTCTCGTTTTTCAACATGCTGCGTGGGCAGGTAAAGGCGGGCAGTGTACTTTCTCACCCGGTGGCCTGGCCGTTGACCACAATCGAGCCCGGCATCGCTCACGGACGTTTGCTGGGGGGCAATCTGTCGATGATCGCCGCGACCATGGGCACGCCTTACGAGATCGATGCCGAGGGCGCCATCCTGTTCATCGAGGACATTAACGAGCCGCTGTATCGCATCGACCGGCTGCTGACTCATTTGCGTCTGGCCGGCACGCTGCACAAGCTGCGCGGGGTGCTGGTGGGGGATGTGGCAGGGGTTGATGCGATTGCGCTGGAGAGGTTGCTCAAGCAGACCTTTGCTCCTTTGCGGATACCGGTGCTCTCCGGATGGCGTAGCGGGCATTGTGATCCGAATTTGACGCTGCCGATGGGCGCGTTGGTCAGGCTGGATGCGGGGGACAAGACGTTGGTGTTGGAGCAGGATGTGGTGATCAAGGCTTAGGAATTCATCGCCTGACAGTCAGTCTTCGCGAGCAAGCCCGCTCCCACATTCGACCGCATTTTCATGAAAGAACTCGGTCAATTGTGGGAGCGGGCTTGCTCGCGAAAGCGCTATCAGCCATTCGTCTTACTAGCGGCTACGCAACCCTTCCAGCAACTTGTGCGTCGGATAACCATCCGCCGGCCAGCCAAACGACTGCTGGGCGCTGCGGATCGCTTTGCGGGTATTGGCGCCGATAATCCCGTCGGCGGTCCCTGCGTCGTAGTTCTGGGCACTCAGCAGGTTTTGCAGCTCGATTCGCTCGGTACGGCTCAGCGGCAAGTCATCTTTTGGCCACAGACCGCTGATCAGGCCGCCACCATTGAAACGCTCGGACAACAGACTCACGGCCAAGGCGTAGGACGAAGAGTTGTTGTACTTGAGGATCGCGCGGAAGTTATCGAGGACCAGGAACGCCGGGCCGCGATAGCCTGCGGGCAGCAGCAGGGCGGCCGACAGGTGTTCGGAACCTGCTGGAACCTGGCCGCCATTGGGCAGGGTCACCCCCAATTGTCGCCACTCGGCAACGCTCTTGCGAATCGTGCCATCGGCCAGGGCGTAATTGAAATCGCTCGGCAGTTGCGCTTCGAAGCCCCAAGGCTGGCCTTTCTGCCAGCCGGAGCTTTGCAGGTAGTGCGCGGTCGAGGCCAGTGCATCGGCGGGGCTGTTCCAGATGTCGCGGCGGCCATCGCCGTCGAAGTCCACGGCGTGGGTGTTGTAAGTAGTCGGGATGAACTGGGTCTGGCCCATGGCGCCGGCCCAGGAGCCGAGCATTTTCTCCGGTTCGATATCGCCCTGTTGCAGAATTTGCAGCGCAGCGATCAGTTGCGCGTGAGCAAAGCCCGGACGTCGACCTTCATAAGCCAGGGTCGCCAGGGAGTTGATCACCGACTTGTTGCCCTGGAACTGACCAAAGTTACTTTCCATGCCCCACACCGCGACCAGAGCCTGGCGGTCGACGCCGTAGCGCTGTTCGATGCTTTGCAGGATGTCGGCGTACTGGCTGACCAGCGCCTGACCTTTGCGCACCCGCAGCGGCGACAGCGCCCCGTCGAGGTACTCCCACACCGGGCGAGTAAATTCCGGTTGGCTGCGGTCGGCACGGATCACGCTGTCGTCCACGCTGACATTGGCAAAAGCACGGTCGAACAGGTCGGCGCGGATGCCGGCGGCGAGGGCGTCTTTACGGAAACCCGCTTGCCATTCGGCAAAGGTCTGGGTTGGCTGGATGTCGAGATTCTCACCGTTTGGAACTACCGGCGGAATGATCGCAGGGGCCGTCGCAACGGTGCGGGTCTGAAGCGGTTGGGCGTCGGCGGCGGTGGGTTTTTCCGCGCAGGCGACAAGCAGAACGAGGCTGGAGGCAGCTATCAGTTGGCGAAGGTGCCAACGACGGGAAAGACAAAGGGGCATGCACAGGTCCAGAGGATACGAATCAGGTGCAGACCTTAACATGTTGAGCGATGGCTTGCCTTTCAGGCCGCCAGAAAGTAAGAAGCCTCCCAGCTATTAGACTGGAAGGCTTCGCGGCGGTAGCTGCCTTTGCCCTTGCCGGCTCGTTCCTGACGGCTGCGGAACAGTGGCTGGGCGATGATGGATTTGGCTTTGTTTGGGCCATTTTTGGATGGCTTTTTGCTCATGATGGTCTCTCGCAAGTGAGTGGGTTTTGCGGGGGGAATAATCTGCCGAAGTTGGGGGGCTGTCTAGTCCCTACATTGTGTAGGAAATGATACCTGTGGCGAGGGAGCTTGCTCCCGCTCGGCTGCGTAGCAGTCGTAAAACGGGCAACCGAGGAACATCTGAAGAGGCGTGGTGACTGGTTGTAGGGTCGCTTCGCAACCCAGCGGGAGCAAGCTCCCTCGCCACAAAAAATACTACTCGGCAGGTAATGACAATCTTTGCCCGGCCATCAACAGCGTCAACCGACTCAGACTCATCCATGGCGAACCCGCCGCCTGACCTTTGATTTGCGCATCAATACGCTGCGCTTCGAGCAGCAACTGCGCCCAGCGTTGCGCCGAGTAGCGTTGCAGCGCCTTGCTCATCAGCGGTTTGCGTTTGTCCCAGATCGGCGGTCGGGCCTGGCTGAAGGCTTTGTCCAGCGGCACGCCCTGGCTGTATTGCAGCGACAGGTTGGCCAGCAGGCGCAGCTCCCGGGCCAGCGCCCAGAGAATCACCGGCGGTTCGACGCCTTCGCCGCGCAACCCTTCGAGCATGCGCAAGGCATGAGCAGCCTCGCCATTAAGAATCGCATCGGTCAGGCCGAAGACGTCGAAACGCGCACTGTCAGCCACTGCCGCTTGCACGGTTTCGACGGTGATTTGGCCGCCCTCGGCCATCAGCTTGAGTTTTTCGATTTCCTGGGCGGCAGCCAACAGGTTGCCCTCGACCCGAGCGGCGATCAGTTCGACGGCGTCCTGACTGGCTGAAAGCCCGGCCTGGGAAAGGCGTTGACGAATCCAGCTCGGCAACTGGTTGGTGTCCACTGGCCAGATCTGCACGAACTGGGTCTGCGGACCTTCGACCAGTGCCTTGCCCCACTTGGTTTTCTGCGCACTGCC
Organism: Pseudomonas frederiksbergensis; assembly: GCF_003732275.1. GTDB lineage: Bacteria > Pseudomonadota > Gammaproteobacteria > Pseudomonadales > Pseudomonadaceae > Aquipseudomonas > Aquipseudomonas frederiksbergensis_H. The sequence continues at coordinate 141,681 of NZ_MOBM01000021.1, forward strand.
ATCAAGCTTGGGCAGGCTGATCAGGAGCAACGTGTCTTCAGCCGGGCGCGAGCAGTACTCAATGAGTGCCGCCGCGCCTTTGTCACCGGGCTTGCCGGAGGGCAGGCGCAGTTCCAGAAGACGTTTTTCAGCGAACAGCGACATGCTGGCGCCAGCCTGCAGCAACGTGCCCCAGTCGAAACTGGCGTCGGCGGCAAAGACCTGGCGTTCATCGAAACCTTGCAGGCGGGCAGCCGCGCGAATGGCGTCGGCGGCTTCCTGACACAACAGTGGGTCATCGCCACTGATGATGTAGACCGGCGCGAGGGCGCCTTGCAGGTGTTTACCGAGTTGGGCGGGGGCGAGTTTCATAAGAAGAGGCGAACGGGGCGCCGGAGCGCCCCGTAAGGCTTATTGCTGTGGCAGTTCGAGAGGTGACTGACGCGGCGTCTGCGCTTCAGCCTTCTGCGCTGCTTCCAATGCGTCGGCTTCAGCCTTGGCCCTGGCGTCAGCGGTCTGTTGCAGCTGTTCCAACTGCGTCGGGGTCAGCTGTTGCAGGCGCAGCATCATGCGTTGAACCAGTTCACGACGCATGTCCTTGCGGGCATCGTTGGCTTCCTGGTCGGAACCCACCAGGTTGTTGCCGTCGTGGATGAAGACTTTCTGCACTTGCAGCTTGTCGCTGAGCAGTGGCAGGTTGCCCTGACCGCGGATGTCGTAGTTCAGCACCATGGTCATCTGATACTCGCCAGTACGGCCGGCACCGGCATAACTGAGGATACGCTGGGTTTCCTGTTCGTCAGCCAGATACAGCTTGTAAGGCGCGCCGCTATAGACCTTGACGCCGCTGCTTTCCAGCACCTGACGCATTTGTGTCACGGTTTCGCCATAGGCATTGCGGGCGCTCAGATCAAGTTCCTTGATCGCCAGTTCGGTGGTGCCGGTACCGCGCAGCTGGAAACCGCAGGCGCTCAGCAGGACTGCAAGGCCCATTACCAGCAAATTGCGTTTGATCATCTTGTTGCTCCCCTTGAAACCATGTGGGCCGGTCAAGCGGCCCGAAAGGTTTTACTCGGCGCCAGGCATGACCTGGCGCCCGATCCAATTTAGCTGGCGACGATATTGACCAGTTTCCCGGGCACTACAATCACTTTGCGAATAGTCAGGCCATCGACGAAGCGCAGGACGTTTTCATTGGCCCGTGCGGCAGCTTCGACTTCTTCGCGGCTGGCGCTGGCGGGCATTTCGATGTGGCCGCGCAGTTTGCCATTCACTTGGATGACAAGCTGCACGCTGTCCTGTACCAGGGCGCTTTCGTCCAGCACCGGCCAACCGGCATCGATGACCGGGTCGGCGTGACCCAGGCGATGCCACAGCTCGTGGCTGATGTGCGGGGTGATCGGGGCCAGCAGCAAGACTACGGTTTCCAGACCTTCGTGAATCAGTGCGCGATCCTGTGCGGTGCCTTGCGCGGCTTTTTCCAGCACGTTCATCAGCGTCATCACCTGGGCGATGGCGGTGTTGAATTTGTGGTTCTGGCCGACGTCGTGGCTGGCCTGCTTGATGGCCTGGTGGATCGAACGGCGAATGGCTTTCTGCTCGTCGTTCAGGCTGGCAACGTCCAGTTTGCCCGGAAGGCCCTGAGTGACGTGCGTTTGAGCCAGGCGCCAGACGCGTTTGAGGAAACGGTGCGAACCCTCTACACCGGAGTCGGACCATTCCGCGCTCATGTCGGGTGGGGAGGCAAACATCATGAACAGTCGGCAGGTGTCTGCGCCGAACTGGTCAATCATCGACTGTGGGTCAACGCCGTTGTTCTTTGACTTGGCCATCTTCTCGGTGCCACCGATTTCCACCGGCAGGCCGTCTGCGATCAGCTTGGCGCTAATGACCTTGGCCTTGCTGTCGCGTTCGAGTTCTACGTCCGCCGGGTTGAACCACGTGTAGGCACCATTGGCTTCGCGACGATAGTACGTCTCGGCGATCACCATGCCCTGGGTCAGCAGGTTCTTGAACGGCTCGTTGGAGCTCACCAGGCCTTCGTCGCGCATCAGCTTGTGGAAGAAGCGCGCGTAGAGCAGGTGGAGAATGGCGTGTTCGATACCGCCGATGTACTGATCCACCGCCAACCAATGGTCGGCAGCCGCTTTGTCCACCAGACCACCTTCATAGTGTGGCGAGGCGTAGCGGGCGTAGTACCACGAGGACTCGACAAAGGTGTCCATGGTGTCGGTTTCACGCTTGGCCGCAGCGCCGCATTTCGGGCAGGTGCATTCGTAGAACTCGGGCATGCGCGCCAGTGGCGAACCGGCGCCGTCCGGTACGACGTCTTCCGGCAGCACCACGGGCAGCTGATCTTCCGGGACCGGCACATCACCGCAGGTGTCGCAGTGGATGATCGGGATCGGGCAGCCCCAGTAGCGCTGACGGCTGATGCCCCAGTCGCGCAGGCGGAACTGGGTACGCGAGGCGCCGAGGTTTTTCTTGATCAGCGCCACTTCGATGGCGTCGAAGGCGCCGGCGAAATCGAGGCCGTCGAATTCGCCGGAGTTGATCAGTGTGCCGTGCTCGCCGTACGCATCCTGCCAAGGGGCCGGGTTGGTGTCACCTACACTGGTGCGCACCACGGATTTGATCGGCAGGTTGTACTTGGTGGCGAACTCGAAATCACGTTCATCGTGAGCCGGAACAGCCATCACCGCGCCATCGCCGTAATGCATCAGCACGTAATTGGCGACCCATACCGGGAGTTTCTCACCGGTCAGCGGATGCTCGACGAACAGCGAGGTCGGCAGACCTTTTTTCTCTTGAGTGGCGACGTCGGCTTCGGCGACGCTGCCGCCCTTGCATTCAGCGATGAACGCTTGCAGCTCAGGATTGTTCTGTGCGGCCAGGGTAGCCAAATGGTGTTCGGCGGCCACGGCAACGTAGGTCGCGCCCATCAGGGTGTCCGGACGGGTGGTGAATACTTTCAGCGCGCCGGTTTCGCCGATGGAGGCGACGTCATACGGGAACTGCACTTCCATGCCGCGGGATTTGCCGATCCAGTTGCGCTGCATGGTCTTGACCTGTTCAGGCCAGCCCGTCAGTTCGTCGAGGCTTTCCAGCAGCTCATCCGCGTAAGCGGTGATCTTGAAGTAGTACATCGGGATTTCGCGCTTTTCGATCAGCGCGCCGGAACGCCAGCCGCGCCCGTCGATCACCTGTTCGTTGGCCAGAACGGTCTGGTCGACCGGGTCCCAGTTCACGGTGCCGCTTTTTTTGTAAATCACGCCTTTTTCGAACAGGCGAGTGAACAGCCATTGTTCCCAGCGGTAGTAATCAGGCTTGCAGGTGGTCACTTCGCGCGACCAGTCCACCGCCAGGCCCAGGCTGCGCAGCTGGGTTTTCATGTAGGCGATGTTTTCGTAGGTCCACTTGGCGGGCGCTACGTTGTTCTTCATCGCGGCGTTTTCCGCCGGCATGCCGAAGGCGTCCCAACCCATGGGTTGCAGGACGTTCTTGCCTTGCATGCGCTGGTAGCGGGAGATCACGTCGCCGATGGTGTAGTTGCGCACGTGCCCCATGTGTAGCTTGCCGCTGGGGTAAGGGAACATCGACAGGCAGTAGAACGTCTCCTTGCCTGGCTGTTCACTGACTTCAAAGGACTTTTGCTCGTCCCAGAACGACTGGGCGGCGGCTTCGATTTCACGGGGCTGATATTGTTCGTGCATGGCTACTTTTGAACTGAATAGGGGTGGCCTAATCCTCTTCAATGCAACGCTGGACGGTGATAACGCCAAATCGACGTTTCGGTGCCCAGGCGAGCTGGAAGTGGAGTTACAGGAAGCGCCGTAGCATACATGACCGCACTCTACCGAGGGAAACCCTGATTACACGCAAGGACGCGGCCAATGACCGCCTCGAGGGCCGTTGGTCGCGGCGCTCAGCCGGTTTTTTCAGTGAAGCTAAGCTCTAAAAGGGGAGTGAGTCTTATCTTCAATGAGGTGATGGATGGTTGAGTCACAGCAAAAAGTTACAAAACCGGAGCTGTACGAAAAACTGATAGACCGTCTCGCAATGGCGCTGGATGTGGCCAAAACCGCCGGTCGGCTTCGTGATGAGCGCCCCCTGGAGCTGGAGCTGCGTGGCTTGAGCCCCGCAGAGTTTGAACTGGTCAAGGCGTATCTGGACCGTAGTGAGCGTGAGACGCACGGATGCTTGTCAGCAGCAGTGAAGCAACTCGAAGCACCACGTTCGGCCAAGATCATCTGGCTCAAGGACAAGGCACCCGGCAAAGGCGCGGTAAAGGTCCGGTCTTTGCAATTCAAGTAAGGGCACTTGAAGCCGTGGGATATGCTTTTTTGAAGCGAAGTCCTTCCACATTTGTTGTCGCATTGTGTCAATCCACCTAGGCTTCGGGCATCTATGGAGATGCCCGATGCCTTTTCGTTATTTCATTAAACAACTTCTACTGCCGCCCGGCATTTTATTGCTGTTGCTGGTACTTGCCTGGTGGTGGCGCCGCTCAAGGCCGAGGCTGGCGGGGTTGTGTTTCGTCTTGGGCGTAGGCGGCTTCTGGTTGATGAGCCTGCCAGTGATGGTGGAGTGGAGTGCCAAGGCCCTGGAGCGCGAGCCGCCGCTGACGCGCGAGGAATGGGCAACCTTGGGCCGACGGGCCGACGCGATCGTGGTGTTGGGTTCAGGGCGTGAGCGTGGCGACCCGACCTGGGGCGTTGACCAACCGACCGGCGTAGGCCTGGGGCGCGAGCGCTATGCCGCGCGCCTGGCCAAGGCGTCCGGCTTGCCGATTCTGACCAGTGGCGGCCTGCATTACGGTACGCCACCGACAGAAGCAAAACTGATGGCGGACTCATTGCTCGATGATTTCGGCGTGACGGTGCGCTGGCAGGAAGGGCGCAGCCGCACGACCTGGGAAAACGCGCAACTCAGCGCCCAAGTGTTGTTGCCGGAGGGGATCAAGCGGGTAGTGGTTGTGACTCAGGCCTGGCACATGCCACGGGCGGTCTGGAGTTTCCAGCAAGCCGGGTTTGAGGTAGTACCCGCGCCAGTGGGGTTTTTAGGCGTGGACAATGCCCGGCCGCTGGGCGGCTGGATGCCGGAATTCAAATCGATCTGGCAGAGCGGGCAGTTGATGAATGAGGCGGTGGGGCAAATCGGGTATTCGTTGTTTTATCGAGGCGATGTTGACCCTGATTGATATTGTGCCTGTGATGTCGTCTTCGCGAGCAAGTCGGATCGCCGCACCGCCGCTCCCACACTGATTTTCTGTATACGCACCCTCTGTGTGCGACGAAGATCAAATGTGGGGGCGGGCTTGCTCGCGAAGCTTTAAACGGTTTTCGCCATACGGTTGGCCACTAACGCCCAACCAAACAACAACACGCAAATGATGATCAACGGCCACGAACGCCATTCCAGGTACGGCGTCAGGTTATGCATCGGTACCACTTCACCGTAAAGAATGCCTTGTTCGAACTGCGGAATCTGCACAGTGATCTGACCGAACGGGTTGATCAGGCCGGTTACGCCGTTGTTGGTGGCGCGGATCATCCAGCGGCCGGCTTCAAGTGCGCGCATCTGTGCCATCTGCAAATGTTGCAGCGGGCCAATCGAGGTGCCGAACCAGGTATCGTTGCTGATGGTCAGCAGCAAATCGCTGCGGGCGGCGAGGCCGGCGGCGAATTCCGGATAGACCACTTCGTAGCAGATGAACGGCGCTATCTGATAACCCTTGGCTTGCAGCAGCGCTTGATCGGCCGGCCCGCGGGCAAAGTCGGACATCGGCAGGTCAAAGAAAGCGATCAGGCCGCGCAAGATTTCCTGCAATGGAACGTATTCGCCGAACGGCACCAGTTTTTGCTTCAGATAAGTGCCATCGCCTTCCCCGACAACAGTAATGCCGTTGAAAAAGCGCTTCTCGTGATGGACTTCCTGGCGAATCGGCACGCCGGTAATCAGCGCCGATTTACGCTCGGCGGCGAAGCTTCCCATCATGTTCAGGTAGCCCTCGGCGGACTCCTTGAGCACAGGGACCGCCGTTTCCGGCCAGATCAGCAGGTCGACGCGTTTGGAGCTGAAGCTCATGTCGCGGTACAGCGCCAGCTGCGCATTGAGCTGCGACGGGTCCCACTTCATGCTTTGTTCAATGTTGCCCTGAAGCGCCGCGACGCTCAGAGGTGCGCCCGCCGGGCTGGTCCAGGCATGTTCCTTGAGCGCCATGCCGGCCACCCATGGGCCAGCCAGCAGCAACACGCCGACAGCGATGAAGCCTTTACGGCCAGTGCGCACCAGTCGCATAGCGTTGTAGATCAGTGCAGCCGTCAGGGCCAGGGTGAAGGAAATCAGCCACATTCCGCCGACCGGCGCGAGCCCGGCCAGTGGGCCATCGAGCTGGCTATAGCCGGAATAGAGCCAAGGGAAACCGGTAAGGAACCAGCCGCGAAAGGCTTCTTGACCCACCCATAGCGCTGCAAACGCCAAGGCATCGGCCAGCGGCGCTTCGTTACGGCGCAACCAGCGCGCCCAAATCCAGGCGGGCAGGGCGAAGAACCAGGCAATCGCCGCGGTGAACAGCAGCATCAAGAATCCGGCCAGCAGCACCGAGGCGCCACCAAAGTTGTGGATGCTGTAGTAGATCCAGCTAGTGCCCGCGGCAAACAGGCCGAAACCGAAACACCAGCCACGGCCCAAGGCCTGACGGGGGGGCAGTTCACGCAAACCGGCATAAAAGAAACCGACCGCCAGCAATGCCAGCGGCCAGATATCGAACGGCGCCAGGGCCAGGGTAGTGAGCGCACCGGCCGCCACGGCCAGCAGGTTACCGGGCCAGCCGGGGCGGGTTACACGGAGCATGTCAATCCTTAACGGGCAATAGGTGTCAGGCGCAGCAAGTGAATTCGACGGCTGTCGGCGTTCAGGATGCGGAAGCGATAGGCGCCGATTTCAGTGATTTCGTTGCGTTTTGGCAAGTGCCCGAACGCGCTCATCACCAAGCCGCCGACGGTGTCGAATTCGTCGTCGGAGAATTCGCTGTCGAAGAACTCGTTGAAGTTATCGATCGGCGTCAGGGCCTTGATCAGGAAGTCACCGCTGGGCAGCGGCTTGATGTAGCTGTCTTCTTCGACGTCGTGCTCGTCTTCGATGTCGCCGACGATCTGTTCCAGCACGTCTTCGATGGTCACCAGGCCGGCCACACCGCCATATTCGTCAATGACGATGGCCATGTGGTTATGGTTGGCGCGAAACTCGCGCAGCAGCACATTCAGGCGCTTGGACTCGGGTACGAATGTGGCCGGGCGCAGCAGGTCCTTGATGTTGAAGCTGTCGCCGTTTTCCTTGAGGATCAACGGCAGCAAGTCCTTGGCCAGCAACACGCCCATCACGTCATCGTGGCTTTCGCCGATCACCGGGTAGCGGGAGTGGGCCGAGTCGACCACGGCCGGCAGAAACTCGCGGGGTGTCTGGGTCGCCTTGATGCTGATCATCTGCGAGCGCGGGACCATGATATCCCGTACTTGCAGGTCTGCAACCTGGATGGCGCCTTCGACGATGGCCAGCGCTTCGCTGTCCAGCAATTTGTTTTGGTGTGCATCGCGCAGCAGCTCCAGCAGCTCCTGACGGTTCTTCGGCTCGTGGGCAAAAGCCTGGGTGAGCTTACCCAGCCATGACTTCTGCCCGTTGCTCGATCGATCTTCGCTCATAGCGATTACTCTGAATCCTTTGTTGTTACGATTGGGGATGTGTCTGTTTCGTCGTCCGCATAAGGGTCCGGATGACCCAATTCTGCAAGCAACGTTCGTTCCAGTGCTTCCATTTCTTCGGCTTCATCGTCATCTATATGGTCGTAACCAAGCAGATGCAAGCAGCCGTGAATGACCAGATGCGCCCAGTGGGCCTTTAATTCTTTGCCTTGTTCCGCCGCTTCGCGCTCGACCACCGCTATGCAGATCACCAGATCGCCGAGCAAGGGAATGTCGAGAAACTCATCGGGGACATCGGCCGGGAACGATAAAACGTTGGTGGCGTAGTCTTTCTGCCGCCAGGTGAAGTTCAGTTCGCGGGCTTCCTCTTCGTCGACCAGACGGATGGTCATTTCGGAGTCGGCAGTACGCTGGCGCAGGGCCAGTTCGCACCATTGACGGAATTCGGCTTCGCTTGGGGCAGACGCTTCGGTAGCCAGTTGCAGATCAAGCTCAAGCATCGGGGCGAGTGTCCTTGGAAGAGAACTTCGCCGGTTCGTCGGCCGCGCGATTTTCGAAGCGCTCATAGGCCTCGACAATGCGCTGCACCAGCGGGTGGCGCACCACGTCCTTGGGCATGAAATGGGTGAAGCTGATACCCGGCACGTCTTTCAGGACTTCGATCACATGGTGCAGCCCGGACTTGGTGCCTTTCGGCAGGTCGACCTGGGTGATATCACCAGTGATGACGGCGGTGGAGCCGAAGCCGATGCGGGTCAGGAACATTTTCATCTGCTCGACGGTGGTGTTCTGGCTTTCGTCGAGGATGATGAAGCTGTTGTTCAGCGTACGACCGCGCATGTAGGCCAGCGGCGCGACTTCGATCACTTGACGCTCGATCAGCTTGGCGACGTATTCGAAACCGAGCATTTCGTAGAGCGCGTCGTAGAGCGGGCGCAGGTACGGGTCGATTTTCTGGGACAGGTCACCGGGCAGGAAGCCGAGCTTTTCGCCCGCTTCAACCGCCGGACGAACCAGCAGAATGCGGCGAATCTGCTCGCGCTCCAGCGCGTCTACCGCGCAGGCAACGGCCAGATAGGTTTTGCCGGTACCGGCCGGGCCGATACCGAAGTTGATATCGTTACCGAGGATTTCCTTCACATAGCGCAGCTGATTCAAGCCGCGAGGGCGAATCGTGCCTTTCTTGGTGCGCAAGGCGACGGACGGTTCGGCGGGGGAGTGGTTGTCCAGTTCCTCGACGGCCGATTCCTGCAGGAACAGGTGAACCATGTCTGGCGACAGCTCGGTGCCTTTGGTTTCCCGGTACAGGCGGCGCAGCAGGTTTTCCGCGGAGGTGGTGTGCTTGGGCTCGCCGATCAGTTCGAACTGGTTTCCGCGGTTGCGGATCTCGATAGCGAGGCGCTGTTCGATCAAGCGCAGATGCTCGTCGAATTGCCCGCACAGATTGGCGAAGCGGCGAGCTTCAAAAGGCTCGAGGATGAAACGATGTGGTTCTATGGGTGCGTTCAAGGTCGTATTTAGCCGCCCAGGGGCAATTATGATGAATCAAGGATAGCGCCAGTCGCCTGGGTGCGAAAGCTCTATAAACAGACCAATCTGATTCATGGTCTGGCGCGGTCTCTGTGGGAGCGGGCTTGCTCGCGAAGAGGGAGTGTCAGTCGACATTAATGTAGCTGACACACCGGTTTCGCGAGCAAGCCCGCTCTCACAGGGGGATGTGCTGTTACTGGATCAGCGAGCCCCGCAGCGAGTGCGGTTGCGCGGCATCGATGTGGACGTCGGCGAACTGGCCGATCAGGGTCGGATTGTCGCAGCGGAAGTTGACGATACGGTTATTCTCGGTCCGGCCTTGCAGTTCGCCGGGGTCTTTTTTCGAATAATCGGTTACCAGAATCCGCTGAATGGAGCCCACCATTTGTCGGCTGATCTCGAAACCTTGCTGGTTCAGGCGATGTTGCAGGGCATTCAGACGTTCTTTTTTCAGCTCTTCTGGCGTTTCGTCGGCCAGATCGGCGGCCGGCGTGCCTGGGCGCTGGCTATAGACGAATGAGTAGGAGAAGTCGAAGCCGACGTCTTCGATCAGCTTCATGGTCTGTTCGAAGTCTTTCTCGGTCTCGCCCGGGAAGCCGACGATAAAGTCTGAACTGATGCAGATTCCCGGCACGGCGGCCCGCAACTTGCGCAGTTTGGATTTGTACTCCAGCGCGGTGTGGTTGCGCTTCATCGCCGCGAGGATCCGGTCAGAACCCGATTGCACCGGCAAATGCAGGTGTTTCACCAGCTCCGGTACGTCGGCGTGGGCCTGGATCAGGCTGTCGGAGAATTCCAGCGGGTGCGAGGTGGTGTAGCGAATACGGTCGATGCCATCGACAGCCGCCACTACGCGGATCAGTTCCGCCAGATCAGCCAGGCGACCATCGTGAGTGGTGCCGCGATAGCCGTTGACGTTCTGCCCCAGCAAGGTCACTTCGCGCACGCCGTTTTCGGCCAAGTGAATGATCTCGGCAATCACGTCGTCGAACGGTCGGCTGACTTCTTCACCGCGCGTATAAGGCACTACGCAGAAAGTGCAGTACTTGCTGCAGCCTTCCATGACCGACACGTAAGCGCTCGGCCCGTCGATGCGTGGCTCGGGCAAGTGGTCGAATTTTTCAATTTCCGGGAACGAGACGTCGACTTGCGGCAGTTTGGTCAGGCGCGCGGCGTCGATCATTTCCGGCAGGCGGTGCAGGGTCTGCGGGCCGAATACCACGTCCACGTATGGAGCGCGATCACGGATGGCCGCGCCTTCCTGACTGGCCACGCAACCGCCGACGGCGATGACCATGTCCGGGTTGGCCAGTTTCAGTTCGCGCCAGCGGCCCAGCTGGGAGTACACCCGGTCTTGGGCGCGTTCGCGGATCGAGCAGGTATTGAGCAGGATCACGTCGGCGTCTTCAGCGCGAGCGGTGACTTCCAGGGCCTGATGTTCACCCAGCAGATCGACCATGCGCGAGCTGTCGTACTCGTTCATCTGGCAACCGTGGGTTTCGATGTAAAGCTTCTTGGCCATGGACAGAGTCATCACGTGATTCAAAGAACCGCGCATTATAGGGAACATGCTCCAAGGTTCCTACCGTTGCGCGTCCGGCGGCTATGCTATAGTTCGCGCCCTCATTTTTATCCCCGATGTGTTACCCGCCCACCATGACCAAACGTGAAGCTCCAATCTACAAGGTGATTTTCCTCAATCAGGGCCAGGTGTACGAAATGTATGCCAAGCAGATCTATCAAAGTGATCTGTGGGGCTTCCTGGAAGTGGAAGAGTTCGTCTTTGGCGAGCGCACGCAAGTGGTCGTCGATCCGAGCGAAGAGAAGCTCAAGGCTCAGTTCGAAGGCGTTGTGCGCAGTTTTGTGCCGATGCATTCGATCGTGCGCATCGATGAGGTCGAGCGCCTCGGCACCCCGAAAATCAGCGAAGCCCGCGGTGCGGTCGGCAATGTCATGCCGTTTCCGATGCCGATGCCTGAGAAGTAAGCCACGGATTGAGTGGCTAGTGGGGCTTGTTGTGGCGAGGGAGCTTGCTCCCGTTGGGCTGCGAAGCGGCCCTGAAACCCAGGCCCCTGCAATCACAGTCTGTCTGGCAAACCGCATTCTTCGGTTTTACGACTGCTGCGCAGCCGAGCGGGAGCAAGCTCCCTCGCCACAGGGGCCAGCGTCAATTCAAGGCAGTGGCGAAAACGGCGTACGCCCATCGGCGCTCTGCAATTCCATCAGGTATTTACGGAAAATTTGCCCCAGCACCTGGGTAGCGACTTCCAGATCTTCGCGGGGCATTTTCTCGGCGACTTCGTCGGCGGTATCCAACGCCTCTTCGGCACCGTTGACCGCGGCCATTTTCAGCACGATATACGCCTGAACGTTATTGGCCGGTACGCCTTCGCCGTGGAAAAACATGGTGCCGAGTTTGAATTGCGCCTGGGCATGGCCTTGCAGCGAGGCCTTTTCGAAGTAGCTCAGGGCTTGATTGAGGTCGCGCGGCGCGTTTTTGCCGTCGTAGTAGAACTCACCCAACTCGTATTGCGCTTGCGCATCCCCTTCATCCGACGCTTTCTGGCAGGCGGCGAGCGCTTGCGTCAGGTCTTGCGGCTGAGTATTGAGGGTGCAGCGACCCATCGCCGGGATCAACAACGAGTTGCCGCCTGCTTGTGCGAGCGCGAGCAGGGGCTGAAGGAGCAACAGGCAGCCCAATGCAAGGGTGCGGCCGGTGCGGTTCATGGGAATCGACTTACCTCTGAGGGGCGCGTGGACCCATCGAGGGGATCCAATAAGCGCGCATTATGAAATAAGCAGGGCCAACCTTACAAAGTCTTTACTCGTTTTTCTGCTGCGCGGGGAATATATCGCCTGGTTTGCGGGGGATTATTGGCAGATGAGTAGGAAAAAGGGCGCGAATGTAGGTGAAAGCTGACGCTGGCAATCGCCAACGTCAGCGTTGCAGCTTTATTTTAGTGCGGCGAATGCACGCTCGGCGGCGTCCAGTGTCAGTTTCAACTCGGTTTCGCCGTGGGCGATCGAGGTGAAACCGGCTTCAAAGGCACTTGGTGCCAGGTACACGCCACCTTCGAGCATCAGGTGGAAGAAACGCCCGAACAGGCCGGCATCACTGGCCATCACATCATCGAAGGTCACGATGTCGTCGGCACCGCTGAAGTACAGGCCGAACATGCCGCCTGCCTGAGTGGTCACGAACGGAATGCCGGCGGCGTCGGCGCGCTGTTGCAGGCCATCGAGCAGACGGCTGGTGTAGTCGCTCAGCTCGGCGTGGAACCCAGGACGACTGATCAGGCGCAGAGTGGTCAGGCCAGCCGCCATCGCCAGTGGGTTACCCGACAAAGTACCAGCCTGGTAGACCGGCCCCAGTGGCGCGATTTGCTCCATGATCTTGCGTTTGCCGCCGAAGCAGCCAACCGGCATGCCGCCACCGATGATCTTGCCGAAGGTGCTCAGGTCTGGCGTGACGCCGTAGTGGGCTTGGGCACCACCGAGGGCGACACGGAAACCGGTCATCACTTCGTCGAAAATCAGCACCACGCCGTGTTTGTCGCACAGGGTCCGCAGGCCTTCGAGGAAGCCCGGTGCCGGCGGTACGCAGTTCATGTTGCCGGCCACTGGCTCGACGATGATGCAGGCCACTTCCTGGCCGACTTCGGTGAGCATGGTTTCTACCGCGTCGATGTCGTTGAACGGCAGGGTCAGGGTGTGTTTGGCGAACGCCGCCGGTACACCGGCCGAGCTCGGCACGCCTTGGGTCAGGGCGCCGGAACCGGCCTTGACCAGCAGGCTGTCGGAGTGACCGTGGTAGCAACCTTCGAATTTGATGATGCTGTCACGGCCGGTGAAGCCACGGGCCAGGCGGATGGCACTCATGGTTGCTTCGGTGCCGGAGCTGACCATGCGTACCATTTCCATCGACGGCACGATCGAGCAGACCAGATCGGCCATCTCGGTTTCCATCGCAGTCGGGGCGCCGTAGGACAGGCCGTGTTCCAGCTGTTTGCGCACCGCGTCCAGCACGTCCGGATGGCTGTGGCCGAGAATCATCGGCCCCCAGGAGCCGACGTAATCCACATAACGCTTGTCGTCTTCGTCGGTGACGTAGGCGCCTTCGGCGTGTTTGAAGAACAGCGGCGTGCCGCCAACGCTCTTGAACGCACGAACAGGCGAGTTCACGCCTCCGGGAATGTGTTTTTGGGCATTGGCAAACAGGGTTTCGGAACGAGACATGATCGGGCTCTCAGAAAATCAGGATTTGAATAATTCATTAAAGGCGCGGGCACGACGCGTTACTTCAGCCGTGCTTTGGGCGCCAAACAGACCATGCACCACCGCCAGCAGATCGACCCCGTGGGCCACCAGTGGCGCAGCGTTGTCCAGAGTGATGCCGCCGATCGCACAGATCGGCAGATGCAGTTTGCCGCGGGCCTGATCAAGCAGTTCGAGGCTGCAGGCCGGTGCGCCGGGCTTGGTGTTGGAGTTGAAGAAGCGGCCGAAGGCGACGTAGCTGGCGCCTTCTTTGGCGGCTTGTTCGGCGAGTTCGAGTTGCGCGTGGCAGGTCGAACCGATGATTGCCTGACGACCGAGCAGTGCGCGAACCGGCATCAGTGGGCCATCGGTCTGGCCCAGATGCACGCCGACATTCAAGCGTGCGGCCAGTTCGGCGTCATCGTTGATGATCAGATGGGTCTTGTAGCGTTCGCACAGATCGCGCAGGGCTTCGGCCTCACGCAGGCGGCGGGCCTCGTCGCTGCTCTTGTCGCGGTATTGCAGCAGGGTGACGCCGCCTTCAAGCGCCGCCTCCACGTACGAAAGAAATTTACCGGCCAGTAACTGGCTGTCGGTAATGGCGTACAGGCCACGTAGTTTCATCGGACAAGCCTCATGGCGTTACGAACAGAAGTCCAGTGGCAAGCGGCGCGGCACGAACTGGCCTTTGCCCAGTTGCTCCGCATCACGCAAGGTGCGCCAAGTGTAGTCAAGCGCGCTCTGTACGGCACTGACGAGGTGTTCACCCTGGGCCAGGCGACCGGCGAGGGCGCTGGCCAGCGTGCAACCGGAACCGTGATAGCTGCCGGGCAGGCGCTGGCAGGTAAAGGTTTCGCGGCGACCGTCGCGGCTGTACAGGCGATTGTGTATTTCGTGTTCGTCGCCATGACCGCCGGTGATCAGCAGGTGTTTGACGAACGGCAGGAGTTTTTCAGCGCACTCGTCCGCGGTGCCTTCGGGCAGTTCGGCAAGGATGCGGGCTTCGGGAAGGTTGGGGGTGGCAATGATCGACAGCGGCAACAGGCGTTCGCGCATGGCGTAGCCGACTTCGTCCTTGCCCAGTCGTCCGCCGCCGCCGGCGCGCAGCACCGGGTCGCAGACCACCGGCAAATGCGGGTGCGCTGAAAGCAGTTCGACCACGGTGTCGACCATTTCCAGGGAACCGAGCATGCCCAGTTTGACGGCGGCGACTTCGGAGTCGTTGAGCACGGCGTTGGCCTGGGCCAATACCCACTCGCGATCGAGAACGCGGAAGTCAGTGACGTTGACGGTGTCTTGCACAGTCAGGGCGGTGACGGCCGGAGCCGCATGACAACCCTGAGCGAGCAGGGCTTCGATATCTGCCTGCAAGCCGGCGCCACCACTAGGGTCGTGGCCGGAGAGACAGAGGACAACGGGGCGAGAGCTGTAGATATTCATGGTGCGCGAGCTTACCACCAAACATGTTTTTCGGTATGCGAGTGCTGGAAAGATCAAAAGATCGCAGCCTTCGGCAGCTCCTACAAAGTTTTGTGTACACCTGTAGGAGCTGCCGAAGGCTGCGATCTTTTCTGGCGCACGCGCAGGCACCTGACCAAGCCAACAGCTCTAACTCAATATATAGAGCTGGAACGCTTGTTCTAGAGCCTTTGTAGGAAAAATTTCAATGGTGTTCAATGGCCATCAACGGCTATGCTAGAGTGGATCCAAACCAATAACAGGTAATACCGGTTTTACGTCTACTCAAAAGGAATGGGGGGCTTCCTGACAGAACCGGACAGGCCACGCTGGGGCTTAAATGCGCTATTTGCTGATGTTGCTGTTGTGCTTGCCCCTCCTGGCGAGCGCCGTCGAATTCGACGAGTTCACCCAGAGCCTTCCCCTGGGCCGAACGATGCAGGTTTATGAAGACGCGGGCGGTCAGGCGACCATCGCCGATGTCCGTGCGCAAGCGGCGGCCGGGCAGTTCAAGTCCCACGATAAAGCCACCCTCAACGCCGGTTATTCGCGTTCGGTGTTCTGGCTGAAAATCGACTTGCAGTACCGCCCGACCAACCCGTCGGCACAACGGACCTGGTTGTTGGAGTTGGCCTATCCGCCCCTCGATCACCTTGATCTCTACTTGCCCGATGCTGGCGGTGACTATCAATTGGTCCGACAGACTGGCGATGCATTGCCGTTCGCCACTCGCGAGATCCGCCAGAACAACTACCTGTTCAATCTGAACTTCACGCCCGGGCAGGCGAAAACCGTGTACCTGCGCCTGCAAAGCGAAGGATCGGTTCAGGCGCCGGTCACCTTGTGGTCGAGCACCGCTTACCTCGAAGAGCAGCCGGTGCGGCTCTATGTACTGGGGCTGATTTACGGTGTGTTGCTGGGGATGCTGGTCTACAACCTGTTCATCTATCTCAGCGTACGCGACACCAGCTACCTCTATTACATCGTCTATATCGCCTCGTTCGGCTTGTATCAGCTGTCGGTGAATGGCGCGGCCGTGGAGTATTTCTGGCCGAACAATCCGTGGTGGGTCAACGCCGCGACGCCGTTCTTCATCGGTTGTTCAGGGTTGTTCGGCAGCCAGTTCGCCCGCAGCTTCTTGCAGACGGCCACCCACAGTCGCTGGCTCGACCGATTGTTGCTGGGGCTGATTGCGTTCAGTGCGCTGGTGGTCGGCTTGTCATTGATGAGCAGTTACGCCCTGGCCTTGCGTCTGGCGACGTTGCTGGCGTTGGTCTTTACGGTAGTGATTTTCGCCGCCGGAATTTTCGCCTGGTGGCGTGGCCTGCGGGTCGCGCGGTATTTCATCATTGCCTGGTCGGCGTTCCTGCTCGGTGGCATCGTCAATACCCTGATGGTGTTGGGTTACTTGCCCAACGTATTCCTGACCATGTATGCCAGTCAGCTCGGCTCGGCGATCGAAGTGGCGCTGCTGTCCCTGGCCCTGGCCGATCGCATCAACGCCATGCGCGAGCAACAGGCTCAGACGCTGTTTGATGCCGGCCAGAAGCTTGAAGTGCTGAACCAGCAACTGGCTCACAGTAACAAGCTCAAGGACGAATTCCTCGCCACCCTGACCCACGAGCTGCGCACGCCCATGAATGGTGTGATCGGCTCGCTGGAGTTGATGCAGACCGTCGAGATGAACCCAGAGCTGGAGCAATATCAACAAACGGCCGCCGGTTCGGCGCGGGACATGATGCGCATGGTCAACGGCATCCTCACCCTGACCGAATTGCAGGCCGGCAAGCTCAAGGTCTATCCGGACACGTTCAGTTTGCGCGGTGTGGTCGAGGCTTTGCGCCTGCAGTTCGATGGCAATGCGTCGAGCAAGTCGCTGGACTTCAAGGTCGAGGTGACATCCGGGCTGCCGGATCGTTTGCTCGGCGACAGCGTCAAGCTGACGCAATGCCTGGAGTGCCTGCTGGATAACGCAATCAAATTCACCCGGGTCGGCGGGTTGGCGTTGCGGGTGACGGGCAAACCGGTGGCGCCCGATCGGCTGGCACTGTCCTTTGCGGTGATCGACACCGGCATTGGCTTTACCGATTTGGACGAGGCAACGCTGTATCAACGCTTCTTCCAGCTCGACGGCTCGATGACCCGTGAATACGGTGGTTTGGGCGTTGGCCTGGCCATTTGTCGGCAACTGGTCGAATTGCTCGGCGGGCGCCTGAGCCACCGCTCGGAA
Organism: Pseudomonas frederiksbergensis; assembly: GCF_003732275.1. GTDB lineage: Bacteria > Pseudomonadota > Gammaproteobacteria > Pseudomonadales > Pseudomonadaceae > Aquipseudomonas > Aquipseudomonas frederiksbergensis_H. Next base: position 158,835 of record NZ_MOBM01000021.1, read on the forward strand.
CCGGGACGCGGCAGTCGCTTTCAACTGGACGTCGAATTCGAGCTGCCGATGGTGGAGTCTGCGCCTTCGATTATCCGGCAAACCTCCCACCTGCGTTTGCCTCAGGACTGCACGGTGTTGCTGGTCGACGACAACAGCATCAATCAATTGGTGATGCGTGGCATGTTGCTCAAGCTTGGGTTCCGCGTGCGCACCGCTGACAGCGGCGTCGCTGCGCTCGATCACTTGCAGCGTGAAACTGTTGATGCGGTGCTGCTCGACTGTCAGCCGCTGCCACTGGATGGCGCCTCGATCTGCTGCCGAATCCGCGCCTTGCCGGGTTGCGCCGAATTACCATTGTTTATGATTGCCCTGAGCGCGGAGCGGGCCCATTGCCCGAGCGACGCCTTGGTCGACTACCTGAGCAAGCCGGTGAAATTCGAGGACTTGCAGGCGGCACTCTATCGGCGAGTGCTCTGTCCAGGGCAAGGCGAAAGCGCCGACAGTTAGGCAGATATGCCACTTTGTTCAGCCTCGGGGCGGTGCTTAACTGAAAGTCCCTTGGCTGACCAAAGGAGCCCCGTCATGAACCTGCATCAGTTCGCCGAAACCCACGAAGTCACCAACCAGCCGCCGTCGCTGGATGGCACCAACCTTTATCGCATCGACCTGCCTTTGCAGGAGTGGTCGCGGCGTTTCGATGCCGGTTGGGCCGAGTCGCGGATCGACGCTTATGGCGCATTGGCCGGCGGGCCGTTGATGGAGGCGGGGTTTGCGGCCAATCAGAACAAACCGGTGTTCGTCAGCCATGACCGTTATGGTCATCGCATCGATCTGGTGGAATTTCACCCGGCCTACCACGAGTTGATGCGCACGGCGGTGGAGCATGGCCTGACAGGCTTGCCCTGGACCGACCCGAAACCGGGCGCCCACGTTGCCCGCGCGTCCATGACGTATTTGCACAGTCAGGCTGAAGCCGGCAGCGGATGCCCGCTGACCATGACCTTCGCCAGCGTCCCGGCGATGCGCCTGCAACCGGATCTGGCCGAACAATGGTTGCCGAAAATTCTCGCCACCGAATACGACCCGCGCAACGTCGGCATGGCCCACAAGGCCGGGGTCACCATCGGCATGGCCATGACCGAGAAACAGGGAGGCACCGATGTGCGGGCCAACACCACCAAGGCTTATCCGGTCGGCGCCAGTGGTCCCGGTCAGGCGTATGAACTGGTGGGCCACAAGTGGTTCTGCTCGGCACCGATGTGCGACGCCTTCCTGACCCTGGCCCAGACCGACAAAGGCTTGACCTGTTTCCTGCTGCCACGTCATCGCCCGGACGACACCCGCAATCAGTTCTACATCCAGCGGCTGAAGAACAAACTCGGCAACTGGTCCAATGCCTCCAGCGAGGTGGAGTTCCGTGGCGCTCTGGCCTGGATGGTCGGCGAAGAGGGCCGGGGCGTTCCGACTATCATCGAAATGGTCGCCATGACCCGTTTCGATTGCATGGTCGGCTCCAGCGCGCTGATGCGCCAGGCGCTGACCCAGGCCAGCCATCATTGCGCCCATCGCAAGGTCGGTGGCAAGTTGCTGAGCGAGCAACCCTTGATGCAAAACGTACTGGCCGACCTGGCCCTGGAAAGCGAAGCGGCGTTGGCCTTGAGTTTGCGCATGGGCCGGGCGCTGGATCATCTGGATGACGAGCACGAAGCGAAATTCGCCCGACTGGTGACAGCGGTGGGCAAGTACTGGATCTGCAAACGCGCGCCCGTGATGATCAATGAGGCTGCCGAATGCATGGGCGGCGCCGGTTATGTCGAAGAAAGCATCCTGCCGCGGCTGTACCGTGAGGCACCGGTCAATTCGACGTGGGAAGGTTCCGGCAACGTGCAATGCCTCGACGTATTACGCGCATTGTCGAAAGAGCCGGGTGTGCTTGATGTGCTGTTCAGCGAGTTGGGCGACGGTCATGGCGACAAACGTCTGGCCGCGCACATCAGCCAATTGCAGGCGGCGTTCAAGGGCACCGACGACATTCAATACCGCGCCCGCCAGCTTACCGAAGACATTGCTTTGGGGCTTCAGGCCAAGCTGTTGCTGGAGGCGGGGAATGCGGTGGTCAGTGATGCCTTCATCGCCAGTCGTCTCGGTTCGACCGGTCGGGTGTATGGAACATTGCCTCGCGGGCTGGATGTGGAAGCGATTGTGTCTCGGTCGACTCCGCAAGGCTTGTGATCGACACTGAGCCAATGTGGGAGCGAGCCTGCTCGCGATGGCTGAGTAACATCCGACATTGAAGTCGACTGTCACGCCGCTATCGCGAGCAGGCTCGCTCCCACATTGGATCTCTGCGCTTCGCCATTGGTGTGCAGCCAACACTTCACTGTTCCCGTGAAGCGATGATGCAGGCAAGATGAGGGTCTGCAAGTCAGAACACAGGAAGCTGATCGTGACCGAAGCGTTTATTGTTGTTCAAACCGCCGAGCAAGCCGTGGATCGGCTTGCTGCCTTGCACGAGCGTGCAACCACAGCGCTGAATCAGGCGCTCAAGCGTTATCTCAAGGATCGCGTCGAGCCGGACGCTGAGCAGCGTGCTCTGTTTCGTTATCCCGAGTTGCGTCTGACCTACCTTTGCCAGGGCGAAGTCCCACAGACCACTCGCGCCTATGCCAAGGTTCAACTGCCGGGAACCTATAGCGTCACCGTCACCCATCCCCGTGCCTTCCGCAAATACTTGCTGGAACAACTTGTCCCGTTGATGCACGACTTCACCGTGACCGTGGAAGTCGGCGTCAGTCAGCAGAACATTCCGTATCCGTACGTGGTCGAGCAGGGCGATGAACTGGCCGGTTCCGGCGTCACGGCGGCGGTGCTGGCGCGAGTGTTCCCGAGTACGGATTTGTCGGCCGCCACCGATGGCATTGCCGATGGCTTGTACGATTGGGAAAACACCGACCCGCTGCCACTGGCCCTGTTCGACGCCGCGCGGGTGGACTTCTCCCTGCGCCGGCTGGTGCATTACACCGGCAGCGACTGGCGCCATGTGCAGCCGTGGATTCTGCTGACCAACTACCACCGCTATGTCGACCAGTTCATCGTTCATGGCCTGGAGCAATTGCGCAACGATCCGCGTTTTGTGCGCATGGTGTTGCCGGGCAACGTGATCATCGAAAAGGGCATGGACCACGGCGAGGCGTCGGCGATTGCCGCGGGCGTGGTCTGGCATCGTTACCAGATGCCGGCCTATCACCTGATCGCCAGCGACGGCCATGGCGTGACCCTGGTGAACATTGGCGTCGGCCCGTCCAACGCCAAGAACATCACCGATCACCTGGCCGTACTGCGTCCGCATTGCTGGCTGATGATTGGTCACTGTGGCGGCTTGCGTCAGTCGCAGACCATTGGCGACTACGTGCTGGCCCACGCTTATATGCGCCGCGACGGGATTCTCGACCGGGTCGTGCCGCCGAACATTCCGATTCCGGCCTTGGCCGAAGTGCAGATGGCGTTGCAGCAAGCGGCGGCGAACATCACCGGTGAGAAGGGCGACGAGCTGAAGAAGCGCCTGCGTACCGGCACCGTGTTGACCTACGACGACCGTAACTGGGAACTGCGCTGGGCGCAGGAACGTCCGCTGATCAACCTGTCCCGCGCCGTGGCGGTGGACATGGAAAGCGGCACCATCGCCGCGCAGGGTTACCGCTTGCGGGTGCCATACGGCACGTTGCTCTGTGTGTCGGATAAACCGTTGCACAGCGAAATCAAACTGCCGGGTTCGGCCAACGCCTTCTATGAACGCGCGGTCAGCCAGCACTTGAAGATCGGCATCGAAGCGGTGGATCTGTTGCGCACCGAGCTCAACTCGCTGCATTCGCGCAAACTGCGCAGCTTCGACGAGCCGCCGTTCCGCTAACGGTTTGTCATGGTCATTTGGCGGTCGGGGCACTAGCATGGTGAGCCCTGACCGTTAGATGTTCTTCTCGCCATGTCTCGTCCTCCACGTCCTGTTTCCCGCCGCCCTGGCGTGAAGCCTGTGCCATCCTCATCAGCCCCGCGTCGTGTCGCCAAAGCGCCGCCGGCCGAGCCGAAACTGATTCTGTTCAACAAACCTTTCGATGTGCTGACGCAATTCAGCGACGGCGAAGGGCGGGCGACGCTCAAGGATTTCATCGAAATTCCGGGGATCTACCCGGCAGGGCGGCTGGACCGCGACAGCGAAGGCTTGTTGCTGCTGACCAATGACGGCCAGCTTCAGGCGCGAATTGCCGACCCGAAACACAAGTTGGCCAAGACCTATTGGGTGCAAGTAGAAGGTGAGCCTACCGCTGAGCAGTTGCAGCGCTTGCGCGATGGCGTCGAGCTGAACGACGGCATGACATTGCCGGCCGAGGCGCGACAACTGGATGAGCCTGAACTGTGGCCGCGCAACCCGCCAGTGCGCTTTCGTAAAAGCGTGCCCACCAGCTGGCTGGAACTGGTGATTCGCGAAGGCCGCAACCGTCAGGTACGGCGCATGACCGCGGCGGTCGGCTTGCCGACGTTGCGTCTGGTGCGGGTCAGAATCGGTGACTGGTCGATCGAAGGGCTCGATCAGGGCCAGTGGAAGGAAGTGCCGGCGCGCTTATAGAGTGCCGGATTCGATCAGACCGATCACCACGCTTTTGATCACGAATGCGGCCACGCCCAGCCCCAGTACGAAAAAGAGAATGAACGAGCCGAAGCGCCCGGCCTTGGATTTCTTCGCCAGATCCCAGACGATGAAACCCATGAAAATGATCAGGATGCTGACCAGTCCAGTCATCATCCACTCTTCGAGTACTGCAGGATCCATTGAATATCTCCAGCGTGGGTGGGGCTAAAAGGCGCTGGAGTATACGCCATCGTGGATTGGCGGGGCATTGACCTGCGTCGGTGTGTCGCACTGTGGCGAGGGAGCTTGCTCCCGTTGGGTTGCGCAGCAGCCCCAAAACCAGCCAATGAGTTGTACCTGACACGCCGCGTTCTCTGATTTTACGACCGCTGCGCAGCCGAGCGGGAGCAAGCTCCCTCGCCACAAAGGCATTCTCAGTTGCGCAAATGAGTCAGCGGCAACTCGGTGCTGTTGAGCACCTGGTTCAACACAAAACTCGACCGCACACTCGTCACCCCTTCAATCCGGGTGAGATGCCCCAGCAGCAGTTTCTGATAGTGGTCCATGTCCGGCACCACCACCTTGAGCTGATAATCCGCATCCATCCCCGTCACCAGGCTGCATTCCAGCACTTGCGGCAAGGTGCGAATGGCGGCTTCGAAGTTCTCGAAACGCTCGGGAGTATGGCGGTCCATGCCGATCAGCACATAGGCTGTCAGGCTCAGGCCGAGCATCTTGCGGTCCAGCAAGGCGACCTGGCGGGTGATGTAACCGTCGTCTTCCAGTTGCTTGACCCGCCGCGAGCAAGGCGAAGGCGACAGGCCGATGCGTTCGGCCAATTCCTGATTGGAGATGCGCGCGTCGCGCTGTAATTCCGCCAAAATGCTCAAGTCGTATCGGTCGAGTTTGCTCATCAATCTGGCCTTTGTCATAACTATTGCGGCAGATTATCTATCCCGAGTTAAAAATTGCGCAAGTGATGTTTATTTGAGCAATCTTCGCAATCCTCTGTCGTCGCTCCGGGCCTATTCTTATCACCAGAATCACTGCTCGGACAAACAGTCCAATGCGGCTCGCCCAATCAGGCCGGCTGCGGTCGCCACCCCCACCGGGGATGTGTCGGCCCCCGAGCTACACACTGTCCAGAAGACGGCGTGAGGTGAGCCGACGTCATAAGCGTCGAGCACGGACGAAGTTCTCAAAGGGAGGCCGACGGGTCTCCCTTTTTTCTTGCCCGCAATTTCTCTCCGGCCCTCAATAAATAAGTTGCGTGACTGATAACCTGTCACAGAACCCGGCTTGCACTTTCCCAGTCTTACGTACAGGCCCTAACCCGCAGTGAGGAATAGCATGAAGTCGCGCATCTGGCGTTTGACCGGTGTTGGTTTGCTGTGTGTGAGTGTCACTGCGCAATCGCTGGCCGCTGAGCCGCAATATCGCGGTCCCGATAGCGGGGAGCGTGGGGCGGATCATCAGGGCAAAGGTCAGGGTCATGACGGTAACAATCAGCCTCGCCATCAGAACAACGAAATCATTCGTGGCGACAACAGCCGCAAGTTCGAGCTCCACGACCAGAATCAGGGCGGCGAGCGTCAGAACCGGCCCTCGCACGATCCCAATACTCAGGGTGGCCAGTGGCAGAACCGTGCGCCGCACGAATCCAGCAATCAGGGTGGCCAGTGGCAGAACCGTGTACAGCACGACTCCAATGTTCAGGAGCGAGCGCCGCAACAACCCAGTAACAATCTGCCGATCCAGGGCCGGCCCGATACGGTGCGCCAGACCCAGGAACCCCGGCGTGGCTACTATCAGGACGAACCGCGGCGCAACAATGACAACCGGAATTGGCAGACTGGCGGTCAGGGTTCACGTCATGATGACCGTCGCTGGCCCGGTCGCCCGGATGGGCACGGCAATGGCTGGGGCCCCGGCCCGCAGTATCGTCCGGGGTACGTGATCGATCGCTTTCCGGAGCGCAACTACCGCGTGCCGTATCGTGGCCAGGATTATTTCTATTCCGGTGGTTACTGGTATCGCCCGCAAGGCCCGCGTTACGTGGTGGTTCAGCCGCCTCGCGGGATTCGGGTCAGCTACTTGCCCGATTACGCGCGTGAAGTATGGATCGGTGGCGCGTTGTTGTTCCTGGCGGCCGGCGCGTATTACGCCTATCAGGAGAGCACTCGGGATTACGTCGTGGTCGAACCACCGGTGCAGCCGCAACCGGTGGGCAGTGGTTATGACGTGGTGGCGTATCCGGCCAACGGCCAGTCGCCAGAGGAGGTCAGTCGGGACGGTTACGAGTGTTATCGCTGGGCTGTGGAGCAGAGCGGTTTTGATCCGCGCGCCGTCACCTATCAACCGGATCCGTCGGTGGTGCAAGCCTACCGACAGGCCCAGGGCAACTGCCTGAGCAGTCGCGGTTATCAGGTGAGTTACTGAACCCTGGCGGTGTTCACCACTTCCTGCGGGTCGGCATGCACCAGCACTTCGGCTCGCGGGTAGGCGGTGTGAATCGCATCGGCGGCTTGATCGCTGATGCCGTGGGCGACTGACAGAGTCAGCTCCCCCGGCAATTCCAGATGCAACTGCACGAACCACTGATTGCCGGAGATCCGTGTGCGCAGGTCGTGGGCGCCCAAAACTCCCGGTACGTTGCAGGCCAGTTCAAGCATGTGCTGGCTGACATCCGGCGGCAGCTCTTCATCCATCAGCACTGCAAAACTTTCCCGGGCGATATGAATGGCGCTCCAGAGGATGTAGGCGGCGATCCCCAATCCGAACCAAGGGTCGACTTGATGCCAGCCAAACCCGGCCAGCACCAGCGCCACCAGAATGCTGCCGTTGAGCAGCAGGTCCGAGCGGTAATGCAGGGAGTCGGCACTCACGGCGTTGGAACCGGTTGCCTTGATCACCCGATGCTGCAACATCAGCAGGGCCACGGTCAGGGCGAGGGAGAACACAATCACCCCGATGCTGAGCCACGCTGCGCCTATCGGCTCCGGATGTTTCAACCGTTCGATCGCCTGCAAGGCAATCAGCACCGCACTGCCGCCAATAAACAGCGCCTGAGCCATGCCCGCCAATGATTCGGCCTTGCCATGCCCGTAACGATGATCGTCGTCGGCCGGGCGCAAGGCGTAATGCACGGCCAGCAGATTGAGCAGCGAGCTGACACCATCGAGTGCCGAGTCGGTCAGCCCGGCGAGCATGCTCACCGAACCGCTCAGCCACCAGGCAATGGCTTTGGCGACGATCAACGTGCATGCGACCGCCACCGAGGCGCGCGTCGCCAGCCGCAGCAGGCGGGCGTGTTCGGTACTGGTGGTCATAAGTGCGGCTTTTCCTTTAAGTGTCCCTTCGAACGCATGAATTATGCGGCCGGTTGCAGGCCGAACATGGCCAGTTGCTGGGCGCTGCCCTTGTGCTGGATCAGGCGCGGATCGTCCAGCGGGAAGCTGCGGCCCAATTCAGTTTCGAGAATAGTCTGCAACTTGTGGTTATCGACCTTGCCGTCAGCGCCGATGGCTTCCTTGAGTTTTTCTGGAGCCACCTGAGCAGTCCGGCCTGGCTCGAAGTAAATGGCGCCCGTGGCGAAGTCCACCGCAAAGGCGATCAGGCCGGGGATGATATAGAACAGGAGACCCACGGCATCCAGCGCGGCGATGGCCGGGTCGATCTTGCCATCGATCTGACCGCGACGATCCGGGTAGAAAATCGAGCCGCAGGCCGTTACCTGGGTCAGCAAGGTCGCGACCAATACACTGCCGATCAAGCGAAAGGGAGCACGCATTTGAAATCTCCTGGGTTATTACAAAACGAAGGGGCGCCTGTATGAATTAGGACCGTGATAAACACCAAGCAGTTCGCCGTTATACTCGCGGCGGCAGGGCGTGCCCACAGTAAATTGCGGACGCGTCTCACCCCTCCCTGGAATAGTTGAGTATTGAAGTTGTTTTTTCCAGATCGACCACGCGTAACGGCTGATAAATTTTATTGGGGTTCGGCCCTCCGGGCTGAAGCTGTGGGCGCGCCATGCTGCGTTGCGGGACTTGGCAAGGAAACGACCCTTACCTGCGTCCCGCGCCTTGCCTGGCACGCCCACAGCTTCAACGCGACTCGCAATTTACTGTGGGCACGCCCTGGGGAGCCAGCATGATTTCTTTGCCGATTGATGAAGTTTTACCCGCCTTGCGTGAAGCCCTCGCTACACGCCACGAAGCCGTGCTCGAAGCACCGCCCGGCGCTGGTAAAACCACCCGCGTGCCCTTGGCCTTGCTTGATGAGCCGTGGCTGGCCGGGCAGACCATTCTGATGCTCGAACCGCGCCGGTTGGCTGCGCGGGCGGCGGCGGAGCGGTTGGCCAGTGAACTGGGCGAGAAGGTCGGTGAAACCGTTGGCTACCGCATTCGTCTCGACAGCAAAGTCGGCCCCAATACCCGCATCGAAGTGGTCACCGAAGGCATCCTCACCCGGCGCTTGCAGGATGATCCGGCGCTGGAAGGCGTGGGCTTGCTGATTTTCGATGAATTCCACGAACGCAGCCTTGACGCCGACCTGGCGCTGGCCCTGAGCCTGAATGGCCGGGAGCTGTTTCGCGACGATCAACCGCTGAAAATCCTCTTGATGTCCGCGACACTGGAAGGCGAACGCCTGGCCGGGTTGCTGGATGACGCACCGATCCTGCGCAGTGAAGGGCGCATGTATCCGGTGGCGATGCGCTGGGGTCGACCGTTTCAGCCCGGTGAATTTATCGAGCCAAGGGTGGTGCAGACCGTCCTCGACGCGCTGAACGATGAAACCGGCAGCCTGCTGGTGTTCCTGCCGGGGCAGGCCGAGATCCGTCGGGTGCATCAACAATTAGTCGATGCGTTGGGTGAGGGCACGCCGGTATTGCTTTGCCCGTTGCACGGCGAACTGGATCTGGCGGCCCAGCGTGCGGCGATTGATCCGGCGCCCGCCGGCAAACGCAAAGTGGTGCTGGCCACCAACATCGCCGAGACCAGCCTGACCATCAACGGTGTGCGCGTGGTGATCGATGCCGGGCTGGCGCGTGTGCCGCGTTTCGACCCCGGCAGCGGCATGACTCGCCTGGATACTCAACGCATTTCCAAAGCCAGCGCCACGCAGCGCGCGGGCCGGGCAGGGCGCCTGGAGCCCGGTGTGTGTTATCGCTTGTGGTCGCAGGATCAGCACGAGCAACTGGCGGCTTACGCCAGTGCGGAAATTCTCTCGGCGGACCTCGCCGGGCTGGCCTTGCAACTGGGGCGTTGGGGTGTGACGCCGGGGCAGTTGGTTTGGCTCGATGTCCCTCCGGCAGCCGCTTATGCACAGGCTCAGGATCTGCTTGAACGTTTGGGCGCGCTGGAGGGCGACGCACTGACTCGGCACGGACAGGCCATGGCCGAACTGCCGGCGCATCCACGGATCGCCCATTTGCTGTTGCGAGGCCACGCGCTCGGTCTCGCCGACATGGCCTGCGATGTTGCAGCACTGCTCGGTGAGCGGGATATCTTGCGTGGCGCTGGCGCGGATCTGCACAGCCGACTGGTGCTGCTGTCCGGCGAAGAACGGGCCGCACGCGGCGCTCAGGGTGGCGTGCAACGTGCCCGGCAACTGGCGCGGCAGTATCGCGGTTATCTGCGGGGTAAAGCGTCGGAACCGGTCGGTGATCCGGATCATCCTCGCTGGCTCGGTGCGCTGTTGGCGTTGGCCTATCCCGACCGCGTTGCCCAGCAGCGTCGTGCCGGTGGCGCGGAGTATCGTTTGGCCAACGGTCGCGCAGCGCTGTTTGCTGAAGCGGACAGCTTGATGAAGCAACCGTGGCTGGTGATCGCCGATCTGGGCAGTCGTCAGGGCCAGCGTGAAGAACGGATTTATCTGGCGACGGATTTCGATCCAGCGTTGTTCGATTCAGTGCTGGCCGAGCAGGTGCGTTGTGTCGATCAACTGGATTGGGATGAGCGCGAAGGTGTGCTGCGGGCCGAGCGTCAACGCAAGGTCGGCGAGTTGATCCTCAGCCGCGAACCGCTGACCGGTCTCGACGAAAACGCTCGCAGTCAGGCGCTGGTGAACCTGGTGCGGCGCAAAGGTCTGGAGCTGTTGCCGTGGACCCCGGAGTTGCGTCAGTGGCAGGCGCGGGTGGCGTTGTTGCGCCAGTTGGACCTTGGCAGTCAGGGCCAGAGCGAATGGCCGGATGTCAGCGACGCTGCACTGCTCAAAAGCCTTGAACACTGGCTGATGCCGTATCTGGGCAAAGTCTCGCGGCTCAGTCACTTTGCCAATCTGGACTTGTCGAGCATCGTTCACAATCTGCTGCCCTGGCCTCTGCCACAACGGCTCGAAGAGCTGGCGCCGCACCATTTGAGCGTGCCGTCGGGTTCATCGATTCGTCTGGATTACAGTGAACAGCCGCCGATTCTGGCGGTGCGTTTGCAGGAGCTGTTCGGCCTGGCCGAAACCCCGCGCATTGCCGGTGGCCGGCAAGTGGTCAAGCTTCATCTGCTGTCCCCGGCGCGGCGGCCGGTGCAGGTGACGCAGGACCTGGCGAACTTCTGGCGCAGCACCTACGCCGAGGTGAAGAAGGATTTGAAGGGGCGTTATCCGAAGCACTATTGGCCGGACGATCCGTTGGTGGCCGAGGCGACGGCGCGGATCAAGCCTCGTAAAAGCTGAAGATCAAAAGATCGCAGCCTTCGGCAGCTCCTACATTGGAATGCGATCCCTTGTAGGAGCTGCCGAAGGCTGCGATCTTTTTCACTAACGCCACAAATCTAAGGCGCTGCCGGCAACAGAAACCGCACAATCACCGGCAAATGATCGGAAATGCGCAACGTATCGTCCTGTCTCACCCTCGCCTCAACCCGTTTGATGTGCGGGCTGTAAAACAGATAGTCGACGGTCCGGTCCGGGCCGTTCAAGCCCGGGTCATTCGGGTAATGGGTCAGCCATTGTGCCCGGTCGATACCGCTGGCTTCGTTGTTGGTGGGGATCATCGGGTACTTGTCCCACAGCACATGCAGCGCGCTGTCGGCGGAGTAGGGCGTGCGTTGCTCGGCAGGCAGGCGTCGATACTGGCCCAGCGGCAACAGGTTGAAGTCACCACCGATCAGCCACGGCGTGCCACGACTTTCATACTTGTCGAGGACCTTGGCCACGGCTGTCACCTGGCGTTGCAAGGTTTCGTCGAACGCGGTGGTGGCACGGTCCAGATGGGTGTTGAACACGGCTATCTGGCTGCCGTTGCTCAATGGCAGGTGAGTGACCAGCAAGGCGTTTTTCGGCTTGAACTGACGGCTGATGAAATTGGCCGGTGCGACCGGTAATTGCAGGCGTTCGGCGTGTTCGATCTGGTAGCGACTCAGGGTTGCCAATTGCCGGCCAACGCTGCCGTAGAGGTGCGGTTCAGGCACGAAGTCGGCTTTCCAGTCGAAGGCCTGCACGGTGCATGGATACAGGTCGGTAACTCGATCCTGAAGCAGCTTGAGCTGGTTCTGATAGTCGCTGGCCTTGGCGCCGTCATCGAGTTCCTGCAACAGCACGATGTCCGGTTGCTCGTCGCGAATCACCCGCGCCACTTCGTCGAGGCTGAAGGCCATGTCTTCAGGCGTAGGGCTCTCGTCGTTTCCTGCAGCCAGGTCGTTCCAGAACACGTAGCGCTTGCCTGCCAGGTACTGGACGTTCCAGGTCATCACCTTCAGCGCCTGGCCGGGCGCCAATGTCGGCGCCTGGGCGTTGCAACTGACCGGCAGCACTTCCTTGGCCTGGGGGCGCCAGGTCAGGCTGTAGATCAGCAATGCAATCAGGCCAATGGCAATCAGCAGGCCCAGCAGGGTGTAGCGCAGTAGACGGGTCATGGCTCGGCTTATAGCGTTACAAAATTGACCCCGAGCATAACCGAGAGCAGCGCCCAAGCCCAAGGGTAGAGCGCTCAGAGCGCTCCGTCAGCTTTCTCGGGCGCATCGGCGATCAGCATGAACAAACGGAACACCACCACACTGGTGAACAGTTGCAGAAAGCTGTGGGCGCTGTCGATCAGCAGTGAGATCACCGGGTTCTGCGGGTCGGGGTAAACCGCCAGTGTCGCCCCCTTGAGCACCCACAGCGGGCCCATCACGCAGAGAATGCACACCAGAATGCGCAGGAAATGCCCGCGAGTCAGGCGCAGGCTTTCCTTCATTGCCGCCAGCGGTGCCAGGCCGCGCAGCACCAGCAGGTATTCAGCGAATGCGAGCGTCACCATCAGCCAGATGCCCGGCAGGAAATACAGCGACAGGCCAATCAGGATCAGCAGGGTATTGAGGGCGGTCAGCACGGCGAAACGCGGCCACAAGGTTGCGGAGGTCGCCAGCAGGTCGCGGATGCGCGGTGATTCACCACGGCTGCGGGCATCGAGAAACAGGATCAGCGCGGCGGTGTACAGCGGATACACAAGCAAGCCGACAATCACACTGATGCCGGGGAAGCTGTCCGGTTCCGTGGAGTGATCGACCAGTTGTTGCAGCAATGCCTCGAAAATCACCAGCGGCAGGCACAGCTGCACGATCTGGCTCAGATTGCGCTTGAAGAAATACAGAGAGTCACGCAGCACATCGAACGAATTCATCAGTCGGTATCGCAGGTTGAAAGCAGTGCCTCACTTTAACCGATCAAACCCTTTGGGGCGCAAACGTAAACGTTCGGTAAAGGTCATTGAAACATCCTGTATCAGCCCCATTACTGGTGAGCACCTTATCCACGGTGGATGAGGGCGACGATATTCCCGGCAATCTATGAGGTCGCCATGAACAGCGAAGAACAAACCCTGATCGATGGACTGTTTTCCCGGCTGCAACAGGCCGAAACGGATTCAGCCCCGCGCGACGCCCAGGCTGAAGCGCGGATCAAGGAACACCTGACTCGCCAGCCAGCGGCGGGCTATTTCATGACCCAGGCTATTCTGGTGCAAGAGGCAGCCATCAAGAGCCTCGACGAACAGAACAAGCAACTCACCCAACAAGTCCAGCAATTGCAGGCTGAACTGCAATCGGCCAAGGCGCAGACCGCGGCTCCGGCGCCGAGCAACGGCGGCTTTTTGTCGAGCATCTTCGGTGGTGGCTCCCGTGATCCGCAGCCTGCGCCGACTCAAAGCGCCGCTCCGTCGAATGGCGGCTGGCGTGAGCCGGGGCGGCCGTCGTTCAACTCGCAACCGCCACAGCAAAACTTCGGTGCGCCGGCTGCTCAGCAGAGTTTCGGAACGCCGCCTGCGCAAAATTACGCACCGCAACAGCCTGCCGGCAGCGGTTTCCTCGGTGGTGCGTTGAAAACTGCAGCGGGTGTGGCCGGTGGCGTGATGCTGGCGCAGGGCATCAGCAGCCTGTTCCAGCACCATCAGCAGCCGGAAGTGGTTGAAGTCATCAAGGAAGAACCGGCTCAGGTCAACGATCAGAGCGGCAGCGGCAATGGCTGGGGCGACGATCAGCGCGTGGCTGACAGTTCCAGCGATCAAGGCGGATTCGCCGACGCCGACTATAGCGATGACAGCTCATCGTTCTTCGGTGGCGACGACGATTCCTTCATCTGATACATCTATGGCGAGGGGGCTTGCTCCCTCGCCATATGGCCGATTATTCGCGGAACAATCCTTCGGGCTGGCATACTGGGCAACTTTTCGGGCCTGGTGCCTGATCCTGCCCGCGCTTCGGCACGCTAATGAGGATGTACGGTGAAAAAAATCGCAGTGTTCGCCGATGTCCAGAACCTCTATTACACCGTGCGTCAGGCTTATGGTTGCCACTTCAACTACGCCGCGCTGTGGGCTGACGTCAGTAAAGAAGGGCAGATCGTCGAGGCCTATGCCTATGCGATCGATCGTGGCGACAGCAAGCAGCAGCAGTTTCAGCAGATCCTGCGCAATCTCGGTTTCATCGTGAAGCTCAAGCCCTACATCCAGCGCAGCGACGGTTCGGCCAAAGGTGACTGGGACGTGGGCATCACCCTCGACATCATGGACGCCGCCGACCATGTCGACGAAGTGGTGCTGGCCTCCGGTGATGGTGATTTCGACATGTTGCTGGAACGCATCATCAGCAAGCACGGCGTGCAAGCGGTGGCCTATGGTGTGCCCGGTCTCACGGCCAATTCGCTGATCCGCGCTGCCAGCCGTTACGTGCCGATCGAAGGCGCGTTGCTGCTCAAGAATTGATTTTTACGGAGTTGAAACAGGTTTGGAACGCATAGCAGTCATCGACTTTGAAACCACCGGGCTCTCCCCGAGCAGCAGCTGCCGGGCCACGGAAATTGCCGTGGTGATTCTGGAACAGGGGCGCATCGTCGAGCGTTACCAAAGCCTGATGAACGCCGGCGTGCGGGTGCCGGCCTTCATCGAACAACTCACCGGCATCAGCAACGCCATGCTGCGCACCGCGCCCTCGGCCGAGCAGGTGATGAACGAGGTCAATGAATTCGTTGGCATCACACCACTGCTGGCGCATAACGCTGCGTTCGACCAGAAGTTCTGGGACTTTGAACTTGGGCGAATCAAGCGTACACGCCTGCAGAATTTTGCCTGCTCGCTGTTACTCGCCCGCCGCCTGATGCCCGCCGCGCCGGACCACAAACTCGGCACCCTCACCACTTTCGCCAGCCTGCCCAATACCGGAAAGGCTCACCGGGCCATGGCCGATGCCGAAATGGCGGCCAACCTGACGGCGCACTTGGCTGAAGAGTTGCGGCGCAAGCATGGATTGCGGGAGTTGTCCCATGAACTGCTCGTCAGTTTGCAGAAAGTGCCGGCGGCGAAGATCAATGAGCATTTGAAGCGGTATCGCGGGTTCTGACGGAAACACCACTGAACCCCTGTAGGAGCTGTCGAGTGAAACGAGGCTGCGATCTTTTGACTTTTAAGATCAAGATCAAAAGATCGCAGCCTCGTTTCACTCACAGCTCCTACGGGAGAACTACTTCCCATTTCCTTCCAGCTGCCCCAACGGCACACGCTTCTCGATGGCGCTGGACAGCACGATCGAGGTCTTGCTGAACCCGAACGTGGCGATCCGGTTGATCAACTCTTCCAGCTCCGGCATCGAGCCCACCGCCGCTTGCATGATCACGCACGGGTCGCCGGTGACGCGATGGCATTCGGTGAGTTGTGGGATTTTGATCAGTTCGTCGTAGGTTTTCTGGTTGCCGTGCTGGTTCAGGCGCAGTTCGATGACGCACTGGATCGGCAGGCCGAGTTTGGCCATGTCGACTTTCGCCTGGTAGCCGGTGATCACTCCGCAGGCTTCAAGTTTGGCCACGCGTTCGGCCACCGCCGGAGCGGACAGGTTCACCTTGCGCGCCAGTTCGGCGTAGGACGCACGACCGTTTTCCAACAGGGCGCTGAGGAGCATGCGGTCGTATTTGTCCATCATGGCATTCCTGAAAAAGACTGACTTTCGAAAGCACGGTTTATAGCGCTGAACTCCGTGTTTTGAAAAGTGTACCGGTGCGATAAACAGGTTTTGTAACTTATTTTCCGCCGTTGGCCTTTCTAGAATAGCTGCTCTCTTTGTCTTGTTCTCGAGCTGCCCATGCCTGGCATACGCCGTTTTTCCTTACCGCTGATCGCTGCTTTCTTCGCGCTGTACGTGATTTGGGGATCGACCTACCTGGTGATTCGAATCGGCGTGCAGTACTGGCCGCCGTTGTTGCTCGCCGGTATTCGCTTCGTGATCGCCGGTACATTGATGTACGCGTTCCTGCGCTGGCGCGGGGCACCTGCACCGACGTGGGCGCAATGGAAAGCGGCGGGGATCATCGGGATTTTGCTGCTGACGTGCGGTAACGGTGCAGTGAGCGTGGCTGAACACACCGGTGTCGCCTCCGGCGTTGCCGCGTTGGCGGTGGCGACGGTGCCACTGTTTACCTTGCTCTGCGGATATTTCTGGGGCGCGCGTAATACCCGTCTCGAATGGGCCGGGATTGTGCTCGGGTTGATCGGTATCGCCATGCTCAACCTCGGCTCCAATCTGCAATCGAGCCCGTTGGGTGCGGCGTTGCTGGTATTCGCGGCCGCATCCTGGGCTTTCGGTTCGGTGTGGAGCAAACACTTGCCGTTGCCACAGGGCGCGATGGCCAGTGCCGTGGAAATGCTGGTGGGCGGCGTGGTGTTGTTGATCGGCAGCGCGGTGAGCGGTGAGCATCTTGAGGCCATGCCGCCGATCGAAGGCTGGGCGGCGCTGGCGTACCTGACCGTCTTCGGTTCGATCATCGCCTTCAACGCCTACATGTACCTGTTGAAACATGTGCGTCCGGCGGCGGCCACCAGTTACGCCTACGTCAACCCGGCGGTAGCGGTGTTGCTGGGTATCGTATTTGTTGGCGAGACCATTGGTATTGAAGAAGCGCTGGCCATGACAGTGATCATCAGTGCCGTGGTGTTGATCGGATTGCCGCAGTGGCGCCGAGGTGTCGATCGGCCTGCGGTAGTGGTGCCGACAGAATCCCGCGCGAATTAGGGTAAACTGCGCGCCATTGCACACTCGTTTTGCACAACCGCGCTGAATTTTCCTACGGTACTCCCATGACTTTCGCCACCCTTGGCCTGATCGAACCCTTGCTGCGCGCTCTCGAGACGCTCGGCTACCAGACCCCTACGCCGGTGCAGACACAAGCGATTCCGGCGGTGCTGGCCGGTCGTGACCTGATGGCAGCAGCCCAGACCGGCACCGGCAAGACCGCCGGCTTCGCCTTGCCGCTGCTGCAATTGCTGGCCATGGAAGGGCCGAAAGTCAGCGCCAACTCCGTGCGCGCACTGATCCTGGTGCCGACCCGCGAACTGGCCGAGCAGGTTCACGAAAGCGTGCGTCAGTACGCCGAGAACCTGCCGTTGAGCACGTACGCGGTGTACGGCGGCGTCAGCATCAACCCGCAAATGATGAAGCTGCGCAAAGGCGTCGACCTGTTGGTGGCGACTCCGGGCCGCTTGCTCGACCTGTTCCGCCAGAACGCGCTCAAGTTCAACCAGTTGCAAACCCTGGTGCTGGACGAAGCCGATCGCATGCTTGATCTGGGTTTTTCCGAAGAGCTGGGGAATATCTATAAAGCCCTGCCGAAGAAACGTCAGACGCTGTTGTTCTCTGCGACCTTTTCCGATGCCATCCGCACGCTGGCCGGGCAAATGCTCAACGACCCGCTGAGCATCGAAGTCAGCCCGCGTAACGTCGCCGCCAACACCGTCAAGCAATGGGTGGTGACGGTGGACAAGAAGCGCAAGTCGGAGCTGTTCGTTCACTTGATGCGCAAGGGCAAGTGGAAGCAGGTGCTGGTGTTCGCCAAGACTCGCAACGGCGTAGACGCGCTGGTGGAAAAACTCCAGGGCCTGGGCATCAATGCCGACGGCATCCACGGCGACAAACCTCAGGCGACCCGTCAGCGGGCACTGGATCGTTTCAAGGCCAGTGAAGTGCAGATCCTTGTCGCCACTGACGTTGCCGCCCGTGGTCTGGATATCGAAGATTTGCCATTGGTGGTCAATTTCGACCTGCCGATCGTGGCGGAGGACTACATCCACCGCATCGGTCGTACTGGTCGTGCAGGCGCAACCGGGCAGGCTATTTCGCTGGTGTGTGCCGATGAAGTGAATCAGCTGTCAGCCATCGAGATGTTGACCCGTCAGACGTTGACTCGTCAGATGGAACAGGATTTCGAGCCTGAGCACCGCGTGCCGGATACCGATGCCAGCGGTCAGGTTGTCAAGAAGCCGAAAAAACCGAAGAAGCCCAAAACCTCCAGTGGCGGCAAGCGCAACCTGGGTAAATGGGTCGAGAGCGGTGATGCCTCGGCGCCGGAGCCTTCGATCAAGCCTGTGCGTAAAGTGCCGGTGTTTAACACCGGGCCGCGTAAACGTAAGCCTTGATTAAACGCTGCGCCGGTTAGACCGCTTTCGCGAGCAAGTCGAATCGTCGCACCGCCGCTCCCACATTAATCGCATTCTTCCTGAAAGAACTCGATCGAATGTGGGAGCGGGCTTGCTCGCGAAGGACGCGCCTCGGTCTCAATCCTTGTGCTTCAACCACTCCACCACCCCCAACCCAGCCGCTCGCCCACTGGCGAAACACGCGGTCAGCAGATAGCCGCCGGTCGGCGCTTCCCAATCGAGCATTTCACCCGCGCAGAACACGCCGGGCAGCTGCTTGAGCATCAAACGTTTATCCATCGACTCGAACATCACGCCCCCTGCGCTGCTGATGGCCTCGTCCAATGGCCGGGTTTTCACCAGCGTCAGCGGCAATGCCTTGATCGCCTTGGCCAGCAATGCCGGATCGGTAAAGTAGTCGGCCGGTGTCAGTTCGCGCAGCAACGCCGCTTTCACGCCATCAAGGCCAAGCTGACTGTGCAAGTGTTTGGACATGGAGCGTGAACCGCGGGGTTTGCTCAGCGCTGCCTGAATTTTATCCACAGGTTTGCCCGGCAACAGATCGAGGTGAATGGTTGCCGAGCCATGTTGATTGATCGATTCACGGATCGGTGCCGACAGGGCATAGATCAAACTGCCTTCAATCCCCGTGGCAGTGATCACACATTCACCGAGTCGCGGCACATCGTCATTGAGGCCAATGGCGATGTTTTTCAGCGGACTGCCTGCGAATTTGCTGACCATCAATTCGCTCCAGGCCTGCACCTCGAAGCCACAATTGCTCGGTTGCAACGGCGCCAGTCCTACACCGCGCTGTTCCAGCGGCAGCATCCAGGCACCGTCCGAACCGAGACGCGACCAACTCCCGCCGCCGAGGGCCAGTAAGGTCGCATCCACTTGAACGTGTTTTTCGCCTTCGGGACTGTCGATGCGCAAGTCACCGTTGCCATCCCAACCGAGCCAGCGATGGCGGGTGTGGATAACTACGCCGGCATCGCGCAGGCGTTTGAGCCAGGCCCGCAACAGGGGCGCGGCTTTCATGTCGGTGGGAAACACCCGGCCGGAGCTGCCGACAAAGGTTTCGATGCCCAGGTCATGAATCCATTGGCACAAGGCGTCGGCGCCGAAGGACCGTAACAACGGCGCAATCTGCGGCGCCCGTTCGGCATAGCGTGAGAGAAACGCCGGGTAGGCCTCGGAATGGGTGATGTTCATGCCGCCGACCCCGGCGAGGAGGAATTTTCGCCCCACTGAAGGCATGCCGTCGTACAGGTCGACTTTGATCCCCGCCTGGCTCAGCACTTCAGCCGCCATCAAACCGGCGGGGCCGCCGCCGATGATGGCGACGTGAGGGGGGAGGGGGGGCGAGGGCTGGGTCATGGAATGCGCTGCGGTCTGGCGGGATAGGGTGAGCATTCTACCAGCCCTGTCCCTTGTGGGAGCGAGCCTGCTCGCGATAGCGATGGATCAGTCGACATCGATATCGACTGTGAAGGCCTCATCGCGAGCAGGCTCGCTCCCACAGGAGTCATTGGTGTGTTCAAGAGCTGATCAAAAAACAACCACTCCGTTGCACGCTATAGGCAGCATGGCCTGCAGACCCTTTCACTCAGGTTATCCACAGGCGGTTCCACAGGCATTGTGGGTAAAGACCCATAGATCAATGACAACCTGATGACTGCCAGACCCGTTGGGCGCTGTGATGGAGGATTCCATGACGACGCGCCAAGGCCTTGCGGTCCTTGCTGTAGCCGCCGCCGATCACGCCGACCACCGGGATATCCCGGCCCAGGCAATGGCGCATCACGCTTTCATCACGAGCAGCGACGCCTTCGTCTGTCAGCTTCAGATAACCCAGTGCGTCGTCCTTATGTACATCGACGCCAGCGTCGTACAGCACCAGGTCCGGTTGGTAGAGCGGCAGCAAATAGTTGAGCGCGTCGTCCACTACCTTCAGGTAATCGGCATCGCCCATGCCCATCGGCAACGGAATGTCCCAATCACTTTCGGCTTTGCGTGCGGGAAAATTCTTTTCGCAGTGCAGGGAAACGGTCACTGCCTCTGGGGTGTTGTGCAGAATCCGTGCAGTACCGTCGCCCTGATGCACATCGCAGTCGAAGATCAGCACGCGATTCACTCGGCCACTTTCCAGCAGGTAATGGCTGATCACCGCCAGGTCGTTGAAGATGCAGAACCCGGCGGGATGGTCGTAATGCGCATGGTGAGTGCCACCAGCCAAGTGACAGGCCAAACCATGCTCCAGGGCCTGTTCGGCCGCCAGCAGCGAGCCACCGACCGCTCGCACCGTGCGCCGGGCCAGCGCTTCGCTCCAGGGCAGGCCGAGGCGTCGCTGGTCTTCGCGGGACAATTCGCCGCCCATGTAGCGCTCGATATACGCAGGGTCATGGGCGAGGGCGAGAATCTCTGGCGGGCAGAGGTCCGGGCGCAGCAAGTCGGTGTCGCGGGTCAGGCCACTGTCCACCAAGTGATCGCGCAGCAGGCGAAACTTGTCCATGGGGAAGCGGTGATCCGCCGGGAACTCGGGACTGTAGTCTTCGTGGTAGATCAATGGCAGGGGCATGGCTGATTTATACAGGAAGGCATGTAGGAATGAGTGAAGGATCCTACCAGCGATGTAGACTTGCGGGATGGGAAAGGGGGACGAGATGGAGCAGATACTGGAACTCGAAAGCGCACGACTGTTGTTACGGCAGTGGCGTGACGAGGATTTGCCGGCGTTTGCGGCGATGTGCGCCGATCCACAAGTGATGCGTTATTTTCCGGCACCCTTGAGTCGACTGGAAAGTGCCTCGTTGATCGGGCGGATTCGCGGGCATTTTGCCGAGCATGGTTTCGGCCTCTGGGCACTGGAGCGCAAGGACACCGGGGCGTTCATCGGCTTTACCGGCCTCGGCGTGGTCGGCTTCGATGCGCCATTCACGCCGGCCATCGAAATCGGTTGGCGCCTGGCGCGTGAACACTGGGGGCTGGGTTATGCCGGTGAAGCGGCGTGGACCGCTCTGCGCTGCGGGTTTGATCGGTTAGCGCTGCAAGAGGTCGTCGCCTTCACCACCAAGACCAATCTGCCATCCGAGAAAGTCATGCAAGCGATCGGCATGCACCATGCCCCCTTTGATGACTTCGAGCACCCGCGGCTTGCAGCCGATCATCCGCTGCGCCCGCACGTGTTGTACCGCATCACCCGTGAGCAATGGCTGCAAACCTTGCATGGATAAGCAGGCGCGGACGTTTACAATGGCCCTCATGTTGAACCGGGCCATAAACTGAATCGACCGCCGCAGCCAAGACTGCGCGGCATTGCGTTGTGTGAGGAGAGTCTGAATGAGCCAAGTGTTGGAAGATCTGGTAGACCTGCTGACCCTGGAACCGATTGAAGAAAACCTGTTCCGTGGCCGCAGCCAGGACCTGGGTTTTCGTCAGTTGTTCGGCGGCCAGGTACTCGGCCAGTCCTTGTCGGCGGCCAGTCAGACCGTCGAGCCGGCGCGCCACGTGCATTCGATGCACGGCTATTTCCTGCGCCCGGGCGATGCCAAATTGCCGGTGGTGTATCAGGTCGATCGGGTGCGTGATGGCGGCAGTTTCAGCACGCGCCGGGTGACGGCGATCCAGAAGGGCAATCCGATTTTCACCTGCAGCGCCTCGTTCCAGTACGACGAAGAAGGCTTTGAGCACCAGACTGAGATGCCGCAAGTGGTCGGCCCGGAAAACCTGCCGTCGGAGCTGGAACTCACCCAGCAGCGCGCGCACCTGATCCCTGAGCACATGCGTGAAAAACTGCTGTGCCCGAAACCGATCGAAGTCCGGCCGGTGACCGAAAAAGACCCCTACAACCCTCAACCTGCCGATCCCATCAAATACGTCTGGTTCCGCGCCGACGGTGTCTTGGCCGACACTCCGGCGCTGCACAAATACCTGCTGGCCTACGCGTCGGACTTCGGTCTGCTGACCACCTCGATGCTGCCCCACGGCAAATCGGTCTGGCAGAAAGACATGCAGGTCGCCAGCCTTGATCACGCATTGTGGTTCCACGCCGACCTGCGCGCCGATGACTGGTTGCTGTATGCCATGGACAGCCCGTGGGCCGGCAATTCGCGCGGATTCTCCCGCGGTAGCGTGTTCAACCGTGCCGGGCAACTGGTGGCTTCGGTCACTCAGGAAGGCCTGATTCGTCATCGCAAGGATTGGGCATGAGCCTGGCTGAGGTGCGGCACTGGGTGTTCGACATGGACGGCACCCTGACGGTGGCCGTGCATGACTTCGCGGCGATTCGCGTGGCGTTGGCGATTCCCGCCGAAGACGACATCCTGACCCACCTCGCGGCACTGCCGGCTGATGAAGCCGCGGCCAAACACGCGTGGCTGCTGGAGCACGAGCGGGATCTGGCGTTGGGTTCGAAGCCGGCGCCGGGCGCGGTGGAACTGGTGCGTGAGTTGGCCGGGCGCGGTTATCGTCTGGGCATTCTCACGCGCAATGCTCGCGAGCTGGCGCATGTCACGCTGGAGGCCATCGGCCTGGCCGACTGCTTTGCGGTGGAGGATGTACTGGGCCGCGATGAAGCACCGCCCAAGCCGCATCCTGGTGGGTTGCTGAAACTGGCCAAAGCCTGGAAAGTGCCGGCGCGCGAAATGGTGATGGTTGGTGATTACCGCTTCGATCTGGATTGCGGCCGGGCGGCGGGGACGCGGACGGTGCTGGTGAATCTGCCGGATAATCCGTGGCCGGAATTGACTGATTGGCATGCTGCCGATTGCGTGGCGTTGCGAGAAATGTTGCTGGCTTGAAGGCCCCATCGCGAGCAGGCTCGCTCCCACACTTTAATCTCCATGAAATGCAAATTTGCATCCGGCGCAGATCTACTGTGGGAGCGAGCCTGCTCGCGAAGGCGTCAGATCAGGCACCACAAAAACTCACAGACCAAACAACACCTTCTGCCCCTCAGGCGATGTAAACATCCCGTCCCCATTGTGCCCAACCCCGGGCACTTCGATCAGCTGCTGACTCAATCCTTGAGAATGGCGTCGCTTCAGATAATTGAAATAGTTGCGTCCACGAATCAATCGAGAAGCACCCTGGGCTTTGGCCTCACAACTTTTATCCAGCGCCGGATGATTCGGGTCGATGTCCTGCTGCCCGAGTA
The DNA here is from genome assembly GCF_003732275.1 of Pseudomonas frederiksbergensis. GTDB lineage: Bacteria > Pseudomonadota > Gammaproteobacteria > Pseudomonadales > Pseudomonadaceae > Aquipseudomonas > Aquipseudomonas frederiksbergensis_H. The sequence continues at coordinate 182,478 of NZ_MOBM01000021.1, forward strand.
AATAAACGATGTCCCGTTTGACGTAGCTTTCTTCGAGTTGCGCAGGTGTTTGCCCATTGGCATAAGCGGGCAGATCCGCCAGCCCGTACTTCCAGCGATTGAAGTTCGGACACCCCGCGTGACTGAACGCCACTGGCCGTTGCTCATTGAAGTAGGCGTATGACGAAGGGTTGGCGATCACATAGCGCACTTTCACGCCCTCCGTGTCGAGGGCTGGCTGAGGGTGACCCAGCAAGGCATAACGCTGAACCACCTGAGCGCCGCCGGAGTGACCGGCGATGACGATTTGCTTAACGTCCGGAAACTGTCGCCGATCACCCAGCCGAGCGATGATTTCGTCGAGCGCCGCATAGGAACTCAGTGTAAACGGCGCAGTGGATAAGCCGCCGGCCATCCAGTCATTGCCTTGCCAGCGTAAAACGCTGTCAGACACCGGTTGGCTCGCAATGTCGGTTTCGTTGAGAAACTGCGGGGCGAGTACCAACGTGTTCGCGCTTTGCCCGGCCTGCTCGGCTGCGTGTTCGGCGCTTTTGCGGTAGGTTTCCGCATTGCGTAATCGACCATGGACGATGATCAGTACGCGTTCGATTTTCGCCGGCGTCGGGCCAATGCTCACAGCGATTTCCCCGGCGCTCAGCAGCAAGCGCCCGGAACTGATCGCCTTGACGCCCTGCTCGGCAGCCTGGGTGCTTGCGCAGGTGATTAACAGAACCAGCAGCCACTTACGCATCACAGATTCTTCGCGGCAAAGGTGTCGCACTGGCCAACCTGGCCTTGTGCGAATCCGGCCTTGAACCAGCGTACTCGCTGGGCCGAAGTGCCGTGGGTGAAGGAGTCCGGCACCACGCGGCCCTGACCTTGCTGTTGCAAGCGGTCGTCGCCGATGGCGTTGGCGGCGTTCAAGGCTTCTTCGATGTCACCGGGTTCCAGCCAGTTCAGACGTTTTTGCGCATTGTTGGCCCAGACGCCGGCCAGGCAATCGGCCTGCAATTCCTGGCGCACCAGCAAACCATTGTCGCCTTCCATCTGCCGGCCCTGTTGGCGAGCGGTCTCAATCTTCGCTGAAACACCGAGCAAGGTCTGCACATGGTGTCCGATTTCGTGAGCGATCACGTAGGCCTGGGCGAAGTCTCCCGCAGCGGAAAAACGTTGAGACATCTCTTGGAAGAAACTCATGTCGAGGTAGACCTTCTGGTCAGCGGGGCAATAGAAGGGGCCGGTTGCCGAAGTCGCCAGGCCGCAGGCCGAATTGACGCGATTGCTGAACAGCACCAGAGTCGGATCTTTATATTGCCGATCGGCCTGCTGGAAAATCTGGCGCCAGGTGTCTTCGGTATCGCCAAGGATCGAGCGCACGAATTCGGCCCCTTCATCATTGGCCGGTGGCGCCTTGCGGGTTTCGGTGGGGGCCGGAGCCGATTGCTCGCTCATCTGCCCGGTCAGTTGGCCGAGGATCTGCAGCGGGTCCTGGCCGGTGATCCAGCCGATCCCGACGATCAACAGGATTGCCGTCAGGCTCAGGCCCTTGCCTCCACCGAAGCGCATCCCACCGCCGCCCCCACCGACATCATCGCCACGAGCATCAACCACGTTGTCGCTGCGCCGGCCTTTTTTCCAAAGCATGGGGGGAATCCTCGTTGAACATGGTGATGAGTGTTGCTGGTGAGTAGGCGTGGCGCCAGTCCGGTCGTCCGTCTTTTGCTACGCACGGAATATTTCAGACTTGTATTGAACGCGGATAGTCCAGTGAATTCCTTCAGACGTCAGGTTTTTATCGAATGGGCGATGCTGTCTCGAAGTATGTATTCGACAAAGAGGGCGGCTATCGGACCCCTGGGTTCCAGATTTCGCATTCAGCGAGTTGTCTTCTAGAATCGGGCAAATTTCATGTGGAACTTCCCATGGCCGGCAGTCAGATCGAACGTGTTTTCAGCGTATTGGAAAGCCTCACCAGTGAACCTCGTGGCCTGCCGATGCAGACGCTGGCAGAGCAACTGGATATCCCCAAAAGCGCGACCCATCGCTTGCTCGCCGAGCTGATTCGGCTGGGCTATGTGCGGCAGAATCCAGAGAATTTGCGGTATCACCTGTCGACCAAGTTGGTGGCGCTGGGTTTCCGCTACCTGTCGAGTAGCGGCGCGGATATCGTTCAACCGGTGCTTGATCGCCTCGCCCATGAAACCGGTGAGCTGGTGCGCCTTGGAGTGATCGAAGGGGAGAGGCAGATCTGGATCGCCAAGTCCCAGGGCGCCCGATCCGGCTTGCGTTATGACCCGGACATGGGCCGCGATGCACCGTTGTTTTACACCGCGTCGGGGCATGCGTGGCTGGCGTGCATGAGCGATGCCGAGGCGTTGTCGCTGGTGGAACGCCAGGGCTTTGACCGGCCCAAGGACCTCGGGCCGAATGCACCGCGCTCCAACATCGAATTACTCGAACGCCTGCGTCTGGCAAGGGAGCAAGGCTATGCGTGGGTCGAGGAAAGTTCGGCGGTAGGCACATCGGCGATTGCAGCGGTGGTGCGCCATCCTGGGCACGGTCGGGTAATCGGCGTACTCAGCATTGCCGGGCCGAGTGCGCGGATGCCGGGCGCGCGGTTGCATGAACTGGCGCCGCTGTTGCTGAAGTTTGCCGAGGAGCTGTCGGCGGCGAGTCTGGCGTCGGAGTTGTTCGTCTAATCAGCCTGCACAGAAAAACAGTGTGGGAGCGAGCCTGCTCGCGATAGCGAACTTTCAGCCAATACAGATGTTGAATGTCAGCCCGTTATCGCGAGCAGGCTCGCTCCCACTGGTGTGAACTATGCGAATCTGTGCGCTGATCGAACACAATTTGCCGTTACTCCTGTGAGAATCTGGAACCAGGTTCTAAATTATTTGAACCCATCCCGGCAACAATAAATCACAAGAGACCGCGCCTTGACTTCAGTCCCTTCGCATTGCCCTGATCGGTGCTGACAACAATGGGCCAGCAGCATTACCAGCATCTGCAATCCATGGCTGACGGTGCTGGAGTTATCGCCGCTTCTGATCTCAAGACACCAAGGGATACCCCATGACCCTCAGCACTCCGCTTTCCGGTGTCAATCAGCCCTTCAAAGGGATTCTGCTGATCGTCGTTGCCACCTTTCTGTTTTCCAGTCACGACGCTTTGTCGAAATACCTCTCGGGGTTCTATCCGGTGATCATGGTGGTCTGGGCCCGCTATGTGGTTCACACGTTACTGATGGCGGGGATTTTTCTGCCGCAGTCCGGGTTGCGTGTCCTACGGACCAAACGGCCATTGCTGCAACTGTTGCGGGCGTTGTGCCTGCTGGGGACCAGTTTGCTGTTCACGACCGGTTTGCTGTTTATTCCGTTGGCCGAAGCCACGGCGGTCAATTTTCTCGCACCGGTATTGGTGACGGCGCTGTCGGTGCCACTGCTCGGTGAACAGGTGACGCGCGGCCAATGGCTGGCGGTAATTTGCGGGTTCATCGGGGTGTTGGTCATCGTCCATCCCGGCGGCGAACTGTTCACGCCTGCGGTGTTGCTGCCGTTCTGCTCGGCGCTGTTTTTCTGCTTCTATCAGCTGCTCACCCGCAAGCTCAGCGAAATCGACAGCCCGACCACCAGTAATTTTTTCGCCGGGCTCTGCAATACGTTGGTGATGAGTGCCCTGGTGCCGTTCTTCTGGCAGGTGCCCAGCCTGGGGCATGGGTTTTTGATGGTGGCGCTGGGGGCGTGCGGGATGACGGCGCATCTGTTTCTGACTCAGGCCTTCCGTCACGCCGCGCCCGCGTTGTTGGCGCCGTTCGGCTATTGCCAGATTGTCTTTGCCGGTTTGCTGGGCTGGTTGCTGTTTTCTCACACGCCGACCCTGACCACAGTGGTCGGGATCGCGGTGATTTGTTGCAGCGGACTGGCAGCGGCGTGGCAACAACGGCGTCGACAAGAAGGGTGAGGCAGGCCTGGAATCAGGCCTGCCGGAGGAAGGGGGTTTACTCGGTGACGGTAGGAATCTTGCGCGGCGCCATGAAGTACATCCAGGTCAGCGCGATGAAGTACATCGCCGGAATCATGGTGAACAGCACGGTGTAGTTGTTGTTGGTGATCGTCAGAATGTGGCCGACCAACTGGGTCATGAACATCCCGCCGATTGCCGCGCACATCCCGCCGAAACCGAACACCGTACTCATCATGTGCTTGGGCGTGTAGTCCATCACCAGGCTCCAGATGTTCGCGGTCCAGGCCTGGTGAGCACCGATGGCCAGGGAGATGGCAAACACCGCGACCCACAGGCTGCTCGAGCCGGCCGCCATGATCACGCCGATGATGCAGCAGGCGAACAGGAACATGGACATCAGTCGCGCCTTGATCGGGTTGATCCCGCGACCGATCAGGAACGAGGACAGGATGCCGCCGCCGACACTGCCGAAGTCAGCCGTCAGGTAGATGATGATCAGCGGGATACCCATCTGGGTCACGTTGATCCCCAGGTTGTATTGCTGATTGAGGAACGGCGGCAGCCAGTACAGGTAGAACCAGAACACCGGCGCGGTCATCGAGTAGGCCAGGGCGAAAGCCCAGGTGCCACGCATGCGCAGGATTCGCGAGAACGGTACGCGGGTCTGTTCCGGCTCGACTTCCTTCTGGATGTAGTCCAGTTCCGATTGTTTGACGCTCGGGTGATCTTCCGGGTTGAAGTACTTCAGACCCCAGAACAGCAACCAGATGCCACCCAGTGCCGACATGCACAGGAACGCGGCTTGCCAGCCCCAGACGTGGAGGATCAGCGGCAACAGCATCGGGGTGAACATCGCGCCGACGTTGGTCCCGGCGTTGAAGATGCCGGTGGCCACGGCACGCTCGCCGGCGGGGAACCACAACCGGGTGGTTTTCACACAGGCCGGATAATTCGCCGCTTCGGTCAAACCGAGAATGAACCGGCAGACCATGAAGCCCACCGCCGAAGTGGCCAGGCCGTGAGCACCGGTGGCCAGGCTCCAGAGCAGCACCGCGCAGAAGAACACGCGTTTAACGCCGACCCGGTCGATCAACCGGCCCTGCAACACGAAGCCGATGGCGTAGCCGACCTGAAACCAGAAGTTGATGTTGGCGTAGTCCATCGCCGTCCAGCTCATTTCCTTGGCCAGGATCGGCTGCATGACGCCCAGAGCGGCGCGGTCGATGTAGTTCAGAGTGGTGGCGAAAAACACCAGCGCCAGCATCCCCCAACGGGTTTTGCCAACCGCCATGGCGCCGCGGATTTTGTCGCCGATACCGCCAGTGGCGACGCCCATGGCCGGAGCCACGCGAGAGCTTTGAGAAGGAAACATGTATGTGCCATCCGTTCAATGACTGACAAGCGAGGCTTGTCGGGACTTCAAGGGCGCGTGATCAATCGACGGCGCCAGGCGCGGGTGTGATTGATCGGCTGAGGTGTTTTCGTCGGACTGACGACAACGGGTTATTCAGCGAGCGGCACGGTTCGGCCGAGAGGGCGCAAGGTTCGGATGGACGCCAGGCACGGCGTGAGGGCGGTGGAGCAAGCAAACAAGGCGTTGAATGAGTGCATGAGCGTGTACCCGTTTTTTGAAATTTTTATGTGGTGTTCAGGGTCTTTGGTAACCGAGTCCATGGGGGTCGTGACCGGACTCAATGTGGTGTCGATGTTGCGCAGTGGACGAAAAATCGTCAATTCGCCAACCGCCATTGTGTTCGATAATCGCCCGCAAAACTAACCGGGTAGTACACTTTGAATTGCTGTGTGGATTCGTCAAGCCAATAATTTGCCCAAGACAAACGCTACCCCTGTAGGAGCTGCCGAAGGCTGCGATCTTTTGATCTTGATTCTGACGCCTGACCTATTGCTGAAGGCAAAGTCAAAAGATCGCAGCCTTCGGCAGCTCCTACGCCCTGACAAGAAATTTCCCTACCACCGGGAGTCCATACATGCAGCGTTCCATTGCCACCGTTTCCTTGAGCGGCACCCTGCCGGAAAAACTCGAAGCCATCGCCGCCGCCGGTTTTGACGGGGTGGAGATTTTCGAGAATGACCTGCTCTACTACGACGGCAGCCCGCGGGAAATCAGACAGATGTGCGCCGATCTCGGGATCTCCATCACGCTGTTTCAACCCTTTCGGGATTTCGAAGGTTGCCGCCGCGATCGTCTGCCACGCAATCTGGAACGGGCCGAGCGCAAGTTCGATTTGATGCAGGAACTGGGCACCGACCTGGTGCTGGTGTGCAGCAACGCCTCGGCCGATTCGATCGGTGATGAACAGATTCTGATTGATGATTTGCACCAGCTCGCAGAGCGGGCCCGCATTCGTGGCCTGCGGATCGGCTATGAAGCGCTGGCCTGGGGCCGGCATGTGAACACGTATCAACAGGTGTGGAACATCGTTCGCCAGGCCGATCATCCAAACCTCGGCGTATTGCTGGACAGTTTTCATACGCTGTCGCTCAAGGGCGACCCGAGCGCCATCGCCGAGATTCCCGGCGACAAGATTTTCTTCGTGCAAATGGCCGACGCACCGATCCTGGCCATGGATGTGCTGGAGTGGAGCCGACACTTCCGCTGTTTCCCGGGCCAGGGCGAATTTGATCTGCCGGGCTTTCTTGCACCGATCATCAAGAGTGGCTACACCGGGCCGCTGTCGCTGGAGATCTTCAACGACGGCTTCCGCGCCGCACCGCCACGGGCCAACGCCGCCGATGGTTTGCGTTCGTTGCTGTATCTGGAAGAGAAAACCCGTCAACGTCTGGAACAGGAAGCCACGCCCGCAGCCAATCGCGACATTCTGTTCGACACCCCTAGCGCCAGCGAATACAACGGCATCGAGTTTCTTGAATTCGCAGTGGACGAAAGCCTCGGTGCCAAGCTGTCTCATTGGCTGGAGCGGCTGGGTTTCGTCAAGGCCGGACAACACCGTTCCAAGAGTGTCAGCCTGTTGCGTCAGGGTGATATCAACCTGATCCTCAACTCTGAACCTTATTCCTTCGCCCACAGTTTTTTCGAGGCGCACGGCCCATCGCTGTGCGCCACCGCCGTGCGGGTCAAGGACAGCGCCAGTGCGCTGGCCCGCGCCGTTGCGTACAAGGGCCAGCCCTATCGCGGACTCGTTGGCCCCAATGAGCTTGAACTGGCAGCGGTGCGTGCGCCGGACGGCAGCCTGATTTACCTGGTGGACAAGAACGCCGATGTCTACGGCACCGACTTCAATCTGCAACCGACGGCCGTGGCCAGCGGTGGCCTCAAGCGTATCGACCACATGGCGATGGCGCTGCCGGCCGACAGCCTCGACAGTTGGGTGCTGTTCTATAAAAGCCTGCTGGATTTCGAAGCCGACGATGAAGTGGTGCTACCCGACCCGTATGGTTTGGTGAAGAGCCGCGCATTGCGCAGCCGATGCAGTTCGATCCGCCTGCCGCTGAATATTTCCGAGAACCGCAACACCGCCATCTCACACGCACTGTCGAGTTATCGCGGTTCCGGCGTGCACCACATCGCTTTCGATTGCGACGACATCTTTGCCGAAGTCAGCCGAGCCAAGGAAGCGGGCGTGCCGCTGCTGGATATCCCGCTCAACTACTACGATGACCTCGCCGCGCGGTTCGATTTCGACGATGAGTTCCTTAGCGAGCTGGCCTATTTCAACGTGCTCTACGATCGCGATGCTCAGGGCGGCGAGCTGTTTCATGTGTACACCGAGCCGTTCGAAGGGCGGTTCTTCTTTGAAATCATCCAGCGCAAAAACGGCTACGCGGGTTACGGCGCGGCCAACGTGGCAGTGCGACTGGCGGCCATGGCTAAATCGCGAAGTGGTGGCGTACGTCAGGCAAAGTTGTAGGAAAATCGTAAACACGGGTACAAAACCGCTGCCGCGCGGCTTCCTTCACTGCGCGCGGCAGCCCATAATCGCCTGCTTGTGCAGTGATGGCCGTGAGCCCGCAATGACAATAATTACAGAACTCTCCGTAGCGCCCGAAAAGCCAATTGCCGAGCCTCGCAAGAGTCGCAAGAACAATCCGGAAAAGACCCGCGAGAACATCCTTCAAGAGGCCATTGTCGAGTTCGTTCAGCAGGGGCTTTCCGGTGCGCGCGTCGATGCAATCGCCGAACGCATCCACACCTCCAAACGCATGATCTATTACTACTTCGGCAGTAAGGAACAGCTCTATGTCGAGGTGCTGGAAAAACTCTACGGGGATATCCGCAGCACCGAGAACCGTCTGCACCTGGCCGAACTGGCGCCGGTGGAAGCGATTCGGCGGTTGGTGGAATTCACCTTCGATCACCATGATCGCAACGTCGATTTCGTGCGTATCGTCAGCATCGAGAACATTCACAACGCCGAGTATGTGAAGCGCTCCGATGCGATCAAGGCGATGAACAACACCATCCTCGATTCACTGGGCGAGATCTTGCGGCGCGGGGCTGCAGAGGGTGTATTCCGCACCGACCTCGATCCGCTGGATGTGCATTTGTTGATCAGCTCGTTTTGCTTCTATCGCGTGTCGAACCGTCATACCTTCGGTGAGATCTTTCAGATCGACTTGCCGGACGAAAGCATCAAGCAGCGTCATCGGGAGATGATTTGCGAGTCGGTTTTGCGATATCTGCAGGCCTGATGTGTAGGTCCCTTAAAAGATCGCAGCCTGCGGCAGCTCCTACAGAGTAATCGGCGTTTAATCGATCCTGTAGGAGCTGCCGCAGGCTGCGATCTTTTGATCTTCAACCATTCATGCTTTGAAAATGCGCCAGCATCCGCTGAGCATCCGGCACCACGCCGCTGAACAGTTCAAACGCCTTCACCGCCTGAAATACCGCCATGTTGCCGCCATCCAGGGTTCGGCAACCCAGCGCGCGAGCGTTGCGCAGCAGTTCGGTTTCCAGCGGGAAGTAAACGATCTCCGCGACCCATAACTGCGCCCGAAGCAACTCCACCGGCACTGGCATGCCCGGCAGTTTTTTCATGCCCATCGGCGTGGTATTCACCAGCCCGTCAGCCTGGCCTAACGTGCCTGGCAAATCATGCCCGGCCACAGCTCGACCGAAACCAAAATGCTGATTGAGATTGTTCGCCAACGACTGCGCGCGACTTTGATCCACATCGAAAATGCTCAGCAGCTGTACGCCTTCGCTCAATAGCGCGTGGGCCACTGCCGCGCCTGCGCCACCGGCGCCCATTTGTACGACGCGCTCAAGGGCAACGCCCTGCAAGCCACGGCGAAACCCTTCGGCAAAACCCAGGCAATCGGTGTTGTGGCCGATGCGTTTGCCGTCCTTGAGCACCACCGTATTCACCGCGCCAATGCCACTGGCCTCCGGCGACAATTCGTCAAGCAACGGGATGATCGTCTGTTTGCACGGGAAGGTGATGTTCAGCCCGGTGAAATTCATCCGTTCGGCGGCCATCAGCAGGTCGGGCAGGGCACTGCTGTCGAGTTTCAATTGATCCAGATCGATCAGCCGATACAGGTATCGCAAACCCTGCGCATCGCCTTCATGCTCGTGCAGCGCGGGGGTCCGGGAAGCTTGAATGCCGGCACCGATCAGCCCGGCCAATACCACGGTGTTCTGTGTCATGACGCTTAACCTTCCAAACGTTGGCTGAAATGCTCCAGCGCCAAACGATAGCCGTGGCTGCCGAAACCGCACATGACCGCGGTGGCGATGGACGAAACAAAGGAGTGATGCCGGAAGGGTTCGCGGGCATGGACGTTGGACAGATGGACTTCAATCACTGGCAGTTCGCTGGCGACCAAGGCATCGCGAATGGCGACCGAGGTGTGAGTCCACGCGGCCGGGTTGATGACTATCCCGGCGCAACGGCCACGGGCGGCGTGAATCCAGTCGAGCAATTCGCCTTCATGGTTGGTCTGGCGAAATTCTACGGTCAGGCCGAACTCTTCGGCAGCGCGACCGCACAGCGCTGAAATGTCCGCCAGGGTTTCATGGCCGTAAGTCGCCGGTTCACGGGTGCCCAGCAGGTTCAGGTTCGGGCCGTTGAGCACCAGAACGATAGGGGACATCGGGTCTCTCCACATATTATTTTTGGCATTGGCCGAGGGTTTCAGCCTGTGGGGAGAAATTGTACTAACTGGTTAATAAGGTCAATTGAAGAGGGCGTCAGGTCTGGATTATTTGTGCGGTGATCGGACAGATGCAAAAGATCGCAGCCTTCGGCAGCGCTTACAGGTGCGATCTTTTCAGCGCGGCAGATGCTCAACCAGAAAATCGATAAACGCTCTTAACCGCAACGGCACATGGCGGCTTTGCGGGTACAGCAGAGTGAAAGGGCGAGAGCGTCCGCCATAAGGCTTGAGCACCTCCACCAGCGAACCGTCCGCCAATTCGTTTTCGACGATGAAGCGATAGGTTTGAAACAGCCCTGCGCCGTGTTTCGCCAGCGTCACGCCGCCCAATACGTCATCGGAGCAGCAGTAGTTGCCCTCGGCAAGAATCTCCAGCGGCACACCGTTGTCGTTGAACAGCCAGGCAATCCGCCGGCCGCTGCTGGGCAGTTCGTACTGAATGCATTCGTGCTGAGCCACGTCATCCAGGGTCTGCGGAGTGCCGGCACGCTTCAGGTAATCAGGGCTGGCAATCATCACCAGCTCGGCATCCTCCAACGGCCGTGCAATCAGCCCGGAGTCGGGAATGGCCCGCACGCGGATTGCCATGTCATAGCCTTCGCCGACGAAATCGATGTTGCGATTGCTGATGTGGGCCTCGACTTTCACGGAGGGAAAGCGCGCCCGAAACGCAGGCAGCAAGGGCAGGATTCGATGATGGGCATAGGTCGTGGGAATGCTGATGCGCAACGTGCCGGAGGGTTCTTGCTGCTGCCCCATCACCTCGCGCTGGGCCTCGACCAGTTGCGCGAGAGCCTCACGACACTCTTCGAAATAACGCCGGCCACTGTCGGTCAGCTTGACGCTACGAGTGGTGCGCGCAAAAAGCCGTACACCCAAACGTTCTTCCATCCGCGACACCGAGCGGCTGACGGCGGCCGGGGTTACGCCCGCTACAAGTGCTGCTGCGGTAAAGCTGCCGGCTTCGGCGGCCAGGCAAAACAGTTCGATGCTGCCCAGCTGAAGATCATCGAAATGTCGCTGCATGATTGATTACACCGGGAATCAAATGAAGTGTCTGAGTCTGTATTTATCAAATAAGAGCGCACAAATACAGGGCGTTTCAATCGCCCACAAAAAAGCCGTCCAGTGGACGGCTGATTTTTAGGTGGAGCCTGCGATCAACGACGGGTCAACAACACCCCGGATTCCATGTGATGGGTCCACGGAAACTGGTCGAACATCGCGCATTGAGTAATGCGGTGGGTATCGTGCAGTTGGGCGATGTTGGCCGCGAGGGTTTCCGGGTTGCAGGAAATGTAGAGGATGTTGTCGAAGCGCCGGGTCAGTTCGCAAGTGTCCGGGTCCATGCCGGCGCGCGGCGGGTCGACGAACACGCTACCGAATTCGTAGCTCTTGAGGTCGATACCGTGCAGGCGGCGGAACGGGCGAACTTCGTTCAGGGCTTCGGTCAGTTCTTCGGCAGACAAACGCACCAGCGTGACGTTATCCACCGCGTTTTCACTCAGGTTGCTGAGCGCTGCATTGACCGAGGTCTTGCTGATTTCGGTGGCCAGCACTTTGCGCACGCGGGTCGCAAGCGGCAGGGTGAAGTTGCCGTTGCCGCAATACAGCTCCAGCAAATCGTCGGAACGATCGCCGAGGGCGTCATACGCCCAGTTGAGCATCTTCTGGTTCACCGTGCCGTTGGGTTGGGTGAACGCGCCTTCCGGCTGGCGATAGCTGAAGGTGCGGCCGCCAACTTCGAGCTTCTCGACCACGTAATCGTGACCGATCACTTCGCGTTTGCCCTTCGAGCGACCGATGATGCTGACGTTCAGGTCGGCTGCCAGTTTCGACGCGGCCGTGTGCCAGTGCTCGTCCAGCGGGAGGTGATAGCACAGGGTGATCATCGCATCGCCAGCCAGGGTGGTGAGGAACTCTACCTGAAACAGCTTGTGGCTCAGCGCCGCACTCGCTTGCCACGCCGCCTTGAGCTGCGGCATCAATTGGTTGATGCGCCTGCTTGCGATCGGGAACTCTTCGATCAGGATCGGCGTGCGTTTGTCTTCCTGGGAAAACATCGCGTAGTGGCGCTCGCCGGCTTCGCGCCACAGGCGGAATTCGGCACGCAGGCGGAAGTTTTTCAGCGGCGAATCGAATACTGCAGGTTCGGGCGCACCGAACGGGGCCAGTAGATCACGCAGGCGCGTGACCTTTTCTTCGAGCTGAACGGCGTAAGCCTGGGAATCAAAAGTCATGCGTTGAACCAACCCAACTTGATCACGAACAGAATCGACAGAATCACCAGCGCCGAATTCAACTCACGGCCGCGACCGGACAACAACTTGATGGCAGTCCAGGAGATGAAACCGAAGGCGATGCCGTTGGCGATGGAATAAGTGAATGGCATGGCCAGGGCGGTGACCACGACCGGTGCGGCGACGGTGATGTCATCCCAGTCTATTTCGGCCAGGCCGGATGTCATCAGTACGGCGACGAACAGCAATGCAGGCGCGGTGGCAAAGGCTGGAACGCTGGCCGCCAATGGCGAGAAGAATAGCGCCAGCAGGAACAGAATCGCGACCACGACGGCAGTCAGGCCGGTGCGACCACCGGCACTCACGCCGGCTGCGGATTCGATGTAGCTGGTGGTGGTCGAGGTGCCCAGCAAAGAACCGGCCATGGCCGCGGTGCTGTCGGCGATCAGGGCGCGGCCCATTTTCGGCATGTGGCCGTCCTTGCCCATCAGGCCGGCGCGCTTGGCGACGCCGATCAGCGTGCCGGAGTTGTCGAACAGGTCGACGAACAGGAACGCGAAGATCACGCTGACCAGACCGATGTCCAGTGCGCCTTTGATGTCCAGTTGCAGGAAGGTCGGTGCCAGCGACGGCGGCATCGACATCACGCCGCCGAACGGGGTGAAGCCCATCAGGATCGAAACGATGGTCACTGCCAGAATACCGATCAGGACTGCACCGCGTACTTTCAGGGCTTCGAGAGCAACGATCAGGGCGAAACCGAGGGTCGCGAGAATCGGCGCCGGTTGCTTCAAGTCGCCGAGGCCGACCATGGTCGCCGGGTTGCTGACCACGATGCCGGCGTTGTGCAGGGCGATCAGGGCCAGGAACAGGCCGATACCGGCGGCAATCGCCGAGCGTAGCGCCAGCGGGATGCTGTTGATGATCCATTCGCGGATGCGGAAGATCGACAGCAGGAAAAACATCACCGCCGAGATGAACACCGCGCCCAGCGCCACTTGCCAGGTGTGGCCCATGTGCAGGACCACGGTGTAAGTGAAGAAGGCGTTCAGGCCCATGCCCGGCGCGAGGGCGATCGGGTAGTTGGCGATCAGGCCCATGGTCGTCGAGCCGATGGCGGCTGCCAGACAGGTGGCGACAAACACCGCGCCCTTGTCCATGCCGGTCTCGCCGAGGATGCTCGGGTTGACGAACAGAATGTAGGCCATGGCCAAAAAGGTCGTGACGCCCGCCAGAATCTCGGTCTGCACGTTGGTGTTGTGTGCCTTGAGTTGAAACAGCCTTTCCAGCATGTCTGCTCCCCGTGGCGCGCCCGGCGCCGTGAATGTATCGACCTCAACAGCAAAGCACAGACCGCTGCAGGCGCCTGGGTATTTCTGTGGGTCGGAAAAAGCCGCGCATCATACCAGCAGCGTGGGGCTATGGCTGCTTATGGCTGCGATCGTCGTCGATGTTTTGCAAAAAAGGGAACTGCGCCATACTGCGCGCTGTTTTTTTGGGGGAGGGAGGGGGTAGCTATGTATTGCATTAATAAGCGTGTGATGGCGGCATTTGGGTTGCTGCTCACCTGTTTCATCGGCGCGCAAACAGCCTCTGCGGCCATGGCGCCACCGTTGAGCCAGGTAAAGGTGCTCAAGGTCGAATCGCCAGGCTGCGGCTTTGAAAATATCGCGGACGGCCAAGCGCAAACCCGTTGCGACCACAAAGGGCCAAACATCAAGGTGTACGTGCTGGAAGTCGGCTACGGCCGTGCAGCCCATGTCGCACTGGACGGTTTCGAAGTGGACGGCTCTCGAACCCCTGTCTGTGCTTTTGATACCGGCAATCTGACCGAGTGCTCCGCCGGGAAAAAAACCGTCGGCTATCTGTATATCTTTAACCTGGCAGGCAAGCAGGACGGCACCTTCACGTTCAGCAACACCTCGATCAACGCACCCGGCAATACGATGTCGACGCAGCTTTACATCAAGTAACGGCTGGGCTCGAACAAGGGTCAGGAAAGCTGACTACGCTTTAAGGATCATCCTGTGGATCGCGCCCATGACCTTTAGAGCCCTGATTACCCTCGCCGAGGGCATCGACGACCTGCAAACCGTGACCCTGATCGATGTGCTGCGCCGCGCCAAGGTTGAAGTGGTGGTGGCCAGCATCGAGGCACGGCGCATGCTCACCTGCGCTCGCGGCACCCGCTTGACCGCCGATGCGATGTTGGTGGATTTGCTTGCTCAACCCTTTGACTTGATCGTGCTGCCTGGCGGTGCCGTAGGGGCGCAGCATTTGGCGGCCCACCAACCCCTGCAACAATTGATCAAGGACCAGTCCGCCGCCGGGCGCCAGTTCGCCGGTATTGCCGAATCTCCGGCGCTGGCGCTGCAAACCTTTGGCGTTTTGCGTCAGCGACGCATGACTTGCCTGCCCACGGTCAGCAATCAACTGTCGGGCTGTAACTTCGTCGATCAACCAGTGGTGGTCGATGGCAACTGCATCACCGCCCAGGGTTCAGGCGCCGCGTTGGAGTTTGCCCTGACGCTGGTGGAGCAACTCTGCGGCAAAGCCACGCGGTCGACGGTGGCGGGGGAGTTGGTGGTTTAGTGAATATCAGGCGTGGATAGCAATCGGTTCGATGAAGGGTTGCTCACGCTGCTCCGCTTGCCAGAGATCGTAGTCGGTCTGAACCCCTAACCACATCCGGGCCTTACCGATTCCAGCCCGCTCCAGACGTACCGCCAGGTCCGGACTGATGGGCGCATGGCCGTGCAGCACTCGCGAAAGATGCGGGCGGGCGAATCCAAGGTGCCTGGCCAGTTCGGTGACGCTGATACCAAGCTCGGGCAGTACATCCATCAAGAGTGTTTCGCCAGGGTGTGGCGGGTTGTGCATGGGCATGGTCCTGCCTCCTGTCAGTGGTAATCCAGATAGTCGACCAGTTCGATATCCGAACCAATAAAACGAAAAATAACCCGCCAGTTCCCCGAGACGCTGAGTGACCAATATTCGATCAGATCACCCTTGAGCGGGTGTAATCGCCATCCCGGAAGGTCGAGGTCGTCGGGGGCCACTGCGCGATCCATGAACTGCAGCATGCGAGCCAGACGTTTCGCATGATCTGCTCGAATCCCACGAGTCGAACCTGTTTCGTAGAAGCCACGAAGGCCTTTGTGCTAAAAGGATTTGATCATGCTCGAAGTGTAAGGCGATACATTACACTTGATGCACTATCCATGTATTGCACTTGGTCGGAGAATTTATGCTTTGTGCTGATTTCCAGTCTTATGGAAGCAGGTACGGG
Organism: Pseudomonas frederiksbergensis; assembly: GCF_003732275.1. Classification (GTDB taxonomy): domain Bacteria; phylum Pseudomonadota; class Gammaproteobacteria; order Pseudomonadales; family Pseudomonadaceae; genus Aquipseudomonas; species Aquipseudomonas frederiksbergensis_H. The sequence goes on from NZ_MOBM01000021.1 coordinate 198,087, forward strand.
ACCTCCGTATCCTGAGCTACGTCAGGCTCTTACCTCTTCCACCGGCACATGCATACGGTCGCGGTTGGCCAGGGTCGGGAACAGTTTGATCCAGGCCCCGGTCACCATCAGCGTGCCGACGCCGCCCATGACTACTGCCGGCACGGTGCCGAACCAGTGGGCCGTCAGGCCGGACTCGAACTCGCCGAGCTGATTCGAAGCGCCGATGAACAAGCCATTCACCGCGCTGACCCGACCGCGCATTTCGTCGGGGGTTTCCAGTTGCACGAATGAGGCGCGGATCACCATGCTGATCATGTCCGCGGCGCCCAATACCACCAGCACGGCGAGAGAGAACCAGAACGAAGTCGACAGGCCGAAAGCGATGGTCGCCACGCCGAATACACCCACGGCCGTGAACATGACCCGCCCGACGTTGCGCTCCACGGCAAATCGCGCCAGAAACAGCGACATCAGCAGCGCACCGACCGCAGGGGCCGAACGCAGCAGGCCCAGACCCCACGGGCCGGTCAGCAGAATATCTTTGGCGAACACCGGCAGCAGCGCGGTCGCGCCACCCAGCAGGACAGCAAACAGATCCAGGGAAATCGCCCCGAGAATATCCGGACGGCTGCGAATGAAGCGGATGCCCGCCAGCAGCGAGTCCAGGGTCGCCTTGCCCTTGTTCAGCGGCGTTTGCCGGGCTGGAAGGTTGAGCATCAGCGCACAGGCGATGAGGTAGAGGATCACCGTCGGGCCATACACCCAGACGCTGCCGAAGGCGTAGAGCAAACCGCCCAGCGCCGGGGCGACGATGGTTGCTGATTGTTGCGCAGATTGCGCGGCGGCAACGGCACGGGGGAATAACGCGCTGGGCACGATGCTCGGCAGCAAGGCCTGGGTGGTCGGCATTTCGAAGGAGCGGGCGGCGCCGAGCAGGAACGCGAGGATGAAGATCATCTCTCGGGTGACATGATCGGTTGCGCTGCCGATGGCCAGTGACAAGGCGATCAGCGCTTGCAGGGACTGACAGATCGCCGCGACCTTGCGCCGGTCATAGCGGTCCGCGACATGCCCGGTGTGCAACATGAACAACACTCGAGGGGCAAATTCCACCAGCCCCACCAGGCCCAGATCGAGCACATTGCCCGTCAGTTGATACAGATTCCAGCCAATGGCCACGGTCAACATCTGAAAACCGCTGGCGGTGAACACCCGAGCCAGCCAGAACGCGATAAACGGGCGGTGATGACGTAACAGCAGGGGCGCTTGGTTGGGCATCTGAAGGCAGGTCTGGGCGAGGGGAAGGGCGAGATTATCACCAACCCGTAACCAGAAGTTGCAAGGCTAGGACATTTAGTTAGCTAGACACCGATCTATGGAATATACGAAATCCCTGTGGCGTGGGGGCTTGCCCCCGTTGGGCTGCGAAGCGGCCCCAGACCTAGGCAACTCATTTCTGCCAAGTACACCGCAGTAACCGGATTTACGACTGCTGCGCAGCCGAACGGGGGCAAGCCCCCTCGCCACAGTTAGTCCACCCATAAAAATGTATTGCAGCCCATGACCAAACCCATGAGGCAACCTGTCACGCGGCAAAAGACCACACCGTCCATCGGCAAAAATGCGACTACTCTTTCAACGTTGCTTGATCCAGATCAAGACCCTTCGTGGAAATGATCCGGCGGCCAGATGGCCAGACTCCCTACGTTTGTGATGATGGTACAAAAAGAACGAATTCGAATTCGCCACACTCCATATCCGTGGGGGCAGTGGGTGTAGGCCGCAAGCCTTCAGCCGGTATTACCTGACAGAGGAAGACTTATGTTCGGTTTGGAGGCACTTGATCTCGCCCGGATTCAGTTCGCATTCACCATTTCGTTCCACATCCTGTTCCCGGCCATCACCATTGGCCTGGCGAGTTACCTGGCGGTGCTCGAAGGCCTGTGGCTGAAGACGCACAACGACACTTACCGCGATCTGTACCATTTTTGGTCGAAGATCTTTGCCGTCAACTTCGGCATGGGCGTGGTTTCCGGTTTGGTCATGGCCTATCAGTTCGGCACCAACTGGAGCCGTTTCTCGGACTTCGCCGGTTCGGTGACCGGGCCATTGCTGACCTATGAAGTGCTCACTGCCTTCTTCCTCGAGGCCGGTTTCCTCGGCGTCATGCTGTTCGGCTGGAACAAGGTCGGGCGCAAGCTGCACTTCTTCGCTACCGTCATGGTGGCCATCGGCACGCTTATTTCGACCTTCTGGATTCTGGCCTCCAACAGCTGGATGCAGACCCCGCAAGGTTACGAAATCGTCAACGGCCAGGTCATTCCGGTGGACTGGCTGGCGATTATTTTCAACCCGTCGTTCCCCTACCGCCTGATGCACATGGCCACGGCGGCATTCGTTGCGACCGCCTTCTTCGTCGGTTCGTCGGCGGCCTGGCACTTGCTGCGCGGCAAGGACAACCCGGCGATCCGCACCATGCTCTCGATGGCGATGTGGATGGCGCTGATCGTTGCTCCGATTCAGGCGGTTATCGGCGACTTCCACGGCGTTAATACGCTCAAGCATCAACCGGCGAAAATCGCCGCGATCGAAGGCCACTGGGAAAACGTCGGCGATGAGCCGACCCCGTTGATCCTGTTCGGCTGGCCGGACATGAAAGCCGAGAAAACCAGATTCGCCGTGGAAATTCCCTACCTGGGCAGCCTGATCCTGACCCACACCCTGGACAAGCAAGTACCGGCACTCAAGGAGTTCGCGCCTGAAGACCGGCCGAATTCGACCATCGTCTTCTGGTCGTTCCGGACGATGGTCGGCCTGGGCGTGCTGATGATCTTCACTGGATTGTGGAGTCTGTGGCTGCGCAAGCGCGACAGGCTGTATACCTCACGTCCATTCCTGTACCTGGCGCTGTGGATGGGTCCGTCCGGCCTGATCGCGATCCTGGCTGGCTGGTTCACCACTGAAGTCGGCCGTCAGCCATGGGTGGTCTACGGCTTGATGCGCACGGCGGACGCGTCCTCCGGGCACAGCTTCGTGCAAATGAGCATCACCTTGATCATGTTCGTTGTGGTGTATTTCGCGCTGTTCGGTGCCGGTCTTGGCTACATGATGCGTCTGGTGCGCAAAGGGCCGAAGATCGATGAAGGCAAGGAAACCAACGAAGGTGGTCCTGGCCAGCAACGCACACCGGCCCGTCCGCTGTCCGCAGCTGACGACGACAATGGTGAAGGCGAACACAGCCGCAGCCTGAACAAGGAGATTTGAATCATGGGTATTGATCTTCCGCTGATCTGGGCCGTGATCATCATCTTCGGCATCATGATGTACGTGGTCATGGACGGCTTCGACCTGGGAATCGGAATTCTCTTCCCGTTCATCAAGGGCAAGAGCGACCGTGACGTCATGATGAACACCGTCGCCCCGGTCTGGGATGGCAACGAAACCTGGCTGGTATTGGGCGGCGCGGCCTTGTTCGGCGCCTTCCCGCTGGCCTATTCGGTGGTGCTCTCGGCGTTGTACCTGCCGTTGATTTTTATGCTGATCGGGCTGATTTTCCGCGGTGTGGCCTTCGAGTTCCGCTTCAAGGCCAAGGACGACAAGCGCCACCTCTGGGACAAGGCATTCATCGGTGGCTCGATCGCCGCTACCTTCTTCCAGGGCGTGGCATTGGGTGCCTTCATCGATGGGCTACCGGTAGTCAATCGTCAGTTTGCCGGCGGTTCACTTGACTGGCTGACACCGTTCACGATGTTCTGCGGCGCGGCGCTGGTGGTGGCTTACGCGCTGCTCGGTTGCACCTGGTTGATCATGAAGACCGAAGGCAAGCTGCAGGAACAGATGCATGATTTGGCGCGGCCATTGGCTTTCGTGGTGCTGGCGGTGATTGGCATCGTCAGCATCTGGACACCCTTGGCCCACGCCGAGATCGCCGCACGCTGGTTTACCTTGCCGAACCTGTTCTGGTTCTTGCCAGTGCCGATTCTGGTGCTGGTGACCATGTACGGTCTGATTCGCGCGGTGGCCCGCAATGCGCATTACACGCCATTCCTGCTGACCCTGGTGCTGATCTTCCTCGGCTACAGCGGTCTGGGTATCAGCCTGTGGCCGAACATCGTGCCGCCGTCGATCTCGATCTGGGACGCCGCCGCACCGCCGCAAAGCCAGGGCTTCATGCTGGTGGGCACGTTGTTCATCATCCCGTTCATCCTGGGTTACACCTTCTGGAGCTACTACGTATTCCGCGGCAAGGTCACCCACGAAGATGGTTACCACTAGGGGGCGTTCTCAATTAATTTCCCCGCCGCGCCGGGTCTGCTGTTGTGCAGGGCAAGGCGCGAGAAGCGTGGTTTGGTCATTCCAAATAAGCTTCGAGCAACGCAGCCCTGCACAACAGCAGGCCCGGCCCTTCGGGTTGTGCCTTAAAGCGGGCCAGGCTGCGTTGCAGGCCTTGGAAAGGGAACAACCATTCCCAGCGGCCTGCGCCTTGCCTGGCCCGCTTTAAGGCGACAACGCGGCGGGGAAAATTAACTGAGAACGCCCCCTAGCCACACGACTACGGCGCTGGATTGATACCGGCGCCATTCCAGAGGAGAAAGCGATGATGGCTGGCAAACCTACGTTGCAGGAAATCGAAGCTGCCGAAAAAAAGCCGCTTTGGCAGCGAATCGGCTGGCTGGCGATGATCTGGACCGGCAGTGTCGTGGCACTGTTCATTGTGGCTTCGCTGATGCGCATGTTCATGAATGCCGCCGGTTTGAGCACCCACTGAAATTCCCATCCCGTTGCCTTGCGGCACGGACTTATAACCCTCCCGCGATGGAGGGTTTTTTTTACCCGTGTTTATTTGCGTGCTTTGAGAATGACGAACTTGGGGGTGGCTGCTACTTGTTCGACGCCACGGAACAACCGCGCCAGCTTGCTGTGATAGCCCAGATGACGGTTGCCGACGATGTACAGCGCGCCGCCCACCACCAACGATTCACGCGCCTGCTGGAACATCCGCCAGGCCAGGAAATCGCCGACTACTTGCTGTTGGTGAAACGGCGGATTGCACAGCACTACATCCAGGGATTGAGGTTCCTGCTCAGCCAGACCATCGCCGGCCCGCACGATCACGTCACGATCACCCAGCGCCGCGCGCCAGTTTTCAGCAGCCGATTGTACGGCCATGAACGATTCGTCCACCAAGGTGTAGTGGGCCTCAGGGTTTTGCAGGGCACTGGCAATCGCCAATACGCCGTTGCCACATCCGAGGTCGGCAACCCGCGCTGCGCCGAGGTTCTTCGGCAAGTGCGGCAAAAAGGCCCGCGTACCGATGTCCAGCCCTTCGCGGCAGAACACGTTGGCGTGATTGAGCAGTTCGATTGCAGGGGCGTCGAGTCGATAGCGGGTCGGGTAGGGGGAGACAGCCGGGGCTTTGGCTTCGGCTGTGGCGATCAGCAATCGAGCCTTCTTCACCGCCAGCGAGGCTTGCACCGGGCCGATGTAACGCTCCAGCAGATCGCCCGCAGCGCGTGGCAAATGCTTCACCATCGCGGCTGCAACCACTTGAGCGCCGGGAACCAGTTGCCCTTGCAGCCGGATCAGTTGCTCTTCCAGCAGGGCCAGGGTTTTCGGTACCCGGATCAATACCCGGTCGAACGGCCCGATGAACGCTTCGCTGGCAGGCACCTTTGGCACGGCATCAAACGCCTGGCCGTTGCGTATCAAGTTTTTTTCCAACCCCTGAAAAGCCAGAAACGAATCGCCGCTGCTGATCACCTGAACCTTGCCCACCAGGCTGGCGGCCAAAGCACCGAAGCTGTCGTTGAGCACCAGCACCCGGGTATCGGCTGCTGGTTGTTGCTCGGCCAGATGGTTGAGCAGGTATTCGTCTGCGGCATCAAATGCTTGCAACGGTTCATTCTGCTGTTCTGGCTGGCGGATCAGATCGAGTTGAGCGAAGGGGGTTTCGAGCAGAGGCATGAGGCGGGGGCTCTGGGTAGTCAACGGAGGATAATCAACGAGTGGCCCGCCGCTCAGGGGCTTGTAGCGGGCGAACCATCCGAATGGACTGCGTCGTGGAATTTCACACGGCATCACTCAGGATGGATCGCAGATGGTACGGTTTTTTCGTCTGGATTACTCGCAGGGATTACCGGATTCAAACAGATTCAGATGACACCCACTCTCGCGGCTCTGATCACCGCCGCAATCTTGTTGTTTACGCCGAGTTTTCGGATGGCGCCGCGGATATGGAACTGTACCGTGCTTTCACTCAGGCTGAGGATGATCGCGATCTCGCCTGCCGTCTTGCCGTCGGCTGAATATTTCAACACCTCTATTTCTCGGGATGATAAATGCACTGTGCCCGGTTTAGAGGGCGCAGGTAGATCCTTCGCGACAAGCTGGTGCAGGTGACGGCTGATGAACATTGCATAGCCCAGATTCTTATACAGATCATGCGTAGTAATCGGGCAGTGGCTTCTGGCCAGGCTCAGTATGCTGCAAAGCCCGTTCTGATCATGAACGGATTGAGACCAGCCATAGTGCAAGCCTTGCTTTTTTTGTGCTTGCCACAGCATCGGTGTCTTGGAGAAGACCTCTTCCTGCCAAAGAATCGGTAATTCGGAATGATTGCAATGGGCTAGTATCGGGTCGACTTCACTGAAGTATTCCTGCTCATATTTCGTGTTCCATTCGGTGGGGTAATTATTCAGATTGATCGTATGGCGGTGTATTCCCCTTGTTTGGGATGTTATTGAAAATGCACAGAAATTAAAGCCAAGATTTTTAACGAGATTAAGAGAAATCTCATACGCGGTCTCTATTTTCTGAGCGTAAGAAAGCTGCGTTAACTGTGACTCCTTCCACACTTTCATTGGGTAACTCCATGCGGACTTACTTGAGTTGGCGTCGATTGGATCCAAGACCCGGCACGCCACGAGTGTAGGAGAATTCTTACTTGCATGCTGGATTTTTTCGTTCTTGAAATAGCCTCTAACTGAATAACCGGTTCTTAGATCTTCTGCCACAGGACAGCAGGATCAATGGCTGCATTGTAATATTTGTATTTGCATTGTTAGTGAGTCGGAACGAAAGCCATTACAAATCACCGGTGTTTACGCCGCCTGCTTTGCGGGACACTGGCGTTATCTGTTGAATGGAGCGACCCATGACTGCCAGTGCAGAGAAATTCACGCGCCAGACGCTGCTTGACGTCCAGACGTTGACTCCAAACCTGTTCACCCTGCGAACCACCAGGGATCCGGGCTTTCGTTTTCGCGCAGGGCAATTCGCCCGCCTAGGCGTGACCAAGGCGGACGGCAGTACAGTGTGGCGGGCTTATTCCATGGTCTCGTCACCCTATGACGAGTTCCTTGAGTTCTTCTCCATTGTCGTGCCGGGAGGGGAGTTCACCAGTGAACTGAGTCGGCTGGAAGTCGGCGATACCTTGCTGGTCGACCGGCAGGCCTTTGGCTATCTGACGCTGGATCGCTTCGTCGATGGCCGTGACCTCTGGTTGTTATCCACAGGCACGGGGCTGGCGCCGTTTCTGTCGATCTTGCAGGACTTCGAGGTTTGGGAAAAATTCGAACGAATCCTCCTGGTCTACAGCGTGCGCGAAGCGCAGGAGCTGGCGTATCAGGAGCTGATTGCAGGGCTGGCACAGCGCGATTATCTGGCTGAGTACGCGCACAAGCTGCAGTTCATCGCCACCGTCACCCGCGAGCAGCATCCGGGTGCCCTGAATGGGCGGATCACGACACTCATGGAAAGTGGCGAGCTGGAGCGGACGGCCGGTGTAGCGCTGACAGCCGAGCATTCGCGGGTAATGCTCTGCGGTAATCCACAGATGATCGATGACACGCGCAAGTTGCTCAAACAACGGGACATGCACCTGAGCCTCAGTCGACGACCCGGCCAGGTGGCAGTGGAAAACTACTGGTAAACAAACGGCGCCAAAGGCGCCGTTTCTTGGGGCAATCAGTTATCAGGGCTGGTTGTTCTGAGCCTTGAGCAGATCGCGAATCTCTTCCAGCAGCTCTTCTTCCTTGGTCGGAACCGGCGGCAGGGTTGGCGCAACGGCCTCTTCGCGTTTCAAACGGTTGATGGCCTTGACGCCCATGAAGATCGCGAAGGCGACGATGATGAAGTCGATCAAGCTCTGGATGAACTTACCGTAGGCCAGCATCACCGCGGGGACATCACCGTTGGCAGCCTTGAGCGTAATGGCCAGGTCACTGAAGTCCACCCCTCCGATCAGCAAGCCGATTGGCGGCATCACCACGTCGCCGACAAACGACGAAACGATTTTGCCGAAGGCCGCGCCGATGATGATACCCACGGCCATGTCGACCACATTACCTTTGACCGCGAAGGCCTTGAACTCACTTATCACGCCCATAGGTTATTTCCTTGTTACAGATGAGGTTGGTGAACGCAGTGTAAATCAGCAAAACGGCTCATGCTCGAAACACCGTCCTTACAATGCTCGCTCTTATCGACACATCTTCCGGCAATTAGTTTGCCAAGTGCCACCAGTCGCGCGCGATTACCCGCTCTAGACCGGGCTTTCCAGAACCTTTTCGCTATCGGCTCGGTACGGGATTTCTATTTATGTTTTGGCCGTTGGGTCACTAGCCTCTGAGGGGCGCACCTGGATGCGCCTTATAAAATCAGAGGAAACTTCCATGACAACTCCCCTCGGCCTCGGGGCTTTTCCCTTTCGTCGTACGTTTGGCGTTCTGACCGCCAGCCTGCTGTCCTTCTCCGTCAGCGCGGCGATGTTGACCCGCGATAACGGCGCCGCCGTCGGCGACAACCAGAACTCGCAAACCGCTGGCGCGACCGGGCCGGTGCTGTTGCAAGACGTACAACTGATCCAGAAACTCCAGCGTTTTGACCGTGAACGCATCCCCGAACGCGTGGTGCATGCCCGTGGCACCGGCGCCCATGGCACGTTCACCGTGACCGACGACCTCAGTGACCTGACCAAGGCCAAGGTATTTGCCGGCGGCCAGAGCACGCCGGTATTTGTGCGTTTTTCCGCTGTGGTCCATGGCAACCATTCGCCGGAAACCTTGCGTGATCCGCGGGGGTTCGCCACCAAGTTCTACACCGCAGACGGCAACTGGGACCTGGTCGGCAATAATTTTCCGACCTTCTTCATCCGTGACGCGATCAAGTTTCCAGACATGGTCCACGCCTTCAAGCCGGACCCGCGCACCAACCTTGACGACGATTCCCGTCGCTTCGACTTTTTCTCCCATGTTCCGGAAGCCATTCGTACTTTGACCGAGTTGTATTCCAACTCCGGTACGCCAGCCAGTTATCGGGAGATGGATGGCAATGGTGTGCATGCCTACAAGTTAGTTAACGCCAACGGCGATGTGCATTATGTAAAGTTTCACTGGAAAAGTTTGCAGGGGGTAAAGAATCTCGAGCCCAAAGAAGTTACTCGTGTTCAAGGTCAAGACTACAGTCACATGACTAACGACTTGGTTTCACATATTAACAAGGGTGACTTTCCGAAATGGGACTTGTACATCCAGGTTCTAAATCCACAAGACTTGTCCAAGTTTGATTTCGATCCATTGGACGCGACCAAAATCTGGCCAGGTGTGCCAGAGCGGAAAGTTGGACAAATGGTGTTGAACCGTAATCCGGCGAATGTTTTCCAGGAAACCGAACAAGTGGCCATGGCTCCGGCCAATTTAGTGCCGGGTATCGAACCTTCGGAAGATCGCTTATTGCAAGGACGAGTGTTCTCGTATGCCGATACTCAACTGTATCGCCTGGGGGCCAACGCTTTGCAGTTGCCGATCAACGCACCGAAGGTTGCCGTGAACAACGGTAATCAGGATGGCGCAATGAATACCGGCGCCAGCAATACGGGCGTGAATTACCAGCCGAGTCGTCTGCTGCCACGTGAAGAGCCGCAAACCGCGCGTTACAGCCAGTCGGCCCTGTCGGGCAGCACGCAGCAGGTGAAGATTCAACGTGAGCAGAACTTCAAGCAGGCCGGCGATCTGTATCGCTCGTTCAACCAAAAGGAACGTCAGGACCTGATCGACAGCTTCGGTGGCTCCCTGGCCACCACCGATGATGAGAGCAAGCACATCATCCTGTCCTTCCTTTACAAGGCCGATCCGGAATACGGGACCGGGGTGGCCAAAGTAGCCAAGGGTGATCTGGCTCGGGTCAAGGCGCTGGCGGCCAAACTGGTCGACTGATCCATCCGCCTGAAGCGGGGCCTCATGTGAGGTCCCGTCTGATCAAGGAGTTCCGCCATGCGTTTTTATCTTTCTGTGTTTCTGGCGTGCTGGTCGCTCAGTGTGTTCGCGGGGCCTGATGTGCAAGCTTCGAAGAACCCCCAGGCGCTGAAAGCCCAATTGCAGGATTACTATTTCGATGCCGCTCGACGCGGTGATGTGCCCATGCTCGATACCTTCATCGAGGCCGGCTATTCCCTCGATACCCGCGACAGCAAGGGTTATACCGCACTGATTCTGGCCGCCTATCACGGCCAGAGCGCCGCAGTGGAGCGCTTGCTTGCTGCCGGGGCAGACGCCTGTGCTCAGGATCAACGTGGCAACACGGCGTTGATGGGCGCGATTTTCAAAGGCGAAGTACAAATCGCCACGACCTTGCTGGCCGCCCATTGCAGTCCCGACCAACGCAATGGCGCGGGGCAGACTGCCGCGATGTACGCCGGCTTGTTCAAGCGCGTCGAGTTGCTGGATGCACTCAAAGCCCAAGGGGCGGACATGAACGCCGAAGATCCGCTGGGCAACAGTGCCGCGCGTCTGGCCAGCGGAGAAATCCGCACAGCGGCGCCGCGCTGATCCGCGCCAGCTGAGCTATCATCGCGGTTTTTGCCGGGAGTTCAGATGGCCAAGGCCAAGCGCATGTACGGCTGCACCGAGTGTGGTTCAACCTTCCCCAAGTGGGCCGGCCAGTGCGGTGAATGCGGGGCCTGGAACACGCTGACCGAAACCATGGTCGAGAGCGGCGGCGCCGCAGCCCCCAGTGGTCGCACCGGTTGGACCGGCCAGCAGGCGCAGATCAAGACCCTGGCCGAAGTCAGCGTTGAAGAGATTCCGCGTTTCTCCACGGCGTCCAGCGAGCTGGATCGCGTTCTGGGCGGCGGCTTGGTGGATGGCTCAGTGGTGTTGATCGGTGGTGATCCCGGCATCGGCAAGTCGACCATTTTGTTGCAAACCTTGTGCAACCTCGCCAAGAGCATGCCGGCGCTGTATGTCACCGGCGAAGAGTCCCAGCAACAAGTGGCCATGCGCGCCCGGCGCTTGGGCTTGCCTCAGGATCAGCTGCGGGTGATGACCGAAACCTGCATCGAAACCATCATCGCCACCGCCCGGCAGGAAAAGCCCAAGGTAATGGTGATCGACTCGATTCAGACTATTTTCACCGAGCAACTGCAATCGGCACCGGGTGGCGTCTCCCAGGTGCGCGAAAGTGCAGCGTTGCTGGTGCGTTACGCCAAACAAAGCGGCACGGCGATTTTCCTCGTGGGCCATGTCACCAAAGAAGGCGCGCTGGCTGGCCCTCGAGTACTGGAACATATGGTCGACACCGTTCTGTACTTCGAAGGCGAATCCGATGGGCGCCTGCGTCTGTTGCGGGCGGTGAAAAACCGTTTTGGCGCGGTGAATGAGTTGGGCGTGTTCGGCATGACCGACAAGGGCCTGAAAGAAGTCTCTAACCCTTCGGCGATTTTTCTGACCCGCGCCCAGGAAGAAGTCCCGGGCAGTGTGGTCATGGCCACGTGGGAAGGTACCCGGCCGATGCTGGTGGAAGTCCAGGCGTTGGTGGACGACAGCCATCTGGCCAATCCACGCCGGGTAACGCTCGGTCTGGATCAGAATCGTTTGGCCATGTTGTTGGCGGTTTTGCATCGCCATGGCGGTATTCCGACTCACGATCAGGACGTGTTCCTCAACGTGGTCGGTGGGGTGAAGGTGCTGGAAACAGCATCTGACCTGGCCCTGATGGCGGCGGTCATGTCCAGTTTGCGCAACCGACCGCTGCCCCATGATCTGCTGGTGTTCGGCGAAGTCGGTTTGTCGGGTGAAGTGCGCCCGGTGCCGAGTGGGCAGGAACGCTTGAAAGAGGCGGCCAAGCACGGCTTCAAGCGCGCAATCGTGCCCAAGGGTAACGCGCCGAAAGAGGCGCCGCCGGGATTGCAGATTATTGCTGTGACGCGTCTGGAACAGGCGCTCGACGCACTGTTTGAATAACTGGTAAACCAGACACGAACCCTGTGGGAGCGAGCCTGCTCGCGATAGCGGTATGTCAGTCGACTTAAATGTTGAATGTTAGACCGCATTCGCGAGCAGGCTCGCTCCCACATTAGAATGGGATTGGCCTTCAGATTTCGATGAGTGCGCCCAGTTCACGCTCCAGCTCTTGCGGATCGCCCAGGTTGAACTCGATCAACCGCCGCAGGCGTTCAATCGATTCCAGGCTGATGTGTTTGCAGACAAACCCGAGTTGACCATGGTCATCGTGGGTCAACATCACATCCATCTTGATCTCGACGTCTTCGTTAAGGTGGATATCAACCAGGAAATGCCAGTCTGGATTACCCAGCCACGGCTCGGGCTTCTCGATAAGCAGGCCCTTGAGTGACAGGTCAATCAACTTCACCGGCCAGATGAATTCCCCTTGGCACAGCTCGGTTCGGGCATCGAACGCAATACGTTTGAAGCGGCGACGATCAGCAGGGTAGTCACTCATGGCGCAATCCTCTGAATGTCCGCTGACTATAGACCCGCATTGTTAAAGTCTGCCAGCAAGACAGGGGCCAGATCAATGTTGGGGGTGGTCTTTGAGGCCAGTAGCGCTAAACTCGGGATGGCTGTCTTTCTTGTCCACTCTGGCTGGAATCATAAAATGAAAAATAATAATAGCCTGCTACGCCACTTACCCTGGCTGCTGCTGGCAATCCTGGGAGCGTGCGCCCTGGGGGTAGTGGCATTGCGCCGAGGCGAGGCGATCAACGCCTTGTGGATTGTGGTCGCCGCCGTGGCCATTTATCTGGTCGCGTACCGCTACTACAGCCTGTTCATCGCTAACAATGTGATGCAACTCGATCCGCGTCGGGCTACACCTGCCGTGCTCAACAATGACGGTCTGGACTATGTGCCGACCAACAAACACATTCTCTTCGGCCACCACTTCGCAGCCATCGCTGGCGCAGGGCCTCTGGTCGGTCCGGTCTTGGCGGCGCAGATGGGCTATCTGCCTGGTACGCTGTGGCTGATTGCCGGCGTGGTGCTGGCCGGTGCGGTTCAGGACTTCATGGTCCTGTTCATGTCCACCCGCCGCAACGGTCGTTCCCTGGGCGATATGGTCCGTGAAGAAATGGGCCGCATCCCGGGGACCATCGCGCTGTTTGGCTGCTTCCTGATCATGATCATCATCCTCGCGGTGCTGGCGCTGATCGTGGTCAAGGCCCTGGCCGAAAGCCCTTGGGGCATTTTCACGGTGATGGCAACCATCCCGATCGCGATGTTCATGGGCATTTACATGCGCTACATCCGCCCGGGTCGCATCGGTGAAATCTCGGTGATCGGCGTGGCGTTGCTGCTGGGTTCGATCTGGCTGGGCGGGCAGATTGCCGCTGATCCATTCTGGGCCAAGGCGTTCAGCTTCACCGGGCTCCAGATCACCTGGATGCTGATCGGCTACGGTTTTGTCGCGGCAGTCCTGCCGGTGTGGCTGATCCTGGCGCCGCGTGACTACCTGTCGACCTTCCTTAAAATCGGCACCATCGTTGCGCTGGCGATCGGCATTCTGATCACCATGCCCGAGCTGAAAATGCCGGCATTGACCCAGTTCATCGACGGCACCGGGCCGGTGTGGAAGGGTGGGTTGTTCCCGTTCCTGTTCATCACCATTGCCTGTGGCGCGGTGTCGGGTTTCCACGCACTGATTGCCTCCGGCACCACGCCGAAGTTGCTGGATAACGAGGTGAACGCCCGTTACATCGGTTACGGCGGCATGCTGATGGAGTCCTTCGTGGCGATCATGGCGATGGTTGCCGCTTCGGTGATCGAGCCAGGCGTGTACTTCGCCATGAACAGCCCGGCGGCGGTCGTCGGCGGTGACGTGGTGGCTGTCGCACAAGCTGTCAGCGGCTGGGGTTTCGCAATAACCCCGGAAGCGCTGCAAGCGGTGGCCAAGGACATTGGTGAAACCACCATCCTGGCTCGTGCCGGTGGTGCGCCGACCCTGGCGGTCGGTATCGCGCAGATCCTGCACAGTGTGCTGCCGGGTGAAAACACCATGGCGTTCTGGTACCACTTCGCAATCCTGTTCGAAGCGCT
>NZ_MOBM01000022.1 GCF_003732275.1 Pseudomonas frederiksbergensis
AACCCCGGTGGAGTGTTGGCGTGCACAGTGATCGACACTGAACCTGTGGCGAGGGAGCTTGCTCCCGTTGGACTGCGAAGCAGTCCCCCTCTTTGGGATAAGGGGGCCGCTTCGCAGCCCAGCGGGAGCAAGCTCCCTCGCCACAGGTTATTCATCGCTTGTTCTATCTCTTAACTGACTGGCATTGGGGCAAGCCCGCTCCCACACAAACAGGGCTCAGCCTTAAGGCCGATACATCAAATAGGCTTCCCCCGTGACCCGAATCATTGGGTGGGGCGTGATCTGGCAGGTATCGACGATCCGGAAGCCATGGCGCTCATAAAACCGTCGGGCGCCGGTGTTCACCGCATAGTCGATCAGGCTCAAGCCATTGAGCCCCAACCGGTTGGCACGGTCGTAGGCATAGGCGAGGAATTGTTTGCCCAAACCCTGATTGCGCCAGCCCTCATGCAGGGCCAGGCTCGAAATATAAAGGGTGTCGGGGATTTCCATCGTGGCATACGGCGCCAGAACCGGATCAGTCACGGGAGCGGCCTGCGGATCGTGGCGCATCGCGTAGCTGTGCAGCATGCCGATGACCTTTCCCTCGGCCTGCGCGATCAGGCAGTTCTGATAGGAGAAATCAACGTCTTCACGTGCGTAACGACTGGCACCGACCTCCAGCAGGTCCTGGCTGGGCTGCGCCAGTTGGCTCCAGATGTAATCCGCCGCACCTTCTGATGAAATCTGAAACAAGCGAGCAATCTCCCGCGCATCCGCGCGCAGGGCCGAACGAAACTCAACTGCCATTTACCGGGCTCCACAGGACTGTTAGCGAACCACGCCTTCTTCAATCAGTAACTTGAGAATGGCTTCGGCGCCCGCCTGCGCGGTCACGCCCTTGAGCACTTGCCCGCCTCCGCCACTGGCCTTGGCCGTCGCAGCTTTCATGCGGTCTGCACCGCTCTTGGCCTTGATCACTTTCAAGCGTTTTGGCCGTGGCTTGGCCGGTTGCAGCGTGGCCACCGCCAGCAGTTCATCGTCGACGACTTCAACTTCATCCGCCTGCAACACCCCCCGCCGCGCTGGACCATAGGCGCTCTGCCGAGGCTTGGGCGCCGCGTTATCCACAGTCGCCAGAAACGGCAGGCGTACTTTCAAGCGCCGACGCTGCCCACGAGGCAAGGCCTGCAGCACCAGCGCCGAACCACTGTCGATGGATTCGACCTGCGCCAAACCCACCACCAGCGGCCAGCCAAGGCTTTCCGCCAGCAGGAACGGCAACATGCCCGAGCCTTCACCGGTTTCCGCCTGGCTGCCGGTCAGCACCACCTGTGCCCCGGCATCGCGCAAATACGCGGTCAACGCCGGCAACGCATCGGCGCCTTCCGGTTGTTCCAACACATGCAGTTGCTCCAGGCCCATGCCCAGATAAGCGCGCAGCGCCGGTTCCGCGACGTCGCCGGCATGCAGCACTTGCAGGTTATCCCCAGCCAGTTGCAAACCCAGTTCAACCGCCCGCGCATCCTGCTCGGCGCGGCGTGGCCGGCCGGAGGTCGGGTGGGCGCCGATGGACACCAGGCTGATGATTTTCGTGCTCATAACCCTTTCCTTTCCTTAAGCCGCATCGCGCTTGGCTTCATTGCGGTAAGCCTCTACCGCATCGATCAAGGCTTGAAGAATCTCGGCGCTCTCACCGATCACCGACAGGTCGGCCCGTTTGATCATGTCGCAACCAGGGTCGAGGTTGATCGCCACCACCTTGTCGCAGGCACCGATGCCTTGCAGGTGCTGGATCGCCCCGGAAATGCCCACAGCCACGTAAACCCGTGCCGTGACCCACGTGCCGGACGCACCGACCTGACGGTCGCGGGCCATGAAACCATCGTCCACCGCCACTCGCGACGCACCTTCGGTCGCGCCCAACGCCTCGGCCGTCCTGTGGAAAAGTCCCCAGTCCTTGACCCCGTTGCCGCCGGAGAAGATGAATTCGGCTTCGGCCATCGGAATCGCTGCCGGGTCTACCGCCACTGCGCCCAGATCTTCGATCCGCGACAAGCTGCGGGCGACCGCTGTGGATAACTCCACCGGCAAGGCCTCATGACGGGTTTCGCTGACCGGTTCGGCGCATTCGGCCGCAGCCAGAATCAGGCGTGCGACTGGACGTGCAAGATCCTGCAAACCAGCACCGGCACGGCCGATGCACTCTTGATCCTTGACCTGCCAGACCCGCGTGGCCGGGCGTTCGCCCAATGCGGCGGCAAAGCGTCGACCAAGTTCGCCTCCACCGCTGCGGCTGTCCGGCAGCAACCAGTGACGTGGGCTGAACTGGTTATCCACAGCCCGCAGGCCTTGGACGCGTTGTTCCGGTGCATAACCGCTGAATTCATCGCCCTCAAGCACCAGCAAGCGATCCACGCCAGCCGTGGCGAAGGCGTTTTCCTTGTGCTCTCCGAAGACCACGGCCAGTACCGCGCCGTCCTTGCCGGCCAACTGATGAGCCAGGCCGAGCAAGTCGCGGTCGTGGCTGCTCAAGCGGCCGCCGACCATGTCCGGCACCACGCTGATGTAGAACGCAGGTGCAGCCACTTGATGCAGCGGCAATTGCACTTCGACCGCGGCCGAGCGTTTAGTCGCCCCGCCCTGCTGAGCGCCGCTGCGGTCGATTCTCTTGATGCCGTTGGGGCCGATAAAACCGATCCCGTGAGGATTCTTGCGAATGATGCCGTTAGGCCCCATCCAGCTGTGCTGCGCCGGCTGCATGGCTGCATGCAGCGGGTGCAGACGGTTACGGGCGATCCATTCGGCGCGTGGGTCGCGGCGGATAATGTCGCTCATCAATGCACCTCCGCAGGTTCACGTTTGGCCGGTGCCGATGGCTTTCCCGGCGTTGCGTCTTCAAGCAACGCATCGGCAACCAGTTCGGCGATGTCCTTGATCATTGGACGCGGTTCGACCACGCCCTCAAGCATTGCGGTGCATTGTGGACAACCCACGGCCACCAGTTCGGCACCGGTTTCGCGGATGTCTTCCATGCGCATGTCGGGGATCCGCTGCTTGCCCGGAATGTCGGTGATTGGCGCACCGCCACCGCCGCCGCAGCAGCGAGAACGGAAACCGGAACGTTGCATCTCTTTCACTTCAATCCCGAGGGCACGCAGCACTTCACGCGGTGCCTCGTACTCGCCGTTGTAGCGGCCGAGGTAGCACGGGTCGTGATAGGTCACGCTGCTGCCTTTGTGCTGGCCGAGGTTCAGCGCGCCTTCGCCAATGATCTCCGCCATGTAGGTGCTGTGGTGTTGCACGAGATAGTTGCCGTCGAAAGCGCCGTACTCGTTTTTCAGCACGTGGAAGCTGTGCGGGTCGCAGGTGACGATGCGGTTGAAGCTGTATTTAGCCAAGGTCTGGATATTGCGCTTGGCCAACAGCTGGAACGTTGCTTCGTCGCCCAGGCGTCGTGCCACATCACCGCTGTCACGCTCTTCAAGCCCCAGCACGGCGAAGTCGACCTTGGCCGCTTTCAGTACTTTGACGAAGGCACGCAGGGTGCGCTGGTTGCGCATGTCGAAGGCACCGTCGCCGACCCAGAACAGCACGTCGGTGGATTTCTTCTCGCTGAGCAGGTTCAGGTTCAAATCCGCCGCCCAGTTCATCCGCCCGCCCGGCGCGAAGCCGCCAGGGTTATCGGTGGCGATCAGGTTTTCCAGGACTTCGGCGCCCTTGTTCGGGGTCGCGCCTTTTTCCAGGGTCAGATGGCGGCGCATGTCGACGATGGCGTCGACGTGCTCGATCATCATCGGGCATTCCTCGACGCAGGCACGGCAAGTGGTGCAGGACCACAGGGTTTCAGCGTCCACCAGACCGTTGACGATTGGTTGATGCGGATTACCCCCGTGTTCGCCGATGGCTTTGCCCGGATACGGGCTGCCGGCAAATTTGGCATCGGTGCCACCGGCCAGGCCAACGACCATGTCCTGAATCAGTTTTTTCGGGTTCAGCGGCTGGCCGGCGGCGAACGCCGGGCACGCGGCTTCGCATTTACCGCACTGCACGCAGGCATCAAAGCCGAGCAGTTGGTTCCAGGTGAAATCCTTGGGTTTTTCCACGCCCAGTGGCGCATTCGGGTCATTCAGATCCAGCGGCTTCAAACCGGTGGATCGACCGCCCCCAAAACGTTCGGCGCGACGGTGCCAGGCCAGGTGCAATGCACCGGCGAAGGCGTGCTTCATCGGCCCGCCCCAGGTCAAGCCGAAGAACAGTTCGCTAACGCCCCACAGCACACCGACGCCGAGGATCGCAGCCACCACCCAGCCACCGAAGTTTTCCGGAAGGATGCCGGCGACCGGCAGGGTCAGCAGGAAGAACGATGCCGAGAACGCCATCAGGCTTTTCGGCAAGCGCATCCACGGGCCTTTGGACAAGCGGGCCGGTGGGTTGCGACGGCGCAGGAACATAAAGATCGCGCCAACAAACATCACCGCCGACATCAGCAGCAGTGCATAACCGAGAATGCGGTTATGCAGGCCAAAGCCATGAACCAGAATCGCCAGCACAATGGACGCCACCGCACCACCGGCCGTGGCGACGTGGGTGTTGGCAATGTATTTGTCCCGCGCGACGACGTGGTGCAAATCGACCATGTAGCGTTTGGGCATGGCGAACAGACCGCCGATCAGGTCGACTTTCGACGCCCGGCCCTGACGCCACATAGCCACCCGTCGCAACGCGCCAAGGACAGCCAGGCCCAGGGCAGCGAACAACAGGATTGGAAGAAGGGTGTTCAACATGTGGAGCTCCCAAAGACCTCGGGGTCTTGCAGGCCTAACTACCTGGATGCCTTGCTCGAATCCTGTGGGAGCGGGCTTGCTCGCGAAAGCGGCGGGTCAGTCGACATCAATGTTGAATGTCAGTCCGTCTTCGCGAGCAGGCTCGCTCCCACTAAGGTTTCCACAAGCTCTTAGAAATCCTTGCACAACCGCAACGCGTCATAGATCGCCGCGTGGGTGTTGCGCTGGGCCACGCAGTCGCCGATGCGGAACAGCAAGTAGCCGTCGCCCGCCTGGCTCAGTGAAGGCTGAGGCTTGATCGCGAACAGGGCTTCGATGTCCATCTGGCCTTTGTTGCGCGAGCCTTCCTTCAGCGCGTAGTAGATTTCTTCGTCCGGACGTACGCCGTTTTCGACGACGACCTGGTCCACCACCCGCTCCTCTTTGGCGCCGGTGTATTCGTTTTCCAGCACCGCCACCAGCTTGTCGCCTTCGCGGTAGACCTTCTCCAGCATCATGTCGCCGGTCATGATCACTTCTTTCGGGTACATGCTGCGGTAGTAAGTCGGGAACGACGTACCGCCAATCGCGACGCCCGGTTTGATGTCGTCGGTGACGATCTCGACCTGGCTGCCCTTGTCGGCGAGGAAGTCGGCCGTCGACATCCCGGTAAACTCGCAAATGGTGTCGTAGACCAGCACGTTCTTGCCCGGTGCAACCTTGCCGTCGAGGATGTCCCAGCTGCTGACCACCAGGCCTTCAGCCGCGCCCCAATGTTCGTTCTGCTCCAGGAACGGATGACCCCCGACGGCGAGCACCACCACGTCTGGACGCAGGTCGAGAATGGTCGCCGCATCCGCCGCCACGCCCAGGCGCAGGTCGACTTTCAAGCGCGCCAGTTCCAGTTGGAACCAACGAGTGATACCGGCGATCTGGTCCCGTTGTGGAGCTTTCGACGCGGTAGTGATCTGCCCGCCGATGAATTCTTTCTTCTCGAACAGGGTCACGTCGTGGCCACGTTCGGCCGACACGCGAGCCGCTTCCATCCCGGCAGGACCGGCACCGACCACCACGACTTTGCGCTTCACACCGGTCGATTTCTCGATGATGTGCGGCACGCCCATGTATTCACGGGAGGTCGCGGCGTTCTGGATGCACAAGACATCCAGGCCCTGGTACTGACGGTCGATGCAATAGTTGGCGCCGACACACTGTTTGATCTGGTCGACCTGACCCATTTTGATCTTGGCAATCAAATGCGGGTCGGCGATGTGGGCGCGGGTCATGCCGACCATGTCGACGTAACCGCCCTCCAGAATACGGGTCGCCTGGTTCGGATCCTTGATATTCTGCGCGTGCAAAACCGGAGCCTTCACCACTTCCTTGATACCGGCGGCCAAATGCAGGAATGGCTCCGGTGGATAACTCATGTTCGGAATAACGTTGGCCAAGGTGTTGTGGGTGTCGCAACCCGAACCCACGACGCCGATGAAGTCGATCATGCCGGTGTCGTCGTAGTACTTGGCGATCTGCTTCATGTCCTCGTGGGACAAACCATCCGGGTGGAATTCGTCACCGCATAGACGGATGCCGACGCAGAAGTCAGGACCGACTTCCTTGCGCACAGCCTTGATCACTTCCAGGCCGAAACGCATGCGGTTTTCGAAGCTGCCGCCCCATTCGTCGGTACGCTTGTTAACCCGCGGGCTCCAGAACTGGTCGATCATGTGCTGGTGCACGGCAGACAGTTCGACACCGTCCAGGCCACCGGCCTTGGCACGTGCCGCGGCGCTTGCGTAGTTGCCGATCACCCGCCAGATTTCTTCCGGCTCGATGGTTTTGCAGGTCGCGCGATGCACCGGCTCACGGATGCCCGACGGCGACAGCAGGGTTGGCCAATGCTCGCCGTCCCAGCGGGAACGACGGCCCATGTGGGTAATCTGGATCATGATCTTGGCGCCATGCTTGTGCATGGCATCGGCCAGGTTCTGGAAGTGCGGAATGATCCGGTCGTCGGCCAGGTTGACCGACTTCCACCAGCCTTGCGGGCTGTCGATGGCCACGCTGGAGGAACCGCCGCAAATCGCCAGGCCGATCCCGCCCTTGGCTTTCTCTTCGTAATACTTGACGTACCGGTCGGTGGTCATGCCGCCGTCGGTGGCGTAGACCTCGGCGTGCGCAGTGCTGAGCACGCGGTTGCGGATGGTCAGTTTGCCGATCTGGATCGGCTGGAACATTGCTTCGAAAGCCATGGCGGGGTCCTCGACTTACAACGGCTTGACGGTGAACAAACCGTCGTCGTGGCCTTCTTCGGAGCCACCGTAGACTTGTTCGGCGACAGTGCGGATCTTGCTGCCGCGAGCGGCCAGGATCTGGTCCATGGCGCCGGCGAACCAGCCAGTGAACATGTAGTCGACCTTGCGCCCGACCTTGCCGTACACGTAGACAAATGCGGAGTGTTCGAGCTTGACGCTGGCGGTGCCTTTGTCGAGGTCGATGTCCTGAATCTTGAACAAGCCCCAGCCGCGTTGCGACAGACGCTTCATGTAATGCTCGAACACCGCAACGCCTTCCAGGCCGTGGCATTCAGCTTCTTTTTCACACCAGTGCCAAGCGGACTTGTAGCCGGCCTTGTAAAGGATTTCGGCGTAGGCTTCGGCGCCCAGCACTTCCTCGATACCCATGTGGTTGTTGACGAAGAAATGGCGCGGCACATACAGCATCGGCAGGGCGTCGGAAGTCCAGATACCGGTTTCGCTGTCGACTTCGATTGGTAATTGCGGGGCGATCTTGGCCATGGAAACTTAACTCCAGAAAATTCGTTGTGTTGCCCCCGGCACGGACGGCCGGGGGAAAGGATTCAGAAATGCGGTGGCTTATTCGCCCCAAACGTCTTTGAGGACGTTCACCCAGTTCTCGCCCATGATCTTGCGCACCACACGCTCGGAATGGCCGCGTTTGAGCAGGGTCTCGGTCAGGTTCGGGAACTCGCCCACGGTGCGGATGCCCAGCGGGTTGATGATCTTGCCGAAACTGGTCAGACGGCGGGCGTAGCCCTTGTCATGGGTCAGGTATTCGAAGAAGTCCTGGCCATGGCCCTGGGTGAAGTCGGTGCCGATGCCGATGGCGTCTTCGCCGACGATGTTCATGGTGTATTCGATGGCTTCGGCGTAGTCGTCGATGGTCGAATCGATGCCCTTGGCCAGGAACGGCGCGAACATGGTCACACCGACGAAACCGCCGTGATCGGCGATGAACTTCAGCTCTTCGTCGGATTTGTTACGCGGGTGAATTTTCAGACCCGACGGCAGGCAGTGGGAGTAGCAGACCGGCTTCTTGGATTCGAGGATGACTTCTTCGGAGGTTTTCGAGCCGACGTGGGAAAGGTCGCACATGACGCCGACACGGTTCATCTCGGCGACGATTTCACGACCGAAACCCGACAGGCCGCCATCGCGCTCGTAGCAACCGGTGCCGACCAGGTTTTGGGTGTTGTAGCACATCTGCACGATACCGACGCCGAGCTGTTTGAAGACCTCGACATAGCCGATCTGGTCTTCAAACGCGTGAGCATTCTGGAAGCCAAAGAGGATACCGGTCTTGCCCTGCTCCTTGGCCTTGCGGATATCGGCGGTGGTGCGCACCGGAATCACCAGGTCGCTGTTCTCGCGGATCAGCTTCTGGCTGGCGGCGATGTTGTTGACAGTGGCCTGGAAGCCCTCCCACACCGACACGGTGCAGTTGGCCGCGGTCAGACCGCCCTTGCGCATGTCTTCAAACAGCTCGCGGTTCCACTTGGCAATAATCAGCCCGTCGATAACGATGCTGTCGGCGTGCAATTCGGCTGGGCTCATCAGGCTGTCCCCTATTAGCGATTCATGCGCCGAATCGTGTGCCGGCGCTTTGGGGCCAGCATATGCCTGAGGGCCGGGGCAGCCGGGTGCAAAAACGACAGGGGAATTGCCGAAAGCGTCAATCCGCGACAAAGGGTCATCAACAGGCGTCATTGCCTACCTATCCAACGCCGCTCGCTTGGGCCAGAATTCGCCGCATCACTGGATGTTTTACTGAATGCATGACTGGATTAAGGGGCGGCGACGCAATGAAATCGATCTTCCTGGCTTTGGCACTGATTGCGACTGGCGTACAAGCAGCTGAAGAGGCCGACGACAACCCCTGCGACGCCGTCGAAAACGAAATCCAGACCCTGGAATGCTCGGCCTACAGCAGAACCACCGCCGAACAGCTGCTGAGCGACAACTATCAGAGCCTGACCGAGCGCATGCAAACGCTTTACGGCAACAACAAGGCGCAACTGACCGACATCACCGCCAAAATCAAGACCGCGCAACAGCAATGGCTGAAAACCCGGGATGCCGATTGCGCAGTGGACGCATTTCCGGCGACCAGTGGTAGCAAAGCGTTCACCATTGCGCAAAATGATTGCGTGGCGCGCATGAGTGACGAGCGGTCGGAGTTTTTGGAGTCGATTGGGCAGGAGTGATCCTGAATCGTCTGTCGAAAGCTGGTGGCCCTACCAGCTTTTACCTTCAATCAAGACCTTTCCCACAGGCTTCACCGAGCAAGCCTACAACTCCCGCTGGGTAAGGGTTAAAGCAGTTTTTTCGAGCAATATCCCGACAAATTTCGTTTGTTGGCCACCTGAAAAATATAAGCAAAGATTAGCAAATCTTATAAAAGACTTATATTCTCCCATGAACAGCATTCACTGGACGCGAAGGCCGTTAAGCAGCTCTTGAAATTGCATTCCGTTCATCAGATCCAGGTTCGTGATGCCATCACGGCGCTAGCTGGCATGCCTGATGTAGGCAACGTCAAAGCACTGGTCGGTCATGACTACGCCTATCGACTGCGAGTCGGTAGTTATCGGGTCATGTTCGACTGGGATGGCGCGATCAAAGTGGTCAGTATTCAAGAGGTCAAAAAACGCGATGAACGCACCTACTGAGATTCAAATCATCAACGACGCGGAGGGAAAACCGGCGTTCGTGGTCATTCCGTACGCGCAGTATGTGGCGCAGAAGATCGAGCCCGATCTGATCCCCCACGAAGTGGTCAGTCGCATCGTCGATGGCGCGACGCCCATTCGCGCCTGGCGCGAACACCTGAACCTTACGCAGGATGAAGTTGCCAAGCGCATGGGCATTTCCCAACCGGCTTTCGCCCAGCAAGAAACGGTCTCCAAGCCCCGCAAGGCAACCCGCGAAAAAATTGCCGCAGCTTTTGGCATCACCGCCAACCAACTAGAGTTGTAAGCTGAACGCCAGCATCAGGAAAAGGGATTGAAATGAAAATCTGCGGCATCGAAATCAAAGGCAGCGAAGCGATCATCGCCGTGGCCTCCCTCGACGGTCAGGCGCTCAGTCACGTCGCCCTCGCCACCAAGAAAATCGCCCTCGACGAGGACGATGAAGCCGCTAACGTTAAAGTCTTTGCCGCTCAGGTGGCGTCGTTTGTTCGCGAGAACTCCATCGACCGGATCGCGATCAAGAAACGCAGCAAGAAAGGTGAGTTCGCCGGTGGGCCGACCACATTCAAGATTGAGGGGATTATCCAGCTGCTGGAAAATTGCGAGGTGACGCTGCTGTCACCGCAGACCATCAATGCGCAGAACAAGAAGTTCGATTTTGCACTGCCGGAGACGTTGAACAAGTATCAGCATGAGGCTTACAAGGCGGCGTGTTCTGCACTGATGAAGAAGTAAGGCGGGCATGGACTTTCAGGCAAAGCAAATCGAATGTGGGAGCGGGCTTGCTCGCGAAAGCGGCGTGTCATTCAACTTTGATGTTGACTGATACACCGCTTTCGCGAGCAAGCCCGCTCCCACATTTGTCTTGTGCCTGGCCTTGGAATGCAGTCAGACCAGCTCCCGCCCATCCCCCAACCGTCGGCGGTCTTCACGCGGGCACCGCTCAAACCTCGCCCGATAACTTCGGGTGAAATACGACGGCGATTCAAACCCGCACGCGATGCTCACTTCCAACACACTCATGTTCGTCTGACGCAGTAACTGCCGCGCCTTCTCCAGCCTTAACCGCAGATAGAAATTGCTTGGCGTGTCGTTCAGATGCAGGCGAAACAGGCGTTCCAGCTGACGCCGGGTCACTTTGATCGATTCCGCCAGCTCCAGGGTACTCAGCGGCGGTTCGCTGTGCTGTTCCATCTCCCCAATCACCTGCACCAGTTTCTTGTTGCTGATGCCATATCGCGTGGCGACTTCCATGCGCTGGTGGTCTTTGCGCGGGCGGATGCGCCCGAGTACGAATTGTTCGCTGACCTGGATCGCCAGTTCCGGGCCGTGGGCCTGGCCGATGAGGTCGAGCATCAGGTCGATGGAAGCCGTGCCGCCGGCGGAGGTGATGCGCCGACGGTCGATCTCGAACAGCTCCTGAGTGACGCTCAGCTGCGGGTAAGACTCCTTGAAGGCATCGATCGCTTCCCAATGCAGGGTCAGGCGATGGCCGTCGAGCAGGCCGGCTTCGGCGAGGACGAAGCTGCCGGTGTCGATGGCGCCGAGCGTCACGCCTTCGTTGTCCAAGCGGCGCAACCAGTGCTCCAGTGCCGGGCTGGTGAATTTCAGCGGCTCGAAACCGGCGACCACCAGCAAGGTCGCGCCTTTCTTCAGGGGTTCCAGCGCCGCATCGGCGTTGACCGACATGCCGTTGCTGGCCAGAACCGCCCCGCCATCAGCGCTCAACACATGCCAGCGGTACAGCTCGCCGCGAAAGCGATTGGCGACCCGCAGCGGCTCGATCGCCGAGATGAAACCGATCGCCGAAAAACCCGGCATCAACAAGAAGTAGAAATCCTGGGACATGGAGCGCACTCGATGGCAGGTAGCGAGAGGGCGGGAAGCGTGTGGACGTTGATACGCCACTTGCAACCGGCATTCAAGTGCGCAGGTCGCTGCAGTGCAAGAGCTGGTCGCCGCAGTGCGTTTTTACGGGGCCTTTGCTGCGTAACTTGGCATTACCGGCGCATCAGACACCGGAACCCACAATAACGACCTGCCGAGGAACCCGACATGAAACGACTGATCAGCAGCTGTGTTCTTGCACTCAGCGGTACCGCTTTCTTGAGCGCCAGCGTCATGGCGGCCGAACCCGCGTCGTGCCAGAACGTGCGCATGGGTGTAGTGAACTGGACCGACGTAATCGCCACCAGCGCCATGACCCAAGTATTGCTCGACGGCCTCGGCTACAACACCAAACAGACCAGCGCCTCCCAGCAAATCATCTTCGCCGGGATTCGCGACCAGCGCCTGGACTTGTTCCTCGGTTACTGGAATCCGCTGATGACCCAGACCATCACGCCGTTCGTCGCGGCCAATCAGGTCAAGGTGCTTGAGGCGCCAAGCCTGAAAGACGCCCGTGCCACCCTCGCCGTACCGACTTACCTCGCCGACAAAGGCCTGAAAACCTTCGCTGACATCGCCAAATTCGAAAAAGAACTGGGCGGCAAGATTTACGGCATCGAGCCTGGGTCGGGCGCCAACACCCAGATCAAGGCGATGATCGCCAAGAACCAGTTTGGCCTGGGCAAGTTCCAGCTGGTCGAGTCCAGCGAAGCCGGCATGCTTGCGGCGGTGGATCGCGCCGTGCGGCGCAAGGAAGCCGTGGTGTTCTTCGGCTGGGCGCCGCACCCGATGAACGTCAATGTGCAAATGACCTACCTAACCGGCAGTGAAGACGCCCTCGGCCCGAACGAAGGCATGGCCACCGTCTGGACGGTCACCGCGCCGAAATACGCCGAGCAATGCCCGAACATTGGTCGTTTGCTGAGCAACCTGACCTACACCGCCGAAGACGAGAGCCGGATGATGCAGCCGCTGCTCGATCACAAGGACGCTTTCGAATCGGCTAAGCAATGGTTGAAAGATCACCCGCAAGACAAGCAACGCTGGCTCGAAGGCGTGACCACCTTCGACGGCAAACCGGCGGCTGAGAACCTGAAACTGACCAGTAAATAAACCTGAAATGAATCACCGATTCGCAGCCCGACCGGGCTGCGAACGGAATCGTTACGCCCTGAGCCATACCCAAAAATCACGCCTGTAAGGAACCGCCTCATGAACCACGACGTCATCATCACCTGCGCACTCACCGGTGCTGGCGACACGACCGCCAGAAGCCCACACGTGCCGGTCACCCCGAAACAAATCGCCGCGGCCGCCGTGGAAGCCGCCAAGGCCGGCGCCACCGTGGTCCATTGCCACGTTCGTGACCCGCAAACCGGCAAGTTCAGCCGTGACGTGGCGCTGTACCGCGAAGTGATGGAACGCATCCGCGAGGCGGACGTGGACATCATCGTCAACCTCACCGCCGGCATGGGCGGCGACCTGGAAATCGGCGCGGGCGAGAATCCGATGGAGTTCGGCCCGAACACCGACCTGGTCGGCCCGCTGACCCGTCTGGCCCACGTCGAAGAACTGCTGCCGGAAATCTGCACTTTGGATTGCGGCACCCTGAACTTCGGCGATGGCGACACCATTTACGTCTCCACCCCGGCGCAGCTACGCGCTGGCGCCAAACGCATTCAAGAGCTGGGCGTTAAGCCTGAGCTGGAAATCTTCGACACCGGTCACCTGTGGTTCGCCAAGCAGATGATCAAGGAAGGCCTGCTCGATAACCCGCTGTTTCAGCTGTGCCTGGGCATTCCGTGGGGCGCGCCGGCCGACACCACCACCATGAAAGCCATGGTCGACAACCTGCCGGCCGACGCGGTCTGGGCCGGGTTCGGCATCGGTCGCATGCAGATGCCAATGGCGGCGCAAGCGGTGCTGCTCGGCGGCAACGTGCGGGTCGGCCTGGAAGACAACCTGTGGCTGGACAAGGGTGTATTGGCGACCAACGGCCAACTGGTCGAACGCGCCTCGGAAATCCTCAGCCGCCTCGGCGCCCGTGTTCTGACCCCGGCTGAAGGCCGGACAAAAATGGGCCTGACCAAGCGCGGTTAACCCGCACCTACACCTTACCTGTGGGAGCGGGCTTGTGTGGCGAGGGGGCTTGCCCCCGTTGGGTCGCGAAGCGGCCCCAAAACCTGCAGCCGCGGTGTGTCAGCCGCACCGCATGCAATGTTTTACGACTGCTTCGCAGCCGAACGGGGGCAAGCCCCCTCGCCACATAAGCCCGCTCCCACAAGGGATCACCGAACTTTTTAGGACGTCGCCATGAGCTTTATCACTGATATCAAAACCTTCGCAGCCCTGGGCAGCGGTGTCATCGGCAGCGGTTGGGTGTCTCGCGCCCTCGCCCATGGCCTCGATGTAGTGGCCTGGGACCCGGCGCCCGGTGCCGAAGCGGCGCTGCGCAAACGCGTCGCCAATGCCTGGGGCGCACTGGAGAAACAAGGCCTGGCACCCGGCGCGTCGCAGGATCGTCTGCGCTTTGTCGCCACCATCGAAGAATGCGTTCGTGATGCGGATTTCATTCAGGAAAGTGCACCAGAACGACTGGACCTGAAACTGGAATTGCACAGCAAAATCAGCGCGGCGGCCAAGCCCAATGCCTTGATCGGCTCCAGTACGTCGGGGCTGTTGCCGAGCGAGTTCTACGAGAGTTCGACCCACCCGGAACGCTGCGTGGTCGGGCACCCGTTCAACCCGGTTTACCTGCTGCCATTGGTGGAAGTGGTCGGCGGCAGGAACACGGCGCCAGAAGCGGTCCAAGCGGCAATGAAAGTCTACGAATCCTTGGGCATGCGCCCGCTGCATGTGCGCAAGGAAGTGCCAGGATTTATCGCCGACCGGTTGCTCGAAGCGCTGTGGCGTGAGGCGCTGCATCTGGTCAACGACGGCGTGGCGACCACCGGCGAAATCGATGATGCGATTCGTTTTGGCGCGGGCCTGCGCTGGTCGTTCATGGGCACTTTCCTGACTTACACCCTGGCGGGTGGCGATGCGGGAATGCGGCACTTCATGGCGCAATTCGGGCCGGCGTTGCAGTTACCCTGGACGTATCTACCGGCACCGGAGCTGACCGACAAATTGATTGATGATGTGGTGGATGGCACCAGCGAGCAGCTGGGCAAGCACAGCATCTCGGCGCTGGAGCGCTATCGTGATGATTGCTTGCTGGCGGTACTGGAGGCGGTGAAGACCACCAAAGAGAAGCATGGGATGGCGTTCGCAGACTAAACACCCCCACCCCCTGTAGGAGCGAGGCTTGCCCGCGAAGGCGATTTCCCTGCCGCAAGAGATCCGGCGAATGTACCGGCCTCTTCGCGGGCAAGCCTCGCTCCTACAGGTTCAACCATTTTCGGATGTGACGACATGCCCACCCTCACCACCTACCAAACCAAAATCATCCCCGACTGGGTCGACTACAACGGCCACCTGCGCGATGCCTTCTATCTGCTGATTTTCAGCTACGCCACCGACGCGCTGATGGATCGTCTGGGCATGGACAGCAACAACCGCGAAGCCAGCGGCAACTCGCTGTTCACCCTCGAACTGCACCTCAACTACCTGCACGAAGTGAAGCTCGATGCCGATGTCGAAGTGCATACCCAGATCATCGGCCATGACCGCAAGCGCCTGCACCTCTATCACAGCCTGCATCTGGTGGGCGGTGACAAGGAGCTGGCGGGCAATGAACAAATGCTGCTGCACGTCGACCTCGCGGGGCCGCGATCCGCACCGTTCAGCGAAGAAACCTTGAGCAAACTGCAAGCCATTGTCGCCGAGCAAGCCGACCTGCCCGCACCCGCCTTCATCGGCCGAGTGATCGCTTTGGGGGGCGTTCTCAATTAGTTTCCCTGCCGCGTTGTCGCCTTAAAGCGGGCCAGGCAAGGCGCAGGCCGCCGGGAATGGTTGTTCCCTTTCCAAGGCCTGCAACGCAGCCTGGCCCGCTTTAAGGCACAACCCGAAGGGCCGGGCCTGCTGTTGTGCAGGGCTGCGTTGCTCGAAGCTTATTTGGAATGACCAAACCACGCTTCTCGTGCCTTGCCCTGCACAACAGCAGACCCGGCGCGGCAGGGAAACTAATTGAGAACGCCCCCCACGCCCGAAAAATAATAAGGAGCCCGTCATGAACACCGCCGCCGCTTTTGCCGATTTCCGCACCTACCCGTTGATCAGCGCGTTGACCGCCGTGCATACCCTGGCGGATCGAATTCAAGTCCAGTGGGCAGACGGTCGGGTCAGCCCTTTTCATCATCAATGGCTGCGGGACAACTGCCCGTGCCCGCTGTGCGTCTACACGGTGACCCGCGAGCAAGTGCTGGAAATCGTCGATGTCGCGGAAGATCTGATCCCCGACAGCGCCCGAATCGATACCAATGGTTGCCTATGTGTCGATTGGCAGGACGGCCACCTCAGCCGCTTCGACCCGGGCTGGCTGCGGGCCCACGCCTATGACGATGAGTCCCGCACCGAACGCCGGGCCACCAAACCGAAAAGCAAGCTATGGGACAGCCAGCTGAAGTTGCCGGTGTTCGACTATCAGGCATTGATGAACGACAACGATGCCTTGCTGCAATGGTTGCTGGCCGTGCGTGACATCGGCCTGACCCAGGTTCGCGGCGTGCCCACCGAGCCGGGCTCGCTGAAGCTGATCGCCCAACGGATTTCCTTCATCCGCGAGAGCAATTTCGGCGTGCTGTTCAACGTGCAATCCAAGGCCGACGCCGACAGCAATGCCTACACCGCCTTCAACCTGCCGCTGCACAGCGACCTGCCCACGCGGGAGCTGCAACCGGGACTGCAATTTCTGCATTGCCTGATCAATGATGCCGACGGTGGCGAGAGCATTTTCGTCGACGGTTTTGCCATCGCCGAAGCCTTGCGCCAGGAAGATCCCGAGGCGTTTCAGGCTTTGTGTGAAATCCCCGTGGAGTTCCGCAACAAGGACCGCCACAGCGACTACCGCTGTCTGGCGCCGATCATCGCCCTGGATGCGTTCGGACAGGTGTCGGAAATCCGCATGGCGAACTTTCTGCGTGGGCCGTTCGATGCTTCAGTCGAGCAAATGCCCAAGCTGTATCGCGCTTACCGACGCTTCATTGCGATGACCCGCGAGGCGCGCTTCCGGGTGATGACGCGGCTCAATCCCGGCGAGCTGTGGTGCTTCGACAACCGCCGCACCCTTCACGCCCGCAATGCGTTCGACCCCGCAACAGGCGCCCGGCATTTCCAGGGTTGTTATGTGGATCGTGATGAGTTGCTGTCGCGCATTTTGGTGTTGCAGCGCTAGACCGCGTCATCGTTCATCGCGAGCAGGCTCGCTCCCACATTGGATTTGTGTCGTACACAAATAATGAGGCCGCTGCAGGTCACCTGTGGGAGCGAGCCTGCTCGCGATGGCGCCCGCCCAGACACCAAGTTTCCAGCTGATTCACACACAAAAAAAACCCCGATCAAGCCGTGACAGGATCGGGGCAGAGGTGGGTACTGTTGAGGAGCCGTTGCGCGAGGGTGACCAAACCTTCGTGAAACCAGCTGAGTCCAGTGTGCCCACTCCCATCATTTGCAAGTTAGCCGAAAGCGACCTGTTCATAGGTATTGCGGCCATTGCGACAAATCGTCCTTGCCGCCATCCCCAGCCCCTACCAGAATCGAGCCACGACACCGTTCCCTGAAGAAGGATTGCGTCATGATGCACGCCGATTTGATTGACCAGGAAGACCTGTTAGGCCAGCTAAAATCGTTGGGTTTTCAAGTGCCAAATGGCTCTACAGCCGAGCAGGCTTGCGAGTGTGCGGTGCGAGGCTTGAACGATGAGCGGGCAATGACGCTGCGGACTATGGTCAAGCAGATGTACACCAGCAGCGCGACCATCCTGCCGGCCGTGCGCCAGGCGATCGACAGGCAATTGCTGCCTGCGCTGGCGGAGTATCAGCAAAGCCGTAGCGCCTGATTTCCGGGGTGTGAACACTTTGTGGCGAGGGAGCTTGCTCCCGCTCGAGCGCGAAGCGGTCGCAAAACCGGTACATGCAAATGAAGAATGCATGTACCGGCTTCGGGGCTGCTCCGCAGCCCAACGGGAGCAAGCTCCCTCGCCACAAAAGTTTGCCTGGTTTAGAGCCTTACGCTAGCGAAAGTCGACTCGTTGCGCGCCTGGCTCAGCGCCGACAGCGGCCCGGACAACGGCGACAGCACCAAGGCTTGCGGCAGCGGCATCATCGCCACTTGTTGTGTGGTGTTGGAACCCACGCGCTCGTCACGCGGCGGAATGCCGAAGTATTCGCGGTAGCACTTGGAGAAGTGCGGCGTGGACACGAAACCACACACTGACGCCACTTCGATGATCGACATCGGCGTTTGCTTGAGCAGCTGCCGAGCGCGAATCAGGCGCAGTTTCAGGTAGTAACGCGACGGCGAGCAGTGCAGGTATTTCTGGAACAACCGCTCCAGCTGACGACGCGAAACGGCGACGTACACCGCCAGTTCGTCGAGGTCGATCGGCTCTTCGAGGTTGGCTTCCATCAATGCCACGATTTCCTGCAACTTTGGCTGGTTGGTGCCGAGCATGTGCTTGAGCGGCACGCGCTGGTGATCCTGCTCGTTGCGGATGCGCTCATAGACGAACATTTCCGAGATCGCGGCCGACAGTTCGCGACCGTGATCGCGGCTGATCAGGTGCAGCATCATGTCCAGCGGCGCGGTGCCGCCGGAGCTGGTGAAACGGTTACGGTCGAGGGTGAACAGCCGGGTGCTCATGGCCACCCGCGGGAAAGCTTCCTGCATCGACGCCAGGCATTCCCAGTGCACGCTGCAATCGAAGCCGTCCAGCAGACCGGCGCACGCCAGGGCCCAGCTGCCGGTGCAGACCGCGCCGAGACGACGGGACTGACGCGCCTGGCTTTGCAGCCACGACACGTGCTCGCGGGTTACGGTGCGTTGAATGCCGATACCGCCGCAGACGATGATGGTGTCCATGGGAGGCGCTTTGTGCATGGAGGCGTCGGGGGTGATCTGTAGACCGTCACTGGCCCAGACCTGACCGCCATCGACGGTGAGTGTGGTCCAGCGATACAGCTCGCGACCGGACAATTGGTTGGCCATGCGCAGTGGTTCTACTGCGGAGGCCAGAGAAATAAGCGTGAAATTGTCCAGCAGCAAAAAGCCGATGGATTGAGGCGCACGGTTCTGGGGTTGGGCCCCGGAGTTGAACGTCGTCATCGCGGTATCTCCTCACACAAAGCGGGTGATGGCCTCAGGCGGAGGCTCTTTTTATTGCCATCGTTCTCGCGTGGGAGACGGGCTTTGTAATGACAGAGCAATTGCCATGCCTAAACTTGAATGCGTGTTCAATAACTCCTGAAAACGACGTCGCGATGCGTCTAGATATGGCGCGCAGAGATAAGAGGTCATAAGTGCCATTAGAGGCCGCAAACCCGCTACCCCGTTGCCTGTGAGCAAATCGGTAGCACTTGTGGGAACAGGGCTGCGACGCTCCAGGGGAGAGTGTCACCGCAAGCACGGGTGACAGACGGTCAGGCTTCAATTGGATCCCTGATCGGGGCAGGCAGGCTTACCTGTTTGCGACGCGCTAAAAGGTGGCGCGTTTTGAATCGAGTGTTCACTTAGCGCGCAGTTTTGACTGGTCTGGTGTGGCGAGGGAGCTTGCTCCCGCTGGGGTGCGAAGCGCCCCTAAAATCTTTACGACTGCTGCGCAGCCGAGCGGGAGCAAGCTCCCTCGCCACAGGGTCAACCTGGTCTCAGCACTCAACCGCGCTAACCGCCAATCCACCGCGCGATGTCTCTTTATATTTATCGTGCATGTCGGCACCGGTATCACGCATGGTGCGGATCACCCGGTCCAGCGAGATAAAGTGCTGACCGTCGCCCCGCAGCGCCATCTGCGCCGCGTTGATCGCTTTCACCGCGGCAATCGCATTGCGCTCGATGCACGGCACCTGGACCAAACCGCCCACCGGATCGCAAGTCAGACCGAGGTTATGTTCCAGGCCGATTTCCGCCGCGTTGCACAGTTGCTCCGGGGTGGCACCGAGAATCTCCGCCAACCCCGCTGCCGCCATGGCGCAGGCCGAACCGACTTCACCCTGGCAACCGACTTCGGCACCGGAGATCGAGGCGTTCTTCTTGCACAAAATCCCTACCGCCGCGGCACTGAGGAAGTAATCGACCACGTTGGCGTCGGTCACTGCCTCGCTGAATTTCATGAAGTAGTGCAGCACCGCCGGAATGATCCCCGCCGCGCCATTGGTCGGTGCCGTAACCATGCGCCCGCCGGCAGCGTTTTCTTCGTTGACCGCCAGGGCGAACAAGTTCACCCACTCCATGGCGCTCAGGGTCGAGCCGATCACGTTGGGCTTGTTCAGTTCTTGCAGGCTGCGGTGCAGTTTGGCCGCACGACGACGCACATTCAGGCCACCGGGCAAGATGCCTTCGTGTTTAAGGCCTTGCTCCACGCAATCTTGCATCGCGCGCCAGAGTTTCATCAGGCCGGCGCGAATTTCCTCTTCGCTGCGCCAGACTTTCTCGTTGGCCATCATCAGTTCTGCAACGCGCAGGTTGTGCTGCTTGCACAGACTGAGCAGCTCGACGGCACTGGAGAAGTCGTAAGGCAGCACGGTGCGATCCAGATCCACCACGCCGCTGGAAGCCTGTGCTTCATCGACGACAAAACCGCCGCCGATGGAATAGTAGGTGTCGCGATGCAGCTCGCCGTGATCGCCTTCGGCAACCAGGGTCATGGCGTTGGGATGGAACGGCAGGTTCTCATCGATCAGGCGCATGTCCCGGGCCCAGATGAACGGGACCGACAAGCGACCGTCGAGCAATAGCGTGTTGGTTTCACGCAGGGTCTCAATGCGGATGCCGATTTGCGACGGATCGATCGCGTCCGGCCACTCGCCCATCAGCCCCATGATCACGGCGTTATCGCTGCCGTGACCGATGCCGGTGGCAGATAACGAACCATAAAGCTGAACTTCGACACGCCTTACTTGTTCCAAAAGACCCTGCTCACGCAAACCTTGCACGAACAGCGCCGCAGCTCGCATAGGCCCGACGGTGTGTGAACTGGAAGGGCCAATGCCGATTTTGAACAGGTCGAAAACGCTGATAGCCATTACTGCTGAACTCCTGGATGTGCCTGCTCCAGGCGCAAAAGCGCCCAGTGACGGAGCTGCTACGCTGAAGCTGCAATCCGCCGAGATGGCCGCATCATCAGGCTTTTGTCATGTCGTTCAACGTCTCACACCGACGCACTCATGCCCGCCAGCGCCGCAGGCCGCTTACGCTGTGTTTTCGCCGTTTTTTTGCGGATCAGAGGGACAAAACGGGCTGAAAAAAGCTGTAAACGACGTTACCGACACTGGATGCGACCATCCCTGTACTGGTTACGACGCACCCTGTAGGCGTCAGATTTTCACTGGTACATGATCGTATCGACTCGATTGCAAGGCGCCGTGGTAGAGCTGTCTCCAAAACGCCATCCAACCGCAACAGATAAGTGCGGTGGTCCAGTCGGAACACTGCCAAAAAAAACACCAAGGAGTCGCCCCTTATGAAAGGTTCCCCGTCGTTGTTGTTGGCCGCCATGCTGAGTCTGCCGTTTCTGGCTCAAGCCGCAGAACCGGCCCAATGCAGCACCGTAAACTTCTCCGATGTCGGCTGGACGGACATTACCGTCACTACCGCCACCACCAGCGTCGTTCTCGATGCCCTGGGCTACAAGACCAAAACAACGATGATTTCCGTGCCAGTGACCTACAAGTCGCTGGCCGACGGCAAAAACATGGACGTGTTCCTCGGCAACTGGATGCCGACCATGGAAAACGACATCAAGGCCTACCGCGATGCCGGCACCGTGGACACGCTGCGCGCTAATCTGGAAAACGCAAAATACACACTCGCCGTCCCCGAAGAGTTGTATAACAAAGGTCTGAAAGATTTCGCCGACATCGCCAAGTTCAAGAAAGAACTCGACGGCAAGATCTATGGCATCGAACCGGGTAACGACGGCAACCGCCTGATCCAGAGCATGATCGACAAGAACGCCTTCGGCCTGAAAGACGCCGGCTTCAAGGTGGTCGAGTCCAGCGAGGCAGGCATGCTCTCGCAAGTCGATCGCGCTCAGCGCCGCAACACCGCCGTGGTGTTCCTGGGCTGGGAACCGCACCCGATGAACACTCGATTCAAGATGAAGTACCTGACCGGCGGCGACGAATACTTCGGCCCGAACTTCGGCCAGGCGACCATCTACACCAACACCCGCAAGGGTTACGCACAGGAATGCAGCAACGTCGGTCAGTTGCTGAAAAACCTGGTCTTTACCCTCGACATGGAAAGCACGCTGATGGGCAACGTCCTGGACGACAAAATGAAGCCTGACGCGGCCGCCAAGGCCTGGCTGAAAAAGAATCCACAGGTGCTCGATACCTGGCTCGCTGGCGTGACCACCATTGACGGTAAACCAGGCCTGGAGGCCGTGAAAGCCAAGCTCGCGCAGCCTTGATTTAGGAAGCATCGCTTACGCCGGGCGAGTTCGCTCGCCCGGGCTGTTTATTTCCTTGCATGCGGACGTTCACTACCATGCTGATTGATCAGAAAATACCTTTAGGCCAGTACATCGCGGGCTTCGTTGAATGGTTGACGCAAAACGGCGCCAGCACCTTCGACGCAATCGCCGTGTCACTGGAAACGATGATCCACGGCGTGACTTTTGCGCTGACCTGGTTCAACCCGCTGGCATTGATCGGCCTCATCGCGCTACTGGCACACTTCATTCAACGCAAATGGGGCCTGACCGTTTTCGTCATCGCCTCCTTTCTGCTGATCCTCAATCTGGGGTATTGGCAGGAAACCATGGAAACCCTCGCCCAGGTGTTGTTCGCCACCCTGGTGTGCGTGCTGATCGGCGTGCCGTTGGGCATCGTCGCCGCGCATAAACCGATGTTCTACACACTGATGCGGCCGGTGCTCGATCTGATGCAGACCGTACCGACCTTCGTGTACCTCATTCCTACCCTGACCCTCTTCGGGCTGGGTGTGGTCCCGGGTCTGATCTCGACGGTGGTGTTCGCGATTGCCGCGCCTATCCGCCTGACCTACCTGGGTATTCGCGATGTTCCGCAGGAATTGATGGACGCCGGCAAAGCCTTCGGCTGCTCGCGCCGTCAACTGCTTTCACGGATTGAACTGCCCCACGCCATGCCAAGCATCGCGGCCGGTATCACCCAGTGCATCATGCTGTCGTTGTCGATGGTGGTGATTGCGGCACTGGTGGGCGCCGACGGCCTGGGCAAACCCGTGGTCAACGCACTGAACACTGCTGATATCGCACTGGGCTTCGAAGCAGGCCTGGCGATCGTACTGCTGGCGATCATGCTCGACCGTATCTGCAAACAACCCGACGCTAAAGTAGGGGGTGACGCATGAGCATTATTCGCTTCGAAGACGTGGACGTGATCTTCTCCAAAGACCCGCGCGAGGCACTCAAACTCCTCGACCAAGGCATGACCCGCGACCAGATCCTGAAAAAGACCGGGCAAATCGTCGGCGTTGAAAAAGCCACTCTGGACATCGAGAAAGGTGAAATCTGCGTACTGATGGGCCTGTCCGGCTCCGGCAAATCCAGCCTGTTGCGCTGCATCAACGGCCTCAACACCGTCAGCCGTGGCAAGTTGTTCGTCGAGCATGAAGGCAAGCAGATCGACATCGCTTCCTGTACTCCGGCAGAACTGAAAATGATGCGCACCAAGCGCATCGCAATGGTGTTCCAGAAGTTCGCCCTGATGCCTTGGCTGACGGTGCGCGAGAACATCAGCTTCGGTCTGGAGATGCAGGGCCGGCCGGAGAAGGAACGGAAAAAACTGGTCGATGAAAAGCTCGAACTGGTCGGCCTGACCCAGTGGCGCAACAAGAAACCCGATGAGCTTTCCGGTGGTATGCAACAGCGTGTGGGCCTGGCCCGAGCGCTGGCGATGGACGCTGACATTCTGCTGATGGACGAACCGTTCTCGGCCCTTGACCCGCTGATCCGCCAAGGCCTGCAAGACGAACTGCTGGAACTGCAAAGCAAGCTGAACAAAACCATCGTGTTCGTAAGCCACGACCTCGATGAAGCCCTGAAGCTCGGCAGCCGTATCGCGATCATGAAAGACGGTCGGATCGTCCAGTACAGCAAGCCAGAAGAGATCGTGTTGAACCCTGCGGACGATTACGTGCGCACCTTCGTCGCCCACACCAATCCACTGAACGTATTGTGCGGCCGCAGCCTGATGCGCACCCTGGACAACTGCAAACGCATCAACGGTTCGGTGTGCCTGGATCCGGGCGGCGATTCGTGGCTGGACCTGGCCGAAGGCAACACCATCAAAGGCGCACGCCAGAACGGCTCGAGCCTGGATCTGCAGAACTGGATACCGGGGCAAGCGGTTGAAGGCTTGGGGCGTCGGCCAACGCTGGTGGACTCCAACATCGGCATGCGCGATGCGCTGCAGATTCGTTACCAGACCGGCAACAAGCTGGTGCTGCACGACAACAACAAAGTTGTCGGGATTCTTGGCGACAGCGAGCTGTACCACGCGCTGCTCGGCAAGAACCTGGGGTAAGAAGCAGCAGACAAAAAAACGCCGCGAGATGATCGCGGCGTTTTTGTTTGCGGGATATTAGGGCATGCAGCTGTGCGGCTGATGGCCCCTTCGCGAGCAAGCCCGCTCCCACATTCGACCGCATGTCCCTGATAGAACTCGGTTACCTGTGGGAGCGGGCTTGCTCGCGAAGAATATGACGCGGTGTCACTGGAACACCGCGCCACTCACTTCTTAGCTATAAACCCGGCCAAGGAGCTGGCGATGGCTTTCAAACTGATCGAGCACGTCACGGGTGATCTGATCCTGAGTGAAGCCCATCAAGTCGTAATCCTGGCTGCCGTTGTGCAGGTACACCTCGGCGCGGTAGTAACGTGCGCGCGGTTCATCAGCGCTTTCAGCCGACACCGTGTCACTCGCCGCCGCCAGATAACCGTCCAGGCTCACTTCGTAGACAAAAGGGTTGCCCTCTTCCATCTCGATCCGCACGCCCATGCAGCGTTTCGACTTGCCCAACAACGTCTGCACATCCAGGCCCTGAGCACGCAATTGCACAGCCGCATCTTCCAGCGCCGGGCTGACTTGCTTGTCCATGAAACGCTGAACGATCGACTGGTTCGGTTGCAGATCCAGTTGGGTCAGACGCTCGCTGAAACCACGACGACCACGCGCTGCCAGTTCCGCTTGCTCCTGTTCGATTTGCACGTCCTGGCGCATGGCCTTGTGCAAGCCAAACATGAAGAACACCAGCACCACCGAGAACGGCAGCCCCGCCAGCACTACCATGGTTTGCATGGCTTCGAAGTTACCGGCGAACAGCAGACCGATGGTCACCAGGGTGATCACCGCCGACCAGAAAATCCGCAGCCAGTGCGGCGCATCTTCGTCAACATTGCCGCCCTTGCAGGAAAGGTTGGCCATCATCACCGCGCCGGAATCCGCCGGGGTCAGGAACAGCACGAAGCCGACAAAGATCGACACGCCGATCACGATCTTCGACGCCGGGTAATGCTCAAGCAACTGGTAGATCGCCATCGACGGCTGTTCCAGCGCCGTCTTCCCGAGCTCCACCGCGCCATGGTT
This sequence comes from Pseudomonas frederiksbergensis, assembly GCF_003732275.1. Lineage (GTDB taxonomy): Bacteria > Pseudomonadota > Gammaproteobacteria > Pseudomonadales > Pseudomonadaceae > Aquipseudomonas > Aquipseudomonas frederiksbergensis_H. The sequence goes on from NZ_MOBM01000022.1 coordinate 25,350, forward strand.
CATCACCAGGTCCAGGGCCGAGTTACCGAAGATCGACAGCCATGCCAGGGTGAAGCCCAGCGGAATCAGCAACACGCCGGCCACCAATTCACGCACCGTGCGACCACGGGAAATACGCGCGATGAACATGCCTACGAATGGCGCCCAGGAAATCCACCAGGCCCAATAGAACAGAGTCCACAGGCCCAACCAGCGATCCGACTTCTCACTGTCGCCTTCATATACATAGAGGTCGAAAGTCTTCAGCACCACACCGTTCAGGTAGTCACCGATGTTCTGCACAAAGCCGTTGAGCAGGTGCAGGGTCGGGCCGAACAACAGCACGAAAATCAGCAAACCGCTGAACAGCACGATGTTCAGGTTGGACAGACGGCGAATGCCGTTTTCCACGCCAGACACAGCGGCGATGGTCGCCACGGTGCTCATCACGATGATCACGATCAGCAGGTTGGTGTTGCTGTGTGCCATGCCGAACAGGTTTTCCAGGCCCGACGACACTTGCAGCGAACCAATCCCCAGGTTCGTCACCAGCCCCAGCAGGGTCACGAACATGCCGAAGCCGTCCACCGCATGACCGGCCGCGCCTTTGACCCAACGCTCGCCGACCAGCGGATACAGCGCCGACCGCAACGCCAGCGGCTGGTTATGACGGTAAGCAAAGTACGCCACGGCCAAGCCGACCAGTGCATAGATCGCCCAGCCATGCAGGCCCCAATGCAGGAATGTCAGTTGCACCGCCTGACGGGCCGCAAGGTTGCTACCGGCCACGCCTTCCGGCGGATTGAAGTAATGGTCCAGCGGCTCGGAAGCACCGAAGTACAGCAACGAGATGCCAATACCCGACGAGAACAGCATCCCCGCCCAGGCGCCATAGCTGAAATCCGGGGTGTCGTCCTTGCTGCCCAGTTTGAGTTTGCCGTAGGACGAAAACGCCAGGCCAACCACAAAAACCAGATAAGCGGCGATCACTACCATGTAGTACCAGCCGAAGCTGCGGGACAACCAGGCCTGGGCAATGCCGAGCATTCTGCCGGCTTCTTGCGGGGCGATGATCAGAATGGCGGTCAATAGCAGAATCAACGCGGTAGAGGTGTAGAACACCCAACCGTTGACCGTCACCTTCTCGGGTGGGGTCTTTATTAGAGAGGCAGAACTCATGGCACAGATGCTCCAGGCAGTGCGAGAGAAGAACACAAGGCAACGCGGTACCCGACCAATCGGTTAGTTGGCAGCCGACCGGCGGGTGATATAAAGACACCCCGAAAAAAGCCCGAAACCCTTGGGACGCCTGCGCGTATGGGTTTCGAGCATTTTTGGATGTCGGTTTATCGCCATTTACACGTAGGAAAAATCTGTAAGCAGCGACGATTTGTCGCAGATCTTATTCTTTGTTGATTGAACGTTCAATCAAAACAAAATAGACTGGCCCTCAACCCGGTAGCCGTTTTTCGTCTACGGGAAGGCCTAAGGAGATGTGCAAGATGCCCAAGGTCGGTATGCAACCCATCCGCCGCCAGCAATTGATCGAAGCCACGTTGCAGGCTGTCGATCAGGTCGGCATGGGGGACGCCAGCATTGCGCTGATCGCCCGTTTGGCCGGTGTCTCGAATGGCATCATCAGTCACTACTTTCAGGACAAGAACGGCCTGATCGCCGCCACGGCGCAGTATCTGATGAGTGTCCTCAGCGAGAACGTCACCGCGCGCCGTCAGGCGTTGGAGGACGCCAGCCCACGGGCTCACCTTCAGGTGATTATCGAAGGCAACTTCGACGCCAGCCAGGTCAATGGCCCGGCAATGAAAACCTGGCTGGCCTTCTGGGCCACCAGCATGCACCACCCGTCTTTGCACCGGTTGCAGCGGATCAACGATCACCGTCTGTATTCCAACCTGTGCTGCCAGTTCCGCCGTGTGTTGCCGCTTGATCAAGCGCGCAGCGCCGCCCGCGGCCTGGCAGCCCTCATCGACGGTTTGTGGTTGCGCGGCGCGCTGTCGGGAGATGCTTTCGACACCGGGCAGGCGCACCAGATCGCTTACGAATACATGGATTTTCAACTGGCCAAGCAGGTGAGTTAGAGCACACATAAAAGCGCTCAGCCCCTGAACCGCCACTGACCAGCGTCCCCCGGCTACACGGCACGCCCAGTGGTCAACGCCAACCACTTAATGCACTTGCGAGGACACTATGGCCCGTTTCGAACTGCAAAAACTCTACATCGATGGCGGTTACTCCGACGCCAGCAGCGACGCCACTTTCGAAGCCATCAACCCGGCTAACGGTGAAGTCCTCGCAACCGTACAACGTGCGACCCAGTCAGACGTTGAGCGCGCTGTGGTCAGCGCCGAAAAGGGCCAGAAAATCTGGGCTGCAATGACCGCCATGGAGCGTTCGCGCATCCTGCGTCGTGCAGTCGACATCCTGCGCGAGCGCAACGATGAACTGGCCGCCCTGGAAACCCTGGACACCGGCAAGGCGTACTCTGAAACCCGTTACGTCGACATCGTCACCGGCGCTGACGTGCTGGAGTACTACGCAGGTCTGGTGCCGGCCATCGAAGGCGAGCAGATTCCACTGCGCACCACCTCTTTCGTTTACACCCGTCGCGAGCCGCTGGGTGTCGTGGCTGGTATCGGCGCGTGGAACTACCCGATCCAGATCGCTTTGTGGAAATCCGCACCGGCCCTGGCGGCCGGTAACGCGATGATCTTCAAGCCAAGCGAAGTCACTTCCCTGACTACCCTGAAACTGGCCGAGATTTACACCGAAGCTGGCGTTCCGGCTGGCGTGTTCAACGTTCTGACCGGCAGTGGCCGTGAAGTCGGCACCTGGCTGACTGAACACCCACGTATCGAAAAAATCTCCTTCACCGGCGGCACCGACACCGGCAAGAAGGTCATGGCCAGCGCTTCCGCCTCGTCGCTGAAAGACGTGACCATGGAACTGGGCGGCAAATCTCCGCTGATCATCTTCGACGACGCCGACCTGGATCGCGCCGCCGACACCGCGATGATGGCCAACTTCTACAGCTCCGGTCAGGTCTGCACCAACGGCACTCGCGTGTTCGTACCGAGCCACCTGAAGGCCGCGTTCGAAGCCAAGATCGTTGAGCGCGTTGCACGCATTCGGGTCGGCAACCCGGAAGACGAAAACACCAACTTCGGTCCGCTGGTCAGCTTCGCCCACATGGAAAGCGTGCTGGGTTACATCGCCAAAGGTAAGGAAGAAGGCGCTCGCGTCCTGTGCGGCGGCGATCGTCTGATCGACGGCGAATTCGCCAAAGGCGCATTCGTGGCACCGACCGTGTTCACCGATTGCACCGACGAGATGACCATCGTTCGCGAAGAAATCTTCGGCCCGGTGATGAGCATCCTGACCTACGAAACCGAAGAAGAAGTGATCCGTCGTGCCAACGACACCGAGTTCGGTTTGGCGGCTGGCGTTGTCACCAAAGACCTGAACCGCGCTCACCGCGTGATCCATCAACTGGAAGCCGGTATCTGCTGGATCAACGCCTGGGGCGAGTCCGACGCCAAGATGCCGGTCGGCGGCTACAAGCAGTCGGGTGTGGGCCGTGAGAACGGCATCAGCTCGCTGAACAACTTCACACGCATCAAATCGGTACAGGTCGAACTGGGCGATTACGCCTCGGTTTTCTGATCTGACGCACAACCTGAGGCTGGGGCCTTTTGTGGCGAGGGAGCTTGCTCCCGTTGGGCTGCGAAGCGGCCCCAGTTTCAGGCACCGCGCTCATTCAGACAGAACACGGTCGCGGATTTGCGACTGCTGCGCAGTCGAACGGGAGCAAGCTCCCTCGCCACAGTGAGTGGCAGTTCGGCGACCGCGACCTGACCCAACACCAAAGAGGGTGCATTCAATGTCCCAAGAATTCGATTACATCATCATCGGTGCCGGCTCGGCCGGTAACACCCTGGCGACCCGTCTGACTGAAGACGAAGGCGTCACCGTCCTGCTGCTCGAAGCGGGCGGCCCGGACTACCGTCTGGATTTCCGTACGCAAATGCCGGCCGCCCTGGCGTTCCCGCTGCAAGGTCGTCGCTATAACTGGGCGTATGAAACCGATCCAGAGCCACACATGGACGGCCGCCGGATGGAATGCGGTCGCGGCAAGGGCCTGGGTGGATCTTCGCTGATCAACGGCATGTGCTACATCCGTGGTAACGCGATGGACTACGACAACTGGTCGAAACTGCCCGGCCTGGAAGACTGGAGCTACCTCGACTGCCTGCCGTATTTCCGCAAGGCGGAAACCCGTGACATCGGCCCGAACGACTACCACGGTGGCGACGGTCCGGTCAGCGTGACCACGCCCAAAGCCGGCAACAACCCGCTGTTCCACGCAATGGTTGAAGCCGGCGTGCAAGCTGGTTACCCGCGTACCGAAGACCTGAACGGCTACCAGCAGGAAGGTTTCGGCCCGATGGACCGCACCGTGACGCCAAACGGCCGTCGCGCCAGCACCGCGCGCGGTTATCTGGACGTCGCCAAAAAGCGTTCGACCCTGACCATCGTCACCCACGCCCTGACCGACAAGATTCTGTTCGAAGGCAAGCGTGCGGTCGGCGTGCGTTACCTGATCGGCGCCGCTGAAGAGCGCGTTGAAGCCCGCGCCCGCAAGGAAGTGCTGCTGTGCTCCGGCGCCATCGCTTCGCCGCAGATCCTGCAACGTTCCGGCGTTGGCCCGGCCGAATTGCTGAAAAAGCTCGACATTCCGGTGGTCCACGACCTGCCGGGCGTCGGTGAAAACCTGCAGGATCACCTTGAGCTGTACCTGCAATACGCCTGCACCCAACCGGTCTCGCTGTACCCGTCGCTGCTGCTGCACAACCAGCCGGCCATCGGTGCCGAGTGGCTGTTCAACGGCACCGGCATCGGCGCCAGCAACCAGTTCGAGGCCGGTGGTTTCATCCGCACCCGTCCGGAATTCGATTGGCCGAACATTCAGTACCACTTCCTGCCGGTGGCGATTAACTACAACGGCAGCAACGGTGTGAAAGAGCACGGCTTCCAGGCGCACATGGGTTCCATGCGTTCGCCAAGCCGTGGTCGCATCCAGGCCAAGTCCAAGGATCCGCGCGAGTACCCGAGCATCCTGTTCAATTACATGGCCACCGAGCAGGACTGGCAGGAATTCCGCGATGGCATCCGCCTGACCCGTGAAATCATGCAACAGCCTGCACTGGACGCTTTCCGTGGTCGCGAAATCAGCCCGGGCATCGACGTTCAAACCGACGAGCAGCTGGACAAGTTCATCCGCGAGCACGCCGAAACCGCGTTCCACCCATCCTGCTCGTGCAAGATGGGCACCGACGAGATGGCCGTGGTCGATGGCGAAGGTCGTGTGCATGGCATGCAAGCCCTGCGCGTGGTCGATGCCTCGATCATGCCGATCATCACCACCGGCAACCTGAACGCGCCAACGATCATGATGGCCGAGAAAATCGCCGACAAGATCCGCGGTCGCAAGCCACTGCCGCGCAGCAAGGCCGCCTACTTCGTGGCCGGTGATGCACCGGTGCGTGGCAAGCCGTTGCGGGATGTGAGCCTGACTGCACAGTAAGACCGTTACACCGAGGCGCGGCCCATCGCGAGCAGGCTCGCTCCCACAGATTTCAGGTCGAATTACAGATTTGTGATCAACCTGGATCCCTGTGGGAGCGAGCCTGCTCGCGATTGGGCCCGACCAAACACCACACCTATCCCTGCCGTACCCCAAGTAAACCTTTCCTACGCCGCTCCTCCCTTGATCTAGCCCCCGCCCAAGCCTAATCTAGCGCCACGCAAACGCTTCACCCCCTCGCAATACCGATACATCGCAACTCCATACCAAGGAGGTTCCCGAATGTTCGATTTCCACCCCCAGCTCAAGCAGCGCTTCGCTGCCTTGCGCACGGGCGCTGAATTCTTTTCGCTGCGTTATGTGCGCGAGTCCGGCCAGTACCTGTCGGTGCGCAAGAACGTCGCCGAACCGCCGAGCCTGAGCCGTGACGAAGGCGCGATGCTGACCGTTCGGGTCAACGGCGTCGAAGCCTACGCCGCGACCAACGATCTGTCCCAATCCGGTCTGCAAGCCGCGCTGGAGAAAGCCGAGCAACAAGCCCGTCGACTCAAGCCTCACGCCCTTCTCGACCTGCGCGAGCAAGCGGTCTCCAGCGACCGCGCCGACTATTTCTCGCCCAACTTCGACCAGCCCTTTGCGTCCCTGAGCGATTGCTACCAACTGCTCGGCGCCGAATCCGCCGCCGTGCCCAAGGACGAGCGACTGGTGAACTGGCAGGTGAGCATTGGCATCACCAACGTCGAGCAAATCTACCTCAACAGCGCCGGTGCCGAATTGCGTCAGGCCCAGCGTTTTGTCTACCCGAGCGTGGACGTCACCGCCTACGACGGCAGCGACAGCCAGACTCGCAGCCTGGGCCGCGAGAACTTCGGCCAGCAGGGCGGCTTTGATGTGATCAGCCGTTGCGGCCTGATCGGTGCCGGCCCGAAAGTCGCCGATCAGGCGCTGCAATTGCTGCTGGCGCCGAACACCCCGCAAGGCCCGCGCGACCTGTTGCTCATGCCCGATCAGATGATGTTGCAGATCCACGAGTCCATCGGTCACCCGCTGGAACTGGACCGCATCCTGGGCGATGAGCGCAATTACGCCGGCACCAGTTTCGTCAAGGCAGAAGACTTCGGCAGCCTGCAATACGGCTCCGAACTGCTCAACGTGACGTTCGACCCGGACATCCCCGAGCAGCTCGCCAGCTACGGCCATGACGACGATGGCAGCGCCGCCAGCAAGCAATTTTTGATTAAGGAAGGTTTGCTGCTGCGGCCATTGGGCGGCGCGCTGTCGCAATTTCGTGCCGGCATGGAGGGTGTTGCCAACAGCCGCGCCTGTGGCTGGAACCGCCCACCGATCGACCGCATGGCCAACCTCAACATCGAGCCCGGCGATCAGCCACTGGAACAACTGATCGGCAATATCGAGCACGGCATTTTGATGAGCACCAACCGCTCGTGGTCCATCGATGATGCGCGTAACAAATTCCAGTTCGGTTGCGAATGGGGCCAGTTGATTGAAAACGGCGAACTCAAGGGTGTGGTGAAGAATCCGAATTACCGGGCGATTTCCGCACAATTCTGGAAAAGCCTCAGCGCTGTCGGCGATGCCAACACCGTCAAAGTGCTAGGCACGCCGAACTGTGGCAAGGGCGAACCGAACCAGGTGATCCGCGTCGGCCATGCGTCGCCGGCCTGTGTGTTCAGCAATGTTGATGTGTTTGGAGGAGACGCCTGATGAGTACTTCCACGAGCACTTCAAATAGCCAGGCCGAGTCATTCAAGGACTTGGTCAATTGGCTGCGCGATGCACTGCGCACGCCGGAGCAATTCACCCTCAGCTACGCCGCCGAGTCGTCGGCTTTCGTACGCTTCAACCATGCCAAAGTCCGTCAGGCCGGGCAGGTGCAGCAGGCGAGTGTCGGGTTCAAACTGATTAACGATGGTCGTCATGCCGATCTGAATATCACGCTGTCGGGCGACCCCGAAGTCGATCTTCAGCGTCTGGCCGAAGGCCTGCAACAGTTGCGCGAAACCCTGCCGCTGTTGCCTCAGGATCCGTACCTGCAGCTTAACCAGAACGACTGGCAGAGCAACAACGTGCAGGAGCATCCGCTGCCTGACACCGAGCAAGTGGTCGCTGAAATCACTGAAGCTGCCGAGGGCCTGGACCTGGTCGGCTTTTATGCCGCCGGGCCGATCAGTCGCGGTTTCGCCAGTTCCTCGGGCGCGTTCGGCTGGCATCAGGCCAACAGCTTCAACTTCGATTTCAGCCTGTTCCATGAAAACGGTCAGGCGGTAAAAGCCAGTTATACCGGGCACGACTGGAACAGCGAAGGGTTTGCCAGGCGCTTCCAGCAGGCCCGCGAGCAATTGGCGTTTCTGGGTCGGCCATTGCGCACGCTGCCGCCCGGCGAATACCGCGCCTACCTGGCGCCGGCAGCGCTGGAGGAAATCATGGGCATGCTGAGCTGGGGCGGGTTTTCGGCCCAGGCGATTGCCAGCAAACAGAGCCCATTGCAAAAGTTCTACGCCAGCGAAGCCTGCTTCAACCCCAATGTATGGTTGAGTGAGCAGGTCAGCGGTTCCTTGAGCCCGGCGTTTTCCGACGAAGGTTATCCTCGCGATGATCTGGGGTTGATCGCCAAAGGCATGGCCAATGCCCGACTGATCAATTCCCGCAGCGCCGCCGAATACGGCCTCGCTGCCAACGGCGCCAGCAGCCATGAGTACCCGACGGCGCTGGTCATGCAAGGCGGCAATCTGGAGCAGGCGGAGATCCTCAAGCGCCTCGGCACCGGGCTCTACATCAGCAACCTGTGGTACCTGAACTACTCGGACCAACCGGCAGCGCGCCTGACCGGCATGACCCGGTTTGCGACCTTCTGGGTCGAGAATGGCGAGATCCAGGCACCGGTCAGCACCATGCGTTTCGATGACAGCGTCTACAGCCTGCTCGGTTCACAGCTGGAAGCGTTGACCGAGGAACGTGAGCTGATGTTGTCGGCCAGCACCTACAGTCAGCGGGCAACTGCTTCGGCGTTATTGCCGGGCGCGCTCGTCAGCCGACTTACGTTGACGCTGTAAACACAAACCTGTGGCGAGGGAGCTTGCTCCCGCTGGGCTGCGAAGCGGCCCCCTAGATTGGCAAACGCGTTCTATCAGACATACCGCATTCGCCGGATTTACGACTGCTACGCAGCCGAACGGGAGCAAGCTCCCTCGCCACAGGGTTCAACGTCAGCCATGAATCTGCATTAATCCACAAGAGGTCCCATGCCCAACCGCCCACCTCTCGACGCTGTCACCGCCCGCTGGGTACCGTGGGTTGTGGCCATTGCCTTCTTCATGCAGTCCCTCGACGGGACGATCCTCAACACCGCTCTCCCCGCCATGGCCCGGGACCTGGCCGAAGACCCGCTGCGCATGCAGGGCGTCATCATCGCCTACATGCTCACCGTCGCCTTGCTGATCCCCGCCTCCGGCTGGATCGCCGACCGCTTCGGCACCCGGAAAATCTTCTTCGGCGCGATCCTCCTGTTCAGCTTCGGCTCATTGCTCTGCGCCTTGTCCAGCACCCTGAGCATGCTCATCGGCGCCCGGGTGATTCAGGGCCTCGGTGGCGCGTTGATGCTGCCGGTCGGGCGATTGGTGGTGCTGCGCGCGTATCCGCGCTCGGATCTGGTGCGGATCATGGGGTTCATTACCATTCCCGGCCTGCTCGGCCCGCTGATCGGCCCGACCATGGGCGGCTGGATGGTGCAATACCTGACTTGGCACTGGATCTTTCTGATCAACCTGCCGGTGGGCGTCCTCGGTTGCTACGCGGTATGGAAATTCATTCCCGACCTGCGCGGCAGCGAGCGCACCCGCTTCGATAGCCTGGGCTTTTTGCTGTTCGGCGCGGCGATGGTGCTGATCACCATCGCCATGGAAGGCCTCGGCGAACTGCACCTGCCGCATTTGCGAGTGATGTTGCTGCTGTTTGGCGGCATGGCGTGTCTGGCGGCGTATTGGCTGCGGGCCGGGCACGTAGACAATCCGCTGTTCGCGCCCTCGCTGTTCAAGACCCGAACGTTTGCCGTAGGCATCCTCGGTAATCTGTTCGCTCGCCTCGGCAGCGGCGCATTACCGTTCCTGGTGCCATTGCTGCTGCAAGTGGCACTGGGTTATTCGCCGTCACAGGCGGGGATGAGCATGCTGCCCCTGGCTGCGGCCGCGATGGTCGCCAAGTCGGTGGCGCGGCCGCTGATCGAACGGTTCGGCTACCGCACCGTGCTGACCGGCAACACACTGGCGCTGGGGATCATGCTGGCAAGCATGGGCCTGGTCAGCGAGCAGACGCCGTATTGGCTGCTGCTGGCTCAGTTGGCGGTTCTGGGGGCGATCAACTCCTTGCAGTTCACCGCAATGAACACCGTCACCCTGATCGACCTCGACGACGCCAGCGCCAGCAGCGGCAACAGTTTGCTGTCGGTGGTCGCGCAATTGTCCCTGAGCCTCGGTGTGGCCTGCGCCGGCGCCTTGCTCGGCGGCTTCACGGCAGAGATCGGCAATGACGGCGTGAGCACGGTTCTGGGCGCGTTCCAGCTGACGTTTGTGACGGTCGGAATCATGGCGATGCTGGCTGCAACGATCTTTTCGCAGCTGTCTAGAACTGACGGACGGCGCGTCAGGCATCCGGAAGAACACATCGAGCCTTAGGGCGAATGGCCACGAGACTGATACACTGCGCGACATTTTGTTTTGCAGGCCAGTCCCGTGACCACCATCGCCACCGCTTTTAATACTTTGCCGCTGTCCGCCGCCATGCTGGCTAACCTCGACTCCCTCGGTTATGCCCAGATGACGCCGATCCAGGCGCAAAGCTTGCCGGTGATCCTCAAGGGGATGGACCTGATCGCCCAGGCCAAGACCGGCAGCGGCAAAACCGCCGCCTTCGGTATCGGCCTGTTGAATCCGATCAATCCGCGCTTCTTCGGTTGCCAGGCGCTGGTCATCTGCCCGACTCGCGAGTTGGCTGACCAGGTCGCCAAGGAAATCCGTCGTCTGGCCCGTGCCGAAGACAACATCAAGGTGTTGACCCTGTGTGGCGGCGTGTCCTTCGGCCCGCAGATCGGCTCGCTGGAGCACGGCGCGCACATCATCGTCGGTACTCCGGGGCGCATCCAGCAGCACCTGCGCAAGGGTTCGCTGGTGCTTCACGGCCTGAACACGCTGATCCTCGACGAAGCCGACCGCATGCTCGACATGGGCTTCTACGATTCCATCGAGGAAATCATCGCCCAGACCCCGGAGCGCCGCCAGACCCTGCTGTTCTCTGCCACGTATCCGGTGGGCATCAAGCAACTGGCGTCGAAATTCATGCGCACCCCTCAGATCGTGAAGGCCGAGGCGTTCCACGACGATACGCAGATTGAGCAGCGCTTCTACGAGATATCTCCCGAAGAGCGTATGGACGCGGTGGTCAAAGTCCTCGCGCATTTCCGTCCGGCGTCCTGCGTTGCCTTCTGCTTCACCAAGCAGCAGGTTCAGGAAACCGTTGATCACCTGACTTCCAAAGGCATCTCCGCCGTCGGTCTGCAGGGTGATCTGGAACAGCGTGACCGCGATCAGGTATTGGCCATGTTCGCCAACCGCAGCACTTCGGTGCTGGTTGCCACCGACGTCGCCGCGCGCGGTCTGGACATCGATATGCTGGACATGGTGATCAACGTCGAACTGGCCCGTGACTCGGAAATCCACATTCACCGTGTCGGCCGTACTGGCCGTGCCGGTGAGAAAGGCATCGCGATCAGCCTGGTCGCCCCGTCCGAAGCCCACCGCGCCCAAGCCATCGAGCAGCTGCAGAAGTCGCCGTTGAGCTGGGATCAGTTGGACAACCTCAAGTCCCAGGGTGGCGCTCCGCTGCTGCCGGTGATGAGCACGCTGTGCATCGGCGCTGGCCGTAAAGACAAGGTTCGTCCGGGCGACATTCTCGGTGCACTGACTGGCGACGCCGGCATCCCGGGCGCTCAGGTCGGCAAGATTGCGATTTTCGATTTCCAGGCCTATGTGGCCGTGGAACGCGGGATCGCCAAGCAAGCCTTGCAGCGCCTGAACGACGGTAAAATCAAAGGCCGCTCGTTGCGCGTGCGCATCCTGTAAGAACAGCGCACTTCCCTGTGGGAGCGAGCCTGCTCGCGATGGCGGACTGTCAAACAACATCTATGTTGAATGTGCAGGCCTCATCGCGAGCAGGCTCGCTCCCACAGTTTGTTTTGTGGCGACACATCAAGAGGACACCGTTTTGCGCTCTACCGAAGTCGTGATCATTGGCGCTGGCGCCGCAGGGTTGATGTGTGCGCTGACCGCCGCCGGTCGCGGGCGCAAAGTGATGTTGCTTGACCATGCGAACAAGGCCGGCAAGAAAATCCTCATGTCGGGCGGTGGACGCTGCAATTTCACCAACATGTACACCGAACCGAGCAATTTCCTCTCGCAGAACGAGCATTTCTGCAAATCCGCGCTGGCGCGCTACACCCAGTGGGATTTCATCGGTCTGGTGGCCAAACACGGCGTGCCGTACCACGAGAAGAAACTCGGCCAGTTGTTCTGCGATAACAAATCCAGCGACATCCTCGGCCTGCTGCTCGACGAATGCGATCAGGTCGGCGTCAGCCTGCACCTGGACACCTCGATCCAACACATCGAAAAAATGGAAAGCGGCTACCTGCTGCAAACCACCCTAGACCAAATTACCTGTGAGTCTCTGGTGATCGCCACCGGAGGCCTGTCGATTCCGACCCTGGGCGCCACCGGTTTCGGTTATCAAGTGGCCAAGCAGTTCGGTCACGACCTGCTGCCGACCCGCGCCGGCCTGGTGCCGTTCACCATCACCGATCAGCTCAAGGAACTTTGCACCGAGCTGTCCGGTACGTCGGTGGATTGCCTGGTGAGCTGCAATGACCAGAGTTTCCGCGAAAACATCTTGTTCACTCACCGCGGCCTCAGCGGGCCGGCGATATTGCAGATTTCGTCGTTCTGGGAATCCGGCGACACGGTGGAAATCAACCTGATGCCGGATCACGACGTGCCGAGCTGGCTACAACAACAGCAGGCCGAACGTCCCAACAGTGAGTTGAAAACCCTGCTCGGGGAAATCTTCACCAAGAAGATGGCCAATCTGCTGGCAGACAACTGGTTCGCCTCCAAACCGATGAAGCAGTACACCCACGCCGAGCTGGCGGACATCGCCGAAAAGCTGGCGAGCTGGAAAGTCGTGCCGGCCGGCACTGAAGGCTACCGTACTGCCGAAGTGACCCTCGGCGGCGTCGACACGCGCGAAGTGTCGTCCAAGACCATGGAGTCGCTGAAAAGCCCAGGGCTGTATTTCATTGGTGAAGTGCTCGATGTCACCGGGCATCTGGGCGGTTTCAACTTTCAGTGGGCCTGGGCCTCCGGCTACGCCGCCGCGCAATTCGTCTGACAAACACAAATTAAATGTGGGAGCGGGCTTGCTCGCGAAGGCGGTCTGACAGTCGACATAAATGTTGAATGTACCGGCCTCATCGCGAGCAGGCTCGCTCCCACATTCGTTATGCGTTGATCTTTAAAGGAACAGATTTTGCTGTCAGATGTGATCGGCGCCATTGCGTCGGCGTCATTAGTGGCTCAATTTAGCGTCATTGCCTCGGAAGGCCTTCGCACTTCATGTCATCGACCACATTTCGGCAGTCTCTGCGCCGCCTCTGGGCGCTGGATAAATTCAGCTACAGCGTGCGGGTATTCATCGCCCTGACCGGCAGCATGGCGCTGTGTTGGTATCAGGATGAAATGGGGCTGCTGATCCCACTGTTCCTGGGGATCATCGCCAGCGCCCTCGCTGAAACCGACGACAGTTGGCAGGGTCGCCTCAACGCACTGGCCGTGACGCTAGTGTGTTTTATGGTCGCCGCCCTGTCCGTCGAACTGCTCTTCCCCTACCCCGTCCTCTTTATCATCGCCTTTGCACTGGCCAGCTTCTGCCTGACCATGCTCGGCGCGCTGGGCGAACGTTATGGCGCGATTGCTTCGGCAACACTGATTCTGTCGGTCTACACCATGATCGGCGTGGACCAGCGCGGCGGCGCGGTCACTGACTTCTGGCACGAACCGGTGCTGCTGGTGGCCGGTGCGGCCTGGTATGGCTTGCTCTCGGTGCTGTGGCAGGCACTGTTTTCCAACCAGCCGGTGCAGCAAAGCCTGGCGCGGCTGTTCCGTGAACTGGGTTATTACCTGAAGCTGAAATCGTCGCTGTTCGAACCGATCCGGCAGATGGACGTGGAAGCGCAGCGGCTGGAACTGGCCCAACAGAACGGCCGGGTGGTGGCGGCCCTGAACGCCGCCAAGGAAATCATTCTGCATCGGGTCGGCGACGGTCGGCCGGGCGTGAAAGTCAGCCGTTATCTGAAGCTGTACTTCCTCGCCCAGGACATCCACGAGCGCGCCAGTTCCTCGCACTACCCCTACAACGCGCTGGCCGAAGCGTTCTTCCACAGCGATGTGCTGTTCCGCTGTCAGCGCCTGCTGCGCCAGCAAGGCAAGGCTTGCCGCGCGCTGGCCGAATCGATCCAGATGCGCCAGCCGTTCATCTATGACGCAAGCTTCGCCGAGGCCCTGAGCGACCTGCACGCTTCCCTCGAACACTTGCGTATCCAGAGCAATCCGGCCTGGCGCGGGCTGCTGCGTTCGTTGCGAGCGCTGGCTGCCAACCTCGGCACCCTCGACCGTTTGCTCAGCGACGCCAGCAACCCCGATGCGCTCGCAGACGCCACCGACAGCAGCCTGCTCGACCGTTCGCCACGCAGCCTCAAGGATGTCTGGATACGCTTGCGCACGCAGCTGACGCCAACGTCCTTGCTATTCCGCCACGCCCTGCGCCTGCCCCTGGCGTTGAGCATCGGCTACGGCATGGTGCATTTGATCCACCCGTCGCAAGGTTACTGGATCATCCTCACCACGCTGTTTGTCTGTCAGCCGAACTACGGCGCCACCCGCCGCAAACTCGGGCAGCGAATCATTGGCACCGCCATTGGCCTGACCGTGGCCTGGGCGCTGTTCGATCTGTTCCCGAACCCGTTGATCCAGTCGAGCTTCGCCATCCTTGCCGGGGTGGTTTTCTTTACCAATCGCACCACCCGCTACACCCTGGCGACTGCCGCGATCACGCTCATGGTGCTGTTCTGCTTCAACCAGGTGGGCGATGGTTATGGGCTGCTGCTGCCGCGACTGTTCGATACTTTGCTCGGCAGTCTGATCGCCGGGCTGGCGGTATTCCTGTTCCTGCCGGACTGGCAGGGTCGACGCCTGAACAAAGTGCTGGCCAACACCCTGACCTGCAACAGCATTTACCTGCGCCAGATCATGCAGCAATACGCCGCCGGTAAAAGCGACGACCTGGCTTATCGCCTGGCCCGACGCAACGCGCACAACGCCGATGCCGCGTTGTCGACGACGCTGGCCAACATGCTGATGGAGCCGGGGCACTTCCGTAAGGAAGCGGACGTCGGGTTCCGTTTCCTGGTGCTGTCGCACACCTTGCTCAGCTATTTATCGGGGCTGGGAGCACACCGCGAAACCCAACTACCGTCGGATGTGCGCGAGCATTTGATCGACGGCGCCGGTGTGAACCTGGCCGCCAGCCTCGACGAAATCGCCCAAGGCCTGGCGAGCAAACAGCCGATTGCGATTCAGAGTGATGAGGAAGAAGCCCTGGCCAATGGGCTTGAGCAGATGCCGGATGAGATCGATGAAGGGCAGCGGTTGGTGCAGACGCAATTGGCGTTGATCTGCCGGCAGCTGGGGCCGTTGCGGACGTTGGCGGCGCATTTGATCAAAGATACGAGCGAGGCTTGAGATTTTTGCTGATCGGGCGGGCCTCTTCGCGAGCAAGCCCGCTCCCACATTTAATCTGTGGTGTTCACAAAATTATGTTCACCGCAGTTCTAATGTGGGAGCGGGCTTGCTCGCGAAGGCGTCATCGGCCACACCACAATACCCGGCACTCACATCCCATGCTGCTTGAGCAACTTCTCATAACTGCCATCAGCCTTCATCGCCGCAATCTCACGGTCGAACCCGGCGACGATCTGTTCATGCTGCGGATTCTTCAGGCTCACCAGAATATGCAGGCTGTTCTCGCTCAACGGCTTGGGTAAAAACTCCACGGCATTGCGTACCTTGGATGATTCCCGAGCGAGGTAATACCGGGCGACGAACTCGTCTTCCAGGGTCAGCTTGACCCGGTCGGCCACGACCATGCGCACGGCCATGGCGAAGCTGTGCACCGGAATTTTCTGCAGCGACACATCGTCGTCGAATGCTTGCGAATAGGCATAACCGCGTACCACCGCTATCGGGTAGGTGTGCAGTTGTCGCAGGTTGCTGAATTCGATCGGCGCGTCTTTGCGCTTGAGAAAGCGCACACGGTTGAGCAGGTACTCACCGGAAAACTGCCCCAGCTTCGTGCGCTCCTCGGCGTACCAGGCGTTGACCAGCACGTCGTAACGCCCATCGCCTACCCCAAACAAGGCTCGCGCCCACGGCACCTGTTCGAAATCACTGGCAAAACCGGCCCGGGCCAGCGCGGTGCTGACGATGTCTGTGGCCAATCCGCCATTGACCAACGTCGCGTCGGTAAAAGGTGGCCAGGCATCGGCTACCAGACGCAGCTTTTGCGCTGCCGCGCTCTGTGTCAGCAACAGCAATCCAATCAAAGCAAACGCTCGATGCAATCGCGGCATGCCAGAAGATCCTTAGCGGGCGGGGTGCCCGACGTATTTTTCAGCCAAAACTCCAAGGCCCCTCTACCGGCGAAACCCAGGTCCTAACATTAGCTTATCGACAACATTGCACAGCGCTTCACCGCAGATTACACAAAGAAGACAATCTCGCGAGAAATGAATGATGGCATTTTGGCCTTTGTCACGGATTTCTCTGCCATCAAGACATCCCGCGTCAGGACGCTTAGTATCGGAGCAACGTTGTTCAAGGAATCTGAAGATGACAATCGATTGGGTCTGCAAACACCACAGCGATCTGGGTAAAGAGCAGCTGTATGCCATTTTGCAGCTGCGTGCCGAGGTATTCGTCGTCGAGCAGAAATGCCTTTATCAGGACATCGATGGCCAGGACCTGGAAGGTGACACCTGCCATTTGATGGGCTGGGACGGGGATCAGCTAGTGGCCTACCTGCGATTGCTCGACCCGGAGTTACAGGGCGGCGACGTGGTGATTGGCCGGGTGATCATTGCTCCCGCTGCACGCGGCACCGGGCTTGGGCATGAGATGATGAGCCAGGCGTTGAAACAGGCCGAAAAGCACTGGCCTGAAGTGCCGATCTACCTTTCGGCCCAGGCGCATTTGCAGGGGTATTACGGGCGGTATGGTTTTGTGGTGGTGGGTGAGGAATATATGGAGGATGACATTCCGCATATCGGGATGCGCCGTTCCTGAGGGCCCTATCGCGAGCAGGCTCGCTCCCACATTGGACTTATGGTGTGAACCCTATCTATGTCACACAGAACCCACTGTGGGAGCGAGCCTGCTCGCGATGGCGTCAGCTGAAGCAACGCAGGAATTCAGGGATATTCCAACACCGCTTTAATCTGCCGCAGATTACGCTCGATCCACCCCCGATCAATCGCCCCCCACTCGCGAATCCGATAGCGCCCCGCATGGTTACGCGCGCCTTCTTCCTGCTCGAATTCACAAATGATATCCAGATCCGCCAATGCCGCGATGGTGTCCTGGGCCGTGCGCCGGGGCATGCCGGTGACTTCGGTCAACGCCGGGACGCTGCTGGCCAATCCGCTGTCGATCAGGTACGCCACGTATAACCGGCGGTAGAAGCTGCTCTTGGTCTTGCTCACGTCCATCCATGCGCTCCTTATTGAAGATCAAAAGATCGCAGCCTTCGGCAGCTCCTACGCGCCTGTGGGCGCTGTCGAAGGCTGCGATCTTTTGATCTTGATCTTCTATTGTATCTCCCGCCAAGTCAGGTATACCCGTAAATCGAACTCCACCTGGTGATACCCCGGCAACATGTGTTCGCACAGCTTGTAGAACGCCTTGTTGTGATCCGACTCTTTGAAGTGCGCCAACTCATGCACCACGATCATTTTCAGAAACTGCGGCGCCGCGTCCTTGAACAGCGAGGCGATGCGAATTTCTTTCTTGGCCTTGAGCTTGCCACCCTGCACTCGGGAAATCGCAGTGTGCAGGCCGAGCGCACGGTGGGTCAGGTCCAGACGGTTGTCGAATAACACTTTGTCGATAGCCGGAGCGTTACGCAGGTATTCCTGCTTGAGATCCAGGGCATAGGTGTACAGCGCCTTGTCGCTCTGCACCCCGTGCTTTTCTGGATACCGCTGGCTCAGGTAGTCACCCAGTCGACCTTCGGCGATCAGCTGGCGCACCTGGTCCTGCAAAGCAGCGGGATAGGCCTGGAGGTATTTCAACGCGGTCATTGGGGCGGCAACACGAGTCACGAAAAGGTCGCCAAGTGTAACGAATTCAACTCGTCAGCGCGCTCCAGTCGAACGGCTCGACAAAGTGACGGGTGTCCTCGGCCATCAGCGGTCGCGCGACCAGAAATCCCTGCACATACTGGCAACCGTTGGCTTGCAGCCATTCATATTGCGCCACCGTCTCCACCCCTTCAGCAATCACCAACAGACCGAACTGCTTGCACAGATCAATGACACTGCGTGCCAGCGCTGCATCCCGTTCGGAGCCCGGCAACCGGGCGATCAAATGCCGGTCGAGTTTGAGCGTGTCCAGTTCCAGGTCGCGCAAGTGCGCCAGCGAACAAACCCCGGAACCGAAGTCATCCAGCGCCACCCGCACCCCCAGATTACGCAGCAAACGCAGCTGCTTGCGGGTTTCATCGGGGTTAAGCATCAAGGCCTCTTCCGTGACCTCGACCTCCAGCTGCCGCGGCTTCAAACCATGGCGCTCCAGTACCTGACGCAGCTCGGTGACCAGGTTGGGCAAACCGAATTGCGTGCTGCTCAAACTGACGCCCAACACCAGATCTTCGGCAAACAAGGTTTCCCAGGCTTTTCGTTGCTTGGCCCCGCGATGGTAAATCCAGCTGCCCAGACGACTGATCAACCGCGCCTCTTCCAGCAACGGCAAAAACAGCCCCGGCGGTACATCGCCGACACTCGGATGCTGCCAGCGCAGCAACGCCTCGAACCCGCGAATTTGCCCATCGGCAATGGCCACCTGGGGCTGATACACCAGGTTGAAATCGCGGTTCTCGATGGCCGTGCGCACGCTCTCTTCGAGCATCAGCCGTGAGCGCGCCCGGCCATTCATTTCGTGATCGTAGAAGCGATATTGCTGACGCCCGGCGCGTTTGGCTTCATACATGGCGATGTCGGACGCGCGCATCAACCCGTCGAGATTAGCCCCGCAGTCGGGATAAGTGGCGATGCCGATACTGGCGCCCAAGGCGATGTCCATGCCTTCGATCTGCTGACAGATCGACACCCGCTCGATGAGCTTCTCGGCAATCTTCGCCGCTTGCTCGGGAAGCTCAAGATCCAGCAGCGCGGTGAACTCATCACCCCCCATCCGCGCCAGAATATCGAAGGGCCGCAGACACGCCTTCAATTGCTCGGACACCCAACGCAGCACCCGGTCGCCGGCATCGTGGCCGAGGGAATCATTGACCCGCTTGAAGCCGTCGAGGTCCAGGTACAACAGTACCCAGGTGCTGTCGGAGCGTTCGCCGCGCAGCAGCAGGTTTTCAACGGTCTGGTAGAAACCCCGGCGATTGAGCAGCCCGGTCAGCGGATCGGTCACCGCCTGGAACTCCAGCTGCTGATGCAGATGGCGCACCACCGACATGTCCAGCACCGTCACCACCATGGCGCGTTGTTCGGTGGGCAAAGGCGCGCAGGACAGCGCCACCGGCACTTGCTGGCCGGGCGCGGTACGCAGCAACGCATCGTGCAGGCGCAGGGTTTCACCGCGTTTGTAGCCGGCAAACAACTCGGAGTCGGCCCAGATCGGGATGTGCGGTTTTTGCAGGAAATCCAGAAACTCTTTGCCTTGCAGTTCATGCACCGTGGCATTGAGCAGGCGAGACATCGCCGGGTTGGCAAAGCGAATCAGCCCATCCTCCCCCACCACCAGAATGCCTTCGGCGGCGTTATCCAGCACCGAGGCATTGAAGGCTCTGGCGACTTCCAGGTCATGGCTCAACTGCTGCAAGGCACGGCGATTACGCTGATGCTCGAGCAGCGCCTGGACTTTAGGCTTGAGAATTTGCGGGTCGAACGGTTTGAACAGGTAATCCACCGCGCCACTGGCGTAGCCCTTGATCACGGCGTCCTGGGATTGTTCGTTGGCGGTAAGGAAAATGATCGGCGTGAGGCGGGTTCGCTGGCTGCCACGCATCAAGCGCGCCACTTCAAAACCGTCCATACCTGGCATCTGCACATCCAGCAGCACCAGGTCGACGTCGTGTTCGAGCAACAGGCTGAGCGCTTCAAAGCCGGAAGCCGCGGTGATGACCTGCCAGTCCTGGCGCTGTAACAACGCGCGCATGCTGATCAGGTTTTCGGGGTAATCATCAACAATTAAAAGGATTGAGCTGCCTTCAGCTGGCGTAAGTTGTGCGCATTCCATGCTGCATCTCTTGTTCGGGACCTCAGGCCGGTCTCTTGTGAAAACCGGACACATAGTGCGACTTCACTCTAGACCCGGATACGCGAAAGCAGAAGCCGCCGATACGCCATCACTTCAGTAAAGTTTCACATAGCCGACTAACGGTCAGTCCTACAGCCCCCGTAAACCGGGAAAGATGGCATTTCGACAGGATGTTGACGTCAACCATCTGCCAAACGGGCATTAACAAACAACCGTTCTACGCTTATAAAGACGGCCCCGAAGGCGCGCGCTAGAGCTTCTGGCACGTGCGTACAGAAAAAAGTGGAAGCTCGAATATGATCGATCTCGCAACCTGGAACCTCAGCGTTCCTGTCGGCAGTCCGCCGTATACCGTTGAAACAACCAAACTGGTGGACGGCTTCAAGGATCAATACTTCCACTCCGACACCGGCACCTTGTTTTTCTGGTCCCCGGTAACCGGCACCCGCACTGAAAACGCAATCTACCCTCGCACCGAACTGCGCGAAACCTACAGCAATGGCACGCTGAAAAACTGGTACTACCCCGACGCGGACAACTCCCTGCGTGCGACCCTTACGGTCAGCAAGGTACCCAGCTCGGGCAAGATCGTTATTGGCCAGATCCACGCCTACAACAGCCAGAAGCCCATGGTGAAGCTCGAATATCAATACAAGGACTCCAGCGCGACCGGAAACATCGTCGCCAAAGTCCGCATGCACCCCGACGACGACACCGCCCGGGTCATCACCCTTGCCACCGGCGTGAAACTCGATCGGGAATTTTCCTACCTCATCCACCTCAGCCCCGGCGGTGCATTGGGCATCAGTGCGGCGGGCTACCAGTGGGACACCGACATCAGCGCGATGTGGCGTGATAAACCGCTGTACTTCAAGGCCGGCGTCTATGTGCAGGACAACACCGGGTACACCACTGAAGGCGGGGAAGTGACGTTCAGCAAGCTGGATATCGATCACGATACGTAATCCCTGAAAGATCGCAGCCTGCGGCAGCTCCTACGGGTTACGTGACCTCTGTAGGAGCTGCCGAAGGCTGCGATCTTTTGATCTCAAGCGATGCAACCGTCCTACACCCGGATGTGTTTCGGGTGATTGAACCGCGCGGGTTTGACGAGAAATCGAACCGCTGAAACAAGATCAATGTCACCTATATCGGACTTTTCCGCCTGAATCCTTACAAGGTGACATTTGATTCGCTGAGCACAAGCTGCGCCGCGTAAATCTCCGCCCATAAAAAACCCGCCTCACGGCGGGTTTTTCATCAGCGGCGGTTTCTCGCTCAGGCTTAGTTAACCTTAGCGTTCAACTCACCTTTCAGGTAACGCTGGTACATCGCTTCCAACGAGATCGGCTTGATCTTCGAAGCATTACCCGCCGTACCAAACTGCTCATAACGTGCAATACACACATCACGCATAGCAGTCACGGTCGCGCCGAAGAACTTACGCGGGTCGAACTCGCTAGGGTTGGTAGCCATCAGGCGACGCATCGCGCCGGTGGATGCCAGACGCAGGTCGGTATCGATGTTGACCTTGCGCACGCCGTGCTTGATGCCTTCGACGATTTCTTCAACCGGTACGCCGTAGGTTTCTTTGATGTCGCCGCCGTACTGGTTGATGATCGCCAGCCACTCTTGCGGAACCGAAGACGAACCGTGCATCACCAGGTGGGTGTTCGGGATGCGCTTGTGGATTTCTTTGATGCGGTCGATGGCCAGCACGTCGCCGGTAGGTGGCTTGGTGAACTTGTAAGCGCCGTGGCTGGTGCCGATGGCGATGGCCAGGGCATCGACCTGGGTGCGTTTGACGAAGTCAGCGGCTTCTTCCGGGTCGGTCAGCATTTGGCTGTGATCCAGAACGCCTTCGGCGCCGATGCCGTCTTCTTCACCGGCCATGCCGGTTTCCAGCGAACCCAGGCAGCCCAGCTCGCCTTCTACCGAAACGCCGCAGGCGTGAGCCATGGCCACGGTTTGTTGGGTAACGCGGACGTTGTAGTCGTAGTCAGTCGGGGTCTTGCCGTCTTCGCCGAGGGAGCCGTCCATCATCACCGAGCTGAAGCCCAGTTGAATGGAGCGCTGGCAGACGTCAGGGCTGGTGCCGTGGTCCTGGTGCATGCACACCGGGATGTGCGGGAATTCTTCGATTGCCGCCAGGATCAGGTGACGCAGGAACGGTGCACCGGCGTATTTGCGAGCACCGGCCGAAGCCTGGACGATCACCGGGGAGTCAGTCTTGTCAGCGGCTTCCATGATGGCGCGCATCTGCTCAAGGTTGTTGACGTTGAAGGCTGGAACGCCGTAGCCGAACTCGGCTGCGTGGTCCAGCATCTGGCGCATGCTGATAAGTGCCATTGTGTGTGTCTCTCCCGGTTGAGGGTCGTTAATCGTGCCAGCCTGCCGTAGCGGCGGCGGCTATTCAAGTTATTGCAGATCGGGGGTAGGCCCGGGCTGCGAATTCGGTGATGCAAAAAACCTTGTATCGCTGAAACTTTGTGGCGAGGGGGCTTGCCCCCGTTCGGCTGCGAAGCAGTCGCAAATCGGATGACGCGGTCTAACTGAAATACCGCATCCGCTGGCTTCGGGAGCGCTTCGCACTCCAACGGGGGCAAGCCCCCTCGCCACAAAAGCCCGCTCCCACATTTGGATCGCTGTGAATCAAATCAATCGTCTTACTCGGCTTTACAACCGCGGCCGATCAAATCATTGGTGGTGACCCAGTACACCAGGCCTTCCTCACCTTTTACGTGAAACGCCAGCATGTCGTTGCTGTACAGCGAACCTTCGGCGCCCGGTTCAAGCTTCAAACGGTAGACCTGATCGGCACCGCCCAGGCGAACGTCGACTTCCTTGCGGCTGACCTCAGTGTAGCGCCAGAGCACTTTGGCCTGGCTGTCGCAGGTCCAGGTGGTCCAGCTGTCCGCTGGCTCGGCAGCGTTGAACAGGTTCAAATTGGCGCAACCTGCCAGCAATGCCAGTGCCGCAACGGCGATAAAGCGTTTCATCCGTGTTCCTCGACTGACAGCGCACGCTGCCAGCCTTGAGTAAAGAGTCAGACCCCTCAAGGACAACCATGTTCCTTGGCCGGGGTCTGTGTCTCGTATTTGTCCAGCCCATCCGGCCCGGAACGCTTGTTGATCACCGGGTTGGTTTCCGCTTGCCAGTCGGCCTGGTAGCAGCCTTTTTCCTGTGTTTGCGGGGCGGGTTCCGGCGTGGCTTTCGGGTTACTCCCGCAAGCTGCCAGCATACCCGCGGTGATCAACAGCATTAATGTCCTGACCATGTGAACACTCCTTTGCCTGGTCAAATGCGCGGCCTCAGGCCTTGACCCGGCTTTCCAGGACTTCAACGGCCGGCAGCACTTTGCCTTCGACGAATTCGAGGAACGCGCCGCCGCCGGTAGAAATGTAGGAGATCTGCTCGGCAACGCCATACTTATCGATGGCCGCCAGGGTGTCGCCGCCGCCAGCGATGGAGAACGCCGAGCTTTCGGCGATGGCCTGGGCCAGCACTTTGGTGCCGTTACCGAACTGGTCGAATTCAAACACGCCCACCGGGCCGTTCCACAGAATGGTCTTGGACGACTTCAACAGCTCGGCGAAATTCGCCGCGGTCTGTGGGCCGATGTCCAGGATCATGTCGTCGGCGGCCACGTCGGCAATCAGCTTGACGGTCGCGGTCGCGCTTTCAGCGAATTCCTTGGCGACCACTACGTCCACCGGCAGGGGCACGCTGACTTTGGCAGCGATTTCACGGGCGGTGTCCAACAGGTCTGGCTCGTACAGGGATTTGCCGACCGGGTGACCGGCGGCGGCCAGGAAGGTGTTGGCGATGCCGCCGCCGACGATCAACTGGTTGCAGATCTGGCTCAGGCTGTTGAGCACGTCGAGTTTGGTCGACACTTTGGAACCGGCAACGATAGCGGCCATTGGCTGGGCCGGGGCGCCCAGGGCCTTGCCCAGTGCGTCCAGTTCGGCGGCCAGCAACGGGCCGGCGGCAGCGACTTTGGCGAACTTGGCCACGCCATGGGTCGAACCCTCGGCGCGGTGAGCGGTGCCGAAGGCGTCCATCACAAACACGTCGCACAGGGCCGCATATTGCTTGGCCAGTTCGTCAGCGTTCTTTTTCTCGCCCTTGTTGAAGCGCACGTTTTCGAACAGCACGATGTCGCCGGCTTTCACGTCGACGCCGCCCAGGTAATCGGACACCAGCGGCACTTCGCGGCCCAGCGCCTTGCTCAGGTAGTCAGCGACTGGCTTGAGGCTGTTCTCGGCCGAGAACTCGCCTTCGGTCGGACGGCCAAGGTGCGAGCAGACCATCACAGCCGCGCCTTTTTCCAGGGCCAGCTTGATGGTCGGCAGCGAAGCCAGGATTCGCGCATCGCTGGTGACAACACCGTCCTTGACTGGGACGTTGAGGTCTTCGCGGATGAGTACGCGCTTACCTTGCAGATCGAGGTCGGTCATCTTCAACACGGTCATGGGTCGCAATTCCTGGATAGCTGTTTTAGAGAGCAGGTTTTGTGGAAATAGCTGTTTGCAGATAGTGCTCTGCAACGTCCAGCATTCGATTGGCAAAACCCCATTCGTTGTCGAACCAGGCCAGGATGTTTACCAGCCGTGGGCCGGAAACGCGGGTCTGACTGGCATCGACGATGGCCGAATGTGGGTCATGATTAAAATCACAACTGGCGTGAGGCAACTCGGTGTAGGCCAGAAGGCCCTTGAGCGGGCCATGGGTGGCGGCCTCGCGCAGAATCCGGTTGACCTCGGTGGCGTCGGTATCACTTACGGTCTGCATCGTAATGTCGAGGCAGGACACGTTAACCGTCGGCACCCGCACGGCTTTGGCCTGAATTCGCCCGGCAAGTTCCGGCAGCAGGCGTTCGATGCCTCGCGCCAGACCAGTGGACACCGGAATCACCGACTGGAACGCCGAACGGGTGCGGCGCAGGTCTTCATGGTGATAGGCATCAATAACCGGTTGATCGTTCATCGCCGAATGGATGGTGGTGATCGACACGTATTCCAGACCAATGGCCTGATCCAGCAAGCGCAACAGCGGCACACCGCAATTGGTGGTGCAGGAGGCGTTGGATACCAGTCGTTCGTCGCCGGTCAGGCAATCCTGGTTCACACCGTAGACGATGGTAGCGTCGACATCCGCCTCGCTGGCCATCGGCTGGGAGAACAGCACCCGTGGCGCACCGGCGTCGAGGAACCGCTGGCCATCCTGACGGGTGTGGTAAGCGCCGGAGCACTCCAGCACCAGATCGACGCCCAGTGACGCCCAATCGATGCCTTCGGGGGTGGCACTGCGCAGGACCTTCACGCAGTCGCCATTAATATGCAGACAATCGCCCTCGACCTTCACTTCGCCGGGAAACCGCCCGTGAGTGGAGTCGAAGCGTGTCAGGTATTCGATGCTGGCCATGTCGGCCAGGTCGTTGATCGCGACAATTTCAAACCCAGCCGTCGAGCCTCGCTCAAACAACGCACGCAAGACGCAACGACCAATCCGGCCGTAGCCGTTGAGTGCAACTTTGTAAGGACGCGGTTGAGGCATGGGGTTCTCGATTACCGTGGTGAATCCTTTGATTCAGTATCGCCTGAACCGACGCTATCGCGAGCAGGCTCGCTCCCACAGGATTTATGCAGCCCTTGTGGGAGCGAGCCTGCTCGCGATGGCGTCAGCTCGGACGACACATTTTCTGGATCAGTCTTCCAGCAGCTCTTCAGCCTGACCCAGGATGTTTTCCAGGGTGAAGCCGAACTCTTCGAACAAGGCAGGCGCAGGCGCCGACTCGCCGTAGGTGGTCATGCCGATCACGCGGCCTTCCAGGCCCACGTACTTGTACCAGTAGTCCGCATGGGCGGCCTCGATGGCGATACGGGCGCTGACCTGCAACGGCAGAACCGCTTGCTTGTAGCCAGCATCCTGGGCTTCGAAGACGCTGGTGCATGGCATCGAAACAACACGCACCTTGCGGCCTTGCTCGGTCAGTTTGTCGAAGGCTTGAACGGCCAGGCCGACTTCCGAACCGGTGGCGATCAGGATCAGCTCAGGCTCGCCTGCGCAGTCTTTCAGCACGTAGCCGCCGCGATTGATGCACTCGATCTGCACGGCATCACGGGTTTGGTGCTGCAGGTTCTGACGGGAGAAGATCAGTGCCGACGGACCATCGTCACGCTCCAGAGCGCATTTCCAGGCCACCGCCGATTCAACGGCATCGGCTGGACGCCAGGTGTCGAGGTTCGGCGTGCAGCGCAGGCTGGCCAGTTGCTCGATCGGCTGGTGAGTCGGGCCGTCTTCGCCCAGACCGATGGAGTCGTGGGTGAACACATAGATGATGCGTTTCTTCATCAGCGCCGACATGCGCACTGCGTTGCGGGCGTATTCCATGAACATCAGGAAGGTCGCGCCGTAAGGCACCAGGCCGCCGTGCAGGGCGACGCCGTTCATGATCGCGCTCATGCCGAACTCGCGAACGCCGTAGTACATGTAGTTGCCGCTGGCGTCTTCGGCGGTGACGCCTTTGCAACCTTTCCACAGGGTCAGGTTGGAACCGGCCAGGTCAGCCGAACCGCCGAGCAGTTCCGGCAGCAACGGGCCGAACGCATTCAGGGCGTTCTGGCTGGCTTTACGGCTGGCGATGGTTTCGCCCTTGGCCGCGACTTCAGCGATATACGCCGAGGCTTTTTCAGCGAAGTCAGTCGGCAGATCACCGCTCAGACGACGAACCAGTTCGTTGGCCAGCTCCGGGAAAGCAGCGGAGTAAGCAGCGAAGCGCTGATCCCACTCGGCTTCGGCAGCGCGACCGGCTTCCTTGGCATCCCACTCGGCATAGATGTTGGCCGGGATTTCGAACGGGCCGTGGTTCCACTTCAGTGCTTCACGGGTCAGGGCGATTTCCGCGTCACCCAATGGGGCGCCGTGGCAGTCTTCCTTGCCTTGCTTGTTCGGCGAACCGAAACCGATGGTGGTCTTGCAGCAGATCAGCGTCGGTTGCTCGCTTTTGCGCGCAGTTTCGATGGCGATCTTGATTTCTTCCGGGTCGTGACCGTCAACGTTGCGGATCACTTGCCAGTTGTAGGATTCGAAACGCTTCGGCGTGTCGTCGGTGAACCAGCCTTCGACTTCGCCGTCGATGGAGATACCGTTGTCATCGTAGAAGGCGATCAGTTTGCCCAGGCCCAAGGTGCCGGCCAGGGAGCTGACTTCGTGGGAAATGCCTTCCATCATGCAGCCATCACCCAGGAACACGTAGGTGTGGTGGTCGACGACGTTATGGCCGGGACGGTTGAACTGCGCCGCCAGGACTTTTTCCGCCAGGGCGAAACCCACGGCGTTGGCCAGGCCTTGGCCCAGTGGACCGGTGGTGGTTTCGACGCCCGGGGTGTAGCCGTATTCCGGGTGACCCGGGGTGCGGCTGTGCAGTTGGCGGAAGTTCTTCAGGTCATCGATCGACAGATCGTAGCCGGTCAGGTGCAGCAGCGAGTAGATCAACATCGAGCCGTGACCGTTGGACAGCACGAAGCGGTCACGGTCGGCGAACGATGGATTGCTCGGGTTGTGCTTCAGGTAGTCACGCCAAAGTACTTCGGCGATATCCGCCATACCCATAGGGGCACCGGGATGGCCGCTGTTGGCTTTTTGCACGGCATCCATGCTGAGGGCACGAATGGCGTTGGCACGCTCACGACGGCTGGGCATCGCTGTTCTCCTGCGGATATTGAATCGAGAGTGAATAAAACGAAACGGAAAAAAGGCGAGCATTTTCCCTCACCGACCGCCTTCGGGGCAATGACAGATAGTCATCCGAAGACGTTTTTCCAATGGATAACGACGTATTCGACGGGTGAAACCTTTCCGCCGTTCGTTTGCTGACTGAACCTAACGCTGAGAAGTGCCATCTATCGAGCAATATCAAAACTTTTTGATATTGCTCTTGCGGTGATTTCTGAGCGTCACTAGACTGCTGGCCTTATGAATTTACGCGTGCCTTCCATTCGACATGACGATTGCGATGAGCTGGCGGCCCTGTGCAAGGCCGGCGGCGATCCTCTGCGGCTGAATGTATTGCGCGCGCTGGCCAACGACTCGTTCGGCGTACTGGAACTGGCGCAGATCTTCGGCATCGGTCAGTCCGGCATGAGTCATCACCTCAAGGTTTTGGCCCAGGCCGACCTGGTGGCGACCCGTCGTGAAGGCAATGCGATTTTCTACCGTCGCGCCCTGCCCCACACCGATCTGCTGGGCGGCAAGCTGCATACCGCGCTGCTCGAAGAAGTGGACAACCTGACCCTGCCGACTGACGTTCAGTCGCGGATCGGTCAGGTCCATGGACAGCGGGCGGCGGCCAGCCAGGACTTTTTCTCACGGGTCGCGGAGAAGTTTCGCGCTCAGCAAGACTTGATCGCCGGCCTGCCGCAATACCGCGAAAGCGTGGTGGCACTGCTCGACAAGTTGAGTTTCGGCCCCGGCGCCACAGCCATCGAAGTGGGCCCTGGCGATGGCGGTTTTCTGCCGGAGCTGGCGCGTCGTTTCGCTCAGGTCACGGCGCTGGACAACAGCCCGGCAATGCTCGATCTGGCCCGTCAGGTCTGCGAACGTGAAACGCTGGCTAACGTCAGCCTGCAATTGGCCGATGCATTGAACGGTGTAAGCCTCAAGGCTGATTGCGTTGTACTGAACATGGTACTGCACCATTTCGCCGCCCCGGCCGAAGCACTCAAGCACATGGCCGACTTGCTGCAACCGGGCGGTAGCCTGCTCGTGACAGAGTTATGTAGCCACAACCAGAGTTGGGCCAGGGAGGCCTGCGGTGATCTCTGGTTGGGGTTTGAACAGGACGATCTGGCCCGTTGGGCCACCGCTGCGGGACTCGTTCCCGGGGAAAGCCTCTATGTAGGCTTACGTAATGGTTTCCAGATTCAGGTCCGCCATTTTCAGCGACCGGCTGGCGACACTCACCATCGGTAAATTCAGGAAAAAATCGAGATGAGCGAATACTCCCTCTTCACCTCCGAGTCCGTGTCCGAAGGGCATCCGGACAAAATCGCCGACCAGATTTCCGATGCGGTGCTGGACGCCATCATTGCTGAAGACAAGTTCGCCCGCGTGGCGTGCGAAACTCTGGTGAAAACCGGCGTGGCAATCATCGCAGGTGAAGTCACCACGTCGGCCTGGGTCGATCTGGAAGACATCGTCCGTAACGTGATTCTCGACATCGGCTATAACAGCTCCAATGTCGGCTTCGACGGTGCGACCTGCGGCGTGATGAATATCATCGGCAAGCAGTCCCCTGACATCAACCAGGGTGTTGATCGTGCCAAGCCTGAAGACCAGGGCGCCGGCGACCAGGGCCTGATGTTCGGCTACGCCAGCAACGAAACCGACGTGCTGATGCCAGCACCGATCACCTTCTCGCACCAGCTGGTTCAACGTCAGGCCGAAGCCCGTAAATCCGGCCTGCTGCCTTGGCTGCGCCCGGACGCCAAGTCGCAAGTGACTTGCCGTTACGAAGGCGGCAAGGTTGTCGGTATCGACGCCGTTGTACTGTCGACCCAGCACAACCCTGAAGTGTCGTACAAAGACCTGCGCGAAGGCGTGATGGAACTGATCGTCAAGCACGTACTGCCTGCCGAACTGCTGTCCAAGGACACCCAGTTCCACATCAACCCGACCGGCCAATTCATCATCGGTGGCCCGGTGGGCGACTGCGGCCTGACAGGTCGCAAGATCATCGTCGACAGCTACGGCGGCATGGCCCGTCACGGCGGTGGCGCGTTCTCCGGCAAGGATCCATCGAAGGTTGACCGTTCGGCGGCCTACGCCGGTCGTTACGTGGCCAAGAACATCGTCGCTGCCGGCCTGGCCGAGCGTTGCGAGATCCAGGTTTCCTACGCGATCGGTGTTGCCCAGCCTACGTCGATTTCGTTGAACACCTTCGGCACCGGCAAAATCAGCGACGACAAGATCGTCAAACTGGTTCGCGAAGTGTTCGACCTGCGTCCATACGCAATCACCACCATGCTCGACCTGCTGCACCCGATGTACCAGGAAACCGCTGCGTACGGCCACTTCGGCCGCACTCCGGCAACCAAGACTGTGGGCGAAGATACGTTCACCACCTTCACTTGGGAAAAAACCGACCGCGCCGACGACCTGCGTGTCGCGGCCGGCCTGTAAGACTTCCCCGGCAATACCCAAAGCCCCGCACGGTTCGCCGTGCGGGGCTTTTTCATGGAAAAGAACTTGGAAACACACAGAATTACACCTTTGCAACCCACACCTGAAAACTGACTAGCCTTGAAAGCATCCCAACGAGCAAGGACGCTCTCGATGCTGCCCAACCTGCGCCTGTTTTTCGGTTTCCTGCTGACCTTCACCTGCCTGACCACCAATGCCGCCGAATGCCCCGACTGGCCGCCTGCCCGCGCGCAGGAAGAAATCACAACTCTGCAACTGCAAATCGATCGCTGGGACGACAGCTACCACCGTGAAGGCCAGTCGCTGATCGCCGACGAACTCTACGATCAGTCCCGTGCGCAACTGACCGAATGGCGCGAGTGTTTTGATTCAGGGCCCTCCGCCGAACCATTGCGTACGGCCGGCGGAACGCTAGCTCACCCCATCGCCCACACCGGCCTGGAAAAACTGCGCGATGGGCGCGCCGTCGAAGCCTGGCTAAAAGATCGGGCAGAGGTCTGGATTCAGCCCAAGGTCGACGGCGTGGCGGTGACGTTGATCTATCGCAACGGCTGGTTGCACCGGGCAATCAGTCGGGGAGACGGAGTGAACGGCCAGGACTGGACTGCCTCGGCGCGCCAGATCGCCGCCATCCCTCAAAAGCTTTCGCAACCGCTGGACCTGCTGCTGCAAGGCGAACTCTATTGGCGCCTGACCGAACACATACAAGCCCAGGCCGGCAGCCTCAATGCCCGCGCCACAGTGGCCGGATTGATGGCGCGCAAGGCGCTGAGCCCTGAGCAAGCCGCCGGTATCGGGTTGTTTGTCTGGGACTGGCCGCAAGGCCCGAAAAATCTGCCCGACCGGGTGGCGGCTCTGGATAAGCTGGGGTTCCCGAGCACAACGCCATACAGTCAGCCGATCGAGGCATTTGCCGATGCTGAGCGCTGGCGCGATCACTGGTATCGCGCCCCCCTGCCCTTTGCCAGCGATGGGGTCGTGTTGCGTCAGAGCCAACGCCCACCGACCGAGCGCTGGCAAGCGAAAACGCCTTACTGGAGCGTCGCCTGGAAATACCCTTTTGCTCAGGCGCTGGCCGAGGTGCGCAAGGTCCACTTCAAGATTGGACGAACCGGCCGGATCACACCGGTGCTGGATCTGGTACCGGTGATGCTCGATGACCGACAGATCAGACGCGTGAGTGTCAGCTCCCTGCAACGCTGGGAAGCGCTGGATATTCGCCCGGGCGATCAGGTCGCCATCAGCCTGGCGGGGCTGACCATTCCCAGGCTCGATGGGGTCGTATTGCGTAGCACCGAACGTCCGGTTTTGAATGTACCGATGGCAGCAGACTTTCATTCTTTAAGCTGCTGGCAGCCAACATCCGGATGCGAAAGCCAATTCCTCGCACGCCTGACCTGGCTCAGCGGTAAACAGGGGCTGGCATTGCCTCATATCGGGCCAGGCACCTGGGAGAAGCTGCTCAAGGCCGAACGTCTCGGCAGTCTGCTCGATTGGATGACCCTCGATGGGCAAGAGCTTGCTAACATTGACGGCTTCGGCGAGCGCAGCAGTGCTCGTCTTTTGAACAGTTTCAACAGCGCCCGGCAACGCCCATTCGCTCGCTGGCTCAAAGCTCTGGGTTTGCCGCCAACTGGCCAGGCACGCCTCGCCGATACATGGCAGGCGCTGGCACAACGAACCACCGAACAATGGCAGGCCGAGGCCGGCATCGGCCCGGGACGCGCAGCGCAGTTGAGCGCATTTTTTCGCGACCCGCAGGTCCTGGCCTTGAGTGAAACATTACGTGTTGCCGGGATTGACGGTTTCTAGACGCCAGCGCTGCCTGAGAACCGGGAACCCAAAGGTGCCGATGCGCTCAAACAGCCCATCGCTACATCGACTTTTTCATCTGGAGCTTTTATGAAACTTCTTTCACCGCTCGCCGTGTTGACCCTGTGCAGCGTGATGGCCGCTCCATTGATGGCCGACGAAGATGCCCCGGGCCTGACCGACTGCGCCGCCAAAAAACAAGGCATCATCAACCAGATCGAGCTGGCCAAGTCCCGCGGCAACGCCGATCAACAGGCTGGCCTGGAAACCGCCCTGAACGAAGTTACTGCCCATTGCACCGACGCTTCCTTGAAGAAGGAACGGGAAAACAAAGTGCTCGACGCCAAGCACGAAGTCAGCACGCGTCAGGCCGATCTCGATAAGGCGATGAAAAAAGGCGACGCCGAGAAAATCAACAAGCGCAAAGACAAACTGGCTCAATCGCGCAAGGAATTGCAGGAAGCGCTGGATGAGCTGGATAAGTAAAAAGATCTTTCAAGATTAAAAGATCGCAGCCTTCGGCAGCTCCTACCCTGCGATCTTTTCTGCAATCAATGATCCCGAAACTCTTTATGGCACGCACTGCAGGCATCTTCGACTTTCTGCACCGCCGGCCCCAGGTTGCTGACCTTGTAAGGCTGAACCTTGCTGGCAATCACCAGTTCACCGGTGGCGCCTTCAAGGGTGCGGGCCATTTCCTGGAAGCGCGCCTGCTTCTGCCAGACATCATCCTTGGCGCTGGAGTGATCCTCTTCGCGCACCTGCGGGAAATGTTTCCAAGGCTCATGGGACAACGCATCAAGCTTCACCGCGCCGTCGGCGAATTTCGGGCCATCGAACGGAATACGCCCACGCAACATACCGCCCAGGTCTTCGCCGGTCTTGAGCATCTGCTTGAAAATCGCCTTGCGCTGACCCAGCGGCGAGTTCGGATCGACACCACCGCAGGCGGACAAGGTCAGGCAGGCCAGCAATACAACAGAAAGTCTTTTAAGAGTCATGGTGGCTTCAGGTCACTGGAAACGGCGGCCAGTATCCTCGCGTCACCGGCAAAGACCAATAGCCCTATTATCAATACGGGTTGTTTGAGCGCATGGAGCACTCAGGCAACCGACAAAGGAATTACTCCATGAACAGCCGTTTCAAGGCATGGCGTCACAACCTGACCTGGACCCTTCCGATGGTGGCCGTGCTTGCGGGTTGCACCGGTGGAGACAGCAGCGCACCGAAAACCCACGCACTGGCGACCTACTCCAGCGCCACCTGGGAAGCACTTCCGGCGGTGTCCGACAATGACCTCGTCGCCGGCTTCGGCTCGTGGCGCAGCGCCTGCAGCCGACTCAAAGCCGACCCGGTATGGGGCGGCACCTGTGCGGCTTCCGCCAATGTGCAGCCGACCGCCAATGACATCCGCGGTTTTCTCAAACAGAACCTGGACGTCTATGGCCTGCGTGCCGCCAATGACAACCCCAACGGTCTGATTACCGGTTACTACGAACCGGTGTACCCCGGCAGCCTGACTCAGACCGAGGAAGCCAGCATCCCGGTGTACGGTGTACCCGAGGATATGATCATCGTCTCGCTGGACAGTATCTACCCGGAACTCAAAGGCAAACGCCTGCGCGGAAGACTCGAAGGTCGCGTGCTCAAGCCGTACGACGACGCGGCAACGATTGAAACCAAAGGCGTGAAAGCACCGGTGATTGCCTGGCTGACCGACCCGATGAACCTGCAGTTCCTGCAGATCCAAGGCTCGGGTCGCATCCAGCTTGATGACGGTCGTCAATTGCGCATCGGTTACGCCGATCAGAACGGCCACCCGTATCGACCCATTGGCCGCTGGCTGGTGGACCAGGGTGAACTGAAGAAAGAAGACGTGACCATGGGCGCTATCAGCACCTGGGCCAAGGCCAATCCGATGCGCATCCCCGAACTGCTTGGCAGCAATCCCAGCTACGTGTTCTTCACCCGCAACCCCGACAGCAACGAAGGGCCGCGCGGTTCGCTGAATGTACCGCTGACCGCAGGTTATAGCGCGGCGGTAGACCGCAAGGTGATTCCGCTCGGCAGTCTGTTGTGGTTATCGACCACACGCCCGGACGGCAGCGCATTGGTACGTCCGGTGGCCGCGCAAGATACTGGCGGCGCAATTGCCGGCGAGGTCCGCGCGGACCTGTTCTGGGGCACAGGCGAGGCGGCCGGGCAATTAGCCGGCGACATGAAACAGCAAGGGCAGATCTGGATGCTTTGGCCTAAAGGGGCAGCGTTGCCTCAGGTGCCGCAAGTGGCTGACAAACTTTAAAAGCAAAGATCGCAGGCTTCGCCAGCTCCTACATTGACCGCGTTCGTCGCAATATCGCGGATGAACATCGATCCCTGTAGGAGCTAATGCTGTTCACTTAAGTGGAGCAGCCTTACGATCCACTGGAAACCGGGTCT
>NZ_MOBM01000002.1 GCF_003732275.1 Pseudomonas frederiksbergensis
GCACTCACAAGATATTTGATACATCAGAGATTTTGGGGCTGCTTCGCAGCCCAACGGGGGCAAGCCCCCTCGCCACAGTTCGCTCCTACAGGTTTTGAATGGCGTACACCCGGCGGTCCGAGACTCGCAAAATGTCCGGGAAGAATGTTAGCTTGCTTGGCATTCACCACCGCCCGACGAGCCATCTCCAATGAAAAAAACCGTCCTCGCCTTCAGCCGTATCACCCCGGCGATGGTCGAACGTCTGCAACAAGACTTCGACGTGATCGTGCCGAACCCGAAAAACGGCGACATCAACGCCCAGTTCAATGAAGCCCTGCCCCACGCCCACGGCCTGATTGGCGTCGGTCGCAAACTCGGCCGCGCGCAACTGGAAAACGCCAGCAAACTGGAAGTGGTCTCTAGCGTCTCCGTCGGCTACGACAACTACGACCTCGCCTACTTCAACGAACGCGGGATCATGCTCACCAACACCCCCGACGTCCTCACCGAAAGCACTGCCGACCTGGCCTTCGCCTTGCTCATGAGCAGCGCCCGCCGCGTCGCCGAGCTGGACGCCTGGACCAAGGCCGGCCAATGGCAAGCCACCGTCGGCGCGTCGTTGTTCGGAAGTGATGTGCATGGCAAAACCTTAGGCATCGTCGGCATGGGCAACATCGGCGCGGCCATCGCCCGTCGCGGTCGCTTGGGCTTCAACATGCCGATTATTTACAGCGGCAACAGTCGCAAGACAGAACTGGAGCAAGAGCTCGGTGCGCAGTTGCGCAGCCTTGATCAATTGTTGACTGAAGCCGATTTCGTCTGCCTGGTGGTGCCGCTCAGCGAAAAAACCAGGCACCTGATCAGCCACCGTGAACTGGCGTTGATGAAACCGAGCGCCATTTTGGTAAACATCGCCCGCGGCCCCGTAGTGGACGAACCGGCGCTGATCGAAGCGCTGCAAAACAACCGGATTCGTGGCGCCGGGCTGGACGTCTACGAGAAAGAACCGCTGGCCGAGTCGCCATTGTTCCAACTGAAAAACGCCGTGACCTTGCCACACATCGGCTCCGCGACTCACGAAACCCGTGAAGCCATGGCCAATCGCGCACTGGCCAATTTACGTAGTGCACTGTTGGGGGAACGCCCACAGGACCTGGTAAATCCACAAGTTTTCAAATAAAAAAACAGGGCAGGCGTTTTAACGCTCTGCCCACACCTTAGTTCAACTCTTGACGCTTTCTACAAGCACTTACACAACTTGAAAATCAGTAACCACGTCAAGTAGCAACCCAACCTATAAACTCTCCTCAACACTTGTCTTGGCAAGCATTCATTTTGGAGAATCTAAACTTGAACAACCTGACAACACAGCAAACCATCAGAGTCAGCAAACTGGCATTGATGTCATTTATCAGTTTTTTTGGCTTATTGATGATGTACAGCAACTTGACCGACTACCCTGCCAACTACGAGTATGTCGCACATATCCTGAGTATGGACACCACCCGCGACAAGCTGAGATATGGCTACCGGGCGATCACCTCGCCCATGCTTCACCATCGAATCTACTGGCTCATCATTACACTCGAAGTTATATATACTGCGTTTTGCCTAATGGGCACCTATCAACTTTACCGACAGTTGAATGCCAGCACCGAAGCGTTCCACGATGCTAAAAAATATGCGCTGATCGGACTACTGATAGCCATATTCGTCTACTACATCTGCATCCAGGTTGTCGGTGTCGAATGGTTCAACATGGATCAATCGGAAGCCTGGAACTACGCCGACTGGGCTACGCAGATACTCGACTTTATATTTCCCGCACTCATTTACATCAGTCTAAAAAACGAAAAATGAGACTTTGGCGAACGGCCATATATCAGGCCGTTTTTGCACCTTTGTGCAATCGAAATGACCCGGGTTTGTGAAAAACCAACACATTCCCCAACATCACCAGCACCAGCCCCGACAGTGCCGGTGCCGTCCATTGATAGCCTTCGACAAACGCCGACACATTCAGCGCCACCACAGGAAAGAGTACGGTGCAATACGCCGCCCGCTCCGGCCCCATGCGCCCGACCAGCGTCAGGTAGGCGGTGAAGCCGATCACCGAGCCCGGAATCACCAGATACAGCAACGAGCCGATGTAGCGGGCATTCCATTCCATGTCGAACGGGATGCCTTTGACCAGGCACCACGCCGACAACATTGCCGCACCGTAAGCCATGCCCCAGGCATTGGTGGTCAGGGGTTTCAGGCCGGCCTTCTGTTGCAGGCTCGACAGCATGTTGCCCGCCGAAAAGCACAAGGTTCCGAGCAATGCCAGACCCAACCCGAGCAAGGTTTCCGGGCTGGCGGTATGACCGGCCAGCTCTGGCCAGAACAACAGACCAAGCCCGAGCAAACCCAACGCGCCGCCCATCAGCACGTTACGGGCAATTTTCTGGCCGAAGAACACCCGCGCATTGAAGGCGTTCCACAAGGTGGCGGTGGAAAACACCACGGCGACCAGACCGCTGGGGATCCACTGGCTGGCGGTGAGGAAGCACATGAAGTTGATGCAAAACAGGCACAGACCCTGCGCCAGGCAAATCAGGTGCCCGCGACGGTTCATCGGTTGCAGGCGCCGGCTGAGCAGCAACAGCGCGAACAGCACCAGCGCGGCGAGGCCGAAGCGATAGACGATCGACACCGGAATGGCCACCACGCCCAGTTGCCATTTCAAGGCGATCCAGGTGGTGCCCCAGATCAGCACGGTCAGCAGATACAACGAAAGGTTCATGGCGACAGCTCCGGGATGGGCAATGCTGTTCACTTTGTGGCGAGCGAGCTTGCTCGCGCTGGGTTGCGTAGCGGCCCCAAGTCCTGGCAAATTTCGCCAGTTTTGTGAGCGCTGCGCACTCAAGCGGGAGCAAGCTCCCTCGCCACAGTGCATTGCCTGATTAGGGGTCCAGTGTGCTGCGCCAATCGTGGGCGCACTTGCATAAACTTGCGCTTTTGTCGCCGGCGGGCTGGCGGGCCAACGTCTACGGAGTAGGATGTAAAGCGTTGGAGAGAACCGATCATGGCCGCACAAGTGTCCTGTCTCGCAAATACGTTCCTTTTTGACGAGGGGCTGTTGCCGTCAGGCAAGGCGCCGCGACGAGTCATAGCCCGCTATGGCGAGGAGCGGCAACGCAGCATGGCGGAAACAGACACCGTCAAAAGGGAACTGTATTTGCGAGACAGGACACTCGATACCCTGCAAGTCTTTCAAGCCCTCAACCGCTCGCCCAATGCTCGCCTGGAGCACAGCGCCGAGCTCGGTGACGGCTTGGCTGCAGCTTTGTGGAGCAACCACCATGACGCCCAGGACTACGAAGCGCCGAGCCATCACACCTTGTCCTGCTACATCGCCGGCGGCACCGGCACCTTTCGCCGCGACCAGCCCGGCACCAAGGGCGGCCCGGACAAGCTGTGCATTCTGCCGGCTGACCATCAGTCAGGCTGGGTGATCAACGGCGATATTCGCCTGGCCCACCTGTATTTCAGCCCCGAACAATTTGCCCTTGGCTGCGTCACGCTGCTGGATCGCGAGCCGCGCGAATTGCAGTTGCGCGAGCGTACGTTCCTCGAAGACCCGCAGCAGGCCCGGCACTTTCGGCAGTTGATCGCCCTCAACTGGGACGAACCGGGCGAACGCCTGCTCACCAGCAGTCTGGCCCACGAGATGCTCAGCCATGCCCTGCTCAGCCAGGTCGGCGTGCGTCAGGGCTTGCGCCTCAAGGGTGGATTGGCGGCGCATCAACGGCGGCAGTTGGTGGAATTCATCGACCATCAGTTGGCTGAAGCGATCAGCCTCGGGCAGTTGGCGGCATTGTGTGCGTTGTCCGAATATCATTTTGCGCGGATGTTTCGTGTGAGCTTCGGCCTGCCGCCGCATCAATATGTGTTGGCGCGGCGACTGAGCCGCGCGCGGGAGTTGTTGCGCGGGACGTCGCAGCCGCTGGGGGATATTGCGTTAGCCTGTGGGTTTGCCAGTGCGAGCCATTTCACCAACCGGTTTCGCCAGGCGCTGGAGGGTACGCCCGGAGAATATCGGCAGGCGTTTTTGCGGTAGCGCTGCAATCCAGTGGATTTTCGGTGCCTGTGCGGTCGCCTTCGCGAGCAAGCCCGCTCCCACAGTTGACCGCGTTCTCTCAGAGGAATGCGGTTGAATGTGGGAGCGGGCTCTTCAACCATCAGTACTTCACCCGCTCGTTCGATGACAACAATAAAGGTAAGTACGTGGGGGAACCGCGGACGGTGTATGTGCAGACTTCAATTGCGTTTTGATTACTGACCCCGGGGGCAGAGGTCGGACACTTTGTGGCGAGGGAGCTTGCTCCCGCTCGGCTGCGAAGCAGTCGTAAAAACTGCTAACGAGATTTGCCTGACACACCGCACATGGTTTTGGGGCCGCTTCGCCCCCCAGCGGGAGCAAGCTCCCTCGCCACAGGTTTTTATGGAACCACAGGAGCCGACGAATACCATAAACAAGAACGGGCCTGCATAAGCAGGCCCGTTTTTTAGGTGGAGATAAAGTGGGAAGGTAAAAAGTGAATCAGGCCTCAGCC
The DNA here is from genome assembly GCF_003732275.1 of Pseudomonas frederiksbergensis. Taxonomy (GTDB): domain Bacteria; phylum Pseudomonadota; class Gammaproteobacteria; order Pseudomonadales; family Pseudomonadaceae; genus Aquipseudomonas; species Aquipseudomonas frederiksbergensis_H. The sequence goes on from NZ_MOBM01000002.1 coordinate 4,581, forward strand.
GTTTTGTGCAGCCTGTTCGTTCTCGAGAAACTCGTCTTCCAGCAGCGCATCGGCCGTAGGCCTTTCGAACGGCACCACAGCGGCACGTGGTTTGCCCCGCAGTTTGCCGAACAGATGTTCAAGCGCATGTTCGAGTTTTTCGGCCGCACCGTCGATCGCCAGTTCCAGGTTAGCGGCTTTATGAGTGACAGAAATCGGTTGGTGGCCTTTTGGCCGCGCTTCCAGCTGGCAGCGCATATCGTGGGGACCGGGCTTGTCGCCGTTCTCGTCCCGCAGGTGGACCTCGACGCGGGTCAGGTCCTCTTCATAACGTTCGAGCGTGCTCTCAATGGTAGTTCGTACCCACTCCTCCAGTCGGATGCTGCTTTGAATATGGTTATCGCTATTGACTTGGATTTGCATAGTTCCATCCCTTATTTCAGCTAGCTCGCGAGAGGCCCTTCGGCTGGCCCTTGGGCTTCATCACCGTGACCTCTTGGTTACACAATCGGTGTGCGCGCAGAACATTTCAACCCCTAAAAAAAGATAAATATTCATTCGCAAAAAAAGCCGGACAACGGGCAAAAGCGCTGTTAATGTCGGGAGTTGGGTCGCATCGCTCTTCAGTCACAATTGCTCACATCTGCCGCTCCGCCAGCGGATGCAGACTACGAAATATCCCCGCCTCCTCCACCAGCCAGTCATGCACCGCGCGTACGCCCGGATGACTCAGCGCGCCCGGCGCATAGAGCAGCACATAACGCTTGTGATTAGGCACCGCCAGGCCAAACGGCACGATCAACGTCCCACGCTCCAGTTCATCGTTGAGCAGCGTTCGCCGCGCAATCGCCACCCCCATCCCGGCAGTCGCCGCTTCGATGGTCAGGTGATTGCGATTGAAGGTATGCCCGCGCCGCACATCCGCGCCCTCGAAGCCGATGGCGTTTAGATAAAACTCCCATTCCGCGTACTCGTAACTGCCGCGCCAGGCGGTGATGTCGTGCAGCAATGGAAAATGCACCAGATCCGCCGGGCCATGCAGTGGCGGCCTTGCGCGCAACAGGCTCGGAGCGCAGACCGGAAAAATCTGCTCATCCAACAAGGCTGTGGATAACAATCCGGGATAACTGCCGTCGTTCAGGTCAATCGCCAGATCGAAATCGCCTTCGTGCAACGGAACACTGCTGTCCTCGGCCACCAGCCGCAGCTGAATATCCGGAAAGCGCTGTTGCAAACGCGGCAGGCGCGGGGTCAGCCACTTGCTCAGGAACGAGGGAATCGAGCGCAACCGCAAAATCCCGCTGATCATTCCCGCATCCAGTCGTCGCAATTCCGCATCGATGCTGCCGTAGGCTTCGTTGACGGTGATAGCCAATCGCTGGCCTTCGGCGCTCAATTCCACGCCCCGGGCGCGACGATGAAACAGGCGAAAACCCAGTCGCTCTTCCAGTTGCCGAATTTGCTGACTGACCGCCCCCGGCGTGATGTGCAGTTCTTCGGCGCAACGGGTGAAGGACAAGTGCCGCGCGGCACACGAAAACACGTGCAGCCAGACGTAAGTCTGGGCGTGCAATTGGCGACTCATTGTTTAGTCCTGCTAAAGGCTGTCTTAGGAAGTTTCGTTGGTCATGTAGGACCGAGGTTGGCAGTATCGCCGACCTTGCGCTCGTCCTACAAAAAATGGCAGCGATTCCTCTTCCATTGCTTGTATAGGCTTTAGCATGGCTATCAGTGTTTTCGATCTCTTCAAAGTCGGCATCGGTCCGTCCAGTTCCCACACCGTAGGCCCGATGCGCGCCGCCGCAACCTTCGCCCAAGCGCTGATTGAGCAACATTTACTGGCCGACGTACGGCGAGTAGAAATCCGACTTTACGGCTCCCTTTCGGCGACCGGCGTCGGCCACGCAACCGACCGTGCCTGCATCATGGGCCTGATGGGCGAATGGCCAGACAGTATTGATCCGAACTCAATCGACCGCCGAATCCAAACCTTGCGTGAAACCGGCGAACTGAGTCTGGCCGGCAAATCGACCATTGCTTTCAATTGGCAACGCGATCTCCTGCTGCTCGACGAGAGCCTGCCCTACCACCCCAACGCCATGTCCCTGACAGCCTTCGGCGAAACCGGTGAGCTGTTCGAGCAGACGTACTACTCGGTGGGCGGTGGTTTCATCATCGAAGCTGCCGAAGCCGAGTCGGGCATTGCGCCAGCCAGCGATGTGGTACTGCCCTACGATTTCTCCAGCGCCGCCGAATTGCTCAAGCTCTGCAACCAGCACGGTCTGCGGGTTTCCGAGCTGATGATGGCCAACGAACGGGCCTGGCGCAGTGACGCCGAGATCCGCCAGGGGTTGCTGCATATCTGGTCGGTAATGCGTGAATGCGTCGAGCAAGGCTTGCGCCACGAAGGCATCCTGCCCGGCGGTCTGAATGTTCCGCGTCGCGCCGCGAAATTGCACCGCAGTCTGTTGGAAATCGGCAAACCGAATGTCATCAGTTCCACCCTGTCGGCCATGGAATGGGTCAACCTGTTCGCCCTTGCCGTGAATGAAGAGAACGCAGCTGGCGGCCGCATGGTGACCGCGCCTACAAACGGAGCGGCGGGGATCATTCCCGCAGTGCTGCACTACTACATGAAATTCAACCCGGACGCGTCGGACGATGACGTCGTGGCGTTCTTTTTGGGCGCTGCAGCTGTAGGCATTCTCTGCAAGAAAAACGCCTCGATCTCTGGCGCCGAAGTCGGCTGCCAGGGCGAAGTCGGTTCGGCGTGCGCCATGGCAGCCGCCGGCCTGGCCGACATACTCGGAGCGACTCCCGAGCAACTGGAAAACGCCGCCGAAATCGGCCTGGAACACAACCTCGGCCTGACCTGCGATCCGGTCGGCGGTCTGGTGCAGGTGCCGTGCATCGAGCGCAACGCAATCGCTGCCGTGAAGGCGATCAACGCCACGCAAATGGCCCTGCGCGGCGACGGCAAACACTTTATTTCCCTGGACCGGGTAATCCGCACCATGCGCGATACCGGCGCCGATATGCACGACAAATACAAAGAAACTTCACGGGGCGGCCTGGCTGTTAGCTGGGTTGAATGTTGAAGAACATTTCCTGACAGCCCGTAACACGTGAGCCCGAGCAAGAATAATAACGAGGCAAAAACGATGACCGATGTACGTACACCCGCTGCCGATAATCCCGCTGTAGACCTGACACGCAATAGCGAAATATCCCACAAAGGCTGGAGTAAACACGACACCACCTGGATGCTTGGCCTCTATGGCACGGCGATTGGCGCTGGCACGTTGTTCCTGCCAATCAATGCCGGTGTCGGTGGTTTCTGGCCGCTGCTGCTCCTGGCGGTACTGGCCTTTCCGATGACCTTCTTCGCCCACCGCGGCCTGACGCGTTTCGTGTTGTCCGGGCGTTCCGGGGACATTACCGAAGTGGTGGAAGAGCACTTCGGCGTCGGCGCCGGCAAGCTGATCACGCTCCTGTATTTCTTCGCGATCTTCCCGATTCTGTTGGTGTATAGCGTGGCGCTGACCAACACCCTGAGCAGCCTCATGGAGCACCAGTTGCACATGACCCCGCCTCCTCGGGCGATTCTGTCGCTGGGGTTGATTCTCGGCTTGATGGCGATCGTCCGTTGCGGTCAGACCGTCATCGTCAAATGCATGAGCGTGCTGGTTTACCCGTTCGTTGCGGCATTGCTGCTGCTCGGCGTCAGCCTGATCCCCAACTGGAACGGCGCGTTCTTCGCCACCGCCAGTGAAGGCATGCCGCTGCCACTGTTCTTCAAGACCTTATGGCTGGCGATTCCGGTGATGGTGTTCTCGTTCAACCATTCGCCGATCATCTCCGCCTTCGCCGTCGATCAGAAACAGCGTTACGGCGAGCAAGCCGAACGCAAAAGCAGCGGCATTCTCGCGATCGCTCACGCCATGATGGTCGTCACGGTGATGTTCTTTTGCTTCAGCTGCGTGCTGGCGTTATCCCCGGCTGATTTGGCCGCTGCGAAGGCGCAGAACATTTCGATCCTGTCGTACCTGGCCAACCACTTCCAGACGCCGGTCATCGCTTACGCCGCGCCGTTGATTGCGCTGGTGGCAATCACCAAATCCTTCCTCGGCCATTACATCGGCGCCAGCGAAGGCTTTCAGGGGCTGATCGTGAAAAGCCTGCGTGGCCGTGGTCGCGTCATGTCCGCCAGTTGGCTGAACCGCATCACTGCGCTGTTCATGATCCTCAGCTGCTGGGCCGTCGCGACCTTCAATCCGAGCATCCTGGGCATGATCGAAACCCTCGGCGGACCAATCATCGCGTGCCTGTTGTTCCTGATGCCGATGTACGCCATCCGCCGCGTGCCGGCCTTGCGCCAGTACTCGAATCAGGCCTCGAACGTGTTCGTGGTGTTGATCGGTTTGATTGCACTGTCTGCGATCATCTACTCGTTCATGCCCTGAAACGGGCAGGCAAAAAGAAGGCGGGCCAGGGTGCCCGTCTTCTTTTTGCCGTGTTTATTGCTCCATCGTTTTCCCGGCATGCCCCTTGCTTTGCCCCTGTAGGAGCTGCCGCAGGCTGCGATCTTTTGATCTTCAGCGCCTTCACCGAACATCAAGATTAAAAGATCGCAGCCTTCGCCCGCTCCTACGTTGCACGGATGGAAGTACATGAACATGGAAGGCCGATGGTCTGGTATTGCGAACTAATCCCGATCATGGCCGGTCAACAACTGCACGTTCAATCAGGCGGCGACGCATCATGGACAACCCCTTTCAACTCATTACCGATGCCTTTGCACCGGATTATCAAGTCAACCTGAGCATTCAGGGGCTGGACGGCAGCATCATGCTGACCCTCTCCAAAAGTGGCCGCGTGGCGGCCAAACGGATGATCAGCGCCGAACAGCGCAATGACCCCAAGCGCCTCAAACGCCTGGTGCAAAGCATTCAATTCGGCATCGCCATCGAACAGGGCCACAGCGCCGTGGCCATCCTCGAAGCCATGACCGACGGCGACAATCGCAACCCGCCGCCGCCACTGGTCAAATCCCGCCCCCGACCTTCAATGGGGCTTTAAATCTCGCCCTTCTCCACTTCGGGATGCTCACCGGAACCCGCACCGATCTTGCGTTGCGGGTGTTCGATCTTCACCGAAGGAAACTGCGACGAGGCGTAACGCACCACCAGAATCGAAAACGCCAGCAGCAGAATCCCGCCGCACAGGTAGATGATCCCCAGGTCCGGCGGATTGTGGTGCGAGACGTTGGAGATCAGCAGTCGCGTCAGCGCAGTGATCGCCACGTAGATCAGGAAGCGCACCGGCATGTGGTTGGTCTTGAAGTAAATCCCGACCATCGCCCCCAGTTCCAGGTAGATGAACAGCAGCAAGATGTCATCGATCTTGATGTGCCCTTGTTCGAGCATTCCGAGGAATTCCATCACCGCCGCCCACGCGGTCACCGCACCGATGGCGAACAGCGCCAGGTAGTGGAAGGTCTCGACGAACAGGTTGCCCAGGGACTCGGCCAATTGATGCACGTTCTGCCGCAGGTTCTCGGCCCAGTTGATTTTCACTTTGATTGTTCCTTAGCTCGGTTCGAGCGGATGATGCGGGTTGGACGTGACGGTTGTTCTGCATGCAGAAAAAAGGCCAGATGCTGTTGGGTGAGATGGCGACGGGCTGCTACTGGACACTTTTGTGGTGTCTGGGCGGACCCCATCGCGAGCAGGCTCGCTCCCACAAGAGATCTGCGGCGTTCACAAAACCATTGTGGGAGCGAGCCTGCTCGCGATGGGAGCGCCACGGTTCACCTGACAAACCCTGAATTCGGTCTACATTAAAAAGCCACTACCCAAAGCGCAGGGATTCGCTTATCCTTTTCGCTGTATATAAATACAGTGGTCGAAACAGACAACTAATGTGAAGGCATGTGAGGTGGTGAATGGCCGTCGAAGTGGTATACCGCAGCAGCCGAGATCTGGAGCGCTTGTTCATGGATAAAGCCGAAGCTGACCGTCATGACAAAATGCTCGAACTGGCCGAATTGCTGGCTGAAGTGTTGCAAAAAGCCGTTCCGTCCCTGACCGAACAGCAAGTGGAAGAAGCCGGGATCTACATGGCGAAGAACCGTGATGTATTCGCCAAGGCATTCAAGAGCCAGCCGGACGCACTGTCCGAACTGCTGAATGCACCCGCCGAAGCCATTGAACCTGTTGAAGTAGCTGCACCTGTTGAAGTAGCGGGCGCTGAGCCGACCAAGCCAGCCAAAGCCGCCAAGACACCAAAGTAAGCAATGCCCGAATTGAATAGGCCCTGAGTCAAATGGCTCAGGGCCTTTTTCATGCCTGCGAGAAACCTGGATCTAGGGTTGTTCCAGCGCCTCGACCAACGCTTTGAAGAACCGCGCCGCCTCGCCGCCGGTGACCACCCGGTGATCAAAGGTCAGGGACAACGGCAGGATCGGATGCACCACCACTGCCCCCTCGACCGCCACCGGTTCATCGCGGATTGCCCCGGCAGCGAGGATCGCCACTTGCGGCGGCACCACCACCGGGTTGGCGTAGCGGCCGAACAAGGTGCCGAAGTTCGACAGGGTCAGGGTCGCGCCCATCATTTCCTGGGGCGGGATCGAGCGCGCCTGCACGTCGGCCCGCAGACGCATCACACCTTCTTTCAAATCCGCCGCCGTGCGCTGACCGACATCGCGCAGCACCGGCACGAACAAGCCGTCCGGCGTATCCACGGCAATGCCCAGATCGAGTCGTTCGTGCTGTTTGAGCGCCAGGGTTTTGCCATCGAAGGCGCTGTTGAGCACCGGTTCCACGGCGCAGGCTGCCGCCATCGCCTTGGCCAGACGAATCAGCGGTTCTCGCGCCTGTCCCCAACGATGCAGATCGGCATCACCGAAAATCGTCACCGGCACCACTTCGGCATGGGACCTGGCCATGTTCAGTGCCATGCTGCGTCGCACACCGCGCAGCTTCTCGCCGCCGAAGCGTTCGCGTTCCGTCTGGGCCGCGTTTTCTACGTCGCTGCGGGTGATCTGGCCGTCCTGGCCGGAGCCCGTTAGTCCGCTCAGTTCAACCCCAAGCTGCCGAGCCAGTTGACGTACCGCCGGCGTGGCACGGTTCGCCAGATGCTCACGAGTCGAAGGCGCAGCGCCGATAAAAAATGCATCCTCCTGATTCGTACCGCCGCCCTCAAGCCGTCCCACCACGGTGCCCGCATCCGCTTCGCCTTCGTAACCGAGCAGCGGTTCGCCCACGTGAAGGATGTCGCCCTCGCCACCAAATGTTTTCGCCACCACGCCGTCGTAAGGCGCGGGAATGTCCACCAGCGCCTTGGCGGTTTCCACCGACACCAGCAGTTGGTCGGCCTTGACGGTATCGCCGACCTTGACGTGCCAGCGGACGATTTCCGCTTCCTGCAAGCCTTCGCCCAGATCCGGCAGTTTGAAATATTTCATCGCAACCTCCTCGGCCTCAGGCGTCTCTTCAAGGGTAGTGCTGCATGACGGTGTCGCAGGCATGAAGAATGTCTTCGACGCCGGGCATGTACAGCGATTCCAGTCGATACAGCGGCGGCGGGATGTCTGGCGCGGTGACTCGCTGGATCGGTGCCTGCAACTCCAGAAATACCCGTTCGTAAAGGCTCGCGGCGATTTCCGCGCCGACCCCGCAGGAGCGTGGTGCTTCATGCACGATCACGCAGCGACCGGTCTTGCGCACCGAGGCTTCCATCGTGTCGAGGTCCAGCGGTTTGATACTGGCGACATCGATCACTTCCGCCGAGACGCCCTGCTCGGCCAGTTGCGTGGCGGCTTGCAGGGTTTCCATCACGCTGGCGCCCCAACTGATCAAGGTAAGGTCGCTGCCTTCACGCAGGGTGAAACAGCTGTCCAGCGGCAGGCGCTTGCCGTCATCCAGCAGCGGTTGCGGGTTCATTCGATAGAGTCGGGTGGGTTCGAGAAATATCACCGGATCCGGGTCGTCGATGGCCGCGAGCAACAAGCCATAGGCCCGGGCCGGCGAGGACGGGATCACCACCCGCAGCCCCGGAATATGCGCGAACAGCGCTTCAGTGCTTTCACTGTGATGCTCCGGCGCGCGAATCCCTGCGCCCATCGGCGTACGCATCACCATCGGGCAGGTGATCCGCCCCCGCGTGCGGTTGCGCATGCGGCTGGCGTGGGACACCAGGTGCTCCATGGTGGCGTAGATGAAACCCATGAACTGGATTTCCACCACCGGTTTCAGGCCCTGGGCCGCCATGCCCACCACCAGCCCGCCGAGCATGGTTTCGGCCAGCGGCGAGTCGATCACCCGCTTGAAACCAAAACTGTCGCGCAGGCCCAGCGTGGCGCGGAACACGCCACCGTTCACCCCGACGTCTTCACCGAGGACGATGACGTTTTCGTCTTCACTCATGGCCCGATGCAACGCCAGATTCACCGCTTCCAGCAGCGTCACCTTACCGTTACTCATGGCCCGAACCTCCCGTCCGGCGCGCCACCCGTTCGAGAAACTCTTCGCGCTGCTCGGCCAGGGCTTGCGGCCACTGGGCGTAGACATGATCGATCACCGATTCCGGCGCCTGCAGGCCCGCGGCTTCGAAGTTATCCACAGCCCCTTGCACCAAGCCTTGGCATTCGCTGATCAGTGCCTGTTCGCGACCTTCGTCCCATACGCCTTGCCCGGCCATGAAGCGTTGCAGGCGTTTGATCGGTTCTTCGAGCCAGGCCTGTTTGACCTCGTCCGCCGACCGGTAGCGCGTGGCATCGTCGGCGGTGGTGTGATCGCCGAGGCGATAGCTCAGGCATTCGAGCAGCACCGGGCCTTTACCGTGGCGCGCCCGTTCGAGGGCCGCTTGCACGCGGTCGTAAACGGCGAGCATGTCATTGCCGTCGACTTGCTCGCCGTGGAACCCGGCGCCAATGGCTTTCTGCGCCAGGGTCGGGGCGCCACACTGGATTCGTCGCGGCACCGAAATCGCCCATTGGTTGTTGTTGATCACAAACACCACCGGCAACTGCCAGGCGCCAGCAACGTTGAGGGCTTCGAGGAAATCACCTTTGCTGGTTCCGCCGTCGCCGCAGGTGGTGACGGCGACCCGATGTTCGCAGCGGATCTTGAAGGCGCTGGCGACGCCGCAGGCATGCAGGGCCTGGGTGGCAATCGGCACACAGATCGGGAAATCCTCAGCGACCGCCGGGTCGGCGAAGTCGCTGCCACGTTCATCGCCGCCCCAATACAAGAGGATTTCTTCCATGCGCACACCGCGCATCAACTGCACGGCGGTGTCGCGGTAATACGGGATCAGTACGTCTTCGGCGTGCATCAGGCTGCCGACCCCGACACCAATGGCTTCCTGGCCCAAGGTCGGCGCATAAGTGCCGATGCGCCCGGTGCGTTGCAGGGCGACAGCTTTCTGATCGAAAAGGCGGGTCAGGACCATCTGCCGATACAGGCGCGTCAGCAGATTGAAATCGTCGGCCCAGTCGGGAAGATTGCCGAGTAACTGGCCGTCAGGGGATAGAAATCGGGTGTAAGGCAGCTCAACCTTGTGAAGCATCACAGGGCTCCTGGCACGCGTGAGTCGGCGTGCATTTGTCAGGCCCGACGTTTGTGGCGCAGGGCTTGGGGAGCAATGGCCGGATAGGTTCTCACTCCTTTCAAACTTTTCACCGCTACAACGTCACCGGTACAGCACTTTCTCCGCCAACTCATCCGCCACCCGGGCCGGAGAACGCTTTTCCGCCTGGGCATGGGCGAATACTTCGGTCAGCCGTGAACTGATTTTCGACAGATGCGCGGTGATGGTCGTCAGCTCTTCGCCACGGTGTTTGAGCGACACGTAGATCAGCCCGCCGGCATTGATCACGTAATCGGGCGCATACAAAATGCCCCGGCGTTCCAGCTGATCGGCGATTTCCAGATGGATCAACTGGTTGTTCGCCGAACCTGCGACCGCCGCGCAGCGCAGTTGCGACACGCTGTTACTGTTAAGCACACCGCCCAGGCCGCAAGGCGCGAGTATGTCGCACGGTGTGCTGAGCAGCGCATCGTTGGCGATCGGATGAGCGCCCAACTGCTCCATGGCCAGCTGCACCTTGCCATGATCGATGTCGCTGACCAGCAGCTCGGCACCGGCCGCGTGTAGCTGTTCGGCCAAGGCATAGCCGACATTACCCAGGCCTTGAATGGCTATGCGCAGTCCTTCGAGATTATCGCTGCCCAAGCGGGCCATGGCGGTGCTGCGAATGCCGGCGAATACGCCCATGGCAGCGTGCGGTGCCGGGTCGCCCGCGGCGGTGGTGCTGGTGACGAATTGCGTCTGTTGGGCGATGCAATCCATGTCCGCCACTGAGGTGCCGGCGTCGATGGCGGTGATGTAGCGACCGTCGAGTTCGTTAATGCAGCGCCCGAAGGCTTCAAATAGCGCGGCGCGGTTTTCCACATGGGCCGGGCGAACAATCACCGCAACGCCACCGCCCTGAGCCAGGCCCGCCAGGGCCGCCTTGTAACTCATGCCTTGGGCAAGGCGCACGGCATCCTCGATCGCGGATTCATCGCTGGGGTAAGCAAGGTAACGACACCCGCCCAGGGCAGGTCCCAGGCGGCTGTTGTGGATGGCAATCACCGCCTTCAACCCGGTGACCGGATCGACGCTCAGGTGCAGCGATTCAAGGCGAGTGCTTTGCATGAGAGCGAACATCGTAGGGCTCCCGAATCACTTCTTGTAGTCGCCAGTATAGGCTTGCGCACAAAAATTGCAGAAGCGCACCGGAATAAGCGGTGCCGCTTTGAACGCTTTCGGACATAACCTGTTACCACCTGTGTGCGGTACTGGACGAAAACCTGTGACGGGGCTAAAACGAGGCATTGCCCGGAGATTTTGATGACCCCGCGCCAACGTTTTTTCGATTGTCTGCAACGATCACCGCCCGCGCTGTTCGAGGCGGCGCTATGGATGGCTGTCGAACACGATAAAGAGCTGGATCCCGAGGCGGTACTGGCGGACTTCAAGGACCTGCAACAGCGGGTCAGCTATGGGTTGCCGATGCTGCCGGTGAGTGAATTGGCCCAACCGTTGTTGCGGCGAATGAATGACTTGGGGTTCGCCCAGGACGACTCCACGCCCTTGCGCCCGCAAGTGGCGTTACTCAATAAAGTGCTGGAACGTCGGCGGGGGCAGCCGCTGGTGCTGGGCCTGATTGCGCTGGAACTGGCCAGAAGGCTGGAGATTCCCATGGTCGGGGTCAACTTTCCCGGGCATTTCCTGCTGCGGGTGCAAGGCGCCGATCATCTGCTCGACCCGTGCGGCGGGCGACGGCTGTACCCCAATGATTGCCGCGAACTGCTGCAACGCCAGTACGGCCCGAACATGAAGCTCGGCACCGAGCATTTACTGACTGCCGAACCGGTGCAGATGCTGCAACGGCTGTCGCGCAACCTGCGCCAGTTGTACCTCACGAATGACGACTACATCGACGCCCTGATCGACGCCGAGCGCGTGCTTGAATTGGGCAACGCCAGCGCCTCCGACTATCTGGCCCGGGCCAGCCTCTATCAACGACTGGACTGCCCGAATGCCGAGCGCTTTGACCTGGAGCATGCATTGCTGCTCAGTGACGATCCGATCCAGCGGATTCGCCTGACTGAACGGCTCGGGCATTTGCCGCCGAATTCGGTCGTGCATTAAAAGCAAAAGATCGCAGCCTTCGGCAGCCCCTACATTGGGATGGCGTACACCCTGTAGGAGCTGCCGAAGGCTGCGATCTTTTGATCTTGTTTCTGACAACCTTGTTATGGGGTATCGGGCTGGTTCGCCGGATGGGCCAGGAAGAAGGCTGGGTGTGTCGCCGCCAATGCCGCCACCCGACGAATTCGCGGGTAGGCTTGCAGTGAAATATTGAAGCGCTCGGCCGCATACAATTGCGGGATCAAATAGACGTCCGCCAGCCCCGGTTGATCGCCAAAGCAATAACCGATGTCACCAATCAATTGCTCCACCGTCGCCAACCCTTGGCTGATCCAGTGACCGATCCACTCCACCACCTGCGGCTCATCGTGTCCCAACTGCCGAAGCTTATTGAGTACGCTGACGTTATGCAGCGGATGCACATCGCAACCGATCACCGCCGCCACGCCACGCTCATGGGCGCGGGCGGCGAGGTCTTTGGACAGCAATGGCACCTGTGGATAACGTTCCTCCAGGTACTCGATGATCGCCGGTGACTGGATCAGCAACTCGCCCTCATCAGTGCGCAAGGCCGGCACCCGGCCTTGCGGGTTGATGCCCAGATACGTCGGCTGCCGATGTTCGCCACCTTGCGGCGCGATCAGGTTGATTGGCAGCGCCTGGTAATCCAGCCCCTTCAACGCCAGCGCGATACGCACCCGGTAAGACGAGGTCGAACGGTAGTAGGTATAGAGTTCCATGACCCGATCCTCTTAGCGTGCTGGCAGCACTTTGCCGCGGCATTCGCCGAAACCGATGGAAGCAAAACCCTCGCGATTGCAACGCGCCCGCAGAATGATTTCGTCGCCGTCCTCAAGGAATTTACGCACCTCGCCCGACGCCAGTTCGATCGGCTTTTTACCGCCCTCGGTGATTTCCAGCAGGCTGCCGAACTGACCGTTTTCAGGGCCGGACAGCGTGCCCGAACCGAACAGATCACCGGCCTGCAACTGGCAGCCGTTGACGCTGTGGTGCGCAACCAGTTGTGCAACGGTCCAGTACATGTGTTGGGTGTTGCTGAGGGTCAGCCGATGGGCTGGCAGATTTTGCTCGCGCATCGACTCGGTCAGCAGCAGCACTTCGAGTTCGATGTCGAAGGCACCGGCGGCCTGATCACGTTTGTCGAACAGGTACGGCAACGGCTGCGGATCGCCTTCCGGGCGCGCAGGCTGGGCACGACGGAACGGCTCCAGCGCTTCGGCCGTCACCACCCACGGCGAAATGCTGGTGATGAAACTCTTGGACAGGAACGGACCCAGCGGCTGGTATTCCCAGGCCTGGATGTCCCGCGCCGACCAGTCGTTGAGCAGGCAGAAACCAGCGATGTGGTCGGCGGCGTCACCGATGGCGATGGAGTCGCCCATCGCGTTGCCCTGACCGATCCAAATGCCCAGTTCCAGTTCGTAGTCCAGACGTGCGCACGGGCCAAACGTCGGCTCGGTCTGGCCGGCCGGCAGAGTCTGGCCTTTCGGACGACGCACGTCAGTGCCGGACGGGCGAATGGTCGAGGCACGGCCGTGGTAACCAATCGGCACGTACTTGTAGTTCGGCAGCAACGGGTTGTCCGGGCGGAACAGTTTGCCGACATTCTGCGCGTGCTCGATGCCGACGTAGAAGTCGGTGTAGTCGTTGATCCTCGCCGGCAGGTGCATTTCGCAATCCGCCGCCAGCGGCAGCAATTTGGCGCCTTGAGCCTCTATCTTGCCGTGCAGGGTGCTGCCTTCGGCAAACAGTTCCAGCAGACGTTCGCGCAAAGCGACACGAGCCTCGCGGCCCAATCCGAAGAACGCATTCAACTGACCGCCACGGGTGGCTTCGACTGCTTTCTTCGCAATGCCCTCGAACAGGCCGGCATCCAGCGCCGCCTCCAGATCAAAGATATGGTCGCCGATCGCCACGCCACTGCGCGGCGCGGAGCCCTTCACGCTGAACACGCCCAACGGCAGGTTTTGCAGCGGAAAATCCGCATGGCCGTTGGCGGAGGCAACCCAGCTACGAGTGATGGAAGTCTGAGTCATGGATTATCTCCGGGTCGGGTCGAAAGTGGCGGGCAGCGTGGCCCAGCAAGCGTCGTAATTGTTTTGCAGTTGCGGGCAATCCAGGGCGAATCGACTCGGGCGCAACACTTGGCTGGTCTCGAACATGAAGGCCATGGTGTTATCGATTTTAGCCGGCGCCAGTTCAGCGTTGATCGCCTTGGTGCAGGTCTCGCCGTCGGGACCGTGGGCGCTCATGCAGCTGTGCAACGAGGCACCGCCAGGCACGAAACCTACGGCCTTGGCATCGTATTCGCCCTGGATCAGGCCCATGAATTCGTTCATCAGGTTGCGGTGGAACCACGGCGGACGGAATGTCTTCTCGGCGACCATCCAGCGTGGCGGGAAGATCACGAAGTCGAGGTTGGCCAAACCATGCACGCTGGTTGGCGAGGTCAGGACGGTGAAAATCGACGGATCCGGGTGGTCGAAACTGACCGTGCCGATGGTGTTGAAACGGCGCAGGTCATATTTGTACGGCACGTTGTTGCCGTGCCAGGCGACCACATTCAGCGGCGAATGATCGAGCTCACAACCCCACAACCGGCCGAGGAATTTCTGCACCAGGGTGGTCGGTTGCTTGAGGTTTTCGTAATGGGCCACCGGCGTCAGGAAGTCGCGGGGATTAGCCAGGCCGTTACTGCCGATTGGCCCCAGATCCGGCAGGCGCAGAGGGGCGCCATGGTTTTCGGCGATGTAGCCGCGGGCTTGCGGGTCGAGCAGTTCGACACGGAATTTCAGCCCGCGAGGCAGAACGGCGATTTCCAGCGGTTCCAGCTCCAGCACGCCCAGTTCGGTGGCGATGCGCAGGCGACCCAGTTCCGGCACCAACAGAAGTTCGCCGTCAGCGTTGAAGAACACGCGCTCCATGGAACGGTTGGCGCTGTAGTTATAAATGCTGATCCCGGACGGTTGTTCCGCACCCGAGTTGGCGGCCATGCTCACCAGCCCATCGATGAAATCGGTGGGCTCGGTCGGCATGTCCAAAGGGTTCCAGCGCAGGCGATTGGGGGTTACTTCACCCAATGGGCCGCCGGCCAGTTGCCGATCCAGTTTGACGAATGCCGGGTGATTGGCCGACGGCTGAATGCGGTACATCCAGGTCCGCCGTGCTTCGCTGCGAGGCATGGTAAAGGCCGTACCGGAGAACAGTTCGGTGTACAGGCCGTAAGGGGCTTTTTGCGGGGAGTTCTGGCCGACGGGCAGTGCCCCCGGCAACGCTTCGCTGCTGAATTCGTTGCCGAAGCCTGACTGATAAGCCAGCGCGGGCGCCGTTGAATCGAGGTTCATGGAGCCTCCTGAACGGGAGTAGGCAATGGCCTGTCACTCTGCTGAAGAGGTCTTGGCACGCCAGGGTTATTTTTGTCGTAATTCGATTACGCATAACGTAATTTGATTGGTATTGACCGTCAAGCTATAAAGACGCCCATTCGTCCCGGGATCACACCGCCTCATGACCAGCGAAAGCAACGGTAAACAGAAAGTCCGCTCGGCCGAAGTCGGTACCGACATCCTCAAGGCGCTTGCCGAGCTGTCGCCGTCGACCTCGCTATCGCGCCTGGCCGAACACGTGCAGATGCCGGCGAGCAAGGTTCACCGCTATTTGCAGGCGCTGATCGCCAGCGGTTTTGCCGAGCAGAACCCCGCCACCAACCACTACGGCCTCGGCCGTGAAGCGCTTCGGGTCGGTCTGGCTGCTTTGAACAGTATGGACGTGCTGAAAGTCGCCGCCCTGCCCTTGGCCGAGTTGCGTGATGAGCTGAATGAGACCTGCTTTATAGCGGTGTGGGGCAATCAGGGCGCGACGGTGGTACACATCGAACCGGCGGTGCGGGCGGTGACGGTAGTCACTCAATTGGGCTCGGTTTTACCGTTGCTCAGCTCGTCGACAGGGCTGGTGTTCAGTGCCTATTTGCCCCACCGCGAAACCGATGAGTTGCGCGATCTCGAAGTTCGCGCCGTCGACGTTCATCCGTTGGCTGACGAGCAAACCTACGCCACATTATGCGAGCAGATTCGCGAACGCGGTCTGCACCATGTTCACGGTTTGCTGATGCCCGGCGTGGATGCCTTGTCGGCACCGGTGTTCAACGCGGTCGGCCAGGTGGCGGCGGTGATGACCATCGTCGGCCCGACGTCGTTGTTCCATGCCGATGAAAACGGCCCGGCAGCACAACGCTTGTTATCCGCCACCCGCGCCGTTAGTTGGCGGATGGGGTTTGAACCTGCGGGTCCGACAGCATAAAAAAGCGGTTGTGCATGAACTTACGTTCGCACAACCGCTTTTCATTACATCACCGATTCAGCCAGAAAAATCTTCGCCATATTTTCACCGAGTCCATTGACTTCGTCGAACTCCAGCCCTTTAAAACGATACTGCGGATCGAATGTATAAGCTTCGGAAAAAATCCCCAAATGCTCACCTTCGAAATACGGAACTTCGCCGTCCTGTAACCGTAAAAAGAATGCCCATACCAATGTTTGAGAATACGTGACCAACTGATTATCAGGGGGTTGTGCCCCGTTGATATAGACCTTATCAACATCGATTCCACGCCCACTTACTTTTGCATGCAGAATGGCACGCACCCGATCAATATTCAGATCTTCCATGATTTATAACTCAATGATTAATAATTGATAGCGACTGCCTTTCAGGCGCTGACAGGCATATTAGTTAAAATTGTGATTAATGCACGCGACGGTGTGTTTGAATTCATTACATCAACATCCACTACTTTTATCTTCCGCCCGGCAATCAAGTTTTCGATATCAGCCCTAACTTCTTCGCCGTGGCAACGGCTTGCGTCCGACGCTCTGCGCCCAATTTGCTATGTATTCGTCGCGCATGAGTCTTCACCGTATGCAATGAAATAAACAATTGCTCGGCAATCTGCTGATTCGAGTTGCCTTGGGCGATCAAACCCAGCACTTCAAGCTCTCGCCCGCTGAGCGGGTTGGCATCCATCGCGACGGGATTCAATTGTTCATCTTCAACCAATCGGCACAGCAGGCTCGGCTGGCGCAGGCGCAATTCGCGCAATGCCTGTTGCAAGTTGCAGCGGCTCACCAGTTCCAGACCTGCCTTCAGCGCCGACCTGGCCAGCATGGCTTCGCCGATGAGGTCCGCCACTTCGCTGATCGCCAGGTGCAGCTCCGCTTCCAAAGCCAGCATGGCATGGCGTTGCGCGTGATCGAGCAAGGCCTTGAGCTGATCCAGCGGATTTTTCGCCTGTTGCAGATAGGTCTCTGCCAGCACCAACTGATATTCGACCCGCGCAATCAACTCCAGGGTCGCTGGCGGCGCCTGGCGAGCATTCGACCCGCAATAGTGGCGCAGCACGCGCGTCAGGGCCTCGTGTGCCAGCTCCGGGCGGCCTTGTTGCAACCAGAGCTGGCTGCTGACTTGCAGCAGAACGCCGCGGTAAACGGTGTCTGGTATGTGCCGTTGTTGCATCAGCCGCTCAGCGTCGCGCAACCGGACAAACGCCTGGGCGTAATCGCACTTGTTTGCAGCCAATTGGGCCTGCCCCAAAAACCCATACAACACGCGCTTGTCGTGATTGCGCAAGCAATCGTCCAGGCCCGTCTGAAAGAATTCGCCAGCGCGCTCGTCTGCACCCAGGCACAGGGCCAACCGCCCACGACGCAACGCAATTCGCCCCAGCAAGGGTGCAGGTCGATCCGAACGCTGGCGCAGCAATTCATCGACGTCGCAAAGCAGACTTTCGGCCCGCATCGCCGCACCTCGTTGCTCCAGCAATTGCGCATGATCAAGTTCCATCAAGCCCTCGAACACCAGCGAACCTTGCGCCCGCGCCAGGCACAACGCTTCGCGGTTATGGACTTGCGCCACGTCGAGTTCGCCCCTTAGCAAGGCTTGTTGCGTCAGACCGGACAAACACATCAGGCGAGCCGTCCAACACTGGGGATCGAGCGCGTTCAACGCTTCAAGAAAGTGTGCGCGCGAAGTTTCCATTCGCCCTTGCAAATGCAGTAACCAGCCCTGCAGGGATTGCCAGCGCGCAATCAATTGACGCTGAAGCACCGCCGAGGGTTGAGGCGTGAAATTCGCTAAATGAGCGATGCAGAGAGTCGCTTGTTCAAAACGTCCGGCGAACAATAGAGCAGCTGTCACCAATCCGACCAACTGCGGGCTGCCCAGCGTCAGTTCTTCACCTTGCTGCTCATGCAAACGCAACAACAGCACCACCGTCTGTTCCTCGAACAAATGCTCGAAACTGAAGTGCTGCAACAGGCTGACCGCTACTTCGTATTCCTCGGCGAGCAATGCCTGTTCAAAGGCCGACTTCCAGTCCTGTTCGGCGCAGAACCACTGGCAGGCACGCCGATGCCAGGAGCGTCCCGCCGGCCATTGCTCATCGCGCAACAACTGGGTGAACGGGGTGAAAATCTGTAGCCAGTCGGTAGAGTCCCGCCAGGGTTCGATAAAACAGCCCAGCGCTTGTAAGGTCCGCAAGTACTGAGCGCCCTCCCCGGCCCCGAACAGGTGGTCGCACAGTCGGGCGTTGAAGCGGGGCAAGTGGGCCAGTACGCGCCAGGCCTCGCTCAACTCAGGTGTCAGCGAGCTGAACAACTCATGCTCCAGATAATCGAGCAAGGTGCCCGCCCGTCCCAGGGGTTTGTCCTGACGCGACCAGTCGCACTTCTGCAGCAACGCAATCCGCACACCGGCACACCAGCCGCCGGTGCGCTGGATGATCCGGCTGGCCACCTTGCTGGCCTGCTCGGGTACCCAGGGCTGCAATATCTGCTCGACCTCACCTGAAGTGAACGTCAGCGAAGTGCTTTCGCACTCGTACAACTCATCATCAAGCAGCAACCTTGGCCAATTGCAGGGCGGCCGGCGGCGGGCACCCAGCCACCAGGTCAGCATCGGGCTGCTGATCGCCAGCATGCGATCCAGCAGCGAGTCCAGCTCCGGGTTTGGCAGGCGGCAATAGTCATCGAGAAACAGCCAGGTCGGCGTCTGCAATCGCGCCAGACAGCCCAGCAACCCGGTTTCATCCGATGAGGCCAACCCCAGCGTCTCTGCCAGACGATAACGAAAATCCGCCGCGCTCGACGCCACGCCAGACAATGGCAACCAATGCACCCGGCACTGGGTTGGCGCCTGCAGCAGGCATTCGGCGAGCAGCGCGCTCTTGCCACTGCCGGCGGGTGCGCAGAGCAATTTCACCCGTGCCGTTGAGGCCAGTAACGGCTCACTCAAACGGGCCCGCGACAGGTGATGAGAAGACAGGCGGGGCAGGAATCCAGAACGGTCCAGACACGGAGTCATGGCGGTCATTGCGGCGTGCCTTTTTATAATTGTCCGGCCACCCTAGCCCTCTCCAACCCGCTTGTTGAGAAGTATTCAGGACGCTGATTGGCGCCCATAAAAAAGGCGACCCGCAGGTCGCCTCGCACGTCATCAATGTATCAAAACCCTTACCGAACGCCCTCGGCGCGCAGGGCCGATGGGGTGTAGTCAGCAGACTTGGCGTCGAAGCCGAATTCGAAGCTGTGCTTCTCTTCGTTCTTCATTCCCAGGGCAATGTATCGGCCGGCAATGATGTCGTAGAGCGCCTCCAGGGTGTAGGCCGGAGTCTGGTGATCGTAGTAATACTGGGCGTGACCTTCGGCCACTCGCCACAGTTGGCCGCGACCGTCGTAGTGATCCGCCAGCGCCACTTGCCAGCTGTCTTCGTCGAGGTACATGTGGCGCTTGGCGTAGATGTGCCGCTCGCTCGGCTTGACCGTGCCGACCACTTCCCAGACCCGGTGCAACTCGTAACGGGTCAGGTCCTGATTGATGTGCCCGGCTTTCACCACGTCATCGTACTTGAGGCTCGGCGAGTCGAGTTTGTAGCTGTTGTAGGGAATGTACATTTCCTTTTTGCCGATCAGTTTCCAATCGTAGCGATCCGGCGCACCGGAGAACATGTCGAAGTTATCCGACGTACGCAGGCCGTCAGCGGCGGTGCCCGGCCCGTCGTAGGCCACTTGCGGTGCGCGTCGCACTCGACGTTGACCGGCGTTGTAGATCCACGCCAGACGCGGCTCTTTCACCTGGTCAAGGGTTTCATGCACCAACAATACGTTGCCTGCCAAGCGCGCCGGCGCGGTCACCGATTGTTTGAAGAAGGTCAGTACGTTGGCGGCTTTTTCCGGATCCAGGTCCTTCATCAATTGCGGTACGGCGATCTCTTCCTCGAAGCGGATTGGCGTGTAGCTGCCGTTGGTCTGTGGGGTCACCTGGGTGATGATGCGTCGCAGGTTGCCGCCGTGATAACGGGTGATGTGGTTCCACAGCACCTCGACGCCGTTCTTCGGAATCGGGAACGCGTAGTAGCGATTGCCGGTGAAATTGGCCAGGCCGTTGCCGTCGTTGATGCTGTTCACATTCAGCGCGCTGCGTTTGGCCGACTCGTAGATTTCCGGCGGCAGGGCCACGGTGCGATGGGTCGCGTAGACCGGGATCTTGTAGGTTTCCGGGTAGCGTTTGAACATCGCCACCTGGCCATCCGAAAGCTTGTCCTTGTACTTATCAACAGTCGCGGCGGTGATGGTGAACAACGGTTTTTCGCTGGCGAACGGGTCAGCCAGAAAGCCTTTGCTATCGACTGCGCCGGCGTTTTTCGGGATGCCACCGGTCCAGGCCGGGATCGAGCCATCGGCGTTGCCGGCCTTCTCGGCACCCAGCGGCGTAAGTGTGGTGCCGAGCTTGCCGGCTTCTTCCGGCGAGACCGCCGCCATCACGTTGGCGGCCAGCAGGCTCAGGGCCAGGGCGCCGCATTGCAGAATCATCTTGCGCATTAACATCATCCTTCTCAGCCAGATCAGAAGTTCACGCCGAAGCTCAGCGCCAGGAAGTCACGGTCTTCCAGGACGTTGTAATCACCGCCGAAGAAGTCGGTGTAACTGAGGCTCGCGGTATAGGTGTTGCGATAATCGGCATCGACACCGACGCTGACCGCCTTGGCGCCTTCGTTGAACAGTCCGTTGGGACCGTAGCCGGCGACGTCATGGGACCAGGACAGGTTGGGTTTAAGGTTGATCCCGCCGATCACGTTGGCGTAATCGAGGATCGCCCGGGCGCGGTAACCCCAGGAGGTCGAGGTGACGAAGCCGTCGGTATCGCCACCGAAACCGTACTGGCCGTAGACCGAATCACGGCCATAACGCAGCTTGCTCCGCGACTCCAGGCCACCGACCCGAACCACCGCTGCTTCACCGACCAGGGTCAGCCGTTGGGCACCCAGCACTTGGTCGAAGAAGTGCGTCAGGGTGCTTTGGACCTGGGTCACTTCCTTGCGGCGATAACCCGTGTTGTCGGCACCTGGCCGGGTCGCGACGGGCGATGCGGCGCCGCCGGCGATCGGGTTAAGCAACGCCAGGGTCAGGTCGTTGGTGTTGACCTGCACCGGAGCGTTGGGCCGGTAGCTGATTTCGCCGGTCCAGGCAGTGCCGGTGGGCAAGGTGGTGGAGAAGCTCGCACCGTACAGACGAATGTCTTCCGGGTATTCGAGGTAATACTGGCCGCGCCCGAGCATCACGCTTTGGGCCAGGCCCGAACCGCTACCCGGGGCCAGACGGTTGGCAATGCTGACCATGCCGGGCAGGCTGGCCAGTGTCGACAGCCCGGCGGTGGTGGTGCCGACGGTCGGGGTGCGACTGTGGTAGTTCATGAAGTAGAGGCCGTATTCGGTGTCGTCACCGAGCCAGCGCAAGGCTGTGCCCCACTGTCCCGAGTCCCGGGCATCGCGGTCGCCACCACGGGGCACGATCACGCCCTCACGGCTGACCTGGATAGGTTGGCCAAAGGCTGCCGCGAGCGGCGCCAGCGGCGCAATCGCCGGGCTGCCGACGGTGTAACCGTTGTTGCAGCCGTCCGCCGCCACGTCGACGCCAAAGAAGGTACCGCAGTTGTCGAGAACGGTCTGGTCCCACTCCAGTTGGTAAAAGCCTTCCACCGTAAGTTGATCGGTCAAGCCTTGGGAAGCGAACAGCATGTTCACCGGAATCAGGCCTTCCTTGATTTCGGCGCCAGGACGACGGAAGGCGGAAACGTCGACCGGGTTGATGCTGTTGATCGAGTTGCCGATGAAGGTGCTTTCACCCCAGCTGACCACCTGCTTGCCGGCGCGCACGGTGCCTGGCAGATCGGCAATGGAATAGTTGTGATAGACGAACGCATCGAGAATCTGCGCACCTGACGACTTGGCGCCCTCTTTGCGACCGTTGTCACTGATCTGCTTGAACTCGCGGTCTTCGTCCTTCAGCTCGAAGTCATACCAGTACTTGCCACGGACGAACACACCCGTATCGCCGTACTTCAATTCGAGGTCGTGGATGCCTTTGAAGATCTTGGAGAAGGTCTCGCCTTTCTTGAAGTTCAGGCGCCCGTCATCACCGGTCGAAGACTGGCCGGTACCGCCGTTGACGGTACCCACCAGTGACTTGTCGGCATCGCGCATGCCCCAGCTCGCGCCGACCGACAACGAGGAATCGAACTGCCCCTCGATTTCGCCGATGTTGAATGAAACAGCCTGCGCCTGAGCACAGCAGCCCAAGGCCACCGCAACGGCCAGCGCTTGCGGTTTGAAGATGGCGCGCATTGTTGTTTTTGTCATGCGTCTTCCCCGGTGAGTGACAGAAGGCCCCACCCTACTGCCGCACGCCGAGAGCGATAAGCGCACCAAGGAGGTATTCGCGCTGTACCTCCAAAGGATGAATGCCCGCATGGGGCGGGGGTTTGCGCGGGGTATGGACGGGCTGGATGGAGGGTTATCAGTGCAGCGCATGGGACATGGATGAAGCCGGGGTGTGCAGCAGCTGCCGAAGGCTGCTACAGGGTCAGCCAGAGACTGTTGCTCAGACTGCAACAGTGCATGTCCGGAATCGCTATTTTTCCTTTGCGCTCAAGCCCTTATTCTTGCCGGGCTTTCACGGCAAACGGCCTGAAAGCACGAAGCGACGGGGAGGATAAACCACTCCGTTGGCGACAGAATCCAGATGATTTGAAGCGTATTTTTCGACTCATCGCCCCGTGTTCACTGACGTTGATTTATTGCTCCTTGATCAAACGTCTTACTTTGGCCGCTGCGTTTGCAGCGGCCTTTTTTATGTGGGTTTATTTCCGAGATAAAACTTCTTGTTTCCTACATCACTGTCGGAAACGCTCACCTGCCCGGCTTTTACGTTGGAATTTATAGTCTTTCTCGGCGCCCTGGATGGCGCTGATACACAGGACCATGAACGGCCGTCATCATTGGATGCCGGCATGGCTATTCCAGTATTGGAATCGAAAGGAATTCGATATGCCGCAAGAAAAAAACATCCTTGTTAATAGAGGTAGACCTCGTACGCCTTCGTCGTCTTCTGGTTTTGGATTTGGCGCCGGGGGCGTGTCAAACCCCGACCACTCCGATCGTGCATATGACTTAATGGATTCCGCCACTGATTGGCTGATTGATAACAATGCTTATACCGAGGAGCTCTTCAACGAAAACATCAAGAACATCATTCATATAACCGATTCCGAACTTGCAAAAACAAGAGCGGCCGTTGCTACAGTGGTACCCCTTGGAACCGACGCTCTCGAGATTGAATTACGGACGCTTAAGCTACAACTTTTCAAAACCAGGACAGATCATCAAGAACACATAGGAATAGCCAATCTTTATTATGGCCATGACCCACTGACCCACAAAGGTGAAAACCCTGACTACAAGGGTTTCGATGTCCCCCCGGGTCGTCATGGAGGGCAAAGGGGTTATTACAGAGCAGTAGAAAAATGGAATATCGCTTACGCCGCAGCTTACGAGGCGAAGTTCCTGGCTGAGCAGATAAAGCTGTTGGACGCCCGCTTAGCCACACAAAACAACGCCATTGCCCAGGCCAACGCAAAAGCGGCGGCAGCGGCTCAGGCAAGAGCCTTGGCTGAAGCCAAACGCGTAGCCGAGGAACAGGCACGCAAAGCGCAAGAGGCACAGAAAGAAGCACAGCGCTTGGCCGCCGAAGCCGCACGCAAAGCCAAAGAGGCGAAAGAACGAGAGGAGATTGCTGCAAAAGAGCGTGCAGAAGCGGATGCCCAGCTTAAAGAACTGTATGCATTTATCGCCGCCATGGACGCAGCCAGAGCCAATCGACCTTTTCCCGTATCGGGATCGGCTGTGGCAGCTGGCCCGGTGTTCACCTTGGCAATGGGTCGTCTCGCCACTCATCCAGCCACTACCCAGGCAATCAGGGGGGCGCTGCAAAGCGCAGTAGCCGCAGTGATTGCGGCGGGTACCGCGTCGGCAAGCGCGGTGATGGTCGGGTTCGCCGCGCTGCTGTTCCCCTCGCCACTAGGTAACAGTGATCGGCGCGAAATGAGCATCCCTTTGATTTCGGATCTGGTGCCCGACAACCGCCACAACTGGAGCCTCACACTCTCGACATCCGAGCCTGACGATCTCCACGCCTTGAGCGTCCCGCTCTCGGATCTCGTGTCCGATAGCCTCCCTGACTTGCACGCCATTGCCGAGGCCAATGGAGACATCGAACTGCCGGTCGTGATGGGCTCAAGGACTGTGGGCAATACCACCGAGTTCTTTGTTGCGGCCACCCACGGAACGACAGTGCCTTCCAAAGTGCCGGTGCGGCTCGCCACGCTCGACACGACACTGAACGCCTACACGTCCTATAACCCGGATGCCCCGTCCATCGGCATGACCTGGTCGCCGATAGTCAAGCCGAACAACGCGTCAACCTCCCTCCCGGCGAGCGAGCAGAACGTCGTCGTTTACGACGGCACTACCGTGACCGCTCTCGAAGGAAGGATCGATACGTTCCCGGAGCTGGATCTCTACAGTTTTGGGGGCTTCATCACGGTGTTTCCGGCTGAGTCGGGTATGCCGCCTGTTTACACGATGTTCAGGGATCGGCGGAATGAGCCGGGGGTGGTCAGTGGTTATGGGGAGGCGGTTTCCGGTGTATGGCTGGGAGTTGCCTCACAGAGTGACGGTGCAGCCATCCCGAAGCAGATTGCGGATAAGCTCAGAGGGAAGGAGTTTTCGAATTTCAGATTGTTTCGGGAAAGCCTATGGAGAGCTATCACAGATGATGTTGACTTGGCCAAACAGTTTAGGCCTAACAATATAAAGGCAATGAAAAAAGGGCACGCACCATCTTCGCGTGAAGAAGATCACCTTGGCAGCAACATAAAATTTGAACTACACCATATAGAAC
The DNA here is from genome assembly GCF_003732275.1 of Pseudomonas frederiksbergensis. GTDB lineage: Bacteria > Pseudomonadota > Gammaproteobacteria > Pseudomonadales > Pseudomonadaceae > Aquipseudomonas > Aquipseudomonas frederiksbergensis_H. The sequence continues at coordinate 29,573 of NZ_MOBM01000002.1, forward strand.
CTGTTTCCGAAGGCGGTGCCATATATGACATTGACAACATTAGAATTGTCACCCCTAGAAGACACTCGGAAATACACAAAAAAGGCCAGCCACATGAACTCAACTAATATTTCAGACTATACAGAAGCAGAGTTTATTGAGTTAACAACAAAAATCTGTAGTGCGGACTATTCAACTGAAAAAGAACATATAGATGCAATACTTCTTTTTAAAAAACTAACAGAGCACCCGCTAGGTTCCGACCTTATTTACTACTCAGACTCTGACGAAGACGCAACACCTGAGATCATCATCAAGAAAGTGAAAGACTGGCGAGCCGCCAATGGAAAACCTGGCTTCAAAGCTGAATAAAGCTTTTGCCAAGCCTGCTATAACTCAGCGGCTTGGCATTTACGTTTTTACTGTTAACCCAATGCAAACTGACTCAAAAACTGAGTATCGCAATGACCGACAACGAAAAAACCAAACCTGTAAAGTCGCAGCTTCATCGAGCCATTTTCTCCGACGCCGATAACATCATGATTCAGCGTATGGAAAAAATTCTGCAAGGCGCACTGGAGATGACCGATATAGACCGGAGGTTTTATGCTCATAGCCTACGAGTACTTGAAAGATTTCGAGCCATGGGTATCCATGACGACTTCATTCCGAGGAGTAATCCATCCATCTGGAACAATGCCCATACTGCCGCGTTGGAAGACTTCAAACTCAGCGACGACGAAACGCTGCGTTATACGGAAGAAGCGATAGAAGCTGCTAAACGACAAGAGCTTTGGGCTTTTGATTGCGCCACTGCAACGAAAATTTCGGTGACTGCTCTCGAACAGATTGTGAAGACCGAATGCATAAGAGACCTGCTTCTGGTGTTTGCAATCAGTCTGGCATTTCCTTCGATCGACCGAATGTTTGGACGATATCGATTCGATGTGATTGCCAGTGGTGAGCTGGTGAGAACCTATGAGCGACTTTTCGAGGAATGTGTTCTAGCCGAAGGTGTCGGTGCGGTCGCGATCAAAGGCCCCAATTGGAAAGCACCACAGTTCGTCATAGAAAAACGTTACGTCGAGTAAAGAATGACGCCCCCAAGCCGCACCCAGTGGCTTGGGGCGTCAGTGCCCTTAAATCGAATACCTCTGCAAGTTCTCCATCATTTCCTTCAACGCTTCAATATTGTCCTTCGGATGCGCTGCCCCCTCGAAATCACAAATCTGCTGCCAATGCGCCGCCACATCTTCCGGCGAAAACCCCACCCGCGGATCAAACCCGGCGCCCAGGCTGCGTTCCCAGCGCACCTTGCCCATCCAGCCGCCACCCACTTCGAACAACCCGGACGTTTCCTGACAATGCTCGCTGGCCAGGTACACCACCAGCGGGCTGACCAGTTCCGGTTTGAGTTGTTCGAACACTTGCGGCGGGATCAGGCCCTCGGTCATGCGGGTGCCGCCGGTGGGGGCGATGGCGTTGACCAGGATGTTGTGCTTGCGACCTTCGATGGCCAGTGTGCGGGTCAGGCCATAAAGACCGAGTTTGGCCATGCCGTAATTGGACTGGCCGAAGTTGCCGTAAATGCCCGAGGTCGACGCGGTGAAAATCACACGACCATAGTTTTGCTCGCGCATGTGTGGCCAGGCGGCGCGGGTGACCTTGTAGGCGCCTTCGACGTGGACGCGGTAAACCAGGTCCCAGTCGCTGTCGTCCATTTTGTGAAAGGTCTTGTCCCGCAGGATGCCGGCGTTGTTCACCACAACATCGACACGGCCGAATGTGTCGAGGGCATTCTGGACGATTTTGTCACCGTCGGTGACAGAGTCATGGTTCGCCTCGGCAGTACCGCCCGCTTCACGAATTTCTGCGACCATGCGATCGGCCGCCGAAGCATTGGCGCCTTCACCTTGAGCCGAGCCGCCGAGATCATTGACCAGCACTTTGGCACCCTGTTTTGCGAACAGCAGCGCGTGCGCCCGCCCCAAGCCACCGCCCGCACCGGTGACGATCACCACTTTATCTTCGAAGCGCACAGACTCATTCATGGGGAACTCCAGCAGGCCAAGGGACAATGAGTGCGAGTGTCAGCCACGGGGCTGCCGGTCACAATGAACACGGGGGCGGCTGAATGGTGCGCGATAAGGCAGCGGGATAATCAGGAACAGGCCACCTTGCGCGCCGGTGAAACCAACCGGTCGCGAAACTCCAGATAGTAATTGAGCACCTGCGCCGGCGCTTCGATCTGCGGGTAATGGCCGATCTCAGGTAGCAGGACCGTGTCCGAGTCGGGAATCAGTTGCCGATAGCGCGCCACCATGTGCGCGCCGGAAACCGGATCGACCTCGCCATCGATGACCCGTAACGGCACCTCGCCACGCTGCATGGCGCTGACCCAACGTTCACGCTGGACACGGCGCTGCGGGATATAACTGATCAATTTGTGCATGATCCGTTGCCCGTGATTACTGTCGACCAGGCTCCAGAAATCATCCAGTTCACTTTCGGTGGGTCGGGTCTGCGGACCGAACACCTGCTGGAAACTCTTCACCAGCGCATCACGGGTAAAGGCTCGCCCGATCATCCAGCCCAAGGGGCTGAGCAGGAGTTTTTGCATCAACACCGGGCGATGGGTTTCGGGAAACAGCCCACCATTGAGAAACACGCAACTGGCGATATCAGCGCGCGCTTCATAGTGCCGGGCCAATAGCTCCTGGGCCACGCTGTCGCCATAATCGTGTGCCAACACGTGAACGGGTTGATCAACGTTCAGATGCGCCAGTAAGGCCTGTTGCAGATCGGCCTGTTCCAGCAGGCTGTAGTCGTGGTTCACCGGTTTGGCCGAATCGCCGAAGCCGAGCATGTCACAGGCAATCACCCGATAGCGCTGCGCCAGCGGCTGCCACAGGTAATGCCAGTCCCAGCTGGCGGTCGGGAAGCCATGAATCAGCAACAGCGGCTCGCCCTGCCCCGCTGCCCAATAGCGGATGGTCTGACCGCGAAATACGAACGTCTGACCGCGTTTGCGCCAGACACACAGGGGGATCTCGGCGAGTGCCATTTAGAGTTTATAACCCGGGTCTTGTTTATCGAGTTTGCGCAGCAGCGCCGGCCAGGCCAGCGCGCCGCCCATCCCTTGAGCACTTTTGGTGACACCGGCAATCATCGCCTTGGCGCCCGCCAGAATCTGCGGTTCGATGGCGATCAGCTCCGCACCACCGTTCTGTGCCAGCACCTGAATCTCGCAGGCACGCTGAAAGGTAAACATCATCAGGAATGTATCGGCGATGGTGCCGCCACAGGTCAGCAGACCGTGGTTGTGCAGCATCAGGAAATTGTTTTCTCCGAGGTCGGCTTGCAGTCGCGCCTTTTCTTCATGGTTCAGCGCAACGCCTTCGTAGGCGTGATAAGCCAGGCTGGAAAGGACGAACAAGGACTGCTGACTGATCGGCAAGATGCCGTGCTTCTGAGCTGATACCGCCACCCCCGCCGCGGTGTGGGTGTGCAATACACACACGACGTCATGACGGACTTCATGCACGGCGCTGTGGATGGTGTAACCCGCCGGGTTGATCTCGTAAGGGCTGTCCATCAACTTGTTGCCGGCCTGATCGACCTTGACCAGGCTCGACGCAGTCATTTCATGGAACATCAGCCCGAAGGGGTTGATCAGGAAGTCTTCAGTGCCCGGCACCTTGGCGGAAATATGCGTGAAAATCAGATCGTCCCAGCCATGCAGGGCGACCAGACGATAACAGGCAGCCAGATCGACGCGTGCCTGCCATTCGGCGGCACTGACTTTGTCTTTGATGCTGTGTGGCGATTGGACGGGGGCTACGCTCACGGCAAGGATTCTCTTTTTTATTTTTCTGGGTTTTTATTGTTTTTTGCTGCGTTACAGCAGTCTAGTCAGCCCCCGGACTTCGTGTAGTTGCATTGGCAGCCAGCTTGATGGCCGAGCGAGTCAGTGCGCGGGTGAGTCTGGATCCATGTCAAAGCACTGCCACCAATAAAGGCGCGAGCGGCCGGTCAACTCCGCAAAACGCTGACCAGTTCCGCCAGCCAAGGCTCGGCGTCGGTTTCCGGCGTCACGGTTTCGCTGGCGTCCAGGCGCAGCATCGGCAGGACTTCACGTACGCCCAGTTCGCCGAACAATTCACGCATTTGCTCACCGCCGCCGCAGAACGTATCGCCATAACTGGCGTCGCCCAAACCGATCACCGCGCCCGGCAAACCACGCCAGGCGGCGGGCAACTGATCGCGGATGGCGAAATACAACGGTTGCAGATTGTCCGGCAACTCGCCCATGCCGGTGGTCGAGGTCACCGCCAGAAATGCTTCGGGGCCAAACGCCTGAACATCGGCGAGTGTCGCGCGCGGGTTGTGCCAGGTTTCAAAACCGGCAGCGTTCAAAATGCTTGCAGCGTGGCGGGCGACTTCTTCAGCCGTGCCGTACACCGAGCCGGAAAGGATGGCGACTTTCATCAATCTGATCCTGGAGCTGAGTAAAGGGTCGAGATATTAACAGCAGGGCCCTCATTGATCTTTTAGAATGCAGCGTATCAATCCATACGCAAAGGACTCTGCGATGATCAATGCCTCACTGCTGCAAATGGTGATCGACGCCTCCAACGACGGCATCGTGATTGCCGAAAAGGAAGGCGAGCAGGACAACATCCTGATTTACGTAAACCCGGCATTCGAGCGCCTGACGGGTTATACCAGCGAAGAAATCCTCTACCAGGATTGCCGTTTTTTGCAGGCAGGAGACCGGGATCAAGCAGCCCTCACCTTGATTCGGCAGGCGTTGGACAGCGGCGGCTCCTGCCGGGAAATCCTCAGAAATTACCGCAAGGACGGCACGCCGTTCTGGAACGAACTCTCGCTTTCCACGGTAAAAAACCCGCATGACGGACAGACCTATTTCGTCGGAGTGCAGAAAGACGTCACGGCTCAGGTCAAGGCGCAGCAGCGAGTCGCGCAGCTGGAAGCGCAATTGGCCGAGGCACAGGCAGAAATTGTTGCACTCAAAACGACGAACGGCTCAAACCAATCTGCGAATTAGTGGTCATTTACTACAATCACCGATGACTTTGTAATTATTTCTTTCGAGCAAATCATGCAGCGCGACGCACTCCTGACGCAGGATGAGCTGGATTTTATCCAGAACATGCAACACAACCCGCAACTCAATGTGCGAGATGCGACGTCGAGCCTGCTCGTCAACGGTGGTTCGCAGATTCGTGATTTGCTCACCCGCCTGGCTGCTCATGAACAAGTCACCATCCAGGCCAATTTCGAAAATCAGCAAATGACCTTCCCGCTGCACTTGGTGGAAGATGAGTTTCACGCCATGCACCTACGCCTCGGCGTCCCCAGCATCTATGAAGACGGGCCGATGATTCGGCCATGGCGCCTGGCGCTCGAAGAGCCGGTGGCGCTGGAAAATGCCAAGGGGCAACCCGGCACGATGTGGGTGCATGAAATATCGTTCAAAGGGGTCTTGCTGGAGGTTCGCAACAAGACCAAGGCGCCAAAGCACTTCGCGTTGTGGTTCAGCCCGTCAGGTTATGAGCGGATTGCGTTGCGCGGCACCTTCGAGCGTGAAACCGAGCAGGGTTTCTACGCCTACGAGTTGAGCCAGAGCGACACGGACGAAACCGAACGTCTGCGTCAGTACATCCTTCAGCAGCATCGTCTGACTCATCCTGCCCTGCATATCTGAATCTCAGGTATCGAGGTTTCCCGCCAGGAACTGCTTCAGACGCTGGCGCATTAACACTCCCGCGTTTCCCAGGCAACCGATCGAAGATCCGGCCAGGCTCTCCTGTGCCAGGTCCGATGCATCCCCGGCCAGCAACACCTGACAATCCAGCCCCATGGCCAAGCGTTTCAAACGTCGAGGCAGTTCGCCGGCCGGCGCTTGATTGGAAACCAGCACCAGTGCCTGGGGCTTGATCTTCTCACAGACCAGGATCAACTCGTCGAAGGGCTGACCGATCGCCAACAACTGAATAGCCGAATCGACGCTGCTCAGATACAGCGCCGTGACCAGCACATCGAGTTCACGACATTGATCGGCCAAGGCGCAGACAATCACTTGTCGCGGCTGCATGACACGCACCAGCAGCAAGCGTTGCAACACTCGAGCTCGCAGAAAACCATCCAGGAAAAGCCACTCGCTGGTCTGACCGAACGCTTCATGGCGTTGTAGCAGTCGCTTCCAGATCGGAATCAGAATGTCCTGAAACACCACCGTCAGCGGGTAACTGGAAAAAATCTGACCATAGGCGTGCTCCAGTTGAACTTCGTCAAAAGCCCTCACCGCAGCCTTGATCTGCTGCTGCCATTGGCTGTAGTCAGCCTGAACGAGTTCGTTGGGAATGACCTGCGCCAGCACCTTGAGCGGTTCGGTCTTGGCCAGTATCTTGCCGACCTTGCTGACCGCGACACCGCGTTCTATCCAGCCAAGGATGCTGCGAACGCGCTCGATATCGGTCATCGAATACAAACGATGCCCGCTTTCGGTGCGCGTCGGCTGTATCAGACCGTACCGCCGCTCCCATGCGCGTAGTGTGACCGGGTTAACCCCCGTCAGGCGCGCTACCTCACGAATCGGAAACAGTTCTTCTCGAATCAGGGAGGTGATGGGGGGCAAGCCAGGTGCAAGGTCGGTCAGCACGGGCATTTTAAGATCTACGTCCATGTATAAATTTGGACATATTCTAACTCTCCTGCCCCATTAGTACTCAACACGTTGTTGAACTAATTGGTACTTACGTCCCATAAATAATCAGGAATAATCCTTGCTTGTCCCGAGACGCAGCCCACCACCCCCGGCGCTGTGTCTGGCGAAGCTCTTATCCGGAGCGACGCGTTTGCCCTATGGAGATACATAATGTCTACCTCACCCGTCACGCTGATGGTTGCGCGCCGCGTTGCCGATGGGCGTTATCAGGACCTGATGGCCTGGTTGCGCGAAGGCGAACAACTGGCCACCGACTTCCCCGGTTACCTCGGCTCTGGTGTGCTCGCGCCACCGCCCGACGATGACGAATTCCAGATTATCTTCCGCTTCGCCGATGAGCAGACCATGCATGCCTGGGAGCATTCCGCGTCGCGCACTGCCTGGCTGGGACGCGGCAGTGATCTGTTTGCCAACCCTTCGGAACATCGGGTCAGTGGCATCGATGGCTGGTTCGGTGCGGTCGGTCAACGTCCGCCACGCTGGAAACAGGCCGTGGCTATCTGGCTGGCGTTCTTTCCAGTGTCCCTGTTGTTCAACTTTGTATTGGGGCCGCTGCTGGCTGAAACGGGTTTGCTGACCCGCGTGTTTGTCAGCACCCTGTGCCTGACGCCATTGATGGTGTATTTCTTCATTCCACTGTCGACGCATCTGCTGGCCGGGTGGCTGCAAACCCCATCTGCGCGTCCGTTACCCGCAGCACCCACCACCCAAAATCAATAACCCCCATGTAGGAGCGAGGCCATCGCAGGACGTAGGTGAACAACTCTCGTCGCTGGTATAGTTTTGCTCTTACCGCGACGTGAGCCGTTCATGACCTCTTCCGCAGCCCCAATCCTCATCACCAGTGCCGGCCAGCGTGTCGGCCTGCACTGTGCGCAGCGTTTGCTCGAAGACGGCCATCCGGTCATTTTCAGCTACCGCAGCGAACGCCCTGGTGTGCAAACCCTGCGCGATCTGGGGGCGACCGCGGTGTTTGCGGACTTTTCCAGCGAGGCCGGAATACTCGCGTTCATCGGCGAACTGAAAAACCACACCGACAGTTTGCGGGCGATTGTCCATAACGCTTCTGAATGGCTGGCCGAAACCCCGGGCACCGAAGCCGCAGCCTTCACCCGAATGTTCAGCGTGCATATGCTGGCGCCTTACCTGATCAACCTGCACTGTGCTGACTTGCTACGGCGTTCAAGTCCTGCCGACATCGTACACATCAGCGATGATGTGACCCGCAGGGGCAGCAGCAAGCACATCGGCTACTGCGCCAGCAAAGCCGGGCTCGACAGCCTGACCCTGTCCTTTGCCGCGAAATACGCGCCCGGCATCAAGGTCAACGGTATCGCCCCAGCCCTGCTACTGTTCAACCCCGACGATGACGCGGCGTACCGGGCCAGGGTTCTGGCCAAATCGGCACTGGGCATCGAGCCCGGCAGCGAAGTGATCTACCAGAGCCTGCGCTATTTGCTCGACAACCCTTATGTCACCGGCACGACCCTGACCGTCAATGGCGGACGGCACGTCAAATAAGCCGCTCCCGCGAGGATGTCCCATGACGTTATTCCTGCCTCAGAACACGCTGTCCCAGAGCTATCGCGAGATCCTGATCGGCCTCGGTGAAAACCCCGACCGCGAAGGACTGCAAGACACCCCGGCCCGCGCCGCCAAGGCGATGCAATACCTGTGTCATGGTTACGAACAAAGTGTCGAAGAGATCGTCAACGGCGCGCTGTTTGCCTCAGACAACGATGAAATGATCATCGTCGACAACATCGAGCTGTACTCGCTCTGTGAACATCACATGCTGCCCTTCATCGGCAAGGCTCATGTGGCTTATATTCCAACGGGCAAGGTGCTGGGCCTGTCGAAGATTGCGCGGCTTGTGGATATGTTCGCCCGCCGACTGCAAATCCAGGAAAACCTCACCCGGCAAATCGCCGACGCCGTGCAGCAAGTGACCGACGCCGCCGGTGTCGCAGTGGTCATTGAAGCCCAGCACATGTGCATGATGATGCGCGGCGTCGAGAAACAGAATTCGACCATGAACACCTCGGTGATGCTCGGCGCCTTCCGCGAGTCGAGTAATACCCGCCAGGAGTTCCTGCAATTGATTGGACGGAGCAAGTAGCAATGCCACAACTTCAACCAGGAATGGCACGCATCCGGGTCAAGGACCTGTGTTTGCGAACTTTCATCGGGATCAACGAGGACGAAATCCTCAACAAGCAGGATGTGCTGATCAACCTGACCATTCTGTACGCCGCCCAGGATGCAGTGCGTGACAACGATATCGATCACGCGTTGAATTACCGCACCATCACCAAGGCAATCATCGCCCACGTGGAGGGCAATCGCTTTGCCCTGCTCGAACGCCTGACCCAGGAATTGCTGGACCTGGTCATGGCCAACGAGTCGGTGCTGTACGCCGAAGTCGAAGTCGACAAGCCCCATGCCTTGCGCTTCGCCGAGTCGGTATCGATTACCCTGGCCGCGAGCCGCTGACCGCGTCTGGCGCATCGGTCGCCAGGCTTTTATCATCCGCGCCACGATTTGATTGCACAGAGCCCATCATGAACGATCAACAACGCCTGGAACTTGAAGCCGCCGCCTTTCGCCGGCTGGTTACCCACCTGGACAGCCGCAAGGACGTGCAGAACATCGACCTGATGAACCTCTCGGGTTTCTGCCGCAACTGCCTGTCCAAGTGGTACAAGGCCGCTGCCGACGAACGCCAGATCGACGTCAGCCTCGACGAAGCCCGCGAAGTGGTTTACGGCATGCCGTACGCCGAGTGGAAAGCCCAATACCAGAAAGAAGCCAGCGCCGACCAGCAAGCGGCGTTCGCCAAAGGAAAACCCAATGAGTGATCTGAACACCCTGCGCGCCAGCCTCAAGAGCGGCAAACACGCTTTCGCCGATACCTTGGCGTTCATTGCCGCCGGTTACGACTATCAGCCCCAGGCGTTCAATAACGGTGGCGTGGAAAATGCCGCCGGGCAGAACGAAGGTTCGTGCAAGACCCTGGGTCTGGCATTGCTGGAAGGTCTGAGCGATGAAGAAGCGCTGTTGGCGTTTGGTGAGCATTTCCGTTCGGTGGTCGCCACGCCTGAAGGCAGCGACCACGGCAATATCCGCGCGCTGATTGCCCATGGTTTGGCCGGTGTGAAGTTCTCTCAGCAGCCGCTGACTCGCCGCTGACTGAAGCCCGCCTGTGGCGAGGGAGCTTGCTCCCGTTGGGTCGCGAAGCGACCCTGCTTATCTTAATAAAGAAGGGGACCGCTGCGCAGTCCAACGGGAGCAAGCTCCCTCGCCACAGATTATGCGTCGCCATCGATCGGTATCAGGGCACATCCCGACTTTTAATATTGACCCGGCAACTTTATTTCGTTTGCCGGGCACCTCTGCTCGCGGCTTAGATAAAAAGAAGCATCCCTTCTTCTGAGTCCGGTATCCATGAGCAGCGAAAACATCAGTCGGTCAATCAACATCGTTCATCCCGTCACGCTCAGCCACGGTAAAAACGCCGAGGTCTGGGACACCGACGGCAAACGCTACATCGATTTTGTCGGTGGTATCGGCGTGCTGAACCTCGGCCATTGCCATCCGCGCATCGTCGAGGCCATTCGCGAACAGGCCACCCGCCTGACCCACTACGCGTTCAACGCCGCCCCGCATGTGCCCTACATCGAACTGATGGATCGCCTGACGGCGTTTATTCCGGTGGATTATCCGGTCAGTGGCATGCTCACCAACAGCGGTGCGGAAGCGGCGGAAAACGCCCTGAAGATCGTCCGTGGCGCCACCGGTCGCACGGCAGTCATCGCCTTCGACGGCGCCTTCCACGGTCGCACACTCACCACCCTCAACCTCAACGGCAAAGTCGCGCCCTACAAACAGAAAGTCGGTGTGTTGCCGGGGCCGGTGTTTCACCTGCCCTTCCCCAGCAAAGACAATGACGTGACCTGCGCCGAGGCCCTGAAGGCCATGGAGCGACTGTTCAACGTCGAGATCGATGTTGATGACGTGGCCTGTTTTATCGTCGAACCAGTGCAGGGCGAAGCGGGTTTCCTGGCGATGGATGTGGAGTTCGCCCAGACGCTGCGACGTTTCTGTGATGACAAAGGCATCCTGCTGATCGCCGATGAAATCCAGTCCGGCTTCGGCCGTACCGGCCAGCGGTTTGCGTTCTCGCGACTGGGCATTGAACCGGACCTGATCCTGCTGGGCAAAAGCATTGCCGGCGGCGTGCCGCTGGGTGCGGTTGTCGGGCGCAAGTCGCTACTCGATAACTTGCCCAAGGGCGGATTGGGTGGCACCTACTCGGGCAACCCCATCGCCTGCGCCGCCGCGTTGGCGACTTTGGACGAAATGACTGACGCGCATTTGCACGCCTGGGGTGCGCAACAGGAAGAAGCGATTGTCAGCCGCTACGAATCCTGGCGAGCCCGCGAACGGTCACCGTATCTGGGCCGCTTGACTGGCGTCGGAGCAATGCGCGGCATCGAGCTGATCAATGCCGACGGCACACCGGCCTCGGCGCAACTGACACAGCTGCTGGCTCTCGCGCGCGACTCGGGCTTGCTGCTGATGCCCAGCGGCAAGTCGCGACACATCATTCGGCTGCTGGCGCCATTGACCACTGAGGCCGCCGTGCTGGAGGAAGGGCTGGATATCCTTGAGGCGTGCCTGGCAACGCTTTCCTGAACAGCAAATTACGATCCGGGACTGACGTAGCGAATTATGTTCGCTTGTAGTCCCCGATTTTGCGCCGTAATACTGACCAAATACCCCTTTTAGCAAGCGAGATCACTACCACCTACAAGCCTGAGGCAGTCATGTATCACGACAATATAATTTATAAGAAAAAGTCCAATGATCCTCAATTCCTGCTTGGCGTAGCCGTGGTGCTGTTCCTCGGCTCCTACCTGATGAACCTGGGTAACAGCGCCCTCAGTCATTTCCTGCATCCGCTGTTGGGCAATACCCCGGACGGCCTGACCGCTCGTAACATCGCCATTGGCTTGGCGATTGCCGCACTGGGTACGCTGAACTTCCACGTCCTTGGGCGCTTGAAGTTCAAGGTGCAGACCACCGTGGTCTGGATCGAATTGCTGATCCTGTTCCTGGCATTCTTCGACACCTTCGACCTTTCCTACAGCTTCATCCTCGACAAGATCGGTTTCCTGATCATCCAGGGCGCCGCCACCACGCTGTACATCTCCGCCATCGCGATTGTGATTGCCTTCGTGCTGGCGTTGATCGGTGCCGTGGCCAAGCTGTCGAACAACGGCCTGGCCAATGCCATCGCCTCGTTCTACACCTCGTTCTTCCGCGGTGTTCCGCTGCTGATCCAGATCTACCTGATTTACCTTGGACTGCCGCAGCTGGGCTATGTGGTCGACGCGGTACCGGCCGGCATCCTGGCGTTGTCGTTGTGCTACGGCGCCTACATGACAGAGATTTTCCGTGCGGGCATCCAGAGTATTCCGGTAGGCCAGTGGGAAGCTTCACGGGCGCTGGGCATCAACCCGTTCAAAACCCTGAGCCGGGTGATCATGCCGCAAGCCTTGCGGGTGATTATTCCGCCCACCGGCAACCAGTTCATCGCCATGCTCAAGGACAGTTCGCTGGTGTCGGTGATCGGCGTCTGGGAACTGATGTACCTGGCCAAGACCCAGGGTCGCGCGGATTTCCGTCACCTGGAAATGCTGATCACCGCAGCGATGATCTACTGGGCCCTGTCGTTCATCCTCGAACGGGTGCAGGCGCGAATCGAAAAACGGGTCAACCGATCCATTGCAAGGGGTTGATGCGTGATGACTCGAACCAATACCGCTGAGCAACTCGACCTGGCACCTGCTGTGAAGACCAGCCCCTCAATGATTTCCATCACCGGCCTGAACAAGTGGTATGGCAATTTTCACGCTTTGCGCGATGTCGATCTGAACGTCGCCACGGGTGAAATTCTGGTGGTGTGCGGGCCGTCGGGCTCGGGCAAGTCGACGATGATTCGTTGCATCAACCACCTGGAGAACTTCCAGAAAGGCCACATCCAAGTCAACGGCATCACCCTCACCAGCGAGGCAGACAGTGTCAGCGCCGTGCGCCGGGAGATCGGCATGGTGTTCCAGAGTTTCAACCTGTTCCCGCATTTGAGCGTGATGGACAACCTGACCCTGGCCCCGCAACTGGTGCAAGGCGTGTCGTCCGCCGAGGCGAAAAAGCGCGCACAGGTTTATCTGGAGCGAGTGCGAATTGCCGAGCATGCGCACAAGTACCCGTCCCAATTGTCCGGCGGCCAGCAGCAGCGAGTGGCGATTGCACGAGCGCTGTGCATGAACCCCAAAGTCATGCTGTTCGACGAGCCGACCTCGGCCCTGGACCCGGAAATGGTCCACGAAGTGCTGGACGTGATGGGCGAGTTGGCCACCGACGGCATGACCATGATTTGCGTGACCCACGAAATGGGTTTTGCCAGCAAGGTGGCCGACCGCGTGCTGTTCATGGACCAGGGCCAGGTCATCGAGCAAGCCACCCCTGCCGAATTTTTCAACAACCCACAGACCGAACGCGCGCAGCAATTCCTGTCGCAAATCATCGGTCACTGAGAACTGCTTTTACCCCCGCATAACAATAACGAGAAGTGGAGATGAACATGCTCAGTAAAAAACACGTACTTACCCTCACAGCCGCCATGTCGCTGTTGTTCGTCGGCGCCGCCAACGCCGGAGCCGTACTGGACAAAATCCAAAGCAGCAAAACCATGACCGTCGCCACTTCGGCAACCTGGCCACCCCAGGGTTTTATCAACGACAAGAATGAAATCGACGGGTTCGACATCGACGTTTCCAAGGAGATCGCCAAGCGTCTCGGCGTCGCGGTCAAATTCATCACCCCCGACTGGGACGTGATCACCGCGGGCAAGTGGAACGGGCGCTGGGACATGTCCGTGGGCTCGATGACCGCCACCAAAAGCCGCGCACGGATCCTCGACTTTCCCGCGACTTATTACTACGTGCCCTACGTGTTTGCGGTTCACAACAAATCCACACTCACCGACCACAAAGCCCTCAATGGCAAGACAATCGGTGTCGAAGGCGGCACCACTTCCGAGGATTACCTGAACCAGGCGCTGGCCATCGAAGCGACGGACATGCCGCCCGTCGCCTACGACGTACAGACCACAAAGATGAAAACCTATGCCGGTTCCCTCGGGCCGCTGGATGACCTGCGCCTGGGCGATGGCGTTCGCCTCGACGGCATCCTCACTCAGCGCAGCACGCTGGAAGCTGCCATCAAGAAAAATTACCCGCTGCGGGCCGTCGACAACGGCGTGGTGTTCTACGAACCACTGGCCATCGCCACCGACAAGGGTGACGCGGAGTTGAAAGCCAAACTCGGTGAAATCATCGGCGCGATGCACAAGGACGGCACGCTGACCAAACTGTCGACCAAGTGGTACGGCGTGGACTACTCGACAGTCAAGTAACCGACCTCGATCACACCGCCCACCTGTGGGAGCGAGCCTGCTCGCGATGAGGCCATAACGTTCAGTATCAATGTTGAATGTCAGACCGCCATCGCGAGCAGGCTCGCTCCCACAAAAGCCAGGCGTTCGCTTCATTGACCGGCAACTTGTCAAGGATTCAGCATGTCCTTCCCCACCACCTGGTACTCCCAAACCTCGTTGCCCCGCGCGGCCAGGTCCGAACTGAATACCCACGAAACCTGCGACGTCTGCATCATCGGCGCCGGGATCGCGGGCCTTACCGCCGCCCTGGAACTGACCCGGCGCGGCAAACGCGTGGTCATCCTCGAAGCCCATCAAGTCGCCTGGGGCGCGTCCGGCCGCAATGGCGGCGTGGTCTCGCCGGGTTGGGCTGAAGGGTCGGCGGCGATTCGCAAAAAACTCGGACTGGAACAGGCCAGAGCGCTGTTTCAAATGTCCGTCGAAGGCGTGGAAATAGTGCGCCACAACATCGCCGAACTGGCGCTGACCGGCTGCGATCCATCCGCCGGCACGATTCGGGTCAAGCGTTACGACGACAGCGCAGGCGTGAAAAACCACATCGACACCATGCGCCGCGACTTCGGCTATGAACTCAACTACCTCGACACCACCCAGGTTCGCGAACGGGCCCACACCCTGCGCTATTTCCAGGGCATCGAGGATCCGAACGCCTTGCACTTTCATCCACTGAATTATTGCCTGGGCCTGGCCCTCGCCATCGAAGCAGCTGGAGGGAAGATTTTCGAACACTCAAAAATGCTGGCCTGGCATCGCGAGGGCAGCGATAAAATTGTCCAGACTGCTCACGGCTCCGTACGTTGCCAGGACCTGGTGTTCTGCGCCGGCGGTTACGGCGGCCCGGAGTTGCAGAAACTCAGCCGCGCCTACCTGCCCATCGCTACCTACGTGGTACTGACCGAACACCTGGGCGACTCGATCAAAAACGTCCTCGACTCCGGCGCCGCCTTCTCCGACGACCGCCGCGCCTCGGACTACTATCGCGTGGTCGAAGGCGACCGCCTGCTCTGGGGCGGACGCATCACCACCCGCAACGAACAGAACGAAAAAGCCTTGGCGGCCATGCTCAAGGCGGACATGGTCTCGGTGTATCCACAACTGGCGCCGGTAAAAATCGAATTGGCATGGTCGGGCCTGATGGGGTACTCCACCAACAAAATGCCTAACCTGGGGCTGTTGGAACCGGGCGTCTGGGCCTGTACCTCGTTTGGTGGCCATGGCCTGAATACCGGCTCGATTGGCGGCAGGGTCATTGCCGAAGCCGTGTGCGGGGAAAGTGCGCGGTATCAGGTGTTCAAACCGTACCTGCTGGACTGGAACGGAGGGCCGTTTGGGCGAGTTGCGGCCAATGCGATTTATCAGTCGTTGAAGGTCATGGATTTTGTTCAGGAGCGGTTTCGCGGCTGATCGCAATCGACTTCGGCCAACGCATAACCTGTGGGAGCGAGCCTGCTCGCGATAGCGATTTATCATTCAACATTGATATCGACTGACCCACCGCTATCGCGAGCAGGCTCGCTCCCACACTGTTGATCGAGCGTTTGCGACCCCATAAAAAACCGGCCGAAGCCGGTTTTTTGCTTTCTACAGAATCAGCATCAAGCGTTCTGCAGATCGTCGAGATAGCGCTCGGCATCCAGGGCCGCCATGCAACCGGCGCCGGCCGAGGTGATGGCCTGACGGTAAACGTGGTCAGCCACGTCACCGGCGGCGAAGATGCCTTCGAGGTTGGTCGCAGTGGCGTTGCCGTCACGGCCGCCCTGCACAACCAGGTAGCCGTCTTTCAACGTCAGCTGACCTTCGAACAACGAAGTGTTCGGGGTGTGGCCGATGGCGATGAACACGCCGTCGACTTTCAGCTCGTCGAAGCTGCCGTCGTTGTTCTTCAGGCGAGCACCGGTCACGCCCATGTTGTCGCCCAATACTTCGTCGAGGGTCGAGTTCAGCTTCAGGATGATCTTGCCTTCGGCAACCCGGGCATTCAGCTTGTCGATCAGGATCTTCTCGGCGCGGAAAGTTTCGCGACGGTGGATCAAGGTTACGGTGCTTGCAATGTTGGCCAGGTACAGGGCTTCTTCCACAGCCGTATTACCGCCACCCACCACAGCCACTGGCTTGTTGCGATAGAAGAAACCGTCGCACGTCGCGCAGGCCGAAACGCCTTTGCCCATGAACGTTTCTTCCGATGGCAGGCCCAGGTAGCGGGCGCTGGCGCCGGTGGCGATGATCAGTGCGTCGCAGGTGTAAGTCGCGCTGTCGCCAATCAAGGTGTATGGCTTGGCGGCGAAGTCCACGGCATTGATGTGATCGAACACGATCTCGGTTTCAAAGCGCTCGGCGTGCTCTTTCATCCGCTCCATCAGCGCCGGGCCGGTCAGGCCGTGGACGTCGCCCGGCCAGTTGTCGACTTCGGTGGTGGTGGTCAGTTGGCCGCCAGCCTGCATGCCGGTGATCAGCAGTGGCTTGAGGTTGGCACGGGCGGCATAGACCGCTGCGCTGTAACCGGCAGGGCCGGAACCGAGAATAATCACTCGCGAATGACGAACTTCAGACATGACCTGCTCCTGTTGACCGGGCCCGAAACACTGGGCGCGGAACGCCGGATTGCCGGCGGGAATAAAAAAGGACCGTTGAAAGCACTTGGGGAAGGCTTGGGCTCGACAGTCCTGTAAAAGAATGGGTGCAGCGTATCGAGGGGGCGAAGATTAAGGAAATACGGTTTAACAATCCAGCTCATAGGCGGTCTCTATCCCGTTGCAGTGAATTTATAGACGCCTTTGTTACAGTTAATGTCGATGCTACTACCGCGCTTTCGCCTGTCAGGCAAAGCCGGTAAGGTCGGCGCGTTTACCCTTTGCTCGGAGCACGTTATGCCCGCCCCTGTTCTGTCTGGCCCGCAATACCTGCGCGAGGGCCTCAAGCTGGTCCTGAGCCCAAGCCTGCGCTTGTTCGTGTTGTTGCCGCTGGCGATCAACCTGGTGCTGTTCGTCGGATTGATCTATCTGGCCGGCCATCAGTTCAGTATGTGGGTCGATACGCTGATGCCGTCCCTGCCGGATTGGCTGAGCTTCCTCAGCTACATCCTCTGGCCGATATTCGTCGTGTTGGTGGTGTTGATGGTGTTCTTCACCTTCACCATGCTGGCCAACGTTATCGCCGCGCCATTCAATGGCTTCCTGGCGGAGAAGGTCGAAGTGGTGGTGCGCGGCACCGACGACTTCCCGGCCTTCAGCTGGGGCGAACTGATCGCCATGATCCCGCGCACCCTGTCCCGGGAAATGCGCAAACTCGGCTACTTCCTGCCCAGGGCCATCGGTCTGTTCATTCTGTCGTTCATCCCGGTGGTCAACATCATTGCCGCGCCGCTGTGGCTGTTGTTCGGGGTATGGATGATGGCGATCCAGTACATCGATTACCCGGCGGATAACCACAAACTCGGCTGGAACGAAATGCTCGCCTGGCTGCGGCAGAAACGCTGGCAGAGCATGAGCTTTGGCGGGATTGTTTATCTGGTGTTGCTGATTCCGGTGGTCAACATTCTGATGATGCCGGCGGCAGTGGCTGGGGCGACGTTGTTCTGGGTGCGTGAGCGTGGCGCGGAAAATCTGGTGGCAGAACGCCGTTAATCGCGTCACAAATCCATCATCCCACCGTAACAATGACGACATGGCCTCAGCCGACACTGAGGTCATGACGACAACTCTGCATATCACCCTGATCACCGAAACCTTCCCTCCGGAAATCAACGGCGTGGCCAATACCCTTGGTCGCTTGTTCGACGGTTTGCGCGCGCGCGGGCATCAGGTGGAGTTGGTGCGGCCACGCCAGGGTGGCGACCCGCTTATGGGCAGCAACGATGAGTTGCTGTTGTGTCGAGGCTGGCCACTGCCGGGTTATCCCGGCCTGCAATGGGGTCAGTCGTCGATGCACAAGCTGCTGCGGCGCTGGAAACGGCATCGCCCGGACGTGTTGTACATCGCCACCGAAGGACCGCTGGGGTTGTCGGCGTTGCGCGCGGCACGGCGTTTGGGGATCTCGGTGGTCAGCGGCTTTCATACCAATTTTCAGCAGTATTCCAGCCAATACGGCCTCGGGCTGCTGACGCGCTTGCTGACTCACTACCTGCGCTGGTTTCACAATCGCACGACCCTGACCCTGGTGCCCAGCGCCAGCCAGCGTCTGGAACTGGAGCGCCGTAGTTTCGAGCGCCTGGCGCTGCTCTCTCGAGGCGTCGACAGTCAGTTGTTCCATCCGGCCAAACGGCTGAAGCCGCTGCGCGAGCAATGGGGACTGGCCGAGGATGATATTGCCTTCATCCACGTAGGACGTCTGGCCCAGGAAAAGAATCTTGGCTTGCTCAAGCGCAGTTTCAACACGCTGAAAATGACTTATCCACAGCGGAAAATGAAATTGATTGTGGTCGGAGACGGTCCGCAACGATCGATGCTGGAGAAGGAATTGCCCGAGGCGATTTTCTGCGGTTCACAACGCGGCGAAGCCTTGGCCAGTCATTATGCGTCGGGGGATGTGTTTCTGTTTCCGAGCCTGACCGAAACCTTCGGCAATGTGGTGCTTGAGGCATTGGCCTCGGGGCTGGGGGTAGTGGCGTACGATCAGGCGGCGGCGGCGCAGCATATTCGCCATGGCTACAACGGCGTACTGGCCATGCCCGGGGATGAAGAGGCGTTCTGCGATGCGGCACGTTGGCTGCTGGAAGAGCGCGAAACCTTGCGCTGCGTGCGTCTTAATGCGCGCCAGCATGCGAGTCGTCAGGGTTGGGCGGCGATTATCGAGCAGTTCGAGGGGCAGTTGCGCGGGGCTTGTGTTGGGGAGCAGGTAGTTCCTAATGCACAGACATTACCCTGAATCCTTGATGACATTGAGTCAATCTTCGCGAGCAAGCCCGCTCCCACCTTTGATCGCATTCCCCTGAGAGAACTCGGTCGAATGTGGGAGCGGGCTTGCTCGCGAAGGCGTCAGTCCTGTCGCCGCTTAAACCAGCGTCATCAAAGCCTCACGGCTAAACGGCAGGATGTCTTCCTCACGACCGTCCCGCACTTTCTGCGCCCAATCCGGGTCCACCAGCAATGCACGACCCACGGCCACCAGATCGAACTCATCGTTATTCAAACGCTCCAGCAGTTTTTCCAGGCTGGCCGGTTGGGCGATCTTATCGGTGTTGACCATGAATTGCAGAAACTCGCCATCCAGGCCGACGCTGCCGACGGTGATGGTTGGCTTGCCGGTGAGCTTGCGGGTCCAGCCGGCCAGGTTCAGCTCGGAACCGTCGAACTCAGGCTCCCAGAAACGCCGCGTCGAACAGTGGAAAATGTCCACGCCAGCGTCGGATAACGGCTTAAGGAATTCACCCAAGGCTTCCGGGGTTTGCACCAAGCGCGCGGTGTAGTCCTGCTGCTTCCATTGGGAGAAACGGAAGATGATCGGGAAACCCTCACCGACCGCGGCACGTACCGCCTCAATCAGTTCGATGGCGAAGCGCGAACGGTTCGCCAGGCTGCCACCGTATTCGTCAGTGCGCTGATTGCTGCCTTCCCAGAAGAACTGGTCCACCAGATAACCGTGGGCACCGTGGATTTCCACGCCGTCCATGCCGATGCTTTGAGCGTCTTTGGCAGCCTGGGCGAACGCGGCGATCACCTCCTGAATATCCTGCCGGGTCATGCCGTGAACCACGACCTGACCGTCCTTCAATTTTTCCGATGGACCGTAGCCCGGCACGCTGGCATCCGGCTCGGTGCCGATGCGGCGCACGCTGCCCACATGCCACAATTGCGGAACGATCTTGCCGCCTTCGGCATGCACCGCGTCGACGACTTTCTTCCAGCCGGACAATGCCGCTTCACCGTAGAAGTGCGGCACGTTCGGATAGCCGTTGGAGGCCTTGTGACCGACGGTGGTGCCTTCGGTGATGATCAGACCAACCCCGGCAGCGGCGCGACGACGGTAATACTCGATCACTTTGGAATTGGGCACGCCGCCCGGCGAAAACGAGCGGGTCATCGGCGCCATGACGACGCGGGTCGGCAGTTCGAGGGCGCCGAGGTGAAAAGGCTTGAACAGGGCTTTGACGGGCATGGGACGCTCCACGGGACATAGACTTTATGACGGCGATAATATGGAGACTGCCAAGCCTTGAACAGCACTATTGATTTAAGTGATTAAGGATTAGAAACGAAAAGATCGCAGCCTTCGGCAACTCCTACAGGGGAATGCGTAACCCGTAGGAGCTGCCGAAGGCTGCGATCTTTTGATCTTGCTTTTTTAGCTCAGCGCTTTTTCGATCGCCTGGATGACAACATGGTCATCCGGCGCCGTACGAGGCGAGAACCGCGCCAGTACGCGACCGTCCTTGCCCAGCAGGAATTTCTCGAAGTTCCAGGTGATGTCGCCCGGGAATTCCGCGCCTTCGCCCGCCAGCAGGCGATACAACTGATGACGCTCATGACCGTTGACTTCCAGCTTGCTGGACAACGGAAAGGTCACGCCATAGTTGAGACTGCAGAATGCCTGGATCTCCTGCTCGGTACCCGGTTCCTGCCCGGCAAACTGGTTGCATGGCAAGCCCAGCACACTGAAACCCTTGTCCTTGTATTGCTGATAGAGGTTTTCCAGCGCCGCGTACTGTGGGGTCAAACCACATTTGGAGGCGACGTTGACCACCAGCACGACACGCCCCTTGAAGGGCGCCAGAGGTAACTCCTGACCATCCAGGGCTGTCAGTTTAAGGTCGTGAAAAGCACTCATGACGAACTCCAAATTCCCGTGTTCTTCTCGAAACAGCCACTTGGCGGTGCCATCAAGGACAGCCGCGGACTAAAAAGGCGCCCTCAGGCGCCTCTCCAGCTCTCTGAGCTTAGCGCAGAAAATCAGTGGTGATGGCCACCTTCGCCATGGACGTGACCATGAGCGATTTCTTCCTGGCTGGCGTCACGGATGTCGATGATCTTGACCTGGAAATTCAGGCGCTGACCGGCCAACGGGTGGTTGCCATCAACGGTGACATCGTCGCCGTCCAGATCGCGAATGGTGACGATCTGCATCTGGCCGTCCGGCGCGGAAGCGTGGAACTGCATGCCCACTTCCAGCTCGTCAACGCCTTCGAACATGCTGCGGCTCAGAGTGCTGACCAGTTCGGCAGCGTATTCGCCGTAGGCATCTTCAGGTTCTACGGCGACAGTCAGTTCGTCACCGACTGCTTTGCCTTCCAGTGCCTTTTCCAGGCCCGGGATGATATTACCTGCGCCTTGCAGGTAGACCAGCGGCGCGCCGCCGGCGGAGCTGTCGATGACCTCACCAGCGTCGTTGGTCAGGGTATAGTCGATGGAGACAGCCTTATTGGCGGCGATCAGCATGGGGCGAGACCTTTTGCATAAGAAGATAGAAAGACCAAGTTTAGCGAAGCAATCGCCCGAAAGCGAACACAACCCGGACAGACGGGGTGCGACGAAAGCCTCGACCGTCACAGGCTTTCATCAGGATGAGGATGGCCACTGGGTGGCCGAGCTTTCCTGCGGCCATACCCAACACCTGCGACACCAGCCCCCATGGCAATCCCGGGCCTGGGTGCTGGACCCTTCACTGCGTAATGAAAAAATAGGCCAGCCCTTTGATTGCGGATGGTGCGCACAAGGCTCGGTTAGCGATAACCTTGACGACTGAATTTCGGTAGATCGTCAGACATAGATGATCACCTGGCGGCCACGGCTGCCCACATGCACTTCCAGAGAATCCGCATGCAAACTTTTTTTATCGCGCCCACCGATTTTGGTGTGGGTCTGACCTCCATCAGCCTCGGGCTGGTGCGTACGCTTGAGCGGGCCGGTCTCAAAGTCGGCTTTTTCAAACCGATTGCCCAGCCGCACCCGGGCGACACAGGCCCTGAACGCTCCACCGAACTGGTGGCCCGCACCCACGGCTTGAAACCGCCTCAGCCGTTGGGTCTGGCCCATGTCGAGCGGATGCTCGGCGACGGTCAGCTGGACGAACTGCTCGAAGAAATCATCACCCTTTATCAGCAAGCCGCTATCGGCAAGGACGTGCTGATCGTCGAAGGCATGGTCCCGACCCGCAGCGCCAGTTACGCGGCGCGGGTCAACCTGCATTTGGCCAAGAGCCTGGACGCCGATGTGATTCTGGTCTCGGCACCGGAGAACGAAGTCCTGACCGAATTGTCCGGCCGGGTGGAGTTGCAGGCGCAATTGTTCGGCGGTCCGAAAGACCCGAAAGTCCTGGGCGTGATCCTCAACAAGGTCAAGACCGACGAAAGCATGGAGGCCTTCGCCTCGCGCTTGAAGGAACACTCGCCGTTACTGCGCAGTGGCGATTTTCGCCTGCTCGGCTGCATCCCGTTCCAGCCCGAACTGAATGCGCCGCGTACCCGCGATGTGGCCGATCTGATGGGCGCTCAGGTGCTCAACGCCGGCGACTATGAAACCCGGCGCATGACCAACATCATCATCTGCGCACGCACCGTGCGCAACACCGTGGAACTGCTCAAACCCGGTGTGCTGGTGGTAACCCCCGGCGATCGTGACGACATCATCCTCGCCGTCAGCCTCGCGGCGATGAATGGCGTGCCTCTGGCCGGCCTGTTGCTGACCAGCGACACCCTGCCCGACCCGCGCATCATGGATTTGTGTCGTGGCGCCTTGCAGGCCGGCTTGCCGGTGTTGTCGGTCAGCACCGGTTCCTACGACACCGCCAACCAGTTGAACGGTTTGAACAAGGAAATCCCGATCGACGACCGCGAACGTGCGGAGATCATCACCGATTTCGTCGCCAGCCACCTCGACGCCAACTGGCTGCACCAGCGCTGCGGCACGCCACGGGAAATGCGCCTGTCACCAGCGGTGTTCCGCTACCAACTGATCCAGCGCGCCCAAGCCGCCAACAAGCGCATCGTGTTGCCCGAAGGCAGCGAGCCGTTGACCGTGCAGGCCGCCGCGATCTGTCAGGCGCGCGGCATTGCCCGTTGCGTGTTGCTGGCCAAACCGGCGGACGTCGAAGCGGTCGCCCGCGCCCAAGGCATCGAGTTGCCGCCGGGGCTGGAAATCCTCGACCCGGACTTGATTCGCGAGCGCTATGTCGAGCCGATGGTTGCACTGCGCAAGACTAAAAGCCTCAACGCGCCGATGGCCGAGCAGCAACTGGAAGACACCGTGGTGATCGGCACCATGATGCTGGCGCTGGATGAAGTCGACGGGCTGGTGTCCGGGGTTATTCACTCCACCGCCAACACCATCCGCCCGGCCCTGCAACTGATCAAGACCGCGCCGGGCTGCACACTGGTGTCTTCGGTGTTCTTCATGCTGTTTCCGGAAGAAGTGCTGGTTTACGGCGACTGCGTGATGAACCCGCACCCGAGTGCCAGCGAACTGGCCGAGATCGCCTTGCAAAGCGCCGATTCGGCAGCGGCGTTCGGCATCACTCCGCGCGTGGCGATGATCAGCTACTCCAGTGGCGAGTCGGCCAGCGGTGAAGAAGTCGAGAAGGTTCGCGAGGCCACATTGCTCGCTCACGAACAGCAAAACTCGCTGTTGATCGACGGCCCGTTGCAGTACGACGCCGCCGCCAACGAAACCGTGGCCCGACAACTGGCGCCGAACAGTCAAGTGGCTGGTCGTGCCACGGTGTTCGTGTTCCCCGACTTGAACACCGGCAACACCACCCACAAAGCCGTGCAGCGCAGCGCCGACTGCGTCAGCCTCGGCCCGATGCTGCAAGGCCTGCGCAAACCGGTTAACGACCTGCCGCGCGGCGCGCAGGTCGACGACATCGTCTACACCATCGCGTTGACCGCGATCCAGGCTGCCAACCGACCTATGGATGTTTAAATGCTGGATTTTCTACCCGCCCCCCTGCGCGGCGTGATCGCCTCGCTGTTGTTGGCGCTGAACACGATTGTCTGCTGCACGCCGCTGTTCGTGGTGGCAATCTTCAAACTGCTGCGGCCCTTCCCCGCCGCCCAGCGTTTCACCGACTGGCTGATGAGCCATATCCACGAAACCTGGATCAGCAACAACAAGGCCTGGATGGACCTGCTCGGGCATACGCGCTGGCAGCTCAGCGGGCTGGAAGGCCTGGACTATCAGCACTCGTACCTGATCACCAGCAACCACCAGAGCTGGGTCGACATCATGGTGTTGCAGTACGTGCTCAATCGGCGCATCCGCCCGCTGAAGTTCTTCCTCAAGCAGCAACTGATCTGGGTGCCGGTGATCGGTCTGGCGTGGTGGGCACTCGGTTTTCCGTTCATGAAGCGTTACTCCAAGGCCTATCTGGAAAAGCATCCAGAGAAGAAAGGCAAAGACCTGGAAACCACCCGCAAGACCTGCGACAAGTTCCGCAATAACCCGGTGGGGATTTTCAACTTCGTCGAAGGCACGCGCTTCACCGAGGGCAAGCACGTACAGCAGAGCTCACCGTTCCGCTACCTGCTCAAGCCGAAAGCGGGCGGTATTGCCTTCGTGCTGGATGCCATGGGCGACCAGCTGGAAGCCATCGTCAATGTGACCATCCACTATCCGGCCGGGCGTCCGGGTTACTGGGATTTGCTCTGTGGCAATGTTAAGGACGTGGTGGTGCACTTTCAGGAGCTGAAGATTCCACCGCAGTTCGTCGGCAAGAACTACGACCAGGACGGTGCGTATCGGCTCGAGTTTCAGGGTTGGATCAATCAGCTGTGGAATG
Organism: Pseudomonas frederiksbergensis; assembly: GCF_003732275.1. Classification (GTDB taxonomy): domain Bacteria; phylum Pseudomonadota; class Gammaproteobacteria; order Pseudomonadales; family Pseudomonadaceae; genus Aquipseudomonas; species Aquipseudomonas frederiksbergensis_H. Next base: position 54,532 of record NZ_MOBM01000002.1, read on the forward strand.
ACAAGGATGCGCTGCTGGGGCAGATGCACCGCGAATTTCCAGACAAACACTGATCCAGTGTGGGAGCGGGCTTGCTCGCGAAGGCTGGCTGACATTCAACATTTATATTGACTGACACACCGCTTTCGCGAGCAAGCACGCTCCCACATTGAATATCGCAGGACACAAAAAAACCCGCAGACGATCACTCATCTGCGGGTTTTTTATTGGCAGCTAACGCTTAGATCGCGCCACGCTGACGCAGCAGATCCAGCACTTGCTTGACGCTTTCGTCCACCGACAGCGACTGGGTGTCGATCACCAGATCGGCATTCAGCGGCACGTCGTACGGGAAGGATTCGCCCGGAATGTTGTCGCCAGCCGCCGCGTACAGACCTTGCGGATCACGCTCGGCACAGACCGTCGGAGAGGCCTGGACGTAGACCGTCAGCAGACGCTCCTTGCCGATCAGTTCCCTGGCCTGCTCACGGCCTTCAGCACTCGGCGCAACGAAGGCTGCCAATGTCAGCAAACCGGCTTCGTTGAACTGACGCGCAACGTGCGCCGCACGACGCCAGTTTTCGGTACGCCCGGCGCGATCATTTGGCAGACCTTTGTTCAGGTCGTGACGCAGGTTCTGGCCATCGAGTACAAACACCGCACGACCCAGGTCGAACAGCTTGCGTTCAACCGCGTAGGCCAGGGTGCTTTTGCCAGCGCCCGACAAGCCGCTGAACAACACGGTGGCCGGTTGCTGACCAAAGCGCTGGGCACGTTCTTCGGTAGCCACGTGAGCCAGTTTGCCGTGGTGGGTGCTGCTGCCATGGCTCAACGGCTGGGCGACGATCATGCCGGCCGCGACCGTACCGTTGGTCAGTCGATCGATGACGATGAACGAACCGGTGGTGCGGTTGCTGTCGTAACCGTCCAGCGCGATAGCCGCGTCGAGGCTGATCTTGACCCGACCGATCTCGTTCAGCTGCAGAGAGCTGGCGGGACCTTCGGCCAAGGTGTTCACGTCCACGCGATTGACGATGCTGGTGATCGAACCCGGCACGTAAGTCGTGGCACGCTTGATGTCGTATTTCTTGCCCGGCAGCATCGGTTCTTCGGCCATCCACACCAGCATGGCGTCGAAGGCGTCAGTCACTTGCGGCTGGTTGTCGGCATGTACCAGCAAGTCACCGCGGGAAATGTCGATTTCGTCTTCCATGGTCAGCGTCACTGCTTGACCAGGACCTGCATGCTCCAGCTCACCTTCGAAGGTGACAATGGATTTCACACGGCTGCTCTTGCCCGACGGCAGCACAACGACTTCGTCGCCCTTGTGCACGATGCCGCTGGCCAGGGTGCCGGAAAAACCACGGAAGTTCAGGTTCGGACGGTTGACGTACTGCACCGGGAAACGCAGGTCGGTGTAGTTGCGGTCACTGGCGATTTCGACGGTTTCGAGGATTTCCATCAGCGACTGGCCGGTGTACCACGGCGAACGCTCGGACTTGTTCACTACGTTGTCGCCCTTGAGAGCGGACATCGGCACGAACGCCATGGTGGTTGGCTTGAACGCGATGCCTTCGGCGAACTTCAGGTAATCGGCCTTGATCGACTCGAACACGCTTTCGTCGAAGCCGTTGAGGTCCATCTTGTTGATGGCGACAACGATGTGCTTGATGCCCAGCAACGAGGCAATAAAGCTGTGGCGACGGGTCTGGGTCTGCACGCCGTAACGGGCGTCGACCAGAATGATCGCCAGGTCACAGGTGGATGCACCGGTGGCCATGTTGCGGGTGTACTGCTCATGGCCGGGGGTATCGGCGATGATGAATTTGCGTTTGGCGGTGGAGAAATAGCGGTAGGCGACATCGATGGTGATGCCCTGCTCACGCTCGGCCTGCAAGCCGTCGACCAGTAACGCCAGGTCGATGTCTTCGCCGGTGGTGCCGACTTTTTTCGAGTCGCGGGTGATGGCTTCAAGATGATCTTCGTAGATCATCTTGGAGTCGTGCAGTAGGCGCCCGATCAGGGTGCTCTTGCCGTCGTCGACGTTGCCACAGGTAAGAAAGCGCAGCATTTCCTTGCGTTCGTGCTGGCCCAGATAGGCGAGGATGTCCTCGCTGATCAAATCAGATGCGTGCGACATGACAACCCCTTAGAAATAACCCTGACGTTTCTTTTCTTCCATCGAACCTGCGCCATCGTGATCGATGACTCGGCCCTGGCGTTCGGAAGTTCGCGTCAGGAGCATTTCCTGAATGATGTCGGTCAGGCTGGTGGCCTCGGACTCGACCGCACCGGTCAACGGGTAGTCGCCCAGCGTACGGAAACGGACCTTCTTCTTGACGATGCGCGCCTTGTCTTCGTCGCTCAAGTGATTGAGCAGGCGCTCGTCGTCGATCATGATCCAGGTACCGTTCATCTCGATAACGTCGCGCTCGGCGGCGAAATACAGCGGCACGATCGGGATGCCTTCGAGGTAGATGTACTGCCAGATGTCCAGCTCGGTCCAGTTCGACAACGGGAATACGCGGATCGATTCGCCCTTGTTGACCTTGCCGTTGTAGACGTTCCACAACTCGGGACGCTGGTTTTTCGGGTCCCAGCGGTGCTTGGTGTCACGGAAGGAATACACGCGCTCTTTGGCCCGGGATTTCTCTTCGTCGCGACGAGCGCCACCGAATGCCGCATCGAAGCCGTACTTGTCGAGGGCCTGCTTGAGGCCTTCGGTCTTCATGATGTCGGTGTGCTTGGCACTGCCGTGGGTGAGCGGGTTGATACCCTGCGCAACACCCTCGGGATTCACGTGCACCAGCAGGTCCAGGCCGAGTTCTTCGACCATGCGGTCGCGGAACGCGTACATTTCCTTGAACTTCCACTGGGTGTCGACGTGCATCACCGGAAACGGAAGTTTGCCCGGGAAGAATGCCTTGCGCGCGAGGTGCAGCATCACGGCGGAGTCTTTACCGACGGAGTACAGCATCACCGGGTTATCGAACTCGGCGGCGACCTCGCGGATGATGTGGATGCTTTCGGCCTCCAGCTGTTTCAGATGCGTCAGTTTGTCGACCATGGCTACTCACGAAAACGATCTTATGGACGGCCTGCGGGCCGTGTTCGAGCGGGGAATCCTAGCACAGCGCCTCCTTCTAATCAGGACGCTGGCTAGATCGAAAGGGTATATGAATATACCTGCCCGTTCGGGTGTATGAGCACCTGTGGGAGCGAGCCTGCTCGCGATAGCGGTGTGTCAGTGACATGAATGTCGAATGTGACGCAGCCATCGCGAGCAGGCTCGCTCCCACAGTTGAATTGCGGTGTTAAGTGAAAATCTGTACAGCATCAAATAGGGTTCGGGCAATCGATGAAGATGTGCTCGAGGGCGAAACGTCGCGCCAGGTAATCGCCCAACGCCTGCACACCGTAACGCTCGGTGGCGTGGTGACCGGCGGCGATGAAGCTGATGTCGTTTTCCCGGGCGCTGTGGAACGTCTGCTCGGAGGCCTCGCCGCTGAGGTACAGATCGACGCCAGCCAACACCGCCTGATCAATGTAACCCTGGCCGCCACCGGTGCACCAGCCGACCCGACGAATCATCTCGCTGCCTTCGATCAGCAACGGCTCGCGCCCCATGACTTCTTGCACGCGACGGGCGAAATCCCGAGGGGTCATCGGTTCGCTCAACGAGCCGACCAGGCCAACGATTTTCAGATTGTCCGGATCCAGCGGGCCTTCGACAGTGATGTCCAGTTGCCGGGCAAGCTGTACGTTGTTACCGACTTCCGGGTGCAGGTCCAGCGGCAAGTGATAAGACAGCAGGCTGATATCGTGCTTGAGCAAGGTTTTCAACCGACGCTGCTTCATGCCGGTGATGCACGGGTTCTCGCCTTTCCAGAAATAGCCGTGATGCACCAGCACCAGATCGGCCTGGGCCTCTACCGCGGCGTCCAGCAACGCCTGGCTGGCGGTGACGCCGCTGACGATGCGCATCACTTGCGGCCGGCCTTCGACCTGCAAACCGTTGGGGCAGTAATCGGCGATCTTCGCACTTGCCAGGTAGCGGTCGGCTTCTTCGACCAGGGTGCTCAGGGCGACGGCCATAAAAGACTCCTAAATATCCCGTTCAGAGGCGCGCTCGGCCTCGTATAATGCGCGACATTATGGGCGGTCTCACACCGCCTGCAACCTCTGTAGGACGTGCTTAATGCTCAAGGCGCTGCGTTTTTCCGGCTGGCCGCTGTTGGCCGGCGTGCTTATCGCTCTATTGATTATGCAGCGTTACCCGCAATGGGTCGGGCTACCGAGCCTGGACGTGAATCTGCAGCAAGCCCCACAAACCATCGGTCTGCAGCAGGGTCCGGTGTCCTATGCCGATGCGGTGACCACGGCCGCGCCGTCGGTGGTCAACCTGTACACCACCAAAGTGGTCAACAAGCCCAGCCATCCGCTGTTCGAAGATCCGCAGTTCCGCCGCTTCTTCGGCGACAACTCGCCCAAGCAGAAGCGCATGGAGTCGAGCCTCGGCTCGGGCGTGATCATGAGCCCGGAAGGTTACCTGCTGACCAACAACCACGTGACCAGCGGTGCCGACCAGATCGTGGTGGCGCTCAAGGATGGTCGTGAAACCCTGGCCCGCGTCATCGGCAGCGACCCGGAAACCGACCTCGCGGTGTTGAAGATAGACTTGAAAAACCTGCCGTCGATCACCGTCGGCCGTTCCGACAATATCCGTATCGGCGACGTGGCCCTGGCCATCGGCAACCCGTTCGGCGTCGGCCAGACCGTGACCATGGGCATCATCAGTGCCACCGGGCGCAATCAGCTCGGGCTGAACAACTACGAAGATTTCATCCAGACTGACGCCGCGATCAACCCCGGCAACTCCGGCGGTGCGCTGGTGGACGCCAACGGCAACCTGACCGGCATCAACACGGCGATCTTCTCCAAGTCCGGCGGCTCTCAGGGCATCGGCTTCGCGATCCCGGTCAAACTGGCGATGGAAGTGATGAAGTCGATCATCGAACACGGCCAGGTGATTCGCGGCTGGCTCGGCATCGAAACACAACCGTTGAGTCAGGAACTGGCGGAGTCCTTTGGTCTGTCAGGACGTCCGGGGATTGTGGTCTCGGGGATTTTCCATGACGGCCCGGCGCAGAAGGCCGGCCTGCAACTGGGCGACGTGATCCTCAGCATCGACGGTGAACCGGCCGGTGACGGCCGCCGCTCGATGAACCAGGTGGCGCGGATCAAGCCGACCGACAAGGTCACCATTCAGGTAATGCGCAACGGCAAAGAGCTCAAGCTCACGGCAGAAATCGGTCTGCGTCCGCCACCCGCGCCGGTCAAGGAAAAAGAAGAAGAGTAATCCCCGTAGGAGCTGCCGAAGGCTGATCTTTTTGCGCCCTCGGCAGCTCCAAAACTCCAAAGCCTCTTAACAGCAGACATTCTCATTAGGCATGTTATATTGTTTCAATATCACTATTGGAACAATATAGCATGTCGTCTCGAACAATGGCTTCCCTGGCAGGACTGGCCCTCGGTTTGTTGGGGGATGGCCTGCTCTACCAACTGACGCCCGAAGTGGGGTTGTTCGCCAACGCCTCCACCTCGTTCAAACCGAACAATGGGCTGGACGCCGCCGGCAAATCCTTCGACCCGGAAGAAGGCATCGGTTATGAAGTCGGGATCAAGAGCGAGCTGTTCGACGACCGCTTGAGCACCACCCTCGCCGCCTTCCATATCGAAAAGGAAAACGTCCTGGCGCTCGATCCGAGCACCGATTCCAGCCGCGCCGTGGGCAAGGCCCGCAGCCAGGGTGTCGACCTGCAAGTCACCGGGCAAGTAACCGATGCCGTGCGAGTGATCGACGAGAAATACTTCGAGCGCTCCTACAGCAACTACTGGGTCAACCCCGGCGAGCCGCGCAATTTCACCGTCAGCCTGACACTCAACCTGTAAAAGGACGTCACCATGCAACATCTCAAATCCCTGGCGCTACTCGGCCTGCTGTGCGCCAGCCAAGTCTCGGCCCACGGTCTCTGGACCGAACAACGTCGCGGTAACATCGAAGTCATCTATGGTCATGGCGCCGAAGACAACGCCTTCAAGGCGCAGAAAATCAGCGGCGCGTGGGCCTATGACGTTGCCGGAAAAATGATCCCGGTGAACGTGCAACGGCTGGCCGACCACGCCCGCCTGCAGCCGTTGAAACCACCGGCGGTGATGGCCGTGGCGCTGAACAATGGCATGTGGTCGCAGACGGCGGATAAAAAATGGATCAACGAAGGGCGCAGCAAAGTACCGGGGGCCATTGAGTCGACCCAGACCTTCAAGTACAGCCTGGCGATATACCAGCCGGGGGCGAAGTTGCCGAAGCTCGATCAGATGAAATTGTTGATTCTGCCGGAGGTTGATCCGCTGACCGTTGGGCCGGGTAAATCGTTGCCGGTTCGAGTGCTATTGGACGGTAAGCCGGCGGCAGGCGTGAAGCTGGTGGGCGACTATCGCAGCGCGCCGAATACCTTGAGCACCGAAACCGACGCAGAGGGTCGGGCGCAAGTATTGGTGCGTAATGAAGGGTTGAATGTGATTGCGGCGCAGATGGAGATTTCGCTGAAGGACAACCCGGATGTGGCGACGCGCGGGCTGTTCACGTCGCTGACCTTCCTTGGCGAACCGCATCACGAGTAACCCACAAAACCTTGTGGGAGCGTGGCTTGCCCGCGATGGAAACGCCGCGCAACAACAGGCCGACCGCGTTATCGTTCTTCGCGAGCAAGCCCGCTCCCACACTGGATCTTCTGTGGACACACTATTGGTGAACAATAGAGATCCAGTGTGGGAGCGGGCTTGCTCGCGAAAGCGGTCTAAAGGTCGCCGAGGCCGTCGATCAGCGCCTGATTCTGCTCCGGCGCGCCGATGGAAATACGCAGGAACTGGGCAATCCGCTCTTGCTTGAAGTGCCGAACGATCACGCCCTGTTCGCGCAATTTCGCCGCCAGCCCTGCCGCATCGTGCTTCGGGTGACGGGCGAAAATGAAGTTTGCTGCCGACGGCAACACCTCAAACCCCTTCGCCTCCAACTGACCGACTACCTTGTCACGGCTCTCAATGACCAAACGACAAGTCTTCTCGAAGTACTCACGATCTTCAAAAGCCGCCGCCGCACCGACAATCGCCAGACGATCCAGCGGATAGGAGTTGAAGCTGTTCTTGATCCGCTCCAGCGCCTCGATCAGGTCCGGATGCCCCACCGCCAGCCCCACCCGCAGGCCCGCCAGCGAACGGGACTTGGACAGGGTCTGAGTCACCAACAGGTTCGGATAACGATCCACCAGCGTGATCGCCGTTTCACCGCCGAAATCAATGTAAGCCTCATCCACCACGACCACCGAATCCGGGCTGGCCTTGAGGATTTGCTCAACCGCGTCCAGTGCCAACAGGCAACCGGTCGGCGCATTCGGGTTGGGGAAAATGATCCCGCCGTTCGGCTTGGCGTAGTCCGACGGGTTGATCTGGAACTGTTCATCCAGCGGCACCGCGTCGAACTCGATGCCGTACAACCCGCAGTAAACCGGGTAGAAGCTGTAGCTGATATCCGGGAACAACAATGGCTGATCGTGTTGCAGCAAACCGTGGAAAATGTGCGCCAGGACTTCATCGGAACCGTTGCCGAGGAACACCTGATTGCCCTGCACGCCGTAGTACCTGGCAACAGCCTGCTTGAGCAGGTCGCTGTTCGGGTCCGGGTACAGACGCAGGTTATCGTTCAGTTCGGTCTGCATCGCGGCCAACGCTTTGGGCGATGGACCGTACGGGTTTTCGTTGGTGTTGAGCTTCACCAGTTTCGCCAGCTTCGGCTGCTCGCCCGGCACGTAAGGCACCAGGTTCTTGACGAAGGGACTCCAGAATTTACTCATCTTCAGTTGCCCTTCTTGTCGTTAGCGATGCGGTATTCGGCGCTGCGGGCGTGAGCGGTCAGCGACTCGCCACGGGCCAGCACGGAAGCGGTTTTGCCCAGTTCGGAAGCCCCCTGCTCGGAGCAGAAGATGATCGACGAGCGTTTCTGGAAGTCGTAAACGCCCAATGGCGAAGAGAAGCGCGCGGTGCCGGACGTCGGCAACACGTGGTTTGGACCTGCGCAATAGTCGCCCAGGGCTTCGGACGTGTGACGACCCATGAAGATCGCGCCGGCGTGACGGATATGCGGCAACCAGGCCTGCGGATCGGCAACCGACAATTCCAGGTGTTCTGGCGCGATACGGTTGGCGACTTCGATGGCTTGTTCCATGTCGCGAACCTTGATCAGCGCACCGCGACCATTGATCGAGGTTTCGATGATTTCGGCGCGTTCCATGGTCGGCAGCAGTTTGGCGATGCTGGCGGCGACTTTGTCGAGAAACTCGGCATCCGGGCTGACCAGAATCGCCTGGGCGTCTTCATCGTGCTCGGCTTGGGAGAACAGGTCCATGGCAATCCAGTCCGGGTCGGTCTGGCCGTCACACACCACGAGAATCTCAGAGGGGCCGGCAATCATGTCGATGCCGACCTGACCGAACACGTGGCGCTTGGCGGTGGCGACATAGATGTTGCCAGGGCCAACAACCTTATCGACCTTCGGCACGCTTTCGGTGCCGTAAGCCAGCGCCGCAACTGCCTGGGCGCCGCCGATGGTGAACACCCGGTCAACCCCGGCGATGCAGGCCGCAGCCAGCACCAGCTCGTTGATTTCGCCGCGCGGCGTCGGCACGACCATGACCACTTCGGTCACGCCTGCAACCTTGGCCGGAATTGCGTTCATCAGCACCGAGGACGGATACGACGCCTTGCCGCCTGGCACATACAGACCGGCGCGATCCAGCGGCGTGACCTTCTGGCCCAGCACCGTGCCGTCGGCTTCGGTGTAGCTCCAGGAGTCCTGTTTCTGTTTTTCGTGGTAGCTGCGCACGCGGGCCGCGGCTTTTTCCAGGGCTTCGCGCTGAGGCACGGTGATGCGGGTCAATGCCAGTTCCAGGCGTTCACGTGGCAGGATCAAGTCTGCCATCGAGGCGACTTGCAGGCCGTCGAACTTCTGGGTGAATTCCACCAGTGCCGCGTCGCCTCGCTCGCGCACGGCTTTGATGATGTCCAGCACCCGCTGATTGACCGAGTCGTCAGACACACTTTCCCAGCTCAGCAGATGATCCAGATGATGTGCGAAATCCGGGTCAGCAGCGTTGAGTCGGCGAATTGCAGTCGGTGCGGTCATAGCGAGAGCCTCATAGGATTGGCAAAAACTCAGGCGCCCGAAGCTAACATTCGATCCGCTTGGGCACCTGAGAATTCTGGCTATGAGGCGGATAGACGGCGCGACTCAAGGTCGCGCAGGTAAATCAGCCGCGGTGTCGAGACTCCACTGCCTTGCGCAGGGTGTCGATCAACGCCTGGATACGGGCGTGCTGCATTTTCATCGAAGCTTTGTTGACGATCAGCCGGGAGCTGATGTCGGCAATGAAATCCTGGGGTTCCAGGCCATTGGCACGCAGGGTGTTACCGGTGTCGACCACGTCGATGATCTTGTCCGCCAGACCGATCAGCGGCGCCAGCTCCATCGAGCCGTAGAGCTTGATGATGTCGACCTGACGGCCCTGCTCGGCGTAGTAACGCTTGGCGACGTTGACGAATTTGGTTGCCACCCGCAGACGGCCCTTGGGCTCGACATCGCCGACACGGCCGGCGGTCATCAGCTTGCAGAGGGCAATTCGCAGATCCAGAGGTTCGTACAGCCCCTGGCCGCCATATTCCATCAGCACATCTTTGCCGGCGACGCCGAGGTCCGCGGCACCATGCTCGACATAAGTCGGTACATCGGTGGCACGCACAATCAGCAAGCGCACATCGGCCTGAGTTGTAGGGATGATCAGCTTGCGGCTCTTGTCCGGATTCTCGGTCGGCACGATGCCCGCTTCAGCCAGAAGCGGCAGGGTGTCGTCAAGGATGCGGCCCTTGGACAGTGCGATGGTCAACATGGGAAACGTCAGTCCTTATCAAGGTACTCATGCCCGGTCGCAAACGGCGCCGGACATACATCGAGGCCATTACAGCCCCGACTTGAACGAAATCAACGGGCGCGTCCTTGCGCCCATGCAGCAGAAACTAGCCCGGTACGCGGCGAATTTTCGCGCCGAGCATCTGCAGTTTCTCTTCGATGCACTCGTAACCACGGTCGATGTGGTAGATGCGGTCGATCAGGGTATCGCCTTCGGCGATCAGCGCGGAGATCACCAGGCTGGCCGAAGCACGCAGGTCGGTGGCCATTACTGGCGCGCCCTTGAGCTTCTCGATGCCGGTGACGATCGCGGTGTTGCCTTCGACCTGGATATGAGCGCCCATGCGGTGCAGTTCGTATACGTGCATGAAGCGGTTTTCGAAGATCGTCTCGATCACCGCACCAGTGCCTTCGGCAATGGCGTTGAGGGAGATGAACTGCGCCTGCATGTCGGTCGGGAACGCCGGGTATGGAGCGGTCCGCACGTTGACGGCTTTCGGCCGCTTGCCATGCATGTTCAGCTCGATCCAGTCTTCGCCGCAGGTAATTTCGGCACCCGATTCGCGAAGCTTTTCCAGAACGGCTTCGAGGATGGTCGGATCAGTGTCCTTGACCTTCACACGACCGCCAGTTACCGCCGCCGCCACCAGGTAGGTGCCGGTCTCGATACGGTCAGGCATCACCTTGTAAGTGGTCGGGTGCAGACGCTCGACGCCATCGATGGTGATGGTATCGGTGCCGGCGCCTGTGATCTTGGCGCCCATGGCGTTCAGGAAGTTCGCCAGGTCGATGACCTCAGGCTCGCGAGCGGCGTTTGCCAGCACGCTGCGGCCCTTGGCCAGAGCGGCCGCCATCATGATGTTCTCGGTACCGGTCACGCTGACGGTGTCGAAGAAGAAGTGCGCGCCACGCAGGCCGCCCTCAGGGGCCTTGGCCTTGATGTAGCCGCCTTCAACGTCGATGACCGCGCCCATGGCTTCGAGGCCACGGATGTGCAGGTCGACCGGACGCGAACCGATGGCGCAACCGCCAGGCAGTGCGACTTCGGCTTCGCCGAAACGGGCAACCATCGGGCCCAGCACCAGGATCGAGGCACGCATGGTTTTCACCAGCTCGTACGGCGCGATCAGGGTCTTGATGGTGCGCGGGTCGATTTCGACGCTGAGCTTCTCGTCGATCACCGGCTCAATGCCCATGCGACCGAACAGCTCGATCATGGTGGTGATGTCGTGCAGGTGCGGCAGGTTGGCAACGGTAACCGGGCCATCGCACAGCAGGGTTGCAGCCAGGATCGGCAGGGCAGAGTTCTTTGCCCCGGAGATGCGGATTTCGCCATCAAGACGAACGCCACCGGTAATAATCAATTTATCCATAAGAATCTCGACGCCCTTGGGCTCAGGTGCGCTCGGCCCAGGCCGCGCTGCTGAAAAATTTCATAGTGACCGCATGGATGCTGCCATCGGTGATCCATGGGTTCAAATGGGCATAGATCTGCTGCTGACGCTTCACCGGGCTCAACGCCGCCAGTTCATCGCTAATCACGTTCAGCTGAAAGTTGCAGCCTTCGCCCTCAACTTCTACCAGCGTTCCGGGCAGCTTTCCTTCAAGGAAGCTCTTCACTTCTACGGCCTGCATGCTCAACCTCAATCGGCGCCCTGTGCGCGCGGGTCGGACATCATACAAAAAAGCCCCGCGCCTGCGAACCCCGCGAAGCAGGACTCTGACGGGGGGCTTCTTTATAGATGCGGTTCAGGGATGCGCCAACAGCTCGGTCAGTTCGCTGACCTGAGCGATTTCACGCATGTCTTCGGGCATCGCACGAATGCTCAGGGCCTTGCCGGCCGCCTGGGCATCGCGCATGAAACACAGCAGCAGCGACAAGCCGACGCTACTGGACTTCTCCACCGCGGAGCAATCAACCACCAGCGCAGCTGCGTTGCTGGACTTGATCAGCGCCTGCCCCTGCTTGCGCAGGTTCGGGCCTGTCCGGTAATCCAGTACGCCACTGAGCAGCAGCTCGCCGGATTCGCTCATGCGAATGGCCGACTCACTCATTGGGTTTGGTTCTCGGTAGATTTTTCGGTGACTTCCTTGGCTTTGGCGACTTCCCCGGCCCAACCGTTGATGGTTTTGTCCAGATCGTTGCCATTGCGCTGCATCGCATCAGCAAACTGATCGCGGAACAGCTTGCCGATATTGATGCCATTGATGATCACGTTGCGCAGCTTCCACTCGCCATTGATCTTTTCGAGTGTGTAAGACACAGGATAGATCGCGCCGCTGCTGCCTTTGACCGTCATGCCAACGCTGGTACGGTCTCCCGACTCGTCCTTGGCAGGTTCAACCGTGATGCCCTGGTTGTCGTATTCAAGCAAAGCGTTGCCATAAAACTGGAACAGGCCTTTTTTGAAGTTCTCGACAAACTTCTGCATCTGCTCGGGCGTGGCTTTGCGCGAATATTTGACCGTCATGATGCTTTTGGAAATGCCCTCGGCATCCACCACAGGTCCGACGATGGTGTTCAGCGCCGTATAAAAGTCTTGTGGATCCTGCTTGTACTTCTCTTTATTGGCCGACAGGTCGGCAAGCATCCGGGTCGTAGTGTCCTGAACCAGATCATGCGCCGAAGTTGCTGCCACGGCGTTAGCCACCAACGGCAGTGCCGCGAGTAATACCAACAGGCCACGTCGCAAGGTAGAGATCATTCAAAAGCTCCTCATTTGGCGTCTTTGCTAACGGTATTGAGCAGGAATTTACCGATCAGGTCCTCGAGCACCAGCGACGACTGCGTGTCGTGGATGGTTCCACCATCCTTGAGCAGGGTCTCTTCCCCGCCCACGCTGATTCCGATGTATTTCTCACCCAACAGGCCAGCGGTCAGGATAGAGGCAGTGGAGTCAGCCGGCAGGTTATCTACGCGCTTTTCCAGTTGCATGGTCACCCGACCGGTGAAGCTGTCGCGGTCCAGATCGATCGCCGTGACCTTGCCGATGGTCACACCGGCCATGGTCACTTTAGCTCTGACCGTCAAACCGGCGATATTATCGAAATATGCATAAAGTTTATAAGTATCGGTGGCTGCGCTCGGGGACAGACCACTGACCCGCAACGCAAGCAACAGCAAAGCCAGGATGCCAGCCAGCAAGAAAAGGCCGACACCGATTTCCAGGGTGCGGTTTTGCATCAGAAATCTCCAAACATCAAGGCGGTCAGAATAAAGTCCAGGCCGAGTACAGCCAAAGAGGCATACACCACGGTCTTGGTAGTGGCACGACTGATCCCCTCGGAAGTGGGCTCGCAGTCATAGCCTTGGAATACGGCGATCCAGGTCACGACGAAGGCAAAAACGATGCTTTTGATAATGCCATTGAGCACATCGTCGACAAACGTCACGCTGTTTTGCATGTTCGACCAGTAAGAGCCTTCATAGACACCCAGCCAGTCGACAGCCACCCACGAACCGCCCCAGATGCCCACCACGCTGAAAATCATTGCCAGCACCGGCAGGGAAATGAAGCCGGCCCACAGGCGCGGGGCAATGATGTACTTGAGCGGGTCAACCCCGATCATTTCCAGACTGGACAGCTGTTCGGTGGATTTCATGTTGCCGATTTCGGCGGTCAGTGCCGAGCCCGCGCGTCCGGCGAACAGCAAGGCCGTGACCACCGGCCCGAGTTCACGCAACAGCGTCAGCGCAACCATCTGCCCGACGGCCTGCTCCGAACCGTAGCTGGACAGGATGTTAAAGCCCTGCAGCGCCAGCACCATGCCGATGAATACCCCGGAGACCACGATGATCACCAGGGACATCACGCCCACCGAATGCAGTTGCTTGACCAGCAGGCCAAAACCGCCACCGATGCCGCCACGACCGAGCAAGGCATGAAACAGGAACAGCGCCGAACGCCCGAATACCGCCAGCACATCGATGCCGGCGTAGCCAAAGCGGCGCACTCTTTCTATCAGTGAAATCTTGCGCATCAGCGCTTCCCCAGAAGATCTGCGCGGTAATCCGGCGCTGGAAAGTGATATGCGACCGGACCGTCGGGTTCGCCTGTCAAGAATTGACGAATACGTGGCTCATCCGACTTCATCAAATCCTTGGGTGCGCCCTGGCCCAACACTTGCCCGTCGCCCACCACAATGAGGTAGTCGGCGATGCTCGCGGTCTCGGCCAGATCGTGGGAGACCACGATGCTGGTGATGCCCAGCGCATCGTTGAGCAGGCGGATCAGGCGTACCAGCACGCCCATGGCGATCGGGTCCTGGCCAACAAAGGGCTCGTCATACATGAGGATTTGCGGATCGAGAGCAATGGCCCGGGCCAGCGCGACGCGACGCTTCATGCCGCCGGACAGTTCGTCAGGCATCAGGTCAATGGCGCCACGCAAGCCCACGGCCTGCAATTTGAGCAGGACAATGTCGCGGATCATTTCTTCCGGCAGCTCGGTATGAACACGCAGCGGAAAGGCGACGTTCTCGAACACATCAAGGTCGGTAAACAGTGCGCCGCTCTGAAACAGCACACCCATTTGCTTGCGCGCATCGAACAGATCGCTGCGCGACAACGTCGGCAGGTTCTGGCCATTGACCCAGACTTCGCCGCCGGTAGGGCGCAATTGTGCACCTATAAGCCGCAGCAGCGTGGTCTTGCCACACCCGGAAGGCCCCATGATGCCGGTGACCTTGCCGCGCGGTATGCGGATATCGACGTTATTGAAAATGCTGCGCGCACCGCGCTTGAAGGTCAGTCCCTTCAGCTCGACCGCGTAGGCGTTATCGGCACTCATCTAAACTCCTTGCGATGCAGCCTCTCACTCGGACGCCTGGCTTTCTGGCGAAAGCACATACCTCCCCGGGCAGGCCGAACTGGCGGCGAACTATATCACTGCAAAGGCCAAGCGCCCAAGGCCCAAGCCGGGCACGTTCAGCATCATGACCACCTGAAATCATCTATTTAGAGAGATTCGGTAACAAGTAATGACAAACCGCGACGAACTTGCGTGAGGGTTTTGATCATTACCGTTATAATCGCCGCCTTTTCATCAGGCTATTCGATTTCCGACATGAACCAATCCAGCGACCTGATTCAATCAGCACAACGTACCATCCGCCTCGAACTGGAGGCCGTACAAGGTTTGCTGCCCCATATCGATGCAGATTTCGTACGTGCTTGCGAGATGATTCTGGCCAGCAAAGGCCGCGTGGTCGTGGTCGGCATGGGCAAATCGGGGCACATCGGCAACAAGATTGCCGCCACCCTGGCCAGCACCGGCACCACTGCATTCTTCGTGCATCCGGCCGAGGCCAGTCATGGCGACATGGGCATGATCACCCGTGATGACATCATCCTGGCGCTGTCGAACTCCGGTTCCACCAACGAAATCGTCACCTTGCTGCCGCTGATCAAGCGCCAGGGCATTCAAATGATCAGCCTGACCGGCAACCCCGAGTCGCCGCTGGCCAAGGCAGCGGAAGTCAACCTCAATGTAAGCGTCGAACACGAAGCCTGCCCGCTGAACCTGGCACCCACCTCGTCGACCACCGCGGCGCTGGTCATGGGTGATGCTCTCGCCGTTGCCTTGCTTGAAGCTCGAGGCTTTACCGCTGAAGATTTCGCTTTTTCCCACCCGGGCGGAGCCCTTGGCCGCCGCTTGTTGCTGAAAGTGGAAAATGTCATGCATGCCGGCACCGAATTGCCGCAAGTGACGTGCGGTACGCTGCTCAAGGATGCCTTGATGGAAATGACCCGTAAGGGATTGGGCATGACCGTCGTACTGGGCACAGATGGAAAACTCGCCGGGATCTTCACCGACGGCGACCTGCGCCGCACTCTGGACCGCACCATTGATATCCACAGCACGACCATTGATGAAGTGATGACCGCCCACGGCAAGACCGCGCGCGCCGAGATGCTTGCCGCCGAGGCGCTGAAAATCATGGAAGACCATAAAATCAACGCGCTGGTAGTAGTCGACAGCGAAGACCGCCCGGTCGGCGCCTTGAACATGCACGACTTGCTGCGTGCGGGAGTATTGTAATGAGCACGGACCTGCTGCAACGCGGCAAACAGATCAAACTGGCGGTGTTCGACGTTGATGGCGTGCTGACCGACGGGCGCCTGTACTTCCTCGAAGACGGTAGCGAATTCAAGACGTTCAACACCCTCGACGGCCAGGGCATCAAGATGCTGATGGCCGCCGGCGTGCAGACCGCCATCATTAGCGGACGCAAGACCCCGGTGGTTGAACGGCGCGCGAAGAACCTCGGTATTCCACACCTTTATCAGGGTCGCGAAGACAAACTGGTGGTGCTCGACGAACTTCTTGCCCAACTCAACCTGAGCTATGAACAAGTGGCCTACCTTGGCGACGACCTGCCGGACCTGCCGGTGATTCGCCGCGTAGGCCTGGGCATGGCGGTGGCCAGCGCTGCCAGTTTCGTTCGCGAACATGCCCACGGCATCACCCAGGCCCGCGGTGGCGAGGGTGCTGCTCGCGAATTCTGCGAATTGATCCTGCGCGCCCAGGGCCGCCTCGACGCGGCCAACGCCGCGTACCTGTGAGCCCATCATGCTGAACAAAAAGATTCGCAACATCCTGGTGTTCGGTTGCATCGCAGCGATTTTTGCAGCGGTCGGCTACTGGAACATCAGCCCGGAACGCTTCCTCGACAAGCAGGTGGCGAAAGTTGATGAAAGCGCGATCGACTATTACGCCGTCAACGCCCACAGCGTGCAGTACCTGCCCGATGGCAAACTGCAATACGAGATGACGTCGGACAAGGTCGAACACCTGAAAGCGACCGAAGTGACGTTGCTGACCAATCCTGACCTGAACATGTTCCGCGGCACCGAGTTCCCCTGGCACGTTCAGAGCGAGCGCGGCGAAGTCAATCCGGACGGCACTCAGGTCGAGCTGATTGATTCGGTACGTATCACGCGTTTCGACGAAAAAAACCGCAAAACCCTGATTACCACCACCCGTATGACAGTGTTCCCGCAGCAGCAATATGCGCAGACCGATCAACCCGTTAGAATCGACGGCGCCGGCGGTGTATCGACAGGCAACGGAATGAAAGCGTACTTGAAAGAAAGCAGGATACACCTGCTATCGAACGTAAGAGGACAGTATGAGGCTCGTTAAAACTCTCCCTATTTTGCTCAGTCTGGGCGCAGCACTGGGAAGCGTGAGCGCCTGGGCTCTGCCGAACGATCAAGAGCAGCCTATCCGCATTCAGGCCGACGATGCCCAACTGGACGACAAGAATGGCGTTGCCACCTATAAAGGTGACGTGATCATTACCCAGGGCTCGATGAAGGTTACCGGCAACACCGTGACCATCACCCGCACCCCGGCCGGCGACATCGACGTGGTGACTTCGGTGGGCAACCTCGCCTATTTCGAGCAACTGCAAACCGCCGGCGACACCAAGCCGGTTCAGGGTTACGGGGTGACGATCCAGTACCACGCCTCGCAAAATCGCGTCGTGTTGATCGATCGCGCCAAAGTCATCGACAAGGACAACAACGTCACCCAAGGCGAGAAAATCGTCTACGACACGGTCAAAAAGCTTGCGAGCGCCGGTCGCGCCACGGGCAACAAGGTCACTGAGACACGTCCTCGCATTGACATGGTGATCCAGCCGAAGAAGAAAACCGACGAGCAAAAGGCCCAGTAATGGCAACTCTGAAAGCTCAGCATCTGGCCAAGAGCTACAAGAGCCGCCAGGTCGTGCGCGACGTCAGCCTGTCCATCGACAGCGGCCAGATCGTCGGCCTGCTTGGTCCTAACGGCGCCGGTAAAACCACTTGCTTCTACATGATTGTCGGCCTGGTGCAGGCCGATCAGGGTCGCGTACTGATCGATGACCTGGACGTCAGCCACCAACCGATGCACGGTCGTGCGAAGGCGGGCATCGGCTATCTTCCGCAAGAAGCGTCGATCTTCCGCAAACTGTCGGTGGCCGACAACATCATGGCCATTCTCGAGACCCGCAAGGAACTCGACAAGGCCGGTCGTCGCAAAGAGCTGGAAAGCCTGCTGCAGGAATTTCACATCCACCACATCCGCGACAACCTCGGTATGAGCCTGTCCGGTGGTGAACGCCGCCGCGTGGAAATCGCCCGGGCGCTGGCTACCAATCCGAAGTTCATCCTCCTCGACGAACCCTTCGCCGGTGTGGACCCGATTTCGGTGGGCGACATCAAGCAGATCATCCATCACCTCAAGGCCAAAGGCATTGGCGTACTGATCACGGACCACAACGTCCGCGAAACCCTGGATATCTGCGAAACCGCCTACATCGTCAACGATGGCCAACTGATCGCTGAAGGCGACTCTGCCACCATCCTGGCCAATGAACTGGTCAAGGAAGTGTATCTGGGCCATGAGTTCCGCCTGTAAGCACTGAGGTGCCCGGGTCGCCGAGAGAGCGCTCGCTTCAATAAAAAATCAATAAGTTTTTATTGTTACAGCGCTCTAGGCAAACACTTCAGTTTCGGGCATATAATTTGCTTATGTTTGGCGCTTCGGCGCTCTGTAGTGGATGGCGCATGTGCGCCGGCGAATAAGGTGTTAAGCCCCTGCCATGAAACCATCGCTAGTCTTGAGAATGGGCCAGCAGCTGACGATGACACCGCAGCTGCAACAGGCCATCCGCCTGCTCCAATTGTCGACCCTGGACCTGCAACAGGAAATCCAGGAGGCCCTGGAGTCCAATCCGATGCTCGAACGCCAGGAAGAAGGCGACGACTTCGATAACGCCGACCCCTTGGCCGATAGCGCCGAACAGAAACCCAACGCCGACATTCAGGAACCCTCCTACCAGGAAACCGCCCCAACGGTGGATAACCTCGAGGAAGGCGACTGGAATGAGCGCATTCCCAACGAATTGCCCGTCGACACGGCCTGGGAAGACGTCTACCAGACCAGCGCCAGCAGCCTGCCGAGCAACGATGACGACGAGTGGGATTTCACCACCCGCACATCGGTCGGTGAAAGCCTGCAAAGCCATTTGCTCTGGCAACTGAACCTGGCACCAATGTCCGACACCGATCGCCTGATCGCCGTGACCCTGATCGACTGCATCAACAATCAGGGCTACCTGGACGAAACCCTCGAGGAAATCCTCGAAGCGTTCGACCCGGAACTGGACATCGAACTGGACGAAATCGAAGCCGTCCTGCACCGCATCCAGCAATTCGAACCCGCGGGCATCGGCGCCCGCAATCTTGGTGAATGCCTGCTGCTGCAACTGCGCCAGCTGCCCGCCAAGACCCCTTGGCTGGCCGAAGCCAAGCGTCTGGTCACCGATTACATCGACCTGCTCGGCAGCCGCGACTATAGCCAGCTGATGCGCCGCATGAAGCTCAAGGAAGATGAACTGCGTCAGGTCATCGAATTGGTCCAGAGCCTCAACCCACGCCCGGGCTCACAGATCGAGTCCACCGAAGCCGAATACGTCGTTCCCGACGTGATCGTGCGCAAGGACAACGAGCGCTGGCTGGTGGAGCTGAATCAGGAATCGGTGCCACGCCTGCGGGTCAACGCCCAATACGCCGGTTTCGTGCGTCGTGCCGATACCAGCGCTGATAACACCTTCATGCGTAATCAGTTGCAGGAAGCCCGCTGGTTCATCAAGAGCCTGCAAAGCCGCAATGAAACCCTGATGAAAGTCGCCACCCAGATCGTCGAGCATCAACGCGGCTTTCTTGAATACGGTGACGAAGCCATGAAGCCGTTGGTGTTGCATGACATCGCCGAAGCGGTGGGCATGCATGAATCGACGATTTCACGGGTGACCACACAAAAATTCATGCATACCCCACGGGGCATCTATGAACTGAAATACTTTTTTTCCAGCCACGTCAGCACCTCCGAAGGCGGTGAATGCTCGTCCACGGCGATCCGCGCGATCATCAAAAAACTGGTTGCCGCGGAAAATCAGAAAAAGCCGTTGAGTGACAGCAAGATCGCTGGTTTACTGGAGGCACAAGGCATTCAGGTAGCCCGTCGCACCGTCGCCAAGTACCGCGAATCCCTGGGGATCGCGCCTTCCAGCGAACGGAAGCGGTTGATGTAGCCGCCGGGCTCGCCACAGCGTTCCAGTGGCAGGCATTTCTGCCTGCCGCTTTATGCACTGGCAACGAAGGAGAAGCTGTATGCAAGTCAACATCAGTGGACACCAACTGGAAGTGACCGAACCCCTGCGCACCTACATCGGCGAAAAACTCGACCGATTAGAGAGGCATTTCGACAAGATCACCAATGTGCAAGTCACGATGAACGTCGAAAAACTGCTGCAGAAGATCGAAGCCACGCTGCATATTCCCGGCGGAGAAGTGGTCGCCAATGCCGAGCATACGGACATGTATGCCGCCATCGACCTGCTGACTGACAAGCTGGATCGCCAACTCAAAAAGCATAAGGAAAAGACCCAGAGCCTCCTTCAGGGCGCGACCGGTCGTTAACACCCCCAATCCATGATCCGACTAGAAACCATCCTGACCCCCGGCCGTTCCCAAGTGAACGCGCCGGGTGGCAGTAAAAAGAAAGCCCTCGAGCAAATTGCCAACCTTATCCACCGCGAAGTACCGGATCTGGAAATGCAGGACGTCTTCGAGGCCCTGATTGCCCGTGAGAAACTCGGTTCTACCGGTTTCGGCAACGGCATCGCCATCCCCCACTGCCGGCTCAAAGGCTGCACCTCGCCAATCAGTGCGCTGCTGCACCTGGAAGCCCCTATCGATTTCGACGCCATTGACGGCGCCCCGGTTGACCTGCTGTTCGTGCTGCTGGTCCCGGAAGCCGCCACCGATGCACACCTGGAATTGCTCCGCCAGATCGCCAGCATGCTTGATCGCAAGGAGGTGCGTGAAAAACTGCGCAGCGCCCCGAGCAACGAAGCGTTGTATCAGGTTGTCCTGGACGAGCAGAACGGTCACTAATCATGCGCCTGATCATCGTCAGCGGCCGCTCCGGCTCAGGTAAAAGTACCGCCCTCGATGTGCTCGAGGACAACGGCTACTACTGTATCGACAACCTGCCTGCCGGCTTGCTGCCAGAACTGGCGGAACGCGCGCTGATTCACACCGAACTGGCACAACCGCTGGTGGCCGTGTCCATCGATGCGCGCAACCTGCCAAGCCACCTGTCACGGTTCCCCGAATTGCTGGAAGAGGTCCGAAGCCGGCATATCCAGTGCGATGTGCTGTACCTGGACGCCGACGAAGAAACCTTGCTCAAACGCTTTTCGGAAACTCGCCGTCGTCACCCGCTGAGCAGCGCCAATCGCTCATTGGCGGAGGCGATACAGGACGAAACCAATCTGCTGGGGCCTATCGCCGATCTGGCCGACCTCAAGGTCAACACCACCAATCTGAACCTGTATCAGCTACGCGATACCATCAAGCTGCGCCTGCTGAATCAGCCGGAGCCTGGCACTGCGTTCCTGGTGGAGTCTTTCGGGTTCAAGCGGGGCATGCCGGTGGACGCCGATCTGGTGTTCGACGTGCGTTGCCTGCCCAACCCCTACTGGAAACCGGAGCTACGGGCACAATCCGGGCTCGATCAGCCGGTGGCCGAGTACCTGGCGGCACAGCCGGACGTCGAAGAGATGTTCCAGGACATTTCCTCCTACCTGGTCAAGTGGTTACCCCGCTTTGCCGCCAGCAACCGCGCCTATGTCACCATTGCCATTGGCTGCACCGGCGGGCATCACCGCTCTGTCTACCTGACCGAACGTCTGGGTCAGGCCCTGCAAAAAACCCTGAAGAACGTCCAGGTCCGCCACCGCGACCTCAGCTAAAGGATTCACATCGCGATGCCTGCTCTGGAAATCGAAATCATCAACAAGCTGGGCCTGCATGCCCGCGCATCTGCAAAATTCGTTGGCGTCGCCGGTGAGTTCAAGGATTGCACGATCAGGGTAGGACGCACTCCGGAATCCACGGTCGATGGCAAAAGCATCATGGCCATGATGATGCTCGCTGCAGGCAAGGGCACCAAAATCTATATCAGTACCGAAGGCGAAGACGAGCAAAGAGCGCTGGATGCGCTGACAGACTTGATCAACCGTTACTTCGACGAAGGCGAATAAACAGCGCGGGCTCTTGTGGCGAGGGAGCTTGCTCCCGCTGGGCTGCGAAGCGGCCCCAAAAACTGCCACCGTTGTACGCCAAACATAACCGCATTCGCTGATTTTACGACTGCTCCGCAGCCGAGCGGGAGCAAGCTCCCTCGCCACAAAAGTAGCTCCTCACCAAGCCTGCATATCCTCAAGCAAGCGCCGTATCCATCACCATCATCAGACAAAACCCGATCAGCAGCCCAAGGCTGGCCAGTTTGTCGTGACCATGGCGGCGCGATTCGGGGATGACTTCGTGAGTCACCACCAGCAGCATCGCACCGGCCGCCAGTGCCAGCCCCAAAGGCAACAGCAGTTCGGCCAGGCTCACCAGCCAGGCGCACAACAATGCGAAGACCGGCTCGACCAACCCTGACGCAGCACCGATCAGGAACGCCTTGCCCCGCGACATCCCTGCTCCGGCCAACACCAACGCAATCACCAGCCCTTCCGGCACATCTTGCAAAGCTATGCCCATGGCCAGGCTGTCGGCGTCAGGCATGCCACCGCCGGCCGAGACGCCGACCGCCATGCCTTCGGGGATGTTGTGGGCGATGATGGCAAACACAAACAACCAGATCCGCGGTGGAATCACTGGTCGCACCAACGTTCCCACGAGCCTTTCAGGCGTAGCGCCAGACACCTTGCGATCCACCAGAAACAACCCGAATGCGCCCAGCATGATGCCGAAGCTGATCAGGCCGCTGGCCGCCCAAGGCGTCAGCCCGAGGTTTTCGGCCGCGGCAATGCCCGGCACGATCAGCGAAAACGCCGTCGCCGCGAGCATCACTCCGGCCCCAAAACCCAGCAGCGTATCGCTGACTGCCTGGGGCATCTGCCGAATCACCAGCACCGGCACCGCGCCCAAAGCCGTGCCCAAGGCGCAAATCGCCCCGCCTTGCAGGGCACGCTGCAGTTTCGGTTCGAGGTCCAGCCAGCTCAGCCCTTGGGCAGCCAATAACGTCATGCCCGCCAGCAATAACAGCGATCCGAGTGCGTAACGAAACATCCGTCCACTTCCGACCGCCAGTGTTTCAGTGCCCATAGTCAGCCCTGGATTGTTTTATAGAGACTTAGGGGGCGTTCTCAACTAGTTCCCCCTCCGCGTTGTCGCCTTAAAGCGGGCCAGGCAAGGCGCAGGCCGCTGGGAATGGTTGTTCCCTTTCCAAGGCCTGCAACGCAGCCCGGCCCGCTTTAAGGCACAACCCGAAGGGCCGGGCCTGCTGTTGTGCAGGGCTGCGTTGCTCGAAGCTTATTTGGAATGACCAAACCACGCTTCTCGCGCCTTGCCCTGCACAACAGCAGACCCGGCGCGGAGGGGAAACTAGTTGAGAACGCCCCCTAAACCAGCGCAGCCTGATAACGCGCGGCGACTTCGGACCAATTGATCACGTTGTAGAACGCATTGATGTATTCCGGACGGCGGTTCTGATAGCGCAGGTAATAAGCGTGTTCCCAGACGTCCAGGCCGAGAATCGGCGTATTGCCGTTCATCAATGGGCTGTCCTGGTTGCCGCTGCTTTCAACGATCAAGGTCTTTTGCGGCGTCACGGTCAACCAGGCCCAACCGCTGCCAAAACGGGTCAACGCAGCTTTGGTGAAAGCCTCCTTGAAGCTGTCGAGGCCACCCAGTTGCTCGTCGATCGCCTTGGCCAGCGCGCCTTCAGGCTGCCCACCGCCGTTGGGTGCCATGACTTCCCAGAACAACGAATGGTTGGCATGCCCACCGCCCTGATTGATCACCGCCGCACGAAGGTTTTCCGGCAATTGCTGGACAGCCGCCACCAGTTTTTCCACCGGCCATTCAGCAAACTCAGTGCCTTCGACTGCAGCGTTGAGGTTGTTGATGTAGGTCTGGTGGTGTTTGGTGTAGTGGATTTCCATGGTCTGCGCATCGATGTGCGGTTCCAGGGCGTCGTAGGCGTACGGCAAGGCCGGCAGGGTAAAAGCCATTTCAATGAACTCCATGTTGTAGGGGCGCAGGCTGATGCGAGGTCGAAGCGGTGTCGGTGTGCAACAAACGATGGGTGCGCGGATACTCGCCGTGATCGCTGATGAAATTCAGCAACTCGACATAGGTTTTGCTGCTCTGGCGCAGCGCGGCTTCACGCAAGGCCGGCGCCAGTCGCGGGTTCTGCATGGTCTGCAACAGTCGTTGATGGATCGCGCACAAATACTCGGCGCTCTCCTCCGGCTGGTTCAGACGCAAGTGCAGGTCTGCCAGGTTGTGGTGGGAAATCACGCAGGCCGCCACCGCTTCGTCGGCATCCGCCCAGCGCTCGAACAACACCTGGGCCAGGGCCAATGCCTGCAAATAAGCCTCGCGGGCATCGACCAGCTCGCCCAGCATGAAACAGCGATTTGCTCTTTCGATCGTGCGTTTCCAGTGCTCCATGGTGAGCCTCCAAAGCGGTAGCAGTGATTACACGCCGCCGGCGGTGAGCTTCTCTGGGTTGAGCAATTCTTCCAGTTGGCTGCGCGTCAGGTCGGTGTGCTCCAGGGCGACATCGATCACCGGCCGGCCCTGCTGATAAGCCTTCTTGGCAATTTCAGCGGCTTTTTGGTAACCAATGATCGGGTTGAGTGCAGTGACCAGAATCGGATTGCGCGACAGCGCTTCCTTGAGCCGGGCCTCGTTGACCTTGAAGCTGGCGATAGCCTTGTCGCCCAGCAGACGGCTGGCGTTGGCCAGCAACTCGATACTGCTCAGCAGGTTCTGGGCGATGATCGGCAGCATGACGTTCAGCTCGAAATTGCCCGACTGGCCGGCGACGGTGATCACCGTGTCGTTGCCAATCACCTGAGCGGCGACCATCGCGGTGGCTTCCGGGATCACCGGATTGACCTTGCCGGGCATGATCGACGAGCCTGGCTGCAAGGCTTCGAGTTCGATTTCACCGAGCCCCGCCAATGGGCCGGAATTCATCCAGCGCAGGTCATTGGCGATTTTCATCAAGGAAACTGCTGTGGCCTTGAGCTGCCCTGAAACGCTGACCGTCGTGTCCTGCGAGCCGATCAGCGCAAAGAGGTCCTTGCCCGGCGTGAACTGCACCTGGGTCAGTTGGCTGAGTTGTTGGCTGAAACGCGCGGCAAATTCCGGATGGGCATTGATCCCGGTGCCCACCGCCGTGCCGCCCTGGGCCAGGGACTGCAGGCTTGGCAGCAGATCCTGCAAGTGACCGATATTGGCCTTGAGCTGTTGCGCCCAACCATTGAGCACCTGACTCATGCGCACGGGCATGGCGTCCATCAAATGGGTGCGCCCGGTTTTGACGAACGGATGAACCTGCTTGGCCTTGTGCTCTATCACCCGCACCAGATGCACCAGCGCCGGCAGCAACTGCTCATGCAAGCTCAACGCGGCGCTGACATGGATGGTGGTCGGGATGATGTCGTTGCTGCTTTGGCCGCAATTGACGTGATCGTTGGGATTCACCGGCTCGCCCAACAAGCGGCTGGCCAGGGTGGCGATCACTTCGTTGGCGTTCATGTTGGAACTGGTGCCGGAACCGGTCTGGAAGATATCCACCGGGAAGTGCTGCATGAAATCGCCCTCAAGCAGGCCTTGAGCCGCATCGACGATCGCCTTGCCCTGGGATTCGCTGATCTGCTTGAGCTCGACGTTGGCTCGGGCGGCCGCAGCCTTGGCCAGAATCAGCGCCCGGATGAACTGCACGGGCATCGGTTTGCCGCTGATCGGGAAGTTATCCACTGCGCGCTGGGTTTGCGCGCCATACAAAGCGTCAATCGGGACCTGCAATTCGCCCATGCTGTCGCGTTCGATACGTGTGTAAGGGTCTGCCATCAGTTATTTCCTATGTCGCGTTGTGTATGAAAGCGGGCCAGGCAAGGCGCAGTCCGCTGGTAATGGTTTTTCCCTTGCCAAGGACTGCAACGCAGTCTGGCCCGCTTTCAGACACAACCCGAAGGGCCGGCGCGGCATAGGAAATAACTGATGGCAGACCCTATTCATCAGGAGATCCTTGCACCAGTTCTATGAGAGGAATCGAAGGTTGCAACTCGCAGGTCCCCAGTTGCCAGGCATAGCTTTGCCAGCGCTTAAGGCGGCAGCCGCACAGCGATTGACGTTCGAGATCGCGCAACGGCCGCCAAGCCTGGTCGAGACACAGGCTGCGCCAGTGCCAGGGCAGCGCGACATCGACGGCGGTGTCGAGTAGCAAACGGAAAGAGGTTTCGGCGATGGTCCAGGGAGAGGTGGCCGTGCAACAGGCCAGATACCGGCCTTCGGCCAGGTAGTGCTCGATCAGGCGCGGTTCGTCAGGATCCATGGCGCAACGGATCTGGCGACTCATCCAGCGCCAGCTTTCGAGGTAAGGCTGCTCGTGCAAGGCAGAACTCATGATCCGGGCTCATTCGGTAATGAGATTTATTATTAGATGATAATGAGAACCAAACAAGACATCCAACACAAACCGATCATTGTGGGAGCGAGCCCGCTCGCGATGGCGGCCTGATATTCAAAATTGATGTCGGCTGATACACCGCCTTTGCGAGCAGGCTCGCTCCCACAAGGGACGGTGCATGGCCCAATAAAAAAGCGCGCCACCCAATTGGGTGGAGCGCTTTTTTGTGCAGCAGCCGGAGGTTAGCTACCCGCCACTGTCATCCGCTCGATCAACACCGAACCGGTGCGAATGTTGCTGCGCAATTCCAGGTCATTACCGACCGCAATGATCTGCTTGAACATGTCGCGCATGTTGCCGGCGATGGTCACTTCCTGGACCGCGAACTGGATTTCGCCGTTCTCGACCCAGAAACCCGCCGCACCACGGGAGTAATCGCCTGTGACCATGTTCAAGCCCTGCCCCATCAGTTCGGTCACCAGCAGGCCACGGCCCATGCGGCGCAGCAAGGCGGCCTGATCTTCGTCGCCATGGGTGACGAACAGGTTGTGTACGCCGCCGGCGTTGGCGGTGCTCGGCATGCCCAGCTTGCGGCCGGAGTAGGTGCCGAGTATGTAGGACACCAACTCGCCCTTCTCCACGAACGGCTTGGCGTAGGTCGCCAGACCATCACCATCGAACGCCGAACTGCCCAGGGCGCGCATCAAATGCGGACGTTCATCGATGGTCAACCATTCCGGGAACAGCTTCTGCCCCAGCGTGCCTTCGAGGAAGGATGATTTGCGATACAGACTGCCGCCGGAGATCGCCGACAGGAAACTGCCGAACAAGCCACCGGCCAATTCCGCGGAAAACAGCACCGGCACTTCGCAGGTCGGCACCGGACGCGCGCCCAGACGGCTCGCCGCCCGTTGCGCGGCACGTTGGCCGATGCTCTGCGCAGAGGCCAGCAAATTGCCCTGACGGTTCACGTCATACCAGTAATCGCGCTGCATCTGGCCATCGGCTTCGGCGATCATCACGCAGCTGAGGCTGTGACGAGTCGACGCGTATCCGCCGATAAAACCGTGGCTGTTGCCGTAAACCCGGCAGCCCTGGTGAGTGTTGAGGGTGGTGCCGTCGGCGTTCTTGATCCGGCTGTCGGTGGCAAACGCCGCCGCTTCACAGGCCAGGGCCTGCTCGATGGCTTGCTCCGGGGTAATGTCCCACTGATGGAACAGGTCGAAATCCTGCAGATCCTTGGCCATCAACGCGGCATCCGCCAGGCCCGAGGCTTCGTCTTCGGAGGTGTGCTTGGCAATGGCCAGCGCGGCGGCGACGGTTTCGCGAATCGCTTCCGAACCGCTGGCCGAGGTACTGGCCGAGCCTTTGCGCTGCCCCACATACAAGGTAATGCCAAAGCCCTGATCGCGATTGAACTCAACGGTTTCGACTTCCCGCTGACGCACCGTGGTCGACAAGCCCTGCTCCAGCGACACGGCCACTTCACAGGCACTGGCGCCCTGGCGCTTGGCTTCAGCGATGATCTGCTCGACTTGTTCTTGCAGTGCCGGCAACGCTTGTGGGCCGACGCTTTCAACTGCACTCATGCTGTTCTCCACTCAAATTCTGCTTTCGGCTAGGGCCTTCGAGCGACCGGGCCGGACAAGCGGCCCCCGACTGGTTATCATGGCGGCGTTTCTTTGCGGACGGCCACCATGGTTGATTCTTACGACGACTCCCTCGATACGGGAGAAAAAAGCAAATCCCAGGTTAAACGCGAGCTTCATGCTCTGGTTGACCTTGGCGAGCGCCTTACAACGCTCAAGCCTGACTTGCTGGCAAAACTGCCGTTGACCGACGCTATGCGCCGGGCTCTGGCCGATGCGCCCAAGCACACCGCGAATATCGCGCGTAAACGGCACCTTATGTTCATCGGCAAACTGATGCGCGATCAGGACACTGACGCCATTCTGACTCTGCTCGATCAACTGGATGCCTCCACTCGGCAGTACAACGAACGTTTCCATGGCCTGGAACGCTGGCGCGATCGCTTGATCGCGGGCGACGATGCGGTCCTGGAGAAGTTCGTGCTCGACTACCCGGAGGCTGATCGTCAGCAATTGCGCTCCCTGATCCGTCAGGCCCAGCACGAACTGGCGACCAACAAGCCACCGGCCTCGAGCCGTAAAATCTTCAAGTACATCCGTGAGCTGGACGAGACTCAACGCGGTCTGCGCTGAGTAACGCCTATCCCTGTAGGAGCTGCCGAAGGCTGCGATCTTTTGATCTTGTTTCTTAAAAGCAAAATCAAAAGATCGCAGCCTTCGGCAGCTCCTACACGGATTGTGTACATCCTTATGCGCCTGTGCCACCCACAGTGATCGCATCGATTTTCAGCGTTGGCTGGCCGACACCCACCGGCACCGACTGCCCATCCTTGCCACACGTCCCCACACCGCTGTCCAGCGCCAGATCGTTACCGACCATCGACACCTTGCTCATGGCTTCCGGCCCGTTGCCGATCAACGTCGCGCCTTTGACCGGGGCCGTAATCTTGCCGTCTTCGATCAGGTACGCCTCGCTGGTGGAGAACACGAACTTGCCGCTGGTGATGTCCACCTGACCGCCGCCGAGGTTGGCGCAGTAGATGCCCTTTTTCACCGAGGCGATGATTTCCGCCGGGTCGCTTTCGCCACCGAGCATGTAAGTGTTGGTCATGCGCGGCATTGGCAGGTGCGCATAGGATTCGCGGCGACCGTTGCCGGTGCGGGCTACGCCCATCAGGCGCGCGTTGAGCTTGTCCTGCATATAACCTTTGAGCACACCGTTTTCGATCAGCGTGGTGCACTCGGTCGGGGTGCCTTCGTCGTCGACGCTCAGCGAACCACGGCGCCCGGCAAGGGTGCCGTCATCGACGATGGTGCAGAGCTTCGAGGCAACCATCTCGCCCATGCGCCCGCTGTAGGCCGAACTGCCCTTGCGGTTGAAATCGCCTTCCAGACCATGGCCGACGGCTTCGTGCAGCAACACGCCGGACCAACCCGAACCCAACACCACCGGCAACGTACCGGCCGGTGCCGGAATCGCTTCCAGATTCACCAGCGCCTGACGCAACGCTTCGCGGGCATAGCCCATGGCGCGGTCATCGCTGAGGAAATAGCGGTAATCGGTACGACCGCCACCGCCATGACCGCCGCGCTCACGACGGCCATTCTGCTCGACGATCACGCTGACGTTGAAACGCACCAGCGGTCGCACATCCGCCGCCAACCCGCCGTCGGTGGAAGCAATCAAGATCCGTTCCCACACCCCGGCCATGCTCACGGTGACTTGCTGGATACGCGGGTCGAGGGCACGAGTCGCCACATCGATGCGCTTGAGCAGCTCGACTTTCTCGGCACGGGTCATCACTTCCAGCGGGTTATCCGGCCCGTACAATTGGGCGACATCCTGGGTGGTGAACGCTTGCACAGTGCCGTTCTGCCCGGCCCGGGAGATCGAACGGGCCGCACGGGCAGCCGCGCCCAGCGCTTCGAGGGTGATTGCATTGCTGTAGGCGAAACCGGTTTTTTCACCCGATTGCGCCCGTACGCCGACACCCTGGTCGAGGTTGAAGCTGCCTTCCTTGACGATCCCGTCTTCCAGCGCCCAGGACTCGGAAATCTGCCCCTGGAAATACAGGTCGGCGGCATCGATGCCCGGGCCGGCCAGATCGCCGAGCACTCCTTGCAGGCTCTCGATCGTTACGCCGCCGGGCGCCAGGAGGTGTTCACTGACGGAGGACAACAACTCGCTCATATGCTTTACGCCTTAAATTCGTCGTTCTGATGCAGGTCGCTGGGCGCCCTGCGAGAAAAAGCGCCGGTGAGTGGACACCGGCATCCGCGCCCTGATGGACGCCTGTTCGCTGCTGTCGCGTTGGGCCAGCAGCACGGCCTCGCCTTGATCCTGTTGTGCCAGCACACGTCCCCATGGGTCGACGATGGCGGAATGACCAAAGGTTTCTCGTGGCCCCGGGTGCGTCCCACCCTGGGCGGCCGCGAGCATGTAACACTGAGTCTCGATGGCCCTTGCGCGAATCAGTACGTCCCAATGGGCCGCGCCGGTCACCGCGGTAAAGGCCGACGGTGCGGTAATCAACTCTGCGCCGGCAGCACGCAATTCACTGTAAAGCTCCGGAAATCTTAAGTCGTAACAGACGGTCAGACCGACTCGGCCCACTGGTGTGTCGGCAACCACCACACCACTGCCATAAGCATAGTCATCGGATTCGCGATAACGCCCGCGATTGTCCGCCACGTCCACGTCGAACAGGTGCAGTTTGTCGTAGCGCGCCACGGTCTCGCCCTGGTCATCAACCAGCAACGAGCACGCATGCACTTTGGCCGTCGGTTGATCCACCGGCGGCAACGGCAATGTGCCGGCCACTATCCATAACTTGAGGTCGCGGGCGGTCTGTTTCAACCATGGCAGGATGGGGCCTTCGCCCAAGGCTTCGGCGCGGCCGATGTCGGCAATGTCGCGACGGCCCATGGCAGCGAAGTTTTCCGGCAGCACGGCAAGCCGCGCGCCACCGGTCGCCGCCTGCTCAAGCAGACGACGGGCCTGGGCCAGATTGGCCAGCACGTCGCTCTGGCTGACCATTTGAATCACCGCTACAGACATGGCCTATTCCCTATGTGAAATTTACGCATACCTGTAGGAGCTGCGGAGTGAAACGAGGTTGCGCTCTTTTGACCTTGATCTTCAAAGTCAAAAGATCGCAGCCTGTGGCAGCTCCTGCAGGGGTAAGCGGCGTCGCATGAAAACATGCTACTCCATAGGCCCAAAGAGTGCTTTTTCAAAAGAATTCAAAAAGGCTTGTCGAAGGTGATTTTCGGTTCTTTCCATGGGCCTTTGACGGTGTATTTAACGCTGGCAAAGCGCGCCACGCGGTCACCGATCAGCTTATCGATCAGGAACAGCGCCCCGCCGACGGCCGGTGCACCAACGATTAGCGCCGCAATCGGCAGATTGTTGGTCACCGGTAAAGTCACCAGCAACTTGGCATCGACCTGATCACCCACCAGGTCCAGTGTGCCGTTGAGCTCCACATTACTCGACGGACCGGTCAGCAGAATCGGTTCACGGGTCACGTAGACCCCGTTACTTGCGACCAGCAGGCCTTTGACCCGGTCATAGCTCAAGCCTTTGCCGAACAGGTCGGAAAAGTCCAGGCGCAAGCGGCGGCCGATGGAGTTGAAGTTGAGCAGACCAAATACCCGCAGCGCCTGAGCGCTGCCCTCGACTTCAACAAACTGACCTTTATTCAGTGACGCATCAAGGCTGCCGGAGAAGCGCTTGGTCGCCAGCCACGCCGGTGACCCAGGCCAGCGACCGTCGACATCCATATGAAATTCTTCACTGGTGACGCTCGGCGCAAAACCCCAGCCCTTAAGCACGTCGGCAAGGTTCTTGCCACTGACCCGGCCCTTGTACCAACTGCTGGAATTACCCGGCATGCCTTCCCAACCACCGCTGCCCTGCAAGAGGATGCCCTTGAGGCCCAGATCCAGGGTATTGAAGGCAATGCCCTTGGCGGTCGGCCGGGCTTTCAAATGCCAGGCGCCCACCAGATCCGGGCCCTGGAACAGCTGATTGATGGTGACATCCAGCGCCGGAATCTTCGTCGGGTCCACGGTGGCCAGCGGATCCGGCGAATTCTCGTCAGCCTGCACCTTAGGGTCTGGTGCCGGCAAACGTACGTATTGCAGATTGACCGCAATCGGTGCGGATTTCGCATCGGGAATACCGATGCTGCCCTTGGCCTGCTGACTGTCGAGTTGCAAGGCCCACGCGGTCGGTTTACGCGTCAACTGCACCGACGTCTGATCGAGGGTGGTGCCGAAACCAGTGAGTTTTCCAACCTTCAAATCCGCGCCACTGAGCAACTGTTTGGCACTGCCACCCGGATCCTGACCGGCATACTTGTTCACCAGATCCTGCCAAGGGGCGACATCCAGTTCGGACAGCACACCTCGCACGCGCAAGCCTTTGGCACCGGGTAACACGGCATTGCCGCCACCGAGAAGCAACTCGCCGCGACCGTCGGCGAAATTGCCGGTCGGTGCCGCAAACGTGAAGTTTGCCAGCTCACCGTAGTTGACCCAGTAACGCCGCTCCGGTCCTTGCAGGGTCATGCGGAACACGGTATCGCGCCCGACATCGGCCGCCATGCCGAACGGTGCCGGTAAATCCACCGCCACACCCTTCAGGTTGGAGCTGACCATCAATTGGCTGTCGGCGCCATCAAGGTTCAGCTGCAACTGATAAGGAATCATCCCCGTCACTGGCAACGGCTGAGTGACATTCAGCCAATCGGTGAGTTTCTTGACCTCGACCTCACCCGATGCGGCAACCCGAGTGTTGAGCTTGCCCAGGCTGCCTTCAGCGAAGATCTGTGCGGTCACTGGCTTGTCGAACGCTCGCGCCGTGATCTTTTGCCCGCTCAGCCCCTTGGTGCTGTCGAAACGGAAATCGCCCTTGAGTTGCGTCAGTTCCAGGGTGGGCTCGCTGAGCTTCAAACGAGCCTTGTCGGTCTTGAAGTCGACAAGGATTTTCGGCTTCTCGCCTTTGACCAGCGGGATATCGAGTTTGAGCTTGCCTTGCAGATCGCCCTCACCTTCCCAACCGGCGAAGGTGTCGGCGGTGCCGATCGGCGCTTCCTGCAGAATCTTCAAGCCATCGCCCAACCCGCCAGCGAACGCGCCGTCGAGGAACAGATGAGTGCTCTGCCCGGCAGGTACACGGGGAATATTGACGTAGACGTCGCTGACCTGGGTGTCGAGCAATTGGCCCTTGCTGGCGAGGATCCGCACACCGCTGTCTTCGATGAACACATCGCCGTTGACCTTGCTGACATGCGGCCAGCCTGGCTGAAACGCCAGCTCGGCATCGTGGACCTTGAAAAACAGGCTGATGCTGCGAGCCGTTTCGGCGGCGCCGTGGTTCAGCGAACCCTGGTACTGGAAGAAGCCTTCATCCACCGCGCCTTTGAGAATCGCGGTGCGCAGCCATTCGTCCAGCCCCGGGCTGAGAACCGTCGGCAGGTACTTGGCGGTGTAGCGACCATCGCCGTCGACCAGGCCGACCCGCAGGTCCATGTAGTCTTCCTGGGTGTGATCGAAATGCAGGCGGATCAGGAAGTCGCCGGCAATCTTGCCCTCCTCGCCCAGTACCTTCAGGTACGGTGCGATCAGGGTGAAACCTTCTTTGTCGAGTTTCCAGGTCAACCGTGCGTTGGCCTGAATGTATTGCCATGGCTTGGCGAAAATCGGGTCCAGGTGCAGTGAGAAATCCTTGCTGTCCATGCGCAGCTCACCCTGCCCAAGGTCGCCGCTGATGTTGCCGCTGACATTTCTCACCGCTGGTGCACCGCGATAAGCGTCGAAGCCGACCTTTTCCAGATTGGCGGCAAAGCTGAATTTGCTGTCATCGGTAGCGGCTGGGCGGAAGTCGATCAGCACGTTGCGCAAAACTCCGGTGACCTTGAGCCGCTCGACCGCCGTGGCGACACCTTCGGGCAGCGGGCCCAGTGCGTTCAGCAGCGGAGTGAGCGGTGTGAGATCGAGACGGTCGGCTTGCAGGTGCAAGAGCTCTGGCACCGTATCGGTCGCGGCAGTTTGTTGAAATTGCAGTTTCGATTCCCAGCGGGTGTCACCCAGGCTCATCGCCAGAGAATCCAGGGTCACCAGAACGCCTTTGGAACTGCGCTGGAAATACCCGTTCAGCGCCAGATTATTGATCTGGATCGGCTTGCGCTCGGCATAGGCGCCCTTGAGTTGCGGCGCGTTCAAACGAATCGCGGCGCGTTGCACGGTGCCCTTGCTCCAGTTAATCCAGAACTCGCCACCGGCCTTGATCTCGGAAAAATTCCATTGCTGGGTCAGGCGCTCGGGCAACCATTTCGACCAATCACTTTGCGGCAGGCTCAGGTAAGCGTCCGCTTCGCCGTCCTTCCATTGGGCAGCGCGCAAACGGGTGCGCAGGCTCATCGCAACCGGCTGACCGTCGGGCAGGGTCAAACGGGCATCGAGCCGCTGATGGGATGGACCGGTTTTCAGATTCAGGCCGACGTACGTCAGGGTCAGCGGCGACTCCCCCAACGGCTGCAAGGTGATCTGGCTGTCGAGCACCGACAGCTGCTGGATCATCTGCATGCGATTGAGCAGTTGCTCCGGGTTCAGCGGCTGGTCCTGCTGCACCGGCAAACCTTCCAGCGCCCAATGACCGTCCTCACCTTCCTTGAGGCTGAGCTTCAGGCCGTTGAGTTCCAGGTGTGCGATGCGCACTTCGCGCGCCAGCAGGCTGGCCCAGAGATCCGGCACCGCGCGCACCTGATCCAGGCGCAAGGCATTGGAACCCTCGCCGACCATCACGTCATGGGCCAGCAGAACCGGGGCGAGGCCACTCCAGTTACCTTCCAGCTTGCCGATCTGCAGGGGCATGCCCAAGGCATCGCTGGCTTTGTCTTCGACGTCGGCACGATACTCGGCCACCAGCGGCGTCAGCTCTCGGCCGAGGCTGACGAACAGCGCCATCAGTACTAAAACCAACGCACACAGGCCCAGACCCCAGCGGGTCAGTGCGGCCAAAATGCGTGTCAGACGCTCCATGTCAGGTGGCTCCCATGGCAAAAATACTGCAAAAAGCTGAGGCCAGCCGTTCTAGTGGAGGTGAAACACAACGATTCAGAGCAACACCACGTCGTATTGTTCCTGGGAATACATGGTTTCCACCTGGAACCGAATGGTGCGTCCGATAAAGCCTTCGAGCTCGGCGACGTTACCCGATTCTTCATCGAGCAAGCGGTCGACCACTTTCTGATTCGCCAGCACCCGATAGCCTTCGGCCTGATAGGCCCGGGCCTCACGCAGGATTTCGCGGAAGATCTCGTAGCACACGGTTTCCGGGGTTTTGAGTTTGCCGCGCCCCTGGCAGCTGCTGCACGGTTCGCACAGCACTTGCTCAAGACTTTCGCGGGTGCGCTTGCGGGTCATCTGCACCAGGCCCAACTCGGTGATGCCGATGATGTTGGTCTTGGCGTGATCGCGTTCCAGTTGCTTCTCGAGCGTGCGCAACACCTGACGCTGATGCTCTTCATCTTCCATGTCGATGAAGTCGATGATGATGATCCCGCCCAGGTTGCGCAGACGCAGCTGACGGGCAATGGCGGTGGCGGCTTCGAGGTTGGTCTTGAAGATGGTTTCTTCGAGGTTGCGATGACCGACAAAGGCCCCGGTATTGACGTCGATGGTGCTCATGGCTTCCGCCGGATCGACCACCAGATAGCCGCCGGACTTGAGCGGCACCTTGCGTTCCAGGGCTTTCTGGATTTCGTCTTCGACGCCATACAGGTCAAAGATCGGCCGTTCGCCAGGGTAATGCTCCAGGCGGTCGGCGATTTCCGGCATCAGTTCGGCGACGAACTGCGTGGTTTTCTGAAAGGTCTCCCGGGAGTCGATGCGGATCTTCTCGATCTTCGGGCTCACCAGGTCACGCAAGGTGCGCAGTGCGAGGCCGAGGTCCTCGTAGATCACACTCGGCGCGCTGATGGTCTTGATCTGTTCGTTGATCTGGTCCCAGAGCCTGCGCAGGTAGCGGATGTCCATGAGGATTTCATCGGCCCCGGCCCCTTCGGCCGCGGTACGCAGAATAAAACCGCCGGCTTCCTTGATGCCTTCTTTGGCCACGCAGTCGGTGACCACTTGCTTGAGGCGTTCACGCTCGGCTTCGTCCTCGATCTTCAGGGAAATGCCGACATGGGCAGTGCGCGGCATGTACACCAGATAGCGCGAAGGAATAGACAGTTGCGTCGTCAGGCGTGCACCTTTGGAGCCGATCGGGTCCTTGGTGACTTGCACTACCAGGCTCTGACCTTCGTGGACCAGCGTGCTGATGCTCTCCACCGCTGGGCCTTCGCGCAGGGAAATTTCCGAGGCATGAATAAAGGCGGCGCGGTCCAGACCGATATCGACGAAGGCCGCCTGCATGCCCGGCAATACCCGCACGACCTTGCCTTTATAGATGTTACCGACGATCCCGCGTTTTTGCGTACGCTCTACATGGACCTCTTGCAGGACACCGTTTTCAACCACCGCCACGCGCGATTCCATCGGTGTGATGTTGATCAGGATCTCTTCACTCATGGCAGGGTCTCGTTCAGGCATGTTCACGATAATGGCCGCATCTTGTCAGTACGGCGCTCAGCGCGCGTTAAGGGTTTGCCAACAGGGTATGCCGAAATGGCCGAGTAGCTCGAAGGTTTCGCACAGCGGCAATCCGACTACCGCCGAGTAACTGCCATTGAGCCCGGCGACGAACACCGCGCCCAGTCCTTGAATTCCGTAACCGCCAGCCTTGTCCCGGGGTTCGCCGCTGGCCCAGTAGGCCGCTGCTTCGTCGCGGTCGATGTTGCGAAAACGCACCAGGCTGCACACCACCAAAGACTCGCAGCGCTCGCCATCGCGCACCGCAATCGCCGTCAGCACTTCATGTTCACACCCGGACAACAGCATAAGCATGGCGCATGCGTCGGCTTCGTCCACCGGCTTGCCGAGAATTTTCCCGTCCAGCACGACGGCGGTGTCGGCACCCAGTACGCAGAAATCGGCGTCGGACACGACCGTGACGTGCCCGGCTTCGGCTTTGCCGCGCGCCAGACGCTCGACATAGGCCGACGGGGATTCTTCAGGTAAAGGGGTTTCATCGATGTCCGCGCTGATGACGGAGAACGACACGCCGATCTGCGTGAGCAGTTCATGCCGACGCGGCGAGCCTGAGGCGAGGTACAGCTGCTTCATCGAGACATCTCCCTGTCTAGGGTCTGTTGACGTTTGGTGGCGAACCGCGTTGCTGCGCCAAAGTGCGCGAGGCAAGGCGCGGGATGCCGCCCATGGTTGTTCCCTTGGCAAATCCCGCAACGCAGCCTCGCACACTTTGGCGCGCAACCCGAAGGGACGGTGCCCATTTGGCGCAGGGCTGCGTTGCTCGGAACTTATTTGGAACAACCAAACTACGTTCCTCGCGCCTTGCCCTGCGCCAAATGGGCCTCCGTCGCGGTCGACACCAAACGTCAACAGACCCTAGTGCCCTGTCTCACAAATACTGTTCCTTTTTGGCGAGACAGGGCACCAGGTGCGGGCACATGCCTGACCGAATTAATTGATTTTGTAGCGTCGACGCAAACCGCGCAAACCGTAGCTGATCCATGGCCAGAGCAACGCGCTGACCAGTGCCGGCAACACCAGCGCCAGGGTCGGCTGACGATTGCCGGTCAGGGCGCTCAGCCACAACTGAACCAGTTGGGCGAGGCCGAAGATCACCAGGATCACCAGGCTCTGTTGCCACATCGGGAACATGCGCAGGCGCTGTTGCAGCGATAACACCAGGAAGGTAATGAGCGTGAGGATCAATGCGTTCTGGCCCAGCAACGTGCCATACAGCACGTCTTCGGCCAGCCCCAGGCACCAGGCGGTGACCATGCCGACTTTCTGCGGCAGGGCCAACGCCCAGAAGGCCAACAGCAAGGCCAGCCACAGAGGACGCAGGATTTCCATGAATTGCGGCAACGGTGAAACGCTGAGCAGCATGCCAATGGCAAAGGTCAGCCAGACCATCCAGCCGTTTCGGGAGGAAGTTGCACCGCCCATTATTCTCTTCCCCCAGTGGTGGCCGGCGCGGAGACAGGCGGTTTGGCAGCAGGCTTCACGGCAGCGGGTTGGGCTGTCGGTGGTTTGGCGGCTGGTGCCGATGCGGGTGGCTTGCTGGCAGCATGGGCAGCGGCAGGTTTTGCCGGGGTCGCGGCAGCAGGCGCGGCAGCAGGTGCCGCCGCCGGAACAGCCGGAGCAGCGACAGCTGCCGGGATCACCGACACGGCCGGTTTCGGCACGGTCGCTGGAATGATCGGCCCACCGCCGTGCTGGTCCAGCGCTTCCTGAGCCTGGGCGGCTTCGTTGGCGCGCTCCTCGGCTGTGCGACCGTCACTGAACACCAACAGCAGATAACGGCTGCGATTCAACGCGGCGGTCGGCACCGCACGGACGATGGCGAATGGCTGACCGGAATCGTGAATCACTTCCTTGACCGTCGCCACCGGGTAACCTGCCGGGAAACGCTGGCCGAGGCCGGAGCTGACCAGCAGATCGCCTTCTTTAATGTCGGCGGTATCGGCCACATGACGCAGCTCAAGGCGTTCCGGGTTCCCGGTGCCGCTGGCAATCGCCCGCAGACCGTTACGGTTCACCTGCACCGGAATGCTGTGGGTGGTGTCAGTCAGCAACAGTACGCGGGAGGTGTACGGCATCAACTCCACCACCTGACCCATCAGGCCGCGGGCATCGAGTACCGGCTGACCGAGGATCACACCGTCGCGCTCACCTTTATTGATGATGATGCGATGGGTAAAGGGGTTGGGGTCCATGCCGATCAACTCGGCCACTTCGACCTTTTCGTTGACCAGCGCAGAAGAGTTGAGCAACTCGCGCAGCCGAACGTTCTGCTCGGTAAGGGCGGCCAGCTTTTGCATGCGCCCCTGCAACAGCAGGTTTTCGGTTTTGAGTTTTTCGTTTTCGGCGACCAGTTCGGTCCGGCTGCCGAATTGGCTGGCCACACCTTGCCATAGCCGCTGCGGCAGGTCGGTGATCCAGTAAGACTGCATCAGCACCAGCGACATTTGGCTACGCACTGGCTTGAGCAGTGTGAAGCGGGCATCGACCACCATCAGCGCGACCGATAGCACGGCCAGCACCAACAAGCGCACGCCCAGTGAGGGGCCTTTGGTGAAAAGCGGTTTAATAAGCCGCTCCTCCCAGGCAAATGTTCTCTTTATTCATACGGCATCAAACCGGCCTGGATGCAGACTGACAGAAGATAAACGTCAACAGGCAGCACTGCAAAGTGCTGCCTGCGCGCTCAACAGCATAGAGGCGATCCGGCGACTTATTCGCTGGAAAGCAGATCCATGGTGTGTTTATCCATCATTTCCAATGCACGGCCACCGCCACGAGCAACGCAGGTCAGCGGGTCTTCGGCGACGATCACCGGCAGACCGGTTTCCTGGGCCAGCAACTTGTCGAGGTCGCGCAGCAAGGCACCACCACCGGTCAGTACCAGACCACGTTCGGCGATATCCGATGCCAGCTCCGGAGGCGACTGCTCCAGCGCACTTTTCACAGCCTGAACGATGGTGGCCAGGGACTCTTGCAGAGCTTCCAGCACTTCATTGGAGTTCAGGGTGAATGCGCGTGGAACGCCTTCGGCCAAGTTACGGCCACGAACGTCGACTTCACGAACTTCGCCGCCCGGGTAGGCCGTACCGATTTCCTGCTTGATGCGCTCGGCAGTGGATTCGCCGATCAGGCTGCCGTAGTTGCGACGCACGTAGGTGATGATCGCTTCGTCGAAGCGGTCGCCGCCAACCCGTACGGATTCGGCATAAACCACACCGTTAAGGGAGATCAGCGCGATTTCAGTGGTACCGCCACCGATATCGACAACCATCGAACCACGAGCTTCTTCTACCGGCAGGCCAGCACCGATCGCAGCAGCCATCGGCTCTTCGATCAGGAACACTTCACGAGCACCGGCACCAAGGGCCGATTCACGGATGGCACGACGCTCAACCTGGGTCGATTTGCATGGAACGCAGATCAGCACACGAGGGCTAGGCTGCAGAAAGCTGTTTTCGTGAACCTTGTTGATAAAGTACTGCAGCATTTTTTCGCAGACGCTGAAGTCGGCGATCACACCGTCTTTCATCGGACGAATGGCAGCAATGTTGCCCGGCGTACGGCCGAGCATGCGCTTGGCCTCGGTGCCTACAGCAACGACACTTTTCTGGTTACCGTGTGTCCGAATAGCCACAACGGAGGGCTCATTCAGGACGATACCGCGCTCGCGCACGTAAATAAGGGTGTTGGCAGTGCCCAGGTCAATGGAAAGATCGCTGGAAAACATGCCACGCAGTTTCTTGAACATGGGAAAGGGACCCTAGGCAACGCGTGGGTAAAAAAGTGCGGCAAACTCTAACAACGACAGGGATTTTGGGCAAGGCGCCAATATGTTAAATTGGCCGCTTTTCTGTGCACCAAGCCCCACAATCGCGGCCTTGAGACCGTAGAAATGCGGTAGTGTTCCGACAATCTAACACACGGACGCCGTCCGTTCTGTTTTCCACTGGAGAATCCCATGGCGCTTGAACGCTCCGACGTGGAAAAAATCGCTCATTTGGCCTGCCTTGGCCTCAATGATGCCGATCTTCCACACATCACTTCGGCCCTGAACAGCATTCTCGGGCTGGTCGACGAAATGCAAGCGGTCAATACCGACGGTATCGAGCCGCTGGCCCACCCATTGGAAGCGAGCCAGCGCCTGCGTGCAGACGTCGTGACCGAAACCAATCATCGCGAGGCCTATCAGTCCATCGCACCAGCGGTCGAAAACGGCCTGTATCTGGTTCCGAAAGTCATCGACTAAAGGGAAAGAGCCTGCAATGCATCAATTGACTCTGGCCGAGATCGCCCGCGGACTCGCCGATAAAAAGTTTTCTTCCGAAGAGCTGACCAAAGTCCTGCTGGCGCGCATCGCCCAGCTCGACCCGCAGCTCAACAGTTTCATCAGCCTCACCGAAGACCTGGCGCTCCAGCAGGCGAAAGCCGCTGACGCTCGTCGGGCCAACGGTGAGAGCGGCGCCCTGCTCGGCGCGCCGATCGCACACAAAGATTTGTTCTGCACCCAGGGCATCCGCACCAGTTGCGGCTCGAAGATGCTCGACAACTTTAAAGCACCGTACGACGCCACCGTCGTCGCCAAACTGGCTGCTGCCGGGGCCGTGACCCTGGGCAAGACCAACATGGACGAATTCGCCATGGGGTCGGCCAACGAGTCGAGCTACTACGGCGCGGTGAAAAACCCATGGAACCTGGAACACGTTCCGGGCGGCTC
Source organism: Pseudomonas frederiksbergensis (assembly GCF_003732275.1). Classification (GTDB taxonomy): domain Bacteria; phylum Pseudomonadota; class Gammaproteobacteria; order Pseudomonadales; family Pseudomonadaceae; genus Aquipseudomonas; species Aquipseudomonas frederiksbergensis_H. Next base: position 95,986 of record NZ_MOBM01000002.1, read on the forward strand.
GTCTGGTGGTTCGGCTGCCGCGGTTGCCGCTCGTCTGCTGCCAGCGGCGACGGGCACCGACACTGGTGGTTCGATTCGTCAGCCCGCCGCGCTGACCAACCTCACCGGCCTGAAACCGACATACGGTCGCGTTTCGCGCTGGGGCATGATCGCCTACGCGTCCAGCCTCGATCAGGGCGGTCCATTGGCCCGCACCGCCGAAGACTGCGCGATCCTGCTGCAAGGCATGGCCGGTTTCGACCCGCAGGACTCCACCAGCATCGACGAGCCCGTGCCTGATTACAGCGCCGGCCTCAACGGTTCGCTGCAAGGCCTGCGTATCGGCGTGCCGAAGGAATACTTCAGCGCCGGTCTCGACCCACGCATCGCCGACCTGGTCATGGCCAGCGTTGAAGAGCTGAAAAAGCTCGGCGCCGTGGTCAAGGAAATCAGCCTGCCGAACATGCAGCACGCAATCCCTGCGTACTACGTGATCGCCCCGGCGGAAGCGTCTTCCAACCTGTCGCGTTTCGACGGCGTGCGTTTCGGCTATCGCTGCGAAGCCCCGAAAAACCTGGAAGACCTGTACAAGCGTTCCCGTGGTGAAGGCTTCGGCCCGGAAGTGCAGCGCCGGATCATGGTCGGTGCCTACGCGCTGTCGGCCGGTTACTACGACGCCTATTACCTGAAGGCGCAGAAAATCCGTCGCCTGATCAAGAACGACTTCATGGCGGCCTTTAATGAGGTCGACATCATCCTCGGCCCAACCACGCCGAACCCGGCCTGGAAGCTCGGCGCCAAGAACAGCGACCCGGTCGCTGCGTACCTGGAAGACGTCTACACCATCACCGCCAACCTCGCCGGTCTGCCGGGCTTGTCCATGCCTGCAGGTTTTGTCGATGGCCTGCCGGTCGGCGTGCAACTGCTCGCCCCGTATTTCCAGGAAGGCCGCTTGCTCAATGTTGCCCATCAGTACCAACTGAACACTGACTGGCACACTCGCACCCCAACCGGCTTCTGAGGAGAAACACATGCAATGGGAAGTCGTGATCGGGCTGGAGATTCATACCCAGCTCACCACCCGGTCGAAAATCTTTTCCGGTAGTTCCACCACCTTCGGTTCCGAGCCGAACACCCAGGCCAGCCTGGTTGACCTGGGCATGCCCGGCGTATTGCCGGTGCTGAACCAGGAAGCGGTGCGCATGGCGGTGATGTTCGGCCTGGCCATCGATGCCGAGATCGGTCAGCACAACGTGTTCGCCCGTAAAAACTATTTCTACCCGGACCTGCCCAAGGGCTACCAGATCAGCCAGATGGAATTGCCGATCGTCGGCAAGGGCCACTTGGACATCGCCATGGAAGACGGCACGATCAAACGTGTCGGTGTGACCCGTGCGCACCTGGAAGAAGACGCCGGCAAAAGCCTGCACGAAGAGTTCAACGGTGCCACCGGCATCGACCTGAACCGTGCCGGCACGCCGCTGCTGGAAATCGTTTCCGAGCCGGACATGCGCAGCGCCAAGGAAGCCGTGGCCTACGTCAAGACAATCCACGCGCTGGTGCGTTACCTCGGCATCTGCGACGGCAACATGGCCGAAGGCTCGCTGCGTTGCGACTGCAACGTGTCGATCCGTCCAAAGGGTCAGGTTGAATTCGGTACACGCTGCGAGATCAAGAACGTCAACTCGTTCCGCTTTATCGAGAAGGCGATCAACAGCGAAGTGCAACGTCAGATCGAGCTGATCGAAGACGGCGGCAAGGTGATCCAGCAGACCCGTCTGTACGATCCGAACAAGGACGAAACCCGTCCGATGCGCAGCAAAGAGGAAGCCAACGACTACCGTTACTTCCCCGATCCGGACCTGCTGCCGGTGGTCATCGAGGACTCGTTCCTCGACGATGTGCGTGCCACCCTGCCGGAACTGCCACCGCAGAAACGCGAGCGTTTCCAGGAACAGTTCGGTCTGTCGGTCTACGACGCCAGCGTCCTGGCCACCAGCCGCGAGCAAGCCGATTACTTCGAGAAAGTCGTGAGCATCGGCGGCGACGCCAAACTGGCGGCTAACTGGGTGATGGTTGAACTGGGCAGCCTGTTGAACAAACAAGGCCTGGACATCGACCAGTCGCCGGTTTCGGCCGAGCAACTGGGCGGCATGCTGCTGCGCATCAAGGACAACACCATCTCCGGCAAGATCGCCAAGGTGGTGTTTGAAGCCATGGCCAACGGCGAAGGCAGCGCAGACGAGATCATCGACAAGCGCGGCCTCAAGCAAGTGACCGACACCGGCGCAATCTCGGCGGTGCTGGACGAAATGCTCGCGGCCAACGCCGAACAGGTTGAACAATACCGCGCGGCAGACGAAGCCAAACGCGGCAAGATGTTCGGCTTCTTCGTCGGCCAGGCCATGAAAGCCTCCAAAGGCAAGGCCAACCCGCAACAGGTCAACGAACTGCTTAAAAGCAAGCTCGAAGGCTGACCGGAATGGAGCCAGATCTCAAGCCTGGCTCCATTCCCTTGTGGGAGCGGGCTTGCTCGCGAAAGCGGTTCGGCACTCAACACAAGGTTGACTGTCAGAATGCATTCGCGAGCAAGCCCGCTCCCACATTTGTTTCGGGAATATCTTTTATGAAGCGTCTGCTCAGTGCCTGCGCCCTGCTCTCTCTGCTGGCCGGTTGTGCCAGTACGGATACCATCGATCCACACGGCTACGACAAGACCGGCGTAGCTTCGTATTACGGCGCCAAACACCATGGCAAACGCACCGCCAGTGGCGAGCGTTTCAACCAGCACGGCCTGACCGCCGCCCATCGCCAGTTGCCGTTCGGCACCCGGGTGAAGATTACCAACCTGAATAACGACAGGTCCTGCGTGGTACGCGTCAACGACCGCGGGCCATACTCTCGTGGGCGCCTGATCGACGTGTCACGTGAAGCGGCCGAGCAGTTGGGCATGCTGCGCAGTGGCACCGCGAAAGTTCGCGTGCAAGCCCTCGACGATTGATAGACGGAGCGCTGACTATTTTCGGACTTGCCGATTTACCCCTGATCAGCGTGATTGAATTGTTCAGCGGTCTGTTTTTACTGATCGTCGGTGCCGAACTGATGGTGCGCGCCGCCGTGCGCCTGGCCGCGCGACTGCATGTGCGGCCGCTGATCATCGGCCTGACCATCGTGGCCCTCGGCAGCAGCGCACCGCAGATGGCGGTCAGCTTGCAAGCCACCCTGGCGCAAAACGCCGACATCGCCGTCGGCAGCGTGATCGGCAGCAGCATCTTTAACATCCTCGTCACCCTCGGGCTCTCGGCGCTGATTATTCCGCTGCGGGTTTCGCGGCAATTGGTGCGCCTGGATATTCCGCTGATGATCGGCGCCAGCCTGTTGGTGTTCGTACTGGCGTGGAACGAAGAACTGAACCGCACAGACGGCATTATTCTGCTGGGCGCGCTGGTGCTGTACCTGGGCTTGCTGCTGCGCCAGTCGCGACACTCGGCCCGCCCGCCATCGGGGGCGCATGAAGCGCCACAGGCACCGTGGTTCAGCAGCCTGCTGATGATTGTCGCCGGGCTGGCGATGCTGGTATTCGCCGGGCACTTGCTGCTTGGCGCCGCGGTGGCGGTCGCGACCGACCTGGGGTTGTCGGAGCGGATCATCGGCCTGACCATCGTCGCCGTCAGCACCTCCCTGCCGGAGCTGGCCATGTCGTTGATCGCCGCGTTGCGCGGTCAGCGGGACATCGCGGTGGGTAACGTGATCGGCAGCAACCTGTTCAACCTCTTGGGCGTGCTCGGGCTGACCGCATTGATCGCGCCGTCGCCGCTGTCGGTCTCGCCGAACGCCCTGGATTTCGACCTGCCGGTGATGCTCGGTGTCGCCGCGCTGTGCCTGCCAGTGTTCTATTCCGGCTACCGGGTGACTCGCGCCGAAGGCTTGCTGTTTTTGGGTTTGTACCTGGCTTATGGGCTGCACGTGGTGTCGTTCACCACCGGCATGCCACTGGCCGGCAAGCTGGAACACCTGATGCTGTTTTTCGTCCTGCCGGCGCTGGGGGCGTTTTTGCTGTTCACGTCGCTGCGCGCCTGGCGTCGCCAACACCACAAGAGGGAATCGCCATGAGCACTGATAAAAAGGCTGGGGTTGAAGTCCGCCGCCAAGTGATGGGCGACGCTTTCGTCGACCGCGCCTTGGGCAATACCACCGAGTTCACTCAGCCGCTGCAGGACTTCGTCAATGAACACGCTTGGGGCGGTGTGTGGAACCGTGAAGGTCTGCCGCTGAAAACCCGCAGCCTGATCACCCTCGCCGCGCTGACCGCACTGAAGTGCCCGCAAGAATTGAAAGGTCACGTGCGCGGCGCGCTGAACAACGGTTGCACCGTGAAGGAAATTCGCGAGGCGCTGCTGCATTGCGCGGTGTATGCCGGCGTGCCGGCGGCGATCGATGCGTTTCGGGCGGCGCAGGAAGTGATTGATAGCTACCAGAAGCCGGAGTAACAGGCTGGCGTTTGTAGTGTTAGAAAGATTGCTATCGCGAGCAGGCTCGCTCCCACATTTGGAATGCATTCCCCCTGTGGGAGCGAGCCTGCTCGCGATGAGGCCTTGAAGAACACCGCAAAACCTTCGGTTAAATCCACCCACCCCACTGCAACAAAAAGATCCCGATGTTGGTGGTGACCGCCGCCATCAGCGTGGTAATCACGATGATCGCCGCCGCCAGTTCATGATTGCCGTTGGCCTGCCGAGCCATGACGAAACTGGCCGCAGCGGTCGGGCTGCCGAAGTACAGAAACAAAATCCCCAACTCTGCCCCGCGAAAACCCCAGAGCCAGGCACCAAGCGTCGCCAGCACCGGCAGGCCGATCATCTTCACCAGGCTTGAACTCAGCGCCATCGTGCCGCTTTTACGCATCGCCGCCAGCGACAACGTGCCACCGATGCAGATCAACGCCAATGGCAAAGTGGTTTGTGCCAGGTACTGGCCGGACTTTTCCAGCCACCCCGGCAAACCGATTTCGAAATAGGCAAATGGCGCCGCCGCAAACACGCTGATGATCAGCGGGTTGACCATCACACTTTTGCAGATACTCCACGGGTCAGACTTGATCACCGGGCTGTAGACCGCCAGCACGATGGTCGAAAGCGTGTTGTAGAACAGGATCACCAGCGCCGCGAGAATGGCCCCGAGGGAAATCCCGTAGTCGCCGTACATGCTCGCCGCCAGTGCCAGGCCGATAACGCCGTTGTTACCGCGAAACGCGCCTTGGGTGTAGATGCCCCGGTCTTCCCGCGGGCATTTCCAGATCGCCCAGCCCCAGGCAATCGCAAAGCACAGCAGCGTTGCGACCGAGAAGTAGATCAGCAGCGCCGGTTGCAGCGCGGCATGCAGGTCGGCATGCAAGATGCCCAGAAACAGCAACGCCGGCATGGTGACGTTGAACACCAGGGCCGACGCGGTATGAATGAAATTGTCGTTGATCCAGTCGATGCGCTTGAGCAGCGCCCCCAGAAACAGCATGGCAAACACCGGCGCGGTGATGTTCAGGGTTTCGAGGAAAATAGCCAGCATGCCGGGAGAACCTTGGGTGGGCGTCGTTAGGGGGCTAATGATAAGCCACTGGGGACTCCGGCGTCAGGTAGACCGCTATCGCGAGCAGGCTCGCTCCCACATTTGTCCGGTGTCGAACACAAAATCTGTGTAGGAAGAAGATCCACTGTGGGAGCGAGCCTGCTCGCGATGAACGATAACGCGGTATCAGGTAATCGGCGCCGGGTTGAACAAGGTGATGTCGTTATGCAGCTTATGCTGCTCCGCCCACGTCTGTTTCTTGCCGCTGGCCACGTCCAGGTAGTAGTGGAACAACTCCCAGCCAAGCTCTTCAATCGACGCTCGCCCGGTGGCAATCCGCCCGGCATCGATGTCGATCAGGTCCGGCCAGCGCTGCGCCAGTTCTGTGCGGGTCGACACCTTCACCACCGGTGCCATCGCCAACCCATAAGGCGTACCCCGCCCGGTGGTGAACACATGCAGGTTCATCCCCGCCGCCAACTGCAACGTCCCGCAGACAAAATCACTGGCCGGGGTCGCGCAGAAAATCAGCCCTTTGCGTTTGAAGCGCTCGCCAGGGCCGAGCACCCCATTGATCGCGCTGCTACCGGATTTGACGATAGAGCCCAGGGACTTCTCGACAATATTCGACAACCCGCCCTTCTTGTTCCCCGGCGTGGTGTTGGCGCTGCGATCCGCTTCGCCCTTGGCCAGGTAACGGTCGTACCAGTCCATTTCCCGCACCAGCTCCTGAGCCACTTCCTCGGTTTCGGCGCGGGACGTCAGCAGGTAAATCGCATCACGCACTTCGGTGACTTCGGAAAACATCACCGTCGCCCCCGCCCGCAACAACAGGTCCGAGGCATAACCGAGCGCCGGGTTGGCAGTGATGCCAGAGAACGCATCGCTGCCGCCGCACTGCATGCCGAGGATCAGCTCGGACGCCGGCACGGTTTCCCGACGACGCAGATCGAGCTTCTTCAAACGAGTCTCGGCCAGCGCCATGATCTGCTCGATCATCTCGGTGAAACCGTGGCTGGAATCCTGCAAGCGGTACAACCACGGATCGCTCAAATCCACCGAGCTATCGTTCTCGTGCATCACCTGCCCGGCCTGCAATTTCTCGCAGCCCAGGCTGATCACCAGCGCTTCGCCCCCCAGGTTCGGGTTGCGCGCCAGATTGCGCACAGTGCGGATCGGGATGTACGCGTCGGTGGCGGTGATCGCCACACCGCAGCCGTAACTGTGGGTCAACGCCACCACGTCATCAACGTTCGGGTACTTGGGCAGCAACTCGTCCTTGATGCGCTTCACCGCGTGATCCAGCACCCCGGTGACGCATTGCACAGTGGTGGTGATGCCGAGAATGTTGCGCGTGCCGACGGTGCCGTCGGCGTTGCGATACCCCTCGAAGGTGAAGCCTTCCAGCGGTGCCTGCGCGGCCGGCACTTCGGTGGACAGCGGCAAGCTGTCCAGCGGTGGCGCGGTCGGCATGCGCAGTTGATCTTCCTTGACCCAGCTGCCGCGAGGAATCGGCTGCAACGCGTAGCCGATCGTCTGGCCGTAACGAATCACCTGACCGCCCTCTGGAATGTCCTCGAGAGTGACCTTGTGGCTCTGCGGCACGAAATCCACGGTGACCAGGCCATCGGGGAATTCAGTGCCGGCCGGCACGCCCTGATCGTTGACCACGATCACCACATTGTCCCGCTCGTGCAGGCGGATGTAGCGCGGCGAGTCGGAATGTTCAATCAACTGCATGACGCCGCTCCTCAGGAATGCGCTTCAGATAACTTATTGTTGGTTTCAGGACCGCTGACTGGCGGCTCTTTGAGCACCACACGTTTGATCGGGCCAACAATCACCAGATAGCTGAACACCGCCACCAGCGCGTTGCAACCGACGAACACCAGCGCCCATTTGAACGAGCCGGTGGAGCTGATGATGTAACCGATGACGATCGGCGTGGTGATCGACGCGATGTTGCCGAAGGTGTTGAACAGGCCACCGCTGAGACCGGCGATCTGTTTCGGCGAGGTGTCGGACACCACGGCCCAGCCCAACGCACCGACGCCTTTGCCGAAGAATGCCAGGGCCATGAAGCCGACGACCATCCATTCCACGTCCACATAGTTGCAAGCCACGATGCTACTGGAAACCAGCAGGCCGGCGATGATCGGCGCCTTGCGGGCGAACGTCAGCGAGTGGCCCTTGCGCAGCAGGTAATCGGAAATCACCCCGCCAAGCACGCCACCGATAAACCCGCAGATCGCCGGCAGCGAGGCAATGAAACCGGCCTTGAGGATGGTCATGCCGCGTTCCTGCACCAGGTACACCGGGAACCAGGTCAGGAAGAAGTAAGTGATGCCGTTGATGCAGTACTGGCCCAGATACACGCCGAGCATCATGCGGTTGGTGAGCAGTTGGCGGATGTAGTCCCACTTCGGACCGTCGCCCTTTTTGCCTTTGCCTTTGTCCGAGTCCATGTCGACCATGCCGCCGTTGTCGGCGATGTGCTTGAACTCGGCGTCGTTGATCATCGGGTGTTGGCGCGGGCTGTGGATAACCTTCAGCCAGATCCCCGAGAAGATGATGCCGATCACGCCCATGACGATGAACACGTGCTGCCAACCGAAGCTGTAGACGATCCAGCCCATCAGCGGTGCGAACAACACGGTGGCAAAGTATTGCGCCGAGTTGAAGATCGCAGACGCTGTACCGCGTTCAGCGGTCGGGAACCAGGCCGCCACGATGCGTGCGTTGCCGGGGAAGGATGGCGCTTCGGCCAGGCCCACCAAAAAGCGCAGCATGAACAGCGCAACCACCGCCGTGGACATGCCGAACTCACCGACATAGCCTTGCAGCACGGTGAACAGCGACCAGGTGAAGATGCTCAGCGCATAGACTTTTTTCGAACCGAAACGGTCCAGCAGCCAGCCACCGGGAATTTGCCCGGCCACATAGGCCCAACCGAATGCGGAGAAGATATAACCGAGAGTGACCGCGTCAATGCCGAGGTCTTTTTGCAGGCTGGAGCCGGCGATTGCGATGGTGGCCCGGTCGGCGTAGTTGATCGTGGTCACCAGAAACAGCATGAGCAGGATCAAATAGCGGACGTGAGTCGGCTTGGTCGATTGCATTGTAGATGTACTCCCACTGATTATTTTTATGCGCGGGTGAAGCTGTTTTTGTCCGTGCGTAGGAGCTGCCGAAGGCTGCGATCTTTTGATCTTTAGCGTCCTTGAGGGCACCAAAATCAAGATCAAAAGATCGCAGCCTTCGGCAGCTCCTACGTCGGTTTGCGGTATTGGCGCTACCGGGGTGGCGCGCCGATACAGCGGTGTTTCGCGTCAGGAGCCGATGTAGCTGGTCTTCACGACCGTGTAAAACTCCTGCGCATAGCGACCTTGCTCACGTGATCCATAGGATGAACCTTTACGCCCACCAAACGGAACGTGGTAATCCACACCGGCGGTCGGCAGGTTGACCATCACCATCCCGGCCTGGGAGTGGCGCTTAAAGTGGTTGGCATACTTCAGAGACGTGGTAGCGATGCCCGCCGACAGGCCGAACTCGGTGTCATTGGCCATGGCCAGCGCCGCCTCGTAATCGGCGACGCGAACGATATTGGCCACCGGGCCGAAGATCTCTTCGCGGCTGATGCGCATCGCCGCTTCGCTGTCGGCAAACAGCGTTGGGGCAAGGAAATAGCCTTCGGTGTCGCACGTCACCAGACCACCGCCGCTGACCAGACGCGCACCTTCGGACTGGCCGATGTCGATGTACTTCATGTCTTGTTCAAGCTGAGCCTGCGAGACGACCGGACCGATATCAGTGCCGGTTTTCAGCGCGTGGCCAACCTTGATCGACTTCATGCGCTCGGCCATGGCTTCGACGAATTTGTCGTGAATCCCGGCAGTGACGATGAAGCGGCTCGACGCGGTGCAACGCTGGCCGGTGGAATAGAACGCGCTCTGTACCGACAGCTCGACCGCTTGCTTGAGGTCGGCGTCGTCGAGAATGATCTGCGGGTTCTTGCCGCCCATTTCCAGTTGAACCTTGGCCTGGCGCGACACGCAGCTGACAGCGATCTGACGACCCACACCCACGGAACCGGTGAAGCTGATGCCGTCGACTTTCGGGCTCTGCACCAGCGCATCGCCAACCACGCGACCGCTGCCCATCACCAGGTTGAACACACCGGCCGGGAAGCCTGCGCGGGAGATGATTTCCGCCAGCGCCCAAGCACATCCCGGCACCAGATCAGCAGGTTTCAGGACGACGCAGTTGCCGTAGGCCAGGGCCGGAGCGATTTTCCACGCCGGGATCGCGATCGGGAAGTTCCACGGGGTGATCAGGCCGACCACACCGAGGGCTTCGCGAGTGACTTCGACGTTCACGCCCGGACGCACCGACGGCAAATAGTCGCCGGACAGGCGCAGGCATTCACCGGCGAAGAACTTGAAGATATTACCGGCGCGGGTCACTTCGCCGATGGCTTCGGGCAGGGTCTTGCCCTCTTCCCGGGCCAGCAAAGTGCCGAGCTCTTCGCGACGAGCGAGGATTTCAGTACCGACTTTATCCAGGGAATCGTGACGTGCCTGAATGCCCGAAGTGGACCAGGCCGGGAACGCGGCGCGAGCGGCGTCGATGGCGGCGTGGACCTGAGCCAGATCAGCCTTGGCATAGTCGCCGATGGTATCGGTCAGCTCGGACGGGTTGATGTTGGCGCAGTAATCACTACCCGCCACCCATTCGCCGTTGATGTAGTTATCGAAACGCTTTGCATTCGTCACGGGATGTTCTCCTCACGCAAAAGGCCGCTGAATACTCAGCGGCCTTGTTTAATCGGATGTGTTACTGCGCACCTTGCTTGTCGATCAGCGCGGCGAGCATTTCGTACTCTTCACCCGTCAGATCGGTCAGCGGCGCCCGCACAGGGCCTGCGTCGAAGCCTGCGATTTTTGCCCCGGCCTTGACGATGCTCACGGCGTAACCGGCCTTGCGGTTACGGATGTCCAGGTACGGCAGGAAGAAGTCGTCGATGATCTTGCCGACGGTGGCGTGATCTTCGCGAGCAATGGCGTGGTAGAAATCCATCGCGGTTTTCGGGATGAAGTTGAACACCGCCGACGAGTAGACCGGTACGCCCAAAGCCTTGTAGGCCGCGGCGTAAACTTCAGCGGTCGGCAAACCGCCCAGGTAGCTGAAACGATCACCGAGGCGGCGACGGATCGACACCATCAACTCGATATCGCCCAGGCCATCCTTGTAACCGATCAGGTTCGGGCAGCGCTCGGCCAGACGTTCCAGCAAAGGCGCGGTCAGGCGGCAGACGTTGCGGTTGTAAACCACCACGCCGATTTTTACCGATTTGCACACGGCTTCAACGTGGGCGGCAACACCGTCCTGGCTGGCTTCGGTCAGGTAGTGCGGCAGCAGCAACAGGCCTTTGGCGCCCAGACGCTCGGCTTCCTGAGCGTATTCGATGGCTTGACGAGTCGAGCCGCCGACACCGGCCAGGATCGGCACGCTGGTCGCGCAGGTGTCGACAGCAGTCTTGATGATTTCCGAATATTCGCTGGCCGCCAGAGAGAAGAACTCACCGGTGCCGCCCGCGGCGAACAATGCCGAGGCGCCGTATGGGGCCAGCCATTCGAGACGTTTGATGTAGCCCGCGCGATGGAAATCGCCCTGAGCATTGAAGTCGGTGACCGGGAATGACAGCAGGCCGGAAGAGAGGATGGACTTCAGTTCTTGTGGATTCATTATTCGAACACCCTGGGTAGCAACGTTGTGTGAGAAAACGGTTCAGCCTTCGCCGAAGTTGTAGGTCATCGTACAACTTAAAATACAACCGTCAACTGCATTTCATCGCGAGCCGCAAAATTAGCGTCGGAAAAAGTAATTCCTTGACGTAGGAAAGTTCTCATCTATGATCCAGATGGCTGTATATACATACAGTTAAATTTGATTCTACCTACGACATATCAAGGAGCTAGAAATGTCAGGTCTACACGCACAATCGAAGGAAAATACCCGACAGGTCATTGCCGATCTGGATGATCTTTTTACTGAGCACGGCATCGCCCTTTCTGGCGATGTCGACACGCTTAAACTCACCGCCGGCAGCCATCACGGCCTCAAACATCAGCGCCAGAGCCTGCTGTCGACGCCATCAAAAAATGCGCTGAAAGGCGCGCCCCAGTTGAGGTTTGAGGGTGCAGAACATACCGCGATCGGCGACAGCACCCTGCTGCGCTTCGTCAAGGATGCGCCTGCGCTGCCGGCCTCGCAGGTGGAGTTGCACCTGCCCAATGGCCTGGCATTGACCTATGGAAAAGTGATTGCGCTGGGAGGGGATTTCTATGGAATTCCCGATCAACCGATCTGCGAAGGCGCAACAGCCGCGGACCGAATCCAGCGCTTTACCAACGCCTTCAACTCCCTGGCGGTACTGCCGGCCTCAAACGCCGAGGCGAAGTTGATTCTCGGCGTCATGCAGAAGGAAATCGCCGCCATCAATCAAGCGATCAGGGACGGTAGACAACCTCACGAAGCTTATGACGCCTTGGGTGATACGTTGTCGGAAGAGTGGAACAAGATCACCGGCGGCGGCAGCTTCGTCTCGGCGCTGTTCCCTTTGGGGCGTTATCTGAAGCTGGCCGCCAACAATGCTGACCACTTTGCCGAATGGGCGTTACTGGCCTACATCGCCGGGCACACGGCAGCGCTGCAACAAGCAGTGCTGGCCCACAACAGCGGTGATGAAAAGCAGTTGGAGCTGGCCTATGCGATGAACGCTTTTGCCGATCACTACCTGACCGACCTGTATTCCGCCGGCCACCTGCGAGTACCGCGCAAACAATTGGCGGCGGTGGTCACGCCCAGTGATCTCGGTTCGTTGATTACCCGCTTCATGCACGATGAAGACAGCAAGTTCGGCCTCAACGTGAGCAATGACAACGGTGATCGCTGGCACGCCTACGGTGACAAGCGCTACTTCGACGCCATCGACAGCGCCAATCGCGCCCAGGTGAATCAAGCGGTTCAGGTGTCTGCGGATGAAGTGTTCGCGGCGTACCTCGGTGGCATCGCCCCGTCGCCCGGCAGCTTTGCTGCGTTGAAAAGGCTGCCTGACCTGCAAGCGGTACTGAACCCGGCAGGCAATTTCTCGCCACTGTTCAAGGTTGACGGCAACAAGGTGTTGCGGCGCAAGGACGTCAACAACCTCAACGACACCGCCACCGTCGACGACTGGTGGGGCTGGAGTACTTATCTGCTGCTCAAGGACTACCAACCAACCGGCGTGCTGAATTCAGCGGCCAATGCCTGATAAGGAGATCACTGATGACTATCAAACTGAAACTGGAACTGGCTTCGGGCCAATCGATGAAAGGTGCGCCGCTGGAGTTGCTGTCCAAAGGCTTGCCAATTGCCCGGGCGGTCGTGGATGAGCGCGGGAACGTGGCGTTCAACACAAGGCCTGGGGCCATTGAGCTGGCAGTGAGGGTGGACCGTTCGATTTTGAGGACTGACTGAGGCAGTGGCGAGACGAGGCCCGGCTCTATCGTGAGGGTGCGAGCGCCACGGCCTCTGAAATGATTGGTCAAAATCGCGCCCAGCACGTCATGAATGCGCCACGTACAGTGTGACCGCTGCCATGAATGGATCGTGGCAGACTTCGCACGGAGAGCGATCATCATGACTTTTTCTATCCCGGTTCTTCCCCGGTTCTCGCCTCACGAGCCCGACAAAGCAATCATAAAACTGTCGAACGTGGGTGATTTCTTGATAGTCCGCGTCCCGGATCCGAACGATATTCCGCCAAATTGGGATGTCTATCCAATCCTTGGGGCGGATACGGAAGAACCAGATTGGGAGGGCCTCGCAGAGCCCACCGGTGTCTGGGATGACGCCAGCGACGACATGGTAAAACGGATGGGAATTGAACTGCTGATACCGAAAGCAGAGCTGGAAAAGTACCAGAACACAGAAATCGAATTGCGTTACAAATTCGCGGATGAGTCCAGTCTGGAGCCGTGTTCGGAGCCCCTGAGACTGTACGTCGAAGCCTGACTCCTTTTCGCGTCTGACCGTTTACCGGTCAGGCGCGTTTTAGTGTTGATCGTTCATCGATAAGACGTGATCAGCGTTGCGCTTGCGCCTCTTCATGCGCCTGGCGCAACCGTTCACGGCTATTCGTCAGGTGCAACCGCATCGCCGCCCGCGCCGCATCGGAATCCTGGCGGGCGATCGCATCATAAATCTCTTCGTGCTCGCGACTCAGTCGACTCATGTAGTGCTGCTGATCATCATGGGCCAGGCGCGCGGAGTTCAGGCGCGTGCGCGGAATAATGCTGGTGCCCAGGTGAGTCATGATGTCGGTGAAGTAGCGGTTACCGGTGGCCAGGGCAATTTGCAGGTGGAACTGGAAGTCCGAAGCCACCGCATCGCTGGCGTGGGAGGCGCTTTCATTCAGCGCGTCCAGCGCCGCTCGCATCAACGCCAACTGCTCAGCGCTGCGACGTTGCGCGGCAAGGCCCGCGGATTCCACTTCCAGGCTGATGCGCAATTCCAGAATCGCCAGCACATCACGCAAGGTCACCACGGTGGCCGGGTCGATACGGAAACCGCTCGGGCTCGGGGTATCGAGCACGAAGGTGCCGATGCCGTGACGGGTTTCAACTTGCCCGGCGGCCTGCAAACGGGAAATCGCTTCGCGCACCACGGTGCGGCTCACACCATGGGCATCCATGATCGCCGACTCGGTGGGCAATTTGTCGCCACGTTTGAGGTGACCGTCGCGGATCTGCTCGGACAGCACCGTCACCAGTTCCTGAGCGAGGCTGCGGCGCTTGCGAGGGAGGCGAGGTGCGTCGATCGGGTTTTCCATGGTGAACGTCTTTTCTCGAAAGTTACGGCTGAAACCGCATCATAGCTCAACGTGGTTGTACGATCACCGTCGGCACACATTCCCCTGTGGGAGCTGCCGAAGGCTGCGATCTTTTGATTTTGTTTTTTAGATCAAGATCAAAAGATCGCAGCCTTCGGCAGCTCCTACAGGGGGACGGTGTCAGGCGGTCACGGTTTGGTCCACTAGATGGCCATTCTCGATGCGCACATGCCGTGGGTGGAAACGCTTCAGGCTGCTGCGATGCCCGACGCTGACGATGCTCAAGCCTGGCAATTCATCGATCAATGCCTGATACAGCGACGCTTCATCCTCTTCATCCATCGCCGAAGTGGCTTCGTCCATGTACAGCCATTGCGGCGCATAAAGCAGCGCACGGGCGAAGGCCAGACGTTGCTGCTCGCCCGGCGAGAGCATGCGCTGCCAGTGATTGGCTTCATCCAGACGCGAAACCAGGTGCGGCAAGCGGCAGGCTTCCAGCACGTGGACGTAGCGCTCGTGCGGGTAGGTGTCGCCGGGTTGTGGATAACTCAGCGCCTCACGCAGGGTGCCAATCGGCAGATACGGTTTTTGCGGCAGGAACAGGTAACGCCCCGTCGGCAAGCGGATGCTGCCGTGGCCCGCCGGCCAAAGGTGGCCCATCGCCCGCAGCAAGGTAGATTTGCCGCTGCCGGAACGACCGCTGAGCATGACTCGCTCGCCCTCCTCCACGGTCATGTCGGCATTGGTCAGCAGATGACGACCGTCAGCGAGGTCAAGGCCGAGGTTATGAACCTTCAACGCCGAGCCTTGACTCAGCACGTCGATGGCCGGTGCGCGCTCTTCGTTATCGGTCATGGCCTGGCGGAAACTCAGCAGACGATCACACGTGGCACGCCACTCGGCGAGGTCCTGGTACGCGCTGATGAACCAACTGAAGTTCTCCTGCACGTTGCCGAACGCGGAGTTGATTTGCATCAGCTCACCGAGTTCGATCTTGCCGGCAAAGTAACGCGGAGCGGCGACCATGAACGGGAAGATGATCGCGATCTGGCCGTAACCGGAAGTGAAAAAGGTCAGGCGTTTGGACACTTTCATAATGTCCCAGAAGTTATGCCAGACCATGCCGAAGCGGCTGCTCAGACGGCGGTTCTCATTAGGTTCGCCGTTGTACAGCGCAATGCTTTCGGCATTCTCGCGAACCCGCACCATGGAGAAACGCAAGTCGGCTTCGAAACGTTGCTGGTTGTTGTTGAGGCCGATCAAGCGACGACCGATCACATGCGTCAACCAGCTGCCGACGACGGCATAAACCAGCGCGCACCAGAACATGTAGCTGGGGATCGTGAAGCCAAGCACTTCGATGCTACCCGACACGCCCCACAAAATGATCGAGAACGACACCAGGCTGACGACGTTACGGATCAAACCAAGGCCCAGGCCCAAGGTGTTGGTGGTGAACTTGTTGAGGTCTTCGGAAATCCGCTGGTCCGGGTTATCGGTGTAACCGCCCTGCTCCAGCTGGTAGTAGTTCTTGTTATCGAGCCAGCGGGCGAAGTGCTTCTCGGTGAGCCACGCTCGCCAACGAATGGTCAGCATCTGAGTCAGGTAGAGCCGATACACCGCGCCGAGAATCGCCACGGCGGCGATGCCGCAGAAGTACAGGATCAACTGCCAAAACGCCGCTTCGTCTTTCTTCTGCAGGGCGTTGTAGAAATCCTTGTACCAACTGTTGATCCACACCGAAATCGCCACGCTGAACAATGACAGCGCGATCACCGCGATCAGCAACGTCCAGGCCTTGCCCTTCTCTTCGCTGCGCCAGTAAGGCGTGGTTATCGCCCAGACTTTACGAAAAAACTGCCCGCGCACAGCATCGTTGACCGCGGAATATTCAGCGTTCTGATTCATGGATAAGGCTCGATAAAGAAAAGAACACACACGAGCCGATCATAAATGATCGACTCGGCTTGTAACGAGGTGTGACAACAATTGTTCAGCGCCGGTTCAGCGACGGACCGGGCGCTTCTGCAGTTTGCGCTGCAGCGTGCGGCGGTGCATGCCCAAGGCGCGAGCCGTAGCGGAGATGTTGCCTTCGTGCTCGGTCAATACGCGCTGGATGTGCTCCCACTGGAGACGGTCCACGGACATCGGGTTTTCCGGCACCAGCGTGTCGAGGTCGGCGTGCTCGGAGAGTAACGCGGCCAGCACGTCATCGGCGTCCGCCGGCTTGCACAGGTAATTGCAGGCGCCGCGCTTGATCGCCTCGACGGCGGTGGCAATGCTCGAATAACCGGTGAGGATCACCACGCGCATTTCCGGGTCGAGTTCGAGCAGTTTCGGCAGCAATACCAGGCCCGAGTCGCCGTCCATTTTCAGATCAAGGGCGGCGTAATCCGGGATGTCGGCTTGGGCGATGGTCAGGCCTTCTTCGGCGGAACCTGCTGTGCTGACACGAAAACCACGGCGGGCCATGGCGCGGGCCATCACGCGGGTGAAAGTTGCGTCGTCGTCTACCAGCAGCAAATGCGGCAGTTCTTCGCCTTCGACTTGGATCTCGTCACTCATGTTCGTCTCCTCGGGCGACACGGGGCAGGCGCAGCTCGGTAAGCGTGCCACCTTCCTCATGACTGTAGAGTTTCACTGAGCCGCCGGCGCGTGTCACGCTGGCCTTGCTCAAAAACAGGCCCAGGCCGAAACCTTTGCCCTTGGTGGTAAAAAACGGTTTGCCAATCTGCTCGGCAATGGCCAGAGGCACACCGGCGCCATGGTCGCGAATGCTGATGGTCAAGTCCTCGGCATTCCAGTCCAGGGTCACTTGCAAGCCTTCGGGGCACGCATCGGCGGCGTTGTTCAGCAAATTCAGCAGGGCCTGGGTCAGGTCCGGCGGTGGCGCCATGCGCGGCACGGTCCCCTGGCCCAGGCGCTGAAAGCGGTAGCTGGCTTCCGGGCGCATCAGGTGCCAGCGGTTCAGGGCTTCGTCGAGCCAATCGGTGACATCCTGCATCTCCACCGCCAGGCGACGATTGGCTTCCGCCGCTCGAACCAACTGCTGCAAGGTCTCTTTGCAGAGTTTGACCTGATCCTGCAGCACGCTCAAATCGTCCTGCAACAGCGGGTCGGGATGGTCTTGGCGCATTTCCTTGAGCAACACGCTCATGGTCGCCAGCGGCGTGCCCAGTTCATGGGCGGCGCCGGCAGCCTGGGTCGCGACAGCCAGCAATTGCTGATCGCGCAGGCCTTCTTCGCGACGAATGGCGCGCAATTCTTCCTGACGACGCAGTTCTTCGGCCATGCGGGCGGCGAAGAACGTGATCACCGCTGCCGCCAGGGCGAAGCTCAGCCACATCCCGTAGATCTGCAGGTTCTCCCGGGCGATCGGGAACGTTTCCAGCGGGTAGAACCGCGCCAGCAGCAACGTATAAAGCGCCAGGGCGATACCCGACAGAATCACCGAATAGCGCCACGGCAGCGTCACGGCAGCGATAGTCAGCGGCACCAGGTAATAAGAGACGAACGGATTGGTCGAACCGCCAGAGAAGTACAGCAAGGCACTGTGGATAAACAGGTCGCAGGCCAGTTGCACGGCGTATTCGAGCTCGGTCACCGGCCACGACGTGCGCAGGCGAATCGCGGTCAGTGCGCAGAGCACCATGGAAAAACCGAGGGTGATCGCCAATTGCAGCCAGGGCAACGGCAGCAGGTCGAACCAGTAGGCCAGGCCTACGGAACCGGCCTGAGCGGCCAGCACCAACGTGCGGATGAACGTGAGCCGCCAGAGGTTCTGGCGAGTGGCGGAAGTGATTTGAACGGGGGCGAGCATGAGCTCTCCTGATGAGCGCTCCAGGCGGATCGCACGGAGTATAACCAAGCACAGGGGCTGGCAGGCAAAAGTGCGGCAAACGGCCACAGTTACTGCACGTGAATTTACCTTCAGCAATGAGTTTCCCTGTGGCGAGGGAGCTTGCTCCCGCTGGACTGCGAAGCAGGCCCCAACCATGCGACCGGGTGAAACTGACAAACCGTGCATACCGATCTTGCGACTGCTTCGCAGCCGAGCGGGAGCAAGCTCCCTCGCCACAAAAGCCCTGGCATCACTTGAGACTGTATAGAAGTTGTAACTGTGCGAACCGGACCATTGAAGCTAGAGTCTGATGGTTTCACGCAGGTTCGGACCTCAACCCCTGCGCACCGTCCAAGGAGCTTTTCATGCACACATTGCGCCGCAGCGCCGCCCTTCTTGCCTTAAGCGTTGGCACCGTCGCCAGCCTCCCGGCCCTGGCCGTCGACGAACTGCATTACAACCAGATCTCCCTGCGCGCCGAAGTCAGCCAGGAAGTGGCCCGCGACCTGATGATCGTGACCCTCTACACCGAAGAGCAAAACACCGACCCGGCCAAACTCGCCGCCGACGTCAGCACCGCCATGAACAAAGCACTGGCCCAGGCTAAAGAAGTCAAAGACATCACCCTGCGCCAGGGCAGCCGCAACAGCTATCCGATCTACGACACCAAAGGCCAGAAAATCACCGGCTGGCGTGAACGCGCCGAACTGCGCCTGGAAAGCTCGGACTTCGCCGCCCTGTCCAAACTCACCGGCGAACTGCTCACCGACCTGAAAATGGGCGGCATGGACTTCGCCATCGCCACCCCAACCCGCAAGGCCAGCGAAGACGCCCTGCTCAAAGAAGCCGTGACCGCCTTCAAGTCCCGCGCCCAACTGGCCACCGACGCCCTGGGTGGCAAGAGCTACAAAATCGTCAACCTGAACCTCAACAGCAACGGTTATCCACAACCGTACATGCGCGGTCCGATGATGATGAAAGCGGCCGGCATGGACTCCGCGCCAGTGACCCCCGAGGTTGAAGCGGGCACCAGCCAGGTCAGCATGACGGCGGATGGGGCGATTGAAGTGTTGATGCCTTGATTCGATAGCCCGGACACGAAAACGGCGATCACCGAAGTGATCGCCGTTTTTTATTGCCCGTCGTAGGCCAGTCAGCTTTTTTGGCGAACAATCTGCCGCCATCGCGAGCAGGCTCGCTCCCACATTTGATCTGTGTCGTACATAAAGTCCATGTACACCCTCAATCCCTGTGGGAGCGAGCCTGCTCGCGATGAACGATAACGCGGTCTACGCCGGATCGACGTTATCCAACGCTCGGTTCACTGCCAATTCCGCCAACATGATGATCTGCTGAATCGCCATAGCCGTATGGCGCTGCGGGCCGATCAGGTTAGTGGCGAAATCACTGGCCAGGACACTGGCCGAGGCCAATGACTCACAAGCTTGCACCAGCAGGCTTTCGGTATCCATGTTGGGGGCAATCATATACATCGTGCTGGGACGACGGGGTTTTGCGGCATAGGGGACGGGAGGATCGAGGTAGTAGTCGAGGGCGCGTTTTATGGCTTCGCGGTCTTTGAGTAATTCTTCGGTGCGCGAAGCTTCGGCGTTTGGGTTGGTTTTGTTGAAGTTCGAATCGGAATCGTCGTTGTCCATTTGCAGCTCCTAATCACAATTGGAGCCATCACTTGCCATTATGGTCGTGAGGGCTTTCGCCCTACTGATTTCAGGTTTCCACTCCTGCTCGCTGGTTTTGCAGCGAGAGCCAAAGATTAGAGAAGCCACTTCCGACCGACAACCTGAACGACACGTGGAAAGATCTGCGCCCTGACACACCAATTAAACATTAAACGCGAAAGACAATTAAATTCACCCCACAACCCACGCCTGACAACGCTTCTGTAGGAGCTGTCGAGTGAAACGAGGCTGCGATCTTTTGATCTTGAAAATCAACGTCAAAAGATCGCAGCCTTCGGCAGCTCCTACAGGCCGTCAAGTTCCCAAATGACCCGAGAGGTATGCCCGAACAGAGGGGTCTCCCTTACAAACGGATATTTCCGCCAATCTCACCAACAACGCTACCCTCAGGAAAACACCGCCGCCAAACCCTCGGGGACTCCATGGAAAGAACCACCGTCAAACCACTTCTGCTTGCTCTCGCCCTCGCCACAACTGCACCACTCGCCCAAGCCGCCCAAGCCGCCACCACCCTGGTCTATTGCTCCGAAGCCAGCCCCGCCGGTTTCGACCCCAGCCAATACACCAGCGGCACCGACTTCGACGCCTCCGCCGAAACCGTCTTCAACCGCCTCACCCAGTTCAAACGCGGTGGCACCGAAATCGAACCCGGTCTGGCCACCAGCTGGGAAGTGTCCAAGGACGGGCTCAGCTACACCTTCCACCTGCGCGACGGCGTGAAATTCCACACCACCGACTACTTCACCCCGACCCGCGACTTCAACGCCGACGACGTGTTGTTCACCTTCCAGCGCCTGCTCGACCCGCAGAATGCATTCCGCAAAGCCTACCCCGCCGAGTCACCGTACTTCACCGACATGGGCCTGAACACCACGATCAAAAGCATCGACAAACTCGACGATCACACCGTGCGCTTCAGCCTGAACAACATCGACGCCGCGTTCGTGCAAAACCTCGCCATGAGCTTCGCCTCGGTGCAATCCGCCGAATACGCCGGGCAATTGTTGAAAGAAGGCAAAGCCGCCGACCTTAATCAGAAACCGGTCGGCACCGGCCCCTTCGTGTTCAAGCGCTATCAAAAGGACTCGCAGATCCGCTACACCGCCAACAAGGCTTACTGGAAACCCGAGGACGTTAAACTCGACAACCTGATTTTCTCGATCACCCCGGACGCCGCCGTGCGCTTGCAGAAGCTCAAGGCCGGCGAGTGCCAGGTCAGCGGCTACCCGCGCCCGGCGGACATCGAAGTGATGGAGAAAGACCCGAACCTGATCGTGCTCAAGCAAGCCGGTTTCAACCTCGGCTTCCTCGCCTACAACGTGACCCACCCGCCGCTGGATCAGCTCAAGGTGCGTCAGGCACTGGACATGGCCATCGACAAACCGGCGATCATCAAAGCGGTCTACCAGAGTGCCGGGCAACTGGCGCAGAACGCCTTGCCGCCGGCGCAATGGTCGTATGACCCGAGTATCAAAGACACACCGCACGACCCGACCAAAGCCCGCGCGCTACTAAAAGAAGCAGGGGTTGCGCCCGGTACCACCATCGATTTGTGGGCCATGACCGTGCAGCGCGCCTCCAATCCCAACGCGCGAATGTCGGCACAGATGATCCAGCAGGATTGGGAGAAAGTCGGGATCAAGGCCAACATCGTCAGCTATGAATGGGGCGAATACATCAAGCGCGCCAAGAACGGTGAACACGACGCGATGATCTACGGCTGGACCGGCGACAACGGTGATCCGGACAACTGGCTCGGCGTGCTCTACAGCTGCGCCGCAGTGAAAGGCAGCAACTACGCCAAGTGGTGCGACCCGGTCTACGACAAGCTGGTGCAGCAAGCCAAGGTGTCCACGGACAAACAGCAGCGGGTCAATCTGTACCAACAGGCACAGCAAATCCTTAAGCAACAAGTGCCGATCACACCGATTGCGAACTCGACGGTGTTCCAGCCACTGCGCAAGGAAGTGACCGACTTCAAGATCAGCCCTTTCGGCCTTACCCCCTTCTATGGAGTGGGTATAAATAAGTAACACCAGGCTCCAACCGGGTGCATCAGATGCCCCGGTTGCCCCTTGTCGGTGCGCGATTTGCACCGTAAAAAACCTGCGCAAACGGTCAAATACATCGATAGTTACACAAATGCGACATTAAGGTACGTTCGTGCCACTGTTTAAGACTTGTTGCCATTCAGGATCTTGCATTGGGTATGGCCCCTGCATAAGTATCCGCAGGTCGACTCACGAGGTCGTCCTCTAATTCCAAAAATGACAACAAATCATGAGGCCACCATGCTTAAACACGCGGTCATTCCGTTTTTAGTCGGCGCAAGCTTATTAGCCAGCGCACCTTTCGCCGTCGCTGCGACTAACCTGGTGTTTTGCTCCGAAGGGAGCCCGGCCGGTTTCGACCCTGGTCAGTACACCACCGGAACCGACTTCGACGCCTCTGCAGAAACCATGTTCAACCGCCTGACCCAGTTCGAGCGCGGCGGCACCGCCGTTGTTCCTGGCCTGGCGACCAAGTGGGACATTTCCGATGACGGCCTGACTTACACCTTCCACCTGCGTGAAGGCGTCAAGTTCCACACCACCCCGTACTTCAAGCCGACCCGTGAGTTCAACGCCGACGACGTGCTGTTCACCTTTAATCGCATGATTAATAAGGACGACCCGTTCCGCAAAGCGTACCCGACTGAATTCCCGTACTTCACCGACATGGGGATGGACACCAACATCACCAAGATCGATAAAGTCGACGACAAAACCGTCAAGTTCACCCTGAAAGAAGTTGATGCCGCGTTCATCCAGAACATGGCCATGAGCTTCGCCTCGATCCAGTCCGCCGAATACGCTGCCCAGTTGCTCAAGGAAGGCAAAGCCCCCGACCTCAACCAGAAGCCGGTCGGCACGGGTCCGTTCGTGTTCAAGAGCTACCAGAAAGACTCCAACATCCGCTACACCGGGAACAAGGACTACTGGAAGCCTGACGACGTCAAGATCGACAACCTGATCTTCGCCATCACCACCGACCCGTCGGTGCGTATTCAGAAGCTGAAGAAGAACGAGTGCCAGATCACGCTGTTCCCACGCCCGGCCGACCTGAAGGCGCTGCAAGAAGACAAGACTTTGAAGGTGCCTAACCAGGCTGGTTTCAACCTGGGTTACATCGCCTACAACGTGATGGACAAAATCAAGGGCAGCGACCAGCCGAACCCGATGGCTCAGTTGAAAGTGCGTCAGGCACTGGACATGGCCGTCAATAAGCAGCAAATCATTGACTCGGTTTACCAGGGTGCTGGCCAACTGGCCGTCAACGCCATGCCTCCGACCCAGTGGTCCTACGACACCACCATCAAGGATGCGCCGTACAACCCTGAGAAAGCTAAAGCGCTGCTCAAGGAAGCCGGCATCAAGGAAGGCACCGAGATCAACCTGTGGGCGATGCCGGTACAGCGTCCATACAACCCGAACGCCAAACTGATGGCAGAAATGCTGCAGTCTGACTGGGCCAAGATCGGTATCAAAGCCAAGATCGTGACCTACGAGTGGGGCGAGTACATCAAGCGCTCCAAAGGCGGCGAAAACGGCGCGATGCTGATTGGCTGGAGCGGCGACAACGGTGACCCGGACAACTGGCTGAACGTACTGTTCGGCTGCGACTCTCTGCAGGGCAACAACTTCTCGAAGTGGTGCGACAAGAAATTCGACGGCATCGTCAAGGAAGCCAAACGCACTACCGATCAGGGCAAGCGCACCGAACTGTACAAGCAGGCGCAACACGTCCTCAAAGACGCCGTTCCAATGACACCTATCGCTCACTCGACGGTGTTCCAACCCATGCGCGACAACGTGCAGGACTTCAAGATCAGCCCGTTTGGCTTGAACTCCTTCTACGGCGTCAGCGTCAGCAAATAAGGTTTTGCAACGGCGACGTTATTCACGTCGCCGTTGCTTTATCTACCGAGAAAGTAGGAATTCACTGACAGCCAAATCCACTGCGTACCACAGCAGAGGTTTAGGACGCGTCGCCTTTTCCTACGAGTCTTTCAGACTCTACACATTTACTGCCAGACCCACGGCTCATACCGTCGGGATCTGACCAGTTCATGCGTGGGCTCTCGGTTTGCTGCATGCAATGGTTTGAGAGCAATGAAGCCCCACGTCCCCGGACGGGACAACGGCGCATTGCACAACACTAAAAAAGAGGGAGCGTCATGCGCCATACCTTGGTTTTATCCGCATTGCTGGGCACCGGCCTGCTGGCCGCCACTTCCATCAGCCAGGCCGCCAACAACAGCCTGGTGTTCTGCTCTGAAGGCAGCCCCGCCGGTTTCGACACGGCGCAGTACACCACTGCGACCGATAACGACGCCGCCGAGCCGCTGTACAACCGATTGGCAGAGTTTGAAAAAGGCGCCACCAACGTCGTACCAGGCCTGGCAACGAGCTGGGATATTTCCGAAGACGGCCTCAAGTACACCTTTCACTTGCGCGAAGGGGTGAAATTTCACACGACCAAATACTTCACGCCGACCCGCGACTTCAACGCCGATGACGTGCTGTTCACCTTCAATCGCATGCTCGATCCGCAGCAACCCTTCCGTAAGGCTTATCCGACCGAGTTCCCGTATTTCAACGGGATGAGCCTGAACAAGAACATCGCCAAGGTCGAGAAGACCGGGCCGCTGACCGTGGTGATGACGCTCAACAGTGTCGACGCCGCGTTCATCCAGAACATCGCCATGAGTTTCGCCGCGATCCTTTCTGCCGAATACGCCGACCAGTTGCTGGCCTCCGGCAAGCCGAGCGACATCAACCAGAAGCCGATCGGCACTGGCCCGTTCGTGTTCAAGAGCTACCAGAAAGATTCCAACATCCGTTACAGCGGCAACAAACAGTACTGGGACCCGAGCCGGGTCAAGCTCGACAACCTGATTTTCGCCATCAACACCGACGCCTCGGTGCGCGTGCAGAAGCTCAAGGCCAACGAATGCCAGATCACCCTGCACCCGCGCCCCGCCGACGTGACCGCGCTGAAAAACGATCCGAAACTGCAACTGATCGAAAAGCCCGGGTTCAACCTTGGTTACATCGCCTATAACGTGCGGCACAAACCGTTCGACCAGCTCGAAGTACGCCAGGCGCTGGACATGGCGGTGAACAAGCAAGGCATTCTCAACGCCGTCTATCAAGGCGCCGGTCAACTGGCGGTCAACGCCATGCCACCGACCCAGTGGTCCTACGACGACACTATCAAAGACGCCGCCTACAACCCGGAAAAAGCCAAGGAACTGCTCAAGGCTGCCGGCGTGAAGGAAGGCACCGAAATCACCCTCTGGGCCATGCCGGTTCAACGTCCGTATAACCCCAACGCCAAGTTGATGGCCGAAATGCTCCAGGCTGACTGGGCAAAAATCGGCCTCAAAGTGAAGATCGTCAGCTACGAATGGGGCGAGTACATCAAGCGCACCAAGAACGGCGAGCACGACATCAGCCTGATCGGCTGGACCGGTGACAATGGCGATCCGGACAACTGGCTCGGCACGCTGTACAGCTGCGATGCCATTGGCGGCAACAACTACTCCATGTGGTGCGATCCGGCTTACGACAAGCTGATCAAGCAGGCCAAGGTCGTGACCGATCGCGACCAGCGCACCGTGCTCTACAAACAGGCGCAACAGTACCTCAAGCAGCAGGTGCCGATCACGCCAGTCGCCCACTCGACGGTCAACCAGCCGTTGAGCGCCAAAGTCGAAGGATTCAAGGTGAGTCCTTTCGGCCGTAACGTGTTCTCGGGCGTCAGTATCGACCAATAACCGATTAGCCAGAACGCTGGGGGCGGATTCCGCCCTCACGCAAGCGTATTGCCGTAATTCGCCAATTTGGCCTCTAGCAAACGTTTGCGATGCCTGCATGAGTTCAAAACCAAATAGCCGGATCACCAAAAAAGACCGGCATTAAAAAAAGAAAGAAAGGAGCGTCACCCATGAAACTGAGCAGCACCGCGTTATTGGCCTTGGCCATCAGCAGCGTGACCGCCACGGCTTACGCTGAATCCCAGAGCCAGGCTTTCACCCCGGTTACGGTCAACACCAAAAGCGCTCAAGCCGAGGCAACCGGCTTTGTCGAAGGCCAATCGGTCACCGGCAGCACGCGTAACTGGTACGCCAACGAACAACTGAAACGTGGTGCCACGTTCAGCTACAAGAAAGACGGTGTATCGACCCCGACTGATCGTCGTATCAACTGGGTTCAGGGCACCATCCTCAAGTACAACTCCGGCTTCACTGAAGGCACCGTAGGTTTCAGCACCGAAGTGGCGGCCTACAACGCCATCGCTCTGGATCGTGATCGCAAGGATCTGGCGTCCAACAACGGCGGCGCACCGGGTACCCGTCCTGGCGCAGGCAACAACCGTACCCTGACCGAAGAAGGTGGCGACGCCGTCGGCCAGTGGAGCAAACTGGGCCTGGCCAACGTCAAGGCCCGTGTCTCCAACACCACCCTGACCGCTGGCCGCCAGAACTTCAGCAGCCCGATGGTCGATGTCATCGGTAACCGTGCGCTGCCTTCGAGCTTCCAAGGTGTGGCCATCCATAGCGAAGAGCTGAACAACCTGGCTTTTGACCTGGCCACCTTCGATCGCAACTCTCCGCGTACCGAAGAAAGCCAGCGTAAATTCCGTACCGAATACGCCAACGGCATCGTTGAAACCGATCACGTCTACACGGGCGGTATCACCTACACCCCATTCGCCAGCCTGACCACCAGCCTCTGGGCGACCCAGGCCGAAGACATCTGGAACCAGTACTACTTCGGCGCCAGTCATGTGCTGGGCGACAGCCAGGTCCTGAGCCTGACCACCGGCCTGAACTACTACAAAACACAGGAAGAAGGTAAAGCCCTCATAGGCAAAATCGACAACGACACCTACTCCCTGTCGTTCGGCCTGACCCACCAGGCCCATAGCCTGACCTTCTCCTATCAGGAAGTGAACGGTAACGAGTACTTCGACTACCTGCACGAAACCAACGGCATTTACCTGGCCAACTCCCTGCTGTCGGACTTCAACGGCCCGAACGAGAAGTCCTTCCAGATTGCCTACGGTCTGAACATGGCCGAATACGGCGTGCCTGGCCTGAAATTCAACATCTACCAGGCTCGCGGCTGGGGCATCGACGGCACTCACTACACCGGCAACGAAGGCGTAGCAGGCAAGGGTTACGACGGTATCCAGAGTCAGGATGGCGAACACCACTATGAATACGGCATCGGTGCTTCGTACGCCGTGCAGAGCGGTCCACTCAAGGCCACCGCTATCCGCGCGACCTACACCGCTCACCGCGCCAGCGAAAACCAGGCGGATGGCAGCATCAACGAGTTCCGTCTCGTGACCACCATCCCGTTCAACATTTTGTAAAACGCATGCCTGCGGCTGACTCATGATGAGTCGGCCGTCTGGCTTTTCTGTTCAACCGATTGCAGAGGGCTCTAGATGAAAATGCTTCCCCTACGAGCGGCCATCGCCGCCGCGTTGCTGAGTGCCGCTGTTGGCGTCTCGGCCAAACCCTTGGTGGTCTGTACCGAAGCCAGCCCGGAAGGCTTCGATATGGTTCAGTACACGACTGCAGTCACAGCCGATGCGGTGGCCGAAACCATCTTCAATCGTCTGGCGGACTTCAAGCCCGGCACCACTGAAGTGATCCCGGCACTGGCCGAGTCGTGGGACATCAGCGACGACGGTCTGACCTACACGTTCCACCTGCGCAAAGGCGTCAAGTTTCACACCACCGACTATTTCAAGCCGACCCGCGACATGAACGCCGACGACGTGGTCTGGAGCTTCCAGCGTCAACTGGACCCGAAACACCCATGGCACAAACTGTCGAGCGTGGGCTTCCCGTACTTTGAAAGCATGGGCTTCAAAGAGCTGCTCAAAAGCGTCGAGAAGGTCGACGACAACACGGTCAAATTCACCCTGACCCGCCGTGAAGCGCCGTTCCTGGCCGATATCGCCATGGCCTTCTCCTCGATCTTCCCCGCCGAGTACGCCGACCAGTTGCTCAAGGCCAACAAGGCCGGCGACCTGAACAGCAAGCCAATTGGCACCGGCCCGTTCGTTTTCCAGCGCTACGCCAAGGACGCTCAAGTCCGCTTCAAGGCCAACCCGGACTACTTCCGCGGCAAACCACCGGCTGATTCGCTGATTCTGGCGATCGCCACCGACAACAACGTGCGCCTGCAAAAGCTCAAGGCCAACGAGTGCCAGATCGCGCTGTATCCGAAACCGGATGACATCCCGAGCATTAAGAAAGACGACAAGCTGAAGGTCGATGAACTGAACGCGATGACCGTGTCCTACATCGCCATGAACACCACTCACAAGTACATGAGTGATGTGCGAGTGCGCAAAGCGATCGACATTGCGTTCGATAAGGAAGCCTACGTCAACGCGCTGTTCGGCAAAGGCAACGCGACCGTGGCGGTCAACCCATACCCGGACACCCTGCTGGGCTACAACCACAAACTGACCAACCCGCCGCGTGATCTGGACAAGGCTCGCGCCCTGCTCAAGGAAGCCGGTGTACCGGATGGCACCGCGTTCACCCTGTTCACCCGTAACGGCGGCGGCCCGACCAACCCGAACCCGATGCTCGGCGCGCAGATGATGCAAGCCGACCTGGCCAAGGTCGGGATCAAGGTCGATATTCGTGTCATGGAATGGGGCGAAATGCTCAAGCGCGCGAAAAACGGCGAGCACGACATGGTGTCCGCCGGCTGGGCGGGCGACAACGGCGACCCGGATAATTTCCTGACGCCTATGCTCAGTTGTGAAGCCGCCAAGAACGGCGAAAACTACGCTCGCTGGTGCAATGAAAAGTTCCAGGCGCTGATCGACGAAGCAAGGGCTAAAGTGAACCCGGACGAACGCACGGCGCTCTACGAACAGGCCCAGGCCATTTTTAATCAGGACCAGCCGTGGATCAGCATGGCGCACACCCGAATGTTCACCGCAATGCGCAACAACGTAGAGGGCTATCACATTAGCCCCCTCACCACGAATAACTTCGCCACCACCCAGGTGAAGTAGATAAGAAACGCCCGGCATCGCTGACCCAGCGATGCCGGGCACGCCTAACCGGCTGATGAGGTACCACACAAGATGTTTAGTTTTATTGCCCGCCGATTGGGGTTATTGATCCCCACGTTCTTCGGCATCACCTTGCTGACTTTCGCGTTGATTCGCATGATTCCAGGCGACCCCGTGGAAGTAATGATGGGCGAACGCAGAGTCGACCCCGAAATGCATGCTCAGGCAATGGAACGCCTAGGTCTGAACAAACCCCTGTATGCCCAATACCTGGATTACATCGGCAAGTTGGCCCACGGCGATCTCGGCGAATCCCTGCGTACCCGTGAAAGCGTCTGGACCGAGTTCAGCTCTCTATTCCCCGCGACCCTGGAACTGTCCATGGCCGCCCTGTTGTTCGCCGGCATCCTGGGCCTTCTGGCCGGGGTGATCGCGGCACTCAAGCGAGGATCCCTGTTCGACCATGGGGTGATGGGCGTCTCCCTGGCGGGATACTCGATGCCGATCTTCTGGTGGGGCCTGATCCTGATCATGTTCTTCTCGGTGAGCCTGGGCTGGACGCCGGTGTCCGGGCGGATCGACCTGCTCTACGACATCGAGCCGCGCACCGGTTTCATGCTGATCGATACGTTGCTGGCCGATGATGTCGGGGCGTTCTTCGATGCCCTGCATCACCTCATCCTCCCGGCCATCGTGCTCGGCACCATCCCGCTGGCAGTGATCGCGCGGATGACCCGTTCGTCGATGCTCGAAGTGCTGCGTGAAGACTACATCCGTACCGCCCGTGCCAAAGGCCTGTCGCCGTCGCGCGTGGTGTTCGTTCACGGCCTGCGTAACGCGCTGATTCCGGTACTGACCGTAGTCGGCCTGCAAGTCGGCACGTTGCTGGCCGGTGCGGTCCTGACCGAAACCATTTTCTCCTGGCCCGGCATCGGCAAATGGCTGATCGAAGCCATTGGCGCACGGGATTATCCCGTGGTGCAGAACGGCATCCTGTTAATCGCCTGCCTGGTGATTCTGGTCAACTTCGTGGTGGACATCCTCTACGGCTTTGCCAACCCACGCATCCGTCATCAGCGCTGAGATCAAGATCATGACCACTCTCACTACACCGGTAGCAGTCGATCAAAGCCTGCTGTATCCGTCCCCGTATAAAGAATTCTGGCACGCGTTCTCCAGGAATAAAGGCGCCGTCGCCGGCCTGATGTTCATGCTGCTGGTGATTTTCTGCGCGCTATTTGCCCCTTGGGTCGCGCCGCATAACCCGAGCGAGCAATTCCGCGACTTCCTGCTGACCCCGCCATCCTGGCTGGAAGGTGGACAAATCCAGTTCCTGCTCGGCACCGATGAATTGGGTCGCGACCTGCTGTCGCGGCTGATCCACGGTTCGCGCCTGTCCCTGCTGATCGGCTTGTCTTCGGTGGTGATGTCGCTGATTCCGGGCATCCTGTTGGGTCTGTTCGCCGGCTTCTTCCCGCGCGTGCTCGGCCCGACCATCATGCGTCTGATGGACATCATGCTGGCCCTGCCGTCCTTGCTGCTGGCGGTGGCGATTGTCGCCATCCTCGGCCCTGGCCTGATCAACACCATTATTGCCATCGCCGTGGTTTCGTTGCCGTCCTATGTTCGTCTGACCCGCGCCGCGGTGATGGGCGAACTGAACCGCGACTACGTAACCGCCGCGCGCCTGGCCGGTGCCGGTCTGCCACGCCTGATGTTCGTCACGGTGCTGCCCAACTGCATGGCGCCGCTGATCGTTCAGGCCACTTTGAGCTTCTCCTCGGCGATTCTCGATGCCGCGGCACTGGGCTTCCTCGGCCTTGGCGTACAACCGCCAACGCCTGAGTGGGGCACCATGCTGGCTTCGGCTCGCGACTACATCGAACGCGCCTGGTGGGTGGTAAGTCTGCCTGGTTTGACCATTTTGCTCAGCGTGCTGGCAATCAACTTGATGGGCGACGGCCTGCGCGATGCGCTGGACCCGAAACTCAAGAACGCCGCCTGAGGAGATTCAAATGTCACTGTTAGAAATCAAGAATCTCAACGTTCGCTTCGGCGACAAGAATGCCGTTCCGGTGGTCGACGGTCTCGACATTACCGTGGACAAGGGCGAAGTGCTGGCCATCGTTGGCGAATCGGGTTCCGGCAAGTCCGTGACCATGATGGCCCTGATGGGCCTGATCGAGCATCCGGGGATCGTCACCGCCGACGCCCTGAATTTCGATGGCAAGAACATGCTCAAGCTCAGCAATCGTCAGCGCCGGCAGATCGTCGGCAAAGACCTGGCCATGGTGTTCCAGGACCCGATGACCGCGCTGAACCCGAGCTACACCGTCGGCTTCCAGATCGAAGAAGTGCTGCGCCTGCACCTGAAAATGTCCAGCAAGCAAGCCCGCAAGCGTGCCATCGAACTGCTGGAAAAAGTGGAAATCCCGGGCGCCGCCAGCCGTATGGACGCCTACCCGCACCAACTCTCCGGCGGTATGAGCCAGCGCGTGGCGATTGCCATGGCGATTGCTGGCGAACCGAAACTGCTGATTGCTGACGAACCGACCACTGCACTCGACGTAACGATTCAGGCGCAGATCATGGACCTGCTGCTGGCCCTGCAAAAAGAACAGAACATGGGCCTGGTGCTGATCACTCACGACCTCGCGGTCGTGGCCGAAACCGCCCAACGCGTGTGCGTAATGTACGCCGGCCAAGCGGTTGAAGTCGGTCAGGTGCCACAACTGTTCGACATTCCGGCGCACCCGTACAGCGAAGCACTGCTCAAGGCCATTCCGGAACACAGCCTGGGTGCCTCGCGCCTGTCGACGTTGCCGGGCATCGTTCCCGGTCGTTATGACCGTCCGCAAGGCTGCCTGTTGTCGCCGCGCTGCCCCTACGTGCAGGACAACTGCCGCACCCAGCGTCCGCCCCTTGACCAGAAAAGCAACAGCCTCGCCCGCTGCTTCTACCCGTTGAATCAGGAGGTGGCGTAATGGCCGTCGTACTAACCGCCCGAAACCTGACCCGTCACTACGAAGTGTCCCGCGGCCTGTTCAAGGGCCATGCAACCGTACGCGCCCTCAACGGTGTGTCGTTCGAACTGGAAGCCGGCAAGACCCTCGCCGTTGTGGGTGAGTCGGGCTGCGGCAAATCCACCCTGGCCCGTGCCCTGACGCTGATCGAAGAACCGTCCTCCGGTTCCTTGAAAATCGCCGGGCAGGAAGTCGCCGGTGCCAACAAGGCCCAGCGCAAGCAACTGCGCAAAGACGTGCAGATGGTATTCCAGAGCCCATACGCGTCGCTGAACCCACGGCAGAAAGTCGGTGACCAACTCGCCGAGCCGCTGTTGATCAACACCAACCTGAGCGCCTCGGAACGTCGCGAGAAAGTCCAGGCGATGATGAAACAGGTGGGCTTGCGTCCGGAGCACTACCAGCGCTACCCGCACATGTTCTCCGGCGGTCAGCGCCAGCGGATTGCCCTGGCCCGCGCGATGATGCTGCAACCGAAAGTGCTGGTCGCGGACGAACCGACCTCGGCGCTGGACGTATCGATTCAGGCGCAGGTACTCAACCTGTTCATGGATTTACAGCAAGAGTTCAACACCGCCTACGTGTTCATTTCCCACAACCTGGCCGTGGTGCGTCACGTTGCCGATCACGTGATGGTGATGTACCTCGGCCGCCCGGTGGAAATGGGCCCGAAAGAGGACATCTACACCCGTCCTCTGCACCCGTACACTCAGGCGCTGTTGTCGGCCACTCCGACCATCCACCCGGATCCGGACAAGCCGAAAATCAAGATCGTCGGCGAACTGCCGAACCCGCTGAACCCGCCGTCCGGCTGCGCCTTCCATAAGCGCTGCCCGTACGCGACCGAGCGCTGCAGCGTCGAAGAGCCGCCCCTGCGCCTGCTCGACACCCGCCAAGTGGCTTGCCACTACGCCGAGCAATTCCTCGACGGCGCGGCGTAACAATGTGGGAGCGAGCCTGCTCGCGATAGCGGTGTATCAGTCGGCATTAATGTCGACGGGTATGACGCCATCGCGAGCAGGCTCGCTCCCACAGGTATTTAGCGGCACGAAATATCTAAAGCGTTGACCAACCCCTTCGGCTTCGATTGCGCATCAGTCTGGCAGGAGGGGTTTTTCTTTGGTCCGTCATTTACGTTTGCTTGTCTTCCTCTTCCTCATCGGAGTCTGGGTCGTCAGTCGAATCGTCATCGTCTGATTCGGTCGCAGCGATCATCAGCTCGCTATGCACGCCTTGCCCGTTCAGGGCCTGTTTTTCATGGTCCTGACATTCTGCCCACGCCACCGCCGACGTGCCGAGGGACAGCATCACCAAAACCTTAAGCAACAACACAACGCGTTGAAAAATACTCATAGCCGATTCCATCCTTTCTTGGGTGACACGTGGATGCCTGAAAGGTACTGAGTGAAATTTAGTTCCGATTGACCGGGTTCTCCAGATAGGACGCTACCGGGTAGCAGAAAATGTCGTTGGCGAAGAGATTGGTTTTGAATAAACCTTATATCCAAACCCACTAACGATGATGATTCCATGTGGGAGCGGGCTTGCTCGCGAAGGCGTCGGGTCAGTCGACATCAATGTTGAATGAAAGGCCGCTTTCGCGAGCAAGCCCGCTCCCACAGTTGACCGAGGTGGCACAAAAAAAGCCCCGAGGCTTACGCATCGGGGCTTTGGGGGTTACGGCTCAGCGCTTAGTGATGCTCACGCGTCGCACGGAATTTCACATCCGGCCAGCGCTCTTCCATCAACGCCAGATTGACCCGGGTCGGGGCCAGGTAGGTCAGGTGACCACCGCCATCGACCGCAAGGTTTTCCACGGCCTTGACCCGGAATTCCTCAAACTTCTTCTTATCGTCGCAATCAATCCAGCGCGCGGAATAAACGGTGATCGGCTCGTAAGAGCACTCGACCTTGTATTCCTCTTTCAAACGGCTGGCGACCACATCGAACTGCAGCACACCGACGGCGCCGAGGATGATGTCGTTGCTGCGCTCGGGGAAGAACACCTGAGTGGCGCCTTCTTCGGCCAATTGCTGCAGGCCCTGACGCAGTTGCTTGGATTTCAGCGGATCACGCAGACGCACGCGACGGAACAGTTCCGGGGCGAAGTGCGGGATGCCGGTGAAGCCCAGGACTTCGCCCTCGGTGAAGGTGTCGCCGATTTGGATGGTGCCGTGGTTGTGCAGGCCGATGATGTCGCCGGCAAACGCTTCTTCCAGCTGCTCACGCTCAGAGGAGAAGAACGTCAGCGCATCGCCGATCCGCACGTCTTTGCCGGTGCGCACGTGGCGCATTTTCATACCTTTTTCGTACTTGCCGGAGCAGATACGCATGAAGGCAATGCGGTCGCGGTGTTTCGGGTCCATGTTCGCCTGGATCTTGAACACGAAGCCTGCGAATTTCTCTTCAACCGGTTCCACGGTGCGCTCGTTGGCGACACGGGCCAGCGGTTTCGGCGCCCAGTTGACCACGGCGTCGAGCACGTGATCGACACCGAAGTTGCCCAATGCAGTACCGAAGAATACCGGTGTCAGTTGGCCGTCGAGGAATTCCTGTTGATTGAATTCGTGGCAGGCGCCCTGCACCAGTTCCAGCTGTTCGACGAAGCGATCGTACTCATCGCCCAAGTGCGCGCGGGCTTCATCGGAGTCAAGCTTCTCGATGATTTTCACGTCGGTGCGCTCGTGGCCGTGACCAGCGGTGTAGACGATGATGTAGTCGTCGGCGAGGTGATAAACACCCTTGAAATCGCGGTAGCAACCGATCGGCCAGGTGATCGGCGCAGCCTTGATTTTCAGGACCGCTTCGATTTCGTCGAGCAGTTCGATCGGGTCGCGAATGTCACGGTCGAGTTTGTTGATGAAGCTGACGATCGGCGTGTCACGCAGACGACAGACGTCCATCAGCGCGATGGTCCGTGGCTCTACGCCCTTACCGCCGTCGAGGACCATCAATGCCGAGTCCACTGCCGTCAGAGTGCGGTAGGTATCTTCGGAGAAGTCTTCGTGGCCCGGGGTGTCGAGCAGGTTGATCATGTGATCGCGATACGGGAACTGCATGACCGACGTGGTAATCGAGATACCACGCTGCTTTTCCATTTCCATCCAGTCGGAGGTGGCATGGCGGTCGGATTTACGCGACTTCACCGTGCCAGCAATCGCAATCGCCTTGCCCATCAGCAAGAGCTTCTCGGTGATGGTGGTCTTACCGGCATCGGGGTGGGAAATAATGGCGAAAGTGCGGCGTTTCGCGACTTCGGCGGCCTGTTTGGTCATGGGAAATCGCCTGGCAGGTGATTCAAAAAGGGCCGCGATTATAGCCCAACTTCATCGAATAACCGAACCGTTGAGCACATTAGGGGTGGCCAAATGCTGCTTCAGATGGGAACCTTTCGGAGCGTGGAGGCGTCCACTCCCCTGTTACGGCTATTCGTCAGGGTTGAAAAATCAGCAAGTTAGCCTGACGAGGCTGCGCTTATGGCTCGATTTCATGCGGTTTCACGAGCATGAAGAGCTGCTTCTCGCGAACGTTGATTTCCCGGCAGCCAGGAATGGCATGCCACACGGGACTGCGTCCGCCGACTGAAAAAAGGAGTCCGCCTGTGGCTATTCGCTATGGCAAAGGGCTGATAGGAGGTGCGGTTGTCGTCGCCCTTCTGGCCCTGCTGGTCCACTGGATTGGCATCAACACGATCGAACAGTACCGCGACGATTTGTTGTTTTACCTGCAAGCTCATCTGATTCTCGTCCTCGTTTCCATGCTGGCCGCCCTTGTAGTGGGCATACCCGCCGGTATCTTCCTCAGCCGCCCGACCATGGTTGGACGCGCCGAACGCTTCATGCAGATCTTCAACATCGGCAACACCGTGCCGCCTCTCGCCGTATTGGCCATCGCCCTGGGGATCCTCGGCATTGGCAGCGGTCCTGCGATTTTCGCTTTGTTCCTCGCCTCACTGTTGCCGATTGTGCGCAACACCTATGAAGGTCTGAAAAACGTTCAGGGTTCACTCAAGGAAGCGGCCGTTGGCATCGGCATGACACCGACTCAGGTGCTATGGCGGGTCGAACTGCCGAACGCCGTGCCGATCATCATCGGTGGTGTGCGCGTGGCGCTGGCGATCAATGTCGGTACCGCACCGCTGGCGTTCCTGATCGGCGCCAACAGTCTGGGCAGCCTGATTTTCCCCGGCATCGCCCTGAACAATCAGCCGCAACTGCTGCTCGGCGCGGCATGCACCGCCCTGCTGGCCTTGCTGCTCGACGGCCTGGTGACACTCGCCAGCCGCCTCTGGCTCGAACGCGGCTTGCGCCCGTCTTAAGCCTCGGCAAAGGAATTTTTATGAAGAAATTAAGCTTTTTAATAGGCTGCGTTCTGCTGTTCGCAGGATTTGCCCAAGCCGCTGAAAAACCCGTTATCCGCATCGGCGCCCGGGTGTTCACCGAACAAACCCTGCTGGCGGAAATCACCTCCCAATACCTGCGCACCAAGGGTTACGACACCCAAGTGACCGGCGGTCTGGGCAGCAACCTGGCCCGCAGCGCCCACGAAAGTGGTCAGCTGGATTTGATGTGGGAATACACCGGCGTGTCGCTGGTGGCTTACAACCATGTCACTGACAAGCTCGACAGCGCTCAGTCCTACGCCCGGGTGAAAGAACTCGACGCGAAAAAAGGTCTGGTCTGGCTCACCCCTTCGAAGTTCAGCAACACCTACGCCCTGGCCCTGCCGGAAAACACCGCGAAGGCTTACC
The DNA here is from genome assembly GCF_003732275.1 of Pseudomonas frederiksbergensis. Classification (GTDB taxonomy): domain Bacteria; phylum Pseudomonadota; class Gammaproteobacteria; order Pseudomonadales; family Pseudomonadaceae; genus Aquipseudomonas; species Aquipseudomonas frederiksbergensis_H. The sequence continues at coordinate 132,809 of NZ_MOBM01000002.1, forward strand.
CACAGATCAACACCATGAGCGAGCTGAACACGGTGCTGCAGGCTGAGGCGAAGACCAATCACCTCGTCGCTCTGGACACCGAGTTTGCCAACCGTTCCGACGGTCTGGCCGGCATGGTCGATCTCTATGGCATGAACCTGACCCGCAACAACATTCGCCAGATGGATGCCGGGTTGGTCTACACCGCGCTGCGCAATGGCCAGGTGTTTGCCGGTCTGGTCTACACCACTGACGGTCGTTTGAACGCCTTCAAGCTCAAATTGCTGGAAGACGACAAACATTACTTCCCGGACTACACCGCCGCGCCGGTGGTGCGTCAGGTCTACCTCGACGCCCACCCGAAACTCGCCGAAGAGCTCAAGCCACTGGCCCAACTGTTCGACGACGCCACCATGCGCCAGCTGAACGCGCGGGTCGATGTCGATCATGAAAGCCCTTCATCCGTTGCTGCAGACTTCCTGCGCCAGCACCCCATCAACTGAGGAGGAAAAGCCATGGAATTTTTGAACGCCTTTTCCCATCTCGATTGGCCGCAGGTTTTGCACCTGACCTGGCAGCACATCACCCTGGTTGGCATCGCCGTGACCCTGGCGATTCTGGTCGGCGTGCCGCTGGGCATCCTGATGACCCGTTTCCCGACACTGGCCGGCCCCTTGCAAGCCAGCGCCACGGTGCTGCTGACCGTGCCGTCGATTGCGCTGTTCGGCCTGTTGCTGCCGTTCTATTCCAAATTCGGCCAGGGCCTCGGCCCGATGCCGGCGATCACCGCAGTGTTTCTGTACTCGCTGCTGCCGATTATGCGTAACACCTATTTGGCGCTGACCGGCGTCGAACCGGGCATTCGCGAAGCAGCGCGTGGCATCGGCATGACCTTCGGCCAGCGCCTGCGCATGGTCGAATTGCCCATCGCCGTGCCGGTGATCCTCGCCGGTGTGCGCACCGCCGTGGTGATGAATATCGGTGTGATGACCATCGCCGCGACCATCGGCGCCGGTGGCCTCGGTGTACTCATTCTCGCTTCCATCAGCCGCAGCGACATGTCGATGCTGATTGTCGGCGCCGTGCTGGTCAGTCTCCTGGCCATCTTCGCCGACCTGCTTCTGCAATGGCTGCAACGCACGCTGACTCCAAAAGGACTCCTGAAATGATCGAACTTCAAAACCTCAGCAAGACCTTCCAAAGCAACGGCAAAGATGTGAAAGCCGTGGATTCGGTAAGCCTGACCGTCAATGAAGGCGAAATCTGTGTGTTCCTGGGGCCATCGGGCTGCGGCAAAAGCACCACGCTGAAGATGATCAACCGCCTGATCAAGCCAACCTCGGGCAAGATCCTGATCAACGGCGAAGACACTACTGACCTCGACGCCGTGACCCTGCGCCGTAACATCGGTTATGTGATCCAGCAGATCGGTCTGTTCCCGAACATGACCATCGAGGAAAACATCACCATCGTTCCGCGCCTGCTCGGCTGGGACAAACAGAAATGCCACGACCGCGCCCGCGAGTTGATGAGCATGATCAAGCTCGAACCCAAGCAGTATCTGACTCGCTATCCGCGTGAACTATCCGGTGGCCAGCAGCAACGGATCGGCGTGATTCGTGCTCTGGCGGCGGATGCGCCGTTGTTGCTGATGGACGAACCGTTCGGCGCGGTCGACCCGATCAACCGCGAGATGATCCAGAACGAATTCTTCGAGATGCAACGGGCGCTGAACAAGACTGTGATCATGGTCAGCCACGACATCGACGAAGCGATCAAGCTTGGCGACAAGATTGCGATTTTCCGTGCGGGCAAACTGCTGCAGATCGATCACCCGGACACCCTGCTGGCGCACCCGGCGGACGACTTTGTCAGCAACTTCGTCGGCCAGGACAGCACCCTCAAGCGTCTGTTGCTGGTGAAAGCCGAAGATGCGGCGGACAACGCGCCATCGGTAAGCCCGGGAACTCCGGTGGCCGAGGCGCTGGAATTGATGGACGAACTGGACCGTCGCTACGTGGTGGTTACCTGCGCCGAGAACAAGGCCTTGGGCTACGTGCGCCGTCGCGACCTGCACCGCCAGACCGGCACTTGCGCGCAATACCTGCGCGAGTTTAATGCCACCGCGGTGTACGACGAGCATTTGCGCATCCTGCTGTCGCGCATGTACGAGTTCAACCGCTCGTGGCTGCCGGTGATGGATGCCGAGCGGGTGTTCCTGGGTGAGGTGACTCAGGAATCGATTGCCGAGTACTTGAGCTCTGGTAAGTCCCGTGGGGGCAAGACCAGTATTGTTTCGCCAGCCGAGACTGCTGTCGCCTGATCTGTCTGAGGCTTAAGTGCTTTTGTGGCGAGGGAGCTTGCTCCCGCTCGGCTGCGAAGCAGTCGTAAAGTCAGCCGATGCGGTTCGCCCGAAGAACCGCATCGGCTGATTTTAGGGCCGCTCCGCGACCCAGCGGGAGCAAGCTCCCTCGCCACAAAGGCAATGCAAATCCCTCCAAAATTCCTCATTCGGGGAACATCACACTGTCATGCAGGTCGGTTACATCAGTAGCTGTCCGGGACCGCACGACGGAAGCGTGCAAAAACGCGACATTTTTTGTTGATCTCGAGCTCCTCACGCCCTAAAGTTCGCGCCGAACGTCCATGCTGGAAACGATCCATCCGGCTCAAGTACTGACGACGAGACAGCAAGGCCAAGGGAAAGCACCGCCTCCCGTGGCCTTTTTGCTTTCGGCGACATGCCTTGGGAAGTAGGCGAACCAAAGTGGGGATACGGAGGGCGTTCAGGAGGGTGTGTCATCAATGAGTTCACGAGTGCGCCGGAGTCTGCTTTTGCGCAGGGCAAGGCGCGAGGACCGAAGTTTGGTTGTTCCAAATAAGGGACGAGTAACGCAGCCCTGCGCAAAAGCAGGCCCGGCCCTCCGGGTTGTGCCTGAGCGCGCGCCATGCTGCGTTGCAGGCCTTGCGAAGGGAATAACCATTAGCGGCGTCCTGCGCCTTGCCTGGCACGCGCTCAGGCGACAACGCACTCGCGAACTCATTGATGACACACCCTCGCACCCATTGATAATTTCAGTTTGCCAGTAGGAGTTCCCAGCATGTCGATCAACGTCGAAGACTATTTCGCGCGCGATACCTTCCAGAAAATGAAGGCTTTCGCCGACAAACAAGAAACCCCGTTCGTGGTGATCGACACCGCGATGATCAGCCAGGCCTACGACGACCTGCGCGCCGGTTTCGAATTCGCCAAGGTCTACTACGCAGTCAAGGCCAACCCGGCCGTTGAAATCATCGACCTGCTCAAAGAGAAAGGCTCGAACTTCGACATCGCCTCGATCTACGAGCTCGATAAAGTGATGAACCAGGGCGTCGGCCCGGATCGCATCAGCTACGGCAACACCATCAAGAAATCCAAAGACATTCGCTACTTCTACGACAAGGGCGTGCGTCTGTACGCTACCGACTCCGAAGCCGACCTGCGCAACATCGCCAAGGCGGCTCCCGGCTCGAAAGTCTATGTGCGTATCCTGACTGAAGGCTCGACCACCGCCGACTGGCCACTGTCGCGTAAATTCGGCTGCCAGACCGACATGGCCATGGACCTGCTGATCCTCGCTCGCGACCTGGGTCTGGTGCCGTACGGTATTTCCTTCCACGTCGGTTCGCAGCAGCGCGACATCAGCGTCTGGGACGCGGCGATCGCCAAGGTCAAAGTGATCTTCGAGCGTCTGAAAGAAGAAGACGGCATCCACCTGAAGTTGATCAACATGGGTGGTGGCTTCCCGGCCAACTACATCACCCGCACCAACAGCCTGGAAACCTACGCCGAAGAAATCATCCGCTTCCTCAAGGAAGACTTCGGCGACGACCTGCCGGAAATCATCCTGGAGCCGGGCCGTTCGCTGATCGCCAACGCCGGCATTCTGGTCAGTGAAGTGGTGCTGGTGGCGCGTAAATCCCGTACCGCCGTCGAGCGCTGGGTGTACACGGATGTGGGCAAATTCTCTGGCCTGATCGAAACCATGGACGAAGCCATCAAGTTCCCGATCTGGACCGAGAAGAAAGGCGAGATGGAAGAAGTGGTCATCGCCGGCCCGACTTGCGACAGCGCCGATATCATGTACGAGAACTACAAGTACGGTTTGCCGTTGAACCTGGCGATCGGTGATCGTTTGTACTGGTTGTCGACGGGTGCTTACACCACCAGTTACAGCGCGGTTGAATTCAATGGCTTCCCGCCGCTGAAGTCGTTCTACGTGTAAAAATCACGCGCAGAAATGAAAAAGCCCATGACGTGTCATGGGCTTTTTTGTGTCTGAAATACGCCTCGGGAAACCCGCATTTTTCCCGTAGGAGCTGCCGAAGGCTGCGATCTTTTGATCTTGCTCTTAAAAGCAAAGGATCGCAGCCTTCGGCAGCTCCTACGGGTTCAGCTCGGCGCAGCGTAGCGTGTAGTCTTCGGCCAACTTACGAATTTGCGGATTCACCGCGTTCAACAGCGCCTTGCTCGCCACCCGCAAAAAATTCAGATTCCCGCCGTCCAGTGCCTTGTGCAGCCAACCCAGCGCCTCGTCGATCTTGCCTTCATCCGCCAACACCGCTGCATAACTGAACTGCCCACGAAAATCCCCGCCGACCGCCGAGCGTCGATACCAGTCACGAGCAGCTTGTGGAGCAGCCAGGCAACCCCGCCCCTCTTCCAGATAACGCCCCAGCAGGTTCATCGACTTTGCGTGGCCCAATTCAGCTGCCCGCCGATACAGATTCAGCGCTTGCACCTGATCCTCGATCACCCCACGACCAGTAGCCAGCAGATTGGCGTAGTTGTACATCGCCCAATCCAGTCCGGCTTCAGCGGCAACACGATAATGCCCCGCGGCTATCGAAGCATCGGCGGTGCAACCCCAGCCATGTTCATGGCAACGACCTAACATGTTGCGCGCCATAAGATGTCCATGCTGAGCGGCAATCTCGAACCAGCGCACAGCCAGTGGCTGATCCTGCTCAATCCCTCGCCCGTCCAGAAGGATCTGCCCGAGCAATGCCTGAGCATCGAGCACGCCTTTACGGGCCGCGATCAGAATCGCCTGGGCCGCGCGCGCCGGGCTTTCTTCGAGCATGGCTTTGAGGCGGTCGCCGTCGAGAATTTCCTCGCGGTGCAACCGAAAGTCCGTCACTTACACCTCGACCCAGCGACGCAACAGGTTGTGATAGGTGCCGGTCAGGCAGATCAATGAAGGATGGTCGGGCATGTCCTGGGTCAGTTGCTGAATCGCCCCGTCCATCTCGAACAGCAAGGCGCGCTGGCTGTCTTCACGCACCAGGCTTTGCGTCCAGAAAAACGAGGCGTAACGGGTGCCGCGCGTAACGGCGTTGACCTTGTGCAAGCTAGTGCCGGGATACAGGACCATGTCGCCGGCGGGCAATTTCACGCGCTGGGTGCCGAAGGTGTCCTGGATTTCCAGTTCGCCGCCGTCGTAATCCTCCGGTTCACTGAAGAACAGCGTCGCCGACAGGTCAGTGCGCACTCGCTCGATGCTGCCCTTGGGTTGACGCACGGCGTTGTCGATGTGGAAGTCAAAACTGCCACCGGCCGTGTAACAGTTCAGTAACGGCGGGAAGACCTTGTGCGGTAATGCCGCCGACATGAACTGCGGATTTTTCCACAATCGCTCGAGCATCGCCGCGCCGATTTCCTTGGCCAACGGATGCCCTTCCGGCAGTTGCAGATTGTGCTTGGCCTTGGCCGACTGGTAACCGGCGGTGATTTTGCCATCGGCCCAATCCGCCTGCGTCAGGGCCTCGCGAATGCGCTGCACTTCTTCTTTCGCGAACACGCCGGGAATGTGCAGCAACATGGAAAGACACCTGAAGGCAAAGGGGCTCTAATGGTATTGATTCTTATTGCCTGTGTAAAACCCGTAGGACGAATGAAACGGCAAAAACCGTAAAGGTAAATTGTAAAGAATGTAAATTTGTCGCGAATAATAACGTTTCGCAATTGATACAAATACGTGTTTACCCTATATTCCGCGGCCTCAAATCCTAGGGGAGGGGAATTCACATGTCACGCCAACAACTACAATCAACGGTCAGTTCACCGCGTTTGCTCGCGTCTGCAATTGGCCTGGCGATCACTGCCGGCTCTGCGGGCCATATGGTTTTCGCGGCCGAAAAGACTGACGAGAAAGCGCCCAACAATGCGATTTCCCTGGACGCGACCAGCGTTGTGGGCGAGCAGAATGACACCTCCTACAAGACCGATACTTCGGCCTCCAAGAAGTACACCGCGCCACTGCGCGAGACGCCGAAAAGCGTCACCGTGATCCCGCAACAAGTGATTCGCGACACCGGCGCCACCAGCCTGGTCGACGCCTTGCGCACCACTCCAGGCATCACCTTCGGTGCCGGCGAGGGCGGTAATCCGGCCGGCGATCGTCCGATCATTCGCGGCTTCAACGCCGAAAGTGACACGTTTGTCGATGGCATGCGCGACCCGGCGTCCCAGAGCCGCGAGATCTTCAACGTTGAATCGATCGAAGTCAGCAAGGGCCCGGGGTCGGCCTTCACCGGCGCCGGTTCCACCGGTGGCAGCCTGAACCTGGTGAGCAAGACCCCCAAGCTGGGCAATTCCTACAACGGCGGCTTCACCTGGGGCTCGGACCAGACCAAGCGCACCACCCTTGATCTGAACCAGCAGATGACCGACACCTCGGCCTTGCGCCTGAACCTGATGAAGCACGAAGCCAACGTCGCCGGCCGCGATACCGTGGACGTCAGCCGCTGGGGTGTGGCGCCGTCCTTCGCCTTCGGCCTGGGCACCGATACCCGTTTGACCGTCGGTTACTACCACGTCGAAACCGACGACATGCCCGACTACGGCATCCCGTTGACCTTGAGCCCCAACCGTAGCAAGCATCAGGTCGACAAGCCGGCCAATGTTGACCGCGACAACTTCTACGGCCTCACCGGTCGCGACTTTCGCCAGACCACCAATGACAGCGGCACCCTCAAGATCGAACACGATCTGAATGAAGACCTGACCGTATCGAACAGCTTCCGCATGTCCCGTTCGACCCTGGACTACATCGTCACCAACCCGGACGACAGCAAGGGCAACGTGGTCAATGGCAACGTTTACCGTGGCGCGAAGAGCCGTAACTCGACGTCCAGCGGCTGGATCAACCAGACCGACCTTAGCGCCAAGTTCAACACCGGCTCCATCGAGCACAGCCTGGTGACCGGCCTGGAGTTTTCCTATCAGGACACCCACAACCGCCCGTACACCCTGACTTCCACCGCCAGCGGCACCCGATGCAACGGCGCCCTGTTCACCTCCGGCGACTGCACCAGCCTGTACAACCCGACGCCTGGGGATAACTGGAACGGCACGATCACCGACAGCACCGCGTTCACTGACACCGACACCAAAACCGCCGCAGCCTACGTGTTCGATACCCTGAAGTTCAACGAGCAATGGTCCCTGAACCTGGGTCTGCGTTATGACAACTACCAGGTCGAATCCAGCGGCCACGCCAACGCCAGCAGCACAGCGCCAGCGAACGATTTCTCCCGTGCGAACACCAGCGACCTGGTGAACTACCAGATCGGCGTGGTCTACAACCCGTTGCCTAATGGCAGCATCTACGCGGCCTATTCGACCTCCAGCAACCCGGCCGGCGAAACCAGCGGCAACGGTGGCCTGGAACTGGCAGCGAACAATGCCAGTCTGGATCCGGAAAAGAACCGCAACTACGAAATCGGCACCAAGTGGGACTTCTTCGGTGACGATCTGTCGCTGACCGCCGCACTGTTCCGTACCGAGAAAACCAACGCGCGAATCAACGATCCGGACGGCGGCACCACGCAAGTGCTGGACGGCGAACAGCAGGTCAATGGCCTGGAATTGAGCTATGCCGGCAAGCTGACCCGTAACTGGAGAGTCTTCGGCGGCTACACCTACATGGACAGCGAAGTGGTCAAAACCACCCTCGCCGCCGATGAAGGCAACCACATGCCAAGCACCCCACGTAACAACTTCACGTTCTGGTCGACCTACGATCTGGTGCCGGACAAGTTGACCATCGGTGCCGGTGCGACCTTCGTCGATTCCCAGTTCGGCAACGTCGCCAACTCGGTGGAGATCCCGTCCTACTGGCGTTACGACGCGATGGCCAGCTACCGTCTGACCAAGAACGTCGACCTGCAGCTCAACGTACAGAACCTGACCGACAAGCGTTACTTCGACCAGATACTCCAGAACCACTACGCCCACGTGGCGGCGGGCCGTACCGCCCTGCTGAGTGCCAACTTCCACTTCTGATCACAGAAGCGTGAAGGCCAAAGCTCTAAGGCAAAAGCCCCGTTCATCGAAGTGAACGGGGCTTTTGCCTGTAAAAAAGAATCCTTCTCGACAACTCACGGCATAATGCGCGCCGTGATGATGACTTTTGAACGAACAAGGCGAGCGACGTGTTGAAGAAATCCCTGTTCCAGTTGCACTGGTTTTTCGGCATCAGCGCCGGACTGGTCCTGGCCCTGATGGGCATCACCGGGGCGACGGTATCGTTCCAGGATGAAATCCTGCGAGCGTTGAACCCCTCTGTGCTGCACGTCGAGAAGCAGATTGCCGGCGTACTGCCGCCTGCCGAGCTGGTAGAGAAAATCGAAGGCGCTTCGGGCAAGACAGTCTCGATGCTCTGGGTCGAGACCGACAGCGGCAACGCCGCGCGGGTGATCTTCACCGCGCCACCCGGTGAACGTCGCGGGCCGATGCGCTACTTCGACCCGTACACCGGCGAGTTCATGGGCGACGTCACGGGCCAGGATTTCTTTGGCCTGATGCTGCAACTGCACCGGGTCCTGGCCATGGGCGATATCGGCCGGCAGATCACCGGCGCCTGTACGCTGATTCTGGTGTTCTTCTGTCTGTCCGGCCTGTACCTGCGCTGGCCGCGTCAGTGGAAAAACTGGCGCGCCTGGCTGACCCTGGACTGGAATAAAAAGGGTCGCAGCTTCAACTGGGATCTGCATTCGGTGGCCGGTACCTGGTGCCTGGTGTTCTACCTTTTGGCGGCGCTGACCGGGCTGTCCTGGTCGTACGAGTGGTACAACAAGGGCCTGACCCGGCTGCTTTCCGATTCGCCGCAAAACGAACGAGTGCGCAGTGGTCGCGGTCCTGCGCCAAGCGGCCCGGCCCCCACTGCCGATTACGCCGCGATATGGAGCAGCATCTACAGCGCCGCCGGCCCTGGGCTTTCGTCCTACAACGTTCGTATGCCGCCCGTGGCCGGGCAACCGGCAACCGTGTTCTACCTGCTGAAGAATTCACCCCACGACCGCGCGCTGAACCAGATCACCCTCGATCCGGCGACCGGCATCGTCAGCCGTCATGACCGCTACAGCGACAAGAGCCTCAAGGCGCAGCTGCTGACCAGTATTTATGCGCTGCACGTCGGCAGCTATTTCGGGATTATCGGGCGCATTATCCTGACGATCGCCGCGCTGAGCATGCCGCTGTTTTTCGTCACTGGCTGGTTGCTGTACCTGGACCGTCGACGCAAGAAACGTCAGATCAAGGACGCCCGCAAAGGCCTCGCGCAACCGGGCAGCGACGCGCCGGCATGGCTGATCGGCTTCGCCAGCCAGAGCGGGTTCGCCGAACAGCTCGCCTGGCAGACCGCCGGGCAATTGCAGGCCGCCGGGTTACCGGTGAAGGTTCAACCGTTGGCCAATGTCAGCGAACAGGACCTGCAGGATTCCAGCAACGCGCTGTTTGTGGTCAGCACCTTTGGCGACGGTGAGGCACCTGACAGCGCTCGAGGATTCGAACGCAAAGTGCTGGGCCGTGCGTTGAGCTTCGACAGCCTTAACTATGCCGTGCTCGGCCTCGGTGACCGCCAGTATCAACACTTCTGCGGCTTCGCCCGCCGCTTGCACACTTGGTTGGGCGAGCACGGCGGCAAGACCCTGTTCGCCCCGGTGGAGGTCGACAGCGGCGATCCTTACGCCCTGCGCCACTGGCAACAGCAACTCGGTCTGCTGACGGGTCAGGCGCCGGTAGATACCTGGCAAGCGCCAAGCTACGACAACTGGACCCTGACCCGTCGCGAATTGATGAACCCGGACAGCAGCGGTTCACCCGTGTATTTGCTCGGCCTCAGCGCCCCCACCACCAGCAGCTGGCTGGCCGGGGATCTGGTGGAAGTACTGCCGCGCAATTGTCCGTGGGCCATCGAGCATTTCCTCGACGGCCTGGGGATTGACGGTCGGGCCACGGTTGAGTTCGATGGCCTGTCGCAAACGCTGGAACAAGCTCTGGCCAGCCGCCAACTGCCCGAGAACCGCGCCCATCTGGTCGGCCTGCACGCGCAAGCGCTGGCGGACGCCCTGGTGCCGTTGGCCATGCGCGAATACTCCATCGCCTCGATCGCCGCCGACGGCGTGCTGGAGTTGATCGTGCGTCAGGAATTGCACGCCGACGGCAGCCTGGGCGTCGGTTCCGGCTGGTTGACCGAACACGCGCCCGTGGGTAGCAGCATCAGTTTGCGGGTACGCCGCAACAGTGGTTTCCATCTACCGAACGAACCGGTGCCGATGATCCTGCTGGGCAACGGCACCGGGCTGGCCGGGTTGCGCAGTTTGCTCAAAGCACGGATTGCCGACGGGCAGCAGCGTCACTGGCTGCTGTTCGGCGAGCGTAATCGCGAGCATGACTACCTGTGCCGCGCAGAGCTTGAGGAATGGTTGACTGCCGGAGATCTGGAACGACTGGACCTGGCGTTTTCCCGAGATCAGGCCGAGAAAATCTATGTGCAGGATCGCCTGCGCAAGTCGGCCGACGAGTTGAAAAAATGGCTGGCCGATGGCGCCGTGATTTACATCTGCGGCAGTTTGCAGGGGATGGCTTCAGGGGTGGATCACGCGCTCAACGAATTGCTCGGCATTGAAGAGGTCGACCGCCTGATCGAACAAGGCCGCTACCGCCGCGACGTCTACTGACACCGCACAATCAATGTGGGAGCGAGCCTGCTCGCGATTACGGTCTGACAGCCAACTTATTTGTTGAATGTAAAACCGTCATCGCGAGCAGGCTCGCTCCCACATTGGTTTGATATCGTTCATGAAAAGCGTGCGGTCCTCAAACCGGCTGCAACTTGCGCTCAAACACCCCCACCCCATCCAGATCCCGCAACACCACACTCATCTCCCCCGTCTGCCCGTCGATATTCACCTCGCCAAAAAACTGAAACCCGGCAAACGGCGAGGTGTTCTGCGCCGATGGTGCTTTCTCGAACACCACTTCGGGGCCGAAGGTTTTATCCAGCGCATTCGGCCCGAAGCTCCCCGCATTCAGCGGCCCTGCGACAAACTCCCAGAACGGTTCGAAGTCCTGAAACGCCGCGCGGTCGGGGTGGTAATGGTGCGCGGCGCAGTAATGCACATCCGCCGTGAGGAATACGAAATTACGCACCTGCTGCGCCCGCAGAAAACCGAGCAATTCAGCGATTTCCACTTCGCGGCCCTGAGCCGGGCCAGGGTCACCATTGGCCACCGCTTCCCACCGCGCCACACCGGGGCTGACTTCACCGTCGGGTACGCCGAGGCCGATGGGCATGTCGGCGGCGATGACTTTCCATTGCGCCTGGGAGCCTTTCAATTCGCGTTTGAGCCAGTCCAATTGTTCTCGACCGAGAAACGGTTTGGCGGCACCAAGGTTGTCGTCATTGGCTTCGCGATAACTGCGCATGTCGAGCACGAACACATCAAGCATCGGCCCATAACTCAGCTTGCGATAAATCCGCCCGCCGTCATCGGCACTCTGCAAGCGCATCGGCGCGTATTCCAGCCAGGCCTGGCGCGCACGGCCGACCAGGCTGTGGATATCTTTGCTCTTGTAGCGCTCATCCAGTTGCTTGCCCGGCGACCAGTTGTTCACCACTTCGTGGTCGTCCCACTGCCAGATTTGCGGGACCTCGGCGTTGAAGCGGCGGATGTTTTCGTCCATCAGGTTGTAGCGATAATTGCCGCGATAGTCGTCGAGGGTTTCGGCGACTTTGCTCTTGGCTTCGCTGGTGAGGTTGCGCCACACCCGGCCACTTTCGGTGGTCAGTTGCGCCGGCACCAGGCCGTCGGCGTAGATGGTGTCGCCGCTGTGGATAAAAAAGTCCGGCAGGCGCAGACGCATGGCTTCGTAGATGCGCATGCCGCCGATGTCCGGGTTGATGCCGAAGCCCTGGCCGACAGTGTCGCCACTCCAGACAAACCGAATATTCCGTCGGGCGGTGGGCACACTGCGCAGATGACCGAACCAGGGCTCACTGGCGACACCGCTCTGGGCGTCTTCGAAAGTCACGCGGTAGAAAATCGCCTGATCGGCGGGCAGGCCAGTGAGCTCGACCCGGGCGGTGAAGTCGGTGCGGGCATCGGCCAATGGCGAGACGAATCGACGAGGGTTACTGAACAGGCTGCGGGTGTCCCATTCCACCACCATCCGCGCCGCACGGTCGCTACGGCTCCAGATCATCGCCCGGTCACCCAACAGGTCGCCGGACTGCACGCCATCGGTGAGTTGCGGTCGATCCTTGACCGAAGCAATCACCGCAGGGGCCAGGCTGGGCATCAACAGCCCAGCGCCAACGACCTGCATGACACGACGACGGCTGAGGTCGAATTCGCTCATGGTGTTCTCCCTGAAAAAGGAAAACTTAAGCATGGCCGTGTGAATCAGGTATGACACAACAATCAGGCAACACCACAAATCCTTGTGGGAGCGAGCCTGCTCGCGATGCGGTCTGACAGCCAACATCAATGTTGAATGTGCTGACCTCATCGCGAGCAGGCTCGCTCCCACAGGGTTTGGCGTCTTTTGCTTTTAAGCGTTGGCCGGTTCCAACGCCAGCTCCACCGTTTCGGGCCGCTTGAGCAGCGCATACGTCACCGCCGTCAGCAGACTCCCGGCCACGATCGCCAGCAGATACAACAGCGCATGGTTGATCGCATTCGGGATCAGCATCACGAACAACCCACCGTGCGGTGCCATGAGTTTGCAGCCGAAGTACATCGACAACGCGCCGGTCAGCGCACCGCCGGCGATGCTTGCCGGAATCACCCGTAGCGGGTCTTTCGCTGCAAACGGAATCGCCCCCTCGGAGATAAAGCACAGCCCCAGCACCAGCGCCGCTTTACCGGCCTCGCGCTCAGTCTGAGCGAACTTGCGCCGGGCAATGAACGTGGCGATGCCCAGGCCAATCGGCGGCACCATGCCGGCGGCCATGGTCGCGGCCATCGGTGCATAACTTTGCGACGCCAGCAGCCCCACCGAAAACGCATAAGCCGCTTTGTTGATCGGCCCGCCGAGGTCGACGCACATCATGCCGCCCAGCAGCACACCGAGCAGGATGGCGTTGGTGGTGCCCATGCTGTCGAGGAAGTGCGTGAGCCCTGCAAGCATCCCGGCCACCGGTTTGCCGACCACGTAGATCATCACCAGACCGGTAAACAGGCTCGCCAGCAACGGAATGATCAGGATCGGCTTCAGCGCCTCGAGGCTCTGCGGCAAACGCGCATAACGGTTGATCGCCTGGGCCGCATAGCCGGCGATGAAACCGGCAATGATCCCGCCGATGAAACCGGCGCCCAGGGTGCTCGCCAGCAAACCACCGATCATCCCCGGCGCCAGGCCCGGGCGGTCAGCGATCGAGTAGGCGATGTAGCCCGCCAGCAGCGGCACCATCAGTTTGAACGCGGTCTCGCCGCCGATCTGCATCAGCGCGGCCGCGAGCGTGCCTTCCTCCTTGAACGCGGTGATGCCGAACACGAAGGACAAGGCGATCATCAGACCGCCCGCCACCACCATCGGCAACATGAACGAGACACCGGTCAGCAGGTGTTTGTAGATGCCGGTCTTCTCTTGCTTGGCCGGGCCTTTGGCGCCGGTCGAAGCGCTTTCCTGTTTGCCTTCGGCCAAGGCCTTGTTCAGCGTCGCTTCGGCCTGTTTCAGCGCAATGCCGGTGCCGCAGCGGTAGATTTTCTTGCCGGCGAACCGCTCGGTGGCGACTTCGATGTCTGCCGCCAATAGCACCACATCGGCATCGGCAATCGCCTCTGCGCTGAGTGGATTACGAGCGCCGACCGAGCCCTGGGTTTCCACTTGCAGGTCGTAGCCCAAGCGCTTGGCCGCTTGTTGTAAGGCTTCGGCGGCCATGAAGGTGTGGGCGACGCCGGTCGGGCACGCGGTGACAGCCACCAGGCGTGGCGCATGTTTAACCACGGCAGCCGGCTCGGCGACGGCTTCGGGCGCGACGTAAACCTCGGCCTCCTCCACCCCGCGACGCAGCACCGCTTCGACATCTTGCAGGGCCTGGGCCGGGGTGCTCTGGAACACGCGTTTGCCGACGAACCGCGACATATCTACCGGCGCGCTGGTAACCAGCAACACCCACTCGGCGGCTTCGATGGTGGCGGCCGACAGTTGACGTTCCGGATGGGCCGCATCAACGACTTCGACACTGGTGCTCCAGCCCTGACGCTGGGCCGCTGCATCAAGCAGACGAGCGCACAGCACACTGGTGACCATGCCGTTCGGGCAGGCCGTAACAATGGCTAACTTCATTGCAAACCCTCTTATTGTTCTGTCAGGGGGCGCAGGCGCACGCCCTGTTCGAGGTGCGCCAGTTGCGCGGCGTCACCGATACCAAAACCGATCTGGGTAACGGCCATGGCGGCAATCGCGGTGGCAGTGCGCAAGGTTTGTTCGGGCGTGTCGGCACTGAGCAAACCGTGCAGCATGCCCGCCAGCAGCGAGTCCCCCGCACCGACGGTACTAACCACGCTGACCTTGGGCGGCGTGGCATGCATGGCCGAGCCGACACTGAACCAGTTCACCCCATCGGCACCGTCGGAAATCACCACGTGCTCGATACCATGTGCATGCAAACGGCTCGCCGCCTCGGCTTGGGCGCCCACGGAAACCACCTCGCAACCCAGCGCTTCAGCCAATTCTTCGGTGTTGGGTTTGATCAGCCATGGACCGGCCGCCAGACCTGCGCGCAAGGCTTCACCGCTGGTGTCGAGCGCCACTTTCAAACCGCGTTTTTTCAAGCGCTGGATCAACTCCCGCAACCACTGAGGATTCACGCCACGGGGCAAACTACCGGCCACGACGACCGCGTCATGCCCGGGAGCAATCTGGTCGAGACGATCGAGCAAAGCCTGCTGCGCCGCTTCACTGACCCTCGGCCCCGGGCCGTTGATGTCGGTGATGCGCCCATCGCTTTCCGCCAGTTTGATGTTGCTGCGGGTCTCGCCGGGGACGCGGACAAACGCGTCGGTAAAACCGCGTTTGGCGAACAGGGTTTCGAACGCCTGAAGGTTGTCTTCCCCGAGAAAACCGCTGACGGTCAGCTGATGCCCGAGGTCGGCCAGCACCTGCGCCACGTTCACGCCTTTGCCGGCGGCGTGGGTGTGCATTTCGTCGCTGCGATTGACCTGACCGGGGGTAAGTAGCGGCAATTGAACCGTGAGGTCCAGCGCCGGGTTAAGGGTCAGGGTTAAGATCTTGGCCATTACAGGGCCTCCACTAATGCGCGGACTTCGTTCGCGCTGCCCACGGCCAGGGCCTGTTGGGCAAGGGTTTGAGTCTGGGTCAGGCTGAGTTCACGAATGCGCGCCTTGACCTCGGCAATGCTGCGGCCCGACACGCTCAACTCATCCACACCCAGGCCCACCAGCACCGGTACCGCCAGCGGATCGGCCGCCAGCTCACCGCACACGCCGACCCACTTGCCATGAGCATGAGCCGCACGCACGGTGATGTCGATCAGTTGCAGCACCGCCGGATGCAAGCCATCAGCCTGGGCCGACAAGGTCGGATGACCACGGTCGATGGCCAAGGTGTATTGCGTCAGGTCGTTGGTGCCGACACTAAAGAAATCCACTTCCTTGGCCAGCACCGGCGCCAGCAACGCGGCCGACGGCACTTCGATCATGATCCCCAGTTGCAGGTCCGCCACCGGGATTTCCAGACGCAGACGTTCGGTCATGTCCCGAGCCTGACGCCACTCATCGACGCTGCCGACCATCGGGAACATGATCCGCAATGGACGGTTGTCTGCCGCTCGCAACAAGGCGCGCAACTGCGCTTCCATGACCTGCGGACGTTGCAGGGTCAGGCGAATGCCACGCACGCCGAGGAACGGGTTTTCTTCTTTCGCGATCGGCCAGTACGGCAGCGGTTTGTCACCACCGACGTCAAGGGTGCGCACCACCAACGGTCGACCGGCCAGGCCATCGAGGACGCGACGGTATTCGACTTCCTGAGTCGCCTCGTCCGGCGCTTGCGAGTGGGCCATGAAAATCAGCTCGGTGCGCAGCAGGCCAATGCCTTCGGCACCCTGCTCCACCGCACTGGTGACGCCGGCGCTTTCACCGATATTGGCGAACACTTCCACCGCGTGGCCGTCGGTGGTCAGCGCCGGTTGATGGCGTTGTTCGGCAGCGGCTTTCAAGCGCAGTTCGCGGGTGTCGCGTTCTTCGGTGGCGCGCTGCAAAGTCGCGGCATCGGCGTCCACGTGCAGGCGACCGCGTTGGCCATCGATCAACAACGGTGTGCCCGGTTTCAGCAGCAACACGGCGGCACCGGCGCCCACCAGCGCTGGAATACCGAGGGCACGAGCGACGATGGCGCTGTGGGCCGTGGCGCCACCGCGAGCGGTGAGGATACCGGCGACGCGCGTCGGATCGAGACGCGCCACGTCGGACGGGCCGACTTCGTCCATCACCAGAATGTATGGCTGCTCTGGCTCGGCCGGGGTTTCGACGCCACTCAATTGCGCCAGCACCCGACGGCCAATGTCGCGCAAGTCGGCGGCACGTTCGGCGAGCAAGGCGTCCTGCAGCGATTCCTGTTGTTTGGCGGCCGCTTCAATCACCGCCATCCACGCCGCTTCGGCGCTTTCGCCTTGCTTGAGACGGGTGTCGACTTCGTCGGTCAGTTCCGGATCGTCGAGCATTTCCTGGTGGGTGATGAAAATCTCGCGAATCGCTTTGGCCTTGCTGCGCTCGATCAGGCCTTCGATGTCGCGACGCACATCCGCCAACGCTTGCTTGAGACGTTCGCGCTCGATGGCGGCAGACTCACCGCGCAGCGGGTAATCGATAACTTGCAGCACTTGAATATGCGCCGGGCCGATGGCGATCCCCGGCGCGGCAGCAATCGCCTGAATCAAACTGCCGGAGGCCGGTGCAAGCAGCACTTCAGCAACATCGGCGATCACTTCGCGCTGTTGGCTCACTGCCGGCAGCGGCTCGACTTCTTCACCGAGGCCTTCTTCGATGGCCGCCAGCAAGGCCGGCAAGGCGTCGGCAGCGATAGTGGGTTCGGCGATGAATTCCAGCACCTGACCGCGACGGGCGCCGAGGCTGAGCAGCTTGCTCAAACTCTTCACCGACACCGCGCTGTCGTGGCCATCGACGATACGCACGCGGATTTCGCCTTCAAAACTTTTCGCCAGTTGCGCGAGGATCTTCGCCGGACGCGCATGCAAACCGTGGGCGTTGGCCAGGGCAATGCGTGCGCTCGGCCAATCCGCCGGCACTTCACCGCCGAGGACTTCCAGCACCGCGCGGCTGCTGGTGGCTCGGCCCAATTCATGACCACGGCCTTCGATCAGCAGCGCGCAAAGACGTTCGAGCAGCGCCTGATGGGCTTCACCGAGGCTGGCCAGGCAGAACAGCCCGCTCAACGGCTGACCGAGGTAGCGCATGGGTTTGTCCGGGGTAACGAATGCCAGGCCCGGACGCTTCACCGTTTGTTCACTGTGCAGCCACCACAGGCCATCGCCCAGCGGCAGCGCGTCGACCTGCTGCAAGACACCGGCAAAACCGTTGCTCACGCAATCGGCCTGACGCAGCAAGCGAGCACCGCGCCAGACCAGTTCTTCGAAATCATCAGCGGAAACACCGAGGCCGATCATCTGTGCGTCCAGCGCCAGTTCCTGCGGCGCGCCTTGCAGCAGTTTCAACAAGGCTTCGGCGGAACTGGCGCGGCGCAGGGCCTGGCCCAGATCGGTTTCACCGAGGGCGCGGGTCAGCAGTTGCAGCAGGCGCAGGTGTTCATCGGATTTGGCGGCGATACCAATCGCCAGATAAACGATCTGGCCATCGCCCCAGTCCACGCCGTCAGGAAACTGCATCAGCCGCACGCCGGTGGCGAACACCTGATCACGGGTTTCCGGGGTGCCGTGTGGGATGGCAATACCTTGGCCGAGAAAGGTCGAGCCCTGGACTTCCCGGGCCTGCAAGCCCGCGAGGTAACCGTCGGCCACCAGGCCATCGGTCACGAGCCGGTCAGCGAGTAATTGCAGGGCGGTGGCTTTATCCACAGCCGACTGGCCCATGGATATCTGCTCTATGGTGAGCTCGAGCATGCTTTCTCCTTTTTGGCGCCGTATGACGCCAGGTATTGTTTTGATTGATTCAGCTTAAGCCTTTGGGAGCGCCTTTTCAGGGGCAGTTTTGGCGGTTTCGCGGCAGAACCGACCAAAGCGACCTATAACGTAGAAAATACGCCTGCTGAAACGTTTAATCTAGAATGTTAGGCACGTTACTCGATAATGTCTCATCCTTGAAGTCCAATTGTCGGATCTGCTGCGACAATGGTCGCCTGCCCGAATCGGGTAGGATTGACGAAAATGTCGGGCAAACTCGAACAAAAAAGGAAAACCCGGGTTGAAACTCAGTGATATTGCACAGTTGGCCGGCGTCTCCGTGACCACCGCCAGTTATGTCATCAACGGCAAGGCTGAACAGCAACGCATCAGCAGCGCCACCGTCGAGCGCGTGCGCGCGGTGGTCGAACAACATGGCTTCACACCCAACCCTCAGGCCGCCGGGTTGCGCAGTCGGCACACCCGCACCCTGGGGTTCATTCTGCCGGACCTGGAAAACCCCAGTTACGCGCGAATCGCCAAACTGCTGGAACAAGGCGCCCGGGCTCGCGGCTATCAACTGCTGATCGCCAGCTCCGACGATGCGCCGGACAGCGAACGGCAATTGCTGCAACTGTTCCGCGCCCGGCGCTGCGATGCGCTGATCGTCGCCAGTTGCCTGCCGGCCGGCGACGACAGTTATCGCCAGTTGCAGGCCAAAGGCATTCCGATCATCGCCATCGACCGGGTGATGGAGCCTGAGCACTTTTGCTCGGTGATCAGCGACGACCGCGAAGCCAGTCTGCAGCTTACCCGCAGCCTGTTGGACCCGTTGCCCAAGCAGATCGCGCTGATCGGTGCCCGTCCCGAATTGAGTATCAGCCAGGAACGGGCGGCAGGTTTCAAGGAAGCGCTGAACGGCTTCAAAGGCGAGGCGCTGATCGAGCACGGCGAGTCGTTCAGTCGTGAGTGCGGCAAACAATTGATGGAAGAGTTGCTTCAGCGCCTGGGCCATTTGCCGGATGCGCTGGTGACCACCTCCTACGTGCTGCTTCA
This sequence comes from Pseudomonas frederiksbergensis, assembly GCF_003732275.1. GTDB lineage: Bacteria > Pseudomonadota > Gammaproteobacteria > Pseudomonadales > Pseudomonadaceae > Aquipseudomonas > Aquipseudomonas frederiksbergensis_H. The sequence continues at coordinate 152,275 of NZ_MOBM01000002.1, forward strand.
GGGCGTGTTCGATGCTTTGCACGACTTCCCGCTGAAAACCCGCCCGCTACGTCTGGGCACTTTCGGTGATACGCAGTTGCTGGACTTCCTGCCACTGCCGGTCAACGCCATGTCCCAGCAGCATCAACTGATCGCCGACAAGGCTTTGCAACTGGCGTTGGCGGCCATTGAACAGGCCGATTACCAACCCGGCGTGCAGGCCATCGCGCGGACCTTCAAGCAGCGTATTCATCAGGACTGAGCCGTGGAACTGATCGACACCCACACTCATCTGGATTTCCCGGATTTCGACGTGGATCGTCAGGCGCTGTTGGCCGAGAGCCGCGCCCTCGGCGTGCGGCGGATGGTGGTACTGGGGGTTTATCAGGCCAATTGGCAGCGGGTCTGGGACCTGGTGCAAAGCGATCCAGATCTGCATGCGGCGTTCGGTTTGCACCCGGTGTATCTGGATGACCATCGCCCTGAGGATTTGACCGAACTCGGTGACTGGCTGACGCGTCTGGCGGGCCATCGACAGCTATGTGCGGTGGGCGAGATCGGTCTGGATTACTTAATCGAAACTTTGGATCGCGAACGCCAGCAAGTGCTGTTCGACGCCCAACTGCAACTGGCGGCGGACTTCAATCTGCCGGCGCTGATTCATGTGCGACGCAGCCACGCGGCGGTGATTGCCACGCTCAAACGGTTTCGCTTGAAACGCGCGGGGATCATTCATGCCTTCGCCGGTAGCCAAGAAGAGGCCCGCGAATATATCAAGCTGGGTTTCAAACTCGGCCTCGGCGGCGCCGCGACCTGGCCGCAGGCCCTGCGCATGCACCGAGTGCTCGCCGGTTTGCCCGTTGAATCGGTGGTACTGGAAACCGACTCACCGGACATGGCGCCCGCGATGTTCCCCGGCCAACGCAACAGCCCGGCTCATTTACCGGCGATCTGCGAGGCACTGGCCGCCCTCATGGCGATCAGCCCCGAACAACTGGCTGTCGCCAGCACGGCCAATGCGTGTGAGTTGTTCAACTGGTAGTCAGTCGCCACACACATTCCCTGTGGGAGCGGGCTTTTGTGGCGAGGGGGCTTGCCCCCGTTCGGCTGCGAAGCAGTCGTAAACCAGACAACTTGATCTGTCTGGACGGACGCCGGGGGCCGCTTCGCGACCCAACGGGGGCAAGCCCCCTCGCCACAAAAGCCCGCTCCCACATTTGTTCCGGGGTGCTTTTTAAACCCGGAACGCGCTGATCAATTGTTTGAGTTCCACCACCTGCGCCGACAACGCTCGGCTGGCATTTTCAGTCTGGTGCGCGCCGTCGGCGGTGCGCTCACCGGCGCGATTGATCTCGACGATGTTCTGGTCGATGTCGTGAGCCACCGCTGTCTGCTGCTCTACGGCGGCGGCGATCTGCTGGTTCTGGTCGACGATCATGCCGACGGCACCGAGGATGTTTTCCAGCGCCTGCTGGACCTTTTCCGACTGCCCGACTGTGCCCTTGGCCATCTGATGGCTGGTGCCCATCGCCTTGACCGCCGCCCCGACACCGCTGTGCAGCTTGGCAATCATCTGCTCGATTTCTTCGGTCGATTGCTGGGTGCGTTTGGCCAGGGTCCGGACCTCGTCCGCCACCACCGCAAAACCACGGCCCTGCTCGCCCGCACGCGCGGCTTCGATGGCCGCGTTGAGCGCCAGCAGGTTGGTCTGTTCGGCGATGCTTTTGATCACTTCCAGCACACGACTGATGGACTGGCTGTCGCTGGCCAGTTGATTGATCACCCGCACCGACTGATCGATCTCACTGGCCAGTGCAGCGATACTGCCCTGCTGAGACTCCACCAGCCCGCGCCCGCTAATGGTCTCGTCGTTGACGCTGTGGGCGCTGCTGACGGCCGCCGCGGCACTGCGCGCCACCTCCAGCGACGTGGCTGACATCTGGTTCATCGCGGTGGCGACCTGCTCGATCTGCGTGCGCTGCCCCGTTACCGCCTGATTGCTCTGGGCAGACACGTTTTCGACCTGGCCGGCTTGGCGCTCGACCTCACTGACGGTTTGGCCCACCCGCTCGATCAGGTCATGGATCTTCTTCACGGTGCCGGTGAATACCTCGCCCAACTCGCCCAGTTCATCGCGGCTGTTGGCGCTGAAGGTCACAGTCATGTCGCCGGCCGCCACCTTGTCCATCACCGCGCCAAGACGCTTGAGGGTGGTGCGGGTCGAGGCGTAGAAACCGCCATAGAGGTAAAAAATCAACACAAACACCACCGCCAATGCCACCGCCTGCAAAATCATGTGGGTGCGATGTTGCTCCAGTCGCTGCTGCAACTGGGTACCGAGAAACTTCAAAGTGGCTTCATTGAGTTGGTAGGTCTGGTCGATCAGGGCCGTGACCTGATCGTAAAAGCCCTGCCACGGCGCATCGAGGGTGTCAGCCATCACCACCTGTTCTTCGAACAGTTCACTGGCCTTTTTTAGGGAGGCCTTGCTGCTTTCGGCCTGAGCGGCCAGGGTTTCGTGCGCCGCTTTACTGGAGCCCAGAGCATCCTGCAATTTCAGACCGTATTCGGCCTGAAGCTTTTCGATCTGCGCCAGCAACTCATCAAAACGGGTGCTCGACGCCGAATTGAGAAAGCCCTGCCCTAACGAGTATGAACCCATCGCCCGGCCTTCGCCGAGTGTCTGGGTGACGGCTGGCGTGACGTTGGTAATCAGCTCGCTCAGCTGACGCATGTCGCTCTGGCTGTCGCGGCTCAGGCCGGCCTGACTGGCAATGACCTGGCTGAAAATCTGCGCATTGCCGAGCAATTTGCCGATCAGCGCACTTTTGCTTTGCAGGGAGGTTTCCGTTTGCTGGGCCTTGAACGCGGCGATCATTTCATCGCGCTTGCCATCGAAAAAGGTGATTTGCTCCGGGTCAGTGGTCATCGCCGCCAGCCCTTGCAAACGGGTCAGAACGCTTTGCTCCAGAGCGCTGATATTCGATTCGACATGACCGGCCTTGCCGAACTGGCCAAGGGTGACGTTGATCTGCACGAGGTTGTTCAGGGTTTCCAGGTCCCGGCGCAGGCTCAGGCCGCTGCCCAGCAGGTCAAGGCTCTGCAGCTCGACCCGAGTGCCCTGGAATTCGCGATAGGAGTCGCGCACCAGATAGAAGTTGGTCACCAGCATCGGCACGAGGAACAGCACGCTGATCAGGCTGAACTTCATGCCGAAGCTCAAGCGGTTCATCAGCGCGACGGCGGGATAGAGCAAGCTCTTCACTGTGAAGTCTCCCTTTGATTTCTTATTTTTATGGCAGGCGCGCAGAGACAGCAGATAGCCACTATTGGCGCTATCTCTGTATAGCCTAAATCGACGGAGGGTTTTGTAACTTAAGGTTAACGAAAAAGATCGCAGCCTTCGGCAGCTCCTACAGATTCACACGATTCCTGTAGGAGCTGCCGAAGGCTGCGATCTTTTCGATTCAAAGCAGAAGTCAGGACAAAACAGTCCACAACGCAAACCCGGCATACCAAAGCACTGCCGCGCGCAGCAGTAGTTCCCAGATCCGGTCGAGGCTGTTGATACCGTCCGGCCCGACCACCGGCGCCGGAATTTCACCGGCCACCAACCCGACCTTCTCGATCAGTTGAGTGGCGCTGATGTTCCAATTCAGTAGCTCGTGCAGCATCACCCGGCCGACCGCGACAAAGTTGCCGACCAGCGCAAAACTCGCCGCCAGCAGTCGCACCGGCACCCAATCGAACGCATGACGCAGCTGTGCCGCTCGCTCGACCACGGCCGGGTTCTGCCCGTGCTCCTCGGCCAGCGCCAGCAGTCGATAACTCAGTGCGGCAACCGGGCCCAGCAAGAAATACCAGAAGATGACCGCGAAAAAGCTCTGATAGGCCTGCCACAGCAGATGCCCTTCAACTCGCTCCAGCAGTTGCTCGCCGCTGTCAGCGCAAATATTCAGGTCGCGTTTGGCCACATGAGCGGCGGCTTGCAGGTCTTCCCGGCGCCAGGCATCGCGAAACGGCCCCAGGTCGGCCAGCAGATCACCACGGCCCAGACTGTAAATCACCACCAGCAGATGCACCGGCAACGCCAGCAAGCCGTAAGCCACCGGCTCCAGCACCAGCAACAGCAAACCCAGCAGCGCCACCGGCAACAACACCAGCACCACCAGTATCAGCCACGGACGGTTTGTCATGCGTGGGTTGGTTTCAAGCTTGTTCAGCTCGCGCACCCAGCCGCCATCACGTTGAACCCGATGGCGCAGGGCCGAGAACTTCTCGATCCACACCGCCAACAGCAGCACCAGAAAACTCATTGTTACTCCTTTTTTTCCAGAGCAGCTTTTGCCAGAGCCGCGCGATAGCGTGCCCAGTCAAACGCCGGTCCCGGATCAGTCTTGCGCCCGGGTGCGATATCGCTATGCCCGCAGATACGTTGTGCGGTGATACCCGTGAAGGCGCTTTGCAGCTGTCGCGTCAGGGCCGTCAACGCTTGATATTGGGCGTCGGTGAACGGCAGATCATCCGTGCCTTCAAGCTCGATGCCCACGGAAAAATCGTTACAGGTTTCCCGTCCTTCGAAACACGAGACGCCAGCATGCCAGGCACGCTCAAGACAAGAGACAAACTGAGTGACGGTGCCGTCACGTTCAATCAGAAAATGCGCAGACACCCGCAGGTCGGCGATCCCTGCAAAGTAGGGATGTTCCGTGACATCCAGACGATTCTGGAAAAATTCCTGCACCTTGCCGGTCAGAAACTGCGCTGGCGGCAGACTGATGTTGTGGATCACCAGCAGGGAAATTTCGCCCTCGGGGCGTGCATTGAAGTTGGGCGAGGGGCATACGCGCACGCCCTGACACCAACCGCTCGCGGGGTCCAACTGCATACAGGTTCCTTCAACGACGACTGTGTTGGTACCCAGTATGCCGCGATAGACCCTCCGCGCGCGATCACTTGCCGCGATTGAGACGCCGCAGGTTGCCCAACACCGACTCCAGCGCCCGGTCGAACAGCAAGGTGTCGTCCAGCGTTCGCACCGCGCCACGCCGGAATTCCAGAGCCAGGCCGGTACGGCTGTGCTCCAGCACTTTCATCCCGGTACGGTTGACGAAGATGTATTTGTCGGTGGCTTCAATGATCGCCACCAGCTTGCCGCGCAGGGTGTTTTCCTCGTCTTCCTGAAACTCGACCCAGCAGCCCAGGTGCAGCTGATCGACCTGAAGCAGAGCAACATCGTCCTCCGGCAAACGCATCGATGCCGTTTCGACCGGGCCTTCGTCAGCGGTGCGAAGCACGATTTCCTGCTGCACTTCGACCATCATCGGTGCGTCAACAGCCGTGCTTTTCTGGCCCGGACGTTCGAACAACTGAAGGTGCAAAACTTCCAGCTCGCTGAAAAACTCGCCGGTGGCGAACGGGTCGAATGCCGAGCTGTTCAAGCCATCGCGCAACGACTTGAGCAACCCCGGCACCAGCGACAACAAGCGCAGGCTCGCGTCGGGTTCGTCATGGCGTTGCACGCTCCAGATCAATTGCGCCATGGTCTGCACATCTGCATGCCATTCGGCGGACTGATCACCGTGCTTGAGGCAGGTCAGCAACAGCACTTTGCTCCAGGCCTCCTGGACAAACGCCACCACGCGGTGCGGCAGCACCTTGCCCACCAATGCCTGATTCAGCGCCTGCTCGACGCGCTGACGCGCCAGTTCGGTCCTGGCACGACCTTCTTCGGCGTCACGGGTGCGTTGCTCGAGTAATTCGCTGCGACGGCGTTCGTCACTGGTGAAGGCGAGAAAATCCGCCAGCAATTCGGAGAAGATCGCCGGGTCATCGACAAAGTCGTTCAGCAAACGCTGCACCACTTGCTCGATGCGCAGGTACAGGCTGTCGCGCTCATGGTCATCGCACTCGCCCCAGCCCATGGCCGCAGCGGCGATTTCGTTGAGTAAACGCCGGGCCGGATGGCTGCTACGACTGAAGAAGCTCTTGTCGAGCACCGCGACTTTCAGCATCGGGATCTGCAAACGGCCGATCAGCGCCTTGAGGGAGTCCGGCAGGTTACGGTCATCGAGGATGCATTCGAAGAGCATGGCGATCAGGTTGATCACGTCTTCGTCGGCCACCCCCACCACGCGCGACTTGCCGCTTTTGACGCTGACCCGGGTCAGCAGTTGTTCGAGCTGATTACGCAGATCGAAGTCGTCCGGAGCCGCCAGCTCCGGTACGTATTGCTGCAAGTGCGAGAGCAGGCGCAGCAGGTCGCGGGTTGAAATGGGCTGGGTCTGGGCGCTGACTTCCAGGGTCGGCGCAACGCTGCCACGCACGTGGAACAGCAATTCCTGCAAGGCGGCGAAGACTTCCTGCACGCCCTCGTCAATCTGTGTATTGCCAGTCCTTACGCCTGTCTCGGCGGGGTCAGCACGAACACTCGCAGCCGCCCGATCGGTGGCACGCCGCGCCGGGGCGGGCTTGAGGTCCGGCAGCACGCCGGTGGCGATCAGCAGTTGATTGGCTTCGGCGTAAAGCTGATCAGCATTGCTGAGCACATAACGTTCGAACAGCTTGAGGATGATCAGCTTGACCTTGATCTCCATGCCCAGGTTGCGCCCGGCCTGCAAGAAATACTCGCAAAGCAGCGTCGGCCCCAAGGGGTTGTACTGCTCGACCAGCGTCTTGCTCAACAGTGTGCTGAGTCGGGCGGTGAGCTGGTCGAGGGCGAAACCGTCGCGATTCAGCACTTTGCCGACCATCGCCTCCACCGCCACGTTGCGCTCCATGTCGTCATTGGGCATCGACGCCGAGGCATCGAAAGCCAATGCCCGGGGCAAGGCAGCTTGGGAAATGTCGTACTGCGCGAGGCTGACGAAGGCCTCCAAGAATTGCTCGAGAAATCCGCGTTCGATGCTTTTGCGCTTGAGGCGCAAATCGCGCATGGCCTCGAAGAAGATGTTTTGCTCGACATCATTTCGGGCCCGGTCGGCCATTTCGAACAGGGTGTCGTCGGCGTTATCGAACAATTCCTGCAAACCTTGCTTGAGTTGTTGAGCGGCCTTGTCGCGAACCTGAAGCAGAATCACGGGCAGGCGGGCGAGCGGCGAGTGAGTCGCCTGGTCGGTAGCGGCCTTGTGCAAAGGCACTACATTCCCGTCGTTGTGCATCCAAGCCTCCTGAAACGGTGATTCTTCGGTTCGGTTCGATAAGAAAGTCGAGCACGCCATACAGCCCATGCTCAACGGACAGTCACCACCCGTTGTCATTCAATAATCGGGAACTCAACGTTACGTCAAAGCTATGACGTCAAATGCAAGGCGAATTATCTGCAAAAGACTCTCCTTGTGCCAGCAGACTCTGCCCGCCCCCAAGAAATAGACGCCTAAGAAAGACCCTTGCTTAGCGCGGATTGCTCGCATGAATCGACCAAATGCAGGTTCACGAACGATGGAATGGCCGCTGACGCCTTGGGTTGCCTCGCAGCATGGCCCTATAATCGGGCCACTTTGTTTGTGGAGCCCGTTATGCCGAATCTACGTCTCGCCGATTTGACCGCCGAAATCGAAGCCAACGTGCGCCGTGCGTTGCTCGAGGACATCGGCAGCGGCGACATCACCGCACAATTGATCCCGGCCGAACGCCTGGCTAAAGCCACCATCATCACTCGCGATGCGGCTGTCATTGCTGGCACCGCGTGGGTGGATGCGGTTTTCCGGCAATTGGACCCGCGAGTTGCCGTTCATTGGCAGGTGCGCGACGGCGAACGGGTGAAACCCAATCAGGTGCTATTTCATCTCGAAGGCCCGGCGCGCTCGCTGCTGACGGGTGAGCGTAGTGCTCTTAATTTCCTGCAAATGCTGTCCGGCGTGGCCACTCGCGCGCAATACCTTGCCGATTTCGTCACCGAAACCCAGGTGAAGTTGCTCGACACACGCAAAACCTTGCCGGGGCTGCGTCTGGCCCAGAAATACGCCGTAACCTGCGGCAGCTGCCACAACCACCGCATCGGCCTGTATGACGCCTTCCTGATCAAGGAAAACCATATCGCCGCTTGCGGTGGCATTCCTGAGGCTATCGCAGCCGCGCACAAGATCGCCCCGGGCAAACCGGTGGAGATCGAAGTGGAAAGCCTGGCGGAGCTGAAGGAAGCACTGGCGGCGGGTGCCGACATCATCATGCTCGATGAACTGAGCCTGGATGACATGCGCGAAGCCGTGCGCCTGAACGCTGGCAAGGCAAAACTGGAGGCCAGCGGCGGTATCAACGAAAGCACGTTGCTGCCAATTGCCGAAACCGGGGTGGATTATATTTCGATTGGTGCGATGACCAAGGATGTGAAGGCTGTGGACCTGTCGATGCGCTTAAGCCTCTGACCGAGAAAACGCCCGATTCAAAGGTGGGAGCGGGCTTGCTCGCGAAGAGGGTGAGTCAGTCGACGTAATTGTCGCCTGACTCACCGCTTTCGCGAACAAGCCCGCTCCCACAGGTCAGACCACCAGATTATTCATCTCGCAGTACTCTTCCCACTCGACGCCCAATACCTCGGCCGCCTCCTTGTGCAGCGCCAGGCGCGCAGCCTCGTACTCTTCCGGGCTTGAGGTGTACTTGAGCGTCAGTTCCCACGGCTGCAAGCCCTGAGCTTCTGCTTCATCCTCAAACGCCCACTGGATCTGGTCTTTCTGATCGTCGGCTGGCAAGTCCTTGATCTCTTCGGCTAGCTGGGGCGACTCAAGCAGGTACTTTTTAAGCGCTTCTTCGTGTCTGGCTTCTTGGCTCAATTCTTTAACAGTCATGGCGTTCTCGCTGATCTGGGGAATGGAAGATGGATCTGGATCATCAAGGATCTCTCTGACGCAAAAAACCGTTTGAAGCCCGGTTTGTCTGGCCTTCAGAACCATTCGGGATCATCTGAAAACTGCTGGGCGATGCTCATGCAGACAACGAATATAGGACGTTTTGTCGAGGATTCACACGGGTCTTTACATCTATTCCACAAAAAGCCACGAGCATAAGGTGCAGGAGCCCTTGGGAACATAAGTCGAAATCCCAAGTCATAGCGATGTGCCATATCGGCACTTCACAAGGAACCCCAGTGATGCGCAGTTTTTCGAGGCTTTTGTCTGCCCAGCTTGCCACCGCTACCCTGCTGCTCGGCAGCCTGACATTGGCCAGCGCTGCTCAAGCGGCTGTCGAAGTCACCTCTGACCCTTCGCTGTACTCCGACAAAATCTCCGCCCTCCACAATTCATTCGGCAAGGACACACTCGTCAGAACCAGCGTCAGCATCGATGATCTGGAAAGCCTGCAAAAAACCGCGAAGGCCAATGCCGCCGAACTGGAAAGCCAGAAGCGCACCCTCAGCGAGCAGGCCCGTCAGATCGAAGAACTCAAACGCAACAGCGGTTCCAGCTCAAACTCCAGCAGCAAGGAGATTGACGATCTCAAGCGCACGGTCAATGAGCAGGAACGCGATCTGAACAACCTTGGCAAGCAAGTGGAAGAGCTAAAGCGCAACAGCGGCTCCAGCTCAAGCTCGAACAACAGCGAAATCTCCAGTCTAAAACGGGAGATGAGCGATCAGGATCGTGCGATGGATCAGCTCAAACGCACCGTCGAGGACCTGAGCAGAAAGGTGAAGTGAAGAAGAGAATGGTGCCCGAGACAGGAATCGAACCTGCGACCTTCGCGTTACGAGTGCGCTGCTCTACCGGCTGAGCTACACGGGCTGTGGGCTAAACCTAGCACTGGCTTCGGGGTCCGGCAACTTGGCGCACCGCAAAATCAAAAGATCGCAGCCTTCGGCAGCTCCTACACGAGCCAATGTAGGAGCTGCCGAAGGCTGCGATCTTTTGATCTTTCTGCACACAAAAAAATGCCCCGTCGTTTTCACGGCGGGGCATTTTTTATAACGTTGAAGCGGTCAGGCTAAGGGGGTGATTAAACGCCCGAAGCCTTGGCTGCTGCTACGTCTTTGATGGACAGCTTGATACGGCCGCGGTTGTCCACGTCCAGTACCAGTACTTCCACTTCCTGGCCTTCTTTCAGGATATCGGTCACTTTTTCAACGCGAGCATCGCTCAGCATCGAGATGTGAACCAGACCGTCCTTGCCTGGCAGGATGTTGACGAATGCGCCGAAGTCGACGATGCGCTCAACCTTACCAACGTAGATCTTGCCGATCTCGGCTTCTGCGGTGATGCCCAGAACGCGCTGACGTGCTGCTTCAGCCGCTTCCTTGGTTTCGCCGAAGATCTTGATCGAACCGTCGTCTTCGATATCGATCGAAGCCTTGGTTTCTTCACAGATCGCACGAATGGTCGCGCCGCCTTTACCGATGACATCACGGATTTTGTCGGTGTCGATTTTCATCGCGATCATGGTCGGAGCGTTTTCCGACAGCTCGGTACGCGACTGGCCAATGATCTGGTTCATCTGACCGAGAATGTTCAGGCGCGCTTCCAGGGCTTGGCCCAGAGCGATTTCCATGATTTCTTCGGTGATGCCCTTGATCTTGATGTCCATCTGCAGCGCGGTAACACCTTTGGCGGTACCCGCTACTTTGAAGTCCATGTCGCCGAGGTGATCTTCGTCGCCCAGGATGTCGGTCAGGACGGCGAATTTCTCGCCTTCTTTAACCAGACCCATGGCGATACCGGCAACCGGTGCCTTCATCGGAACGCCGGCATCCATCAGAGCCAGGGAAGCACCGCAGACCGAAGCCATGGAGCTCGAACCGTTGGACTCGGTGATTTCCGAAACCACACGAATGGTGTACGGGAACACGTCGGCAGCAGGCAGCATGGCCTGAACCGAACGACGGGCCAGACGGCCGTGACCGATTTCGCGACGACCAGCGCCACCCATGCGGCCACACTCACCTACCGAGAACGGAGGGAAGTTGTAGTGAAGCATGAACGGATCTTTTTTCTCGCCTTCCAGGGTGTCCAGCAGCTGTGCGTCACGGGCAGTACCCAGAGTCGCGACTACCAGGGCCTGGGTTTCGCCACGGGTGAACAGTGCCGAACCGTGGGTCTTCGGCAGAACACCGACTTCGATGTTCAGCGGACGTACGGTCTTGGTATCGCGACCGTCGATACGTGGCTTGCCGTTAACGATGTTTTCGCGAACGGTGCGGTATTCGATTTCACCGAAAGCCGCTTTGACTTCAGCGGAAGTCGGCTGACCTTCTTCACCGGACAGGTTGGCAACAACCTGGTCTTTCAGCTCGCCCAGACGTGCATAACGGTCGGCTTTGACGGTGATGGTGTAAGCCTGGGAGATCGCTTCGCCGAACTCGGCGCGGATAGCACCCAACAGGGCGGTGGCTTCTGGCTGTGGAGCCCAGGTCCAGGTTGGCTTGGCAGCTTCAGCGGCCAGTTCCTTGACGGCGTTGATCACCACCTGGAACTCGTCGTGAGCAAACAGTACAGCGCCCAGCATCTGGTCTTCGGTCAGCTCTTTGGCTTCCGATTCAACCATCAACACGGCTTCCGAAGTACCGGCAACGACCATGTCCAGGCTCGAAGCTTTCAGCTGTTCGTAAGTCGGGTTCAGCAGGTAGCCGGTGCTTTCATGGAACGCAACGCGGGCAGCGCCGATCGGGCCATCGAAAGGAATGCCGGAGATGGCCAGGGCAGCCGAGGTACCGATCATCGCAGCGATGTCCGGATCGGTCTTCTTGCTGGTGGAAACGACGGTGCAGACAACCTGCACTTCGTTCATGAAGCCTTCTGGGAACAGCGGACGGATCGGACGGTCGATCAGTCGGGAAGTCAGGGTTTCTTTCTCGGAAGGACGGCCTTCGCGCTTGAAGAAACCGCCAGGGATCTTACCGGCAGCGTAAGTCTTTTCCTGGTAGTGAACGGACAGAGGGAAGAAGCCCTTGCCTGGATCGGCTTGTTTGGCACCGACAACGGTCACCAATACGCTGACGTCGTCGTCAACGGTGACCAATACTGCGCCGGAGGCCTGACGGGCGATACGGCCAGTCTCGAGGGTAACGGTCGACTGACCGAACTGGAATTTTTTGATTACCGGGTTCACGGTGTCCTACCTTCTTTTGTGGCTCTTGGGGAACTTGTCTTCTTGCGAAATTCTTGGGCAATGTCGGGAATCGGCCCAACGCCTGTCCAGGGTAAAACGTATATCCAGATAAAACTTGAGGCTGGGAGCCTGCCATGCGCCAGCGGGAAACCCACTGACGCACGACAGACAACCAACCTCTAGCGCAATCGCTTATTAGCGACGCAGACCCAGGCGACCGATCAGAGCCTGATAACGGCCCAGATCCTTGCCTTTCAGGTAGTCCAGCAGCTTACGGCGCTGGTTTACCATGCGGATCAGACCACGACGGGAGTGGTGATCTTTACCGTTGGCCTTGAAGTGACCTTGCAGTTTGTTGATGTTGTGGGTCAGCAGTGCAACTTGCACTTCTGGCGAACCAGTGTCACCAACAGCTTGCTGGTAGTCAGCTACGATTTGAGCTTTTTCTTGAACGTCGAGAGCCATGAGGCAATCCTTTTATCAGGAAACTGTTTCAAAGAAACAGCTTCAACAGGCCAGGGACAAATCCCTGTATCTAAAAATGAGTAGTGACCGTGCCTGTTAACAGCCACACTCGTTCGGTCATTCTGACCGAATCAGTCGACGCGGCGCGATGCGCCCGTCTTCGCTCACTTCACCGATACCGATGAAGCGACCGTTGTGATCCTGTACCCGTACCATGCCGAATTTCGGTGCATCCGGGGCGCGGACCGGTTGGCCGTTAAGCCAGTAGAACGCGCTGTGCTCCGAGAAATGCAACAGTGGCCAGTCCAGCAGGCCGCTGTCCGATGGCATCAGGAAGCGGTCGACCGCTTCGTTGCCGCCTTCGGCATGTACCGCTTCAAGCTCTTCCAGAGTGACGGTCTGTGCAAGCGTGAAAGGCCCGGCCTGGGTACGTCGCAATTCAGCCACGTAAGCGCCACAACCGAGTTGCTCACCGATATCCTCCACCAGGGTACGGATATAGGTGCCTTTGCTGCAATCCACCGCAAGCCGCGCAGTATCACCCTCAAAGGCCAGTAATTCCAAGCGCGCAATAGTAACAGAACGCGGTTCGCGCTCCACTACTTCGCCTGCACGGGCCAGCTTGTACAGCGGCTGGCCATCACGCTTGAGCGCCGAGTACATCGGCGGTATCTGACTGATTTGCCCACGAAATTTCGGCAGCACAGCTTCGATATCGGTGCGACCAACGGTCACCGGGCGTTCCAGCAAAACTTCACCTTCGGCATCGGCCGTGGTGGTGGTCTTGCCCAGTTGCGCCAGGGTTTCATAACCCTTGTCGGAATCGAGCAGGTATTGCGAGAACTTGGTGGCCTCACCGAAGCACAACGGCAGCACGCCGGTGGCCAGCGGATCAAGACTGCCGGTGTGCCCGGCCTTCTCGGCATTGAGCAACCAGCGGACCTTCTGCAATGCCGCGTTGGAGGTGAACCCCAGCGGCTTGTCGAGCAGGATGATGCCGCTGACGTTACGACGGATACGTTTGACCTGAGCCACCGATTACTCCTTGGCGTCTTCGGGTTCAGCCGCTACCGGGTGCTGATTGTCTTCAGCCACCGCACGCTCGATCAGGGCCGACAGGTGCGCACCACGCACGACGCTTTCGTCGTAATGGAAGTGCAACTGCGGAACGCTGCGCAACTTCATTTCGCGAGCCAACTGCATACGCAGGAAACCTGCGGCTGCGTTGAGCACCTTGATGCTTTGCGCGATGTCTTCAGCGCTGTCCTGGCCCATCACGGTGATGAAGATCTTGGCGTGACCGACGTCACGGCTGACTTCAACAGCGGTAATGGTGACCAGGCCGACGCGCGGGTCTTTGACTTCACGACGGATCAGCTGTGCCAGCTCACGCTGCATCTGATCGCCGATACGTTGGGTACGGCTGTATTCTTTTGCCATGTCTTGTTACCTGTTACTGCCCCACGGTGAAACCCGAGGGGTCTGAAAGCGGCAAACGCCCGGCCTGACAAAAGCCAGACCGGGCGTTGCGTTTAGAGTCCGGACGTTGCGCCGCGCATCTGCATGCGGCGGCTCATCGTGGCCCTTGAAGTGCGCGAGTTAGAGGCTGCGAGCAACCTGCACCTTCTCGAAGACTTCGATCTTGTCGCCGACTTTGACGTCGTTGTAGCTCTTCACGCCGATACCGCATTCCATGCCGGCACGTACTTCGGAAGCGTCATCCTTGAAGCGGCGCAGGGATTCCAGCTCGCCTTCGAAGATAACGATGTCTTCACGCAGTACACGGATTGGACGGTTACGGTGAACAACACCTTCGATAACCATGCAACCGGCGATCGCGCCAAACTTCGGCGAACGGAACACGTCACGCACTTCAGCGGTACCCAGGATGTTCTCGCGAACATCGCTGCCCAGCATACCGGTGAGGGCTTTCTTGACGTCTTCGATGATGTCGTAGATCACGTTGTAGTAACGCATATCCAGACCTTCCTGCTCGACGATCTTGCGAGCGCCAGCATCGGCACGCACGTTGAAGCCGAACAGTACAGCGTTGGAGGCCAGTGCCAGGTTGGCATCGGATTCGGTGATACCACCGACACCGCCACCGACCACACGCACTTGCACTTCGTCGTTACCCAGGCCATTCAAGGCACCGTTCAACGCTTCCAGCGAACCACGGACGTCGGATTTGAGGACGATGTTGAGCGTCTTCTTCTCTTCCTGACCCATGTTCTCGAAGATGTTTTCAAGCTTGCCGGCGTGAGCACGGGCCAGTTTGACTTCGCGGAACTTGCCTTGACGGAACAGAGCCACTTCACGGGCTTTCTTCTCGTCGGCAACAACGCTCATCTCGTCGCCAGCGTCCGGGGTACCGTCCAGGCCGAGAATCTCGACAGGGATGGAAGGACCGGCTTCCTTGATTGGCTTGCCGTTCTCGTCGAGCATGGCGCGAACGCGGCCATAGTTCGAACCGACCAGCACCATGTCGCCTTGGCGCAGGGTACCGTCTTGAACCAGAACGGTTGCAACCGGGCCACGACCTTTGTCGAGACGCGATTCAACCACAACGCCACGGCCAGGAGCCGAAGGGGTCGCTTTCAGTTCGAGAACTTCAGCTTGCAGCAGAACAGCTTCGAGCAACTCGTCCACGCCAGTACCGACTTTCGCCGAAACCGATACGAACGGGGTGTCGCCGCCCCACTCTTCCGAGGTCACGCCGTGAACCGACAGTTCGCTACGGATGCGATCGAGATCGGCGCCCGGTTTGTCGATTTTGTTCACTGCAACAACCAGCGGAACACCAGCAGCCTTGGCGTGCTGAACGGCTTCAACGGTCTGCGGCATTACGCCGTCGTCCGCTGCAACCACCAGGATCACGATGTCGGTCGCCTTGGCACCACGGGCACGCATGGCGGTAAACGCGGCGTGACCAGGGGTGTCGAGGAAGGTGACCATGCCGCGTTCGGTTTCAACGTGGTACGCACCGATGTGCTGGGTGATACCGCCGGCTTCGCCAGCAGCTACCTTGGCACGACGGATGTAGTCGAGCAGCGAGGTCTTACCGTGGTCAACGTGGCCCATTACGGTCACAACCGGTGCACGGGAGAACGCTTCACCTTCAAACTTCAGGGACTCGGCCAGGGAATCTTCCAGGGCGGTGTCGCTGACCAGGGTCACTTTGTGGCCCAGCTCTTCGGCAACCAGTTGGGCAGTTTCCTGATCCAGTACCTGGTTGATGGTCGCTGGAGTACCCAGTTTGAACATGAACTTGATGATTTCAGCAGCCTTGACCGACATCTGCTGGGCGAGATCGCCAACAGTGATGGTCTCGCCGATCTTCACTTCGCGCACAACAGGGCCGGTTGGGCTCTGGAAACCGTGGGCGTTGCGTTTCTTCAGCTTGGCCTTGCCGCGACCACCACGACGGAAGCCATCGCTTTCTTCGTCGGTAGTACGTGGCGCAACACGTGGAGCAGGCGCTTTTTCCTTGACCGAAGCACGATGCGGAGCGTTTTTGCGCTCGCCATCGCCACTGCCACGACGATTGCTATCGTCGGCACGTGGTTTGTCCGGACGACGCTGCTCGTCGCGTTTGCGAGTGTCGGCCGCAGGTGCTGGTGCAGCTGCAACAACCGGCGCGCTTTCACGCACTGGTTCGGCAACTGCAGCAGGCGCTGCAACGGCGTCGTTAGTAGCGGTTTGCGCAGCAGCAGGCTGGCGACGCGCTTCTTCTTCGGCGCGACGCTTGGCTTCTTCTTCAGCCTTCTGACGTGCAGCATTTTCTACTGCGCGGCGTTCTTCCAGTTCGCGTTTGCGCTCGGCTTCGATTTCTTCCGGGCTGCGTTGTACGAAGACTTTCTTCTTGCGTACTTCAACGCTGATGCTCTTGCTACCAGCAACACGCAGGGTGCTGGTGGTTTTGCGCTGCAATGTAATCTTGCGCGGTTCTTCCACTTTCGCCTTGTGGCTGCTCTTCAAGTGAGTCAGCAAAGACTGCTTCTCACTATCGCTCACACCTTCATCGGCGGCGGTGTGCGGCAGACCTGCCTCACGCATCTGCTGCAACAGGCGCTCTACCGGTGTTTTGACCTCATCGGCCAGTTGTTTCACCGTGACTTGCGTCATGCACTTCTCTCCTCAGGCCGCGCCTAATTACTCGAACCAATGGGCTCGGGCGGCCATGATCAACTTGCCGGCACGATCATCGTCAATGCCGTCGATGTCGAGCAGGTCGTCAATAGACTGCTCGGCCAGGTCTTCGCGGGTAATTACGCCGCGCACCGCCAGTTCCATCGCCAAATCCTTGTCCATACCCTCAAGTGAGAGCAGGTCTTCGGCCGGATGGGCGTCTGCCAGCTTTTCCTCAGTAGCGATGGCTTTAGTCAACAAACGATCCTTGGCGCGAGCGCGAAGCTCGTTGACGGTTTCTTCGTCAAAGCCGTCGATGTTGAGCATTTCTTCCAACGGTACGTAGGCAATCTCTTCCAGGCTGGTAAAGCCTTCATCTACCAGCACCTGTGCCAGGTCTTCGTCGACTTCCAGCTCGTCGATGAAGTTGCGCAGGATGTCGCCGGTTTCTGCTTGCTGCTTAGCCTGGATGTCCGATTCGGTCATCACGTTCAGGGTCCAGCCAGTCAACTGGCTAGCCAGACGCACGTTCTGACCACCGCGACCGATGGCCTGAGCAAGATTGTCTGCGCCAACGGCGATGTCCATTGCATGGGCATCTTCGTCAACGATAATTGCCGCCACTTCAGCCGGCGACATTGCATTGATCACGAACTGCGCAGGATTATCGTCCCACAGGACGATGTCCACACGCTCACCGCCCAATTCGCCCGACACTGCCTGGACGCGCGAACCGCGCATACCGATGCAAGCGCCTTGCGGATCAATACGTTTGTCCTTGGAGCGGACCGCGATCTTGGCGCGCGAACCCGGGTCGCGGGACGCAGCCATTACTTCGATCAGGCCTTCAGCGATTTCCGGCACTTCGATGCGGAACAACTCGATCAGCATTTCCGGCGCGGTACGCGACAGGATCAGCTGAGGGCCGCGGTTCTCGGTGCGGATTTCCTTGAGCAGCGCACGCAGACGCACGCCAACCCGGAAGGTTTCGCGAGAAATGATGTCTTCACGGGCCAGCAACGCTTCAGCGTTATTGCCCAGGTCGACGATCACGCTGTCACGGGTGACTTTCTTCACGGTGCCGGAGATGATTTCTCCCAGGCGCTCGCGATAGGCGTCAACGACTTGAGCACGCTCGGCTTCGCGAACTTTCTGCACGATGACTTGCTTGGCAGTCTGTGCAGCAATGCGGCCGAACTCGATGGATTCGATCTTTTCTTCGACAACATCGCCGACCTTGGCACCAGGATGCGTTTCTGCAACCTTGCTCGGCCAGGTTTCGATGGCCGGATCGTCCAGGTCTGCTTCTTCGACGACCGTCCAGCGACGGAAGGTCTCGTAAGCACCGGTGTGGCGATTGATTTCCACACGCAGATCGACTTCGTCCTCGAAACGCTTTTTGGTAGCAGTGGCCAGAGCCAGCTCCAGCGCTTCAAAAATTACGTTTGCCGGTACGCCCTTTTCATTGGATACCGACTCAACAACCAGCAGTACTTCTTTGCTCATCGTACGCCTCGCCTTTCGCAAGCCATTGGATCCGCGGGATCCGCGTCTCAGTCAAAACTGGGAATAATGTTGGCCTTGTCGATCATATCGATCGGCAACAGGAACTCATGGTCTTCAACCTGCACCACGACGTCCTGCTCTTCTACACCGCGCAGAAGGCCCTGAAAGTTGCGCCGACCTTCAAAAGGCGAGCGCAGCTTGATCTTCACTTGTTCACCGGCAAATTTTGCAAACTGCTCAATAGTGAACAGTGGGCGTTCCATGCCAGGCGAGGAAACTTCAAGGGTGTATTCAACGGCGATAGGATCTTCAACATCCAGTACACCACTGATCTGACGGCTGACGATGGCACAATCGTCCACCAGCACGCCGCCCTCTTTATCGATATAAACGCGCAACATTGAGTGGCGACCTTGAGCCGAAAACTCAATACCCCAGCATTCATAGCCTAGGGCCACGACCACCGGGGCCAGCAAGGCCTGCAACTCTTCTAGCTTGCTCGACACCTGAACCCCCTCGTGCATGTATGTGCATGCTGTGCAAAATAAAAAAATGGGCGAAACGCCCATCCTTGAAACGCCGTTGAACAGCGGCGTTGAAAGTGTCCAGCTAACAAAAAGCCCCTTAAAAGGGGCTCCTTAAACTGGTTGCGGGGGCCGGATTTGAACCGACGACCTTCGGGTTATGAGCCCGACGAGCTACCAGACTGCTCCACCCCGCGACAAAGCTGGGGCGGAAGTATACGACCGATCCCTGACAGGGTCAATGTAACCTTCCACCTACAAGAAAGCCCGCAACAGCGGGCTCTCCTGATAATTGGTACCGAGAAGGGGACTCGAACCCCTACACCCTATGGGCACAACCACCTCAAGGTTGCGTGTCTACCAATTCCACCACCTCGGCAATACTACGTTTGAAACCTTCTTACTTCTGCTCTTGAGCTGGAGGCACGTCAGTCGCTGGAGTAGCCGACTTTTGCTCTTGAAGCACCGGGACATCATCAGAAGCCGGTTGTTGCTTTGGAACTTCCAACACTGCCGGGTTTGGCAAACCTACTTGAGTCAGCTGATGAGCCTTCTCTTTAGCAAAGTAACCTAACCCCAAGCTGGTTATGAAGAAACCGGCGGCAAGTATAGCAGTAAACTTACTAAGAAAGGTAGAGGAACCTTGGCTTCCGAACACAGTATTTGAAGCACCTGCTCCGAAAGACGCGCCAGCATCCGCACCTTTACCCTGCTGCAGCAAAACCAGAGCAACTACGCCCAATGCACCCAGCAGATGAAAAACGACTACGACTGTTTCCAGCATTTTTTCAGTTTCCCGCGGCGCGACAAATCGCACCGAACTCATCTGCATTCAGGGAAGCTCCACCAATGAGCCCCCCATCGATATCCGGCATGCCGAACAGTTCGACCGCATTGGCCGCCTTCACGCTGCCGCCGTATAGAAGCCGCACACCTTGCGCGACTTCAGAATTCTCTGCCGCCAACTGAGCGCGAATGGCTGCATGCACATCCTGCGCCTGTTGCGGCGAAGCAGTCAGCCCGGTGCCAATGGCCCAGACCGGCTCGTAAGCAATTACTGCCTTTGCAAAGACACCTACACCCAGCTCCTCAATGATACTGCCAAGCTGACGCCCGACAACCTCAAGAGTTTTTCCAGCTTCGCGCTCTTCGAGGGTCTCCCCTACGCACAACACCGGAATCAAGCCACATGCCTGCGCCGCTGCGAACTTGCGAATCAGCATTCCATCCTGCTCGCCCATTATCTGGCGGCGTTCGGAGTGCCCGACAAGCACCAAGGAACAACCTGCATCCACCAACTGACTCGGCGCAACTTCACCGGTCAATGCACCTTGCATGGATTCCACTGCAGAATTCTGCGCGCCGACCGAAATCGACTTGCCTTTCAAGCCATCAATCACTTGATTGATATGCAAGCAAGACGGGAATACCGCGACATCAACACCGCTAGGCAAGGCCAGATGACTAAGGCCATTGATCAGCTCAGCGACGCTGGCGCGGGTACCGTGCATCTTCCAGTTACCAGCTACCATAGGGCGACGCATGCTGTACCTCGTCGGTCAAAGTGGGCGCAGATGTTACCCAACACAATCATGGCTGGCAAGCCGAAATCAGGCAGAAACTTCAGTTACCAGTTTTGCCAGCTCTTCGGCATAACCGCGAACCTGTATTTCGTCCTCGCCCTCGACCATGACTCGCACCAGCGGCTCTGTCCCGGACTTGCGTAATAGCACGCGCCCACGACCGGCCATCGCCTGAGTAACACGGTCACTGGCTTCCTTGACAGTCGGATGTTCGATCGGATTCGCACCACCGCCAAACCGGACATTGATCAGCACCTGAGGACACTTGCGCAGCGCCTGACGGGACTGAGCCAGGCCTTCTGCGCGCCGCTTCAGGGCCATCAACACCTGCAACGCAGCAATGATCGCGTCACCCGTGGTGGTGTGACTGAAGCAGACAATGTGCCCCGAGTTTTCCCCACCCACCTGCCAATCGCGCTCCAGCAACTCGGAGATCACGTAACGGTCGCCAACGTTGGCGCGCACAAAAGGAATCGCCAGATCCGCCAGGGCCAATTCCAACCCCAGGTTACTCATCAGCGTACCGACGACACCGCCCTGCAACTTGCCGCGCTCTTGCAGATCGCGAGCAATGATAAACAACAACTCGTCGCCGTCGACGACAGTGCCGGTGTGATCGACCATCTGGACCCGGTCACCATCACCGTCAAAGGCAATACCCAAATCGGCGTGCTCGGCCAATACGGCAGCTTGCAGCGGCTCCATATGGGTCGAACCGCAATTCTCATTGATGTTCAGGCCATTAGGATGAGCAGAAAGCACAACGACATCGGCTCCCAGCTCACGGAACACACTAGGCGCCACTTTATAGGTCGCACCATGGGCACAGTCGATCACGATCTTCAGCCCAGCGAAACTGGTACCGGTCGGAACGCTGCTCTTGCAGAATTCGATATAACGGCCCGAGGCATCGTTGATTCGCGATACTTTGCCGATCTTGCTCGACTCAACCACGGTCATCGGGGTGTCGAGCAGCTCTTCGATCATCAGCTCGACTTCATCCGGAAGCTTGGTGCCCTTCCCGGAGAAAAACTTGATGCCGTTGTCGTCATGAGGGTTGTGCGAAGCGCTGATCACGATGCCAGCTTCGGCATGAAAGGTACGTGTCAGATAGGCGATGGCCGGCGTCGGCATCGGCCCCAGGAGCATCACATCAGCACCTGCCGAGGTCAGCCCGGCCTCAAGCGCCGACTCGAACATGTAACCGGAAATCCGGGTGTCCTTGCCCACGAGCACCTTGCAGGCACCCATGCTGCGAAATGCCATGCCTGCCGCCCAGCCAAGCTTGAGCATGAAATCAGGAGTAATCGGGTATTCACCGACCCGACCACGAATACCGTCGGTGCCAAAGTATTTTTTACTCATAAGTACTCCATCATTCTTATTCGGCTGATTCTACTGCGGCAATCATTCGCACTACGTCGACCGTTTCAGCCACATCATGGACGCGCAATATACGCGCCCCCTTGATTGAAGCCAGTGCCGCGAGCGCTAAACCGCCATGCAGGCGCTCTCCCACCGGCCGATTCAAGGCATGCCCGATCATGCTCTTTCGCGAAACCCCGACCAACAGGGGCCGCCCCAAGGCATGCAAGGCCTCCATATGCTTAAACAAGCTCAAGTTGTGCTGCAAGGTTTTCGCGAAGCCGAAGCCCGGATCGAGGATGATCCGCTCGGCAGGGATGCCTACCGACGCACACTGGAGCATCCGCTCGGCGAGAAACTCGCTGACCTCTTTTGTCACATCCTGGTACTGCGGATTGTCCTGCATGTCGCCCGGCTCACCGAGCATATGCATCAGACACACCGGCAAACCGGTGGCCGCTGCTGCATCCAGGGCTCCGTCCCGGCGCAACGAACGCACATCATTGATCAAACCCGCCCCGAGCCTTGCGGTTTCACGCATGACCGCCGGTGTAGAGGTATCGACCGAGATGATCACATCGAGTTCACGACTGATGCGCTCAACGATAGGCGCTACACGCTCAAGCTCTTCAAGCGGTGAAACCGCCCTGGCACCGGGCCGGGTCGATTCGCCACCAACGTCGATCAGCGTCGCGCCAGCCGCCACCATCGCCTCGGCGTGGCGCAGCGCCGCATCCAGCTGGCTGTATTGGCCGCCATCGGAAAAGGAGTCGGGAGTGACATTGAGAATGCCCATGACATGCGTCTGGGCCAAATCAAGAACCCGGTTACCGCAAGGCAACCGGGTCGAGGACTGAACAGAAGTCATTTCAAACCTTATACGTCAGCAGCCGGGCCACCGATTGGTGTTTCCGGACGCCCATCCTGCACCGCCGGAGGCGTGCCGGAAGTATCACTACCGCCAGACCAATCGCGAGGCTCGCGTGGCGCACGACCCGCCATGATGTCATCGATCTGATCAGCATCGATCGTTTCGTACTTCATCAAGGCATCCGCCATGGCGTCAAGCTTGTCACGGTTATCCGTGAGGATCTGCTTGGCGGTGCCGTAGCATTGATCAATGATGCTGCGCACTTCGGAATCGATCAGCTTGGCTGTCTCGCCGGAGAAGCTGGCATGTTGACCACCGCCGCCACGACCGAGGAACACTTCGCCCTCTTCTTCGGCGTACATCAACGGACCGAGTTTTTCCGACAAGCCCCACTTGGTCACCATGTTCCGTGCGATCTGGCTGGCACGCATGATGTCGTTGGATGCTCCGGTGGTGACACCGTCGAAGCCCAGGGTCATTTCTTCAGCGATACGACCGCCATACAGCGAGCAGATTTGACTGATCAGCGCACGCTTGGACAAGCTGTAGCGATCTTCTTCCGGCAGGAACATGGTCACACCGAGCGCACGACCGCGCGGAATGATCGACACTTTGTAGACCGGGTCATGCTCAGGTACGACGCGACCGACGATAGCGTGGCCAGCTTCGTGATAAGCAGTGTTCTGCTTCTCTTTCTCGGACATGACCATGGATTTGCGTTCGGCACCCATCATGATCTTGTCTTTGGCCAGTTCGAACTCTTTCATCTCGACGATGCGCTTGCCGGCACGGGCTGCGAACAACGACGCCTCGTTTACCAGGTTGGCCAGGTCGGCACCGGAGAAACCGGGAGTACCACGCGCGATCACGGCCGGAGCGACGTCGTCACCCATTGGCACTTTGCGCATATGGACTTTGAGAATCTGCTCGCGACCACGGATATCCGGCAGACCGACCACGACCTGACGGTCGAAACGGCCCGGACGCAGCAATGCAGGGTCCAGTACGTCGGGACGGTTGGTCGCTGCAATGACGATGATGCCGTCATTCATTTCGAAGCCATCCATCTCTACCAGCAACTGGTTGAGTGTCTGTTCGCGCTCGTCGTGACCGCCGCCCATGCCGGCACCACGGTGGCGACCGACGGCGTCGATTTCATCGATGAAGATGATGCATGGCGCGTGTTTCTTAGCCTGCTCGAACATGTCACGAACACGACTGGCACCGACACCGACGAACATTTCGACGAAATCGGAACCGGAAATGGTGAAGAACGGCACTTTGGCTTCGCCGGCAATCGCCTTGGCGATCAAGGTTTTACCAGTACCAGGAGGACCGACCATCAGCACACCACGAGGAATGCGACCGCCCAAACGCTGGAACTTGCCCGGATCACGCAGGAATTCGACCAGCTCGCCAACTTCTTCCTTGGCTTCGTCGCAACCGGCAACGTCAGCCAACGTGGTTTTTACCTGATCTTCGGAGAGCAGGCGCGCCTTGCTCTTGCCGAAGCTCATCGGCCCGCCCTTGCCACCGGCACCGCCCTGCATCTGCCGCATGAAGAACATGAAGACAGCGATGATTACGAGGATCGGGAAGCTTGCGACCAGGAGTTGAGTCCAGATGCTTTGCTGCTCAGGCTGCTTGCCTTCGACTACCACGTGGTTATCCACGAGGTCGCCGATCAGGCCATTGTCCTGGATTGCCGGACGAATGGTCTTGAAGCTGTCGCCATCGTTGCGCTTGCCGGTAATCACGTAGCCATCAACCGCTACGCGCTCGACCTTGCCATCCTTGACCTGCTGGATGAAGTCGGAATAGTTGAGGGTCTGCGGCTCGTTAGGGCTGGAGAAGTTGTTCATCACTGTCACCAGGACAGCCGCGATGATCAACCACAGGATCAGATTCTTTGCCATATCGTTCAATTAACTACCCTCTGAAGCAAGCTCCGCTAATGGCGCGTGCTTCGCATGATATTCACCGGCCTAACTTACTACATTACCTACGGCTCTGGCAGGCGCCGTCTGTAACCCTTTGTGAAACACTTTCTACACAATATTCGCTAATGCTCACGGGACGAAATACGAAAAACCTATCGCCCCGGTCGAAAAACCTTTTATTCCTCACTGCGACCACGGAAACCACGGCCCAGCAGGTACTGCTCACGGGAGCGATCGCGCGACGATTTCGGCTTGCGCGTCGTGACCTTCTCGAACTGCTTGCGAACGCTTTTGTGGTATTCGTCGAAGCCTTCACCCTGGAAGACCTTGATCAAAAAATCACCACCTGGCTTCAACACCCGAGTCGCAAGATCCAGCGCCAACTCGCACAGGAACATCGATCGCGGCATATCAACAGACGCCAATCCACTCATATTGGGGGCCATATCGGAAATCACAAGGTCCACCTCGTTTTTTCCGACCG
Source organism: Pseudomonas frederiksbergensis (assembly GCF_003732275.1). Taxonomy (GTDB): domain Bacteria; phylum Pseudomonadota; class Gammaproteobacteria; order Pseudomonadales; family Pseudomonadaceae; genus Aquipseudomonas; species Aquipseudomonas frederiksbergensis_H. The sequence goes on from NZ_MOBM01000002.1 coordinate 177,156, forward strand.
CTTCAAGGATCTGCGCCAGTACGGCGTCCTCGGTAAAGTCGCCCTGAATGAAGGTCACATCCGGGATGCTGTCCATTTCCAGGATGTCGGAAGCAATCAGTGTGCCTTGCCCACCAATCAGACGACTGGTCACCTGGGACCAGCCACCCGGGGCGGCGCCCAGGTCGATCACGCTCATGCCCGGACGGATCAAACGATCCCTTTCCTGAATCTCCAGCAGCTTGTAGCTGGCACGGGAGCGATACCCGTCTTTTTGCGCCATTTTCACGAATGGGTCGTTGAAATGCTCTTGCAGCCATTTAAGACTTGTCTTGGAACGGGCCACGGGCCACCTCGAAAATAAAACGGGTCGTGATTAACTGGGCGGTCCCGGACTCGCTCGGGTAAACTGGCCGCCGCTTTTTACAAGATCAGACGCAGGGGTCAGATTATGCCGCTCACTCAAGAGCAGAAGAAACAGTACAAATCCATTGGCCACCATCTGAAACCAGTTTTGATTGTGGCTGACAACGGTTTGACTGAAGGTGTGTTAGCCGAACTTGAACGCGCTTTGGCGGATCACGAGCTGATCAAAATCAAGCTCAACATCCTCGATCGCGAATCGCGCCTGGCAGCCATTGCAGAACTCTGCAAGGCCGGCAAAGCCGATCTGGTTCAGGTCATCGGCAAGATGGCACTGATTTACCGCAAGAACTTCAGCGTCAACAAGCAGCTGTCGAACGTCCATCGCTTCAAGTGATGACAAGGGTCAAGGGTGTGCTTCGCGCACCCTCACACTCCATCCCGGCACCGGTTGCATCACCAGCACCAGCCCGGAAAATCCCAGAACAAGATAGCTGAACAGCTGCCAATGCGCCGCCTGCGGCCAGCCGACGTGGACCGCGAAATACATCACGCCCCCATACAGCGCCATCATCAGCAGTTGCCCACGAATATCGCGCCATAGACTGGCAAGGCCCTCGGCCTGAACCAGCACCAAAGCCTGAAAAATCACACACGCCGTGGCAAATCCCACCATCAGCGTATTCAGCACGCCTGCAATTTCGTCGATCAGCAGCGGTGCCAGGCCTATTCGCCCCAGCACCGGCAGCAGACCGATGTGCAACAGCCACAAGCCGCCAACCCACAACATTTGGGTCAGTTGCCAAAGCATGGCGCCCGCACGTAGCGGGCGCCTTCTTTCAGAGGTGGCGAACTTCGACAATCTCATACTCGATAACGCCACCCGGCGTTTTCACGGCGACCACATCCCCCTCTTCCTTGGCAATCAAGGCGCGGGCCAGTGGCGAACCCACCGAAATCTTGCCGAGCTTGAAGTCAGCCTCATCCTCACCCACGATGTGGTAAGTGACGCGCTCATCAGTCTCGACGTTGGCGATTTCAACGGTGGTGCCGAAAATCACTTTGCCGGTGTGAGGAATGGTCGTGACATCGATGATGACCTGATTCTGAATCCGGCCTTCGATGTCACGAATCCGCGCCTCGACCATCCCCTGCTGCTCACGAGCCGCGTGGTATTCGGCATTTTCCTTCAAGTCACCCAACTCGCGGGCCGTACCGATGTCCTGGCTAAGCTTCGGACGGACGACCTTGGTCAGGTGAGCGTGTTCTTCTTCCAGGGCTTTCGCGCCCTGGACGGTCATTGGGTATTTGATCATGCCTTCAATCCTGCGTGTAGATCCTGCAAGCGGCGCACGGTCTTCTCGGGACCGAACTTCAGCGCTTCGCAGATAGCTTCGCCAGCAGCAATGGTAGTGGTGCAGTAGATCTTGTGCTGCAAGGCATTACGACGAATGGAGTAGGAATCGGCGATCGACTGGCGACCTTCGGTGGTGTTGATGATCAGGGTGACTTCGTCATTCTTGATCATGTCGACCACGTGCGGACGACCCTCGGTCACCTTGTTCACACGACGCACTTTCAGGCCTGCGGCTTCGATCAGCTTGGCAGTACCGGCAGTGGCGACCACTTCAAAGCCCAAGTTGATCAGATCACGGGCCACGCCTGCAACCAGTGGCTTGTCATCGTCACGCACACTGATGAACGCGGTACCGCCAGTCGGCAGCACTTCGCTGGCGCCCATCTGGGCTTTGGCAAAGGCTTCGCCAAAGGTGTCGCCCACGCCCATCACTTCACCGGTGGACTTCATCTCTGGGCCCAGGATCGGGTCCACGCCAGGGAATTTGGCGAATGGGAACACCGCCTCTTTCACGCTGTAGAAGTTCGGAATGATTTCTTTGGTGAAGCCGATTTCCTTCAGGGTTTTACCGGCCATCACGCGAGCCGCGATCATTGCCAGGGAAACACCGATGCACTTGGACACGAACGGTACGGTACGGGAAGCGCGCGGGTTGACTTCGATGACGTAGATGTCTTCGCCTTGCAGCGCCAACTGAACGTTCATCAGACCGACAACGCCCAGTTCCAGGGCCATTTTCTTGACCTGTTCGCGCATCTCGTCCTGGATGTGAGCAGGCAGCGAGTACGGCGGCAGGGAGCACGCGGAGTCACCGGAGTGAACGCCGGCCTGCTCGATGTGCTGCATGATCGCGCCGATCACCACGTCGGTGCCGTCGCAGACTGCATCCACGTCCATTTCGATGGCGCAATTGAGGAAGTGATCGAGCAGCACCGGGCTGTCGTTGGACACTTTCACCGCATCACGCAGGTAGCGCTTGAGTTCTTCTTCTTCGTAGACGATTTCCATCGCGCGGCCGCCCAGTACGTAGGACGGACGAACCACCAGCGGATAACCGATCTTGGCCGCGGCACGAATCGCTTCGTCTTCGCTGCGCACGGTGGCGTTTGGCGGCTGACGCAGATTCAGGCGCTCGACCATTTGCTGGAAGCGCTCACGGTCTTCGGCACGGTCGATAGCGTCAGGGCTGGTGCCGATGATTGGCACGCCGGCTTCTTCCAGGGCGCGAGCCAGTTTCAGCGGGGTTTGGCCGCCGTACTGGACGATCACGCCTTTCGGCTTCTCGACGCGGACGATTTCCAGCACGTCTTCCAGGGTCACTGGTTCGAAGTACAGGCGATCGGAGGTGTCGTAGTCGGTGGAAACGGTTTCCGGGTTGCAGTTGACCATGATGGTCTCGTAACCGTCTTCGCGCAGGGCCAGTGCCGCGTGTACGCAGCAATAGTCGAACTCGATGCCCTGGCCGATACGGTTTGGACCGCCGCCGAGGATCATGATTTTGTCGCGGCCCGACGGCGCGGCTTCGCACTCTTCCTCGTACGTCGAGTAGAGGTAAGCGGTGTCGGTGGCGAATTCGGCCGCGCAGGTATCAACGCGCTTGTAGACCGGGAAGATTTCCAGCTTGTGACGGTGGCGACGCAGAGCCTTCTCGGTCACGCCCAGCAGCTTGGCCAGACGCATGTCGGAGAAACCTTTGCGCTTGAGGCGGAACATCAAGTCGTGGTCGATGCTGGCCAGACCCAGGGTCTTGACCTTCTCTTCTTCCTTGATCAGATCTTCGATCTGCACCAGGAACCACGGGTCGATCATGTTCATGCCGAAAATGTCTTCGACCGACAGGCCAGCGCGGAACGCGTCAGCGACGTACCAGATACGCTCGGCGCCCGGCACGGTCAGTTCGCGCTTGAGGATGCTCATGCTTTCCGGGTTGCTCAGGTCGAGCTTCTCGTCCAGGCCACAAACGCCCACTTCCAGACCGCGCAGGGCTTTCTGCAGGGATTCCTGGAAGGTCCGGCCGATGGCCATGACTTCACCGACCGACTTCATTTGAGTGGTCAGGCGCGCGTCGGCTTTCGGGAACTTCTCGAAGGCGAAGCGTGGCAGCTTGGTGACGACGTAGTCGATGGACGGCTCGAAGGACGCCGGAGTCTTGCCACCGGTGATGTCGTTCGACAGCTCGTCGAGGGTGTAACCGACGGCCAGTTTTGCCGCGACCTTGGCGATCGGGAAACCGGTGGCTTTCGAGGCCAGGGCCGAAGAACGGGATACCCGCGGGTTCATCTCGATCACGACCATGCGGCCAGTGTCCGGGCAGATGCCGAACTGGACGTTGGAACCGCCAGTCTCGACGCCGATCTCGCGCAATACCGCCAGGGAGGCGTTACGCAGGATCTGGTATTCCTTGTCGGTCAGGGTCTGTGCTGGCGCAACAGTGATCGAGTCACCGGTATGCACACCCATCGGGTCGAAGTTTTCGATGGAGCAGACGATGATGCAGTTGTCCTTCTTATCGCGGACAACCTCCATCTCGTACTCTTTCCAGCCAATCAGCGATTCGTCGATCAGCAGCTCTTTGGTCGGCGACAGGTCCAGGCCGCGGGCGCAGATTTCTTCGAACTCTTCACGGTTGTATGCGATACCGCCACCGGTGCCGCCCATGGTGAAGGACGGGCGGATGATGCACGGGAAGCCCAGGCGTTCGAGAACGGCGTTGGCTTCTTCCATGCTGTGGGCGATACCCGAACGCGGGCAGTCCAGGCCGATGGATTTCATCGCCTTGTCGAAGCGCGAACGGTCTTCGGCCTTGTCGATGGTGTCAGCGTTGGCGCCGATCATTTCTACGCCGAACTTCTCCAGAACGCCTTCGCGCTCCAGGTCCAGGGCGCAGTTCAGCGCGGTCTGGCCACCCATGGTTGGCAGCAGCGCGTCCGGACGCTCTTTCTCGATGATCTTGGCAACGGTCTGCCACTTGATCGGCTCGATGTAGGTGGCGTCGGCCATGGCCGGGTCGGTCATGATGGTCGCCGGGTTGGAGTTCACCAGGATGACGCGGTAACCCTCCTCGCGCAGGGCTTTACAGGCCTGGGCGCCGGAGTAGTCGAATTCGCAGGCCTGGCCGATCACGATCGGGCCAGCGCCGAGAATCAGGATGCTTTTAATGTCTGTACGTTTTGGCATGGGTTGTCACTCAAATCCGCAGGTCAGTCGGCAAGCCGTCTTGTTCAATCTCTGAAGCCTTGAGGGGGCCACCGGTTTCGGGACCGCCCTCAGGCTTCGCTACATCAGGGCGAGCGATTAGCGTCGCTTGGCCATTTCGTTGATGAAGCGATCAAACAGTGGCGCTACGTCGTTCGGGCCAGGGCTGGCTTCAGGGTGACCCTGGAAGCTGAAGGCGCTCTTGTCGGTACGCTCGATGCCTTGCAGGGTGCCGTCGAACAGCGATTTGTGGATCGCCCGAACGTTGCCTGGCAGGGTCGCTTCGTCTACCGCAAAACCGTGGTTCTGGCTGGTGATCATCACCACACCGCTGTCCAGATCCTGGACCGGGTGGTTGGCACCGTGGTGGCCGTGACCCATTTTCAGGGTCTTGGCGCCGGAGGCCAGAGCCAGCAGTTGGTGACCGAGGCAAATGCCGAACACCGGAATCTCGGTTTCCAGCACGTCCTTGATTGCCTGGATCGCGTAGTCGCATGGCTCAGGGTCGCCCGGGCCGTTGGACAGGAACACGCCGTCCGGTTTCAGTGCCAGCGCTTCGGCGGCCGGAGTCTGTGCAGGCACCACGGTCACGCGGCAACCGCGCTCGACCAGCATGCGCAGGATGTTCAGCTTGACGCCGTAGTCGTAGGCCACCACGTGGTATGGCAGCTCGGAGGCTTCCAGAGTCGCGTGGCTGTCGCTTTTCAGATCCCAGACAGTCGAGCGCCACTCGTACTTCTCTTTGGTGCTGACGACTTTTGCCAGGTCCATGCCTTTGAGGCCAGGGAAACCCTGAGCGGCGGCGATGGCGGCTTCTTCGGAAATGTTGTCACCGGCCATGATGCAGCCGTTCTGTGCGCCTTTCTCACGCAGGATGCGTGTCAGGCGACGGGTGTCGATACCGGCGATTGCCACCACATTGTTGGCTTTCAGGTAATCGGACAGTGACATCGTGTTGCGCCAGTTGCTCGCAACCAGTGGCAGGTCACGGATGACCAGGCCAGCGGACCAGACGCGGTCGGACTCGGCATCTTCCGGCGTAGTGCCGGTATTGCCGATGTGCGGGTAAGTCAGGGTAACGATCTGTTGGGCGTAGGAAGGATCGGTAAGGATTTCCTGATAGCCGGTCATTGCGGTGTTGAACACCACCTCACCAACGGTTTGACCGTCGGCTCCAATGGCTTCGCCGCGAAAAATGCTGCCATCAGCAAGGGCGAGTATGGCTGGCTTAGTCAAGAAGACCTCCCGTAAATAAAGCCTGAAAGGGCGATCGCAGGTTGTAAAAAAGCGGAGTGACGTATGGACACGTCACCCCGCTTCTTCACCGAATTATTCTGCGCGCTTTTAGTGGACACACTAAAGCTGTAGCTTACAGAAAAAGGCATTTTTGGTCTACCGCCAATGAGGCCTAAAGGCCGGAGAATGCGACAGGACGTCGCTTGGCAGTTTAAAACCGGGCCCAAACGCTATGTTTGAACCCGATTTCGGGCACATCTTACCGCAGGTCGAGCACGTCTTGCATGTCGTAAAGGCCTGGCTCACGACCGTCCAGCCACAAAGCGGCACGTACCGCGCCCTTGGCGAAGGTCATGCGACTTGATGCCTTGTGAGTGATTTCCAGTCGTTCGCCCTCACAGGCGAATAGCACCGTATGATCACCAACCACATCACCACCGCGAACAGTCGCGAAGCCGATCGTTTCACGCTCGCGCACACCGGTGTGACCTTCACGACCATAGACCGCGACCTTCTGCAGATCACGATCCAGCGCATTGGCGATCACTTCGCCCATGCGCAGGGCCGTGCCCGAAGGCGCATCGATCTTGTGCCGATGATGGGCCTCGATGATTTCGATATCAGCCTCATCACCCAGCACACGAGCCGCCATATCGAGCAGCTTCAGCGACAGGTTTACACCGACACTGAAATTGGCCGCGAACACAATCGCAATATCTTCGCTCGCCTCGACCAGCAACTGCTTCTGCGCGGCGTCCAATCCCGTCGTGCCGATCACCATGGCCTTGCCCGCCTTGCGGCAGAACGCCAGGTTTTTCAGCATGACTTCCGGGAGAGTGAAGTCGATCAACACATCGAACTCATCGGCCACCGCATCCAGCTTACCGGACAGCGGCACACCGATTCGCCCCAGCGATGCCAGCTCACCGGCATCCACGCCAATCAGCGTGCTGCCAGGGCGCACGATGGCTGCCGTCAGACCGGTAAGCGGTGCGCGTTGCTGCACCGCCTCGACCAGAATCTTGCCCATGCGCCCGGCAGCGCCCATCACAGCTATACGTCGCATGCCGACTCCTTACAAATCGCCGAAGAAGCGCTTCACGCCTTCGAACCAACCGGTGGTTTTCGGCGAATGACTGTTGTCACCCGCCAGGGAGCTGCGCAACTCCTCCAGCAATTCGCGCTGACGACGACCCAGGTTGACCGGGGTTTCGACTGCCACGCGGCACATCAGGTCACCAGCACCGCCACCACGAACCGGCGCGACGCCTTTACCACGAACACGGAACTGCTTACCGGTCTGAGTCCCTTCAGGGATCTTCAGCTTGACCCGACCATCGAGGGTCGGAATCTCCAGCTCGCCGCCCAGCGCTGCGTCGACGAAGCTGATTGGCACTTCGCAGAACAGGTGCTTGCCGTCACGCTGGAAGATCGCGTGCTCGCGCACATTGATCACCACGTACAGGTCGCCAGTCGGGCCACCCTGCGCACCCGCCTCGCCTTCGCCAGACAGACGAATGCGGTCGCCAGTATCGACACCGGCCGGCACTTTCACAGACAGGGTCTTGTACTCTTCGACACGACCTTCGCCGTGGCAGGAATCGCACGGATCGGAAATGATCTTGCCCTGGCCATGGCAGCGCGGGCAGGTCTGCTGCACCGAGAAGAAGCCCTGCTGCATGCGCACCTGACCGATACCGCCGCACGTCGGGCAAGTGATCGGCGAGGAGCCTTTCTTGGCACCCGAGCCATCGCACGGTTTGCAGTTGACCAGCGTCGGAACGCGGATATTCACGGTCGTACCGCGCACCGCTTCTTCCAGGTTCAGCTCCAGGGTGTAACGCAGATCGCTGCCGCGCTGAGCGCCGCCACGGGAACCGCCGCGACCGCCACCGAAGAAGTCACTGAAGACATCGCCAAAGATGTCGGAGAAGTTCTGACCGCCAAACCCGGCACCGCCGCCACCCATGCTCGGGTCGACACCGGCATGACCGTATTGATCATAGGCCGCGCGCTTGCTGGAATCGGACAGCACTTCGTAGGCCTCGTTGGCCTCCTTGAACATATCTTCCGACGCTTTGTCATCGGGATTACGGTCCGGGTGGTGCTTCATCGCCAGGCGACGGTAGGCCTTTTTCAGGTCCGCTTCGCTTGAACCACGCTCAACACCCAATACTTCGTAATAGTCACGCTTTGCCATAAGTCTTTGCACTCTTAAGGACGTTCGGCAAACCTCTCCTGAGCCTCGCCAAACTCGTTGAGCCCCAATACAGGCCCGGACCCAACTCACGTCAATTCAACGATCCTGGTCTTTGATTCGATGCGGTATCTGTGGGCCAGAAAGCAGGAGCATCCCCGACCGTACCGCCAGCATTCGAGCGTTGTCGCATGCTGTAAAAATTCGCTTACTCCAGACACGCCAACGCGGGAGCAAGCTCCCGCGCGGCGACATCCTACCAGTCACCGCCTGAAGGCAGTCAACCGGGCGACCAACAACTTACTTGTGGTCTTTGACTTCTTCGAACTCGGCATCGACAACGTCGTCAGCCTTTTCAGCCGATTCGTCTTTCGGCGCCGCGCCTTCAGCTGGCTGAGCCTGGTCGGCGTACATCTTCTGAGCCACTGGCGCGGAGACCTTGGACAGCTCTTCAACCTTGGCTTCGATAGCGGCCTTGTCGTCGCCTTTGATGGCGGTTTCCAGGGCAACTACAGCTGCTTCGATTGCAGTCTTCTCTTCAGCGCTCACTTTATCGCCAGCATCAGCGACCATTTTGCGCGTCGAGTGAACCAGGGCATCGCCTTGGTTACGGGCACTGGCCAGCTCTTCGAACTTGCGGTCTTCTTCAGCGTTCACTTCAGCATCGCGAACCATCTGCTGAATTTCTTCCTCGGACAGACCGGAGTTGGCCTTGATCACGATCGACTGAGTCTTGCCGGTGGCCTTGTCTTTCGCGCCGACGTGCAGGATGCCGTTGGCGTCGATGTCGAAGGTCACTTCGATTTGTGGCACGCCACGTGGTGCTGGTGGAATCTCGGCCAGGTCGAACTTGCCCAAGGACTTGTTCTGTGCGGCTTGCTTACGCTCACCTTGCAGTACGTGGATGGTCACTGCGCCCTGGTTGTCATCGGCGGTCGAGAATACTTGCGATTTCTTGGTAGGAATCGTGGTGTTTTTCTCGATCAGCGCGGTCATTACGCCGCCCATGGTTTCGATACCCAGGGTCAGCGGGCTGACGTCGAGCAGCAGAACGTCTTTCACGTCACCAGCCAATACCGCACCCTGGATAGCAGCACCCATGGCAACAGCTTCGTCAGGGTTAACGTCTTTACGTGCTTCTTTACCGAAGAAATCGGTCACCAGCTTCTGAACCAGTGGCATACGGGTCTGACCGCCGACCAGGATCACGTCGTTGATCGAACCAACGTCGATACCGGCGTCTTTCATGGCGATGCGGCAAGGTTCGATGGTGCGCTGAACCAGGTCTTCAACCAGCGCTTCGAGCTTGGCGCGGGAGATTTTCACGTTCAAGTGCTTAGGACCGGTAGCGTCTGCAGTGATGTACGGCAGGTTCACGTCGGTCGACTGGCTCGAGGACAGTTCGATCTTGGCTTTCTCAGCGGCTTCTTTCAGGCGCTGCATGGCCAGCGGGTCACCCTTGAGGTTCATGCCGCTTTCTTTCTTGAACTCGTCAACGAGGTAGTCGATCAGACGAATGTCAAAGTCTTCACCGCCCAGGAAAGTGTCACCGTTGGTGGCCAACACTTCGAACTGGTGCTCGCCATCGACTTCAGCGATTTCGATCACGGACACGTCGAAAGTACCGCCGCCCAAGTCGTAAACGATCACGGTGTGATCGCCTTTCGCCTTGTCCATACCGTAGGCCAGTGCGGCTGCGGTTGGTTCGTTGATGATACGTTTAACGTCCAGACCCGCGATGCGGCCGGCGTCTTTGGTGGCTTGACGCTGGCTGTCGTTGAAGTAGGCCGGAACGGTGATCACCGCTTCGGTCACTGGCTCGCCGAGGTAGTCTTCGGCGGTCTTCTTCATTTTCTTCAGAATTTCAGCCGAAATTTGTGGCGGCGCCATTTTCTGGCCGTTCACTTCAACCCAGGCGTCGTTGTTGTCAGCCTTGACGATCTTGTAAGGGACCATCTGGATGTCTTTCTGTACGACTTCTTCGTCAAAACGACGACCGATCAGACGCTTCACCGCGTACAGGGTGTTATGCGGATTGGTCACTGCCTGACGCTTGGCCGATTGGCCAACCAGGATTTCACCGTCGTTGGCGTAAGCGATGATCGACGGCGTAGTACGCGCGCCTTCAGCGTTTTCAATAACTTTGGCCTTGCCGTTTTCCAGCACGGAGACGCAGGAGTTGGTAGTCCCCAGGTCGATACCGATAATTTTGCCCATGTTCACTCTCCCGAAACTTTGGATTTGGATGCCGCAGCAGTGGTGGCTGACTGCGGTAGCACTTAAACGCTTGACTTCTAAATGGGGGCCTTGCGGCTAATTTCAAGCCTGCTCGTCAATCGAAGGCGAAACCGGTGCAGGTGCCTTGCTGACCACGACCATGGCCGGGCGCAGCAGGCGACCGTGAAGCTGGTAGCCCTTCTGAAACACCTTGAGCACGCTGTTTGGCTCGACGTCGGCGCTTTCCTGCATGGCCATTGCCTGATGATGCGAGGCATTGAAGGGTTCGCCTTCAGGATCGATCGCTTCCAGGTGATAGCGCTTCAGGGTGTCCTGGAACATTTTCAGGGTCAGCTCGATCCCTTCGCGCATCGGACGAATGTTTTCGTCGTCAGGGTTGGATAGCTCCAGACCGCGTTCCAGGCTGTCGATGATCGGCAGCAGGTCGCCAGCGAACTTTTCCAGGGCGAATTTGTGAGCCTTTTCAACGTCCTGCTCGGCACGGCGGCGGACGTTCTGCAGATCGGCGGCTACACGCAAAGCCTGATCCTGCGCACCAGCCAATTGCTCTTCGAGCACTTGTACACGAGCCGCCAGGTCTTCACCCGAAGCCTCGGGGCCCTGGTTGGCGTCTAGATTTTGCGTATCCACTGTCTGTTCGTCAGCCATAGATTTCTCCTTCCAATATCGTCCGCGAGCTCAACTCGCGCTTCTGCCCCGGTATATGGGGCCGCAAAATTCAGCTTCAAGGGCTATTTGATGATTAACCCTACAAAAAACAGCTGCATTGTCATTCCTCACCGCACTAAGAATTTCCTTAAATCAAGCAAATCGACCTAAGAGGGGGCATTGTCAGCCCGAAACAAAACACTGTATAAATAACCAGACCTAAAGCCTGGGAGCGGCCTTTATGCTGGTGCACCTGTCCGTACACAACTACGCCATCGTTGAACATCTCGATCTCGAACTCGATCGCGGGATGAGCGTGATCACAGGGGAAACCGGCGCCGGCAAGTCGATCATGCTCGACGCCCTCGGCCTGACCCTGGGCGATCGCGCCGACAACGGCGTGGTCCGCCCGGGTGCCGACAAGGCCGATATCCTGGCCACTTTCGACCTGATCGACATTCCGGAAGCCAGCGCCTGGCTGGCCGAACGCGACCTCGAGAGCGACGGGCCGTGCATTCTGCGTCGAGTGATCACAGCCGAAGGACGCTCACGCGGCTATATCAACGGCACTCCCTGCCCCCTCGGCGACCTGAAGGCGCTGGGTGAGTTGCTGATCGACATCCACAGCCAGCACGAACATCAATCGCTGCTCAAAACCGATACCCACCGTCGCCTGCTCGATGAATATGCCGGCGCCACGGATCTTGCCCGCCAGGTGCAACTGGCTGCCCAACGCTGGCGCCAGACCCGCCAGGAACTGGAACGCCTCTCCAACTCCGGCGACGAACAGCGCGCTCGTCATCAATTGCTCAGTTATCAACTCGAAGAACTGGAAAACCTCGGCCTTGGTGAAAGCGAGCTGGAGCAACTGGAACAGGAACACAAGAACCTGACCAACGCTGAAACCCTGCTGGGCATTTGCCGGCAAGTGGTCGAACAATGCAGCGAAAGCGATTCCGGCAATGTATTGAACGCGCTCACCGCCAGTCTTAATCGCCTATCAAGCGTAAACAATTCGATCGGCGCCCTGGGCGAAGCCAGCAGCCTGCTGACCAGCGCGCAGATTCAGGTTGAAGAAGCCGTGGGCGAGCTGAACCGCTTTCTCGACAATTTCGACGCCGACCCGGCGCGCCTTCAATACCTGGAAGAGCGCCTCGATGCCATCTACACCCTGGCGCGCAAACACCGCATCCAGCCGACCGAGGTCGCCGAGATGCAGCAGAAGCTACTCGATGAAATCGAAACCCTGAATGCCAACGACGAATCCATCGAGCGATTGAGCGAGGAGCTTGCCTCCTACGCCCGCCATTATCAGGAGAAGGCTCGGGAGCTGAGCGATCTGCGGCATCAAGCCTCGAGCAGCCTGGCCAGTGCCGTGGAACAGGAAATCCAGCGCCTGGGCATGCCCGGCGGCCGCTTCACCATCGAACTGCGCCCCAACAGCAGCGACGAACTGCTGCCCAATGGGCTCGAACAGGTAGAACTGCTGGTGAGCGCCAACCCCGGGCAACCGCTGAAAGCCCTGGCAAAAGTGGCATCGGGTGGCGAACTTTCGCGTATCAGCCTGGCGATTCAGGTGATCACTGCACAGACCTCGCGGGTACCGACCCTGGTGTTCGACGAAGTGGACGTGGGTATCGGCGGCCCGACCGCCGAGATCGTCGGTCAGTTGCTGCGACGCCTCGGGGAGCGAGGGCAGGTTCTGACCGTAACTCACTTGCCGCAAGTGGCGGCGCAGGGGCATCAACATCTATTTGTACACAAGGTCCGCGGTGAAGACGCCACGCATACAGCTGTCTCCAAACTGAGCAAGACCGATCGAGTCGAAGAAGTGGCACGGATGCTGGGCGGCATCGACCTCACCAAGGAATCATTGGCTCACGCGAAAAAGATGGTCGTTACCGCGAAAATTTAAGAACGGCAGAAAGCACGAAGGCGACCCTGAGTCGCCTTCGTTCGTTTCGCGAACCTGAGGTTCGCGCGACATGCTTACTTTTTCTTGCGCACGTACAGTACAAGATTGTGATCGACCATCTCGAAGCCATACTTGTCGACGATTGCTTTCTGCAGCCGCTCGATTTCTTCGTCGAAGAATTCGATCACTTCACTGGTCTCGACGTTGACCATATGGTCGTGATGCTTGCCGTCGTCCAGCTCGAAGACCGCATGGCCTCCGTCGAAGTTGTGCCGCACCACAAGGCCTGCTGCCTCGAACTGGGTCAGAACACGGTAAACCGTGGCCAGACCGACGTCCTCACCAGCCTCCATCAGCGCCTTGTAGACATCCTCGGCACTCATGTGGCGTTGCTCGGCGGAATCGAGCATTTGCAGAATTTTGACCCGTGGAAGGGTCACTTTGAGGCCGGCTTTGCGTAGTTCGCTATTTTCAACCATGGTCAGCTTTCTCGCGATGCTGCTTCGCAGCTTCTCTTAATGCGGGTATGATCGGCGTTTACGTTGTCCCAGCCAAGATAGTGGAAGTCGCCCACCGATGCAAAACACCAAGCTCTTGCTAACCAGTTTCACCTTTGTGGGACTGCTCGCACTCGCCGGTTGTTCATTCCCCGGGGTTTACAAAATCGACATCCAGCAGGGCAATGTCGTCACGCAGGACATGATAGACCAGTTACGCCCGGGAATGACCCGCCGGCAAGTACGGTTTATCATGGGCAACCCTCTGCTGACCGACACGTTCCATGCCGATCGCTGGGATTACCTGTATAGCCTGCAACCGGGTGGCGGTGAACGCCAACAGGAACGCATTAGCGTTATCTTCAACCCAAATGATCAACTTGTCAGCCTCTCCGGCGATTTCATGCCAGGCGTGAGCCGCGACGAAGCCATTCTCGGCAAGGACAGTGGTACTGCCGTGACCACACCAGCAGAAAACGCCGAGAAGCCGAAGCCAGAAAAACCAGTCAAACCAGGTTCCTTGCTGGACCAGATCCAGAAGGACGTGGACAACGTAGAAACCGTTCCAGTCCCGACACCAGAACCGCTGGAAACCTCGCCGCAATAATTTGCGACGCAATAAAAAACCCGGCATGTCCGGGTTTTTTATCGTCTGGCGTTTAACCGGATCACTGATTCCGGGCTTTGGCCTCGGCCGCTTTGGCGGCGCGCAACCGGCGAACTTCTTTTGGATCAGCGAGCAACGGCCGGTAAATCTCGAGGCGATCCCCGGGCTGGACCGGACGACTGGCCGGCTCAGCGATCACTTTGCCAAAGATCCCAACCGGACAACTGGCCAGATCCAACTCAGGGAATTCGCTGTTCAGGCCGGAGTTGAGCAACGCATCTCGCACCGTTGCACCCACCGGCACCGTTACGGTTAGCAGTACCTGCCGATCAACGGCGGCATACACCACTTCGACCTTGATCACGGCCTCAACCATGCATCTGCTTCGCGCGCTGGCAAAACGCGTCCATCAGCGTATTCGCCGCCTGGTTGAACAAAGGCCCCAACGTCGCACGCACCAGCGGTCCCGAGTAGTCGAACGACAAGTCCAGACTGATCTTGCAGGCCTTCTCACCCAACGGCTTGAACACCCAGACGCCGTGCAACTGGCTGAACGGACCTTCCTCGAGGTTCATCTCGATCGAACGCCCTGGCACCAGGGTGTTACGCGTAACGAAGTGCTGACTAAGACCACCCTTGGCCACGCCGACGCTGGCACGCATAAGCTCAGGAGTGCTTTCCAGGACTTCCGCCGACGAGCACCACGGCAGGAATTCCGGATAGCGAGCCACGTCGTTGACCAAGTCATAAAGCGCTTGGGCCGGATACGGCAGCAGGGCCGAACGTTGAATGTGTGTCGTCATGTCAGCGTTACTTCCACAGCTGGGCGGCAAACACTACAAGAATGCCGATGGGCGCCACATAGCGCATCAAGAACAGGGACAAGGCGAACAGCACCGGACGGCGGATCGACAATTCGTCGCGCACCGCTTCACGCCCCATTACCCAGCCCGCAAACACCACGAAACACAAACCACCGAGTGGCAACATGATCCGCGAGGTGAAAAAATCGATCACACCGAAGAAGTCCAGACCACCGGCTGCCCCCCATTGATAGAGGTGGAACATCCCGCCTTCGTTCACGAAAAACTTGGCTTCCTTCCAGATATTGAAGGAAAACACGGTGCCCAGACCGACGAACCAGCAGGTGAATGCCAGCCAGAAGGTGACCCAGGCACGGCTGATTTTCGTGCGCTCAACCAGGTAAGCCACCATTGGCTCGAGCAGGGAGATCGCCGAACTCCAGGCCGCAATTGCCACCAGCACGAAGAACACTACGCCCATCAACTGGCCGAACGCTACGTTGCCAAAGGCAAATGGCAGGCTGACAAACATCAGGCCTGGGCCTTCGCTCGGGTTCAGGCCGGCAGCGAACACAATCGGAAACAATGCCAGACCGGCCACCAGAGAGACGAATGTATCGAGCAGTGCTACACCGACCACAGTCCCGGAAATCGACGAACTCTTCGGCATATAAGCGCCGTAGATCATAATCGAACCGACGCCCACGCTCAGGGAAAAGAAAGCGTGCCCCATCGCTGGCAGCAAGCCGTCGAGCACTTTTTCCGGATGAAAGTCGAACATGAAATGCACGCCTTCCATGAAGTGACCGGTGGTCATGCTGTAACCCAGCAGCACCAGGATCATTACGAACAGCAGCGGCATCATGATCCGCAGGCTGCGCTCCAGCCCGGCGACCACGCCTTTGGCGATCACCACGGCGGAGAGGAGCATGAAAATCGTATGCCAAAGTGTCAGGCGCCATGGGTCAGCGATCACATTGGCGAAATAGGTGCCGACCTGATCAGGCGTTACACCCTGGAAGTCGCCACGCCCCATGTCAATGATGTAATCCAGTGACCAGCCGCCGACCACACTATAGAAAGACAGAATCAGCAGCGCCGTAATCATCCCGGCAAATGCGCCCCAGGACCATTTCGCCGAATGCCCCGCTTCCAGCGCCAGGACCTTCAAGGCATTGGCCGGGCTCTGCCGTGCGCGGCGACCGATCAGGGTTTCGGCCAGCATCACGGGCATGCCGATCAGCGCGATACAGGCCAGGAACATCAGCACGAAGGCTCCGCCACCGTAGACGCCGACCATGTAAGGGAATTTCCAGATACTACCCAACCCCACGGCCGAACCGGTCGCGGCGAGTATGAAGACCCAGCGGCTAGCCCAACTGCCGTGGACAGAAACCTTGTCTGTCGACATCGTTATCACGCCCAAGCGTTCAAAAAAGAGGCCGCATTGTCCGGGATTCAATCAACCTGCTCAAGCACGTAGCGTCACCGTAGCCGACTTGCTTGCAACTCCCTATAATGCCGCCCCTATGGCTAAACAGAAGAAACACCCAACAGGGACCATCGCGCAAAACAAAAAGGCGCGACACGATTACTTCATCGAGCATAAGTTCGAGGCTGGTCTGGTCCTGGCCGGCTGGGAAGTAAAAAGTTTGCGGGCAAGCAAGCTACAACTGGTTGACAGTTACGTGCTGCTCAAGGATGGCGAAGCCTGGCTGCTCGGCAGCCACATTACGCCGCTGATGACTGCCAGCACCCACGTCATCGCTGATCCGACCCGCACCCGGAAATTGCTGCTCAACCGACGCGAGCTGGAAAAGCTGGCCGCTGCCGTGCAGCAAAAAGGTTACGCCTGCGTGTGCCTGTCCTGGTACTGGAGCAAGCACATGGTCAAGTGCGAGATCGCCCTGGGCAAAGGCAAGAAGGAATACGACAAGCGCGATACCGAACGCGAGCGCGACGCCGGTCGTGAATTGCAGCGTGCGGTGCGAAACAAGGGTAAGGAAGATTAATCTTTCAGCCTGAATTTTGTGGCGTCAGCGAAAGATCGCAGCCTGCGGCAGCTCCTACGAAGTTGTGTACACCCAATGAATCGGGTTGAAATGCGATCGATGTAGGAGCTGCCGCAGGCTGCGATCTTTTGCATTAAAAACGATTACATCCCCTTGCGCCGCTCCGCCCGAGCCACGCGCTGCACTTCCTGACGCACCTCTTCCAGTACCTCCTGCACATACAAAATGTGCCGACTGGAAACCTCCCGCGCCTGCTCTGCCCGACCTTCGATAATCGCCAGATACAATTCTCTGTGCTGCGCAATCAGCATGTCGCGGGTTTCAGTGCGCTGTTTATACATACCGCCGATGTTGGTCACCACGTTGCGTTTGAGCAAGTCGAACAGGCCACGAATGGTGTGCAGCAACACCGCGTTATGACTGGCCTCGGCGATCGCCAAATGAAACTTTGCATCCGCCGCGCCCTCTTCCGCCCGCCCCACTTCGTCATGGCGCGAATAGCAGTCTTGCAACTCGTCGAATGCCGCCGTCAGCCGCTCGCGATCCACGTCCGTGGCACGCAATGCCGCGTAGTAAGCACAAGATGCTTCCAGCGTATGACGAAACTCCAGCAAATCGCGCTGGGCCTCGGGGTTGCTTTCCAGCAGATGCAACAGTGGATCACTGAATGTCGAACCCAGTGATTCCACCACGTAGTTGCCACCGCCCTGACGGCTGACCAGCAGACCTTTGGCCGCCAGTTTCTGAATCGCTTCGCGCAACGAAGGGCGTGACACGCCGAACTGCTCGGCCAGCGCACGCTCTGCCGGCAGGCGCTCGCCGGCCTTCAATGTGCCCTCGAGAATCATCCCTTCGAGTTGCTCGACAATATCGTCAGACAAACGGCGCTGCCGAATCTGATCAAACCCCATCACTCAATTCTCCACGATCCCGGCGGCTCGCCGGGCTCTCTATTCTGGCCTATCGGCGCTGCGCCAGCACCTACCAGACGACGTTTGATCGAACAGATCAGCTGCGTTCTGCACCGCTCATTCGACAAAAGTTTTAGGGCGGCAAATTGACACACCGCATACAAGGCTTTTACCCTAGCCAACAGCGATTGTAAATTGGTATTACCAATTATCCAAGAACGCTGACCAGTGCCTGACCAACAACAATTAGGGGCCACCCCATATGCAAACCTGGCAACAGCTCTACAGCCCGCTCGGCAGTCTCGGCGTGTCCGCACTCGCGGCCGTCATCCCCATCGTATTTTTCTTCCTGGCTTTGGCCGTATTCCGCCTCAAAGGCCACGTGGCCGGCAGCATTACCCTCGCGCTGTCGATTGCCGTGGCAATCTTCGCGTTCCAGATGCCGGTCGATATGGCCTTCGCGGCAGCCGGATATGGCTTCGCCTACGGCTTGTGGCCGATTGCGTGGATCATCGTGGCAGCGGTATTCCTCTACAAACTGACGGTCAAAAGCGGCCAGTTCGAAGTGATCCGCAGCTCGGTGCTGTCGATCACCGACGACCAACGCCTGCAAGTGCTGCTGATCGGCTTTTGCTTCGGCGCCTTCCTGGAAGGTGCCGCCGGTTTTGGCGCACCGGTAGCGATTACCGCCGCGCTGCTGGTAGGACTGGGTTTCAACCCGCTGTATGCCGCCGGCCTGTGTCTGATCGCCAACACTGCGCCGGTGGCCTTTGGCGCATTGGGGATTCCGATCATCGTCGCCGGGCAAGTCACCGGTATAGACGCGTTCAAGATTGGCGCCATGGCCGGTCGGCAACTGCCATTGTTGTCGGTGTTCGTGCCGTTCTGGCTGGTGTTCATGATGGATGGCCTGCGCGGCGTTCGGGAAACCTGGCCTGCCGCACTGGTGGCCGGTTTGAGCTTTGCCGTCACCCAATACTTCACTTCGAACTTCATTGGCCCGGAGTTGCCGGACATCACCTCGGCGCTGGTCAGCCTGATTTCTCTAACCCTGTTCCTGAAAGTCTGGCAGCCAAAACGCGCCGCAGGCGCACACATCGTCGGCGCCGTCTCGGCTTCCGTGGTGTCCAGCGCCGGTGGTTTCGGCCAGAAACGCACCACCGTGGCTTCGCCTTACAGCCTGGGGGAAATTTTCAAAGCCTGGTCGCCGTTCCTGATCCTCACCGTGCTGGTCACGATCTGGACGCTGAAACCGTTCAAGGCCATGTTCGCTGCAGGTGGCTCGATGTATAGCTGGGTGTTCAACTTCGCTATCCCGCACCTGGATCAAATGGTGATCAAGATCGCACCGATCGTGACCGCCCCAACGGCGATGCCGGCGGTGTTCAAACTCGATCCGGTTTCCGCGACCGGCACGGCAATTTTCTTCTCCGCGCTGATCTCGATGCTGGTGCTGAAGATCAATCCGAGAACTGGTCTGACCACTTTAAAAGAGACCTTTTACGAACTGCGCTGGCCGATCTTGTCCATCGGCATGGTGCTGGCCTTTGCCTTCGTCACCAACTACTCGGGCATGTCGTCGACCATGGCTCTGGTGCTGGCAGGCACGGGTGCGGCATTCCCGTTCTTCTCGCCATTCCTCGGCTGGCTCGGCGTGTTCCTGACCGGTTCCGATACCTCGTCCAACGCGCTGTTCAGTTCGCTGCAAGCAACAACCGCGCACCAGATCGGCGTCAATGACACCTTGCTGGTGGCGGCGAATACCAGTGGCGGCGTGACCGGCAAGATGATTTCGCCGCAATCGATCGCCGTGGCCTGTGCCGCAACCGGCTTGGTGGGCAAGGAATCGGATCTGTTCCGCTTCACCCTCAAGCACAGCCTATTCTTTGCAACGATCGTAGGCCTGATCACTTTGGCTCAGGCCTACTGGTTCACCGGCATGCTGGTGCACTAAGAACTACACGCGACACGGAAAAAACCGACGCCGGGTTACGCCCCCGGCGTCAGCTATTCACAACCGGGTCTGCAAGGCTGCTGAAAGCTTCCCTCACTATATTCAGCAGCCTCAGCGGACGGATAACCGGGACCACCCGGAGACACGCCTGATGAGCGAGCTTTTTTACAACGCTGTGCCGAACGCGACCCGCGTCGCCCCGCCACTGCCCGAGCCTCGGCAATACCCCAGCGAAAAACCGTCACGGGTCTACCTGTTCGGGACTTGCGTGGTGGACTTGTTCTACCCCGAAGCCGGGATGGACGCGATACACCTGCTGGAACGCGAAGGCATTCGTGTCGAATACCCGCAAGGGCAAAGCTGTTGCGGGCAACCAGCCTACACCTCGGGTTACACCGAACAGGCCCGGACCGTGGCGCGCTCGCAACTGGCGCTGTTTGCCGGCGATTATCCGGTGGTGGTGCCGTCGGGATCCTGCGCGGGCATGTTGCGCGAACATTACGCCGACTTGTTCAAGGACGAGCCGCAAACGCTGAAACAGGTCCAGGCCCTCGCGGCCAGGACTTATGAACTGGCGGAGTTCCTGCTGTTTGTCTGCAAGGTGCAGCTCAAGGACAGCGGCGAACCGGTAAAAGTGGCGTTGCACACGTCGTGTTCGGCACGTCGAGAAATGAACACCCACCTGCACGGCCGTGAGTTGTTGGCGCAGCTAAGCAATGTGGAGCGAGTCGACCACAGCCACGAAAGTGAATGCTGTGGCTTTGGTGGGACTTTCAGCGTCCGTATGCCAGATATTTCCGGCGCGATGGTGGCTGACAAGACCCGGGCGTTGAAGGAATCCGGCGCGCACAAGGTACTCAGTGCCGACTGCGGTTGTCTGATGAACATCAATGGCTCGTTGGAGAAACAGCAGGAAGCGTTGCGCGGTCAGCATCTGGCCAGCTTCCTGTGGCAGCGTACCGGAGGTGCCCGATGAGCACTTCCACGATTATTCCTACGGTTGCCGTAGAAGAAGATTTTCGCGCCCGGGCTCACAAGGCTTTGGCTGACACGCAACTGCGAAACAACTTTCGCAGCGCGATGGACTCACTGATGAGCAAGCGGGCAGCGTCCTTCAGCGATGCCTTTGAGCGAGAACATTTGCGAGCGCTGGGTAATGCTGTCCGCGCCCGTGCTTTATCCAAGTTGCCCGACCTGCTCGAGCAGCTTGAACAGAACCTGACCCGCAACGGTGTGACAGTGCATTGGGCGGAAACGGTGGACGAGGCCAATGGCATCGTCTTATCGATCATCCGCGCTCACGAGGCGCGGCAAGTGATCAAGGGCAAATCGATGGTCAGCGAAGAGATGGAGATGAACCATGTCCTCGCGGCTCAAGGCATTGAATGCCTGGAGTCGGACATGGGCGAATTCATCGTCCAGCTCGACCACGAGAAGCCTTCACACATCATTATGCCGGCGATCCACAAGAATGCCGGTCAGGTCGCGTCCTTGTTCCACGACAAACTTGGCGTGGAGTACACCAAGGACGTAGACCAACTCATTCAGATCGGTCGCAAAGTCTTGCGACAGAAATTCTTTGAAGCTGACATCGGCGTTTCCGGCGTCAACTTCGCCGTGGCCGAAACCGGCACTCTAGTGCTGGTGGAAAACGAAGGCAACGGGCGCATGTCGACCACCGTGCCGCCCGTACACATTGCCGTCACGGGCATCGAGAAAGTCGTCGAAAACCTGCGGGACGTTGTACCGCTGTTGTCGCTGCTGACCCGCTCGGCTCTCGGCCAGCCCATCACCACCTACGTCAACATGATCTCCGGCCCGCGCAAGGAACATGAACTCGACGGCCCGCAGGAAGTGCATCTGGTATTGCTCGACAACGGTCGCAGCCAAGCGTTTGCCGACAGCGAATTGCGCCAGACCCTGAACTGCATCCGCTGCGGCGCCTGTATGAATCATTGCCCGGTCTACACCCGAATCGGCGGCCATGCCTATGGGGAGGTTTACCCTGGGCCTATCGGAAAAATCATCACCCCGCACATGGTCGGCCTGGCGAAAGTCCCCGACCACCCAAGTGCGTCTTCGTTATGTGGTGCTTGCGGTGAAGTCTGCCCGGTAAAAATTCCGATCCCCGCGTTGCTGCGTCGCCTACGGGAAGAGAACGTCAAAGCGCCGGACACCCCGCATCAAGTCATGCGCGGCCAGGGCAGCAAATTCTCACGCAAAGAACGGTTTATCTGGAACGCCTGGGCGAAGCTCAACAGCTCGCCAACGCTCTATCGCCTGTTCGGCTTCTTCGCCACTCGCCTGCGCGCGCTGACGCCGAGCAACGTCGGCCCGTGGACCCAGAACCACAGCGCACCGAAACCCGCCGCCCGTTCACTGCATGACATGGCCCGCGAGCATTTGGCCAAACAGGGAGACCGCTGATGAGCGCCAAGCAAAATATCCTCGCCAAATTGCGCAACAGTCTGACGGGCACCACGCCGGTGCCTGACAACTTCGATGTCGAATTGGTGACCGAGCCCTACACCTACGCGCCCGAACAACGCATCCCGCAACTGCGCAAACTGATGGAGGCGGTGCATACCGAAATTCATCTGACGTCTGGAGATGGCTGGCCCGAATTGCTGGTGCAACTGCTGCAGGCTCGCCAACTGCCGAGCCTGTTGATTGCGCCGACGACACCTCACGGTCAACGCATCACTCAGCATTGGGCGAAAAATCCTGGCCTGCCAGCGCTCAAGGCCTACGACCGCCCGGTCGAGGAATGGAAAGCCGAGTTCTTCAACGACACCCCGGCCAGCCTGACCACCACCCTCGGCGCGATCGCCGCGACAGGCAGCCTGATTATCTGGCCGACGCGGGAAGAACCGCGCCTGATGAGCCTGGTGCCGCCGGTGCATTTCGCCCTGCTCAAGGCCAGTGAAATCCGCGACAACTTCTATCAGGTGCAGCAGGAGTTCGAATGGGCCCAAGGCATGCCGACCAACGCCTTGCTGGTGTCCGGCCCGTCGAAGACTGCCGACATCGAACAAATACTGGCCTACGGCGCCCACGGCCCGAAAGACCTGGTCGTTCTGATCCTGGAGGACCAATGAGTCTACCGATGGCTTTCCTGCGAGATGCACAACAACTGATTCCTCAGGCACGACGTTTCGACGATCCGCTGTCGACCTTGGCCTTCGGCACCGACGCCAGTTTCTACCGGCTGATTCCGAAACTGGTGATCCGCGTCGAGTCCGAAGACGAAGTGGTGGCGCTGCTCAAACTGGCGCAACGGGATCAGGTCCCGGTGACCTTCCGCGCCGCCGGCACCAGCCTGTCTGGCCAGGCCATCAGCGATTCGGTGCTGATCGTGCTGGGCGATAACTGGAACGGTCGCGAGATTCGCGGGCAAGGAACACAGATCCGTCTGCAACCGGGCGTGATCGGTGCCCAGGCCAACGCCTGGCTGGCACCGTTCGGACGCAAGATCGGCCCAGACCCGGCGTCGATCAACGCCTGCAAAATCGGCGGCATCGTCGCCAACAATGCCAGTGGCATGTGCTGCGGCACGGCGCAAAACACCTATCACACACTGGCAGGGATTCGTCTGGTGCTGGCCGATGGCAGCCGTCTCGATACCGAAGACGCCGCCAGTGTCGCAGCCTTCCGGGAGAGCCACGCCAAACTGCTGGAACGTCTGAAGACGTTGGGCCGCGAGACCCGCGCCAATGCCGAACTGGCTGCCAAAATTCGCCACAAATACCGTCTGAAAAATACCACCGGGCTGTCACTCAATGCGCTGGTGGATTTCGACGAGCCTGTGGATATCTTGAGCCACTTGCTGGTGGGCTCCGAAGGCACGCTCGGGTTTATCAGCGCGGTGACTTACGACACGGTGATCGACCACCCGAACAAGGCGTCGGCGCTGATCGTGTTCCCGGATGTAGAAACCTGCTGCAACGCCGTCACCGTGCTGAAAAGCCAACCTGTATCGGCGGTGGAACTGCTGGACCGTCGCAGCCTGCGCTCGGTGCAGGACAAGCCCGGCATGCCGGCTTTCGTACAACAATTGTCGACCAATGCCTGCGCCCTGCTGATCGAATCCCGCGCCGCCTCTTCCACTTTGCTCCAGGAACAACTGACGCAAATCATGGCGTCGCTGACCGGCTTCCCGGTGGAGAAGCAAGTCGACTTCACCGAAGACCCGCTGGAAAACGCCCGACTCTGGGCAATCCGCAAGGACACCTTCCCTGCCGTCGGCGCGGTGCGCAAAACCGGTACCACGGTGATCATCGAAGACGTGACCTTCCCGGTCGAACAACTGGCCAGCGGCGTCAACCGCTTGATCGAGCTGTTCGACAAACACCACTACGACGAAGCGATCCTTTTCGGACACGCCCTGGAAGGCAATCTGCACTTCGTCTTCACCCAAGGCTTCAACAGTACGGAAGAAGTCGCACGCTACCAGGCGTTCATGGACGACGTGGCGCAGTTGGTAGCCGTTGAATTCGGCGGCTCGCTGAAAGCCGAACATGGCACCGGTCGCAACATGGCGCCCTTCGTCGAACTGGAATGGGGCAGCGACGCTTACCAGTTGATGTGGCAGCTCAAACGCCTGCTCGACCCTAACGGCATTCTCAACCCGGACGTGGTGCTCAGCGACGATCCGCAGATCCACCTCAAGCATCTGAAGCCGCTGCCCGCCGCCGATGAGATTGTGGATAAGTGCATCGAATGCGGCTTCTGCGAACCGGTGTGCCCGTCGAAAGGCCTGACGCTGACCCCGCGCCAACGCATCGTGATCTGGCGTGACATTCAAGCGAAGAAACGCGCCGGCACAGACACCAGCGAACTGGAACAGGCCTACGAATACCAAGGCATCGATACGTGCGCTGCGACAGGCCTGTGTGCACAACGTTGCCCTGTAGGAATCAATACCGGCGAGCTGGTGAAAAAGCTCCGCGGCCGCACAGCGACGCATACGAAAACCGTCAACTGGATTGAAGGAAATTTCGCTACCGCGTTGCAAGGTGCGCGCTTCACCTTGCACGTCGCCAACGGTGCGCGGATGTTGCTGGGGGCGCCACGCCTGGCGAAGCTGTCGGCATCGCTGACGCGGCTGTCCAAGGGTCAGGTTCCGCAATGGACCAACGCCATGCCACAGCCGGAAAGAGCCATCCGTTTCAGCCCGACCGTGTCGGACGAGCGGCCTCGGGTGGTGTACCTGGCGGCCTGCGTGTCGCGGGTCATGGGCCCGGCAGCGGGTGATAAAGAGCAAATGTCGCTGTACGACAAAACCCGTGGCCTATTGGAAAAGGCCGGTTACCAGGTAGTTTTTCCAGACAATCAGGACAACCTCTGCTGCGGTCAGCCATTCGCCTCCAAGGGTTACGCTGAACAGGCCGAACACAAGCGCCAGGAACTGATCGGCGCACTGCTGCACGCCAGCCGTGGCGGGCTCGACCCGATCTATTGCGACACCAGCCCCTGCACCTTGCGGCTGGTTCAGGACTTGGGCGACGCGCGGCTGGACCTGTACGACCCGGTGCGTTTCATCCGCACTCATTTGATGGATCGTCTCGATTTCACCCCCCAGGAAGCGCCGATCGCGGTACACGTCACGTGCAGCACTCAGCATCTCGGTGAGAGCCAGGCGCTGATCGATCTTGCGCGCAAATGCAGTAAAAACGTGGTCATTCCGGAAGGCATTCACTGCTGCGGTTTTGCTGGTGACAAGGGCTTCACCACCCCGGAGTTGAATGCCCATTCGTTGCGCACGCTGAAAGACGCAGTACAGCAATGCAGTGAGGGGATTTCCACCAGCCGCACCTGTGAGATTGGTCTGACACAACATGGCGGAATTGACTACCACGGGCTGGTTTATCTGGTGGATCGAGTAACGCAGGCCAGGGCGACCTGAAGAAAAATAGAACCCTGACGCATCGTCGCAGTCCACCGATCAAGTCCCGCAAACGTGGGACCTTTCCCAAAATTGGCAGCCCGTCCTGATGGCCAGCGATGCCTGGACCCTCAGTTCAAGGAGATACACATGAAACGCTCTGTACTGTTAGGTCTGTTCGTTACTGCCTCAATGCTGGCGTCTCCCTCGTTTGCCGCCGAAGACCTCTGTGCGGTCAACTTGAAAACCATCGAAAATGCCAAGTCACAGACTCCTCCAGAGATGACTGATCAGGTAATGGAAAGCGTCACGAAAGCCAAAGCCGATCAGGCAAAAGGCACCAAGGAAGGGACTGATGATTGCATAGCCGAGACCGAACAAACGATCCAGCAACTCAAGAACGCGAACAAAGGCGGGAAGTAATCCAGCACAAGGCCAACCTTCGGGTTGGCCTTGTGAGCCATGTAAACCCTAAGCTTGCGGAGCATCAGGCAGACTCACGACTGCTTCGTGGCCGAACGCAGCCTCGCGAGCTCGGCAGCTGCAACAGATTGCATTTCGTCTTAACTGACTGGCATCAGGCGTTTCTTGTCCCTTTTTCGCACCCGCCTCCCGGAAAAATCTTTCACCCCATCGCCAGCAAAAACAGAACCCTTGCCCGCCCCCACAGTCCATTTGTTAAGCCCCAATCAGCGTGGCCCATCCCCACCCCCGCTCCAGGAGATACCCATGAAGCGTTCCGCCCTGGCTGGACTGCTCATCACTGCAACAATGCTGGCCTCCTCCGCATACGCCTCAAACGATAGCGATCAATGCGTAATGAAGCTCCAGGAAGTCAACAGCAAGCTGTCCAGCGCAGCCACGCTGGACGCCGCCACCAAAGGTGCCGTCACCACCAAAGCCGAACAAGCCAAGGCCGCCCACGCTGCCAACAACGACAAGGAGTGTGTTTCCCTGACGCAGCAGGCGCTTCAGGACATTCAAAGCCACTTGAATAGCCATTAGCGCCGGGCCGGATAACATGCAGGTAAGGACAGAAGGTCGACTCGCCGCGCGCATTGGCGTACACTGCGCTTGCCTGCTGGTTACACACAGCAGGTTCGGGGCCGTTTAGGATTCGACGCCGGTTGCGAAACTTTAGGTGCATGCCGAGTTGGTAACAGAACTCGTAAATCCACTGTTGCAACTTTCTATAGTTGCCAATGACGAAACCTACGGGGAATACGCTCTCGCTGCGTAAGCAGCCTTAGCCCTTCCCTCCTGGTACCTTCGGGTCCAGCAATCATCAGGGGATGTCTGTAAACCCAAAGTGATTGTCATATAGAACAGAATCGCCGTGCAGTACGTTGTGGACGAAGCGGCTAAAACTTACACAACTCGCCCAAAGCACCCTGCCCGTCGGGTCGCTGAGGGTTAACTTAATAGACACGGCTACGCATGTAGTACCGACAGCGGAGTACTGGCGGACGGGGGTTCAAATCCCCCCGGCTCCACCACTTCATCATCTAAAGACGTCCACGGACGTCTTTTTTTGTGCCTGAAATCCAGTGAATACGGGGGTTTCAGGGCTGCGGGGGGCTTTCCAGGTTTTTTGAGTTCCAGACGGTTTGGTATTCCCAATGGTATTCCCGGCTACCCGGCGCTAATCTTGGGAATACCAAAAGGTGTCATGGAGTACTTCTCATGTGCGCTCAAACCACCCGCCTCTCCGACCGCCAGCTCAAGGCGGTCAAACCGAAAGACAAGGATTACGTCCTCACCGATGGCGACGGGCTCCAGCTGCGAGTCAGGGTCAATCGCTCGATGCAATGGAATTTCAACTACCGGCACCCCGTCACCAAAAATCGAATCAACATGGCGCTCGGCTCTTATCCTGAGGTTTCTCTTGCACAAGCCAGAAAGAAAACCGTTGAGGCCAGAGAGCTGCTTGCACAGGGCATCGACCCAAAAGCTCAGCGCAATGAGCTTCAGGAAGCCAAACGAGCGGAAACGGAACACACCTTCGAGAACGTGGCCACCGCCTGGTTCGAGCTGAAGAAGGATTCCGTCACGCCGGCGTATGCCGAAGACATTTGGCGCTCCCTGACACTGCATGTTTTTCCGAGCATGAAATCAACGCCTCTCTCGGAAGTCAGCGCCCCAATGGTCATCAAGCTCCTTCGTCCGATTGAAGCCAAAGGCAGCCTCGAGACAGTTAAGCGAGTGAGTCAGCGCCTTAACGAGATCATGACCTACGGGGTCAATTCCGGAATGATCTTTGCCAACCCTCTCAGCGGCATTCGAGCGGTCTTCAAGAAACCCAAAAAAGAGAACATGGCCGCGCTACCAGCTGATGAGCTTCCCGAGCTCATGATGGAAATCGCGAACGCCAGCATCAAGCGGACGACCCGCTGCCTGATCGAATGGCAGCTGCACACCATGACCCGCCCCTCCGAAGCGGCGACCACCCGATGGGCAGATATCGACTTCGACAAACGCATCTGGACCATCCCTCCGGAGCGAATGAAAAAGCGTCGCCCGCACACAATCCCGCTGACCGAACATGCACTCTCGTTATTGGAGACGCTTAAGCCCCATAGCGCCCACAGGGAATATGTGTTCCCGTCAGATAGAAACCCGCGCACCCACGCGAATAGCCAAACAGCCAACATGGCGTTGAAACGAATGGGTTTTCAGGACCGCTTGGTCAGCCACGGAATGCGCTCCATGGCCAGCACAATCCTGAACGAGCATGGATGGGATCCGGAGCTGATCGAAGTCGCGCTGGCGCATGTCGATAAAGACGAAGTTCGAAGCGCCTACAACCGGGCGGATTACATCGAACGCCGGCGTCCGATGATGGCCTGGTGGAGTGAACATATCCAGAAGGCAGCCACCGGCAGCCTGTCGGCATCCGCCATCAATCAAACCAGGGACCGTAACGTCGTGCCGATACGCTGAGCCGGCGACAATCCGTGTCGTGCAGCAGGGCGACTGAAGTGGCGACTGTCGCTAAATCTGCCGCATGCCTGCGCTTCTTCGGCCAAGCCCCTGAGTATGGGAAGGCTCCGCATTCCCATACTCAGGGGCTCACGCTTAAAAGCGTCTATCAGACGACCCCGAGTTGCGCCTTTCTGCGGCGGATCAGCCCTGCTGTTAACTCATAGTAATAGATGGTCGCTGGTGCTGAGCAACGCAGATAGTGCTCTAAAAACCATCTGGTGTGCTTTTCCTTCCAGGACCAGGGGGTCGCACAACTCCAGCGCTCACGAATCGCCTCGTGCATCCTTTCTGCCTGCCTGATATGCCGCTGCCGCGTGGCATGCGCACCTTTGAGCACGGGACTCAGAAACAACGCCATATCGAACTCGGACTTCATCGACGACCTCCGATGTATGCACTCACCACGTCGATGCGGTTATGCCCCAACTCGTGGCTGATCTGCTGACGTGCACGCTGATCGAGTGCTCGATCCTCTCGATGACCACGACCGCCATTGATGGGGGCGGAGAAGCCGGTCAGTTGCTCATAGCGCTCACAGGCGTAAGCCGCCCGCAGTTCATGAAAGCCTTTCAATCCATGCTCATGCATGATGTCCCGTGCCGGTCGTACGATTGTCTGTAAGAAATCTTTGTAGCTTTCATCAGGTGTTAACAGATTCCGACTGCCCTTGGGTGAAGCCTCGCTGGCCCTGTCGAGGGCGCCACGAACTTGATCCGTGACCGCAATCCAACGCGGTGCCGATGCGCCTGATCGACCGCCTTTGGTGCCGTCCTGGATATTGATCTTGCCCAGTTGCCGAGCCTCACGTTGCAGCCGGGGCAAGTCCGCCAAGATCGCTTCACGCAGGCGCATGCCGGTCTCCCGAGCAAGGAGCACAATGGCACTCACCCTCGATTGCTGGCCTCGCTCTGACAACGCCTGTGCGATCAACTCGACCTGGACACGGTCTTGGCCTTGCGGGGCCTCACTACGCACACCTGAGCGCTGCAAGCCAAGCGCCTTGCTCGGACTGGGGATTTTGACGTATTGATCACCGCGCAGTGCGGCCATCGTTCGGTTCACGCTGGACAGGCGGTTCTGCGCGGTGGCGATGCCGACGTTGCCCTGATCAACCTGCTCGCGCAAATGGAAGGCGTACCGCAAAAGGATCTCGCGGTCGATCTGTCGCGCGTCATTGAGCCTTGGCCCTTCCTCGGAACGACACCAACGCACAAAGGCCTGCCAGCGATCGCTATGGGCTTTGACGGTAGCAAAATGGCCGTCGCCGAACAGATCTTTCAGGGCTTGCGGTCCGGCATAGCTGAGCTGGCGACCGAAGCCAAAATTACGTTCCGCTCGCTTACCGACCCGAGCCATTTTTCTGTTCCTGATCGACTGCAGCGAGATCATGCAAAAGGGCTTGCCAGTGCGCACTCACGATGGCGAACTGGGCCCAATCCGTCGGACGAAAACACAGCCTGTTATCGGAGACGTAGAGATGCGCGCCCTCCTCTTTCAACCATTGGATGATGGCTGTCGGAGAGGTGATAGCTTTATGGGTGGTGGCGACACCGGCGACACCGGCGACAACCCTTGTCCTGCCTGGCTTTGAGCGTGGCGACAAAATGGCGACACTAGCGGCGACAAACTGCGTTTTTGGCTTTTTTTGGCGCTGAGCTAGATGGTTGCGTAGCGCCTCATCAAGATTGAACATGGCGCACCTCGAAGGTGTGGCCGTCGGTGATCAGCCACTGATGATCAAGCAACTCGACCAACAGCTTGGCGGCATGGCGACTGCTCTTACGAGCAAAACGGGGACCGTTGCGGTTCAGGTCTCGAATACTAAAGCGCTTCCAATCTTTGACCTGGAGCCAGCGCAGCAGCCGGTCCGCCTCTTCCTTAACTCGACACACTGGCTCCTGCTCGGTCAGACGCTGGATCTCCGTAAGGTAGTAACCGACTAAGGACGAGGCTCGTTGGATATGGTCGACCTCCACAACACTGCTCTCCTCCACAACTGCCAGAATGCCGGCGACGCGCAGCAGGTTATCGGCGGCCTTCGATCCGCTAGGCCGTACGCTGGCCAGCTCGCCAAACTCACCCAGTTGGGCTTCGATGGCATCATGCAGATCAATCCAGCGACGACGAGCCAGTGGACTGAGGCTCAGCGGTGATAGACACAAGGCACCGTCAGCGGAAAGTGACCAAGGCTGATAAAACAGCGCCGAAAGGCGGTGGTGATAGCGCTTTAGGGTGGGATCTTGGGACAAGTCGACAGCCTGGTAACTGCGTTGTCCGGCCAGGCTGGTAGGCCAGGTCATCAGGCAGCGTCCGAGAATACCTTGCCCCTGCAGCAACGGGTCACTGAGTAACTGCATGGCCAAATACGGTTGCAGCATCAGGTGCAGGCTCAGGCGTCGGTCGTAGGCTCGCAGGCTTTCGCCGGCCATGGAACGAGCGCGATCAATCGGGCTGCCGTCCCAGAGTGACGACAAGGTCGTGATCGCTTTCAAACGGTTATCCCGATTCATGGTGCTGCTGCCGAGGAACTGGCCCCCTTCATCACAGAACAGACCCATGCTCGGTAAGTCATGACAGAGCCCTTTGACCAGGGCCTCGATAGTCGGGTCCGTGGTGATCAGCCGAGGGGCAGAGGGCTCCGCTTCGAGCGACACACCGTTTGTAGAGTCGGGATCGGCGGGATTGAGACGCTGCGCCTGTCGCTGTGCAACGCGGTACCGGGCGAGTTGTTCGCGGTAGCGCTGCCACTGCTCGCGCTCCCATTGCCGTACAGGCAGCAGTGCAAATCGGTCTGCCGCCGTCTTGCGATCACCTGACGCGGCAACAGTGATCAGGTACAGCGACAGGGGGTAATTTCTCCCGTCGAGCTGCAAGCCCACATGACCTTGAGTGGCCAGTGCCGAGGCAGCCAACACCGATTGAGCGGCCAGTGCTTGAGGCACGCCGATGACCTCGGCCATCCGCTCAACTGCTGGCCCAAGAATTCCGCCCAGCGCCTGGACCGGGTAGGGCTCGGCCAGGGGATTCGACTCGATTAACGGTCGAGGGGATTGTGGGAGTTCAAGCTTCGGATCTAACTGCTGCATGGCCCTCTCCTCGGTAATTGCTGGCTGTCCTCACGTACTCCCGCCACGGCTTGTTGAGTGTTATCAGGGATCAAGGCCCCTGCGGCCTGTGAGGTGTTCACTGACGCGGAACGAACGACTCCTTACGACCGGGAGCGAGGGCATGAACCCATGAACCTGACCTCCATGACGTATCCAAAGACACGGGCGGGTGGAGGCTGTGCCGACTGACGAGTTCAGCACCTGGATATCCTGGGTTGGAGAAGGCAAAGACCTGGACGCCTGGGGCATGCCTGACTGTCAGTCAGGTGCAGCCTTTCCATAGGCTGCGGCAACCGGCGCCTGTGTCGTTACGGATGGCGACGAATCGGATTTGTCAGATCGATTGTCACGAGGAGAGTTGCAGCAATGCCCTGTACGACGTGGCTTGCAGCAGTGTTACGAGCGCCCGTCTCTTTCCAGGAGAAAGAGACGGGCACGGCCTGGCGCAGTGAAGTGTGCCGAAAGGTGAGGTTGCTGCAGCGCAGCGAGGAAGGTCCATCGTCTGCCGCAGCGGACAGATAAGTCGAGTAGGCATCCATCACTCTCGGGGAGTGACCGTGCGAGCCGCCGGACGCTAATCGCACTTCGGGAGAACCACCACGCAAGTGGCGTAGCCTTAAAGGTTCTGACTACCTGGGCAGGTGCTGTCAACGACAGCGCTCCGTGCGCCAATTTTTATACCCACTCGAAAAGGCGGTCAAGCGTCACGACCAAGGCGTGAAAAAAGTGGCGACTGTCGCCACTTTTGTCGCCATGCTCCATGCCACGGTCTACGTGCGTTGTCGCCGCTGTCGCCGCTGTCGCCACACCTACATTCATACCCCCACGAAAAGATCCGCTCTGACACTGAAACGGCGCTGCGCTCGATAGAGATCGCGGGCAATTGCTAAGGGGCAAAGGAAGGCGCGGCGCTAATCAAATCTGAAAGGAGAAAGTGGAACGCGGTAGCTTCGAGAAAAAGCAAGTGAACCCTCCGATCGGCGCGATCAAAGATCGCTGGATCGGAGGGTTTAGCGGGAAAGGCAAAGTTTCAAACGTCAATTACAGCCTCAAGCATCGAAACTTGTTGGTCGGGATCTGCCGACCGCCCCCCCCGTTTCAGGCCTGACCCAGCGTCCTTCGACTATAGAATCCAGCAATGCTGATAGAATTAGGCCGGTTATACATAACGCCCTTATGAGAAATGGTATGAATACCGAGTTGACGGAAGAAGAAATGCGTAAGGCGCTATTTGGCGTACCGGAGTCCCCTTCCACGGAAACTCATTCACACCTGGAAGACACTGTTCCGGATGTCTTGATGGTGCAACCGGTAAAGACAGCCAAGAAACAGAAAGTCTCAAAAGGCTTCACACCCAGACTGAGAGTCACGCTGCGGGTGGGAAATGAATTTGAAGGCAAGATGCACGAGATGATACATGAGGCCGATACGCTGAGTTCCCTAGTTGCAGAGCAAGAAGCTACTAAGACGGCCAGAAAAAAATTCA
The DNA here is from genome assembly GCF_003732275.1 of Pseudomonas frederiksbergensis. Lineage (GTDB taxonomy): Bacteria > Pseudomonadota > Gammaproteobacteria > Pseudomonadales > Pseudomonadaceae > Aquipseudomonas > Aquipseudomonas frederiksbergensis_H. The sequence goes on from NZ_MOBM01000002.1 coordinate 210,527, forward strand.
GGTTCGTGGAAGTGGTATCGGTCAAGTCGATGTAATTGCCCCCGTGAATTGGTTCGCTTGAACTGCATTAAACTGTCTTCGGTTATCGCGGGCCATTCGACCGGCCGGAGGCTTCAAACCTCAGAGTACGTAATCGTATCGCGGACGGGCTTTTACACCGCCAACCATCCAAAACTCAATACTTAGCCGATCGCCGCTCCGAAGCTCCATAACCGACGGTGGCAACAGACGGAAATCGGCCAAAAGCAGCCGCTCAGATGTGTCACTCAAATACAGGATAAAATTCGCCCACCTACTCACTTCCAGGCCATGAGTTGACTGGGGGTAATGTGTTCAGTAGGAAGCCAGGAGTGATTTATGGATAGCAAGCGGGCGATTGAACTTAGTACAAAGATCATAGAAATACAGACGCTAATGATCGCGTACACCACCGATGGCAGAACCTCCGCTCAGCCTGCCGAATACCGTGAGCTCTATACGGAGGTGATAATTGATCTGGAAGATGCGAAATATGCGAATCCCAACCCGCACAAATCGCTCGAAGTCTTCATGGCATTTTGCAAGCTTCAGGAAATGAGTACTTATGCGAGCCGACGCGTCTACGTACAGGAGCTCTATGCCGATATCTTGCTAGACCTCAAACGGATACAACGTCACGCCCCATCATCCAGGAATTGGAGTAAGGCAAATGAAGCGTTGGCTGATGAGTTGACGCCAATCCGTGCGCAATGGTTAAAGGCGAAAAACTTCATTTACTCAGCAACACCTGACTTCGAAAACTCCGTAAAGGAGTCAATCAGCTCCGTTGAGTCAAGCCTCATGGTACTGCTGAATGAACCAAACGGAACGCTCGGCAAGATCATTAAGCGAGCAAATCTAGACGCAGATATTGAACGTTTGATCACCCAAGCCTATGGCTATGCGAGTAACAAAGATTTCGTTAGGCACGGCGGCACAGTCGAGTCAGCTCTTTCACAGGCAGAGGCAGAGTTTTTTCTTGAGTTCGCTGCAACATCTATCGTGTACATTACCAATCGGTTAAAAACATGACTCCTGAATCGCCTTCAAAATCGTCCCCAAGCGATCTTTAGCCGAAAGGTCGAATGGCGAAACGTTAGCCATGCATGCGATAAGGTGCGTTGATACCAATGGAGATAGCGATGAGAAGGACGTCACCAACCAACAAACCTGAGTGCGCAACGTATACTCTAGCTGTGATGGGATCGTCGCTTAGCGGTGATGACGGTCGTCTAGGTGTAGCCACCTCCTCTACTTTCATCGCTTTAGCAAGCAAGATCCGTTCGGTTAGTGGATCCCGCCGCCTATTCTCGCTGTACACAGCCTGCTTGACGCCTATAAGCCAACTTAGCGAAATACTTACCACCAATTATGTAATGGAGGCTGCCACGTGAGTGTCGTTGCAAGTCGTTACGAGCGTCTGGGGCCGTCGCTCTCCCTGCTTGCTGATGAGGCCGTTTTAGCTCAAGCATGGAAGAAAGCCGATGCGTATATTCGGCGACATAACTGGTACGCCGACATTCTAGAATTGGAGCAAGTCTCTCTCTTGCTTCCGCAAACTTTGCGAGCTTGGCAGTCGCAGATTTCTTGGGGCGATCACACCTCCGCCAGCCCACTACGCTTGGTTCCCGCCCCAAAGAACGGCAAATGGCACTTTCCCTCTAAAAAAGATGGTGGCGACTGGAAATTCAAACCTACTCCGAAGTCCGACGACTCACTCCAGACCGAGCCTGATTTGCGTCCTCTCGCGCATGTCGGTATTCGCGAGCAAGTTATGGCGTCAGCCGTGATGCTATGTTTGGCTGATGCTGTGGAGACGCTGCAGGGCAATACAGACCCTACGACCTACTCCAGCAAGGCACAAGCTAGGCAGCAGGTTTGCAGTTACGGTAACCGACTTTTCTGCGACTGGCTTAAAGACTCAGATGACCGTCAGCAAGGGCGTTTTCGCTGGGGCAACGCAACCACCTATTCTCAGTTCTTTGTTGATTATGAGCGCTTTCTTGAGCGTCCGGCCGAGGTGTGCCGCGAAGCGCTTCCAACATTGCAGGACGAGCGGCTGTTCGTAGTAAAGCTCGACCTCGCCAAGTTTTACGATTGCGTGAGTCAACCTGCGGTGGTGACACGCTTGCGCACTCTGTACCAGAATTACGCAACCAAATTCTCAATACCTTATGTAACTTCAGAAGCAGAGCCATTCTGGCAAGCAGTGGAAAAAATTCTTTGCTGGCAGTGGCATGTCGGCGACTCAGATGGGCGTGCAGACCTGAAGTTGGGGCTACCCCAGGGATTGGTGGCAAGTGGGTTCTTCGCTAACGGGTATATGCATGATTTTGATCAGATGATACTTGGGGGGGTGGCTCAGAGGACTGGCATTCCCATCAAGGTGAACGGCAGTACGGTAACAGCGCGCTTGGTTGACTACTGCCGCTACGTAGACGACATGCGCCTGGTGGTGGCGATTCCTAACGAAGCAGCAAACAGTATGGCGCTTGAGACCATCGCAAATGACATGAGCGATTGGGCTAACAGTCAGATTGGTTGGTGCTTCAAGGATGCGCACAATGGACTGGAAATCAAGAAAGAAAAGTCCGAGGCTGTTGCCTGGGAGGATTTCGCGGTACAAGGCAGTACGTCCCGCTTCATGCGTGGCGTGAATGGACAAATCAGTTCAGCCCCTGACCCTGCTACGTTGCTGCAGGCTACCGGCAGCTTAGACCATTTGCTCTGGCTGGCGGACGCGCTAGACGACGCTGGCGACGTCGATGAGAACCCACTGGCATTGGCTCGGATTTCGCTTCCGCGAGCGGACGTACGCGATGACACAGTTAAACGCTTCGCGGCCAACCGCTTGCGCCAAGTATTACGAATGCGTCGTAGCATGGCTGATCCTGAACTACCTGCCGAAGATACTCTGTCGAATACCGAAGTGACCGAGCGCCAAGCTCTCGATCACGAAATGGAGACAATTGCGAGGAAGTTGGTTGCATGCTGGTCTCGCAATCCAGCTTTGGCCAGCGTACTGCGCTGTGGGTTAGACATCTTCCCATCGACGGAGCTACTCCGGCCGGTCCTTCAGGCGTTGCAGATGAAACTGAAATCTGGTGTAAATCGAGCAGAGCGTGAGGTGTCGCTGTTCGTATTATCTGACCTGCTAAGGGCCGGCGCAGTGGAGACAGGACTGCATCGCCCAGAAAGCTACCCGGCTTTAGCGGATATAGCCGGGTATCGCAAAGAACTTTTGCAGACGGCTCTAGAGGTAATCGCCGCTCCCGACCTTCCTTGGTACCTGCATCAACAGGCGGCCCTCTTTCTAGCGGTCATGCAGTACCCGGTATTGTTGCCCCCGTTACCCGAATTGATTTCGTATAACGCGTTGCATTCGGCCTTGCGCTTCTCACCGCCTTTCACTCCTGAGCTCTCCACTGCGCTAACGGCAGGGCTATTGGTTATGCGAATCACAGGCCAGCGCGACAAGTTTGTGATCTGGCTTGGTAGTTGGCTGCAAAATCTATCTATCAAAGACGCCAACAAACTAATCGATGATATTGCCATGATCGAACCAAGGGTCCTGGGCGAGCTTCACGCTGCGTGGATTGGCAGAGGTAAAGTCGGTTGGGTCAAGCATGTAGATCGGTATCTATCTCCACCTCAAACTCAAGAAACCTCGGTACGCCTTAAAGACTGGCGTGGAGGTAAGCGCTCACTTCTGACAATAGTGACTCATCCTGAAAATCCATTTGTTCAGGAAAATGCGTTACTCAAATTGACGGTCGAGCTGTTGAAAGCTGCGCCATCGGGCCTACTCGATCAAGATGGTCTCAGTTTGGACTGGTTGTTTGTAGAGTGCGCGGACTGGGGCAGGATTCAAGACCCTAGCACTCAGATCATCTTGACGTTTAAAGCTCCCAACAAGATTGTGCAGCCTTGGAACGAGAAACCATCATGGTGTTCGGACGAACTGGCCTGGGCGTATCGTCTTGGCCGGCTCTTGCGCTCCGCCATCATCGGGGAAAGCGACTTCACTACTCGTTTTTTCCCGCTACGTGAGGAGCAATTTAATAGCTATCGAGGTATTCAGAGCAGTTGGTACAAACGTCGCCTGGGGTTGATGCCCCTTAGTCGCGGACTGGGGGAAGAGCCTACTCCCATTTCGCCATGGCTCAACGAGCTGGTCATGAGACTGCTGCAGTGGCCTGGCTTGGAGATCAACAGGAACGTGGTGGTAGGATTCGCCAAAGTTGCAATCCCGTCCGACTTGCTTTTCCTGGTCAAGGCACGCTTGGCAGAGCAAGGGCGTATTTTCGGAAGGCAATCCAATCTTCCTGCTTACCTTTTGCCGATTGAGTGCGCGAAGGCTACAAACCTGAGCGCTTTCAAGGTCGCACTGGTCCAGTCTTTGATGCCTAAGGATGCCGACTTTTCTGAAGGTGATCCGCTGCACTGGACAGAACCTTACCGCGCCAGGCACAGAGCGCATCTTGCGGCTATGTGCCGCTTGCTAGGACAGCAGCTTTCGGCTGCACGCTTCGCGAACCGGAAAGTCACCACGCAGCGCAAAACCCAACTAGACCTAATTGTCTTCCCTGAACTCGCCATCCATCCCGACGACATGTGGCTTTTGCATAGGCTGTCGGATAGCACAGGTGCAGTGATATTTGCTGGTCAAACCTTCGTAGAGCACCCATACCTCAAAAAACCCATAAACCGGGCTGTGTGGCTTCTGCGACAGGAGAGTGCCGCTGGTAGGCAGATCATTCGCGCCTATCAGGGCAAGGAGTACGGAATCCCTTGGGAAAAGAAGGCTGGCGTGGCGGGACACAGGCCCTACCAGGTCATCGTCGAATTCAAAGACAACCAGGGCGTTACGGCCAGACTGACCGGCGCCGTCTGCTATGACGCTACCGATCTGAAGCTCGCGGCCGACATGCGCGATATCACTGATGGTTTTGTAATCGCTGCGCTAAACAAGGACATCGGTACGTTCGACACCATGGCGACAGCTCTGCAATTCCATATGTACCAGCCCATCATGCTAGCTAACACCGGCCAGTATGGTGGCTCAAATGCTCAGGCGCCCTTCAAAGCGCACCATGAGCGGCAGATTGCCCACGTTCATGGAAACAATCAGGCTGTGATCAGTATCTTTGATGTGGACCTTCTAGCGTTTCAAAGCAGCCGAAATGCCGAGCAGGCGAAAGAGAAGAAAACTGCGCCTGCTGGGTTCGGTGGACGACGCTAAGCATGCACCTTGCGCCGGTAGGGTGGTGACGCAACCACCGGCGCCTAGAAGCGTACGCTTTCCGGGCGTACCACGCTGCGTGCCAGCCTAGCGTGCCAATACTGGCAGCATGCCTCCGACCCGATCTGGTAAAGTCCACGGCACGCCATAGGGACATAGCCAGCCATGGACAAGAAATCACTTTCCGAGCGGGACATCTGCAGTAAGTTCATCGCCCCAGCCGTTCAGCAAGCTGGATGGGACATGCTCAAGCAGGTGCGCGAGGAAGTCAGCTTTACCAAAGGCCGCATTATCGTCCGGGGCAAACTTCACAGCCGTGGCGAAGCACGCCGTGCCGACTTCATCCTCTACCACCAGGCCAACCTGCCTATCGCTGTAATCGAGGCAAAGGACAACAAGCACTCCGTTGGCTCCGGTATGCAACAGGCTCTGGGCTATGCAGAGGCGCTGGACGTGCCGTTCGTGTTCTCCAGCAATGGCGATGGTTTCCTGTTTCATGACCGCAGTGGCACAGGCAGCCAGGTAGAAACCGAACTCACCCTCAACCAATTCCCCAGCCCTGCCGAACTCTGGCGCCGCTACTGCCAGTGGAAGGGGCTGGATACTACAGCCCAGCACAAGATCGAAGCGCCCTACTACGACGACGGCTCCGGGCGCATGCCGCGCTATTACCAGATAAATGCCATCAACCGCACCGTCGAAGCCGTAGCGCGTGGCCAAGACCGTATCCTGCTGGTGATGGCCACCGGCACCGGCAAGACCTACACAGCCTTCCAAATCATCTGGCGACTGTGGAAATCGAAACAGAAGAAACGCATCCTGTTTCTGGCCGACCGCAACATCCTGGTCGACCAGACCAAGAACAACGACTTCAAGCCCTTCGGCCAGGCGATGACCAAAATCGCCAAACGTCAGATCGATACCTCCTACGAGATCTACCTGTCGCTCTATCAAGCCGTCACCGGCACTGATGAGGAGATGAACATCTACAAGCAGTTCTCCCGCGACTTCTTCGACCTGATCGTGATCGACGAATGCCACCGTGGCAGCGCCGCCGAGGATTCCGCCTGGCGTGAAATCCTCGACTACTTCTCCAGCGCCACCCACGTTGGCCTCACCGCCACACCGAAGGAAACCAAAGAGGTTTCCAGCATCACTTACTTCGGTGAGCCGATTTACAGCTACACCTTGAAGCAAGGCATCGAGGACGGCTTTCTCGCCCCCTACAAAGTGGTGCGCATCGACTTCGATAAAGACCTGCAAGGCTGGCGGCCCCCCAAAGGCATGCTCGATAAGAATGGCGAACTGATCGAAGACCGCATCTACAACCTCAAGGACATGGACCGCACCCTGGTTATCGAGGCGCGCACCCAACTGGTGGCGCAGAAGGTCACCGAACTCCTCAAGGCCACCGATCCATTTCAGAAAACCATCGTCTTCTGCGACGACATCAACCACGCCGAGCGCATGCGCCAGGCACTGGTCAACCTCAACCCCGAGCGTGTGGCCGAGAATCGCAAGTACGTCATGCGCATCACCGGCGATGACCAGGAAGGCAAGGCCGAGCTGGATAACTTCATCAACCCGGAAGAGCGCTACCCGGTGATTGCCACCACCAGCAAGCTGATGACCACCGGCGTCGATGCTCAGACCTGCAAGCTGATCGTGCTCGACCAGCACATCAAATCGATGACCGAGTTCAAGCAAATCATCGGTCGCGGCACTCGCATTAACGAGGACTACGGCAAGTACTGGTTCACCATCATGGACTTCAAAAAGGCCACCGAGCTGTTTGCCGACCCGGCCTTCGATGGAGACCCGGTGGTGATCTACGCCCCCGACGGTGACGACTCCCCCGTACCGCCCGACGATCCGCTTGCCGATGAAGACGGCATCAGCGCAGGCGATGCTACCGGTAGCGATAACCTGGAATTCACTGGCGAGGATGAAGGCAAAAAACGCATCAGGTACGTCATCGACAACGTCCCGATTTATGTCATCGCCGAGCGTGTGCAGTACTACGGCCCGGACGGCCGACTGATCACCGAATCGCTCCACGACTACACCCGCGCCTGCGTACAAAAGCAGTTCGCCTCACTGGATGACTTCCTCCGACGTTGGAGTGATTCCGAGCAAAAGAAAGTGATCATTGAGGAAATGGCCGTCCAGGGCGTGATGTGGGAAGCCCTAACCGAAGAAGTGGAAAAGAAACAGGGCAAGCCCCTCGATCCGTTTGACTTGATCTGCCACGTCGCCTTTGACCAGCCGGCCCTGTCACGCCGCGAGCGCGCCGAGCAGGTGAAAAAGCGCAACTACTTCGCAAAGTATTCCGGCGCAGCCCGCCAGGTGCTGGAGGCCCTGTTGGATAAATACGCCGATACCGGCATCGAGCATATAGAGGACATCAAAATCCTTCAGCTTGACCCTTTTAGCCAGTTCGGTGCGCCCATCGAGCTGGTCAAAGCCTTTGGCGGCAAGGCTGGCTACAACAAGGCTATCCACGAACTGGAAGACGAACTTTACGCAAGCTAAGGGCTAAGCACCGACGACATGCCAAAGCAGCAGTCCACACTATCCGGTAGAATTTCGCCCCCCCTTGCGGCACGCGTTGAGAGAACTTCATGTCCATTAGCTCCACCATCAAGTCCATCCAGGACATCATGCGCAAAGACGTTGGCGTAGACGGCGACGCCCAGCGCATTGGCCAGTTGGTTTGGTTGCTGTTCCTGAAAATCTTCGATGACCGTGAGCTGGAATGGGAGCTAATGGACGATAACTACCGCTCTCCTATCCCCGAGAGCTGCCGCTGGCGTAGCTGGGCCGCCGATCCGGAAGGCATGACCGGCGATGCACTGAAGGACTTTATCGACAACAACCTATTCCCCCAGTTGCAGAACCTGCACGAGTACAGCAACACGCCCTCAGCCTTTGTGGTGCGCAGCGTGTTTGAAGACGCCTACAACTACATGAAGTCCGGGCAGTTGCTGCGCCAGGTGATCAACAAGATTCAGGACGGCGTGGACTTCAACAAAGCCCAAGAGCGCCACGAGTTCGGCAATCTCTATGAGCAACTGCTACGAGACCTACAGAACGCAGGTAATGCTGGCGAATTCTACACACCGCGCCCAGTCACCGAGTTTATGGTGCGGATGGTCGATCCGAAGTTGGACGAAAAGGTCATGGACCCGGCCTGCGGCACCGGTGGTTTTCTCACTTGCGCCATCGAACACAAACGCAGCCGCTATGTAAAAACCGCCGAAGACGAACGCACCCTGCAGGCCAGCATTTTCGGCGTGGAGAAAAAGCCGCTACCGCACTTGCTGGCTACCACCAACATGATCCTGCACGGCATCGAGGTGCCGAACCAGATTCGCCACGACAACACCCTGAGCAAACCGCTAATCAGTTGGGGACCGAGTGAGCGCGTGCACTGCATCGTCGCCAATCCGCCGTTCGGTGGCATGGAAGAAGACGGCATCGAAACCAACTTCCCTACGGCCTTCCGCACTCGTGAGACTGCAGACCTGTTTTTGGTGCTGATCATGCAGCTGCTCAAAGACGGTGGCCGCGCCGCCGTGGTGCTTCCCGATGGCTTTCTGTTTGGCGAAGGCACCAAAAGCCGTATCAAGGAAAAGCTGCTCACGGAATGCAACCTGCATACCATCGTTCGCCTGCCCAACGGCGTTTTTAACCCCTATACCGGTATCAAGACCAACCTGCTGTTTTTCACCAAGGGCGCACCGACTAAACAGGTGTGGTTCTACGAACACCAGTACCCGGCCGGCGTTAAGAACTACTCCAAAACACGCCCCATGCGTATCGAAGAGTTTGCGGTGGAAGAAGCCTGGTGGGGCAACGAGGCCGATGGCTTTGCCGCACGGGTAGAGCACGAATTTGCCTGGAAGGTCAGCGCCGAAGAGCTACAAGCGCGCAACTGGAACCTGGATTGCAAAAACCCGCATATCGGCGAGCGGATCAGCCACGACCCGGACGAGCTGCTAAGCAACTACGCAGCTCTGCAAGGCGAAATCAGCGACCTGCGTGATCAGCTCAAAGCGGTACTGGCCGAAGCGCTGGAGCGTCAGGCATGACCACGTTGCTCACAGACAACCTTCCGCTGCTGGCCGGTGCGCCGAATGGCATTAAGAAGCTGCGCGAGCTGATTCTGGAACTGGCGGTGCGCGGCAAGTTGGTGCCGCAAGATCCAAGTGATGAGCCGGCCAGTGAGTTACTAAAGCGGATCGCGGCGGAAAAGACGCGATTGGTGACTGAGGGGAAGCTCAAGAAGCAGAAGCCGCTGGCTGAGATTGCTAATGAGGAAAGGCCGTTTGAGCTACCGGCAGGATGGGGGTGGTCCCAGCTTGGGCGGATTTCTAGTGATGTTCAATATGGCTTCACTGCATCCGCTGATCACCAAAGCGGAGAGCCCTTACTTCTCAGGATCACTGACATACAAAATGATGGGGTCAACTGGGATACCGTTCCTGGGTGTGATATTTCTCCGAGCGAAATTACCGGTTATGAGTTGAAAGATGGCGATATCGTTATTGCTCGAACAGGAGGGACCATTGGTAAGTCGTATCTTGTTTCAGGGCTTACCCATTCAGCTGTGTTTGCCTCATATCTGATCCGAATTGGCCGCCTTGACGCTATATTCCCTAACTTCACGAAGGTATTTTTGGGTTCTCAGTTTTATTGGAAGCAGCTTTATGCCAACTCAATGGGCACCGGGCAACCAAATGTAAACGGAACCGCGCTAAAAGGGCTGTTAATCCCGCTAGCCCCCATGGAGGAACAACACCGCATCGTCGCTAAAGTCGATGAGCTGATGACCCTGTGCGACCGAATGGAAGCCCAGCAGGCCGACTCCGAAAGCGCCCACGCCCAACTGGTACAAGTGCTGCTCGACAGCCTGACCCAAGCCAGCGACGCTACCGACTTCGCCACCAACTGGCAGTGCCTGGCCGAACACTTCCACACCCTGTTCACCACCGAACCCAGCATCGACCTCCTCAAACAAACCCTGATGCAACTTGCCGTGATGGGCAAATTGGTGCCGCAAGATCCCAACGATGAGTCGGCGAGTGAGTTTGTAAAACGTATCCAAGCCGAAAAACAAAGCTATCTAGCCAAATCGAAGGCTCGTAAACAAAAGGATCTGGCTGCCGATTTGCAACCGGAACCGCCTTTTGACGTCCCTGCCGGCTGGGAATGGCAAACCATTGATGATGTTTTACATGTGACCGGCGGGGTCACACTTGGACGAAAACTTGGCGGCCGCAAACTGTTATCCAAACCCTACCTCCGCGTGGCGAATGTCCAGCGTGGACGCTTGGAGATGGAGCGTATTAAGGAAGTCGAAGTTCCAGAAGACGAAGTCGAAAAGTACCTACTTCGGAACGGTGACCTGCTGATTACAGAAGGTGGTGATTGGGACAAAGTCGGGCGTACAGCAATTTGGCGTGATGAGTTGCCTGAATGCCTTCACCAAAACCATGTTTTCCGGGCGCGTGCAGTGGTAACAGATTGGGAGCCACGCTGGGCAGAGATGTATCTAAATTCTGCCTCAGCAAGAGAGTATTTCGCTGGTTCGTCAAAGCAGACTACAAACCTTGCTTCCATCAATATGACTCAACTTCGAGCATGCGCTTTCCCGCTACCGCCGCTCGGAGAACAACAGCGCATCGTCGCCAAAGTCGACCAACTAATGGCCCTCTGCGACCAACTCAAAACCCGCCTAACCCAGGCCCGTCAGTTGAACGCACAGTTGGCCAGCACCCTGGTCGAACGCTCCCTCGCCGAAGATAGCCAGCAGGGGCCCATAGCCACGGATCGGCAAGTAGCCCGCACCCTCCTCGCCGCAGAAGTCACCCATCGGCTGCATAGTCAACGCACCTTCGGCCAACGCAAGCTGCAGAAGGTGATCTACTTGGCCGAACACGTAGCGAGGCTCAACGCTATCCAAGGTGACTACCTGCGCGACGCAGCCGGCCCCCACGATCGCCAGTTGATGACTAAGGTCGAAGTCGAGCTGAAAAACCATCAATGGTATGAGCGCTTCGAGCGCGAGACTATTGGCCATGCTTATCGCCCGCTTTCCCAAGCAGGGCAGCATCGGCAGGCATATAGCAGGGCCTGGTCGGTCGCTGAGCGGGCCACCATTGAGCAGGTCATCGAACTAATGCGGGACTGGGATACAGATCGTTGCGAAATGACAGTGACGCTCTATGCCGCCTGGAACGACTTTATTCTCGAAGGCCGCCCGGTTTCCGATGACGCCATCGTGGACGAAGTCATGCATAGCTGGAACGACACCAAGCTGCGCTTTGGCAAACTCGAATGGTTGGCGGTACTCGCAGAGATGAAGAAGCACAAAATCCTAATGCCCACCGGCTTTGGCAAACGCACCACAGGCGGCATGCTCAGCTTGCCCGGTTTCGAGTAAACAAATACCTTTTAGCCGAGCCCTGCAAGATACAGATACGAAGCATACGGCTTATTCCAACTTCTCGCGGTATTCCAGTTGGTATTCCAAAGAAAAATACAAACTCATATTAATCAATTAAGTCAAATATCTAGCAACCCAGTTCAGATTACCCCGGCCCAATCGAAGCCAACAAAGCCCGCCAAGTGCGGGCTTTGTTGCATCGGGGGTTTGGCATCCAAACACTCAACGGCACCCCGCCCAGCGTCTCCACTCGAACGCCACGACAAATCCAGAACCTCCTACAAGAAAAAACTCTCGCTGGCACCCCGCTCCGTCCTAGGAAATTTCCCTCAAAACGCATCGACTTCCATGAACTAGCGGACGCTGCTTATCGAGGATAGCCTCAAGGTGTCGCTGCAAATCAGCGATCGGCTTTGACAGGCTGAAAACCGGAAACTTCCACTCTTCCAGATAAAACGGCATGCTTGCGCGCATGCAGCTTTTTCATGGCGGCTGTGCGTGGGGCATCTTCGGATGCACCGGTTTCCTGCGTTTCCGGTCTGTCAACCCGCGTATAGCTGCCACCCAATACTGTTTGACAGCAGGGTGTTGGCAGCTCCTCCAAACAACGCAGGAGCTCCACCATGAAGAAGATCACCCCCAACCCTCCAGAAACCGATACCCCCTCAGAAGCCGAAACCCTCGACCTGACCCAACTCTCCAAAGCCACCCAACGCGCCGTCAGCGCCCGCTTGCGCAACCCGAAACAGCCCGATCCCGTGAGTCATGTTTTCACCATCCTCCCCGACGTCGACACACCCACCCTGCTCGCTCACGCCAGCGAAACCCTGGCCTCCATGAACGTCATGACCACCGACTTGGCTGACCAGCTCGAAGGCTCGCATCGCAACGTGGCATTGGCGATGCAGCAACTGGCCGTGCTGGCCGAGATGTTGATCAATCGAGCGCTGGATAACCTCGATTCGCCCACGCCGGCGGTCACGCCCGTCTGCCACTGAGTGATTACGCTCGTTGATCGAATGGAGGTTTTGTCATGGATCGATACATGCCGATCACCGGCATCGACTGCACCATTGCGTCGCTGCTGATCGATACCGAAGCGCCGCTGGATGTGCTGCATGAAACGGCGGCCTACCGCATCCGCACCGCGACTCAATTGCTGGAGAGCTTCGCCGTAAGCGAAGGCGTTCACAGTGAGCTGGCGCGGGTGTTGGTGACTTCGTTGCGCGATGGTTGCGATTTGCTGGATGTGGTGGGGCGGCGGTTGCAGATGCAGGTTCCAGCGTCTTAACGAATCCGGCATAGGGAATCGTTGCCGCGCACCCAACGCAGAAAGGCACCTGACGAGCCTATCGCAGGTGCCTTTTTTGTGGGTTTGGAATGTTGCGAATGCCCCCGCGCGCTCAAGTATTCTTCAGGGGGCCCGCCAGTTTTCAGCGCACCTGCTGCGATTCAATGCACTATCCATGCGTGACGGGTATCGTGTTTCTCAACCATGCCTTCGCTACGGAACAGATGATGAACAAAAGCGTTTTATACGCCTTGGGTGCTGCAGCCCTCTTTGGTGCCAGCACACCCCTTGCCAAGGTCCTAGGGCTGAACGTTTCTCCCGTCTTGCTCGCCGGTTTGCTTTACCTGGGAAGCGGCTTGGGTCTCACAATCACCAGGCTGATCCGTGATCGCGGCTGGCAGCCTGTCGGTTTAACAATATCCGAATGGCCATGGCTCATTGGCGCTATCGCGTTCGGCGGAGTGTTGGGGCCGGTGTCTTTATTGTTCGGCCTTACTCTCACATCGGGTACCACTGCTTCGCTGTTGCTAAACCTTGAGGCGGTGTTGACCGCCCTGCTTGCCTGGATGGTTTTCAAGGAGAACGCCGACCGGCGGATCGTCGTGGGAATGATCGCAATAGTGGCGGGTGGCGTGCTCTTGGGTTGGCCTCAAACTTCCACAGATGTTCATGGTTGGGTTGGCCCGGTCGCAGTAGCGATTGCATGTTTTTGTTGGGCCATCGATAACAACCTGACCCGGAAGGTTTCCGCATCGGATGCATTGTTCATCGCAGGCATCAAAGGACTGGTCGCCGGGGTCGTCAACTGCGTTTTAGGGATTGCTCTTGGAATGCATCTCCCCGAACTATCTCTGCTGGGGCCAACGCTACTCGTAGGCTTTTTAGGCTACGGCGTTAGCCTGGTGCTATTCGTTCTGGCTTTACGGGGGCTTGGAACAGCACGCACAGGTGCGTACTTCTCTACTGCACCGTTCTTGGGGGCCGCCATTTCAATCCTGTTGTTAGGCGAAGCAGTGACATGGGTGTTTTGGGTTGCTGCAGGCCTGATGGGGCTTGGCGTCTGGATACACCTTACAGAGAGCCATTCTCACGAACACCAACACGATCCGCAAACACATGACCATCCGCATATTCACGATGAGCACCATCAACATGAACATGCCTTTGAGTGGGACGGCACTCAACCTCATAGCCATTTACACGACCATGCTCCCATCCAGCACAGTCATCCGCACTTTCCCGATATCCATCACAGGCACTCACACTGAGCGACTGAGCGACTAAGACGGACGGCAGCGTGACCATACGTTGAGTCGACAGCCATTTCGCAGAGACAGGTTCACCGCTCGTCGGGGATAAAATCTGGATGCTGATCAATGCTTCAGGTTTTTTATTCAGGCATGATCATCCCCCTCCAAATACCCGCAAGAGTGCATCCTCTGTACTCACGGGGCCGCAGACAAGGATGTGATTAGAAATGGAAAGGGAAATCATCTTAATGCGTCATGGCCAGCCGAATCTGACTGTGATCGACAAGATTTCATCACTCGATATGAAACACTGGATCGAACAATACGACCTGTCCGAAATCATCAACCAACTTGCCCCTGAGGCGAGTGTGGAGGTGGCCGCTACCGCCAAAGTGATCGTGTCGAGTACTGCGCCTCGGGCGTTGACATCCGTTCGGGCATTGGGCCTTCAGCCCAGCCTCGTAGACGAGATCTTCTGCGAGGCGCAGTTGCCCTATGGGCGATGGACACGGCCGCGCCTTTCACCGTTTACGTGGGCATTTATTCTTCGAATCCTATGGTTGTGCGGCTTCTCAGGGACGGTCGAGTCTGCCCGCAAGGCTAAAATACGGGCCAATACGGCAGCTCAACAACTTCAATCCCTTGCCAGCGAAGGGCCAGTTCTCCTGCTCGGCCATGGATTCATGAATCGAATGATCGCCAAGCGGTTGGAGGCTGCCGGATGGACTCGCCATAAAAGCAATGGCAACCGGTACTGGAGCGCGACGGCCTATCGGATGAATCAGGGTTAAGGCACGGCGATAGCCCTGCCTCGAAGGGTGATGGTCGCTCCGGGTTATGCGGGCTGAACGTAGCTAAAAAGAGTTTCTCTGACAGATTAGAGCCACGTCATCCTGGGAAATTTCCCGCAACCCGTAGCGGCTTCCATGAACTGGCGAACAAGGTTTCCAGACGATAGTCTTCACGCTTCGCTGCAAACCCTGCGGACGGTTTTGACAAGCCGAAATAGCGTAAGGATCCCTAACCCCATGGAACGCCCTTATGAAAAAAATCACCCTGCATTTAGTTGAAAATCCGGCAACTTCAGAGCCTGAAACCCTCGACCTTCCCCAAGCCACCGAACGCACCGTCAGCGCCCGTCGGCGCAACCCGAACAGGAACATCTTCAGCGTCCGCCCCGACGTCGACACGACCACCCTGCTCGCTCATGCCAGCGAAACTCTGGCTTCGCTCAACGTCATGACTTTGGACTTTGCCAACCAACTCGAAGGCTCGCAGCGCAATGTGGCGCTGGCTCTTCAGCAGTTGACAATGTTGACCGAGCTTTTGATCAACCGAGCGCGGGATAACCTCGACCCGAACGGGTCGGTGGCCGTGGGCAAGTCTCCCGTTTTTCACTGAGTGATTGCGCTCGTTGATCGAATGGAGGTTTTGTCATGGATCGATGCATGCGACGGTTACAGATGCAGATTTCTGCGTAGAAAAGCAAAATGGGCGACCTCATTGAGGTCGCCCATTTTTGCTGATGCCGCAAACCATTGGCTGGTTGGGTTTTGAGTGTGACTGCACGCTGACCCTACAGAAGGTTTCACTTTGTGTAACTTACTGTTGAGTACGCTTAACTATGATTTTTCGTCGAACCCGTGAAAATGGATTGCTACCCAAAAGTCAGTACAAATGGCGCCGCCGCTTTTTGGATGGCACTGACCACATGAGGTGCCTGCTCTCGATGCTGGGGATAGCGCGCCAACACCACCTCCAACGCAGCCAGCAGTGCCTGGATACGCTCCTTCGGATGGATGACTTCACATGTCTGCGCAAACTCCAGCAATCCTTGTCGCGAGGCAAACATTGACTTGTTGCCCGCCAGATCCAGAGCCAATACATCCTCCGGGATATAAGCGGTGGTATTGACGATGTCATAAGCTGGCGCCAGGTGCGCATCACGTTGCGTAGGCTCCGAGTAAAGTAAGCCAAAATTCTTCAGATGAGCGTCGCCATTTCCGACGATGCAGCTCAGCGCCACACTATCGAAGAGTTGATCAAGGGAGGATCGCAGATGCTGCGCGGGGCAGAACAGGCGAATCGCCTTGGCGATTGCTGCATAGCTTTTGCTGTACTTCTGATCGGCTGAAAGCCCCATCAACGCCGCCATGTCCTCGAAGCCAAGTGGATTGAGTTGGTCGTCTCGATCAAAACGACGCATCACAAACAACTTGGCATTGTCGGAGAGAAAAAACTCCGGGACGGGTATGCTCGCCTCCTTGGCGATGGACATGCAAAGGAACTCGTTGATCGCCAGACCTGGAAACTCGTCTCGGCCACTTTTGATAATCAAATCGGAAGTTTTCGAGGTGATTCGTGGTCGCGACTCCTGCTGCTCCGGCACCAGAACTTTCGGTTGAACACCTGAAATACCTGCACGCAGGATGTAGCGATCAAGCAGGTCTGCAAAGATATCTTCCGTGCCGTCCCACGTCAGAATCTCTTCAAGTTTTTCTCCCGCAAATGTCTGCTCCCCCAACAGGGCATCGACCGCCTCCGAGTGCACATGAACCCTGCCGATGGGTGAACTGCTACCGGACAGAGCGAGTAATAGCATGGGGTCAACGTTTACGGTTTTAGCCAGGCGATTACGTAGCTGCTCCAGCACGTAGCCTTCCGGCAAGTTCATCTGAAAGATAGGGTGCAGGTCTCGTCGACGAAACTCGTCGGGGCGAACGGGCATCGTCAAGCTGATTGCCATGTTGGGCAATGCATCTTCATCGTAACGGTAAATGAAATCCTCCGCGCTGGTGAGGATTCGGCCGCTTCTCCCTTCGGGGGTACTGACTTTGAGCGAGGTCATTTTCATTTAGAACAGCTCACCAAGTTCTTCCAGGGTCGGCATGGCTGCCGGAATGACAGCAAATTCGCAATCCAGAGCACCTAACACCCGCGCATAAGCACTCATACTCACAGAAAGAGTGCCCTTCTCTACTGCGATGACTTTCTGCCGAGTCAGGCCGGCGAGTTCGGCAAGATTTGCTTGCGTCAGGCCGCGATTCATACGCTTTTCGCGTATTTGCTTACCTAAGCGGTAGATCAACAAAGAATAATCCATGTTCCATTACCGTGACATTGATATTTAAATGTATCGTATACATAACATTAATGCGACTCCAGGGTATTTCGCTCATTCAGAGGCCGATTGGCGGCGGATTCATTTACCTTAAACAGCTGAGGTACCGGACACGCCGGAGGGCAGCCATCCAAATGAATTTTTCTTCACCCCACCATCTCTCTCCAACCTGTACATTCCTCTCGCTCATTCAAGAAACTACGGTTTGCCCGCCTCCCGCGGGCTTTTTTTTGCCTGCGGTTTGGTTGGAATGGTGTAAAGCGTTGCCGCCTGCCCCGACGTCGCCCATGACCTCTCACAGGCCGTTCACCATTGGTTAAGCATTCCCCCCGTATGCTCAATCTTCCCGGTCCCCTGCTCAGTAGCCAGAAGATCATGTCGCGTCCTGCCTCTTCGTTGTTTCTGCTTGCCGTGCTGTTGTTTTTCTTCGCGTTGGGCAATCACCAGTTACAAGGTTCCACGGAGGCCCGGGTTGCCGGGATTGCCATGCAGATGCACCTGGATAACGACTGGGTGACGCCTCGTTTGTTCGGCGAACCGTTTCTTGAAAAGCCGCCCTTGAGTTTGTGGCTCGATACTGGGGCGATTCGCGCATTTGGCGGTACGCCATGGGCGGTGCGGCTGGCGTCGGCGTTTGCCGGGCTGTTCAGTGTGATGCTGCTGTACGCGATGCTGCGACGGTTCGGTCGGCCCGAGGCAGTTGCCTGGACGGCGGGGATATTGCTGGCGACCATGGCCAGTTACTGGAGCAACGTGCGCGGCGTCGGTGAAGACGCGTTGCTGGCCCTTGGTGTGACCATGGCGCTGTTGGCGTTCTTTCAGGGGCAACGGCGTTCGTCCGTTGGCAACGCGTTACTGTTTGCTTCAGGGATCGCCATCGCAACGTTGAGCAAAGGCGTGCTCGGGCTGGCAATGCCAGGTGTGGTGATTTTTGCGTATTTGTTGACCGAAACCTTGATGGACAAGCGCCTGAAACTCTCGGACTGGCTGCGCCCCGGCCTATCGACGCTGCTGGGGCTGGTGCCGCTGATGATCTGGCTCGCGGTGCTGTATCAGCGCGGTGGGGCAAATGCCGTGGAGGAAGTGTTGCTGACCAACAGCGTCGGGCGCTTCAGCGGTTCCTTCGTCGAGGCCGGACATTACGAACCGTTCTACTACTACCTGGCCAAGCTGCCGGAAGCCTTCCTGCCCTGGAATATTCTGGTGTACCTGGGACTATGGCATTTTCGCAAAAGCCTGATGGCCAATCGTTATATGTTGTTCTTCACGGTATGGCTGCTGGCGCAGTTCGTCATGCTGACCCTGGCGTCGAGCAAGCGCACGGTGTACTTGATGTCCATGACGCCTGCGGCGGCGGTGATGGCTGCTGAATATGCGAGCGTGCTGTTCGAACGATTCAAAGCCCACATCGAAGCCCCGACCTGGCTGGGGCTCATTGCCCGACACCGTCATGGTGTTGCCGTAGGCGTACTTGCCGTAGTGATCGGCGGTTACCTCGCTGCGGCTCAATGGGCATTGCCTAAGGCTGATCGCAAACTGTCCTTCCTGCCACTGACGGAACAGATTCAGACGTTGCAGGCCCGCGGGCAACAGGTCGCGTTGTTTCAGGCGAACGAACGGGTGGGCGGCGCCAGCGTGTTTTACACCCGACGCGTACTTGAGGGCCTGAATACCGAGGCGCAACTGCATGAGTTTCTGAGTGCATCACCTTCCAACGTGGCGCTCATGGCCGGGGCACATGAACCCGCCGCCCCCTTGAAGGTGCTCAAGACCATGAAGGTGGGACGTCAGGCGTACTACTTTGTAAACCTGTAACCGGCTCAACGGCTGGTAGCGCGGCCTTTTGCAGCACTGGCAGCTCCAGCCGCGCCCGCCCATAGAACGCCAATGCCGTCAGCAAACACGCCAGCCACACGAAGATTCCGGCCCATAATGTGTGGGACATGTAGTGCCAACCCTGTAGAACCCGCGTCGTGCCATAGACGAAACCGAGCAGCAGCGAGCCATACATCAGCGCTTTGGAATTCCGCCAGCGATAGCGGCGTGCCACGAAGTACAGCGCGAGCATGGTGAAGCCGCCCGACGCATGTCCACCCGGCCAGCAGCGACCGTCGCCGGCGACTTTCAGCAGATCGAAATTCTGGTACCACTCCTTGTGTTCGATTTTCCCGGCGTACTGAGTCGTCTCGACCGGGCAATACACACTGGTGTGGCCTTTGAGGTAGTGGATAACGCCAGTGCTGATGGAAAACGCGAACACCACATAGAGGAAGTCTCGACGGTGTTTACTGGCAAACCGAAGCACCGGTGCGACTTTGATTTTTTCCAGGAACGCGATGATCTTCGAATGTTTTTCAGCCTTCAGTCGCGGCCAGAGAAACGACAGCAAAGCGCCAATCATCGCGACCTCACCAGTCCAGTTCGGGATGATCCGCGCCCATTTATGAGTGATTTTTTCGAACAGATGGACATGCTGTAACGGAAACAGCCGTGTGGCCGGATCATAGAAAAGATCGCTGAAGGCGATGTCTATCTTGGTCATGTCAAACAACAGGAACACCACGACCGCGCAGGCCAGCGGAATACCGAAGTTCACCCAGTAAAAGCGGTAACGGGAAGCAGTCAGCATCGTACGTCCTGATCCAGAGGGATGATGGTGAGGCTCATTCAGTGGTCACCGAATGCCAGTCGGAGGCTTCGATGAAACCGAGCATGCGCGGCGGCTGAGACTTTTTGGCGGAGATAAACAGAGAAGCGCCATAACCCAAGGTCTCGGTCGATAACTTGAGATCTTTTTCGAGTTGCGCCATGCATTCGCTGTGGGTCACCAGAATCAGGTTGCGTCCGGCCACCTTGTGCGCCAAGGCATCGCGCAGCATGTTGTCTCTGCAGTGGACCAACCAGTCTTCGCCGACGCCGACCTTGTTGAACATGTAACCGGCGGTTTGCGCCGTACGCATCACCGGGCTGTTATAGATGTCGGCCCGATCCAGCCCCAGATGTTCGAACTGCGCGCCGACACTCACCGCCACGCTACGGGAGCGATCGGTGATGCCGTCGTTGCCGATCAGGCAGGCAGCCGTGGAGTGATCACAACGCTCGACGTGGCGCACCAGCACGATCATGTCGCCCTTGGCCCAACCGGTCGCCAACGCGCGGCCCCCCGCCACGTTGCCATGGGCCAGGTCAGGGACGGCGGCGGGTCGCAACAGCCAAACCGTCAGCGGAATAACCAACAAGGCAGATACCAGCACGACCGCGGCGTTTCGATAACGGGCCAAATGGCTCAGATCAATCGAGCGTTTTATCCCGAACAGACTCAGTCTCAATTCCACATCAAGCCGCCTCGCCGGCATGCACCCATTGTCATTCGATGCCGCGAGGGTAAAGAGGCGCGCGTCGGCAGCCGGTGAAACTCATGTGAAAAAAAGCTTAAGACCCGCAAAAAAAATCTTGTTACAGAATCCGTCCAACAAAATCCTTTCAGCTCTCGGCATTACTGCCGATATAGACCTGCTAACCCTTGCTGGCTCTTAAAACAACAATCTTCCAGCCAACCGACGATCAAGAAACACAACGTTCCTGGAGGAATATTGATGAATAGCTGGTTCGGTAATATCAGCGTGAACCTGAAACTGGGCCTGGGATTCGGCCTGGTCCTGGCACTGACCTGCGTCCTCGCCCTGACCGGCTGGACAAGCCTGGGCGGGTTGATTGACCGCAGCAACTGGATGAGCGATATCACTCAGCTAAACGCTGGCCTGACCAAGCTGCGCGTGGTTCGCCTGCAATACATGCTGACCAACGGCGATGAAACTGCCGCACAGAATGTGCAGACCACCCTCGATGGTTTCGTCGCTCAGCAACAAGCGTTGCTGTCGAGCTTCAAGAGTCCGGAAAACGTCAAGCTGCTCAAAGAGCAGAGCGCGACCATCAGCGCTTACCAGATCTCCCTGAACAAAATGCGCAGCGCCTACCGCACCGGTAACAGCGCCCGCGACGCCATGGGCGCCAATGCTGAAACCGCCAGCAAGTTGATCGATTCGATCAGCACCCGCGTGCAGCAAATGCCCCTGAGCGACCAACGCTTCGAACAGTTCCAGGCCGTCACCGCGGCCAAGGAAGCGTTCATCCTGGCTCGCTACGAAGTGCGTGGCTACACCGCCAGCACCAATGCCGAGACCGAGCAAAAAGCCGTCGGCCAACTGGACACGGCCATCGACAGCCTGAAACAGCTCAATGTGTATTTCGCCGAGCCCCAGCAAGACGCTCTGCGTCAGCTGGAAACCGCGCTGAGCAACTACCGCAGCGCCTTGCAAGCGTATAAAGCCGCCAACACCGATGCGGTGCAGGCGCGCAAGGAAATGACCGAACAAGGCGCCACCATCGTGACGCTGAGCGATCAGCTGTATCAGATCCAACTTGACCGTCGTGACGTCGAAAGCGCCCAGGCCCGCACGCTGCAACTGATCAGCACGTTGCTGGCGTTGTTGGTGGGCATCATCGCCGCCGTGATCATCACCCGTCAGATCACCGGCCCGCTGCGCGATACCCTGGCCGTGGTCGAGCGCATCGCCAGCGGCGATTTGTCCCAGGACGTCAAAGTGACCCGCCGCGACGAACTCGGCGTGTTGCAGCAAGGCATCGCGCGCATGGGCGTGACCCTGCGCGATTTGATCAGCGGTATCCGTGATGGCGTCACCCAGATCGCCAGCGCCGCCGAAGAACTGTCGGCGGTGACCGAGCAAACCAGCGCCGGGGTCAATAGCCAGAAGATCGAGACCGATCAGGTGGCCACCGCCATGCACGAGATGACTGCCACGGTGCAGGAAGTCGCGCGCAACGCTGAAGAAGCGTCCCAGGCTGCAGCCGCCGCTGACGGCGAAGCACGCGAAGGCGATAAAGTGGTCAACGAAGCCATCGCCCAGATCGAGCGCCTGGCCAGCGAAGTGGCGCGCTCCACTGAGGCAATGAACGTGTTGCAGAAGGAAAGCGACAAGATCGGCAGCGTCATGGATGTGATCAAGGCCGTGGCCGAACAGACCAACTTGTTGGCCCTCAACGCCGCCATCGAAGCGGCCCGTGCCGGTGAAGCCGGTCGTGGTTTTGCCGTGGTGGCCGACGAAGTTCGTGGCCTGGCCCAGCGCACGCAGAAATCCACCGAGGAAATCGAAGGCCTGGTGGCCGGTCTGCAGAACGGTACCCAACAAGTGTCGGCCGTGATGAACAACAGCCGCGCCCTGACCGACAGTAGCGTGGCGCTGACCCGCAAGGCCGGCGTGTCACTGGAAAACATCACCCGCACCGTGTCGAACATCCAGTCGATGAACCAGCAGATCGCTGCCGCCGCCGAGCAACAAAGCGCCGTGGCCGAAGAGATCAGCCGCAGCATCATCAACGTACGCGACGTGTCCGAACAGACCGCCGCCGCCAGCGACGAAACTGCTGCGTCCAGTGTTGAACTGGCGCGGTTGGGTAATCAGTTGCAGATGATGGTGAGTCACTTCCGGGTTTGACGTTCAGTCAGCGGTGAATGACAGATCCATTCGCGGGCAAGCCTCGCTCCTACAGGTTACTCACTCATTAAACCTGTAGGAGCGAGGCTTGCCCGCGAAGGCGATCTAACGCTCAGACACTAATCGCATTGGTAAACACCAACCGATTCCCGAACGGATCACTGATGGTCATATCCTGGCTGCCCCACGGCATCGCCTGAATCTGTGGGCGGGCGAAAGAGTATTCCTTGGCCAGCAATTGCTGCTGGAACGCCTCCAGTTCATCGGTCTCAATCCGCAACGCCGAGCCCGGTGTGCTGTCGCCGTGGTGTTCGGACAGGTGCAGCACGCATTCGCCCCGGGAGATCTGCAGGTACAGCGGGAAGTTTGTTTCGAAGCGATGCTGCCAGTCGATCTTGAACCCCAGGAAGTCGACGTAGAACTCCAATGCCTTGGTTTCATCGAAAATCCGCAGGATCGGGGTGGTTTTGCCGAAGCTCATGGAGTTGCTCCCAGACTGAAAAGGCCCAGAGTGTAGCTGGGCTGGATGTCAGCGCTTCGGCTTGGTTGCGGGATTCTTTAATGTCGCAGTGCCATCACTGGGCGTAAATCAAAAGATCGCAGCCTTCGGCAGCTCCTACAGGAGCTGCGATTTTTTCGGCATCACCGATCACCGAAACCCCTCACGCAAATCCCCTTCCCGCGCCAGAAACCGTCCTTCCCTTCTCCCGTTCGCCTGACCTTCGCTGTAACTCAAAGCACCATTGACCCACACCCCATCAATCCCTTCTGCCGCCCGTTGCGGATCGTTGAAGTCCGCCACATCACGAATCGTCACTGGATTGAACAACACCAGATCCGCCCAATACCCTTCGCGAATCTCGCCACGTTCCTTCAAGCCAAACCGCGCCGCCGACAGCCCAGTCATTTTGTGTACGGCGGTGTGCAACGGAAACAGCCCGACGTCGCGACTGAAATGTCCGAGTACTCGTGGGAACGCGCCCCACAACCGTGGATGAGGAAACGGGTCTTCCGGCAAACCGTCGGAGCCGACCATCGACAGCGGGTGCGCGAGGATTCTTCGTACGTCGGCTTCGTCCATGCCGTAATACACCGCCCCCGCTGGTTGCAGTCGGCGGGCGGCCTCGAGTAATGGCACGTCCCACTCGGCGGCGATGTCGATCAAATCCCGGCCACCCATTTGCGGATGCGGCGTGGACCAGGTGATGGTGATGCGATGGGCGTCGGTGACTTGTTTGAGGTCCAGGGTCGAAGAGCTCGCCGCATAGGGATAACAATCGCAGCCCACCGGATGGGTTTTCGCGGCGTGTTCGAGGGACGCCAGCAGTTGCGGACTACGTCCCCAGTTACCGGCGCCGGCACATTTGAGATGGGAAATAATCACTGGCGTTTTCGCGTGGCGACCGATCTGGAATGCTTCGTCCATGGCCTCCAGCACCGGTTCGAATTCACTGCGCAAATGGGTGGTATAGACCGCGCCGAATGCAGTCAGCTCTTCGGTCAATTGCATTACTTCGTCGGTGGAGGCGCAGAAGGCGTTGGCATACGCCAGGCCTGTGGATAAACCCAAGGCACCGGCCTCAAGGCTTTCGCGCAGTTGCTCGCGCATCGCATTGATTTCTTCGGCGGTAGCGGTGCGAAACAGGTCGTCCAAGTGATTGCTGCGCAATGCGGTGTGCCCCACCAATGCGGCCACGTTCAGCGTGGTATTCGCCGCTTCCACAGCCGCGCGATAGTCGCTGAAGCGCGGATAAACGAACGCCGCTGCGGTGCCGAGGAGGTTCATCGGGTCCGGCGGCTCGCCACGCAAACTCACTGGCGATGCGCTGATCCCGCAGTTGCCGACGATCACCGTGGTCACGCCTTGGCTGAGCTTGGGCAGCATCTGCGGCTGACGGATCACCACCGTGTCATCGTGGGTGTGCACGTCGATGAAACCTGGGGCCAACACCCTCCCGGCCGCATCGATTTCTTCGGTGCCGCGAGCGTCGTGCAAGTCGCCGATACGCTCGATGCGACCATTCAGAATCGCCACGTCAGCGGGGTAACCGGGGGTGTTGCTGCCATCGATAATCAGCGCGTTGCGGATCAGCGTGTCGTACATCATGTCAGTCTCCCAGCGGCAAGTGATCGTCGCCGCCGCGGTAGTCGTCCAGGGCCAGCTTGATCCGCCGCAGACGTTCTTGATTGTCTTCAGGACTGGCCAGCGCCAGCTCGGTAGCGAGCACGTCGATGGCCAGCAGCATGCCGTAGCGCGCCGCCGTGGGTTTGTAGATGAAGGACGTCTCGGCGCTTTGCAGCGGCAACAGCACATCGGCCAATTGCGCCAGCGGCGAGTCAGCCCGGGTGACGGCAAGAATTCGCGCGCCGTAGCTGCGAGCAAGCTCCACTGCTTCGAGCAGCTCGGGGGTGATGCCGGTCAACGAGCAGGCGATGATGGTGTGTTCGGCACCAAGGCTGGCGGCGGTGACGCGCATCATCACCGGGTCGTGACACACCGCAATCGGGTAGCCGAGGCGCACCAGCCGCACTTGCAGTTCATCGCTGCACAAGGTCGAGCAGCCGCCCATGCCGAAGGCGTGAATCATCCGCGCCTTGCCCAGCAGTTTCACCGCATCGGCGAAGCGCGACTCATCGAACGCCGACAGGTGCTGACGCAAGGTCGACTCGATATCGCCGACGATCTGCCCATAGAACGCCGACTGCTCGGGCGTCCCCGCCGGGTCGAGAAAGCGACTGCCGACACCGCTGGCCTGGGCCAGTTGCAGGCGCAAATCCCGCAGGTCGCGGCAGCCGACCGTGCGCGCAAAACGCGAGAGCGTGGCGGTGCTGACTTCCGCCCGCTGCGCCAGTTCGTCGAGGCTGGCGGAGGCGGCAAATCCTACGTCGTCGAGCATCAGCCGAGCGATGCGTCCTTCGCCGGCGCTGAAGGAATCCTGACGGGCGCGGATCTGATAGAGGATATCCATGGCGGATGACTCCGACTAAAGCAGGTAAGAAAGACCTACGGTCAAACCAAAAGCGACCACCGAGATGATGGTCTCGAGCACCGTCCAGGTCTTGAAGGTCTGGGTGACGGTCATGTTGAAGTATTCCTTGATCAACCAGAAGCCGCCGTCGTTGACGTGGGAAAAGATAACCGACCCCGCCCCCGTCGCCAGCACCAACAACTCCGGGTGGGGATAACCCAGACCAACGGCCACCGGCGCAACAATCCCTGAAGCGGTGGTCATGGCTACCGTGGCGGAACCGGTGGCGATGCGCATCAACGCGGCGAACAGCCAGCCCATCAACAGCGGCGACAGCTGGAATTCATCAGCCAGGCTGACGATCTGATCAGTGACGCCAGCGTCCACCAGAATCCGGTTCAAACCACCGCCGGCGCCTACCAGCAAGGTGATGCTGGCGGTCGGCGCCAGGCATTCATTGGTGAACTTGAGGATCGATTCGCGGTTGAAGCCCTGAGCCAGGCCGAGGGTCCAGAAACTCAGCAACGTCGCCAACAGCAAGGCGATCACCGAGTTGCCGATGAACAATAAAAACTGGTTGAAACCACTGCCTGGGGTGGAAATCAGATTGGCCCAACCACCGATCAACATCAGTACTACCGGCAACAGAATGGTCGCCATGGTGATGCCGAAACCCGGCAGGCTATCGCGCGGTTCACGCTCGAGAAACTGGCGCTCCAAAGGGTTATCCGCCGGCAGCTGAATGCGCGGCACGATGAACTTGGCATAGAGCGGACCGGCGATGATTGCAGTCGGGATGCCGATCAGAATCGCATAGAGCAATGTCTGCCCCACCGACGCCTGATAGACCTGCACCGCCAGCATCGCTGCCGGGTGCGGCGGTACCAGCGCATGGACCACCGAGAGGCCCGCGACCATCGGCAAGCCGACCATCAGAATCGACACGCCGACTCGCCGCGCCACGGTGAACGCGATGGGCACCAGCAAGACGAAACCGACCTCGAAGAACAGCGGCAGCCCTACAAGAAAGGCGATACAGACCATCGCCCAATGCGCGTTTTTCTCACCGAAGCGGTCGATCAACGTGCGTGCCACCTGCTCGGCGCCGCCAGACTCAGCCATCATCTTGCCGAGCATCGTGCCCAGCGCCACCACCAGCGCAATGTGCCCCAGCGTCTTGCCAACCCCGGCCTCATACGCGCCCACCACACCCGACGGCGGCATCCCGGCCAGCAGCGCCAGGCCGATGGATACCAGCGTGATGACGATGAAGGGATTAAGCCGGTAACGGGCGATCAGAACGATCAGCGCAATGATGGCGATGGTGGCGTAAACCAGCAGCCAATAGCCGAAGGAAAGCGTCATGCGGTACTCCTCGAAAGGGTCACGTCGAATGGTTTGTGAAACTCATAAATCATTTCGACGAGCTACTTTCAAACGAAGTGAAAGTAATTTTCGTGGAGGGATAAGGGATGTCGTGCAGAGGTATGGAAGGTCGTGAGTTATGAAAATCCGATAGTGGAACTTTCATCCGCCTACGATAGTTCCCACGCTCTGCGTGGGAACTATCACTCATCGATTTCAGTCGTGATGCTCGCTGGCGCGTTTGAGCAGTTTCTTGCAGCGTTCGGACAAATGCAGCACGCGTAGCTGCTTGCCAGCCTTGGCGTAGCGCTCGCGCAATGTTTTCAGCGCGGCGATGGCGGAGTAGTCGACGAAGCTCAGGTGGCGACAATCAAGGGTCACCTGAGCCGGGTCATTGGCAGGATCGAATTGGTTGAGGAATGGCGTGGTAGAGGCGAAAAACAGGGTGCCGTGCAGGCGGTAGAGTTTGCTGCCGTCGCTTTCCTGATGAATGTCGGCATACAGCTCGCGGGCCTGTTGCCAGGCGAAGTTGAGCGCCGCAATGATGATCCCGCACAACACCGCGATGGCCAGATCGGTGAACACCGTAATCACCGTCACCGCGATGATCACCAGGACATCGTTCAGCGGCACCTTGTTCAGCACCCGCAGCGAAGCCCAGGCGAAGGTCTGCTGCGACACCACGAACATCACCCCGACCAGTGCGGCCAGCGGGATACGCTCGATCAGCGGCGAAAGGAACAGCACGAACAGCAGAATCATTATCCCGGCCACTGCACCGGACAGCCGACCGCGACCGCCAGAGCTGAGGTTGATCATGGTTTGCCCGATCATGGCACAGCCCCCCATGCCACCGAACACGCCAGAAACTATGTTGGCGGCTCCGAGCGCCACGCACTCGCGATCCGGGTAGCCGCGGCTCTCGGTGATCTCGTCGGTGAGGTTCAGGGTCAACAGGGTTTCCAGCAGGCCGACCAACGCCATCAATATCGCGTAAGGCACGATGATGTGCAGGGTTTCCAGGCTCCAGGGGATGTCTGGCAGCGCGAAGCTCGGCAAACCGCCGGCAATGTTCGCCATGTCGCCCAGGGTGCGGGTCGGCAGGCCGAGCAGGTAAACCGCCAGCCCAACGCCCAGAATCGCCACCAATGCCGGCGGTACGGCACGTGTCAGGCGCGGCATCAGGTAGACGATGACCATCGTCAGCGCCACCAGCCCGATCATCATGTACAGCGGCGAACCACTCAACCAGGCCTCACCGCTTTTGAAATGCTCCAACTGGGCCAGGGCAATGATGATCGCCAAGCCGTTGACGAAGCCGAGCATCACCGGGTACGGCACCATGCGCACCAGTTTGCCCAGCCTCAACAGACCGAACGCCAGCATGATCAATCCGCCCAGCAGCACAGTCGCCAGCAAGTACTGCACGCCGTGCTGCACCACCAGCGCGACGATCACCACGGCCATCGATCCGGCGGCACCAGACACCATCCCCGGCCGCCCGCCAAACAGCGCCGTCAGGGTGCAGATGATGAAAGCGCCGTAAAGCCCCATCAATGGATTGAGGTGGGCCACCAGCGCGAAGGCGATGCATTCGGGCAGCAGGGCGAAAGAGGTCGTGAGTCCGGCCAGGACATCGGCGCGCAGACGTTTGGGTTTCATGGTTTACCTAAAAATACAGGCGGGAGAAGAGAGGGCGGATGTTACGGAATTGAGGGCGGGTCGGCCAGTGAATGAGCCGGTCAGAAACGCAATCGCGAGCAGGCTCGCTCCCACATTGGACCTGTATCGCCCCCAACAATGGGGTAGACGCAGAACTAATGTGGGAGCGAGCCTGCTCGCGATAAACGATGACGCTGTCTACGCATCAGCCCTTGAAATCCGCAATCGCATAAGCCGCCAATTTGCCCTGGATGAAGTCCAGGAAGCACTGAATCCGTAGGGCAAGTTGCGAGTTGCGGTAGTACACCGCGTTGATCGGTTGGCGATATCCACTGTTGAACTCCGCCAACAGCACCTGCAAGCGACCGGCGCGGATGTCGTCGATGGTCATGAAGTGCGACAGGCAGGCGATGCCCTGCCCTGCCAGCGCCAGGTGCCTGATCGTCTCGCCGCTGGACGCACTGATCGACGCCTGGATCGGCCAGCGATCACCGTGGACATAGCGCAACGGCCATTGGTTGAGGCCTTCGTTCTGGGTGAAACCCAACAGCGTATGTTCGGCAAGATCGGCAACCGCGGCTGGCATGCCGTGTTGCTCCAGATACGCCGGGCTGGCGACGATGTGCAGCGGGCTGCAACCCAGGGAGCGGGCGTGCAGGGTCGAGTCGGCCAGCGTGCCGATGCGGATGGCGATGTCGGTACTTTGCTCGAGCAGGTCGATGATCAGGTCGTTGCTGTTGAGTTCGAGCTGGATGTCCGGGTAGAGACGGCGGAACTCATCGATGTACGGCACGATGGCGTGCAGCATGAACGGCGAGGCAGCATTGATTCGCAGACGCCCGGAGGGGGTTTGCTGGCGTGAGGACAGGCGCTCTTCGAGTTCGTCCATCTGATCGAGAATCAGCTTGGCGTGCTCGAAGAAATACTTGCCCTCCTCGGTCAGGTCCATGCGCCGCGTGGTGCGGTTGATCAGCGTGGTGTCGAGTTTGGCCTCCAGTCGCGACAGCGTGCGGCTGACCGCCGACGGCGTTTGCCCGACCTGTTCGGCCGCAGCTGAAATCGACCCGCATTCAATCACGCAGACGAAAATCTGCAACTCATCGGATCTGGCTTTCACGTGTGTCCTCGTTCGCTAATCGGCGTGGCATGAATCGTCAAGATCGCAGCCTGCGCCAGCTCCTACAAGGATTGCGCGCCACCCCGAACCTTCGGGTGTGCGCCATCTGTAGGAGCTGCCGCAGGCTGCGATCTTTCCCGCCGTTGCGACGGATACTAGCCGGAAAATTCAGGCCGGTAAGCCAAACACCTCACTCAAGTGCTGCTCATAACGCGCCACATCGGCTTCGACATTCGGGCGTTTCATCACATCGACGCACAGGAAGGTCGGCAAACCGGTCATGCCGAGGAAGATGTTGGCCTTGTGGAACGGGAAGTACACCGCGTCCACGCCTTTGGCTTCGAAGAAATCGGTCGGGTCGTCGAAGGCTTGCTGCGGCGCGTTCCAGGTCAGCGACAGCATGTATTTTTTACCGTGCAGCAAACCACCGCTGCCGTACTTCTGCGACGCGTCGGAGCGCGTGCGGCCATCGCTGGCGTAAAGGCTGCCGTGGCCTTCGGTGAAGACTTCATCGACGTACTTCTTGACGGTCCAGGGCGCGCCCATCCACCAGCCGGGCATCTGATAAATGATCACATCGGCCCAGAGGAATTTGGCGACTTCCTCCGCGACGTCGTACCCCTCGTCGATGAACGTGGCTTTTACATCCACACCGCCGCGATCCAGCACGCTCAACGCGGCTTCGTGCAACGTCGTGTTGTAGCGACCATCGGAGTGGGCAAATTTTTTGCCGCCATTGAGCAACAGGACTTTTTTCATGAGAAGTCTCGCAAGGTTGAAATTCGATGGCGGCAGAGTAGCGAGTCGACTCGCGCGGAATAAGCGCTCAATCAGCAAAATTCATTTGACCAATACGCACGAATCGACAGTGGATTGTTGCCATAAACTTGCGCCGATTCTGACTTTCAAGGACAACCTGATGAGCGAACTGCAAGGCTTCATCCTGCACGCCAAGACCCGCCCGGAAAAAGCCGAGGCCTTCGAAGCGTTCTTCCGTGCCTATGTCGAACCGAGCCGCGCCGAACCCGGCTGCATCGAGTACCACATGCTGCGAGACAAACAGGACCCGACGCTGTTTATCTTCTACGAGATCTGGCAGTCCCAGGCGCATCTGGACGTACACTCGAACCTGCCGCACATGCAGCAGTTCCTCGACATGCGCATGGAGTATCTGGAACGGGATTTCGATATCCGCCCGATCGAGATGCTCAGCGCGTCGTCCGCTAGCCGCTGATCAGCAAGTGGCCGCCGAGCACGCCGAGGCCGATGAAGAACACGCGCTTGAACAATACGGCGCTGATCCGCTGACGCAGCCATTGCCCCAGCAGCATGCCGAGCACCGCTGGAATCAACGCCAGCAGCGACGCGCTCAACTCGCCACCGCCGAGGGCGCCGCGCCATAACAGGCCGGCGGCCAATGCGAGGGTCGAGACGGTGAACGACAGGCCCAGCGCCTGCACCAGTTCATCCTTGCCCAAGCCCAGCGCTTGCAGATAAGGCACCGCCGGAATCACGAAGACGCCGGTGGCCGAGGTGATGATGCCCGTCAGCACACCGCACAGCGGACCGAGCCAATGCTCGGTGCGACCGCCAACACGCAAGGTCGGCAGGAACAACCCGCTCAAGGCGTAAATCAACAACGCCGCTCCCAACCCTCGCACGACCCAATGCCCACCGGCCAGGCCGATCCAGAGCGTGCCGGCGCCCGTGCCGAGGAAAATCGCCAACAGCATCGGCCACAACCGGTTCAGCAGCCTGCGCAAATGACCACCGAATGCCAGTTGCCAGACGTTGGTCAGCGTCGCGGGAATAATCAGCAACGCCGCAGCCTGCGACGGAGCCATAGCCAGACCGAGCAAGCCCATGGCAATGGTTGGCAGACCGAGGCCGATCACGCCTTTGATCATCCCGGCCAGCAGGAAGGTGGCGATAACCAATAAGGACAGGGCCAAACCCAGATGTTGGTAGAACGCGGCGAGTGTATTCATGGGGCTATGGTGAGCCCTGAAGGTTGCCTTGAAAATCTGCCATATACTGAGGCTGCCTCTTGATTGGGTAGAGGCTGGAATTTTCGTTGCTAGTGCTGACGCCTTCGCGGGCAAGCCCGCTCGCACAGTTGAAATGTATCGAACACAAATTTGTGTATCCGCCAAAGATCTCTGTGGGAGCGGGCTTGCCCGCGAAAGGGCCCGTCCAGACAACAAACATCCAGAGGTTGCCAATGCACTTTGACCTGACCGACCTGCGTCTCTACCTGAACATCCTCGACACCGGCAACATCACCGCCGGCGCCGCTCGCAGTCATCTGTCCCTGGCAGCGGCGAGCGCACGAATCCGCGCGATGGAATCTTCACTCGGCACTGATTTTCTGGAGCGCGGCCGTCGCGGTATCAGCCCGACCCCGGCCGGCAAAGCCCTGGCGCAGCACGCCCGAGTCCTTTTGCAACAGGCCGAGCGCATGCAGCAGGACCTGGCCGAATACGCCAAAGGGGTCAAAGGCCAGGTGCGGTTGTTGTGCAACACCACAGCGATCACCGAGTACCTGCCAGAGTTGCTGGCAGACTTTCTGCGTGACCATCCGAACCTCGACATCGACCTGCAAGAGCTGCCCAGCGCGCGCATCACCCACGCCTTGCGCCAAGGTGCGGCGGACCTGGGCATCGTGTCTGACGCCGTGGATACCGACGGCCTTCAGACCCGCTATTTCCGCGACGACCCGCTGATACTGATCCTTCCGCATGATCACCCCTTGGCCGACACCGGACCGTTAAATTTCAGCGCCACCTTGCACCACGATTACGTCGGCCTGAACGCCAACAGCGCCTTGGCCGTGTACCTGGAAGAACAAGCCCTGCACAGCGGCTTACGGATGCAGATCCGCATCCGTGCCGATGGCTTCGATGGCGTGATGCGCATGGTCGCCCGAGGTGCCGGGCTGGCGATCGTGCCCTTGGCGGCGGTCGAACGCTGGCCGACTGAAACACCGTTCAAAAGCATCGCACTGAAAGAGCCGTGGGCGCGACGCAAACTGTTGCTGTGCGCCCGAGACTTCACCGTGCTGCCCGGTTACGCCCAGGCCTTGCTGAACGCCTTGACTCTCCCCTGAGGGGCAGACTTTACCCTTGAGGTTTCATCTTCAGGGACCGTTACGATGAGCAAGCGAATTCTGGTGATCCTCGGCCATCCTTCGAGCAACAGTTTCTGCGGCGCACTTGCCGAACGCTACGCACAATCGGCGTTGCGTGCCGGGTATGAGGTGCGCCAGTTGTTTCTAGGGAAAATGGACTTCGACCCGGTGCTGCGCGAAGGCTATCAACATGTGCAGCCGCTGGAAGCCGACTTGCGCCGTGCTCAGGCGGACATTCTGTGGGCCGAACACCTGCCCCTGGTCTACCCGATCTGGTGGGGCGGCGTACCGGCCTTGCTCAAGGGTTTTCTTGATCGGGTGTTGCTTCCGGGCTTCGCCTTCAAGTATCGCGAAGGCAAAGCCTTTCCCGACAAATTGCTGCATGGCCGCAGCGCGCATCTGCTCGTGACCATGGACACGCCACCCTGGTACTACCGCTGGATCTACCGCATGCCCGGGCTGCATCAGATGCGCAAAACCACCCTGGCGTTTTGCGGCATCGAACCTCAGCGCACGCTCACCTTCGGGCCAGTCCTGGGGTCCAGCGCCGGTCAGCGCGAAACCTGGCTGCTGCAAGCCCAGGCTATCGCCAGCCGATGAGTCTGCCGATAATGGGGCTGGCTTACCCTCGGCAAAAAAGGACTTTTCATGTACATCGGCCAAGCCGCGTATCGCTCGGGCACGACGATCAAGAGTATTCGCCATTACGAGTCGATCGGCTTGCTGCCTGCCGCTCGGCGGCAAGGAAAATACCGTGTCTATGATCAGCACAGCGTCGACCTGCTGATCTTCATCAAGTGCGCCCAGCAACTGGGCTTCAAGCTCAAGGAGTTGCAGGCGATCTTTACCGGACATCAAGGCCTGGCGATGCCCTGGTCATTGGCGCAGCAAGCCATCGATGCCAAGAAACGCGAAATCAGCCAGAGGATTGCCGCACTCAGGCATCAACACGAGCAATTGGTCGAGTTCGAAGCCAGCCTCACACAGGCCAGAGCCGATTGCCCGTTGGAAAGTCTTTGAGAGTCTGCGCGTTTCTGGACAGCTCAATGTCGAATACAGACAACTGAACGGTGTATGGGCGCTATAGGGTGCGACTTCAGTTCTTGAACCCACTGCCCGGAGTCATCATGACCGCACCGATTACCGTCCTTCGCGATACTCATCCACTGCCCGTGCTCGATGCCTGCAAATGGGAAAAACTCGAAGGCGACCCGCACACCGTCAACCTCAACGCGTACACCAGCGAAGATGGCAGCAAGATCATGGGCACCTGGATCTGCACGCCGGGCAAGTGGTACGTGGAATACGTGAAGTGGGAATACTGCCATTTCCAGGAAGGCTATTGCGTCATCACCCCGGAAGGCATGGCGCCAATCCATCTGCGCGCCGGTGACATTTTCGTCATCGAGCCAGGCATGAAAGGCACGTGGGAAGTGGTTGAGACCGTGCGCAAGTATTTCGTGTTTGCCTGATAAAGCAAAAGATCGCAGCCTTCGGCAGCTCCTACGGGGTGTACACATTCCCATGTAGGAGCTGCCGAAGGCTGCGATCTTTTTTCAGCCAATAAAAAACCGGGGATCTGCCCGACGCAGATCCCCGGAAAAATCTCTTATTGCGGTTTGCGATAGCTGTTGATAATCGCCGAGAAGTCCTTGCCTCCTTCCCCACGCTGACTCATCGCCTGATACAACTGCTGCGCCACGGCGCCGAGCACCACCGGTTGGTGCGCCTGACGTGCCGCCTCAGTGGCCAGCCCCAGATCTTTGAGCATCAGTTCGGCACCGAAACCGCCGGTATACCCGCGCGAGGCCGGCGCCGTTTCGACGATACCCGGCCACGGGTTGTACATCTCCGAACTCCAGCAACGCCCGGTGGAACTGTTGATGATCCCGGCCAGCACCGTCGTGTCGATCCCCAGCGCATCGCCCAAGGCCATGGCCTCGCTGACGCCGACCATGGAAATCGCCAGCAGCAGGTTATTGCAGATTTTGGCGATTTGCCCGGTGCCGACTTCGCCACAGTGGACGATGTTACGGCCCATCTGCGCCAGCACCGGCTGCAGGGTCGCGAACAATTCAGGCGTGGCGCCGACCATGAAGGTCAGCGTCCCGGCCGCTGCACCGCCGGTACCGCCGGAGACCGGCGCATCGGCCATGGCCACGCCTTGTTTGGCAGCCGCTGCGGCAACGTCGCGCGCCGTCTGCGGATCGATGGTGCTGCAATCCACTGCGGGCACGCCTTTGGCAATCCCCGCCAGCACGCCATCTTCGCCCAGCCAGACGCTGCGCACATGCACAGCGGCCGGCAGCATGGTGATCACCAGCTCTGCATCTTGAGCCGCTTCACGTGCCGAAGCGCTGATGCTGCCGCCCAGTTGCTCGAGCTCTGCCAGCACAGCTTTGTTCAGGTCGACCAGGCGCAGTGAATGGCCAGCCTTGATCAGGTTGCGCGCCATCGGCGCGCCCATGTTGCCGAGACCGATAAAAGCGATTTTCATGTCCGGCTCCTTAACGCAAGTGGATGGTGGTATTCACACCGTCGTTGACGCTGTCGTCGTCGAACCAGCGCGCGGTAACGGTCTTGGTTTGAGTGTAGAACTGCACCACTTGCTTGCCATAAGGACCGAGGTCGCCGAGCTTCGAACCACGGGAACCGGTGAAGCTGAAGAACGGCACCGGCACCGGAATCGGGATGTTGATGCCGACCTGGCCAACGTCGATTTCTGTCTGGAATTTACGCGCCGCCGCACCGCTCTGGGTGAACAAACCCGTGCCGTTGCCGAATGGGTTGGCGTTGACCAGTGCGATGGCTTCATCGAGGGTATCGACTTCCAGCACCACCAGCACTGGACCGAAGATTTCCTGGGTGTAGATCTGCATATCGGGTTTCACACCGGAGAACAGGGTCGGGCCGACAAAGTTGCCTTTTTCGAAGCCTGGAACGGTAACGTCGCGACCATCCAGCTCAAGCTTGGCGCCTTCCTTGATGCCGCTTTCGATCAGATCGAGAATCCGTGCCTTGGCACGCTTGGAAATCACCGGACCGACGTCAGTGCCCGGCTCGCTGCCGGCATTCACTGTAAGTTTCTGTGCCAGTGCTTTCAGGTCTGGCAGCCACTGCTTGGCCGCGCCCACCAGCACCACAACGGACGTGGCCATGCAGCGTTGCCCGGCGGCACCGAAACCAGCCCCCACCAGCGCATTGAGCGCTTGTACGCGATTGGCATCCGGCAGCACCACAGCGTGGTTCTTGGCGCCCATCATCGATTGCACACGCTTGCCGTGTTTGCCGGCCAGGTCGTAGACGTGAGTACCGACCGCGGTCGAACCGACGAACGAAACAGCCTTGATGTCCTTGTGGGTGCAAAGCGCATCCACCACATCCTTGCCACCATGTACGACGTTGAGCACACCTGGCGGAATGCCGGCCTCGATGGCCAGTTCCACCAACAGCATGGTCGACATCGGATCCTGCTCGGATGGCTTGAGCACGAAGGTGTTGCCGCAGGCGATGGCCATCGGGAACATCCACAGCGGAATCATTGCCGGGAAGTTGAACGGGGTAATGCCGGCACAGACGCCGATCGGCTGACGCAGGGTATAGGTGTCGACACCGCCAGCAACGTTCTCGGCGAACTCGCCCATCTGCAGGCTGCCAATGGAGCAGGCGTGTTCGACCACTTCCAGGCCGCGGAAGATATCGCCTTCGGCATCGGCGATGGTTTTGCCCTGCTCATTGCTGAGTACCACGGCAATACGTTTGGAATGTTCGCGAATCAACGCCTGAAGCTTGAGCATGATGCGCATCCGCGCGCCGATCGGCGTCAGCTTCCAGGTCTGGAAGGCGCGATGGGCGGCGCTGATGGCGGCATCCACTTCGGCGGCTGTAGCGAATGGGACTTTGGCCAACACTTGTTGGGTCGCCGGGTTGACGATGTCATGCCATTCGGTGGTCTGGGATTCGACCCACTCGCCATCGATCAACAATTTGACCTTTTGCACGGTGGTTTCTAGCGATGCGTTCATATTGGTCTCCGGGACGTTGTTCTTATTAAGAGAGCGATCTTTGGAGCCAAGGCGAGAAAGTCGCCTTGAGATGAGGCGTGTGTCGCGAATTGGTTGTCGGACTGTTTTTGGAGTATAGATGTGCAAACTTCTAATAAGAACGCACATAAAAGCCGGTCCATCATGCAAAAAAACATCACGTCTTTAGGCTCGTTGAACTGGGATGACCTCAAGTTTTTCCTTGAGGTTGCCCGCACTCGCAAGGCCAGCACCGCGGCCAAGCGCCTTGCGGTGGATTACACCACCGTGTCGCGACGCATCAGTTCGCTGGAAGCCTCGTTGGGCACATTGCTGTTCGAAAAGTCCCGGACCAGCGGTTTCGTCCTGACTGCCGAGGGCCAGCGGTTGCTGGGTTACGCCGAGTCGATCGAAAGCACTCTGCACATGGCCTGCGAACAGGTTTCGGGCTCAGGCGTGGCGTTGTCCGGCCATGTGCGCATGGGCTGCACCGAAGGGTTCGGCAGCTT
Organism: Pseudomonas frederiksbergensis; assembly: GCF_003732275.1. Taxonomy (GTDB): domain Bacteria; phylum Pseudomonadota; class Gammaproteobacteria; order Pseudomonadales; family Pseudomonadaceae; genus Aquipseudomonas; species Aquipseudomonas frederiksbergensis_H. The sequence goes on from NZ_MOBM01000002.1 coordinate 248,184, forward strand.
TTTCATCACCCCGCAGCTGAGCCATTTCGTCGACGCCTACCCGGCGATCTCGGTGGACATCCTGCCGCTGCCGCACTTCATCAGCCTTTCCAAGCGCGAGGCAGACATCGTCATCGCACTAGAGCGGCCGGAACACGGCCCGTATGTCTGCTGCAAACTCTGCGACTACCGATTGCAGCTGTATGCGACCCAGGATTATCTGGACAAGCACCCACCGATCCGCCGCCCGGCAGACTTGGGCAAGCATCAATTCATCAGTTACGTGGACGATCTGGCGTTCAGCTCGGAGCTGCTGTACCTGGCAAATGTGTTGCCCGGTGCCAGTGCCAATCTGCGCAGCACCAGTGTGATTGCGCAGTTTGTGGCGGCGCAGCAGGGACGGTCACTGGCGATTCTGCCGTGCTTCCTGGCAGCTCAAGACCCGCGATTGCTGCCGGTGTTGCCGCAAGAGATCACCATTACCCGGCAGTTCTGGATGTACTGCCGGGAAGACCTGCGCAAGCTCAAGCGGATTACCCTGTTGTGGGATTACATCCGCTCGGTCACTGAGCAGAATCAAGCGCTGTTGATGGGGGAAAGTCGGGAGATGTTGTTCGCCGATTAGTCCGCGCTCACCACGATCGACACCCGACGGTTCTCGGTGCGTCCGACCGCGGTGTCGTTGGAAGCGACGGGCTTGCTGCTGCCCAGGCCGCGCAGTTGGATGTTTTTTTCTTTTATGCCGACTGCGGCCAAAACCTTGCCGACGCTTTTCGCCCGTCGCAGGGAAAGCTGTTCGTTATAGGACTCTTGGCCCGAAGCATCGGTGTGGCCGTCGATTCTCACGCGCTCGATTTCCACACTTAATAACGCCTTGCCGATGCGCTCGACGATCTCGGTACTGGCGGGGTTGAGACTCTCGACATCGCTGCCGAACAAAACTTTGCCTGACAGGCCATAGGCCCAGCCATCATCCGTCATTTCGAAACCTTGCTGCTTGAGCACAGCGATCTGCGCCGGGGTCAGGCCCTTTTGCGGTGCCGTCTGGCAGCCGGTCAATGCCAGCAAGGCCAGGCACAGGGTGATCGTGAAAAGTCGTAGAGAACGCTGATTGAAGGTGAACACCGAAATTAGCTCCTGGTTTGAACATGGGCGACAGGGAGCTCCGCTCCTGCCGTTTGCTGCGCGCCTCGGGAAAGGCGTTTGGCCTGGTACATCGCGGCGTCGGCAGCATCGAGCAACTCACCCGGTGTGACCCCATGATCGGGGTACACGGCGATGCCAATACTGAGTGAAGTCAACACCTGGATACTGCCCGGCAACTGGATTGGTATCTCCATGCTGGCGATGATTTTGTCAGCAATCCGTTCGGCGTCTTCGGCCTTGTGCAGCGGTGCGAGCAGGATTGAAAACTCGTCGCCGCCCAGACGCGCGACCAGGTCCTCTTCACGCAGTTGCGCACGAACCCGGGTTGCCACGGCGACCAGCACCGCATCGCCGGCAGCGTGGCCGAAGTTATCGTTGATCTCCTTGAACCGGTCGCTGTCGAGAAACAGCACGGCCACCCGCTCATCGAGCTTGCCGGCATTGCGCAAGGCACGTATCAGGCGGCCTTCGAAAAACGCTCGATTCGGCAGTCCGGTCAGGCTGTCATGGCTGGCCTGGTGGGCCAGGGTTTCGTTTTCGCTTTGCAGATGGGTCTGCCAGGATTCGAGTTCATCGAGCAAGGCATTGAAGTCGTTGCCCAGGTTGTCGAGTTCGGCAATATCGGCGGGCGGCACGCGCCGGTCGAAGGCTCGCTCGCTACGGGCGGCGTGAGCCACAGTAGCCAGGCTACGCAAAGGGCCGGTGATCCCCCGCAATTGCCGCCGCGCCAGATAGAGCGCAACCCAGGCACTGATGGCGGTACACAAGACGATTCCCACCAGACCGCTGAGCAAAAAACTCATCAGACTGCCACCGTGCCCGACCAGCAGGATACTGCCGATTTCCTGACCTTGATGGACGATCGGCATGCTGATGGGCTTTTCCAGAATCACCCGGGCGACCTGCATTTCAAGATCGGAGAGCAATCCCGTTTCCGGTCGTTGCCAGCGCGCTAACAACTCGCCTTGCTCGTCCATCACCTGTGCGTCGGCCACTTCTTCGGTGGACGCGATCAACGCCAGTGCCTCAGTGGCGGCGACCTTATCGTTGAACACCACCGCAGCTTCCACGGTGTAATTGATCGAACGGGCGATCAAATGCAGGTTGTGATCGGCATAAACCCGCAAGGCCAGAACACCCAGCAGGGTCAACGAAACACTGGCCATGGCCACGCCCACCAAGGCGACGATCAAATGCCCACGGCCGATAACCGACCCTAAGGTCGGACGTATACGAGATTTGAATAGACTCATGATGCCGCCGGTTTGCGGCGCGACAGTTGCAGCACACTGGGATGAATGCGCACACCGCTGCGGGCGACCGAGTCGAGGTTGACCTCGAAGGACACTTGTTCATCGCCGACCCGCAAACAGAACAGACTGCCGACGGTACACTGATCGCCGCCTTCGCTGATGCTCACCACCGGGCGCTCTGTCAGCGAGGCGAATAATCGACTGCGTTCGTCGCTGGTCAGCTTGCCGATGTACACCGCATCGCATTCACCGGCAATCGCCGGATTGTCGGCCAAAAGCCGTCGCACGGTGACAGGCCGACCAGTGGCCTGGGTAGTGCCTTTGACCAGGTCGTCGGTGTACTCGGTAGGGCCGACCACGCACAGTCGCAGCTGTTGAGGCTCAACGGGCCACCGGGCATAACTGAGGATCCCGAGCACCACCTGAGTGACCGATCTGGCGCGCTGGTCGGCCTTGCTCTCAACGGTTTCAGGTTGAGCGAAGGCAACGCCCGTCAACAAACAGAGAAGACCGGCAAGCAGCACTTGCTTGCAGCCAACAACGCGCTCTGTCGCCCAGACAGCCACCTTCATGCAGGGATTCTCTTCGATCGCAACGATATGATGCCGCAACGATAGCACAGCACCGAAACACCAGCGAGGCCACGCTCCACGGCACTTCGGACAGATTCCGTCGTCGGCTCCCCTTTTCAGCGACCCGGCGCGATCCCCTCTTCCAGCTCCAGCATCAACCCGCTCAAACGCTTGACCTTGCGCCGCACGGCCTCTTCGAATACGCCGGCGCGAGGCTCAATCAGGGTGAACCAGTGTTTGGCCCGGGTTATTCCGGTGTAGATCAGTTCCTTGGTAAGCACAGGGTTCAGGGCGTCCGGCAGAATCAACGCCGTATGGGCAAATTCCGAGCCTTGGGATTTGTGTACGGTCATGGCGTACACAGTGTCGACATCGTTGAGCCGGCTTGGCAGGACGAAGCGCACACCGCCTTGGCCATCGTTGCGCGGGAAGGCCACACGCAACACTTGCCGTCCAGCGTCGGGCCCCTCACGTTCCGGCAGCTTGAGGGCAATGCCAATATCGCCGTTCATCAACCCCAGGCCATAGTCGTTGCGAGTCATCAGCACGGGTCGACCTTCGTACCACTGGTGGTCGCTGTCGATCAGTCGAGCCTTGAGCAGCGCGTCGGTCACTCGTTGATTCAAGCCCTCCACACCCCAAGGCCCTTTGCGTACCGCGCACAATAGCTGGAAGGCGTCGAAAGCTTGCAGCACCACGCGAGCCCAATCGGCCCAGCATGGATCGTCGAGCGGGCTATTGAGCGGTGGCCGCTGACTGCGCAAAAGACCCAGGTAATGCCGATAACCTTGCGGCCCCTCGCCATGGCCTTCGAGCAACAACCGCTCCAGCGCCCGGTCCTGCTCACCCTTGAGGGGCAGGGAAAATACGTCGCCATGGCTTCCAGCCGCCAGTAACTTGCGGGCTTCCTCAGGATGCTGCTGGTTGACCCAACGGGCCAACTGGCCAATACCGCTGCCCTCGCCGAAGCGCCGTGAGTGACGCAGCATCACGACTTGCTGAGCCAGGGGATGCGCTCCGTTGATGTCTTCGTGCAAACCGCTGCTACGGAGGTTTTCACCGCTGACTGCCTCCAGCCACTGGCGTGTCTGCGGGCTGTACCAACCGGCTTCGGCATCGCGGCACAGATCGCCCAGGACGGCACCGGCCTCTACCGACGCCAGTTGATCCTTGTCACCGAGCAGCACCAGACGGGCGTGGGCCGGCAATGCGTCGAGCAGATTGGCCATCATTTCCAGATCGATCATCGAGGCTTCGTCCACCACCAATACATCCAGCGGCAAGCGATTACCGGCGTGGTGCCGGAAATGCCGGGTGCCGGGACGACTGCCGAGCAAACGATGCACGGTGGTCACATCCGACGGGATCTTCTCCCGCACTGTTTCAGCAACCTCCAGGGTTTGAACCTGCTGGCTGATGGACTCGGTCAATCGTGCGGCCGCTTTGCCAGTGGGTGCCGCGAGACGAATGCGCAGCGGTTTGCCGGCCTCAATCGCGGGCGCCTGAAGCAATGCGAGCAAGCGCACGACCGTGGTGGTTTTACCGGTTCCCGGGCCGCCGGTGACGATGCTGAATGCGCTACGGATAGCCAGGGCGCAAGCGAGTTTCTGCCAGTCGATCACTTCATCAGGCCTGGCAGGACCGAACAGGCCGGTCAGGCGTTGAGGTAAATCATTCGGTGTTGTTTCGTGTGCAGCCAGGCGCTGACGCAGGGCGTTATCGATGCGCCGTTCGTAAGCCCAGTAGCGGCGCAGGTACAGGCGTTTACCCGACAGCACCAACGGCCGGTGCTGCGCGGCCTCACGCCCGTCGACGGCCAGAGCCACCAGGGTGCTGGACGCCAGGACCTTGCACCAATGAGCACCATCCAGCGCCTCAAGCAATTGCGACGGCAGCAACATCGCACCACTTTGCAGATCACCTTCCGGCGGCAGCGACAGAGCGAAGTCCGGCTCTTTCAGCGTTTCGAACAGATCCAGGCAAACATGGCCGTGGCCCAGTTGGTGACTGGTCAACGCCGCAGCCAGCAATACCAATGGATCGTCGTCGGGAGCGAGTTCATGGAGAAAGGCCACGAAGGCCTTGTCCAGTGCCCGCAGCCAACCGCGTTCGACCCAGCGTGTGAGCAGCAGCAACAAGTCATCTGCGCGACTCAACGGGGCCAGATCCGCCAGACTTTCGGCCGCCAATGGCGTGGGTAGCAAATCGGCGAAGGTGCGACTCATAGCAGTACTCCCTGTTCCCAGGCGGGTTCGGCCTTGGGCTCTGGCTTGCCCTGGAACAACCGGTCCAGACGCTCGATCAGCTCCCGTGGCGGACGGGCGAAATACACACCCTGACTGGCCGTACGAGTACCGCGAAGGAACAGGTACAACGCCCCACCGACATGCCGGTCGTAATCGTAATCGACCAGCCGCGCCTTGAGCTGGCGATGCAAGGCGAGCAGGTACAACACATATTGCAGGTCGTAACGGTTATCGAGAATCGACTGCTCCATGGCCTGCTCGGTATAGGCCGCGTCATCGACACCCAGCCAGTTGGATTTGTAGTCGGCGACGTAATAACGACCGTCGTGCTCGAACGTCAGGTCGATGAAGCCTTTGAACATGCCATTGAGCAGCACCGGTTCGGCGGCCACCCTGGCCACGCCGTTGTGGGTGTATTGGCGCACCAGTTCATCGAGTTTGAGCACATCGACTTTGTGACTGGCGAACCAGAACTCCATTTCGACCCGGTATTCGGTCAGTTGCTCGAACACTACCGGTGCCTGCCCGCCGCCGATGTGTAGCGGGGATTTGAGCAAGTGCTGCAGCCAGTCACTCAACGTCGTGATCCAGCCTTCCCAGCCACGGCGATTGCAGCGACGGGCGATAGCGTCTTCCACAGCTTGTGGTGCAGCAGCAAAACCTTCGTCACCGGCCCACTCGAGCAATCCATGGAGAAAAGTGCCGGGGTTCGGCCCGCGAGGGAACCGATGGATATCAGCCCCGCCGGCAATCACTTCTCGCGGCGCTTGCGGATCGAGACGTTCGTCGTCAAAAAGCTTTTGTGCTTGCGGGCTCTCCGGGGCTTCGTCACTGCCCACGCTCAGACTGTCGCCAATGCGCAGGGCGCTGTAGGAGGCAATCCACCAGTTCTCGCTGGCTTTTCGCTTGGGTAGCAGCGGTGCCAGCAAGGTCGCTTCATTGCGCGGCGGATGGTAATGCGCGGCGCTCGCTTCAGGCATTTCACCGTAGTTCAGCGCCGGGCAGTCCTGCTGCAAATCTTCCAGCCAACGCCGCAACGCTGCAGACTCGGCCAATGGCGCACCACCGCCCAGCAGATAACCCAACGCTGAAAGGTGCAACATCGAGCCGTTGTTATTGCCGCGCTTGAGGTCAGTCACACCGAGCCAGCAGGCATGTTGTGCCCGGGTCAGGGCGACATAGAGCAGACGAAGATCCTCGGCCAAGCGCTCATCATCGGCCTGAGCGACCAACTCCGGCGTCGGCTTCAAGCTCACTTGAGCCTTGCCCGTCGCGTCGTGGTAATACAACGGCAAACGGCTGCCATCCACCGGTTTTGCCGAGCAAATGAACGGCAGAAACACCAACGGATATTCAAGCCCTTTGGATTTGTGAATGGTCACAACCTTGACCAGTTGCTCGTCACTTTCCAGGCGCAGGATCTGTTCTTCGCCAGCCTGACCGGACAATGCCAGATGCTCGGACAAGTGACGGATCAAGGCTTGCTCGCCATCAAGCTCGGCGGCGGCCTGCTGTAGCAGCTCGGACAGGTGCAACAGGTTGGTCAGCACCCGCTCGCCATCACTGCGCGCGATCAACGCCTGCGGCAACTGAAAGTCATGTAACAGGTGCCGCAACATTGGCAAGACGCCTTGCTTGCGCCAGAGCTCGCGATAACCGCGGAACTGCATGACCCGTGCTTCCCAGGCCAGTTCGTCCTGATTCAGCCGCTCCAGCTCAGCCAGCGAAAGGTTCAGTGTGATGCAGGCAAGAGCGGCACGCAGGGGACGCTCGACATCCGGCTCGGCACACGCCTTGAGCCAGGTCAGCAGGTCATGGGCCTCCTGCGCGGCGAACACGGAGTCCTTGTCTGACAGGTAAACACTGCGCACGCCGCGGGCCGAAAGTTCGCCACGCACGGCCTGGGCCTCTTTGCCGTCGCGCACAAGAATTGCGATATCCGATGGCAGTAGACCTTTGAAGTCCTTACCGTCCTGGATGAAGCCCGCACTGTCTTGCTGACCGCCATTGAGCAGCGCGGTGATTTCACTGGCGCAGGCGGCGGCCAATTGTTGTCGATACACCGCGCCAGACAGTGGCTGATCGGCGGACAGGTGCCAGATGTTCAGGGCCGGTACAACCTGACCATCAATCTGCAGAACTTCTTTGCGCCCCTGGGATTCGACGGGCAGAAACGGTACCGGGTTCTCGCCATTCTTCTCACGAAACAGGAATGCTCCGCGCCCTTGCTCACGAGATTCGGCGCGCTCGAACACATGGTTCACCGCACTGACCATGCCATGACTGGAACGGAAGTTGGTGCCCAGGGTATGCAGGCGGCCAGTGGTGGCCTGGCGAGCGCGCAAGTAGGTATAGATGTCGGCTCCGCGGAAGGCATAAATCGCCTGCTTCGGGTCACCGATCAGAAACAGACCGGTTTCAGGATTGTTGTCTTCGATGCGATAAACGCTCTCGAAGATTCGATACTGCACCGGGTCGGTGTCCTGGAATTCGTCGATCAACGCGACCGGGAACTGCTCGCGGATCAGTGTCGCCAGGCGCTCACCGCCTTCGGACTGCAAAGCCGCATCGAGGCGCAGCAGCATGTCATCGAAGCCCATTTCCTCGCGACGACGCTTTTCTTCTTCGAACCGCGCACCGACCCAGTGAGCGGCGTGTTGCAGCACCGCGGCATCAGGGGTCGGCAAACCATCGAGACTGGTCTTGAGACCGGGCATTGCATCGAGACCGGGATGACGGGGAGCTTCACCCTTCCAGGCTTCAGCCATGCCATCGGGAGTCAGACGAGTGAAGCCGGTGCCAATGTCCAGTTGCTCGAGAGATTCGTCTTCGGCCCAGGCCCGAAGTTTCTCGAACCAGGGTTCGAAGTAGCGCGGCTGCATCTTGCGGCCATCAACACTCTTGCTCGCAACGCCCTGGTGACAGATGGCAAGCAACTCATCCGCCCATTGGCGCCAGGGCATCTTGAGTTCGAGCAAGGCGGCCCGTCGCTTCTGCAGGCACTCGGCAATCAACTCGGCAGGTTCTTTACCTTCAACGCTGTCACGCTCGCTGGCGAACAACCCTCGCACTCGAGGCAGCAACGCCGCCGGGCCGCCCCAATTGCCGCGAACCCAGTTCAACGCATCGCCTTGCATCGGATAGCAGAACAGTCGCCAGTAGTCGCGCAGGACTTCGCCGAGCAAATCGCTGTGATCGGTTTCCAGGGTCTGGGTGAACAGGCTGCCACTGTCGAACGCATGTTCGCGCAGCATCCGCTGGCACCAACTGTGGATCGTCGATACCGCCGCTTCATCCATCCACTGGGCGGCAATGTCCAGGCGGTTTGCACAGCCGGACCACTGTTCGGGAAGGTACTGCTCGCGCAATTCGGCAATAAGGCCATCCGGTGCCGGTGTCTCATCGCGGAAAAACCGTGCGGCTTCAGCCAATCGAGTTCGAATACGTTCGCGCAGCTCTTTGGTCGCAGCATCGGTGAAGGTCACCACGAGGATTTGCGGCGGCAGTAATTCACGGCCAAAACCACTCGATTCGCCGCCGTGGCCAAGGACCAGACGCAAGTACAGCGCAGAAATGGTGAAGGTCTTGCCGGTCCCGGCGCTGGCTTCAATCAGTTGGCTGCCACGCAGGGGGAATGCGAGGGCCAACGGTGTTTTCGTGGTCATGAGCGCGCTTCCTCGCTGGTCGATGAACGCCAGGAGGCCTCAAACAGCGGCCGATACAAAGCGTTGCACCAATCGGGGAAGGTCTCATCCGCAGTCAGTGCATCGTAATCGGCGTATTGCCGAGTGAGCGCCGGGCTTTCGCGGCGCTCGCCGTCAGTGGTCTGGCCGTCGCCTTCATAGGTCTTGCGGGCAGCGGCGTCAGCTTTGCTCGGGTCGGTTTGAGCGAGCCAGGCGAACGCTGTTTTTACTGCAATCGGCAGCGGCTGGCGCATGCCCGATTGCCAGGCCAACAACAGATCGCCCAGAACCCGGGATGCTGCCGCCTCCTCTATCGGACCGAGCAGCAAACTGTCGTCGCTGGCCACCAACGCAGTTGTCATCGACATGCCGCTGGCACAGGCAACCAGGTGATTGACCCAAGGTCGCGTCAGGCGATGCCATTTGCGGGCCTTGATCGAACCGATACTGTTGGGAATCGTAGTCACCGACAACAACCCGCCATCTGCGCGTTGATGCAGGCCACTGAGCCAGCCCTCCAGACGCAATCCTTGTAGTTCCAGACTCACCGGTAACGCGCTGGTGAGCGGGGTCGGCCATAACGCCAGAAGCTGCTGATAGCGCAACAGCAGATCCGGCAGCGGCTCGATCAACTCTCGCTGAAGACATTCACCAAAACCGGCCATGGGCAAAAGCCCGCTGTTTTGCAGGCGTTTTGCCTGCGCCTCCAGTACCTGATCGGTTTGCTCCAATTGCCCCAGTGCCGCTTCGAGCAAGCTGTCGCTGAGGCTGTAGCGTTGCAGCGCATCGAGTACGAATGGCTCTTCATCTGCCAAAGGCACTTCGGCAGCCTCGAAGAACACTTTGAGCCGCTGACTGAAGAAATGTCGTACAGGGTTGCGCAGAAAATCCTGCAGCTGACCCAGGCTCAGCGGTTCGTCCTGGACGTAGGGTTCAAGCACTTCGATATCAGTCGCCAGATCACTGGCTTGATGAAGAACCTGCCACTCGCTGGCGTAGCTGAATAGATCATCGCCCTCATGAAAGTAGCGATGGCTGAAAGGTTGCAGCGGGTGTTCCTGAGTCAAGGACTCAAGCAGGTCATCATTGTCATCGTGCAGTCGCCAGCCGCTGCCGAGATGGTCACGCAACTGCCCTATCAACACCGAAGCAGGGCGCTCGCTGTTGTCCCGAATACTGCGACCGACCCAGCTGATATAGAGTTGGTCGCGTGCCGACAACAATGCTTCCAGCAACAGATAGCGATCATCTTCGCGTCGGGAGCGATCGCCGGGACGGTAGTCACTGCCCATCAGGTCGAAATCCAGCGGCGGTTGCGCGCGAGGGTAATCGCCGTCATTCATGCCAAGCAGACAGACTAGTTTGAACGGGATCGCTCGCATGGGCATCAAGGTACAGAAGTTAACGGCCCCGGCGAGGAAACGCTGAGACAGGCGACCTTGGTCAAGACCTGCCAGCCAGGCTTCCCGGACTACGGTCAGCGGTAACTCATCCTGCAAACCTACGGACTCGCAGGTCTCGAGCCAGGTCTCTCTGAGTTCTTCGAGTCGGGCCAACAAATAGTCATCATGTTCGTTGCTGGCCAGGAAGAATAACTGCACCAAAGCTTGCAACCGCGAGCCCCATTGTTTGGGCGCTGCAGGTTGAGTGAGTTCCTGATGGGCAATTTCCAGCGCATCCAACAATGCCACCAAGGGACCTATGAGTGCGGCATCCAGACCACCGATTTCATCGTAGGGTTCGATCCCCTCGCAGGCATTGCCGCTACCCACGGCATAACCCAGCAGCATCCGTCGCAGACCGAAACGCCAACTGTTTTGCTCCAGTTCATCAGGCAGCCCCAGACCCGCGCGCTGCTCGGCGTTCATCCCCCAGCGAATACCTGCGCCTTCAATCCAGCGGTGCAAAGTCGGCAGGTCACGTTCCTCTACGCCAAACCGAGCGCGCAATGCCGGAACGTCCAACAGATCGAGGATTTCGCTGACAGGGAAGCGACTGTCGGGAAGTTTGAGCAGATGCTCGACAGCGATCAATAGCGGGTCCCGGCCGCGCGAACCTTGATCCGCAAGCGTGAAAGGAATGAAGCGCGGATCAAAGCGATCAAGCTGACCAAACACAGCACGGATGTGCGGGGCATAACTGTCGATATCCGGGACCATCACGATTACGTCGCGAGGCCTTAGGTCTGGGTCAGCACTGAATCGTGCGAGCAACTGATCGTGGAGGATCTCCACTTCACGTTGAGCGCTATGGGCGATGTGAAAACGGATCGATTCGTCCTTTTTCACATCGACAACGGGCCAACGCTCGCGAGTCTCGTTCAGGGGACGCAATTCCAGGATGTCGTCCTGCAACTGATTAAGCATGTTCTGTGGCTGGTTTTCGCTGAAAAGGTCGATACGCCCGTCACGAAACGCCGAGCGATAGCTATTAGGATCGTCGTAGCTGTCGAGCAGATTGATGTAGTCCCGCCCCTGCTTACCCCACGCTGCCAGTAGCGGATGAGCATGCTGATGGAGTGTTTGTGAGTCGAGCACAACCGGCATGCCGCTCTTGCGAGCCTGGCGCTTGTACTGATGTCGCAACAAGTCTTTATCGGCGACGATGTCAGCCCAATGGTGACGACATGGGTTGTGTACGCACAGCAAGACCTGGCTGAATCGAGCAAGCCCGGCAAGCGCTTCCAGGGCCTGAGCAGGCAGTGAAGAAATCCCGAAAACGATCACCCGTGACGGCAATCCGCTGGGCGCCACATCAAGACTATTGATGCGCTCGATAAAGCGTTGGTGAACGCCTGCACGGCTTTGCGCCATGCCTTGCTCACCGACATCCAGTAATAGCGCACGCCACAGCTCCGCCTGCCAGCAGTTGGCCGGGGTCAGGGCTTTGGCTTCGCCTCTGCCATTTCGTAGCTGATGGCGACCTTCTGCCCAGTCTTCGAGCCAGTCGGCACGGTAGACCTGATATTGGTCAAACAGGTCTGCCAATCGCTCAGCCAATTGATAGCGTTTACGTAAGTCGGTGTCATTGGTAAGAAAGCGCTGCAGGGGTTCGAAGTGCGGTTGGTTAATCAACTGTGGTAGCAGACGCATCAGACGCCAGGTCAGCGGGGCTTTATCGAGAAGGGATTTGACCGGGATTTCGTCACGTCCCAGCACCATACGATAGAGCTGCCACATGAAGCTGCCCGGTAACTGCACGTCGATGGCGGCGGCGATTCCGCAGCCGCCCATGTCGTCATCTTCGGGGTCTTCGGCCAGTGCCAGCTTCAGCCATTGGGCGATGCCGTTACTCTGTACCAGGGCGATTTCATTTTCCAAGGGAGCTAGCGGGTAGCGTCGCATCCAGCTGACCACCAAGCTGCGTAACTCGTCCAGGCGGTTGCCGTGAACCACCATAAAACCAGCACTGAGGGACGTAGCGTCCGGCATAAAGGCTTCCTTGGGAAAATACAAAAGCTAGGGCCGAACCTTAGCACTGTCGGCAGACTGTGACAGCCGGGAGCGGTCCGATGATGCTGTACGAACTTTCCTGCGGACAAAACAAAAC
>NZ_MOBM01000023.1 GCF_003732275.1 Pseudomonas frederiksbergensis
CGTAAGGCTGCTCCACTTAAGTGAACAGCATTACGAACCAGTCGGGGCGTTTTTTCGAGGATGCGGCCTCGGTTTACACCCTATTAGCGAACGCCTTCCTGACGCAAAGCTGCCGGCGTGAAGTCTGCGGTGCTGGCAGTGAAGCCGAAGTTATATGCCGACTTCTCTTCGTTCTTCATGCCCAGGGCCAGGTAGCGGCCCGATTGCAGGTCGTACAAGGTTTCTAGGGCGTACCACGGCACTTGCTTGTCGTAGTAGTTCTCGGAATGAGCCTCGGCGACACGCCACAGTTGCCCGCGACCGTCGTAGTGGTCGACCACAGCCGCCTGCCAGGTGTCTTCGTCGATGTAGAAGTCACGTTTGGCGTAGATGTGACGCTGACCTTCCTTCAGGGTCGCGACCACATGCCAGACCCGCCGCAGTTCATAACGAGCCAGGTCCTGATTGATGTGACCGGCCTTGATGATGTCGGCGTACTTCAGTTGTGGCGAATCGAGCTTGTAGCTGTCGGAGGCGATGTACATCTCTTTCTTGCCTTCGAGCTTCCAGTCATAGCGATCCGGCGCACCGTTGTACATGTCCAGGTTGTCGGAGGTACGCAGGCCATCGGCAGCGGTACCCGGCCCGTCATAGGATACTTGCGGCGCACGACGTACACGGCGTTGCCCGGCGTTGTAGACCCACGCCGAACGCGGTTCTTTAACCTGGTCGAGGGTTTCGTGTACCAGCAATACACCACCGGCCAGACGCGCCGGAGCGGTCACTTTCTGCTTGAAGTAGAACAGGATGTTGCCCGGATTTTTCGGGTCGTAATCCTTCATCTTGTCGCGGAACACGAACTGGTCCTCGAAGTACACCAGGCTGAACGAGCCGTTCGGCTGCGGCGTGGCCTGGGTTATCAGACGGGTCACACTGCCGCCGCGATAACGGGTGATATGGTTCCAGATGACTTCAACGCCACTTTTCGGAATCGGGAACGGGATCGCGGTTTCGAAGTTTTCCAGACCGTTGCCGCCGGACACCAGGTTAGTGTTGGTGGCGTTTTTCTTGATGGAGGCGAACACGTCATCCGGCACGGTGGCGCCGCGATGGGACGGGTAGACCGGCATCTTGAAGGTTTCCGGGTAGCGTTTGAACATCGCGTACTGGCCCGGCGCGAGCTTGTCCTTGTACTGGTCGACGTTCTGCGCGGTGATGGTGAACAGCGGTTTTTCACTCGCGAACGGATCAGACAGAAAACCCTTGCTGTCCACGCTACCGGCGTTTTTCGGCATGGGTTTCCAGGCCGGGATCGAGCCGTCGGCGTTACCCGCCATCTCGGCGCCCATCGGGGTCAGGCTCTTGCCCAACTTGTCCGCTTCGGCCGCAGGAACCGCCGCCATGACACCGGTTGCCAGCAGCGACAGCCCCAGAACGCCAACGTGGAACAGACTCTTTGTTATTTTCATAAATGTGTTCGTCCTGAAAATAGTGCTTAGAAGTTCACGCCGAAGCTGAGCGCAACGAAGTCGCGATCATCCACAGTGGTGTACTTGCCGTCGAAGAAGTTGGTGTACGCCAGGCTCGCGGTGTAGGTGTTCTGGTATTCGGCATCCAGACCCAGGCTCACCGCTTTACGACCTTCCTCGAAGTTGCCACCAGGGCCAGGCGAGTAACCGCTCACGTCGTGGGACCAAGCCACGTTCGGCTTGAGGTTCACACCGGCGAATACGTCGTTGTAATCCCAGATGGCACGAGCGCGATACCCCCACGAAGTGGCCGTAGTAAAGCCGTCATCTTCGCAATTGCGGCTGCGGTTATTGGTAGCAGCACCTGCGCCGGCACCGTTGATGGTGCTGGTATTGAGGATCGCCGAGCAGGTGTTGAGACCGCCGGTAGCCGGCAGTTCACCAGGCCCGTAGACCGGGTCACGGCCGTAACGGACATCGGAGCTGCTTTCCAGGCCGCCGACGTGGGTCACGCCCACTTCGCCCACCAGGGTCAGACGGCTGGCGCCCATGACCTGATCGAAGAAGTGCGTCAGGGTGGTCTGGAACTGGGTGACTTCCTTGCGGCGATAGCCGTGCAAGTCCTGGCCCGGCACGCCATCAAGCAGCGAAGCATTGGTCAGGGCGCCGCCCAACGGACGTACGCCAGCAAACAGGATATCGGTGGAATTGAGCTGCACCGGCGCGTTCGGACGGTAGCTGATTTCGCCGCTCCAAGCCGTACCGGTAGGCAGGGTGGTGGAGAAGCTCAAGCCGTAGAGGCGGATGTCTTCGGGATACTCGACGAAGTACTCGGAATTACCCGCGACCACCAGTGGCCCCAGTGCGCGGAACGCCGCCGGCAAAGCTGCCACGCCGTTGTAGATCGATTGCGGAGCTCCCGTGGCGCTGAAGATCGGCGCGCGGCTGTGGTAGTTCATGAAGTACGCGCCGAACTCGGTATCGAGCGGATCGAACATGTACTTCAAGGACGCGCCCCACTGGCCGCTGTCCCGCGCATCGCGGTCAGGACCACGACGCACCAGTACACCTTCTTCGTTGACGTCGACGCCCGCGTTGGCCAATGGGCCCAATGCGATGGCCGGAATGGTCGAGCGCTTGTTCAGCACGCGCAGGTTATTGTCGCAACCGTCGGCAATGATGTCCGGCTGGGAGAAAAAGGTGCCGCAGTTATCGACAACCGTCTGGTCCCATTCCAGCTGATAGAAGGCTTCGGCCGACAGATTGTCGGTCAGGCTCTGGGACACGTAGAACATGTTGACCGGGATCAGACCTTCCTTGACCTCGGCACCGGGACGACGGAATGCGGACACGTCGATCGGGTTGATCGAGTTGATGCCGCCGCCGATGAAGGTACTTTCACCCCAGCTCACAACCTGCTTGCCCAGGCGCACGGAACCCGGCTGATCGGCAATGGAGTAGTTGTGGTAGACGAAGGCGTCGAGGATCTGGCCGCCGGAGGACTTGGCGCCTTCCTTGCGGTTGCTGTCGCTGATGTCCTTGAACTCACGGCTTTCATCCTTGAGTTCGAAGTCGTACCAGTATTTGCCCCGGACGAAGACACCGGTGTCGCCATATTTCAATTCAAGGTCATGGATGCCCTTGAAGATCTTCGAAAAGGTTTCGCCGCTCTTGAAGTTGGCGTGACCGTCATCGGACGTCTGGGACAGGCCGTGGCCCCCGTTATTGACGCCGATGAGGTTCTTGTTCGGGCTCTGAGTAGACCAACTGGCGCCGATCGACAGGGATGAGTCGAATTGACCTTCGATCTCACCGACGTTGAAACTGACGCCGAATGCAGGCCCGGCGAGCGAAGAGGCAAGACTGACCGCCAGGGGCAGTTTCGCCCGGCGCCAGAACTGGTTTACTGATGTCATCGACGCTACTCCATGTGCATTATTGTTATGGCTGAGTACTTTTAAAAACGTTGTGGGTGACCGGAAGCCAAGTGGTCCGAAGTCACTCCAAAGTTGCATCGCCCCGTTTTGTGCGCGCTCCGTTCTTAAAAATCCTTGAGCGGACTATAGCCAGCAGGTAGTAGTGCTTGATCCCTCTAAAGTGTGATTTGCAGCTGCCGGCCACTCTGGAACAGTCCTTTCGCCAGTCCGACACATGTCGGCACGGCAAGGATGGCTGAAAATTTGGATTTAACAAGCCAAGCGCTTGCTTGGTGGGGCTGGCGTGCCCTTTCGGGCACGCCAGATGACGCTTAAAGCGTCGAGAGGAAGGTGCTGTTGTTGGCCTGCCATTCGGTGATGTCGACGCGGATGCGCTTCTTGTCGAGCTTACCGACGCTGGTCTTGGGAATTTCAGTAACAACGGCTATCTGGCTCGGAATGGCCCACTTGCTCAGGTGCCCCTGTTCAACGAACGGTTTGAGGTGTTCCTTGAGTTCCCTGGCCCCGATCTCATGCCCGTCGCGGACCACCAGCAGCGCGAACGGTCGCTCGCCCCACTGCGGATCGGCGATGCCCACCACTGCTACTTCACGTACCGCAGGGTGGCGACTGATCAGGTCTTCCAGGTCCAGAGAGGAGATCCACTCGCCACCGGTCTTGATCACGTCCTTGATCCGGTCGCGAATGTCGATCACGCCCATGCTGTCCAGCGTCGCCACGTCGCCGGTATGCAGCCAGCCCCCCGCCCAGAGCTCGGCGCCCTTCTGCGGCTCGTTGAAATAGCCCTCGGTGAGCCACGGCGCACGCAGCACCAGTTCGCCCTGGGTCTCGCCATCGGCAGGCAGGAAGTTGCCGTCGGTGTCGACGATCGCCGCCTCGACCAACGGCCCTGGCACACCCGCCTTGATCCGGTAGGTGGTGCGTTCGTCTTCGGTGCCGGCCATCAACTCATCGTTGAGGTGCGCGCACGAGACCAATGGCCCGGTTTCCGACATGCCGTAAGCGGCGGTCAACTGAATGCCCTTGGCCTTGGCCGCTTCGTACAGCGCACGGTTCAGCGCACTGCCGCCGATGACGATTTTCCAGCCACCGAAATCGATGTTTTGCGCCGCCTTGGCATTGAGGACCATTTGCAGGATGGTCGGCACGCAGTGGGAAAAACTCACCTTCTCCTTGCTCCACAACTCCACCAGATATTCGGGGTCGTAGCGGCCGGGATAGACCTGCTTGAGCCCGAGCATGGTCGCCACATACGGCAAGCCCCAGGCATGCACATGGAACATTGGGGTAATCGGCATGTACACGTCGTTGGTACCCAGCAAGCGCACGCTGTCGATGGAACCCATGATGGTCGACACACCCATGGTGTGCAGCACCAATTGCCGGTGGGTGAAATACACGCCCTTGGGGTTACCGGTGGTGCCGGTGGTATAGAACGTGGTGGCGACCGAGTTTTCGTCGAAGTCCTCGAAGTCGTACTGCGTACTCGCGGCCGCCAGCAATTGCTCGTACTCGCCGATGAGGTTCGGCAGGTCGGCGGTTTTTTCCGGCAAGTCGGTCAGCAGCAGGGTTTTCTCCACCGTGGTCAGGTGCCCGGCAATTGCCTTGTACAGCCCGACGAACTCGCTGTTGACCAGCACGAAGCGGTCCTCGGCGTGGTTCATGGTGTAGAGAATCTGTTCCGGCGACAGACGCACGTTGATGGTGTGGATTACCGCACCAATCATCGGGATGGCAAACATGCATTCCAGGTAACGATGGCTGTCCCAGTCCATCACCGCCACGGTATCCCCGGCCTTCACGCCGGCCGCCGTCAGCACGTTGGCCAGGCGCGCGACCCGCTCGATCAGGGTCGGATAGCTATAGCGCAATTGATCGCGGTAGATGATCTCGCGGGTTTTTTCGTAACGGGCGCCGGACATCAGCAGCCGTTTAATCAACAGCGGATACTGGTAAGCGCCCTCGGCTGGGGGGATAACGCGAGTCTGCAACATAAGAGTCCCTTTTCTGACTGCACGGTCTTGGCTTTTAAAGCTAAGCACTCTAGAGCCCTTGAACGCCAGCCAAATCAGCCAAAGGGATGATTTGCACAGCCGTACAAATGCTAGCTTTGCGCCAGCATTTGCAGGAATTCGTCAGCCATTACGCCGTTTTTCCTACGACAGTCTCGGATGGCGTTCGAGGGAAAACCACTGCAGCTACGAAGGTCAACGCTGCAAAACCCGCCAATATCAGGTAAAGGCCTACAAAACCTTGGCGCGGTTCGACGAACGAAATCAGCGGAATCGCGCTAGCACTGGCACCGAACGATAAACAGTAACGCAGCGCGAAGACTCGGGATTGCCATTGCGGTGCGACGAAGTTAGCGACCATCGCATCATTCACCGTGACCTGGCCAAACACCACGAACATGAACGCCGCGCCCAGCGCTATCACAGCCCAGCCGTCGACATAGGCCAACCCGAACAACAGCGGCGCCTGGCACAGCGTCAACACGATGAACGGCCATTTCAGACTGAAACGATGCAAGACCCGGCCGATGCTCAACTGTGCCACGGCGCCGAAGGCATACGCCAGGCTGACCACGACACCAAGGATTTGCGGCGAAGCAAACAAATCGTGCAGGCGTTCCTGAAACAGTTTCGGGTAGGTCATGGTCGTGGCGTTGAACACCACACCGCCGGTCGCGGTAGCCAAGGCCAGTACGCCGAAAACCATGACCATGGAAATCCGCTGGCCAGCCGCACCTTTGAGCGGTGTGTGAGGACGCTTCGGGATGGGTTCTTCACGCACCTGAAGCGCGAAACCAATGCCCAGCACAATCGCCACCACACCCGGCAAAATGAACGCCGAGCGCCAGCCGAGCTGCGTCACTAGCAACCCGGTGATCAGCGCCGAAAACGCCACACCGAGGTTGCCCCACATGCCGTTGATACCGATTTCCCGGCCCCGATTCTGCGCGTACGCCACCAGCATCGCTGTGCCCACCGGGTGATAGATCGCGGCGAAAACCCCGATCAGCGTCAGGCCGAGTACCAGCATCGGTGCGCTGCTGCTCAAGCCGGTAAAGATCGCCGAGGCGCCAATGCCGAAAAAAAACACCAGCATCATTTTCCGTCGGCTCCAGTGATCCCCCAGCCAACCGGCCGGCAGCGAGCAGCCGCCAAAGGCAATGAAACCGCCGAGGGACAGGCCGATCAGCGCGGCATAGTCCAGCGCAAAGGCTTGGGTCATGCCGAGAATGGCGGCTGGAAAAATGAGCATGAACATGTGATCGATCACATGGGCTGCGTTGATGTAGCGGAGGACATTTCTGGACTGGTTCATCGCGGCACGCTTTACGTTGTAGTGAGCGGCTTATGCTAAGTTGGCGAAAAAGCGTATTCCTGACAATAAAGTCATTGGATCTGACATGTTAATCAGCCATTTCCTGCACGGGCCGGTCAGCGCCTATCCGCGAGATTACGTGGACGGTGCTCACCAGGAATTGCATCAACACCGCGAAGCGCAGTTGCTGTACGCCGTTCGCGGCACCATGCGAGTGGTCACGGCGCAAGGTGCCTGGGTCATTCCGCCGACCCGAGCCGTGTGGATTCCGCCATGGGTGGCACATGAGATTTTCATGTCGGGCGAGGTACACATGCGTTCGCTGTTCATTGCCGCCGAACTGTCGCCGCCAACGCTGCAGCAGTGCTGCGTGCTGGCCGTCACGCCGTTGCTGCGCGAGCTGATCCTGCGCGCGGTGCAAGGTCCGCAACACGCGGAAAATTCATTGATTCAGAGGTTGATGCTGGAAGAGATCGCCAGCCTGGAAAACCTTCCGCTACACATTCCAATGCCCGAGGACCGACGCCTGCTGGGCATCTGCCTGGTGCTGCTGCGCGCACCGGACCATTCCAATACCCTGGAAGACTGGGCACAGCAAGTCGGCGCCAGCTCTCGAACCTTGGCGCGGTTGTTCCAGCAACAACTGAAGATGAATTTCAATGCCTGGCGCCAGCAACTGCGCCTGATGGAAGCCCTGCCGCGCCTGCTCGCCGGAGAAAGCGTGCAGAGCGTGGCGTGTGATCTGGGCTATGGCAGCGCTCGGGCGTTTAGCGCGATGTTTCGCCGCTTACTCGGGGAAAACCCTCGGGAATACCTGAACGCGTTGAACAAATTGAGCGAGCTCAATCCCCCGTAGGCGTTCAGCGCGATCAGTGCATCTCGGTGAACGCGAGTTTCACGCCGATGGCGATCAGCACCGCGCCCATGGTCCGGTCGAACCAGTGGCCCATGCGGGCGAAACCGGCGCGCACGCGTTGCTGGCTGAACAGCATCGCCACCAGGCAGAACCAGATCGCCGTCGCCGCTGCCAGATAAATCCCGTAGCCGGCCTGTACCGCCAGTGGCGTGTGCGGGTTGATCACCACGGTGAACAGCGACAGGAAGAACAGCGTGGCTTTCGGGTTCAGGCCATTGGTCACGAATCCTGAAGTGAAGGCGCCTCGTGCGGTGCGTTCGCCAGCCTCCTGATGCAGGTCATCAGCCACCGGTTTGGCCGGTTGCGCGCGCAAGGCCTTGAAGCCGATGTACAGCAGATACGCGGCGGCGGCCCATTTCAAGGCGTTGAACAGCACGATCGACTGAGACACGATCAGCCCGATACCCAACAGCGAATAGCCGACGTGCAGGAAAATCGCCGAGCCTACACCCAGCGCCGTCCAGGTCCCGGCGCGGCGACCGTGGGTCACGCTCTCACGCACCACCACGGCGAAATCCGGGCCGGGGCTGGCGACGGCCAGCAGGTGAATCAGGGCAACGGTCAAAAACTCTGTCCAGTACATGGGGGCTCCTTTTTGGGCAGGCTTATCAATAAAAAACTCTGAGGCCGACTTCACCTCTGTGCCGACTCTCAAATCTGTGGCATCCGCCAAACATGTGGCGAGGGGGCTTGTCGGAACGCCGCATCGCCCCGTTCGGCTGCGAAGCAGTCGCAAAACCGGATGATGCGTTCTGCCTGACGAAACAATGTCGCCTGGTTTGGGGCCGCTTCGCGACCCAACGGGGGCAAGCAAGCCCCCTCGCCACAGCAAGCTCCCTCGCCACAGGTTTGTGCCAGGCCAGACAATGAGTAACAGTTTATTTCATCTGGTAGGCTCGGCAGATTACGCCTTCAGTTCAATGCACAAAAGGTACAGTTGATGACGAACTCTCGCCGCGCCGTTTTCCTCGACCATCCATCTCTGGACCTCGGCGATCTCGATCTCAACCCGCTACGCGAGTGCTTCAGCGACTTGCAGCTGTTTGCACAAACCACGCCTGAACAGGTGATCGAACGCCTCAAGGGCGCCACTGTCGCCATCAGCAACAAAATCCTGATCGATGCGGCGGCCATGGCGGCCAGCCCCGAGTTGAAGCTGATCCTGATCACCGCCACCGGCACCAACAACGTCGACCTTGCTGCCGCACGCGCTCATGGAATTACCGTTTGCAACTGCCAGGGTTACGGCACGCCGTCGGTGGCTCAGCACACGATCATGTTGTTGCTGAACCTGGCGACGCGCCTGGCCGATTATCAGAAGGCGGTTGCCGAAGGTCGCTGGCAACAAGCGAAACAGTTCTGCCTGCTGGATTACCCGATTGTCGAGCTGGAAGGTAAAACCCTCGGCCTGCTCGGCCACGGTGAACTGGGCAGTGCCGTGGCGCGGTTGGCCGAGGCGTTCGGCATGCGCGTATTGCTGGGGCAGACTCCGGGGCGCCCCGCCCGGCCGGATCGCTTGCCGCTGAATGAACTGCTGCCGCAAATCGACGCCCTGACCCTGCACTGCCCGCTCAACGAACACACCCGCCACTTTATCGGCGCCCGCGAACTGGCCTCGATGAAACCCGGTGCTTTTGTGGTCAACACCGCGCGCGGCGGTTTGATTGACGAGCAAGCATTGGCCGACGCCCTGCGCAACGGTCACCTGGGCGGTGCGGCTACCGACGTGTTGAGCGTCGAACCTCCCTCCACGGGCAATCCGCTGCTGGCCCAGGATATTCCACGGTTGATCGTCACCCCGCACAACGCCTGGGGCAGTCGCGAGGCGCGGCAGCGAATCGTTGGCCAATTGACCGAAAACGCCCAAGGCTACTTCAGCGGTCAAGCGCTGCGGGTCGTCAGTTGATAAACTGCGGCACTTTTTTCCAGGAGCAGAGTATGGATCCGCGCAGTGAAGTACTGCTTCGTCAGGCCGAGTTATTCCAGGGTTCGGTGCTGCTGGCCGGTTTGCCCGCCGATGATTTGCTGGGCCGACTGCCAGATGCCCACGGCTGGTGCTGGCATGCTGGCGATCAAGCGGCGCTGGACGCCCGTTTCACCGAGCGCAGCCATTTCGGCGTGAATGCGCCCGAGCGCGAGTTCGACAGCGCCGTGGTGTTTCTGCCCAAGTCCAAAGACCTGACCGACTACATCCTCAACGCCCTCGCCTCTCGTTTGGCCGGCCGTGAGTTGTATTTGGTGGGCGAAAAGCGCAGCGGTATCGAAGGCGCAGCCAAGCAGTTGAACCCCTTCGGCAAACCCCGCAAGCTCGACAGCGCACGTCATTGCCAGCTCTGGCAGGTCACCGTGGCCAATGCACCAGAAGCCAAGTCGCTGGAAAGCCTGGCCCAGGAATATGAACTGCCGTTGGCTGAAGGCCCATTGAAAGTCATCAGTCTGCCGGGCGTGTTCAGCCACGGTCGCCTGGATCGCGGCAGCGCCCTGTTGCTGGAACATCTGGACAAATTGCCCAGCGGCCATTTGCTGGACTTTGGTTGCGGCGCGGGTGTGTTGGGGGCGGCGGTCAAGCGGCGTTATCCGCACAACCAAGTCACCCTGCTTGATGTGGACGCGTTTGCCGCGGCCAGCAGTCGCCTGACCCTGGCCGCCAACGGCCTGGACGCGGAGGTGATGACCGGTGACGGCATCGATGCCGCGCCCATGGGTTTGAGCGCGATTCTGAGCAATCCACCGTTCCATGTCGGCGTACACACCGACTACTTCGCCACCGAGAACTTGCTGCGAAAAGCGGCTAAACATCTGAAAAACGGCGGCGAACTTCGACTGGTAGCGAACAGCTTCCTGAAGTATCAACCGCTGATCGAAGAGCACTTGGGCGTGTGTGCAATCAAGGCTGAAGGACAGGGTTTCCGAATCTACCGGGCCAAACGCGGCTGAAAACACTTTCGAAAAAGAGGGCTTGCCCAATCGGATTTGCCTAGGCAGAATCCGCTCCGTCCTAGGGGAGTAGTCTCCCACGAGCGCCATGCTCGTCCGGCATACGTCAACATACTTGGTCCTCAGACCATGGCGTATGCGACCCAAGCGTCCGCATCAGACGGATCGCAGGGTTTGACAAGACCTATGACACGAACACCTTACCCGGGGCGGGAAGGCTGTACGTGTCATAGCCGTGTCGACCCGCCCCTTAGGAAAACCCTGATGATGCTGGACTCTCTACTCGTTCCCACCGCAATCGTTGCCTTGGCCGAAATTGGCGACAAGACGCAACTGCTCGCGCTCATTCTCGCTGCCCGCTTTCGCAAACCCTGGCCAATCATCGCCGGCATCGTCGCCGCGACCCTGGCCAACCACGCGGCAGCCGGTGCGGTAGGTGCCTGGTTCGGCAGTTTCTTCTCGAATGCGACGTTGCATTGGATCCTCGCCGCGAGCTTCACCGCCACGGCCCTGTGGACGCTGGTGCCGGACAAAATGGACGAAGACGAAGCCAGCACCGCCCGCAAATTCGGGCCGTTCCTGACTACGCTGATTGCGTTCTTCCTCGCGGAAATGGGCGACAAGACCCAAGTCGCCACCGTGATGCTTGCCGCGCAATACCCGGACCTATGGCTGGTGATCATCGGCACCACCGTCGGGATGTTGATTGCCAACGTGCCGGTGGTACTGGCAGGTAACTTTGCGGCGGACAAACTGCCCTTGACCCTGATCCGTCGCCTGGCGGCATCGGCGTTCCTGATCCTGGCGATTGTCGCGGTGTACAAGGCGATGCAGAGCAGTGGGTGGGTTTGATGCCGTAAGTCATTAGACCGTGTCATCGTTCATCGCGAGCAGGCTCGCTCCCACAGTTGATCGCATTCCAATGTGGGAGCGAGCCTGCTCGCGATGGCGTCAGCAGCCTAAACACATGGCTCAGGATTTCGGTGCTTTCTCGTACAACGGCATCACCTTCGGAATCGCTGCCTGCAAGGCAGCAATCCGACTGGCCGACGCCGGGTGAGTGCTCAAGAACTCTGGCGGCGCGCCATTCGAGGCTTTGCTCATTTTGTTCCACAGGGTGATCGCGGCGTTCGGGTTGTACCCGGCGCGGGCGGCCAATTCGAGACCAATCAAGTCGGCCTCGTTTTCATTGCCGCGACTGTTGGGCAAGGTCATGCCGTATTTCGCCACGGTGTCCGCCAGGGCCAGGCCGCCCTCGCCCAGGCCGAACAACGCACCAGCACCCTGCTTGGCCATTTCGATACCGTAGGCCTTGGACATCGCTTCGCGACCGTGCTCGCGCAAGGCGTGAGCGATTTCATGACCGATGATGGCGGCGATTTCGTCGTCGGTGAGTTGCAGAGTGTCGATCAGCCCGCTGTAGAAAATGATCTTGCCGCCAGGCCCGCAGGAGGCATTCAGCTCGTCGCTCTTGATCAGGTTCACTTCCCATTGCCACTGGGCCGAATCCGGACGGAACACCGGCGCTTGGGCAATCAGCCGCCTGGAGATCGCCTGAACACGCTTGGCATCGTTACTGGTTTTGTCCAGCACGCCTTTGCTGCTCGCCTCACCGACGGTCTTTTGATAAGACTGGGCGTACATCTGATTGACCTCGGAGGTCGACAACATGCTGAACATGTATTGCTTGCGCTCAATGCCCACGGCGCCACCGCTGGTGGTATTGACCGACTGACAACCGGCGAGCAGCAAACCTGCGCTCAGTGCACCCAAAACCAATGTCTTATTCATCAAGAAGCTCCCTGGAAACATGCCGCGTATCCTAGGTGGGGATTTGTATCGGCGCCAGATACAACGGACGTGTAGCACGTACATTTCAGACAAAGCCCTTATCACCGTAGGATAAAATTCACATAACAGCACCCGCCACGGCCGATCACGGTCGGCAATGATTCATTTACGACATCCAACACTCCAAAACAGCCAATTCGTCATGCGTCATTCATGACCCTCCGCCACCCTGCCGATACAGCACCGCAGACGTCCTCTTGCGTGCGGAGCACCCATGAAATTCAAGTCGATCCAGTTTTCCGTTGCCGCCCTGGCCGGCGCCATTGTGCTCAGCGTCGTTGCGGCTCTGGTGCTGTATGCGTTGTTTTCCGGCGCGCGGACCCAAGACATGGTTCAGGAACGGACTCAGGCGCAGTTCGAGCAAGTCATCGAACAGCGTCTGACCTCATTGGCACAAACCCAGGTCAGCCAGATCCAGCGCGAACTCGAAGCACCGCTGCTGATTGCCGGCGGGCTGGTGCGGGTGAACGCGTTGATCGGTACCCCGGGCGCCGATGGTCAGCCACAGTTGAGCCTGAGCCGTGAGCAACTGATCAGCCTGATCAAGGAGAACGTTGCCCGGAACCCGAAAATTCTCGGCACCTACATCGGTTGGGAAAAAAACGCTCTCGACCACAATGATGCGGCCTACGTCGACACCCCAGTGGTCGGCATCGACGCCAGCAACGGGCGCTTCCTGCCGTGGTGGTTCCGCAATGAAGACGGCAGCCTGGGCCTGGACAAACTGGTGGACGTCGACGACCAGAAAACCCTGTCCACCGGCGTGCGCGCCAGCGAGTACTACCTGTGCTCGAAAGAAACCAAAAAATCCTGCGTGATCGATCCGGCGCCCTACAAGGTCGGCGACAAGATCGTCATGCTCGCTTCTTTCATTGAACCGATCATGCTCAATGGCGCGTTCCAGGGCATCGTCGGCGCCGACCTGTCGGTGAACTTCATCCAGGAAATGCTTCTGGGGGCGAATCAGAAACTGTACAGCGGCGCCGGGGAAATGGCCCTGATCGGCGGTAACGGCCGGATCGTCGCCTACACCAAAGACCCGAGCAAATTCGGCGAAAAGGTCAGCGACATTCTCGACAGCAAACAGATTGCCAATATGGCCAATCTCAAGCGCGGCGAAGTGACTTACAGCGTCGACAAGGCCCAGGGCCGGATCGAGTTGTACTTGCCCTTCGGCATTGGCCAGACCGATGCCCGCTGGACCTTGATGCTGCAATTGCCGCTGAACGCGGTGATGGCCGATCTGCAAAAACTTCAGGGTGATCTGGACGCGCAGCGCAAATCCGACACCTTTGGCATGGCCATGGTCGGCCTGTTGATCGCTGGTATCGGTTTGTTGGTGATCTGGCTGGTGGGCCACGGCATTGCTCGGCCACTCAAGCAAATGGTCGCGATGCTCGACGACATCGCTCAGGGCGAAGGCGACCTGACCCGTCGACTGACCAGCGACCGCGCCGACGAATTGGGCTCGATCGCCAAAGGCTTCAACACCTTTCTCGCCAAGTTGCAGGCGATGATCACGCAGGTAGTGACGTCGGTGCAGAGCGTTAGCGACTCATCGGAACACACCGCCGACATCGCCATTCGCACCAACATCGGCGTGCATAAACAAATGGCCGAGATCGATCAGGTCGCGACCGCCGTGCATGAAATGACCGCCACCGCCCAGGATGTCGCGCGCAATGCCACCCAGGCCGCGCAAGCTGCCAGCCATGCGGATCAGGCAGCGGCGCAGGGTATGCAAATCGTCCGGGATACGTCGAATTCAATTGGTGTTTTGGCGGTGGAAATCGGCAAAGCCGTCGGCGTGGTGCAGACCCTGGCCAAGGACAGCGAAAACATCAATGCGATCCTGACGGCCATTCGCGGCATCGCCGAGCAGACCAATCTATTGGCCTTGAATGCGGCCATCGAAGCCGCCCGTGCCGGTGAGCAGGGTCGTGGGTTTGCAGTGGTGGCCGATGAAGTGCGCAACCTGGCGCAGAAAACCCAGAAGGCCACTGAAGAAATCCAGACCATGATCCAGCATCTGCAGCAAGGCACCCGCGATGTGGTGCGGGTCATGGAAGACAGCCAGAACCGCACCGATGAAAGCGTGCAACACGCGGCGAAAGCGGCCGAGGCGCTGGAAACCATTACGCAAGCGGTGTCGGTGATCAACGACATGAACACCCAGATCGCCAGCGCGGCCGAGGAACAGAGCGCGGTGGCCGACGACATCAATCGTAATGTGATCAACATCGGGCAAGTGGCCAATGAAGTGGCCGGCGGCGCAGATGAATCGAGCGCGGCCAGTGCAGATTTGACCAAGTTGGCGGAACAGCAACGGCGGTTGATCAATCAGTTCAAGGTTTAACAATTGCGGGCAGGTCCTGCGGACCTTATCGCGAGCAGGCTCGCTCCCACAGGTGATATTTGGGAACACATTATTTGTGAACACCTGAGATCAAATGTGGGAGCGAGCCTGCTCGCGATGAAGCCAGCTCAGGCGCCTCATCAACCCGGCGTCAAACACTCCGGCCCATTGAGCTTCGGATCATTCACCAGGTTCGCCAGCACCCGCTCACGCAACGCCGCGGGCTCACTGGCCAGCAACGCCTGCAAGGCATGCAACGGCGTTTCGGGGTTGAGCCAGGCTTCCTGCCCCGCCGCATCTAGAATCAGCGGTCGACGCTGACTCGAAGCCGGCTGGGTGATCACCGCCGTACTCAACCACACCTGCTCCTGCACCGGATACGCTTCCCAGATCGCCGCGAAGAACAGCGCCGAACCCTCCCCCGGGGTCAGCCAGTACGGACGTTTGCGGGTGGTGCCGCGCCATTCGTAGAAACCATTGGCCGGCAGCAGACAGCGGCGCAGACGCAAGGCTTCGCGAAACATCGGTTGTTCGGCAACGGTTTCGGCGCGGGCATGGGCCGGGGTGCGGGACAGGTCGGTCAGCCACGGCGGCGTCAGGCCCCAGCGGGCGCGGGCCAACTCACGTTGCCCGTCTGCGCCGGCACGCAGCATCAACACCGAATCGTTGGGGGAGATATTCCACTGGGCCTGCTGATCGGCGGGGAATCCGGGCAGGGCCGCGAAAGCGGGGTTCCAGCGAAACAGGGCATAACGTCCACACATGGGGCAATACGACTCTTGATCAAACGAACGTCAGCCTAACAGACCAGCGTGCCGGGAAAACTGTCCGGTTCATCGCCGGGCAGCGGCAGCGCGGCATTGTACGCGGTGATCAGCTCCCGGGCGTATTCGGCCTGATCGTTATCGACCGATAAGCCCAGCAGGCCGAATATCGGCAACTCCCCGGTGCCGCCGACCAAATCACGCCCAACCAGATGCGCCTCGATGCCCTCACTGGCGAGCATGCCTTGCAGCAATTCGCCCTCCATCAGATTTTCCGGTTCGTAGATGCGCTGCATAAACCCTCACTCGTTTTCGCTGTGAACTTCGAGCAACCATTCATGACCGTCAGTCTGCAACACAAAAGTAATGGGACGGCAACACACAGGACAATCTTCGATATAGGTCTGATCGCCGCCGGACAAGTCCAGAACAGCCTCACACTCTTCACCGCAATACGGGCATTCATAGCGCTCGGTTTCCAGCATCGCGGTCTCCCAGGTGACTTGTGCGTATAATCGCCGGTCTATTTGCAGGGCTATTTTCGTCTGACTACCTTTTCAGACCGTGCCCCGTTGGTTTTCGATCAAAACCTTTACTTACCCTAGCCGTTTCTAACAAGAGAGCATGATGGGCGAATTCGATGCCATCCGACCTTACGACGACAGCGAAGTCCCGGCAGTGCTGAACCGGCTGCTCGGCGACAAGGCGTTTCTAGATATCCTCATCCACTTCCGCTTCCCGCGCTATGCCGGTGCCTTCGGCTGGATGCTCAAACCTCTTATAGCGCATCGGCTGCGCCGTGAGTTCGCCGGCATCACGTCGGTGGCCACCTTGCAGGACAAAGTCGAGTTTTACGTCGACCACACCATCGAGCGTGCCACGGACGGGGTGACCTACACCGGCGTGGAACAATTCAAGTCCGGCAGCGCCTACCTGTTCATCGCCAACCACCGCGACATCGTGATGGACCCGGCTTTCGTCAACTACGCCGTGTACCACGCCGGCCTGCCGACCCCGCGCATCGCCATTGGCGACAACTTGCTGCAAAAGCCTTTTGTCAGCGATTTGATGCGCCTGAACAAGAGCTTCATCGTTCACCGTTCGATCACCGGTCGCCGGGAAAAAATGGCGGCCTATCAGCTGTTGTCAGCGTACATCAACCACTCGATCCGTAACGACTGCGCCTCGATCTGGATCGCCCAGGCTGAGGGCCGGGCCAAGGACGGCGACGACCGTACCGAGTCGGCGATCCTCAAGATGTTCCACATGAGCCGCAAGGACGAGCCGTTCGGCGAAGTCATTCGCTCGCTGAACCTCACCCCGGTGTCGATCAGTTACGAATACGACCCGTGCGACCAGGCCAAGGCCCGCGAGCTGTACATCCGCGCCACCACCGGCAGCTACACCAAGGCGCCGGGCGAGGACGACGTCAGCATCGCCAAAGGCATCACCGGTTACAAAGGCCGGGTCCACGTGAACTTCGCCGCGCCGATCACCGAACTGTTCGAAGACACCAAGCAATTGGCGATCGAAATGGACAAGCAGATCCTCAGCGGTTACCGGTTGTTCCCGGCGCACTACCTGGCGTATGCGCAGTGGAAAGACGCCGACCCGCAACTGCAGGTGCCGAAAGCGGCCGAGGTGTTTGCGGCTGACGAACTGGCCAAGGCCCAGGAAGAATGGCAACGCCGGCTGGATGCCTGCCCTGAGGAGCATCGTCCGTTTCTGGTGCTGCAATATGCGACGCCGGTGCGCAATCAGTATCGGGTCAAGGCCGGGTTGCCGCTGTAAGGCAATGGCTGGATACGACAACGGCGCCTTCGGGCGCCGTTTCTTTATGCAAGATCAAAAGATCGCAGCCTTCGGCAGCTCCTACATTGACCGAGTACACCCGATATCCCACATGTATGCGCAATCCCCCGTAGGAGCTGCCGCAGGCTGCGATCTTTTGATTTTCAGACGCGAGTGCTGATCCACGACACCAGCAACGCCATCCCGAGGCAGGCAAACCCGAAGCGGTAGAAAAACCGGTTCATGCGCAGGGTCGCCCAATCCAGCGTTGGCTCTTCACTGGGACGACTTTGGCGCTGCGCCTCGATACTGGCCATGGCGCGCTGTTCGCGACGGCGGGTGGCGTGCAGCAACCAGCCGCCCGGGAAGGCGAACAGCAAGGCCAGCAAGTTGATCAATTTGGCGGGATGAGAAGTAAGAAGCGAAATCAATTGCAGCGACATCACAAACCTCAGGCTAACCGGTGTAGCAGACGCCGGACCGACGACCACGGCGCGGATTCTACCGAAAGCGCTCCGACCTGCCCCGGCTTTCCGACAAATAACGAAACCATTTAGCCGATTACAGTCCTGTGTCACGACGCCGTCATCTGAATCCGCCAGTCTGTCGCCCCTCGAAACCGACACGGACCCCGTCATGCTCCACGCCGAAAACCAGGACCGCCTCTACCTCATTGCCCAAAGCGACGAACAACAAACCTTAGTCGGCAGCCTCGCCTTCAACGTACAGGACCGGCATTGGCTGGTGTATTGCGCGCTGGGCGGGCATCAACATGCGGACTTGCCGGAGACGGATTTGCTGACGGGGGTGAGTGTTCTGGATTTTTATTCGGAGGCGGCTTGAGCGTCCTACAAACACAGTGATTGAAAGGGAAGATTCCGACAGGTTTTGAAGGTTGTCGCTCGGAAATGGGGTGGATAGGCTTTGGGGGTCGCTGCACATCAGCGACCGGGCGTCGCAGTCCGTTCAGTTCAGCTCATTTGGTGCATAATCGCCGGCCCAAACCGGAGCGCTTCAGTGCTAGTCGTTTGGTTTGATGGTGGCTGTGCGCGGGATACCTTCGGGTATGCCGGGTTTCCGAATGGCTCGGTCTGCGACCCCGCGTACAGCTGCCTCCTTCAATCGCGTCGCAGCGATCATGGCAGCGAAACCTTTCATTCGGAGCATCACCATGTTCAAAGAAACACCGAATCCCCCTGAAACCGACGACGCCTCCCCCTACGAATCCCTCGATTCAAAAAAACTCCACGACGCCGCTAACCGCGCGCTCAATCACTACCTCAACCCCTCCGCCCTCAAATCCCCCGTGGCCCGCAAGCCGAGCACGATGTATATGATCGCGCCGGATATCAAAGACGAAGACCTGTTGGCCCACACCTGTGAATCGTTGGCCCAGGCCAGTGTGATGGCAAGTGATTTTGCGGGGTATCTGGAAGGGCCGCATCGGCACACGGCGATGGCGATTCAGCAGATCGTCATGCTGGCAGAACTGGCGGTGAACCGGATGCTGGATAACATGGGCGTACCAAAACCCGCGCCACACAGCTGATCCCCCTGTGGGAGCGGGCTTGCTCGCGAAGGCTTTCTTGCATTCAACATTTCAGTCACCTGACACACCGCCTTCGCGAGCAAGCCCGCTCCCACAATGGATCTACGAGCATAAAAAAACCCGGTGCCATCACTGACACCGGGTTCCTTAAACAAGCCGCAAACCGTTACTCGGCAAGCACCTGACCAATCGTCGGATCCTTGAACAAGCGGGTCAACGCGTCACTCAACACATCACTGACCAGCTTGGTATTGGTTTCCTGATTCGGCGCCATGCCAAAACGCTGATCCAGCGACGCACCGTAGCGACCGCTGTAACGGCGGTTGGCATTCTGCACATCCGAACGGAACGTCGCGCCAATCGTTGCCTCAGTCACATACAGGCCTTCCTTGGGCGACTGATACTTCAGCTCGGCCAGGGTCACGGTCAATTGCGGTGCATTCAGCGCATTGGCCGTCGGGGTAAAGCCCAGCAAGCGCACGGCCGCTTCAGCCTGAGCCTGCAGCTTCGGCAGAATCTGCGCGCCCTGCACGGTGATCGCACTGGTCTCCGGATACAGACCGCCACGGGTCCCCAATGTTGGCGATGGACGACCGTCCACCACACGCACCACCACTGGCTGGCCTCGGCCGACCGGCGCCAGCTGAGCTGTCAGCTTGGGCTCCGGGTTCAGTTGTTGCGGGCTGTGGGCGCAGCCGACGAGGGTCAAACTGGTCACAGTGATCAAACCGAACAACAGGCGTTGCAACATGCTCTTCTCTCCAGAATCAGGTACAAACAGGCCTGCAGTATAGCGGTGCGCCACTGCGGCGAACTAGCTTCGCACAACGATTACTGAAATCTCTGACAAACCCGGTGCAGCGCGGTTCCTGTCACACATCTGTCACCGACCTTACACATGTACGTCATCGCTCACTGGCAACCTGCACAGCAGTCACCCCACAGGTACGTTGCCATGCGTTTTCTCATCTCCCTGTTCGCGCCACGCCCACTGCATCGCAGCTTTGCCCTGCTCGACCGCAATGGTCTCTGCCAGGCATTCAAACAGTGCAGCCTGCAGCCCATGGGCGATGGCTGGGTCGAAATCGAAGAAATCCGCCTCAACTGGCTGCACCATCCCCTGCCCGCCAGCGCCCGTGTCAGCCAGCGCCAGCCACGTGCGCGAGCACAACAACTGTTGACCACCTGACCGGACGCCTAATAAAAGTCATTAAACACGACCATTTTCCTGCGTTTCTTAGATACAATCTCCCCCCGATTATAAGGACGTCTCCTGATCGGGCCTCGCAGCATCGTCAATGCCTCGGTATTGACACCCCCGCACCGCCCACAGAGAGCCGCCCACACAGATCGAGTGAAGCTGGCGCGCTTGCTGTTCCCTAAGCAAAAACACCACTTTTCGCGAATCTGCAGAGCTGTCATTACGCTCGGTTACTGAGCTGTTTGCCCGTTTTGCTTGTCATGTATCCCATGACGGCAATCCATCCGGGCACGGTGCCAGGCTGGGACAGCCCTTTTTTGAGGTTCACGTCTTCAAAAGAGCGTGAAAAAAACGGGTTTTCACAACTTCACAAGAGTGTGGCGAGCAAATGAATAGTTTTGCGTCTGAACATGCACCATTAGCGTCTACAACAGCCCAACGACACAGGACCGAGTATTCCTCGAACACCGGAGCCTGAAGCCTGTCCGCTACGGATTTGGTTGCACAAACGGATGTCTCGACCATAAGTCGAATTGCCAGCCGTGTGCCGAAATGAGTTCATGTGACTCTTGAGGCCAGGCCGCATGCATCCGTCGAAGTTGCAAAAAATTGCGAAGATTCGGACATGGCGATCCTGGCCATGGGTACCTGGGGCATCACTGATACGCCCCGTCACTCCTGGCAGCTATGCCGACAATTTGGTGCTGCAGATTTTGGAGACGCGTTAAATGGCGCATAACGAAGCAGTCGACGTAGTACTGGTTGGGGCCGGCATCATGAGTGCCACCCTTGCTGTGCTGCTCAAAGAGCTCGACCCCGCGATCAAGCTGGAAGTCGTCGAGCTGATGGATTCCGGTGCCGCGGAGAGTTCCAATCCGTGGAACAACGCCGGTACCGGTCACGCCGGGCTGTGTGAGCTGAACTACACGCCACAGGCCGCCGACGGCACCGTCGACATCAAGAAAGCCGTGCATATCAACACCCAGTTCGAGGTGTCGAAGCAGTTCTGGTCCTACCTGACCAAGAAAGGCACGTTCGGCTCGTGCAAGTCGTTCATCACCCCGGTGCCGCACCTGAGCTTCGTGCAGGGCGACGACGGCGTCTCCTTCCTCAAGGAACGTTTCAAGACGCTGAGCAAGCACCACGCCTTCTCGGACATGGAATACACCGAAGACAAGGCCACCATGGCCGAGTGGATGCCGTTGATGATGCCGGGTCGCCCGGCTGACGAAGTCGTCGCCGCCACCCGCGTGATGAACGGCACCGACGTCAACTTCGGCGCCCTGACCAACCAATTGCTCAAGCACCTGACCAGCGCACCTGATGCCCAGGTCAAGTACTGCAAGCGTGTGACGGGCCTGAAGCGTAACAACGGTGGCTGGACTGTCAGCATCAAGGACGTCAACAGCGGTAACACCCGTGACGTCGATGCGAAGTTCGTGTTCCTTGGCGCCGGCGGTGCTGCACTGCCACTGTTGCAAGCGTCGGGCATCGAAGAAAGCAAAGGCTTCGGCGGTTTCCCGATCAGCGGCCAATGGCTGCGTTGCGACAACCCGGAAGTGGTCAAGCACCACCAGGCCAAGGTCTACAGCCAGGCCGCGGTAGGTTCGCCACCGATGTCCGTGCCGCACCTGGACACCCGCGTGGTCGATGGCAAGAAGTCCCTGCTGTTCGGGCCTTACGCCGGTTTCACCACCAAGTTCCTCAAGCACGGTTCATTCATGGACCTGCCGATGTCGGTCCGCGCCGGCAACATCGGCCCGATGCTGGCCGTGGCCAAAAACAACATGGACCTGACCAAGTACCTGGTCAGCGAAGTGATGCAGTCGATGGAGCAGCGCCTGGAATCCCTGCGTCGCTTTTATCCACAGGCAAAAGCCGAGGACTGGCGCCTGGAAGTGGCCGGCCAACGGGTGCAGATCATCAAGAAAGATCCGAAGAAAGGCGGCGTCCTGCAGTTCGGTACCGAACTGGTCGCGGCCAAGGACGGTTCCCTTGCCGCCCTGCTCGGCGCGTCCCCAGGCGCTTCGGTGACTGTTTCGATCATGCTTGAGCTGATCGAAAAATGCTTCCCGAACAAAGCGTCCGGTGAATGGGCTGCCAAACTGGCGGAAATCTTCCCGGCTCGGGAAAAAGTTCTGGAAACCGACGCTGCGCTGTATCGCAAGATCAATGCGCACAACAACGTCGCGCTGGAACTGGTTGAAGCCAGTAACGAGACTGAAAGCTACGCTTGATTCGGCCTAAAAAAACGCCCCGTCCTCATTGAGGGCGGGGCTTTTTTATGTGCCGCTGAAAAGATCGCAGCCTCGCTACGCTCGACAGCTCCTACAGGTATGAGCGAACTATTTGTAGGAGCTGTCGAGCGTAGCGAGGCTGCGATCTTTTGATCTTAACCGCGGGCCTTGTTGATCAGCTCGATGTACTCGGCGGCGTTGCGCTGATCCTTGATCAGGGCAACGAAGTCATTGCCGTGCTCATCCTTGCCATCCAGGTCCAGGCCGGCTTCAACAAAGAACGTCAGAAAACGCTCGAAGTCATCAATGCGCAGGCCACGGTACGCCTTGATCAGTTTGTGCAGCGACGGTGAAGTGGCGTCGACCGGCTCGAAATCGAGGAACAGCTTGATCTGCGCATCGCCGATCTCGTCACCAATCACTTGCTTCTTATCTTTACGCATTGCCGACTCCAGCTCGCAGACATTTCACAGGGCGGGCAGTTTACCCCTGCGCAGGCGCCAGGCTCAACGCGCACGAACGCTACCTGTGTGCAGATCGGCCCAGATATGGCCGTTGGCGTAGCTGAGGAACTGGCAATACACCGTGTCATTGCGCAACAGGTCGATCACCACCCGGTATTGGGCCAGCGGGTAATAGAGGGTCAAGGTTTTGCTTTTTTCGTCGTAGATCGGCTTTTTCAGGCTTTTGCTTTCGCCATCGAAGTTGACCAGCACCTGGCCGATGGTTGCGCCCTTGTTCAAGGATTTGCCCTTGAGGCGGATCAGCAATGGCGATGTGACTGGGATCGGCTGTTGGTTGGACTGGCGCTGGCTACCGATCACCACCGAATACTCGGTGATCTGCAACAGTTGCTGCTGCTCGGGTTCGGCGTCACGCAGGGTCAGGTCGTCCGGGGGCAAAAACTGCGCGTGCATCGGCGACGGGGCGGCGGCCAGGGGCAGGCTGACGGTCAGCAACAGGGCGGCGCAGCTGCGGATCAAAAGGCTCATGGATGGCTCCGGGGGCGGGGCCGAGCACTCTAGCATGAGGATCTACCCGGCGAATAACCGATCCCGGTCAATACTCTGGAAGACAAGGCTGGGCATACTGAAAGAGCTTTCAGCCCCATTTCGACAGTGCATCCTCTATTGTGGAGTACCCATGTCATTCTCCATGCCTCCGTTATTCGCCGCCTGGCGTCAGACCTGGCGCGCAGGTTATAGCCTCAGACGCTTGCGCGGCGATATCAGTGCCGGGGTGACGGTCGGGATTATCGCCATCCCTCTGGCCATGGCCCTGGCGATTGCGGTGGGGGTAGCGCCCCAGCAAGGTCTGTATACGGTGCTGATCGCCGCCCCGCTGATCGCCCTGACGGGAGGCTCGCGCTTCAATGTCAGCGGGCCAACAGCCGCATTCGTGGTGATACTGCTGCCGATCACCCAACAATATGGTCTGGGTGGTCTGCTGCTCTGCACCATGCTTGCCGGGGCAATCCTGATTGCCTTGGGGCTGATTCGGGCCGGACGGCTGATTCAGTACATCCCTTATCCAGTCACTCTGGGCTTTACCGCCGGGATAGGCATTGTCATCGCCACCCTTCAATTAAAGGATTTGCTGGGCCTGAGTACCACCGGGCATGCCGAACATTACATCGAGCAATTGGCTGGGCTGCTCCAGGCGTTACCCAGCGCTCGCCTGGGAGACGGGATCATCGGTGTGATGTGCCTGGCGGTGCTGATCGTCTGGCCGCGCTTTGTGCCGAGGATTCCGGGGCACCTGGTGGCGCTGGCCGTCGGCGCATTGCTGGGGCTGGCACTGGAACGCGGCGGGTTACCGATTGCGACGCTGGGGGAACGCTTCAGCTATATCGTCGATGGTGTCAGCCATCCCGGCATTCCGCCGTTTCTGCCGAGCTTCGACTGGCCGTGGAATCTGCCGGGGCCCTACGGCCAGCCGCTGCACCTGTCTTACGACCTGATCCGCCAATTAATGGCGCCAGCCTTTGCCATCGCCATGCTCGGTGCCATCGAATCGTTGTTGTGCGCCGTGGTGGCCGACGGCATGACGGGCAGCAAACACGACCCTAACGCCGAACTTCTGGGTCAAGGCCTGGGCAATCTGGTCGCACCGCTGTTCGGCGGCATTACCGCCACCGCGGCAATCGCCCGCAGCGCCACCAACGTGCGCAGCGGAGCGTTTTCGCCATTGGCGGCGATTATCCACAGTGCGGTGGTGTTGCTGGCGATACTTGCCCTCGCGCCCCTGTTCAGCTACTTGCCGATGGCGGCGCTGGCGGCATTGCTGGTGATGGTGGCGTGGAACATGAGCGAAGCCCGGCACGTCGTGCATACCTTGCGCATCGCACCGCGCAGCGATGTGCTGGTCTTGTTGACCTGCCTGAGCCTGACGGTGCTGTTCGACATGGTGCTGGCCGTCGCCGTCGGCCTGCTGCTGGCCGCCGGGTTGTTCATCAAACGCATGAGCGACCTCACGGACACCGCCGAACTGCCTCGCGAGTTCCATCAAGCCTTACAGGATATGCCGGAGCATGTGCGTTGCTATGCGATACGCGGGCCGCTGTTTTTCGGCGCTGCGGAAAAAGCCCTGGGCGTACTGCGCAAATTCAGCCCGGAGGTCAAAGTGGTGATTGTCGAGATGAGTGCCGTGCCCATGCTGGACATGACGGCGTTGGCGGCCTTCGACAATATCCTCAGGGATTACCGCACCGACGGCATCGGCCTGATTCTGGTCGGAACCGCTCCACGGGTACGCCTGAAACTCAGGCGCGCGGGCATCCATCGGGAACAGCGACAGTTGGCCTACGTGAATAATCTGGAACAGGCTCGACGCAAAAGCGAACGCTGGCTCGCCGGACAGGGCTGAGCGCGCAGTTCAGACAAACTGCGCACGCATCCCGATGTGAGGCCTTGCATTCAAGCCTCAACGTGCCTGGCGGCCGATCGCCCCCCCAGACAGTCATCCTGTTTACATGCCTTTAACGGCAAAGATCCCGTTGGCGTTACGCCAGTAGCCTTTGTAGTCCATGCCGTAACCGAAGATGTAACGGTCGATGCACGGCAGGCCGACGAAATCGGCTTTCAGGTCGGGGCGAGCCTTACGTTCGTGGTCCTTGTCGATCAGCACGGCGGTATGCACGGCGCGGGCGCCGGCGTGTTTGCAGAAGTCGATGATCGCGCCCAGGGTGTGACCTTCATCGAGGATGTCGTCGATGATCAGTACGTCACGGTCGATGAACGAGACTTCCGGCTTGGCTTTCCAGAACAGGTCGCCGCCGCTGGTTTCGTTGCGATAACGGGTGGCGTGCAGATAGGACGCTTCCAGCGGGAAGTTCAGATGCGTCAGCAGCTTGCCGGAGAAAATCAGCCCGCCGTTCATCACGCAGAACACCACCGGGTTGCGTTCAGCCAGCTGATCGTTGATTTGTGCACCGACGCGGGCGATGGCCGCCTCGACTTCAGCTTCGGTGTACAGGCAGTCAGCCTCTCGCATGATTTGACGGATATGCTCGAGATCAGCGGACATGGCGCTCTCCTGGGGGGTGGTAACGGGGGGACTAAGTGAGGAAAAGCGGGCAAAGGTACGCATCCCGCACGGCCAGATCAAGCGTTTGTGGACTAACGTTCTGTATGTCTATAGGACAACACCCTCGGATAGATTAATCTAGGCCGGTTTTTTTGCCCGCCGCCGGAGCCTTTCCCATGCCCATCCTCGAGATCCGCCATCCGCTGATCCGTCATAAACTTGGCCTTATGCGCCGCGCCGACATTAGCACGAAGAATTTCCGTGAGCTCGCTCAGGAAGTCGGTGCCTTGCTGACCTATGAAGCCACCAAAGACCTGCCGCTGGAAAGCTACGACATCGAAGGCTGGTGCGGCACGGTGTCGGTGGAGAAAATCGCCGGCAAGAAAATTACCGTGGTGCCGATCCTGCGAGCCGGTATCGGCATGCTCGAAGGCGTGCTGAGCCTGATCCCCGGTGCCAAAGTCAGCGCCGTGGGCGTGGCCCGCAACGAACAAACCCTGCAGGCCCACACCTACCTGGAAAAACTGGTGCCGGAAATCGACGAACGTCTGGCGATGATCATCGACCCGATGCTCGCCACCGGCAGTTCCATGGTCGCCACCATCGACCTGCTGAAAAAGGCCGGTTGCAAGGACATCCGCGCGATGGTCCTGGTGGCTGCCCCTGAAGGCATCGCCGCGGTGGGGAAGGCTCACCCGGACGTGACCATCTACACCGCCTCCATTGACCAGAAACTGAACGAACACGGTTACATCATCCCAGGCTTGGGCGATGCCGGTGACAAGATCTTCGGCACCAAGCAGAAGGACGCTTGAGCATGCAGCAAGAGTTCAACGATCCGCTCTGGCGCACAGTGCTCTCGGGTGCGCAGATGCTGTTCGTGGCCTTTGGCGCACTGGTGTTGATGCCGTTGATTACCGGCCTCGACCCTAACGTGGCGCTGTTCACTGCAGGTTTGGGGACGATTCTGTTCCAGATCGTCACCGGGCGTCAGGTGCCGGTGTTCCTGGCGTCGAGCTTTGCCTTCATCACACCGATCATTCTCGCCAAGGGCCAGTTTGGCCTGGCGGCGACCATGGGCGGTGTGATGGCTGCCGGTTTCGTCTACACCTTCCTCGGCCTTGCCGTGAAGATCAAAGGCACCGGGTTCATCGACCGTCTATTGCCGCCGGTGGTGATTGGCCCAGTGATTATTTCTATCGGTCTGGCCATGGCGCCGATCGCGGCGAATATGGCGATGGGCAAGGCCGGCGACGGCACCGAGCTGATCCCTTACCAGACGGCGATGTTGATCTCGATGCCGGCGCTGCTGACCACCCTGATTGTTGCGGTGTTCGGCAAAGGCATTTTCCGCCTGGTGCCGATCATCTCCGGCGTGCTGGTGGGTTTTGCCATGGCGTTCTATTTCGGGGTGGTCGACACCGCGAAGATTGCTGCTGCACCGTGGTTCGCGATTCCACACTTCACGGCGCCGGAATTCAACTGGCAGGCGATTCTGTTCATCGTTCCGGTTGCCCTGGCCCCGGCCATCGAGCACATCGGCGGCGTGATCGCGGTCGGTAGCGTGACCGGTCGCGATTACCTGAAAAAGCCCGGCCTGCATCGCACCTTGCTCGGCGATGGCATTGCCACCACCGCAGCCGGTCTGTTTGGCGGCCCGCCCAACACCACCTACGCCGAAGTGACTGGCGCGGTGATGCTGACCAAAAACTACAACCCGAAAATCATGACCTGGGCGGCGATCTTCGCGATCAGCCTGGCGTTCATCGGCAAGTTCGGCGCCCTGCTGCAAAGCATCCCGGTGCCGGTGATGGGCGGGATTCTGTGCCTGTTGTTCGGTTCGATTGCTGCGGTGGGGATGAACACAATGATTCGCCACAAGATCGACCTGGGCGAAGCACGTAATCTGGTGATTGTTTCGGTGACGCTGGTGTTCGGGATTGGCGGCGTGCTGGTCGGCACCGGCACCGGCCCGGACGATTTCGGCCTCAAAGGCATCGCGCTGTGCGCGGTGGTGGCGATTGCGCTGAACCTGTTGCTGCCGGGTCATGACAGCTGGAAGCACAAGCAGGCGGATGAGCCGTTGTTGTAACAGGCGACTCAATCCCCTGTGGCGAGGGAGCTTGCTCCCGCTTGAGTGCGCAGCACTCACAAAATCTTCCATCGACTGCAGAGATTTTGGGGCCGCTTCGCGACCCAGCGGGAGCAAGCTCCCTCGCCACAACAAGCCCGCCTTCACTTCAAGGTGTGTTCTTACAACGCCAACGGCGCTCGTTCACACAATGCGTTCAACGCCTTGGCCCATTGCGGATCACCGTTGAGACACGGCACCAGCACCAACTCCTCCCCTCCCGCTTCGCGAAATTGCTCCTTCCCGCGATCACCGATCTCTTCCAGGGTTTCGATGCAATCGGCGACGAACGCCGGGCACATCACCAGGACCTTCTTCACGCCGCTTTTGGCCAACTCATCGAGGCGCGCTTCGGTGTAGGGCTCGATCCACTTGGCCCGGCCCAGACGCGACTGGAACGACACCGACCACTTGCCGTCCGGCAGACCCAAGAGCCGGGCAAACTCGGACGCAGTGCGCAGGCATTGAGCGCGGTAGCAGGTGGCTAATACTTCCGGTGAAGCGTTCTGACAGCAATTTTCGCTTTTAAAGCAATGGTGACCGGTGGGATCGATCTTGGTCAGGTGCCGCTCCGGCAAACCATGAAAGCTCAGCAGCAGGTGATCGTAATCCTGCTGCAAATATGGCGTAGCGCTGGCCACCAGGGCATCGAGGTACTCCGGCTGATCATAGAACGGCTGGAGAATCGAGAACTGCACGTCGAGTTTCTTCTCCCGTACCACCCGTTTGGCTTCCTCGACTACCGTGGTCACGGTGCTGTCGGCGAACTGCGGATAGAGCGGCGCCAGGGTGATTTTTTTGTGACCCTGAGCCGCCAGACGGACCAGCGTCGACTCAATGGATGGCTCGCCGTAGCGCATCGCCAGTTCCACCGGGCCGTGGGTCCACTGCGCGGTCATGGCCCGTTGCAGACGACGGCTGAGCACCACCAGTGGCGAGCCGTCCGCCCACCAGATCGATGCGTAAGCGTGAGCCGATTGTTCCGGGCGCTTGATCAGAATCAACGACACCAGCAAACGCCGCACCGGCCACGGCAGGTCGATCACATACGGATCCATCAGAAATTGATTGAGGTAGCTGCGCACATCCGCCACCGAGGTGGAAGCGGGTGAACCCAGATTGACCAGAAGCAACGCGTGATCGGTCATGCAACGTCCTATTTCTTAAGGCGGCTGGACAGATCGTCCAACGCCGCGCGCAAATCAGTGAACTGGAAAGTGAAGCCCGCTTCCAGCAAGCGAGCCGGCATGGCCTTCTGGCCACCCAGCAGCAACAATGACAACTCGCCCAGGCCCACCTTCAACACGAGGGTTGGCATCGGCATGAACGCCGGACGATGCAACACGCTACCCAACGTTTGGGCGAATTCGCGATTGCGCACCGGCTTGGGCGCGCAGGCATTATATGGACCGCTGGCCTCGTTGCGGTGCAGAAGAAAATCAATCAGGGCGATTTGATCCTTGATATGAATCCACGACATCCACTGCCGACCATTGCCGAGCGGCCCGCCCAGCCCCAGTTTGAACGGCAACAACAGCCGCGACAAAAAGCCGCCCTCGGCGGACAGCACCAACCCGGTACGAATGAGGATCACGCGTATGCCCAAGGCTTCGGCGCGCTGCGCGGTTTCCTCCCAGGCGACGCACAACTGGCTGGCGAAATCATCAATGACCGGTGGCGAATCTTCAGTCAACTCCCGCTCACCACCGTCGCCGTACCAACCGATCGCGGAGCCAGAAATCAATACCTGCGGTTTCTGCTCGCGGCTTTCGAGCCAGGCCAGCAGGGTTTCGGTCAGGGTGATCCGGCTACTCCACAACAAGGCTTTGCGTTTATGAGTCCAGAGCCGATCGGCAATCGGTGCGCCCGCGAGGTTGATAATGGCATCCACCGGTTCTTGACCCAGGTCCTCAAGCCGTGCGATTCCACGAACCTGAGTGCCACAGACCTGGGCAACTTTTGCAGGCGTGCGACTCCAGACTGTCAGGCGATGTCCCTGACCCAACCAGTGTTGGCAGAGTTGACGTCCTATCAAACCAGTACCGCCGGTCAGCAATATGTGCATGACATCT
The DNA here is from genome assembly GCF_003732275.1 of Pseudomonas frederiksbergensis. GTDB lineage: Bacteria > Pseudomonadota > Gammaproteobacteria > Pseudomonadales > Pseudomonadaceae > Aquipseudomonas > Aquipseudomonas frederiksbergensis_H. Next base: position 30,043 of record NZ_MOBM01000023.1, read on the forward strand.
TCCTCGCGTGGCGTTTTACCCTGATCACTAGTCTATTTTTATAAGCAGGGATCTTTGGTATCGGGCAGGCTCTGTGCTTAACAATAGGCCAAGCTGTCAGAACGAGAACGCTAAAAGTTATACCAAAAAACAATATTGTACAGGTTTGAACCACGGCGTAGTCTGTACAGAAAGGTAAACGAGGCCCCTATGACTGTACCTATCGCAATCATCGGCACCGGCATCGCCGGACTCTCAGCCGCCCAGGCCCTTACGGAGGCCGGGCATGTCGTTCAACTTTTCGATAAAAGCCGCGGCAGTGGCGGACGCATGTCGAGCAAGCGCAGCGATGCGGGTGCTCTGGACATGGGCGCGCAATATTTCACTGCCCGCGACCGCCGCTTTGTCACCGAAGTCCAGCGCTGGCAAGCCAATGGCTGGGTCGCCGTGTGGACGCCGCAGCTCTATACCTTCCACGGCGGCCAGCTCAGGCCTTCGCCGGACGAACAGACACGCTGGGTCGGCACACCACGCATGAGCGCGATCACGCGCGGCCTGCTCGGTGATCTGGAAGTGCATTTCGCTTGCCGCATCACCGAGGTCTATCGCGGTGAAGAACACTGGCACCTGCAAGACGCCGAGGGTTTCACTCACGGCCCGTTCAGCCATGTCGTCATCGCCACGCCCGCCCCTCAGGCGACCGCACTGCTGGCGGCCGCGCCGAAGCTCGCCGGAGCCGCCGCAGGGGTAAAAATGGAGCCGACCTGGGCCGTCGCCCTGGCGTTCGACACGCCATTGGAAACCACCATCGAAGGTTGCTTCGTGCAGGACAGTCCTCTCGACTGGCTGGCGCGCAACCGCAGCAAGCCGGGACGCGACACCACCCTCGACACATGGGTGCTGCACGCTACCAGTGCCTGGAGCCGGCAGCATATCGACCTGCCCAAGGAAGCGGTGATCGAGCAATTGCACGGTGCCTTTGCCGAACTGCTGCACGATGCCATGCCTGCTCCGACCTTCAGCCTCGCTCACCGCTGGCTGTACGCCCGGCCGGCCAGCAACCATGAATGGGGTGCCCTGGCCGATGCCGATCTGGGCCTGTATGTGTGCGGTGACTGGTGCCTGTCTGGCCGTGTCGAAGGTGCCTGGCTCAGTGGTCAGGAAGCAGCCCGCCGGCTGCACGAACACCTGCAGTGAATTGAATCAAGTCCAGCCCATTGCTGCTGTCGACATGGGCAGCAGCCTCGCAAAAACCTATACAAAAAATTTGACTTGTACACCTTTGAATCTATGATGAAGTCATGTTGTACAGACCTAATAATCTGTACAGGTCTGGATTCGAGGCGCTCCGATGCCCCCTACAGCCATGAAACCCAAAATTGCCATCAGCGCCTGCCTGATGGGAGCCGAAGTGCGTTACAACGGCGGGCACAAAGCATCGCGGCTGTGCAGCATTACCCTCACCGATTATTTCGATTTCGTCCCGGTGTGCCCGGAAGTCGCCATTGGCCTGGGTATCCCTCGCGAACCGATCCGCCTGGTCGGCAACCCCGAACACCCGGAGGCTGTCGGCACTGTCCACCCTGAGATCAACGTCACCCAGCCGCTGGCCGACTATGGTCAAAAAATGGCAGTGGAGCTGGGCGAGATCTGCGGCTATATCTTCATGCAGAAATCCCCTTCGTGCGGGCTTGAACGGGTCAAGGTCTACCACGCCAACGGCGCGCCAGTGGACGGCGGTAGCCGTGGTATCTACGCCCAAGCCTTCTGTGCGCTGCACCCTGATCTACCGGTGGAAGAAGACGGCCGCCTCAACGACCCGGTGCTGCGGGAAAACTTCCTCACCCGCGTGTTCGCCTACAGCGCCTGGCAGCAGTTGCTGCACACAGGCCTGACCCGGCGCAGCCTCACTGACTTTCACTCGCGCTACAAATACCTGTTGATGGCCCACAACACGGTGCAATACAAAACCCTGGGCAACTTGCTGGGCAACATGGGCCAGTCCGATCTCGAAGAGCTCGGCCCGCGCTATTTCAGCGAGCTGATGGCGGCCCTGAAAAAATGCGCCACACGCCGCACCCACACCAACGTGCTGCAGCACCTCAGCGGCTATCTCAAACAAGTCATCAGCCCTGAAGACAAACAGGAAGTGCAGCACGTCATCGGCCAGTATCGCCAGGGAATCGTGCCGCTGGTGGTGCCATTGACGCTGCTCAAACACTACTTTCGCCAACACCCGGATCCATACATTGCGCAACAGGTTTACCTGCAACCGCATCCGGAAAACCTCAGCCTGCGAAACGCGATTTAATGAAGAATCCACCGGACACCAGCGCCAGCGAAGACCTTGGCAACGACTTCAAGAAGGCCTTGGACGCTGGTTGGCTGCCCATTCGTGAAGTGGCCCGGCAGACCGGGGTCAATGCCGTCACCTTGCGCGCCTGGGAACGGCGCTATGGGTTGATCGTGCCTCAGCGTACGCCCAAGGGACATCGGCTGTTCTGTGCCGAACACGTTCAACGGATCCTGACGATCCTCACCTGGCTCAATCGCGGCGTGGCTGTCAGCCAGGTCAAACAACTGCTCGACACGCCTCAGGGGCTTACCGACCCCGTCGGGAACGATTGGCTGGTGCTGCGCCAGACACTGCTGCAAGCGGTCACTCAGCTGGCCGAACGCACCCTCGATGACACGGTGAATCAGGCGATGGCGCTGTATCCACCACGCACCTTGTGTGAAAAATTGTTGATGCCGTTGCTGGCGGAACTGGAACAACGCTGGCAAGGCCAGTTCGGCGCGCAGATGGAGCGGGTGTTTGTTTATTCCTGGTTGCGCAGCAAATTCGGCGCGAGGATCTACCATAACAACCGTCAGTTACGCACCGCGCCGCTGCTACTGATCAATCACTCCGACCTGCCGCTGGAGCCTTATCTTTGGCTCATGGCCTGGCTGATCAGCAGCGTCGATTGCCCGGTGGAAGTCTTCGACTGGCCGCTTCCCGCTGGCGAACTTGCGCTGGCGGTCGATCACCTGCAAGCCCGCGGCGTAGTGCTGTATTCCAGCAAAGCCATGAATCTTTCGCAGCTGACGAAACTTTTGAATGGCGTCCGCTGCCCAAAAATGATTGCCGGATCAACGGTGCGTATTCACCACACCGAGTTATCCACAAGAACCGCCGCCATTGCTGACTTGTCCCTGGCCGAAGACCCGTTGTCGGCCCATCAGGGCCTGATTCAGCGTGGGCTCATTTAAATCGGATTTTTAATGGATCGCGCGGATACCACCATGCAATTGATCTGGCTGCGCAGCGACTTGCGTCTACATGACAACACCGCCCTCTCGGCCGCCGCAGCGCGGGGCCCGAGTGTGGCGGTGTATTTGCTGAGTCCGCAGCAATGGCTGGCGCATGACGACGCGCCGTGCAAAGTGGATTTCTGGCTGCGCAACCTGAGCGAATTACGTCATGCGCTGGGCGCCCTGAACATCCCGCTGCTGATTCGCAACGCGTCCCGCTGGGATGAGGCACCGAAGGTCCTGCTCGAGTTGTGCCAGCAATTGAAGATCGATGCAGTACACGCCAATGAGGAATACGGCATTCATGAAACCCGTCGTGATGCCGCGGTGGCCCAAGCCCTGAAAGCCCAAGGCATCGACTTTTACCGCTACCTCGATCAATTGCTGCTCAAGCCCGGCACCGTGCTGACCAGAACCGGCACTTATTTCCAGGTCTTCAGCCAGTTCCGCAAGGTCTGCTACGAACGTTTGCACGCATCATTACCGAGACTGGTTACCGCCCCCACCATTCAGGCGCCGCTGGGTATCGCCAGCGACGAACCGCCCTCTCGTGTCGAGGGTTTCGACACGCCCAGCGACAGTTTGCGTGCTCTCTGGCCAGCCGGCGAAGCTGAAGCCCGACGCCGCCTCGATACTTTTACCGACGCGCAGATCGACTACTACCACAGCGAGCGCGATTTCCCGGCAAAACCCGGCACCAGCCAGCTCTCGGCCTATCTCACTGCCGGGGTCATCTCCCCTCGTCAGTGTCTGCACGCCGCATTGCAAAGCAATCAGGGGGAATTCGAAAGCGGCAAAGTCGGTGCCGTCACCTGGATCAACGAGTTGCTGTGGCGCGAATTCTACAAACACATTCTGGTGGGCTACCCACGGGTCTCCCGGCACCGCGCCTTTCGCCCGGAAACCGAAGCCCTCGCCTGGCGTGACGCCCCGCAAGACCTCAAGGCCTGGCAACAAGGCCGTACCGGCCTGCCGATCATTGATGCCGCCATGCGCCAGTTGCTGGAGACCGGCTGGATGCACAACCGTTTGCGCATGGTCGTGGCAATGTTCCTGACCAAAAACCTGCTGATCGACTGGCGTGAAGGCGAGCGTTTCTTCATGCGGCATCTGATTGACGGCGATCTGGCGGCGAACAACGGTGGCTGGCAGTGGAGTTCGTCCACCGGCACCGATTCGGCGCCCTACTTCCGGATTTTCAACCCGCTGAGCCAGTCGGAAAAGTTCGACGCCGAAGGGGTTTTCATCAAGCATTGGTTGCCGCAGATCAATGAAATGAGCAAAAAAGACTTGCACACTCCCGCGAGACTCGACGGATTATTCGGCGTAAGCGATTATCCATTGCCGATCGTCAACCTGAGCTCTTCCCGGGAACGGGCCCTGGCTGCGTTCAAGAACCTGCCATCCCGACAGGGTTTATCACCCCCGGAATTACTTTGATGCCACAGCTTTACGTTATGAACACGGAACTGAATCAGGAAGTTATCTGGTAAAAAAGGGGATTGGGATGAGTCGTACACCTCCAAGGCGCTACTGGTTGACCGGCGCCAGCAACGGTATTGGTGCCGCGCTGGCCGAAGAAATACTGAAAGCCGGCGCCCATCTGGCGGTCAGCTCCCGCTCATTGGCGCCATTGAACGCCCTGTCTCAGCGTTATCCCGGGCAGGTGCTGGTGGTCGCGGGTGATTTGACCAACGGCCAACGGGTGCGCGAAATCGGCGAGCAGATTGCCAAGGAATGGGGTTCTCTGGACACCATGATCCTCAACGCAGGCACCTGCGAATACGTCGACGCCAATCAGTTCGACTCGTCAATCATCGAGCACATCGTACGTACCAACCTGCTTGCCAGCAGCTATTGCATTGAAGCTGCCCGGCCCCTGCTGCAGGCGGGCACTGCGCCGCATCTGGTGGGCATGGCCAGCTCGGTGACCTATCTGCCCCTGCCACGGGCCGAAGCCTATGGCGATTCAAAGCCCGGGTTGCGTCACCTTTTCGAGTCCTTGCGCATCGACGTGGCGCCGGAAAACATCGAAATGACCATAGTCAGCCCAGGACTTATCGATATCCCCCTGAGCAACGACGCTCCACAACACCTCAACTGGTCGGCGGACAACGCTGCGCGATACCTCTTCGACATGCTCAAGCATCGTCCACTGGAGCTCCCCTTACCGGAACTGCTCATGCCTGTCCTTTGGCCTCTGCCGCAGAAGCCGGGCAAGACGGGACTGAAAATCGGCAAGGGCATGGAGCAAAACAATCCGCCGATCGAGGATCTGCCGTAAAGCCTGAGCGTCCGTCAGGCCTTTCACACAGCATGGGCCCACTGCCTTACACTGCGCACCATGAAAACCATTCCCCACACGCAAATCGCCGAACCTGCGGTCACCTGCTCGACCTGCGCAGCTTGCTGCTGTCAGCTTGAAGTCATGTTGATCACCGACACCGGTGTGCCCGAGCGTTTTATCGATACCGATGATTGGGGTGGGGAAGTCATGCTGCGACTGGATGACGGCTGGTGCGCCGCGCTGGATCGCAACAGCATGATGTGCACCATCTACGAAAAGCGTCCGCTGATCTGCCGGGAGTTCGAAATGGGTGCATCGGAATGCATCACCGAACGCCAGGGGATTGCGACGGCGTATCGGTGACGGCCAGATCACCCGATACCAATGTGGGAGCGAGCCTGCTCGCGATGACGGAGTAACATTCAACATCAATGTTGACCATTAAACCGCAATCGCGAGCAGGCTCGCTCCCACATTGACTTGTGCGGACTGCTTACAACGGCATCGTGTAATGCAGTGAGTAACTCTCTACGCCATCGTTCGGGCTGCTGATCCCGCCATTGGAATAGTGCGTGGCGCGAATCCCGACTTCATGTCCGCCGTTAAAGCGCAGACCAAACCCGAAACGGTCTTCGAACTGAAAGGCACTACCCAGTTTGTTGTCTTCGACTTCGGTGTTGGCAAACACCGCGATGCCGATACCGGCTTCAACGTAGGGCTTGATGGTCTGACCGGCAAACTCGTACACCAGCACCGGCGAGAATGACAAACTGTGATTGCTTGATGTTTTGTCGCCCTCCCAGTAGGTGTAAGCGCCGCTCCAGTAGCCGGTCAAGCGACCGATGTCACTCTGAAGCCAGCTTTTGTCCCAATCGAATTGCATCCCCAATCGGTAAGTCATGGTCGAATCGCTGGTCTGGCCGACCCCGAACTCCACCCCTGCTGCCTGCGCGGTAAAACTGTGCCCCATCAATGCGGTCGCAATCGCGGCCAAGCAGAATAGTCGCTTCATTAGAAACATCCTTTTCCGAACAATTTCGTATGGTTTTTATGCTGCCCAACGACAAAGCTATAGAAGTTGAAGCTTGATCAGAAGTTCAGCTCAATTATTCGTGTCATCTCTTTTTTTATCTACAAGTCGAAGCTTTGCACAACACCCGTCGAATGCCACAAAACCGGCAAGATATTTCTGAAATGCTCCGGATCCGCACTCGACCAGAATCGGGCGGCGCGAGCAGGTCCCTCGGCCAGCAACTCACGCTCGGCCAACAATCGTTGAAGCTGCCGTGCCACAGCGGCACCGGTATCGATCAGGCTGATGCTCTGGGGAATCATCTGCTTAAGCAGCGGCTTTAGAAAGGGATAATGCGTGCAGCCAAGAATGATCGTGTCTGCACCCGCAGCCAGCAGCGGGTCGACATACCCTTGCAGCAGCTGACGCAATGCCTCGCTGTGCAAATCGCCATTTTCAATCAGCTCCACCAACCCGGGGCATGGCTGAGTGATGACTCGCACATCGGCGGCGAAACGGTCGAGCAAGGCGGCGAACTTGGCACTCTGTAATGTGCCGGTGGTGGCGAGTACGCCAACTACACCGCTGCGCGTCGCCGCAGCAGCCGGCTTGACCGCGGGCTCCATGCCGACGATGGGCCACTCGGGGAAATCGCGCCGCAAGTCCGCAACACCTGCGACGGTCGCGGTGTTGCAAGCGAGCACCAGCGCCTTGGCGCCCTGCTGCTGAAAGAACTGCGCCATGACACTGCAACGCTGACTGATGAATGCCGGTGATTTCTCACCGTAGGGGATATTCCCGCAATCGCCGAGGTACAACAGAGACTCGTTGGGCAGCAACTGCTGGATCTCGGCCAGCACAGAGAGCCCACCGACGCCGGAATCGAATACAGCAATCGGCGCTTCACGCATGGCTTGACCCGCAGACGCTGCAGCCCGGATCGCGCTTGACCCGCAATTCACGGAAGCGCGTGCCCAAGGCATCGATCAATAACAGGCGCCCCACCAGCGGTTCACCGAAACCCACCAGCAATTTCAGCGCTTCGAGGGCTTGCAGGCTACCGACCAGGCCCACCAGCGGACCCAGTACGCCGGCCTCGCTGCAGGTCAGCTCGGCTTCGCTGCCGTGCCCGTATAAGCAGTGGTAGCACGGGCTTTCCGGACGACGGGAGTCGAAGACCGACAATTGCCCTTCCAGCCGAATCGCCGCACCGCTGACCAGCGGTTTGCGCGCAGCCACACATGCGGCGTTGACCGCTTCGCGGGTGGAAAAATTATCGGAACAGTCCAGCACCAGATCCACCGCCGCAACTGCCGCCGCCAGGGAATCTTCATCCAGGGCGGTGCGATGGGCAATCAGCTGAATCTCGGGATTGATCGCGGTCAGGCGACGGATCGCCGAATCGACCTTGCTCAGGCCGACGCTGTCGGTGTCGTGAACGATCTGGCGTTGCAGATTGGTCAGGTCAACCGTGTCGAAGTCCGCCAGATGCAACTCACCGATACCGGCCGCCGCCAGGTACAGCGCAACCGGTGATCCGAGACCGCCGAGGCCGACAATCAGCACGCGGCTTTGTTTGAGCCGTAACTGGCCGTCGATGTCGACGTGTTGCAGCAGAATCTGCCGGCTATAGCGCAGTAATTCCTGATCATTCAGCACGGCAAGCGCCCCAGACTGATGCGTTCGTGACCGCCCAGATCGGCGCGGCTGTGGACCTCTTCAAAACCGCGGGTCAGCAGCAAATCGCGCACGGCCTCGGCTTGATCGTAACCATGTTCGAGCATCAACCAGCCACCTGCCTCAAGATGATCCGGTGCCTGATCGACGATCAGACGCAAATCGTCGAGCCCATCGACGCCAGCGACCAAAGCACTGGCCGGTTCGAAGCGCACATCGCCCTCCGCCAGATGCGGATCGGTAGAAGCGATGTAGGGCGGATTGCTGATGATCAATTGAAAGCGCTGGCCTTCCAAAGCGCTGAACCAATGGCTGCTCAGCACTGTGGCGTTGTTCAGGTGCAGGCGCTGGCGATTGCGCTCGGCCAGGGCCACGGCTTCCAGCACGCGATCTACGGCGGTGACTTTCCAGGCCGGACGTTCGCTGGCCAGGGCCAGGGCGATGGCGCCACTGCCGGTGCCCAAATCGAGCACCAAGGCGTGTGTGGCCGGCAACAGTTCCAGCGCGGTCTCTACCAGCAATTCGGTGTCGGGGCGCGGAATCAGCGTGTGAGGTGCGACTTCCAGATCGAGTTTCCAGAAGCCTTGCTGCCCCAGAATGTAGGCCACCGGCTCACCGCTACGACGGCGCTGCAGGTACTCGGCAAACTTCAGTGCCGCTTCGCTCGGAACGATGCGCTCAGGCCAGGTGTGCAGAAAACTGCGGGACTTGCCCAAGGCAGCCGCCAGCAGTAATTCGGCATCCAGACGCGCGGTGGGCGAGTCGGGCAAATCAGCGGCGCGCAACAAACTGGCAATGATCGTCATTTACTCACCTATCGCTGCCAATTGGTCGGCCTGGAACTCGGCCAGCAGCGGTTCGATCACCGCATCCACGCCACCGGCGAGAATTTCGTCGAGCGAATACAGCGTCAGGTTGACCCGGTGGTCGGTGACCCGGCCCTGGGCAAAGTTATAGGTGCGGATCCGCTCGGAACGGTCACCGGAACCTACCAGCAATTTACGCTCGCTGGCGATGGCATTGGCCGCTGCACTGGTCTGTTGGTCGTTAAGCTTGGCCGACAACCAGGACATCGCGCGGGCGCGGTTCTTGTGCTGGGAACGTTCTTCCTGGCACTCGACGACAATACCGGACGGCAAGTGCGTGATACGAATCGCCGAGTCGGTCTTGTTGACGTGCTGACCACCGGCACCGGAGGATCGATAGGTATCGACCCGCAGATCCGCCGGGTTGATCTCGATCGCTTCCTGCTCGTCCGGCTCGGGCAGCACGGCCACGGTGCAAGCCGAGGTGTGGATGCGGCCCTGGGATTCAGTGGCCGGTACCCGTTGTACGCGGTGCGCGCCGGATTCGAACTTCAGCTTGCCGTAAACGTTCTCGCCTTCGACCCGGGCAATGACTTCTTTATAGCCGCCGTGTTCGCCTTCGTTCTCCGAGAGAATCTCTACCCGCCAGCCACGCCGTTCGGCGTAACGCGAATACATGCGGAACAGATCGCCGGAGAAAATCGCTGCTTCGTCACCGCCGGTACCGGCACGGATTTCGAGGAATACGTTACGTCCGTCGTTGGGATCTTTGGGCAGCAGCATACGTTGCAGTTGGGCTTCGATTTCGATCAGTTGCTCTTTGGCTTCGCGGACTTCTTCCACGGCCATTTCACGCATGTCCGGGTCGCTGTCCTTGAGCAGCGCCTGAGCCCCTTCGAGATCGCCCTGCACTTTAAGCAGCTGTTTATAGGTGCCAACGATCGGCTCGACTTCCGCATATTCCTTGGAATAGGTGCGGAATTTGTTCTGATCGGAAATGACCTCGCCGTCGCCAAGCAGGGCGGTCAATTCCTCGAAACGGTCCTGGAGGATGTCCAGCTTATTGAGCAGTGACGCTTTCATTGCGGTTTTTTATCCGAAAAGCTATCCGATGAGCCCTCACCGAGGGCAAAGAGTTCCTGGGCCATGGCCAGCGCATCGAGGCGACCTTCGGCAGAGAGCTTTTTCAATTGCACACTCGGAGCATGCAAGAGTTTGTTGGTCAGGCCACGGGCCAGTTGCACCAGCACGTCTTCGGCGCTGCTGCCATTGGCGAGCATGCGCTGGGCTTTCTGCAATTCTTCGTCGCGCATGCGCTCGCTTTGTTGACGATAGGCCTTGAGCACATCCACCGCCGCCAGTTCGCGCAGGCGAACCATGAAATCTTCGGCACCGATCGACACCATCTCTTCGGCGGCCTGGGCTGCGCCCTGACGGCTCTTGAGGTTTTCGGCGACCACTTCGTGGAGATCGTCGACGCTATACAGGTAAACGTCGTCCAACTCGCCGACTTCCGGCTCGATATCCCGAGGGACGGCGATATCCACCATGAAAATCGGCTTGTGCTTGCGCAATTTCAAGGCACTTTCCACCGCACCTTTACCGAGAATCGGCAACTGGCTGGCGGTGGAACTGATGACGATGTCGCTGCGCACCAGTTCTGCCGGGATGTCCGAGAGCAGCACTGCGTGGGCACCGAACTGCTCGGCCAGAATGCTCGCGCGCTCCAGGGTGCGGTTGGCGACCACGATTCGCTTCACACCCAGCTCATGCAGATGGCGGGCGACCAGGGTGATGGTTTCGCCCGCGCCGATCAGCAAAGCCTGGCTGCGTTGCAAATCACTGAAAATCTGTTTCGCCAGGCTGACCGCGGCAAACGCCACCGATACCGGGTTTTCGCCGATGGCGGTGTCGGTTCGCACCTGTTTGGCCGCATTGAACGTGGCCTGGAACAGTCGCCCGAGCAGCGGACCGATGGTGCCGGCCTCGCGAGCGACTGCGTAGGCTGATTTCATCTGACCGAGAATCTGCGGTTCACCCAACACCAGCGAATCGAGCCCGGAGGCAACCCGCATCATGTGACGAACTGCCGCATCATCTTCATGCACGTAAGCGCTCGCGCGCAGCTCATCGAGGCTCAAATGATGATAATCGGCCAGCCAGCGCAATATGATGTCAGCCGAAAGGTGATCCTGTTCTATATACAGTTCACTGCGATTGCAGGTGGAGAGGATCGCAGCTTCGCGGCTGTCGGTGAGTCGGCAGAGCTGCTGCAAGGCCTCAACCAGCTGCTCAGGGGTAAAGGCCACGCGCTCGCGGACGTCTACTGAAGCAGTCTTGTGGTTAATACCGAGTGCAAGGAAGGCCATTCAAGGTCGCTGATGGTGACGTGAAGCCGACAATTGTCCTACTTCGACAGAGCCAGAACAACCACTCGATATCTATCGCTCCTGTAAGAGCGGCCAAAGGCTGCGATCCGTTCTCGTTTACAAGGACGCCGGGCCCGCGGGGATTGCCCGCGCGGGTAAATTGGCCGGCCGGTTATGTTTGGCCGAAGGCTTGTGTCATGATGATCCGACCGCAGGTTAGTCGTCCTTTTTCCTATATGAATAGATCTTCCGCGTTGCTCCTCGCTTTTGTCTTCCTCAGCGGCTGCCAGGCCTTGGCACCCGTTTCGTCGGACGGTACGCCGCCGGTCGAAGACAGCACTCCGGCCCCTGAAAAGCCCAAGGTTTACAGCTCGTTCAGTGAAGAAACCGTCTTCAGCCTGTTGAGCGCCGAACTGGCTGGCCAGCGCAATCGTTACGACATTGCCCTGGACAACTACGTGACCCAGGCCATCAATACCCAGGATCCGGGCATCTCCGAGCGGGCATTTCGCATTGCCGAGTATCTGGGTGCCGATCAGGCTGCCCTCGATACCGCACTGGTCTGGGCCAAAAACGCCCCGGACGATCTCGAGGCGCAACGGGCGGCTGCCGTGCAACTTGCCCGCGCCGGGCGTTACGACGACTCCATGGTCTATATGGAGAAAGTCCTGCAAGGCAAAGGCGACACGCACTTCGACTTCCTCGCCCTGTCCGCGGCCGATACCGACCAGGACACGCGCAACGGTCTGATGAAAGGTTTTGACCGCTTGTTGCAGCGCCATCCGCACAACAACCAGCTGATTTTCGGCAAGGCCTTGCTGATGCAACAGGACGGCGATGCCAAGGGAGCCCTGACCCTGCTCGAAGACAACCCGCCGGAGGAGGGCGAAATAGCGCCGATCCTGCTGCGCGCGCGCCTCCTGCAAGGCCTCAGCCGTGGCGATGAAGCCCTGCCGCTGCTGCAAAAAAGCATCAAGAAATACCCGGACGACAAACGCCTGCGCCTGACCTATGCGCGCATGCTGGTTGAGCAGGACCGCATGGACGACGCCAAGGTCGAATTCTCGAGCCTGGTGCAGCAATACCCCGAAGACGACGAACTGCGTTACTCCCTGGCGCTGGTTTGCCTGGAAGCCAAGGCGTGGGACGAGGCCAAAGGTTACCTGGAAGATTTGATCGCTCGGGAAAGCCATGTCGACTCGGCACACCTGAACCTGGGGCGCATTGCTGAAGAGCGTAACGACCCGCAGGGCGCATTGATCGAATACGCCCAGGTCGGGGCGGGCAACGATTACCTGCCGGCGCAATTGCGTCAGGCCGATATTCTGATGGGCAATGGCAAGACCGCCGAAGCCCAAAGCCGTCTGGCAGCCCAGCGCGGCGAGCAACCCGATTACGCAATCCAGTTGTACCTGATCGAAGCCGAAACCTTGTCCGCCAACAAACAGGGTGACAAGGCCTGGAAAATCTTGCAGCAAGCCCTGCAGCAATACCCCGACGATCTGAATCTGCTGTATACCCGGGCCATGCTGGCAGAAAAACGCAATGACCTGGCGCAGATGGAAAAAGATCTGCGACTGATCATCAAGCGTGACCCGAACAATGCAATGGCGTTGAACGCTCTCGGCTACACCCTGTCCGACCGCACCACACGCTACGCCGAAGCCAAGGCCTTGATCGAGCAGGCGCACCAGCTCAACCCGGAAGACCCGGCCGTCCTCGACAGCCTCGGATGGGTCAATTTCCGCCTGGGTAACCTCGATGAAGCCGAGCGGTATTTGCGCCAGGCGCTGGAGCGCTTCCCCGATCAGGAAGTCGCCGCTCACCTGGGCGAAGTCTTGTGGGCCAACGGCAAACAACGCGAAGCCAAGCAAATCTGGAGCAAGTTCCTCAAGGAACAGCCCGACAGCCCTACCCTGCGCGGCACCATCAAGCGCCTGACCGGATCAGAGACTCTTTAAGATTATGTTTTTGCGCCACATCATTGTTTTCAGCTTCATCGCCCTGCTCGCCGGTTGCGCGGGCTTCGGCGCCCGCGAATCGGTCCAGGGTCAAGGCAACCCGGCCCAATGGCGCGAGCACAAACAGCAACTGACCAGCCTCGACGGCTGGCAGATCAACGGCAAAATCGGCATCCGCGCGCCAAAAGATTCGGGTAGCGGCACGTTGTTCTGGCTGCAACGCCAGGATTACTACGACATCCGCCTTTCCGGCCCGCTGGGTCGTGGCGCGGCCCGCTTGACCGGTCGCCCGGGCAAAGTCTCTCTGGAAGTGGCTAATCAGGGCCGCTATGACGCGCAGACTCCGGAAGTCCTGGTTGAAGAACAACTGGGCTGGAAATTGCCCGTATCCCATCTGGCATGGTGGGTTCGCGGGCTCCCGGCCCCGGACAGCAAAAGTCGCCTGACCCTCGATGTCGATAGCCGCCTGGCCAATCTCGAACAGGATGGCTGGCAGGTCGAGTACCTCAGTTATGCCGAGCAAAACGGCTACTGGCTGCCCGAGCGGATCAAACTGCACGGCACCGACCTTGATGTCACGCTGGTGATCAAGGAATGGCAACCACGCAAACTGGGGCAATGAACATGACAGCGCCACGCCTGACATTGCCCTCGCCTGCCAAGCTCAACCTGATGCTGCACATCCTCGGTCGCCGTGAAGACGGTTACCACGAATTGCAGACGATTTTTCAGTTCCTCGATTACGGCGATGAAATCACCTTCGCCGTTCGCGACGATGGCGTGATTCGGTTGCACACCGAATTCGCCGATGTCCCTCACGACAGCAACCTGATCGTCAAAGCCGCAAAAAAACTTCAGGAACAATCCGGTTGTTCGCTGGGTATCGACATCTGGATCGAAAAAATCCTGCCCATGGGCGGTGGAATCGGTGGCGGCAGTTCGAATGCGGCGACCACATTGCTGGGCCTCAATCATCTTTGGCAACTGGGTTGGGATGAGGATCGGCTGGCTGCACTGGGCCTTACGCTTGGCGCCGACGTCCCGGTTTTCGTGCGTGGCCACGCGGCTTTTGCCGAGGGCGTGGGGGAGAAACTCACCCCTGTAGAGCCCGAAGAACCGTGGTATCTCGTGCTGGTGCCGCAAGTATCTGTAAGTACAGCAGAAATTTTTTCAGATCCACTGTTGACACGTAACACTCCTCCCATTAAAGTGCGCCCCGTTCCCAAGGGAAACAGTCGAAATGACTGCTTGCCGGTGGTAGCAAGGCGTTATCCAGATGTACGTAACGCATTGAATTTGTTAGGTAAATTTACCGAAGCAAAACTCACCGGAACTGGAAGTTGTGTGTTTGGGGGCTTCCCAAGCAAAGCTGAAGCTGATAAAGTCTCGGCCCTTCTGACAGAGACCCTTACAGGGTTTGTAGCAAAAGGAAGCAACATTTCGATGTTGCATCGCAAGCTGCAAAGTCTGCTCTAAAAGGAATCGAGTACTGGGTACTCGTTGCAACAGATACAGGGGCGTCGCCAAGCGGTAAGGCAGCAGGTTTTGATCCTGCCATGCGTTGGTTCGAATCCAGCCGCCCCTGCCATTTTCCTATACTCATCCAGGTTACCCTCAGCCTTCAGGTACTGCGCGTGTCCAAGATGATGGTCTTTACGGGGAACGCTAACCCCGATCTGGCTCGGCGTGTTGTACGTCAGCTGCATATCCCTCTCGGTGACATCTCTGTCGGTAAGTTCTCCGACGGCGAAATTACTGCCGAGATCAATGAAAACGTTCGCGGTAAAGACGTTTTCATTATTCAGCCGACTTGCGCTCCGACCAACGATAACCTGATGGAACTGGTTGTGATGGCTGATGCCTTCCGCCGCTCCTCGGCTACTCGTATCACTGCTGTTATTCCTTACTTTGGTTATGCCCGTCAGGATCGCCGTCCGCGTTCCGCACGTGTGGCTATCAGCGCGAAAGTCGTTGCTGACATGCTTACCGTAGTCGGCATCGACCGTGTCCTCACGGTTGATCTGCATGCTGACCAGATTCAGGGCTTCTTCGATATTCCGGTAGATAACATCTACGGCTCCCCGGTACTGGTGGATGACATTGAAGATCAGCGCTTCGAAAACCTGATGATCGTGTCTCCGGACATTGGCGGCGTCGTGCGTGCACGGGCTGTTGCCAAATCCCTGGGCGTGGATCTCGGGATCATCGACAAACGCCGTGAGAAAGCCAATCACTCTGAAGTGATGCATATCATCGGTGATGTCGAAGGGCGTACCTGTATTCTGGTCGATGACATGGTCGATACCGCCGGCACTCTGTGCCACGCGGCCAAGGCCCTGAAAGAGCATGGCGCTGCCAAGGTTTTCGCCTACTGCACGCACCCTGTGCTGTCGGGTCGGGCGATCGAAAACATTGAAAATTCCGTGCTGGACGAGCTGGTGGTGACCAACACCATCCCGCTGTCCGCTGCAGCACAAGCCTGTGCGCGTATCCGTCAACTGGATATCGCACCGGTAGTTGCCGAGGCGGTCCGCCGCATCAGCAATGAAGAATCGATCAGCGCGATGTTCCGTTAAGGGCCCTGCCCTTCTCATTACATCTCGTTGACGAAAAGCGCCCCGCCCCGGCATTCCTGTCGGGGCGGGGCTTTTTTGCCCATATCGCCTTTAAGCGCTGGTCGCAAACGCTGGGGCGAATGTGGTTATTTTGGAGATACAACATGAACGATTTTACTCTGAATGCTGAAGTGCGTTCCGACCTGGGGAAAGGTGCGAGCCGCCGCCTGCGTCGTCTCGCAAGCCTGGTTCCAGCTGTAGTTTACGGTGGCGACAAAGCCCCTGAATCCATCAGCATGCTGGCTAAAGAAGTTGCCAAACTGCTCGAAAACGAAGCGGCTTACAGCCACATCATCGAGCTGAACGTTGGCGGCACCAAGCAAAACGTAATCATCAAAGCTCTGCAGCGTCACCCGGCCAAAGGCCACGTGATGCACGCTGACTTCGTACGCGTAGTAGCTGGCCAGAAACTGACCGCTATCGTACCTGTACACTTCGTTGGCGAAGCTGCTCCGATCAAGAAAGGCGGCGAAATTTCGCACGTTGTTTCTGAAATCGAAGTTTCGTGCCTGCCGAAAGACCTGCCTGAATTCATCGAAGTTGACCTGGCTGATGCCGAAGTCGGCGCGATCATTCACCTGTCTGACCTCAAAGCCCCTAAAGGCGTTGAGTTTGTTGCTCTGGCTCACGGTAACGACCTGGCTGTTGCCAACGTTCACGCTCCACGTGTTGCTCCAGAAGCTACTGAAGAAGGCGCTGCAGAGTAATTTCACTCTGTACGTCGGAGTGACCGGAAACATCGCGGACTAGAGCGTAGCGAGAAAGCGGGCGAGAACGCGGAGTTTACATAATGGTAAATGAGCACTTGTCGTCCACTTTCGCCGCACTCCCTGATGGCGGTGATGTTATCCACCACTTCAAGGAAGGGCCCCTATCGTGACTGCCATCAAACTGATCGTTGGCCTGGGAAATCCAGGCGCTGAATACGAACAGACCCGGCATAACGCAGGGGCCCTTTTTGTTGAGCGCATCGCGCACGCGCAGGGTGTCAACCTTGTGGCCGATCGCAAATATTTCGGCCTGACCGGGCGCTATTCGCATCAGGGTCAGGATGTTCGTCTGCTGATTCCCACCACCTACATGAACCGCAGCGGCCAGGCCGTCGCGGCACTTGCCGGCTTCTTCCGCATCAAGCCTGAAGAAATCCTGGTGGCGCATGACGAACTCGACCTGCCTCCGGGCGTTGCCAAGCTCAAACAGGGCGGCGGTCATGGCGGTCACAACGGGTTGCGCGACATCATCGCGCAACTGGGCAATCAGAATACCTTTCACCGCTTGCGGCTTGGCATTGGCCACCCGGGCGTTGCCAGTATGGTTTCAAATTTCGTCCTGGGTCGTGCGCCACGCGCCGAACAGGAAAAACTCGATGCCAGCATCGACTTTGCCCTCGGCGTGCTGCCGGATATCCTCGCCGGTGAATGGAACCGCGCGATGAAAAACCTGCACAGCCAGAAGGCCTGACTCTAACTCCTCGGGGAAATACCATGGGATTCAATTGCGGCATCGTCGGCCTGCCTAACGTCGGCAAGTCCACCCTGTTCAACGCCCTGACCAAATCCGGGATCGCGGCCGAGAACTTCCCCTTCTGCACCATCGAGCCGAATACCGGTATCGTGCCGATGCCGGATCCGCGTCTGGAAGCCCTGGCGGCCATCGTCAATCCAAAGCGCATCCTGCCGACCACCATGGAATTCGTCGACATCGCCGGCCTGGTTGCCGGTGCCTCGAAAGGTGAAGGCCTGGGCAACAAATTCCTCGCCAACATCCGCGAGACCGATGCCATCGCCCACGTGGTCCGCTGCTTTGAAGACGAGAACGTGATTCACGTCTCCAACAGCGTCGACCCGAAACGCGACATCGAGATCATCGACCTGGAACTGATCTTCGCCGACCTCGACAGCTGCGAGAAGCAACTGCAGAAAGTTGCCCGCAACGCCAAGGGTGGTGACAAGGATGCCGTGGTCCAGAAAGGCCTGCTGGAACAACTGATCGCTCACTTCACCCTCGGCAAGCCAGCGCGCACGCTGATGAAGAACATGGGCGCCGACGACAAAGCGGTGATTCGTGGCTTCCATCTGCTGACCACCAAGCCGGTCATGTACATCGCCAACGTCGCTGAAGACGGTTTCGAGAACAACCCGCTGCTGGACATCGTCAAAGCCATCGCCGAAGAAGAAGGCGCCATGGTGGTTCCGGTCTGCAACAAGATCGAAGCCGAAATCGCCGAACTGGAAGACGGTGAAGAGAAAGACATGTTCCTCGAAGCCTTAGGGCTAGAAGAACCTGGCCTGAACCGCGTGATCCGCGCTGGCTACGAAATGCTGCACCTGCAGACCTACTTCACCGCCGGTGTCGAAGAAGTCCGCGCCTGGACCGTCCGCGTCGGTGCCACCGCGCCACAAGCCGCCGGCGTGATCCACACCGACTTCGAAAAAGGCTTCATCCGCGCCGAAGTCATCGCTTACGACGATTTCATTCAGTACAAAGGCGAAGCCGGCACCAAAGAAGCCGGTAAATGGCGCCTGGAAGGCAAGGACTACATCGTTAAAGACGGCGACGTGATGCACTTCCGTTTCAACGTCTAACGGTGACCGTGGATTTACACGGACCTCGGTAAACTCAAAATCCCCGTAATCACTTGCTGATACGGGGATTTTTTGCGTCTTGGGATCTCCCCTCATCGTTACTACCGACCCTGGACAGTGCCCGATTATTGGTTAAACGCAAGAAAACTCGAGGTACAGATCTGCGCTAAAAAGCAACGCAGATGCATTGTCTGGTTGTCCTGGCCGGTAATTGGATGGACCATTGCCGACTTATATACCTGACGGCATTGTTTGAACGACATGGCCTGTTTTAGGGTTTGGTTTCGAATGCTGTTTCAGTCGCGAATGTTCATGAATACCTGCTTAGAGTCCCTTTATGACTGCCCATATTTATCCACAACCCGGTCGCTTTTCCCGGTCTGACTACAAGACCCTGGGTCTGGCGGCGCTGGGTGGCGCACTGGAAATCTACGACTTCATCATCTTTGTTTTCTTCGCCCTGACTCTCAGCCAGTTGTTCTTTCCGCCAGAGATGCCTGAGTGGCTGCGTTTGCTGCAAAGCTTCGGGATTTTCGTCACCGGCTATCTGGCACGCCCGCTGGGCGGAATCCTGATGGCGCACTTCGCTGATCGAGTGGGGCGCAAGCGGGTGTTCAGTCTGAGCATTCTGATGATGGCCTTGCCCTGCCTGCTGATCGGGATCATGCCGACCTATGAACAGATCGGTTACTGGGCCCCCTTGATCCTGCTGCTGTTGCGGGTGCTGCAAGGTGCCGCGGTGGGTGGCGAAGTGCCGAGCGCCTGGGTGTTCGTGGCCGAGCATGCCCCGGTCGGGCATCGTGGCTATGCCCTGGGTGTATTGCAGGCAGGATTGACGTTCGGCTATTTGCTGGGGGCACTGACCGCGACTCTCCTGGCGCGGATCTATAGCCCCGCCGAGATCCTCGACTTCGCCTGGCGTTTCCCCTTCCTGCTCGGCGGTGTCTTCGGAGTGATTGGGGTCTGGCTACGGCGCTGGCTGAGCGAAACGCCGGTGTTCATGGCCTTGCAGGCGCGACGTGAAATGGATGCGGAGCTGCCATTGCGAACGGTATTGCGCGATCACCGCAAGTCCATCATGCCTGCGATGCTTTTGACCTGTGTGCTGACGTCGGCGGTTGTGGTGCTGGTGGTGATTACCCCGACCGTCATGCAGAAAAGCTTCGGCATGAGTGCCAGCCATACGTTCGCGCTGAGCAGCCTGGGCATTGTGTTCCTGAATATTGGCTGTGTGCTGGCGGGATTACTGGTTGACCGGATCGGCGCCTGGCGCGCGGTGCTGGTTTATAGCCTGCTGCTGCCAGTAGGGACGGCGGCGCTTTACGCCAGCCTGATCAGTGGCGGCTACTGGATCAGCGTGACCTACGCTGTGGCCGGCCTGACCTGCGGCGTGGTGGGCGCGGTGCCCTCGGTAATGGTGGGGTTGTTTCCGGCTCGGATCCGGGTGTCCGGCATCTCCTTTACCTACAATATTGCCTACGCACTCTGGGCCAGTACCACGCCGCTGCTGCTGATCGGGCTGATGCCGTGGAGCCCTTGGGTCTGCGTAGGCTATTGCGTAATCATGGGTACCGTTGGGGCCCTCATGGCATGGTTCTACGGTTTTCGCTCATCGTCCTCGGCTGACGTTTCGGTGACTACGGGCGCCTGAGCCTGGCCCTTTCGCGCCGCTGGTCGCGGCGCTTGCCCCTGAATATCAAAGGACGGCTATCGGCATGAGCTGCGTCAATGATTTGCACGATCTATCAGCGGTGCAACTGTTGGTGTTGTTCGCCAGCAAGGAGCTGTCGCCGCTGGAGTACTACGACCATTTACTGGCCCATATCGAGCGCTGGGAACCCCACATTAACGCGTTGTACGCCTTTGACCCGCAACGGGTCCGGGACCAGGCGGCCGCTGCCAGCGGGCGCTGGAGCCGGGGCCAGCGCCGAGGCCTGCTCGACGGCCTGCCCGTGACGCTCAAGGAGTTGATAGCGACGCAAGGCGACTGCATTCCCCTGGGCTGCGCCGCTACCGAGTTGACCCCGGCCACCGTCGACGCGCCACCGGCGGCGCGGATGCGTGAGGCGGGGGCGATTGTCCTGGGCAAGACAACGGTGCCGGACTACGGCATGTTGTCATCAGGGCTGTCGAGTTTCCACGGCGTAACACGCAATCCCTGGAATCTGGCGAACAATCCTGGAGGCTCCAGTGCCGGTGCTGCTGCGGCGGCAGCGGCCGGCTATGGTCCATTGCATGTCGGCACCGACATTGGCGGTTCGGTCCGTTTGCCCGCTGCCTGGTGCGCCCTGGTGGGGTTCAAGCCGACACTCGGGCGCATCCCCATCGACCCGTATTACACCGGCCGCTGTGCCGGGCCCATGACCCGCACCATGGACGACTGCGCACTGATGATGCGCTACCTGTCCCATCCCGATACGCGGGACGCCACCAGCCTGCTACCGGAAAAAGGTGATTGGGGACTGGGACGGTTGTCGGTCCAAGGGCTGAAAATCGGTCTGATGCTCGACCCCGGCTGTGGCATTCAACCGGACGAACAGACGTGCTCGGCGGTTCGGGAAGCGGCACGCCTATTCGAAAGCCAAGGCGCCCAGATACGTCATATCAAGCCACTGATGGATCGCGCCGTACTCCAGGGCCTGGATCATTTCTGGCAGGCGCGGCAGTGGAGTCAGTTGCAGGCCCTGAGCCCCGAGCGGTTCGATCAAGTCTTGCCCTACATACGCGACTGGGCGGCGGCGGCCGAGAGCCTGACCGCCGTGCAGGCGGTCGAGGGGTTCAACCAGACGTTCGAAATCCGACGCCGGGCAGCCGAAGTCTTTCATGATGTCGACCTGGTGTTGTCGCCGACGAACCAGGTCAGTGCCTTTGCGGCTGAATGGGCTTCGCCCACCAATGACCCGCGCCTGCCGTTCGAGCACATCGTCTTTACCGTACCCTGGAACATGGGCGAGCAGCCGGCGCTGTCGATCAACTGCGGCTTTACCGACCAAGGCATGCCGATCGGTCTGCAGATGATCGCCCCACGCTTCGCTGACCAGTGGTTGCTTCAGCTCGGCAAAGCCTATGAAAACTGGCGCGGCACGATTCGGCACTGGCCCAAACCGCCGTATCACTGAAACCTTTTTTATCGCCCTCGCCGTAAACGGTGCCTGGACTGGCAGTTTGCGTCTGGCTTTTTCCCCTAGAGATTTATCGAAATGGATTTTCGTGTACTTCTGATGGCCGGCGTAGCCGTCGGCAGCCCTTTGCTTGCCACCGCGGGCGAAGCGGTGACCACGCAAGACGAGGCTCCGGGATTTATCGACGGCAGCCATTTGGGGCTGAACTTGCGCCATTACTATGCCAACCAGCACACCCGACGTTCTACCTATCTGAGGATCAAGAAAGCCGATGGCCTGGAGCGGACCCGCATCCGTGAAACCTGGGTGCAGACCGCGATGCTCAACTACAGCTCCGGATATACCCAGGGGCCGATCGGCTTCGGGCTGGACGCCTCATTGTTCAGTGCTGTCAATCTGGAGCGAGGACATGGGCGTGTCGCCAATGGCGGCGATCGAGTGCTGGTTGATAGCGACGGCGATGCGGTGCCGACCTGGAGCCGATTGGGGGTCGGTGATCTGCGGTTGCGTTTTTCCAGTACTGAAATAAAGGCCGGGCGCTTGCTCACCGACAACCCTATTCTGCGCTACAAGGATAATCGCGCCCTGCCCTCGAGCTTTCAGGGCGTAGGCCTGTTCAGCAACGAACTCGATTGGCTGTCATTGCAGGCAGGCAGCTTCGAACGGGCGATTCCTCGTACCGGTACCGGCAGCGAAAAACTCACCACCACCTTCGGTAACCGGGCGTATTCGGGGTCGCGTATTTCCTACCTCGGAGGAGTGGCCAAAACCCCTTACGGTCTGGACGTCAGCCTCTACACCTCACGCTTCGAGGACATGTGGCAGCAGACCTATCTGGGATTGACCCAGTTGATCGGGGATCGACGCGAGATTGCGCTCAAGACTGCACTGAATTACTACCACACCGAGGACCAGGGCGAGCAGCGCCTGGGCTACATCGACAATGACGCCTTCAGCCTGGCGTTCACCGCATCGCATCAGGCCCACAGCCTGACTCTGGCCTGGCAGCAGGTGTTTGGCGACGAGTATTTCGATTACGTCTGGGAGTCCACGGGCAATTACATGGCCAACTCGTTGTACTCGGACTACAACGGCCCGAACGAGAAGTCCTGGCAACTGCGCTACGACCTGGATCTGGCGTCCTTCGGGGTACCGGGCCTGACTACCAGTCTGTGGCACGCAAAGGGCTGGGACATCGACGGCACCCATTACAGCGGCGACCGTAACGGGCGCAATACCGGTTACAACGTGCGGGGTCTGGACAATGCCAAACACGATGAGAACGGTTTAATGGTGGCGTACGTGGTGCAATCCGGCGCACTGAAAAACGCGGTGTTTCGCACTATCGTCTACAACCATCGGGCCACGGGCGGGCAGATCGACGGTAGCTACGACGAGGTTCGCCTGGTGGCGAATCTGCCGATGTGGATTTTTTGAGGCGGGCTTTTTGGGCCGAACAGAATCATCGGCCCCACTTGCGAAACACTGTGGAAGTTTAGCGAGCTCGCCGGTTCCCACAGTCGCGGGGTGTTGGTTCAAACTTTTTTGGTTCTTGGCAGAAAGATCGCCAACACCCCAAACAGCGGCAAGAACGAACACAGGAAATACACATACTCGATGCCGTGGACATCCGCCAGATGCCCGAGCAACGCCGCGCCAATCCCGCCGAAGCCGAACATCAGGCCGAAGAACACCCCGGCAATCATCCCGACATTCCCCGGCACCAGTTCTTGCGCATACACCACAATGGCCGAGAACGCCGAAGCCAGGATGAAACCAATCACCACGCTCAGGACGCTGGTCCAGAACAGATCGACGTGGGGCAGCATCAGGGTGAACGGTGCGACGCCAAGGATCGAGAACCAGATCACCGCCTTGCGCCCGATCTTGTCGCCGATCGGCCCGCCGAAGAAGGTCCCCGCCGCTACTGCGCCGAGAAACAGGAACAGGTGCAGCTGCGAACTGGCCACCGACAAGTCGAATTTTTCAATCAGATAGAACGTGAAGTAACTGGTGAGGCTGGCCATGTAGAAATACTTGGAGAACACCAGCAACCCGAGTACCACCAGTGCGCTGATCACCCGGCCTTTCGACAAGCCGTGAGTCGCAGCCTGACCTTGTTTGAGCTTGAACAGGTTCAGATGGTTGGCGTACCAACGGCTGATCCGATACAGCACGAACAGCGCAAACAGCGCGAACAATCCGAACCAGGCCACATGCCCCTGACCGTAGGGAATGATGATCGCCGCCGCCAGCAACGGCCCGAAAGCCGAGCCCGCATTACCGCCGACCTGAAACGTCGACTGCGCCAGGCCGAAGCGCCCACCCGAGGCTAGTCGCGCCACACGAGAAGCTTCCGGGTGAAAGGTCGATGAGCCGACACCGATCAACCCCGCCGCCAGCAGAATCATCGGGAAGCTACCGACCACAGACATCATCAGAATGCCGATCAATGTGCAGACAGTACCGGCCGGCAACAGCCAGGGTTTTGGATGACGATCAGTGTGGTAACCGACCCATGGCTGCAACAGCGAGGCCGTCAGTTGAAAAGTCAGAGTGATCAGGCCGATCTGGGTGAAGGTCAGGCCATAGCTGGCCTTGAGCATCGGATAGATCGACGGCAATACCGCCTGAATCAAGTCGTTGATCAAATGCGCCAGCGCCACCGCGCCGATGATGCGCATGACCAGCGGACTGCTTTGTGAAGTGGCCGGCGCCGACGTAACGGCGGACTGAGTGTTGCTGATAGCCATGAGAGTTTCCGTACTGCGGATGGGTGCGCACTGGCAGGCCGCTCAATGTGCCATTTTTCGGTGCAGTTGCGCCATCCCCTTAGCCTGCTAACGACTTCAAAAAAAGAAGGTGATAGCGCAACGCCATGGTCTGAATCTTGCCTTGTTTATTCGCTTCAACGCGGCCCCTTACAAAGGGAACCGAGAATGGGAAGTTTCGCTACAGAGTCGGCCTACAGAGCGGACCTAGGTGAACTTTCGAGGCCTTTTAGAAGGGCACAAGTCGCGGTCGCAATGACCTCGACGCACGCCAATGGCGCGTGGTGTCCAGAGGAGTCATGGGGCATGCAGGCTTTTTTATCACCGGGGATCGGGCTGCTGGGGCGTTTTGGCTTCGCGCGCAAATTTCAGCTGCTGTTTCTGCTGTTTATCCTGCCACTCGCAGGCAGTCTGTGGATGATCGGTCAGGATTATCGTGACAAGTTGAATCTGATCTCGGGCGAGCGCGCCGGGGTTCGTCAATTGCTTGCCCTGGATGCGCTCGACAATCTGCTCGCCGCCCAGCGTGACCGCGCCGCTCGTTGGCGCGCCACCGAAACCAATCGCCAGCCGACCCCCGCAACCATCGCGGCGATGGCAGCGTTCGACACGGTTCAGCCGGCCGTCGCCCAAGCCACCACGGACCTGGGCAATGCCCTGAAAACCGAAGGCGCCGAGGGCCAAATCCTCACCCGCTATCAGGCCCTGCAAACCGCGCTCACCGGCCTGGACTCGAAAAGCCTGAGCAGTGTCGGTTGGTGGCCGGACGGTTACGATCGCTTCACCAATGCCTTGAGTGCTCTGCAAGCCTTGCGCGAACAAATCGCCATGGACAATCGCCTGACCCTCGCGCCATGGCTGGAAACCTGGTTGCTGACGCAGATTTCCACTCAACACGCGCCGGACCTGATCGAACGGGTCGGACGCCTCGCCGCGGTCGGCCAGGCGTCGGTGGTGTCCGGGCAGTTCACCCTGCAAAGCCGCCTGCAACTGCGGGACTTGCGCAGCCGCATCGGCGATGCCCGGGAGCAGCTTGTTAAAACGGCTGGCCTGCTGGAAGCGCGTCTGCCCAGCGCCTTGCAAATCTGGGCCGGGCAATACCACGACAGCCTCAAGCACCTGGACGCCAGTTTGAAAGTGCTGGACGAAGGCGTCTTCGGCGGTAGCATCAACCTCAAGCCGGAAGACTTTGAACGCAGTCTCGACGCCCTCCTCGGCGACCTCGCCTCACTGCGCCAGCAATCGTTGGTTTCGCTGGATCAGCGGCTGGATTACTACCATGGCTCAGCCATCCGCCAATTCATCCTGGTGGCGACAGTTTTTGGCTGCCTGCTATTGGCCGCGCTGTACCTGTTCATCTGTTTGCAGGCCTCGATCCGTCGCAGCGCCAGCGGCATCACGCTGTTGGCCGAAGCATTGCGTGACGGCAACCTGAGCCTGCAAGTGCCGGTGCAAGGCCGCGACGAACTGGCGGCGATCAGCACGGCCCTGAATGTCGCGGTAGTGCAATTGCGCAACAGCCTGCTGGGGGTCGATCACGAAACCTTGCAACTGAGCAACGCGGTGCGCACCCTCAACGACCACTCCAGCGGCGCCCTCGGCGAAGTCGAGGCTCAGCAGTTGCAAATCAGCCAGATCGCCGCTGCAGCCACGCAACTGGCGGCCACCTCTCAAGGTGTCGCTCAGAGCTGCGAACAGGCCTCAGGCAGCGCTCAACATACCCAGCGCATCGCCGCCGACAGTAGCCGCGACAGTCAACGCACGACAGCGAGCATTCAGCAGCTCAATCAGCGTTTGAATGACACCGCCGCGGCACTGGGTCGGGTCAGCGAGCAGGGGCAGCAGATTCAATTGGTGGTCGATACCATTCGCGGCGTGGCCGAACAGACCAACCTGCTGGCCCTCAACGCCGCCATCGAGGCCGCACGGGCCGGTGAGCAAGGTCGCGGTTTTGCGGTGGTGGCCGATGAAGTGCGCAGCCTGTCGCAACGCACCCAGTCCTCCACCGCGCAAATCGCCGGCACCGTCGACAGCCTGCGCAGCACCGTCAGCGAAGCGGTAAGCCTGATGGAAGCCGCCTGCGGCCAGGCACAATCGGATGCGCTAGCCGTCACTGGTCTCGGCGAGCGCCTGGGGGAAATCGCCAGCGCGGTACAGAGCGTCACCGATACCCTGGCGCAGATCGCCACCGCTGTCGAAGAGCAAGCGAGCACCGCCGATGAAGTCAGCGGCAACATCCAGCAAGTCGATCAGGCGGCCGTACGCTTGCTTGAAGGCGCACGGGCGGTGAACCTCGCGGCGGACACCTTGAGTCAGGGCAGCAAGGCCTTGAGTGCGAATACCGGAAGATTTCAGCTCGGTTGATGCCCTCCCCTGACCCGATTTTTCGGGTCAGCGGGATAAGCGGTTGAAAGTGTGGAGAAATATTTTAAATTTACGCTTGACGCATCTTCGTTCCAGGTGAATAATGCGCGCCACTTGGCTACATAGCTCAGTTGGTTAGAGCATAGCATTCATAATGCTGGGGTCCGGGGTTCAAGTCCCTGTGTAGCCACCAAGTACTAAAAACGGCTTACCGAAAGGTAGGCCGTTTTTTTATGCCTCGAGAAAAGTGGTATTCGTTTCAAGACCGCGGACCTGATTTGCGTCGCTCCCCTCAGGTCGATAAAGTCCCCGGACCTTTTATCCCATGGACGGAGTGCTCCGCGTGTTCTCAGCCTTCCACTTGAGCCGCTATCGCCTGTCAGCCTTTTCGCTGATCGCCACCGCTTTAACCCTCGTCGCCTGCAACGCCCCGCCCACTTCGCCGCCAATCTCTACCCTGCCGGTCGCGCCGGAAAGCGCCTCCGGTTATCGCATCGACCTGCAGACCCGGCACGCCTCGAAACACATGGCCGCAGCCGCCAACCCGCTGGCAGCCGAAGCCGGGCGAGAGATGCTGCGTGAGGGTGGCTCGGCGATTGATGCGGCCATTGCCATGCAAGCGGTGTTGACGCTGGTCGAGCCGCAAT
This sequence comes from Pseudomonas frederiksbergensis, assembly GCF_003732275.1. Taxonomy (GTDB): domain Bacteria; phylum Pseudomonadota; class Gammaproteobacteria; order Pseudomonadales; family Pseudomonadaceae; genus Aquipseudomonas; species Aquipseudomonas frederiksbergensis_H. Next base: position 57,532 of record NZ_MOBM01000023.1, read on the forward strand.
CGTCGGGTATCGGCGGTGGCGCGTTGATTGTGCTGTGGGATGGCAAGGCTGTGCGTACTTATGACGGTCGCGAAACCGCTCCGGCCGGCGCCACCGAGAAACTGTTCCTGCAAGCAGACGGCAAACCGATGCCGTTCACCCAGGCGCAGATCGGCGGGCGCTCGGTGGGGACGCCGGGTGTGTTGCGGGCGCTGGAGCTGGCCCATCAGAAGCACGGTCGCCTGCCGTGGGCGAAGTTGTTCGAGCCCGCCATCAAACTGGCCGAACAAGGCTTCGCCATTTCGCCACGACTGCATCAGTTAATCGCGGCAGACGCATTCATACAGCGTTCACCCGACATGGCCGCCTACTTCCTGAATACCGATGGCAGCCCGAAAGCCATCGGTACACCGCTGAAAAATCCGGCACTCGCCGCGGTGTTCAAGCGCATCGCCAAGGAAGGTCCCGACGCCCTGTACAAAGGGCCAATCGCGAAAGAGATCGTCGCCAAGGTTCAGGGCCACGCCAACCCCGGCAGCCTGTCGCTGAACGATCTCCAAGGCTACAAGGCCAAGGAACGCGGACCGCTTTGCACCGACTACAAACGCTGGCAGGTCTGCGGCATGCCACCACCGTCGTCGGGCGGGATCGCCGTGGCGCAAATTCTCGGCACCTTGCAGGCGTTGGAAACCCGCGACCCGCGCTTTGCCCTGGCATCACTCAAACCGCTCAAGACCAGCAAACCAGCGGGCATCGAACCAGCCCCAGAAGCTGTGCATCTGATCGCCGAAGCCGAGCGCCTGGCTTACGCCGACCGAGCGCAGTATGTCGCCGACACCGACTTCGTACCCGTGCCGGTAAAAGGTCTGATCGACCCGACTTATCTGGCCAGCCGCGCCGCGCTGATTGGTGACCGCAGCATGGGCCAGGCCAAACCCGGCACCCCGCCGGGGATTCAGATTGCCTACGCGCCGGACCGCTCGCCACTGCGCATCTCTACCTCGCAAGTGGTGGCGGTCGATGACGAAGGTGGCGCCGTGTCCATGACCACCACCGTGGAAGCAGCGTTTGGCTCGCACCTGATGGTCCAGGGTTTTCTGCTCAACAACCAGATGACCGACTTCTCGTTCATCTCCGAAGAGAACGGGCAAAAAGTTGCCAACCGCGTCGAACCGGGCAAACGCCCCCGTTCGTCCATGGCACCCACACTGATCTTCGACCGCCAGAGCGGCGAGTTCCTGGCCACCGTCGGCTCCCCCGGTGGCTCGCAGATCATCGAATACGTGGCCAAATCCACCATCGGCCTGCTCGACTGGAACCTCGACCCGCAAACGGCCATCAACCTGCCCAACTTCGGCAGCCGTAACGGCCCGACCGAACTGGAACAGGGGCAGTTCAGCACAGAGCTGATTCAGTCACTGAAGGACAAAGGACACAGCGTGAATGAGATCGACATGACCAGCGGGACTCAGGCGATTGTTCGGGTCAAGGATGCGCAGGGGAAAGCGGTGTTGGCCGGCGGGGCTGACCCGCGACGCGAGGGGGAAGCGCTGGGGGATTGAGTCGTACGCAGGAATAAGAAAAGGCTTACCGGGGAGGTAGGCCTTTTTTATTGGCGAAGAATCCAAGTCTGATCAAGCCGCAAAAGCAGGCCTGACCTTTTTAGGGCTATTCATGGCGGACAGATAACATCAAGTCGATAACTGATTGGCAAACTGCCCAACTGCGTTCACCACTTTCTGCGCCCCGTCCCGGATCTCGACAATCACCGTACCCGCCTCCGCCGCCAGCGCCAGCCCTTGTTCGGCCTGGAGTTTGCCATCGGTCATCAGGGTCACGGCATTGCGCGCCATGTCCTGGTTCTGGCGCACAACGCCGACAATCTCATCGGTCGCCTGGCTGGTGCGTGAGGCCAGTTGCCGGACTTCATCAGCCACCACGGCAAAACCTCGACCTTGTTCACCCGCGCGAGCCGCTTCGATGGCCGCGTTGAGCGCCAGCAGGTTGGTTTGTTCGGCGATGCCACTGATGGTTTTGACGATGGTGCCGATCACCAATGATTGCTCGTTCAGCGCTTCGATACCTTCACCTGCGGTTTGCATGTGTCTGGCCAAGTCACGCATGACGTCCACTGCTTGAGTCACCACGGTGGTACCACGCTGGGCGCTGTTGTCGGTTTGCAGCGAAGTGCTATAGGCGATGTTGGCCGCTTCGGCGACGGCCTGCTCCTGATTGACCTGATCGGTAATCACCATGGCGAATTTCACCACTTTGTAGAGTTTGTTGTTGGCGTCGACCACCGGGTTGTAGGAAGCCTCCAACCAGACCACGCGCCCGTGACTATCGATACGCTTGAAACGGTCGGCCACGAACTCGCCCGCGTTCAGGCGGCGCCAGAAGTTCTGATATTCGGCGCTGTTGTATTCCTCTGGCTCGCAGAAAGTGCGGTGATGTTTGCCCTGGATCTGCGCCAGGCTGTAACCCATGCCGTTGAGGAACCGTTCGTTGGCTGCCAGCACGTTGCCATTGAGATCGAACTCGATGACCGCCGTCGAGCGCACCAGCGCGCCGATCAGGTTCTCATGTTCACGGGAGGCCTCAATGGTGCGGGTCAGGTCGCTGGAGTAAATCGAGAAGTGTTTGATCCGACCGTCCGAGGACCGCACCGGCTGAATGATCGACCGCAGCCAGGCTTCGGCACCATTGCCCCGCAATAAACGAACCGTGCCGGCAAAGTGCTCGCCACGGGTCAGCGCAGTCTTGAAGCGGCGGTGGAATTCGTCCGATTTCACATGGACGGGGACGATGTCTTCGATGTGCCGCCCGACCAGATCGTTGCCCTTGTAGAGCATCTCGCCCATGAAATTCTGGTTGGCCGATTGAATCCTGCCATCGGAATCAAGGGTCAGGGCGAGCATCTCGCTGTCCAGGCTCTCCTTGACTTGCTGAAGGCTGGAGAGTTCTTCGCGAAGAGCCGACAGCTCCTGCTTCAAGCGTTTGTTGAACATGGGAAGCACCGATGGACAGGGATAGAAAGCGGCATACAGCTTAGCCATCGGCCTTGGGAATATTTTCTGAAGAGTGTTTCAGGTTTGTCCTACAAAAATAGTCGCGACACGAACACCGCGCCTTTCACTACGCAGAACATCGGTGAAACCGGCGATCTTTTCACGTGGGCACTGGACCGTTCGACACAAGTAGTTTCAGTATGTACCCGCCCCACCTCCGAGGGCTCACGCTGAAAAGGATCTGAGCATGTTCAAACTCGCAGGACTCACCCTCGCCGCACTCACCTTGAGTGCCGCCGCCCACGCCGACGTCGATCTGAAACTGGGCAGTACAGAACGCGTCACCCGGTTGTTCTCCTACCCCAACAACTGCAATGTCATCTGTTTTCGCAACTGGACACTGGAGCAGACCGTTGAGCATTACCTGACCCAAAGCGTCCAGCGCGATGGCTACAAAACCGCCAAAGTGGTGGTCAAAACCGACAACAAGCAGCTCTACGCCAATATCAGCGGTGTGCCCAAAGGCTATGAAAAACCACTGGCCGCGCTGCTCGATGCCGGCGACCTGGCCTACAACGGCGCCAGCAAGCTGAATGCCGATGGCAAATGGACTTTTAGCTGGTACCTGTTCCTGCCGCTGGGCATGGCGCTGGAAAACCGCAAAAGCGTTGAGCTGCTGCACTTCCCACCGGATTATTCGCTGACCCAGGCCCAGGATTACCTGGAGTCCAAGACCACCGACCGCTGGGCCACGCTGCTGACCGCCAACGGCATCCCCGTCGACCAGACACCGGGCTATCAGACCATTATCGACATCGCGCCGATTGCCGCGCCATCCAGCGCAGGCAAAGACTTGGAGGGTGTCTACAACTACTTCACGGACTACCAGACCACCATGGTCAAGGAAGTCAGCCAGAACGCCAGTGGCGCGGCGTTGCCAATGGTTGCCTTCGGCGCACCGGTGCGTAACTGGATCAAGCAACAATATGGGCCGACGGTGGACATACTGGGCCTGGCAACCATCAGCCCGCGCGAGGGCGTGAAGGTGCCGGTACTGGGTTCCAACCACCCGAGTTATATCTGGTACGCCGCCGATCCCGAGGCTTATAGCGGTAGCGATGCCCAGGCCAAGGCCGACGCCGCGGGACTGAAAGTCATGGGGCAGGATTTGAGCGCCGCGTGCTGGCAGGCCGGAATGGGCAGCAAACCGGGCACCGACCCTACCGTTCAGCTGAAAAGCTGCACTCAGACCTGGCAAGTGACCCAGAAAGAAAAAACCTGCGAACTGTTCTACACCTCAATCCGCAACCTGACGCCCGAACAGGCCGTGGCCAAATGCGCAACAACGACGGTCAAATCTCAGCTGAAACAACTGAAGACCCCATCCCTGGCGACCTCCGCCCCAGCCCCACACTTGTAAACCCGCTGAAAGTCTTTCCCGCGTAAGCCATGGCTGACGCGGGAAAGAGCCTTTTTCGCCTGTCATATCTGACAGTAGAACAATTGTTTCATTTGCGAGAGGCTTGGGGCGCACCCAAGTGCTGCAGAGCTGACCGGATGTCAGCTGGAAGAGGTTGTAGCCCCCATCTGACAAGGATTGTTATGAGAGCCCACGCCCAACAAGGAATACCCCCACCGCCACCCAATGGCATCTATCCATTTGTAGAGTTGCCCCTTCGCCTTGGATTCCCCTCCAAGGACGACTTCGAAATCCTCTACAACACCGAGGGCTCGGCAATAGCTGTCACGGCACTGCGCGAGTTCCCCCGCATCAGCCGAATCTGCCGGGTTTCCGGACATTTGTTGCCCTATCGCGGCCGACACACCCGGCAACTGGCGCCGGGAATCCACGTCTACGATCCGCGCTTCTGCGGTCTGCTAAGCCACTCCTGCGACCCCAACGTCTTTCTTGACATGAGCGAGCTGTGGTTATGGGCGCTCAAAGACATCAAAAAGGGTGACCGGCTGACGATGGATTTCGCCGCGACAGAAGACAAGCTGCTGCGGCAGTTCGCCTGCCGCTGCGGTTGTCCTTGCTGCCGTGGCTGGATCCTTGGCTACGACGAGTCGCCCAATGCCAATGGAGAACAGTTTTTTCAACACTGGCGTCGACGAAGTCTCAGCTGAAAGGCTTTTACAACGCCTCGACCGGACGCAAACGGTACTGTGGCGGTAGCTGTTCGAAACCACTGATGGTGGCATTCAGGCTTTTCCAGCGACCGTCCTTGATGCCGTAGATGCAACCGTGAATCGACAGGCTCTGCCCGCGATGCCAGGCATTTTGCACAATGCTGGTGTGACCGACGTTGGCCACCTGCTGGATCACGTTGAGCTCGCAGAGGCGGTCCACCCGTTCTTCTTCGGTGGGCAACTTGGCCAGTTCGTCGCGCTTTTCATAATAAAGATCGCGAATCGAGCGCAGCCAGCCGTCGATCAGGCCCAACTGACGGTCCTGCATCGAGGCGCGTACACCGCCGCAGCCATAGTGACCGGTGACCAGGATGTGTTTGACCTTGAGCACATCGACCGCGTACTGAATCACCGACAGGCAGTTGAGGTCGGTGTGCAGCACCACGTTGGCTACGTTGCGATGCACGAACAAGTCGCCTGGCAGCATGCCCACGATCTCGTTCGCCGGCACGCGAGCATCGGAGCAACCGATCCACAGGTATTCCGGGGTTTGTTGACGGGCCAGCTTGGCGAAGAAATCAGGATCTTCCTGGGTGATCGCGTCGGCCCAGCGCTCATTGTTATCAATCAGATCTTGTAATTCGTTCATGCAATGAAGCCTCAAGAATGATTTGCTGCTTTGACAGACAACCATGTGTCGGGGTCACGCGCGAGATGCAGATACTCCCTAATGCATTAAATGGCTATCCGACACTCCCTGCCGGTGGAATTCTCGCAAGCCCAGTGGGTCAACTGTAGTAAGGCCTACAGTATGAGGGAATGCCATGACTGATTCACGACGTCCGTTCGATGAGGCGCAACCCGAGCCCATCGACGACAACGAAGACCGCATGGGCTCAGTGCATGAACTGGACTTCGACGAGGAAGAACCGAGCGCCAGAATCGGCGACCTGATCCCCGAACGCGAGCGCGCGCAGAAGATGCCCGACGAACGCATCCGTGAAGCTGGCATGACCGGGGGCTCGACCGATGACCATGAACCCACCGACGATGACATGAGCCCGGAAACCTTGATCCGTGAAGACGGCGCACGGGATGCCCATGAAGAGGGTGACGGCGACCAGGCGGATTGGAATTTGAGCATTGTCGATGAAGACGACATCGGCGGGGGCAATGGGCTGGATGAAGAAGAATTGGCCCGGCGCGATCCGATGGATGGCAAGCGTTGATCTACAGATCTGACCAGTTTCCAACGTAGGAGCTGCCGAAGGCTGCGATCTTTTGATCTTTTGTTGCCGCGACATAGAAAGATCAAAAGATCGCAGCCTTCGGCAGCGCCTACAGGTGTTTCAATCAACCAAAGTGCAGGCCATGACGACCGCATCTTCGCGCCCGCCCACTGCCGGGTAGTAGTCCCGCCGACGCCCGATTTCGTTGAACCCATACCGCTCATACAACCGAAACGCCGCCCGGTTGCTGTCGCGCACTTCCAGAAAACATTCCCGCGCCTCTGCCTTGTAGGCAATCGACATCAAATGCTCCAGCAGCGTCAAACCCAGGCCTCGGCCCTGATTTTCCGGTTTGACGGTGATGTTCAGCAAATGCGCCTCGTCGAGAATGATCTGCACCACGCCATGACCGACCTGCTGCTGCCCTTCAAACATCAGCCAGATCTGGTACTTGCCCAGGCCATCGAGAAAAATCCCGCGGGTCCAAGGGTGGCTGTAAGCCGCGTATTCAATTTTTAGTACAGTGTCCAGGTCCGCCTCGGTCATCGGGCGGAACGATACAGCGTCACTCATTCGATTCTTTCCAGCGCGCCATCAGCCGACGCATGGCTTGCCAGACATCAGCCTTACGCTGTGGCTCTTCCATTAATAATTCCAGACCCGGCAGGGCCCAGACCGAACCCAGGCCTTCGACCTGAAGTTCACGGTTGAAGGATTCGGCGTTGGCCTCACCGGCAAAACGCACCGCCGGCAAGCCGATCAGCCACAGGCAGACGCATGGAGCGTCTTCCAGACGGGCCGACAGAAAGCCTTGTACGAAATCCCGAGCCGCTTCCGGCCCTTGATCCATGGTGCCGCGAGCCAACAGCGGCCAGCGCACCGGCTCGCCGACGATCTGCGGGCTGTCTGGCAGGCCGGCGGCGCGCAGCATGTCCTTGAGCAACAGATAGGCCGGATCGCGGGTCTGGAAGCTTTCGCCTGTGGGTAACTCCACCAACAACAGGCAACGACCTGCGCGCAGCAATTGCAGGGCGAAACGCGGTGGCGGAATGACCGGCGCCTTGATCGCGACCGGGGCCTCCTCTTCTTCGACCTTGGCGTTCGTGCGGGTGCTGGCCAACGATGGCCGTGGCACCTCGATCTTCACCCGCTCGGCCGGTTTAGCCGCAGGTTCCACGGGCGCCTGCGCCACCGGAGCAGGCACAACCGGGGTGACGACCAATGGCTCGGGCATCTCCAGCAGTTCGGGGCGCGAGGGCGCAGCAAAGGGCAATTCGGTGCGCGGCAGCCAGTTGACCACCTGCATGGCGGTCAAATAAGCGCGACGACGAGACTCGATAAGCAAAGGTCGGCCACTTGTGGATAACTAAAGTGCAGTGATTCTACCGCCCTTCGCTCAAGATCGCCCGCGCTGTTGATCGATAGACTTCACCGATAGTCTTACCACCCATGAAAAATGGCGACAGCCCATCCCGAGAGTGAATCGACACGGCTGCGATGCAGTACAATCGCGGCTTTTAATCGCCAACCAGCCGGCCATTCCGATGATCGAACCCAAGCGCGTCTTGCGCGCCCTCGCTGAACACTGGGCACTTCTGGAGCCACTGTGCGAGCACTTCGACCAAGGCACCCTGAGCCTCAACGAACTGCGCACGCAACTGGCCGCCCAGCAACTCGACAGTACACCGCAGGACATCACCAGCCTGCTGGACGTATGGATCCGCCTCGACATTCTGGTTCCCGTGGCGAAAAGCCCGAACCGTTTCGAGCTCAACGCGCAGATCCACGACTTCCTTGCTTATCTGCGTCGTGAGCACCGTTTGGGCCTGTGCCTGGAAATCGAAGCCTATCTGCGCCATCTCGAGCGCCTGGCCGGTTACATTCAGGACGCCTTCGACATCCGCGACGGCCACGATCTGGCGCGTCAGTTGCGTCTGCTCGACATGCGCGTGCGGGACGTTCTGAAGAAACTCGCCAACGACGAACAGGCCCTGGTGGCCGTCGCCGAGCGGGCCAAGACCAGCGACCGGCAGATCCCGCTGCGTCAGCGCTACGCTGAAGTACTGGCGACCTGGGATGAATACGTCGAGCCGATGATCCAATTGGTGAACGCCGACGGCGCCTTCGAACAAGGCGTGCGCAAGGTCGAAAACGTCCTGCTGAAGATGCTCACTGAACAGCAGCGCCTCGGCCATCTGGTCGATGACGACATGCTGCTGCGCACCCACGCGCGCATCCTCGAAATGCAGACCAGCGCCCAGCTGACTCTGCGTCATGCCCGTGAACTGCTGCTGCCGCTGCGTGAAGAAGCGCGCCGGCACAACGCCGTGACCCGTGGCGCGGCACTGGCCTTGTCGGCCATTCGTCGTAAAGGTATCGATGCGGTACCGCAAGCCGCGATGCCGATGTTCACCCGGCCGCAAAGTACCTTCCTCGGCAGCGCCAGTCAGGTCGAAGCCTACGTGTACGCCTTGGCCCGTTTCGAGCCGAAACCTGCGCGTTTCCCCAAGGCCCACAAGACCCAGAAAGGCGAAGCCCCGCGCGCGCCACGCACCGTTCGGGAAATGCTTGAACGCTGCGAAGACGCCCTGCCGATGCCGGACCTGATGACCTGGCTGCTGGAGCAGGAACCGGACGGCGCTACTGACGAATTGCTCTATTGGTTCTCGCGCCTTTCGCGGGAGAAACGCTTCAAACGCGAGCGTCTGGAGCGCCGCGATTACCACACTCACGAGCATCAGGTCAGCCTGCGCTCCTTCGCCCTGCTCTCGTCCGGTGACACCGCCGCCGAGAATTCTGCGAGCATTCCATATGCATCTTGATCTATCCGAACTGTCCCAGCTGGCGCCGATCTTTCGCGAGCTGTTCAAGGGCTACCACGTCAGCCGCCGCGATCCGGAGCTGTACGCGCAACTGTCGAACTTCCAGGACCAGTACCGCACGCTGTTCAAGGCGTTGGGCTTTGAACTGGTCTGCGACACCCGTGGTTTCTATTACTTCGTTCCGGACCTCGCCGCAGCGGCGGTGAACAAGACTGCGCAACGTCTGGCACTGTTCACCTTCATCCTCGTCGAGCACCTGGCCGACCAGGGCCGCGACCCGATCGCCGTGCTCGACGGTGGCAGTCTCGGTCGTGATGAACTGCCATCGTTGCTGGAAAAATACCGTGATCTGTTCATCCAGGCCGAAGTGCAGACCGTCGAAGAACTCGAAGAAAAAATCATGCGCCGCATGACTCAGCTCGGTTTCGCCAGCGAAGAAAACGGCGTTTACCGTTTCCTGCCGCCGATGCACCGCTTCCTCGACGTTTGCCTGTCGGTTCAGCAGGACCGCGATCTGGCGGCCAGCCTGCACAGCGTGTTGCCTCTGCCGGTTCCAGTGTTGATCGACGACGATAGCGACGAAAAACTGCTGCAAACCGATGATCCGCTCGACTTGAGAGAATTTGAGGTAGAGAGCGAAGAAGAAAGCGAAGAACTCGCCCTGGCCCGCGCCATCGCCGAAGAACAGGAGACCGACGCATGAGCAAGGAACGCTACGGCATTCGCCGCTTTGCCCTTTTGAACACCGCCGGTTACAGCCTCGGCCTGTTCCCGCTGGAAGAGCCGCTGTCGGTTTACGGCGCGAACAACCTCGGTAAATCCGCGTCGATCAACGCCTTGCAGTTCCCGATTCTGGCGCGCATGTCGGACATGAGTTTCGGCAAGTACAGCCTGGAACAATCCCGTCGGTTCTACTTCGCCTCGGACACCAGTTACATCCTGGTGGAAGTCTCCCTGCCCCACGGCCCGCACGTAATCGGCGTGGTCGGCCGCGGCCCGGGCGGCGGTTTCGGTCACCAGTTCTTTGCCTATGCCGGCAAACTCGACCTGGCCCATTACCAGAAAAACGAGACCTGCCTGCGGCAGAAAGAGCTGTTCACCAACCTTGAACGCGAAGGCCTGAAAGCCTACGAACTCAAGCCGGATGAACTGCGTCGTTTGCTGGTCGGCGGTCACACTTCGATTCCGCTGGACCTGACGCTGATCCCGCTGCGCTCCACCAGCGAGCAGAGCCTGAAGACCTTCCGCGCGCTGTTCATCAACCTGCTGCACATGCGCGAAATCACCGCGGCCAAACTCAAGCAGTTGTTCCTCGATGCTTTTGAACACAGCCTGCGTTCCGGCAGTGTCGATTACATCGCCGCGTGTGAAGAAGCGTTTCGCGATGTACGTCGTATGGAGCAGGATTACAACTCGCTGGTCACCGCTGGCCCGCTGGTTGAAGCACTGGCCGCTGGCGTGGCCCAGCGCAATATCCTGCGCGGCAAACTGCACCGGATTTCGCCGCTGCTCGACTCCCTGCTCGGCACCTGGTCGGACTACGCCAGCGCGCGCAAGGAAGAACTGACGATTCAAGCCGAGCACTACCGCAACGAGCAGGACGCGCTGCAAAACGATCAACGCGGCGGTACTCAGGAGCTGATGCGTCTGGAGCGGGAAATCACCGGCATCCAGCGCTGGCTCGGCGAGTTGTCGGTGCTCAAGCATCGCTTCGCGCTGGTCGATGACGTCAAAGTCCTCGAGCAGCAACTGCTCGCTGCCAAGGACGCGCACGATGAACTGGCCGGTGCGCTGGCCCAGTCGCGACAGTTCAGCGCCGAAGACCTGGAAGAGCGTCTGCGGGATCTGGAAAAACGCCTGAAGTCGGTCAAGCAACAACTCGATCACGCCGACAACAACAGCTACGCCCGTTTGCGCGAAGAGTTTTCGCAGCAGGACGTCGAGCGCCTGATGCGCCTGTTCAACAGCGCGTTGTTCAGCCTGCCACTGGGTGAACACGGCATTACGCTGGACGAGGACGGTCAGTGGGTCAAATCCATGGAACTGATCCTCGATGGCTTCAAAGGCGAGCGTTTCGAAGTGCCGGGCCTGTCCATCGACATCTCGCACATCGAGCCCCCTGCCCTGCAAGCCCTGGCTGACCGTGCGGCGTTGCGCGATCAGAAAGACCGCCTGGAAAAAGAACTCAAGCAGCTGAAAACTCAAGCTGCCGTGGCAGCCGACCGCGCGGCCAGCAAGACCCAGACCGAAGCGCTGTACCAGCAAGTGCTGGATGCGCAGAAAGCCCTGGAAGACTTCCGCCGCGCGCAAACCCTGAGCGCCGAAGAAGGCGACAAGCTTGAGCAATTGGCGCAGATGGAAGCCGCTCAGGACGAATTGAAGCGTTCCAGCGATGCCTTCACCGAACGCGTCCAGCAACTGTCGGCCAAACTGCAACTGGTTGGCCGGCAGATCGGCGACATGGAAGCCAAGCAACGCACCCTCGATGACGCTCTGCGCCGTCGTCAGCTATTGCCGGCGGACCTGCCATTCGGCACGCCGTTCATGGACCCGGTCGACGACTCCATGGACAACCTGCTGCCGTTGCTCAATGACTATCAAGACAGCTGGCAAGGCCTGCTGCGCAGCGACGGGCAAATCGACGCGCTCTACGCTCAGGTTCGCCTGAAAGGCGTGGCCAAGTTCGACAGCGAAGACGATATGGAGCGTCGCCTGCAACTGCTGATCAACGCGTACGCACACCGCACCGACGAAGCCCTGACCCTCGGCAAGGCACGCCGTGCGGCGGTCACCGACATCGCCCGGACCCTGCGTAATATTCGTAGCGATTATGACAGCCTCGAACATCAACTGGCGCTGTTCAACCGCGAGATCAACAAGCGTCAGGTTTCCAACCTGCAAAGCTTCCGTATTGTGCTCGCGCCGAACAAGGAAGCGCTCAAGCACATTGACCAGATCATCCACAGCGCCGGTCAGTACGAAGAAGGTGAGACCCTTTCCGTTTTCGACCTAAGCCAAAGCGCCGATCAGGACAACAAGAACGAAGAAGCCAAGGAATACCTGGCGCGACTGGTGGCGGCCAACCACAACCAGCTCGGTCTCAAGGATCTGTTCGAGCTGGCGTTCGAGATCACCAAGGTCAACGGCCAGCCGGTAATCCACACCGACATCGACGGTGCGGCATCCAACGGCACCACCATGACCATCAAGGCACTGACCAACATGTACTTGTTGCTGCACTTGATGGACCGCGACCAGGCCGGTCGCGTGCGCCTGCCGTACTACCTCGACGAGGCGGCGGACATCGACGAGAAGAACCAGGCAGCACTGCTGGAAACCAGCCTGCAACTGGGCTTCGTGCCGATTCTGGCGAGTGTGAAGCCGCAAGTTTGCGCCAGTGTCGCCATCGACCTGGAAGGCGGCAGCGGCCCGAACGGTATCTACATCGACGAGGCGGACTGGAAGTACATCCGTCGCCACGATGAAGTGAAGGCAACCGTTGTTGTACAAACTGATGAGCCAGAGCTGGATGCGGTCTGATTTGACTTAATCCAAGCCAACAAAAAGGCCGCGATCCAAATGGATCGCGGCCTTTTTTATGCAATGACTAGAGACTTTCTGTGAGTTTTAGGCCGCCTTCGCGAGCAAGCACGCTCCCATACTGGATCTTTGTCGTTCATAACATTTGCGTACGACACCGATTAAATGTGGGAGCGTGCTTGCTCGCGAAGGCGGCATCACAGGCGCCGATAAACTACTTGCCGATTGCGATCTTCGGCGCCCACGTCAGCCACTCATCTTCGAACTGGTCGAACAACGGGAAGGTTTGCTCGGGCCGCGCCGGGACACCCATGCGGTCGCCATCCGGTGTGGCAAAGGCGATACCGCCCTGAACCAGCGTCTCCAGCGATTCAGCGCGTATTGTCGCGCCTTTGAACAAGCCGTAGTCGAAACCAAAACCACTGGTGTTCCAGAACCGGGTGCCAGTGCGCACCAGGGGTGCGTACTTCGGCTCGATCAGGATATGCACCAACACTCGATCAGCCGTCTGGCCCAGCTCATAACCGGTCACCTTGCCCACCGTTATTTCGCGATAGGTGACGGGGACGCCAGTCTTCAGCGAACCCCGACGAGCAGCGCTCAACACCAGGCTTAAACCAGCCTCTTCCTTGGCGGTTTCCGGAGGATTGGTCAACGCCACGAAGGTCTTCTGCGGACCGAGGTTCTTCGGCGCGGGTTGCACTTCGATGTATTGCCCGGTGACCAAAGTCTCGAGGTTCGAGGTTTTAATCAGACCGAGCTCAGGTTTGACCACCCAGAACTGACTGCCGACCCGAGCGATACGCTCCGGCACTTCGGTGATCCGCGCGGTCAGCAGTACTGCTTGCAGGTCATCACTGAGGTCGACGTCCTCAATTTTGCCAACGTCCAGGCCTTTGAATCGAACCGGCGTGCCACTGCGCAGTCCATCGGCGCGATCGACCTTGATCGTCACCATAGTGCCTTTCTGCGTTGCCTCATCATGGTTGGCATGCAGGCGGAAACGTGGAATACGCTTTTGCAACGGCGCTTTGGCTTCCGGGGTTTCGAAGGCGATGCCACCAGCCATCAGACTTTGCAACGACTCACTTTTGACCTGGATGCCGCCGGTTAATCCACCGGTGAGCGTGATGCCGCTGGCATTCCAGAAACGCGTCGAGGCGTTGACCAGACCTTCGTATTCCTTCTCGATATGCACCCCGATCACCAGCTGCTTTTTGGTGCGGGAGAATTGATAGCTCTGAACCGAACCGACCTTGACCTGTTTGTAGAGAATCGGGCTGCCGACTTCCAGAGAACCAAGGTTGTCGGTGAACAACACCAGGTGCAGGCCTGGCGAACGCAGATCCAGCGGCGGCGCCTTGGCCCGTGCTTCGAACTCGCGCTGCGGTGCACCGCCCTTGTCGCCTGGGCGTACGGCGATGTAGTTACCTTTGACCAGCGCTTCCAGGCCCGTAATACCAGCGAGCGAAATCGATGGCTTTACCACCCAAAACTGAGTGCCCGTGACCAGGTAATCCTCGGCTAGCGGGTCGAGAGTCAACTCGGCGGTCGCACTGGACAGGTCCGGGTCAACCTTGAGCGTTTTCAAATTGCCGACCTGGATGCCTTTGTACATCACCGGCGTACGACCGGCCTGCAGGCCTTCGAAATCGCTGAGTTTGACCTTGACCCGAATACCCGCCGCGGCTGCATCGAAATCCTCATAGAGACGGAACGGCAGGCTTGGATCGGTGGGCGGGCTATCCTTGCGGTTCTCTGGAGTGGCAAATGCAATACCACCGGCGACGATGCTGGCGAGGGACTCGCTACGCACTTTCACACCAGACAGGTTGGCGTCGATACTGATGCCGCTGGCATTCCAGAAGCGCGTGTGTTTACGCACCAGGTTGGCGTAGGTCGGCTCGATGAAGACTTTGAGTTCAACAGTATTCTGGTCTGCGGACAGCACGTAGCTTTTGATCTGACCGACCTGGATCTGCTTGTAGAACACCGGGCTGCCGCGATTCAGCGAGCCGAGGCGATCAGCCTTGATGGTCAGGTGCAGGCCGGGTTGGGCGTCCGAGAGCGGAGGCTCTTGGGCCAGGGCCTTGAACTTGCGGGTCGGCTCGCCCTCGCCCGGGCTGACGGCCACATAGTTACCTGAGACCAGCGTCTCCAGGCCCGTGATACCGGCCAGGCTCACGCTCGGTTTGACCAGCCAGAAACGCGTGCTGGTCCTGAGGTATTGCTCCACGTCCTTGTTCATCTCGATGGTGGCGATCACTCCTTTGGAGCTGCCTTCGTCATCGAGTTTGAGGGCTTTCACCTTACCGACCGACATGCCTTTGTAGACGACTTCGGTCTTGTTGGCCTGAATGCCTTCACCGCTTTCGAAGCGCACCTGAATCTCGATACCCGTCTCGCTGTAGGCACGCCAGCCGAGCCAGCCGCCAATAATCAAGGCGATCAGGGGCAACACCCAAATGGCTGACCAGTTCGAGGCCGGTCGGGTTTTCGCTTTAGGCAAATCAGTCATGGTCGTCGTCCGACTCCGTGTTATCCCAAATCAGTCGGGGATCGAAAGTTACTGCGGCAAGCATCGTCAAAATCACCACACTGGCGAAGGCGATGGCGCCAAGATTGGCTTCGATGCTGGCAAGCCGTCCGAAATTCACAACCGCCACCAGGATGGCGATTACAAAGATATCCAGCATCGACCAGCGGCCGATGAACTCGATGAAGCGGTACATCCAAATGCGCTGGCGTGCCGAGAGTGGCTGGCGGCGTTGCACCGAAAACAGCAGCAAACCTATCCCCACCAGCTTGAACGTGGGCACCAGAATACTGGCGATAAAAACCACGGCTGCGATTGGAATCATGCCGTGCTGAACCAGTTGGATCACACCGGACATAATGGTGCTCGGATCACCCTGGCCCAGGGAATTGACAGTCATGATCGGTAGCACATTGGCCGGGATATAGAGAATCGCGCCTGTGATCAACAACGCCCAGGTACGCATCAGGCTGTTCGGGCGGCGGGCATGAACCAGCGCACCGCAGCGGGTGCAGACCTGCTCGTCCGTATCAGCTTCCTGCTTGTTCAACTCGTGGCATTCGGCACAAATCAGAATGCCTGCATCAATCGCCCGCATGGGCATCTTCTCCTGATAGGGCCTGCCAGATCTGGTGCGGCGACATCACCACTTCCAACCAGACCTGGACTAACAACAAACTGATAAAGCACGCCAGACCAAGACCTACGGTGATCGCTGCCATATCGGCCAATTTGACGATCGCAACCAGTACGCCCATGAGGTAAACCTCGAGCATCCCCCAGTCCCGTAGATGATGAAAAATGCGGTAGAGCAGCAGGCCGTAACTGCGTCCGATATCGAAGCGAATACTCAGCAACACGACCAGTTGGCAAAGCAGTTTGAGCAACGGAATCCCCATGCTGCAGAGAAACACCACGACCGCTATGCCTCGCATACCGGTATCGAACAGACCTACAACGCCACTCCAGACTGTGTCATGCGACGACTGTCCGAGTAGATTGAGCTGCATGATGGGTAAAAAGTTCGCAGGGATGAACAACAATAGTGCGGCAATGACCAAGGCAAGACTGCGCTGCACGACATTGTGTCGATGAGCATATAGTTCATAACCGCAACGTGGACAGATGGCCTTCTCGCCATGAGCAAGCTCAGGCTTGCGCATCAGCAAGTCGCACTCATGACACGCTACCAAGTCGTCCAGCGGTAAATCTGACAGCCCTGGGGCGCCAACCGGATCTGGCATAACGGCTCTGGCTCCAAAAAAGTTGGACCTATTCTAGTGTCCTGACTCGAAAATAACTGTGCAATTTTGTATTGTCGCCAGAGTGCTCTTTTCCTGCGGACAAAACAAAACCCCTACCTGCATACGCAGATAGGGGTTTCGGAATT
>NZ_MOBM01000024.1 GCF_003732275.1 Pseudomonas frederiksbergensis
GTTTAAATCGATACGTATCAGAGCCGCCTGG
Source organism: Pseudomonas frederiksbergensis (assembly GCF_003732275.1). Classification (GTDB taxonomy): domain Bacteria; phylum Pseudomonadota; class Gammaproteobacteria; order Pseudomonadales; family Pseudomonadaceae; genus Aquipseudomonas; species Aquipseudomonas frederiksbergensis_H. Next base: position 32 of record NZ_MOBM01000024.1, read on the forward strand.
TAATACACATCGATACAAACCTCAAGGGATTTGTGGCGCTCTACCAGTTCGCCACGGCTGCCACACCCTAAAAATTATTATTGACTGATCATTCCAATATATTTATGGTTTCGCCATGGCCAGATCTAAAGAATTCGATATAGAAGTAGCGCTTGACGCGGCAGTCGAGGTTTTCCGCGAGCATGGCTTTGCGGGGTCATCCACGCAGATGCTGACGACTACGATGAAAATCGGTAAACAGAGTCTTTACGACACGTTCGACGGCAAATGGCAGCTGTACTGCTCTGCACTAAAAAAATACGGAGCCTCAGAAACGGCGGCTCATATCGCGTTGTTGCGAGGGAGTCCTAGGGCTATGGAAGGCCTGGAGAAAATGCTTGAACGAGTAGTCGCGCAAGCCAATTGCCCTTGCCTTGGCATCGGTTCGATTGTTGAGTTCGGCAGTAACGAAGAAGATCTGAATCAAATACGCGAGCCATCTGGTCGAGCTTTACGCACCGAATTAGTGAAAAGTATCCGCGAGGCGAAGAATGTTGGCGATCTGTCAAATGATCTTGATCCGGATTATGCAGCCGGTTTCCTGCTGGCAAACGTGGCGGCGATTCGAATCGCTGCACGGGGTGGGGCGAGCCAGACCGAACTGATCGCTCTTTCTCACCTCACGCTTAAGGCTCTGAAATGAGCCTTTTTTTACCCAATTCTGGAATGATCGTTCAACAAAACAGGTGCATATATGAAAGCTATTGTCATGGTCCAACCGGGTGGCTCCGAAGTAATTGAATATGTCAGTTTTCCGACCCCTACTCCCGATGCTGGCCAGGTACTCGTAGAGGTCAGTGCAGCCGGGGTCAACTTCATGGACATTGGCGCCAGACAAGGAAGTGTCTGGCGGGATGTGCCAAACCCCAAGCGCCTTGGAGTCGAAGGAGCCGGCCGGGTTTTATCTGTCGGAGAAGGAGTAACAGGGGTTTCACCCGGACAGCGCGTCGCATGGGTCTACGTGCCTGGTAGTTATTCGGAAAAAATCGTTTGCCCGGCTTCCTCGCTTGTGACCATCCCAGAAGGAATAGATGATCGAACCGCCGCTTCGGTGATGATGCAGGGACTGACAGCCAGCCACTTCACGTCAGATTTCTATTCGGTCCAACCAGGTGACATTGCTTTGGTGCATGCAGCATCGGGTGGCCTCGGTTTGCTGCTGACTCAAATGATCAAGCTTAAAGGTGGGCATGTCATTGGACGGGTCTCTTCACCCGACAAAATTGCAATTGCAAAACAATCGGGTGCCGACCATGTGATCGTCGACACGGAGGGCAATTTTGCCGAGGAAGTTATCCGACTTTCGGGCGGTCAAGGTGTACATGTGGTTTATGACGGCTCTGGTCCGAAGACATTCCAAGGGTCTCTCGATTCGCTCCGGATATCAGGGACTTTCTGTTGGTTCGGTCCGGTTCTTGGTGCACCGGGCCCGATAGAACTTATGAGCCTTCCCAAGAGCATAAAGATCGGTTACGCCACCTTTATGGATCACGTACGTACGCCAGAGTTATTGCGCAACCATTCCGCCAAACTTTTCGACATGATCCTGGCCGGAAAACTCGATATCAGGATCGGCGCACAGTACCCATTAGCGGACGCGGCCAAGGCACATTTGGATATGGAAAGCAGGAGCACCACCGGAAAGCTATTGTTAATCCCATCACAGTCCTAGCGCTGAGTGGTGTCGGCGGGAATATTTTTGACAAGTTTAAAATAACGTTATGCGCAACAGCGCATAGTGACACCGCCCCCTGTTCGGACAGTACTTGCAATAGTTAGCAAAACTCCCTTCAACTTCGCAGAATGAGGGCAGGTTCTCTTCCTGCCCTCATTACTGGGCATCAACTTTTAAGCCAATTCAGCCTTCACCATATCAATCTTCGCCTTGATCGCTTGTTGTTCCGCGCTGGCTTTTTCCTTGGTCAACTCCTCGACTCTTTTGTCTAGGGAAGCTTGCTCTTCGGGAGACATTTTTTCATATTCCTCCTTACTCACGCCCGTCAATTGCTCTCTAAGCTTTTCGGCATCTGATTGGTTCATGTAATCCGTGAATAATTCCGACGCGGTTTTTTCGGATGAGGGTGGGGATTGGTAAGGACTCGTAGCCAGTTCATTGCCTGCTACGTCATTACTGTTTGCGGAAAATGTGGCGTCATGATTATGAACTGTTGCAATGGGCAACGGGGCCGCGTCTGTACCCTCAGCGCCCTCGGATTTGGATGATGCCTTCCTCAAATTTACCATCATCTTCGCAAAAGCCTCGTCGAAGTCCTTCTTATCATCCGAGTCCGCCGTCGAAGTCTCGGTTTTGCTGACTCCAGAAAATCCAGACTGAGAGGATTGGACGGGTGATGCCAAGTTAAAAAGCGAATCCTTTTGTAACATATTCGTATGAATGGCGGTCTTGTTCCAAGACGCCACAGAGAGGTCGCGGCTTCCGATTATCATGAGGAACTCCTTATATAGAAAAATTATATAAATATTGCATTTCGAAAATAGCAAAAAATGTGCCATACAGACGCAAGTTACGTTAAACCTCAGGTTCAAATACTTCCAGCTCGTTTTTTTTCCAAGAACAGCGCAGGCGCCGATACAAATCGTTAATTAAGGCGGCAATATGTTGCCGCTGCATCTGCCTTTTTTGCCGTTCAGCCTCATGGCGTCTACATACCAAAAGGTGCGCACTCCTAACGTCGCATTGTCTAAACCGAGTCCGATTATCTATAAGCGGAAAAAGCGTTGATGCTTTTGTGAAGAGTGCGTTGGGATGATGAGTGGACATAGCAGATACGATGTTGTTGTCCCCCACCCTCACAACTATGGCCACCCAACGTTTCTACTATTAAGCGCTAACACCGCATAACTGGTAAGTCTCATCCTGTGACGTCATGCTCGAGCTGCAGCACTCAAACTTTGGCAACCTCCAATTCCCCGGTTGCTTGATCAGTTGAACAGATGACGTAGAGGGATCCGATCATGGCCGAAGGTTATCGCGTGAGTTGCCTTAGCACAGCTGAGCGGCTTGGGAACGACGAATTGCACGCCTTAATGGCGGGTGTCGTCAGGCGTGACAGGCGTGAGTCACAACAACTCTTTGCGGCAGTGACACCCTTACTCATCGCCTTCTATGAAGGCCAAGTGCAGGCCGGGCGAATCAAGCGTGGAGCCACAGCGGGCCTGGTTCAGGAAGCTTTCAAGGCGCTCTACCTTGGACAGCCAGGTTATGACCCGACCCTACCGTTCCGGGCGTGGGTTCTCGATATCGCACGATCAACTCTACTGGGCAACTCGGGCTCAGAAGCCGTTTTCGACGCTCTTGCAGGTGTGGCGGTGCGCAACTGCCAGCAAGCCATGCAAGTCACGTGATTCGATCTTTCGACGCCGCGTTATCAACGCCAGGAAGTACTCATGATCAATATCGAAAAAACCCTCTACACCGGTCATACCTACACAACAGGAGGTCGAGAGGGCACCGGCCGCAGCCATGATGGACGACTTGACCTCAAGCTTTCTCCACCCGGCGCGCCCGGAATAGGCACAAACCCGGAGCAATTGTTCGCAGTCTGCTGGTCAGCCTGCTTTCTCGGTTCTCTGCGCCATGCCTGCAATGCTCGCAGGATCGCTTTTCCAGTGATGGCCGGTGTCGATGCCCAAGTCGACCTGATCCATGGCGAACAGGGTTTTACTCTGCAAGCCCGCCTGGTCGTATCGTTGCCTGACATCGAGTCGGACACCGCTTTGCAACTTATTAAAGCGGCAAACCAGAACTGCCCCTACTCAAAAGCCACGCGCGCCAACATCCCTGTGAGCATCACACTCGCCTGATTTTCCGCTCTATGCTCAACACCTTCAGCAGAAGCAGAGGCAAAGGAAACCGCCTGCTTCTGCCTCGCAATCATTGGCTATTCGAAACACCAGACGCGAACACAATATCCCGCCAAACCCAGGCTAATCCGACACAATACTTTTGGCCTCAAGAAACGATTCCAGCCCAAAGACGCCGAACTCCCGGCCGACACCGGACTGTTTGACCCCGCCGAACGGCGCAAGCAGCTCTGGCGCGATTCTGTTGATCAACACCGAGCCGGCCTGCAGCCGGGCCGCCAGGCTTCGGGCGCGTTCCGGTTGCCGGGAAAATACATAGGCCTGCAAGCCGTAGACACTGGCGTTGGCAATATCAATCGCTTGTTCTTGCGAGTCATACGCAATGATCGACAGCACCGGGCCGAAAATCTCCTCTTGCGCAATGTCCATGTCACCGCTGACGTCGGCAAAGACCGTTGGCCTTACGAAATAGCCCTTGTCCAGGCCGATCGGCCTGCCCTCCCCGCCGGTAATCAGCGCCGCGCCTTGCGCCTGCCCGCGGCGGATGAAACCTTGTACGCGGTCGAATTGCGCCTGACTGACCAGAGGCCCGATAACGGTGGCCGGATCCTGCGGATCGCCGACGACCATCGCTCCGATCAGGCTTTTCACACGGTCGATGATCTCCTCAGCGTGTGTGTGCGGCACCAGCAGACGCGTGCCGGCGACACACGCCTGACCGTTGTTCATGAACGCCGCATTCAGTGCCAGGGAAATGGCGGTGTCGAGATCGGCGTCATCAAGGACGATGGAGGCCGACTTCCCCGTGAGCGACAGACTCACTCGCTTCATGGTCTCGATACCGGCGCGAGCAATGAGCTTCCCGGTGGCGGTGGACCCGGTGAATGAAATTTTCGCAATGTGTGGACTGGTACTGATTTCGTCACCGACATCACTGCCGCGCCCCAATAGAATGTTGAAAACCCCTTTGGGCAAATCTGCGCGATGCAACGCTTGGGCGAGCACATCGGTTTGCAAGGGACTCAACTCGCTTGGTTTGATGACTGAGGCACAGCCGGCCGCAATGGCCGATGCCAGTTTGCTGCATATTGTCCCGGCGGTGCTGTTCCAGGGGGCAATCAGCGCCGCTACTCCAACCGGCTCCATCACCACGGTAGCGTCGCCGACCGAACGAATCAGGTCGTAGTCTTTCAACACCTGCGCCGCATTGGCAAACGACTGCGAAGCGTAGCGACTGACCCATTGCGCACGGGCGAACGGTGCCCCGTACTCCTCGATGGCGGTATCGCGAATTTCATCCGTGCTCGCCAGCACCGCAGCCTGCAACTGCTTGAGCATGTCGATACGCTCGCCCTTGGAGGTGCGGCCCATCGCGACTTGAGCACGCGAAGCCGCCGCGATGGCGTGCCGGGCATCTTCACGATCAGCCAAGGTGACCGTACCGATGACCGCCTCGGTCGCCGGGTTGATGCATTGCACCGTTTCATTTCCCTGAACGGGAACGAATGCTCCATCAATGTAACTATGATTGATCTTCCACATCGTGGCGTACCTGATCGATTGCGCTTTACCGCGATGAGCACCAACACCCGGTATGCCCAGGCGTTGGCCAGGTCCAATAATAATCCCGCGGTTCAGCCCGGCATCGGCTCACGGCTGAAGGCTTGCACCTCCTGCACCAGGCCTTGAGCTGCCATCATCACCAGTTGACGGCCTTTTTCCGGTGACGCTTGCGCGGGATCCGATCCCATGCGGCCATCCGGATGACGAGCACGGAAATCGGCAGCCTCTCGAATGGGCCCCCAATTGGCGATCTGTGGCGAGTATTCAGCCGATTTGATGGCGTGCGGATAGGCCCACTGGGTCACGGCAATTTCCGAAGGCGTTGCATGAATGCCGTGTCCTGTCGGGAACTGGTCTTTCGCCAAGTCATTGATCCCTTCCAGATCCCACCAGTTGCACAGCTTCAAGGCAAAACCCGCCGAGCGACGTGCGAAACTCGCTTCGGCGTAGAGTTCCGAAAACGCCGCTTCGATCGACGCGATGTTGCCGCCATGGCCATTGAGGAAAAAGATTTTTTCAAAGCCGTGGGCAGCTAGCGAGCGAGTCCAGTCACCGATGGCGGCGATGAATGTCGAAGGCCTGAGCGTGATCGTTCCAGGGAAGCCAAGATGATGCTGCGCCATGCCGATATTGAAGGTCGGGGCAATCAGGATATCCGCTGACTCCTGCGCCTGATGGGCGATGATTTCGGGGCACATCCAGTCCGTCCCCAGCAGTCCGGTAGGCCCGTGCTGCTCGTTGGAACCGATCGGGATGACGATGGTACGGCTGCGCTCGAGAAATTTTGCGATTTCGGCCCAGGTCGATAGATGTAAAAGCATCTGCGTTCTCTCTTTGGAAAGGTTCCTTGCGGAACACGATGGGTGTGAAGTTCAAAGCGCCCGATCAATCTGCGGTGCATCCAAGACCCGGTCGCGATGCGCCAGCGGTTTGCTCGCGATGATCACGAACGCGGCGCACAGAAACACGCAGCCGACAGCGACGATGCCAGGGTTCATGCTTGCTGTTGATGTTTTTGCCCATCCGATCACGGCCGGGCCCCAGAAGCCGCCGCACAGACCGATGGTATTGATCAGAGCGATGCCGCCCGCTGCCGCTTCGCCCTTGATGAGTTCAGAGGGCATTGCCCACAAGACCGTGTAGGCCATGAACATCATGGCGATCGCCAGCGTCAGCAGAACCATTGATAACATCAGGTTCCCATCGGCAACAGGATACAAAAGTATCAGTAGTGCCCCGACGCCTGCCGGGACCGCGCAGTGGTAGCGGCGCTCGCCGAAACGGTCGGAGCTGCGCCCGATCCAGTACATGCCGGCTGCCGCTGCCACATAGGGAATCGCGGCGTACCAACCCAACTGCATCATGTCGTGGATGCCTTGCGCTTTAAGGATCGCCGGGAGCCAGAAACTCATGGCGTAGATCGAAAAAATGATGCAGAAATAGGCGCACGCCAGGATGTAGATCCTGCGATCGCGCAACACCGCTCTGAACGAGTGTGTCCCTCCCGGGGACGCCCCCAGCTCACGCTGCAGCATTTGCTTTTCCTCGACGCTCAGCCAGCGAGCTTCGGCGGGATGGTTGCAAAGGTAAAAATAAGCAAACACACCGAGCAAGACGCAGGGAAAACCTTCAATCAGGAACATCCATTGCCAACCTGCGAGGCCACCCACGCCCTCAAACGTGGAAATCAGCCACGCCGAAAGCGGACCGCCAATAATTCCGCCCGCTGGACCTGCGATGAACACGATCGCAATGGCCCGGGCCATTCTTTTCGGGCCGTACCAGCACGACAGGTAATAGATCATCCCCGGTGCGAAACCGGCTTCGAAAACACCGAGCAGAAACCGCATGGCGTAGAACGTTGGCACGTCGCGCACGAATAGCATGCAGGCCGATGTGATGCCCCATAACACCAGAATGCGACTGAAGGTTTTTCGCGCTCCCACTCGAGGCAGCATCAGGTTGCTGGGTAGCTCGAACAGCACATACCCCAGAAAAAAAACGCCTGCGCCGACACCGTAAGCGGCGTCGGACAGCCCCAGGTCGTTTTGCATCTGCAGTTTGGCAAAGCCGACGTTGATTCGATCCAGATAGGCGAATACGTAGCAAACGAACAGGAGTGGCAACAGGCGCCAATTGAGCTTGCGGTACAACGTTGCGAGGGCGGCACTGTCTGCGGGCGTCACGATGGTCAACATGCGAGTCTCCAGTTTTTCTTGTTGGTCTGACGTGGGGAAAGATGTTGCGCCGACGGCGTAAACAGCAGCAAGAGCAACTATGTTCGTGTACCGTTGCCCTGCGAGCAACGCAGAATCCAAAAGGAAACACTCGTGCGCGAAATCAACCAGCAACGCTTGCGGTATTTTCATGAGGTGCTGACCCACGGATCGATCCGGGGCGCGGCGGACAGTATTAACACTTCCCCGTCAGTGATCACGCGTCAGATCAAACTGCTGGAAGAAGAACTGGGCACCCGGCTGTTTGAACGCCAGGCCCGTGGCGTTCAGCCCACCGAGGCTGCCGCGCACCTGCTGGAGTTCTGGCGGGGCTACCGATCGCACCAGGAAAAGCTTGAAGACCAGCTCCAGGCGATCAAGGGTCTACAGTTGGGACACGTGCGGGTCGTCATCAGTGAGGGCTACGTCGATACACTGGTCGACCACGTCCTCGCGCCGTTCTGCAAACAGTATCCCAAGCTCGATATCAGGCTGGACATCCTGCCCGTTGACGACGTCCTCAACGAGATTGCAGAAAATCGCGCGCATATCGGCCTGGCCTACAACCCTCCTCCCCACCCTCACATCGACTATCGAGCGACGTCCAGGCAACCCGTGATGCTGTTGGTTCGCCCGGACCATCCATTGGCCTTGAAAGGGGCAATGGCAACCGTCGCTGATTTGCTCGACTGCCAACTGGTGCTGACGCCAACCACCTTCGGCATCGGTCATGCGCTGAAAATGCTCGAGTACGCCGAAAAGATAGAAATCCGTCCAGCTCTGGTCAGCAACTCATTGGCCGCCCTCAAGCGCCTTGTTGCATACGGCGAGTTTGCTTCGCTGCTGGGCGAGGTGGCGGCCTATCGGGAAATCGCACAAGGCAGTCTCGCGGCCGTAGCCGTCGACCATCCACTGTTCCAGGGGGTCGAGGCGAAACTGTTGGTGAAATCCGGACGCCCGCTGGCGGCGCCCGCTCAAGAACTGCTCAACTGGATGCTGCAGCGCTTGCCGATGTTCGCTTCCGGCAATTCTGATCACCCATGAAAAACGCGACGTTGATCTTCAGCGGGATTGATAATAAAGCTATTGAATTTAATCCGACTTGCCATGCCAGCTTTCAACATATCCATAAACCCGGCCAGTTGCGGATGATCAAAATGTGCACGCATCAGACTTTCCGATTCCCAGTAACCGCTGACGATCCAAGAGTTTTTTGCCCGACGATTATCGGTAATCGCGTATCCCATACACCCTGAGTTGCTAAGGAGCGCGCGAACAATCTGAGGGAGTATCGAGCAGACTTCACCCACTCGCCCGGGTGCAGCATCGATTTCGACGGTATTGATTGCTGTAATTAACATTCTCAACCCTCCTGCATGACCGACGGGAAATTCTGCCGTATTCACACTGTCCATCGGTTACCTGATCGAGGCACTCGGAGCGCTGTTGTTCGCGGTATTGCTCCTGGTGCCCGGCATCACGGCACGACTCAAACACGTTGCACGGCCCTATCTACAAGTGTCCAACGACTGACCAGGGCAATACCGCAAGACAGCCGGGTTCAGGCTAGATATCCGCCGTCGACCGTCAGGCTCGCGCCGGTGACAAACGAAGCATCGTCACTGGCAAGGTACGCCGCCATTCCAGCGATCTCGTCAGCGGTGCCGAGCCGACCCAGCGGCACCAGTTTGATCACATGATCCAGATAAGGCGCATCGGCCGGGTTCATGTCGGTCGCCGTCGGACCGGGCTGTATGTTGTTGACAGTAATGCCGCGTGCGGCGAAATCCAGGGCCAGACCGCGCACCAAACCGACCAGCGCGGCCTTGGTCATCGAGTAGGCGCTGGTCCCGGGAAAACCGCTACGCGCGCCGGCGACACTCCCGATGGTGATGATACGATCACCGCGACTCATGACTCTGGAACAGGCCTGAATCACCACATAAGCAGCGCGTACGTTTACCGCGTACATGTTGTCGAGCGCCTCGACACTGAACTCGTCTACTGACCCGAGCCCCAGAATTCCGGCATTGTTCACCAGGATATTCAGCGCACCGAAATGCTCTACCGCGGTGCCGACGGCACGCTCGATATCCTCTGCGATCCGGCTATCGGCCTTGATCGCCAGCGCCCTGCCCCCATGTGCCCGGATATCGGCAACCAGCGCCTCGGCCTTCACATCGGATGCCGAGTAAGTGAAGGCCACTGCGGCGCCCTCCACAGCCAGTCGACGAACAATTGCAGCACCGATGCCGCGCGAGCCACCGGTGATCAAGGCAGTCCTGCCGATAAAACGTTGTGAGTTGCTGCTCATTTTCTTACCTTCCACTGAGGTTCATTCGAAGCGCGCATCCGCACGCCGATGGGCATTACTTCGCCGTGGCGGCTTTTTCGATCAGGCGCGCAACCGGTCCCGGGTTCGAAACCATCACGACATGGGACGCGCCCTTGACGACCTTCACACCTTTGGCGGCGGCGCGCTTGGCCATGAAGTCCATGGCTTGCGGCGGGATGTTCTTGTCCTTGTCGCCATAGATGTACCAGGACGGAATATGCTTCCAGGCGGGTGTGCCGGACTGTTCGTTGAGCGCCGCTTCCGTCACCGGGCGCTGGGTGGCGGCCATCAACGCCGCCTCTTTCGTGGGGACGTCAGCGGCGAACTGGTCGTGAAACTTGTCCTGCTGGATGTACAAGTCCTTGCCGCCATCGGCCAGCGGTACAGGCGCAGCCAGGGTTGGACCCAGCGTGCTGCCCGGGAATTTGCCAGCCAGCCCGGCAACGGTTTCCCCGGCCTCGGGTGCAAACGCACTGACATAAACCAGCGCTTTGACGTTGGCATGATCGTTGGCCGCATCACTGATGACGTTGCCGCCATAGGAATGGCCGACCAGTACTACAGGCGAATGAATACTCGTCAGCAATGCCGAGATTGCCGTGCCATCGCTTTTTACGCCGCGCAGTGGGTTGGCGGCGGCAACCACCGGGTAACCATCTTTCTCGAGAATCTTCACCACCCCATTCCAACTCGACGCATCGGCAAAGGCGCCGTGGACGAGGACGATCGTGGGCTTTTCAGTTTGTGCCCAGGCGTGTGTACCCATACTCAGGCTGACGGCGACGGCCAGCGCGGCCAATACTTTTTTCATTGCAAACTCCGGGTTTGACGGGAAATTAAGGGGCGAAGAGAGTGAAGACAAAATCGTGATTGCGCACTCGCGCCTGGTGACAGGCAAAACAGGTTTGATGCTGAGCTTCATCGGCCGGTTTACCGTTGATAAACCGACCGAACCCCCAGCCTCCGGTTGTTGCATATTTCTTCGAGTCCTTGACCATGACCTGCACGGTCGTGGCTGCACCCGGGATGGATGCCGGCTCGAATTCCGGGGACTGAACATGTTTCCAGGCAAGCTTTACCAGAACCGTGCCGTCAGGGAATGGCAGCGTTGAATTCTGATAAGCCTTGATGGCCAGGTCATTGCCCACCACGGCTCTCAGCTCGTCCAAAGGTGCCGCTTCCTGCGCCGGCGCGATCAGCGGCCATAGACGGTAGTTTTCAGGCAACTTCACGCCATAAATCGGTGAAGCGTCGCCATTATCGGCGTCGCCCTGGGCGACACCGGTGGCGGTCACGGCTGCGGTTGCAATGGCAGCCGACATCACTGCCAGATATTTGAGCTTCATCGTTGCCATCCCTTCAGCGATTCTCAGAGGTGATCGGCATCGATCACGGCCTGGGCGAAGGCTTGCGGCGCTTCTTGCGGTAAGTTGTGGCCGACACCACCGCTGATCAACCGGTACTCATACTTGCCAGTGAAACGCTTGGCGTATGCCTCGGCAGGTGGATGCGGTGCGCCGTTGGCGTCGCCCTCCATAGTGATGGTGGGCACACTGATGGGTGGAGAGGCTGCGAGTTTCTTCTCCAGCGCGTCGTATTTGGCCTCGCCCTTGACCAGCCCCAGGCGCCAGCGATAGTTGAAAATCGACACAGCAACGTGATCCGGATTCTGCAAAGCAGCGGCGCTGCGATCATAGGTCGCGTCGTCGAAATTCCACTGCGGCGAGGCCAGCTTCCAGATCAATTTGGCAAAGTCGTGGGTGTTTTTCTCGTAGCCCAGACGGCCACGCTCTGTCGCGAAGTAGAACTGGTACCACCACTGCAATTCGGCGGCGGGCGGCAACGGTGCCTTTCCGGCGTCCTGGCTGCCGATCAGGTAACCGCTCACCGCAACCAGTGCCTTGACCCGTTCAGGCCAAAGGGCCGCGACGATATCAGCCGTGCGCGCACCCCAGTCATAGCCGCCGAGTACGGCTTGTTTGATCTGCAGCGCATCCATGAAGTCGATCAGGTCGGTCGCCAACGCGGAGGGCTGACCATTGCGGATCGTCTTGGCAGAAAGGAAACGTGTATCGCCATAACCGCGAGCATAGGGAATCAATACGCGATAACCCTTCTGCGCCAGCGCCGGTGCGACGTCGATGTAGCTGTGAATATCGTACGGCCAGCCGTGTAGCAGGATTACCACAGGACCGTCAGCCGGGCCGACTTCTGCATACTCAACATCCAGCAATCCGGCCTTGACGTGTTTCAACGGCCCGAAGGAAACATTGCTACCCGGCGCAATGGCGTCGATTTTTCCCGCCGGCACATCAGCGGCGTAGACCGGCGATGACGCAATGCTCAGGACACCCGCTTGCATCAATGCGATCGCCAGAACGGATCGAGCGAGCAGGCTCCGATGCGGTGATACGGCTCGGTGGTTCAATGCAGACTTTTTCATGGTGAGTCTCCCTGGGAAAGGCAGATGGCGGTTCCGCAATGTCGGGGTGGGTGCAAAATAGGTTTACCGGGTAGCGTTTTGTTGCGCAGCCGTGCGCAGAGGACGGAATGCCGCGCGCAATTCTTCGCTGAACAATTGAGGTTGTTCCCACGCCGCGAAGTGGCCACCCTTGCTGACCTCGTTGAAGTAGGACAGCGATGGGTAGGCACGCTGCGACCACACTTTTGGTGCGCGGTAGATTTCGTGCGGGAACACGGTGATAGCGACGGGCACCTTGATGTCGGCGGTCTTCTGCGCTGCTGCGCTGAAGTTATTGTTGTTGTTCTCCCAGTAGAAACGGGAGGACGACGCACCACTGTCGGTCAGCCAATAAAGACTGATGTCATCGAGCATTTCATCGCGGCTGAGCACGCGTTCGGGATGACCGTCACTGTCAGTCCATGCGGCAAACTTTTCGTACATCCAGGCCGCCGTGCCCGCTGGCGAGTCGGCCAGCAAGTAGCCGATGGTCTGGGGCCGGGTCACCATCATTGCGCCATAGGCGGCGTTGCGCCCGAAAAAGGTGCTGAGCGCGTTGTAAGCGTTACGCTCCGGATCGGTAAGTCCGGCGGGCGCTGGATCACCGCTGTTGATCGGCTTGACCAGTTCCGGCGGCACAGTGGCCGGCATGTTCAAGTGAATGCCAAGTAAACCGGGTGGGCCCAGGCGGCCCAAAGCATCAGAGATCACCGAACCGTGGTCACCACCCTGCGACACGTAATGGGTGTACCCCAGGCGGTTCATCAACACATCCCACGCCTTCGCCACGCGATCAGGCCCCCAGCCAGGTCCGGTCGGTTTTCCGGAAAAACCATGGCCTGGAATCGATGGAATCACAACATCGAAAGAATCCTCCGCACGCCCACCGTAAGCCGTCGGGTCGGTCAACGGGCCAATGGTGCTGAGAAACTCGAACTGCGAACCCGGCCAACCATGGGTCAGGATCAACGGCATGGCATTGGGGTTGCGCGAACGGACATGGATAAACTGGATGTCGACACCATCAATGGTGGTCACGAACTCCGGCAAGGCATTGAGCTTCGCCTCGGCTTTGCGCCAGTCATAGCCATTGCCCCAATACTTCACCAACTCCTTGACCTGAGCCAGCTGCACACCCTGGGATACGTCGTTGACCGTTTCCTTGTCGGGCCAACGGGTGTCCGCGATGCGTTTGCGCAGGTCAACCAATTGCGCTTCATCGACATGAATCCGGTATGGACGAATGGCTTGCGACTGAGCTGATGCAACCTTGGCAGGCGGCTGCTCGGCAGCCGTGCTGGCCGCCCATGCGCCACAACTGGCCGCCAGCGTCGCGAATCCGAACATGCTTGCCCTGACGTGATGGCGCCAAGTAAAAACGGACAAAACGACACGCATGATGTATCTCCTTTTAGGTAGGTGTCCTGCAGCCGTGGCGACTGCCGGGGTAGCCTTCACAGGCCTGGGCACTGGTCTAAACCATGTCACCTGCGACTGTGCAGCTGACGTAAGCGGATCAAATCACCCGAATGCCTTCAGGGCGATTACACGATGGTGTCGGTCGATACTTAGGTATGAATGATCTGGCAGACAGGCTGCGCGCAGTCCTCTGCTGTCATCAGGAAGTGCCCGGATAATCGCCCGCATCAAGCAAACACGGGCGAATCCCGGCCTGATAGGGAAAAATGTCCGGAAAAAACTCGACGGCACCGCTGCTTATAGCCAGCATTGAAGCCTTTTCGGAAAACAACACGGTTCAAGGAACACGGATGCGCGGGGAAACAACGCTCGACGGTGGGGATAAAATTGCAATGGCCTCTTCTCAGTGGAGAGTCATCGGCCTGTGCATGCTCTTCAACGTGATCGACGGCATGGATGTCATGGCCATGGCATTTACCGGGAGCAGCGTTTCGGCCGAGTGGGGATTGACCGGCGCACAACTCGGCGTGCTGCTGAGCGCGAGCCTGGTCGGCATGGCACTCGGCTCTTTGCTTGCCGGCCCCCGAGCGGATCATTACGGACGTCGGCCGCTATTGCTGGCGGGGCTCTCGCTGAGCGGTTTGAGCATGCTGCTGTCCTTCTGGAGCCCAAACCAATCTCTGCTGATGCTCTTGCGTTTACTGACGGGCATCGGCACCGGAGCGGTTCTCGTGGCCGCGAATGTGCTGACTTATGAGCGTGCCAGTAAGCATCGGCGCAATCTGGCCATCGCCCTGCAATCGATGGCCTTCGCATTAGGCGCAAGCCTGGGCGGCGTGCTGGCCCATGCACTCAATACCAGCGCGGGCTGGCGCTATGTATTCCTCGCTGGTGGTCTGATTACGCTTGCGGCTGGCGTGGCGGGCGCATTTTTTCTGCGCGAGTCGGCGCAATTTCTGGTACTCGATCAGCAGCGACATCAGTCGCTTTCGATCCATTCGGCAGCAACGTCAACGATGCCACGTTCAAAGTACCGAGCGTTGATTACCCCTGCGCAATGGCAGCAGACAACCTCGCTGGCGCTGGCACTGTTGCTGCTCATGGCGTGTTTCTACTTCGTGATGAGCTGGACGCCGACACTCATGACCCTCAACGGCTTTTCCGAAAAAGAAGGCGCCGTCAGTGGCGTGTTGCTCTGTGTTGGCGGCATGTCAGGGGCGCTGCTGATGGGCCTGGCGGCCAATCGTTTCGGCTGCTGGCGATTGCTGCTGGGCTTTTTGCTACTCAATAGCGTGTTGATGACCTTGATCGTACCGGCCGCCGGCTTGTCGGGTCTGGCCGTTCCCGCTTGCGTCATCACCGGCCTGTTGCTCAATGGTGCCATTGCCGGGCTCTTCACCCTGGCTCCCCAGGCCTTTGACACCGCCATCCGCACGACTGGCGTCGGCGTGGTCTTGGCAACAGGGCGTCTTGGCGCGATTATCTCGCCTGTTGTCGCCGGGGTGCTCCTTGACGCCCATTGGACCGCACAAGACCTGTTCATGTTTTTTGCGAGCAGCCAGATAGTGGCGGCCCTTCTGGTCTGGTATAGCTGCAGAGGCTCGAAGGCATGCAGCTCATCATGAGGCGTTGCTGAGGTTTACCAGTTCATGACGCTATCTCCCGGCATTGTCTGATGTGTGCGACAGCCTTGGCTGTCTCGCCAATAAAGCCTATTGCCTACCCGTGTCATCCGGGCAAACTCCTCTCTGTCTGAGGAAGGATGAGCAGTTTCCCCGTCGTCTGGCGAGACTCGAGATCACGATGCGCCTGTTCGGCTTGCGCCAATGAATAACGCTGGCCGATCACGGTTTTCAACTTGCCTGACGCCACCCAGGCGAACAGCTGCCGGGTGCGTTCCAGCAAAGCGTCGCGGCTCCGCACGTAATGCAGGACCGACGGATAAGTCAGCTTGATACTGCGCGGAATGGAAAAGATATCGATCGGTGCAATCGGATTCATGAATGGGCCATAGAGCGCCAGCGTACCGAAGTAATCGAGCAGGCTCAGTGAAGCGGCGAACCCCTCCCCCCCCGTTCCGTCGTACACCACATTGACGGGCTGGCCTTCCGTCAAACGCAGCACCTGGCCGGCGATATTGCTTGTGCGTCCGATCACCACATAGTCGGCACCCGCGGCGAGCACTGCGTCTACTTTGTCGGCCTGCGACACCCGGCCGATAACTTTTGCGCCTCGCAGCTTGATCATCTGAGTCAGCATCAGCCCCACACCGCCCGCTGCGGCATGCACGAAAGCAACATCACCGGGGCTGATGGCATAAACCTTGTCCACCAGATTGCTGGCCGTCAGGCCTTGCATCATCAGGCTCGCGGCGGTGTCGAAGTCGATTTCGTCGGGCAGCGGCACCAATTGGCTGACCGGTGCCAGCACTTGTTCGGCGTAACTGCCGGGCACATAGTGCCATGCCACGCGATCACCGGGACTTACCTCGTCCACACCCGGCCCGATCGCCATGACGATTCCGGCGCCCTCCACGCCCGGCGTCATCGGCAACGACCAGGCCGCGCCAAGTCCACGGCGGGTGCCGGTGTCCATAAAGTTGATACCGGCAGCCATGACCCGTACAAGCGCCTGGCCGGGCCCCGGTTCTGCCAGCTGGATGACTTCCACCGACATGACTTCGGGATCGCCAAAGGCATGCATTACTACCGCTTTCATAAGTTTAGAGCCTGCTGCATGGACGACCTTGCCCCTGCCTGATTCGAACCAAAGCGGGAAAAGGTGCGTCACGTCTGATCATTCAATCGTCGAGCGACGATGAAACCCGTGCCAATGCTGACCGGGGGGTGTATCCAGGGTGTTTCGAGAACGGCGATGACTGCATGCTGATGTAACTACGCGGGCCATCGATACAGTCGCTTACAACGGCTGTTCGGATCGATCGCAGGAGGGGGGCTGCACGTTGCGGCGCAGTGCAATGGCGGGGATATTTATCGAAAGCGACACCAAAGTATGATGGGCGAGCGTCGGGACAAAGGCGCATCTTATTTCAATGGCGACAGCACAATGAGAAACGGTATGGCGAATGACCTCAAGCGCGTCATGGACGCGCTGCCGGGTGTGGTATTTACCGCACGGCCAGATGGTTGCGTCGATTATGTCAATCTGCAATGGCACGACTATACGGGGCGCGATGCCAATGATGCGCTAGGGAGCAACTGGCAGTCCGCAATACACCCCGATGATCGCGCGAACCTGCTCGAACGTTTACACGCCGCGGCGGACAGTGATGCACCTCGGCCGACTCACGCCCGTCTATTGCGCTTCGACGGCACTTATCGACGGTTTGCCTGGCATTTCTCGTCACTGGAAGATCATCCCGAGAGTGCGCGCAAATGGTGTGCGCTCGGCACCGATATCGAGGCGAGCCCCCCCCCGGACACCCGCGATGCGGCCAACCTGTTCGACGTCAGCTCGATCATCGACAGCATTCCGTCCATGGTTGCGTTCATGAAACCGTCGGGTGAGCTGGAACGGGTCAATCGCCAGATCGAGGATTACATCGGCGCCCCACTCGATGTCCTGAAAAGCTGGGCCGCCGGCGATACAGTGCACCCGGATGATTTGCCATCAGTCATCGCCGCCTGGATGCATTCGGTCACCACCGGTGAACCGTACATGATCGAGCACCGCATTCGCCGCTTCGACGGTGTATACCGCTGGTTCCATGTGCGAGGCCTGCCGCTGAAAGACCTTGAAGGGAACATCACCCGCTGGTGCGTGTTGCAGGTTGATATTGACGAACGCCGACGTGACAAGGCGCTGATCGCGAGGGCCTTCGCGGAAGTCAGCGCTTCAGAGGATCGCCTGCGCAATATCATCGATGCCGTGCCCGGGTTTGTCTGGAGCGCTTCGCCTGAAGGCAGCGTGGGTTTCGTCAATCAGCGCTGGTGCGATTACACCGGCATGTCGCTCAGCGAAGCGTGTGGCAGCGGCTGGACGGCCTCAATCCATCCCGACGACGCGGACGCGTTGGAGGTCTATTGGCGAGGCCTTTTGCAATCGGGTGACGCCGGTGAACACGAGGCTCGCCTGCGACGCTTTGATGGCACTTTCCGCTGGTTCCTGATCAGGGCCGTGCCACAACGAGACGAAGCTGGCCGAGTGCTGCGATGGTATGGCGAAAACACCGACATCGAAGACCGCAAACGGGCGGAGATGTTGCTCGATGGCGAAAAACGCCTGCTTGGCCTGATGGCTGGAGGCTCGTCGCTGCCGGTGATCCTGCAGACACTTTGCGCACTGGTGGAAGTCTTTCTCGAGCGCTGTGTTGCCAGTGTGGTGCTGGTCGATCTGAAGCGCTCCGAAGGTGCACAGGAGCATGCGTTGCGAATGCATCAGGGCGCGCCGACAAACATGCCGGCCGACTTGTTGCCGGGGGCGGACGACAAGCCGCTTCGCGCCGAGCGCTGCCCTATCGTCATGGCGGCCACCTTCAACACGCCGATCATCTCCAACAACCTGTCGCACGAATCACGTTGGAATGGCTGGTGCACGACGGCCCGCTCTCACGGTTTCCGGGGACTCTGTTCAATGCCGATTACCTCTAACAGCGGAGCGATCACGGGCGTTCTTTCGGTACTGCACCGGGAAGCCGAACCGCTCTCACCGGAGCAGCAGAATCTGATCGCGCAATTCACTCATCTGGCCAGTATCGCCATTGATCGTGTGCGTGCCGAAGCTGCGCTCAAGCAGAGTAAGGCCTTTCTTGCCAAAGCCCAACGCCTGAGCGCCACAGGTACGTTTTCCTGGCGAGTCAGCACCGACGAGATCACCTGGTCCGATGAGGTCTACCGTATCCTCGAACTGGATTCGGCAACGACGCCGGGCTTCGACGCCATTTACCGGCGCATTCATCCGGACGACATATCGAGCCACCGGGAAATGATCAGACGCCAACGCCGCAGGGGACGTGACTTCGAGCATGAGCATCGATTGCTGATGCCCGATGGCACGGTTAAATATGTGCGTCTGGTCGCGCACTCGATCAAGGATCCGGCAGAAGGATTGGAATACATTGCCGCGCTGCAGGACATCACCCAGTGCCGGCGAGCCGAGGAAGTCTTGAGCAAGGCCCGCTCCGAGCTGACGCATCTGGCCAGAGTGGCGAGTCTCGGCGCGGTCACCGCGTCGATCGCCCACGAGGTCAATCAACCTCTTGCCGGGATCATCACCAACGCCAGTACCTGCCTGCGCATGCTCGGGGCCGATCCACCGAACGTCGATGGTGCCCGGGAAACCGCGCGGCGAACCATTCGCGATGGCAATCGCGCCGCCGATGTGATCAACCGATTGCGTGCGTTGTTCTCGAAAAAAAGCATCACGATCGAAAACGTGGACCTTAACGACGCGACCCGGGAAGTCATCGCCTTGCTGCTGGGTGAACTGCAACGCAGTCGAGTTGTGCTCAATCCGCAATTTGCCGATGCACTGCCGTTGGTCAAGGGTGACAGGGTTCAACTTCAACAGGTGATCCTCAACCTAATCATGAATGCCGCGGAGGCGATGAACACCATTACCGGTCGCTCCCGGCAGATGATTGTCAGCACCGGCCTGACGGAGGATCACAGTGTTTTTCTTGCGGTGAAGGACAGCGGAAGCGGTGTTGATCCTCAGGACATGGAACGTATTTTCAACGCTTTTTACACCACCAAAAGTGCCGGAATGGGGGTTGGTCTGTCTATCAGCCGCTCCATTATCGAGCGCCACGCTGGCAACCTTTGGGCTCGCGCCAACGACGGACCGGGGGCAACCTTCCTGTTTACTATCCCGCTTCGGGCTGTACCCCTCGCAGAAAATGGAGAATCCCCCGTACAGCCGGACGCTAATGACATCTCCGACCACGCTATGGAGGGTAATTGATGGGCATGCCTCTGCTCGTTGCAGTCGTCGACGACGATGAGTCGGTTCGTGAATCGTTGCCAGATCTGATCAAGGAGTTCGGCTTCGCAGTCCAGGCGTTCGCTTCGGCGCAGGAGTACTTGGCGTCCGATTGTGTCGACCTCACACGCTGCCTCATTTTGGACGTGGCCATGCCGGGCATGTCGGGGCCGGATCTAGTAAAAGAATTGTGGCGTCGCGGGTACCGTATACCGGTTATTTTCATCACCGCACTGGGTGACGCCAGCGACCAAAGGCAACTTCGGCACTGTGGCGCAGTGGAATGTCTGATCAAGCCTTTCAGCGAGGCGCAACTGCTCAAGGCATTGAGCGCCGCGCTTCCGCTTAATTGAACCAGCAGCCGGATACACAAGGAGCTGACATCTTGAACCCGAAAAACGCCTTTGCCCCTGGATATGGAAAATTACCGATGCGTGATGAGACGCCCGTCGTATTCGTCGTAGATGACGATATCTCTGTGCGTGAATCGCTGGAGCTGTTGATCCGCTTCGCGGGATGGCAGCCACAACTTTTCGAGTCGGCTCAGGATTTTCTCAATGCGCCTCGGCCGCTTGTACCCAGTTGCCTGGTGCTGGACATCAATCTGCCGGACCTCAATGGCCTCGATCTGCAAACATCCATCGCAGGCGACAGGCGCAACATGCCCATCATATTCATCACCGGCTATGGTGATATCCCGCTAACGGTTCGGGCCTTGAAAGCGGGTGCGGTGGAGTTTCTGACCAAACCTTTTAACGACGATGTGTTGCTAAAAGCCATGGCCGATGCGCTACAGAGCAGCCATGCTGCACTCGACGGAGAAAAAAACCTGCGCACACTGTTGGAGGCCTATCGAACCCTGACACCTCGCGAACAGGAAATCATGGCATCGGTGGTCAGCGGACGATTGAACAAAATTATCGCAGCCGACCTCAACATCAGCGAGATCACGGTCAAAGCTCATCGAGGCAAAGTCATGCGCAAAATGAAAGCCAGCTCGCTGGCCGACTTGGTAAAAATGGCCGCACTGATTTCCCCCGTTAATTGAGATTCGCTGCGCGCAACGGCATCAAGACGGTTGTGTATCGCCCAGGGTTTTCTGCCAGAGTGCTTCCAGGCGGCGCACATCAAGTGTGTCGAAGCCTTCCGATACCCCTTCACGGCATATCCTGAGCAACTCCAGCGCCTGCAGCCGATTGCCCTGTTCCAGCCATGACTTGGCCAGGTCCATCGATGCTCTTAGTTCCCAGGCCCAAGCACCCTGCTCCCGGCTCAACGTACGCGACTCTTCTAGCATGGCCGATGCGGCGTGCTCGTCGCCGTCCATGACCTTGATAAGACTGGCCTTGATTCGCAGCAATTCCGGCAGCGCAAAGGCATCACCGCTGACGCGACAATGACTGATCGTACCGTCAACCAATACCCGGGCTTTTTCATATTGGTGACTCAGAATCAAACCTTCGGCCAGCGAGATTTCGAAAGAGGACGTAAGCAGTTCGTAGCGCATGCCGTGCAGCTGCATCAGACTTTCTTCGAGCACCGCGACAGAATTGTCGGGCTGCTCGGCGCGTATGGCAATCGACGTTCGGAAGCCACGAGCTGCGGCAATGTAAGGGCCAAGTGCGTTGGATTCGGCGATTGTGGCGAAGCGTTCAAGACTCGCCGCCGCCTTCTGCAAATCTCCGGTCCAGA
Organism: Pseudomonas frederiksbergensis; assembly: GCF_003732275.1. Classification (GTDB taxonomy): domain Bacteria; phylum Pseudomonadota; class Gammaproteobacteria; order Pseudomonadales; family Pseudomonadaceae; genus Aquipseudomonas; species Aquipseudomonas frederiksbergensis_H. The sequence continues at coordinate 21,522 of NZ_MOBM01000024.1, forward strand.
TGTAAATGCACAGGATCCAGACCATTGCTATGCAGTAGGTGACCGAGTGCTGCAGCGCAGATGCCTCGGCCTCTATCTGCTCTGCCCAGCGTCGGGCCTGGTCAGGGAAACCTTGTAGCCAGAGGGTTCGAGCCAACGCCAATCCGGTGCGATTACGATGATCGAATCCGTAGTAGATCGTACCGCTGCGTTTTGACGGCAAGCTGTTACGCAATGAACGTTCCAGTTGCTGTCGAGCAAGCGGCTGGTTGCCAAGCAGATGGTGGGAAATACCGGCAAGCGAAGCGGCAATGGCAATCGCTTCAGGCTTGTTCAAAATGTTGCCGACCTCGCTGGCTTGCTCAGCCCATGCCAGAGAGGAAGCGAAATCGCCGATGCGCTCATAGAAAATCTGTAGCCGTCCGAGCAGCCTGAGTTGGGACCAGTAATCGGACAATGAGATAGCGATGTCGAGTGCCCTGAGCAGAGCCTTCTGCGCCGCCTCGCTGTTGCCACGAGTGAACATCAGCACCAAACCGAGCGCGGCTTGCAATTCCATTTCAGTCGGCGTGCCGAAGTAACCCAGCTCGAGTAATTCAGCCGCCCGCGTGCACCAGCTCCGGCACTCGACCAACAAAGAAAAATGCAGGAACAACGGTGCGCTGGCCGCTGCCAGTGGTAACGCGAGCCCTGGATCACCCTGCGGCCCGAAGCTCCACTCCAGCGAACTCCTGACGTTGCCCAACTGACTGGCAAGGCGCTCCGAATTGTCGAAAATCTCATTGGGCGAGGTGCCTACGCGTCCTAGCAGATCCATATAGAAAGCTGCATGCCTGAATGCCAGAGCGTTGACCTCGACATCACCTCGGGTGGCCAGCTTTTCCCGGGTGTAGGCGCGCGTCATCTCCAGCAGGCGGTAGGTCCACCTTAAGTCACTGTGATCAATGGTGACCAGACCTTTACAGACCAACTCATCGAGGATCGCCGCCGCGGCGGCAGTGTCGATCTGGGTGTCGGCGATGACTTGGGACGCCGCTTCCTGCGAAAACGGTCCGACAAAAACCGAAAGCCGCTCCAGCGCCAGACCCTGCAGCGGCGACAGCAGGTCGTAGCTCCAATCGAGCATCGCGCGCAGCGTTTGATGCCGTGGCAAAGCCGTCCTGCGTCCTGACCAGCCCAGTGAAAAACGCTCGCCCAGCAATGCGTGCGTGGATTTCAGTCCATGGCTTGCAACGCGCATTGCCGCCAGTTCGATCGGCAGTGCTATACCCTCCAGACGTTGGCACATGTCGGCGATCAATTGCGCATCATCATCGTCCAGCACCAGTGCTGTGTTACCCGATGATGCACGCTCGACAAACAGTCTGATCGCTGAAAAACCCAGCAACTCATCGATAGAAAGGTGCTGAGGTTCGCGGGGAAATTCGAGAGGGTTGAGCCAGTGAATGTACTCGCCACGGACCCGCAGCGGTTCGCGACTGGTGGCCAGAACCCCGACATTCGGGGCCGCGTCACTGATTTGCTCAACGATCGCTGAAACCGCATCGATCAAATGTTCACAGTTATCGATGACCAGCAACACCCTTTGCGTGCGTAAGTGCGCAAGCAGTACAAACATGGAGTCTTCGGCCTGAACCGGTATTTCCAGCGATCTGGCCAGCGCCGAAAGCACCAGCGATTGGTCTTCGACCTGAGCCAGGTCTACGAAACGGGCAGTCTGGTAACCCTGTGCGCAAATGCGGTGCGCCACCTCGATGGCAAGACTGGTTTTGCCAACGCCACCGGGGCCGACGATGGTAAATAGTTTGGGCTGCAGCATGTGATCGACAACTAATTGAAGATCGGTTTCGCGTCCGAACAGCTTCGCTCGCGGTGGTAAATTACATTGGGTCTCCACACGCTCGCCGTCGGTAGCTTCTGCATCGATAACTGCTGGTTGGTTCCCGGCCAGTTGTATTTCTACGGGTGCTACAAACGCATATCCCACACCGACCTGCGTGGCGATGTATCGCGCGTGCTCGTCACCATCACCGAGAATCCGCCGTAGGGCTGTCATATGAAAGCGCAGACTGCCTTCCTCGACAATGATATCGGGCCATACCTGCTTGATCAGGTCGCTCTTGGTCAGCACCCTGCCCGGTCGCACCAACAAGGCAATCAATAAATCCAGTGCTCGCCCACCGATCTCAACTGGAGCGCCATTCTTCTCAAGCAACCTTTTCGCGGGCACGACGCAGAACGGGCCGAAAACATAATGGGTGGTGTTTGATTCGTGCGAATCGTCTGGAAAGGACTCCACGAGGATCGTTCTCTCAAAATAGGGCGTTCGCCGGTTGGAAGCCGTTCGTGTAGGCCTCGAATCATAGGTATATTGCACGATCTTTCAAGTCAGATCATTCCACCAATCGGTTGATATTCCGCGTTCGTCGATAAGCAAATAGGATGGTGGCGAAAGTGAGTATAGAAGCCAGCCGATGCAATATTGGCACCGTGCAATAAAGATACCCAGATGTCCTGCTGACCGTCAGCTTCGGGTTGCTTTCTGCCCTTCGTGACAGACAGCAATCGGGCCAAAAGCGGACATTCTACTTGGTCGGATTTAGGCCCGAACCAGACATTTGTGCTCTGCGCTTATACCGGAGAAAACGTGTGATTTACGATTTTAGTTGCGAATATATTGTTCCATTTCTACCCACTCGCTAGGCTGGCGGCACTCATGAATAGGGATTTACTCCATGGATGCACATTTTGTAATCGCCAGGAATTGCGCAGGGTGCGAAGCGTACGATGACAGTTCGTTCATCGGACGATTACACGAAGCACAAATCTGGGCTCATGATGAATACTGGCTACTGGAATGGGCACTGTACCAACTTGCAGGAGAGGCAAGCTTCACACAAGAATTATCTGAGAGACTGTTCGACATATTCAGCTACAGCTTCCTGCTATTTGGATGCCACTTTGATCGCAAAGATCGCTTCAAAATCCGAAACCTCAGGAGGAACCAGATTTACGATTTTCGTGACAGATTCAAGCTTGTTTTCGAAAGCTTTTTCGCTGGGCAAATGCCGATACCAGGCTATTTCACCGAACCCAACCCGTTGCTTGTCGATACCCCATATCGCTGACTGCACGGGGTCGATTGAGATTGACGTCTGAGGAGGCAAAATGGAATTAACTGCCTCCTGTAGAAGCCCAAGAACGACGTTTCCCAAGTGATCATTTGCGGCTCTCATGGATGGCCGCAGTCGGCCCAGAAACTGCCACTCAGATCGCTATTCAGACTGTTTTACACGTTAACCAAGCACCCCAGAACAGGCTGCTGAAAAAACGCGTAGCGTCCCCGAAACCCGCGTCATGCAAAAGCTTCTGAACCGCCGCCTCAGAATGTGGAGGGTCAGCGCCTTGAAGAATTTTCCCAAGCTTGACCTTCACTTCATCCGGGCTGGCTCCGTGCTGCCGCCAACGTTGCCCCCAAGCAGCGAGGAGTAACGGCTGGCTGGCATAGGCATATTGATTGCCGGCGACAATAAGCGGAGCCCCCGGTTTCAGACGGGCCCGAATGGATCGTAAAATTTGTCCTTTGGCATCATTCCCATCGAGATGATGGAGTACACCGATCAAAGTGGCTGCGTCGTAGGACTCATCTGCCGCCAAGTCTTCAACGTGCCCAAGATGCAGATCCGTTCTTTCAAGCACGTTGTTCACGACTAACTGCTGTATCGCGGTTTCAAGCATCGGCTCAGATGGATCAACGGCGGTGAAGCGCCAGCCTGGCTCAAGCCTGGCCATCGCGATGATCTCCTGCGCCGTACCGCCAGCGCCGACCACCAGTATTTTTGCCGAGCCCATGTTTCCGAGGCTAGCCGCGAGCATGCACACCACCAAGTCCTGGCATGCGTCATAACCTGCCAGTGCGATTCGGCTCTGTCGTCCGTACTCATTGGCCCGTGTGTTATCGAACTTTTCAGCTGAGTTGAGTGTTATTGATTTCAAGGGCGGTTCTCCATGTCCTTGAATCAACTTAGGCCATAAAAAGCGATAATAAAAATTCATTAATTTCATACATTGCATTCCTGACGGGAATGCCAAACCGCTCAGAGTTCGCCCAGCTGACAGTCAGCTTTGCATTGTGGATTCAACCGGTCGATGCAATAGATTAGCTAAATCGTTCCTCCAGGGTTTTGGCCTACCAGTCGTTAAATTTACCTATGGTTTCGGACAGACTCTGTCCGAGGAGTCGAAGCCCCTCGCTGGACCTCTCAAGGCGTTCTGCAACATTCGCGCTGCTCTCGCTGACATCACGAACACGCGTCATGCTTAGCGCCACTTGAGAGGCCATGGTTCTCTGCGACTCAGCTGGAATGGCAATATGTTGGTTAAGTTCATCAATACTTGCGATGGCCAGCAAGATATCGTCGAGCGCGGTCGCCGCATGGTCGGCAAGCAGGACTACTTTACGGGTCAACGCCCCACTGTTTTCCATGCGCTCCACGGCCGTATCTGCTCCTTTCTGGAGCCGTTGCATGAGCTTTTCAATCTGCACCGTCGAGTCGCGGGTGCTCATAGATAAAGCGCGAACCTCATCGGCCACAACGGCAAATCCTCGCCCCTGCTCACCAGCCCTTGCTGCCTCGATTGCGGCATTGAGTGCAAGTAAATTGGTTTGCTCCGAGACTGACTTGATGACATCGAGAGCCTTGCCTATCTGTATGCTCTCGTGACGCAGGTGAAGCATGGCTCCAGTGGTGGCCTCGATGTCACCCGACAGGTGGACTATTTGCTGAGTGACACGCTGAACAACCTCTCCCCCGCTACTAACCCTATTGCGTACTTGCTCGGTTTCAATGCGCGCTCGCTCGGCATTGAGGGCGACCTGCTCCGCCGTATCGGAGACCCGCCGCATGGCTTCCAAGGTCTGCTCCGTTTCCAGAAGCTGTTGCCTGACACCTCTTTGGGTCTGAGCAGATATCAACGAAAGCTCCGAAGTGTCAGCTCCCAATTGTGTAATATCGAGCCCCATACGGCAGACCAATTCCCGAAGACTTGCCACCATTTGATGCACCACGGACTGGAGATCGCCAAGCTCATCCTTGCGCGCCACCGCGAAACAACGGTCGCCCAGCCGTCCAGCAGCAACCCGCTTGGCAAGGGCCAGGATTTCACTCAACGGAGCCACTATCGACCGTCGAATAATCCAACAAGCTAGGCTGACGATAATTGTCACCAGGGCCGCCCCAAGGAGTGACTTTTCTGCTCGGCTCCCGGCATTGAGCATTAGCGTCCGTTGTTCAGACGATGCACTGCGAGCCAACTCCAAAACCTGATCGGCCTGACTACGCATCTGCTGCGCGCTCATCCGACTCATTGCCTGGCTGTCGCTAAAGGTTCCAAACCGCATCCGATATTGCCAGTATCTTGGCAATTTCCGGAGTGAGAATACAGTTTCGTTTAAAATGTTCTATCGCCCTGTGACTCACAACACGCGCTGATCGCCTAGAGCATTGAACTATCTCACTCTCTAATCGACCTGCGCGACCAGCACGCTGCGAACCTGCGCGGTGCCCGCGGCCAACCGACTTAACGCCGTTCCTCGAGTGAGCACACCCCAAAGGCCCATGCCAAACGCCAAGAGGTGAATCGCCGCTAGAAACCATTGAGACAGCATAGGAATGCTCCTGACAGGGAAATGGAAAAGGGATTGTCAGTAGTAGCCCAAAACCCGTAAATCCGCCTGCTGCCCACTCATCAACCTGGCCACAACAGCCACTTACCAAGGATGGAACACTTGGACCGATCAACCCTGCCGATGCTAGTCCTGCTGCCGGGAATGGATGGAACAGGCGAACTGTTCCAGCCTTTCGTATCGGCTCTGAAGCACCGTTGCGACACCGTTGTCGTAACCTACCCCAGCGACATCCCGTTGAGCTACGAAGACCTGCAAGCCATCGCCAGGCAAGCGCTGCCCACTGTTCAGCCGCCTGGGTTTTCTGGTCAACCTACTGCCGATCGGCATCGTGCCCACCCGCTGGCTCAGTCCGTTGTTGCTCGGCCGGTTTGCCACCACCCCATTGCGCGCAGCCCTTAGTCGGGCGATCAGCCAGGTCAGCCCGTCAGTGATGCGCGCACGACTGCGTTCAGTGCTTAACGTCGATAGGTCGGCGCAACTGCCCCGCATCGAAGTGCCCACTGTTTATCTGCGTGCCACCGAGGATCGCGTGGTGCCGAAGGCTGCCTCGCTGCGGATTGCCGAGCTGAAACCACAGGTGCAGGTGATCGACGTAGCCGCCGTGCATTGCCTGCTTCAGGTCGCACCCGTGGAGGCCGCGCACCTTGTCCTCGGGTTTCTGGGAGCACAGCAGGTTCGCTGAGCCCCAAGGTCTTCACCTCGGGGCATCGCCGCTTAAACCTGCTCGCCACCCTCCGTCATCGGCGCCGGACGCCGGCGCAGGCCCGTACTATGGGCCAGATCGCCCAGCAGGTTGGCGCCAGAGAGCGCTATATTGCCGACCGCTTCAGTACCGCTACTCAAGACACTGCGGCCCCGGGTCGCGCCTGAAGACAGGGCTTCACCAGCGTTAGTGGCCAGCGTATTCAGGCCTTCTCTGGCGGAGGTGTAGGTGTCGCCGGCAAACTCACCGGTTGCCCTTGCGCCCTTTGCAATACCGGCCTGGGCGCTGTTTGCCAGTTCCAGCGTCTTGGGCGGAATGTCTTCCTGAATCACCTTGACGCCCTTGTCCGCCGCCGGACCGGTCAGCACGCCGGCCGCCCCATAAGCGCTGAACGTTGCTGCAGAGCCCGCCACGTTGGTCAGGTGATCCAGAGCCGACACCGCCCCCGGCGTCATGCCAGCCTCGGCCGCTGCCGTCTTGACCGCACCGCGCGCCAGGGTCGTCAACGCGAACCCGCCGCCCAAAGCTCCACCGTTGGCAACGAGGCTGCTCGCGGTGAGCGCATCGCGCAGCGAACTCAAGGTATTGCTCGCGATGTCCAGGGGAAGTTTAGCGGCGCGCTTGGCTCCGTTGATAAAAGGGTCGCGCGAAGGACTGCAATCCTTGAGCACTTGGAGTTGTTTTTCCCAGTCCTTACGCCCGAAAAATTGCGCGCCGCCGACCAGACCGGCGGCTTTGTTGTTTTTGTGCATGATCGCCGCGTACCCGGCACCGGCCGCCATCCCGCCCACCGAGCCGATAACCGTATCGGCAGCGGCGGCAGCCTTGGGCCCCAGCGTCGCGTTAAGTGTCGCAGCAACGCCCAGACGCACGGCGTTACGCACGGTGAAGGTCTGGAACGCCGCGGCACTTTGCAGCACCTGCTTGCCCGGGTTCGCTTCCGCCTTGGCTTTCTGCGAGGCCTCCATTACCGGCTCCAACATCTCGTTCGGCGCCTTGAGCCACAGCGTGTCCTCGGTCGCCGTCTTCAGCAACCCGGTCCCCACGGCATCGGCGGCACCGGACACGGCCCCGGCAATGAAACCGGTGTAGGCAGGGTTGCCAGTCGCGTCCGCAGTCACGCCGGGTACCTTATCGAGCACCACCGTGGCCACGCCAAAAGGCAAGCCACCCACGGCACCTTGCGTGGGGACGGTCACCCGGTCCATGCGTTCGGCCTTTTCCATCAACTGATCGATTTCATCAGGCAGGTAGTCCAAGGCGTACATTTTGGTCGCGCGATCGTTGACCAGTGTTTCTATCTCTTCAGCGTTTTCAGCGGTTTTGTGCCCCTCGAACAGCGTCGTCAACTTGCCCTTCAGGCCTTCGAGCGCCTCCGGACTGCCTCGGGTTATCGCACCCGCCGCACTCGCAGAGGTAGACGCTCGAGGCGTGTGCATTTCGATGTCGTTGCTCTGGATCGACGATAGTGAACGATGGTTGATCGGTGGCGCTTGCATGGGCATTCCCTCTTGGCTTTTTAAGGTGTCCTGTTCAGTGATGTGTCGCCTGGGTCATCAGCCCGGCAACTGTCCTTTACCGCTGCCGATAATTTCGGCGAACTTCAGTACGTCGGCCGGGTAACTCGAACCACCCACGCCACCGGCGTCGGCCAGATTGTTCAGATTGACCTTGTCCGGCCCCGAGTTGTAGGCCCGCAAGGCGGCGCCCATGTTGCCGTCGAAGGCCTTGCTTTGATCGCGCAGGTAAAGCGCACCGGCCATGATGTTGTCGTGGGGATTGTTGACGTCGGCATTACCGAGCAGCCCCGGGTTTTCCTTCTTCAGAGCGGCGAAGGTGTCGGCGTTGACCTGCATCAGGCCCGCGTCTTTCTTGCCGTTGACGTTGGTGGTGTCTTCACCGAGTTTGCCTCTGGACTCGGCCCAGATTTGCCCGGCGATGACATTGGCCGGCATGCCGGTCTGTTTCGCCGCGTCGAGAATGTCGGCGCGGTACGGTTCCAGTTGCGGCGGCAAATGCAACTCGCCGCTGCCGCTCAGCCCCGTCTCTGGCGCAACGCCCTGCGTCGACGTTGTCGCGTTGGCTTCATGGGGACCACCTGCCTCCCCCGCTCCCGAACTGCCGCCCTGTGTCGCGAGGTTTTTTGCGCCGACCGGCGATGACGATTCGCCGCCCTCGTCTTCCTTGGATTTCAAAAGCGATTGCAGCCATTGCATGACGGCTTTCTGAATCACCTCCAGCAACTGTTCAAGCATATCCGACTGCCCCGCTGCGGCCTGCGGGCCATGCGCTCCGGGCTTGCCATTGAGCTCCTGGGGCGGGCCGAAATTGACTTGCTGTTGCGCACGATGGGCGAAAATCCCCTGGCCACTGCTGGCCAGGTTCTGATGCTCGCCACCGAACGCGTTGCCGTGGCCTGCGTGTTTGCCAAAGGCTTGGGAGGACGGGTTATGCCCGTTTGCAGGATCTTGCACAGCGGTGCGAATCGGTGAAATGGATAGGTTCACTGCGTTTTCCTCTGTTAGGGCATGACGTGACGCGGGGGTGGATCAATGGGCCTTGGGAATCCCGAACTGTTCCAGGGTCGGGTCAACGTTGTGGTCGAATTGCTTCTGCGCGGAGTGTTTCTTCACCGCCTCAACGATGGCGGCGATGCCGAAACCAATGCTCATGGCCGCGTCGATCACCCAGCCCACGGGACCGGCCGCCGCGCCGATGGCCGACGCCGCCGCCAGCCCTGCTGCCTCCCCCGCCACGACACCGGCAATCCGTCCACCGATGGAGCCGGCCATGCGCCCGAGCCCGGCCGAAGCCTCACGGCCGGCCAATTTGCGCATTGCATCGACGCCATCCTTGGCGGTCGAGAGGCCTTGTTTGGTGTTGTCGTAGGCATCCTTGATTTGCTGGGCTTTGCCTTTAGGCGCTACGGCATCCGAGACCGAACCGGACGCACCCGCCCCTTCACCGGCGGTTTCCAGCAACTCGCGACTTTTTTTCGATTGCTGTAACTGGCCGACGGTGGCGTCCACGTAACTCGCTTGCTGACGCTGGACGAAGTCCTGGGGCAGCGCGGCGTCATAGGTAGCTTTCTGCGCATCGCTGGTTTGCAGGGACTGGCCGGCGTCAGCCTTTTTCTGCCCCAGCAACTGCTTGAGCGAACCGCCTTCACTGAAATTGCTGACGTAGGACTGTTGCAGCTTGCTCTGCACATCCGCGCGGTTGCCGACCACTTGCGCAGCCGTGGGCAGGTTGGCGTCGGGGCCCAACAGGTCCTGGTGCATTTGCAGTTGCGCCGACAAACCGCCGAGGGCGCCGCTGTAGTCGGGGTTGGCGTCCTTTTTCAGATTTTTGTCGGCGCTGCTCATGTCGTTGCTCAGCGCCTGGCCGCTCACCACGTTTTGCAACTGCGCCTTCACCGCTTTTCCCAGGGACGGATCGCTGGCCACCAGCGCGCGTTCCTGAGCGGGGATGGCCTGGTTCATGTAGGCCTGCACGTCCGGGTCGTCCTGCAACTGGCCGATTTTTTCCGCCAGGGCATCTTCAGTCTTGCCGGTTTTGCGTAGATCGGAACCGGCAACGACGCTCTGCTGGGTCTGTTGCAACTTGACCATCACCGCCGCTTTCTGCGCCCCGGTGTAGTTCTGCGGTTGCTCGAAAACGTCTTTGCCCAGCTTGCTGATGTCAGTGTCCGCAACGGCATTGAGGGTCGCCGCATCGCTGAGCATCCCGGCGAATTCGCCGCCGTTGGTGGGCGCCTGGTTCTTGATCCAGTTGCTGATGTTCGCCGCGTCGAATTTTTTGTCCGGGCCGTGGGTGGCCAGGTCTCGTCCTTTGAGCCCGCCCTGGTCGAGCATGTTTAGCAGGCCCGGCTGCGACCAGGTTTTCGACGCTTGCTTGAGCGGTCCGGCGAGCCCGGGATTGTTGTCCTGCAACGCCTTCAGGCCGTCGGCGTCCATGTACCGATCGACTTTGGTCTCGCCGTCCGCGCCCGCCGCATGTTTGGGGTTGGCGGCATTGGCGAGCGGACCGTTGGCTTGCAACAACGAGGCCGAGCGGACCATCTGCAACGACTGCGGATCGGCGTTGGGATGGTCCTTCTGGTAATTGGCCAAGTCCTTGTCGGCGTTGTCTGCCGCGCCTTGCATTTTCCTGGCAAACGCCTTGAGGTCGCCATCGGTGATTTTGCCGTCAGCCTTGCCACCGTGTTTGCCGGTATCGACAGCGGTTTTCAGGGCCGGATTGTCGTTGATGAATTTCATCGCCTTGGCCGCATCCGGGCCTTTTTCCGTGGCCATCAGGGCGGCAGCAATCGGCCGGTTCAGCTCCTTGGCCGCCTGCTCGCGTTGCTCCGGCGGCAAGTCCGCCACCAACGGCGCCCAGCGTTCGAGCTCTTTGGGCGAGGAGTATTTCGATTCATCGAGCAATTGCGCTTCGGGGCTGGTGGCCGTCGCCGGGTCGGACGCAGGCTTCGTCGTATCGACTGTCGAGGTGCGGCTAACGGGCTGGGTGTCGGCGAGCGGCCGTGACAATGTCGTGCGTTCATCGCCGCCGAGCAACCGCTTCATCACCAGCCCCAACAGGTTCGGCGATTGAGCGTCGTTGGGGCGGGCTGCCAACGTCTGCGACCCGGTCTGCTGTCCGAACTGCACACCGCCACCCGGGGCGGACAGTACGTTAGGTTTGGCATTCTCCAACGCGGGCCGCGACGACCTGTCGCCGCCCAACAATGGAGTGCCGGTTGCGGGTAACGGAGTGTTGGAAATGCGCATGAGAGGTCGCCACTTTCAGTCGGACAATGCCGATGTGTGGTGTCGCAGGCTCAAACGGTTCCCACCCTGCGGTGAATAAGTTGCCGAATCGATCCGCAAGGCCTCAGAAAACACAGGGCACGCTGCGCTTGAGTTGCTCCCGCGCCCGGGACAAGCGCGAGCGCACGGTGCCGATCGGCACCCCCAGGCTCGACGCGGTGTCTTGATAGTTGCCATCCATTTCCAGGCTGACCCGCAGCACCTGTTGCATGGTTATCGGCAACGAGCCAATCGCCCGGACCACCCGCGCCAGTTGCCGGTGATCGTCCACTTGCGCACCGATGTCGCAACCATCGCTGACCTCCTGTTCTTCGCGGTCTTCCCAACTTTCCTGAAACGGCTGCTTGTACAGCTTGCGAAAGTGGTTACGAATCAGGTTCAGGGCGATGCCGCACAGCCAGGTTTGCGGCTGCGAGTCGTACCGAAACTTATGTTCGTTACGCAACGCTTCGAGGAACGTGGCTTGAAGGATGTCCTCCACATCGTCGAGGTTCATCACGCGTTTTTTAATGAAAATTCTGAGCTTGTGCACCTGCTCGGTATTGAGCTGACGGAGGCGGGAAACAGGTGCTGGATAGGCCATCGAATCGCTGGAAAGCATCGCTATAAACCATTTCAGGATATGTCCCAGAGCTATAGCGATATGTATGCCAATCGACACATTTTCGTACCTGACTGATTTTCAACGATTTTTAAAACAGTTATCGGGGATTTCTGTGCAAGTTCTTGCACAAGTCGATTGGATCCAATACCTGATCTGGCACACCGACACCGATTACCATCGACATGGAACCGGATCGCCAGGATCGCCCACTCACTGCGCATAACCCCTGACAGACATGCGCTATGAAGATTGCGGCTCCGAACATTCCCCATGTCCAGCAACCGGCCCCGGCGACGCCTGTACGGTCGGCGGCGCTGCTTGCCCAGAGCACGCCGCCGACCAATCAAGGCACTTCGACTCAGCAAGTCACGCGGTTTGCCTCGGCGCTGATTCAACAGAGCCGGACGCTGAGCCAGCGCGATCTGATGGCCAGCACCAATGCGCTGCAATCCAAGGCCGTCAAGCTCGGTGAGCTTTATCAACTGCTGATGGGCAGTCAGGACAAGGGCCTGGACAGCGCGGCCCGGGAGCTGCGCAAACAACTGAAAAACCAGACGCCGACCATTGCGCAAGTTTTGGCACTCAGTGGTGACGACGCCGCCAAGGCCCATGTGATGCTCCAGGCCGCTTCGCGCCAGGCCTATAACGAAGGGGCCAGCAGCGAACACGTCAACCTGAACCAGCAACTCAAGCTGCTGCGGCGCGAACACGGCAGCAAGGCCCAGGCCGGCATCAACACTGCCCGGGCGTTTGCCAAGTCCAGCCTCAACCCGCAACGCCGCCAGACCCTGCGCGATTTGTACTATTCGGGCGTGGTCGGCCAGCAAAGCATTTCCGGGCTGATCGACACCCTGCTCGGCCAGGAAGAAGGCGAACGGCAATTTGCCCCGACCCTGCGCGATCTGCGCGGCGCCATCGCCGACGACCTCGCGGCCCTGAACCCGTCGAGCACCCAACAACAACTGCGCAACCTCATGCACGGCCTGAACACCGCCCGCCATGTCGCGACGCTGTTGCAAACCAGCGAGCACTTGCTGGGCCGCATGCGCGGCAAAAACCCCGCATTGCAATTGAATGCACCGACCTTTCTCAAGCACCTGCTGACGCTCTCGGGCAAGGGCATGAACCTGCATGAAACCCTGCAGCTGACGCAATTTGTCGGCGGTAGAAAACTCAAGCACCAACTGGCCTTCCTCAACGGTCTGCGTCCGATGCTGCAGCAATTGCCCATTCTGTTATGGCGCGACCTCAAAGCCCGCCAGACCGCCCTGGGAAACTTGCTGACGCTGATGGCGGAGCTCACCCGCCAAGAGCAAAACCAGACCCTGGGGAACACTGCCTGATGCAATGGATTATTAACGCGCTCAACCAGGTCGCCCTGGCGGCCATGCGCCGCTCGGAGATCGTCGGCGCGTTTGTCGTGCTCGCCATCGTGTTCATGATGATTACCCCGCTGCCGACCTGGCTGGTGGACATCCTGATTGCCATCAACATCTGTATTTCTTGCCTGCTGATCATGCTGGCCATGCAACTGCCGCGCCCGCTGGCGTTCTCGACCTTTCCCTCGGTGTTGCTGATTACCACGATGTTTCGCCTGGCGCTGTCGATTTCCACCACCCGCCTGATCCTGCTGGACCAGGATGCCGGGCACATCGTCGAGGCCTTCGGGCAGTTCGTGGTCGGTGGCAACCTGGCGGTGGGCATGGTGATTTTCATGATCCTCACTGTGGTCAACTTCCTGGTGATCACCAAGGGCTCGGAACGGGTGGCGGAAGTCGGCGCGCGGTTCACCCTTGACGCCATGCCCGGCAAGCAGATGTCCATCGACAGCGACTTGCGCGCCAACCTTATCAGCGTCCACGAAGCCCGCCGCCGGCGCGCAGAACTGGGTAAAGAAAGCCAGTTGTTCGGTGCCATGGACGGGGCGATGAAATTCGTCAACGGCGATGCCATCGCCAGCCTGATCATCGTCGCGATCAACATGATCGGCGGGATCTCCATTGGCGTGATCCAGCACGGCATGACCGCAGGCGACGCGGTGCAGTTGTACACCGTGCTGACCATCGGTGATGGCCTGATTGCGCAGATTCCGGCGCTGCTGATTTCCGTCACTTCGGGGATGATTATCACCCGGGTGTCCAACGACAATCCGGGGGTGGAAGCCAACATCGGTCGCGAGATCGCCGAGCAAATCACCAGCCAGCCCAAGGCCTGGATCATTGCGTCGGTGGCGATGCTGGGGTTTGCCGCGATGCCGGGGATGCCGACGGCCGTCTTCATCGTGATCGCGATCATCTGCAGCCTCGGCGGCGTGCTGCAAATGCAGCGGGCCAAACCCAAATCCGCGCAGGACCAACCGGTCGCCGTGGCGCCGGAGGACAACGGCAACGAAGACTTGCGCACCTTCACCCCGAGCCGGCAGTTTTTGCTGCAATTCCACCCCCGCCAGGACATGGCGCAGATCGAAGCGCTGGTCAGCGAAATCCGTCAACGGCGCAACCGCCTGGTGGTGCATTACGGCCTGACCCTGCCCTCGTTCATCATCGAGACCGCCGAGCACCTGGCGCCGGATGAATTCCGTTTCTCGGTCTATGAAGTGCCGATGCTCAAGGCCACGTTCAACCAGACCCACGTCGCCATCGACGTCGGTGCACTGGAGGCCGGCCAATTGGAACAGGCCGTTGCCGGCAGTCTCGATCGCCAGGAAAGCCAATGGCTGTGGTTGCCTGCCGATGCCGCGCAACTGCAGGGCAGCGCGGTGGAAACCATCAGCCCCAGCACCCTGATTGTCGAGCGCATGGAGCGCGCGTTGCAGGCGTGCGGGCCGCAGTTCATCGGGTTGCAGGAAACCAAGGCGATCCTCGGCTGGCTCGAATCCGAACAACCGGAACTCGCCCAAGAGATGCAACGGGTGCTGCCACTGGCGCGTTTCTCCTCGGTGTTGCAGCGGTTGGCGTCTGAATGCGTGCCGCTGCGGGCGATCCGGGTGATCGCCGAAACCCTGATCGAACACGGTCAGCACGAACGCGACATCACCGCCCTCACCGACTACGTGCGCATCGCCCTCAAATCGCTGATCTACAACCAGTACTGCGGCGCCAACGGTTTGCTGGTGTGGCTGTTGACCCCGGAAAGCGAAGGCATCCTGCGCGACAGCCTGCGCCAGACCCAGACCGAAACCTTCTTTGCCCTGAGCAACGGATCGAGCCAGCAACTGGTGCAGCAACTGCGCATTGCCTTCCCCCTGCGCGCGGCCGAACGTGCCGTGCTGCTGGTCGCACAGGACTTGCGCAGCCCGTTGCGCACCTTGCTGCAGGACGAATTCCACCATGTCCCGGTGCTGTCCTTCGCCGAGATCAGCAACGTCGCCGAAGTGAAAGTGATGGGCCGTTTCGATCTGGAAGAAGACCAACAAGCGCTGGAGGACGACTATGCGGCCTGATGCCCGGAGACTGTCGTGATGTTTGAATTGCGGGTGTTGAGTGGCCTGCACCAGGGCGCCGCATTGCCGTTGATTGGCGAACAGTGGCTGATCGGCGCCGACGCCGGGCACGATCTGGCGCTGTACGACCCCGGTGTCGCCGCCCTGCATTGTCGGTTGACCCGAACCGAGGACGGCTGGCAGTTGAACGCCGAAGACAGCCTGATTAACGACGAAGAAGGCCACGCCCGCACGGTGACCGAACTGGCGCCAAACCAGACGTTCGCCCTGGGCAATGTCTGGCTGTGCCTGTCGGCCGCCGAGCAGGCGTGGCCGCTGGTGCCGGTGGCGGCACAAACACAAAACGTCGAAGACACGCCCGGGCAATCACCGCCGCTGAAAAAAGTGTCCTCACGCTCGACGCGATTCGACCGCACCGGTGCCGTCATCGTCGGCGTGCTGATCGGCATCATGGGCAGCGCCTGGGGCTTCAGTCGCGGCGGTTCGAACCCTCCGGCCGAGGCCATCAAAGCACCCGAGGCGACCGTCGCCGCGCCCGTCGCCAAGGACAAACCGAAAACCCTCGACGCGCCGTCAGCGGCGAAAGTCAAACTGGCGACTCGCGAAGCGGTGCGTCGTCAACTCAACCTGTTGCTCAGCGACCGCCTGTTGACCGACGTCAACATCGAAGACAGCGGCGAAGGCCTGGCCCTCACCGGCAACCTGAAGGATGACGCATTGCTGGTCTACCAACGGATGCTGCAACGCTTCAACGAGCGTTACGAACTGCCGGTGCCGTTGCTCGATCAGGTTGCCACGGCGGGGGCCGGCCTGCCCTTCGTGATCGTGCAGATCATCGGCGGCACCAACGCCCACTTGGTCACCAGCGAAGGGCAGCGGCTGTACATCGGCGATACCCTCGAAGGCCTGCGCCTGAGCCGGATCGACGATCAGCGCATCGAGTTCGACGGCGACCGGCATGTCGAGGTGCGCTGGTGAACGCGGCCCTGGCGCAATGGACCCGCGAACAGACCGCACGACTGTCGAAGGCCTCGGCGGTGCGCATCAGCGGCCGTGTCTCGGCGGTCAGCGGCATTCTGCTGGAGTGCCAGGTGCCGGCCGCGAAGATCGGCGACTTGTGCGAAGTGAGCAAGGCCGATGGCAGCGCCATGCTCGCCGAGATCGTCGGGTTCACCACGCAATGCACCTTGCTCAGCGCGTTGGGCACCCCGGACGGCATCCAGGTTGGCGCGCGCATTCGCCCGTTGGGCATGGCCCATCGCATTGGCGTCGATGACAGTTTGCTCGGCCGCGTGCTCGACGGTTTCGGCCGACCGCTGCTGGGGGATGGCGACGGTGCGTTTGCCGGTCTGCATGACCGCCGCACCACCACCCCGGTGATCGCCGACGCCTTGCCGCCAATGCAAAAACCCCGGATCAGTTCGGCGTTGCCCACCGGCATCCGCGCCATCGACAGCGCGATCCTGCTGGGGGAAGGCCAGCGGGTCGGGCTGTTCGCCGGGGCCGGTTGCGGCAAGACCACGCTGCTGGCGGAGATGGCGCGCAACATGGATTGCGATGTGATCGTCTTCGGCTTGATCGGTGAGCGGGGCCGCGAGCTGCGTGAATTTCTCGACCATGAACTGGACGACACCCTGCGTCAGCGTTCGGTGCTGATCTGCGCCACGTCCGACCGCTCCAGCATGGAACGCGCCCGCGCGGCGTTCACCGCCACAGCCATCGCCGAAGCGTTTCGCAAGCGCGGCATGAAAGTCTTGCTGCTGATCGACTCCCTGACCCGGTTCGCCCGGGCCCAGCGCGAAATCGGCATCGCCGCCGGTGAACCGTTGGGCCGCGGCGGTTTGCCGCCGTCGGTGTATACCCTGTTGCCGCAACTGGTGGAGCGCGCCGGCATGAGCGAAAACGGCTCGATCACCGCGATCTACACGGTGCTGATCGAGCAGGATTCGATGAACGATCCGGTGGCCGATGAGGTGCGCTCGTTGCTCGACGGCCACATCGTGCTCTCGCGCAAACTCGCCGAGCGCGGGCATTACCCGGCCATCGACGTGCCCGCCAGCATCAGCCGGATCCTCAGCAACGTCACCGGCCGCGAACACCAGCAAGCCAATAATCGCCTGCGCCGCTTGATGGCGGCCTATCGGCAAGTGGAAATGCTGCTGCGCCTGGGCGAGTACCAGCCGGGGTCCGACCCGGTCACCGATTGCGCGGTGCAACTCAACGACGCCATCAACGCCTTCCTGCGCCAGGACCTGCGCGAACCGGTGTCGCTGGAAACCACCCTTGAGCTGCTCACGCAACTCACCTCGCAGTTACCGGAGTGAGCATGGACGACGAACTCGAAGCCGACCCGAACCGAGTGGCCATGGAGCAAGTGATCGGCGTGCTGACACCCTTGCGCCAGCATCGTCAGGCTCGCGCCGAACGCGCCCAACGCCAGTTGCAGGACGCGTTGACGGCGATGCACGAGCAGTTGCGCCTGACCGAGCATGCCTGGGTTCAGGAACGGGACAACCAGAAGGTCCGGCGCCAGCAGTTGTCCGCCGCGCACCTGGAAAAAACCATGGAACTGGGCGACGTCGATCGCTGGCATGACAAGGAGCGTCGCATGCTCGACCGACTCGCCTACATCCGCCAGAGCGCCAACCAATTGCGCCACGGCATCGAACTGCAACAACAACGCATCGAGCAAGCGCGGCTGGAGGCCGAGGCCCGGCAGCGGGCCGTGGAAAAACTCGCCTGCCTGAGCGAGAACCTGAATGAGGAATGAGCCGTTGAACGCACCGATCCATCACCCGCCTGCGCGCCCGCCACAGAAAGCCGCGCCAGCGGCGATCCAGCCTCAGAACGAGCATTCGCCCGCCAGCAACCCGGCGCCTCGGCGCAACGAGCCGGAGCGCCATCGTTTCGCCGACAACCGGATGAATCAGGGTCGCGACAGCAGTCGCCACCTGGACGCCGACGGGTTGTACTTCGAACAACTGCTGCTGCCCTCGGGCGGCGGCAAGGGCGACCAGTCCGGCACCGGTAGTGGCAGCCACTTCAACATGTTCGCCCCGGCAGACGGCGTGCCGACGCAGTTGATCGACGAACTGGCACTGCAACTGCCGGCCCACGGCAACCAGCCCTTCAGCGCAACGTTGTTGATGCCCAACCTGGGCAAGGTGCAGGTCCGGGCGAACAAGCGCGACAGCCTCTGGGCGATTGAGCTGGGCTTCGAGCGCAGCGACGTGCTGGAGCGCTTGAGCGCCCGCCATCAAGCCTGCGAAGAGGCGTTCTCCAAGGCGCTGGGACACGATGTCGAGCTGTCGATGGGTGGCGCATGAAGCCGTTGAAACTGCGCCAGGTCTCGCCCTCGGTCGCCACCGCCAGTCGTCTGCTCGGGCGTGGTCGCTGGCTGGCGTTCTCCAGCGCTGGCGATAACGGCCAACTGACCCTGAGCCCGATGCTGCCCCCCCAAAGCGCTGAAACCATGGCATTTGGCAGCGCCCGTGGGCTGTTGCGCCTGAGCAATGCCGATGCGTTGCTGAGCCTGTTCGGTGCTGCGCCGGTGGTGTGCGCCGGGCCGCTGCAAGCTTGGTACTGGCAATACGTGAATCAGCAACTGAGCCCGGTGCTGGCCGGGGTATTCGCGCCGCTGGAACCGCTTGAAGGGGTCGATGAACCGCTGCCTGATCGCCTCGATTGCCGCCTCAGCGTGCAACTGGCCGGCGAAACCGTCCACGGCGTGCTGAGCTGCGCCGCCGACACCCTGCTGCGGATCCTGGACGCCGCCCACTGGCAAGCCATCGAACAACCGTTGCCCGGAGACTGGTCGCTACGCTACCCGGTGGTGCTCGGTCACCTGGCCCTGACGATTAACCAATTGGGTTCATTACGGGTCGGCGATGTGCTGCTGCCCAGCGAGACGCTTTTCGACAGTGAAGGCAACGGCCAGTTGCGCCTGGGCCACCGTCACTGGAGCGTCGAGACCCAGGCGTCGAACGAGCATTTGCAGCTGCGGCTGATCCGCGAAGAGGACCTTCACGATGGACAATGACGCGCTGTACGAAGATGTGCTGCCGGAGATCGACGGCGACGTTGCCGAAGCCGAAGCGGCCGAGACTGTTGACGATGACGCGCCGGCCGAATCGCTGACGGAAGATCCCGTCCTGCCCTCCTCGCCCCTGGCCGGTCTGAGCCTGGACCTGACGGTGCGCAGTGGTGGCGTCAGCCTGAGCCTGGAAGCCTTGCAACGCCTGGCGCCGGGTTTGGTATTGGAGGTCGCTGGCGTGGCGCTCGGCGAAGCGACCCTGTGCCACGGCGAACGGGTCGTGGCTCACGGCGAACTGGTGGACGTGGACGGCCGCCTCGGTCTGCAAATCACGCGCGTGGTATTCGACCGATGATTATGGAGGGCATGAACCCGATCATGCTCGCGCTGCTGCTCGGCGCGTTGTCATTGGTCCCGCTGTTTTTGATCGTCTGCACGGCGTTCCTGAAAATTTCCATGGTGCTGTTGATCACCCGCAACGCCATCGGCGTGCAGCAAGTGCCACCGAACATGGCGATGTACGGCATTGCGCTCGCCGCGACGATGTTCGTCATGGCCCCGGTGGCGAACGAGATCCAGCAACGAGTTCACGACAACCCGCTGGAAATGGGCACCACGGAAAAACTCCAGGTCAGCGCCAACACGGTGATGGAGCCGATCCAGCGCTTCATGAGCCGCAACACCGACCCCGACGTGCAAGCGCACTTGCTGGAAAACACTCACCGTATGTGGCCGGCGGAAATGGCCGAAAAAGCCAGCAGCAACGACCTGCTGCTGGCGATCCCGGCGTTCGTGCTGTCGGAGTTGCAGGCCGGGTTTCAGATCGGTTTTCTGATCTACATCCCGTTCATCGTCATCGACCTGATCGTCTCCAATCTGCTGCTGGCGCTGGGCATGCAAATGGTCTCGCCCATGACCATCTCGCTGCCGCTCAAGCTGTTGTTGTTTGTGCTGGTGCAGGGTTGGTCGCGGCTGCTCGACAGCCTGTTTTATTCCTATATGTGAGGCCCACCGTGGAAGCATTGGCACTGTTCAAGCAAGGCATGTTTCTGGTGGTGATCCTCACCGCACCGCCCCTCGGCGTCGCAGTGCTGGTCGGCGTACTGACGTCGCTGGTGCAAGCGCTGATGCAGATTCAGGACCAGACCCTGCCCTTCGGCATCAAACTGGCCGCCGTCGGCCTGACCCTCGCCGCCACTGGGCGCTGGATCGGTGTGGAGCTGATCCAGTTCATCAACCTGTCATTCGACCTGATCGCCCGCTCCGGCGGCGCCCATTGATGCCGTTCGACGCCGAGAGCCTGTTCGAGCTGATGCTCGGCATGGGCCTGGCCATCGCGCGGATCCTGCCGTGCCTGATTCTGGTCCCGGCGTTCTGCTTCAAGCACATCAAGGGGCCATTGCGCTATGGCGTAACTTGCGCGATTTCGCTGGTGCCTGCGCCTAGCATCGGCCGGGTGCTGGCCCTGGAAAACGACAGCTGGTACACCATCGTCGGGCTGCTGCTCAAGGAGTCGGTGCTGGGGGTGCTGCTGGGGTTGTTGCTGTACGCGCCGTTCTGGATGTTCGCCACGGTCGGGGCATTGCTCGACAGCCAGCGTGGCGCCTTGAGTGGCGGCCAGATCAACCCGTCGCTGGGGCCGGACGCCACGCCACTGGGCGAGTTGTTCCAGGAAGCGCTGATCATGTTGGTGATTCTGTCCGGCGGTCTGTCGCTGATTACTCAGGTGATCTGGGACAGCTATGAAGTCTGGCCGCCCACCGTATGGCTGCCGGGGATGAACGGCCAGGGCCTGGATATTTTCCTCGGCCAGTTGAACCTGACCCTTCAACACGCATTGCTGTACGCCGCGCCGTTCATTGGTTTGCTGCTGTTGATCGAAGCCGCGTTCGCTATCGTCGGGTTGTACGCCCAGCAACTGAATGTCTCGGTGCTGGCAATGCCGGCCAAAAGCATGGCCGGGCTGGCGTTCCTGCTTGTGTACCTGCCGACGCTGCTGGAACTGGGTAACGGTCAACTGCAAAAGTTGCTCGACCTGAAGTTTCTGCTCGGGCATCTGGTGCTGGTGCCATGAGCGAAAAAACCGAAAAAGCCACGCCCAAGAAACTGCGCGATGCCCGGGAGAAAGGCCAGGTCGGGCAGAGCCAGGACCTGAGCAAACTGCTGGTGTTGATGGTGGTCAGCGAGGTCTGCCTGGGCATGGCCGATCAAAGCGTGGAGAAGCTCGAACACCTGCTGAGCCTGTCGTTGAAGCGCATGAACGAACCGTTTCTCAGCACCTTGACCGAACTGATCGGCGAGGCCACCTGGGTGTTGATCTCGTTCATCCTGCTGAGTGTCGGCGTGGCCATACTGATGCGCCTGGCCGGCAGCTGGATACAGATTGGCTTTCTGTTTGCGCCCAAGGCCTTGAAAATCGACCTCGGCAAACTCAACCCGATCGGCCACCTCAAGCAGATGTTTTCCGGGCAGAACCTGACGACGCTGCTGCTGAGCATCCTCAAGGCCATCGCCATCGGCGTCACGCTGTACGTGTCGATCAAACCGGTGCTGGGCAAGTTGATCCTGCTGGCCGACTCGGACCTGACCACCTATTGGCACGCCCTGCTCACACTGTTTCGCAGCATTCTGCGCAGCACCCTGGGCTTGCTGCTGGTGCTGGCGCTGGTCGATTACGCACTGCAGAAGTATTTCCACGCCAAGAAAATGCGCATGAGCCACGAGGACATCAAGAAGGAATACAAGGAATCCGAGGGCGACCCGCACGTCAAAGGTCATCGCCGGCAACTGGCCCACGAACTGCTTAACGAAGAACCGACGACGCCGGCCAAACCGCTGGAAGACGCCGACCTGCTGCTGGTCAACCCGACGCACTTTGCGGTGGCGTTGTACTACCGGCCAGGCCAGACGCCGTTGCCGCTGATTCACTGCAAGGGCGAAGACGAAGATGCCCTGGCGCTGATCGAGCGGGCCAAACGGGCGAAGATTCCGATCGTGCAAAGCGTGTGGCTGGCGCGCACCTTGTACAAGGTCAGGATCGGCCGCCACATCCCGCGCCCGACCCTGCTGGAAGTGGCGCATATCTACCAGGTGATCCGTCAGCTCGACGAGATCACCGACGAGATCATTCAGCTCGAAGAGCACTGATCCAGAGCGCCGGATTCACGAAACTGCAACGTTAAAAGGCTTCAATGGCCTTCAAAACTTCCGGCAGTGCAGCTCATGAATCCGACCCAGCGACAGCCGCTCGACACGCCCCTTCCCGAAGCCGCCGCCGCGTGGCTGTTCAACGCCGCGAAACGCCTGGGCATCGCCGAACAGCCGGCCCGCGACTTTGCCCGCAGCGGCGAATTACAACTGCCGGGGCTGACCCTGCAATTGACGCGTTGGCAAAGCGAACCGGTGACGCAATGGATCGTGTTGGCGCAACTGCCGCGCCCCGACAACCTGACCCCATTGCTGTGGAACGAGTTACTGCTGCGGGCCAATTGCTGCATCAGTGCCATGAGCGCATGCGCCGGGGCTCTGGACGAACGCGGTCACGGCTTGCTGGTCAGTCGCCTGGCGTATCGGCCGTACTCGGATCACCCAGGTTTGGCCAGCGAACTCGATCAACTGATTGCCGTCGCCGAAAGCCTGGTGGCCGGCGCCACGGCGTTGAGTTCGGCCACCGGACACAGCGAGCCGTCCTCCGTTGCGCCACCGCCGTCCAGCCCAGACACGGCGCCCGCCGCCAAGGCCGCCAAGGCCGCCATGGACCAGCGCTGGCACCGGCCTTTGCTGATTCAAGCGTTGCAGCGGTTGGGCATTGAACCGCCGCCCGCGGCACAACTCCAGACCGTCGGCGTGATTCGAATCGGCGCTCGCTCGTTTGAAGTGATTGCCGACGGCGACCAGCGCAATGTGCTGGTCAGCACACCCATCGACACGCCGCTACGCACTGCCGTCCAACGGGAACAGGCCCTGCGCGCCAACCTGCAATTGATGCTCCTGACAGGCTGCGCTGTCGCCCTTGCACCGCAGGGCAGTTGCCTGCAAAGCCGCTGGGGCAGCACCGGGCTGGACGGCGAGGCCTTCGCCGACTGGCTGTTGGACGTTGCCCAACTGGCCGACAGTTTTGTCGCGCCTTCGCCCGCCGCGCTACCGAAGAGGAATCCGGCATGGACGTAAGACCCGCAACATCCGGCGTTGCCCCCCACCAGGCAACGCACCTCGAACTGCAACCACTGGGCGCGGGCCGCACTCCGGCAGACCTGGAACGCGGGCAGGCGCCACCGCCACCGCCCGGTTTCACCACACGGGCGGCGCAAGCGGCGATGAGCCTGGGCCAGACGTTCCACCGTGGCTACTTGTCCCCGGCGTATGCAAGCGTCAGCCAGGCCGGTGCGGCAGTTCGCGATCAGGCCGTGCGCACTGGTGTTGCGACCGGGCAAGGCATCAAGCGCGGCGCGGTGCAAGCCTGGAGTGACAGCGCCGCCAATCTGCCCTCGGGGCGCACCACCCTCGCGGCGGCCGGCCAGACCCTGCAACAGATGGTCACCTGCGGCCTGCCGACTTACGCCCGCGAAATCGCGTTCATGCATGCCTACAGCGCCCTGGCCGATGGCCTGGCGCAGAAAAGCCCCGGGGGTGCCCTGGCGTTGCAAGCAGCGATTTCCCTGGCGTCGATCGCGACGCAGGTCTACGTGCGTCAAGCGCGTCTGGAGCGTCTCGGCGCCGAGTCGACTGTTGCCGTGCGCGGTCACTTTGCCTTGAGCGAAGCCAAATGGACTGGCCTGACACCCGATAAACAGGACGCCCTGCGCACGCAGATGCAGCGCGATTCACGCAACGTCACCCGCAACCAGGTCGCCGCCGAGGCCATCTACCTGAGCCTCGGCGCACTGGGCGCGGCTCGCGGTGACGGCGCCTTGAGCGCGCGGATCCTCTCGACCCAGTTACGCAACGTGATTTACGCCGTGTCGCGTGAAGCCATGCAGGCCAGCCTGAGCATGACCGACAAGCACGACGACACCAAAACCCACGGGGTCAACCAGGACAACATGGCGTTGCTCGGCTGGGCCTACGGCGCGATGACCCTGACCATGGGCTTCGTCCAGGATTCGGTCAGCCCGCAGACCTTGCCGCCGGGTCAGACTCTGTCGAGCCCGGCATTGACCGGCGCTGATAATTTGCCGCTACGGGGTGAGGCGCTGGCGCAATCGATCCAGACCCTGGCCGGGACTCGCGCGGCGTTCAACACCGTGATCGCGATCATGGACAATCACCTGCAAAAGCATTTCGACACCCGCCAGGCTGGCACCACCCAGCAGTTTGAGGTGAGCCTGCCACTCAAGGATTACGGGCGGATTCTCGATCAATCCCCGGCCCGTGTGGCCTGGACCAGCCTGGCCAGCGCCATCAACATGGCCATGGGCGAACTCACGCGCGGCAACACCTCGGCGGCCCTCGGCAGTTTCCTCGGCAACGCCGGTACCGCGGCGGCTATGGGGTTGGCCTATCGCACCATGAACCAGACGTTCCAGGCCCACGGCAGTGTGCGCAAGGCCCTCGACACCCCGCCAGCACCGGCACAACCGGTCATCACCCGACCGAGCAGCGAACCTCAGGGCGGCGCCGTCACCCATCGCAGGGCCAATGCCTTGCGCGCGCAAATAGAAAACGCTCAGGAAGGTCAGTGAGCGCCATCGCTCAAGTGATCGAGCCCCGCCAGCAGCAGTTGATGCTGGCGGATATCGTCCAGGCAAACCTGGCTGCCCGAGCCGATGGGCGTGGCGTGCCACACCACGAAATCGCGCTGGGAATCGAGGAACAGGAAGTAATCGGGAAACAGGTGCGACTGAGTGAAGCGCCGCTCCAGTGCCGTGCGCAGTTGCTGGGGTTTGAGCGAGCGGCTTTCGATGTGCAAGGCAATGCCCCAGTCCTGGTGTTCGCGGCGACTGACGAACGAAATGCCCGCCGCAACCGGCCAGACCGCAGCCTGTTCGGCAGCGACTTTTGCGTAGAACGCAGCCTTCTCTGAAACTCGGATCATAGCGTTCAATCCCTTAGTGGCACGACGGTGAAGTCGAGTGTCCGCTCACGCGATTCGAGACCTTGGCGCATGTCCGCCGGCCACCAGATCACCAGTTCGCGATCATTGGAATCGGGCCGCTCGCAGGCCTCGGCAAAACAACCGGCGCGCGAACTCGCGCAGCCGTCCAGCAACGCGCACACCGCCAGCAACGCCCCACACAAAGCCTTGTTCATGGTGTCGCTTCCTTGAGTAGCGAGGCGCGCGCCTGGGCGCTGGCCGAGAGTGATTTGGGTTGGCGCACGGCGATGAACACTTCGCTTTCTTCGCCCGGTTGCAGCCAGGCCTTGGGCCATGCGCTGACGCCCAGCACCCAGCGACCGCCGCAGGTGCTTTCATCAATGCGTTGAGGCTGGTCCGTCGCGTTACGCGCCACCACCACCGCCACGCCCCATTGCTTTTGCGTGTACCACTGGGCGCGCTCGCCATCTATCACTACCCCGGAACTGCCGTCGCACAAGGTGTTGGGAATGAACGGCAACTGGTCACTGCTGGTGAACCCGGCCGGAGCGATGCCGTCGAGCAATTGGGTGAAGGCGTTCTGTACATCGATGCGCGTCGGTTGCCCACCGTCACGCCGACCACTGATGCGTTTGGACGCGGCATCGACATCGTCGGGGTTACCGTTTTCGACGTAGCGCGAGGGATCAACCTGGTCGCCGATCAGCCGTGGCGTCAGGATAAACAACCGTTCGCGCTTGTTGGTGCGGTGGCTGCTGGAGGTGAACAGCATTTTGCCGATCAGCGGAATATCACTGAGGTAGGGAATCTTGCGCACCTTGTCGTCGGACTCCAGCACATGGAAACCACCCACCACCAACGACCCGTGTTCCGCGATCACCGCCTGGGTGCTGACGTTGCCTCTGCGTACACTCGGTTGCGACGGGTTGAGCACTGAGGCGTCGATCTGCCCGTCCTCGATATCGAGGATCAGTTGCACCTGGGATTTGCCGTCGTGATTAAGCGAACGGGGAATCACTTGCAAGCTGGTGCCGGCGGTGATCGGCTGGATATCGGCGACCCGTTCGCCAGTGGCGGTCAGGTATTCAGTGCGGCTGAAATCGATCACGGCCGGCTGGTTTTCCAGGGTCAGGATCGACGGATTGCCGACCACCGTGGCCGAACCCTTGCCCTCCAACGCATGAATGGCGAGGGCAAATCGGCCGGAGTTTTCCACCGACAAGGTCGAACTGGAACCGGAGTCGAGCAACGATGCACTGACGTTGGTGCCGCCGGCCCAGATGTTCCAGCTGCTGGACAATTCGGCCAGGTCTTCGCGGTTGATGTCGAGAATCACCGCATCGATTTCGATCAGGTTGCGCGGCTGATCCAGTTGTTTGACCAGTTTCTCGTACAGCGCCTTGCGTTTGGGCGCGTCGTAGATAAGCACCGCGTTGTTGCGCACATCGGCACTGACGCGGATCCGCGATTTGCTGCCGGAAGTGCTTTTACCCTTCCTCGAACCGGTGTTGGCCAGCACTTGGTCCAAGCCTTTTTGCAGGCTATCGGGGTCGAGCCCGCCGAGCAGCGTCGAACCACCGCCGTAAGGGTTGCCGCCAGCCCCCAAACCCGAGCCCTGGAGCAGGTTGACCCCGTTGATCGTGTCTCCTCGGGCACGGGTTTCGAGCAGGTCCTGAAGAATGCTCGCAACCCCGGCCACGGTCAGTTGCTGATCGCGATAGCGAATGGTGCGGTCGGCGGCATTAGCGTATTTGAGTGGCAACACGACGATGTCCTGCTTCTCGTCCGGGGTGTCGACTTTCTTGCTGTAGCCGCGCACAAAATTGACGTACTTGGCCGGCCCGCGCACCAGCACCACGCCTTCGTCGGGCAAGGCGCCCCAGCCGAATCGCGGATCCAGCAGGCCGACGTCGGTCAGGGCACTTTTGAGGTCATCCACGGCATCCGGGGAAACTTCGATGCGCGCCGAGGTCTGCTCGCTGGTGGGGCTGATGTACAGCGTTTCGTTGTAAACGAACCATTGGAAGTGATGCTCCTGACTCAATCGATCAAGGAACGCCTGAGGATTCGGCGCCTTGATGCGGCCATCGACGATGCCGTCCACCGGTTCCATGGCCAGGCCCAGACCGAACTCCTTGGCGAAGTCGGCCAGCGCCGTTGCCAGATCAGCCTGACTGGCATCATAGGCATACGCCGTGTGTTTCCAGGCCGCAGGTACAGCGGCAAATGCCGAGGCACTCATCCAGATCAATAACCAAGGCAACCACTTAAAAGCCTTCATTTCACGCTCCTGGTTGCCAGGTATTGAGGGTCGAACGGGGCAACGAAGCATTCGTCAGGCTACCCAAAGAGGTCTGTAACAGGCTGAGCATCGCGGCGCGTTGATTGGCCAGGTTTTCCAGGCATTGCAGCAATACCGGGGCTTCACCGGGCGCAGGATGCCAACTGACCAGCACCAGGCAGTGGCTGTCGGGATCCAGCGCCAACGCGCCTTCGCAATGACAGGCCACCCCGGCGCTACTCTGGATCAGTAGTGCGGTCAGGCGATCGGGGTCGGCGGCGTCATACGGATCCAGCACGTCGATGCTGCAACGCACGCCGTCCTCGCCGCGCGCGAGTCGGGCGTTGGCCTCGTCGATCCAACAGTCCAGCGGTGCGCCAGCACCCTGCTCGCACCACTGACTGACCACCGCAACGAAGTCATTGAATTCCATCGATGATCGCTTTCGTCAGACCGTGTTGGGCGCGCAGACCTTCACTCAGCACCGAAGTGGCCGTGGCCATTTTTTGCGCTGCATCGCTGAACGCCATCATGTCTTCAGGCGAGCCGCTGTCAGCGGCATCGAGGGCCGCCTCATCGGTTTTGGTCTGGCTGTTGCTGAACGAGTTGTCGAGGCGATGTTGCAAGGCTTTGAAACTGATCATCAAGTGCGCTCCACGGTAAGGGTCGCCAGTGAGTGGAGCAAAACCGCCAGTGGGTTCCACTTTTTGCGCAACAGGTTGAATGCGGGGTGCAACAGGGTCAGTCACCCTGCGCCAGCAGGCAGCGGAGCAACCCTGGCCAATCGAGGTCGAACTCCCCGGCGTCGCTGCTCAGGCGCAGGGTCTGGGGCGGCATCGATGGGTCGTCGCGCAACTGCCACAGCGCGGCAAAGCGGCTGTCGGCGACCCAGGCTTGCAGGTCGGTGAACAACTCGGGGGGACAACTGAGGGTCGCGTTGCAGGCATAGCTTTGGCTCGCCGCCAGATGCCGGACCAGCGCGCGGCCACGTTCAGCGACGCCGGTGTCGTCGAGCAGACCGGTCAGCGCCAGTGTGAGCATGGCCTCGGCCGATTCCACCGCCGAGATTTGCAGGGCCTGGCGCTGATCTTCCAGGGCCTGGAGAAAGTCGTTGGCCTGCGTCCAGAACTCCCCGGCTGCCTGATCCAGCAAACGCTGACACTGGGTTTGAGCAGCCGCGATCAAGGCCTCGGCCTGAGCCTGCGCCGCGAGCAACACGTCGCTGGCCCGTTGCGCATCCGCCAGGTCTTCGCGACGCAGGATCGGCTCGCGCAGCAGAGCACCGGTGCCCAGAGACAAGCGTCGACGTACCAGCATCAGCGAAATGCCCGGGGGAGGATCATGGCGTCCACACTCGCCACAGCACCGCACGCCAAAGGGTCTCGAGCTTGTTCGGCGGCAAGTCAGTCGCAAGCTCCCCAACGTCCCCCGGCGCCCAGCCCAGACGCAAACGCGGCCAGAACATCGGGCCCAGCCAGGCGCCGAGCAGCGGACGCATGTCGGTCGCTTGAGGATCGAGCCACAGCCCCGGGCGCAGGGCCTTGGCCAGGCTTCGACACCAGAGGTCGTGACGCACCGACACGGTGGCCTCGGCCCCCACGGCGGCGCAACAGATCGACTTCGCGAGAACCAGTGCCTGCTGGCGTTGTTCCGTATTCAGCGACAACCACAGGACCACATTGGCGTCGAGTACGGGTGGTTGACTGGGGACCACGCCGAGGCTGGCGAGCAAATCCGCCTGGCGACTGCGCGCCACGGCGTCACATGCGCCGGCCTCCAGCCCTTGAGCCGAAAGCATCTGCGCGTGCCAGCCCGGATGCGCCCAGTGCCAGGTGCCACACCACCAGTTCACCCAGTCGGCCGAGGTCATAAGCGCGCCGGCAAGGTCGAGTCGCTGCGCCGGCCCGGCCACACACGCGCAAGCAGTGCCGTGCGCCAATCACGGCGCAAAGCCAGGGCAATCGCGGCCAGCACCAGCAACAGGCCGATCGGGATCACCAGCGACATGACATTCCAGAAACCGATGTCGGGGCTGTCGATCAGGAACGGGCCGAAGCGCACCAGGCTTTCCTTGTCCTGAAACTCGGTGGCGGGGACAAATACAATGGCGAATTTTTTCGAACTGGCTGCTTCCTGGGACATCCCCGGAATGCTGCTCGCGACCATTTGTTGAATGCGCCCGCGGACACTGTCCGGGTCGAGGGCGGCCGTGTGTTTGATGAACACCGCGGCCGACGCCGGTTGCACCGGTTCACCGGGGGCGATGCGCTCCGGCAGCACCACATGAACCCGCGCGACGATCACACCGTCGATTTGCGACAAGGTCGATTCCAGCTCCTGGGACAAAGCGTAGATGTAGCGCGCGCGTTCTTCCAGCGGCGTGGAAATCACCCCTTCTTTCTTGAAGATTTCGCCGAGGCTGGTGCGGGCGCGCCGAGGCAGGCCGGCAGCTTCCAGCACGCGCACCGCACGATTGATATCGCGGGTGGGGACGATGATGGTCGCGCCGGTCTTTTGCATCTGTTTGCGCGCATCGATGTGTTGGTCGGCCAGTTTGGCGATGACTTCGTTGGAGTCCGACTCCGAGAGGCCGCCGAACAGTTCGGTGTCGTCGCTGCAGCCACTGAGCAACAGCAGGCACAGCACCAGGATCGGAGCAAAAAAATTCACGTCAGGCCTACTGCATGTTGGTCAATTTATCGAGCGCCTGAGCGCTCTTGCTCACCACTTTGGTGGTGATTGCCATCTGCAGCGAATACTGGGACAGCGAGCGGCTCATCTTGACCATGTCCATTGGATCGGCCGAGCCAGCCGCTGTTTTCATCGAGCGCAGGGCCTGTTGCGACAGCTGTTCCTGAGACTGAAAACGCTCGGACAGCGCGCCGATCACACCGTCGGCCATATGTCCGGACGGCGCAGGGTCGGTGCGCATAGCACCGTTGAATAAGTCGACATCCGCCTGCGCAGGACCGGAAACCAGCCCTTGGTCATGATCGACCGGGACGCCCTTGGGTGCGTTGATGGGGGAAATACTCACGGGCGTTCTCCGGCAGACGGTGTCGAGGGGGGCGATGGGGTCACGGCGATCCAGGAGTCAGGAAAGGCCCGCGCTCATCACGTCGAGGATGTTTTGTGCCGCTTCGGCGGCCGAGCTTTTCAGGCTGTGCTGCTGCAACTGCGGGCTCAAACCAGTTTGCTGAGCAAGGAAATCAGCGCCACCTTCCAAACCTTTGCCGCTGGCAATCCCCAGGCCCATTTCCAGCCCTTGCTTGAAGATGTCCAACGGATTGCTGCTGCCCAACAGTTGCGCCAGGTCGTTGGATTGGCCGCCAGTGGAATCGTTGGTCGAGGGTTCATGTTGCAGGCTGCCCAAACCGCCGTTGCCCTGGAACGTTTGCGGCCCCTGTGCATCGCCCGCGCCCATCTGCTGGGAAACCTGCTCAAGCGCCGCGCGAAATTTCTCGGTTTCGCCTTTGTCGAGGTAGTTGTCCTTGCCGCCGCTCTCGTCGAGCTCTTTGCTCCAGGAACCGGAATCCGGCGCGCCGAACTCGGCTTTGTTCGCGTCCATGAAATCGGCGACTTGCTGCAGGAGCGGTTTGTCGGCCTTGTCGAAGGTCGAGCCATCGCCCTTGTCAGTCAGCGCATTATCCAGCGAAGACTTGCCCAAGCCTTGCAGGGTCTGGGACATCAAATCCTGACCACCCTGCCCTTTACCGCCAATGCCGGCATCCGCCGAGGCGCCGAAATTGCTGCCGAGCTTGTCTTTGATCAGGTCGCCCAACGCTTTCTTGACGGCACCCTCTTCGCCGCCACCCGCCAACGCCATGAGCGGGTTCTCTTTTTTAAGCTGTTGTTCGACCATCTTGCCCAAGGGTGAATCGGTATTCAGATGGCCGCCGGACATCAGCGAACTGCTTAACTTGTCCACCACACCTTTGAGGGTATTAAGTGATTCGGAAGCCACCGATGTCAGGGTCGCGGGAACAATGGACCCCACGTTCAGAAGCGCACTTGCACTGGATAGAGGATTTAACATTAAAAGAGTCTCGCTAACGATCAAAAACCCCCTGATTAACAGAGGGTATAGGGATGATTAATAGCTGATACCTTTCGCACTTTGTGCGACGTTGGAAATTTGCTTGTTCGCCGCATCGGTCTGGGCGGAACTGATGGCCTGCAGGGTATTGCGTTGTTCGGTTTGCATGGCGGCCTGACCTTGCAGCATGATATTGCGAGCGGATTGTTCATCCTGCATTTGCATCATTTTCATTTGCGCATCGGCTGCTTTGCCGCCGCCGGCCATATCGGCCGCTGCCGATTGGTTTTGTGCATTGCCTTTAACCGAGTTAGCGGTTTCTTTAACTGAGTTGAAACCGTTTACGGCACTGTTTGCCATGCCGCCTACACCACCCATACCAGCCATAGTCTTAACTCCACAATGAACACTCGCATCAGTGCGAGATATCCATGAGTGGAGGCAGGGTCAATTTGGGTTCCAATTTTTTTTCCAGCGTTTCGTGTTTGAGGAATATATCCAGCGACTTGATGCGGTGATAAAGCGTGCGCCTGGGCACACCCAATTCCATGCTCACCGCGTCGACCGATTGACCGTGACGCTTGAGCGCTTCCTGGATCAGGATCCGTTCGATGACCCGCATCTGGGCCTTGAGGGTCTGGCCCTCGAGGTCTTCACCAGGACCGGCGCCGAGTAGCGGAAAACCCAGCACGAAACGCTTGGCCGCCGACTTCAATTCACGAATGTTGCCGGGCCAGGAATGGCTGAGCAGCACTTGGGTCAGCGCCGCGCCCAGCGCTTTGTGACCGCGTCCCAGGTCTTTGGCGGCGGTATTGGAAAACTGGGAGAACAGCGGAATGATCTGGTCACGACGTTCGCGCAGGGCCGGCAACTGGATGGTCAGGACGTTGAGGCGAAAATACAGGTCGCGGCGAAACAGACCCTGCTCGACCATTTCGTCCAAAGGCCTCTGGGCCGAGGCGATCACGCACAACTCCAGCGGAATGACCGTGGTCGAGCCCAGCCGCTCGATGGCCCGGACCTCCAACACCCGCAGCAGTTTGGCCTGGAGATTGAGCGGCATGCTGTCGATCTCGTCGAGGTACAGTGTGCCCCCTTGTGCCGCTTCGATGTAGCCCATTCGCGAACGACTGGCCCCGGTGAACGCGCCGCTGACCACACCGAACAACTCGCTTTCGGCCAGTGATTCCGGGATCGCCGCACAGTTCATGGCCACAAAACCGCCCTTGCGGCCCGACAACACGTGAATGCGTTGGGCCAGGGTGTCCTTGCCGGTTCCCGTCTCGCCGCACAGCAGCAGATCGATGCCCAGTGGCGAGGTGCTTTGCGCAATGATCTCTATGTCCGGGAGGTCGTTATCGCAATCAAGCTCGCAATCAAAGTAATCGTACACACTCATCTACGATCTCCAGATCGGTTTACTTCAAGTTATGCCTCCCGTCCATAGGCTCGGATCGTTGCCTTTGTAACCATCTGGTGACATTAGGGCTTATGACCCCTGCAGTCTTGCCATGCAGTCAATTGTTTCTACGGGCGACACTTGATCCTCGGCACGAGTTGCCGAGCAATAAATAAAGCAATTATTCTAATTATTGGACGAGTGCAAACAATTCAGCAAGATACTGCAGCGCGAGCCGCCATAAGTTGGCGACTCCATTGAATAAAGCGCGATTATCCAACAACCGTTAAAACAGTACTGGCAAGTAAAGATATTCCGGTGAAACCGGTTACAGATGCACTGTCCCGGGCATCAGGCACCACAATGAAGCACAGGAAGATATCGCCGGTACAAATACCAAACGAGCTTACTCAAACTTCATTTCGGACGGTCCATCAATGAACATTCTTATTTTCGGAAGTGAACATGAGGATACATTCGAAGTTATACATGTCAACTGTATTCTCAAAGCCTGACTCCTCTGTACGAGTGGCGTTCTTCCCTGGAGGAATTTCAGCGCAGTGCTGATTTTATTCTCACGCAAGAGAGACAAGCATTTCCCGGAAAGTTCCCGGTGAATGTTGATTAATTCAGCATTTGGATTTGTCGCGCCCCCAATGTGTGACACAGCGCACGGCGATCAGCCCCCGGCCTGCTTCCTTCGGCGACAGGTCACTGATACGCAGAAAGCATTACGCAAATTTTCGATGGAACCGAATGGCACTATTGGACCACTCAGCTTTTGGCGCAGGCAGGGAAAGCGCTATGGACGGCTTGTTACTGGATACCGAGGGCATTTACACCAAAGTCACGTCCATGATTGCCGCGCGTTACGGTCGGGTCTTCGAGGCTGCCCGATGCATCCGACACTGGGCGTCGTTTTCGCAGATGGACACGCGTTATGGCTCGACATCCAGGGCCTTGCTGGTCCAGAAGCTTTCAGCCCAGGCGTCGTAGTCATTGAGTGTTCAAGGTCGGGCTGTTCGCAAAGCGCTCAAGCAGCGCATCGAATGTAGGTTTTCTGGCCGCTACAAAAGCGTTCGACTCAGTCGCCTGACGAATGCCGACACCATCGAGAATAATCTGATCAACGCCAAAATTACTGGCCTCGGCCCATGGAATAGCTCCGTCTAGGAAGGTTTCTATCGTCCCGTTTTCCCAGTCACCCTTCGATTTGTATTCCGCCAGGGCGTGGGGGCTTCAAGGCTCCAATCCTTGGGGGCAATTCGCTAATTTTTGTACTGCGGAAAAATCTACGAGTAAACGGGTGAAGTGTTTATTCGCTTAGCGTTGCGTCTGCCGGGTAGCGGAACGGGCTCGGCTCCACCTCGCGATCGACCGATTCTGGTCGATCACTGCCAATTGTCACTGGCTGCATTGGGTCCAGGCTGTGTGAAAACACCTGCAATTGTCTGATCGTCGAGATCGTAGCGGGGACGATCATGAAGCGATTCATTTAAGGCGAGGCCCGGACGCAAGTGACGCTGCTGCCGGAGTGCCTGGACGATTACGTAAGGTGACCTGCGTCCGAGCCTAAC
Source organism: Pseudomonas frederiksbergensis (assembly GCF_003732275.1). Classification (GTDB taxonomy): domain Bacteria; phylum Pseudomonadota; class Gammaproteobacteria; order Pseudomonadales; family Pseudomonadaceae; genus Aquipseudomonas; species Aquipseudomonas frederiksbergensis_H. The sequence continues at coordinate 56,107 of NZ_MOBM01000024.1, forward strand.
CTTCAATGAATCGCTTCCTGATCGTCCCCACCAACCAGACGATCAGAAGATTGGACAATCGCAGAATTATTCACAGAAGTTGGATCGGAAGCTGCCTCCCGTGATGGGCTCCTACCAGTCTTCAGTTGAGGAGCAAAAAACGGGGCCATATGTACCTATCCCTATTTTTTCGCTTGCTCTTCAATTCGGCCAGCCTGCAGCACATCGTGCTTAGTGGGAAAGTGACGTAAAAGGAAGTGAGCGTTTTGTCTAACGCGTTCGGGCACTTCTGTGTCGCGAGCAAGCTCCGTGAGGAAAGCATGAGTTTGTGCGACGGACCTGCTCCGTTCAAATGGCATTGTCATTTAAGCCTCCACACGCTGAGGTCGTCAGTCCAAGACAAGGCGACCAGGTTCGTCGCCTAATTTCGTAGGTCTAGTCCAGCTAAGGAAGTTTCTACCGCTGTCGCTTTACCTTCAATACCCATAAGTTTAGATGCTAGGTGTCCGCAGCTCGATGATCACTTCCGCAGAGCGGGTCCGATACCGCAATGAGCAGCTGCACTGAAGTGGGCTTGCCCGCCGACTGAGATTATGCTGAAGGTAAGGGAGTTTCCCGATTGGGAACGAAGCAGACCAGACTCAGGAATTTCCGGATGAACGATATGCATAAAGCCTCCGAAGCTTTGCGAGAGGCTACGAAGGTGGTGTTTTTTACCGGCGCGGGAATCTCCGCTGAGAGCGGGATACCCACGTTCCGTGACAAGCTCACAGGGCTCTGGGAAAAATATGATCCTCAGCGCTTAGAAACGGCTGATGCGTTCCGTGAAAATCCGGCTTTGGTGTGGGGCTGGTATCTATGGCGACGACATCAAGTAAGCCAAGCCAAACCAAATACTGCTCATTACGCGGTGTCTCATTTGGCTAGCACCGGCCTCCGGATAGCGGTGGTAACTCAGAATATCGATGACCTGCATGAACGCGCCGGCTCGAAAGATGTAGTGCACTTGCACGGAAGCTTGGCACAGCCGAAGTGCTTTGCCTGCCATCGAAGCGCTGAACTGACACCAGAGCAAGCGGCTGTTTCCGATGAAGTAGTGCTGGTTGAGCCGCCTCGCTGTAAACGATGCAATGGAAGGCTGCGACCCGGGGTAGTGTGGTTCAAGGAGGATTTGCCGGTCGGCGCCTGGAAAGCAGCAATGAGTGTGGTCAAAGATTGCGACGTCTTGATCTCGGTTGGGACCTCAGGCGTCGTAATGCCAGCGGCAGACATTCCTGAAATCGCACTGGCCGCTGGAGCTATCGTGATTCATGTGAACCTGATGGATGTGGCGCTCGGTGGGACGAACGAGCTCATGCTGATCGGAAACGCGGCGGAGGTACTGCCCACTTTATTCGGTTCTATCGGTATTCCGGAAGCGTAAGAACCGCTACCTCATCGCTAGCGCCTTCCAATAGACCGAGGACTTCGCTGACGCTCTTGATAAGTGCGGCGGTACCCCACAAAACTATCACCACGCCCCCACACGCAGTGGCGCCACACTCACCTCTAGGTCGCTATCTGCACTTCATACAAGCTGCTATCCCCCATAAGCACTCGTTTCAAAAAATGATTCGCTACGATTGGGACGCAACTCCTCTGTTTGCAACGAAGTGACAAGATAGCCCGTTGTACCAAAAAGCTCTGCGCCCAGTACCTGCCCTCTTCTTTCCCTAGTTTTGTAACCGTTTGGTCATTGAGGCCATAACACCCTAGGTCGTCAGCAGAATGTGCATTAGGATCAATTTTTAAGCACGTCCCAGTAACTCTGAGCGAGTTAACTTTATGAGCGACGACAACAATCTTTCGGAAGACTTCAGCATCGAGGACATACTGGAAGTCAAACGAAGAGCCAGGGTTAGGCAGTTAGAAGCGGTGTACGCAGCCGATCAAGAAAGCCTCGAACGGGCGGCCGAGTCGATCAAAGCGGTCTTACGCGGCAATGCTCCCATTCCACGGCCACAACGATTTAGCAGTCTCGACAAAAAGGGATGAACGCTGGAGTGACCTCGGTGAAAAAAGGAACCACTCAAAGCCGTCAGCCGCGACTGAATTGCGTTCGAGACAGCACAGCTTTGCGCCCCTGATCAGCCCGTGATGCCCTGCCGATCCTGTCTTAATTGCAACCTTTCACCACAAATCGCAGGAACGGTGAACTCACTCAGTGTGCTATTCCCCACTGCAATGCTCTCCTCTCCACGGAAGAACTACGATGCCCAACTCAGATCTACTGCCGTCTCTACTGTTCAAAACAACGAAAAAAAACCGTTGATTAGCTGCCCGCCTGTATAGCTGTCAACACCGGTTGAAAACTGACCCACCCTACCGAAGTAAAACTGACCCACC
>NZ_MOBM01000025.1 GCF_003732275.1 Pseudomonas frederiksbergensis
CCGGCTTATTTTTTGGTAGTTTATTGCTGTGCAAGCCTTGAAAAGTCGTTAAAAATTACGGGGCCTCGTGGTTTGGTACTTTTGGGAGCGGCGTCTTACTCCATTTATTTGTTTCACCCCTTAACTGCTCCTGTGGTACCTGAGGCGTTCAAGCGACTTGGTATTATCTATTCTGTTCCGTCGGTGATTGGCAGTATCTTTGTCGCCCTTTGCGTCGGGGCTTTCATGTATCGCTTTGTTGAGTGTCCACTTGCGGGTAGGCTCAATCGCTATGTTAAACACTATTTTAGTGATTCGGCTGATTTTAGAAAACGGGTGAAAAATGAAAATTCTAATGAGAGTGTTGGTAGGGAGTGTTATTGCCCTTGGTTGCTCTTTCTTGGCTGCTGCACCGTTATCGCAACTAGATGTTGTTACGCAATGTGATACTGAAAATGTCAAGGCTTACCGGGTATTGTTTGTAGGTGACAGTATTACTTTGCATGGCTTCAATGAAACTACAAAGAAGAATTTAGGATGGAGTCATACAAGTGGTATGGCCGCATCCTCTAGGCAGTCTGATTATGTAAGTATTTTAAGTCGAGAAATTAGTGATGCCCGAAAGCAGCCGACGGTGGTTTGTTATCACACTGCAGGAGGAAGTGGCACAGTTGACCAGCGACTCCGCGCATTGGGCTATGTAATTAATACGCGCCCAAACCTTGTGGTTATTCAGCTAGGTGAGCACGAAGATATTAGAAGCGGAGTCGGTAATTTAGAAGAAAATTACAGAAAGTTAATTGCTGCTCTCCGTCGACTCGATAGTCGTCCGAGTATCATTGCCGTGGGCCCATGGTCCTTGTCTCGTCAGAATGGCCTTGGGCGTTACAGTGGTTGGTCGGGGGAGGTCGATAGAGTTATGGCGTCGGTCTCCTCTGAAGAGCATGTGCCTTACTCTTCAGTAGCCGATATCGCGGCTCTTCCACTAGCCCATGGCGCCGGTTCATCTGATGGGGTGCGCTGGCATCCGAATGATTACGGGCATAGCCTATATGCTAAACGTTTATTTTTGTTGTACCAGCAGGCAGCCTCCTCAGTGCGTGATTAATTTGATGTTTGAGGATATTGATAGTCGCATCATTGTCAATCTGGTTTGTGTGACGAAGTGGGGCGATATGCTTCTCGCGAAAAGTCGTGACATGTGCGCCACGTAGTCGTCTTCGTCTTCTTGCCCAGCATCCGTTGCAGTGCACGGATCTGCTTGAGCGCATCATACCGCTCGGAAGCCAGCACCACCGCTCACTGATGCCGACAAGCTGCCGTCCTGATACAGCTTGCACCACAGGAACAGTTGGTTGGCATTGGTGTCATTGCGCCGAGCCACCACCAAAACACTTTACCCTGGTTCAAGACTCTCGCGAACCAGGGCGAGTTTTTTGCTTTGAATTCCAGTGACGTTGCCGCTCCCGGCCTAAAAGCTTCCCGCCAGGCATAAGCATAACCATTTGTCTATCCCTTATCGTAAGCGGAAGTGGTGTTCTGTCTTTCATGGGGGCTAGTTCAGATGCTTTCAGATGGTCATACGTTTGTGCCTGTAGTTCAGAGATTGGATGTTGATACTGGTGCTCTAAAAGTTATGGCGTTTTAATAGACGATCCTACAGATACCGTGAACGACACGAACCTCGTGGGAGCCGGCTTGCCGGCGAAGGCATTTTCACGATAAGCGCGCCATAAGCCCGGAGCAACGATCATGGAATACGACGACAAACTGATTGAAGAAGCCGTGCTTGCCCTGTTGACAGCCTTCAGTTTCGATAACGGCAATACTTGGAAAGGGGTCGACTTCGAGACCATGAACCGATTGCATGAACAGGGTTTCATCAGTAACCCGGTGAACAAGAACAAATCGATTTGGTTGACAGCTGAAGGGCTGGAGCGAGGTCGGCAGATAGCCGACCGGTTGTTTGGGGTAGGAACCCAAGTGGGGCATATATCCGACTCGGATACCTGACTTCATACCCCGGCCATTTCCTGTATCACCACGAAGAATATAAAGATTGGCCCCCAAATTCACGACTGCTTCGTCAGAACGCAGTCTTTGGCAGCGGCTACAAAAAAGAGTGCGAATGAGATGAGAAAGAGGGGTTCCGGACAGTCAGAAGTCTGACTGTCCGGGCTGCATCGTTGTTAGCCGCAAGGTGAAGAATAGGCGGGGGGTGAATCTCGGCGATTAATAGATGTCCTTGGAAAAAAGCGTGAAAGGAGTCTTGATCAGGATCTTGATATCAAGCCACAACGACCAGTTGTTGATGTAGTTGAGGTCGATCTCCACACGCTTTTGCATCTTGTCGAGGGTCTCGGTTTCGCCACGGCACCCGCTGATCTGGGCCAGCCCGGTGATGCCCGGTTTGATTCGATGGCGGGCCATGTAAGCCTGAATCTTGCCGGTGTAGTAGTCGTTATGGGCGATCGCATGTGGTCTTGGCCCGACCAGCGCCATATGGCCTTGCAGTACGTTGAAGAACTGCGGCAGTTCATCGATGGAGGTGCGTCGAATGAAGCGGCCGACCGCAGTAATGCGCGGGTCTTCACGGCCGGCCTGGCGGACCTGGTGGTCGTCGTGCAGGCGCATGGAGCGGAACTTCCAGACTTTAATGATCTTGCCGTTCCAGCCGTGCCGTTCCTGTTTGAAGATGATCGGGCCCGGGGAAGAAATCTTCACGGCGGCGGCGATCACCAAAAGCAGCGGGCTGAAGCCGATCAGCGCGAGGGCGGCGAGGCTTCTGTCCAGCAAGGTCTTGCTCAGCGCGGCTGTCGGGTAACTGGTCAGCGGGCTTTCATTAAGGTGGATGGCAGGCAGGCCGTCCAGTTCGCTGATGGAGTGATTGAGCAGCGTCATGCTGCCCAGGTCGGGAACCCAGACCACATCGACATTGGCGTCGAGCAGGTCGATGTACAGCGCCTCGACCTGTTTGGCTTCGCTCAAGGGCAGCGCGATGTACAGCCGCCGGACGTCGTGCACCTGGATCAGCTCACGCAGTTCCTGCAATGGGCCCAAAACCCGGTGGGCATTGACCTGGGTAGACAGCTCGTTTGGATTTGAGCTGATCAGGCCTACCAGCGGCGGGTACTCGGTTTTGGTCAGTTTGTCTGCCAGATTCACCGCCAGTTGATCGGTGCCGATAATCAGGGTGTTGTACTGGCTGTGCAATTGCCGCTGGTAGTGCTTGGAAAAACTGTGCAATGGCAGGTACAGCAAGGCCTGAATGCAATAACCGGCCGCGGCCCAGACCACGATGATTTCCCGGGAGAACAATTCGCTGGTCTTGCTGAAAAAACCAATACTGGTCAGTCCGGCCAGCAGCAGCAGCCATCCCAGTAGCAGGCGCGCCAAGCCGCTGAGGTAACTATGCTGCTTGTGATAGACCAGCAGCAGGGAGTAGGAAGGGACCGAACCGAGGAACGTGAGTACTGCAAGCACACGATAATGGGCGTCGATTTCTCCTGTCTGGTACAACGCCAGACCAAATAACAATGTATTGACCGAAGTGATGGCAATTATCCATTGCCCCCAGAAGGTCAGTCCTTTGGTTATGTTATTTCGATTAATACGATTATGTACCATCGCGGTGTCCCTCGGGCCTGCGCCACGTTGTGTATCAGTCGACGGTTAATAAATGGCAGCCACGCACAAAGGCTGAGCGAGCGCGTCAGTCAGGAAATGTTTTTATTATTAGAAGGGAATAACGGGGCTTATGGCTGGCCATCCAGGCTTTGTTTTAAAGTCAGCTGATACGGTTGTCTCAGTGTCAGGTTTTTATACTAGTACCTAAATCTTTGTGTGTGTCTGACGAATTATAACGGTCGCACTTTCAGAGACCTTGTTATAAAAGGTCGTGCTCTTTTATTAGGAGGATATCGCTCAAACGTCTATATAATTGCAGCATTCGATAAACGTTTGCCGGGTATGCGAGGGATGAAACGGAGCCGGAGCCATGGGAGGGGTTTTGGCGAAAGTCAGGAAATGCAGTGCAAGGCGGCAGGTCATGGGTATGGGGTGTCAGGTGAGCGGGGAGTCGCATTTATTGTTATTGTTTTTTGCGATCTCTCGCTCAGTAAGCGACTCTTATCCTTTGTGCCAGGCAGTAACCACGGTTTCTAACCGAGCGGATCAGCCGTTCTCCATTGGCTGCCGTCTTGAACTTTTTCTGCAATCGGCTCAGGCACATTTCAAGGCCGCTATATTGTTCCGGGTCTTTGTCGATGCGTAGAATAAGATCATTTTTGCTGAGTACACGTCGATCGCTGAGCACCAGTTGGGTGAGCATTAACGATTCGGTACCGGTCAATGGAATAGTGATCTCTTCTTTAACCAATGTTCGATCGTCAGCGTTAAACCACCAGATGTCAGGATTGCCCTGGGTCTCTTTAACCCGACTGACTGCCGAGATAAACTCTTCGTCGGCCACCGGTTTCTTGAGAAAGCCATCAATACCGAAGTGCGAAAAGTGATGAAGTTCCGAAGGTTCGGAGTTAGGCGTTATGAGGATGATTTCCGCATCTTTTTGATTTTTACGGATGAAACTGACATCGCTCAGCGATATGTCCGCCTGGTCGAGCAGGATGTGCGTGAATCGACTTTTTCGGATGCGTTCGCTGCTGAGTTTGCCTGACTCGATTTCAAACGATTTATACAAGCGTTGGGCGAGAAGCGATTCGATTGCTTGTCGTGCCAGTTGATCCCGGGTAAAAATCAGAAAGCTGTTATTCGGCGTGTTCACAATAAGGTTCCTTCCTAGTCTGGTGAAGTTTTCAAAGCTTAAATGAGCTCAGTCGGCGAGTAGTACCTCCCCTGAAAAAAGTCGAAGGGCATGCTGCGAGCCAGTGTGTGTAGTGCTTTGTGCTCCACACGGTCCGCCACGAATTTGATCTTGCTGTCATGGATCATGCCGCTCAGGCAGTCATAAGACCGGTCGAAAAAATCCTGGCTGTTTTCGACCATGATGTCGAAGTTGGATTTGGTCAGATCCACTTTTATGTAATCGAACAGCGTCAGGCTGATCAGTTTTTCAGTGCTATCGTCGCTTAAATCATAGCCATCGAAAGCGATCTCGATCCCGTTGTCTTTCAATAGGTGGATGTGATTGATAATGGTCCTTTTTTCTTTCAGGTTGAACGACAAGAGTGAACTGTTGTTAATACTGGGGATCAGTTGTTGCTCATGCTTCTTGAGTATCGCTTGAGCATCGTTCATTTCCTTAATGAGCGCTTTATCCAATAAAGCAGACTGATTCATGTTCACGAACAGTTTATTGGGCGTCTGTGCGGACGGAAAAGGCGTGGCCTCAATCTGAGAGAGGGCGTTCAATTGGATCCGTGTCAGGACTTCATGATAAATCGCCAGTGGATGATCGGAATGCAGCTGTTGATACCCCTTGTTCAGAGGTGTCTCCTGTTTGGTTGCCTTTGCATAAATTTCGCTGCCGAACAGTTCATCGTTTCTTTTCAGAATCGATTGCCTGAAGAAAACCAATGCGAAGTTTTCATGCACGATAGGTTGCCTGCCGGGCTCCATCATTTAGTCCTTTAAGAGTGAAAGTTTGCTTGATTGACTGATACGACTCCTCGAAGCAGTCGATAGCCATAACCACGAACACTGTGAATGATATTAATGCCAAAGTGTTTTTTGATTTTATTTCGAAGCCGGCTTATGGATTTCTCCAAGACGCGTGAGTCGTAGAGCTTTATATTCAAGCCCATGGATTCGGCCATGCAATCATGGTGCAGAATATTGCCTTCTGCGTTAATAAGTGCCTCCAGGGCTTTCATTTCCTGATAGGCCAGATCCAGTTTGTAATCATTGCTGTATAAGTGCAGGCATGTTTGGTCCAGTATCAACTTTATGCTGGGTTGCCATTCCGGAGTTTCGAACAACGCTGAAATCAGCCTGGCCTTTTCATCCTGATCGTTAGTTACATTGATGCAGTGATCAGCGCCGGCGAGGTAGCATTCAATTTTAGTGTGCGGAGAGCGGTAATTAATGGTTACGATAATGGCCAGTTCGGTCGGGGTCGCACGTAACTTCTTGATCAGTGCCAGGCAGTCATCAAGAATGGAAGGACTTTCAATATCGATTAAAACGGTATCGAGCGTTTGAGTTTCGATATCAAGGCTTAGTGGGTTCGGGTAATCTAATGTATAAATATGCATGAGATTAGGTACAAATAGCTGGCGAAGTTTCTCTGTCGAGCGCCAAGTGCGCCCAATAGCAAGAATACCTCTCTGGCTATTTTCGATTTTGCTCTCAGTGCTCATCATGCAATTACTCTTATGTGCTGGCGTTGCAATCTTAATACACAAAATACTGAAATTATCTGACTTTTTATAACATTTCCAGCCGTCAACACGTGTCATTCCATCCTCAAAGGTTTTAGCTGATTCAACGGCATAGGCAACTCCGAAGGCTTAAACCAGTTGTTTTGATGAGGACCGATTTAGTTGCTGCAGCCTTATCAGTCAGCTCAGGCTCTTTAGGTTGACTTTTCTATGAACAACACAGATGCATCATCTGATCCGCTAATCCTGGCTGCAGAATGAGGCACAACTGAAAGGTCTCGGCGTATGAATTGTGCGGATGCTGGCATTTTGAAAACCGGAGTTGATTTATAAGGATATTCCACTGTGATCTAGGGCCATGCGGGGTGCGCATTCAGGAAGCGAAGCGTGTAACGACCGCCTCTTTTTAGGGCGAACGAAACGGGGGGCTATATTAATTGAGTCTTTATGCATTATATCTGTAATATTTTATGTCAGGAAACTGAATTTGTGATCGTGTAGTTATTCTGTTTGGTTATTGAATACAAAACACTAAAGTTGATATTGAAGCGCCAGTAGTTCGCTGTACTAACCGGGGCGGGGGACCGGTTACTGATCCTTCTCGCAATTCACCATCCACGCGACGCCAAACCGATCGACCAGCATTCCGAAACGAGCTGCCCAGAACGTTGCCTCCAGCGGCATTTGGATACTGCCGCCTTCCGCTAACGCAGCAAATACCCGCTCTGCCTCAGTCACACTGTCGACATTCAATGAAACCGAACAACCGCTCATTTTGGTGGTGGGGCGATCAGGTGTGGTGTCCGACCCCATGATTGCCTGGTCTGCGACCAGCAGCCGCGTGTGAATGATGAGGTTGTGGCAGTCCGCTGGAACATGATCGCGCGCCGGGGTTTCGCCGAAGGTCATCATGACTTCTATCTGGCCTGGCAGGCTTTTGGCGTAGAACGTGAAAGCAGCCTTGCAGTCGCCATTGAAGATCAGGTAGGGATTGATTTTCATGTTTTGCTCCCGGTTATTAAAGAGGGCACATCGGCTGGACGTCATGTTCGTCCTCGAATCTCGATGGGCATTGACTCCACATAGCAAAGCGCTAAAACGTAGCGAGTGATGATGTTTTTTTAGATGTTTTTAATATGGGCGTAGCCAGCCTTATCGCGTCATAACCCCGTAGAGTCGATGGCTCATTCCACGTACTGTAGAACCAGCGCGCACTGACCTCCGCCACCGAGTCCATCACCCTATGCCCGTCCTGACCCGTTTTGCCTCTTTGCTCGACCAGGCGAGACGTGCCTTGTTGCTGGTTTGGGGAACGTCTCGGGGGCTCTTTTTGGGGTTAGTGCTTGCGACGTTGATTGCCGGTGTGCTGCCGGCACTGGCGGCCTGGTTGGGGCAGCGGATTGTGGATGCGGTAGTAACCGCCATGCAGTTGCACGCCCAGCAGGGCAGTGCGCCGTTATGGCCGGTTGTGCGGTATGTGCTGTTTGAGGCGGGCGTGCTTGCGTTGCTGTCCGGGACACAGCGCGCACTGTCGGTTCAGCAATCGCTGTTGCGGGTGCAGTTAGGGCAGAAGGTCAACACGATGATTCTGGAGAAGGCCCAGACGTTATCGTTGGTGCAGTTCGAGAATTCCGAGTTCTACGACAAGCTGGTACGGGTGCGGCGCGAGGCATCGACCCGGCCGCTGGCATTGGTGATGAAGTCGCTGGGGCTGATCCAGAACCTGATCGTGTTGATCAGCTTCGGCGTGTTACTGGTGCATTTTTCGCCGTGGGCGCTGGTGCTGCTGGTAGTTGGGGCATTGCCGGTGTTCTTTGCCGAAGCGCACTTTTCCGGGGATGCCTTTCGCCTGTTCACGCGCCGGGCGCCGGAGAGTCGGCAGCAGAATTACATCGAGACGCTGCTCTCCCATGAGGGCTACATCAAAGAGGTTAAGTTGTTCGGCTTCGCGCCGCTGCTGTTGCAGCGTTATCGGGACACGTTTGCGCGTCTCTACGCCGAAGACCGGCGCCTGACGCTGCGTCGCGATGGCTGGGGATTTGTGCTGGGGCTGCTGGGTACCGCTGCGTTTTATCTGGCCTATGCCTGGGTCGTGGTCGATACCGTTCACGGCAACATCAGCCTTGGGCAAATGACCATGTATCTGGTGCTGTTCAAGCAGGGGCAGGCTGCGGTGAGCAGCAGCTTGAGCGCGATCAGCGGCCTCTACGAGGATGGCCTTTACCTGTCGAGTCTCTATGAGTATTTGGCCGAGCCGGTTATTGCCGATAGCGGAAGTTTGACCGTGGGCGCCGTGCCCGGCGATGGCTTGCGTTTCGAGAACGTCGGTTTCCGTTATCCGGGGGCGAGCCGAGCCGCTTTGCAGGGCATTGACCTGCACCTGCTGCCCGGACACAGCGTCGCGCTGGTAGGAGAAAACGGTTCAGGCAAAACCACGCTGATCAAGTTGCTGACTCGGCTGTATCGCCCCGATCAGGGGCGCATTTTGCTCGATGGCAGCGATTTGCAGTCCTGGGACGAAGAGGCGCTGAGACGGCGCATCGGCGTGATCTTCCAGGACTACATCCGCTACCAGTTCTCCGTGGGTGAGAACATCGGCGTGGGCGATACCCTGGCGTTCAACGATGAAACGCGTTGGCAGAAAGCGGCCGCAGAGGGCATGGCCGCGCCTTTCATCGAACGTCTGGATCGCGGCTACGCCACGCAATTAGGGCGATGGTTCGCCGGTGGGCAGGAGTTGTCCGGTGGGCAATGGCAAAAAATCGCCTTGTCTCGCGCTTATATGCGCCGCGACGCCGATATCCTGATCCTGGATGAGCCGACCTCGGCCCTGGACCCGGCGGCGGAAGCGGCGGTGTTCGAGCATTTCAGTCAACACACCGAAGGCCGCATGACGTTGCTGATTTCTCACCGCTTCTCCAGTGTGCGCAATGCTGACCACATCATCGTGCTCGACCAGGGGGCGATCCTCGAGCGAGGCGATCACGACAGCCTGGTCGCGGCAGGTGGGCGCTATGCACAGTTGTTCAATGTGCAGGCTCGTGGTTATCGGTAGTTTGAAAGTCTCATGAATCACGAGATTGTCGTAAATCCCCAAGGCACCTCAATCCCCTACAAGCGGGCTTGCTCGCGAAGGCGTCGGGTCAGCCATTATTAATGTTGAATGACACACCGCCTTCGCGAGCAAGCCCACTCCCACAGGGGAGCCTTTAGGCTCACCAGACTTTATGGCATTTGCGGCAACTCTTGCGGCCGCAAATCAAACACCAGTACCTCGGCATCCACGCCGTTGCTCAAGGTCAGCACTTGCTCCTCACGCACCCGCACACCATCACCTTCCTGCAACTGCACGCCATTCAGCTCGACACTGCCGCGCGCCACATGCACATAAGCGTAGCGATTGGCCGCCAGCTCCAGTGTGGCGTTTTCCTTGCCGTCGATCAGGCCTGCATACACTCGCGCATCCTGCCGAACTTTCAGCGAACCGTTGGCCCCGTCAGGGGAGATGATCAGTTGCAAGCGCCCGCGTTTTTTCTGCGTGCTGAAATGCTCTTGCTGGTAACGCGGTTTGGCGCCGCTCACCTCTGGCACGATCCAGATTTGCAGGAAGTGCACCGGGCGTGTCGCCGAGTGATTGTATTCACTGTGCGCGACGCCGCTGCCGGCGCTCATTAACTGCACGTCGCCGGGACGGATCACCGAACCGGTGCCCAAGGTGTCCTTGTGTTCCAGGGCGCCTTCGAGCACATAGGAAAAAATCTCCATGTCGCGGTGAGGGTGCTGGCCAAAACCTTTGCCGGCCGCCACGCGGTCGTCGTTAATCACCAGCAGGTCGGAAAAACCCTGCTCCCGCGGGTTGCGATAATTGGCGAAGGAAAAGGTATGGAATGACTTCAGCCAACCGTGATTGGCCGCGCCGCGATCCGAAGCTTTACGAAGGGTCAGCATGATGAAATCTCCTGTCAGGACGTGAATTCGTCCGAGTGAGGAGAAGGTTAATGTTTACCGTTTGGTGCAATAAGTAGATGAAAATTGAAATACTGTCTCTTTCAAGTTGACAGTTTTGCGCACAGGTTCACGTATCCTTGTTGTTACACTTGGCCATAATGCCGGGCGCGATACTTGTGGGAGCGAGCCTGCTCGCGATAGCAGTCTTATAGTCACCATCATCGTGAATGTGAAACCGCTATCGCGAGCAGGCTCGCTCCCACAAGGGATTGGTGTTCGGCGCAATGGTATTAAACAGTTCTCTTTTAGTGACCTTGAACCCATGAAAACCGTGGCAATGCTGCTGTTCCCCGACTTTCTTCTGCTCGACATGGCCGGGCCCATGGAGGTGTTTTCCATCGCCAATCGTTATCTGGCACCGGGCGACCGTTACGAGCTGTCGACCATTGGCACTGAGCGTGGCGCATTGCGAGCCTCAAATGGCGTTAACGTTCAGGCCGATTTGCATATCGATCAGGCGAATGAGTGCTATGACTTATTGCTGGTGCCGGGCGGGCCGGGAGCCTACAACGAAAAACATCCACCGTTGCTGGCCTGGCTTCAGGGCGCTGTCACCCGGGCGAACCTTTATGGATCGATCTGCACCGGCGCGTTCGTGCTCGGGCATGCCGGGTTGCTGGACGGTTATCGCGTGACCACTCACTGGCATTACACCGAACGCTTGATCAAAGGCTTCCCCAAGGCCACCGTCGAGACCGATCAGATTTACGTGCAAGACCGCAATCTCATCACCTCCGGCGGTGTCACGGCTGGCATCGACCTGGCGCTGGCGGTGGTTGCCCAAGACCATGGCAAGAAGGTCGCCCAGGACGTCGCCAAAGTATTGCTGGTGGTGATGAAGCGTCAGGGTGGGCAGGCGCAGTTCAGTCCATTGATGGCGACGGTGGCCCCCCATGAAACGCCGATCACCCGGGTGCAGAACCATGTGCTCGAACACCTCGATGAAGCGTTTAGCATCGAGCGCATGGCCAGTCTGGTGAACATGAGTGCGCGGCATTTTGCCCGGGTTTTCGCCCGGGAAGTGAGCATGACGCCCATGGAATTTCTGCAAAGCGCGCGCATCGACCGCGCCAGGAATCTGCTGGAAACCAGCGACCTGCCGCTCAAGACCGTGGCCTATAAAAGTGGTTTTGGCAGCGTGCGGCATATGCGTTTTCTGTTCAGTGAAAAGCTCGGCCTGACCCCCACTCAGTACCGCGAACAGTTCAGCTAGCGCGATTGTCCGTCATGCGCACCGTGATGGCCGTGACGCTCCTCCCGTGGCCGTTATTCCGTCACCCATGCCTGCCAAGATACCCGTGAACTCTTTGCCATGGGGGTGCGGGAGCCTGGATGGACTGGTGCGATGGACTTGAGCCGGACCAGGTTTTCAGCGCGTGAACGTGCATGAACAGCCTCAGAAATATAAACAGCGATGCGGTGCTGCGATTCGGGCCCTACGCGTTTCACCTGCGTCAGCGATTGATCCTGGAGGGTGATCGCTCACTGCGCATGGGCGGACGAGCCCTGGATATTTTGCAGGTGTTGGTCGAACGCGCCGGCTCAGTGGTGAGCAAGGACGCCCTGATTGCCCACGTCTGGCCGACCTCGGTGGTCGAGGAAATCAATCTGCGCGTGCATATCGCGGCCCTGCGCCGGGCACTTGGCGATGGCCAGAACGGGCAGCGTTATATCGTCAATATTCCCCAGCGCGGCTACAGCTTCATCGCCCCGGTACAACGCGACGGGACAGGCACGCCGGTGCCGGTCGAGACTGCGCACAAGCCTCAGCACAACCTGCCTGCGCGGCTCACCCCGGTGACCGGTCGCGACTCCATCGTCGGCAGTGTGGTCCGGCAGTTGCCGGTTCGACGTCTCATGACCCTGATTGGTCCCGCCGGCATTGGCAAAACTACCGTGGCGTTGCGCGTGGCCGAGCTGCTGTTGCAGCACTATCAGGACGGTGTCTGGATGATTGATCTGGCGGCCATCGATAACCCGGCGCAACTCGTCGAGCATCTGTCGCGCACGCTGGAACGGGACGTCGGCGGGGCGGCGCTGGAGCAACGGCATGCCTTGGTGGTGCTCGACAATTGCGATCACCTGCTCGAATGTTGTCGGGCAGTGGTGGACAATCTGCTGGCCACGGCGCCACGGCTGTCGATCCTCGCCACCAGCCGCGAACCTCTGCGAGCGGCAGGGGAAACGCTGCTGCCTATACCGGCCTTGGCGGTGCCGCCGGCCTCAGCGATATACAGCGTGGCCGAGGCCATGGATTATTCGGCGGTGCAGCTGTTGGTCAGCCGCGCCCGAGCCCGTCAGCAAGGGTTTGCCCTGCGCCAACAGGACCTCAAGGCAGTGCGTGAAATCTGCCGGCGGCTCGACGGCCTGCCCCTGGCCATTGAACTGGCGGTGGCGCAGATCGATGCGTTGGCGCTGGTGGGGTTGCAAGCGCAACTCGGCAACTGTTTGCAGTTGTTGACTCAAGGCCGGCGCACCGCTCTGCCACGCCATCAGAGTCTGAAAGCTGCCTTGGACTGGAGCTATGAACAGCTGGGCCCTATGGAGCAAACCGTGTTGCAGCGGTTGGCGGTGTTCAAAATGGCGTTCACGCTGGACTCGGCGATTGGCGTGATCAGCTGCGCGGTGCTGCGGCCCACCTGCCTGGTCGGAATCATAGAGCAGCTGACGAGCAAATCACTGCTGTCGGTGGAGCAGGGTAGCGGGGTGACCCGTTACCGTTTCCTCAACACCACCCGCATCTACGCCTTGGAGAAACTCGAACACAGCGGTCACTTGCATGCCGTTGAACTGCGTTATGCCCGCTACATCAGCCGGGCACGCTGGACATCAGGCGGGCAGGTGTCTCTGCAGCTCGTCGAGTAGCCGACGGACTTTCATCAAGTCCGGTGTGGCAAAGCCTTCGGTGAAGCGCTGGTAAATCGGCGCGAGCAACTCATGGGCCTGTCGGAAGCGGCCCTGACGCTGCCACAGCTGGGCCAGTGACGTGGCGCTGCGCAGTTCCCAGGCCAGCGCTCCTTGGGTCTTTGCCACGGCTAAAGCTTTGAGTAGCACCGCCTCAGCCGCACTGACCCCGGTCGGGCAATCTTCGGTCAGCAACGCGTCGGCCCGGGCTCGCAGAATTTCCGCGGTGCTCCAGCCCGCCGCGCCGTTTTCGGCCCGTTCCAGCAGCGCTTCATCGATGAAACGGCTGTCCAGTGTGACCATGATTTCCTTGATCAACCCGGTGTTCGCTTGCGGTGACGCGGGCGCATCGGCCCCCTCGATCACCTGCGCGTAATGTCTGGCCCACGTGTAGAACAGCAGCACCGAGTGTTTCTTCGCCTGTTCAAGCAGCAGGTTCAGGAGCTCGCGGGCGACCGGGGTGTCGCCGTTGTACTGAGCGATCAGGCAACCGGCCAGCGCCAGCGTGTAGCAGATGGACGTGCCATGATTGATCTGCATCGCGATGTCGAGCGCTTGTCGTGCAGTGCGCCAGGCTTTTTCCGGGTGCCCTTGTAACCAGAGAATGCGTGCCAGAATGGTCAGGGCTGCGACGCTCTGATCGTAATGCACACCAAAGCAGTAGCTGAAGCGGTTGAGGTGACCGCTCTGGGCCAGGCATTGAATGACCTGTTCGACATTCTCCCGCGCCAGAGCCTGATCCCCGGCAAAGTGCAAGGCCAGAACCCGCAAGCGTTGGGTGCTCAGGGACAACACCGCGTCGCCGTGCGGTTTCAACCGGTCGAATTGTCGGCTCTGCTCCAGGGCCAGTTGGTAGTGGCCGCAACTAAGATCAACCGCCAAATGCCCGGAAATCGCTTTGAGCTGACCGGCCACATCGTTGCACTGTTCGGCCAGGTATTTGGCGCTGACGAACGCTTCGATGGCTTCGGTGCTACTGCCCAGGGTGTGGTAGCAGGAACTGCCGAGGGCGAGCTTGAGGGTCATGGTCAAACGCGGGCAGGGCTGGTGCGTTGCTTCGAGCAACGCCAGGGCTTTACGCACATACACGCCGTGCTCCTTGAGCAGCGACAGCTCCTGCCAGAGCGGCGTCGAGGTCGCGGCGAGGCGGATCGCCAAGGCCTGCGGGCCTTGAGCGTTCAAGCCCCAATCGAGTGCAGAACGGATGTCTTCCAGGCTACGGGCGTAACGCTCGGTCCAGCGATCGCTCGAGATCTGCTCCCAGTCGTTCTGGGCTTGCTGCATCAAGGCCAGGCAGCGTTCGGTGTGGCGCTCGCGGGTGTCCGGCAGTTCTTGGGCCTGGGCGAGTTTTTCCAGTGCATAGTCACGCGTGGTGTCGAGCAGGCGGTAGAACACCTCTTCGTCGCCGACTTCCACATTCAGTAACGACTTGGCGACCAATTGGGTGATCGAGGCGAACACCACGCCGGGGTCGATATGGTCACCGACGATCACGACGGCCGCCGACTCCAGGGTGAAGGCGCCCCGGAACATACCCAGTCGACGCAGGCAGATTTGCTCACAGGCATTGAGCAGTTCGAAGCTCCAGTCCAGCGTCGCGCGCAGCGTCTGATGGCGGCCCAAAGTCGTTTGGCAGCCTTGGGTGAGCAGACGAAAGCTGCCTTGCAGTTGCGACAGCAACCCACTCAAACCCAGGCTGCTCACTTGCGCTGCCGCCAGCTCGATGGCCAACGGTATGCCGTCCAGACGCCGGCAGATTTCAATCGCCAACGGCAATTCGTCTTCGATCAGTTCGAAGCTGTCGTGGCTGGACATCGCCCGCTCGACAAATAATTGCAGCGCCGAAAACGTCAGGGCCTGAGCGCGGTCGAGCACGGCGATGGGCGGCGGGCAGTCCAGCGATTCCAGGCGCTGCACGAACTCGCCTTCGGCCCGCAGGCTCTCGCGGCTGGTGGCCAGAATATGCACCTGGGGCGCCGCGCGCAGGATGCTTTCACTGAGCAACGCAATGGCATCGATCAAGTGTTCGCAGTTGTCGATCACCAGCAGCATCTGCCGTTCGCGCAGGAAGGTCGCGAGACCACTCATGGGTTCGGCGTCGTGCAAGGACAAATCCAGCAGCGTTGCCAAGTGCGTGGTGATCATCAAAGGATCGTTGATCGGTGCCAGGTCCAGCAGATGAATGCCGTCTCGGTAGCGGCCGATCAATTGTTCGGCAACGCGCAGTGCCACCGTGGTCTTGCCGATTCCTCCGGGGCCCACGAGGGTGATGAAACGCTGCCGCGCCAGTTGCGTCACCAGGCTGTCGACCAGAGCCTGACGACCGATCATGCGGGTTCGACGGATCGGCAGGTTATGCCGGCTCGGTTCATTTGCGGCGCTTTTCGGGCTTTGCTCGACGTGCTCCACAGAGAACGGCGCGACAAAACTGTACCCGCGTTGGGCGACAGTGATGATGTAGCGCTGGCCGGCCTGACCGTCACCCAGGGCTTTGCGCAGTGCCGCCATGTGTACCCGCAGGTTGATGTCTTCCACCACGCTTTTGGGCCAGACCCGGGCGATCAGTTGCTGCTTGCTCACCACATGCCCGGCGTGTTCCAGCAGGATCAACAGAATGTCCGTGGCCCGCCGACCCAGGCGCAAGGGCTGGTCGGCCTCCATCACCAGGCGTTGTCCGGGGTAGATCCGGTAAGGGCCGAAATGGATGGCCTGTTCGGGAGAAAGGGTCAACGGGTCACTCCTACTTGCATCCGTCTATCACGCGGTATCCGGGCATATTCCTCAGGTTTTTTCGGCAGCGCAACGCAGCGTCGAGCACCTGGTGGCAGTGCGTATCGGTCACTGTATTCAAGTCAGTCCTGGTCGGTCCCGTATTTATTGGGCGCGATGTCGCTGAAGGCGCTGCAGAATCCATTGGCGCGCCATTAAAAATTAACAACGTTTAACTCGTCCTGCGTCCGGTCTACGCTCAAAAATCCATCCCTTCAAGTTCAACCGAAGGCACTGACCTTCTTGTAACAAAAAGCGTGCCGAAAAAAGGATGAACACTTCTGGAGGAACCGGAATGAGCAACGTGGTGGTGGTCTATCACAGTGGCTACGGGCATACCCGGGTCATGGCCGAAGCCGTGGGCCAGGGTGTGGAACGGCACCTGGGCAGCACCTGCCGGCTGATTCCGGTCGAGGAAGTGGATGAGCACTGGGAACGCTTGCACCGTGCCGATGCCATCATCTTCGGCGCCCCGACTTACATGGGCAGTGCCTCGGCGGCCTTCAAGGGCTTTATGGAGGCCACCGCGTCGTTTTACCTGGCTCAGCCCTGGCGCGACAAACTCGCTGCCGGGTTCACCAATTCCGGCTGCCTGTGTGGCGACAAGCTCAACACCTTGCTGCAGATGACCGTGTTCGCCGCCCAGCACTCGATGATCTGGGTCGGCCTCGACTTGCTACCGGCGCGCAGCAGCATTGGCCTGTTCGATGGGCAGTTGAATCGCCTCGGCAGTTCGCTGGGAGCCATGGCGCAGTCGAACGTCGAACAGTCCCCCGACCTTGCACCGCCGCCCGAAGACCGCCGCACTGCCGCGCATCTGGGCGAGCGGGTGGCACGCCTGGCCGAACGAATGGCCCGCACCTCTTATTAACCGCCGCAAAATCCATGTATGAGGAAACATCACCATGAGTACCTTTACCACCCGAGACGGCACCGAGATTTACTACAAGGACTGGGGCACCGGTCAGCCGATCGTCTTCAGTCACGGTTGGCCATTGAACGCCGACAGCTGGGAGTCGCAGATGATCTTCCTGGCGTCCAAAGGCTACCGGGTCATTGCCCATGATCGCCGTGGTCACGGTCGTTCGAGCCAGCCATGGTTCGGCAATGAGATGGACACTTACGCCGACGACCTGGCGCAGCTGATCGAGCATCTGGACCTGCAAAACGCCGTGCTGTTCGGCTTCTCCACCGGCGGTGGCGAAGTGGCGCGCTACATCGGTCGCCACGGCACTGGTCGGGTGGCCAAGGCCGGGTTGATTTCCTCAGTGCCGCCGCTGATGCTCAAGACCGAAGCCAACCCCGGCGGTTTGCCGCTGGAAGTGTTCGATGGCATTCGTCAGGCGTCCCTGGTCGACCGTTCGCAGCTGTACAAGGACTTGGCCAGTGGTCCGTTCTTTGGTTTCAATCGCCCGGGTGCCAAGCCGTCCCAGGGCATGATCGACTGGTTCTGGCTGCAGGGCATGATGTCCGGCCACAAGAACGCGTATGACTGCATCAAGGCGTTCTCCGAAACCGACTTTACCGAAGACCTGAAGAAGTTCGACGTACCGACCCTGGTGGTGCATGGCGACGACGACCAGGTCGTGCCGATCGAAGCCGCCGGCATCGCCGCGGCGAAACTGGTCAAGGGCTCTACATTGAAGGTTTATCCCGGTGCGCCCCATGGTCTGACCGACACCCACAAGGATCAGCTCAACGAAGATCTGCTGGCGTTCCTCAAGAGCTGATCAAGATCAAAAGATCGCAGCCTTCGGCAGCTCCTACAGGGTTATGTGAACTCCTGTAGGAGCTGCCGAAGGCTGCGATCTTTTGCTGTTGAGAGAGGGCAGGGCACGCACGGCCCGGCAACGCCAGGCAAACGGTGTGATGCCTTCGCTGCGGGTGAAAATACGGGAAAAATGCGCCTGATCGCAGAAGCCGCATTCCAGGCTGATTTGCGTCAGGGTCAGGTCGGTGTGCTGGATCAACTGCTTGGCCCGGGCGATGCGTTGCCGGCGAATCCAGTCTTGCGGCGAGAGGCCGGTGCTGCACTTGAACGCACGGGAAAAATGACTGCGCGACAGGGCGCACGCCCGTGCCAGTTCGGTCACTTCCAGAGTTTCACCGAGGTGATCGAGGATCAACTGCCTGGCCAGATTTTCACGCCAGGGGCTGAGCCCGCCAGTGGTTTTTTTTCGCGTTTCAGTGGAGGACGCGCTGATCGCGTTTTGCTGAAAGTGAGCCATGGCCAATGTCCGTGTCGGAGGGCGCGCGCGGGTGCGCTGCACGGTAAGTCAGCACGTTCCCTCTAAAAATAAAGGTCTGCGCAGAGGGCTTCATTCTTGGTCGCGGGAACTTTGGCTTGCGAGTTAAACGTTGTTAATTCCGCGGTCAGGCCAAGAGTGAAAAAGCCTCAACTGAGCACATCGCTGCAATCGCGCCAACGCAGGGCCGTGCAAGATTGACGACATGTAGCGGCCTGGGCAGGGCCGCTTTTTCTGGCTTGATCAAGGGTGATCTCATGAAGCATTCCTGCGTTTGCATGCTTGGCGGACTTGGCCTGTCATTGGCGCTGATGTCCGGCACCAGCCTGGCCCAGGCACCGGCTCAGGTGAACACTCAGGTACCCGGTTATTACCGGCTCGCGGTGGGCGACTACGAGGTGACGGCGTTGTTCGATGGCTACAACGACCTGTCGCCCAAACTGCTCGAAGGTCTGACCCAAAATCAGATCCGCGCGTTGCTGGCTCGTCGTTCGATTGAAACACCGGGGGTGCAAACCGCCTTCAATGCGTTTCTGGTGAACACCGGCAAACAATTGATTCTGGTGGATACCGGGGCGGGGCAGTGCATCGGTGCCACGGCGGGCCAGCTGTCGGCGAATATGAAAGCCGCCGGTTATCAGCCAGAACAGGTCGATACCATCCTGCTCACGCACTTGCATCTGGATCATGTGTGCGGGTTGGTGGATGGGCAGCACAAGCCAGTGTTCGCCAATGCAACGGTCTATGCGGCCAAGGCCGAAGCCGATTACTGGCTTGACCCTCAGGCCATGGTCAAGGCACCGGCCGGTGCCAAGGAATTTTTCAAGATCGCCCAGGACTCCACCGCGCCGTACATCGCGGCCGGCCGTTTCAAGACCTTTGCTGCCGGGCAGTCGCCAGTGCCGGGTGTTGTCGATGCCGAGCTGGAGGCCGGGCACACACCGGGCAGTACCACGTATCGGTTCAACTCCCAAGGCCAGAGTATTCTGTTCATGGGGGATCTGGTGCATAACCTGGCGGTGCAGTTCGAGCATCCCGAGGTATCGATTCGTTTCGACGTCGACAGTCAGCAAGCGATCAAGAGCCGCGCGAAGGTTTTCAGCGATGCAGCGGCCAGCAAAATCTGGGTCACGGCGGCGCATTTGCCGTTTCCGGGTGTCGGCCATATCACCGCAGTGGACAAGCATTTCCAGTGGGTACCCATCGAGTACGGGCCTTACAAACGAGCGGCGAAAGTGCCGATGATCGAGTAAAGTCCGAAAGACTCGCGCCTGGCTGAACACCAAAGGAACCCTGCCCATGAACCGTAACGATCTGCGCCGTGTCGACATGAACCTGCTGGTGATTTTCGAAGCCTTGATGTTCGAAAAGAACCTGACCCGCGTCGCCGAAAAACTCTTTATGGGCCAACCCGCGGTGAGCGCCGCGCTGGGGCGCTTGCGTGATTTGTTCGACGATCCGTTGTTACTGCGCAACGGTCGCGGGATGGAGCCGACGGCACGGGCGCTGGCGATTCTCAAGGAGCTGCAACCGGCGATGGACACCATCTCGGGGGCGGTCAGCCGTGCCAAGGAGTTCGACCCGACGACCAGCTGCGATGTGTTTCGTATCGGGCTGTCGGACGATGCCGAGTTCGGTCTCTTTCCTCCGTTGTTACGGCAACTGCAAGAAGAAGCACCGGGGATCGTGGTGGTCGTGCGCCGCGCCAATTACCTGCTGATGCCGGCATTGCTGGCCTCCGGCGAAATCTCGGTGGGCGTCAGCTACACCACCGATCTGCCGGCCAACGCCAAACGCAAGAAGTTGCGCGACATTCCGTGCAAAGTACTGCGCGGCGACAACCGGCCAGAACCGCTGACCCTGGATGATTACTGTGCGCGGCCCCATGCCATGGTGTCGTTTTCCGGTGACCTGAGCGGCAATATCGATGTGGATTTGGCCAAGGTCGGGCGCACGCGACGTGTTGTGCTTGGGGTGCCGCAATTCAGTGGGTTACGCGCGTTGCTCGCCGGCACTGAGATGATCGCCACTGTCCCCGATTACGCAGCCTGCGCGTTGGTTGAGGGATGTGCCTTGCGCGCCGAAGATCCACCGTTCCCCATCGACGCTGCGCAATTGTCGATGGCTTGGAGCGGGGTACACGACAACGATCCGGCGGAGCGCTGGTTGCGCTCGCGCATCAGCCAGTTCATGTCTGAACCCCTGAAAATACCGGCCCCGTAGGAGCTGCCGAAGGCTGCGATCTTTTGATCCTGAGGGCCGACCCGATTTTGCGGATATACCCGATCCCTGTGGGAGCGAGCCTGCTCGCGATGACGGAGTGTCAGACGACATCATTGTTGACTGGAAGGCCGCCATCGCGAGCAGGCTCGCTCCCACAGGGGAATGTGTGTTGATTCGAGGGCTGTGTTTAATGGTGTTTAGCGTTACTTCCTGAAAGCTACAGATTCTTGCGCCGTTGCCTACGACTGCGCCAGAATCCGCCGGCTTGTGCGCTTTGGGCCTGATCTTTATCGTTTCCGCATCGCTGCCAATCAGCGATCGGGTTTAGCGACTCGGACTATTCAAAGTGCATCAGTGCTCCAGACTTTATTGCCGACTTTTGACGTCTGCAATTACGTTATGGTGGCTGTATGCGGGAGACCCTCGGGTCTACCGGGTGCCTTTGACCGGTTCGCTAACCTGCATACAGTCGCCACCCTTATTTGTTTAGCGACAGGTGCTGGTGGTGCTATTTTCCAAAGGAGATTCACCATGTTCAAAGCCACACCTAACCCGCCAGAAACCGACGACGTTTCCCCCTACGATCCCCTCGATCCCAAAAAACTCAACGAAGCCGCCGAGCGTGCTCTCGATCACTACCTCAAACCGTCCGACCCCGACGGTGCCAATCAGCCCCCGCGCAAACCGAGCACGATTTACACCGTCGCCCCCAACATCGACATCGAAGAGCTACTGGCCAATGCCAGCGAATCCTTTGCCTCGGCCAAGGTGATCGCCAGTGACTGTGCCGGGTTTCTGGAGGGGCCGCAGCGCAATACGATACTGGGCGTCGCGCAGCTCATCATGCTGGGTGAACTGGCTGTGAGTCGGGCGCTGGATAGTCTGGAGCTGAAGGCCAACCCGGCCCGATAACCTGATCCCTGTGGCGAGGGAGCTTGCTCCCGCTCGGCTGCGCAGCAGTCGTAAAACCTGTGTATGCGGTTTGCCAGACAAACCGTGATTGCGGCTATTTGGGGCCGCTTCGCAGCCCAGCGGGAGCAAGCTCCCTCGCCACAATTCCCGCCGTACAAAGAGAGCACGTACATTCAATTTTTCCCCACCCCTTGGCGGCACTATTCAGGCCAGTGATTGAACAAGGGTGAACCATGAACGCTTCACAACGGGATGAACAGGCGCGGGATGTCGGGCTGCTGTTTTTGCGGGTCAGTGGCGGTCTGTTTCTGCTGTGGGTTCACGGCTTGCCCAAGCTGCTGGACTTCAGTGCGCAGTTGCAACTGATCGAAGACCCTTTCCACCTCGGTGCCCACCTCACCCTGAGCCTGGCGATCTTCGCCGAAGTGCTGTGCCCGTTGCTGATTGTCGCCGGTGTGCTGGCGCGGCTGGCGTGCTTGCCTATTCTATTTGTGCTGCTGGTGGCGCTGCTGGTCGTGCATCCGCAATGGAGTGTGGCCGAAGGGCAGTTCGGCTGGCTGCTGTTGATCCTTTTCACCTCTGTGTTCATCGCCGGGCCGGGACGGCTGGCGCTCAATGTCCGTTTACCCGGAGTGCTCCGTTATGCCTGAAACCCAAACTCAAAAAGCGCCGGGGTCCGATGAGATCGTGACGCTGATCGTCAAGCACCGGGTCAAGGCCGGTTTCGAAGCGGCCTATGAAGCCTGGCTGCGCAATATTGTCAGCGTGGCGGGGCAGAGCGACGGGCATCTGGGCGTGGATGTGATTCGCGGCAAGAACGGTGGCCTCGACATGTTCACCTGCGTGCTGCGTTTTTGCTCGACCGAGGCAATGCAGCGCTGGCTCGACTCGCCGCAACGCCAGTCGCTGATCGACGAAGCCGCGCCGATGCTGGCCGACGGCGACCAGACCGAGGTCAACCCGGTCAATGAATTCTGGTTCTCACCGCTGGCTGAGGCCGGTTCTCCACCGCCGCGCTGGAAGCAGTCTGTGGTGACGTTGCTGGTGATCCTGCCGCACACCTTGCTGGTGCCGCTGCTGTGGGGGCCGCTGCTGCAGCTCAATGCCTTCCTCTCCAACTACGTGGTCGCCACTTTTCTAATCACCCTGACCATTGTGCTGTCGGTGGTGTACGTCTTTATGCCGCTGGCCACGCGCCTGTTCGCGCCATGGCTGGAAGCCGGCCGGTCCCATTCCACACAGCCTTAAGGAAACGCGATGAACGCCGATCTGATTCTGTTCAATGGCCAGTTTCATACTGTTGACCGTGAAAAACCCCTCGCCAGCGCCGTGGCGATCAGCGACGGCCGTTTCGTCGCGGTCGGCAGCGATGCCGAAGCCATGGCCCTGCGCGGTTCGGGCACGCAGGTCATCGACCTCAAGGGCCGTTGCGTCATCCCCGGCCTCAATGACTCGCACCTGCACCTGATCCGCGGTGGTTTGAACTACAACCTCGAACTGCGCTGGGAAGGCGTGCCGTCCCTGGCTGATGCCTTGCGCATGCTCAAGGATCAGGCCGACCGCACGCCGACGCCGCAGTGGGTTCGGGTAGTAGGTGGCTGGAACGAATTTCAGTTTGCCGAAAAACGCATGCCGACCCTGGAAGAACTCAACCAGGCTGCACCCGATACGCCGGTGTTCGTGCTGCATTTGTACGACCGCGCCTTGCTCAACCGCGCCGCATTGCGCGTCGCCGGTTACACCCGCAACACGCCGAACCCGTCGGGCGGCGAGATTGTGCGCGATGCCAACGGTGAGCCGACCGGCATGCTGGTGGCGCGGCCGAACGCGATGATTCTGTACTCGACCCTGGCCAAAGGGCCGAAGTTACCGCTGGAATATCAGGTCAACTCGACCCGCCAGTTTATGCGCGAACTCAATCGCCTCGGCCTGACCAGTGCCATCGATGCGGGCGGTGGTTTCCAGAATTACCCGGACGACTACGCGGTGATCGAGCAGTTGGCCAAGGACCAACAACTGACCATCCGCATCGCCTACAACCTGTTCACCCAGAAGCCCAAGGAAGAACTGACCGATTTCAAGAACTGGACCGGCAGCGTCAAGCTGCATCAGGGCGACGACTTCCTGCGGCACAACGGCGCCGGGGAAATGCTGGTGTTCTCGGCGGCGGATTTCGAAGACTTCCTCGAGCCGCGTCCAGACCTGCCGCAAACCATGGAAGACGAGCTGGAACCGGTGGTCCGCCACCTCGTCGAGCAGCGCTGGCCGTTCCGTTTGCATGCGACCTACAACGAATCCATCAGCCGCATGCTGGACGTATTCGAGAAGGTCAACCGCGACATTCCCTTCAATGGTTTGCCATGGTTTTTCGACCACGCTGAAACCATCACCCCGCAGAACATCGAGCGGGTGAGGGCGCTGGGCGGTGGTATCGCGATTCAGGATCGCATGGCGTTCCAGGGTGAATATTTCGCCGAGCGTTATGGCGCCCAGGCCGCCGAAAACACGCCACCGATCAAGCGCATGCTGGCCGAGGGTGTACCGGTCGGCGCCGGTACCGATGCGACTCGAGTGTCTAGCTACAATCCATGGACCTCGTTGTACTGGATGGTCAGCGGTCGCACCGTCGGTGGGCTGGCGCTGCACAGCGAAGGCCTGCCCCGGCAGACCGCGCTGGAACTGTTCACCCATGGCAGTGCCTGGTTTTCGTCGGAACAGGGCAAGAAAGGCCAGATCAAGGTCGGTCAACTGGCTGACGTGGCGGCATTGAGCGCGGACTTTTTCAGTGTCGAGGAAGAAGCCATCAAGTGGATCGAATCGGTGCTGACCGTAGTCGGCGGCAAGGTGGTGTACGCCGCCGGCGACTTCGAAAAACTCGGGCCGGCCAGCGTGCCGGTGCTGCCGGACTGGTCGCCGGTGGTCAAGGTGCCGGGTCACTGGCGTCCGGCTTCGCCGATGCAGGCGCAGGTTCACCAGTGCAGCGGGCCGTGCGCGGTGCATTCCCACAGCCATGAACGGGCGCGTTTGTCGAACGCACCGGTCAGCGATCTCCAGGGGTTCTGGGGCGCGTTTGGCTGCTCGTGTTTTGCCTTCTAGTCATTTAAAAAAGCGCCGACCTGGCGTGTCGGCGCCCTATGCAACGTCAATCCTGCGAGGAGTTTCACATGAGCAACGTTCCTTACAAACGTCTGAACAAAGATGATGCAGTTGTATTGTTGGTCGATCACCAGACCGGCCTGATCTCGTTGGTGCAGGATTTCTCGCCCAACGAATTCAAGAACAACGTGTTGGCCTTGGGCGACGTGGCCAAGTTCTTCAACTTGCCTACCATCCTCACCACCAGCTTCGACAGCGGCCCGAACGGCCCAATCGTGCCGGAGCTCAAAGAGCAGTTCCCTGACGCGCCGTTCATTCCGCGTCCAGGTCAGATCAACGCTTGGGACAACGAAGATTTCGTCAAAGCCGTCAAGGCTACCGGCCGCAAGCAGCTGATCATCGCCGGCGTGGTGACTGATGTGTGTGTGGCATTCCCGACCCTGTCGGCGCTGGCTGAAGGCTTTGAAGTGTTCGTGGTGACCGACGCTTCCGGCACTTTCAACACCACCGTGCAACAAGCCTCCTGGGCGCGCATGACGGCCGCCGGTGCGCAGCTGTTGAACTGGTTCTCTGTCGCCTGCGAGTTACAAGGCGACTGGCGCAACGACATGGAAGGCCTGGCCAACCTGCTGTCGCAGCGCATCCCGAACTACCGCAACCTGATCAACAGCTACACGACGTTCACTGCGAAGTAAGAGGGACGGCTGCCGGTTTCGGTCGGCAGCTTTAAAAGATCGCAGCCTGCGGCAGCTCCTACGGGGATTTGAGTGCATCTGATCATTTACGGGTGTACACGCAACCC
>NZ_MOBM01000026.1 GCF_003732275.1 Pseudomonas frederiksbergensis
TGGACACTCAACAAAGCGATACATGAAAGCCCCGACGCAAAGGGCGACAAAGATACTGCCAATCACCGACGGAACAGAATAGATAATACCAAGTCGCTTGAACGCCTCAGGTACCACAGGAGCAGTTAAGGGGTGAAACAAATAAATGGAGTAAGACGCCGCTCCCAAAAGTACCAAACCCCGAGGCCCCGTAATTTTTAACGACTTTTCAAGGCTTGCACAGCAATAAACTACCAAAAAATAAGCCGGGCCATAAGTTATGGTATTGCCATATTCAGGGAAGCACGAAAAAAACTGTTACTTAGCGTGCTTTTATACGAAGAGGTCATTCTCGCAATAGGAGTCGGAACGATATTACACTGGCATTGTTGGTTCGGGTGAAACGCGCTGAAATTTACCGCACCACTGGTACGCTCATATTCACTATTACTGCGCTGGGTGGTATCGGCGTATGCCTGAAGGTCATGGCATGAAGCGCCCGCATGGCTTGGATCGCAAGCCGTGCGGGGAGGGATTTAGGCGGGTGTTTTTATGACTGGCGCAGTGTCGGCTGTAGGTTTTGCGAGGCGCCTTTTAATCAGGGCGTTTAGCCGCGAGGTCACGGGCGTCTCTATCAAAGCATAGAAAATGCTGCCGGCCACAAGGGCG
This sequence comes from Pseudomonas frederiksbergensis, assembly GCF_003732275.1. Classification (GTDB taxonomy): domain Bacteria; phylum Pseudomonadota; class Gammaproteobacteria; order Pseudomonadales; family Pseudomonadaceae; genus Aquipseudomonas; species Aquipseudomonas frederiksbergensis_H. The sequence continues at coordinate 649 of NZ_MOBM01000026.1, forward strand.
ATCAGAGTGCTGATGATTACCGAGATCGAGGGAATGATTAGGCCAATACGTTTCAGGATTTCCGGCGCCGCGGGCGAGAGCAGCGGGTGAAATAGATAGATGGCATAAGAGGCGGCTCCAAGAAAAACAAGTAATTTTGGTACCGTAACGTTACAGGTTTTCTCGATGGACGCGCATCCGTATACCGTGAAAAGCGAGGCGATTCCGTAGAGTATTGTTCCGCCCCAATCGGTGGAGCGTGGTAGGAACAGATAAGCCAATGACAATATAACCAGGATAACGGCAATAGACTTAGGCATGTAAATACGCTTCTGGATGAGACGCGCGACCAGCATTCCCCATAGAAAATTGAGGACAATCGGGTCTGCATAGAATTGCATCGCCGGTGACCAGTTTTCTATTTTAAAGAACGAAGCGACGGTCAATAAACCGAATAGCCCGGCGCACCAGCGTATGGCACTCAACTTTAGCAGTAGGCAAAGTGTAAACACGGCATAAAAGAACATTTCAAATAGCAGTGTCCAGCCTACGCCCAATAGCGGCTTGACTTCGCTGTCAATGTTTACGGAAGGAATAAAAAAATATGATTTAAATATATATCCCCAGTCAATTTCGGCGTGCAGCACAAAGTGCGCGGCTGAGAGTAACACGAGCAGTTTTATGGTGGAGGCAACCCAGTACAGCGGAACGATACGGGCAATTCTGCGGGTGGCGAAGTGCTTCCAGCCATTGGCCGTTCCGTGCAGTTTTTCAGAGGCGAGAATCATGACGAAGCCGCTGATCACAAAGAATAAGGAAACGCCATTGCTTCCAGGTCCGTACCTGAATGCGTCAGGATCTAGTCGTTCTTGCGCATAAAACGCGGAATGGCATAGGACAACGGCTAGCGCTGCGATAAAACGTAGCACCTGGATTAGATCGTATTTTTCTGATCTTTCCGGTGGGTTGTATGTCTCGCGCAGCATAGTTAATAAGCTCTTCATGAGGTCCATTTCCTAAAAACTCTGTTGTGATATCGATTTAGCGTCGCAGGTGTATTCGATGCCAGCCGTTGTGGCCGGTGAACGAACCGGTGTCGCCAACGGTACAACATGCCAGGAGACTGCTTAGTGCTTAAAGCCTTTTCAACGCACCCAGTACCTTGAAATCAACAACCCCATCAACACGCCGATACTATTTGCCAGCATGTCGTAGGGCGAAGCCGTGCGCAGCGGCATCAAACCCTGCGCGGCCTCGATGAGTACGCCGGTGAGCAAACACCCCAAGGCTATCCAGCGAAATTTCACATTGGGAAAGGCCAGGCGGCAGCTGCACGCAAATACCAGAAAGCCGATCCAGTGATGGAGCTTGTCCTCTTCGACGAACAGTTCCGGGATCGGCTGAGCGCGCAAACCCGCGAACAGCAGAATCACCGTCACTGCAACAAAGACCAAGCCCCGGAGCCAGAATGGTAATTCGACCAAGCCCTTGAGCCACGTGATCATTCGGTAATTTTCTCGAAGTTATTGTAGAACAGGTCGCTGTCACGTCCGTCGGTCATGGTCTGCAGCGAGTAAGCGCGGCTCAAGCGTGCACCGCCATCGCGGGTCAATGGCGCCCAGACGATGTTGGCCCGACGCATGGTGGAGGTACTCATCAACTCGTCGAACGGGATGGAAATATAGATCCCTTTGTCGAAGCTGCCCTCGCCATACTCCTCCTTCGACGCACTGGTCAGAGTGACCCAGGCACCAAACTTCACGCCGTTCTTGAACACCCGCGACACGTCGACGGTGGTGCCCCAGTCCCGCGCCAGATAACGCCCGACACTTACCGCTGCAAGCATGTCATCGGGCAGTTCAGTATAGCTGGTGACATGGCCCGTCACGGTCTGGTAATCACGCAGGCCGAAGCCTTGATCAAAATCCCGCTGACGCACGAAGTTTAGATCTGCGCCCACCGACCAGCGTTTCCCCGTAGGTCGATACAGCACTTCGCTGCCGACCCCGGCATACATCGATTCCAGATAGCCGCCGTAGGCCATGCCATACAAATCCCGATCCAGTTGCACCGCATGGTTGAACTGGAACGTCGGCATAGTCAAATCGGAGGTGGTCATGTATTGGCGCAGATCGGTACGCACTCGCGGCAGCCCGGTCGGCGCGTCGTAGGTGAACTTGTCGAAGTTGTTCAACAGGTTGACACTGAGCAAGCCGCTCCACCAGGTATTGCGAGTGAAACGGTACTCCGCGTCGGCATCGGCGGTGAACTGATAGAGCAATCCGTCGGGGCCGCCGATGTTCTGTTTGTAGCCCAGACCCAAGCCGTAGGTGAACGGTTCCAGCGCCTGGGTGTAGAGCGTGGTTTCCCGGTGCGCCATCGCCGGATTGACTTCAGTCGTACGGTGCAGATCCTTCAGCGGCTGGTCGGCGTTCACCACCGCGCGGAACGTTTCGCGCGGCACGCTGGTTTCCTCGATGGACATGTCATAACGCTGATTCACCAGAGTGAACCAATCGATGTCTTGATTGACGCTGTTATCGAGAATCCGGCTGGCTCGTCCGACGGCTTTGGCCGAATAGAAATAACGAGACTGCTCGCCATACACCATCAACTCCGAGCCGCGCTGGGTGATGCGCTTCACTTTGTAGCCGGCATTTTGCTGCAGCCGATTGGAGACATCGACCCAATTGACCTGATCGGCCGGGGTCGACGGCTCCTGCGCCGGCAACGGCTCGGCGGGAGGGTCGTACGTCTTGACCGGCGCCTTGCGGCTGACAAAGTTGGTGTGCAGGGTGATGCCGAACATCGCCGTATTGCCACGCTCCCAGCCCGCACTCAGATCGACGCTGTCGGCCAGCTTGTAGATCACGCCGATGTTGATCGGCAGGTCTTGCTTGATCGAGTTGTCCAGTGGCTCATTCTTGTAGTCGTTGCCCTCGTACTCGATCTTCAGGCTCAGCGGTTCCCACGGTGTTTGGTAGGCAACCCCGCCAAACAACGAAGGGTGGCCCCTGAAGTAAGCATTGGTGTTCACATCCCCTGCCCTGGCGACAGCTGCACTGCTCTCTGGCCGGTCGTTGAAACTGCTGCCGAATACCGCCAGCGGATTGCTGAAATCCCCCCGATTACCCAGATAGCCCCAGGCAATGCCGAGGCTGAAATCCAGGTCGCCATAACGCTTGTTGGCGACGAAATACTCGCTGGAAAACAGCCCGGTACCGCCAATATCTCGGGCACCGACGGCGACCTGCGGTGCCCAGTGACTTTCTTCCCAAAGCCGCGCCTTGATGTCGATTGCCTTGTCTTTGAAGCTCTGATCGCCGCTAAAATCTTCGGGACCGTAGTTGCGGTTGGTGATCGCCGTGTAACGAAACGAGCCCTCCAACCAATCGAGCGGCTGCAAGGAAAAGCTGTAGCGCGAGTAAGGATCGGTACGACTGGCGGTGGCGCTCAACTCCCCCGCGGGAGCCATGCGCGCGGTGGGGGTCTGCAACAGACCGACGCCACCAAAATCACTCTGGGTGTAGCGCGGTTCACCGTGAGCCCATCCGCAGGGCAGGAGCAAGACAGCAGCAAAACGTAACTTCAACAGGCACTTCAAGGAGCCACCTCAGCCAAGGGTTGAGTGGCGAAAAACTCGGCCAGTTGTTGGTTGAGGTCAGGGGTCGGCACCTCAAGATCATCATTCCTGATCGGCACCAGGATTCTGCTGCCTGGAGCAGCCACGACGCCCTCCTCGCGATTCCATGCCGCCACGCCCACGCGCCGTACCTGGCCGTCGGGCTGGATCAACCACAGATAATCGCGCTCGGCGTCATCGAGAATGGTGCAGTCTCGAGCATAAACACGGACTTCCTGCAGCGCGCGGTAAGGCACATGACAGGGCTGAGCGACTGCTCCGAGGACTTCTACAGTGGACGGCCGCGCGGGATAAATAAGGTGGTCACCATCATCCAGCAAAGCGTTACGGGCGAAGCCCACTTCCACGGCGATCGGGTCGAGCACCGCGACCTGACGCCCGGTGACCGGTAGTCGCTCAATCTGCTCGTACAGGCGCGCACTCAATTCTGCTCGCGTGTCCCGGCCATCCAGCAAGGCACCCCGTTGCAGCAGTTTCAGATCGAACAGAACGCCTGCCTTCAAACGCGCTTGCTGATCTTCCAATGAGCGGTGCAGCCACGCCGCACCCAGCCAGTAACTTTCGGGGTTGGGTTGGGCGTCGCGAATAACGTCCAGCAAGCGTGCACCGGGTTTGACATCGAAGTGGCCGGGGCTGCGCACGTCACCACTGACCGTGACGGCCGCCTGGCCCACACCCGGGCCGAACAAGAATAAGCCCAGTAACACGAGGTTCGAACACTTCACCGGGCAGCTCCCCGATCAGGGCGTAACTGCACGATTTTCAGGAACAGCTGCGGCGTCAGGTGCTGCTCGCTGCGCAGGATGAAACCGTCCTGGGGGTCGACCCAGTAGCGGTTGGTGGCGTGGAAATTCAGGGTGGGTGCATCCACCTGCTCGTCGATGCGCAGCAAGGCGTAATCCTTGTCCAGAATGCTGATGGTCTCGATGCCGTGAGGGCTGAAACGGCTGTTGACCGCGATACCAATTCGGTTGCCATCGTAGATGTCGATCCAGCGCATGCTGGTGTAACCCTCGGGCAAATGCTGAAGACCGCGCTTGAACGGCGACTCATCATTGAAACGAGTGCCGTCCAGAGAAACTCCCAGCCCGACGGTGCGTACCACCAGACCGTCACGCATCATCAGCACTTGCTTGCCGGAAGCGACCCAGAACTGCAGGTCGCCCCGCCGACGGGCCATGGCCATCACCCCCTCGCTGGAGATGGTGGTGACCAGGATCTGCGGATAAGGCACAGCGTCGACCTGAGCGCGGGTCAAGTTGATGGAGGAAGGTCCTGCGACGGAGGATTCGAGGGTATCCCAGGAAGCCTTCATCAACGGGTTACACCCACACAGCAAGAGCGCCATCATCAGACTGGCGGAGGTAGGCAAAATTTTCACGGCGGGATAGAGCCTTATCTGCTGTTGGCTTCGCTGAGATCGTTAACTGAGCTGGCACCGGTCCCGAGGACACTGGCGGTAGGCAGAAGCTGGGTAATCAGACGGTTCCAGCGCGTCACGCCGGCCGGGCCGACATAAACGATGTCTTGCGGCCGCAAGTCGAAACGGGTGGCCAACACCAACGCGGAAGGCGATTCGGCATCGAGCTGGAACACCTTGGCCGGTTCGGTTTCCAGGTTGTCCGCGCCGCGAATCACGTACACCGCGTTGCCATTGGAGGTAGTTTGGTTCAAGCCTCCTACAGTGCCCAGAGCATCGGTCAGGTTGATCGACTTGCTCTTGAAGCTCAGCGCGCGAGGCTGGTTGACCTCACCCATGACATAGATTCGCTTCTGGTCGTTATAAGGTAAGTACAACCGGTCGCCACCCTTGAGGTAGATGCCCTGTAGCTGTGAGTCCTGGCGATTGAGGGTGTCCAGATCCAGTTTGTACTCGCGCCCGTCCCGGGTCAGCGTCAGGCCCGACAAGTCTGCGTTCAAAGGGTCCACCCCGGCCGCGCCAACGGCCTCTACCACACTCAACGGGGTGGTGGTGATCGGTTGCTGACCGGCTTTGAGCACCGCGCCGGAAATCACCACTGTCTGGCTGGCGAAGCGCAATACGCTGACGTCGACCTGAGGGCTTTCGACAAATTGCGACAAGCGCTCGGCAATAAAGGCTCGCAACTCTTCGATGGTTTTACCGGCGGCCGGAATATTACCGATGTAGGGATAAAACAGCGTGCCGTCGGGGCGCACCAGACGACCGTTGGCATCGAGTTGCTGTTGCGGCCCTGAAGGCGCCGTCAATTCGGGGTGATCCCAGACCGTGATAAACAACAGGTCATTGGCGCCCACGCGATAACCGCCAGGCACATAGGACGTCAATATCGAAGGGACCGATTCGCGAACTTGCGTGGCGGCGTCCATGGCAATCAATTTAGGCGTAATGGGAATAAGTTCCACCCGGCTACTTTCCCCAGAGCCGTCACTGACCATTTGACTGGTGTCCATGTGTTGACCAGGCGAAAACATACAGCCGTGCAAGCTGATACTTGCCAGCATAACAACAGATAATCTACGGATCATAATGGCACTACGCTAGTCGAGGGCAAATCTAAAACAAGATCACCCAGAAAAGTTCTGAGTGATCTTGAACAACACACTTCGCGGGGTATTAGTTGGTACCGGTAGTACCACCAGTGCCGGTGGTGCCGCCTGTTCCGGAGGTACCGCCATTGGAGCTGCCACCGGAGTTTGAAGCAGCCGCAGCAGCACCGAGAATGGCCGCGCCGACCACCATAGTTTCGGCGACCGTCACGCCCCCGACCAACGGGGTATTCAACGACAGCGGCTCACTTTCGCTCACCGTCTTGCTCACTGGTTCATCCGCTGCCAACGCCGCGGTACTCATGACAGCCAGCAAGCCGGCCGTAAGTAGTTTCTTCATATCAGACTCCTTCTCGACATCAACTTTGCATTAGATTTGATACTAGGGACCGGGAATGGGACAGCAGGTGAATAGAACTGACACCCGCAAATTGAACGAGACAGTTCATGCACATTGCCTCCTTTGGAGGATGTCATTTATAGGCAGTGCATGCCATATGCCGAGCCTCGTCACCTCATCCGTAAAAGCGTTTGCACGGGGCAGGATGCACTGACGAAAAAGGAGATTTTCCAAGACGTTTGCTGCAAAATAAGACATTTTCGGCACAAGCTCCCGATCATAAATAACTCGCCCCTCGCGCCTGTTGTTATTATTAGTCAGGATTTTCCCGGCTTCTTATCACGCAAGATTCTACTGTGATGGGTCATTCAGACTAAATAACTCAAGTCATAAATAGTTAATGTTAACTATAGACCATTATTAATCAGTCATTCCCCGTTCAATACCGCGCGCAAGCGCGGGTTGCGCAAGTCTTTTTCCGAGAGTTGAGGCGACTCCACGGGCCAGGCAATGTCCAGCTCCGGATCATTCCAGAGCAGACCACCCTCGTCTTCGGGATAATACAGATCGGTGCATTTGTATTGAAAATCGGCGGTATCACTGAGCACACAGAAACCGTGGGCATAACCCGGCGGCACCCATAACTGAAGATGGTTGTCAGCGGTCAATTTGACGCCGACATGTTCACCACACGTGGGGGATTCTGGATTGATGTCCACCACCACGTCGTACACCGCACCTTGGGTGACCCGCACCAACTTGCCTTGGGGCCGGGTCTTTTGGAAGTGCAAACCACGCAACACGCCATACTGCGAGCGCGAGTGATTGTCCTGGACGAAAGGCAATTCGATGCCGGCGTCGCGATAACGCTGCTGGTGGTAGCTCTCGAGAAAGAACCCGCGGGCATCACCGAAGATTTTAGGCTCGATGATCAGTACACCAGGCAACCGGGTATTGATGACATTCATTTTGCGGGCTCCGTATTCAGCACCCGTGCCAGATATTGGCCGTAACCGGTTTTGTGTAACGCGGTGGCTTGTTTATCGAGCTCCGCGGCCGACAACCAACCCTGGTGGTACGCCACCTCCTCCAGACAAGCCACTTTCAAACCCTGACGCGCTTCGATGGTCTGGACGAAATGCCCGGCCTCCATCAACGAATCATGGGTCCCGGTGTCCAACCAGGCAAAACCACGCCCCAGCACGCTGACGTGCAGATCTCCGCGCTCCAGGTAGGCATTGTTCACGTCCGTGATTTCGAGCTCGCCGCGGATCGAAGGTTTGACTTGTTTGGCAATGCTCACCACATCGTTGTCGTAGAAATACAAGCCGGTGACGGCATGGTCGGACTTCGGATGTTTAGGCTTCTCTTCGATCGAGATCGCCTTGCCGTCGCTGTCGAACTCGACAACACCAAAACGGTCCGGATCGCTGACGCGATAACCGAAAACGGTCGCCCCAGACTGTCGTTGTGACGCTTCGCGCAACAAGGCGCTGAAGCCGTAACCGTAGAAGATGTTGTCGCCCAGAATCAGCGCCACATTACTGTCGCCGATAAAATCCTCGCCGATCAGGAAGGCCTGGGCCAGACCATCGGGAGAAGGTTGTTCGGCATAACTGAGTTCAATACCGAAAGAAGAGCCATCACCCAACAGGTTCTGGAAGTTGGGCAAGTCCTGCGGCGTGGAAATAATCAATATCTCGCGAATGCCCGCCAGCATTAATACCGACAGCGGATAATAAATCATCGGCTTGTCGTAGACCGGCAGCAGCTGTTTGGATACACCACGGGTAATAGGATGCAAGCGGGTGCCGGAGCCTCCCGCCAAAATGATGCCTTTCATATGAGGATTCCCTTCAGAGTTGAATAGAGGCAGGGTTTGAATGATTCAACCGATATGGCCAAGACGCTCCGGGCGGTACTCACCGTTAAGGACTCGTTGCCACCACCCTTGATTGCCCAGATACCACTGAACCGTTTTGCGTAGGCCGCTTTCAAAGGTTTCCTGTGGTCGCCAACCGAGCTCACGCTCGATCTTGCTCGCATCAATGGCGTAACGACGGTCATGCCCGGGGCGGTCGGTGACGAAGGTGATCAGTTCCTTGTATGAGCCCAGCTCTTCATCGCGGGGGCGCAGCTCATCGAGCAGTTCGCAGATGGTTTCCACCACTTGCAGGTTGCGCTTCTCGTTGTGCCCGCCGATGTTGTAGGTTTCGCCCACGGTGCCGCGCGACACTACTTCGAACAGCGCTCGGGCATGGTCTTCGACAAACAGCCAATCGCGGATCTGCGAGCCATCCCCATACACCGGCAGCGGCTGGCCGTGGATGGCATTGAGAATCACATGGGGGATCAGCTTCTCGGGGAAGTGGAAGGGTCCATAGTTGTTCGAGCAATTCGTGACCAATACTGGCAAGCCATACGTGCGGTGCCAGGCGCGCACCAGGTGGTCGGAGCCGGCCTTCGACGCCGAATACGGCGAGCTCGGCTCGTAGGGCGTGGTCTCGGTGAACAGGTCGTCGGTGCCTTCCAGGTCGCCATAGACTTCATCGGTGGAGATATGGTGGAAGCGAAAGCCCTGCTTCTGCTCCGCCGCCAGTCCCGACCAATAACGGCGGCTAGCCTCCAACATGCTGTAGGTACCGACGATGTTGGTCTGGATGAAGTCCGATGGGCTGTCGATAGAACGGTCCACATGGGACTCGGCCGCCAGGTGCATCACCGCATCGGGCTGGAAACGCGCGAACAGTTCGTGCAGCGCCTCGGTGTCGCAGATATCCACCTGCTGGAATTCATACCGTGGGCTACCCGCCACCGACGCCAGGGACTCGGTATTGCCGGCGTAGGTGAGCTTGTCGATATTGAGTACGCTCACATCCGTGTTGCCGATCAGATGGCGAACGACGGCGGAGCCGATAAAACCGGCACCGCCGGTGACGATAATACGTTGGGTCACTTGCTGTACTCCCTGGGGTACCACTGGATCAGTAATTTTTCATATTGGGAAAGGATGTTTTCCCAGGTGAACTTTTCGTTGAAACGGCGGGTGCTTTCAGCCTTCATCGCCGCGATCAAATGGTTGTGGTCGTCGCGCAGATATTTCTCGAACAACTTCGCACAGTCGTGCTCGTCGTCGAAGTACACCGCCGCATCACCGGCAACCCAACGGTTGAAATGGTTGTTATGGGCAATCACCGAGCAACCGGCGCCCAATGCCTCTACCAGCGAAGGGTTGGTGCCCCCTACCTGATGGCCATGGATGTAAAAGCGGCTGAAAAACCGCAGGGCCCGGACTACCGCCGCCTCATAGATGGCACCGGGGAAGATCACTTCCTCGCCGGCCGCGTCCATCACCCGCTTGTGGTACTCGTTCTTCTCTGGCGTGAAGTTGCCCAGCACCACCAACTTATGGTTACGGCGCTTGCTGCTGAAGGCCTTGACGACCTGTAGAAAGGAGTTCTCCGGCTCCGGCCGGGCGATCACCACCGAGAAACCATGGGGCTCCAGGCCATAACCGGTCAGGTCGGCCGGGTCTGCCTCGTGTACCCAATCCCCGCCATAGGGGATCATGGTGACCTTCGAATCCTTGACCCGGGTGACCAGGTGATCCTTGATTTTCGGATGGTCGGCTACCAAGTGGTTGCCGATCCAGCAACCCGCCCGCTCGTTCAGCCAGAACCAGGTTTTCGCCACCAGTCCCCACTTCTCCCGCCGCCATTCGATGCCATCCATATTGATGACATTAGTCTGGCCCTTGATCCGCTGCAGAATATTGAACGCCGCCGTGTTGTAGCCAAGGGTCAGAAACAGTCCCTTCTGGCCCAGCGCATGGACGGTGGCCTTCCAATCGAAAAACACCGTGCCCGCCACGCCAGTATTGGCGATCGGGATATGAATCCGATGAACACCCTTCCATTCACTGGTCGATATACCGCCGGAACCCTCTTCCTGGCAGTAGACAGTGACTTTCCAGCCCTGCTTAACCAGATAGAGGGAGAGCTTTTCGGCAAAGGTTTCAAAACCGCCGTGTTTGGCGGGGATGCCGCGGATGCCGAGGATATAGAGGTTTTTCATAGAGACTTTTTGGTTCTTTCAATGTGAGGGGTTTTCAGAGTTACCTGAAGTTTTGAAAGTGCTTTTAATCTGTTCTAAATATTCAAATTTATACTTTTTTGTTGGTTCAATGTATGAACCCTCGCCATATTCATTCCAGCAACATATGACTACTGTGCTTAGTGTTTTTTTGGGTTCTGCGGTGATAACAGATTTTGCTGATTCCAAATGCAATCTAAATTGCTCTGGGGTGCTGCTCGAATTATCATGAGTGGGGATTTCGCTTCCACCCCATGGAGTTTTGTCCCATCCCGAAGTTACGGGGATAAAATAGGGTAGTTTGCTAGTACTTAAAATAGAATACCAAGCTTGCTTATATCCATCTGAAAGCTCTTTGTAACTTGCGGATGGGCGCCTTTCATTCAATTTTTTGGCTGCATTAAATTGATAATTATAAGCTGATACTGAGTCGTAATCCTGAAGTGGTAAAATCTCCTGAGAAAACTTATCGCCAGCCTTTATTGATCCAACAAAGTATATTCCAGGCAACCCTTCCTGGATCGCTCGATCCCGTGCCCTTTCCAAGAGTTCATTGGTGTTACTGCCGAAACTCCTGGCATCTTTTTCAAATAATTCAGATGAAAATATGAAAACGACGGGTTTTCCATCTATTTTTTTATATTTAGAACTTCTAAAATAATTGTCTATCCAGTATTGCACTACATCATCAAATTGTTTAAGACTTGAGGGTGTCTCGGTATGGTTGGCCCAGAGAAGGGTGAATTTGATGTCATGTGTGTCTTCTAATTTGGAAAAAGAGTC
>NZ_MOBM01000027.1 GCF_003732275.1 Pseudomonas frederiksbergensis
CGTACACCGCAAGGTCAGTTGGTAGCTGCTGATGGTTCGAGCCGTACGCCGCAGGGTCAGTTGATAGCTGCCGATGGTTCTAGCCGTACGCCGCAAGGTCAGTTGGTAGCGGCTGATGGTTCGAGTCGTACGCCGCAGGGCCAGTTGGTAGCGGCTGATGGTTCAAGTCGTACGCCGCAGGGCCAGTTGGTAGCTGCCGATGGTTCTAGCCGCACGCCGCAAGGTCAGATGGTGGATAACCAGACGGTTTGAATGATGCCCCTTAAACACCACCACCCTTTGTAGGAGTTGCTTGCCAACGCCTACAAGGGCCCATCCCAAACAAATGACACCCGATCAACTACCCGTCCTCGCTGCCGGACGAACCACGCCGACAGCCCTGCATTTTCCGCTACCGCCGTAGCTCCCACGTATCGTAATCCGGCCGACCCAGCGGGACAGTGAAATTACAGATTTGCCGCGAGCGATTACGGACCCAACAAGCAGACTTGGGGGGGAACGATACCTTCGTGCAATTCAGAGGTTACCAAGGGTCTGCTCTGATTCCCCAACGCATCTGGCATGCGTCTTCCCATAAAATAAGGAGCTTCAATATGACATCCAAGACAATCCTCTATACCGCTAAAGTACACACCACAGGTGCTCGCGATGGGGGCATTTCCCGAAGCGACGACGGAAAGTTGGATATCAGCCATTCGCTACCGGGTATCAAAGGCAACGGTACCAACCCCGAACAACTCTTCGCGGCTGGCTGGTCGGCATGCTTTGACGGAGCGCTGGGGCTCGCGGCGCGCAAGTTTAAAGTCGAGCTTCCGACCGACGTCGCTATTGATGCCGAAGTCGATCTTTGCCTCGAAGGTGATGCCTATTTCCTGCGTGCTCGGCTTAACGTTAGCTTGCCGGGTGTAGAGCGTGATATAGCCCTGCGCCTGATCGATACCGCGCATCAGACATGTCCCTACTCGAAAGCTGTTCGCGGAAATATAGACGTTGTCCTCAATCTCGTCTGAGCGCAGCCCTGACGAAATCCCAAGTATGCGCATGACTACCTGAGGCTTTTTCAGGTAGTTGTGTTTTTGTGTCTGCCTTTAAGTCAAGAGGTGGTCAACAATCCGCATGTTTTTACTACATTTCGCGAAACACTAGGCCGGCGTTACCTTCGGTTAAATAGTCCTGTTTGGATGAGCTGAAATCGTAATTTCATGTATCTGAGGCTTTCCCGATACGAACTGTTTAATTTGCGGAAGTTAGTGACACATACGGGATACCTTAACGGCGTTAAATGGGACTCATCGCAGCAGCACAAGCTGTCTTGCTGGATCACTCATTCAATAACTGGAGATGTCGTCATGAACTGGAAGAACCTCAGCATCGCTTCACTGTTTGCCATCGTTAGCCTCGGCGCCGTCGCAGCAAATGCCCAGGAGAATGTAACTCCGCACGCCTACATGTACGGCGATCACTTGGACATTGCTAAAGTCACTTCAGTCAGCGAAACACCTTCATCCGGTTGCGGTGTCGTTAACGCGCGACTGGCTTATTTAGACTCGGCTGGCAAGTCTAAGGTGCTGGATTATCTTACCGCTGGTCAAGGGTGCGGCCAGGACAAATGATGTACATCCCCCCGCAGATGTTGCCTTTAGGAGACCTTTGACACATCCGGTCTCTTTTTCAGGCTCGTCTGTACGCGTCGGCATTAAACCGTTGCGATGTCAGGTCGCCGGCACCCGTAATCCCGTTTCGGACGCCGGCTTCAGAATTGGCGTCAGGCACAGCATAAAAAGAAGTACCGCAAACAGCATGTCATAAGCAAGGTCGTAGCTTCCGGTATAGTCACGCAGCGCGCCGAAGCAGACGGGGCCCAACGCTGCAATCAGGTAGCCTATGAAAAGCATGAAGACGGTCCAAGCCCCGGCTTCTGCAGGCGTTTTGGAGTTGTCCAGTGGCAACGTCATCCCAACTGTGAAGGACATGCCTAGACCGGTTGCCACAAGTAATACGTAAAGAATCGGCGAAGTTTCTGGAGCAAACGCCATGCCCGCCGTACCAATGAGTGCAAGTACGGTGGTGACTCCCAAAAGACCACGACGGTCATGGGCCCTTCCAGGGATCAGGCCAGCACCGACACTTGCGATTGCAAACACCGCTGTAAATAGCCCAAGCAACACTCCGGCGGGCAGGGTCGTTAGAGCGGTTTCGGTAGATGCGGGTGCTAACCAGGCGAAGAGGGCATAGACCACGAATTGACTTGAGCCGAAATACAACGCTACGAGCCACGCTTGAGGATTGCTCCACGGCATCCCGGTCACGGCCGACCGGTTATCAACGGTGTTGACCTTCGGTGCGGAAGCTGCGAACCGTCGGGCCATCCACAACCAGCTTATTACAGCTGTGACGCACAGTAAGCTCCAGATCCCGGCACCCACTCGCCAGCTTTGAGCGAACTCAGTAATGGGCGCAGTGAATAACGCAGAAAGAGTTGCTCCTACGCTAAGGCCAGCGGCATAGATACCCATGAAGAATGCTGGCCGATGTGGAAAGTGAGCTTTTATCCAACCGCCGATGAGAGCACCAGCAATTGCGATTCCGATACTGACCAGAAATGTACTGAGCAATAGAAAAACGGCATCCGGAGATATTGCCCGCACCAAGCAGGCTGCGCCAAGCAAAACCAGCGCTGCAATTACGCAACGGTCGGTACCAAAGCGCCGACTTAAATTGGGTGCGACTAAGGCGAAGATGCCCATGCATACATCGGGAATGGAGGTCAGCAACGCCGCTTGGGTAAAAGTCAAACCATATTGGTTTTGAATCAGCAGCAAGATGGGGCCAATAGAAACAATCGCCGGACGTAATGCAATGGAAAGGATCAATAAACCGATGACTGCAGGCACGCTATGTTTATCGGATGCATTTGGAGAAGTGTTGATGGGGGCCATTTTCTACGTACCCTTATTTTCAGAAATTTGATTAAGGGCGATCGTAGCAATACCAAAGAATCGGCAAGTGCCAGCTTATGTCTTCAAAGTGACAATGTCAGAGGCTTCGGCATTGCAACCCAATTGGTGAGTGTGATTGATGAAGCAAAAGGGACGGATTGTCAGCAAAGCCGAAGATTTGAATGGACGCAGTGAGGATTACCTGGACTATCAGGACGTGCCGCGGCTGATGACGGCATTGGCTCGCAACCAAATGGCCGGGGAATACAATCCGCCGCATACACATCGCCATGGCCAGTTGTTGTATGCCATCAGCGGTGTCATGCGTGTTGCGACCCGCGGTGGTCTGTGGTTTCTCCCGCCTAAACGGGCTCTGTGGATACCCGCCGGAGAAGAACATGACCAATTGATGCTCAGCCCGGTCAAGATGCGTTCCATCTACATAGAAGCCGACGTCGCCGCAAGCTATGGAGACAGCTGCCGAGTCGTGGACGTTTCTCTGCTATTACGCGAACTGATACTGGTGCTGGCCAGTGAACCCATCGAATATTTACTCGAGGGCCGCAATAGTCACGTCGTAGCTCTGATTCTTAGTGAACTGGAGTCTGCACGAACATTGCCGCTTCAGATTCCGTGGCCGGTAGACCGCCGGCTGTTGGTGGTGTGCAACGCTATTCTCGACACGCCAAGGCAAGCTCGCAACGTAGATTATTGGGCAGACAAAGTCGGTGCCAGTTCGCGCACGTTAATCCGCCTGTTTCTCAAGGAAACAGGCCTGACTTTCCGCCATTGGGTGCAACAGGTGCGATTGGCCAGCGCCTTGAACCGGCTCGAGAAGGGGGAGTCAATCGGGTTGATTGCCCGGGATCTGGGCTATGTTAGTGCAAGTGCGTTTAGCGCAATGTTTCGCCGGGCGATGGGAGAGTCCCCGCGGGCGTTTCTGATTCGCGAATAAAATAGTCGATGCAGCCAATGGGCTGGCGCAGCAGATGAATGGCACCGGCTTATCCGACGGTGCTATTCATCCTCGAAGAATCAGACAAGCTACTGGGTAGTGTCAGTTGAGCGCACAGCCCGCCACCTTCTCGGTTGTACAGTATTAAAGTACCTTGAAGTTTTAGCGTTAGTTGTTGAGAAATTGCTAGGCCCAGCCCTGTACCGCCCGTATCACGGTTGCGCGAGCTTTCCACGCGATAGAACGGTTTAATCACTTCTGGCAATTGGTCCTCGGGAATTCCTGGACCACGATCCAGGATCTTGATCTCCAAGCGCTTGTCCGTTTGCGGCTCAACGGTGATTTGGACCTCTGTGCCAAACTTCAGCGCATTATCCACAAGATTCACCAGCACTCGTCGCAGTGCATGCGGCCGTGTATCGATAACGGTGCCGATTTCCGCGTTTAGAACCACACTTTTTCCAGTATCCAGATAATCGAGTACCAGGCTGTCGAGGAACGAGTGCAGATCGAGCCGGCGGCTGGTCTCAGTTGAACCATCCATGCTGCGCGCGTATGCCACCCCTTCCTGAACCAGATGCTGCATCTCGCTCAGGTCCTTACAGAGTTTGTCCTTCTCTACGGAGTCTTCCATGAACTCGGCGCGCAGTTTCATACGCGTGATGGGGGTCTGCAAATCGTGAGAAATGGCAGCCAATAGTTGCATGCGCTCTTTTATGTGAGTCGCGATGCGCTCCTGCAGGGTATTAAAGGCAACTGCTGCATAGGCCACTTCTATAGGGCCTGCTTCATCAAGACGAGTTCCTCCCCCGTTCGGATCAAGAGTATCGACTGCCTTTGATAGACGAGTCAGGGGGCGTATTGCAGTTCGTACTGCGAACCATGTACAGCCGAATAATAGCAACAGTTGCACGATTAACAGCAACGGTAGCCATGGCGATAGCGGGGATATTTTGGGCCGAACATCAATCGTCAGCGGGCTTCCGTCGCTCAGGCGTAGGTGCGCTTGATAATGCGGACGCAGGTCAGAAATATCAGTAAAGCTAAGGTCGTAATCTTGCCCCAGTGTCGCTTCCATGGAGCGAACAGACGCCGGGGCGGAGGCCATGTTCATCGGCGTACCAGGTTGGCCCTCGTCCAGTTGATAGCGATAGTTGGGATGCTCAAAGCGCGGTAGCCAGCCTTGACGTTCAGCAGCGGGCAGGCGCTCAAGCATTGCCACAGTGGTCGTCAAGTCTTGCTCCAGATTGCCCAGCATCAGTGTCATCGCGCTTTGGTATCGCTCATAAAACTGCAGCCCAAAAGACAGTCCATGAGCTGCTACAAGGCTGACGAGAAAGATCAACGACAGTCGCGAGGCCAACGTTCTTGGCCACCGCAGCGGCGTCATGACTGCTCTCCTAGAATTTCCACCGGATAGGTGAAAACATACCCTTCGCTGCGCACGGTCTTGACGTAGGCTGGGTCGCGGGCGTCGTCCAGCAAGCGTTGACGCAGACGGCTTACCAACAAATCGATGGAGCGATCGAAGAGATCTGCGTCGCGCCCCTGGGTCAGATTGAGCAATTGATCGCGGCTCAGGACGCGTTGGGGGTGATCGACAAATACCCTCAGCAAACGGTATTCCGCGCCGCTTAAGGTGACGATAGTGCCCTCGCCATCGAGCAAATGACGCGCCGTGGTATCTAACCGCCACTTACCAAACGCAAGCAGGCGACTAGCCTCGCTGACAATCAAATTGGGTGGCAGCATGCGCGTGCGGCGCAGTACGGCATTGATACGTGCAAGCAGCTCACGGGCTGCGAAGGGTTTAACCAGGTAATCATCAGCTCCCATTTCCAGGCCGATGATGCGGTCGGTTTCTTCGTTGCGTGCGGTCAGCATCAGGACCGGTGTGCTTTTATGTCTGCCTGAACGAAGCTCTCGACATAAGAGCAGTCCATCGTCCCCCGGCATCATGATATCCATCACGATGAGGTCCACGGTGGAAGACTCAAGAAAGGAGCGCATCTGTCGGCCGTCCGCCACGACTGTGGTTCGCAAACCGTTCTTTTTTAGGTAGTTACCTACGAGCTCTCGAATCTCGCGATCGTCGTCGACTATCAGAATGTGATCAACGTGTTCCATCTGACTCACCATAGATCCTCAGCATTTCGCCATGTCCCCTAACGAGCGACGTTTTTAGCGATTGGGGGCGCGGCCGTCTATTACATCAAGGTGTAAGTGCTGAAGCCCAGTAACGCGGTCACCTGAAAGAACTGGAACGCGTTTGAATCAGCGGGGCCATCCTACGCCACGAGGTTCTGACCTTCACGCCGCCTCGCGTGACCTGGAACGGCTTCTGATGGCTGAGCCTTTGGCAGGATTGTTTTGAATCGCTTTGAAATCATTTTCAATGTTGGGGCTGGCGGGAGGGGCAAGAGCAAATGGCGCGAGCAACCTTTTTGCTCTTGCTAATAGCGCCTCGATCAAACTAGTTGTTCAATTGCCTGGGCGACGCCTGATCCGTATTCCGGATCAGCTTGTGTGCAGTGATTGATGTGGCGCTGCTTCGCCTGTGTGCTAGCTCCGTAGATCGATCGCGCAGTGTTATCGAACAGCGCCTGTCTCTGAGCCGTGTCCATCAGCCGAAATAGGGCGCCAGGTTGGGAGAAATAATCTTCGTCTTCCCTGTGGTTCCAATGCCAGGCACTGCCCTGCAGTGATAGAGGCGGCTCACGGAAGTCGGGTTGCTCCACCCATTGTTCATGGCTGTTGGGCTCATATCCGATGGCGCTTCCGGCATTTGCGTCGGTACGCATTTGCCCGTCCCGGTGATAGTTGTTGACTGGGCATCGGGGGGCATTTACCGGAATCTGATGATGATTCACGCCCACGCGATAACGTTGCGCATCGCCATAGGAAAACAATCGAGCCTGAAGCATTTTGTCTGGTGAAAAGCTGATGCCAGGCACGACGTTGGCAGGGTTGAAGGCGGCTTGTTCGACGTCGACAAAGTAGTTGTCCGGGTTGCGGTTGAGCTCAAGGACACCGACTTCGATCAGGGGATGATCTTTATGCGGCCAGACCTTGGTCAAATCGAAAGGATTGATCGGATAAGACTCAGCCTCCGCTTCTGGCATTATTTGAACGTAGAGTTTCCATTGGGGAAAGCGACCTTCCTCAATGCTGGTGTACAAATCCCGTTGTGCGCTTTCGCGATCATCGCCGATCAGTTCGCAGGCTTGCTGATCACTCAGGTTTTTGATGCCTTGTTGGGTTTTCCAGGTGAACTTCACCCAAAAACGTTCGTTCGCCGGACTAATGAAACTGAAGGTATGGCTGCCGAATCCGTGCATGTGTCGATATGAGTGCGGTAGTCCGCGGTCGCTCATAACAATCGTCACCTGATGCAAAGCCTCGGGCAGAAGTGTCCAGAAATCCCAGTTGTTTCTGGCACTTCGCATATTTGTACGTGGATCACGTTTGACTGCGTGATTGAGGTCTGGAAACTTCAACGGATCCCGCAGAAAAAACACTGGTGTGTTGTTGCCCACCAGATCCCAGTTGCCTTGACCAGTATAAAATTTGATGGCAAACCCGCGAATGTCACGCTCGGCGTCGGCGGCTCCACGTTCGCCGGCCACGGTAGAAAATCGGACGAATACATCCGTGGTCTTACCAATGCTCGAAAATAAGTCTGCTTTTGTGTAGCGGGTGATGTCGTGAGTAACCGTGAAAGTGCCGAATGCGCCTGATCCCTTTGCGTGCATGCGGCGTTCAGGAATAACTTCACGGTCAAAGTGCGCCAACTTTTCTAGCAGCCAAACGTCCTGCAATAACACAGGTCCTCTAGGACCAGCCGTTTGAGAGTTGTTGTTATCGCCCACCGGTGCGCCGGCTGCTGTCGTCAATTTTTTCATTATCGGACCCTTACTTTTATGATTGTTGAAAAAGCCTGCATCAGATGTGCTGGTCAGGGAAAACGCGCGACACCAGACGTAACGGCCGCCATGGTTTGTAATTCCGCGCTTCTAACGTTCTTTGCTCGTGTATCTGAAGTGGGGAAAGTGATTAGCACTGAGCTCAGAGGAGACTGAGCTGAACCTCGACATTGCCGCGTACGGCTTTGGAGTAAGGGCATGTCTGGTGGGCGGTGTAGATCAGTTTGTGCGCTACCTCGCGGTCCAGTCCCGGCAAGCTGACGGTCAACCGAGCGCATAGAAAGTACGCTTCTCCATTGAGACAAAGGTCGACCTCGGCATCGATAGAGACGTCAACCGGTAGTGACACCTTCTGCTTCAGTGCCGCCAGGCCCAGCGCCGCGTCGAAACAGGCAGACCAACTAGCTGCAAAAAGCTGTTCCGAGTTCGTTCCGCTGCTATCGAAACCCGGTAGCGAGTGCCTGATGTTCAAGCAGCCGTCATCACTGCGAGAGTAACCCCCGTCGCGAAACCCTTTTGTGTGAACCCTGACGGTATACAGCGTTCTTCCGGCCCCCATCTCTGTCTCCTGATCTTCGAACGCGTTGGCATTTTTCCAGTGTCCCTGTCACTTAGGTCTGGATCAAAGTCAGGAGTAATCAGAACAGAGCATTCAAATCGGGACGATTACACGATGGTATTGGGCTCGGTATCGGATACACGCTCCATGCGATACCAAGGTGCGATAGGGGTACCACTGAGGTGCGGGCAACCCCTTGGAAATCCATACGAGAACAGAGCGGACACACCTTCATGCGGTTGATCATTCTCAGTAGGACTGAAATTAAAGCCGCGGGCGTTCGACCGTAATACAGTGGCCACGCGGTGCCCTGACGGCTTCGATTGCAGCCTTCGTAATAAGGCGCACATCTTTGTCGAGCACGGTAATTTATAGCTGGGGTACGAAAAAGGCCGATGTGGACCTTTTGTGGGTGTCGCTACCTCCTAAGCGGGTCAATGACGGGCCTTGGAGCGCGCAGTTGATTAACGAGCATCTGCGCCGGAGGTGAATCCATGGCGCGGCAATTGTTAAGGTGGTGGGACTACAAGGCGCAGCTTTCAATGCCCGTGTGCGTCCAACTTTAAAGGATGTCCATGTTATGAGCGATGAACTGGATCGAAAAGTAAGAAATTTCCTCTGCATTTCCATGCATGGGTCGATATCGGCCGCTTCTGAACAGCTGGATATTTCTCAACCAAGTCTGAGCCGACAGCTCGCTAGTTTGGAAAGTTATCTCGGAAACCCGCTTTTCAGGCGAACGGGCAGAGGGCTAATTTTAACCGATGCCGGAAAGCATTTAGCGTCTATGGCCAGCCCTGCGTTCATGGCAATTGATGCGGCCATCGTTCAAATCAGAGAAGAATTCGGCATCACGCAAGGCAGTCTGCGCTTGGCAACGGTGCATACGCTTACCTACTATTTTCTTGGAGATCTGGTCTCTCGATTCGTGCACCAAAATCAGGACGTAAACGTCTCGTTCATGGCTCGCAGTTCGACCGAGGTCGTAAAGCTCGTGGAGTCAGGCAGAGCGGATCTGGGTTTCGTATACGACAGCGAAGTGGCGTCAAAGGAGTTGCTGTCGAGCGGCCTTTTTACCGAATCGATGGCAATCATAATCAAGGCCGAACTGGAACCAGCGCCGCTGAGCATCGACATGGGGGAGCAGCCATTAAGGCTTGTGGTGTTTCCGAGTGGATATGCGCTACGAAGAATGCTGGATACATGCGGAGTGCCTTATGTCGTGGCTGCAGAGGTTGAAACCGTGGACGCAATGCTCGAACTGGTGGCTTCAGGTGTGGGGGCCTGCGTCCTTCCAGCACACATTCCGAATAGGGTGCTGAAGCAGTACAGTCTCACTCGTGTGACCGACGTAAAACCGTTGCTAAAACGCAAGGTAGTCGCCATCTACCGCTCCGACTCACCCCCGACAGCGATTACCAGATCGATACTGGGATTTGCCATGGATGCGGCGAAGTCGCTCAAGTGAATACCTGATATAGCCCTAGCCTCATCGCCATCGATGATCGAGCTTCATAAGCTTGAGCCACCGTTGATGGTTAGATTGAGGATTGCCAAGTGAATCAGGAACTACGCAGTAAAGAGTATTTCGATCTGCGGGCCACAAGCGAGATGGCCCAGCACCTTAAATCAAAAGAGATGCCTCTGAAGGAGCGCCTTGCTTACGCAGCCAGAGTCCTTGCGATGACCGGACAAGAGGCTGGTCTCGCCGGGCAGCTCACCGCGCGCTCCGATAGGGACGATACCTATTGGACATTACGTTTCGGCCTTGGATTTGAAGAAGCGACAGCGGAAGACTTTATCGAGGTCGACAAGGATCTCAATACTGTAACTGGCGAAGGGATGGCTAATCCCGCCACCCGCTTTCATTTGTGGGTTTACAGAAATCGCCCAGACGTCACTTCGATCATCCACACGCATTCTCCCTGGGCATCTGCACTCGCCGCCGCGAGGCAGCCACTTGTGATCTCGCAGATGGATATGACTCCGCTGTTCAACGATTGCGCTTTCTTGGGTGAATGGCCAGGGGTACCGATCGCCGACCACGAGGGGACTTTGATTTCCGAAGCACTGGGTGGGATGAAGTCTATCATTCTGGCCCACCACGGATATCTCACAGCCGGAGTATCGATAGAGGAAGCCACTTACCTTTCGGTATACCTAGAGAGGGCGGCGAGGATGCAGATCAGGGCCAAGGCGTTCGGTGATCTGACACCTGTCGACCCGGTCTTAGCGCAGGAAGCTCACGACTATCTTTTGAAACCCTCCATTGTCCGAGCGACGTTCGATTACTGGTGCCGTCAGACCCACCGATTGCCTGGCATGCCGCCGATGTAAAAGATCTCATCTCACAAGCCCGTATTGCATCTTCGTATGGGCCCGAGTTTGCATACTTATAAGAAAGACTCCCACACACAACCACTGCCAGATAAAGGACTGAAAAATGTCGAAAATAACGAAGGCAGGTGCGGCTCCTTCAGCCGTGAAACGTCAGACAGTGATAGCTGGTATTGCAAGCATGATGGGTACCACGATTGAGTGGTATGACTACTTCCTCTATGGCACCGCCGCTGCGCTCATTTTCAATAAAATATTCTTCCCTGATTTTGACCCGGTCACGGGCACACTGGCAGCTTTCGCGACCTATGCTGTCGGATTCTTTGCGCGTCCGTTTGGTGGCATTGTATTCGGCCATTTCGGAGACCGATTAGGCCGAAAATCGATGCTCATTATCACGCTGTTCATGATGGGTGTGCCGACGATCATCATAGGGTTGATCCCTTCCTACGATTCCATCGGTTATTGGGCGGCAGTGCTGCTAGTTCTAATGCGAGTGCTGCAAGGCATTGCGGTCGGCGGTGAATGGGGTGGGGCGATTCTTTTGGCCGTCGAGCATGCGCCTGAGGGTAAGAAAGGCTTTTTCGGCAGTCTGCCGCAAACTGGCGTTGCCACTGGATTGATTCTTTCCTCACTTGCGATGGGTGCTGTCGCCCAATTGCCCGAGGAGCACATGCTTAGCTGGGGCTGGAGAATTCCTTTCCTCGCCAGTGCTGCATTGCTTCTAGTGGGTTGGTACATACGCGAAAAAGTGGCCGAATCTCCCGACTTTATCTCTGTGAAAAAAGATGTACCTCGTGAGATGCCGTTCAAAACAGTTCTGCGTGCACATCCCCGGGCGTTGCTTGCTGTTGCCGGCGCTCGTTTGGCTGAGGTGACATGGTTCTACACGATTGCGACCTTTTCTCTGGCTTATGCAACAAAGACGCTTGCGATACCGAAGGACTTGATGCTGAATGCGGTCGTCTGGGGCGCTACTGTTGCCATGTTCACCATGCCCTTTTGTGGTTGGCTAGGTGACAAAGTCGGTCAGAGAAAGATGTTTGCTGCTGGTATTGTAGGCGTCATTTTGTTTTCCTCTGTCTTCTTCCAATTGCTTCAAACCCAGGAACAGTTCTGGATCATTTTTGCGATGGTAGTAGCCATTGGGATTATTTACTCGATGCTATACGGGCCAGAAGGTGCGCTTTTCTCCGGCCAATTTACTCCAGAGGTGCGGTACACAGGAATTTCCGTTGCAGTGCAAGTATCCGGTGCTATCGGTGGCGGGCTAGCGCCTATCATTGCTACATCGTTGCTTGCATATGGAGGCGGTGACCCGTTTTACATCAATGGCTATTTGATGGGGTTGGGGGCGATCGCCTTAATTGCCCTTACCCAGATGAGATCCGTCACAGCCGATTCAGCGAAATGTTTGGCCTCCATCGCGGTGCCGGCAAAGTATTAACCTGCATGAGGGCGACTACGTTCGCCCTAATTATTCCATGTAGGATGCAGAAAGATCGAAGAGTGCAGCGGCGCAGGGGTTGGCACGCCAGCTCCTAAAAGGAACGATGGTGTTTATGAAACATACTTCAGACCACCTGGTTATCCTCCAAACGACCTTGTGGAGTCCGACGCCCTCCGTTTTCTGCAACAAGTTGCCCTTGTGGTGTACGACTCGAGCGATCGGCAGCTACCAACTGCCCTTGCGGCGTACGGCTCGAACCATCAGCAGCTACCAACTGACCTTGCGGCGTACGGCTCGAACCATCAGCAGCTACCAACTGACCTTGCGGTGTACG
>NZ_MOBM01000028.1 GCF_003732275.1 Pseudomonas frederiksbergensis
TGTCAGTACCGATGCAAAACTGACCCACCCTACCGGTTGAAAACTGACCCACTTGGGCAAAATGCAGCTTTTGCGAGCTGCCCATGCTGTCCAAGGAGCAACACGTGGAAATCAGTGTTCTTGTTCGTCAGGGTTTGTCTATTCGAGCTATCGCTCGGCAGATGGGCTGCTCACGCAATACCATTCGACGCCACCTCAAATTACAAGCCCAGCGCCAACCCGTCGTCTACGGTCCGCGCGCGGAGCGCGTGGGCAAGCTTGCGCCTTTCGAGGCCTTCCTGCGTCAACGCGTAGATACCGCTCGGCCACACTGGATCCCTGCGATTGTTCTGCTCAGAGAGATCCGAGAACAGGGCTATACGGGCGGTTACTCCATCCTCACCAGCTTTCTGCTGACCTTGAAATCCAAGGCCAACGAGCCCGTTGTGCGCTTTGAAACAGAGCCTGGCGAACAGATGCAGGCGGATTTCACGATCATTCGACGTGGCCGCGATCCGCTGTTGGCATTTGTCGCAACGCTGGGTTGGAGTCGCGCCACTTACGTTGTTTTCTCGCGACGGGAAGACTCCGCAGCCTGGTGCGCTGGCATTGAAAAAGCCCTGCATTTCTTCGGCGGCACGCCACGCAAAGTGTTGTTCGACAACGCCAAGACCATCATCCAAGAGCGCGATGTCTATGGCCCCGGCGAGCACCGTTGGAACCCGGCTCTGTTGAGCTTGGCAGAACGCTATGGCTTTAGGCCAAAGGTTTGCCGGCCCTATCGAGCGCAAACCAAGGGCAAGGTTGAGCGCTTCAACCACTACCTGAAAAACAGTTTCGTCGTGCCGCTGGCAGCGACACTTAATCAGGTTGGTTTGGTGCTGGATGTCGAAGTCGCGAACAGCAAAATCGGCCCTTGGCTGATCGATATCGCCAATGCCCGAACTCACGCTACGACCGGTGAAATCCCTCAGTATCGCCTGGATAAAGAGGTGCACTATTTGCTGCCGCTGCCAGCGCTTCAAGGCGTTCCGAGCGTTCTGATACAAGCCATTCAGCCCATACCGGTGGAGAGCCTGCAACATCCACTGTCGGTCTACCAAGCCCTGCTTGAGGTGCGAGCATGAGCCTTCAACACCTGCGCATTGAAGCGCTCTGCCAACAGTTCAAACTCGATACCTTCGCCACGGACTGGCCCGCTCTGGCGCAGCGAGCAGCCGAAAAAGAAACGAGTTACGCCGACTTCCTGGAACAACTTCTGTTGGGTGAAGATCGCGCCAGAAACGAACGGCGACGACAGACACTGCTGCACTTGTCCGGGCTGCCGGCTGTAAAAACCGTTGAGCAATACGACTTCAAATTCGCCAGCGGAGCGCCGCAAAGTCAGATCCTTGAACTGGCCGGACTGGCCTTTATCGAGCGTAAGGAAAACGTGGTGCTGCTGGGGCCGTCCGGCGTTGGCAAAACGCACTTGGCCAGCGCGCTAGCGCACCGGGCGATCATGGCGGGCATCTCGACAAAGTTCATCACCGCCGCCGATCTGACATTGCAACTGGTCGCCGCACATCACCAGGGGCGTTTGGCTCAGTATTTCAGTCGAGTGGTGCAGCGCTCGAAATTGCTGGTGATCGATGAAATAGGCTACCTGCCTTTTGGCCGTGACGAAGCGAATCTGTTCTTCAACGTCATCGCCAAACGCTACGAACATGGCAGCATCGTGCTGACCAGCAATTTGCCGTTTAGCCAGTGGGCAACGACCTTTGCGGATGACTCGACACTGACCGCCGCGCTATTGGATCGGCTTCTGCATCATGCGCATATCGTTCAGGTCAGCGGGCAAAGTTACCGGTTGAAGGACAAGTTGAAATCTGGCCAGGTGGTACCGCGAGAGACGGCTTCGCCGAAGCTATAAACAGACTTTAAATACCGCCGGGGTGGGTCAGTTTTACTTCGGTAGGGTGGGTCAGTTTTCAACCGGTGTTGACA
>NZ_MOBM01000029.1 GCF_003732275.1 Pseudomonas frederiksbergensis
GTTCGATGGCAGTGAGCGCGACGATCGGGGTATTGGGTAAAAGAACGCCTGGTTCACAAAAAGAGCGGAAAATTGCACTGCTGGCAATGTTATATTGCCAGCCTCTGGCCTAATGCCAGTCAGTTTAGATGCGCAACTTGTGGGAGCGAGCCTGCTCGCGATAGCGGCGGTACATTCAGCATCAATGTTGGCTGACCCGCCGCTATCGCGAGCAGGCTCGCTCCCACAGGGGCTGCGGTGTTCAAGTCTTTAATTGACTGGCATTGGGCGTCTGGCTCTATCATTTTTTTGAAGGCCCAGCAGTCAGATCAAATAACGCGCCGAGGATCGGGCGCCAGGTTTCGTTATGCATGGCAGGAGGCGTTACATGCGTTGTGTTCTTTCACTGCTGATCACGCTGGTCTGCGCCCAAGTGGCATGGGCCGAGCCCACGGCCGAGTTGTCGGAACCGGTGGGCGGCTGGCGCTATCACGGCCTGCTGGACCGCAGTGAAAATCCGCGAGTCGCCTATCCCACGCCGCCCATCGACCGGGGCGTGCAGCGCAATCGCACGATGATCGAAGGCCAGCTCAAGGCCCTCGGCACGCTCCGACCGCCCCACAGCCTGGCGGTCAACGGCAATCCCCTGAATTTGTACACCGACGACCAAGGGCGTTTTGCCCGGCCGTATGCGTTTGGTGCCGGGTCAAACAGTGTCGAAGTGCGCAGTTCCGAGGGCAAGTCGCTCAAGCGCGTTCAATTCTATGAAGCCAACAACCTGCGCACGCCGGCGCGCATTCGCGTGGTGCTGGGCTGGGACGATCCCAAGGCCGAACTCGATCTGCACATCATTACCCCCGACGGCCAGCATGCGTTCTGGGCGAGCCCGGCGATGAGCAATGGCGGCGGCCTGGACCCGGACGGGGTCGATGGCCCCGGTCCGGAAATGTTCACCATGACCGCGCCGATGCATGGCACTTATCTGGTTTACGTGAACTATTGGGGCAACTTCGGCAGCGGCGGCTATAACTTCGATGAGACCAGCAACCAGAACGAGGTAATCACCTCGCAAATCAATCTGGTGCTCAACGAAAACACCGTCGACGAAAAACGCGAGACCTTCATCGTGCCTTTGCGGGCGATCGGCGACCTGCTGCTGGTCAAGACTTTCAACTATTAAACATCCCGCACCACGGATGAATTGGGTTTGTGAACATGAGTGATAAGACTGTTTCCCCGGCCGCCGACGCACCTGCTGCCAACACTTTCCGTCGCTGGCCGGCGCTGGTAATCGGGCTGTGCCTGGTGGCCGGCGTGGCAGGCGGGTTGGGGTGGTTCCTGAACAAACCCAAGGCTCCGCCTGCGGAATTGGCCAGTGACAAACTGGGCATGAGCCGGCCGGACGGTTTGCTCGAAACCCACTCCCTGAGCCAACTGCCCAAGGATCTGCTGGCGGTGCCGTTTCTCAAGGAAACCCTGACTGAAGATTTCGTCTTCTATTACGAAGCCCACGCCGACCGTCTCGGCCTGATCGGCAGTCTGCGGCGGATCATTTACGAGCATGACCTGAAGTTGCAGGACAGCCTGATCGAGCAGCTGTTCGATCAACCGGCAGATGTGGCGCTGTGGCGCGGGGCGGATGGGCGACTGAAAGATTTCCTGTTGGTGATGGATCGCGGCGGGCTGGCCAAGGTGCTGGAGCCGCTGGCGAAAGTGGCGCTGGATGATACGCAGCTGAGCAAACTCAGCGAGGTAAAGGTCGGCGCTGACGCCGTTACGCTTTATCAGCTCAACTACAACGCCAGCAAGTCATTGGTGTTCGCTTCCCATGGCGACAAACTGGTGGTGCTGTCCAATCCGGCCAAGCTCTACGATCCGGAAAACGGCGCATCAGAGGACACCGGCAGCGTTTCGACCAAAGCCATCGCCGCATTGCTCAACGGCGACAAACTGTTCCCCGAAGCCTTCGGCCTGCCACCGCGTACGCCCGAGGTAAAACAGCGTCTCTCGGTCAATTCCAGCGTTTTGGCCATGGGTTACCAGCGCTTCATCCCGAATTTCGCCGGCCTGCGTTTTGACATGGACGACAAGGGCTGGCACAGCTTCCTCGCCATGGACGAACTGGAAAACCAGCCAGACTTCGACTTCAAGCCGATCTGGCAAGCCATGCCGATGGGTGCCAGTGCCTGCGTGGCCTTGCCACTGGCCGCCGAACAACAGAAACCGCTGCTGGTGAAACTCGGTGCCGACGACGCCGTGGCCCAAGCCTTGACCGAACACATGGCCGGTGCCGCTGGCCTGTGCTGGTACGCCGATTCGCGGCTGTATACGCCGCTGCTGGTGGCCAGCCTGAACGACGATGACAGCGCCAAACTCGACGGCGACCTGGGCAACCTGTTCGGCTCGATGGTCGGTGCCTACGAAGGCAACGTCGCTGAGCATGCGTTCCCGGTGGTCGAGAAACAGGAAGGTCAGACCCATCAGTGGCAGCGCCAGGTCAGCTCCAACTTCGGTCCCTATAAGGCCAAGGATGCCGAGCAGCCGGACGCGATCACCGGCAAAGCCTTTATGCGCGTAAGCCTGGCGCGTCACGGTTCGACGCTGCTGTTTTCCCTCGACGACAAACTGGTCGACAAAGCCCTCGGCACCCTCGACAAACGCTTCCCGCCGCTGGCTGACGTGCTGCCGAAAGACCTGCTGATGCCGATCTATTTCGGCCCGGATTCCGTGGCGCAACTGATGCAACAGGAAACCCTCGACAGCCTGCCGCAGGACATGGAGCCGGTGTTCTACAACGCCGCGCAAACCTACCTGATCCCGAAACTGCGCACCCTCGGCGGCTATGGCAAATATGCCCTGACCTTGCCCAAAGGCAGCGAGCCCGACGGCCACTGGCAGTGGCTGCCGCTGGAGTGGAAAGCCCTGTGACCGCACTCATCCGAGGCCTCGGCCTGCTGGCGTTGTTGCTGGGGACTCGAACCTTTGCCAGCGAAGCCGCAGCACTCGACCCGCAGCAGTCCCAGGTATTCCGCGCCTGGTTCGTGCGCATCGCCCAGGAACAACTGACCCAAGGCCCGAGCCCGCGCTGGTATCAGCAGGACTGCGCCGGGCTGGTGCGGTTTGCTGCCAACGAAGCGCTGAAAGTCCATGACGATAAATGGCTGCGCAGCAATGGCCTGTCCAATCGCTACCTGCCGCCGGAACTGCAACTGAGCGATGCCCAACGCGGCCTCGCCCAGCAATGGCAGCAGGGCGGCGGCAAGGTCGGGCCTTACGTCAACGCGATCAAACTGATTCAGTTCAACAGTCATCTGGTCGGCCGCGATCTGGCCCAGGCCCGGCCCGGCGACTTGATGTTTTTCGATCAGGGCGACGACCAGCACCTGATGATCTGGATGGGCCGCTTCATCGCCTATCACACCGGCACTACCACCCCCACTGACAACGGCATGCGCTCCGCAAGCCTGCAACAACTCATGACATGGAAGGACACCCGATGGATACCCGACGCAGCCAACCCCAACTTCATCGGCGTCTATCGACTGAACTTCCTCTCCCAATGATCGGTGCCCGCATGCTGCGCATTTGCTCAAAACTGCCTTTGTTGTTGGCCTTGTTCATGCCGCTGGCCGCGGTCAATGCTGAAGACACCGTCGAGCCGAGCGGCTACACGCCGGTGTCTGGCGAGAGTTTCTTCCTGCTGGCCGACAGCAGTTTCGCCAGCGACGAACAGGCGATGGTTCGTCTCGAAGCACCAGGCCGCGATTACCGCCGGTTCCGCATGGAGCCTTACGGCGGCGCGGACATTCGTGTGTACCGCATCGACAAGCCGCTGGATTTTCTCAAGCGTCAGAAGAACCTGCACCGCGTGGTCAGTGACGGCCAGTTCAAGGGCGAAGGCCTGTCGAACACCCTCGCGTACCTGTGGGATAACTGGTACCGCAAATCCCGTCGGGTGATGCAGCGGGCGTTTTCCTACGAGTCGCGCAAACAAGTCACCGAGGAAGTACCGGAACTGAAGATGGGCACCGCCATTGCCGCGCCAACGCCCTACGACGCTCAGCCGCAATTCGCGTTGATTCCGGGCCTGCCGGTGGTCAGTCAATTCCGTTATCCGCTGTGGCAAGCCAAACCGATCCAGCCGCCTGAGGGCGTGAACCTGGCCGGTTCTTCCAGCGAGTTCGTCAGTGTCTCGCCGGGCAACGTGTACATCCCGTTGGGCAACCTGAAGCCGGGCCTGTATCTGGTGGAAGCGCTGATCGGCAAGTACCGCGCGACCACCATGGTTTTCGTCTCCAACACCGTGGCTGTGAGCAAGATTGCCGGCGATGAATTGCTGGTATGGGCCGCGCGCAAACACGAAGGCAGTTCGGTGCCCAAGGTCAATGTGCTGTGGACCGACGGCCTGGGCGTGATGAGCAGCGGCGCTACTGACGCCGACGGTTTGCTGCGTCTGAAACACGTCAGCCCGGAGCGTTCGTTCGTGATCGGCGAGGACGAAGAGGGCGGGGTGTTCGTCTCCGAGAACTTCTATTACGACAGCGAAATCTACGACACCAAACTCTACGCATTCACTGACCGACCGCTGTATCGGCCGGGGGATTGGGTGTCGCTGAAAATCGTCGGCCGCGAGTTCAAGAATGCGCGGGATTCCGTGGCTCCGACCGCTGCCGACGTCAACGTCACCGTACTCGATGCCACGGGCACCGCGCTGCAATCGCTGGCGCTGAAGCTCGATTCCAAGGCCGGCACTCAGGGCCGTTTCCAGCTGCCGGATAACGCGGTGGCAGGCGGTTATGAACTGCGTTTCAGCTACAAGGATCAGGCCTACAGCAGTGCCTTCCGTGTCGCTGAATACATCAAGCCGCACTTCGAGGTTTCCCTGAACCTGGCCAAGCAGGATTACCGCACCGGCGAACCGGTGAAGGGCAGTCTGGTGCTGCTGTACCCGGACGGCAAACCGGTGGCCAACGCCAAGTTGAGCCTGAGCCTGCGCGCCCAGCAACTGTCGATGGTCGATAACGAGCTGCAATACCTCGGGCAATTCCCAGTGGAGCTGACCAGCGCCGAACTGACCACCGATTCCAAGGGCAACGCGAGCCTCGATCTGCCCGCCGCCGAGAAACCAAGCCGCTACATGCTCACCTTGTTCGCCAGCGATGGCGCGGCGTATCGGGTCAAGACCACCAAGGAAATCCTCATCGACCGTGGCGCCGCCAGTTTCCGCTTGAGCGCACCGCAGCGGTTCAGCGCAGTGGGCGGCAAGGTTGCATTCAGCTATACCAACGAAGGTGGCAGCGAGCAGAGCAAAGCGGTCAACCCGAGCAGCTACAGCTGGGTGCGACTCGAAGATCAAACCACTGGCGAAGGTAAACTCGCCGCCAAAGATAAAGGCTTCACCCTGGCCTTCGACCGTCCGGGAACTTATAACCTGACGCTGAAGGATGATCACGGCCGCGTGCTTGGCGCGACCGGTCATTCGGTCACTGGCGACGGCGTCAAAGCCGTGCCCGGCACTGTGGAAATCGTCCTCGATAAACCCGAGTACAAGGCGGGCGACGAAGCCCTCGCGTTGATCACTTTCCCCGAGCCGATTATCGATGCGCTGTTGTCGCTGGAACGCGACAAGGTCGAGGCCACCGCGCTGCTGTCCAAGGGCAGCGACTGGCTGAAGATGGAAAAACTCAGCGACACCCAATACCGCGCGCGCATCCTGGTGAAAGACAACTTCGCGCCGAACCTGACCTTCTCCGTGCTCTACACCAAGGGCGGTCAGTACAGCTTTCAGAACGCTGGCATCAAGGTGATCGCGCCACAGATCGACGTGGCCATCGCCACCGACAAAGAGGCGTATCAGCCCGGCGATACGGTGTCGGTTGACCTGACCACCCAGTTCGCCGGCAAGCCGATTCCGGCGCATCTGACGGTCAGTGTGGTCGATGAAATGGTCTACGCGCTGCAACCGGAAGTCGCGCCGACCATCGATCAGTTCTTCTATCACCCACGCCGCAACAACGTGCGCACCAGCGCCAGTTTGTCGTTCATCAGCTACGACGTGGCATTGCCGGGCAGCCCGGGCGCGCCGGGCAAAGCCAATCGCAGCGAGCGCGGCGTCAAAGTGCTGGAGCGACCACGTCGCGAAGACGTCGACACTGCCGCGTGGCAGCCTGAATTGATCACCGATGCGAATGGCAAAACCCGCTTCACCTTCAAAATGCCGGACTCTCTGACTCGCTGGCGCATCACCGCCCGGGCCATTGCCGATGACGGCCAGGTCGGGCAGAAGAAGCAATTCGTACGCTCGGAAAAACCGCTGTACCTGAAGTGGAGCGGCCCGACCAAATTCCGCAACAGCGACAAACCGGATCTTGGTGTGTTCGCTTTCAGTCAGGCCGAGAAACCGGTCAAGGCTGAGCTGGTGATTCATTACGCTGGCGC
This sequence comes from Pseudomonas frederiksbergensis, assembly GCF_003732275.1. Lineage (GTDB taxonomy): Bacteria > Pseudomonadota > Gammaproteobacteria > Pseudomonadales > Pseudomonadaceae > Aquipseudomonas > Aquipseudomonas frederiksbergensis_H. Next base: position 6,418 of record NZ_MOBM01000029.1, read on the forward strand.
CGAGCAACGGGTGCCAGTCACCTTGAACAACGGCATCAACTACATCGCATTGCCAGCGTTCACGGTGGCCAATGGCGAGTGGACCGCCGAGCTGGTGCAGGACGGCAAAACCGCTGATGCCCTGGCCGTGCGCCTGACCGCGACCGGCGAAGGCTGGCAGGTGACTCAGAGCCAAAGCCTGGACGTGGCCAGCGGTGATACGCCGCTGACCTTGCCGGCCGACGCCACGGATATTCGCCTGCGTCTGGATGACAGCCCGCAAGCGCTGTTCCGTTCGGCGCTTGATGATCTGCTGAGCTATCCGTACGGCGGCGTCGAACAGACCGCCAGTCGTTTGCTGCCGCTGAGCATCGCTTATCCGACCTTGTCGTCGAACCCGCAGATCCGCGATCGCTTGCGTTTGATCATGCAGAACAGCCGCCTGCGCTTGGTGCAAATGGCCGGCCCGTCGGCGAGCTTCACCTGGTGGGGCTATGACGGTGAGCCGGATGCGTTCCTCACCGCGTACGCCTATTACGCCGACTGGCACGCCAGCAAAGCACTGGAACTGAGCCTGCCGCCGGAGCATTGGCAGCGGGTGCTGGAGGTGTACGCCAAGCAGTCGCAGAACACGCCGCTGTTGCAGCGGGCGTTGATTCTGTCGTTTGCCAAACAGATGCAATTGCCGGTGAACACGCTGCTCAGCGGTTTGATCGACGACTTGGTGAAAGCCGGCGAAGGCAATGCGGCGAGCATGATGGACGATGGCGAAGAAAGCCTGGTCATGAGCGATCCGGATTCGGCATTGGGGCTGGCCAGTGCTCGGGTGCTGACTGCCTCTTTGGCGCGTCAGGCCAAGGTCAATCTGCCGGAGGCTTTCAATCGTCAATTGGACGCTGCGCAACAACAAGTCGCTGTCAGCTCTCAACCGTTTGTCGAAGCCTTGAACCTGTCCCTGCAAACCTTCGATCAGGGGCATGCGCAAGCGCTGTTGCAACGCTTGTTGCCACAGCAGTCGACCCTGGAACGAGCCTTGGCGCTGACCTGGCTGCAACGCAGCATCGAGCAGGCATCGCCCACCATTGCGCTGGCACCGGGTGAAGGCTGGAAGAAAAAATACGGTGATACCGGTGAGATGTATTGGACGTGGCAGGGTGCTGTGCCCGTGCCGACAGTGTTGTCGCTGACCGGAGAGCAAGAGCGTCCGCTTCGCGCCGCGTTGAGCTTCCAGAGCAAGCAACCGCCAGTCGACCCGATGGCTGTGACCATCACTCGTCGTCTGTCGCGTCTGGTGCCGGGTGACGAAGCGTTCGAATTCAAACTCGAAGCCGTCGGCAGCAAGCCGTTGTCCAGCGACAGCCTGTATCTGGACGAAGTGATCATCACCAGCAAAGCTGCGAAACCGCTGCGCTACGGCATGCTCGAAGTGCCGCTGCCACCGGGTGCGGACGTCGAGCGCACCACGTGGGGAATCAAGCTGATGGGCAAGGCCGGCACCGAGCCGACCTCGCTGGAGAAGGCCCGTTTCGAACCGGGGCAACTGGCTTACGCGATCCCGGTGGATGCCTTGAGCGGTGAATTGCGCCTGCGTCATCTGGTGCGCTTCTCGCAAAAGGGTCAGTTCAACCTGCCGCCGGTGCGTTTCACTCAGGTCTATGCGCCACAGCATCAGGCCCAGGAACAGAAACCGGCGCTCGGTCAGGTCACGGTCCACTGACATGACCCGGCGTCTGGTCTGGTTACTGCTGTGTTTGATGCCTGCGCTGGCGACAGCGCAGGACGAGCCGTTGCGCCTGGGCTTCAAGGGTGAATTGCTTTCGTTGAGCCGGGCTCAGGTGATCTCGCGTGAGCCATTGCCTGCTGATCTGCAGACGCCGCTGGGTAGTGTGTGGAAGCTGTTTGTCTACGGCTGGCTGGTGGACACCGGGGCGCGAGAACCGGCTTATGAGTGTCGCGGGCAATCGAAGGAAGAAGTGTATTGCTGCACGGCGGGCGGCAGGATTGAGCGCGATCAGGCATTGGTGAAGTCTTGCGGGCTGTATTTTGAGCCTGCGCGCCTGGGCATTGCCAGCGCTGAATGGCGCGAATATTGGCAGGCGAGACAAGCGCCGAAGTGGTTGCTGGATTTGCCGTCGTTGCAACCGCATATCCGGGTTTCGGTGGCTGAGCTGTTGAAGGCATTGGCCATGATGCCGGCGCAGGATCAGGCGCGGCGGGTGTTGCTCGATGTGGTGCTGAATGCTGCTGACGGCAATGTCATCGGTGAGCTTGGCGGCCGGTTGCGGGTGAAAACCTGGAGCTGGTTGGGGGATCAGGATCCTTCGTCGCGCCAGGGCGGATTTGCTGGCTGGACGGCGGATGGCACGCCGATCTGGGCCGGTGGGCTCGGCACCAGTCAAATGGTTTTGCGCAATTACGGTCAGGCACTGGCGACGGTGTTGCCTTCGTCTTGGCCCGCCGAGGCGGGGAAGTGCGTCGAGGTCGGCCTGTTCGCGCGTTATCCGCTGAAACGCGTGCTGTCGGGGGATCGTGTGTTAGCGCCCGGGCCCTTGCAAGGCGACTATCGCGTCGAATTCGCCAACGGCAATCAACTCGATATCCACAGCGACGGCGAGTTGTTCTTGCTCAAAGACAAACTCGTCGCCCGCCTGGACCGCGAAGAGTACGTCGCCCGCGTCCTGCAGCGCGAAGCCAGACCGGAACCGGCCGAAGCCGCCAAAGCCCTGAGCGTCGCGATCCGCACCTACCTGCTGCAAAACGCCACCCGCAACGGCGACTGCCTGAGCATCGATGACAGCAGCAGCCGACAGCGCGTCGCTCCACGCCCGGCCGCGACCGAGTCGCGCAACATCGCCGCGTGGACCAGCGATCTGGTCCTTGCCGGCAGCAACGTCACCTATCACTCCGACCAACCGGGGCCGGACAAACTCTCCTGGCTGCAAGCCGTCGAACAGGCCAATGCCGGTCAACGCTACGACGCCATTCTGCTGCACGCTTATCCGCGCGCCAGCCTCAGCCGCTGGGACAATCCCGTGGCTTCCTGCGAAGCGCTGCCCGCCGCGCAAGACTGGCTGCAAAAGCAACGCCGCGGCTGGCGACCACGGCTGGAAAGCGAAGTTGGTTACAACGAAGTCAACACTTTCGCCGTCTGCCGCCTGGCCTTCGGCCGTCCTTTTGTCGATCGCGAACGCCAGCGCATTTACGTGCGTGGCGTGCTGTCGCTGCAAGACCGCCTCGACCTGACCCATGAATACCTGCACCTGGCCTTCGAAGCACATCCCAACGGCCAGGATGAAACCTACATCGAAGGGCTCGCCCGCCACCTCTTGCTGGAATAGGCCATGAAACTCCGTTACCCACAGGTCCTCCTGTTCCTTTGTTCTTTTTGCGTATGGCCGACCACGTTCGCCACCGATAGCGCAGTCAAACTCGACACCCCCGTCGGCGGCTGGCGCACGGGCGCACCCGAAGGCGAAGGCGAAAACTTTCGTCAGACGGTTAATTACCCGGCGTCCTCGGTCAACACACCGGTGGGGCAGGCCAATACCGCTCGCATTACCGGCCAAATCAAATCCACGCCCAAGGGCAATGAACCCGGCAAGTTGATCGTCAATGGCGTCAGCATGCCGCTGAAAATTGACCCCGCCGGCCGCTACGATCGCCCGTTCTCCTTCCCCAACGGCAGCAACAGCGTTGAAGTCCGCAGCCCCGACGGTCAACAACGCCACCGCACCCAATTCCTCAACACCAGCGGCGGCGCCACCCCGGCCAAGTTGCGAGTACTGCTGGCCTGGGACAGCGACGGCACCGACCTCGACCTGCATGTCGTCACGCCTGACGGTGGCCACATCTGGTACGGCGACCGCGTCGCGGCCAATGGCGGCGCACTCGACGTCGACGTCACCACCGGCTACGGCCCGGAAATCTTCGCCATGCCGGCGCCGATCAAGGGCCAATACCTGGTGTACGTGAACTACTACGGTGGCGGGTATCGCAGTGATGAGGAAGGGCAGGAAGAGGCTGTTCAGCCCCTGACTACGGCGCAGATTACGGTGATTACGGAGGAGGGGACGCCGAACGAGAAGATGGAAACGTTCCTGGTGCCGATGCGGGCGGTGGGGGAGTTGACGTTGGTTAAGGGGTTTAGTTATCCGTGAATGCAATAGTCTCAGCACTGCTGAGACAATTGCTCTCGCCAGCATTGATCGCGGAATATCAGACTCCGCTGCCTGACAAAAAACTGTTGCAGGCCAAGTTGCATGAGTTTTATGCGTCGAATGCTGCCGAGTAAACCAGCGGTTATGTTTGTGGGTGTTCTTGCGGGCCTCATCGCGAGCAGGCTCGCTCCCACATTTGATCTGCACGATCGCAAAAAATGGGTTCACAGCA
>NZ_MOBM01000030.1 GCF_003732275.1 Pseudomonas frederiksbergensis
AAACGAGATACCGCCGTCCATGGATTCAGATCATACATCTGCGCCTGCACTCGCATGTTCTGATCGCGTAGCAAGCGAATATCTGGAATGCCTTTTCGCAACATCGTCAGGCGATCCAGCCCCATCCCGAGCGCTAACCCTCCATGATGCAGCGGGTCTATGTTCAAGCGCTCCAACAAAGACCTCGCAATACGACCACACTCCAGCACCTCCACCGGAGCCCCATCATTCAAGACATTCACTTCGATTCCGCCCTCTGTGTAGTGATGCGGACTATCGCTATAGACCCAACGTTTGTCAGGAACGGCAGACTTAAGGATATCGCCGACCAAACGCAACAGATGTTCGTGCGTTGCCAGTTCCGGATCACCCAGCACCCAAATGTCCATTTGATGCGGTTCAGCGCAATGCCAACGATCCCGACTATCACGACGGAAAGTAATACCTGGCGCTGCCAATAATATCGTCTGTCCCGGCTGGCGCACCTGAGCCGCTCGCTGAAGCGCTACCGGGATCTGGCTGGTGGTTTGTGTTCGCAACAGCGAGTGCTCATCGACCCAACGGGTGTGTTCACTCCCCAGCGTAACCTCTGCCGGGTCATAACCGAGTAAACCGTAATTTTCTTCAGCGGACACAATCCTCGGCCCGGTTTGTAGTTGCGCTTGAGGCCAACCTTTTTCAGAGAGTCCTTTGAGGATTTCATTTAGCAGCAATCGGACGGCGTGATCGGGATCTTTTGTTTCGGTTAGATCATCCAATAATAGGGCCTGATGGACAGACGTATCTGTCAGATATTTCTTTGATGCGCGCACTATATAACCCTCGATCCACAGTTGAACAACGAGCCAAAAAAGCAAGCCCATAAATAAATCTAACGACACACGATCAACTACCACAACAAAAAAATGACAGATATCGGATTTTCAGACCAAGACTACAGATGCGCCCCACACAACCGAATTAAACCCTCCGAAAACCCTGGCAGATAAATTTATTCTAAAAATCGCCCAACAAATCATTTAATACATTAGAAAATTCTGTATTAATTATTCCACTCCCAAGCAGTTCGGGGAGCAAAAACCAAAAAAATGAAAA
>NZ_MOBM01000031.1:0-404 GCF_003732275.1 Pseudomonas frederiksbergensis
ACCCTGATCGGCGGTCTGGGCAACGACACCTACATCGTCGACAACCTCGGCGACACCATCACCGAAACCAGTACGCTGGTCGGTGAAATCGACACCGTGCGTGCCTCAATGGACTGGACCCTCGGCGACAACCTGGAGAATCTCATTCTCACCGGCAGCGCCGATTTGAATGGCACTGGCAATAGCCTGAGCAACGTATTGAACGGCAACAATGGCATTAACCTGCTGATTGGCGGTGGGGGTGCTGACACCCTGGACGGCGGTGCCGGCGCCGACACCCTGATCGGTGGCGACGGCGTCGACACTTACTACGTCGACAACGTCGGCGATGTGGTGATCGAGACCGATGCTTCGTTGACCGCGCTCGACCGGGTGTTCTCGGCCATCGACTACACCCTTGGCGC
>NZ_MOBM01000031.1:545-4641 GCF_003732275.1 Pseudomonas frederiksbergensis
TACATCGTCGACAACCTTGGCGACACCATTACCGAAACCAGCACCCTGGCCAACGAGACCGACACCGTGCGTTCGTCGGTGAACTGGACCTTGGGCGACAAGCTGGAAAACCTGTTCCTCATCGGCAGCGCAAACCTGCGCGGCACCGGCAACGACTTGAACAATGTGCTGGTCGGCGGTACCGGCAACGACAGGCTCGACGGCGGCGCCGGTGACGACATCCTCGACGGTGGCGAGGGCCAAGACTTCATGATGGGGGGCAACGGCGCAGACACCTACTACGTCGACGACGTCTTCGACTTTGTCTTCGACATGGGATCCTCGCTGACCGAGCACGACCGGGTGCTCTCGTCCATCGACTACAACATCAATACCAATATCGAGGACCTGCAATTCCTTGGCACCGACAACCTCATCGGCACCGGCAACGATGTGGCCAACCGCATGACCGGCAACACCGGTGACAACATCCTCGACGGTGGTCTGGGGGGCGACACCCTGATCGGTGGCCTGGGCACGGACACACTGACCGGTGGCGATGGTGCAGACACATTTGTGTTCAATGCCTGGAACGAAACGGGAATTGGCAACCTGCGTGATGTCATCACTGACTTCAGCAGTCCACAGGGCGACAAGATCGATCTGACGCAGTTTGATGCCAACCTGCTCAGTGCTGGCATCAACGGCTTCACCTTCATCGGTGCCAATGACTTCACCGGAGCCGGCCAACTTCGCTTCGTCGACCATGTGCTGTCGGGCAATGTTAGCGGCAACGTTGGTGCAGACTTCGAAATCCAACTGGTCGGTGTGAACAGCTTCAGCGCCAACGAGTTGGTGGCCTGACACTCAGTCGCTCACGCAATAATCGGCCTCTAAAGCAGGCCGGGTCTGCTTCAAACAATAACGCCCCGACTGTTTCGGGGCGTTATTGTTTGTAGCAGACCTTGGCCGAAAAAACTAAGTCAGAACCCCCAACTCCTTCGCCCGCGCCACCGCCTGCGTGCGCCGCTCAACCCCCAACTTACTGTTGATATGGCTGGCATGGGTCTTCACCGTATGCAGCGAAATAAACAACTGATTACTGATTTCCTGGTTCGAACACCCTTGGGCGATCAGTCGCAGAACGGCCAGTTCACGCGTACTGAGTTGTTCGGCAGCTGGCGATGATTCCACAACCGACCGAGAGGCCATGGCCGGAAGTTTTTCCGAGAGACTCTGCGAAATGGCCGTCGGCGCACAGAGTTGAAGTTGCCCGCGCAGCCAGTCCGGGTGTTCGGTCAACAATAGGTCAAACGGTTGCAGGACACCGCCGGCGGCCGCTTCCAAAGCCTGGGCCAGCGCCTTGCGTGCCTCGGATTCGCGCCCGCCCGCCAGCAACAGAGTAATTTTCTGACTCAGCGCCATCACGCTGAGCATCTGCCGGCCGCTGTGCTGACCGTGTTCATGCAACGCGTTCAAGCGTCCTTCGGCGAGCATGGGCTGGCCTTTCATCATGTCCAGCACCGCCTGTTGCAGTTCAATGTGCAGCGGCAGTTGCGGATGGAATTCCGGCGGTGCCGCCGGATGCTCTCCGTTGTAAGTCTGGCCCAATCGTGCGAGCCAGGCTTCGGCAAGGTCGGTGCGGCCCTGGGCCAGCCAGAGCTCGCATTTGACCAGGGTGATCATCGCCAGGTAGTAAATCGGCGGAACGTCCCAGATGTGCATCAGCCGCTCGGCCTCGGCGAGTTCGGCGAAGGCTTTGGCGAACTCGCCGCTGCTGCCCTCCAATCGGGCAATCACGCAGTGGCCGATCAACACGCTGATGTCACGACAGGCCCGGGCTTCGCTCAAACCCGCGAGCAAACGTAGCCGCGCGGCCTGGGGTTGCAAACGCAGCGCCAGCAAAAATCCCTCGTATAAGGTCAACCGTGCGCGCACCGCATAAAGCCGTTGCGGGGATAGGCCTTGGAGGCGCTGCAACCCTTGGCGAACTTCGTCCAATGAACGAAGAATCTCCCCGCGTGCTTGGAGCACGCGGGCGCGGTCGTAATGGGCCAGCGCCTCGAACAGCGGATTGCCGACCCGCTGTGCCAGCTCAAGGGACTCACGGTTCAACCCTCGTGCCCGCCAGAGATCGCTGTCGGCAATGGCCAGGTTGGACAATGTCGAGAGGCACATCAGGCGCTGCCCATAGCGTTTGGCCGGCAGGCTCTCCAGCGCTTCGGTGCAATAGAGCAACGTCAGCTCGCGATTGCCTCGCCCCCGGGCAATGATGCCGCTCAGGGCCAGCCATTGCGCCAGCATGGATTTTTGCGCAGTGGCCGACGGCGCCGGCAGGAAGCGGCTCAAGTGGCTGGCCAGTTCCTCGGCGGCGTCCAGTTGGCAGGCCAGACCCAACGCCCAGCTGTAGAGCACGATCAGCCGTGGCGTGCTGATCAGCAGGCTGTCGGGCAAGTCCATTTTCCAGCGCAGCAGCATGCCGACGTTCTGCTCGGCCAGCAGCTGTTCTTCAGAGAGGTTTTGTACCAGATTCGCCGCAACATCCAGATGCCCGGCACGCAACGCCTGCTCTACCGCCTCATCGAGTAACCCTTGAGAATTGAACCAGCGGCAGGCACGCAGATGCAGGCTGGCCGTCGGCACCATCACCTGGGCGGTGGGCCGGCTACGCAGCAGGTCGGAAAACAGGTGGTGATAGCGATACCAGTGACCGTGTTCGTCCAGCGGCACCAGAAACACCTGATGCGCCAGCAGGAAACGCAGGATCTCGGCACTGTCATGGGCTTCGCGCACGGCGTCGCACAACTCGCTGCAAAAGCGCTCTTGAAGCGCGGTCTCGTACAGGAATGACTGCACCTCGGCGGGCAGGCAATCGATCACTTCTTCGAGCAGGTAATCGCGAATCAGCCCTTCCCCACCGTACAGCGATTGGGGCAATGCGCCCTCGCTGCCGGCTTCGGAGGCCGCCAGCAGCCAGAAGCGCAGCCCGGCCACCCAGCCTTCGCTGCGCTGGATCAAACTCTCCAGCGCCTCGCCACGCAATGAAATGCTGTGTCTATCGAGTAGGGTCAGGGCTTCATCGTGGGTCAGTCGAAGATCCTGCTCATGCAACTCGAGCAGTTGCCGCGATAGCCGCAGGCGTGCCAGATGCCAGTCGGGACGTTGCCGGCTGGTGACCATGACCAGCAGACCATCGGGTAAATGATTGAGGAAAAACTGCAGGCAACGATCAAGCACCGGGCCCTGGGCCAGATGATAGTCATCGAGTACCAGCAACAGTGGCGTAACGGGTGAAAGGTGCATAGCCAGTTCATCGAGCAAACCGTCCAGCCATTCTTCGAAGGCAAACGGCTGATGACGTTGGCGCATTTTCAGCAACCCCAGCGCCTGACTACCCAGTTGCGGAAAATACTCCTGAAGCCCTTCGAGCAGCCGTTCAAGAAAACGACCGGGATCGCTGTCCCGAGGACTTAACCCCAGCCACAGACTTTGCCAGTGATCCGGCAACCCCTGGCAAAACTCCACCGCCAATGAACTCTTGCCGAACCCCGCCGGCGCGCTGACCAGCAGCAGCCTGCCACCGAGACCGGCGCTCAGGCGCTCGCACAAACGCGGCCGCAGCACATGGCCGTCGGGCAGCGGAGGCCGGAAAAAGCGCCCGTCCAATGCGGCGACGGCTACGCTTGCAGGGCCCGGAAATGGGGACAGATCAGTCATGGCCGGCTCTTGTTTGAAAGGCTGATGGCGGCGTTACAGATGTCCGCAGCCTAGCGGTAAACGAAGAGCTATTGAAGGTTATTGCTACAAATGGCTACAAAAAGACTACGAACAGAAGTTGCCAAGCCTGAGGTGCAGTTTTTTCGACAGACCGTGTCGCTCCCTTCGCGAGCAAGCCCGCTCCCACACTGGTTCTCCATTGCTCACAGATTGTCTGTCCACCGAAGATCAAATGTGGGAGCGGGCTTGCTCGCGAAAGGGCCATCACAACCACCGACGTTTCGCGAGTCCCCCGCGTTAACAAGTGCGCCCTGATACAAAATTCCGATAAAAAAACGCCCCGAACCAGTCGTAATGCTGTTCACTTAAGCATTTGAGTCTCAGCAGGGCTTACTCGAAA
>NZ_MOBM01000032.1 GCF_003732275.1 Pseudomonas frederiksbergensis
GTGGGTCAGTTTTACTTCGGTAGGGTGGGTCAGTTTTCAACCGGTGTTGACATATCTGGAAGGCAATCCCGGCGGACGCATACCTGCCGAGGAGTTGGGAGTTACGCGGCTGAGGTTATCAAAGGCTTATTAACGTGCATTGCAGGAAGGCCAAAGGCTGGGGCTGACAGCTGCAATCGGGCTTTGGGCAACATGATACCGAGGCCCATGGAAAATCCTGGCTGTTCTTTCATGGCACGGATGGGCGTTTACTGGGGCAGGAAATGCAGGGCAAGGCATCTTGGGGGAGCCTTTTTATCGGCTGCAATTGCCGATACATGGAGGGCGAATCATTGGGCTCACCGGGCAAGTGATGATCGCGGTGCCAGGTGTTTTGATTGCTGTATTGTCGGTGACGGGAATCGTGGCGCAAGTTTCTGGCTCGAAGGAGTAGCAAGGCACCCAAAGCCTGGATCTGACCCGTTCCGGATTGAAGTTTCTATAGCCCAGAAAGAAAAAACCCCTGTCTGCATAAGCAAACAGGGGTTTGGAATTCAATCTTGACGATGACCTACTCTCACATGGGGAAACCCCACACTACCATCGGCGATGCATCGTTTCACTGCTGAGTTCGGGATGGGATCAGGTGGTTCCAATGCTCTATGGTCGTCAAGAAATTCTGTGACCAGCCCGTTACAGCGGTAACGTGCCAGCAAAATCGGTGACTTCTACTAAAACAAAACCCCTACCTGCATACGCAGATAGGGGTTTCGGAATTTAATCTTGACGATGACCTACTCTCACATGGGGAAACCCCACACTACCATCGGCGATGCATCGTTTCACTGCTGAGTTCGGGATGGGATCAGGTGGTTCCAATGCTCTATGGTCGTCAAGAAATTCGGTAGCCGGGTCGTTTTCTCTTGCGAGATCACGCTCCAGCGAATGGGTATGCGATAGTTTG
>NZ_MOBM01000033.1 GCF_003732275.1 Pseudomonas frederiksbergensis
GAATTATAGACTTCCAGAATCTGCCGTCAACCCCTGATTACGCTTTTCTATCAATAACTTGCGGAAAGCCGGAAAACTGCGCATTCCCCTCTCTATATAGGAGAGCAAAAACAGCCCTGCTATATAGAAGGAATACTCAGAGCACTCCAGACGCCTTGAACCCAGCAACGACGCCGGCATCCAGACCCAACACCCGCTGTAAAACCTCCAGCGTGTGCTCACCCAACAAAGGAGGCGCACTACGGTACTCCACCGGAGTCTCGGACAGACGTATCGGGCTCGCAACCTGCGGCACCATCCCGGCCAAAGCATGAGGCAGCTCAATGGCCAACCGCCGTGCCTGAACCTGAGGATCGGCAAACATCTGAGCCAGATCATTGATCGGTCCACATGGCACGCCTGCCTGCTCCAGCTGCGCCACCCATTCGGCAGTAGTCTTGAACACGGTCGCCTGACGAATCAGCGGAATCAATACTGCTCGGTTAGCCACCCGCAATTTGTTGGTCGCAAAACGCGGATCATCCGCCCACTGCGGCTGACCAGCCACCTGCGCAAACTTGCGGAACTGCCCATCGTTACCCACGGTGAGGATGAAATCGCCATCGGCCGTAGGAAAGTCCTGATAAGGCACGATATTCGGGTGAGCGTTGCCCAGGCGTTTAGGCGCAACGCCTGTAGTCAGGTAGTTCATCGCCTGATTGGCCAGACAAGCCACCTGAACATCCAGCAATGCCATGTCTATATGCTGACCGCCACCGCCCTGATCCCGATGAGCCAAGGCCGCCAGGATCGCTACCGTTGAATAGAGACCGGTCAAAATATCTGTCAGCGCCACACCGACTTTCACCGGGCCTGCGCCCTCATCTCCTTCGGGACGGCCAGTCAAACTCATCAGACCGCCCAAACCCTGGATCATGAAGTCGTAACCCGCACGCTTGGCATACGGACCTGTCTGACCGAAGCCGGTGATCGAGCAATAGATCAGCTTCGGATTAATCGCCTTGAGCGACTCATAGTCCAGCCCATAAGCCGCCAGACCACCGACCTTGAAGTTTTCAATGAGGATGTCCGACTTCGCCGCCAGCTCACGCACGAGCTGCTGCCCCTCTGGCCGCGTGAAGTCGATGGTCACTGATTGTTTGTTGCGGTTGGCGGACAAGTAATAGGCCGCCTCGCTGGTATTCTCGCCATAGGCGTCTTTAAGGAACGGGGGCCCCCAAGCGCGCGTGTCATCGCCATTACCCGGGCGCTCGACCTTGATGACTTCGGCGCCAAGGTCCGCCAGGATCTGCCCGGCCCAAGGCCCGGCAAGCACCCGCGATAAATCCAGTACCCGTAGATGCGAAAGCGCGCCCATGACCGTTCTCCTATTAATAGAACGCCTGGATGCCGGTCTGCGCGCGACCGAGGATCAGCGCGTGGACGTCATGCGTACCTTCATAGGTATTCACCACTTCCAGGTTGACCAGGTGCCGAGCGACACCGAACTCATCGGAGATGCCGTTGCCACCCAGCATGTCGCGCGCCATGCGGGCGATATCCAGGGATTTGCCACAGGAGTTGCGCTTCATCATCGAAGTAATCTCGACGGCAGCAGTGCCTTCATCCTTCATACGACCCAGACGCAGGCAGCCTTGCAGCGCCATGGTGATTTCGGTCTGCATGTCAGCCAGCTTCTTCTGGATCAACTGTGTGGCCGCCAATGGACGACCAAACTGCTTACGATCCAGGGTGTACTGGCGAGCGGTGTGCCAGCAGAACTCGGCAGCGCCCAGTGCGCCCCAGGAAATGCCGTAACGCGCCGAATTAAGACAGGTAAAAGGACCTTTCAAGCCCCGGACATCCGGGAAGATGTTCTCTTCAGGGACAAACACATTGTCCATGACGATCTCGCCGGTGATGGATGCACGCAGGCCAACCTTGCCGTGAATCGCCGGAGCGCTAAGGCCTTTCCAGCCCTTCTCCAGAACAAAACCACGAATATCGCCCGCGTCGTCCTTGCCCCAAACCACGAACACATCAGCGATCGGGCTGTTGGTGATCCACATTTTGCTGCCGGTGAGGCTGTAGCCGCCTTCCACTTTGCGTGCACGAGTAATCATCGCGCCCGGGTCGGAACCGTGGTCGGGCTCGGTCAGACCGAAACAACCGATCCATTCACCCGAAGCCAGCTTCGGCAGGTATTTCTGCTTCTGTGCTTCGGTACCGAATTCGTTGATCGGCACCATGACCAGCGAGGACTGCACGCTCATCATCGAGCGATAGCCGGAGTCGACACGCTCGACCTCACGGGCAATCAGACCGTAGCTGACGTAGTTAAGGCCGCTGCCACCGTATTGCTCAGGAATGGTCGCACCCAACAGACCCACTTCACCCATCTCGCGGAAAATCGCCGGGTCGGTCTTCTCATGACGGAAAGCTTCGAGAACGCGCGGCGCGAGCTTCTGCTGAGCAAATTGCTGAGCGGTGTCGCGAATCATGCGTTCTTCTTCAGTGAGCTGTTGATCCAGCAGCAGGGGATCGATCCAGTTGAAGCTAGCTTTACCGCCCATGAGTGAGTCCTCTCGAATCGGGTCAAATAACGTGGAGTGATCCTAGGCCCGGTTCGGTTTCACGGCAAACGAGGATTTTGCATACTGTTGTGCTAATTTCTCACTCCGTAACGTCGCAAAATAGCTTATATGCGATGTATTAGTGAGGTTGACATACATGCGCCGGAAGATCCCCAGTACAACCGCCCTGATCAGCTTTGAAGCTGCAGCGCGCCACGAGAGCTTTACCAAGGCCGCTCAGGAACTTTCCCTCACGCAGGGAGCGATTTGCCGACAGATCGCCAGCCTCGAGGAGTTCCTCAGCGTCGAACTATTCCGACGCTCCCGGCGCGGAGTGAAGCTGACGGAGGCCGGACTTTCCTACAGCCGCCGAGTGGCGACCCAACTCGACGCGGTTGAACGCGACACCTTGTCAGTGATGGGCCAACAAGGCGCCAATGTGATCGAGCTGGCGGTGGTACCAACCTTCGGTACTCAATGGCTGCTGCCGCGACTCAAGGATTTTCAGCACAAACATCCGGAAGTGACAGTCAACCTCACCAATCGCACCCGCCCCTTCCTGTTTGCCGACACCGAATTCGATGCCGCGATCTATTTCGGCGACGCCGACTGGTCGGGTACCGAATCCCACAGGCTAATGGGCGAAAATCCGATGCCGGTGTGCAGCCCCACGTTACTGGGAAAAAAAACCAATCTGACCCCCAGTGAAATCGCCGAACTGCCCCTGCTGCAACAGACCACCCGCCCTTATGCCTGGCGCCAGTGGTTCAACTCTCAAAACCTGAATATCCCGCGAGACATGACAGGGCCGCGTTACGAGCTATTCTCCATGCTTGCTCAAGCTGCGATGCACGATATGGGGATCGCGCTGATTCCACCGTTCCTGATTCAGCGCGAATTAGCAGAGAAGCGTCTGGTGATTGCCAACGCTCAGGCACTATCGAGCATTAAGGCCTACTACCTGATGATTCCCGAGCGAAAGGTCGAATCAGCCTCTTTAAAGGCATTTCGCAATTGGCTGGTGAATCAGGCACAAAGCTACAGCCTAGAAGGATAAAGGCTCCCCTTTATTAGCTGACCTCGTAGTCAGGAATACAAAAGCACTACAGATATAAGTATTTGTCGCATATTGGCAGACTGTACTGAGGAGTAGCACAAACGTCCTACAAAGGCCTGAATACGTGGCCTTGAGCCTCTATTGGCAGGCAATGACGCCTCATTCACCGTGCCGATGTGTAAATTCTTGAATTTTGTACAGAATCCTCACAAGCCACGGCCTACAAGGGATTGCTCCGATAAGTGCGACATTCGGTCACGGGGTGACTTGTAGTTAATTTTCCGTCACCCGTCATAATCCCTTGAAGGGCACAAAGTTCGCCTGCAAAATGCCGCGCCCCGCCCTGATTTGGCGGGATCGTGCTGATCGGCCGCCCCAGACGCACCATCCGCAGTGCCTGGGTTTACTCAATAAGATCACGCAGGAGATTTGACGTGC
>NZ_MOBM01000034.1 GCF_003732275.1 Pseudomonas frederiksbergensis
TAATGCTGTTCACTTAAGTGGAGCAGCCTTACGATCCACTGGAAACCGGGTCTTTGAAATCTTCACCGTCCTGGGCCTCGAACGCCTTGGGCGGTGATCCAGAAACAATCCTCCAATACCTGCCCTTAACTCTGATAACCGCCTCCCTGTCGCTGAAATCGGATTGGCTGCTGCCATCACGATCAGCTGGACCGCGATGTACTGACAGGCTGGTTTGAAGCGGATGTCCGAGGGGGCCCGGCCAAACGCCACTGCCGCCTGACTGGCTTCCCGACGAACCACGTTGTAAGCCAGCAACAGTCCCCAGACTTCCTGATAGATCAAGTCGACTTTTTTGCTACGCAAGGTCACTGCGTTCTGTTGCATTGAGCTTTTGATGTCTCTGAAGCCTAACTCGATCTCCCAGCGCTCCTGATAAAGCTGGGCAACGGCTTTGGTGCTGTAGGTGTTCGCCGGCAGCGACGTCATGACCGTCTTGAGTTTGCCTTGAATTTCATAGCTGACTTCGCGGGCCTCCCAATGCGTTGAAAGGGCCGGATTTCGGGCTCTGGCTCGCGGTGAGACCTTCATGCGCACCAGACGATCGTGCGGGTTGTAACGAGCCACTTCCTCACAAACCGTGCCTTTTTTGGCCGGAATCAACCAGTGCCGATGGGTGCCGGCTTTATTCAGGCTCGACAGTAGTTCGGCGCCCCAGAACCCTTTATCGAATAACGTCACCGAGTGATCGGGAATCTGCTGCAAAAACTCGTCGGCCAAGCGCATTTCACTGCGTCGGTAAGGACTCAATTGGGCATCCAGGATTACGTGCGAACGCACATTCATCAACGCCACCAAGCGCAGCATGGGGAACGGAGTCTGGCGGTCGGTCCGGGTATTCCCCGACCCGAAATGATCTCGAAGCTCGGGCGTATCCGGGGTACGCAAAAGCGCACCGTCTACCGCAAACACTTGCAGGCCCTGCCAGGCGTCATCGGTATAACGCTCCGCGCCCCATTGATGACCTGTCTTGCGGAATAACCATTCAACAGGATCGGCACCGAGCCGCTTACGCGCTTCGGTTACACCGCTTCGGGCCAATAGCTGGTCAGAGGCCAGGCCTTGGGCACAAATGTTCAAACGTCTGGCCACTTCGTGAACCGGCTCGTCACGAAACAGCGCCATGCCGAGTACCAGCCAAAGCACTTGATCGGCGGGCAAGCGACGTCGGCGAATGGTCGCCTGGCTGGAAAGATCCAGTGCAGACGCTACCCACTCAACCGGAATATGTTGGGTAAAGGTACTCAGATCGCAGAAGTTGAAAAGATCGCCAAGGTCGAGCAGGTCTTGTTGAACAGACATAAAAAATCCGATGCCAGAGGTCTGGCATCGGATTTTCGAGTAAGCCCTGCTGAGACTCAAATGCTTAAGTGAACAGCATTAC
>NZ_MOBM01000035.1 GCF_003732275.1 Pseudomonas frederiksbergensis
AGGTTTGTATCGATGTGTATTACCAGGCGGCTCTGATACGTATCGATTTAAACGTCTCTTTTTTCGACACAGACCAGATACCTCTCAGGCGTCTAATAGGTTCCATCGAGGCAACCCCAACCGCCTCGGCTCAATTGAACGACCTAGCCATTGAAGCCTTGAGGAGATCACCATGAACACCAAAGCAATCTACGCCGCTTGCCTGTTTGCCGCCCTGAACATCTGCACGTTGTCCGCCCGCGCCGAAGCAGGCGTCTCGCCTGAGACCTACACCTATGGCACCCACCTGGACATCAAAAAAGTGGTGTCGCTGACACAGGACGCCACACCCACCTGCGGGGTTGTGAATGCCCAGATGACCTACCTGGATTCCCAGAGCAAAACGCAGGTCCTGGACTACCGCAAGTTCGCTGACGGCTGCACTGGTGACAACTGAGCCCCTCACTTACCGATTGCTGAGCCCCTTTTAAACAGGAGAAAAACCATGAACAACGTGACTCGCTTTTTGACCGCCGCTGCTTTCGCCCTGGCTGGTGCCGCCGCTCATGCCAACGCCGCTGTTGAACAAACCTCCTGCGGCAGCAGCACCTGCTTCCAGTTGACCCCTGTGAACGCGCAGGGCGGCGGTGACTTCCTGGTACAGGACGGCTCGAGCCGTACACCGCAAGGTCAGTTGGTAGCTGCTGATGGTTCGAGCCGTACGCCGCA
>NZ_MOBM01000036.1 GCF_003732275.1 Pseudomonas frederiksbergensis
GCTCGGGCATCGCCGGGCTCGGTGGCGTGGCCCTGAGCCAGATCGGCAACGTCGGTCCGGACCTGGGCCAGAGCTACATCATCGACTCGTTCCTGGTGGTGGTGCTCGGCGGCGTCGGCCAGTTGGCCGGTAGCGTGTTCGCTGCGTTCGGCCTCGGCATCGCCAACAAGATCCTCGAACCGCAGATCGGCGCCGTGCTCGGCAAGATCCTGATCCTCGCGCTGATCATTCTGTTCATCCAGAAGCGTCCGCAAGGCCTCTTCGCGCTCAAAGGACGGGTAATCGACTGATGAACCAGCCCCTGATGCTCACGGCCACGCAAAAGGCCGGTCCCAAAGTCACCCTCGTCGTCGGCATGCTGATCCTGGCCGTGCTGCTGAGCCTGCCGCTACTGTCGCTGCTGGCGGCTGACAATCCGCTGCACGTCTCGGCGTATACCCTGACCCTGGTGGGCAAGATTCTCTGCTACGCCATCGTCGCCCTGGCCCTGGACCTGGTCTGGGGCTACGCCGGCTTGCTCTCCCTGGGCCACGGCCTGTTCTTCGCCCTGGGCGGCTACGCCATGGGCATGTACCTGATGCGTCAGGCCGCCGGCGATGGCTTGCCGGCGTTCATGACCTTCTTGTCGTGGACCGAGTTGCCCTGGTACTGGGCCGGCACCGACAGTTTCCTCTGGGCGATGTGCCTGGTGGTGCTGG
>NZ_MOBM01000037.1 GCF_003732275.1 Pseudomonas frederiksbergensis
AGGAGTCGCTCAAGCGCCCTCTGGACGTCATCGAACAGCAGATAGCGCTGATGACCCTTATTAAAGAGCAGTTGGAGAACATGCCGTATGGAACAATTCAATCAGTTCAACGTTGAGAAGCAGGCAGCGCTCAAGGGGCTGGAGCAACTGCGTGCGGTGCTCGACGAGTTGGGGGAGATGGGCGCCGACGTCGGTAGCGAGTTGCACAAGATCGACTCGGCAGTACAAGCCATCGAGTCCGATGTGCTGCGCATCGCCTTGCTGGGTGCCTTCTCCGACGGCAAGACAAGCGTTATTGCCGCTTGGCTGGGCAAGATCATGGCCGATATGAACATCAACATGGACGAGTCCTCTGATCGCTTGGCAATTTATTCTCCAGAGGGGCTGCCGGAGAAGTGCGAAATCGTCGACACCCACGGCCTGTTCGGCGACAAGGAAAAAAGTGTCGACGGCGAGCAGGTCATGTATGAAGACCTGACCAAACGCTACATCTCCGAGGCGCACCTGATTCTGTATGTCGTGGACGCTACCAACCCACTCAAGGAAAGCCACAACGACATCGTCAAGTGGGTGCTGCG
>NZ_MOBM01000003.1 GCF_003732275.1 Pseudomonas frederiksbergensis
AGGATGTTATTGCGAGAAAGAGGCACACTGCCACCGTTCCGTATTACGGGAATTGCTGGAGGAACGGGGCGCGAAGGTTGTTTAAATAAAATGAACAGCACAAATCCCCTGTGGGAGCGGGCTTGCTCGCGAAGGCGGTCTTCCCGTTGATAGAAATGTTGCCTGATACTCCGCCTTCGCGAGCAAGCCCGCTCCCACATTTGAACTCCGGTGTGACATTTCTGAGCACGAACTTCAGCCCGCACCGGCCTTGCGGACGAGAGGTTGATCATGGTCAATACTTAGAGGATTGAATGGCTATCGAATGACCACACGTCGGGCGCACAGGCGCTCTCCCATTGCAGCCCCGGGGGACCGTCGTTTGCTCGTTTACCCACGGGAGGTTTGTCATGTCTGGTCAAGCACGTTTCATGCTGGTCGCCTCGCCCCTGATGGAACACAGCCCTGCCTTCGACCGGGCGGCGGCGCTGGCCAAGGCTGAGGACGCGGCCTTGCACATCGTGGCTTTCGACTATCTGGAAGGCCTGGCGACCGCTGGCTTGGTCAACGAAAAGGCCCTGGAGCAGATGCGTCTGGGGTACGTCGAGCGCCACCGCCAGTGGCTTGAGGAACAGGCCCGCCCCCTGCGCAAGATCGGTGTGCATGTCACCACGGAGGTGACTTGGGTCGAAAATCCGCTGGAAGAAATCCTGACTCACCTCAAAGAGCAGCCGATGGACGTGCTGATCAAGGCGCTGGAACATCAATCACGGCTGTCGCGGCTGGTGTTTACCCCTCTCGACGTGCATTTGCTGCGCGAATGCCCGGTGCCGCTGCACTTCGTCAGCCATGCCATTCATGCGTTGCCGCGCAAGATTGTCGCCGCGGTCGATCCGTTCCATCGTGATGATCACTACAAAAGCTTTAACGACCGGATCCTTCACGAAGCATCAAAACTGGCAAGCGCCTGCAATGCCGAGCTCGACGTGGTCTATGCCTATGACCTTTCGTCAATCAGCTCGGACGAGTTCAGCTTCGAAAACGGCTCGGCGTTTTTCGCTTCGGACAAGGCCAAGACCCTGTTCGACTTCCAGGAGGATGCCTTCAACGAATTGGCCGCGCGCAACGGCATCGCGCCGGAGCAACGGCACATGCTCATGGGCAGCCCGACCAAAGTGCTGACCCGCTATGCCGACAGCTATGACGTCGACGTGATTGTCATGGGCCGGGTCGGCCATCGCGGCATGGGCCGGTTGATCGGCAGCACGGTGGAACATCTGCTGTACAAAATGCCGTGCAGTGTGTGGGTGGTGTACACCGAGCGGCTGGATGAGTGAGGGGCGGGCCGAATTTTGCACATCTCCCTTGTGGGAGCGAGCCTGCTCGCGATGGCGGATCTTCAGTCAACATGCATGTTGAATTTAAGACCCTCATCGCGAGCAGGCTCGCTCCCACAGGGGATTTGTGTTGTCGTTTCAACGCCGTGTAATCACCACTTCCAGGTATTCACTGGGCACCACCAGCGACCGTTCCCCCGCCCGGTTCAGCCGATTCAGCAGTTCAGTCAGGTCGTTTTCCAGGGCTGTGCCCTCTTCGGGTGGCAGGGTCGCAAAGGCCTTGTGAACCGGGCCATACCAGGTGCGGAAGGTGTCGATGAAGTGCGCGGCCGAACGATAACGGAAATTGAACAACCGCCGTGTCACCTGGAGCTGAAAGTCGCGCTGATCGAACTGCGAGTGCAACCAGGCTTCAGAGCCCCAGTTTGAAGGCGGTTGGGCGCCCACAGGTGGCGGCATATGGCGGCCCAGGGTCTTGAACATCTGGCCGACGAAGCCTTCAGGCGTCCAGTTGGCAAGGCCGACCCGTCCGCCAGGACGGCACACCCGCGCCAGTTCCGCTGCAGCCTTGGGCTGATCCGGCGTAAACATCACACCAAAGGTTGAAAGCACGGCATCGAAACTGGCGTCCTCGAACGGCAAGTCCTCGGCATCGGCCACCTGAAAAGTCACGTCCAGATGTTCCGCCCGCGCGCGGTCTTCGCCGCGTTCAAGCAGCTTGGCCACGTAGTCGGTGGACGTGACCTTGCATCCCCGGCGCGCGGCGGCGAGCGTTGCGTTACCGTTGCCGGCGGCGACGTCCAGCACCTGCTCATCACAGAGCAAGTCGCAGGCTTCGGCCAGTTGTTCGCCGACGATCTGTAAGGTGGTGCCGATCACGGCGTAGTCGCCGCTGGCCCACGAGGCCATTTGACGGTTTTTCAGGGCAGTGAGGTCAATGGGGGTACTCATGGAGTCTGCTCCGTTGCGGGTTGGAACACGTCCCGGCTTACTCCGCCGTGGTGGGATCGATGATGTTCATGACCCGAGAAACGCTGTTGATGGGAAATTCACCTTTTTGGGCGTGCTCCCTGATGAGTCCCTCATTCGGCGCGATGTACACGCAGTAAATCTTGTCGCCAGTGATGTAACTCTCCAACCACTGCACCTCTGGCCCCATCTCGCGTAATACATCACAGGATTTTTGCGAGATCGCTTTGAGTTCCTGTTGCGGCAGTGCGCCGGCGCCCGGAATCTCGCGTTCAATAATGAATTTAGGCATGGCAACTTCCTTTTCTTGATGGTGATGACAGGATCGGAGGTGATCCCGTCATCCACAAACTATCGCTCCCGGATACGCCGACGTCCTGCCGATCGTCCGGAGAATTCACGAAATATGGCATTCTCCGATGCATGGTCGCCATTTGTAACGCCGCCTTGACAGGTTGGTTTGCTTCACTGAAACGGATCACGCGGCAGGCGCTTTGGCCTCTTCCAGCAGTTGCCGAATCATCTGTTCCTGAGTCTCGTAGCGGCCCTCGCCAAAGTGGGTGTAACGCACCTGCCCCTTGGCATCGATCAGGTAGTGAGCGGGCCAGTACTGGTTGTCGAAGGCACGCCAGATCGCGTAGTTATTGTCGATTGCCACTGGGTAGGTGATACCGAGTTTTTTCACCTGATCGCGGACGTTGTCGATGATGCGTTCGTAACCGTATTCCGGGGTATGCACGCCGATCACCACCAGGCCGTCCTTCTCGTATTTCTTCGCCCAGTCCTTCACGTAGGGCAAGGTGTGCTGGCAGTTGATGCAGTCGTACGTCCAGAAGTCCACCAGCACCACTTTGCCGCGCAGGGAATCGTTGCTCAGCGCTGGCGAGTTGAGCCATTCGACTGCGCCGGAAAGTGACGGCATCGCGCCTTTGGCCGCGTCCATGGTCGAGTCGGCCTTGACCTTGCTGACAAAGTAATCGACCACTTTCGGTACGGTTTCCAGCACGCGCTGCTCAACCGTGGTGACGCCTTCGGACGAGGTGCTGGCGAGCAACGTGTTGTCGACGCCAGTGGAGATGACCGCCGCAGCGGCCAACACCGCAGCACCCGCGCCGCGACGCAGCCAACCGGTGAGCGGAATCGACGGTTTCAAGCGATTGACCAGGCCGCGACCGGCGAAGATCAAAGTGCCCAGGGACAACGCACTGCCCAGGCCGTACGCCAGCAGCAACAGACTGGTCTGAGCATTGGCACCTTGCAGCATGGCGCCAGTGAGGATCACCCCGAGGATAGGCCCGGCACACGGCGCCCAGAGCAGACCCGTGGCGACGCCGATCATCACCGAGCCTAACGGGCCAGACATTTTGCGGGTGTTGGGATCAAGGCGATTGCCCAGCAGCACGAACGGACGTGCCAGCCAGCCACCGATGCGTGCGGAGATCAGCGACAGGGCAAACAGCACCATCACGATCAGTGCCACATGGCGACCAGTGTTGTTGGCTTGTATCACCCAATCGCTGCTGACCACGGCCAGGCTGGAGATCAGGGCGAAAGTCAGGGCCATGCCGCCGAGGGTGAGCAGGATCGAAGAACACGTGCGTTTAACCCCGGCAAACAGAAACGGCACGACCGGGAGGATGCAGGGGCTGAGGACGGTCAAAATGCCGCCCAGGAATGCGATGAGAAACATGGGGATCACCTTGAGATACGAGTCCCATGTGGGAGCGAGCCTGCTCGCGATAGCGGTCTGGCAGTCACATAGATGTTGAATGTGCTGCCGTCATCGCGAGCAGGCTCGCTCCCACACTGGAAATATTGAGTTCATAGGAACAGTGCTGGGCTTCAAGCCGTCTGGTTGTCCAGCTGCTGGCCCTGTGGCGTCCGGCTGTAGCCGTTCTCTGCAACCAGTTGCCCTTGCGGCGTGCGGCTGGAACCATCCTCAGTCAGCAGCGGAGTCAGTTGGAAGCAGGTGCTGCTGCCACAGGTATTTTGTTCAACTGCAGCATTGGCATGGGCAGCGGCGCCAGCTACGGAGAAAATGATGGCGGTCAAAAAGCGGGTGACGTTGTTCATAGTGTTCTTCCTGTTTCAAAGGGGATGGGCAATGGGTAGTCGAAGGACTCAGCTGCCTTCGTTGCAGCCGTCAGCGAATTTGCTGTAATCCAGAACCTGGGTTTTGCCTTGGGAATCCAGGTAGGTCATCCGGGCATTCACAATCCCGCAGGTAGGGCTGGCGTCCTGTTTCATCGACAGCACTTTCTGGATGTCCAGATGTGTGCCGTAGGTGTAGGTTTGAGGGGTAACATCGGCTTCGGCCCGGGCCGACAAGGTGCAGATGTTCAGGGCGGCAAACAGGCAGGCGGCGTAGACGGCTTTGGTGTTCATGGTGATTTCCTCAGGGCTTCAATAGGTCAATCGTTGATTGAGCCGAGGCAGTTGGGTTTGCCTCGATGGAACCTATTTGAAACCCGCGAGGTATCCCGTCTGTGTCCGGAACAGGCGCGAGTAAATCGCTGTGTATCCGCGCAGGCTGGAGATACACAGCGATACAACCCCCCTGAAATCGGCCATTTTTACGTCCCCGTGTATCTTTCGGCACGCCAGATACACTGCAATACAATCGATGGCAGGCGAGAGGGCCGAGTCTCGATAGACTGCGCGACAACTCCCATTCAAGAGGCTTGGTCACCATGGAACACGTCGATCACATTCTCATCGTGGACGATGACCGCGAGATCCGGGAACTGGTAGGCAACTACCTGAAGAAGAACGGCCTGCGCACCACCGTGGTCGCGGATGGACGGCAGATGCGCTCGTTTCTGGAGTCCACGCCGGTGGATTTGATCGTGCTCGACATCATGATGCCGGGTGACGATGGCCTGGTGCTCTGCCGCGAGCTGCGCGCCGGCAAACACAAGGCCACGCCGGTATTGATGCTCACCGCTCGCAACGATGAAACCGACCGCATCATCGGCCTGGAAATGGGCGCCGACGATTACCTGGTCAAACCGTTCGCCGCCCGTGAATTGCTCGCCCGCATCAACGCCGTGCTGCGGCGTACGCGGATGTTGCCGCCGAACCTGGTGATCACCGAGAGCGGTCGCCTGCTGAGGTTCGGTCGTTGGCGCCTGGACACCTCGGCCCGGCATCTGCTGGATGAGGACGGCACCATGGTCGCCCTCAGCGGCGCGGAATATCGCCTGCTGCGGGTGTTCCTCGATCATCCTCAGCGGGTGCTCAATCGCGACCAATTGCTCAACCTGACCCAGGGCCGTGATGCAGATCTGTTCGACCGCTCCATCGATTTGCTGGTGAGCCGCTTGCGTCAGCGCCTGCTCGACGATGCCCGGGAACCGGCCTACATCAAGACTGTGCGCAGTGAAGGTTATGTGTTCTCCCTGCCGGTGGAAGTGCTCGGTGCGCCGTCATGAATCTTGCGCTGCACTGGCCTCGCACACTGGCCTCGCGGCTGTCGCTGATTTTCCTGATCGGCCTGATCCTCGCCCAGGGGTTGTCCTTTGGCGCTCAGTACTACGAGCGTTACGAAAGCGCGAAAAATACGATGTTGGGCAATCTGGAAACCGATGTCTCGACTTCCCTAGCCATCCTCGACCGTTTGCCCGCCGATGAGCGTGTGAACTGGCTGCAGCGTCTGGAGCGCACCAACTACAGCTATCTGCTGAATGAAGGCTCGCCGGGCACGCCGATGGCAGCCAGCGATGTGCCGATTGCAGTGACTTCGATTCAGGACGCCATCGGCCATGATTACCCGCTGACCTTTACCGACATCCCTGGCCCGAAGAAACACTTTCAGGCCCACCTGACATTGAAGGACGGCAGCCCTGTCACCATCGATGTGCGGCCTTCGATGGTGCCGTTGTCGCCGTGGTTGCCGGCGGTATTGCTGGGGCAACTGGCGCTGATGATTGCCTGCACCTGGCTGGCCGTGAGAATCGCCATCCGCCCACTCACCCGCCTCGCCCAAGCGGTGGAAACCCTCGACCCCAATACCCACGCCATACACCTGGACGAAAAAGGCCCGACCGAAGTCGCCTACGCCGCCCGGGCTTTCAACGCGATGCAGGCGCGCATTGCGGCTTATCTCAAGGAACGCATGCAACTGTTGGCAGCGATTTCCCACGACCTGCAAACCCCGATCACCCGCATGAAACTGCGCGCCGAGTTCATGGATGACTCCAGCGAGAAAGACAAGCTGTGGAACGACCTCGGCGAGATGGAACACCTGGTGCGCGAAGGCGTGGCCTATGCCCGCAGCATTCACGGTGCCACCGAGGAGAGTCGCCGCACCGATCTGGATTCGTTCCTCGACAGCCTGGTGTTCGACTATCAGGACATGGGCAAAGACGTGCAGCTCGACGGCAAAAGCGCAGCCGTGATTAACACCCGGCCGCATGCCTTGCGACGGGTGCTGGTGAACCTGATAGACAACGCGCTGAAATTCGCCGGCGCGGCAGAGTTGTGGGTGGAAACGAAGGCTGATGGCAGCTTGTCGGTGAAGGTGATGGACCGTGGACCGGGGATTGCCGAAGAGGAATTGGCGCAGGTAATGGAGCCGTTCTACCGCGTGGAGAATTCACGTAATCGCAGTACGGGAGGGACCGGGTTGGGATTGGCGATTGCGCAGCAGTTGGCGCTGGCGATTGGCGGGTCGCTGACCTTGAGCAATCGTGAGGGTGGTGGGTTGTCTGCGGAGCTCAGGTTGCCGAAGACCTAATAGACACCCAATATCCCTGTGGGAGCGGGCTTGCCCGCGATGAGGCCAGCACATCCAGCATTGATGTTGGCTGACATTCCGCCATCGCGAGCAGGCTCGCTCCCACAGGGGGCGTGGGTGTTTGGGGGAACTGTGCTCGGTCAGGTAGCCATATCGACCACAAACCGACAACACCACAAATCCATTGTGGGAGCGAGCCTGCTCGCGATGAGGCCAGCACATCCAACATCCATGTTGACTGACACTCCGCCTTCGCGGGCAAGTCGGATCGCCGCACCGCTCGCTCCTACAATTGATGCGTGGTGTTTTGAAGATTGCGATCAGGCGGCGATGCCGATCACCCCTTCCCCGTGCATCTGCCGCAACAACGCCAATCCGCTGTCGATAAACTCCAGCGACCCAACCATCCCCGCCTCCACCGCCAGCCCTTCCAGCTGCGCTCGACCATCGAGTTGAGGAAACTCCCTGATCCTTTGCAACAACCGCCACGCCAACGGGCTCAGTTCGGAGAAGCGCACATTCCAGTCCTCGGACCGACGAACCAATAGCAACGTCGGCTGAAGTGGCGGCGTGTCCGGCTGGTAATCCGGCCCCACTAATTGCACCGGCCAGCCATACGCCAACGGCCAGGCAAGCGGTGAAACCTGCAACGGTCGATCCAGCAGCAATGCGGCATCGCTGGCCCGCAACGGCTCAGCGTCGGATTGTTGCAGTGCCATTTCGACCCATTCGTAATGCGCCAGCTCAACCATGAACGGCGGCCACGTTCCATCGCTCAACGCCAACGGCTCAGAGGCGAGAAACGCAACAAATTCCTGGGCGATCTCGCCGAATTTCGGCGTTTGAGCGCGGTAGTCCCGCAGGAAGATCCGCACCAGAGAACGCCACTCACCGTCACCCAATATCTTCACCAGCACCGGAAAAGTCCCGCTGAGCAACGACGACAGATTCGAAAACACCAGGTCGCGATAAACCTGCGCCCGTGTCACGTCCATCCCGGCAGGCGGCGCACAGTGGTCGGGGTCGCGCAGGTAGCGAGTCAATGTGTCTTGCTGCTGATACAGCGTCGGTTTATCCACGGCTCACCCCCTTATTTTGCAGGCGGCGAATGGTCTGTAACTCGCTCACCAAGTCGGAAAATTCGGGAAAGTTGAAATCCCGTTCCAGCAGCGTCGGTTGCACACCAAACCGCACATACGCCTCGGCCAGCAACGACCAGACCACCGGTTTGACCGAGGCGCCATGGGTGTCGATTTTCAGTGTGTCGGACTCATCGAAATACCCCGCCACATGCATGGCAACCACCCTCCCCGCGTCGATGCCGGACAGAAATGTCTGCGGATCGAAGCCGTGATTGATTGAGTTGACGTAGACATTGTTGACGTCCAGCAACAGGTCGCAATCGGCTTCGCGCAGCACCGCGTTGGTGAACGTCAATTCGTCCATGTCCTGTTGTGCCGCGGCGTAGTAGGAGACGTTTTCCACCGCCAGGCGTCGACCGAGAATATCCTGTGCCTGGCGAATTCGGGCAGCAACGTGATGCACCGCTTCTTCGGTAAACGGCAGCGGCAGCAGATCGTAAAGATGCCCGTCATCGCTGCAGTAGCTCAGGTGTTCGCTGTACAGCGGCACTTTGTAGTGATCGAGGAAAACCCGCACTTCCTGCAGGAACCCGACGTCCAGCGGCGCCGGCCCGCCCAAAGACAAGGACAAGCCGTGACAGGCCAACGGATAGCACTCGGCCAGGGCGCGAAACGCCGCGCCATGAACGCCGCCGATGCCGATCCAGTTTTCCGGCGCGACTTCCAGGAAGTCGAAAGCACCCACCGGGGCCGCTTGAAGGTCCTTCATTAAGCCGCGGCGCAAACCTAACCCGACGGTCGTCTTCGTTGATGTGAGGGGAGTCTGCATGTGTCGATCTCATCCTGGGATCCGGTCTCCAGCGTCTGAAAATTCAGTGCCGGCCGGCAGGCCCAGTCAAGCGCCGTGGTGTGTCGGGTCAGTGTCACAAACGCCGCTCTTCTCAGGTCACTGTATCGGACAGGCAGTCAGATACAGAGGGATACACGAACTAGACTTATTGATTACCCCCGTAGGGGAGCCAGGACGCGGTTATCGTCCTGTTCATTCCCACGATCACCGTCCAAAGGTGCATGCCTCGACAAACAATGCCTCCGGACCGTGATCCTGCTGAAGGAGCACATATTATGGACGAGGCCAAACTCAATGATTTCATGGGCAAACTGGTGAACGACATGGGCGGCGCGGCGATGCTCGCCAACGTCATCCTCGGCGAAGAACTCGGCCTCTATCGGGCCATGGCCGACAGTCAGCCAGTCACCCCCGAAGCACTCGCCGAAAAGACCGGCTGCAATACCCGCCTGCTGCGTGAATGGCTCAGCGCCCACGCCGCCTCCGGTTACATGGAACACCGCGACGGCCAGTTCCGCCTGCCCGAAGAGCAAGCCCTAGCGCTGGCGATCGAAGATTCACCGGTCTATGTGGCCGGCGGTATCGGGGTGGTTGCATCGTTTTTCCATGACAAGGACAAACTGGTCAACGCCATGCGCGGCAACGGCGCCCTGGCGTGGGGCGATCACCATCCGTGCATGTTCAGCGGCACGGAACGGTTTTTCCGCCCAGGGTACAAGGCGCACCTGGTCAACGAATGGCTGCCGGCCCTCGACGGGGTGGTCGCCAAACTGGAAACCGGCGCCAAGGTGGCGGACATCGGCTGTGGCCACGGCGCCTCGACCGTGATCATGGCCCAGGCGTTTCCGAACTCACGGTTCGTCGGTTTCGATTACCACGCGCCTTCAGTCACCGTAGCCACCCAGCGCGCCGAAGAAGGTGGTGTGGAAGGCCGGGCGCGGTTCTTCCAGGGCACCGCCAAGAGCTATCCGGGCGACGATTATGACTTGGTCTGCTACTTCGACTGCCTGCACGATATGGGTGACCCGGTCGGCGCCGCAAAGCATGCCTTTGAATCGCTCAAACCCGACGGCTCGGTGCTGCTGGTAGAGCCCTTCGCCAACGACACGCTCGATGCCAACACCACCCCGGTGGGACGGCTGTTCTACGCCGCCTCGACCTTTATCTGCACACCCAACTCACTGTCCCAGGAGGTCGGCCTCGGGCTCGGCGCCCAGGCGGGTGAGGCACGGTTGCGCAAGGTTTTCACCGAGGCAGGATTCACCCAATTCCGGCGGGCCACGGAAACGCCGTTCAACCTGATTCTGGAGGCGCGTAAATAAACACCGTTGACTGATAACCGTAGGAGCTGCCGAAGGCTGCGATCTTTTGATCTTCAGCGATTTCAATATCGCCGAATCAAGATCAAAAGATCGCAGCCTTCGGCAGCTCCTACGGGACCGTGCTGGATTTCAGAGGGGACGTTGTTGGCCAAGGTTTTCAGCCTTGAGAATATCGAACAACGCCTGCGCCGCCGCCGACAGTTCATGCCCCGTCGTCAGCACCCCGATCGCCCGTTCCACCACCGGGTCACGCAGGGTAATGCAACGTGCGCCCAGCTCGCGCATCTGCCCGGCACACAACGCCGGCACCGCGCTGACTCCCAATCCGCTGGCCACCATCCGCCCGACTGTCGCCAACTGATGGCTTTCAAACTCCACCGGCAACTTCATGCCCCGCGCCTGCAAGTGCTCTTCGAGCATCACCCGCACCGTCGACGGTCGCTGCAAGGTAATGAACGGCTCCTTGAGCAAGGTCTGCCAATCGATATCGCCCAGATCCGCCAGTGGTGAATCGAACGGCACCACCGCCACAAACCGGTCGATGTACAACGGCGTGAACACCAGCGATGAACTCTGGGTCGGTTCAAACGCCACGCCCAGTTCCACCTGACGGTCGCGAACCATTTCCAGCACCTGCTCGTTGATCACGTCATTCACTGTGACGTTGACCTTGGGATAACGCGCGCGAAAGGTCTTGAGGATCGGCGGCAGCAAGTTGCCGGCAAACGACGGCATCGCCGCCAGGGTCACGCGGCCGCGCTGGAGGGTGAAGCGTTGGCGCAAATCATCCTCGGCATTGTCCCAGTCCGCGATCAATCGACGAGCCAGTGGCAGCAGCGATTCGCCTTCGGCGGTCAGTGCGACGTTGCGGGTATTGCGCGTGAACAAGCGCCCGCCCAAGCCCTCCTCCAGCGCCTTGATGGTCAGGCTCAACGCCGACTGGGACAAGTGCAGCCGCTCGCACGCCACGGCAAAGCTCAAACTCTGGGCCACGGCCAGGAATGCACGGATCTGTTTGACGGTCATGGTCACTGCCTCCAACGGTAAGCACATTCAAGGTAGGAGCTGCCGAAGGCCGCGATCTTTTGATCTTGATCTTCGGCGCCCTTGAAGGTGCAGAAGATCAAAAGATCGCAGCCTGCGGCAGCTCCTGCGTATTAGTGAGTTTTATCTATCAATCAACCTTAAAAATCAACTTAACAAATAAATCCTCCGGCGAGACACTCCCTCCCCATCCGGCTAGCCAGCCGCCCACAAAGAATAAAAGAGGTGCATATGGCAGGGTTCGACAAGCGCGTGTATTCCTACGAGGAAGCGATGGCAGGTCTTGAAGACGGCATGACCGTGATCTCCGGCGGCTTCGGCCTGTGCGGGATTCCGGAAAACCTCATCGCCGAGATCCAGCACCGCGGCACGCGTGATCTCACCGTGGTCTCCAACAACTGCGGCGTCGACGGTTTCGGCCTCGGTGTGCTGCTGGTAGACCGGCAGATCCGCAAGGTGGTGGCCTCCTATGTCGGCGAAAACGCGCTGTTCGAGAAGCAACTGCTGAGCGGCGAAATCGAAGTCGACCTGACCCCTCAAGGCACCCTCGCCGAGAAAATGCGCGCAGGCGGTGCCGGCATCCCGGCGTTCTTCACCGCCACTGGCGTCGGCACTCCGGTGGCCGACGGCAAGGAAGTCCGCGAATTCAAGGGCCGCAAGTACCTGATGGAAGAATCCATCACCGGTGACTTCGCCATCGTCAAAGGCTGGAAAGCCGACCATTTCGGTAACGTGGTCTATCGCCACACCGCCCAGAACTTCAACCCGCTGGCCGCCACTGCCGGCAAGATCACCGTGGTCGAAGTCGAGGAAATCGTTGAACCCGGCGAGCTGGACCCGTCGCAGATCCATACCCCTGGCATCTACGTCGACCGGGTCATTTGCGGCACGTTCAAGAAGCGCATCGAACAGCGCACCGTGCGTAAGTGATCCCCTGCCCCCGGACCGAATGAAGGAATAACAACAATGGCACTTTCCCGCGAACAAATGGCTCAGCGCGTCGCCCGCGAAATGCAAGACGGCTACTACGTGAACCTCGGCATCGGCATCCCGACCCTGGTCGCCAACTACATCCCTGAAGGCATGGAAGTCATGCTGCAATCGGAAAACGGCCTGCTCGGCATGGGCGCGTTTCCGACCGACGCAGAAGTCGACGCCGACATGATCAACGCCGGCAAGCAAACCGTGACCGCGCGTATTGGCGCATCGATTTTCTCGTCCGCCGAATCGTTCGCGATGATTCGCGGCGGCCACATCGACCTGACCGTGCTGGGCGCATTTGAAGTGGACGTCGAAGGCAACATCGCCTCCTGGATGATCCCCGGCAAACTGGTCAAGGGCATGGGCGGTGCGATGGACCTGGTGGCCGGTGCGGACAACATCATCGTCACCATGACCCACGCCTCCAAGGACGGCGAGTCGAAACTGCTGTCGCGTTGCAGCCTGCCGCTGACCGGCGCCGGTTGCATCAAACGCGTGCTGACCGACCTGGCCTACCTGGAAATTAAGGACGGCGCGTTCGTTCTCAAGGAGCGCGCGCCGGGTGTCAGCGTCGAGGAAATCGTCGCCAAGACCGCTGGTAAACTGATCGTGCCTGACCACGTCCCGGAAATGCAGTTCGCTGCCCAGTGAGGAATCCTTCCATGCAAGAAGTCGTGATTGTTGCCGCCACTCGTACTGCCATCGGCAGCTTCCAGGGAGCGCTGGCCAATGTGTCCGCGGTTGAACTCGGTGCTGCGGTGATCCGCCAGTTGCTGGCGCGGACCGGGCTGGACCCGGCGCAAGTCGATGAAGTGATCATGGGCCAGGTGCTGACCGCCGGCGCCGGACAAAACCCTGCGCGTCAGGCCGCGATCAAGGCTGGCCTGCCCTTCGCCGTGCCGGCCATGACCCTGAACAAAGTCTGCGGCTCGGGCCTGAAAGCGCTGCATCTGGCGGCTCAGGCGATTCGCTGCGGCGATGCCGAAGTGATCATCGCTGGCGGTCAGGAAAACATGAGCCTGTCCAATTACGTCATGCCCGGCGCCCGCACCGGTTTGCGCATGGGCCATGCACAGATCGTCGACACGATGATCAGCGACGGTTTGTGGGATGCGTTCAACGATTACCACATGGGCATCACCGCCGAGAATCTGGCCGAGAAGTACAGCCTGACCCGTGAGCAACAGGACGCCTTCGCTGCCGCCTCCCAGCAGAAAGCCGTGGCCGCCATCGAAGCCGGGCGGTTTGCCGATGAGATCACGCCGATCCTGATCCCGCAGCGCAGGGGCGATCCGCTGTCCTTCGCCACCGATGAACAGCCTCGCGCCGGCACCACCGCCGACTCCCTGGGCAAACTGAAAGCGGCCTTCAAGAAAGACGGCTCGGTGACTGCCGGCAACGCTTCTTCGCTGAATGACGGTGCCGCTGCGGTGATCCTGATGAGTGCGGAAAAAGCCAAAGCGCTGGGGCTGCCAGTGCTGGCGAAGATCGCCGCTTATGCCAACGCGGGCGTCGACCCGGCGATCATGGGCATCGGCCCGGTGTCGGCCACTCGTCGTTGCCTGGACAAGGCCGGTTGGTCCATCGATCAACTGGACCTGATCGAAGCCAACGAAGCCTTCGCCGCGCAATCTCTGGCCGTGGCCAAGGATCTGGAATGGGACTTGAACAAGGTCAACGTCAACGGCGGCGCTATTGCCCTGGGCCATCCGATCGGCGCGTCGGGTTGCCGGGTGCTGGTGACCTTGCTGCATGAAATGATCAAGCGTGATGCCAAGAAAGGTTTGGCGACGTTGTGCATTGGCGGAGGCCAAGGCGTAGCACTGGCCATCGAGCGCTAGCCCCAAGACCGCGTTATCGTTCTTCGCGAGCAAGCCCGCTCCCACAGTTGATCGGGGTTGATCACAAATTTTGTGATCGGCGCAGTTCCAATGTGGGAGCGGGCTTGCTCGCGAAGAGGCCCGACCAGACAACCTCTCTCCCGAGTCAGGCCACAAACTGCAGAATCAACCAGCTGTTCGCCCCACTGATCACCACAAACAACCCCCACGCCAACACCCGTGTCGGCAGTCGATTCACAAACGGCCCCATGAGTTTCTGGTCGTTGGTCATGCGAATCAACGGATACAACGCGAACGGCAGTTGCAGGCTGAGCACCACCTGGCTCAACACCAACAGTTTGCCGATCGCCCCATCGCCCATCAGCCAGACACCGATGAACGCCGGGATCAGTGCCAGCCCACGAGTGATCAACCGCCGTTGCCAGCAAGGCAGTCGCAGGTTCAGGTAACCCTCCATGATCACTTGGCCCGCGATGGTGCCAGTGAAGGTCGAACTCTGCCCTGACGCCAGCAACGCCACGCCGAACAGTACACTGGCCAAAGCGCCACCCACCAACGGATCAAGCAGGTGATAGGCATCCTGAATGTCCACCACGTCGGTGTGTCCGGTTTTGTGGAACGCTGCCGCCGCGAGAATCAGGATCGCCGCGTTGACCAGCAGCGCCAGGGCCAGAGAGCCGATGGTGTCGATGCGCGCCAGTTTCACCGCGTCTTGCTTGCTGGCCAGGTCCTTGCCGATCATCCGGGTCTGCACGATCGAGGTGTGCAGGTACAAGTTATGGGGCATCACCGTGGCCCCGAGAATACCGATGGCCAGGTACAACGGCGCGGCATCACCAATCGCCGAAAATGACGGGGTAAAACCACGGGCGACGTCCGGCCAGAAGGGTTTGATCAGCCACAGCTCGACGAAGAAACACGCACCGATGGTGCCCACCAGCACCAGCATGATCGCCTCAAGCCGGCGAAAGCCGCGGTTTTGCAGTGCCAATACCAGCAGCGTGTCGAACGCTGTGAGCGTGATGCCAAATGTCAGCGAACAACCCAGCAACAAGTGGAACGCCAGCGCACAGCCGAGCACTTCGGCAAGGTCGGTGGCGATGATCGAAATTTCCGCCAGCAGCCACTGGGTCCGTGCGGTCCGCGTGCTGTAGCGTTCGCGGGACAGTTGCGCCAGGTCACGTCCGGTGGCAATGCCCAGACGCGAGCACAAACACTGCACCACCATTCCCGCCAGGCTCGCCAGTAACACCACGAACAACAGGCTGTAGCCAAACCGCGAACCGGCTTCGATGGCAGTGGCCCAGTTGCCCGGGTCCATGTAGCCGATGGACACCAACAAACCGGGGCCGGCAAAGCGCAGGACACGTTTGAAGAAGGATGCACTCGGGTCAACGGCAACAGTGCCGGCCACTTCCGGAGGGCAAAACGGCGCAGTGCCGACTTTGGGCAAACTGAATTTCACGCAATCATCCGTCAACAGGTGGAAGCGCGCAGCTTAGACGTTTCGCGCATTGCGGTGTAGACGCTCAACGCTTGCGCAGAGACCACGCAGAGCAATCCATCGCCCGCAATGCTAACGTGGCCGGCTCACACCGATCGGAGACGCGTGCGTGCTGATGCTCAAACTGCTGGTGATTCCGGGATTTCTCTTGCTGATTTCCCTGGCCGGTAAACGCTGGGGCCCTGGCGTGGCCGGTTGGCTGTCGGGGTTGCCGGTGGTGGTCGGGCCGATTCTGTTTTTTCTCGCCATCGAGCAAGGCGTGATGTTCGCCGCTCAGGCGGCGACGGCAGCGTTATCGGCGATGTTCGCGATGATTGCTTTCTGCGTGACCTACGCCCAGGCTGCACAACGTTTGAGCTGGCCGTGGACGCTGACGATTTCGCTGCTGGTCTGGGCCTTGGCGGCTACTGTGCTGTCACTGATTCCGCCGTCGCTGGTGTTCTCGGTAATCGCGGCCGCCACCGCATTGCTGGCCGCGCCGTACCTGTTTCCCGTGGTGCAGCCCATCGTTTCAGGCCCGGCGCCGAAGTCCGACAAACTGCTGCTGCGCATGATGGCCGGCGCCCTGCTCACCTTGGCTGTGACATTGCTGGCCAGCACCGTCGGCGAACGCTGGAGCGGGCTGCTCGCGGTATTCCCGGTGCTGGGCAGTGTGATGGCGGTGTTCTCCCAGCAGACTCGCGGGCCGGCGTTTACTGCAGCGTTGCTCAGGGCGACGGCGACCGGGATGTATTCGTTTGCGGCGTTTTGTCTGGTACTGGCGTTGGCGTTGCCAACGTTGGGATGGCTGGGGTTTGTCTTAGGGGTAGGCGTGTCGTTGGCGATGCTGGTGATCACCAAACGGCTGGCATTGCGTCCAAGGTGAGAACGCAGCAGGCTGCGGCAGCTGCTACCGATCGCGATCCGTGGGATGATCGCCATCAAAGCGCGGATCATCCCACGGAGAGTTTGAATGTCATTGTTGAGTAAAAAAGCCGTTGTTCTGCTGCTGATGGCGGCTGCCAGCCTGGGCGCCATGAATGCGCAGGCGGCCAAGGCCACTGCCAGCGACAAAGCACCGACCCAGAAGGTCTCGATGCTCGGCGGCAAGTTCACCTTCACCCTGCCCAAGGGCTTCATCGCCAACCCGCTGCCAGCCGGCGATGCGGCCACCGGCACCGCCGGGGCGACGGGCACGATGTACACCAACCAGACCACCAAAACCGTAGTTATCGCGGCCGAAAACACCATCCCCGGCGGCGCCAACGTCAAGGACAACGACGGTGAGTTCCTCGACGCCACCGTGTCCGCGTTCGCCACCGAGCAACGCAACGCCTTGCCGGACTTCAACAAAACCAGCGAGAAAAGCCTGACCCAGAAAGGCACGGGCCTGGGCCTTCGGCAGATCGACAGCACCGCCACCCAGGGCGGTGGCATGACGCTGGACAGCACGTTGATGGCCGCTTCCGGCACGCGGATGGCCATCGTTCAGATCATTTCCCGCCCCAACGACAAAACCGGCCACGAAACACTGGTGAAACAAATCGTCAGCGGCAAATAAACCTGACCGATTCAGGGATTGAGGCGCTGCAACCAGGCGCTCAAATCCTGCATCTCGGTGGCGCTGAGGCTGTGACCGACACCCGGATAGGCATGAAACTCGGGCTTGAGTGACAGGCGCTGCAACAGGCTGTCGGCCTCAGTACCGTCGTTGTAGGGCAGGAGTGTGTCGGCGGTGCCATGACCGATGAAAATCGCCAGCTGCTGGCGTTTTTCATCCGGTTTGAGCTCGGCCCTGAGCACCGGCAGGATGCGCCCGCTCAACGCCGCAATCCCGCCTGCCACCTCGGGATGACGCAACGCGACCTCGTAGGACATCATCGCGCCCTGGCTGAAACCCACCAGGAATACCTTGTCCGCTTCGGTGTGATATTTCTTCGCCGCTTGTGCGACAAAATCCCTCAGCACCTGGCCGCTGGCCTTCAGGTCGTCCGTCTCGCCGTCATAGGCGCCCTCACCCTTCTGGCGAAACCACTGGTAACTGCCCTCCTCCAACGTCATCGGCGCCCGCACCGACAGGTAGTTGTACTGCGGCGGCAACTCATCCTTGATGTCGAACAGGTCCTGTTCGTTACTGCCGTAACCGTGCAGGAAAATCACCAGGGGTTGGTTGCGGGATTCAGCGTCGGCCTGCTCCAGGTACTTGAGCGGCAGATCGGTGTGCAGCGGGGCTTGAGCGTGGACGGCGGAGGACGCCAGGAGCGTGAGCAGAGCGAGCAACTTCAACATAAACCTTCCTTCACAGTGCGCAGGATTCGGGGCAGAGCCTAACATCTCTTCCCGCCGATGCACCGCCTCCTGTAGGAGCTGGCGCAGGCTGCGATCTTTTGATCTTGTTTTAAAAGCAAAATCAAAAGATCGCAGCCTGCGCCAGCTCCTACGAGAATGTGTTTCTCAAAAAATAAAAAAGCAGCCACCGCGTCAACAGTAGCCACCTTTTTTGAACAGCGTGATTAATGGCCGTAAACGTCAAAGTCGAAGTACTTGTCCTGCACTTGCTTGTACTTGCCGTTGGCGCGGATTTCAGTGATGGCGGTGTTGAATTTGTCCGCCAGTTCTTTATCACCCTTGCGCACGGCGATGCCGGCACCGCCGCCGAAGTACTTGGCGTCTTCATAGGTCGGGCCTACGAAGGCGAAGCCTTTACCGGCGTCGGTTTTCAGGAAACCGTCGTCCAGGTTGACCGAGTCGGCCAGCATCGCGTCGAGGCGACCGGCGACCATGTCCAGGTTGGCTTCCTGCTGGGAACCGTAACGCACCAGGTTGATGCCGGCCGGTACCAGCACTTCAGTGGCGAAACGGTCGTGGGTGCTGGCGCGCAACACACCGACTTTCTTGCCTTTGAGCTCGGTCAGCGGGTCCTTGACGTCGGTGCCTTCCTTCATCACGAAGCGCGCCGGGGTGTGGTAGTACTTGATGGTGAAGTCGACGTTCTTCTTGCGATCGTCAGTGATGGTCATGGACGACAGGATCGCGTCGATTTTCTTGACCTTCAGGGCCGGGATCAGACCATCGAACTCTTGCTCGACCCAGGTACACTTCACCTTCATCTGCTCACACAACGCATCGCCGATGTCCACGTCGAAACCGGTGAGTTTGCCGTCCGGGGTTTTCATCGAGAATGGCGGGTAGCCGGCTTCGATACCGAGGCGAATCGGCTTGGCGTCATCGGCCACGGCGGTCAGGGACAACATCGACAGTGCCAGGGCACCGAACATCACTCGCTTCTTCATTTATAACTCCTGTATGCGGAGGCTTTTATTGGCAACTTTCGGCTGGTGAAGACCGAAGTGGCCGGCAGTCTAGAGCGGCTGCAGGAGGGCAAATTGTG
Source organism: Pseudomonas frederiksbergensis (assembly GCF_003732275.1). Lineage (GTDB taxonomy): Bacteria > Pseudomonadota > Gammaproteobacteria > Pseudomonadales > Pseudomonadaceae > Aquipseudomonas > Aquipseudomonas frederiksbergensis_H. Next base: position 19,015 of record NZ_MOBM01000003.1, read on the forward strand.
TTTAGGCGACAAATAGTTATAGAATAACAGCCAAGGGATTCAAGGCGCTTGAAGCGTGCGCCAAGGTGGTGCAAGGGCTGTAGGACAATCCTTTGCTTCAGACAAAACCTACAAGATTTCGGGCGTGATCCGATTGAACAGTCGCACTGGCGATGAACTTTTTTTGCGGCACATTGACCCCGCCAACCCATTCCCGGAAGAGAAGCGTGATGCCCACGTTGAACCTGATCCAGCACCATCCTGCCGAAGGTCCTGGCGCCATTGCCGAATGGGCTCGGGCCCGTGGCATTACGCTGGAGGTGTTTCGCGCCGACCTCGGCCAGTTGCCGCCGGTGAGCGCAGCACCGGTGATCCTGTTGGGCGGGCCTTATGAATCCAATGCCGGGCCGACGTGGCTGGAAGCGGAGCGTCAGTGGCTGGCAGGCAATCTGGATCAGGGCGCGGCGGTGTTTGCGATTTGTCTGGGCGCGCAATTGCTGGCGCTGAGTCTGGGTGGCAATGTGCGGCGGATGTCTCGCCCCGAAACTGGCTGGACGACTGTGACCTTTGCGGATGGCCAGAGGCTGAAGGTGCTGGAGTGGCACGAAGACGCGATCGATCTACCGGGCGATGCGCAATTGCTGGCCAGCAGTGACGTGTGCGAGCAGCAGATGTATCGCGTCGGGGCCACGCGGGTGGGGTTGCAGTTCCACCCGGAGTGGAATGCTGAATCGGTGACGACCCTCAATGAGTACTTTGCCGAGGAATCACCGTTGCCTCGGGGGCCACAGGACAGCATCGCCTATCAAGCCGTCAATCATTGGTTGCAGGCGACGCTGGATGAATGGTGGGGGCTTCATCAGCTAATCGCTGAACCTGAGATCTGATGGATTTCTGTGGCGAGGGAGCTTGCTCCCGCTCGGCTGCGAAGCAGTCGTAAATACTGAGAATGAGAGTTACCCAGGGAATCGTGGTTGAGTGTTTTCAGGGCCGCTACGCGACCCAACGGGAGCAAGCTCCCTCGCCACATTAGTCAGCATTCACAACTTATGGGCATCGCAACGACAGGTTGCACCGCAACACTCAATTCAAACCCCTCATCCAGCCACCCGGTCACCCCGCCAATCATCTCCTTGACCGGGTAACCCAGCGCCGCCAATTTCACCGCAGCCTTGTTGGCGCCGTTGCAGTGGGGCCCCGCGCAATAGACCACGAACAGCGTGGATTTCGAATAAGTCGCCAGGCCGTCAGCCGTGATCAGTCGGCCCGGGATGTTGATTGCGCCCGGCACATGTCCGCGCTCGAACGCCAACGGTCCGCGCACGTCCACCAGGACAAAATCCACCTCGCCGGCCTGTTGGCTGCCGTAGACGTCGGAACAATCGGTTTCGAAGGTCAGACGGTTGCTGAAATGCATCAGGGCAATGGCGGATGGGGCTGCGGGAATTTCGCGAACCAGGCTGGGCATGGGCTGTACTCCAAAGTCTCGGTGGGTGTGGGAAGACTTTATCTGCCCCGCGCTTGCCGCTACAGTGGCGCACAAGACACTCACCGGGAATTTTCCGCCAAATGCAGCCCACCCCTGGATTGGTCGCGATTCTGGCCTACGACGGCCTCTGTACTTTCGAATTCGGCATCGCCGTGGAGATCTTCGGCCTGGCGCGGCCGGAGTTCGATTTCCCTTGGTATGAGCATCGTATCGTCGCTGTCGACCAAGGGCCGATGTGTGCCATGGGCGGCATTCAGGTGCTGGCCGACGGCGGGATGGAACTGCTGGAAGAGGCCCGGACCATCATCATCCCCGGCTGGCGCGACCGCAGCGCCGCGGTGCCTGAACCTTTGCTCGCCGCCCTGCGCCAGGCCCATGCCCGGGGTGCGCGATTGCTGTCGATCTGTTCGGGGGTATTCGTGCTGGCGGCCACCGGTTTGCTCGACGGTCACGGCGCCACGACGCATTGGCGCTACACCGCTGAACTGGCCGAACGTTTTCCGGACATTCAGGTGGACCCGGACGTGCTCTATGTCGATTCGGGCCAATTGATCACCTCAGCCGGCAGCGCCGCCGGCATCGATGCCTGCCTGCACCTGGTCGCGCGGGATTTCGGCACTCAGGTGGCCAACTCGGTGGCACGGCGGTTGGTGATGTCGCCGCAACGTACCGGCGGCCAGGCGCAGTTCATTCCGTCACCGGTCAGCCCGACGCCGCGCAGCGATCTGTCGCGGGTCATGCAATGGGCGCGGGAACGTCTGCACGAACCGCTGGAAGTTCGCGACCTCGCCAGCGAGGCGGCCATGAGTGAACGCACGTTTCTGCGGCGGTTCACCGAAGCCAGCGGCCTGCCACCCAAGGCATGGTTGCAACATGAGCGCCTGGCCCGGGCCCGTGAGTTGCTGGAGAGCACCCGCCAGAACACCGAGCAGATTGCCCAGCATTGTGGTTATCGTTCGGTGGAGAGTTTCCGGGTGGCGTTTCGCAGTATGGTCGGAGTGCCGCCGTCGGTTTATCGGGAGCGGTTTGGGCGCGAGGTAAAGGCGATTTTTTGAGGTGTGCTTGAGGGCCCCTTCGCGAGCAGGCTCGCTCCCACATTAGATCTGTGGTGACCACAAGACCATTGTAGGAGCGAGGCTTGCCCGCGAAGGCGTCGTACACAAATGTTGTGATCAATAGAGATCCACTGTGGGAGCGAGCCTGCTCGCGATGGCGCCCCCCCAGACACCCATTCTCTCAAGACTTGCGCAACAAATAGGTATCCATAATCCACCCATGCTCCAGCCGCGCCGCCTTGCGCACGCGCTCAATCTCATCCGCGACATCCTTGAGCTTGCCGCTAATCAGGATTTCATCCGGCGTCCCCAGATAAGCCCCCCAGTAAATCTCCGTCTCCTGATCGGCCACGTGATGGTAGGCATCTTGCGCATCCAGCATCACCACCAGACTGTCGGCGTCACTCACCTGCCCCGCCGCCAACCGCCGGCCGGTGGTGATTTCAATCGAGCGACCGATGCGATTCAGCGGCACCTTATGTTGCGCCGCCAACGCCTGCACGCTGGTGATTCCGGGGATCACCTCGAACTCGAACACACACCGGCCTGACGCCAGAATCGCCTGCAGAATCCGAATGGTGCTGTCGTACAACGCCGGGTCACCCCACACCAGAAAACCGCCGCACTGGTCGTCGGTCATTTCCTCGCTGATCAACCGCTCGAAGGTCTGCTGCTTGGCGCGGTTCAGGTCTTCGACGCTGACCTTGTAGTCCACATCCCCGCGCTCCCGCTCCGGGCTGTGGGCCTCGACGAAGCGGTAGCCCTGACCAGTGATGTAGCGCTCACAGATCTCGCGGCGCAGGTCGATCAGTTTGTCTTTGCTCTGGCCCTTGTCCATGAGGAAAAACACATCGACGCAGTTCAGCGCCTTCACCGCCTGCATCGTGATGTAATCGGGGTTGCCGGCGCCGACACCGATGACCAGAAGTTTTTTCATCAATGTGCTCCCTCAGGGTCCGTGCCCATCAAGCGTAGCCGCCAGCGACCGTTGAACCGCAACTCGATGGCCGACAACGGTTCGACGTCGATCTGGTTGAACGCCGCGCCCTGCAGCACCTGCATCAGTGCGGCGCGGATGACAAAAGGATGGGTGATGGCAACGATATGCCCCGGCGTCGCCTCAAGGCTATTCAACCACCCAGCCACCCGCTTACCGAGTTGCGCCACCGATTCTCCACCGTGAGGCGCCGAGGTCGGGTCATTGAGCCAGGCCTGGAGCGTCTCGGGTTCGGCTGTTTGCAGATCGTCGATCGACGTGCCTTTCCAGCGTCCGAAATCGCAATCTGCCAGTGCCGCGACAATCTCCACGTCGTCGCCAAACAGCTCAGCGGTTTGCCGGGTCCGCCGTTCCGGGCCACAGAGCAAACGGGGTGTGCCCTTGAACTGGCGGCAACGCGAACCCTTCACCGATTGCCAATCCATTTCCAACGGCTCATTCGTAGGAAAACACGCCAATTTTTGTGCGACGGTTCGAGCGTGGCACATCAGGGTCAAGCGGGTCGCCTGCACGGAAGATTTCTCTGTCGATGGGATGGAGAACGGCACGATGCCACCAATAATCGGCCCATTGTGCCGCAAGAAGCGCGATCCGGGGCGCTTCGTTTCAGCAGTCGTTCAAGGTTGGCGACCCCATTTTATCCCCGATAAGTAGCAATCTCTGACACCTCTATGGGCGATGTCCTACAAAGGCAGTCGACATCCGCGTAGCCCACTGCGCACGGGGTTTTCACCCTATTTTGGGGCGTTTAAAATCCACACAATAATTCACTAGACATGTAGCACACGTTACATAAATACTGTTTTGGCAATTTATGAAATGAAACCGACACACCCATCCAGCAGGAGCCCGGATGCCCTCTCTCAGAGACCTGATCACCAATCCCGGCCTGGACTTCACCCCGTCGGAACGCAAAGTCATACGAGCCTTGCTGGACCAGTATCCGCGTAACGGACTGGGCCCCATGTCACGTCTGGCCGAACATGCCGGTGTCAGCGATCCGACCATTGTGCGGCTGGTAAAGAAGCTTGGTTTCAGCGGTTATGCCGAGTTTCAGGAAGCCTTGCTCCGCGACATGGACGACCGCCTGCGCTCTCCCCGTACCCTGTTGCAACCCCGCGCTCATCTCAAGAAAGATGACCCCTGGAGCCACTATCTGGCGAACAGCCATCGGGCATTGGTCGATACCCAGGCGCTGACCCAACCCGAAGACGTGCGAATTTTGATCGAATGGCTGCTCGACATCCGTCATCAGATCCATTGCTTTGGCGGCCGCTTCAGCAGTTTCCTCGCCAACTATTTGCTCAACCATCTGCGCCTGCTGCGGCCCGGCTGTTTTGCCCTGGAAGACAACGCGCAATTACCGGACCGGTTGTTCGACGTGCAGCGTCAGGACGTGGTGCTGATGTTCGACTATCGCCGCTACCAGTCCCAGGCCCTGCGAGTCGCCAATGCCGCAAAGAGTCGACATGCGCGGGTCGTGCTGTTCACCGACGTCTACGCATCACCGCTGCGGGAAATGGCCGACCTGATCATCAGTGCGCCGGTGGAATCGGCGTCGGCCTTCGACTCGATGGTTCCGGCGCTGGCCCAGGTTGAAGCACTGGTTGCCTGCCTGTCCCTGCGTAGCCCCGATCTGGCCGATCGCCTGGAAGGCATCGATGCCCTGCGGACCGACTTCGACACTCACCTGCTGGAGGATAAATAAGGATGTTCACGCTCCCCCACCACTCGCCCCGGGACTTGCCGTTTGCCGCCGACCACACCGCGCTGTTGCTGGTGGACATGCAGCGTGCCTGGCTCGAACCGCAGTTCGACCCGCACCTCAACAGGCCGGATGCCGAATACTTTCTGACCCGCGCCCACATGCAAGTGGTGCCCAATCAACGCCGACTGCTCAGTGCCTTTCGTAATGCGCGACAAAACGTGCTGCACACGCTCATCGAAAGTCTCACCGCCGATGGTCGCGATCGTTCGCTGGATCACAAACTCTCGGACATGCACCTGCCCAAAGGCAGCCTGCAAGCACGAATCATCGATGACCTGACGCCGATCGAAAACGAAATCGTGCTGCCCAAGACCTCTTCCGGGGTCTTCAACTCCACCAACATCGACTACGTGCTGCGCAACCTTGAAACCCGGCACCTGATCATCGCCGGCATTGTCACCGATCAGTGCGTAGACATGGCCGTGCGCGATGCCGCCGACCGCGGCTATCTGGTGACGCTGGTCGAAGATGCCTGCGCCACCTACACCGAACAACGGCATCACGCCTGCCTGAATGCCATCAAAGGCTACTGCTGGATCACCGATACCCAAACCGTGCTCCGCCGGTTACAGGAGATGCAGCCATGAGCGCACGCCTGTCACCACTGCCGATGACCACGATCGTCACCACCGACCTGATCGGCGTGACGCGCGGCCGTTCCTTTCCCACCGACGAACTCGATGCCTATCAAGTGGCGGGCTGCGGCTGGGTGCCGGCCAACAGCGCCCTGACCCCGCAAGACATCATCGCCTCCAGCAATCCATGGGGCGCTTATGGAGACTTGCGGCTGATCCCCGACTTGAGCAGCCGCGTGACCGTCAACAACGGCCCGGACGCCAATGCTCCGGCGCTGGACTTCATTCATGGAGATATTCGTGAAACCGATGGCCGCCCGTGGGGCGCCTGTCCGCGCACGCTGTTGCGCAACGAGGTAGAGCGTTATCGCGACGAATTGGGACTGCAGATCAACGCCGCGTTCGAACATGAATTCAACCTTGGCAGCGGCGCGGCTGAGCATCTGGCGTTCTCTCTTGAGGCGCAGCGCCAGGGCGCCGAGTTCGGCGGCTGGTTGCTCAGCGCACTGCGTGCCGGCGGTGTGGAACCAGAGATGTTCCTGCCGGAATACGGCAAGCACCAATACGAAATCACTTGCCGCCCGGCCCTTGGCGTCGCCGCCGCCGACCGCGCGGTGAACGTGCGCGAGATCACTCGTGAGATTGCTCGGCAAATGGGCCTGGACCTGAGTTTCGCCCCCAAGACCTCCGAGCAGGCGGTGTGCAATGGCGTGCATTTACACGTGAGCCTGCAGGATCTGGCCGGCCACCCGGTGATGTACGACGCGGGCACCACCAACGGCCTGTCGACCCTCGGCCAGCATTGGGCCGCCGGCGTTCTGCATTATTTGCCGGCGCTCTGTGCCTTTACCGCGCCGACACCGGTTTCCTACGAACGTTTGCAGCCCCATCACTGGAGTGCTTCCTACGCCTGCCTCGGCCAACGCAACCGCGAAGCGGCACTGCGGATTTGCCCGACCGTGAGCCTGGGCGGCAAAGCCGTGGCGGCGCAGTACAACCTGGAATTTCGCGCCATGGACGCCACCGCCTCGCCGCATCTGGCCATGGCCGCGTTGCTGATCGCCGGGCGCCTGGGCATCGAGCAGCGTCTGGCCCTCAACGCGATTACCGATGAAGTCCCTGATTCCCTGAACGAAGAGCAACGCCAGGCCCGCGGTATCGTCGCCCTGCCGGCGTCCCTGCCCCAGGCCCTGGAATGCCTGCGCAACAGCGAGGCGCTGATCGAAGCCCTGCCGAGCGTCTTGCTGGACACCTGGTTTGCCCTTAAAACCGAAGAACTGAGGCTCACGGACCAGCTCTCGCCCGCCGATCTTTGTGAGCACTATGCGCGCCTGTATTGAGTCCGCCGAACTGGGGCTCTACACCCAGCCTGCCTACACCCTGAGCCGGGAAGCCTCCGAGCACCCGCTGATTCTGGTGTGTGAACACGCCAGTCGTTTTATCCCGGCCGGGTTGAATGACCTGGGCTTGAGCCACGAAGCCGCCCGCGAACACATCGCTTGGGACATCGGCGCCCTGGCGCTGGCCGAGGGCTTGTCCGAAGCACTGGGCGCCACTCTGTTGGCGGCCAACTATTCACGGCTATTGATCGACCTCAATCGCCCGCGCCATGCGCCGGACAGCATTGCGTTGCAAAGCGAGATTTATCAGGTGCCGGGCAATCGGGATCTGGACGAGGCCACCCGCGACTATCGCCGCCACTGCCTGTTCGAGCCATTTCATACACGCCTGAAAACCTTGATCGACACCCGTGTGGCGCAAGGTCGGCCGGTTCGCGTGGTGGGGATTCACAGTTTCACGCCGATATATTACGGCCAGCCACGAGTGCTGGAAGTCGGCGTGTTGTACGGACAGGCCGGGGAATACGCGCAGCGAGTGATCGACGGGTTGAGTCGGCACCCTTTGAAAGTCGCGGGTAATCAGCCGTACAAAGTCGATCCGCGGGGTGACATGACCGTGCCGGTTCACGGCGATGCACGCGGGCTTGAGTCGGTGTTGATCGAGGTACGCAACGATCTGCTGCGCACGTCCGAAAACATCGGTCGCTGGACCGACTATCTGGCGCCACTGCTGTAGAGCAACAGCTTCAAACTCGCAGCGTGCAGCTGCTTTCATATCAAGGAGAAGGGCTTCATGGAAATTGAAGAATTCGGCTACAAGCAAGAGTTGAAACGCAGCCTGTCACTGACGGACCTGGTGGTGTACGGGATGATCTTCATGATCCCCATCGCCCCATTCGGCGTTTATGGTTACGTCAACGCCGAAGCCCCGGGGATGGTGCCGCTGGCCTACATCATCGGCATGGTGGCGATGCTGTTCACCGCCCTCAGTTACGGCAGCATGGCCCGGGCCTTTCCGATTGCGGGCTCCGTATATTCCTACGCACAACGCGGCCTCAACCCGCATGTCGGGTTTATCGCCGGTTGGCTGATGCTGCTCGATTATTTGCTGATTCCGCCACTGCTCTACGTCTATGCGGCGATGGCGCTGAATCATTTGTACCCGGACATCCCGAAAGTCGGCTTCATCCTGGCCTTTCTGGTCAGCGCCACCTTCGTCAACCTGCGGGGCATTACCTTCACCGCACGGATGAACATTATCTTTCTACTGGCGCAACTGGTGGTGCTGGGGATCTTCCTGTTCTATGCCTGGAACGCGCTGCACAACGGCGGCGGTAACGGCGAGCTGACTCTGGCGCCACTGTATAACCCCGAGACGTTCAACTTCGCCCTGCTGATGCAAGCGGTGTCGATTGCCGTGCTGTCGTTCCTCGGTTTCGATGCGATTTCCACCCTCGCCGAAGAAATCAAGGGCGACCCGGGTCGCAGCGTCGGCAAGGCAGCGCTGATCACGTTGCTGGTGATGGGCGTGATCTTCGTCGTGCAGACCTGGATTGCCACGGATCTGGCCGCCGGCCTGGGCTTCAAGTCCGCCGACACTGCGTTCTATGAAATCGCCGAAATCGCCGCCGGCAGCTGGCTGGCAACCCTGACCGCCGTGGCCACCGCCCTGGCCTGGGGCGTGGCAGTTGCAATTACCTCGCAAGCGGCGGTTTCGCGCCTGCTGTTCGGTATGGCGCGGGACGGCAAACTGCCAAAAGTGCTGGCCAAGGTGCATCCAAAACACAACACGCCGTATGTAAGCATTTATCTGGTGGCAGCGCTGTCGCTGGTGATCTGCTACCTGTTCATCAACTCGGTGGACACCCTCACCTCCCTGGTGAACTTCGGCGCCCTGAGCGGCTTTATGTTGCTGCACCTGACCGTAATCAACTATTACTGGCGTCGGCAGAAGTCCGGCCAGGTGATTCGTCACCTGCTCTGCCCGGTAATCGGCTTCATCATCGTCGCGGCCATCATGTACAACATGGGCGTCGATGCACAGAAACTCGGCCTGATCTGGATTGCCCTGGGGCTGGTCTATCTATTCTTCCTCAACAAACTGGGTGCCAGCACGGTCCTACCCGACCCAAGCAATGGCTGACAAGAAAAAGAGCAGCGTCTGACATGAATTCAGGCGACAGCCGATTTAACGCGTGGAAACCGACAGTGATAGTCAGGTTCGGTGCAAACCACCGAACCCTTTGATACAGGAGTATGTCCATGCTGGTCTTACGCCCAGTGGAGTTAACCGACCTGCCCCAGTTGCAGCAACTGGCGCGCGACAGTCTGGTGGGGGTCACGTCCTTGCCGGACGACACCGAACGCCTGCGCGAGAAGATTCTCGACTCTTGCGCTTCGTTCGAGAAAGACGTCCAGGGGCCTGGCCCGGAGAATTATTTCTTCGTGCTGGAAAATCTCACGACTCGCCGTCTGGCCGGCTGCTCGGAAATCCTCGCCACCGCAGGGTTCAGCGAACCGTTCTACAGTTTGCGCAACCGTCATTTCACCAGCGCCTCACGGGAGCTGAACATCGAGCATGGGGTGCCGGCGCTGTCGGTGTGCCACGACCTCAGTGGTCATACTTTGCTGCGCGGTTTCCATATCGACACAGCGCTGGAACGCACGCGGTTTTCCGAATTGCTGTCCCGGGCGCGGCTGCTGTTCATCGCCGCACACACGGCGCGCTTTGCCGAAGCGGTGATCACCGAAATCGTTGGCTACAGCGACGAAAAGGGTCAGTCACCGTTCTGGGATGCGCTGGGCAAGCATTTCTTCGACCTGCCGTACGTCGAGGCCGAGCGGCTTTGCGGTCTGCAGAGCCGGACATTTCTCGCCGAACTGATGCCACAGTACCCGATCTACGTGCCGATGCTGCCCCCGGCGGCACAGGCATGTATCGGTCGGATTCATCCCGACGGTCAGGAGGCCTTCGACATTCTTGAACGCGAAGGCTTCGAGACCAACAGCTACATCGACCTGTTCGACGGTGGCCCGACGTTGTACGCACGCACCTCGAACATTCGCTCCATCGCCCAAAGCCAGACCGGCACGGTGCACCCTGGCTCAGCCATCGATGCGCGCGGCAGCTACTTGGTGAGCAACGATTCGTTGAAGGATTACCGCGCCATCGTCGCCGAGTTGGACTATCGCGCCGGGCAACCCGTGGCCTTGAGCGCCGAGATGTGCGCGGCCCTGAATGTGACCGACGCCAGTGCGATCCGGTTGATCGCCCTGTGAGCCGCCACCGGCCCTGTGCCCAACGACAGCGCCCGAACAAGCGCGAAGAAGGAGCTGCATCATGATTGTCCGCCCGGTTCAAGTCACCGACCTGCCCGCCTTGCTGGATCTGGTGCAACGGGCCGCCCCCGGGGTCACCACCCTGCCGGCCAGTGAGGAACGCCTGGCCCACCGAGTGCGCTGGTCTCAGCGCACCTTTGCCGAACAGGTCGAGCGTGCGGACGCCGATTACCTGTTCGTGCTTGAAGACGACGATCAACAAGTGGTCGGCGTCAGTGCCCTGGCGGGAGCCGTCGGCCTGCGGGAGCCCTGGTACAACTACCGGGTCGGACTCACGGTCAGCTCGTCGCCGGACCTGGGTATTCAGCGCCAGATCCCCACATTGTTCCTGAACAACGAAATGACCGGCCAATCGGAAATCTGTTCGCTGTTTCTGCGACACGATCAACGTCACGGCAATAATGGTCGATTGCTATCGCTGGGACGCCTGCTGTTCGTTGCCGAGTTCCCCCATCTGTTCGGCGACAAGCTCATTGCCGAACTGCGCGGCAGTGCCGACGAACAAGGCTGCTCACCGTTCTGGGACAGCCTGGGCCGGCATTTTTTCAAGATGGATTTCAGCCATGCCGATCACTTGTCGGGGCTGGGCAGCAAAGCCTTTATCGCCGAACTGATGCCACGCCAGCCGCTCTACACCTGCCTGCTCACCGAACAGGCGCAAGCGGTAATCGGCAAGCCGCACCCGAACACGGAGCCGGCGCTGAAGATCCTCACCACCGAGGGGTTTGCCCATAAGGGTTACATCGACATCTTCGACGCCGGCCCGGTGATCGAAGCCCCCATATCGAGAATCCGCACGGTGCGTGACAGCCAACGCTTGGAGCTGGCCATCGGCACGCCCGACGACCAGGCGCCGGTATGGCTGATCCACAACCGCCGCCTGGAAAACTGCCGCATCACCACTGCCCAGGCGCGGCTGGTCGGCAATAGCCTGATCGTCGACCGGCTCACCGCCAAACGCCTGCAATTGCAACCAGGCAACTCGGTCCGCGCCGTGCCGCTGCGCAACCAACAGCAGCAGGCGGTGGCGGCGTGATCGGAAAAGATCGCAGTCTTCGGCAGCGCCTACATCATTCTTTACCCGCCCGCATCGATCGTTGAACATCCTGCAGGAGCTGCCGCAGACTGCGATCTGTTGATCTTGCATTCCTTGGCCGGCAAATTCGTCATCATTCTTCACCCGCCCACGTGATAGCCTTTTGTTCCTTCGGCGTTGACACTTTTGCTCAAGCCCTTCCATTCCTTTGTATTGGTGGAACTCATATGTCCAGGCTCTCACATCAAGATTTGCGCCGTAATTTCCGCCAACTGTTCGCTTCCCACACCTGCTATCACACCGCGTCGGTCTTCGATCCCATGTCGGCACGCATTGCCGCTGACCTGGGTTTTGAAGTGGGGATCCTCGGTGGTTCGGTCGCGTCGTTGCAGGTGTTGGGCGCCCCCGACTTTGCCTTGATCACCCTGAGCGAATTCGCCGAGCAGGCTACCCGCATCGGCCGCGTGGCCCAATTGCCGGTGATTGCCGACGCCGACCACGGCTACGGCAACGCGCTCAACGTCATGCGCACCATCGTCGAGCTCGAACGCGCCGGCGTGGCCGCCCTGACCATCGAAGACACCCTGTTGCCGGCACAATTCGGCCGCAAGTCCACTGACCTGATCGGGGTCGCGGAAGGCGTCGGCAAGATCCGCGCAGCGCTCGAAGCCCGGGTCGACTCGGAAATGGCGATCATCGCCCGCACCAACGCGGGGATCCTGCCGGTTCAGGAAATCATCAGCCGCACCCAGCATTACCAGCAGGCCGGGGCCGACGGGATTTGCATGGTGGGCGTGCGGGACTTCGACCACCTCGAACAAATCGCCGAGCACCTGAGTGTGCCGCTGATGCTGGTCACCTACGGCAACCCGCTGCTGCGCGACGACAAACGCCTCGCCGAACTGGGCGTGCGCGTCACCATCGACGGCCATGGCGCCTACTTCGCCGCGATCAAGGCCACTTACGACAGTCTGCGGGAACAGCGGCAGTTCTTCACTCAGGCGTCGGACTTGAGCGCCACTGAACTGACTCACACCTATACGCAGCCTGAGGATTACATTCGTTGGGCGGAGGAATACATGAGCGTCAAGGAGTGAGGGTTCGGCTGAAATGATGGTGTGAACCGACATGACGCCATCGCGAGCAGGCTCGCTCCCACACTGGACTTTCTGTGAACACATTATTTGTGTACGCCAGCAATCAAATGTGGGAGCGGGCTTGCTCGCGAAGAGGCCAGATGAGACACCGCTAAATCACGACCTTGAACCTCCCTACTCCGAACCACCGCCGCCCCCCGTGGCGAGGGGGCTCGCCCCCGTTCGGCTGCGCAGCAGTCGTAAATCCAGTCGACTCGGTGGTCTGAAAGAATGCAGGGGGCCGCTACGCGTCCCAACGGGGGCAAGCCCCCTCGTCACAGAGAGCTGCGCCCGAAGTCTGGAGGCTGTATGGCCTATTTCTTGGTCAATTCCATAATCATCCGCGACAACAGATAAATCCTCGGCGCCACGCTCTCGACCTCGGCGTATTCCTCGGGCGTATGGATATTCCCGCCGACAATCCCGAACCCGTCCAGCGTCGGTGTACCCACCCCGGCCGAGAGACTGGCATCCGCCGCCCCGCCGCTGCCTTCTTCCGTCAGCTTGCGGCCGATCTCGCCGTAAATCCCTTGGGCCATGGCCATCAAGCGATCCGACTCCGCCGTTTGCGGCATCGGCGGCAAGCCGCGTTTAAGGGTGGTGGTGACTTCAGTCTCGGGAATCAGTTTGTCCTTGGAAACCCGTGCCAGGTCCTTTTCGATCCGGTCGAACTCTTCCGGCACCGCTGCCCGCACGTCAGCCTTGGCCGTGGCCTGATCCGGAATCACGTTGGTGCGGTCGCCAGCGTTCAGCACGGTGAAGTTGATGGTGGTTTTCTTCTGCGCGTCCCCCAGTTTGCCGAGTTGCAGAATCTGGTGCGCGGCTTCCATGGCCGCATTACGCCCCAGTTCCGGCGCGACGCCGGCGTGAGACGCCTTGCCTTTGACCTCGACCAAGGCGGTGGCGCTGCCTTTGCGCCACACCACCAAACCATCGGCCGGGCGACCCGGTTCGAGGTTGAGGGTCACGTCGTGGGCCTTGGCGGTTTTCTTGATCAGGTCGGTGGCGACGTCCGAGCCGGTTTCTTCGCTGGCGTCGAGCAGGAAGGTGATTTGCGCGTAATCCTTGAAATCGAGGTTTTTCAGGACTTTCAGCGCATAGATCCCGGCGACGATGCCGCCCTTGTCGTCCATCACACCCGGCCCGTAAGCGCGGCCTTCCTTGATCTGGAACGGGCGCGCGGCGGCCGAGCCTTCCTTGAACACGGTGTCCATGTGCGCCATCAGCAGGATTTTCGCCTTGCCGGTGCCCTTGAGCGTGGCCAGCACATGGTTGCTCTTGTCCGGAGTGTTGGGCACGAGTTCGATGGTGGCACCGAGTTTCTTCAACTCTTCGATGGCGATGTCACTCACCTGGGTCAGGCCCGGCTCATAACCGGAGCCGGAGTCGATGTTCACCAAGCGTTCCAGCAGTTTCAGGGCTTCACCCTTGTACTGTTCGGCATCGGCGAGGACTTGTTTATGGGGTTCGGCGAAGGTTATGGGGGAGAAAGCACCGAGGGCGAGGGTCAGGCCAAGACTGGTGGCCAGGAGGGAGCGAGAGCGTTTGAACGTCATGAATCGATCCTTGTTTCGTGTCGGGAGTCAAAAATACCCTACCTGACTACAACGCAAGGCTCTACACCGGATGCGACACATACAAACCTGAATGACCATACATCCCCTGTGGGAGCGGCTTTTGTGGCGAGGGGGCTTGCCCCCGTTCGACTGCGAAGCAGTCGTAAAACCAGTCACCGCTGTCTAATTCAAGATTGCGGTGACTGGTTTTAGGGGCGCTTCGCTCCCCAACGGGGGCAAGCCCCCTCGCCACATAAGCCCGCTCCCACAAGGGATTTGTGGTGATCGGTCAGACCGAATTGAACAACGCTTTATGCGGTTTACCATCGCTGTGGCAGATGACGCGGTTGCGGCCGGTGGTCTTGGCTTCGTAGAGCGCCCGGTCGGCGTCGTTGAGCCACAGGGTCGCGTCGTCGTGGGCCGGGTTGAAGGCTGCCAGGCCTATGCTCAAACTGACTTTCAGCGCCGGGTTCTGCTCGTAACCCAACGTGGCGAAACGATCACGCAGCGCATCCATCGCCACGGCGGCGCGGTCCAGCGGCAGGTCCGGCAACAGCACGCAGAATTCGTCGCCGCCATAGCGCCCGGCGACATCCGCTGCCCGCAGGTTCTGCTTGAGCATTTTGCTCAGCTGACGCAGGACAATGTCTCCGGCGACATGGCCGTAGGTGTCGTTGATGATTTTGAAATGGTCGATGTCGATCAGCGCAATCGCCCCGCCCTGCTGCTGGCGTTGGCAACGCTGAAACTCGATTTCCAGCTGATCTTTCCAGGCGCCGTGATTCAGCAGGCCCGTCAGGCTGTCGGTGCGACTCAGGGCCAATAACTCGCGCTTGTGTTGGCCGAGGGTGTAGGCCTGACGGAAGCAGATCCAGCCCAGGGACATCGGATAAATCGACAGCAAAGGCAAGCAGGCGTACAGCTGAAACGGACTGGTTTGCGGGACAAAGGCCGGCAGGAACACCAGCAGCCCGACACCGATCCCGAGCATCTGCGCGATGGCGCCCATCAACAGAAAACGCAAACCGCCGATGGCCACGTTGTGCATCGCCATCATCGACAGCGTTGCCGCGCTGGGCAGCGGATTGAACTGCATGGCGGCCACCCAGAAACCGCCGAGAAACGCGTCTACCAGGATATTGCGGTGCTCGGCGTGGTAAGGAATTTTCGCCCGGCGCGCCCATTGATAGGCCACATGCGGCCAGAGCAGCCCGTTGAGCAGCATCACCACCCACACCCAAGGCGCCGGGTCGAGTGGATACATCCCTGCGCCGACGCACAATAATCCAAGGGCCAGCCCCAGGATTCGCGACCCATAAAGCCTCCTGGCCAGTGAAAGTCCCTTTCCTCCCTTTTTTTCCATAGCGGCCTCTGTACCACTGAACGGAGCCTGACAACACACGGGATTGAAAGTGTGTTTGAAGTCTATCAGGGCGACGGCAAATAGCCATCACCGGTTGGCGGTCTGAATAGCGTGGCCTCGCCATGAGCTGAGTGCCCAATGTTTGGTCTATACATGAAGGGAGGGATCGATAAACAACCTGCCCTGATCACTGCAAAGGAATAGCCTGATGCTTTTGTTGGTTGTCACTATCGCCGTCTTCGTGGCCTGGAGCTGGTTGAGCTACCCGACCATCGGTTACTGGCTCTATGACTTGAACATGGCGCTGGAGGCCCGGCTGTACCGGTTGCACAAGATCGTCGTGCCAATCACCGAAATGACGGTCTCGACTTGGCAAGGCGGGCCTTACGAAGCCTCCAGCAGTGTGCTGATGCTGCACGGCTACAGCGCCGACAAGAACATCTGGCTGCGCTTTGCCCGGCACTTTGTCGATGACTACCGGGTGATTATTCCTGACCTCGCCGGGCATGGCGAAACCGGCTTCAAGGCCGGCGGTGGCTATGACATTCCGGTCCAGGCCAAACGGTTGATCCAGTTGCTCGATATCTGTGGGGTCGAAAAGGTGCATGTGATCGGCAACTCCATGGGCGGCTACATCGCGGCGTGGCTGGCGGCCAATTACCCGGAGCGCATTATCTCGCTGGCGCTGCTCGACCCGGCCGGCGTCACCGCCCCGGAGCCCAGTGACATGGAGCGACACCTGGCCCGCGGGCACAACCCGTTTCTGATTCATTCCCGGGAGGAGTTCCAGTATTTCTACGCCATGACCATGGTCTCACCGCCATGGGTGCCGGGGATCGTGCTGGACGCCGTCGCCCAACGCTATGAACAGCAGCGCGACGAGCTGGAAGAAATTTTCAGGGACTTTCACGCCAGCCCGCCGATGGAGCCGAAACTGCCCGACATCAAATGCCCGGCGCTGCTTCTGTGGGGGCGCAAGGACCGTTTGATCGATGTCAGCAGCGTACCGGTCTGGAGCAAGGGCATCGCCGATCTGCGGGTGGAAATCTGGGACGGTGTCGGCCATATGCCGATGGTTGAGCAACCGGCCAATACGGCGCGGTTGTACCGGGAGTTTTTGGGAAGGAAAAACTGGTGAGATCCCCTGTGGCAAGCCCTGATCACATTCCCTGTGGGAGCGGGCTTGCTCGCGAAGACGGCGGCACATCCAGCATTGATGTCGACTGACACACTGCCTTCGCGAGCAAGCCCGCTCCCACAGTCCGCACCTTAACTGACTGGCATTGGGGCAAGTTCCCTCGCCATTGAGGTTCGCTCGATGAACATTCTTTACGACGAACGCATCGACGGTGCTCTGCCGAATGTAGACAAAGCCGCGCTGCTCAAGGCCTTGCAGCAGGAGGTGCCGGACCTGGACATTCTCTGGCGCGAAGAAGAACTCAAACCCTACGAATGCGACGGCCTCTCGGCCTATCGCACCACGCCGATGCTGGTCGCCCTGCCCCGGCAGCTGGAACAGGTGCAGGCGCTGCTCAGGCTCTGTCATGCCCGCAACGTGCCGGTGGTGGCGCGCGGGGCCGGCACCGGGTTGTCCGGCGGTGCGCTGCCATTGGACAAAGGCGTGCTACTGGTGATGGTGCGGTTCAACAACATTCTGCACATCGACCCCGCCGCCCGCACCGCTCGGGTCCAGCCAGGGGTGCGTAACCTGGCAATTTCCCAGGCGGCGGCGCCCTTCGGTTTGTATTACGCGCCGGACCCGTCCTCGCAAATCGCCTGTTCCATCGGCGGCAACGTCGCGGAGAACGCTGGTGGCGTGCATTGCCTCAAGTACGGCCTGACCGTACACAACCTACTCAAACTCGACGTGCTAACCCTTGAAGGCGAACACCTGACCCTCGGCGCCGATTCGCTGGACGCGCCGGGCTTCGACCTGCTGGCACTGTTCACCGGTTCCGAAGGCTTGCTGGGGATCATCACCGAAGTCACGGTCAAACTGCTGCCCAAACCCCAGGTCGCCAAAGTCCTGCTGGCGAGTTTCGATTCCGTGGAAAAGGCCGGTCGCGCGGTGGCCGAGATCATCGCCGCCGGGATCATCCCCGGAGGCCTGGAGATGATGGACAACCTGGCGATCCGTGCCGCCGAGGATTTCATTCACGCCGGTTACCCGGTGGACGCCGAAGCGATTCTGCTGTGCGAACTGGACGGTGTCGAAGCCGATGTCCACGACGATTGCGAACGAGTCCGCGAGGTGCTGCAACAGGCCGGCGCCAGCGAGGTGCGCCAGGCTCGGGACGAAGCCGAACGCGTGCGGTTCTGGGCCGGGCGCAAGAACGCCTTTCCGGCAATTGGCCGCCTCTCGCCGGATTACTACTGCATGGACGGCACCATCCCCCGCCGCGAATTGCCCGGTGTGCTCAAGGGCATCGCCAGCCTGGCGCAAGAATATGGCTTGCGCGTGGCCAACGTTTTCCACGCCGGTGACGGCAACATGCACCCGCTGATCCTGTTCGACGCCAACCAGCCCGGCGAGCTGGAGCGGGCCGAAGCCCTCGGCGGCAAGATCCTCGAACTGTGCGTGAAAGTCGGCGGCAGCATCACCGGCGAACATGGCGTCGGCCGGGAGAAAATCAATCAGATGTGTGCGCAGTTCAACAGTGATGAGTTAACGCTGTTTCACGCCGTCAAAGCCGCGTTCGACCCAAAGGGCCTGCTCAACCCCGGCAAGAACATCCCTACGCTGCACCGCTGCGCGGAATTCGGTGCGATGCACATCCACGCCGGGCAACTGCCGTTCCCTGAGCTGGAGCGTTTCTGATGCCGGACTTCGATGCCAGTGAAGCCCTGCTGGAGCAGGTCAAACAGGCGCGGGAGAACGCCACGCCGCTGCGCATTCAGGGTGGTAATACCAAGGCCTTTCTTGGCCGTGAGGTTGCAGGCGAAATACTCGACACCCGCGCCCATTGCGGCATCGTCAGCTACGACCCGACGGAACTGGTGATCAGCGTTCGCGCCGGCACGCCGCTGAGCGAATTGTTTGCCGCACTGGATGCAAAGGGGCAAATGCTGCCCTGCGAGCCGCCGTCGTTCGGCGAAGGCGCCACTGTTGGCGGGATGATCGCGGCGGGGCTGTCCGGACCGCGGCGCCCGTGGTCCGGTTCGGTGCGCGATTTTGTCCTCGGTACCCGGGTGATCAGCGGCCTCGGCACCCACCTGCGCTTCGGCGGTGAAGTAATGAAAAACGTCGCCGGCTACGACCTCTCGCGCCTGATGGTGGGCAGTTATGGCTGCCTCGGGGTGCTGACCGAAGTCTCGCTCAAAGTACTGCCCAAACCCCGGCAATGCTTGAGCATCAGCCTGGACATCGACTGCGCCCGCGCCTTGGAAAATCTGGCGCAATGGGGCCAGCAGCCGCTGCCCATCAGCGCCGCCTGCCATGACGGTCAGCGTTTGTATCTGCGGCTGGAAGGCGGCGAAGGTTCGGTCACGGCCGCCCATCAACGGCTTGGCGGCGAACCGTTGGATTCCGGTTATTGGGCCGACCTGAACGAACAACGACTAGACTTTTTTAATGAGGGCCTGCCGCTGTGGCGCTTGTCATTGCCCAACAACCTCGGGCCTCTGGACTTGCCCGGTGAGCAACTGATCGACTGGGGCGGCGCGCAACGCTGGTTGAAGTCCGCCGCCGACAACATTCAGTTGCGGGCCCATGAACTCGGCGGCCACGCCACCTGTTTCAGCCATGGCGTCAGCGAAACACCATTCCAGCCGCTGGCCCCGGCGCTGCTGCGCTATCACCGGCAACTCAAGGCGCAACTGGACCCGCAAGGGCTGTTCAACCCCGGCCGGATGTACGCGGAACTCTAGGGGGCGCTCTCGATGCAAACCAATCTCAGCGAACAGTCCAAACTACTGCCCCGCGCCGAAGAAGCGGACAAGATTCTGCGCACCTGTGTGCATTGCGGGTTCTGCAACGCCACGTGCCCGACCTACCAACTGCTGGGCGACGAACTGGACGGACCGCGCGGGCGCATCTACCTGATCAAGCAAGTGCTCGAAGGCGCCCCCGCCACGGCCAAAGCCCAGTTGCACCTGGATCGCTGCCTGACCTGCCGCAACTGCGAAACCACCTGCCCGTCCGGGGTGGATTATCACAACTTGCTGGACATTGGCCGCGCCGTGATCGATCAAGCGGTGCCGCGCCCGGCCAGTCAGTGGCTGTTGCGCCAAGGGTTGCGGGCATTGGCGCCGAACCCGAATCTGTTCAAGACCTTGCTGCAAATCGGCGCCACATTCCGGCCGTTGCTGCCACGGGGTGTTGAGGCGAAGTTGCCCCACGACCTTCCCGCCGCAGGCGAGCGCCCTGCCCCTCGGCATGCGCGCCGGGTGCTGATGCTCGAAGGCTGCGTGCAACCTGGTCTGTCGCCGAACACCAATGCCGCAACCGCGCGAGTGCTGGATCGGTTGGGGATCAGCGTGATTCCGGCACCGGAAGCCGGCTGTTGTGGCGCACTGGACTATCACCTCGACGCCCAAGCCATGGGCCTGGACCGCGCCCGACGCAATATCGACGCCTGGTGGCCGCACCTGGAAAATGGCGCCGAAGCCATTGTGCAAACCGCGAGCGGCTGCGGCGCATTCATCAAGGATTACGGGCATCTGCTGGAGCGCGATCCGGTCTATGCGGCCAAGGCCCGGCGGGTCAGCGAACTGGCGCTGGACCTGGTGCAAGTGCTGGCCGATGAACCTTTGGAACGGGTTTGCGCAGCCACCGAACAGCGGATCGCCTTCCACTGCCCCTGCACCTTGCAGCACGCGCAGAAACTCGGCGGCGCGGTAGAGGCCGTGCTGACCCGGTTGGGCTTCAATCTCACGGCGGTGCCCGACAGTCATTTGTGTTGCGGCTCGGCCGGCACCTATTCGATCACCCAACCGGAACTGGCGCGGCAACTCAGGGACAACAAACTCAACGCCCTGGAAAGCGATCACCCCGAGGTCATCGCCACCGCCAACATCGGCTGCCAGAGCCACCTCAACAGCGCCGGACGAACGCCGGTCAGGCACTGGATCGAATTGGTGGACCAAGTGCTGCGATAACACGTTGCAAGAACAGCCTGCGCTGCAAGAACAGTCCTTGGCAGAATGAAGTTCGTCAGAAACTTCGTTTGTCGGCGCCGCCGAAGGCTGCGATCTTTTCCGGCATCCGTTACGTCACTGCGCCAGGAAACTTTTCATGAGCCATCCGAACTTCGTCAGCCCTGACCTGATCCGCCAACGCTTCTCCAAAGCGATGTCCGACATGTACCGCGAAGAAGTGCCGCTATACGGCGCGCTGATGGAGCTGGTGGAACAGACCAACCGCCACGTGCTGGACAGCGACCCACAAATCGCCCGACAGCTGCACAGTACCGGTGAAATCCAGCGGCTGGACCTGGAGCGTCATGGCGCAATCCGCGTCGGCACCGCCGCCGAACTGGCGACCCTCGCCCGCCTGTTCGCGGTGATGGGCATGCAGCCGGTGGGCTATTACGACCTGACCCCGGCGGGCGTGCCGGTGCATTCCACCGCGTTCCGTGCCGTGCATGAGGCGGCGTTGCAGGTCAGCCCGTTCCGGGTGTTCACCTCGCTGCTGCGTCTGGAGCTGATCGAAGACGCCGAACTGCGGGCCTTTGCCCAGTCGGTGCTGGACCAGCGCTCTATCTTCACACCGGCGGCACTGACCCTCATTGAACGCGCTGAAACCCAGGGTGGCCTGACTGAGTACGAGACGCAGGACTTTGTCGCACAAGCCCTGGAAACCTTCCGCTGGCACCACAGCGCCACCGTCACCGCCGCGCAATACCAGCAACTCAGCGCCCAGCATCGACTGATCGCCGACGTGGTGGCGTTCAAGGGCCCGCACATCAACCACCTGACGCCACGCACCCTGGACATCGACATCGTCCAGGCGCAAATGCCCGCCCATGGCATCACCCCCAAAGCGGTGATCGAAGGCCCGCCCCGCCGCCAATGCCCGATCCTGCTGCGGCAAACCAGCTTCAAGGCGCTGGACGAACCGATTGCGTTTACCGATCAAACCGAAACCCGTGGCAGCCATAGCGCCCGCTTCGGTGAAATCGAGCAACGCGGCGCGGCACTCACCCCCAAAGGCCGGACGCTTTACGACCGCTTGCTCAACGCTGCCCGGGATGAACTGAAGGACTTCCCCAATGAAGCCAACGCCGCACGCTACAACGCGCTAATGACGCAGCACTTCGGCGAATTCCCTGACACCGTCGAGGACATGCGCCAACAGGAACTGGCGTACTTTCGCTACTTCGTAACGGAAAAAGGCCTGACGGCGGATGAACTGAAAGGCGCGTCGCTGGAAGATTTGCTCAAAGGCGGCTATGTGCGGGTTGAACCATTGGTGTACGAAGACTTTCTGCCGGTCAGTGCGGCGGGGATTTTTCAGTCGAATCTGGGGGATGCGGCGCAAACCCACTATGGCGTGCATTCGAACCAGCAAGCGTTCGAAAAAGCCTTGGGAAGATCGACGATTGATGAACTTGGGTTGTATGCCGAGACGCAGCGGCGGTCGATTGATGAGTGCTGCAAGACATTGGGATTACCGAGTCTGACTTGACCCAAAGAGCTTTCAGTCAAACACACTTTGTGGCGAGGGAGCTTGCTCCCGCTTGAGTGCGTAGCACTCACAAAATCTCCGCTCGTGCGCAGAATTTTGGGGCCGCTGCGCAGCCCAACGCGAGCAAGCTCGCTCGCCACATAAAAATTTTCGACCCGCTGGCTATCTGGGCTTACCCCAGCTTCGCCAACAACGCCTTGGCGGTCGCTTCCGACGAGGCTGGGTTCTGACCGGTCAGCAACAGTCCATCCGCGATCACGTAACTCGCCCAGTCATCGGCCTTGGAGAAAAGACCACCGTTGGCCTTGAGCATGTCCTCCACCAAAAACGGCACCACATCCGTCAGCTGCACAGCGGCTTCTTCGGAGTTGGTGAAGCCTGTCACGCGCTTGCCTTTGACCAATGGCTGGCCGTCCGCATCCTTGACGTGGCGCAACACCCCCGGCGCATGACAGACCGCCGCCACCGGTTTGCCCGCCTTGTAAAACGATTCGATCAGCGCAATTGAAAAGGGGTCTTCAGCCAGATCCCACAACGGGCCATGCCCGCCTGGATAGAAAACAGCGTCATAGTCTTCGGCCCTCACGGTGCTCAGCACCCCGGTAGACGCCAATGCGGACTGGGCAGCGGAATCCTTGCGGAAGCGATCGGTGGCCGCGGTTTGCGCGTCTGGCTCATCGCTCTTGGGGTCCAGCGGTGGCTGGCCGCCCTTGGGCGAAACCAGGGTCAGCTGCGCGCCAGCGTCCTTGAAGGTGTAATACGGTGCGGCGAATTCTTCGAGCCAGAAGCCGGTTTTCTTACCGGTGTTACCCAATTGATCGTGGGACGTTAGAACCATCAGGATTTTCATGTCGTTCTCCAGTCGATTTCAGGATTGTTCAGTGATCTTGGCGCTGGGTTTGACCATCGGACAGCGCTGTTTGTTGCGCCCATTGTCGGGGGTGACGGCTCATGGCCTTGATGCGCAAGAAGTTGCGCAACTATTTCGATAAAAAGCTCCCCAGCGACGCTGGAAGCCAGGTTTATCAAGCCCTCCAGCCGAGTGCGCAAGAAGTTGCGCAGTGCTGCGCAACTTCTTGCGCACCTTTTCAGCTGATCCTTGCCGAAAATCCTTTCGGCGCTGGACAAATCGCCTCAACCACCTGATTTATATAGCTTTAATCATTTATGGCACGAACCTTGATAACAGTCAGGCACCCACCGGGCGATACCGCCTCCCGGGCACCCTGACTTTTAGCAAGGAGCACATCCATGGCTACACCAGCGTACATGTCCGTTACCGGCGAGAAACAAGGCCTGATCACTGCCGGCGCGTTCACCGCCGACTCCGTTGGCAACACCTACCAGGAAGGTCACGAAGACCAGGTCATGGTTCAGGCTTTCAGCCACGACGTGATCCTCCCGCGTGACCCACAGTCCGGCCAATCGACCGGTCAGCGTGTACACAAGCCAGTCGTGATCACCAAGGTATACGACAAGTCTTCGCCACTGCTGCAAGCGGCATTGACCTCCGGCGAGCGCATGAGCGAAATCGTTATTCAGTGGTACCGCACCTCGGCTCAAGGCACCCAAGAGCACTACTACACCACCAAACTGGAAGGCGCGACCATCGTCGCCATCAACAACAAAATGCACAACTGCCAGGATCCGTCGAACTCGCACTTCACTCACCTGGAAGAAGTGCAATTCACCTACCGCAAAATCACCTGGACCCACGAAGTATCCGGTACTTCGGGTTCCGATGACTGGCGGTCCCCGGTCGCTGGCTAAGTCTGGCCGACCGTTTCAAGCATCGGCCGGCTCTGCTGGTCGATGTTGTTTGCGCCCTCCAAGAATTCTGGCGTCCGCAAGCTCCCCCGGGTGCCGCGAACGCCGCTGCACTGCACGAGGAACAAGGGATGTTCGCGCCGGTCAATCAGACTCACTTTGCCCTGACTATCGAAGGTCTGGAAAACGATCTCCAGGTCCTTTCCTCAGGGCTACCGCAACCGCTTCCAGGCCATCCCCTGGGACGTGCCCAACCGCCCGCCGCTGAACCACCCCAAACCACGCATCCTCGGCAGCCAGAGCGCCGTGGTCACCGGGCCAAGCGTGAAGAGATCCACTGCGACCAATACGGCCGCGTCAAAGTGCAGTTCCACTGGGACCGCATCGGTGCGGCCAACGACAAGACCAGCTGCTGGCTGCGCGTGCCCTCCGCCTGGGCCGGCGCCCGTTACGGCGACATCGCCATCCCACGGATGTACGATCCCTTCCCTGCTGATCGACACCGAAGCGCCTGTCGACGTGTTGCACGACACGGCGACGTATCGCATTCGCAGCGTCACTCAACTGTTGGAAACGCTTTCCTTGGGCGAAGCGATTGGTGATGCTGCGCTGTTGCAAGAGTTTGCGCGGGTGTTGGCCATCCCGTTGCGCGATGGCTGCGATTTGCTGGATGTGGTCGGACGGCGGTTGCGAGCGCAACTTTAAATCATCAATAAAAATAGACGCCCCAGGTAGGGTCGCCCATTTTTATATCCGTAACTTTTAAACACTGCCTCCCAGACTTATGCACGCAGCACTTCGCAAGAGTTTGTTAAAAACTGTCTTTAAACTTCTGATCAATCCAAAAAACCGACTCAGCACCGTGAACACAAAAAACAAAAAAACTGGCTATTCGGTCAAGTAACACCTCACCGCCTCACCTGAAAAGCAGCAAAAAACAAAACAATGGTTTTCAGCCCCTCTTCAAATTATGCTTGGGCCTACAGTATGGAGGCTGTGATTTATGTTCAAACTCAAACGGAAAACATGGATTTTTCTCTTGGTCTACACCGTAGGTGTCAGTGGCTATATCTACTATCTCTACGTCGAGACTCAAGGAATCCTCACGGAGAATATTAATAACAAGCTGCTGCATGCCGCGTTGGGCGCTTCGGCCATCCTTGGCGACCGCTACCATGACAATCTGATCGACAAACAGTCCAAATCCGAAGCAGAAGACTGGAATGCCATCCAGCGGCTCTCCCGGTTTAACGACTCCATGGGTACTGCCTTTGTCTACAGCGTGGTCAAACGCTCGGGCAAGGCCTATCTAGTCAGCTCCAGCGCATCGGAAAAAGAGATCCTGGAGAAGAATTTCGTACGCTTTTTCGATCCCTACCCGGATGCCAGTCAGGCTTTGCTCGACAGTTTTGAACGCACCGACCCCACCTGGATCGACTACTCGGATCACTGGGGAAATTTTCGCGCTGTCTTCGTCCCGATGAAATCGCAGGACGGTACGATTTATATCGCGGGTGCGGAGATGACGTTGGCGGATTACTACCAGCAACTTAATCAAGACTCCCTGCACCATATCATCCTGGCCATTCTGGTATTTCTCGTCTTCAGCCTTTTTCGCATGCGCGCTCATCTCCAGCAACTGCAAATAAACGAAGAAGTATTGAATAAGGCAAAAAATGCCGCCGAGGACGCTGATCGTTCAAAAACCAGATTTTTGGCTACCATGAGTCATGAAATCCGCACGCCCATGTACGGTGTTATCGGCGCGACCGAGTTGCTGGCGAGGTCCGCCCTGAACCCTGAGCAAAGCAGTCTGCTAAAAACGATTAATACAAGCGGA
The DNA here is from genome assembly GCF_003732275.1 of Pseudomonas frederiksbergensis. Lineage (GTDB taxonomy): Bacteria > Pseudomonadota > Gammaproteobacteria > Pseudomonadales > Pseudomonadaceae > Aquipseudomonas > Aquipseudomonas frederiksbergensis_H. Next base: position 44,880 of record NZ_MOBM01000003.1, read on the forward strand.
CGAGCCCTGCTGTCTCTTATCGACAACATTCTCGACCTTGCAAAAATCGAAGCAGGCAAACTTGAATTGAAGCCTCGTGTCTTCGAAATAAGAGCTCTGGTTTCATCCAGTATTGAAATGATCCGGCAAAACATTCAGGACAAGCCAATAGTACTTGAGGTCCAAGTCTCACCAGACGTACCTCGTTTGGTCAAAACCGATACCAATTGCCTTCGCCAGATATTGATCAACTTGCTGGGCAATGCGGTTAAATTCACCGAAGCCGGAAAAGTATCGCTCATGGTCACGACTAGCGGTTACGGCACGCGAGCCCGACTCGAATTCTCCATACGCGATACCGGCATAGGTATCCCCATCGAACGGCAAGACAGCCTGTTCAAGCCCTTTACTCAGTTTAAAGGACTGGCCAGTCAACGCTTTACCGGGAGTGGGCTCGGTCTTTCCATCTGCAAAAATCTGGTCGAGGCGCAGCAGGGGACTTTATCCTTTACCAGTCAGTCTGGCGTCGGATCGACGTTCTCCTTCTCACTCCCCATGGAGCTTTTTTCAGTCTCGGAACTACCCATCCGGGACGACCATGCATCGATTGGTTTCGACTCATCTTTTGCCGAGGATTACCCGCTCGATATCCTGCTGGTAGAAAACCATCCCGTGAGTCAGAAAGTTGCCATGGCGATGTTACAAGAGCTGGGTTATACACCCGACCTTGCGTCAGATGGCCTGGAGGCGGTAAATAAGTGTATGACTTCGACTCCAGATATCATTTTTATGGATATCAACATGCCTGTCATGGATGGGCTGGAGGCCATCCGTAAAATCCGCAAACTACCACTGGGCGATATTTGCTACATCGTTGCTTTCACCGCGAGTGCTTTTTCGAGCGAGATAGAACGTTTCAGGGCCGCCGGTGCCAATGATATTTTGACCAAACCGGCAAATTTTCAGGCCTTGAGCCGAGTGCTACAGCGTGCAGTCAACTACCGGCAGCAGCTCCAGGCCAGCACTCCGGTAATGGATACAATTTCGGGTTGAAATGGACTCAGGCTACAAACGCCATGACAACCCTCTGGTGGGGTGTCCAATGCCCCCCTTTTAACCCAGCCAATAAAAATGGGCGACTTCAAGGTCGCCCATTTTTTATGTCCGAAACTTTTAAACATTGCGTTCCAGAGGAGGTGTTCGCCCAGTGTAATGGCCTGGCAATCCATGCACCGGTAAAGAGCCCTGACACCGGGCGAACGGGAAGGATTTTAATAGAAATTGGCTGATATGTCCTCATGTATAAACATGAAATTTTATACACACAATACTTTGTAGGGCGTTGCTTACACAACGTCTACAAACTTCACAAACTCCCCAGTTCGACCATTAAAATTGATTGTTCTTATACAACCATCTGCACAAAAATAATCAATATGTACAAGTAATGATCGACTTGGTGCTAGCGGGTCACTTTCAAACCTATCGGTGTCGATCACCACAACGCTCTGTTCTACGTTCAGATCTTTCATTTTTCGCCTGCATAGACGCTACTCAGGGAGTGTTCGCAGTTTCTTGCGCGGTGGATTCGCCGCTGTCTGTGCCCTTGCCGCTTTCCTTGCGCCGGGTCGGGTCGGTGGGGCGCAGGGCGTCGTTGTCGCGCTCGACTTCGCCTGGTGGCCGGGGTTCGTCAGGGTTTTCCGAGGGGGTGGTCGGTTTCGGATTCATGGGGTTTTCCTCAGGCTTCGGGATCGTCGACTTCGTGGGCGACGTTCACGGCGGGCGAGTCTTTGTGGGATTGATCGGCCTTGGTCTTGAGGATCTGCCATTGATCGAGGTCGATGGCGCCCTGCCCCAGCAGATCGTCGGCGATGCGCAACAATTCGCTGTAATGCGCGTCGGGAGATTGCTGCCAGTAGGCCTTGTCGTCGAACAGCCGCTGCCAGGTGACAAGGGTGGGCGGTTTGAGGTCGTCGCTCATGGCGGGCTCCTGCCGGTATTATTACGGTAGAGAGATGGAGGTCTCTCGGAGTTCCTGTGGGTTGGACGCATTAAGAGCAGGATCAAAAGATCGCAGCCTTCGGCAGCTCCTACACCGACCGAGTACACCCGTGACATTGCGGCGTACGCATAACCGTAGGAGCTGCCGAAGGCTGCGATCTTTTGATCTTAATACCCGGTCATCTCCAGATACCCCTGTCCGCCATGACTGCCACTGAGCCGAACCGGACCTTCCCAATAGGGAATGCGCAAGTCCATCCAGGCCTTGGGGTTGATGGCGCCGATGGTGATATTGAGGTGCTTGGCGGGAATCTTGATCGACCAGCGCACGGGCATCGAACGCCCGGCCACGTTGGCGGTGTCTTGCGGTGTGAGGCTGATATCGTCGGCATGCAATAACAGCGTCTGCCCTTGCGCATCGATCCAGGTGCCGGTGAGGTACGGCGAACCGTCCTTTTGCCGCATGCGGTAGAGCATGACTTGTTCGCCGCTGTCCAGGTGCAGGGAGAACCAGTCCCAACCGGTCTGGTTGGCGGTCAGGGGTTGGCTGCTCCACTCGCGGTCGAGCCAGGCCGGGCCGCTGACGGTGTAGGTTTTGCCGTCGATTTCCAGGGTGCCGCTGGCCTGGAAAAACGGTTGACTGTAGTAATACGAAGCCTGGCCTTGTTCGGATTTCTGGCTGAAGCCTTTATCTCCCTGAAGTACCAGCGGACGTGTGGAGGTCAGTCGAAGCTGGTAGCTGAAAGTCTTGTCGCGGGCGCTGAGTTGCAGGTTCGCCAGAGGGTCTTCATCGGTGGCCTGACTGCTGAAACGCCAGTCGTCGATCCATGCGTTGAACGGCGCCAGGCTCACGCCGGCCTGGCCGACGCCGCCTCGGGCGTAGCGTTCGGCGGCATGATGGGCCGTGGCAGAAGTCACGGCCGCGTGGCCCAGCCAGATGGTCTGATTGCTCCAGCCCGATTGTTCGGGAGTCGCTTTCAAGGCACTGCGAAACAGCGTCCATTGCGCGCCGAATTCCTGGCCCTGATCATCCTTGAGGTTGGCGGTGACGTACCACCATTCAATGCGAAAGCCATCGTGCGCGCCGTGGTCTGCCGGAAAATTGAAGACTCGTTCGGGTACCACCGGGGTAAATGCCTCGGCCTGATGACCGAGGCCGGCGAAGCCTTTTTCCGGCGCAGGCGTGTTGTCGCATCCATTCAGCAGCGCGGCCAGGAACAACACACCGAGCTTAATCTTCATGAGTAAACGTCCTCAGCAGATCCGCCGGTTGCGTGCGATACAGCGAGTACAACGGCCACGCTGACGCGAGCAACGTCGCGAGCAACGCCAGGCCCATCAACTGCAACAGTTGCAGCGGAAACACCCGCAACGGCAAGCGCCAGCCGAAGGCCTGAACGTTGATCACCGTGTCCAGGCACCACGCCAATGCGATGCCCAAGGGCAATGCCAGCACCAGCGTCAGTACCGCCAGCAACCAGGTCTGTCCGAGGTTAAGTAGCATCAATTGTCGACGGGTCACGCCCAGCGCCCACAGTGGCGCGAGTTGCCCGAGGCGGCTCTGGCTTTGGGTCAGCAGGCTGATGAACAGCGCCACGCCCGCGACGCACAGCGTCAGGCTGTTGAGCGCGGCCGTGGCGGCGAAGGTGCGTTCGAACACTTGCGTGGACCAGCCTTTGAGCCGGGTCTGATCGACGATGCGGCTGTCGTCCAGGGTGAAGCGGGTTTGCAGCGTGGTCAGGAACCCAGGGATCGATGCCGGTTCGATGCGCAGGTTGAAACGACTGGGCGTCAATTGCGGCCAGCCGCGCAGCAGATGATTGATGTTGACCAGCAGATGCCCCTTGGGATTGCCGTAGTCGGCGTAGATTCCGACGATCCGTGGCGACCATGGGCCATTCGGTGTGGGGATCGTCAGGTGATCACCAAGGTGAACCTTCAAGCGCCGGGCCAGTTGCTCGCTGAGCATCAGCGCGTCGTCCTTGGCCAGTCGCTCCCAAGGGTCGTCGCCCAAGGCTTCCAGCAGGGGCCAGTGCTGACGATAAGTCGGGTGATCGATCACGCCAAAGACGTCCGCCGGCCAGCCCTGCAACTGGATCGACACTTGCCAGTTCGGTAGCACCGCCGTGACTTGAGGTTGTTGTTTGAGCCAGATGTGCAGTTCTCGAGCCTGGGCGGGATTTTGCGGATTGAGGTACAGCTCGGCGGTCAGGCGTTGTTCGAGCCAGTTGCTGAACGTCTGACGGAAACCGGCGGTCATGCTGCCGGCGCCGATGTTTGCCGCCAGCGCCAACAACAGCGCCATCAAGGCCAGACTCAGGGCCGGCAGTTGCTGACGGCAGTCGGCGAGAAACCATTGGCCGAGCACCGAACGACTGCGCCCAAGCACCCAGTTGAGCACGCTATTCAACACCACCGGCAAGGCCAGTGCGGCGCCGATCAATAACGCAGCCATCAGCACGAAGCCGCTGCTCAGGCTGTCGCCGAAGCTTAACGCCAATAACGCGATCATCGCAGTTATCGCAGCGACCCAACCCTGACGCCGCAACCAGCGCGCGTGGGCCTGATGCCAGGCTTGCGGATTGGCCAGCGCCAGCAACGGCAAACGCGCCGCTCGCAGCAAACTGTTGGCACCGGCCAGCAAGGCACCGAACAGGCTCAGGCCGATACCGCTGAGCCACCACAGCGGGGAGAGATTCAACTGCCCCGGCACCTCGGCACCGTACAAGCCACGCAGGCTGGCGGCGACGTCCGGCAACAGCACGCCGGCCAGCAGGTAGCCGCTGACGACGCCGGCGATACCACCGATCAGCGCCAACCCACCCAGTTCGACGGCAAGGCAGGCAATCAACATGCGTGCGCTGACCCCACAGGCGCGCAGGGTTCTGAGCAAGCTTCGGCGTTGCTCCAGCGCCAGGCCGATCGCCGCGTGAACGATGAACAGGCCGACCACGAATGACAAAAAGCCCAAGGCATCGAGGTTCAGGTGGAAGCTCTCGGTCAGGCGCGCAAGATTGTTTTCTTCGCCGCTGCTTTTGAACTGAAGTTGGCCCTTGAGCTCACCAGGCAGGGTCGCGCTGAAATCCTTGGGCAGCAGCAGGCGTGACAATTGATCGGGCAATTGCAGAATCTGTTGGGCGAAGCCGATGTCCACCAGCAATACACCGGGCGCCATGTCGGTCTGTGCATGCAGCGGCGGCAAGGCGACTCCACTCTGGGCCACCGGGGTGTCACCTTCGTGCAAGCCCAACGCCTGCAAAGTCTGCGGTGAAATCCAGGTGCTGCCCGGCGGGGTGAAAAACTCCACAACCTGTTCGATCGGCAACGACCGACCGGCCACTGCGGAACCGGCCGGCAGCGATACCGGCTCAATCCCCATTAACTGCAAGCGCTGGTCTTCATGGCCCTTGAGCGTCACCCGGCCTTGCAACACGGGCGATACCGGCCACCCCGCACGACGCAGGTCGACAAACACTTGCTGGGAAAACACCCCACCACCGGGAGCACTGAGGCTGGCTTGCGGCTCGCCGCCGATCAGCTGACTGGCCCGGGCGTAGCTTTCTCGCGCCTGGCTGTTCAGCGCTTGCACGCCAGTCAGCAGACTGGTGGCGAGCCAGAGCCCGGTCAGCACGCTGAAAAATTGCACCGGGTGCTGTCGCCAATGGCTGAGCAGCGCCCGCAACGTTTCGCGAAAAACCCGCACCTCAGCGCTCGTCCGCGCCAGCCAGACGGCCACCGTGCAGCACCACTTTGTCTGCCAACCGCGCGGCGACCCGTGGGCTGTGAGTGACCATCAACAACGTCGTCGGGCTGTCGTCGAGCAGTTCCAGCAACAACTTCAACACCTCATCGCTGGTGGCTTCATCGAGGCTGCCGGTGGGCTCGTCGGCCAGCAGCAGTTTCGGTTGCGATGCCAGGGCGCGACCTAATGCGACCCGCTGCTGTTGCCCACCAGACAGTTGCTCCGGATAGCGTCGCAGCAAATCTCCCAACCCCAGACGTTGCACCAGATGCGCTTGCCAACGTGGATCGTGGCGCCCGGCCAGACGCGCCTGAAACGCCAGATTGTCTTCGACGCGTAAACTGCCGATCAGGTTGAACTGCTGGAACACCAGACCGATCTCGGTGCGGCGCCAGTTCGCCAGTTGGCCTTCGGTCATCTGCTCCAGCCGATGCTCACCGCTGCGGATGCTGCCACGATCGACCTTGTCCAGCCCGGCAATCAGGTGCAGCAAGGTGCTTTTGCCACTGCCCGACTCCCCCATCAGCGCCAGACTGCTGCCGGGCTTCAACGTGAGGTCGACGCCTTGTAGCACGGGCAATGGGCCTTGGGGGGTGGCGTAGCTTTTGAAGACGCCCTGGACCGAAAGCATGAGGGGAGACTCGTTGAAGACAGTGGGCCTAGGATAGCGGACGGCAGCGACACCGAGTTATCGTTTATCGCGAGCAGGCTCGCTCCCACATTGAATTTTTGGTGTACACAAAATTTGCGTTCACACCTATCAAATGTGGGAGCGAGCCTGCTCGCGATGAGGTCAGATCAGCCAACAAACAACCTCACTGCCCCACCGCCACACTCGGCACCACCTGCCCCGGCGTCACAATGCTGTTCAGGTCAATATGCTTCCACTCAGGCGTAGCCCCCAACCGCGCATTGAACCGATAGTTAAACGTGAAATCGTCCGCCGTCGGCACACTCAAGGGTTTGCCATACACCGCCTCAATTCCCGCCAGGTCATAACCCATCACCTGCAGCAACGTCGGGAAGATGTTGTAGTGACTGGAGCGATCCTTGTTGGCCGGCAACTGTGCCTGCCAGTCCAGGGTCTTCAAACCGCTGCCCGAAATCACCACCAGGGGCACCACCCCCTCCTCCTCCACCGGATCACCGCCGCAGTGGGTATTGAGCCCCGGGTTACCGCGCTCGTGCAGATCCTGCCCGTGGTCCGAGGTGTAAATCAGCAGCGCATGACTCAAATCCGCCTGAGCGAAAACCCGAGCGAAGAACTCGCCGACATTCCACAACACGGTATTTTTGTAGGCATTGCGGTACAGCAACCAATCATCCGGCTGACCGTTGAAACCATCGCGGTTGCCCGTGTCCGCCACTTCGACAAACTGCCCACGGGGCAATGTCGGGCGGTAAGCCATGAACGCGTCCGGGTACTTGTCGTGTACCGGAAAATGCGCGCCGACCTTGTTGATCACCACCAGCTCCGGCTTACCGTCGTTGAGCAGATCGATCAGCTTGGCCGCCGCTGCCATGTCGCGATCGCGCACGCTGGTCTGGTCGAATTGCACGAACTCGTCGATGTCCTTTTTCTCGGCAGCGTTCATCAGGTTCTGCAAGTTGCCACCAGTGCGCTGGGAGTCGATGTAAACGGTGCGCAGCCCGGCGTTTTTTGCGTACTGCCAGATCGAGGGCAGCGTGCTGTTGATCCGCATGTAGTCGGCGCGGGTGCCACCGTAGCGCAGGGTGACATTGGTGTCGGCGCTGCAATTGGCGATGGATGCCGCGTAGCCGTAATTGAAAATGTCCACGCCCGGGCGCGGTTCCTTGAGGTTGCTGTGCACACCGAACGGCGTGTTGATGTCCAGATAGTTGCCGGAAATGCTCTCGTCGATGATCAGCACAATGTCGTGCCCCACCGGCTGATCGATGCGCGTCAGGCTCACCGGTTCACGCGGGCCAACGGTGTTGTGCAGCGCTTCATAGGTGAACAGATTCAAATAGGCCAACGGCGTGTACATGATCGGCAAGCCACGGGCACCCTCACCGGCCCGTACGAACAGTACTACGCTGAGCATCAGCACCCCGAGCACAGGCGCCGCCACCAACAGCGTACCCGGCAATGGCGCCCGTCGACGCGGTTTGAGCCCGATACCGAACAGCAGCAAAAGACCACTGACCATCGCGCTGATGATTGCATCGCGATACTGGTAAGCCGCTTCTTGAATGAACCCACCGGAATACACCAGTGACACAAAACTGCTGTAAGTCATGTAACCGGCAGTCACTTGCGTATAGACGTCAAAGAACACTGCCGAACCAAACATCGCCAACGCGAACAGATGACGGATCAGCGTCTGGCGGATGTACGCGGTCATGAACAGCGTCACCGTCAGTACCACGAACATCCCACCATACAGCAACACCGGGTAACCGATGCCCAGAGCAGTGAGGCGATCAACGTAGTCGTCGTAGTTTTTGAGTAAATACAGAACCAGCAACAGTTCCTTGAGGTATCGGATCATGGTGATTACAGCGTCTCCCGGCCAATGGATGATCGGCCATTTTCTGACACTAGCACCGAGCCTTCGAAGCGCAAGAAATGCCGGTTTTTTTTCTAAAGCGTCAAAAAAACGTTGCCTCAAATCTGACACACTCACACGTCTGTAACCCTTGTGTTTCAAGCCTTAAGACCGTTTATCGTTTTCTTCAAACCCTCAGCAACCCCTCAAAACCGCGGCAAATCCAGCAGCGGCAAGCACTTGATGGCAAATAGCCCGTGAAATCGGGGTTTTCCCGGTCGCGTTACCCGTCATTTTGCTGACTCGCTTTCCCACGGCTGGGCTATACCCCTTTTGACAGTCTCATTTCAGTTACATCCACCGTTTTACGAGGCACGCCAGTATGGACGTGAGCGTATTTGGTACGGGTTACGTCGGTCTGATACAAGCTGCGGCATTGGCCGATGTCGGACATCGTGTGCTGTGTGTTGATATTGACCCCAACAAGATCAAGCAACTGCAACAAGCCGTGCCCCCGATCAGCGAACCGGGACTGTCTGGCACACTGGAAGACAACATCAAGGCCGGTCGCCTGCTCTTCTCCACTCAGGCCAGTGACGCGGTCGAACACGCCGAACTGATTTTCATCGCGGTGGGTACACCCGCCGATGAAGACGGTTCCGCCGACCTCAGCCATGTGCTGAGTGTCGCCCGGCAGATCGCCAGTTTCATGGAGTCCGATCGCACCCTGATCATCAAGTCCACCGTGCCGGTGGGCACTGCGGACCAAGTGGCAAGCACCGCCAACGAAGAACTGCAACGCCGTGGCAAAGAGGCGTTGAACGTGCGGGTGGTGTCCAACCCGGAGTTTCTCAAGGAAGGCAGCGCCCTGGCCGATTGCATGCGCCCGGACCGGATCATCGTCGGCACCGATGACGATGAAGCGCGCAACCAATTGAGCGAACTCTATGCGCCGTTCTGCCGCAACCGCGAAAAGCTCATATTCATGGACAACCGCAGCGCCGAGCTGACCAAGTACGCGGCCAACGCAATGCTCGCCACCCGCATCAGTTTCATGAACGAGCTGGCCAACCTCACCGAGTTGCTGGGGGCCGACATCGAAGCGGTGCGCAAAGGCATCGGCTCGGACCCGCGCATCGGCTATCACTTCATCTACCCCGGCTGCGGTTTCGGCGGCTCGTGCTTTCCCAAAGACCTGCGTGCCCTGTTGCACACCGCCGAACACAACGGCATGCCATTGCGTCTGCTGCGCAGCGTCACCGACGTGAACGACAGCCAGCGGCACATTCTGTTCAGCAAACTGCAGGCGCTATTTCCCGATGGCCTGGTCGGCAAGTCCATCGCGATTTGGGGCCTGGCCTTCAAGCCCAATACCGATGACATGCGCGAAGCCCCCAGCCGTTATCTGATGGAGGCGTTGTGGGCCGAAGGTGCGAGCGTGCAAGCTTACGATCCGGAAGCCATGTCCGAGTGCCGGCGCATTTACGGCTACCGCGATGACCTGCACCTGTGCGCCACCCGCGACGACACTCTGGAAGATGCCGACGCGCTGGTGATTTGCACCGAGTGGAAGAATTTCCGTGTGGTCGATTTCGACCTGCTGGCGAGCAAACTGCGCGCGCGGGTGATCGTCGACGGGCGCAACCTTTACAACCCGGAGCACGTGGCGGCGGCCGGTTTGCACTACAGCGGCATCGGGCTTCGGCACATCGTTCCCGAGGCGCCGCGGTCATGAAGATACTCGTCACCGGAGCGGCCGGTTTCATTGGCGCCCATTGCGTGTTGCGGTTGTTGCGCGACGAGCATCGGGTGTGCGGCCTGGACAATTTCAACGACTTCTACGACCCGCAACTCAAACACGACCGCGTGGATTGGGTACGTGGGCTCGTCGGCGATTTTCCGCTGGCGAAAGTCGATGTGGCCGACGCCACGGCCCTCGACGCCCTATTTGTTCGTGAACAACCGGAAGTGGTGATTCACCTCGCCGCCCAGGCCGGAGTGCGGTATTCCCTGGAAAATCCCCGGGCCTACCTCGACAGCAATCTGAGCGGGTTCCTGAACATCCTCGAAAGCTGCCGCCACCACCCGGTCAAGCACTTGATCTATGCCTCGTCCAGTTCGGTGTACGGCGCCAACCAGCACACGCCTTACTCGGTAAAGGACTGCGTCGACCACCCGTTGTCGCTGTACGCCGCGACCAAAAAAGCCAATGAGTTGATGGCCCACAGCTACAGCCATCTGTTCGGCATTCCCTGCACCGGTTTGCGTTTTTTCACTGTGTACGGGCCTTGGGGCCGGCCAGACATGTCACCGATCCAGTTCGCCCGGGCGATTGCCGAAGGTCAGCCGCTGAAGCTGTTCAACTACGGCCAGCACCAGCGTGATTTCACCTACATCGACGACATCATCGAAAGCATCGCCCGTCTGATCGAACGCGCGCCCCAAGCGACACCGCAGTGGAACCGCGAACAACCGGACCCCGCCAGCAGCATGGCGCCATGGCGCATTTACAACATAGGCGGACAACAGCCAGTGGAGCTCAAGGACTACCTGGCGCTGCTGGAGAAACACCTCGGACAAAAAGCCCTCGTCGAGTTGCTGCCCCTGCAACCGGGCGACGTGCTCAACACCTGCGCCGATGCCAGCGATCTGGCCCAAGCCACCGGTTTCCAGCCACGGATCGAGCTGGATGAAGGACTCGGACGATTCATCGCCTGGTTCCGCGACTACTACCCACTGCGCAACGCCCCATCGCCACTCGCGTCCGGGCTTCAGCGGAGGCCACTATGACTGGACAAGAAAAAGGCGTGTTGCTCAATCACATGCAGCGTGACAAACGTCTGGACCCCGAACACCGAATGCGCCTGGACACGGCGATCCACATGCAGGGTCGCGGCTGGCTGACCGGCCGTGACGGTGGTCGCCCCTGGACCCTGTCGCGAACCAACCGGGTGGTTGCATGCCTCGGTGCGCTGGTGATTCTGCTGCTGCTCTCCCCTGTGTTGCTGGGCCTGGCGCTGGTGATCAAATTCAGCAGCCCGGGGCCGGTGATGTTCGTGCAAAAGCGCACCGGTTACCGCGGCCGCCTGTTCGGCATGTACAAGTTCCGCACCATGGTGAGCAACGCCGAGGAGCTCAAGGAATCCTTGCGGCACCTGAACAAGCACGGCGCCGACGCCATCGATTTCAAGATCGACGACGACCCACGGATTACCCCCATCGGCGGCTTCCTGCGGCGCAGCAGCCTCGATGAGTTGCCCAACCTGATCAATGTAGTCAGTGGCGACATGCGTTTAGTCGGTCCCCGACCGACCTCGTTCAACGCCTATCGCTACAAAGACAACCACCTTGCACGCCTGAGCATCTACCCCGGCATGACCGGCCTGTGGCAGATATCCGGGCGCAGCAATATCGACTTCGACCAGCGCGTTGAGTTGGACCTCAGCTATATCGCCGAGCAGAGCCTCTTGCTTGATCTGAAGATCCTGTTGAAAACCCCCTTCAAAGTATTCAGCGGCCACGGAGCGAGTTAAATGGACGGTTCATCGAATAAAAGCCTGACCATCGCCAGCCCGAGCGAGTCCAACCTGACCTCGACCGTGCTCGACCTGGATCTGCGGATCCTCTTCCTGACCGCCGCCAATGCAGGCGCCGGCACCACCACCAGCGCCCTGGCGCTGGCCGGCCAACTGGCGTCAATGAGCAGCGGCCAAGTGCTGCTGGTAGACGCCAGCCAGTCGGAGAGCAACCTCACGCAACAGCTGGGGCTGAGCAAAGAGCGCGGCTTTCGCGACTTGCTGTTCAACGCCTCGCCGCCGCTGCTGCAGGACTGCCTGGTGAACGTATCCAGCCTGCCCTTCCACATCCTGCCGAACGGGCGGCACATCCGCGGCGCCGAGCACCTGACGACCGAGCAGCTGGCTCCGTTGCTCAACCAACTGGGCGATCGCTATCGCTTCGTGGTGATCGACGGCGATGCAGTGTATTCGGCCGCCGACACCCTGGTCATCAGCACCCTGGTGGACGGCGTGATCATGGTGGTACGCGCCGAAGACACGCGTTGGGAAGTGGCCCAGGCCGCGGCCCAGCGCCTGACCCAGGCCGGTGCAAAACTGGTGGGCAGCGTCTTCAACCGGCGCAAGTACTACATGCCCAAATGGCTCTACAAAAACCTGTAAGCAACCGCAGAAAGGATGACGCCATGAACGCCAAAATGCTTGTCCTGCTGTTGCTGCCGCTTGCAGGTTGCTCCAGCACCAGTGAAACCCAGAATATGCCGGTGCAGATCCTCACGGCCGAGCCGGCCAATGCCCAGGCCACCGACATGCCCAGGGTCGAACAGACCCTGCGGCCCAAGGACGTGCTGGATGTGATCTTTCACATCAGCACCAGTGGCTCGGGCGCTTACCGCATTCAGTCCGGTGACCAGGTCGCCCTGAACTTCACCGCGGCCAGCCAGCTCAACGGCACTCAACTGGTGCTGCCCGACGGCACCATCGAACTGCCGGGGGCCAATACCGCGGTGAAAATCGCCGGGCTGACGGCTGTCGAAGCGCGGCAGGAGATCCAGCGTGCCTATGAACGCAAATCCCTGTTCCAGCCCAATCGCAATCAGGTGACTGTGCTGGTCACCAGCCCGCTGAGCAACGAGCAAAACCTCAAAAGCGCCCTGAACCACCCCGCTACCGGCATGAGCCGGGAGATCACCGTGGGCAACGACGGCTATGCGAGCTTCCCGGAAATCGGCTCCGTACCGCTGCAAGGCATGACCGTCAACCAACTGGAAACTTTCCTCAATCAACGCTACGCGCAATTGCCGGGGCGGATGACTGTCGACGTCATGCTCAAATCCACGTCAGGCAACGAAATCTATGTTCTGGGTGAAGTCGCGCAACCGGGCTCCTACCCGATTCGCCGGCCGGTCTCGGTGCTTGAAGCGCTGACCCTGGCCCGTGGCACTAACGTCAAGGCTCGGCTCGATTCGGTGGTGATCATGCGCCGCACCGGCAACCAGGTGCAGGCCGTGCATTACGACGTGGAAAAGGCATTGTCCGGTGACGCGTCGCAGATTGCTTACCTGCAACCGGACGACATGCTCTACGTGCCCAAGACCAAACTGGCCAGCGCCGGTGAACTCGCGCGGCAACTGGCGGATGTAGTGTTGTTTCAGGGGGTCGGCTTCAGCTTCGGCTACCGCGTCGACAACAAAGGCAGTGACAACTAACGCTCAGGTGACCGACCATGAACCCAAAGGAAAACTACCTGCATGAGTTCTTCAGGATCTTCTTCGCCAACAAAAAGCTGGTGAAGCGAGTCTTCCTGACCTTTGCAGTGATTGCCCTGATCTTGCCGCTGATGCTCAAACAGAGCTTCGACATCACCGCGCAGGTGATCGTGCAGTCCAAAAAACTCTCCCAGGGAGACGCCACCACATCCCTGACCCAGGGTGACGCCTCGTTCATTCCGCCGTCGCTGGCGGACATGGAAACCGAGAGCAATATCCTGCGTTCGCCGGCGTTGATCCGTCAGACCATCAGCGACCTGCGGGACAAAGGCGAGTACGCGCCCAACCCCGGGATCTTCAACAAACTGGTGACCGAACCGATCAAGCGTTTTGTGACCACTCCCTTGCGTGAGTACGTGGTCAATCCGGTGCGCGATGCATTCGGGCTTGAGACCGATCCGGTTCGGGACACCGCCCTGGATACCTACACCCAAGAGGCCGTCGATAACCTGAAAATCGAAACCCTGCCGGGTTCCAACGTGATCTCCATTGTCTACAGCTTTGGCGATCCCGCCCAAGGCACCCGGTTTGTCGCGGCACTGTTGCAAAACTACCTGGCCAGCCGTCAGGAACTGCAATCGATCGATCTGCCGCAGAGCTTCTACGAAACCAAGAAGAAGCAATATCAGGTGCGTCTCGATGGCCTGGAAGGCACGCGACTGGCGTTGCTCGAAGGAGTGGCTTCATCCGATCCGAAGGAAGAAATCACCTTCCGTCTCAATGCCATCAACACCGAAGAACAGGCCCTGAACCTGTATCAGGATCGCCTGCTGCAAAGCCAGCGCTGGCTCGACTACCTGAAAACCGCCCTGACGTCTGCCACCAATACGTCCCGGCTCAGCGACTACACCTTCCCCTTCACCTTCACCACCACGGTGGACAACATTGCCTTCGAAGACCGTGAGATCAGGCAGCTCGGTGAGCAACTGACGACTCAGGTCAGCCGCTACATGAACGACCTGGCAGTCTTCCAGCCGGGCAGTGAACCGATGCTGTTGACCCGCGAGCAGATTTCCCGCACCCGTCAGCAGTTCCTGAAAATCGTCAGCAACCGGATTCAGGAGCGGACCAACGACCTGGCGATTGTCACCTCGGTGATCAAGCAGAAAACCGCGCGCATCGCCGACTTCAAGGACCGCATCCATCAGTTGCAAGTGGCTCAAAGCAAGTTGCAGCAAATGGACACCGAGATCAATGCCTTGCACGCGGCGTTCTCCACCTACGCCCAACGCTTTGCCGAAAGCAGTTCCGCCGGTTTGCTGGACAACGATATGTCCAACGCCCGGGTACTCAGCCCGCCGTACGAACCGACCGATGCGGCGTTTCCAAAACCGCTGCTGATCATTCCGTTCGGGATGCTGACCGGTCTGCTGCTGGCGATTGCCTTCGTCTACATGCGTGAGTTCTTCGATCACCGCTTCAAACACCCAGCGCAAATCACCCATGAACTGGGCTTGCCGGTGCTGTTGGTGATCAACGAGCAAGACGTCCTGCCGAACAACCCGCACAAAAACTGGACCGTGCCTAGCTTCGTGTATTGGGTGCGCCATTGAACGGGCCGCTCAGCGCCAGCGCTCTGCCGATCATGCATTTGATCAGCAGCGGCGGCTTCTATGGGGCTGAGCGGATGCTGCTGGACCACTGCCTGGCGACGCCGGGGCGGCACCAAGTGCTGTTTCTCGATGCGCCGCCAGTGCTTATCGCGCGATTTCGCGAGGCTGGGGTCGACTGCCGCAGCTTCACGGGTTTGAGGGAATTGCTGCGTCATTTACGTCAGCGGCGGGCTGAACAGCCGCTGATCAATACGCACAATTTCAAGGGGCTGTTATTTGGTTGGGTGAGTGCGACGTTGTTGAACTTGCCGCTGGTGATTACGCAACACGGTTTCACCCCGCGCAGTCGCAAGCAACGCCTCTACGGCTGGCTGAGTTTGCAACTGTGCCGCACGGCGTCGGTGCATCGCGTGGTTTGCGTGGCTGAAAGCATCGCAGTACTGCACCGCAAAGCCAGTGTCCGGACGGAGAAACTGCAAGTGATTCCCAATGGTTTGCCAAAGGCCAGCGGCCTGCTCCCCCACAACGCCACGCACCCGCGCTGGCTGGCGGGTTACGTCGGTCGGCTGAGCAATGAAAAAGGCCCGGACCTGTTTCTCGATGCCCTGATTCCGCTCTGTCAGCAACACCCGCAACTGGACGCCGTGATGCTCGGCGACGGCCCGGAACAGCAAACCCTGCTGGCGCGGATTGCCGCTGCCGGCTTGCACACACGCATCACCTTGCCGGGTTACCAGACCGACATGAACCGGTGGTGGCAACAACTCGATGCGCTGGTGATCAGCTCGCGCACCGAGGGCACGCCGATGATTTTGCTGGAGGCGATGCAGGCCGGAGTGCCGGTGGTGGCGTTCAGCGTCGGCGGGATTCCCGATGTGTTGGAGGACCGGCGCAACGGCCTGCTGGCAACACCCACCGACAGCGTCGCCCTCGCCCGGCAGATCGAAACGCTGCTGAGTGAGCCGGCCCTGGCTCGCGAACTGATCGACAACGCTAGACGTACGCAATTGGACCGTTACGACCTGAAGGCTTTGGCCGAACGCTGGTCGCAGCTTTATATCCGTACTGCACGGGAGGCACGCGCGTGATCTTTCCGCTCTCGATCGTCAGTCTGCTCGCACTGGTCTGCCTCGGTTTGCTGGCCAGCCCTTATCCGTATCTGGCGCCAGGCGCGGTGCTCGGCCTGGTGGCTGTCGCGGTGCTGTACCGAAAACCTGCCTGGGGTTTATTAGGCATCGCGGCGCTGGTGCCCTTCGAAGGTTTCTTCAAGGGCAGTGCGCTGTCGGGTACCAAATTCATCGGTGCGTCACTGGCGCTGATCCTGATGTTGCAACTGGCCATCCACCAGATTCCATCCGAGCGCCTGCGCAGCAACATCTGGCGCTACCTGATCTGGTTCATGGTGTTGTACCTGTTGAGCATGATCAATACCGACAACCTGGACATGTCCCAGAGCCATCTGCGGGACATAAGCGTAGGCCTGGTGCTGTTTGTGATCACCTTGCTGGTCGGCCGTGAGTTGAACCTCGATCTGTTCGCCCAGCTGGTGACCCTCAGCGTCACCGCGACCTCTGTGCTGGCCATGTTCTCCACCAAGTATCAGGACCAGGGCCGCGCCGCCGGGCTGCTGGAGGACGCGAACTCGTTTGCCCTGCTGATCGCCTTCGCCGTGCCGTTGGCCATGCTGCTGGTGATCCGCGGCCCGAACCTGTTGCACCGATTGTTCTGGGGCGCCTGCTGCATTTTGCTGCTGGGCGGCATGACCAAAACCGATTCCCGTTCCGGGCTGGTGGTACTGCTCCTGAGCTTGATGATCGGCGCCTGGCACTACCGCGCGCAGTTGCCACGCATCCGTCCGCGCCACTTGGGTTTTGCCATGCTCGGCCTTGCGATCGTGATCCCGGTGGCGACTTATTCGATGCCGGCCGGTTACCTCAAGCGCATCCAGTCCTTGAGCATCTTGAAAGAAGGCGCCAAAAGCCAGGACGAATCCCTCGGCCGCCGAGCGTCATACCTTGTGGTCGGCAGCCAGATCATTCGTGAGCACCCGTTACTCGGTTCCGGCCCCGGCACCTTCCCGCTGCACTACGCCACCTCCGGTTACGCCAAGGTGTTTTCCGCCAACCGCAAGCCCGGCGACTTGTACCGTCGCGCTCACAACACTTACATGGAAATCTTCAGTGAACTGGGGATTCCCGCCGGGCTGTTGTTCGTCGGCATGCTGGGCCTTGGGATGTACAACCTGATCCGCGCCCGTCACGCCTGGTTGCTGCGACGGGACTGGGAACAGGCCGACCTGATCACGCACCTGGGCATCAGCTATCTGTCGTTGACACTGTTTTTGATGTTCCTCAGCGCACCGAATCACAAATACCTGTGGATCATGCTCGCCCTGACTTTCGTGTTGCGCCTCAAGGCTGAAGAACCTCCGCCGACGGAGGCCAGGGCATGAGCCGCATCAGCCTCGTCATCCCGATGTACAACGAAGCCCGACACATCGCCCGGACCCTGCTCGCTGCGCAACGCGCCGCCAATGCCGCAGGGCTGGAATGCGAGTTGATCGTGGCCGACAACGGTTCCACGGATCAAGGGCCGCACATTGCGCGGCAAATGGGCGCGCAGGTGCTGGTTCTGCCGGGCCTGCTGATAGGTGCGCTGCGCAATCGCGGCGCCGCCATTGCCACAGGCGAATGGCTGGCCTTCATTGATGCCGACATCGAAGTGCCCGAGGACTGGCTCACGCTGTTGTTGAGCATCCAGCCTGCAGTTCAGGTCGACGTCCTGGGACTGGACCTGCACACCCCGGCCGAAGCCCCGTGGTATGCCAATGCCTGGCAACGCCGCACGTTGCGCCCGAACGATGAAACGGTGAAAACAGTGCGATGGCTGCCCAGTTCCAACCTGTTGATGCGTCGTCCATGGTTCGACAAGGTACGCGGCTTCAATGAAAACCTGCGCACCGGCGAAGACAAAGATTTCACCATGCGCCTTTCCCACTCTGGCGCACGTCTGCTGTCCGTCAACCAGAGCGTTGCCCTGCATTGGGGTTACGAGAGCAGTTGGCGCGAATGGATGGGCAAGGAGTTCTGGCGTCAGGGAAGTCACCTGCAATTACTGCGCAGCCACGGCATGAATCTGCGTTTACTGCGTTTCCCGATGCTCTCGATCATCGCCTGGGTGTTGGATTTCATGGCGCTATCCGCCCTGCTCAACGGTTCCCCCCGACTGGCGCTATTCATGCTGTTCGTCACCAGCCTGCCAGCGCTCGCCCAGAGCCTGCGGCAAAGCCTGAAACACCGTGACCTTCGCCTGATGCTGCAATTGTGGGGCCTGCACTGGGTGCGCCTGCACCTGGCCGGTGCCGCGCTCATCCTGAGCCTTTGTCATTGGAATGCCAGGAGGCCGGCCCGTGGCTGAATTCATTTTCTGGTTGTGCCTGTTCTTGCCCGTGTATGCCTGGCTCGGCTACCCGCTGCTGCTGACGCTGATCGCGCCGTTGTTCCGCGTGCGGCGTCACGCACCAGCACAACCCATGAATGTCAGCATCATCATCGCCGCGCACAACGAGGCCCGGCATATCGAAGAGAAGTTGCGCACCCTGCTCGCCCAGGATTATCAGGCGCGCTCGCTACACATCATTCTGGCCAGCGACGGCTCCACCGACGACACCGTGGCCTGCGCCCACAAGGTCATCGACCCGCGCATCAGCGTGCTCGACCTGCCACGTCAGGGCAAGGCGGCCACCTTGAATGCCGGCGTCGCCCTGAGCACGAGCGAGATTCTGGTGTTCACCGACGCCGACAACCAATGGTCGACCGACACCCTCGGCCAGTTGCTCGCGCCCCTGGCCGATCCAGAGGTCGGGGCCTGTGCCGGGCACATGCTGATCCCGGTGCCGGGCGAGGGCCTGAGCCTGGGCGACAGCCTTTATCGGCATTACGAAGGCTGGTTGCGCAAGATGGAAAATCGCACCGGCTGCATGGTCTCTGCCGACGGCGCCCTGCTCGCCCTGCGCCGCGAGTTGTTCCAGCACGTGCCGGCGGAGGTCAATGATGACTTCTTTATCAGCACCTGCGCGCCGGTGGCGTTCAAACGCATCGTCTATGTGCCCCAAGCACAAGTGAGCGACCAGGGCGTCGACGAAATCGCCAAGCAATGGCGTCGTCGCCAGCGCGTCACCGTCGGCGGCCTGCAAAGCCTGGCCCAGCGCCGGGAGATGCTGAACCCTTGGCGGTATGGCCTGTATGCGATTGCACTGATCAGCCACAAGCTGATTCGACGCCTGGCACCGATCCTGTTGGTGCCGTTGCTGCTGAGCAATTTCTGGCTGTGGAATGTACATGGCTTCTATCGCCTGAGCCTGATCGCGCAACTGCTCGGTTACGCGATGGCCATCGTCGGCCTGCTGGATGTGCAACACCGTTTGCCCAAACCCTTTCGCCTCGCCGCGTTTGTTCTGGTGACCCTTGCCGGGATGAGTATCGGTCTGTGGCAGTTCTTGCGCGGCCAGCGGTACGCGCAATGGAACCCCGAGCAAAATCGTTGAAAGGACCGCGCCATGGCGATCAAACAATTATTAAAACGCACCAGTGGCTGGCTTTACCTCAACTCGCCCGTAGGCCGTCACCAATTGCACGGTGCCGGGGTGATCCTGATGCTGCACCGGGTGCTGGCCAATGACCGCGCCGCCGACCTGCCCCATCGCAATGAACTGTGCGTCGGGCCGAAGGCGTTCGAACATCTGCTCGCCTGGATGAAAAAAAACTTCGAATGCGTGCCGCTGATGGAGATCTTGCAACCCGGCGCCATCAGAACCGAGCGGCCAAAAGTCGCGCTGACCTTCGACGACGGCTGGCGCGACAACGCGCTGAATGCCTTCCCGTTGCTGAAAAAGTATCAGATGCCGGCGAGCATTTTTCTCTCCACCGATTTCATTGGCAGCCGACAACGCTTCTGGTGGGAAAGCCTGGGGGAAACCCTGTGGCGCAGCCACGGTGAAAAAGCCCGGACGCATTTGATTGAATGCCTGCAACAGCTTGGGCGACCGCTACCGGTGCTGCTCGATGATCTGGATGTGCAGCGCCGTAGCCTGGCGCTTTTGCATTTTCTGCAAAGTCTGAAAACCTTGCCTGCGGGCGAACTGAACCGGCTCACCGATCAATGCCCGGAGGAGTCGTTGCCCCAGGCTCTGGATTGGCATCAAGTACGCGCGCTGGAAGCCAGCGGGTTGATCCGCTTCGGCCCCCATGGCGCCAGCCATGCGATCCTCACCGACCTTGACGATCAACGTCTGGATGAGGAACTGAGCCGCAGCCGCAATGCCCTGCGCAACGGTTGCAACCGGCCACTGCCGGTCTACTGCTACCCCAATGGCAATCATGATGCGCGGGTGCGCGAACACGTCGCCGACCATGACTTCCCGTTTGCCTTGGGCACCGTCGCCGGGATTTATCGTGGTATCAGCGATCCATTGGCCTTGCCGCGAATCGGCATCAGCCATCGCACGGCGCGCAACCCGGAGTTGCTGTCCTGGCGCATCTACCGCGGAGCCAGGCCATGAGTCGCAGTCATTACCTCAAACACCTGGCCCTGAGCATGGGCACCAAACTGGCGATGATCGGCCTGCGGCTGCTGCGCAACGTATTGCTGGCGCGGATTCTGGGGCCTAGCGAGCGAGGTCTGTTTGCGTTGCTCAGTACCCTGCCCGATTTGATCAGCGCCGCCACCAGCGGCGGGTTGAATTCGGCGGTGGGGTATCAGGCGGCCAAGCAACGCCCCATGGGATTGTTGCTGAGTCAGGTGCTGGTGTTTGGTTGCCTGTTGGCGGGTTTGCTGACGTTGCTGGTGGTGGCGCTGGTGCGAGAGTTCGGTGGTGAACTCGACATCACCACGCAACTGGGATTGCTCGCCTGGCTGTTGCTGCTGGCGGTGCCGCTGACCGTGCTCAAGAGCGGCCTGTTGACCTTGCACAATGCGTCGGGCGGTGTGGTGGCGTTCAATGCCTTGCGGCTGGTGGAATCCCTGGCGCCACTGCTGCTGTTTCTGGCCTTGTTCTGGATGTGGAAAGACGCTGCACTGGAAGCGGCACTGATCAGTTGGCTGGCCGGCCTCAGCCTGGTGGTGCTGGCCGGGTGGTTCTGGCTCAAGCGCGCTCAGCCCCTGGCGTTGCAATGGAACCGCGCCAGCCAGAATGAACTGCTGCGCTACAGCGCTCGCAGCCATCCGGACCTGCTGTTCCAGCAAGTGATTCTGCGTTCCGATTTCCTGTTCATCGGCGCCCTGCTCGGCAGCACGGCGTTGGGGCATTACGCCATGGCCAGCGCCGCCGCCGAGTTGCTGCTGATCGTCCCGGAAGCGGTAACCACGCCGCTGATGAAACGCCTGCTGCAACAGGACGAAGGCATGGATCGCCTGACGCCGTTGGCGCTGCGCCTGACCGCCACGGTGATGCTCGGCGCCTGCCTGACCATGGCGGTGATCGGTGAATGGCTGATCGTCACGCTGTTCGGCGTTGCCTATCAGCCAGCCTACCCGGCGTTGCTGGCGCTGCTGCCGGGGCTGCTCGGTCTTTGCTATGCGAGCATCCTGCGCCTGGACTTGCTGGGCAAAAATCGCCCCGGCACGATTTCACTGTTGATGGGCCTCGGCGCGTTGTTGAACTTGGCCCTGAACCTGTTGTTGATCCCGATTTACGGCATCGTCGGCGCTGCGACGGCATCGTCCATCGCTTACCTGGCCGTAACCCTCGCGCTGCTGGTGATGTATTGCCGGTTGAGCGGTGTACCGGTCTGGCAAACCCTGATCATCCTGCCCAGCGATGTGGCCCCGATGCTTCAGATGCTGCAACGGAAATCGGCATGAAACGCCTGATGCTGCTGTTGAGCCTGGGCCTCGGTTTGAGCGCCCATGCGGCGCCCATGCGCTGGGCTGATATTCGCGACGGCAGCCTGTACCTGCAAACGGATCGCCCCGACACGCTGACTATTCACTGGGTCCCGGCATGGCAAGCCGACGCCAACGAAGAACACCTGTACCTGCTCGACGGCACCGGCAACCTCAAGGGCGAACGCCTGATCGCCGCCAGTGAAACCCGAGGCAAGCAGAGCTGGCCACTGGCACCGAGTGCCGCCAGTTATCGACTGGAAATTCCGGGCTACAGTTTCCGCCGCTACACGATCGAACACGACGAACATACCGTGGCGTTGTTCGCCCCGGCCAAGGTGCATTTCAGCGCCGAAAGCCGCGGTGGCGATGAGCTGTATTTCAAGGTCGCACCGGGAGAACACGCCGTACTGGCCGGCAAGTTTCACGGTGGGATCAACACCCTGCAGGCTCAGCGCGTGAGCGACAACAAACAGCTGTCCCTGGCGCTGAAACCCTATCGCGCCTACTGGCAGTTCGATCAGCTGGCATTGCCCGTCACTCAGGACGAACAGGTTTGGCGCCTGCGCCTGCAAGGCAGCGGCAAGGTCGCGTTCTGGCTCGATGGCACGGCGAACCTGTTTGCCCAGAACCCGCAGCAACTCAAACCGCTGCGCGAGGACGACGGTCAGACGCGCTTGACCCTGCACAAAGAGCTGCTCGGCCCAACCCCGAACCTGGGCATTTACTTGCCCTATGTGCTGCCCCCTCAATCCAGTTTCGCAGCGCTCGACGCCCTCAAGCCTCAGGCGGGCACCTATTACAGTTTCGTTGACGTCACCGCGCAAAATCCGCACCACGAAGATGCGTTCCGCCAGCTCTATCAGAACCGCTTCGGTATCACGCAGGACCTCACGCTGTTGGCCGGCAGCCAGCGCCAGGCCGATCTGCGCGCCGACACCATGAGTAACGCCGGCCTCGACGCCTGGCTCGCCGCCACTCGCGCCCTCGGCGGCACCGGTACGCACTACATCGCGTTCGCCGACGAGCCGAACCTCAACTACCCGAGCTACGCCGACTACCAGGCGATCTTCAACAGCATGGCCCGGCAAGTACGCAGTGATCCGGCCAACGCCAAGGCCGGTGTACGCATCGCCATGCCCGCCACTTCGCGCTTCGTTAACGGCCCGTTCGCCGACAATGCTGCCGACAAGCGCGGTATCGATTGGGCGCGGCGCCTGCTGGCCGAATCCGGCGAGCAGATCGACGCCCTCGCCTGGCACGAATGGATGATTCGCGACCTGCTGGCGACTCGGGTCTACCGCGACAGCGTGCGCCGGGCCGCCGAGCTGGTGGGACTCGATGCCAAGGGCCGGCCACGCAAGGCCTTGCTGCTGGATCAGACCAACCTGTCCAGCGGCTCAAGCCTGAGCCCCTACGATCAGGAAACACATTTCGCTTCGCTATGGTGGACCTCGGTGGTCATCAACTCGGCCCAGGACGGGTTGCTGGACATGCTCAACTGGTTCCAGGCCGCCGACGAGCCCACTTACCCCAAAGGCATGGTGCGGGTGCTGGGCGGTGATCGTTTCGAACTCAAACCGGTGGGTCTGGCCCAGCAATTCATCCAGCAGCACTGGCTGAAAAACGTCATGCGCCTGGACAACGACGCCTTCGAAGTCGACGTGCTGGCCATGGCCACCGAACGCCAGCGAAGTTTACTGGGGGTCAACAAGGGTGTGCGCTTGCAGCGTGTCGATCTGGCCGGGGCAACATGCCCGCTGGCCAAGGGCGCGCTGGTGTACTTCGGTGCCGACAGCCGCAGTCGTAGCGCTCAATTCAACTGTCACGACGGTCGCGTCAGCTTCGACCTGCCGGGCGAAACCTTGTTCGCCTTGAGTTGGAGCGCCTCATGAACGCCGTCAACTTGCATCACCACGACCGCGCCGCGCTCGACTGCGCGCTGCAGCACATCATCCGCGACCGGTCCCTGTCAGGAGGCAACGATATGAATGCCTTAGGGAAACTTCGCCAACACATCAAACGAAAAGGCCTGCGTGCAACGATCAGAGTCGTGTGGAGACGATACGTGTTTGCTCACTGGGCGCTGTTGTGGATGAAGCGTGACCTGGTCAGCCCGGTGCCGCCCCACCAGCTCAAGCCTTGCCCACCGCTGCAAGTGAAGACCATCACGGTGCATAACACCGCGGCCTTTGCCCGTCACTTTGGCGACCGGGTCAACATCATGGAAGAACTGGCCACCGAGGGTTACACCGGGCACATGTATCTGGATGGCAAAGGCGACGCGGTGGCCTTCATCTGGGGCAGCACCCGGGAGTATCACGATCGGCATTTCTACGGCTGCAAGTTCCCGGTCAAGAAAGGCGAATTCTTCGAATTCGGCGGCGAACTGGCTCGCGCCTATTGGGGCACCACGCTCTCGGTGGACCTGCAACTGCGACTCTGGAAAGCCATGCAGGCCCAAGGTTGCAACACGGTCGTGGATGTCTGCGACGCCCACAATATACCGGCGCTGAAACTGCACATTCGCATGGGCTATCAAGAGCAAGGACGCATCCAGCACGTCTACCGATTATTCGGTCGCTGGCGCTTCTTTCGTGAGGCTCGTTACAGCGACTCACGCCTGGATGCGTTACGTAAACCGTCCCGTTCACCTGTTCCTGAGGCGGTGGCCTGAACTTATGGTGGCACGATTCGAATGGCGCACGTCGTTGTGCGCCCCGGACTTTCCGGCAGCTGCCTATGAGGGGTTGCGCCTGCGCGTGCCCGATCACACGCCGTTCAACACCCTGGCCTGGCTGTGCGCGTCGGAACAGGCACTGACCGCTGGGGAACGCTTGCACGTTCTGCTGGGCTGGCAAGGTGATGAATTGTCCTTGTGCCTGCCGCTGGTGGTGTCTGTGGAGCGCTTTGGCAGGCTGCCGTTTCGGGTCCTGCATCACCTCGGTTATCCCCTTACCGATCGCCTGGCCCTGCTCACCTGCCTCGATGCCGACAGCATGCGCAAGGCGCTGGTGATCATCCGCCGTCACTTGCCCCATGCGATGCTGCAACTCAATGAATTGTCCGAACCCATCGGCGAAGAAAGCGCGCTGACCGCATGGATGGCCCACAGCTCGACCGGCGAGCGCCGCCTCAGTTGCCGGGTGCCGGTGCATTTGATCAGCGAGGCCGACCACCAGGAAGTCTCCGGCGACCCGCGCTACAAACTGCGCCGGGCGCGTAAACGCATCTTGGCCTATGGTGCCCAGGTCCGACGCGTAACCCCTGACGCGGCCACCATCGGTCCTTTGTTGCAAGCCCTCAGCGACGTCGAAGCGCAGAGCTGGAAAGGTGTCGAAGGCGTGGGGATTTTCACCAGCAACCGTAGCCGGCAATGGATCGACCTGGCCTTCACCGCCCTCGCCAAACAGGGACTGCTGCGGGTGATACTGCTGGAGCTGGACGGACGCTGCATCAGTTACCGGCTCGGCTTGCTGGAACAGGGCCGGCTGTACGACTACAACCTGGCGTTCCTGCCGAAATACGCCGATCTGGGCAGCGGTCGTGTGCTGCTCGAAGAGTGGATTCGCTGGGGCCTGGACGATAACTGGCACTGGATCGACGCTTCGCGGGTCAGTCTGAAGAGCTCCAGCCATCAACTCCATGAGCGCATGACCGGGCAACTTGAGCACTGGCGCTGGAGCTTCTACTCCTGGCGCCCCAGCGGTCTCGCCTTGGGGCTGACCATGCGGCTCTGGCATCACTTCAAGCCCTGGTTGAAAAAGTGGCGGGCCTGGCGGGCAGCGGTGCTGCCTGTTGCTGAACCCACCCCTGCACCCGCAGCCGCCGACCAAGGCCCTGCGCCCACCGAAAAAACCATGGAGGGCAAACATGCCTCGCCAAGTCATAGTCAACGCTGACGATTTCGGCCTCAGCTCAAGCGACAACGCCGTAATTCTCGGCGCCTTCCAGGCCGGGGTCATCAGCTCCGCCACCGCCATGGCCAACATGCCGGCGTTCGAGGAGGCCTGCGTCATGGCCCGACAGCCATTGCTCAAGGGGCGAGTCGGGTTGCACTTCAATCTCACGTATGGCCGGCCGTTGAGCCCATCGATTCTCGCGCGTTCGATGTTCTGTGACAGTGAAGGTCTGTTCGCCCTCAACCTGCCTCGCCACCGTTTATGGCTCAATCGCCTGGATCGCGATGTGGTACTGGAGGAGCTCGAAGCCCAATGGCAATGCTGCCTGGACAACGGCCTGCGCCCCAGCCATATCGACTCTCATCAGCACGTGCACAACATCTGGCCCATCGGTGAAATCGTCGCGCGTTTCGCCGCCTACCAAGGGGTGCCCGTGCGACTGGCACGTCATCTGGGAAATAACCTGAGTGTGCCCAAGCGGGTGTTCAAGACGTTACTCAATCATCGATTGAACTATCTAGCCGGAGCGACTGCGCAGTATGTATGTACCCCGGCAGACCTGCGCAACGTGATAATGCCGATCGACGGCCTGCTGGAAATCGTTGTCCATCCAACGCACATCGGCGCCGATTTTGGCGATATCTATCTAAACCCCGGAGAGTCTCTGGCTCACATCCTGGAGCAACGTCTTGCGGGCGTTCCGAGAGTGTCCTATGCCGATGTGCCAACGACATTCAAAGAAGAGCCGCAGTACTCGATTGAGCTGGACCCGTTGCAACCTTGAATTATCGCCATTGAAAACGTTACCCACCCAACCCTGGCTTCAGCCTCGGAGGACCTCATGAGCGCCATCGCCAAGCTTCGCGAACGTATCAAACAAAAAGGCCTGCTCCATACGCTCCAGACGCTCTGGAAGCGCTATGTGTATTTCCACCGAGAACTGTTGTGGCTGGGGCGCGATCTCGTCACCCCGGTGGAGCCGCACAAACTGCGGCCCTATACGGGGTTAAAGCTGGTGACGATTACCCAGGAGAACGCCATCGCTTTCACCAAGTATTACGGAAACCGCGTCAAGGCCATGGCCCAAATTGCCTCCGAAGGTCACACCGGGCACATGTATGTGGACGAGGCAGGTGATGCCATCGGATTCATCTGGGGCAGCCTCAGTGACTACTTTGACCAGCACTATTACGGCTGCTGGTTCCGGGTCAAACCCGGTGAGTTTTTCCAGTTCGGCGGTGAAATGATCCCTCTCTACTTCGGTTCCAGCCTGTCGGTGGACGCCCAGTACAATATCTGGGGTGCGATGCGGGACCAAGGTTGCAACAAGGTCATGGACGTCTGCGATGTCCGCAACATCCAGGCCATGAAAATGCACCTGCGCATGGACTACCAGGAGCAAGGGCGCATCACCCACGTCTACGACCTGTTCGGCCGTTTTCGCTTCTTCCGCGAAACCCACTACAGCGGCTCGCGGCTGACTGAACTGCGCAAACCTGCGCAGTCGACGGCGACTGCGGCGCAGGCGTGATTTTGGCGGGTGGGGCGTTCGTTGCTTGATTTGCCGCCATCGCGGGTTTTCCTGCGATGGCGGTATGTTGCCTACACAATTCAGGGAAAAATACACCCATCTCAAGGAAACGACTGACTCCTCATACCTGCGCGAACCTATACATTCGAACAGGAATGAGGAGTCAAAACCATGAGCCACAAACTCACAAACTTCGACATGGCAGCACTGCTCGACAGTGACGAAGCCATCAGCGAGTACCTCTCTCAGGTACTGGCAGACGGCGACAACGAAGAGTTTCTTCGTGCTATTGGCTACGTGGTAAAGGCCCGTGGCATGGCACAAATTGCCAAAGATTCCGGAATGGGCCGCGAAAGCCTGTACAAAGCCTTCGCGCCAGGCGCGAAACCACGTTTTGATACGGTTCTAAAGGTCATTCATGCCCTTGGCATAGATCTCTGCGCACAACCGGGACATGCGGCAAATCACTCAACTCTCTGAGAATGTCCTCGGCACTACGTTGTTCGCCTTTACCGCCACCAACGTGTAGCACAACGGCAGCTGCGCCTTTTGCTGCTGATACCGATCGTAGAGTTCTTCGCGGTTGGAATGCGGGTATTCCTTGAAGTGGCTGATCTGCAACCCCGCCTCAACGGCACCGGTGAAGATGGCGCCCAGGGTGTGGACGAACCAGTAAGACGCTGATGCCGGCTGTTCGACTTTGCCTTCATAGACGATCGGCTGGTTCTGGACGAAAGGTTCGCTGCGGAAATACGAGCTGTCCGGGCGATAGGGATCGGCTGACTCGGGGTTGAACATTTCCAGGAAGGGGTGGGTTTCGTATACCACCAGGCTGCCGCCGGGCTTGAGGGTTTGCGCGGCATGGCGCAAGAATTCGGCAATGTCCGGCATCCAGTTCAATACGCCGATGGTAATCAGCGCTACATCGAAACGCTGGTAAAGATCAGTCGGCAGGCTATGGATGTCAGCCTCGATGAATTCGGGCTCATGGGGCGAACGGGATGCCAGCTCCCGGGCCTGATCGAGAAAGGCCTCCGACTGGTCAATGCCCACAACACGGCGGGGCCCCAGTGCAAACAGCGAAAGACTTTCGCGTCCGTTGTTGCAGCCCAGTTGCACCACATCCTTGCCGTCGACGCCGACCTGTTGAAGCAACCCGGTGAGGGTGTCATCCAGGCAGGAAAAATCGCCATGGCTCACGGCACTCAAACAGGCCTGCCACTCAGGGGCGTCTTTGTGGTGTTGGGCCGAGTCATTCCACGCATCGCGATTGCTGGCGATGGCTTTTTCTTTTGTCGGCATTTCCATTGCACACTCCAGAATTCGGGCCTTTGATTGGCCGGCAAGAGTCTGGATCAGCGTCAGAAAAACTACCATTCGAGCTTTGTTGCGATCTTGTAATCACCTGTGGGGCGAACCCTCTTCGCGTTGATTCAACCGCTCACGCAAGAACTCGATCAGCGCCTGTACCGGTCGCGAACTCTGGCGATGTTGCGGGTAGACGGCCGACAAGGTCAGCGGCTCGGGGCGCAAATCATCCAGCACCGGCACGAGTCGGCCGTCCTCCAGGGCCGAACCGACGATGAAGGTCGGCAGGTAGGTGATTCCCATGCCGGCGATGGCCGCGTCCCTGAGCAACTCACCATTGTTGACCCGCATCCGGCCGGTAACGTTGACCGTCAACGGCTTGCCCTGCCCGTCGAACCGCCATTGCACCTGACGACCGTGGCCGTAAGGCAGGCAATCGTGAGTGTGCAAATCCTCGGGTTTAAGCGGCGTGCCCCGCTCGGCCAGATACACCGGGCTGGCGCAATACACCCGCTCGATGGAGGCGAGGCGTCGGGCGATCAGTGTCGAGTCTTCCAGCACGCCGATGCGCAATGCCAGATCGTAGCCCTCGCCGAGCAAGTCCACTGGCCGATCGCTCAGGTCGACCTCCACGGTGACCTCGCGATAACGCTGCAAAAATACCGGCAGCAGACTGCCCAGATGCGCGACCGCAAATGACAGCGGCGCGCTCAGGCGAATGGTGCCGCGAGGCTCGGTGGTCTGGCCGGCGATGCCCTGCTCCACTTGCTCGACTTCGCCAAGCAGGCGCAGGGCCGATTCGTAATAACTCTGCCCCAGCGGCGTGACGTCCAACCGCCGGGTCGAACGGTTGAGCAGGCGCACGCCGAGGCGCTCTTCCAGTTGCATCAGGCGGCGGCTGACGAACTGCTTGGACAACCCTAATTGATCGGCTGCCGCAGTGAAGCTGCCAGAGTCCATGACCTGGCAAAAAATACGCATATCCTCGAACGGGTTCATTGTCGCGCCCTGGTTGACGGTCAAGCGCTTTATAGCTGTTTTTGCCGCTCCCGGCTCCCCAAATCTAAAGATCAAAAGATTAAAAGATCGCAGCCTGCGGCAGCTCCTACGGGGTTGCGTGTACACC
This sequence comes from Pseudomonas frederiksbergensis, assembly GCF_003732275.1. GTDB lineage: Bacteria > Pseudomonadota > Gammaproteobacteria > Pseudomonadales > Pseudomonadaceae > Aquipseudomonas > Aquipseudomonas frederiksbergensis_H. The sequence goes on from NZ_MOBM01000003.1 coordinate 74,698, forward strand.
CGTAAATGATCAGATGCACTCAAATCCCCGTAGGAGCTGCCGCAGGCTGCGATCTTTTAAAGCTGCCGACCGAAACCGGCAGCCGTCCCTCTTACTTCGCAGTGAACGTCGTGTAGCTGTTGATCAGGTTGCGGTAG
>NZ_MOBM01000004.1 GCF_003732275.1 Pseudomonas frederiksbergensis
AGTGGGTCAGTTTTCAACCGGTAGGGTGGGTCAGTTTTGCATCGGTACTGACAAGAACGCAGGGTCCCGAGAAAACTCACGTCGATGGGGTCGCCCGCGAAGCGTTCGTCTTTAAGAATAGCTGTAACCCCGTTTTCCCCTAAAAGCTCCAGCGCAGCATCCAAACAGCCACGTGGTAACGCAACATGTTTGGGGAAGTTCTGGGCACAGCCGATAATCCTTGGCTTGTTCCACACTGACATGCGCATGGCCTGAGCTTTGTAGAACTCAGGATTTTGAAAGGCAGCGAGCCGGACAAGCTGGTTTGCCAATGGCTGTGGCAATTCCGACTTTTCAAAGTAAATTAAGTTAGCCAGCGTGATGTTGACAGCAGCAGGCAACGGGCATGTCAATTTACGTGATCTCGATTCACGATCTTTCCAAGGTTCTGCATCACCTTCGTCATCGACATAGGCGACCCCTAGAGGGTCCCGATTACCCATCGCCTGGATAATAACGGGCTGGATATCTTCTGGACTCATGCGCTGAATCGATGCCAGGAAGGCCCATTGATCAGGATGAGGCTCAAGCGAGTCGTCTACAAAAACGCTATTGTTTTGGGCCCTGGCCCGCTTTTGCAAAGGGAGCGCGATGAGATTTCCAAAGCCGCCTTTGGGCATATAGTCCTGGTTTGGAAACAGTCGATCATAGGAGCTGAGCGCCAACTGGCGGGTGCGCTCACAGGCATGACTGATGATTGCGGCACCGAGGCGGCGCGCATCGCAGGCAGGAACATTACGCTCAAAGAAAATCCAGCCATGAGCCCCTTGGCCTGAGCGCGATATTTCCAGCGCCACCGGGACGTTCAGCTCATGGCATGACTGCACAAAAGCTTTGGAATCATCACGCCATTCGGCCTCATCGAAGTCGACCGCCAAAAAATAACAAGTGTCATCAGAGAGTAGGGGGTAGATACCAACGACCACTTCGCCCGCCAGATGGCGATAGACCACCTCATCGGTCAGCGGAAGCAGCTGGCGGTTACCGCAGTCGCCACATTTAATTCGGGGCTTCTCACAAACGCCAGGCCTCCATTCGTTTGCGCAAGCGGGTGCGTATCCTGATTTGCCTGCCTTGCTTTCCCAGCGGATGGGATAAACGTCCGTCCTACCACGAAACAAGCTTCGGAATAGGGCAAGCTTTCCATCAGTATCGAGTTGCTGTGATTGTTCTGCTTGGACAATCGCTATCTTGACTGGCTCAGCAGGCGGGCGCCATTCGATGCCATGAGCATCCAGCAAGGCAACCAATCTTGCATTCTCAGCCCTTAGCTTCGCCACCAGACTACTGTTTATCACCGCCTTCAGCCTCTACGTCTCAGGTGAAGCCTGTAGCCTCGAGCTACAACCCTCAGTCCATCAGTAATACATAGAGGTTATCAAACAACAGAGGTTAGGTTCAGGGGCTCAAGAGGTCCGCCCTAATCCCCGTCAAGTCGTTGGCTGGCTCAATCTGCCGGTGAGGGATACAGAGCGCGCAGTTGCTGGCATTCGGCTAACGTGGAAAATTCCAGGATTTTCCTAGGCGCAGAGTGATCAGGCTTGTGATCAGCAGGTAGTAGTAGCGCGTCGATTTCGAGTTTGAGCTCATGTGATGGTTCAAAAACCAAACGAGATGCTTTCTTTGCCATGTCCATGGATTATCTCGGCTCCAGCGTTCAGAAATGGCTGCTTGAATAGTCTTGGCCTGGCGGATGTGACGTTCGCGTGTGGCATGTGCGCCAGTCAGTGCCCCAGCCAAGAAGATCTCCATATCGAATGGTTTATTCATACCCGACCACCGATGTACGCCGATACCACGTCGATTCGACCGTGTCCCAGCTCATAGCTGATTTGTAAGCGGGCCTCTCGATCAAGGCGTGGATCGAGGCGCCTGCACCTGCCACCGTTGATGGGCGCTAGGTGATGGGTGATCTGCTCATAGCGTTCGCACGCATAAGCCGCGCGCAGTTCGTGGAAGCCTTTGAGGTTGTGCGTATGGAGGATATCTCGGGCGGGGCGGACGATTTCCCGTTGGAAATCAAGGTAGCTCTCGTTCGGTGCCAGGAGGTTGCGGCTACCGTCGGGAGAGACCTGTTCGGCGTACCTGAGCGCTTCGCGAATATGGTCATCCACCGTGATCCAACGAGGCGCGGTTGCGCCGCCGCGGCCACCTTTGGTGCCGTCCTGGATGTTGATCTTGTCGTAGTGTTCGGCTTCACGCTTGAGTCGCGGTAGGTCGGCCAGAATCGCTTCTCGCAGACGCATGCCAGTGGCACGTGCCAATTGAGCGATGGCGGCGGCACGCGGATGCTGTTCGCGGAGCGCTTCGACGATGCGCATCACGTGTTCGTGATCTTGGCCTTGAGGATTTGTCGTGCGCACGGTGATGCGCTGTGTTCCCAAAGCCTTGCTCGGACTTGGCACTTTCACATATTGATCACCGCGAAGCGCAGCCATGGTCCGATTCACGCTGGACAGCCGATTTTGTGCGGTAGCGATGGCGAGATCGCTGCGCTCAACCAGGTGACGCAGATGCGCCGCGTAATCCAGCAAGGTCTGCCGATCAATCTGCCGAGCATCGTTAAACCCCGGGCCATCCTCCGACCGACACCAGCGCACAAACGCCTGCCAGCGATCACCGTGCGCCTTCACCGTGCCGTAATGCCCGCCGCCAAACAGATCTTTTAGCGCTTGCGGCCCGGCATAGCTCAGCTGCCGACCATAGCCAAAATTGCGCCCATCCCGTCTACCGACCAACGCCATGATCACATTCCTCTCGAAGCCAAACTCTTAAAACCTTCCCCCACGTCATCCCGCCAAGAATGTTGAGTGTTATCAGGGATCAAGGCCCCTGCGACCTGTGAGGGTTGTCCACTAACGCGGGACTGGCGGCTCCTTACGACCGGGAGCTTGGGCATCTCATGATCTGGCCTCCTGAACACTTCCGAGGAAGTGGGCGGGTGGAGGCTGCATTGGCTGACGAGACCAGCGCCGCGAGATCCTGAGTCAGGTGAAGGCAGTGAAGCGACGACCGGGGCATACCTGACTGTCAGTCAGGTGCAGTCCATTCCGTGGGCTGCGGCACCATCATCGGCATCGCTGTTGCTGGTGACATCGGTGTTTGTCGCGCCGATTGTCACGAGGGGGAATGCCGCAAAGCCTGGTACGAGGTGGGCTGCAGCAGTGGTAGGTGCGCCCGTCTCTTTCCGGAAGAAAGAGACGGGCGCAGGTTGGCGCAATGAAATGGCCACGCGGATAGGTTGCTGCAGGGCAGCTAAAAAGGGGTATGAGTTGCCGCAGTGGCACTCTGGTAGAAGTAGGCATCCATCACATCGCTGTGACCGTGCGAGCCGCCGGACGCTAATCGCACTTTGGGAGAACCACCACGGTGTGGCGTAGCCTTAAAGGTTCTGGCTACCTGGGTTGCTGTCAACGACAGCGCTTTGCCCGATCTTTTCTACGCCTGTGGATAATTCGGGTCAAGTCTCGAATTTTCGGGAGTTCTGCGGCTGTGGATGAAATTATCCACCGGTGGAAATCAGTGGTTTTCCACAGACAGTTGCGTGGGCTTTAGATTTTTTAAGTGAGGTCCATCCAAGCAGGGCGGCTTTGCAGCCCTGTTTGGATGGACCCGCGTGGACAAGCGGATCGCTGAGATATGAAGGCCGAGCGCTTACTCAGTTGCGCCACGTTTTGCTTTTAAGCGAGTGACGTTTGGGCCGGTCTGATTGGCGAATTCGCGTGGGCTGACATGCTTCTGCTGATTAGCCTCAAGGTAGCGACTCCACCAGTTCATGATCAGCCTGCGCTCCTCGATGAACTCGGCCTTGTGGATGTAGGCGGCGCGGACGTTGTTGCGTTCCTTGTGGCTCATCTGCCGCTCGATGGCTGTGTCCGTCCACAAACTTGACTCGATCAGTGCGCTGCAGGCCATCGAACGAAACCCATGCCCACAGATCTCGGATTTGGTGTCGTACCCCATCTTCCTAAGCGCGCTGTTCACCGTGTTTTCGGACATTGGTTTCCAAGACTTGGTATCGCCTGCGAACACCAAGTCAAATTTGCCTGTGATTGCGTGGATCTGCTCGAGCAGGGCGATCGCTTGCGGCGATAAGGGTACAAGATGGATATCGCCTGCCATCTTCGTACCCCTTGTGGAAAAGGGTACGCCTTCCAACGCTGGTCGCGTGTCGGGTATTTCCCAGACACCACGTTTGAGGTCGAACTCGCTCCAGCGGGCGAAGCGCAGCTCGCTGGAGCGTACAAACACGTGCAGCGACAGCAAGACCGTCAGCCGGGTAAGTGCGCGGCCTTTATAGGTGTCGATCCGTTCCTGCAATTCAGGCAAGCGCGATAAGGATAAGGCGGGGCGGTGGACGACCCGCGAGGCTTTGATCGAGCCTACGAGGTCGTAAGCAGGGTTTACGGTGATAAGCCGGAGGCGCTTTGCCTCGCGCATGATGCTCTGCAGGTAGTTTTGTACCCTTAAAGCAATGTCTATCGTTCCGCGCTTCTTAATCGCGTCCAGGGGCCGCATAAGGTCGTGGGTATCAAGGTCGACAATGGCGCGGGCGCCGATCAGCGGGAAGAGGTGAGTTTTGAGGCGACTCATCACTGTCTTGGAATAGTCCGGTGCCCACTTGGCTGACATTTCCGTGTGCCAGCCGAGGGCAACGCTTTCAAAGGTGCGGCCTTTGATCAGAGCGTCCGTCTTGGCTTGGTTCTTGGCTCCTATAGGGTCAATGCCATCCGCCAGCATTCGCTTGACCTCCAAGCGCTTGCGGCGCGCATCCGCGAGGCCAACGATGGGGTAGTTGCCGAATGAGGTCAATCCTTCCCGGCCATCAGGTTTGACGTATCTGAGACGCCAGCCTTTGCGGCCATTGGGTTGGACTAGAAGGTAAAGGCCGTCGCCGTCGAAAAGCTTGTAGGCGCGGTCTGTGGGCTTGGCCGAACGGCAAGCGGCGTCGGAGAGTGGAGCAGTAGTGCGCGACATAAGGGTACTCCCTTTTATCGAACTGACCTTTATCCCAAACTCTACCCTTAAAATGGCTGGTATCCACCGGAATCCGACAGAACGCCAAAACGAAAAAACCCGCCAGAAGGCGGGTTTTTCGGGGGTTTCAGAGATTTTGAAAGCCTTCTCTGGAACCTTGTCTGGCTCCACGACCTGGACTCGAACCAGGGACCCAGTGATTAACAGTCACTTGCTCTACCAACTGAGCTATCGCGGAATGGCGTCTATGTTACTGATTCAAAAAGAGAAGTCAAGCCTCTGTTGGCAGTTTGATGTTTTCATCGGATCAGAGGGGGTTATCGGCCATTGGCGGTTACCAGAATCGCGGTAGAGGTCTACCATGGTCGCCCGGAAGTGGTGACACGCGCTGCCGGCCCTCAGCCGAAAAGGTATGCGCCATGAATCACCCAAGCCTCGCACCTCAAAACAGTGGGGTGTTCGCATGAGCATCGCTCAGATCAGCCTGCCCAAAGGCGTTGGCCCGCACGCCGAGAAACTGTTCGACGCCATCACTCAGGCCGGCACCGCTGACGAATTGAACCGCGCGGGCGGCAAGGCCGAAGGATTTGTTTTGGGCCTGGAAAGCACCAAGGCAATCAAAAGCCAGGTGGCCGAGTCGCTCTATGTGGCCTATGACGACGCAGCCAGCCAGCGTGCAACCGAACTGGCTTAACCGCCGAAGGTAATGGTGCCGAGCATCAGCTTGGCGTACAGCATCGTGGCGGTCAGTTGCACCAGCCACAACGCCAGGCCGCCAAGGAACACGCCTGCAGCCACTTGCAGCACCAGGTTATTACCGCGTTTGGCCGAGGAGCGGGGCACGAAGTGGTCCAGCTCGTCGCGGTCGGCGCGTAGGTCATCGTTTTTCATGTGGGTTCTCAAGAGTTCTCGGGTGTACTCATAACCTGTGGGAGCCGGGCTTGCCCGCGAAGGTGGCGGCACATCCAGCATGTGACAGATAGACCGCTTTCGCGAGCAAGCCCGCTCCCACATTTTTGATCTGCGTGCAGTCTAGAGCGACCGGTCGCTGAACTGGGAATTATCAAAGACAAATAAAAAACGGGAAGCCATATGACTTCCCGTTTTCAATCACGCGACGACTCAGATCACCTGAACGATGGCCTTGGTCACGGCGTCGATGTTGCTCTGGTTCAGCGCGGCAACGCAGATGCGGCCGGTGTCCAGGGCGTAGATGCCGAACTCGTTGCGCAGACGGGTCACTTGCTCAACCGTCAGGCCGGAGTAGGAGAACATGCCGCGCTGGCGACCGACGAAGCTGAAATCGCGCTGTGGAGCGTTTTTCGCCAGCAGGTCAACCATCTGGATGCGCATGCCGCGAATCCGCAGGCGCATTTCTGCCAGTTCCTCTTCCCACTGGGCGCGCAGGACCGGGCTGTTCAGCACGGCGGCGACGATGCTTGCACCGTGGGTCGGCGGGTTGGAGTAGTTGGTGCGGATCACGCGTTTGACTTGCGACAGCACGCGCGCGCTTTCTTCTTTCGATTCGCTGACGATCGACAGGGCGCCAACGCGCTCGCCGTACAGCGAGAAGGATTTGGAGAACGAGCTGGAAACGAAGAAGGTCAGGTCCGATTCGGCGAACAGGCGCACGGCAGCGGCGTCTTCATCGATGCCGTCGCCAAAGCCCTGGTAGGCCATGTCGAGGAATGGCACGTGACCTTTGGCCTTGACCACTTCCAGCACGTTTTTCCAGTCCGCCGGGCTCAGGTCCACGCCGGTCGGGTTGTGGCAGCAAGCGTGCAGCACAACGATGGAGCCGGACGGCAGGGCGTTCAGGTCTTCCAGCAGGCCGGCGCGGTTAACGTCGTGAGTCGCAGCGTCATAGTAGCGATAGTTCTGCACCGGGAAACCAGCGGTTTCGAACAGCGCGCGGTGGTTTTCCCAGCTCGGGTCGCTGATTGCCACGACGGCGTTCGGCAGCAGTTGCTTGAGGAAGTCGGCACCGATTTTCAGTGCGCCGGTACCGCCGACGGCCTGGGTGGTGATGACCCGGCCAGCGGCGATCAGCGGCGAATCATTGCCGAACAGCAGTTTCTGCACAGCCTGGTCGTAGGCGGCGATGCCGTCGATCGGCAGGTAGCCACGGGAAACGTGTTGAGCGGCGCGAATCGTCTCGGCTTCGACAACGGCGCGCAGGAGTGGGATTCGCCCCTCCTCGTCGCAGTAAACACCAACCCCCAGGTTGACCTTGTTGGTACGGGTATCGGCATTGAATGCTTCGTTGAGGCCCAGGATTGGATCGCGTGGTGCCATTTCGACAGCGGAGAACAGGCTCATTATTGCGGCGGCTCTGAATGGAGTGTGGAGGGACGTGTCGCGCTCCAGCCGAATGCACTAGAGCGGTGCACAAACGGGGAGCTAGTATAGAGGCCATCACCGATTGATGGCGACAGTCGATTCGGCTTTTACGGTAAGTTTTTCGAATTATTTTTCGATCGTTGGTCGAGTGATGTCGTCAAAGGTTTTACCCGATGTAGGACGTTTGCCTTGAAAGCGATGGCAATCGGCTCCACATTGAGCACAATCCAGTTTTTTCCTCGGGCGACATCGGTCGTTTGCGGTCTTTTTCGTTGCTGTCCGGTTTGACCGGACAGGCGCGAATCCCCGCACCGAGAACCGAGAGGTATTTATGTCTGAATTCCAGCTAGTCACCCGCTTCGAGCCCGCCGGCGATCAGCCGGAAGCCATCCGCCTGATGGTCGAGGGTATTGAAGCCGGGCTGGCGCACCAGACGTTGCTCGGTGTGACCGGCTCGGGCAAGACCTTCAGCATCGCCAACGTGATCGCCCAGATACAGCGCCCGACGCTGGTGCTGGCGCCCAACAAGACGCTGGCCGCGCAGTTGTATGGCGAATTCAAGGCGTTCTTCCCGAACAATGCCGTTGAATACTTCGTGTCCTATTACGACTACTACCAGCCCGAAGCCTACGTGCCGTCATCCGACACCTTCATCGAGAAGGATGCCTCGATCAACGACCACATCGAGCAGATGCGTCTGTCCGCCACCAAAGCGCTGCTGGAGCGCAAGGATGCAATCATTGTCACCACGGTGTCGTGCATCTACGGTCTGGGCAGTCCGGAAACCTATTTGAAGATGGTGTTGCACGTGGATCGCGGCGACAAGCTCGACCAGCGTGCGCTGCTGCGTCGCCTGGCCGACCTGCAATACACCCGCAACGACATGGATTTCGCCCGGGCGACCTTCCGGGTGCGCGGCGATGTGATTGATATCCACCCGGCGGAATCCGATTTCGAAGCGATCCGCATTGAGCTGTTCGATGACGAAGTGGAGAGCCTGTCCGCCTTCGACCCGCTGACCGGTGAGGTCATCCGCAAACTGCCGCGTTTCACCTTTTATCCGAAGAGCCACTACGTGACGCCGCGCGAAACCCTGCTCGAAGCTACCGAAGGGATCAAGGTCGAATTGCAGGAGCGCCTGGAATACCTGCGCGCCAATAACAAACTGGTGGAAGCTCAGCGACTGGAGCAGCGCACCCGTTTCGACCTGGAGATGATCCTCGAACTGGGCTACTGCAACGGCATCGAAAACTACTCGCGCTACCTCTCGGGCCGTGAGTCCGGCCAGGCGCCCCCAACTTTGTTCGACTACCTGCCGGCGGACGCCTTGCTGGTGATCGACGAATCTCACGTCAGCGTGCCGCAAGTCGGCGCCATGTATAAAGGTGACCGTTCCCGTAAAGAGACGTTGGTGGAGTACGGTTTCCGCTTGCCCTCGGCCCTGGACAACCGGCCGATGCGTTTCGACGAGTTCGAAAGCATCAGCCCCCAAACGATTTTTGTCTCGGCCACGCCGGGCAATTACGAGGCGGAGCACGCCGGCCGAGTGGTCGAGCAATTGGTGCGACCGACTGGCCTGGTGGACCCGCAAATCGAAATCCGTCCGGCATTGACTCAGGTCGACGACTTGCTCTCGGAAATCACCAAGCGCGTGGCCCTGGAAGAGCGGGTGCTGGTGACCACGCTGACCAAGCGCATGTCCGAAGACTTGACCGATTACCTGGCCGACCACGGCGTGCGCGTGCGTTATCTGCACTCGGACATCGACACCGTGGAGCGGGTCGAAATTATCCGTGACTTGCGTCTTGGCGTCTTCGATGTGCTGGTGGGGATCAACCTGCTGCGTGAAGGCCTGGACATGCCGGAAGTCTCGCTGGTGGCGATTCTCGACGCGGACAAGGAAGGTTTCCTGCGTTCCGAGCGCTCGCTGATCCAGACCATCGGCCGGGCGGCGCGCAACCTCAATGGTCGGGCGATTCTGTATGCGGATCGCATCACCGGTTCCATGGAGCGGGCGATTGGCGAAACCGAACGTCGTCGCGACAAGCAGATCGCCTTCAACCTGGCCAACGACATCACGCCGAAGGGGGTGTTCAAGGACGTCGCCGACATCATGGAAGGCGCGGTCGTGCCGGGTTCGCGCAGCAAGAAGCGCAAAGGCATGGCCAAGGCCGCCGAGGAAAGTGCCAAGTACGAGGCGGAACTGCGCTCGCCGAGCGAGATCAGCAAACGCATTCGTCAGCTGGAAGAAAAGATGTACCAGCTCGCCCGCGACCTGGAATTCGAAGCCGCCGCGCAGTTGCGCGACGAAATCGGCAAGTTGCGGGAGCGGTTGATCGCGGTTTGATTTGTGGTGTCTGACAGGGCCTCTTCGCGAGCAAGCCCGCTCCCACAGTTGACCGAGTTGTCCAGGCGGACGCGGTCTACTGTGGGAGCGGGCTTGCTCGCGAAGGCGTACGACTGAACGCCATATTCGTCAGCTAAAGCGCTTCCCCCCAGCCCTCAACCCACCTCGGCCTACGAGTGATGTGGAGGTAAATACCCCACTCACTGGAGCCGGGCGGCTATCGCCTGTTACCATTCGCCTCTTGTTTGATCTTCGCTTTTATTCTTTTCGAGACATGCCATGACCACCGTCCGCACTCGCATCGCGCCATCACCTACCGGGGACCCCCACGTAGGTACCGCTTACATCGCTTTGTTCAACTACTGCTTTGCCAAGCAGCATGGCGGTGAGTTCATCCTGCGGATCGAAGATACCGACCAACTGCGTTCGACCCGCGAGTCCGAACAGCAGATTTACGACGCCCTGCGCTGGTTGGGTATCGACTGGAGCGAAGGCCCGGACGTCGGCGGCCCGCACGGTCCTTACCGTCAAAGTGAGCGCGGCGACATCTATCAGAAGTACTGCCAGCAACTGGTCGATATGGGTCATGCCTTCCCGTGCTTCTGCACGGCTGAAGAATTGGACCAGATGCGCGCCGAGCAAATGGCGCGTGGCGAAACCCCGCGTTACGACGGCCGTGCGCTGTTGCTGTCCAAGGAAGAAGTCGCGCGCCGCCTGGCCGCTGGCGAACCACACGTCATCCGCATGAAAGTGCCGACCGAAGGCGTGTGCGTGGTGCCTGATATGCTGCGGGGCGACGTCGAGATCCCGTGGGATCGCATGGATATGCAAGTGCTGATGAAGACCGACGGCCTGCCGACGTACTTCCTGGCCAACGTGGTCGATGACCACTTGATGGGCATTACCCACGTTCTGCGCGGTGAAGAATGGCTGCCATCGGCACCGAAACTGATCCTCTTGTACGAATACTTCGGCTGGGAACAACCGCAGCTGTGCTACATGCCGCTGCTGCGTAACCCGGACAAGAGCAAGCTGTCCAAGCGCAAGAACCCGACCTCGGTGACGTTCTACGAGCGCATGGGCTTCATGCCGGAAGCGATGCTCAACTACCTGGGCCGCATGGGCTGGTCGATGCCGGACGAGCGCGAGAAGTTCTCCCTGCAGGAAATGGTCGACAACTTCGACCTGAGCCGCGTCTCCCTCGGTGGGCCGATTTTCGACATCGAGAAGCTGTCGTGGCTCAACGGTCAGTGGTTGCGTGACCTGCCGGTGGAAGAGTTCGCCGCTCGTCTGCAAACGTGGGCACTGAACCCTGAGTACATGATGAAAATCGCACCGCACGTGCAGGGCAGGGTTGAAACCTTCAGCCAGGTCGCACCGCTGGCCGGCTTCTTCTTCGCCGGTGGCGTGAACCCGGACGTCAAGCTATTCGAATCCAAAAAGCTCTCGGGTGATCAGGTTCGTCAGTTGATGCAGTTGATTTTGTGGAAGCTGGAAAGCCTGCGTCAGTGGGAGAAGGACAGCATCACTGCAACCATTCAGGCGGTGGTCGAATCCCTGGAGTTGAAGCTGCGTGATGCGATGCCGCTGATGTTCGCCGCGATCACTGGGCAGGCCAGCTCGGTGTCGGTACTCGATGCGATGGAAATCCTCGGTCCGGACCTGACCCGTTTCCGTCTGCGTCAGGCCATCGACCTGCTGGGCGGCGTGTCGAAGAAGGAAAACAAGGAGTGGGAAAAACTGTTGGGCAATATCGCCTAAGGTCGTTTGATCCTGCGTAGGAGCTGCCGAAGGCTGCGATCTTTTGATCCTGCTCTTCGGCGCCACCCCCGTTTTTCGGGGGGAGGGCGGTAAGTGATTGTTATGGCGACAAAAAATTTTGGAAATTGTTAAAAATAAGTTTGACAGCCTTCCGATGCGCCATTAAGATTCGCCCCGTCCTCAGCGATGAGGGGCTATAGCTCAGCTGGGAGAGCGCTTGCATGGCATGCAAGAGGTCGACGGTTCGATCCCGTCTAGCTCCACCAATTTACACTTCAAGGTCTGGCCACCCCGGCCTTGAAGCGATCAACACTCAGCGTTGATCAGTTGTATAGAAGGGTTTGCGTCCCCTTCGTCTAGTGGCCTAGGACACCGCCCTTTCACGGCGGTAACAGGGGTTCGAGTCCCCTAGGGGACGCCAGTTTTACAGAAGCGATGTTGCAAGATGTCGCTCCGCCGCGAGGCGAAAAATCCGGGGCTATAGCTCAGCTGGGAGAGCGCTTGCATGGCATGCAAGAGGTCGACGGTTCGATCCCGTCTAGCTCCACCAATTTTACAGTTCAAGGTCTGGCCACACCGGCCTTGAATCGATCAGCTCTCAGCACTGATCAGTTGTATAGAAGGTTTTGCGTCCCCTTCGTCTAGTGGCCTAGGACACCGCCCTTTCACGGCGGTAACAGGGGTTCGAGTCCCCTAGGGGACGCCACGATTACCCGCTCTGCGGGATTTTATAAGGGTCATTCAATTATTGAATGGCCCTTTTGTTTGTCTGGCGTTTGGCCAACTCTCCTTTTTCCTCAAACTGTTCTTCAGACCGGCGGTCGCATTCACGACTTGCGGAAAATTATTATGAGAATAATATTCTATTCGTAATATTCGGAGGCAACGATGAACGATAAAAAAGCTCAAACCCGCGAACGCATCCTCAAGGCTGCCAGTGCAGCGCTGATCCAGCGCGGCCCGGCCGAGCCGAGCGTGGGCGAAGTGATGGGCGCGGCCGGGCTGACGGTCGGCGGCTTCTATGCGCATTTCGAAAGCAAGGACGCATTGATGCTGGAAGCGTTCAAGCAGCTGCTCAGCCATCGTCGTGCCTTGATCGCCGACATGGACGCCGAGTTGACCGGCGAAGAGCGTCGCGCGTTGGTCGCGGCGTTCTACCTGTCGCGCAAACACCGTGATTCGACCGAGCAGGCATGCCCGATTCCAGCGTCGGTCGGCGAGTTGGGCCGTCTGCCGGACGAATTTCGTGTGGCATTGAATGAGCATGTTGAGTTGATGGCCGCTCAGTTGGCGGCCAGCCCGGAAGAGGCCGACAAAGCCTTGGCCGACATGGCCTTGATGGTCGGTGGTTTGGCTTTGGCGCGGGCGCTGGGGCCAGGAGAGTTGTCCGATCGATTGCTGCGCGCCGCCAAGTCGGCGGTGTTATGACCTAAAGGCGTCAGCCTGAGGAGATGGGCGATGAACACGTTGAGCTGGGTTCGTGGCGTTAATGGCACCTTGGGCTGGTTCGCGCCGAAGCTGGTGGCGAGCAAGATGCGTCTGGCATTCATGACCCCGCGGCAATTGCTGCCGCGTGACTGGGAGCTGCCACTGCTGGCGAAATCCGAAAGAATCACCTTGCGCTTCGGTCTCTCGGCGCTGCGTTGGGGACAAGGGCCGGCGGTGTTGTTGATGCACGGCTGGGAGGGCCGGCCGACACAGTTTGCCGCGCTGATCACGGCGCTGGTCGATGCCGGTTACACCGTGGTTGCCCTGGACGGCCCGGCTCATGGTCGTTCGCCTGGTCGCGAGGCTAATGTGGTGCTGTTCGCTCGGGCGATGCTCGAAGCGGCCGCTGAATTGCCGCCGCTGCAAGCGGTGATCGGTCACTCCATGGGCGGCGCCAGTGCCATGCTCGCAGTTCAGTTGGGTTTGCGCACCGAAACCCTGGTCTCGATCGCCGCCCCGGCGCGAATTCTCGGGGTACTGCGTGGGTTCGCACGCTATGTACGCCTGCCGCCCAAAGCCCGTTCGGAGTTTATTCGCCATGTCGAGAAAGACGTCGGCATGCGCGCCGCTGCGCTGGATGTTGCGCGCTATCAGCTCGACATGCCGGGGCTGATCGTCCATGCCGAAGACGACAACTTTGTTCCAGTCAAGGAATCCCAATTGATCCACGAAGCCTGGTTCGACAGCCGTCTGTTGCGCCTGGAAGAGGGCGGTCATCAGCGGGTACTGGCCGATCCGCGGGTGATCGACGGGGTTCTCTCGCTGCTGGCCGGTCGAAGCCTGCAATCGCGCCAATCGGCCTGAGCTTCCGTTACACTGCCCCGGTCGAAATAATCTGACCGGGAGTGGGGCATGGGCTGGGATCGGGCAACGCCGTTTATCATTGATCTGGAAGTGGGCGCCGAGGACATCGACGGGCTGGGCCACGCGAACAACGCGGTGTACGTGACCTGGCTCGAGCGCTGCGCCTGGCGCCACTCGCAACGGCTGGGCCTGGATCTGGTCGAGTACCGGCGGCTGGATCGGGCGATGGCGGTGGTGCGACACGAGATCGATTATCTGGCTGCTGCCTATGAGGGCGATGAGTTGCAGTTGGCGACCTGGATCGTCGATTGGGACCAGCGCCTGAAAATGACCCGACACTTTCAGTTGAAGCGTCCTAGCGACAACACGACGTTGCTGCGGGCGCAAACCACTTTCGTGTGTATCGAACTGTCGACCGGCAAGCCCAAACGCATGACGGCGGAATTCATCGAGGGCTACGGGCCCGCGTTGCAGGTGTTGGATTCAGCGAAAATCTAATGTGGGAGCGGGCTTGCTCGCGAAGCGGCGTATCAAACAACTTATGTTTCGACTGACACACCGCTTTCGCGAGCAGGCTCGCTCCCACAAGGGGCACAAGGGGATCTGCGATGTTCTGCAGATTCCTCGCGCAATCCAGTAAACTGCAGCACGTTTTTCGTTGAGTGTGTTTTTCATGCAAATTGCTTTGGCGCCCATGGAGGGGTTGGTCGACAACATCCTGCGGGACGTGCTGACCCGTGTGGGCGGTATTGATTGGTGCGTGACCGAATTCATTCGGATCAACGATCAGCTGCTCACGCCTGCCTATTACCACAAGTTCGGCCCGGAACTGCTGACCGGTGCCCGAACCGCAACCGGTGTGCCGCTGCGGGTGCAACTGCTGGGCTCCGATCCAGTGTGCCTGGCGGAAAACGCCGCACTGGCCTGCGAGTTGGGTTCCGAAGTCATCGACCTGAACTTTGGCTGCCCGGCCAAGACCGTCAACAAATCCCGTGGCGGCGCTGTGCTGCTCAAAGAGCCTGAACTGCTCAATGAAATTGTCGAACACGTCCGTCGGGCGGTGCCAGCGCACATTCCAGTGACCGCCAAGATGCGCCTCGGTTTCGACAGCCCGGACGGTGCGCTAGTCTGCGCCACGGCCCTGGCTGAAGGCGGCGCGGCGCACATCGTGGTTCATGCGCGGACCAAGACCGATGGCTACAAGCCGCCGGCTCACTGGGAATGGATCCCTCGGGTGCAGGACGTGGTCAAGGTGCCGGTGTTTGCCAACGGCGACATCTGGAGCGTCGAAGACTGGCGTCGTTGCCGCGAGATCAGCGGCGTCGAAGACATCATGCTCGGTCGTGGACTGGTATCGCGCCCGGATCTGGCCCGGCAAATCGCTGCCGCCCGCGCCGGTGAAGACGTCATCGAGATGACCTGGGCCGAGCTGCTGCCGCTGATTCAGGACTTCTGGCTGCAAGTCAAAGCGCAGATGACACCGCGTCAATCGCCGGGTCGCTTGAAGCAATGGCTGGCGATGCTGACCCGCAATTATCCTGAAGCGGTAGCGCTGTTCACCGTCCTGCGTCGTGAGACCGAACTGGATAATGTCTCGCGTTTGCTGGGTCTGCAGGTCTCTGAAGCGGCCTGAAGCTACTTTTAAAAAACAGAAAAAGAGCTCTTGAAAAGTAATCAGCGGTCCTTATCTAAGGATTACGCGATGCCGAATTCGGGTCGCGGAGACAAAAAACTTGCTGATTATGTTCAGGAGATTTGAATCATGAGTACTGCATTTTCCCTGGCCCCACTGTTCCGTTCCTCGGTAGGTTTCGACCGTTTCAACGACCTGTTCGAAACCGCCCTGCGCAATGAGCCAGGCAGCACCTATCCACCCTACAACGTTGAAAAATACGGCGATGATCAATACCGCATTGTCGTAGCAGCCGCCGGTTTCCAGGAAGAAGACCTGGACCTGCAAGTGGAGAAAGGTGTGCTGACCATCAGTGGCGGCAAACGTGACGCGGACGAAAGCGTCACTTACCTGTACCAAGGCATCGCTCAGCGCGCCTTCAAACTGTCGTTCCGTCTGGCGGACCACATTGAAATCAAGGCCGCCGAACTGCGCAACGGTCTGTTGAGTATCGATTTGCTGCGCGTGATTCCGGAAGAAGCGAAAGCCAAACGCATCCCGATCAACGGGACGGAAAAACCGGCTCTACAGCACTGAGCCAAGTAACAAAAAGGGCGCCATTCACTGGCGCCCTTTTTTGTGCCTGTGTCCGACTCATTTAAGGAGTTTCTGAAACTCCTCCACCGGCAACGGCCGACTGTGCAAATACCCTTGATACAAATGGCAGCCCAGCCCCTGCAAAAACGCCAGTTGCTCCAGATTTTCTACCCCTTCGGCGATGACTTCCAACTCCAGACTGCGCGCCATGGCGACGATGGCGCGAATGATTTCGGCATCGTTGGGGTCGGTGGTGGCGTCGCGGATGAACGACTGGTCGATTTTCAAGGTGTCTACCGGTAGACGCTTGAGGTAGGTCAGCGAGGAATAACCGGTGCCGAAATCGTCCATGGCAAAACTCACGCCGAGTTTTTTCAGACGACGCATTTTGCTGATGGTGTCGTCCAGGTTCTGGATGACGATGCCTTCGGTAATTTCCAGTTTCAACAACGAGCAGGGCAGGTCGTGGCTGCCGAGGCTGTGTTCGATGCGTTCGACGAAATCGTTCTGACGGAATTGCCGGGGGCTGATGTTCACACACAGGCTGAAATTGAGCGGGTCGATCAGGCCTTTGGCGGTCAGTTGTTTGAAGGCCTTGCAGGCTTCGTCGAGGATCCAGGTGCCGACTTCCAGAATCAGCCCGCTGTCTTCCAGCACCTTGATGAACTCGGTGGGCGATTGCGCGCCCAGTTGTGGATGGTGCCAGCGCACCAACGCCTCGGCGCCGGTTATGCGGTTGTCGCGGGCATCCACCTGAGGCTGGTATTGCACGCTGAATTCACCCCGGGAAAGGGCCAGACGCAGGTCGGTTTCCATGCGCAGGCGTTCGCTGGCGGCCTTTTGCATGGTGTTGTGATACATCTGCGTGGTGTTGCGGCCCGAATCCTTGGCGCGGTAAAGGGCGATATCGGCGCGTTTGAGCAGGTCGGTCGGAGTCGAGCCGTGGTCGGGAATCAGCGCGATGCCGATGCTCGGCGTCACTTGCAGGCGCTGTCCGTCGAGGAACATCGGTTCGGACAGCAGTTCGCGCAAGGTGTCCGCCAGCTCCCGGACCTGGGCGCTGACGTCACTGCGCGAGCCTTCCAGGCCGCTGAGCAGTACCACGAATTCATCACCGCCCAGGCGCGCGACGGTGTCCTCCATGCGCACACTGGCTTCAAGGCGCGCGGTGATGATCTTCAGCACCGTGTCGCCCACCGGGTGACCGAGGGAGTCGTTGATGTGCTTGAAGTGATCGAGGTCGAGGAACATCAGCGCGCCGCGCAGGTTGTGGCGTTTGAGCAGGGCGATCTGCTGGCTCAGACGATCCATCAACAGTGCGCGGTTGGGCAGGTTGGTCAGCGGGTCGTGGTAAGCCAAGTGACGGATCTGCGCTTCGGCGTTTTTCAGCAAGCTGACGTCCCGCGCGGTCAGCAGCAGGCACGCCGTTTCGTTGAGGGTGATCGGCTCCACCGAGACTTCGACAGTCAGCAGCTCACCGCGTTTGTTGCGCCCGAGCATCTCCTGATGGTGAACCCGGCCCTTGATCTGTAGCTCCGCCAGCAACGCCGAGCGTTGTTTCTCTTCGGCCCAGATACCCACCTGATATACCGTGCGGCCGACCACTTCATCGGCGCGGTAGCCAGTCAGGCGACAGAAACCATCGTTAACTTCCAGGTAGCGTCCGGTGTCGCGCTCAGTAATGGTGATGGCGTCGGGGCTGGAGTGGAAGGCCTTGGCGAACTTCTCCTCGCTGGCCTTGAGCGCCGCTTCCGAGCGTTGCTGCTGGGTGATGTCGCGCAGGGTGGTGACGATGCAGGGTTGGTCGCCGACGCTGATCTGCCGGCTCGATATCACGCAGGTCAGGGACTGCCCGTCCTTGTGCTGAACGATGATCGCCACATTGTTCAGACCCTGTTCGCGGATGACCCGCTCGATCCTTTGCAGGCTTTTCGCCGAAGCGTCCCACAGACCGATTTCGTCTGCGCTGCGGCCAATCACGTCGCCGGTGCTCCAACCGAATGTCTGAGTGAAACTGGAGTTGATCTCGATGAAATGGCCGGTGTCCTGGCGCGTGACGCAAATCGGGTCCGGGCTGACCTGAAACAGGGTGGCGAATTTCTCTTCCGACGCCACCAGTTGCTGTTCGCGTTCCACCTGATCAGTGATGTCCAGCAGTGTGCCGGCCATGCGCAGCGGGGTGCCGTGCTCATCGCGGTAGAGTCTGGCGCGGCTTTCCAGGTAGCGCGAACTGCCGTCCTGCAACTGCACCCGGTACGTCAGTTGATAATTGCCGGCCGGGCCTTCGCGCAAGCTGCGGTAGGCGTCGCGCATGGTGTCGCGTTCTTCGCCGGGCACGCCTTCGAAAAACGCATCGAAGGATTCATGGAAGGGTTTGGGGTCCAGCCCATGCAACTGGGCGGCCCGCGCCGAGCCGTAAAGCATGCCGCTGGGAATGTGCCAGTCCCAGGTGCCGAGTTGCGCCGAGTCCAGGGCCAGGTCGAGGCGTTCCTGGCTGTCTTTGAGGGCGTGCTCGGCGATTTTGCGTTCGGTGGTGTCAAGGAACGTGCTCAGCAGATAAGGCTGGCCTTCGAGTTCGACCTTTTGCGCACTGAGAATGCCGTCGTGAACCTGCCCATTGCTGGCGCGAAATTGCACCTCCATGTTGATCAGCTCGCCTTTGGCCTTGGTGGCCTTGACCAGTTGCACCCGTTGCTCCGGGTTGACCCAAAGGCCCAGTTCCAGCGTGGTTCGGCCGATAGCGTCTTGTACCGGCCAGCCGAACAGGCTTTCGAAATACTGGTTGGCTTCGCTGATCAAGCCGTCTTCCTGACGGGTCAACAGGACCATGTTCGGGCACAAGTGAAACAGCGTGGCGAAGCGTTTTTCCGAGCTGCTCAGCGCCTGTTCGCGCTGGCGCTGATGGGTGATTTCACGAATGACCCCAATCATGCGCGGCCGGCCGTTTTTGTCCGGCAGCAGGCTGCCGTTGATCTCCAGCCAATGCAGGCTGCCATCGGGCCAGCGGATGCGGTGGTGCATCGCTTGTTCCAGCGGGGCGCCGGCGATCACTGCATTGAAGGCGCGGATGGCTTTCGCCCGATCCTCCTGGGGCAGCAGGTCAAGGTATTCCAGGTCCTCGGGCAACGGTTGCCGGGGATCGAAGCCGAACAGCGCCTGAGTACCCCGAGACCAACTGATCTGCCCCCGCTCGATGTCCCAATACCAGGCGCCTAGCCGAGCGCCGTTAAGGGCCGCCAGCAACTGCGGGGCGTTTTCCCAGCTCTGCTCGGACCGTTTGGGGTCAAGTGCCTGAATTCGCGGCATCGGCGGCATACGTTCAACAGATTTGGGCATGGATGACAGGCCTTGGGCTGAATTGGGCGTTAGGCACAGGGTTTTGGGGCTCTATAGGCGTAGCACAAAAAGAAGCAGCACAGCTTAGCTGCGAGTCCCTGGCTGATCGATTTGTGCATCCAGCAGAGCCATGAAGGCCCGTGCCGCGTTCGACAGCGTCCGTTCGGTGTGCAGGATATAGCCTAGCTGGCGAGTGAGCTGTATGCCCGGCAAAGGTATGCGCGCCACTTGATCGTCCAGCATGGTGCGCGGCAAAACGCTCCAGGCGAGGCCGATCGAGACCATCATTTTTATGGTTTCCAGATAATTCGTGCTCATGGCGATGTTCGGCGTCAGGCCCTGGGCCTCGAACAGACGCTGCACGATGTGGTGGGTAAAGGTGTTGCCGCCGGGGAAAACCGCGGGATGCAGGGCGATATCCGCCAGGCTGACCGGACCGTTAGCGATCAGCGAATGTTCCGGGGCGACCACGAAATCCAGCGGGTCGTCCCACACGGGCGTGGCCTTGACCAGTGCGTGGGGCTCCGGTGCAAGAGTGATTACCGCCAGTTCGGCGCGGCCATGGAGGATTTCTTCGTAGGCCACTTCCGAATCGAGGAACTGAATATCCAGCGCCACTTGTGGGTAGCGTCGCGTGAACTCCCTTAATAAGGGCGGCAAACGGTGCAGGCCAATGTGATGACTGGTGGCCAATGTCAGGCGACCGGAGACTTCGCCGGTCAGGTTGGTCAGGGCGCGGCGGGTGTCATCCAGTACATTGAGGATCTGATAGGCCCGTGGCAGCAGGGCGCGACCGGCTTCGGTCAAGCTGACTTCCCGGCCCAGTCGATCGAACAGCCGCACCTTCAATTGTTGTTCCAGCCCGGCGATGCGTTTGCTGATGGCGGGTTGCGTCAGGTGCAGCCGTTCGCCGGCACCGGAGAAGCTTCCAGTCTCGGCAATCGCGATAAAAGCATTGAGGTTGGCGAGGTCCATGATGATGTCTCAGTTGTATTCCAGATGGTTATGCAAAGCATGAAAAATATGAATTTGAGTTATTTAATGTAACCCCCTAGGATCGACCTCACAAGCCAAGGGGTTATTGAAATTGCTCAAGACCCGGAGGTCTGTGTGGCGAGTTTGTTGGGTCAAATTCGGATGCCGGAGGTTCATAGCCAAGGAGCTGCGACGAGTCATAGCTGGCTATGGCGAGGAGCAGCAACGCAGGATATGGGCTTCCGGCGCCGAAGTTGACCCAACAGAACTCGCTACACAGACCTCTCCGGCATAGAAACAAGCTGATGAGGAAACCGTCTGATGGCCGGCAAAACGCTCTACGACAAGCTCTGGGATTCGCATTTGGTCAAGCAGCGCGACGATGGCTCGGCGCTGATCTACATCGATCGTCACATCATCCACGAAGTGACCTCGCCGCAAGCCTTCGAAGGCCTGCGTCTGGCCGGGCGCAAGCCTTGGCGCATCGATGCCAATATCGCGACCCCGGACCACAACGTTCCGACTACTCCGGAGCGCAAGGGTGGTATCGAAGCGATTGTCGACCAGGTCTCGCGTTTGCAGGTTCAGACCCTCGACGATAACTGTGACGAATACGGCATCGTCGAATTCAAGATGAATGATGTGCGCCAAGGCATCGTCCACGTCATCGGCCCGGAGCAGGGCGCAACCTTGCCGGGCATGACCGTGGTTTGCGGCGACTCCCATACCTCGACCCACGGCGCATTCGGTGCGTTGGCTCACGGTATCGGCACTTCCGAGGTCGAGCACGTGCTCGCCACTCAGTGCCTGGTCGCGAAAAAGATGAAGAACATGCTGGTGTCCGTCGAAGGCCAATTGCCGTTCGGTGTGACCGCCAAGGACATCGTCCTCGCGGTAATCGGCA
Organism: Pseudomonas frederiksbergensis; assembly: GCF_003732275.1. Lineage (GTDB taxonomy): Bacteria > Pseudomonadota > Gammaproteobacteria > Pseudomonadales > Pseudomonadaceae > Aquipseudomonas > Aquipseudomonas frederiksbergensis_H. Next base: position 21,181 of record NZ_MOBM01000004.1, read on the forward strand.
AGATCGGCACCGCCGGCGGTAACGGCCATGCCATCGAGTTTGCCGGTAGCGCGATTCGCGACTTGTCCGTTGAAGGCCGCATGACCATTTGCAACATGGCGATCGAAGCCGGCGCTCGCGTTGGCCTGGTGGCCGCCGACGAAAAAACCGTGGCTTACGTCAAGGGCCGTCCATTTGCTCCGAAAGGCGCGGAATGGGACTTGGCTGTCGAGGCCTGGAAAGACCTGGTTTCCGACGCGGATGCCAAGTTCGACACCATCGTCGAACTCGATGCTACTCAGATCAAACCGCAAGTCAGCTGGGGTACCTCGCCTGAGATGGTCTTGGCTGTTGATCAGAACGTTCCCGATCCTGCGAAGGAAATGGACCTGGTCAAGCGTGGCTCCATCGAACGCGCGTTGAAGTACATGGGTTTGACCGCCAATCAGGCAATCACCGACATTCAGCTGGACCGCGTATTCATTGGCTCCTGCACCAACTCGCGGATCGAAGACCTGCGCGCCGCTGCCGTGATCGCCAAGGGCCGCAAAGTGGCTTCGACCATCAAACAGGCCATCGTGGTGCCGGGTTCGGGGCTGGTGAAGGCTCAGGCCGAATCCGAAGGTCTGGACAAGATTTTCCTCGACGCCGGTTTTGAATGGCGCGAGCCGGGTTGCTCGATGTGCCTGGCGATGAACCCGGACCGTTTGGAATCGGGCGAGCATTGCGCGTCGACCTCCAACCGTAACTTCGAAGGCCGTCAGGGCGCCGGTGGCCGTACCCACCTCGTCAGCCCGGCCATGGCCGCCGCCGCCGCTGTGAACGGTCGTTTCGTCGACGTCCGTGAATTGATCTAAAGGAGCGCAGCATGAAAGCTTTTACCCAGCACACTGGTCTTGTCGCGCCTTTGGATCGTGCCAACGTCGACACCGATCAGATCATTCCGAAGCAGTTCTTGAAGTCGATCAAGCGCACCGGTTTCGGCCCGAACCTGTTCGATGAGTGGCGTTACCTGGATGTCGGCCAGCCGTATCAGGACAACTCCAAGCGCCCGTTGAACAAGGACTTCGTCCTCAATGCCGAACGTTATCAAGGTGCGAGCGTGTTGCTGGCCCGTGAGAACTTCGGCTGCGGCTCCAGCCGCGAACACGCGCCGTGGGCGCTGGAAGAGTACGGTTTCCGCAGCATTATCGCGCCGAGCTATGCCGACATCTTCTTCAACAACAGCTTCAAGAACGGCTTGCTGCCGATCATCCTGAGCGACGCTGAAGTGGATGAACTGTTCCAGCAGGTAGAGGCGACTCCGGGCTATCAGTTGCAGGTTGATCTGCAAGCCCAGACCGTGACCCGTCCGGATGGCAAGGTGTTGAATTTCGAAATCGATGCCTTCCGCAAACACTGCCTGCTCAATGGCCTGGACGATATCGGCCTGACGTTGCAGGACCACGAGGCGATTGCCGCGTTTGAAGCCAAACACCGCGCGAGCCAGCCGTGGTTGTTTCGCGACGCGTGATTTTGCGTAAGGCGTGATGACGCCATCGCGAGCAGGCTCGCTCCCACATTTGAAATGCATTCCCCTGTGGGAGCGAGCCTGCTCGCGATGAGGTCCGAATACACACCACAAGATTCACCCAAAAAGGAAGTCCCATGACCAGCACCGCCCAGCACAGTCAGGTAGTACAAAAGCAATTCGGTGAACAGGCCTCGGCCTATCTGAGCAGCGCCGTACACGCTCAAGGCACTGAATTCGCGCTGCTACAGGCTGAACTGGCAGGGCAGGGCGATGCCCGCGTGCTCGACCTCGGTTGCGGTGCCGGTCACGTAAGTTTTCACGTGGCTTCGCTGGTCAAGGAAGTGGTGGCTTATGACCTGTCCCAACAGATGCTCGACGTGGTGGCCACTGCTGCCGTCGATCGCGGCTTGAACAACGTGTCTACCGTACTGGGTGCCGCCGAGCGCTTGCCGTTCGCTGACGGCGAGTTCGATTTCGTCTTCAGCCGTTATTCGGCACACCATTGGAGCGATCTCGGGCTGGCCCTGCGGGAAGTTCGCCGGGTACTGAAGCCGGGCGGGGTGGCGGCGTTCATCGATGTGTTGTCGCCGGGTAGCCCATTGTTCGACACTTACCTGCAAAGCGTCGAAGTGCTGCGCGACACCAGCCACGTGCGCGATTATTCTGCCGGTGAGTGGTTGCGTCAGGTCAGCGAAGCGGGGTTGCATACCCGCAGCACCACGCGCCAACGGCTGCGTCTTGAATACACCTCTTGGGTTGAGCGCATGCGCACGCCGCAGGTGATGCGCGCGGCGATCCTCGAGTTGCAGCAGTCGATGGGCAACGAAGTACGCGAATATTTTGAGATTGAGGCCGATGGTTCGTTCAGTACAGATGTACTCGTGCTGATGGCTGAACGATAAGCGCCAAGACTTTTTCCGGGTACGCCCAAGGGCGTGCCGACTGATGACATGAGGAAAGCATGAGCAAGCAGATTCTGATTCTCCCGGGTGACGGTATTGGCCCGGAAATCATGGCCGAAGCGGTCAAGGTGCTGGAGCTGGCGAACGACAAGTACAGCCTGGGCTTCGAACTGAGTCATGACGTGATCGGTGGCGCCGCCATCGACAAGCACGGCGTGCCGCTCGCCGACGAAACCCTGGCCCGTGCCCGTGCCGCCGATGCGGTATTGCTGGGCGCCGTGGGTGGTCCGAAATGGGACACCATCGAACGTGATATCCGTCCTGAGCGCGGCCTGCTGAAAATCCGTGCGCAACTGGGCCTGTTCGGTAACCTGCGTCCGGCGATCCTATACCCGCAACTGGCCGAGGCTTCCAGCCTGAAGGCAGAAATCGTGGCCGGTCTGGACATCCTGATCGTCCGTGAACTGACCGGCGGCATCTACTTCGGCGCGCCACGCGGTGTGCGCGAGCTGGAAAACGGCGAGCGTCAGGCCTATGACACCCTGCCGTACAGCGAAACCGAAATCCGCCGTATCGCCCGTGTCGGTTTCGACATGGCTCGTGTGCGTGGCAAGAAGCTGTGCTCGGTGGACAAGGCCAACGTACTGGCCTCCAGCCAACTGTGGCGTGAAATCGTCGAGCAAGTGGCCAAGGACTACCCGGACGTCGAACTGAGCCACATGTACGTCGACAACGCCGCCATGCAACTGGTGCGTGCTCCGAAGCAGTTCGACGTGATCGTCACCGACAACCTGTTCGGCGACATTCTTTCCGACGAAGCGTCGATGCTCACCGGCTCCATCGGCATGCTGCCGTCGGCGTCGCTGGATGCCAACAACAAAGGCATGTACGAGCCGTGCCACGGTTCGGCGCCGGACATCGCTGGCAAGGGCATTGCCAACCCGTTGGCGACCATTCTGTCGGTGTCGATGATGCTGCGTTACAGCTTCAATTTGCAGGATGCGGCCGATGCCATCGAGAAGGCCGTGAGCCTGGTATTGGATCAGGGCCTGCGCACGGGCGACATCTGGTCGGCCGGTTGCACCAAGGTTGGTACGCAGGAAATGGGCGACGCAGTAGTCGCCGCGCTGCGGAATCTGTAATCTCTTTGGCCCGCTGCAACTTTCAACCTTGAAAGCAGCGGCCCACTTTTAAAGAAGGTGTAGTTGCGATGAAACGTGTAGGTCTGATCGGTTGGCGCGGTATGGTCGGTTCCGTGCTCATGCAGCGGATGCTGGAAGAGCAGGATTTCGATCTTATCGAGCCGGTGTTTTTCACCACTTCCAATGTCGGTGGCCAAGGCCCGTCCGTGGGCAAGGACATTGCTCCGCTCAAGGACGCTTACAGCATTGAAGAGCTGAAAACCCTCGACGTGATTCTGACCTGCCAGGGTGGCGACTACACCAGCGAAGTGTTCCCGAAACTGCGCGAAGCCGGCTGGCAGGGTTACTGGATCGACGCCGCTTCCAGCCTGCGCATGCAGGATGACGCGGTCATCGTGCTGGACCCGGTGAACCGCAAGGTCATCGACCAGCAGCTCGACGCGGGCACCAAGAACTACATCGGCGGCAACTGCACCGTCAGCCTGATGCTGATGGGCCTGGGTGGCCTGTTTGAAGCCGGTCTGGTCGAGTGGATGAGCGCCATGACCTATCAGGCGGCCTCCGGTGCCGGCGCGCAGAACATGCGTGAACTGATCAAGCAAATGGGCGCGACCCACGCCGCTGTCGCCGATCAACTGGCCGACCCGGCCAGCGCCATCCTCGACATCGATCGCCGTGTCGCCGAAGCCATGCGCAGCGACGCGTACCCGACCGAAAACTTCGGTGTACCGCTGGCCGGCAGCCTGATCCCGTGGATCGACAAGGAACTGCCGAACGGTCAGAGCCGCGAAGAGTGGAAGGCCCAGGCCGAGACCAACAAGATCCTCGGTCGCTTCAAGAGCCCGATCCCGGTGGACGGCATCTGCGTACGCATCGGCGCCATGCGTTGCCACAGCCAGGCGTTGACCATCAAGCTGAACAAAGACGTGCCGATCGCCGACATCGAAGGGCTGATCAGCCAGCACAACCCGTGGGTCAAGCTGGTGCCGAACAATCGTGAGATCAGCATGCAGGAGCTGAGCCCGACGAAAGTCACCGGCACCCTGAACGTGCCGGTCGGCCGTCTGCGCAAGCTGAACATGGGTTCGCAGTTCGTCGGTGCGTTCACCGTCGGCGACCAACTGCTGTGGGGCGCGGCCGAACCGCTGCGTCGCATGCTGCGGATTCTGCTTGAGCGTTGATCGATTGATGTAATGAAGAACCCGCGCCTTGAAAGAGGTGCGGGTTTTTTTATGGAGAGTGGTGGTCCGGGATTTATCGGGTGTCTATCAGGCCGCCTTCGCGAGCAAGCCCGCTCCCACATTGATCGTGTGAACACTGGAGATCAAATGTGGGAGCGGGCTTGCCCGCGAAGAGGCCGGCACAGCCCCCACAAATCCCCAGCCCAATTGCCTCACTGCCAACCACCCGGTAAAGTGCCGCTCCCCCCGTTTCGCCAGAGGTAGAACCATGAGCCAGTCCTTTGATATTGCCGTGATCGGCGCCACCGGTACTGTCGGCGAAACACTCGTCCAGATTCTCGAAGAGCGGGACTTTCCGGTCGGTAACCTGCACCTGCTGGCGAGCAGTGAATCGGCCGGTCATTCGGTACCGTTTCGCGGCAAGAACGTGCGGGTGCGGGAAGTCGACGAATTCGATTTCAGCAAAGTCCAGTTGGTGTTCTTTGCCGCCGGCCCGGCGGTGACCCTCAGTTTTGCTCCACGTGCCACGGCCGCCGGTTGCTCGCTGATCGACCTGTCCGGCGCCTTGCCGGCCGATCAGGCGCCGCAAGTGGTGCCTGAGGCCAACGCTGGAATTCTGGCCAGCCTGAAAAAGCCCTTCCAGGTCAGCAGCCCAAGCCCTTCGGCCGCGACGCTGGCGGTGGTGCTGGCGCCGTTGCTCGGTTTGCTCGACCTGCAACGCATCAGCCTGACGGCGTGTCTGGCGGTCTCAGCCCAAGGCCGCGAAGCGGTCACCGAGTTGGCCCGGCAAACCGCCGAGCTGCTCAATGTGCGCCCGCTGGAGCCAGCGTTCTTCGATAGGCAGATGGCTTTCAACCTGCTGGCGCAAGTCGGTACGCCTGATGCTCAAGGTCATACGCTGCTGGAAAAACGCCTGGTGCGCGAGCTGCGTCAGGTCATGGCGCTACCTTCATTAAAGATTTCCGTCACTTGCATTCAAGCTCCGGTGTTTTTCGGCGATAGCTTTAGCATGACCTTGCAGTCGTCGAGCGCTGTCGATCTGGCGAAAGTCAACGCAGCTCTGGAAGCGGCGCCCGGTATCGAACTGGTCGAGGCGGGCGATTACCCGACCCCGGTAGGCGATGCGGTAGGGCAGGACGTGGTTTACGTTGGTCGGGTTCGCAACGGGATCGACGACCCGGCGGAACTTAATGTGTGGTTGACGTCAGATAACGTACGCAAAGGCGCCGCGCTCAATGCTGTGCAGGTGGCTGAATTGTTGATAAAAGACCTGCTGTAAAAGATACTTGGCAACAATTTATCGAATGATTCCCGTCGAGCGTCATGCTTGGCCGGAATGCTTAAGGTGAGCCACCCCGCAGGGCTTCCCATTGCATGAATGAAATGATCGCGCGCGACGACCCTTCGCCGCCGCGCGCAATGCCTTACGGCAGCGGCAATCAACACCTTCTCGCTGGCCGAGGAATGTTCAAACAAAGGAAGAGGTTATGGTTCAAGTTCGCAAACTGGTGTTAGCAATAGCGGCCGCCTCGGCGCTGTCCTCCGGTATGGCGCATGCCCTCGGGCTCGGGGAATTGACCCTGAAATCGACGCTGAACCAGCCTCTGGTAGCAGAAATCGAGTTGCTCGACGTCAAGGACCTCACGGCTGCCGAAGTGGTGCCGAGCCTGGCCTCGCCCGAAGATTTCGCCAAGGCCGGTGTCGATCGTCAGGCGTTTCTCAATGACCTGACCTTCACCCCAGTGCTTAACGCCAGCGGCAAAAGCATCCTGCGCGTCACGTCCAGCAAACCGCTGTCCGAGCCGATGGTGAAATTCCTGGTTCAGGTGATGTGGCCCAACGGTCGTCTGCTGCGCGATTACAGCGTGCTGCTCGATCCGTCCAAATTCTCGCCGCAAACCGCCGATGCGGCCGCGCAATCGGCGCCATCCCAAACTGTGACCGCGCCAGTCACCGGCGCCTCCAAGCCGTCGCAACACACCACCACGCCGCGCGATACCCTGTGGGAAATCGCCTCGAAGGTGCGTAACGGCGGTTCGATTCAGCAGACCATGCTGGCCATCCAGGCGCTGAACCCGGATGCGTTCATCGACGGCAACATCAACCGACTGAAAACCGGTCAGGTGCTGCGCCTGCCTGATCAGGTGCAGATCACCAACCTGCCGCAACCCAAAGCCGTCGCCGAGGTCGCCGCGCAGAACACCGCGTGGCGTCAGGGTCGTCGCTACGTGGCGAAACCGGGAACCGGTCAGCAGCAACTCGACGCCACCAAGCGCGCTCGCGGTGAAGATGCTTCATCGCAACCTGCCGCAGACAAGCTGAGCCTGGTCTCTGCCGACACTGGCAAGGGCCGTGGCAAAGGTGCCGCCGGTGATGCGAAAGCATTGAGCGACAAACTGGCCGTCACCCAGGAAAGCCTCGACGCGGCTCGTCGTGACAACGCTGAACAGAAAAGCCGCATGAACGATCTGCAAAGTCAGCTGGACAAGCTGCAACGCCTGATCGAACTGAAGAACAATCAGTTGGCCAAACTGCAGGCCGAAGGCGGCGCGGGTGCTCCGGCGACCGCTCCGGCGATGTCGGCTGAGCTGGCGACCAGCCCTGCGGCAACGCCTGCGGACGCGGCACCTGCACCAGAGGCTGCTGCACCAGAAGCCGTTCCGGCGCCAGCTGTCGAGCCAACGCCTGCGACATCCGATGATCAGAAATTCAACGAGCTGCTGACCAATCCGATCCTGCTGGGGCTGGTGGGTGGCGGTGCGGTGGTTCTGCTGCTGTTGCTGCTGTTGCTGGCCCGTCGCCGCAAAGCTCAGCAAGAAGCCGAGAAGCATCTGCGCATGGCCCGTGCCTTGGAGGAGGAACAAGAGTTCTCCGTCGACCAGGACCTGCCAGAAAGCAGCTTCGAAGGCCTGGAAGTTCCGCCGCCGAGCGTGAAACTTGCGACTGCACCAACGCCCGCGCCAGCGCCGGCCCCGGTGATTGCCCCGGTTGTGGTAACGCCGCCGATCGCTGCGCCACTGGTATCGCCTGCCGCCGAGCGTTCCGAGCGTTCCGACGATGTACTGGCTCAGGCGCAGTCGCACATTGCCGGCGGTCGTCTGAATCAGGCAGCCGCATTACTGGAAGACGCTATCAAGCAAGAGCCGCAACGCAGTGACCTGCGTTTGAAGCTGATGGAAGTCTACGGTCAGCAGGGCGACCGCGATGCGTTCGTCGCTCAAGAGCGTCAGCTGGTGGCCAACGGCGATAACTTCGCCCGGGTTGAAGAATTGAAAAGCCGCTTCCCGGCGATGGCAGTCGCAGTAGCGGGTGGTCTGGCCGCCGCGGCAATCGCCGCCGAGCTGGACGCGCAGTACGTCAAGGACCTGTTGCTGGACGAACCGCAAGCCCCGGAACCGGCATTGTCCGACTTCGACAGCGCCTTCGATCTGAGTCTGGACGATCTGGAGGCGGCTACTCCAATCTCGCCTGCCGTTGCGGCGGAAGCGGAGCCAGCACCAGAGCCAGAGCCAGCACCAGAAGCTCTGGCTGAGCTGGACGAATTTCCGCTGGACGACGATCTGAGCTTCGAGTCGGTATTGCAGCAACAGACTGAAATCAAGGAAAACCTCGACGATCTGTCGGACTTCGACCTGGACATGGATCTGGGCGGCAATGCTTCGCCGGAAACGCTGGCCGAAGACGACTTCCTGCTGAGTCTGGATGAAGATCTCAAGGACTTGCCTGCCGCCGAAGCGCCACCCGTGACCGAGCCGACGCTCGACGACCTGGAGTTGCCTGCGGATTTCGACCTGTCACTGGCCGATGAAATGGACGCCGCCCCGGATCAGCCTGACGCCTTCGAAAACGAACTCAACGACGTCAATGCCGAGCTGGATCGCCTGTCCCAGAGCCTCGGTGAGCCGAGTTTCACCGCCGAAGATGCTTTGGCCTCTGCAGCTGATGAGCCGGACTTCGATTTCCTCTCCGGCACCGACGAAGTCGCCACCAAACTCGACCTGGCCCAGGCCTACATCGACATGGGTGACAACGACGGCGCTCGGGACATCCTCAATGAGGTGGTGACCGAGGGCGATGCCGGTCAGAAGAGCGAAGCCAAGGAAATGTTGTCGCGTCTGGCGTGAGTCATCGATAAGGCATAAACAAAACGGCAGCCCATTCGAGGCTGCCGTTTTTGTTTGGGTGGTGATGCGATGGCGCCTGCCAGATAGACCGAGGCTTGCCCGCGATGAGGCCAACACATTCAACCCAGCTGTCGACAGTTATACCGCCATCGCGAGCAGGCTCGCTCCCACATTTGATCGGGGTTGTCCGCATCATTTATGCAAGACACCCATCCCCCTGTGGGAATGGGGTCATCCGCATCATTTGCGCCAGCCACCAATCCCCTTGTGGGAGCGAGCCTGCTCGCGAAGGGGGGATTTCATTCGGCATCAATGTCGGCAGGAGCGCCGGTCGGGTAGGGCACAAAAAACACTCAGCTCTGGCATCCCGGTCCGGCGGCCTTATAATGCCTGCCTTTGCGTAGATCAGCAGGCTGTCACCCCCTTGGCAAACATAGATAATCCGGCCGCCGAAATGGCGGCCGACGGCTTTTTCCGGATCGCGTTGGGCGTTGAATACAAAGGTTCGCGTTATCGCGGCTGGCAACGTCAGGCCTCCGGTGTGGCCACGGTACAGGAAACCCTCGAAAAGGCCTTGTCCAAAGTCGCCGACTCACCCGTGTCGCTGCATTGCGCCGGGCGTACCGACGCCGGTGTGCATGCTTGCGGGCAAGTGGTGCATTTCGACACCCAGGTCGAGCGTTCGATGAAGGCTTGGGTCATGGGTGCCAACATCAACTTGCCGCATGACGTCAGCGTCAGCTGGGCCAAGGTCATGCCGGCGGATTTTCATGCGCGGTTCAAGGCCATCGCCCGTCGTTATCGTTACGTGATCTACAACGATCAGATCCGCCCGGCGCACCTGAACGATGAAATCACCTGGAATCACCGTCCACTGGACGTCGAGCGCATGTCCGAGGCTGCTCAGTATCTGGTCGGCACCCACGACTTCAGCGCATTCCGCGCCGGCCAGTGCCAGGCCAAGTCGCCGATCAAGGAGCTGCATCACTTGCGCGTCACCCGCCATGGCAAAATGATCGTGCTGGATATTCGTGCCAGCGCGTTCCTGCACCACATGGTGCGCAACATCGCCGGGGTGCTGATGACCATCGGTGCCGGCGAGCGTCCCGTGGAGTGGATGAAGGAAGTCCTGGAAAGTCGTGTGCGTCGTTCCGGCGGGGTGACGGCCCATCCGTTCGGCCTGTACCTGGTGCAGGTCGAGTACCGCGACGAGTTCGAGCTGCCCGAGCGTTACATCGGCCCACACTTCCTCACCGGTTTCTCGGAACTTGACGGCTGACGCCCTCGAACGCTTTTGTTACCATCCGGGACTTTCCCGGATTTGTCCTGAGGTTCTATCGACATGTCAGCCGTTCGCAGCAAAATTTGTGGGATTACCCGCATAGAGGATGCGTTGGCAGCGGTCGAGGCCGGGGCCGATGCCATCGGATTTGTGTTCTACGCCAAAAGCCCACGGGCCGTAACGTTCCAGCAGGCGAGGGCGATCATCAAGGCCTTGCCGCCGTTCGTGACCACCGTGGGGTTGTTCGTCAATGCCAGCCGCTGCGAGTTGGGGGAAATCCTCGATGCCGTGCCGCTGGACCTGCTGCAGTTCCATGGTGACGAGACCGCGGCCGACTGTGAAAGCTGGCACCGGCCCTACATCAAGGCGTTGCGGGTGAAGGCCGGCGACGACATCGCAGCAGCTTGCGATGCCTACGCCAGCGCCAGTGGAATCCTGCTCGACACGTACGTCGAAGGTATTCCCGGCGGAACCGGCGAAGCCTTCGACTGGTCACTGATACCGCAAGGCCTGAGCAAGCCGATCATCCTGGCGGGCGGCTTGACGCCGGACAACGTCGCCGAGGCGATTGCCCGGGTTCGGCCTTATGCGGTGGACGTCAGCGGTGGAGTAGAGGCGAGCAAGGGCATCAAGGATCACGCAAAGATTCAGGCATTCATCAAAGCGGTTGCAGGGGCTTGATGTGACGGCTGGCAGACTGCCGCCGTCCCAAAATGCACTGCGCTGCATAAGCAGGCACGGCTGAGGATTGATGGGTTGTACGCAGGTCACGTCGCGCTGACCCGGCCACCCGATCAATCATCGCTACACACATGAATTTAGGTCAAGGGCATACGCGGGGCTGCGAACCAGAGCGTTCGGGCCACCGGTACTGGAGAAAGAAAGCATGAGCAACTGGTTAGTAGACAAACTGATCCCTTCGATCATGCGTTCCGAGGTCAAGAAGAGCTCGGTGCCTGAAGGTCTGTGGCACAAATGCCCGTCTTGCGAGGCGGTGCTGTATCGTCCGGAGCTGGAAAAGACCCTGGACGTTTGCCCCAAGTGCAACCACCACATGCGCATCGGCGCGCGCGCGCGCATCGACATCTTCCTCGACGCTGACGGCCGTGCCGAACTGGGCGCGGACCTGGAGCCGGTTGACCGTCTGAAATTCCGCGACGGCAAGAAGTACAAGGATCGCCTGACCGCTGCGCAAAAGCAGACCGGCGAAAAAGATGCACTGATCTCCATGAGCGGCACCTTGCTGGGTATGCCGGTCGTGGTATCGGCTTTCGAATTCTCCTTTATGGGTGGTTCGATGGGCGCCATCGTTGGTGAGCGCTTTGTGCGCGCCGCCAATTACGCCCTGGAAAATCGTTGCCCGATGATCTGCTTCGCCGCCTCTGGTGGTGCGCGGATGCAGGAAGCGCTGATCTCCCTGATGCAAATGGCCAAGACCTCCGCGGTGCTGGCGCGTCTGCGTGAAGAAGGCATTCCGTTCATCTCGGTACTGACCGACCCGGTCTACGGCGGTGTTTCCGCCAGTCTGGCAATGCTCGGCGACGTGATCGTCGGTGAGCCGAAAGCCCTGATCGGTTTCGCCGGCCCGCGCGTTATCGAACAAACCGTTCGCGAAAAACTGCCGGAAGGCTTCCAGCGCAGTGAGTTCCTGCTGGAGCACGGGGCGATCGACATGATCATTCACCGTCAGGAGCTGCGTCCGCGTCTGGGCAACCTGCTGGCACAAATGATGGGGCTGCCGACGCCAAAATTCGTCGCCGCGCCGATCGAGCCGATCGTGGTTCCGCCGGTGCCTGCCAACATATGACCCAACGCACCCTTGGCGAGTGGCTCGCCTACCTTGAACAGTTGCATCCTTCGGCCATCGACATGGGGCTGGAGCGTTCGCAACAGGTAGCGTCCCGCATGGGGCTGGGCAAGCCGGCGCCTCGGGTGATCACGGTCACCGGCACCAACGGCAAGGGTTCTACCTGCGCGTTTGTGGCTTCATTGCTGCGGGCGCAGGGCCTGAACGTCGGTGTCTACAATTCTCCGCACCTGCTGCGTTACAACGAGCGGGTGCAGGTCAATGGTGTCGAAGCCACTGACGCCGAGCTGTGCGAAGCCTTCGCTGCGGTCGAGGCCGGTCGTGGCGACACTTCCCTGACGTACTTCGAAATGGGCACCCTGGCGGCGTTCTGGCTGTTTCAACAGGCAGGGCTTGATGCGGTGGTGCTGGAAGTGGGTCTGGGCGGGCGTCTGGATACCGTCAACGTGGTCGATGCGGACATGGCGCTGGTCACCAGCATCGGCGTCGATCATGCGGATTATCTGGGTGATACCCGTGAGTCCGTGGCTTACGAAAAAGCCGGCATTTTCCGCCAGGGCGCGCCTGCGCTCTGTGGCGATCTGAATCCCCCTCAACCTCTGCTGGATAAAGCGCGGGAGCTCAATTGCCCGTTTTTCCTGCGTGGGCGCGATTTCGACCTGGGTATCACCGATCACAACTGGCAATGGCGCGGCCTTGATGCTCAGGGACGTGCAGTCGAATTGCATGATCTGCCATTGCTCGATCTACCGATGGAAAACGCCGCACTGGCGTTGCAGGCTTACCTGCTACTCGGTTTGCCTTGGGTGGATGCACAGATTATTGAAGCCCTGAAAGCGACACGCGTGGTCGGTCGTCTTGATCGCCGTCAGTTCGACTGGCAGGGCAAGCGTCTGAATGTGTTGCTGGACGTGGGGCACAATCCCCATGCGGCAGAATACCTGGCCCGTCGTCTGGCCAGTCGACCGCCGGCCGGCAAGCGTCTGGCGGTGTTCGGGTTGTTGGCGGACAAGGATCTGGATGGTGTTGTCGGTGAGTTGAGTGCTAGTGTCCAGCATTGGGCCGTCGCCCCGCTGGATTCGCCGCGGGCGCGGCCTGTTGAGGAGTTGCACGCGGCGTTGCAAAACCTTGGCGCCTCGGTAACGTCTTATGACAGCGTGGCCGCAGCCCTGGAAGGGCAGTGCGCGCGGGCGACGAGCGACGATGAAATTCTGTTGTTCGGATCATTTTATTGTGTCGCCGAGGCCCTTGAATGGCTGGCCCGGCACTCCACGGAGGAAGCGGCAAATGGCTTTGCTGGATAAGGCGTACAAGCAGCGCATGGTCGGTGCCCTGGTGCTGGTGGCGCTGGCGGTGATTTTCCTGCCAATGCTGTTTTCCCGTCAGGACGAGCAGCGCCAGGTGAGGGTTGACGCACCGGCTGCACCGCAAGCGCCGGCTCTGCCGCAAGTGCAGGTCGAGCCGGTGGTGGTGCCTGAACCGCAGGCGTTGCCGCAGGAGCCTGTGCCAAGCGATGAGGAAATTGCCGCACAGCAAGCGCCATCGACACCGATTGCGCCAAGTGCGCCAAGTGCTTCTGTGGCGCCGCCACCAGCGCCGCCGGCTGCCAAACCGGTCACGCCTCCGGCGCCAGTCGCCAAGCCTGTGCCGGCACCTGCCCAGCCAATTACTGCCGCACCGAGCAAGCCGGTTACTACCCCAAGCCGCGTCGATGCCAATGGCCTGTCGGTCAGTTGGTCGGTGCAACTGGCCAGCCTGGCGAGCCGTGAGAGCGCTGAAAGCCTGCAGAAAACCTTGCGCAGCCAAGGCTATAACGCCTATATCCGCTCCGCCGATGGCAAGAATCGGGTATTCGTCGGGCCGTTGATCGAGCGCGCGGAAGCCGATCGTCTGCGTGACTTGTTGAGTCGCCAGCAGAACCTCAAGGGTTTTGTGGTGCGTTTTCAGCCTGAGCGCGGTTAAAGCTATCGCCTCGATTTGAAAAGCACTGACAATCTCAGCTTACCGATAGCCATGGGCTCTGCTAAAATGCGCCGCCTTATCCGTCTGTAGGCTGCACTGTGCCATTTACCTGGGTTGATTGGGCGATCGTTGCAATCGTCGCCATCTCCGCTTTGATCAGTCTTAGCCGCGGCTTCGTCAAAGAAGCACTCTCGCTGCTGACCTGGATCATCGCAGGAGGCGTTGCCTGGATGTTCGGTGGCTCATTGTCCGAGTACCTCGGCGGATACATCGAAACGCCGTCGGCTCGCGTGATCGCGGGCTGTGCCATCATGTTTGTCGCCACTTTAATCGTGGGCGCAATGATCAATTATCTTATCGGCGAATTGGTTCGCGTCACCGGGCTATCCGGGACCGATCGATTCCTCGGCATGGCCTTCGGCGCCGCGCGTGGCGTGTTGCTGGTGGTCGTGGCTGTCGGGCTGTTGAGCCTGGGGCCGGTACAGCAGGACGGCTGGTGGAAAGAATCACAGCTCGTGCCAAAATTTCTATTGGTCGCAGACTGGTCCAAAAACCTGATTCTTGGGTGGAGCAGTCAGTGGCTTGCCAGCGGAATCAGCGTACCCGCTGATATACCGTTCAAGGAGCACCTCTTGCCGACGGCCAAAACGCCTCAGTGAGTTGTGTTCAGTTCAGATCCATTAAGTAGGGGTTGCGTCGCATGTGTGGCATCGTCGGTATCGTCGGTAAGTCGAACGTCAATCAGGCGCTGTATGACGCGCTAACCGTCCTCCAGCACCGCGGCCAGGACGCTGCCGGTATCGTGACCAGCCATGATGGCCGGTTATTCCTGCGCAAGGACAATGGGCTGGTGCGTGACGTGTTCCATCAGCGTCACATGCAGCGCCTGGTCGGCCACATGGGCATTGGCCATGTGCGTTACCCGACCGCGGGCAGCTCGACTTCGGCCGAAGCTCAACCGTTTTACGTCAACTCGCCGTATGGCATCACTCTGGCGCACAACGGTAACCTGACCAACGTTGAACAGCTGGCCAAGGAGATTTACGAATCTGACCTGCGCCACGTCAACACCAACTCCGATTCGGAAGTGCTGCTCAACGTGTTCGCACACGAGCTGGCCCAGCGCGGCAAGTTGCAGCCGACCGAAGAAGACGTGTTCGCTGCCGTCACCGATGTGCATAACCGTTGCGTCGGTGGTTACGCGGTTGTGGCGATGGTGACCGGTTACGGCATCGTCGGTTTCCGCGATCCGCACGGCATCCGCCCGATCGTCTTCGGTCAGCGTCACACCGACGAAGGCGTCGAGTACATGATCGCCTCCGAAAGCGTTTCGCTGGACGTACTCGGTTTCACCCTGATTCGCGACCTGGCACCGGGCGAAGCGGTCTACATCACTGAAGACGGCAAGCTGCACACCCGTCAGTGCGCGACCAACCCGTCGCTGACTCCGTGCATTTTCGAACACGTCTACCTGGCGCGTCCGGACTCGATCATCGACGGCGTCTCGGTCTACAAGGCCCGCCTGCGCATGGGCGAGAAGCTCGCCGAGAAGATCCTGCGCGAGCGTCCGGATCACGACATCGACGTGGTTATCCCGATTCCGGACACCAGCCGCACCGCAGCCCTGGAGCTGGCGAACCACTTGGGCGTCAAGTTCCGCGAAGGCTTCGTGAAGAACCGCTACATCGGCCGGACCTTCATCATGCCGGGGCAGGCTGCACGGAAAAAATCCGTACGCCAGAAGCTCAACGCCATCGAGCTGGAATTCCGCGGCAAGAACGTGATGCTGGTGGACGACTCCATCGTTCGCGGCACCACCTGCAAGCAGATCATCCAGATGGCTCGTGAAGCCGGCGCCAAAAACGTCTATTTCTGCTCCGCGGCACCGGCCGTGCGTTACCCGAACGTCTACGGCATCGACATGCCAAGCGCTCACGAGCTGATCGCCCATAACCGTTCGACCCAGGACGTAGCCGACCTGATCGGCGCTGACTGGTTGATCTATCAGGACCTGCCTGACTTGATCGAAGCGGTCGGTGGCGGCAAGATCAAGATCGAGAAATTCGATTGCGCGGTGTTCGACGGCCAGTACGTCACCGGCGACGTCGACGAGGCTTACCTGAACAAGATCGAGCAGGCACGCAACGATGCCTCCAAGGTCAAGACCCAGGCAGTCAGTGCGATCATTGATCTGTACAACAACTGAGTAACTACCGGCCCCTTGGGGCCGGTTTTGTATCTACCAAAAGAATTCTTATTTATAAGAAACGGTGCAAGGAGTGACAGCATGAGTCAGGATTGGGATGCCGGTCGGCTGGACAGCGACCTCGAAGGCGTAGCGTTCGATACCCTGGCCGTACGCGCCGGTCAGCACCGCACGCCGGAAGGCGAACACGGTGATCCGATGTTCTTCACTTCCAGCTACGTATTCCGAACCGCCGCCGACGCGGCCGCACGCTTTGCCGGCGAAGTGCCGGGCAACGTTTACTCGCGCTATACCAACCCGACCGTGCGCGCGTTCGAAGAGCGTATTGCCGCGCTGGAAAGCGCGGAGCAAGCCGTGGCTACTGCCACTGGCATGGCTGCGATCATGGCGGTGGTAATGAGCCTGTGCAGCGCCGGCGACCACGTTCTGGTCTCGCGCAGCGTGTTCGGCTCGACCATCAGCCTGTTCGAGAAGTACTTCAAGCGCTTCGGCATCGAAGTCGACTACGTGCCCCTGGCGGACTTGTCCGGCTGGGATGCGGCGATCAAGGCCAATACCAAATTGCTGTTCGTCGAGTCGCCGTCCAACCCGCTCGCCGAGCTGGTAGACATCAAGGCGCTGTCGGAAATTGCTCACGCCAAGGGCACGATGCTGGTGGTCGACAACTGCTTCTGCACGCCTGCGTTGCAGCAGCCGTTGAAGCTGGGCGCGGACATCGTTGTGCATTCGGCGACCAAGTTCATCGACGGCCAAGGCCGCTGCATGGGCGGCGTTGTGGCCGGTCGTAGCGAGCAGATGAAAGAAGTCGTCGGTTTCCTGCGTACTGCCGGGCCGACCCTGAGCCCGTTCAACGCCTGGATCTTCCTCAAAGGGCTGGAAACGCTGAGCCTGCGCATGAAGGCGCACTGCGCCAATGCCCAGCAACTGGCCGAATGGCTGGAGCAGCAGGACGGTATCGAGAAAGTCCATTACGCCGGTCTCAAGAGCCATCCGCAGCACGAACTGGCCCAGCGTCAGCAGAAGGGTTTCGGTGCGGTCGTGAGTTTCGAGGTCAAGGGCGGCAAAGAGGGCGCCTGGCGCTTTATCGATGCGACTCGCCTGATCTCCATTACCGCCAACCTGGGCGACAGCAAAACCACCATCACGCACCCGAGCACCACCTCTCATGGCCGTCTCGCGCCGCAAGAGCGTGAAGCGGCAGGGATCCGTGACAGCCTGATCCGCGTTGCGGTTGGCCTGGAAGACGTGGCAGACCTGCAGGCCGATCTGGCGCGCGGGTTGGCTGCCTTGTGATCGAGTTGTCGACGCCAACCACGGGCACCCATGGCCGCGTCGCGCTGGTCACCGGTGCTGCGCGCGGCATCGGTCTGGGGATTGCGGCCTGGCTGATCAGCGAAGGCTGGCAGGTGGTGCTGACTGATCTGGATCGGGAGCGCGGTTCGAAAGTGGCGAAGGTGCTGGGTGAAAACGCCTGGTTCATCGCCATGGACGTCGCGAATGAAGCGCAGGTGGCACTGGGCGTGGCCGAGGTGCTTGGGCAGTTCGGGCGTCTGGATGCGCTGGTGTGCAATGCAGCGGTGGCCGACCCGCACAACATCACCCTGGAAAGCCTCGATCTGGCCTACTGGAACCGGGTGCTGGCGGTGAATCTCAGCGGGCCGATGCTGTTGGCCAAGCACTGTGCGCCGTACCTGCGCGCTCACAGCGGCGCCATTGTCAATCTGGCCTCGACCCGTGCCGCGCAGTCAGAACCCGACACAGAGGCTTATGCGGCGAGCAAGGGCGGTTTGTTGGCCCTGACTCACGCCTTGGCCATCAGTTTGGGGCCGGAAATTCGCGTCAACGCGGTCAGCCCAGGCTGGATCGACGCGCGAGACCCCGCGGCACGGCGTGCCGAGCCGTTGACTGACGCCGATCATGCGCAGCATCCGGCGGGCAGGGTAGGGACGGTGGAGGACGTGGCGGCGATGGTTGCGTGGTTGCTGTCGAAGAACGCCGGGTTCGTCACGGGCCAGGAGTTCGTGGTCGATGGTGGCATGACCAAGAAGATGATTTACAGCGAGTAAATCCAAGCGTGGCTGCGATGGATGTAGCCAGCATTGATGTGAATGTGCCGCCGTCTTCGCGAGCAAGCCCGCTCCCACACTGAATTTATGTCGATCACAAACCAGCGGTCTGTCGCAGATCCAGTGTGGGAGCGGGCTTGCTCGCGAAAGCGGTCTGACTGTGTAAGACACAATTTTGTCTTTTTCAGAAAAACTTCAAGCGGGGTATTGACTTAGCTTCGGTACCTGCGTAAATTTCGCGGCCTCGGAGATGCAAACGGGTGATTAGCTCAGCTGGGAGAGCGTCTGCCTTACAAGCAGAATGTCGGCGGTTCGATCCCGTCATCACCCACCACTTCCGAGAGTCTTGCGAAAGCAAGATGGAAGCTTTTAAAAGCCTCCACCGACGCGCAGCGGTAGTTCAGTCGGTTAGAATACCGGCCTGTCACGCCGGGGGTCGCGGGTTCGAGTCCCGTCCGCTGCGCCATATTTTCCGAGTCAGGTTTGCCTGTCTCGAGATTGAAAAGCCTCGAAGCTTTCCAGTCAGACGAGTTACTTGGGCGAAAGTCCAAAGCGATACGCAGCGGTAGTTCAGTCGGTTAGAATACCGGCCTGTCACGCCGGGGGTCGCGGGTTCGAGTCCCGTCCGCTGCGCCATATCTGCCTCAAGGCCCACTGAACGCCTTGAAGCTACGAAGCAAGCCGCTGGTAAAGCCAGTGTCTGTTTCGAGTCGATAGCAAAGACCCTGGTCGAAAGACCGGGGTTTTTTGTGTCTGCGATTTGGCTTTCCCTCCCTCATGTCCTTCCCGCCCAACCTTTCTGCGCCCCAATTGCATAAAGGACTTGGTTCACAGCTCCGACATTAATTAGAATCACTCTCATTTACGATAACTCCTTGGCACAGGGCTTCTTGAGATGAGTGATGCAGCGATGCCGAAGGAGCAAACCTTCCACGACCTGTACCGCGATCATCGTGGCTGGCTGGAAGGCTGGTTGAGAAGACGCATGGGCAATGGCTGTGATGCGGCGGACCTCAGTCAGGATACGTTCCTGCGCTTGCTCGCCAGCTCTCAACGAATTGCCGATCTGCAAGAGCCCCGTGCCTATCTGCTGACCGTGGGCAAGCGCCTGCTGAGTAATTTCTATAAGCGTCGAAGTCTCGAGCAAGCTTATCTGATGGCACTGGCGGCGTTGCCGGAAGACTGTGTGCCGTCGCCCGAGCAGCGCTGGTTGTTACTCGAAACCCTGCAAGCCCTGGATGAACTGCTCGATGGATTGCCAGCGGCAGTGCGTAAGGCGTTTCTCTGGAGTCAGCTGGAAGGCTTGAACTATCAGCAAATCGCCGAACGCCTGCGGGTATCCGAGCGCACGATCAAACGCTACATGGCGCAGGCCTATGAGCATTGCCTGTTGGTGGAACTGTGAACAGTCCAGTGCTCGATGCCCGTCAGGCAGTGCGAGCTGCCGCGCAGTGGCTCGCCTTGTTGGAATCTGGAAGTGCCAGTGAGCAGGATCATGCGAATCTGCAGCGTTGGCGCGACAGTTGCGTCAGTCACGAGCAGGCCTGGCAGAAGGCTCAAGCCTTGCGTCAGCGGTTTGCCAGTCTGCCTTCAGCGTTGGCGCTCAAGAGTCTGGATCGCCCCGAGCCGGGTCGGCGTGCGGTGCTCAAGCGTGCATTGGGTGCGGTGGCGTTGATGCCGGCGGCATGGCTGATCAGCCGACAATTGCCCCTGGATGTCTGGCGAGCCGATCTGCATACGGCCACCGGGGAGCGCAAACAGGTGCAGCTCGCTGATGGCAGTTCTTTGCAGCTCAATACGGCCAGTGCCGTCGATGTGGATTTGCAGAGCCGGCGCTTGAAGCTGATTGAGGGCGAACTGTCGCTGAAGGTGCCGAGCGCGTCGCCGCTGACAATCCAAACGAAGTTTGGACAGATCATCGTCAGCCAAAGCGAAATCTGTGTTCGTCAGGAGGCGCGCGGTTGTCGCGTGTCGGTGTACAACGGCGCCGCGCAATTGCAGCCCTTGCAGGGGCCGGCGTTGGCTTTGCGCAGGGGTCAACAAGTCAGCCTTCAAGCAACCGGTGTCGGGCCGATCAGCCCATTTGATGTGCTTGCGCCAGGTTGGCGAGAAGGTGTGCTGATGGCGAAAAACCAGCTGCTGGGAGATTTCCTGCGTGAACTCGGCACTTATCGACCCGGTGTGCTGCGTTGGGAGCCGGAGCTTGAAGCGTTGCGTGTCACTGGCAGTTTCCGTTTGGACGACACCGATCGCGTCCTCGCGTTGCTCGCGGCCAGTCTGCCGTTGGAGGTGCGTTCGCGTTCCCGTTATTGGGTGACGTTGCTGCCGCGCAAAAATAGTGTGTGAAGCCTGTCCCCTTTTTTCGACTCGCTTGTCATTCAAGGCATGTGAACGAATCAAGAGAACTCTATCAATGCCCGCAGTAATACCTTGCTGTCCGCGTCCGGCTTCTTCCCGCCTGCGTCCGTTGTTGCACTTGAGCCTGTTGTTGGGCCTGAGTGCCAGTCCGTTGTTCATCACTGCCAGTTGGGCTGATGACAGTGCCCGGCGCAATTATCAGGTGCCTGCCGGCAGCCTGAGCGATGCGCTGACCCGGTTTGCCGGTCTGTCTGGCGTCAATCTCTCGGTCGACCCGGCGCTGGTGGGCAGTCGCACCAGTCCTGGTCTTTCCGGTGAATACGCGGTCGAGGAGGGCTTTGCCCGGTTGTTGCAGGGTTCCGGTTTGCAACTGCAGCCGGTGGGCGAACAGGCCTACATCCTGACCCCGGCGCCAGAAGGCAGCAGCCTGCAGCTGGCTCCCACCTCGATTCTCGGTGCCACGGGTGGGGCGGACGGCGAGGTGTATGCCGGCGGCCAGGTCGCGCGCCGCGGTTCGCAAGGCTTGCTAGGCTCGAAAGACTTCATGGAAACGCCGTTCAGCATGACCACCTACACCGGTGAGGCGGTCAAAAATCTGCAGGCTCGTACCTTGGGCGACCTGATCGCCAGTGATCCCTCGGTTCGCGCTACCAACCCGGCGGGTGGGCGTTATGAGCAGTTCACCATTCGCGGGCTCAGCCTGTTCAACAGTGATGTCGCCTACAACGGTCTCTACGGTGTCCTGCCGACCTATACGATCGATATGGAGATGGCCGACCGCGTCGACATCATCAAAGGCCCGAGCCAGCTCATCAACGGCATCTCGCCGCGGGGCAGTGTGGGTGGCGGGATCAACGTGGTGCCCAAGCGCGCGACCGACAAGCCCATCACTTCGTTTACCGGTAGCTATGCTTCCGACAACCAGGTCGGCGGTGCGGTGGATGTCGGTCGGCGCTTTGGTGAAGACAACAAGTTCGGTATTCGTTTCAACGGCGTGAAGCAGTCCGGCGACACAGAATGGGATCACCAGAGTGTCGACCGCGAGATGGCCGTGCTGGGCCTGGATTTTCGCGGTGAACGTCTGCGACTCTCGACGGACATCGGGCGCACCGAGCGTGATACCGACGCCCCGCAGGAGCGCGTGCAGGTCGGCGCCAATGCCAAGGTGCCGAATGCGAACGATGTGCGCGACAACTACGCGCAGCCCTGGAGCAAGGCGAGTACCAACGACACGTTCGGGGCGGTGAACGGCGAATTCGATGTCAGCGATTCGGTCATGCTGTACGGCGGTGTGGGCGCGCGTAAAAGCAATCATGACTTCCTCCGTCATGCCGTTTCGGTCACCAATGATGCCGGCGATTTCAGCGTTCAGCCGCGTGACTTCACCCGTGACGAAAATGTCCGGACGGCCACGGCAGGGGTGCGCAACTGGTTTCATACCGGCCCGGTGAGCCATGAAGTCAATCTGGCCGCCAGCTATTTCTACATGGACTTCGAAAATGGCGGCGCCCGTTATGCAGCGGCCCGCAGCAACCTCTATGACCCGGTGGAAACACCAACACCTGGCAGACCGACTCGACTCGATTCGAAGGTCTACACCGAGAACCGCTTTAGCGGCGTGGCGTTGTCCGACACTCTGGGGTTCTTCGATGACCGGCTGCTGCTGACCCTTGGCGCCCGCTGGCAGCGCGTGAAGGTTGACGACTGGACGGATAATGTCAAAGGCGCCACGGCCTACGATGAGGAAAAGGTTTCGCCGTCGGGCGGCATCCTGTTTAAGGCAACCGATAGGCTGTCGCTTTATGCCAATTACATGGAAGGCCTGAGCCAGGGCAAGATCGCGCCGTCGACCTCAGTGAACGAGGACGAGATATTCCCGCCGTTCATCAGCCGGCAGGTCGAGGTCGGCGCCAAGTATGACGCGGGTGCCTTCGCCGTGACTGCCGCGGTGTTCCGGATCAAGCAGCCGGCCTATGAAACCAACGCCACGACCCGGGTTTTCGGCCCGAACGGCAAGCGCGAGAATACGGGCGTGGAGCTAAGTGTGTTCGGTGAGCCGCTCAAGGGTTTTCGCCTGCTCGGTGGTGTCATGTACATCGACAGCGAGTTGAGCAACACCACCAATGGCACCTTCGACGGCAACCGGGCGCCTGCCACGCCGAAATACAACGTCAACCTGGGTGCCGAGTGGGATGTACCGACCGTACAGGGCCTGACCCTGACCAGTCGCGGCCTCTATTCCAGCTCGCAGTATCTGGACCAGTCCAACAACAAGGAAATCGACTCCTGGGAGCGTTTCGACGTGGGGGCGCGCTACGCGTTCAAGGTCGACGAAAAGAACATCACCCTGCGTGCCAATGTCGAAAACGTGGCGGACAAACGCTACTGGAGTTCGGCCGGGGCCTCGGATGACAGCGAGCCTGGCTTGACGCTCTCGACCCCACGAACCTACCTCCTTTCGGCGACGGTCGACTTCTGAAAATAGATCAGAAGGTGTAAACCTTATTCAGGATGGGGCATGCTGATGTAAAAAGGGGCAACTTTTCAGTTGCCCCTTTTTTCGTCTGTGTGTCCCGTCAAAAACCCAGTTTGTCCCGCAATCCGTAATACCAGGCGCCCAATGCAGCGAATGGTGTACGCAGCAATTGTCCGCCGGGGAACGGGTAGTGTGGCAGGTCGGCAAAGGCATCGAAGCGCTCCGCCTGGCCACGCAATGCTTCGGCCAGCACTTTGCCCGCCAGGTGCGTATATGTCACGCCATGGCCGCTGCAGCCCTGGGAATAGTAGATGTTGTCGCCCAGCCGTCCGACCTGGGGAAGGCGCGATAGCGTCAGCAGGAAATTGCCGGTCCAGGCGTAATCGATTTTCACGTCCTTGAGCTGCGGGAAGGCCTTGAGCATCTTCGGTCGAATGATCGCCTCTATGTTCGCTGGATCGCGCGCGCCATAGACCACGCCGCCGCCGAAAATCAGGCGTTTGTCAGCGCTCAGGCGGTAGTAGTCGAGCAGGTAGTTACAGTCTTCGACGCAGTAGTCCTGAGGCAACAGGCGTTTGGCCAATTCATCGCCCAAGGGTTCGGTGGCGATCACTTGAGTCCCGCAGGGCATCGACTTGGCCGCCAGCTCCGGCACCAGCTTGCCGATGTAAGCGTTGCCGGCGACGATGATGAATTTGGCCCTGACCTTGCCCTGAGGCGTATGCACCACCGGATTGGTGCCGCGCTCGATGCGCACCGCTGGCGACTGCTCGTAAATGGTGCCGCCCAGCGACTCCACGGCGGCTGCCTCGCCCAAGACAAGATTGAGCGGATGAATATGCCCGCCGCTCATGTCGAGCATGCCGCCGACGTATTGATCGCAAGCCACCACTTCACGGATGTGTCGCTGATCCAATAGCTCAAGTTGCGTGTGACCGAAGCGCTCCCACAGGCGCTTCTGGGATTCCAGATGGTCCATCTGCCTGGCGGTAATGGCGGCGAACACACCGCCGTCCTTCAAGTCGCACTGGATGTTGTATTTGGCCACTCGCTCACGAATGATCCGTCCACCTTCGAACGCCATTTGCCCCAATAGCTGAGCTTGCTTGGGGCCGACACTGCGCTCGATCACATCGATATCACGGCTGTAGCTGTTAACGATCTGGCCACCGTTGCGCCCCGATGCGCCAAAACCCACTTTGGCCGCTTCCAGGACCGTTACCCGAAAACCGTTCTCCAGCAGGAACAGGGCAGAGGACAGGCCGGTATAACCGGCGCCGATGACACAGACATCAGTCTCTACATCATCCTGCAAGGCCGGGCGCGGCGGCGCTGCATTAGCCGATGCGGCGTAATAGGACTCTGGGTAGGGAGTGTTCGCCATCCTGCAGCCTCTGTTTAATATATTTTACGAGTGTATCGATCCTACCCGAGTTAAAAAACGACCGCCAGCCAGCGGAAAATCTTCTTTGCCACAGCAAAATTAAATATTTTGCATATTCATAGGGTTAGGTGAAAAAAAGGTGTTGACACCCCTCCGGAATTCCGTAGAATGCCGCCTCACAGCAGGCACGTAGCTCAGTTGGTTAGAGCACCACCTTGACATGGTGGGGGTCGTTGGTTCGAGTCCAATCGCGCCTA
Organism: Pseudomonas frederiksbergensis; assembly: GCF_003732275.1. Lineage (GTDB taxonomy): Bacteria > Pseudomonadota > Gammaproteobacteria > Pseudomonadales > Pseudomonadaceae > Aquipseudomonas > Aquipseudomonas frederiksbergensis_H. Next base: position 45,820 of record NZ_MOBM01000004.1, read on the forward strand.
CCAAACAAAATCCGCTCTGCTGGGCGGTCTAGAAGGGCTCACCGAAAGGTGGGCCCTTTTTTGTTGTCTGTGATTTGCAAAACTTTTGCAAAACCCCCACTCAAAACGCCAGCTCGGCGCCTACCTCCAGGTACTCGATCTTCTTTTCGTCGTGCCCTATCAATGCCTGAATGTATTCCTGCTCGAAACCCAGCAGTTCATACAGCCATTCCCCCAATGCGTGGATCTCGCCCTTTCAGAGATGATCGGGCCGTTATCGCCAGGCTGAAGTGACGCTGGTTGTTAGCAGCAGTTAACGAAACGTATGATCGGTGCAGGCACTCACTATTCTGGTGCCTGGAATCACACCCCGAGAATGAGCATGGAAAAGCACTTCGGTAATTCAGGGCTATTCAAGTCTGCTTCGTATCACCGCAACGGATCGCCAGCCAGCGACATTGCTGGCTGGGAGCTGAAAAATCTTGCTCTGAATACGAAGGAACTTTTGATATGTCCAAAGAACTACTCGGAGTTTCTGCTCTAGGATTGATGGTGTTGGGTGAGTTTTTCGCGATCTACAGTGAGGTGGTAACTGCCAGGCTTGCCCAAACAGGTAGTGGTTCATGGGAGGCATTCATGCTTCCCGTCGTGCTGATGACCTTTGCAGGTTTTTGCCTGCTAGGTGCTTATTGGCTGGGCTATGTTGTTGTGGGTGATATCTGGATTGTTACGGTGATTTCAGTCACGTCGCTATTGCTCCTTGAGCCGATAGTGGTTTGGTATTTGTTTCATGAGGCGCCGGGACGTGGCGCACTCATCGGGTTTTGCCTGGGGGCTTTAGGCATGCTCTCAACCGTAGTGCTGTAGTTGTTTTATCTGGCCCGGCTATCAACTGACTGGGCCAGCTCTGCTCTCCTTTCGTTCGATTTTCCCGTCTGGCCCTGTCGTCACCTCCAGTGAACACAGTTTCTGAACTAACACAGCTATAACCGTCTACATTGCAGGGGGCATCCCCTTTCTGAGAGAACGGATATGTTTAGATCTCGCTCGTTGATTGCCGCTATGACGTGTCTTGCCTTGGCGTCCGGTTCAATGACTGCATTGGCCGACCCGGGAAACGGGAAAGGCCAGGGAAGCGGCAAGGGAAATCCACAAAACATCCAGGACCATGGCAACGCCAGCCACGGAAACAAAGGCAAAGGTTCAGGGGGTGACGATTGGAGTCATGGCCCGAGCATCAACCACGGAAGTGTTCTTGGAGTCGTGGGTGGTTATCGCGACTACTGGAGTCCCGGGCCCGCCTTGCCACCCGGCATTCAAAAAAATCTCGCCCGCGGAAAACCGCTACCGCCGGGGATCGCCAAAAAACTCGATGGCCGATTGCTCGGCAGACTTCCGCATTACGATGGCTACGAGTGGCGACAGGCTGGCACCGACTTGATATTGGTAGCGATCGCTACCGGGATCATCTACGAGGTTCTCAATGGCGCATTCGATTGATATGAAAGCGACTCCAATCGCTCCCTCGCTGCATAACGACTAGTAAAATCACGGGAAGCAATGTGCATTGTTCGATAATTGCACATTGCTTGCCCGCTGGTCGTCGACCTTTGAACTGTATGGGGCCGAACTGGTCAATTACTCCGTGCAATATCAATCTCACGGAACCCCACCATGTTATTAAAAAACAAGAGTTTTGCAGCTGTCATGTCATGCGTGCTGATGCTTGCAGCCGCCCCATTATTGCCCGCTGATCTGTCCATCATGAGTTCCGCTTACGCGAAGGATGGCGGTGGTGGTGGTAACGGCGGTGGCGGTGGCGGTGGTAACGGTGGTGGCAATGGCGGCGGTAACGGCGGTGGCCATGGTGGTAGTGGCGGCCAGGGTGGTTCCGGTCATTCCGGCGGTGTCAGCAATGGCCGCGGCGATGGCTTGAGCAGCGATCACGCAGGCAGAGCCGTCCGGGATCATGGCGTCAGTGGCAACCACTACGGTAGCGAGCGTAATAGTGACCGCGGCCATGGTTCAGTGACTTCGGGCATTGCCCATTCCAGGGATACGCGAGGGGTGGCGAAGGCCTCTGCTATTTCGGCCACTACGCCTGGCGATCACAACACGAAAGGGTTGAGTAGCGCTCGTACTTCGATTTCAAAAAGAACGCATTAAGTCAAAGACTCTCAAGCCGGGTATCCATCAGGAGCCCGGCTTTTTTGTGCCCGCTATTTGCGTAACCAGCGGAGCTGCGCGCGTGGCAAATCTCCCTCGATGGACTACTACTGTAGGGCTGTTTCAACTTCGTCTGTAAGGAGTATGTCGATGCTGGCTCACTGGTTTCTGGCGGCGATTCACCTCTTGGCCTTTGCGCTGGGCTTCTGGGCGGTACTGACCCGCGGTACGGCTTTAGGTCGTCTGATTGCCGGGGTGGGGGAGGCGCGCAGCGTTTTGGTTGCGGATAATCTGTGGGGGATCTCTGCAGTCACTCTCTTGGTCACGGGTGGGATGCGAGCCTTTGGCGGGTATGAAAAAGGCACTGATTACTATCTTCACCAACCGCTGTTTCACCTCAAAATGACACTCTTCGTTCTTATCCTGTTGCTTGAAATTGCGCCGATGGTGGCGCTGATCAAATGGCGGATTGCGCAAGGGCGTGGGGCGGCTGTCGATACCGGGCGCGCAACGCTGTTTGCCCGTATCAGTCATATCGAAGCGCTGCTGCTGGTGTTGATGGTCGTGGCTGCCGCGGGCATGGCGCGTGGGGTTACGTTTGGTTAGCCCGGAAGGAGGAGAGCCTTTCTCGCAGCAAATCCGTAACGTCTGACAGTCAGGTATGAGACGGGGCGGTAGTATCGGTTCCACGTTGCGACTGTATCGCTAAAAGACTGGGCGCAGAGCGATGTGCTGCTTGAATCTTTAGCCAGCCGTTATTCGAGGCTGAATGGGCTGGCTACTGACTACCGCAGGATTCAGGGTGTTTGCGGCTTGTCTGGCGCGGTCAGGCCAGCCTGAATGCGTTGATAGATTTCTTCGCGATGCACCGCAACGTCTTTCGGGGCGTTGATGCCAATCCTGACTTGCTGGCCGCTAACGCCCAGAATGGTGATCGTAATATTGTCACCGATGTTTATGCTTTCACCGACTTTGCGGGTGAGTATCAGCATGGTTTTCTCCTTGATTGCTTTGTAGGGCACCTGATTCGGACAGTGCAGAGGTCGGTATAGGTATAGATTAGTGCGAAGTCTCGTAGTTTGGGTGCCTCTTTCTGACGCGCAGATGCTGCATTAATTCCCAAGGCGTAACTATACAGAGGCCGCAACCATCATTCTCGTTGTTTTACGCCCATTTTGCGGCGCTCGAACAGGATCCATGAGTGTTAAAATCGCCGCTTTCAGCATTCAGAGGGAAGCGTTGTGCGCAAAATGGCCTTGGTAATCGCAGTATTGACGTTGGCCGGGTGCGATGAGGGTAAGGGGGGCGACACGCAAAAGCCGCAACCGGCAGTCGCTTCCGCACCCGTGGCGACAACCGGTCCGCAATGGGACGTCGAGGTGCGCGGCGAAACGCCCCAGGCGGTCAGCGACCTGAGCGGCTGGTTGATCGAGCATAGCTTCGTTTCCAACGTCATCAGGGAGAATGGAAAGGTTCGTATTCTGGTCGGGCCGTTCAATTCGAAAACCGAGGCAGAAGCCAAGCAAGTTGAATTGACGGCAGCGCTCACCCGGGCAAAGAAAAGGAATATCGAGTCGCTGGTGGTCGAACATCCGACGGCTCAATAGACAAAAACAGCGGTTAGAAACGAACAAAGGCCTGGGGTGTAATGCCCCGGGCCTTTGTGTTTTCAGTGGTCGGTCAGCCGCAGGTTTTCATGTCTACCGGGCCGACAAACTCGTTGCCGCGCCCCATTACGCACGCCACGCTCTGGTTACGCTGACGTTCCCAGGCCTGTACTGGATAGGTCTTGTTCCAGGCGTCATACAGTTGCCGATCCTGTTTTGACAAGCGCAAGCCGTACTGCTTGCTCATGTAGAAGTAAGTCCGGGCGATCATGCCGCGAATGGAAGGGCGGGGCATGACCTTCTTCGCCTTGAAGTCGACCTGAGTCAGGCACGAGCCATATTGACCGGTTTGCACCGGCAACCAGCCGAAGCTGAAGTTGCTGCGATCGCCATTCACCTCGCCGATGCTTGGCACCAGATTGTGCAGATCCGCCTCGGCTTTCTGATAGGTCGGGTCGTACCGCGTGCAATTCTTGCGACCGCCTTGTTGCCAGCATTCGCGCTGATGGCCGATCTGCCAGGCCGGGACGATGTGCTCCCACTCGATGCGCGAGGCGCGTTTGGCATTTTTACGCGGCACATAACCGCAAGCGGCGAGGTTTACACGGTTGCCGGTGTATTTGCAGCCGCAATAAAACTCGGTGGATTGCGGAGCGTACAACTTCCACGCGACTTTCTTGGCTTCGTTGAAGGTGCGTGGGGCGCCAGCCTGGGCGCCGAAGGTTATGCACAGAAGCAGTAAAGCAAACCAGCGGACACTCATTGAGTCAATCTTCCTTCGGCACAACCCAGAAAATCTGCACACCGCCATCGTCGCGATGGGCGAGGGTGACGTTGTCGTTCTCGTCGATTTCTTCGAGCAAGCGTTCCCACTCATCCACGGGTTCGTCCGGAAGACGGAAGATCAGCGCAGCTTTGGCTTTTTGGGCGGTGGGGGAATTGATGATTTTCTGAACGCGCATACCCAGGCGTTCATAGGCGTCAGGAGGGACAGAGGGAGTGGCCACGGAATTATCCTTATTAAGCTGTACGTGCATACAGTATTTAACTGTAGGCATTTTCGCAACTGCTTAAAATTCAAGAAAATCCTCTGACAGTAGTTTTTTCCGTTTGGTGTAGGACGATGGGGGTTTTTTTTTATCGGAAAAGGTCGTGAACCACTCACCAAGGCTGGCGAGTGGTAACAGCGGTGCCCGACCCGGAACAGGTCGGGCGAGGGTGGATCAGTATTCCCAGAACATCCGTTGCAGCTCTTTGCTGTCGTTGGTCTTGGTCAACGCGACCATGGCCAGGATGCGGGCTTTTTGCGGGTTCAGGTCGTGAGCCACAACCCAGTCGTACTTGTCGTCAGGCTGTTCGGCGTTACGCAGTACGAAACCACCGGCGTTGACGTGGGAAGAACGAATGATTTGTACGCCGTCCTTGCGCAGGGCTTGCAGGGCGGGAACTACGCGGGACGAGACCGAGCCATTGCCGGTGCCGGCGTGGATGATGGCTTTGGCGCCCGATTGAGCCAGGGCTTTGTAGGCGGTGTCGCTGACGTTGCCGTAGGAGTAGGCGATTTCGACGTCAGGCAGGCTCTTGATGGTTTTGATATCGAATTCCGAATCCATGGTGTGGCGCTTGGCTGGCAAACGGAACCAGTAGGATTTGCCTTCGACCACCATGCCCAGTGGGCCCCAGGCACTTTTGAACGCCTCGGTCTTGATGTTGATCATTTTGCTGACGTCGCGACCCGACTGAATTTCATCGTTCATGGTCACCAGTACGCCTTTGCCGCGCGCGTCTTTGCTGCTGGCCACGGCGACGGCGTTGTACAGGTTCAGCATGCCGTCGGCCGACATGGCGGTGCCTGGGCGCATGGAGCCTACGACGATGATCGGCTTGTCGGTTTTTTCCACCAGGTTGAGGAAGTAAGCGGTTTCTTCCAGTGTGTCGGTACCGTGGGTGATAACAATGCCATCGACATCATTGCTGTCGGCCAGCTCAGCCACCCGACGACCTAATTGCAGCAGGTTGTCATTGGTGATGCTTTCGGACGCGATCTGCATGACCTGTTCGCCGCGAACGTTGGCCACTTGGCTCAGTTCCGGAACCCCTGCGATCAACTGTTCGATACCGACTTTCGCCGCTTGATAGGTGGCGCTATTCGCAGCGCTGGCTCCCGCGCCAGCAATGGTGCCGCCGGTGGCCAGGATCACCACATTCGCCAGTTTCTGTTGGGTTTCGACTTCTTTTGCCTGAAGGGCGGTCGGAAGGAGTAGCAGGAGGGCCAAAGCGCCCGGAATAAAAGTGTTGAAGGCAGATTTCATTATTGTTTTCTCTAGTAGTGAGACGGTGCGGAATGCAGGTCATCTAGAAGCGCCCCAGGCAGATCTGAATGCCGGGGGTGTAGAAGAAGAGCAGGATCTGTACCAGCCAGACGTTGGAGAAGATGATCTTTTAACATAATGATTTTTATCATTATTATCGCTAATGGCGGCGAATACTTCGCGCTCGTTCGTCCGGGTTTCCGAACATGTTGAGCTTTTTTGTTCGGCTCTCCGACCTCCATTGAGAAAGTCGCCTTGCAAAACCGGAAATCAGTGCTAAAGAAACCTCCGCACAGGTCGATGCTCCTTTAAAGGGATCTTTTCCAGGAGTTCAAATGTCGTTTACTGTCGGTTTTCCAAATGCAGGCGCAATCACCATCGCGGGTAAGTTCCCGGCAACCATCAATGCCTTGAGTGAAGCGACCTCCGACGCCTCTGCCCAAGTGTTGGGTGAAGAGAGCAGCGACAACCAGGTCAGAACGGGTGGCGCTACGCAGACTCAGGGCGAAACCAAATCCGAAAAAAGCAGCAATCAAAGTATTGCGGTGCAGGTCCTGCTCAAGCGCATGCAGGAACTGCAGCAGCAATTGCGCGAACAGCAGCAACAACTGGCGGCCGCTCAGGCAGCGAATTATCCGACTCCTGAAGCCAAAGCCACCGCTGTCATGTCGATTCAGGGGCAAATCGCCGATACCAGCGGTGCGCTCGCGCAAGTGACAGGCAATCTTGTGAAAGAACTGGCCAAGGGTTCCAGCAGTGGCAGTCTCGTCAGCACCACGGCGTGATGTAAAAAGGGTTGGCTTTTGCCAATCGAGACACAAAACAGGTCGTTGACAAATTTCGACAGGGTTCGCATAGTTCGGTCTACGCAAACGTTTGCGCGGTCGCCCTTGATGGCTTGATCCCGTAAGGGCAGGGTCTAGCGCAAGCGTTGCTCAGAATAATCATAAGATCGGAGTGAACCCATGAAGCTGCCATTCGCTGGACGTCTTCTCGCTGTCGCAATGCTGGCTGCGGCATCCGCCGCTTTGCCCGTCTCTTCGGCTTTCGCCGAAACCCCTGAAAAACCTAAAGTCGCGCTGGTCATGAAATCCCTGGCCAACGAATTCTTCCTGACCATGGAAGACGGCGCCAAGGCTTACCAGAAAGACCACTCCGGCGACTTCGAGCTGATCTCCAACGGCATCAAGGACGAAACGGATACGGCCGGCCAGACGCGCATCGTCGAGCAAATGATTTTGTCCAAGGTCAACGCATTGGTCATCGCCCCGGCAGATTCCAAGGCCATGGTTCCGGTCATCAAGAAAGCGGTCGATGCCGGCATCACCGTGATCAACATCGATAACCAGCTGGACCCGGCCGTGGTCAAAAGCAAAAACATCACCGTTCCATTCGTAGGCCCGGACAACCGCAAAGGCGCGCGTCTGGTGGGTGAGTACCTGGCCAAACAGCTGAAGGCTGGTGACGAAGTCGGCATCATCGAAGGCGTTTCCACCACCACCAACGCCCAGCAGCGCACTGCGGGCTTCAAGGATGCGATGGAAGCGGCGCAGATCAAAGTCGTGTCCCTGCAGTCCGGCGATTGGGAAATCGACAAGGGCGGCAAGGTTGCCTCGTCGATGCTTAGCGAATACCCGAACATCAAGGCCCTGTTGGCCGGCAACGACAGCATGGCCGTCGGCGCAGTATCTGCCGTGCGCGCGGCGGGCAAGGCCGGCAAGGTGCAAGTGGTCGGTTACGACAACATCAACGCCATCAAGCCAATGCTCAAGGATGGCCGCGTCCTGGCCACCGCCGACCAGTTTGCTGCCCGGCAAGCGGTGTTCGGCATCGAGACGGCGCTGAAAATCATCAAAGGCGAGACAGTCGATAGCGGCGTCAATGGCGTCATCGAAACTCCGGTAGAGCTGGTTACCAAGTAGTCCTTCTGGCGACACAACGGTGCTCGCCTCTTGGGGCGAGCACATGGAGAGTTTTTATGTCAGTTTCCGCCCCGAACGCTGTCCTCTCGGTCAGCGGTATCGGTAAGACCTACGCCCAACCCGTCCTCACCGGCATCGATCTGACGCTGATGCGCGGCGAAGTGCTGGCGCTGACCGGCGAGAATGGCGCTGGCAAAAGCACGCTGTCGAAAATCATTGGCGGACTGGTCACGCCGACCACCGGCCAGATGCAATTCCAGGGGCGGGATTACCGTCCCGGCAGCCGGAGCCAGGCCGAAGAGCTGGGCATCCGCATGGTCATGCAAGAACTCAATCTGTTGCCGACGTTGTCGGTGGCGGAAAACCTGTTTCTCGACAACCTGCCCAGCCACGGTGGCTGGATCAGCCGCAAGCAGTTGCGCAAGGCGGCGATCGAGGCCATGGCCCAAGTCGGATTGGACGCCATCGATCCAGATACCCTCGTCGGTGAACTGGGTATCGGCCATCAGCAAATGGTCGAGATCGCTCGCAACCTGATCGGCGATTGCCACGTGCTGATTCTCGACGAGCCGACAGCCATGCTGACGGCCCGTGAGGTCGAAATGCTGTTCGAGCAGATCACTCGCCTGCAGGCTCGTGGCGTGTCGATCATCTACATTTCCCACCGCCTCGAAGAGCTCGCAAGGGTGGCCCAGCGCATTGCGGTATTGCGCGATGGCAACCTGGTCTGTATCGAGCCGATGGCCAATTACAACAGCGAGCAACTGGTCACCCTGATGGTCGGCCGTGAATTGGGCGAGCACATCGACATGGGGTCGCGCAAGATCGGTGCGCCGGCCTTGACGGTCAAAGGACTGACTCGTTCCGATAAGGTTCGTGACGTGTCCTTCCAGGTGCGCGCCGGTGAAATTTTTGGAATTTCCGGTTTGATCGGGGCAGGGCGCACCGAGTTACTGCGCCTGATCTTCGGCGCCGATACCGCCGACAGCGGCACCGTCGCGCTGGGGGCGGCGGCTCAGGTGGTGAGCATTCGTTCGCCGGCCGACGCGGTCGGTCACGGCATCGCCCTGATCACCGAAGATCGCAAGGGTGAAGGCCTGCTACTGACGCAATCGATCAGCGCCAACATTGCCTTGGGCAATATGCCAGTGATTTCCAGCGGTGGCTTCGTCAATAACGGTGACGAGATGTCTCTGGCCCAGCGTCAGATCAACGCCATGCGCATTCGCAGTTCCAGCCCGACGCAATTGGTCTCGGAACTGTCCGGCGGCAATCAGCAGAAAGTCGTGATCGGCCGCTGGCTCGAGCGCGACTGCACGGTGATGCTGTTCGACGAGCCGACCCGTGGCATCGACGTCGGCGCCAAGTTCGATATCTACGCATTACTCGGTGAGTTGACCCGTCAGGGCAAAGCGCTGGTAGTGGTGTCCAGCGACCTGCGCGAACTGATGCTGATCTGCGATCGCATCGGTGTGCTGTCGGCAGGGCGTCTGATCGACACCTTCGAGCGTGACAGCTGGACCCAGGATGATTTGCTTGCCGCCGCTTTCGCCGGCTACCAAAAACGTGATGCGTTGCTCAATGAAGCAGCGCCTAGGGATCTTCCATGAATACTGCATCTTTGGCCGGCAAACGTAGTGGCAACTTTTACGGCCTCGGCACTTATCTGGGCCTGGCCGGTGCCTTGCTGGCGATGGTCGCGCTGTTTTCGATCCTGAGCAGCCATTTCCTGTCTTATGACACCTTCAGCACCCTGGCCAACCAGATTCCCGATTTGATGGTGCTGGCGGTTGGCATGACCTTCGTATTGATCATCGGCGGTATCGATTTGTCGGTGGGGTCGGTGCTGGCGCTCGCGGCCTCGGCGGTCAGCGTGGCGATTCTAGGTTGGGGCTGGAGCGTCTTGCCTGCGGCCTTGCTCGGCATGGCGGTAGCGGCATTGGCCGGGACAATTACCGGCTCGATCACCGTGGCGTGGCGGATTCCGTCGTTCATCGTGTCACTCGGCGTGCTGGAAATGGCGCGAGGCCTGGCGTATCAGATGACCGGTTCGCGCACTGCCTACATTGGTGATGCCTTCGCCTGGCTGTCCAACCCGATCGCGTTCGGCATCTCGCCGTCATTTATCATTGCCTTGCTGATTATCTTCATCGCCCAGGCCGTGCTGACGCGTACGGTGTTCGGTCGTTATCTGATCGGCATCGGCACCAACGAAGAGGCGGTGCGTCTGGCGGGGATCAATCCAAAACCCTACAAGATTCTGGTGTTCAGTCTGATGGGGTTGTTGGCCGGTATCGCTGCGTTGTTTCAAATTTCTCGCCTGGAAGCGGCGGACCCGAACGCCGGCTCCGGTCTGGAGTTGCAAGTGATCGCTGCGGTCGTGATCGGCGGCACCAGCTTGATGGGCGGGCGCGGTTCGGTCATCAGTACGTTCTTCGGCGTCCTGATCATCTCGGTACTGGCGGCCGGTCTGGCGCAGATCGGCGCGACCGAACCAACCAAACGCATCATCACCGGTGCGGTGATCGTGGTGGCGGTGGTGCTTGATACTTATCGCAGTCAGCGCGCAAGCCGGCGGACCTGAGTCATGGCAACAATCAAGGATGTAGCGGCACTCGCGGGCATTTCCTACACCACGGTTTCCCATGTGGTGAACAAGACACGGCCGGTCAGTGAGGAAGTACGGATCAAGGTTGAGGCAGCGATCAAGAGTCTCGACTACGTGCCCAGCGCCGTGGCCCGGTCGTTGAAAGCGAAAACCACCGCGACCATCGGCCTGCTGGTGCCCAACAGCCTCAACCCATACTTCGCCGAGTTGGCCCGTGGCATCGAGGATTACTGCGAGCGCAACGGCTATTGCGTCATCCTTTGCAACTCTGACGACAACCCGGACAAGCAACGCAGCTACCTTCGCGTGTTGCTGGAAAAACGCATTGACGGCTTGATCGTTGCCTCGGCCGGTGGTGATAGCGGCCTGGCTGAAGGTCTGACGGGTGTGCGTACGCCAATGGTGATCGTCGACCGTGGGCTCGAAGGTCTCGATGCCGATCTGGTGCGCATCGATCACGAATACGGTGCCTATCTGGCGACCCGGCACTTGCTGGATCTGGGGCATCGGGACATCGCCACGATTGGTGGGCCGGCGAGTACCAGCGTGGCGCAGATGCGTCTGGCTGGTTATTGCCGCGCCTTGAAAGAGGCGGGTGTCGAAGTGCCGCGCGAGCGCATGCTGGAAAGCGACTTCACCAGCACTGGCGGTTACAACGCCGCCGCGATCCTGTTGGAAAAGAACCCACCCAGCGCGATCTTCGCCGGTAACGACATGATTGGCATCGGTGTGTTGCGCGCCGCAGCCGAGCGCAATATTCGTGTGCCCACCGAGTTGTCGGTGATCGGCTTCGACGATATCCAGATGAGCCGTTACGTCTACCCGGCGCTGACCACCGTGGGCCAGTCGATCCTGCAGCTTGGCGAGATGGCGGCCGAAGTGCTGCTGCGCAGGATTGCCACGCCCGATCTGACGACCGATCAGCGCATCGTGACACCCAGTATTGTCCTGCGCGAATCGACTGCGCCACTGGCCGGTGTGTTTGCCCAATACCGCTAAACAAAAAGCACCGCTGAAACCGAATTGACGAGTAGTGATGTATGCCAGCAAAAGTAGTGGTAATAGGCAGCCTGAACATGGACCTGGTAACCCGGGCGCCACGGCTGCCCCGTGGGGGTGAAACGCTGATCGGCCAATCGTTTGCCACGGTTTCCGGCGGCAAGGGCGCGAACCAGGCCGTGGCTGGGGCGCGGCTGGGGGCGCAGGTGTCGATGGTCGGTTGTGTCGGCAGTGACGCCTATGGCGAAGCGCTGCGCGGGGCGTTGTTGGCCGAGCAGATCGATTGCCAGGCGGTCAGCACGGTCGAAGATTCCAGTGGCGTGGCGTTGATCGTGGTCGATGACAACAGTCAGAACGCCATCGTGATTGTTGCCGGTGCCAACGGTGCGCTGACGCCCGGAGTGATCGACCGTTTCGATGCGGTGTTGCAAGCGGCAGATGTCATTATCTGTCAGCTGGAAGTGCCGGATGCCACGGTCGGCCATGCGCTGAAGCGCGGTCGTGAGCTGGGTAAAACCGTGATTCTCAATCCGGCGCCGGCCAGCCGCCCGCTGCCGGCGGATTGGTATGCGGCCATCGATTATCTGATCCCCAACGAAAGCGAAGCCTCGGCCCTGAGCGGTTTGCCGGTGGACTCCCTGAGCACCGCCGAAACCGCCGCGGCCCGCTTGATCGTCATGGGCGCCGGCAAAGTGATCATCACCCTGGGTGCTCAAGGATCACTGTTCGCCGATGGCAAACGCTTCGAGCATTTCCCTGCGCCGAAAGTGAAGGCGGTCGATACCACCGCGGCCGGCGACACGTTCGTTGGTGGTTTCGCAGCGGCCTTGGCAGCCGGCAAAAGCGAGGTCGAGGCGATCCGTTTCGGCCAGGTTGCCGCAGCGCTGTCGGTCACCCGGGCCGGCGCACAACCTTCGATTCCCACTTTGTCCGACGTACAGGCGTTTAAAGCACCATGAAAAAGACTCCTTTGCTCAACGTCGCGCTGTCGCGGCTGATCGCCTCCCTGGGCCATGGCGACACGGTCGTGATCGGCGACGCCGGCCTGCCGGTTCCACCCGGCGTTGAATTGATCGACCTGGCCTTGACCCACGGGATACCGGATTTCGTCAGTACCTTAAAGGTCGTACTCAGCGAAATGCAGGTCGAAAGCCATGTACTGGCCCATGAGATTCTGGACAAGAAACCGTCGGCCTTGAGCACGCTGGATGAACTGAATGCCGAAGGTGCGCTGGGCCGGCGTGAACTGCTCAGTCATGACCAATTCAAAGTACTCAGCCGACAAGCACGGGCGATTATTCGTACAGGCGAATGTCAGCCGTACTGCAACATCGTGCTGGTGGCTGGAGTAACGTTTTAACTTTCCGTTCTTCCCACGCACAAGGAGTGCGCTATGCACCGCTATGCTCAGAAACTGCACCACCTGCTCCGGAGTCTGCTGCTTTTGTCCCTGATTACCGCAACAAGCGCCCAAGCGGCGGAAAAGATCGACTTGATCATCGACACCGATCCGGGTGCCGATGACGTGGTCGCCTTGCTGTTTGCCCTGGCATCGCCGCAAGAGCTGAATATTCGTGCGCTGACCACCGTTGCCGGCAACGTGCGTCTGGACAAGACCTCGCGTAATGCGCGTCTGGCCCGCGAGTGGGCAGGACGCGAGGAGGTACCTGTTTACGCGGGCGCACCGAAACCAATGATGCGCACGCCGATCTATGCCGAGAACATTCACGGCAAGGAAGGCTTGTCGGGTGTCACGGTGCATGAGCCGAAGAAAGGCTTGGCCGAAGGCAATGCGGTCAACTATCTGATCGATACCTTGAAGGCTGCCAAACCCCATAGCATCACCATCGCCATGCTCGGTCCACAGACCAACCTGGCCCTGGCGCTGATCCAGGAACCTGAAATCGTTCAGGGCATCAAGGAAGTGGTGATCATGGGGGGCGCGCACTTCAACGGCGGCAACATCACCCCGGTGGCCGAATTCAACCTGTTCGCCGACCCTCAAGCTGCGGAAGTAGTGCTGAAAAGTGGCGTCAAGCTGACCTACCTGCCGCTGGATGTGACTCACAAAATTCTTACCAGTGACGCGCGCCTGAAGCAGATCGCCGCCCTGAACAACAATGCCAGCAAGCTGGTGGGCGATATTCTCAACGAGTACGTCAAGGGCGACATGGAGCACTACGGCATTCCAGGTGGCCCGGTGCATGACGCCACAGTCATCGCTTACCTGCTCAAGCCAGAGCTGTTCACGGGGCGTTCGGTCAACGTAGTGGTTGATAGCCGCGAAGGGCCGACCTTCGGCCAGACCATTGTCGACTGGTATGACGGCCTGAAAGCACCGAAAAATGCCTTCTGGGTTGAAAATGGCGACGCTCAGGGCTTCTTCGACCTGCTGACCCAGCGTCTGGCTCGTTTGAAGTAAGTCATAGGCCCGCAGGTGCCAGCCTGCGGGTTTTTACGCTACTCGGTCTCGGTTGCGCCCAGATAGTCGGCGGGGTACTTCTCTAGAACCTGCTTGATGAATGTCTGTGCGGCTTGCGTCCCCAGTTCCTTGACCAGCAAATCGATACCAATGATTGCCAACTCTTCCGGGCTGCCCGGGCTGTAAGAGCTATGGCCCTGTGGCCACTTGGCTTTGATATCGGCGTCGATGCTTACGGTGGTCATGATGGCGCTCGTGAAGTCGGGAAAGGCTGAGTGTCGAGTTAACCATTTTGCGGGACGTTTGGCACTCCGACTTAGGCATGAGGGAAGGGCTATGCGACACTTGGTCTTTGACGAATTTTCAAGGACCGTGCTGTGCAGATCGATTTGAACACTCCTGACGGCTTGACCCTCGAAGCGGTGCGTCAGCTACTGGCCTGCGCCAGTGACGATGAACACACCCAGTTGCGGGTCACCAAGGGCGGTATCGCTTACATTTCGTCGGGCATCGTGGGCGGCACAGACATCGACGGGTTGCTGTTTCGCCTGGAGACCTGGGCAAAGGGTTCCGGTTATGTCGGATTGGTTGCGGCCAGCGATGAGGTCTGGGTCATGCAGATCTTCAATGCGCTCAAGCAGAACTGGCCGAAACCGCCTTTCGACTACATCGACGTCTATTGAGCGCTGTTCATATTCAGTCACGATTGAGGGATGAACGGCGTGCCGATGCTCAGGCACACTCGCCGCTATCCGGATCGAGGGTGAGGCGATGGCGCCTGCCTGAAACCAAACGCCAAAATGGCGGTCGCACGATCTCAGCTTAACTATTGAAAAAAGGAGGCTTCATGCCTTGGAAGCTCGCGTCATTGGGTACTTTGTTGGCCGTCACTCTGCTGGCCGGTTGCAGCAGTACGTCCACCGAGTCGGCAAAGGACCCTGTGGCGACCGACACCGGCCACAGCCGTTGTGAAGCAAAGGCTGCCGAATTCACCATTGGCAAAAAGGCTTCGCCCGAATTGCTGGAGCAGGCACGTACCCGCGCAGGCGCGCAGAATGCCCGGTTCCTCAAGCCTGATGACATGGTGACCCTGGAATACCGTTCCGATCGCCTGAACCTGAACACCGATAACAATCTGGTGATCACCCGCGTCAACTGCGGCTGATTGCTTCAGGCTTTTGTTTCACCCATAAAAAACCCCGTCACATGGACGGGGTTTTTTTAGTGCGGCAGAAAATTACTCTGCGCGGACTTGTGCAGCTTGCATACCCTTTTGGCCTTTCTCAGCCACGAAGGAAACGGTCTGGCCTTCTTTCAGGCTTTTGAAACCGTCGCTTTCGATAGCTTTGAAGTGTACGAACAGGTCGTCACCGCCACCTTGAGGAGTGATGAAGCCGAAGCCTTTTTCATCGTTGAACCATTTAACGGTGCCGGTTTGGCGATTAGACATGGTGTATCTCCAAGAAACATATATTTTCAGTAGTACTGTGCTGCTCAGGCCAACTGGGCACACCGGAGTATCATAGTCGAAATGTTCGCTTTGGGAGCCCCCCGGGTGTGTTGTTTGCCCTACAGTCGCGTTTGCTTTGTTGCTTCGTGTGGCTGAAAGCCCCGGTTTAAAAGGCTTTCAGCCGAAAGTAAAGACAATAAAAAAAGCTGAAAAACCTGCGTAATTTGTACGAAAAAGCTAAATTCCATCACTTTTTATCGGCGGTGAGCCGAGTTAAAAGGACTTTTTTCTCACTTTTTCGCCGGTGCATCGGACTTGCATTTAGCTATCTGACCCAGCGCTTTCTGTTGCAGTTCGGGGCTGGCCTTGTTATCCATCAGGGCCTGAATGTCGCTGGCCGGATACGATTTGATCGCGTCGGCACCACAGGCGCAGTGGGACTTCGCTGCCGCAGCGCCGATCTGCGGAGTGGCCGCCTGAGTGCACTGAGCCATGTATTTCTCGCGCTCGCCCTTTGGCCAGTCGGCATGGGCAGCCAGCGGCAGCAACAGGACGACGGGTGCGACGACGGCGAATAAACGATTCAGACGCATGCTGAGATGCTCCTTTTGGGTCAATGTCTTGTTATCTGAGGGGTAAAGCATGGTTCAAGTTCAGCACTCTGGCATAAAAATGCCTGATTTGCCCCCGCAGAAAACCTTGCCGCCGCGATGACCGTTCATCTGTGCTAGCATGCCTCGCTCGGGCGTTTGCAGGCTCCGGATGACCTTCAGTCCCGGTAGCGGCAGATGCGCGAATAACCCTGATTTGAATCCCAGTCACTCTGGTTCGGTTTTCCGGTTGGCCGCAAGGCTCCTGCCGCTGTAAGGCAGGCGTTCGTTATTGAATGGCCTGGATCGGATCTTGTACTGGCTCATCCCAACCCACGTGACCTTTGGTAGGGGTCACCACTAGGAGAGGAGGCGCCATGCCAACTATTACTCTTCCCGACGGCAGTCAACGTTCATTCGATCACCCGGTTTCCGTAGCCGAGGTCGCCGCATCCATTGGTGCCGGTCTGGCCAAGGCCACCGTGGCCGGCAAGGTCAATGGCAAGCTGGTCGACGCCAGCGACATCATCAACAGCGATTCCACGCTGCAAATCATTACGCCAAAGGATGAAGAGGGGCTGGAGATCATTCGCCACTCTTGCGCCCACCTGGTTGGCCATGCAGTCAAGCAGCTGTACCCGACGGCCAAGATGGTCATCGGTCCGGTCATCGACGAAGGCTTCTATTACGACATCGCCTTCGAGCGTCCTTTCACGCCGGATGACCTGGCCGCCATCGAACAGCGCATGCAGCAGCTGATCGAGAAAGATTACGACGTGATCAAGAAAGTCACTCCGCGCGCCGAAGTGATCGAAGTGTTCAAGGCCCGCGGCGAAGACTACAAGCTGCGCCTGGTCGAAGACATGCCGAACGAGCAGGCCATGGGCCTGTACTATCACGAAGAATACGTCGACATGTGTCGCGGTCCGCACGTGCCGAACACGCGCTTCCTGAAATCCTTCAAGCTGACCAAGCTGTCCGGCGCCTACTGGCGTGGCGATGCCAAGAACGAGCAATTGCAGCGCGTTTACGGCACCGCATGGGCGGACAAGAAGCAACTGGCGGCTTACATCCAGCGCATCGAAGAAGCCGAGAAGCGCGATCATCGCAAGATCGGCAAGCGTCTGGGCCTGTTCCACACCCAGGAAGAGTCGCCGGGCATGGTGTTCTGGCACCCGAACGGCTGGACTCTGTACCAGGTGCTCGAGCAGTACATGCGCAAGGTTCAGCGCGACAACGGTTACCTGGAGATCAAAACTCCACAAGTCGTTGACCGCAGCCTGTGGGAGAAATCCGGGCACTGGGCCAACTACGCCGACAACATGTTTACCACTCAGTCGGAAAATCGCGATTACGCCATCAAGCCGATGAACTGCCCTTGCCACGTGCAGGTGTTCAATCAGGGCCTGAAGAGCTACCGCGAGTTGCCGATGCGTCTGGCCGAGTTCGGTGCCTGCCACCGTAACGAGCCGTCGGGTGCACTGCACGGCATCATGCGCGTTCGCGCCTTCACTCAGGACGATGCTCACATCTTCTGTACTGAAGAGCAGATGCAGGCCGAATCCGCTGCGTTCATCAAGCTGACCATGGACGTTTATGCCGACTTCGGCTTCAAAGACGTCGAGATGAAACTGTCCACTCGTCCGGAAAAACGCGTCGGTTCCGACGAGTTGTGGGATCGCGCCGAAGCTGCACTGGCTGCAGCCCTTGACAGCGCTGGCTTGCCGTACGATCTGCAGCCGGGTGAGGGTGCGTTCTACGGTCCGAAAATCGAGTTCTCGCTGAAAGATTGCCTCGGCCGCGTCTGGCAATGTGGTACCCTTCAGCTCGATTTTAACCTGCCTGTCCGTCTGGGAGCCGAATACGTCTCCGAAGACAACAGTCGCAAGCACCCGGTTATGTTGCACCGGGCGATCCTGGGTTCGTTCGAACGTTTCGTCGGAATCCTGATCGAGCACTACGAGGGTGCATTCCCCGCGTGGCTGGCTCCGACCCAGGCAGTGATCATGAATATCACTGATAAACAGGCTGATTTTGCCGCTGAGGTTGAAAAAACCCTCAATGAAAGCGGATTTCGTGCCAAGTCTGACTTGAGAAATGAAAAGATCGGCTTTAAAATCCGCGAGCATACTTTGCTCAAGGTTCCTTATCTCTTGGTTATCGGAGATCGGGAAGTCGAGATGCAGACTGTCGCTGTGCGTACTCGTGAAGGTGCTGACCTGGGCTCGATGCCCGTCGCCCAGTTCGCTGAGTTTCTCGCGCAAGCGGTTTCCCGGCGTGGTCGCCCAGATTCGGAGTAATTATTATTAAGCGTGAAATGAGACAAGATAAACGAGCTGCACCGAAAGCCCCGATCAACGAGAATATCTCGGCACGCGAGGTTCGGTTAATTGGAGCTGAAGGTGAACAGCTTGGGATTGTGTCAATTGAAGACGCGCTTCTTAAGGCTGAAGAGGCCAAACTGGATTTGGTGGAAATTTCCGCCGATGCAGTACCCCCTGTTTGCAAACTGATGGACTACGGCAAATCGATCTTCGAGAAGAAGAAGCAGATTGCCGCGGCCAAGAAAAACCAGAAGCAGATTCAGGTTAAAGAAATCAAGTTTCGTCCAGGGACGGAGGAAGGGGATTACCAGGTAAAACTGCGCAACCTGGTACGTTTCCTGAGTGATGGGGACAGGGCCAAGGTATCCTTGCGATTCCGCGGCCGTGAGATGGCCCACCAGGAGCTGGGGATGGAACTCCTCAAGCGAGTTGAAGGTGACTTGCTCGAGTACGGTTCGGTCGAACAGCATCCTAAGATGGAAGGACGCCAGCTGATCATGGTCATCGCCCCGAAAAAGAAGAAGTAATCAACAGGGCACGGCAGGCCTTGCGATTATGTTTATCAACTGAATGCGGAGTATCCGAACATGCCAAAGATGAAAACTAAAAGTGGTGCTGCTAAGCGGTTTCTGAAAACTGCTAACGGTATCAAGCACAAGCACGCTTTCAAGAGCCACATCCTGACTAAAATGTCGACCAAGCGTAAGCGTCAACTGCGCGGTAGCAGCTTGCTGCATCCGTCTGACGTGGCAAAAGTCGAGCGCATGCTGCGCCTTCGTTAATTTTAGTCAAGAATAGAGGAAGTAACTCATGGCTCGTGTAAAGCGTGGCGTCATTGCCCGTAAACGTCACAAAAAAATTCTGAAACTTGCTAAAGGCTACTACGGCGCTCGCTCGCGCGTATTCCGTGTTGCCAAGCAAGCGGTAATCAAGGCAGGCCAATACGCCTACCGTGACCGTCGTCAGAAAAAACGTCAGTTCCGCGCTCTGTGGATCGCTCGTATCAACGCTGGTGCACGTATCAACGGTCTGTCCTACAGCCGTTTCATCGCCGGCCTGAAAAAAGCGTCCATCGAGATCGACCGTAAGGTTCTGGCTGATCTGGCAGTGAACGAAAAAGCGGCGTTTGCTGCGATTGTCGAGAAAGCTAAAGCCACCTTGGCTTAAGTACCCCCGACAGTCACCCGGCCTCACCTCTGTGGGGCCAGGTGTTAAACGTCATAAATAGGGGAAGAGCCTTCAAGCTCTTCCCCTATTTTGTATCTGGAGTCTGTACATGGAAAACCTGGATGCGCTCGTCTCTCAAGCACTAGAGGCTGTGCAAAGCGCTGAAGATATCAATGCCCTGGAGCAAATCCGGGTTCACTACCTTGGCAAAAAGGGCGAATTGACTCAGGTGATGAAGACCCTGGGGAATTTGCCGGCAGAAGAGCGTCCGCAAGTCGGCGCGCTGATCAACGTTGCCAAGGAGCGTGTCACAGAGGTTCTCAATGCCCGCAAGGCACTGTTTGAAGAGGCCGACCTGGCCGCCAAACTGTCTGCCGAGTCCATTGACGTGACCCTGCCTGGCCGTGGCCAGACCTCCGGTGGTCTGCATCCGGTTACTCGCACTCTGGAACGTATCGAACAGTTCTTCACCCACATCGGCTACGGCATCGCCGAAGGCCCTGAGGTCGAAGACGACTATCACAACTTCGAGGCGCTCAACATCCCAGGCCATCACCCGGCCCGGTCGATGCATGACACCTTCTATTTCAATGCCAACATGTTGCTGCGCACCCATACCTCGCCGGTACAGGTCCGCACCATGGAATCGAAACAGCCGCCGATCCGCATCGTCTGCCCAGGCCGTGTGTACCGTAGCGACTCCGATATCACTCACTCCCCGATGTTCCACCAGGTCGAAGGCCTGCTGGTCGATCGCGATATCAATTTCGCCGACCTGAAAGGCACCATCGAAGAGTTCCTGCGCGTGTTCTTCGAAAAAGAACTGGCCGTGCGTTTCCGTCCTTCGTACTTCCCGTTCACCGAGCCATCCGCTGAAGTCGACATGGAATGCGTGATGTGCAGCGGTAAAGGTTGCCGCGTCTGCAAACAGACTGGCTGGCTGGAAGTGATGGGCTGCGGCATGGTTCACCCGAATGTGCTGCGCATGTCCGGGATCGACCCGGAAGAGTTTTCGGGCTTTGCCTTCGGCATGGGCGTTGAGCGTCTGGCCATGCTGCGTTACGGCGTAAACGACTTGCGTCTGTTCTTCGACAACGACTTGCGGTTCCTCGCGCAATTTCGCTAGTCGTAACGAATTCTTAGGAGAGCAGGATGAAATTCAGTGAACAATGGCTGCGTGGCTGGGTAAGCCCGCAGGTAAGTCGCGACGAGTTGGTTGCTCGTCTGTCGATGGCCGGTCTTGAGGTCGATAGCGTTACGCCGGCCGCCGGCGAATTCAGTGGCGTGGTCGTGGGCGAGGTGCTGAGCACCGAGCAACACCCGGACGCCGACAAGTTGCGTGTTTGCCAGGTCAGCAGTGGCTCGGAGACTTTCCAGGTAGTGTGCGGTGCGCCAAACGTGCGCCCGGGCCTGAAGATTCCGTTCGCCATGATCGGTGCCGAACTACCAGGCGACTTCAAAATCAAGAAAGCCAAGCTGCGTGGCGTTGAATCCAACGGCATGCTGTGCTCCCAGGCCGAGCTGCAAATCGGCGAAGGCAACGATGGCCTGATGGAATTGCCGGCCGATGCGCCGGTCGGTCAGGACATTCGTGAGTACCTGAGCCTTGACGACGCCAGCATCGAGGTCGATCTGACTCCGAACCGCGGTGACTGCCTGTCGCTGGCCGGTCTGGCCCGCGAAGTCGGCGCGCTTTATGCTGCCCCGGTCGTGCGCCCGGTGATTGCCAGCGTTCCGGCCGTGCATGATGAAGTGCGTTCGATTGAAGTACTGGCACCGGCCGCGTGCCCGCGTTACCTGGGTCGCGTGATCCGTAACGTCGACCTGTCCAAGCCTACGCCGCTGTGGATGGTCGAGCGTCTGCGTCGTGCCGACGTGCGCAGCATCGACGCCGCCGTCGACATCACCAACTATGTGATGCTGGAACTGGGTCAACCGCTGCACGCGTTCGACCTCGCCGAAATCAATGGCGGCATCCGCGTACGCATGGCTGAAGAAGGCGAGAAGCTGGTTCTGCTTGATGGTCAGGAAGTCAGCCTGCGTAGCGATACGCTGGTGATTGCAGACCACACCCGTGCCTTGGCTATCGCCGGCGTCATGGGTGGCGAGCACAGCGGCGTCAACACCGCGACCACTCGCGATATTTTCCTGGAAAGCGCGTTCTTCGACCAGATTGCTGTCGCTGGCAAGGCTCGTTCCTACGGCCTGCACACCGATGCCTCGCACCGCTACGAGCGTGGCGTGGATTGGCAACTGGCCCGTGAAGCCATGGAACGTGCCACTGGCCTGCTGCTGGACATCACTGGTGGTGACGCGGGTCCGATTATCGAGACCGTCAGCGAGCAGCACCTGCCATCAATCGCGCCGATCACCCTGCGTGCCCAGCGCATTACTCAGATGCTGGGTATGGAAATGGATTCGGCCGAAGTCGAGCGTCTGCTCAGCGCCTTGGGCCTGACCATTTCTGCCGATGGGGCAGGGCAGTGGCGCGTTGAAGTGCCAAGCTTCCGTTTCGATATCAGCCTGGAAGTCGACCTGATCGAAGAGCTGGCCCGTCTGTACGGTTACAACCGTCTGCCGGTTCGCTACCCGCAAGCCCGTCTGGCGCCGCAAGCCAAGGCCGAAGCGCGCAGTGATCTGCCTGAACTGCGTCGCCTGCTGGTGGCTCGTGGTTATCAGGAAGCGATCACTTACAGCTTCATCGATCCGAAACAATTCGAGTTGTTTAATCCGGGTGTCGAGCCGCTGCTGCTGGCCAACCCGATTTCCAACGACATGGCTGCCATGCGTTCGTCCCTGTGGCCTGGTCTGGTCAAGGCGCTTCAGCACAACCTGAACCGTCAACAGGATCGCGTCCGTCTGTTCGAAAGCGGCCTGCGCTTCGTCGGTCAGCTGGAAGGCCTGAAGCAAGAGCCGATGCTGGCAGGTGTGGTGTGCGGTAGCCGTCTGCCGGAAGGCTGGGCACAAGGTCGCGATGTCGTGGATTTCTTCGACGTCAAAGCCGATGTGGAAGCGGTACTGGGCTTTGCCGGTGCACTGGATTCGTTCACATTCGTACCGGGCAAACACCCTGCGTTGCACCCGGGTCAAACCGCGCGCATCGAACGTGAAGGCCGTTTGGTAGGTTTCGTTGGCGCGATTCACCCTGAATTGTCGAAAACCCTCGGTCTCGACCGTCCGGTCTTTGTTTTCGAGCTGGTTCTGGCCGAAGTGGCTTCGGGCAAAATGCCTAAATTCCAGGAGTTATCGCGCTTTCCTGAAGTGCGTCGTGACCTTGCACTGCTGGCGGATAAAGACGTTGCGGCCACAGCTGTGCTGGACGTAATCCGTGAAAATGCAGGTGAATGGCTGACAGACCTCAGGTTATTTGACGTGTATCAGGGTAAAGGCATTGATCCGCATAGAAAAAGCCTTGCAGTTGGCTTGACCTGGCAGCATCCATCGCGCACTCTTAATGACGATGAGGTGAATACCACGACGCAAAACATCCTCACCTCGCTCGAACAAAGGTTGAACGCCACGTTAAGGAAGTGACGTATGGGGGCTTTGACGAAAGCTGAGATGGCGGAACGTCTGTATGAAGAGCTGGGCCTGAACAAGCGGGAGGCCAAGGAATTGGTCGAACTGTTTTTTGAAGAAATCAGGCACGCTCTTGAAGACAACGAACAAGTCAAATTGTCCGGTTTCGGCAATTTCGACCTTCGGGACAAACGCCAGCGGCCTGGCCGCAATCCGAAAACGGGAGAAGAAATCCCGATCACGGCTCGCCGTGTGGTCACCTTTCGTCCAGGGCAGAAGTTGAAGGCCCGAGTTGAGGCTTATGCTGGAACCAAGTCATAACGACGAGCTACCCGTCATCCCGGGCAAACGCTACTTCACCATTGGTGAAGTCAGCGAGCTATGTGCGGTAAAACCGCACGTGCTGCGCTACTGGGAGCAGGAGTTTCCTCAACTCAACCCCGTCAAACGCCGCGGAAACCGCCGGTATTATCAGCGCCAGGACGTGCTGATGATCCGGCAGATCCGCGCGCTTCTTTACGATCAGGGGTTTACCATCGGCGGCGCACGCTTGCGTTTGTCCGGCGATGAAGCCAAAGACGACACCACCCAATACAAACAAATGATCCGCCAGATGATCGCCGAGCTTGAAGATGTTCTGGTGGTGCTCAAGAAATAAATTCCTGCTTTTAAATACTTCCAGTTTTCAAAAGCTTGCGATATATTCTTGAGCGTTCCTCGAGATGAGGAACAGGTTTCACGCCTAGTCGGGGCGTAGCGCAGTCCGGTAGCGCACTAGCATGGGGTGCTAGGGGTCGAGTGTTCGAATCACTCCGTCCCGACCATATTTTTCAATGACTTAGGCCAATGTTCACAGCATTGGCCTTTTTCATGTGCGTGACATTTGCGTGACTTCTCGATTTTTCACGCCTGTTTCCTCTCCAAGTCTCCAAGATTGTCAGCGCCGGTTCACGCGAATCGGCTGCTGATACCATGTTGGCAACTGGTGCTGCCGTTCTTGTGCTGAGCAAAGCTTTCCGGTCTTCCTCGGTCACACAGCGGCATGCAAGCCCCTACCGAAAGAACGCTTGAGGTTGTGAATGCGGATTCTCAAAAGTCCGTCATGCGCTGGCCTCAAGTACTTTTCCTGGCACTTCTTCGCCGCCCTGATCCACGCCTTCTCCGAGGCCGAGTCATTCATGCAGTGAACTGTCATTTCATTTTCCTCGCCATCCACTCTCCGCTGTTTGCCTAGGGCGTGGAAGGGAGAGCGGGTGGTATTGGACGACTGAAGAGGGCGGGAGAACAAAAAAGAGCAGATGGCCGGACCTATTAGGCACTGGTGATCCAGGGTGCCTAAGTACCCTGGAACCAGTCGATGCCGGAAATGGTGCAGGCTGCGGCGCCGCTCTCGAGTTTGGCCTGCGACACCTTTGTTTTGCCTGCATTGATCTTTGAGTTGGCCACAACGTTGGAGATAGGCACAACTCTTACACGGTAGACAGCGGCAGGCTCTGATCCTCTTGCCAGTATCGGCTAAATGGTCATTTTTTTGATCCGGGCGCTGAGGGGATCGCACGGCTTGAACCTTCTCAAATGAGGTGCAATCAAACGAGTACAGCGTCAGGTTCTGCCTGTCTGGAGATAATCAAATGAAACGCACAACTGCATTAATTCTGGTGGTATTAGCAACCCTGCTGCTCGGTGGCTGCTGGCCGTATTGGCATGACCGTGATGGTCATCGACATGATCATGGTCGCTACCATGGTGGTGGTCAGGAATACCACCGGTATTAGCATGTAGGAGAGCCAGGATGGACTGCCATGCTTGATCACTTGCAGAGCGCCGTTTTGTTGATGGAAGGAGGCCTGTACTCAACCCAAGTTACAAAAAGAACGCTGCTGACCCTGCGACAGGGTCAGGCATGCATGCTGCTCAGATACTCAAATAACTTGGTCGCTTCCGGGGCCAGTGGTGTCTGACTGTTGGCCCCCACGAACAAGGTGCGGTAAGCCCAGTCATCACTCAAATCGACAGCAACCAGGCGGGTACCGAGCAATTCGGCACGCACGGATGACAACGGCAAGATCCCGATACCCAAGCCTGCTTCGATCATGCGACAGATGCCGTCGAAGCTGCTGACCTGAATTCGAACCTTGAGGATCTTGCCCGCACTCACGGCGGCATCGGTGATTCTGCGTAGCAACGAACTTCCTTGGTTAAGCGCCACATAATCAAAGTCAAGCGTATCGGCGAAGGACACGCTGCGCTCACTGGCCAGTTCATGGCCGACGGGCACCAGGAGCACGAGTCGGTCATCAGGGTAGGGCAGTTTGTACAGGCCCTCAGCCGGTACGTTATCGGCAAAAATGCCGATATCGGCACGCCCGTTCTCCACGGCTTGAATAATGGGTTCGCTGAGTGCTTCTTCCAGCCATGGGTGCAGCTCCTGGGTTCGGGCCGACGGCACCTGTTTTTCCAGGCCGGCGACATGGTCGGGAATCGGGTGCAGGTCCAGGCGTTTGCTTGTCCTGCGTCATCGCGAGCAAAACGGCGGTTTCTTGTTGAGTACTTGTGGCATGGATCATCGACACAACACGTAGGTGTATCAGATTCGCTTGCTCTCATTGTATGAACGACTGCGAGATTGATCACGCATGCCCTTTTGGCGGTATTGCCAGTGAGTATGAATAACATGAGCGATCACAATTAAAGCGATCAATGCCATGACGATGTAAAGCGTAATCAGGCCAGCACCTTCGTGCGAGAACATTGTGGGTTACTCCTGTACTCACTATGTCGGAACCTGCAGACTAGACGCATCGAATAATGTTTTCGATGAACGTATGTTCATCCTCGGGTGCGTCAATTGTGCTATGGCGAGATTCGCCAAACTGGTCGATTTCAGATGTCTTGGCTGACTCCTCACGGTAGCATCTGCAACCATCGCTCAATATATCCGCAGAAAAACCTACATGATCACTACAAATTTCTTAGACTGACAAACAAACAGCGTATTTTTTTCTGGAATATGCAGAGTGACTCCGTAGGTCCCTGGCGCTAACGACGAAGTATCTAAAATGAAATTAAACCCAGAATTAGTTAGTTCCTTGTTGTTGTACGCCTTAGCTATATCAGGGCGGTCAATTCGCACAGGATCCTTGGTAATTATTGGTTCGCCTTTTGCGCCAGTTAATTGAATTTGCAGATCTTGCGCTGTAATGTGTTTGGACTCGTTAAACGCCCAGCCATTGATTTCAACTCTACCCGGCTTAACATATACAATAGCGTCAGGTTTGCCGGCAATGAAATCCACGAAGCATTTATCCGTGCCGTACTTGGTTACGGTTTTGTTTTCAACGTTATCGTTGCAGCCTGATAGAAATACCGCTGTCATAGCCATAAAGCCCACCGCACTGATCTTGTTCATAATTTCCTGTTGATTGTCGAAGTCTGAAAGCGGCTCATTCTACGTCAACCCATTCAATTTGGCTGTCTTTTAGGATGGACTTTCGATCCCGCTAGGGAATGTAAAAGGAGGTCGTATGAATGCTCTGATAGCTCGATATAAAGCAGCGATCAAAATGTCGACGGGATTACTGGCAGGACTGATCTTCAGCGCCGCGTGGTTCTGGCAAGCCAACGCCTACGGCAAGGTAATCGCCACGAACGAAGCCAACCGCCATGCTGATCTTGCGTTGATCGCCAACGCTGGCTCCGCTCAAACTCGTCAGGCGCTCGAAAAGTAGCAGCGCGCCGAGCAGGCCCGACTGCATCAGGATGACCTGACAGCTATCAGTAATGCGGCCGCCGCCCAAGTACGTGCCGATCAGGACAAGCGCCTGGCGCTCGTGCAGCGTTTATCGGTCAGCGATCAAACCCACTACAAGGAACTGAACGATGCTCAAACCAATCAGGCTCGCCTGCGCGATCGCCTTGCCACTTCTGATCTGCGGCTGTCAGTCCTCCTTACCGAGGATCCAGCCAGTGGCTGTTCAGTGCCAGCCGGTACCGAAACCAGCAGCGTGGTTCATGGAGGGGCGCGCGCCCGACTTGAGCCAACGCATGCTCAGCGAATTGTCGGCATCACCGACGACGGCGATCAAGGACTGATCGCTCTGGCGGCTTGCCAGACCTACGTGCGCAATAGGGCAGGCACTATTGGTCTTACCTCGGGTAGGTAAACGGTGGCAAACTCCGATCAGGCCGGGGAGGGCCGTCAATTATGAAGATTCTGCTTTTAACTGGGCTCGTGCTGGCTTTGGTGGGTTGCGCAAACCACCCGCTCGACTGTGCGACCGGCCTCATTGCTTGGGATGACTGTCTCCCGGGAACAAAAGGCTACGAGATTCGGCAGCAGAGCCTTAAAAATCTGTCGGCCGCCAGGGCGGAGAAGAGCGCTACAGATGACGCCGTTTGCCAATCGTACGGTGCCAAGCCGGGGAGTGGCGCCTACGTAAATTGCAGGGTTCAGCGGGACAAATAGCATTTCAGATCGGTCTGATCAGGCTCGCGCCCTGGTTGTGCACATTGCCAATGGCTGCGCTGACCTTGAACCATTCGAAGACCTCGGATGGCTCTCCCTGTTGAATCATCATATGCTCGGCGCGCTCCTTGGGTGTGGCCGGATCGAGCCATTCCCGTGCCACCTCGGGCGCCAGTGTTACCGGGCGTCGATCGTGAATGTCCACCATGCCGCCTGCCGAATCGGCAGTGATGATCACGAAACCGTCATACTCGCTGGGTGCGTGGTCACCGGTCGTAAACTGGCCGATAGCAGCGCAAAGGATAGGTGAGCCGTCCCGATGCCGGATCAAATAGGGCTGCTTCTTCGGCCCGCCCTCATCGACCCACTCAAACCAGTTGTTGATGGGTGTGATGGCGCGGTGTGGCCAGGTCGCCCGGTAGAATGGGCTATGCGCTACCTTTTCGACTCTGCCGTTTGGTTTCGCTGGCTGATCGGTTGCCCAATGCGGTCGCCAACACCACCTGACCAGATCGGCGCGCAGCGTGTCGCCCTCCTGGCGAAAGAGGGCGACCCTTGTTGTGGGTGCGATGTTGTATTGCTCGAGCGGCTGGTCGCCAACGGTGTTGACCAGAGCATTGGGCATGCTCAGCGCCGCCACGAAGTCGTGGATACCCCGGTACTGCGAAAGTCGTCCGCACATGGCTCAACCCTCAAGCTGAATCCTAAATTTAGACGATCGTTTTCGGGCGATCTATGAGGCCGTCCAGTCAAAACGTGGGTGACAGTTATTGGCCTTGATCCAACCATGTACGGTACTCACACGCTACGGAGAACCAAGGCATCATTGATCTATCGCAGGACGAAGAACCTGAGAGCTGTCCAACTCCTGCTAGGTCATACGAAGCTTGAAAGCGCCGTCAGATACCTGGATGCCCTAGAAATGGCGGAACAGACGGAGGTCTGATCATCCATAGTGACGGTCGATGTAGACCGTCGCTATCCGACCCTAAGCTGACGCTGAATAACTTGCAGTTGCGCCAACACTGTTCGATAAGCATCATCAGAATTCGACATAAGGAAACGTCCCGTGCCAAAACCAATACTTCATTTAATGTCTGGCAAAATTGCATCCGGCAAATCAACGCTGGCTCGGTCTCTGGCGGCCGAGCAGTTGGCGATTTTGCTTAGTGAAGATTATTGGCTCTCACGGCTCTATCCGGACCAAATCAAGTCAGTGGCCGATTACGTGAGGCTTGCGCATCAGATTCGGGAAGTTGTGGGCCCGCTTGTCACCGATGTGCTAAATGCCGGCGTAAGCGTGGTTCTGGATTTTCCTGCCAATACGCCTGAGGACCGCCAATGGTTGCGCGGCTTGGCTGACGCAGTCGAGGTTTCCCACTGCGTCCACTACATCGAGGTGGACGATGATACTTGCCGAGGCCGGTTGCATCTTCGCAATGGCCGCGCAGAGCATGAGTTTGCAGCAACCGACGCGGAGTTCGATTTGATCACAAGCTACTTTCGGACACCCGAGGAGCAGGAGGGGCTCCAGATTAAAATTCACCGTCTCTGACGGCCAGTAATCGCTAAGGTAATGAGGTATCTGGAAGGTCTGCTATTGGCCGATTCTGTTGAAAAAGTCGGCCATGGTTTGCGCATCAGAAAAGTACGCGTCCGAGATTGAATCTGTGCTTTGAGCAGAAGGTTCAGGACTCGGATTTCACGTAGCAGCGTGCAAAAAAGGGGTTTTCCCCCATCAATATTCGAGCGTTTTGGGTAAACCGACTTTTTCAACAGAATCGGACGAGAGCAACCCGCGAGGTTCCGCAGTTTTATCCGACTGTTAACTGGTCATTCCCAGCCCAGTTTTCTGTAGGAGATCTTGTCTTGTTCGGGAAAGTCCGTCAGGTATTCGCCCCACTGCATGTGCGCATAATATTTAGTCATCGCTTCGAAATGACTTTCAGCCTCGACCTCCCAAACAAGCTTCGCTTCCGAATGCATAAGCGCACGCGCACCATCACCTTGAGCACCGGCTAGACAAAAGGTCTGACAGCCATCAGGTTCCTGCCAAAGTTCATGATTCATATTCGAGGTTCTGTTGTTAAGGTCGTTATGGTGCCCGAACTC
Source organism: Pseudomonas frederiksbergensis (assembly GCF_003732275.1). Classification (GTDB taxonomy): domain Bacteria; phylum Pseudomonadota; class Gammaproteobacteria; order Pseudomonadales; family Pseudomonadaceae; genus Aquipseudomonas; species Aquipseudomonas frederiksbergensis_H. Next base: position 75,462 of record NZ_MOBM01000004.1, read on the forward strand.
TGATGGACCGGCCGTTATGGATCGGATCTGTATAAGAGACTGAATCCGAACGCCGACTTTTTCAACAGAATCGACCCAAAACAGGCTTTCGTGAAAGGCCGTTTTGGGCCATCCGCTGGCGCCCAACACCTACGCTCAAGGGAGTTTCCAGGCGGCGTCGAGTCGATGGGAAGGAAAGCTCGCAGGCTGCTCATGGCACTGGTGCTGAGAATAGCGTTTCAGCAGCGATAGAGCAGGGTGTCGAGTCTGATTCAAACTTGCTCTTCAGTCGCGCTCTGGCTGTTGTCGTCCCGTGGCGAGCGTCCGAAATACGCCTTGTAGGCGCGGCTGAAAGAAGCCTCGGACTCGTAGCCAATCGCGAATCCCACCTCGCCGATGCGGCTGTTGTGCCTGGCCAGCATCGTTTTTGCCAGGGTCAGTCGCCATTCATTCTGGTAACGCAGCGGTGAGCGCCCCACCAGCGCGCTGAACCGATCGCAGAAGCTTGACCGTGACATGCCGGCAATTGTGGCGAGTGCATCGATGCGCCATTGTTGCCCGGGCTTTTCATGGATGGCTCTGAGGGTTCGAGCGATGCGCTCGTCGGACAACCCCCCTAGCCAGCCTGAGGCCATGCCGTGCTGAACCCAGGTTCGCAGGATGCGAATGACGGTGAGATCAATGAGGCGCGAAATCATCAGCGCGCCTCCAGGCTGCGTGTCATTGGCCTCGATGAGCATGAAATGCAGGATACCTTCTGCCCACGCTGCGGCGTCGGCTTGCTTGATATGGATCAGCCACGGCAAGGCGAACAGCATGGCCTGGAAGCTGCTGGCATCGAACCAGAATCGACAGATGACGAGCGACGCAGGTCCCTTGGAGACGGTGATGCTCAACGATGACGGGTCGTGGGGCAGCAGCAGGATGTCGCCCTGTTCGATCGTTTGGACCTGCCCGTCAGCGCCTTCGATGTGGAGCTGTCCCTTTTGCAGGACGCAGATGTGCGAGCTTTTTTCGTCCAGCTTCAGGCGTTGACCCAAACCCTGCGTGGTGGAGTAGACGCGGTCCCCGGTCAGACGAATCTGCGCTAATACCTGCGAGAGCAGATCCCCTGTGGCCAGCCCCTCTAACTGCATCTCTGGACGAATGGTCAAGTCTTCGAGTAGATCCGTCATATCAGTCCGGCCACGCCTTCAATAGTCTGAACCCCGGAATCATAACGCTTTCACGCGGTTGATCGGCAACGCAACAACGTTCGCTGCGTTATGTACATCATCCAATCAAAAAAGGAATAGTCGAATGTTCGGGATCTCTGCCCTTGGCTGGGTACACACCCTCGCAAGCCTGCCAGCCATTCCCTTGGCTGCCTACATGTTCATCAAGCACGGGCGCATCGTGCCAAGGTCGCGGGCCGGCCTTGCCTATTTCGTCTCGATGCTGATCGGCGGCTTTACTGTGTTTCTGGTGGCTCATCAACCGATCAGTCCTGTGATCGGGGCGGTCACGATCGTGCTGTTGCTCGCCGGTTACGGAGTCGGCTTTGTTGTCTGGCTGGGCCGCGCAAGGGTGTACCTTGAAACTATCCTTTTGAGCTTGACGGCGTTCCTCCTGATGGTCCCGACCGTCTCGGAGACGTTGCGTCGAGTCCCCGATGGACACCCCTTCGTCACTGACCCGAATTCGCCATTGCTCAAAGGTGCGCTGGGTTTTATAGCCCTTGCGCTTGTTGTTGGCGTGGCGGCTCAGGTGTTCGCTCTGCGAAAAGACGGCGCACGCCTGCGCAAAATCGTCCCACTCAGCGGTCCGTCAGCATCCCGCTAGGCCAAAGCGTCGCGCTTGGCGAAGATGCTTGCCATTTGCGCCGCGTGCATCGGGGGGCGGCCTGGTGCGCGGCACACTCGGGGCGGCCTTGATAATGCTCTTTCTGGGACGACCTTATGGAGCGTTCCTTAACGGGGTAAGGAAGCTGTTTGGCTTGCCTCCGGGTGGCGATAAGCCAATGTCGCTGAACAGCTAAGTGACCGCAATCGGCAACAGTCCTTCGCGAAAAGCAGAAAACGGCCGATTCTGTTGAAAAAGTCGGTTTACCCAAAACGCTCGAATATTGATGGGGGAAAACCCCTTTTTTGCACGCTGCTACGTGAAATCCGAGTCCTGAACCTTCTGCTCAAAGCACAGATTCAATCTCGGACGCGTACTTTTCTGATGCGCAAACCATGGCCGACTTTTTCAACAGAATCGGCTAGAAGCAATGGGATGGACTCCTTCTCATGGTTGACTGTGGATCGCACCTTCAGTCTGGCACTCAAGATGCCGAGGTGAGGAGGAGTCCATATACGGACACTGGGTATGGATTGCAGATCTCGTACAGACACTACTCAAGGGGCTATGCAGACCTGTTCGAACCACGCGGCAAAGGTTGGCGATAGCTGTCATGCCGTCCACTTCCGTCCAAAAGCTTTGGGATGTGCTGTTAACGAGGTTCGCCGCTGCCTGCTACCATATCAGCACATTCAAATTGCATCGGATTTCACCCCCGGCACCACGGGAAACCCGCGCAGCTTGGCCGACCACGTCACCATCAGCGTGGCCACCAACAGCACCAGTAGTGCAGGAGGGAATGCTACTACGCCGAGTCGGTCGAGTAGCAGACCTCCCACAATGCCCCCGCCAGCAATTGCGGTGTTCCAAGCAGTCACGAGCATGGATTGTGCGACATCTGACGCATCGCCAGCAGTTTGGGCCAATGCCGTTTGAAACAACGTTGCGGCGCCGCCAAAGGCTAATCCCCACGCGCCAATCGCTACGAAAACGGCAACGGGTTCGGCGGCTGCTATACCCAGCACCATCGCTGAAATCCCAAACAATGCGGTACTCGCGAGGGTCAGCGCGCGCAAGTACTGGTCGATTAACACCCCAACGATCCAGATGCCCAGCAGCGATGTGATTCCGAAGACCAGCAGTACTACATCCGTCTGCGCCCCCAGGCCGGCCACTTGCAGAAACGGGGCGATGTAGGTGTAGAGAATGTTGTGCGCAAGGACGAACGCCAGTACCACGAAGAGCACGGGGCGAATGCCCGGCAGTGTGAATACATGGCGCAGCGACAGACGTTTTTGTTCAGCCTTTCCGGCGAAATCCGGCACGTTGAAGCGCACCCATACCATCAGCAACACGGCCAGCAGGCTCATGATGCCGAAGCACATACGCCATCCCAGGACGTTGCCCAGAAAGGTTCCGGTCGGGATGCCCAACGAGAGCGCCAGGGGAGTGCCCACCATTGCAATCGCGATGGCGCGGCCTTTGCGGTGTGCGGGCACCAGGCGCGCGGCATAGCCGGCCAATAACGCCCACAACAGCCCCGCCGCAACGCCGGCCACAAAGCGCGCGGCGATCGTCAACGTGAAGCTGGTCGAAAACGTCGTGACCGTGTTGGCAATGGCAAAGCCGGCGATGGCAGCGAGGAGCAAGGGACGGCGACGAAATCCTTGTGTGGCCGCCGTTAACGGCATGGCGGCCATTAGCGATCCAATGGCATAGGCGGTGACGGTTTGCCCGACCCACGCCTCGGAGACGGCCAGCCCCTGTGCCATCTGCGGCAGCAGACCAGCCGGCAGTGCTTCGGTAAGGATGGTGATGAAGGCAGCCATTGCCAGCGCCAATAAGGGTGCATAAGGCATGCGATCCTGCACTTCCGAGTTCATTGGCCTAACTCCGCGACGCCGTATACCGCGTCCCGCAGGTCGGTTACGAACCGTCCCGACATGCCTTCGTACAACGTGTTGGTGAAGGCGACGACACTCAGCTTCTGCTGTCGATCCACACACCACGAATGGCCATAGGCGCCACCCCAACGCCAGGTGCCTGGCGACTCGGGGGTGACCGCCAAGGCCGGATCGCACAGTACCGAGAACCCCAGGCCAAAGCCGAACCCCGGTGCAGCGGGCAGTTCCCGGCCGCCGGTTTGATCGCGTGCCATCTCCTCGACGAGTGCCGTGGGCAGCAGCTCACCGCCGCCGCGACGCAATGTTTCAAGGAGGCGCAGGAAGTCCTCGGCTGTTCCGGCCATGCCGGCACCACCCGACGCAAACGCCTGCGGGTTGAAGATGCGGGCGGGGCTGAACGGGATGCCGATCGCCCCCTCGAACGGCGAAACGATCTCGCCTTCGGCCAGCGCATGGGGTTCGGGAGTCGCACTGACGTAGGCGGTAGGCACGCGCGATGGGTCCAGGGCGGCAAAGCCGGTATCGGTCATGCGCAGCGGATCAGTCACGAGCTGGCGCACCGCATCAGCCAGTTGCTCGCCCATTACCCGCTGAATCACCGCCCCCAGTACATCGGTTGCCACCGAATAGCCCCAGGCCGTGCCGGGCTCGTACAGCAGCGGCACGCTGGCGATGCGGCTCAGGTTCTCGGTGAGGCTAACGGTGGACGCATCCATACCGTCCGAGACGCCGGCCTGTGCATAGGGGCCATGCGCATCGGCTTCGAAAAAGCGATAGCCAAGCCCCGCCGTGTGACTAAGCAAATGCCGCACCGTGATGCGGGCAGCACGTCCATCAGCCAACTGTGGCCGAAACTCGGGCAACCACCGCTCAACGCTGTCATCCAGACCAAGACGGCCTTGCGCTACCAACACCAGGGCCGCCGTCGAGACAATAGGTTTGCTGACCGATGCCAAGCGAAACACCGCCTCTACGCTCATCGGCAACCGCTTCTCGCGGTCGGCCCAGCCGGCCGCCTGGCGATGGACCAACTCGCCATCGCGGGCCACCAGTATTACCGCGCCAACCAGGCGCTGCTGCTCCAGCGCCTGCTGGACCGTTGCTTCAATGCGCGCGGACAACTGACGTGTAAGCGTGTCCGTGGATAAAGCGACTTCGGGGAGGGGCATGTGCAGTTCCTTCTGAGAGTGGAGAGCCCCGCCACGATAGAAAGTCTAGGATTAAAGAAAAACTGGGGTAGAGTTCCACTTTATGCGGAGCAGAACATCCGCAATGGAGGGCAGCATGGACAGCTTGAATGGCTTTGTGGTGTTTGTGCAGGTCGCTGAAAATCGCAGTTTCGTTGCGGCCGGCCGAATACTGGGGGTGTCGGCGTCGGCCATCGGCAAGAGTGTGGCGCGGCTGGAAGAGAAGCTCGGTGTTCGCCTGTTTCACCGCAGCACGCGCAGCGTCACGCCGACTGCCGAAGGCATGCTGTTTCTGGAGCGCAGCCGTCGGATTCTGGCAGAAATCGAGGCGGCTCAACTGGAACTATCGCAAGCCAGCGTCGCTCCACGTGGACGCTTGAGGGTCAGCCTGCCCTTGGTCAGTTCGCTGGTACATCCGGTGCTCGGCGACTTTATGCGTGAGTATCCGGCCATTGAATTGGACCTAGACTTCAGCGACCGCCTGGTCGATGTGATCGAGGAAGGTTTCGACGTCGTGGTCAGAACCGGCGCGCCTACGGATTCGCGTTTATCGGCGCGTAAGCTCGGTTCATTCCGTTCGTTGCTGGTCGCCTCGCCGGACTACCTGACAGCGCGTGGTACGCCAAAAGTACCAACCGATCTGCTGCAACACAGCTGCCTGCATTACCGTTTCCCCAATAGCGGCAAGCTGGAAACCTGGGCCTTGCGTCGTACTGCTGAGGAGCCCGAGTTAGCCTTGCCCATTTCGATGATCTGCAACACCATCGAAACCCGTTTGTGCTTTGCCTTGCGGGGACTGGGTATCGCCTACCTGCCGGAGTTCTCCGTGAGGCAGGCGCTCGCCGAGGGGCAGCTGTGGACCGTTTTGCCAGAGCACACAGAGCGCAATGGCGAGTTTCATTTGCTCTGGCCTGCCAGTAAACACCCTTCTCCCAAAGTGCGGGTATTCGTCGACTTCCTCTGCGCCCGGGTTTTTCCGGGGAGAAAGGGGACGGATTTATTTTCACTACTCTAAACGTCCGTTATTGATCAACGGGCAGCTAAGGGTCCAGGCTGTGTAAAAACGCACTGAATACGTCGAAAGTTGAGAGCTACGGGCGTTGCCTGCGAAACCAGCAGACTGAAGCGCGAATTGCCCTCGTCAGCTACATAGGCGTTCGTAAATGCTGTTTGGGCCGCGTCAGCGGCCCAAACAGCCACTCACGGTCGATCAAACGGCTGGATTCACGCCCAGATCGCTTCAAGCAGTCCTGATATGCCGAAGATGCTCATCATCCGTTTGAGGTTGTAGGCGAGCACGTGAAGGCTCATTTCGGTGCTTACCCTTGGTAGGGTTTTGGTCAGGAAGTGGGTACTTCCCATCCAGTATTTGAGCGTTCCAAAAGGATGTTCAACGGTCTATCGGCGACGCCTCATCATCGTTGGATCATTTTCCAGCCGTACCTGCATCGCATCGATTACGGCTTCATGTTCCCAGCGCTTTACCCGGCGCTCCTTACCCGTCGTACATTGCTTGTGCATTGCGCAGGACTGGCAGCCCGAGAACCAATAACAGTGCAGTAGCATGCCGTCTTCCACCGAAGAATGCCGCCGGGTCAGTAACTGTCCCGCAGGGCATCGATACTCGTCCGATGCAGCAACGCAGATGAAGTCCTGCTTACCAAATCGGCCTTCGGCTTTGCTGCCTGATGTCAGGGGTTTCGGCACGAAAGTAGTGATGCCGGCTTGCTCGCAAGCAAGGATTTCCAGACCTTTGTAATAACGGCCGTGCTATGGCCGGCGGATAGGCACCCGCTACTTTTCGTACACTGCCAGATTCGGAAGTGGTTTTCGGAGTTTCCCTAACCTTTTTGGGGCATGGATAACAGACCGGGGCTGGCTTGGACCTCGCCATTTTCCAACGCACTCTTCAGCTGTCACCATCACGCACTTATTTCCGGCGGCCCGTTACTAAATGTGCCACTCCGGTGTAAAAACCTCAAAGCTCACCGATCCAAAGGTCTGGCGGATTTATTTTTTTCGCTTTTTTTTTATATTGGTTCTAATGAGTTGCGCGGCTTTCAGGCGTTTTGGTGCACCTGAACGAAGACGGATGGAGAAGACTGGCTGCAAAATTGCTTACGTGTACGTGTATGTACAAGCCTATACGATAGACGGACCTAAGGGGAACACCTGATGAAGCTGGGAGCTTTTATGATGCCGGCGCATCCGCGCCATCGATCCATCCGCGACGGCCATTTTCACGATCTGGATACGCTGGAATATCTGGACCGCATCGGTTTCGCGAGCATTACATGATGCCGTCAGAGCCATGCCCTTCACCCGATCTGCTGATCGCGCAAGCCTTCCTCAAAACCAAACGCATCAAACTGGCTCCCGGGGCCTTTATGTTGCCTTTCCATCACCCTGCGGAACTGGCGCATCGCATCAGTTGGCTCGACCATATTTCCGAAGGACGCCTCATGGTCGGAATCGGGGCCAGTGGCACCAACCTCGATCTTGAAATGTTCAACATTGATCACAAGTCTGGCGCGCATCGCGAGATGACCGCCGAGTCGATCGCGATCATGACCCGCTTTTGGGAAAGCGAAGGCCCCTTTGAGTATCGCGGTAAGTACTGGACCGTCCGGCGGCCTGCCGATCAGATGGACAAATGTTCGGGTTACCACCTCAAGCCATTCCAACAGCCATACCCACCGATTGGTGTGACGGGCCTTTCGGCCTCATCCGCCACCCTGGGACTCGCCGGTGCCAATGGCTGGATCCCCATCAGTTTTTGCTTCACCCCGCAGTACCTGCATACCCATTGGGCGGCCGTGGAACGCGGGGCGCTTGAGGCTGGGCGCGTTGCGCCGTCAAGAGACATGTGGCGGGTGAGCCGCCCGTTCTTCGTCGCCGACACCGATAAAGAGGCCTGGCGTCGTTCGGTGGGCGGTGAGATGGGCCGCTATTTCCGCGAGGACTACCTGCCGATGCTGGCGGGTAACAACGCCTTGGGACTACTCAAGCATCACCCCGACGTGCCAGACAGCGATGTGACGGTGGAGTATGTCGCCCAGCATTGCTGGATCGTGGGTTCTGCCGAGACGGTCAGGCAGCGAATCGAGGACATGCAGGAACAGTCCGGCGGTTTCGGCGTGTTGCACATCATGTGCTTCGACCATCTGGATGACCTGGCTGCGACCCGAGACAGTTATGCCGCCCTGGCAGGGATAGTCGCTAACGATTTCGCCTGACTCATCTCAATGGAATGGGAGAGCTCCATGCAACGACCTTTCACAACGATCGGCGCCACGCACAACATCGCGTTGATGGTGATCGATATGCAACACGATTTTGTCGACGAAGACGCACCCATCGCCTGCAAGGGCGCCGGCGCCATTGTGCCGATGATCCACGAATTGGCCGGGTTGGCGCGCACCTTGGGGATCCCGGTTATCTATACCCGCGAGTCGCATCGCAAGCAGAAAGTCGATTTCGGGTTGGAACTTGAATACGGCGAAACCGAGCATTGCGTCGAGGGTACGCCGGGGATCGAGATCATCGACGAACTACGCCCCCACGAGAGTGATTATGTCCTGGTGAAACGCCGTTACAGCGGCTTCTTTGCGACAGACCTGGACTTGCTGCTCAAGGGCCTGGGCGTCAATACGCTGGTGTTGACCGGTGTCGCGACCGACGTTTGCGTGCGTGCTACCGCCCAGGACGCCTTGCAGTTGGATTACCGGGTCTGGGTGCCGCACGAATGCGTGGCGGGTACCAGTGAGGCTCGCCACCTGGCGGCCCTGGAACATATCGGTTATGTGCTTGGCCGGGTTTTGCCTGTGGAGTCGGTCATGCAACACATGCGTGACAGCTGCGAGGTGCCGACATGAGCGCGATACAGGGGGCCAAACAGCTGCCGTGTGCCGATTACCATCAGGTGATTCGCCAGTTGGTCGAAGAACGGGCCAATCTGACCCGACTGGAGACGAGGCACGTGGTCGAGGCCATTCTCGATCGCCAGTTCAGCGACCTGCAAATTGCCGCCACGCTGGTTGCCTTGAGTCGCAAAGGTGAGACGGCGGATGAGATTGCAGGGGCGGTCGATGCCATTTTGAGCCGCAGTACACCCTTGCAGACCGGCTTCGACAACGCGGTCGATATCGGCGGAACGGGTGGTGACCGAGCCGGTACTTTCAATATTTCCACCACAGCTGCCTTTGTGGCCGCAGCGGCGGGAGTGCCGGTTGTGAAGCACGGCAACCGCAGCGTTACCAGCCATTGTGGCAGCAGCGACATGATTGCTGCGCTGGGCGTGAATGTTGAGCAACGCAGTACTGCGCAGCAAATCCGCGCGGACCTCGCCTCGTACAACTTTGCCTTTGTGGCCACCGCCAGCTTTCACCGGTTTGCGCCGCGTATCGGTGAAATCAGGCGTGAGATCGGCGTACGCAGCCTCTTCAACCTGGCGGGCCCGCTGGTTCACCCGGCGGGCGTCAAGCGTCAGCTGATCGGCGTCGCACGCCGCTCCCAGCTTGAACTGATGGCCGACACGCTACTCAGACTGGGTCGCGAAGAAGCCTTCGTGGTGCATGGCATCGATGGCCTCGATGAGGTCAGTTGTGTCGGCGAAACCCTGGTTGCGCATGTTCGTCACGGCACTGTCGAGACGTTCAGCCTGCATCCGCGTGACTTCGGCGTTGACGCTTGCCGTATGCAGGACCTTGCCGGTGGTGACCCCCTACGCAACGCGCAACTGTGCACCTCTGTCATTGAAGGCGAGCGAGGGCCGCGCAGCGATGCGGTGGTTATCGCGGCGAGCGCGCTGTTGGTGTTGAGTGCCAGGGCGGAGAGTTTCCTGGAAGGTGCAAACATGGCCCGCGCAGCGATTGATAGCGGCAAGGCCTGTCAGGTTTTTCAAGGATTTTTAGGGCAGGGATTATGAAAACAACCATCAAGATTTGTGGCATCACCACGCTGGAGGATGCGTTGGCGGCAGTCGGTGCCGGCGCCAATGCACTGGGTTTTGTCTTTTCGCCAAGCCCGCGCCAGGTCAGTGCCGAAGTGGTGCGCGGCATCATCAACCGGCTGCCGCCGTTTATCAGCACTGTCGGCGTATTTGTCGATGAGCCGTTGCCCGTCGTACTGGATACGATCAAGCGCTCCGGCATCTCGATGGTCCAATTGCAGGGCCATGAGAGCAATGAGTATTGCCAGCAGATCGATAAGCCCGTGATCAAAGGCTTTCGTGTCGCCGCTGAAGTGGATGTTGACCTGATCAATAGCTATAAGGTGAGCGCCTATCTGTTCGACACCTACGTTGAAGGGCAGGACGGTGGTACGGGACAGCGTTTCGATTGGGAGCTGCTGCGCCGTGGTCATTTTTCACGCCCGGTAATCGTCGCCGGAGGCTTGAATGTAAACAACGTGCGGCACCTGATGGAGGCCTTGAACCCTGACGGGGTGGATGTCAGCAGCGGCGTCTCAGCAACCGCCACCACCAAGGACAGCGCCAAAATGCGCGCCTTTGTCTCGGCGGTTGAAAAAGCCGGCCAGGAACCATGTCTGGAAAAGGTCGCATTGGGTGAAGTCGATATCCTGCGCGACGCCTTCCATGACCGGCCACTGGTGGAGGTCAACGGCAAGCAGTTCCTGATCAACTCGCTCACCGAGCAGGTGCCCGCGACCCCGGCGCGATTGCTGCACGTGGCGGCGCAACGGGTGTGCGAGGCAGCAGAACTCTCCCCAGGGTTGAAACTGGTGGGTGAGGAGGACAAGGGCGGGGTCCTGCTGGCTGCTGTCTCGTTGCTCTGCGGCCTGCCATTTGGCATCGCGGGCTGGTATCCGTCGGGGCTCGAAGGGCAGGTCAAGGTCGGCTTCGACTGTGAGTATATTTCGGGCGAGTTGTACCTGAACGGCGTCGAGCCTGGTGATCGGGTGGTCATTGTCGATGACCTGATCAGCACCGGCGGAACGCTTATCGGCTTGATAGAGGCTGTACGACGGGCTGGCGCGCATGTCGAGCAGATTATCTGTGTGGCCGAAAAACTCGACTACGCCGGCGTGGAGCGGGTGCGCGAGGTCACAGGCCTGGAGGTCAAGACCCTGATTCGGGTGCGAGTGTCCGGGGCAACGTCCAGCGTGGTCAGCGTTGCCTATTAACGTCTGCAAGAGCGAGAACACTGTGATGAAAAGCAAAATATTTCCAGGATGGTACGTGGTGTTCGCGGCGCATCTGCTGCTGGCGCTTATATTTGGTGGCGCTTACTCCTTCGGCGCGTTCTTTTCACAGATTCAGTCCAACTTCGATGTGGGGCGTTTTTCCGTGGCCTCGGTGTTTTCACTGACGGCGTTTATCTACTACGTGGTTGGGGTGTTTTCCGGTTCGTTGGCGGATCGCATCTCTACCCGGGCTGTGGTCGGGGTGGGCATCGTACTGCTGGCACTGGGGTTCTTTCTCAGTAGCCTTGCCTCGGGATCGTTGCAGCTATTCCTGGTGTGTTTCTGTTCCCTGGTCGGGCTGGGTGTCGGCCTGGTGTATGTGCCCACGGTGGCCGCGGTTCAGCGCTGGTTCGTCAAGAATCGCAGCAAGGCGTCGGGCATTGCACTGGCGGGAACCGGGGTCGGAACGTTTGTCGGTCCATCGGCCGCCGGGCTGCTCATGCAGCACTTTTCCTGGGAGTCGACCCTGCAGATTTTTGCGCTGGCGATTCTTGTGGTGGGGCTGCTGGTGGCGTCGCTGGTCAGGAGCAATCCGCAAGAATTGGGGCTGTTTCCGGATGGCCTCACGCCCGCAGATGCGAGTACCGGGCGACATGCGGCGCCCAGCGGCATGCGCTTGGCCGAGGCTGCGCGTACGGGGCGATTCTGGTGGTATTTCGGGGCGATTTTTTTTGGCTCGGTGGGGCTGTTTCTCGCGCTGGTGCATATCAACCCCTACGCGCGGCAATTTGGTATTTCCGCTACCCAAGCCAACTTGTTGATTGGGCTGATCGGCGTCGGCAACGTCGCCGGCCGGTTGTTCCTGGGCAGCATCGGTGACCGGATGGGCGCGCGTCGCCTGCTGATCGTTTTGACCTTCGCGCTGGTGCTGCTCAACCTGCTGTGGCTGGGTGCCCATACGTTCATCACGCTGGCGCTGTTCGCCCTGTGTTTCGGTGTGGCCAATGGTGGCTGCATATCCCTTTACCCATCGGTGGCCGCCAGTTGGTTCGGCACGGCGAATCTGGGTGCGATCCTGGGCTCGCTGTACATCTCGGTGGGGGTGGCCGCCCTGATCGGCGGGAGCGTCGCAGGGCTGCTGTTCGACCTTTATCAGAGTTACTCGGCTTCGATCATGCTGGGTGCGCTCTGTGCGCTGCTATCGGTGGTGTTCGTCCTGATTGCCGGTCGCCCGTTGCCTGAGGTTGCGGTCCCGGCAGCCTCGGCAGGTTCCTGAGCGAGGGCGCAGCGATGACGGACAGCCTTGAGATTTATGATCTGCGCTCCGCTCTGGGTGTGCTTGAGCGTCACGGGCAAACCGTGGCGCAAACCGATACACCGATTGATCCGAACCTTGAGTTACTGAGTGACTACCTGGGGGCGTACCGAACAACGACCAACTCGGTGATGAGCGCCGAACAACCTCTGCGCTTATACCGCAAGCCGCGCACGGGTGCCTTTGCGGTGCTGTTGGGGGTATTCGGCAGTCGGGCCAACAGCCGGATTTTCCTGGACCCTCAAGGCCGGCACAGCAGGGAGGTGTGCAATGCCGAGTTGGTGTATCGGGCGATCATGAACCCGATCGCGCCCGTCATGGTGCGCCCTGCGACGGAGCGGGTGGTGATGGAAAACCCTGACTTGCAGGCGCTGCTGCCGGCGCTCACGTGTTCGGTCGGTGACCCGGGGCCGACCATTACGCTGGGCATGGTGTATGCCCGCGATGAGCGCAGTGGCGCGACCAATTGTTCGGTGCACCGCATCACGATCAAACCCTCTTCGGTGGCTATTGCGATCTATCCAGGTGGCGACCTGCAACGCCTGATTGATCTGCATACCCAGCGGGGCGAACGGCTGTCGGTTTCAGTCAACATCGGCATGGACCCGGCCATCTACATCGCGGCTGCCTTGAGTAAACCAGCCCTCGGGTTTGGTGATGACGAACTGGGCGTCGCGGGCGCGATTCGTGGGCGCGGCGTCGAACTTGCGCCGTGCTATTCCAACGCCGGGCGGTTTGTCGAACACGCCGAGATTGTGCTGGAAGCGACCCTGGGGACCGAAATGGAAGCCGAGTCTGAGGTCGGCGATGCGCACTCCATGCCGGAGTACCTGGGTTACTACTCGCCGTGCGGCGAAGTATCGACCCTGCGTGTGAGTGCCTTGAGCCATCGCCCGGGCGCCCTCTATCAGGCGCTCTCGGGGCCGGGTCGAGAGCAATCGGAATTACTGGGTGCTGGCCAGGAAGCGTCGATCCTGCGGTTGCTCAGTGAGTGGGGGATCAGCACGCGGGTCAAGGATATCGTGGCGCAACCCGCCGGCGGCGGGCACCTGTTTACCGTGTTGCAGGTAGTCAAGTCGTGCGAGGCGGATGATCAGCAGGTCAGGCAGTTGGCGCAGCGGCTGCTCGAAGCCATCTCCAGTACCAAGAATATTGTGCTGGTGGACGAGGACGTCAATCCCTGTTCCGCCGAGGACGTGTTGTGGGCGATGTCCACCCGCTTTCGGGCAGAAATGGATATTCACCGCACTCGACCGCTGCCAGGCACGCCGCTTGACCCGACGCTGTCGAGCCTTTACTGCAGGGGGGAGCACACGGGGGCGGCGCCCAAAAGCATCTTCGATTGCACCGTTCCGTTTGCCCTGCGCTCACGGTTTCGCCGGGCGTTTGCCTGATTGGTTTTTGCCCATTTGAGTGATCCATGGCCTATGCACTATTGCACCCTGCTGATTGATTTCGATGGCACTCTGTTCGACACTCGCAATGCTATCCGCAAAACCCTTGAAACCCTGGCCAGCCGCCGTGGAGTGGCGCCTTTTGCTGCGCACTTGATCGACCAGGTGATCGACCAGGGTCTCTCGTTGGTGGATATGCTGGGTGTACTGCTGGGTGCTGCTGATGTGCCTGAGTTGCCGGCGTGGGTCGCGGACTATCGAGCGATCTACAACGGCGGATTGGGTGTTGCCCAGAGTGCGCCTTATCCCGGTGTCGAAGCCGTTCTGCACCAACTGCATGAGGCGGGTAAAGAGCTGTTTATTGTTTCCAACAAGGGCGAGGTCTCGATCCTCGCCACGCTTGAACAGTACCGTCTAGGCTCGTGCTTTCGCGGGGTCGTGGCGGCTGTCGGCGATCGCGCGCCCAAGCCCAGCCCAGACAGCTTTTTTGAACAGGTCAAGCCGCGGATGCGCAACGGCGACAACGCCCGGGTCTTGGTGATTGGCGACACCGAGATCGACCTTGGCTATGCCCGCAACCTTGGCGTAGCGAGTTGCTGGGCGGCTTACGGGTATGGGCTGGCACCACTCTGCGAGGTGCTGGCGCCAGATTTCGTTATCCAGTCGGCGACTGATCTGCTACGGCTGGAGGACTGCCGCGCGTCCAGGAGGCGCCCGAGTGCCGAGAGTTAGTTTGGCGAACAGATAATCTCATCGAGCTGACCAACGCGCCCATCCGTGCCAGTTGCCCGCGAGTCAGGCTATTGATTCCACCACTGCTACGGGTTGGCGAACCGATCACCTAAAGTCTCATCGACCATCCTGCGCAACGTATATGCATGCTCGGCGGTCTGGATTACAACTTGCCGAAAGACAGATCTATTACCTTCGGATCGCTCTGTTTTGCTTTTAGAACTCGGATCTCGGCTATCAATACCTCGTTGATGGAGGCAAGGTTAGCGACTTTGGCGCGCAGCTCATCAATCTCTTCGCGGAGCGTTCGATTCTTCTCGCGCTCAGTCAAGAGATCCTGCTGTTTCACATCGCGCTGGGCACGACTCGAACGCCCCTGAGCATCGCGGATCGCCTCGGCGACAGTTGGATAGTGATTGTGAATCATGGCGGTTGAAACACCCGCTTCACGCGCCACCGCGGCAATAGTGACCTTAGACTCTCGCTGCCATTACGCTGAAGGGCGACCAGAGTATGGGGCGCGTAGGTGTGGCGACGCATGTGCGTATGAACCTTGATGTCCGCTCGTTTGCCAATTTCTCGGACAATGCGTTCGATGCGTTTGCCATCATCGGCGTAGGGCTCACCGAGCTGATTCAAGAACAGCGGTTTGTGCTGAGTACGACTCAGTGACGCGCGCTCACCACGAACCTGCACCACATATCGGTGCAGATCCGCGAGAAAGCGTCGACTGATATAGATGCCACGCGGCTTGCTTCCCTTCGTGCGCATCCCATGACCATCGTATGGATCAAGGCGAAGAATCATTCGGTGATGCGGATTTTCCGCGTTTTCCAGCAACACCTTAATCTCACCCATGCTGAGGAACTTCGGTAGCACCCGATGCTGACGCGGCATAATGTCGCTCACCATCGCCTTACCGCCGCTGGCATCGATGTGGGCAAGAACGCCGGGGGGCCGTCTGACCTTTCTCTCCTCATAACCGTCGTGATTGCTGTCATTGCATAAGAGGTTCTTGAGGGCGGATAACGTGGGGACGACCTTAAGTCCAACCTTTATGCGGCAGTGTCACCTGATTACTCGGTAAGCTAGGCTTATAGCTTGCTGAAAAGCCTCTCGTACTACACCTGATGATTAATATGCTCGACTGGGATAGCCTCCGTTTTTTCTTTGCCTTTGTTCATGAGGGCACCTTAGCCGCTGCGGCGCGCTCGCTGGGGGTGGAGCACGCGACTGTGGTTCGCCGAATAGCTGCCCTCGAAGCCTCTTTGAACATGAAGCTAGTAGATCGTAGGGGTCGTGTTTACCAGCTGACCGAGGATGGTGTGAGGGTAGGTGAATATGCAGCGCAGATGGAGTCTGCGTCATTTGCACTCAGGCGATTCGCTGACGGGGAAGAAAGTCGCATTGAGGGTGAGGTGATCTTGTCCGCACCTCCTGCGTACCTCGGAACTTTGGTAGCTCGGCGGCTCGGGGTATTGCGCGAGCGTTATCCCCGGTTGCAGCTCAGGCTCGTTGGAGCCAAGTCCACCGCGTCGTTGGCAAGAAAAGAAACCGATATTGCCATTACCTTCAGCAGGCCGGAAGAACAGAGTGTCGTCGCCAAAAGCCTCGGCTCCTTGCGTTTTTACCCTCATGCTAGCAAGGACTACATTAGTCAACGTGAACCTGAACAGTTCGAGTTCATAGGCTACGACCGTAGCATGGACGATTCGATACAGCAGCAATGGCTCATGGATCGGCTGGGTGGACGGCCGCTCTCCGTCACCAGCAACGACCTGCGCATTCAGGCATTAGCTGCCGTAGGCAATGCTGGCATAGTTTTCCTGCCAGATTTTTTAGGCAAGGAATATGGGTTGGCGAGGGTAGACGTTGATATGGATCACACACCGCTGGAACTGCCCATCTGGCTCGCGTTTCATGAAGATCTCCGCAGCTCTCTAAAAATCCGAGCAGTCTTGGATTTCCTCATGGAGGGCTTAGTGCAGGCGCGGGAGCTGTGAATTTTTTCACATCCCATTTGTGGTTTTAGTGAATAGGCCGTCACCAAGCATATCTCTACCCTAGGCAGAATTTGAATTTCTGGCTAGAGATAGAGGCTCTTCACCAATGAGCATTACCCATCCCCAACAAAGCTCAATGGCTGTGTACCGTACAGCGTGGATCGTGACCGCGATCTTTATGCTGTCGAATGCGGCTACGCCGCTCTACAGCTCTTGGCAGCAATCCCTCGGCTTCGCGTCCGGAGTGCTGACCGTGATTTTTGCCTGCTACATCATCGGCCTCCTTCTAACTCTCACCGTCGCGGGGCAGTTGTCCGACCATTACGGGCGCAAAGCACTCCTACTGCCCTGTGTGGGGCTTGCTATCGTTGCAGCGATTTTGTTCGATCAGGCCAACAGCATGGGCGTCTTGATGCTTGCACGCTTCCTCACAGGCGTTTCAGTAGGCCTCGTTGTATCCGGGGGTATGGCGAATGTTGTTGAGCATGCTCAGCCGCATCGCAAGCATTTTGCTTCGCTAATGGCATCTGTCGCAATGGTGGCCGGAGCAGGCACCGGGCCGCTATTGGCGGGGGTCGTGGCGCAATATTTTCCAAACCCGATCCACACAGTCTTCCGAATTGAGATTGCGATTTTGTGCGTGGCGCTTGTGGCGCTGCTTAATCAGAAGAACCTGAAGCTTGGGGTCGGTTCGTTTAAACCGCGCTTGCCCACCGTTGCTAAGCAAAATCTCGGCATCGTGCTGTTAGGGATAGCGTTCTTCGGCCCTGGAATAACATCGACTTCATTCATCCTCTCGCTCGGCCCCAAGTTGATAGCCACATTTCTGGGCGTGAACAGTCCCCTTGCAACAGGTTGTATGGCTTTTTCCATGTTCCTCGTGGCCGTAGCCGTGCAGTTCGCAACCAAGAAATTCAGCAACCGTACCGTATTTTCGCTAAGCGGGATCGCTACTATTTCGTCAATGATCTTCGTATGGATTGCGCTGGAAACCGGCTCCGCTCCATGGCTGATCACTTCCGCTCTGCTGGCAGGCGCCGGTCAAGGCTTGGGGCAGTTAGGTGGACTGACCCTTATTGCTGACAATGTGCCAGCGCAGCGCAGAGCCGAAGCCAACGCAGTGTTCAACATGGGGGGGTATGTGCCCGCCGGTGCGATTCCGGTGTTAACTGGTTATTTGATCGACTTCTGGGGACTGAGCATTGGAATCAGCTCACTTGCGCTCAGTATTGCTAGTCTTGCTTCTTTGGCGCTTATACAGCTTTGGAGGGGTGTCCCGAATCAAAGCCAAGCTCGCACAGATGGCGAGGCTTAAATAGCCCACTTATGCGGCAGCAGATCGATAATCTGACTCGCGCGCTGCGTCGGCAAACGAGTCAGAACGTCCTTCAGATACGCATACGGATCGTGCCCGTTCATGCGCGCGGACTGGATCAAGCTCATGATCGCAGCCGCTCGTTTTCCGCTGCGTAGCGAGCCCGCGAAAAGCCAGTTCTAGCGTCGAGTGCCCACGGCCGGATTCAAGACAATGCATTAAACTGCATGCTGGTGTCGCCCAAAAATCGCCACGCGAGCTTTGTTATATGTTCCGGATTGGTCGATGTACAGAATGTGGCGCCTGGCTCGTGACCACATGCGAATTCGGGATGACGTGCTAGGTAACCAGCAAGACTGCTTGCCGTCACTTTTGGTTGAGAGAAAATCTCGACATCGTTTGGGATGGCCTCCGCAAACAGATCTTCGATCAACGGATAATGGGTGCAGCCGAGCAATACCCCGTCTAAGCTTTCCTCGCCCAATCGCCGCATTAACAGTGTCACGTAACGTCGGACGGCGCGCCTGAGATCCTGCACCGGGGCATTTGCCTCAATGAGTCGAACGAGACTAGGGCAAGCTTGCTGCACGAGATTAACATTCGGCGCTCGCTTCGCGGTTTCCTCGACAAATACTCGACTTTCCACGGTATAGCGAGTTGCAAAGACGGCCACGGTCTTCTTTCCGTGGTTTTGCAAGCCACTATCGGATTCGGCTGACCAAGGAACACCAGTCATCGCCTCCACCATTGGGACGATAACGCCGATCACTCGTTTGTCCGGGTAACGAGTTGGAAGCCATGTTTGCTGAAGACGACGGAGGCCGGTTGCAGCTGCCGTGTTACAGGCGACGACGATCAGCGAGCACCCCAACTCAAAGAGTCGCTCCAACGAAGATACTGTGAACTCATAGATCGTGTCGGCATCTCGATTGCCATAAGGCGCGTTGCCGTGGTCGCCGTAGTAGACGAAACGCTGATTAGGAAAGGCCTCCCGAAGCGCTCTGAAGACCGTCAGTCCACCGCTACCAGAATCAAATACCCCGATCATTTGTCCTCGCTCCGTCGATTCGATAGTTTATCACCCACATGGGTGGCAAACAGTGCATCTCTCCTCGTTCGCTCCTAGCGTGGGTCACGATTTTCAACGATTTGCGCGCAGTTGTCGAACGGCAGGTTCGGCCGTTCGGCGCCCCCCCTGATGAACGATCAAAGCGTCCTTCCAACACACCTTGAGTGGCTAAGCGAGCGCCCACTTGTGCGGCGGCAGCTCGGTAGTCTTACACGCCCGCTGCGTCGGCAGGCGTGTGGAGCGAATCACACTCGGACTGGATTGGTGAGCGCTACGTCTCGAGTAGGGCCATTCCAAGCGATGGGTGACAGTAGGAATACAATGATAAGGAATGCTACCTGGGACAGGTAGAACGGCTCCAGCCACTGTTGCTTCAATGCGACGTAAAAAGTGTTATGGGTTACGTCGACCAAAATAATCGCTACCGTAAGCACGATTCCGGCTCTTGGCTTGATGAAAAGTAGCAGTGCTGCAAGCGGGTCAAAAAACGTAAGCGCCCCCCAGAAAATACGGCTGGCCAAGTAAGTGCTAGGCCCGTATCCGTAGTCCCAGAGCAATCCATGCGAAACGTCTGCACGGATGTGATTAGCGGTTGCGATTAAAAGGCAGCATGCGAACAAAATTCTGACGGCGAATGACAATCTTGGCATAGCGTTATCTACATTCCTGATCTACGCCGTGCATGATAGCGGGATCGACCAACGACGCTAAATGATGGGTCAGAGCGCATTCAGCAGGCGCTCAAGCAGCTCACGTTCCCAGCCACTCAATAGGTCGACAGGATCAGTGCCATAACGCTGCCAGGTTTCAAGAGACCCGACACGACCTGCAGTCCTCGCAGTAATCCAGAATGTCGCAATCATTGAAGAGCTTGAGAAATTAGCCGTCGACCTCAAGGGGCATGAGTCCGTGATAGATCTCATTCCATGATTGGATGGAGCTTTGCATCATGATGCGCTTACCGAGAGCGACGTCCGTCAGCACCTGGTAGACCTCGCGGGCGGTGAGAGGGGAGGTTGTGTTCAAATCAATCTGTGTGCGAGACACCACTTGCCCATAGCTAAGCTACGGGGTGAAGTGAAGTGAATAGGGGGGCGCTCATTCGGGCCAATGGGCCCGGCTAAAATTCACGAGCGTATCGTTATGTACTTCTGTGGTTGCAGTATTGGTTACCGAGCGCAGCGGATTAACTTGCGGCATTGGTGACTAAAACGCTGGGGCTCAGAACCGTGCCCAGGTTGGATCGCCATGAGGCTACGGAATCCACATATGCTTACTGGGTTGAGCCGACCGAGAAGAAGTGAGTGATGGCTAGTAGTTCCCGGCGGGACGTATTCCGCCGCTGACCTTGCGAGGGTAACTGCGTAGGGCGCTGCCCGAGCTCTGTCGGGGATTTCATAGCCCTTGCGCCTAAACCTATCGATCTGCATAGATCTGGCAAGCTTAAATGCTTCATTCATTAATCGCGGCACAGAATGCTTGATCAGGAGGATAAGGCCATGGCTACGGACGATAATGTGGCGGGTGTGCAGGAGTTCGATCATGAAGAGGTCATGAATCCGACCTTTCGGCTTGAGCGCGGTGACGAAGATCAGCCATCTGTAGATCTGCGTATGCAGCTGTTCCGACAGATTTCACCTCTTGCCTGGGTTTCGCTCCCTGAGGATCAGTGGCATTTGCTGGCGAGCGTTTCACCTGGATGGATCACAATGCATCCGATCTACACCAACCCCCATACACAACGGTACGGCAATGCCAGGCACGGAAAAATCTCATCAAAACGGGTAGTGCCTACTCCTGTAAGTAGGCTCCATCATCCACAAATGAAAGGTGACAGTTTAGCTATCAGCAAGGTGTCTACCAGACGCTTACGGACGTGCTGACGCGGTTGCCTACGCAGCGGGCTAGTGAAATCGCTGAATTGTTGCCACATAACTGGGCACCGTCACCCACCCACCCACCCACCGCCGCCCAAACGCTTATTACTATCGACTTAACTGGCGGAATCTCTATGAAGATAGCCCGCTTTTTTTGCCATCGATTTGCTGCTTGAATGCTTCAAGTGCGGAAACAATCAGTGGGCGGATCGTTGGATCATTTGCGATGGTCTCTGCACTCAATTCCGTGGAAAGCAAATTTACGGATATTGATGCTTCCTCCACGATACAAGCCGACATTGTTTCCAGAACCAGCCGCAGTGCCGCCTGCGCGTGCGAAGCCCGAGGTGAAGCGTTGAAAAGAGCAACGGGTTTGCCTGGGAACTCCTCAGAGCTAACGAGCCAGTCCAGCATATTCTTGAATGAGCCGGGAATTCCGCGAGCGTACTCAGGGCAAGAGATCAGAACGCCGTCCGCGTGGGCGATACTGAAGCGTAAGCCCATGATGGATTCAGGAGGAGTTTCCGTGAAGTCCGGGTTGAAATGAGGTAACTGGCCAACCTCGTGATAATGCGCTATCGACAGCCCTTTGGGACAGAGAACCTCAGCTGCACGCAATAGCACTGAGTTGGAGGAGGCCTCGCGAAGACTCCCTGAAACTGCAAGCAAACGCACCATGTCAACACTCTCCCTGATTTGTAGGGCGGGGAGTGTCGCATGAGGGCCACTTACTGCACCATCATTGGCCCTACCACCGGAGTCAAACCCTATGTCCTGGTTTCGCAGGGATGACCAGATGGCTTTGCCAGACGCTTACACACCGCCGACATCAGTACGGCGTTGTCTTCACTACGTATCCGTCCGGCCAAGTCATCTACCCAGCCCCGCGAGGCCAGGACATGGTGTGCACTCAAATTGAGGTGGACACCAGTTCTAGCCTTTTAAGCGTCTAGCCTTTTAAGCGGGTATTTCATGCAGCCACAACGCCGTTCCTACTCCAAGTCCTTCAAGGCCCAAGTCATTCAAGAGTGTGCCCAGCCCGGCGCTTCTATTGCCAGCATCGCGCTCAGCCATAGCCTCAACGCAAACCTCGTCCATAAATGGATTCGGGTACAAGCGCAGAAAAGCACGGCGCTGCAACCTGCGTTTATTCCGTTACCCATGCAGCTGGCCGGAGCAAATTCGCAAGCTGCATCGTCGAATATCTGCGTCGAGATCCAGCATCCGCGTGGCGCCGTCAAAGTGAACTGGCCAACTGAAAGTGCTGCTGCGTGCGCGACCTTTCTTCGAGACCTGCTGCGATGATCCGCATCGACTCCATCTGGCTCGCCACCGAGCCGATGGACATGCGAGCTGGCACCGAGACCGCGTTGGCCAGAGTGATCGCGGTGTTCGGTGCGGCGAAGCCGCACTGTGCTTATCTATTCGCCAACCGCCGCGCCACTCGTATGAAAGTTCTGGTGCATGACGGTTTCGGCATCTGGCTGGCTGCTCGCCGGTTGAACCAAGGCAAGTTCCACTGGCCAAGCATTCGCCACGGCTCTGAAATACAGTTGGATACCGAGCAACTCCAAGCTCTGGTATTGGGCCTGCCATGGCAACGCGTGGGGTCTGGTGGCGCGATCACACTGCTTTAACGGCTGCCATTAGCCTATCGGTCTATCGCTGCAAACTGCCTGCTCTGGCAAAGTCGGCGCCATGACTTCGCCCCCCCAATCTCGACCACCTTACCCCTGAACAACTGCGCGCTCTGGCAGCGCAGTTGATGCAGCGTGTGGAAAGTCTCGATCAGACAGTCGAAACAATGGGCAAGAAGATCCATCGCGATCAAACGGTCATCGAGAAGCTGACCCACGAAATTGCGCAGCTCAAGCGTTTGAAGTTTGCCAAGCGCAGCGAGCAGATGAATCCTGATCAGGCTAGCTTGCTCGATGACTTGATCGATACCGATATCGCGGCGATTGAAGCAGAGCTTCAGGCCTTGCAAACAGTGCCAGCGGCGACCGAGAAAAAGCAAAAGCCCAAGCGCACAGCGTTGCCGGCAGAGTTTCCACGCACGTTGATCCATCACGAACCGGACAACACTCACTGCCAATGTGGTTGCGTACTCAAGCGCATCGGTGAGGACATCAGCGAGAAGCTGGACTACACGCCCGGCGTGTTTACCGTTGAGCGCCATGTGCGTGGCAAATGGGTCTGTGATGACTGCGAAACGCTGATCCAGGCACCGGTTCCGGCGCAGGTCATCGACAAGGGCATCCCGACCGCCGGGCTACTTGCCCACGTCATGATCGCCAAGTTCGCCGACCATCTGCCGCTTTACCGTCAGGAGTCTATTTTCGGTCGAGCTGGTTTGGCAATTCCACGCTCAACCTTGGCCCAATGGGTTGGCGTTACTGGCGTGCAGTTGCAGCCTCTGGTCGATGCGCTACGCGACGTAGTGCTCGGGCACCAGATCATCCACGCCGATGAAACACCGGTGCAGATGCTCGCTCCGGGCTCGAAGAAAACCCATCGTTCTTATGTGTGGGCCTACGCCACCAGCCAATTCTGCGAAACAGCGGCTGTCGTTTACGACTTCAGCCCCAGCAGAGCCGGTGAGCACGCTCGCAACTTCCTGCAAGACTGGAAGGGCAAGCTGGTGTGTGATGATTTTGGCGGTTACAAGGCTAGCTTCGAACTCGGCGTAACCGAGATCGGCTGCATGGCCCATGCGCGACGCAAGTTCTTCGAACTGCACGCCACCAACAAGAGCCTGCTCGCCGAGCGGGCCCTGCGTCATATCCAGTTGCTGTATGAAATCGAGAGCGAAGTCCGCGACCTTGAACCGGGTTTACGGGGCCGAATACGGCAAGAAAAAGCCGTACCGGTGATGGATATGCTGCATGCCTGGATGATAGCCCAGCGTGATCTTGTACCCGAAGGATCAGCTATCAGCAGAGCGCTGGATTACAGCCTGAAACGCTGGTCAGCACTGTCGCGCTACCTCAATGACGGGGCAGTACCCATAGACAACAATTGGGCGGAGGTGCGACACGAAGTCGCTTACAGAAGTTGTTCTCCCTGGAGGGAACCACCCGTGTCACCGGGTGAATCTAGAAGGCTGAATCAAGAGCGCTTTCGACAATGTGACGAGGCACCGCAAGGTGTGGGGTACTAATCGTGAGAGGCGTACTCTTCTGGCAGCCATGGCCGGACAAGGGCTAGATAGTCGGTATGGTGAACACATGTGAACCTGCGTAAAGATCGTTAAATTGAACGAGCGGAAATGGCTTATACGCTCGAACCAAAAGGTAGCGGAGGTGGGAACAGCGTTTTTCTGCACGCGCGTTCGTGACCCACATGCCTCCCGGTCGATAGCAGGCACCTAACCCGACGTACTTCAGTAAGCGGAACGTGGAAATCCCGTATCGCTCCCCTCGGGGACAGCCATTTGCAAAAACGGCCCATGGCGGTGCGGGCGAAGGAACGAGGAAAAAGCGAACGCCAGCCTGTAACGGGTTGGATAGGAGTTGAAACATCACTTCACGCGAAAGCGGGCAGACGTCCTCATGGTCTCTCTTCACGAGAGAGTAGGTAGAACCCTTTCAACGGAAGGAGAGCAAATGAACGCAGCGACATTGGCGTGTGCACCTTCCGGCACGTCGTGGGACGGCATCAATTGGGCCGACGCTCAACGTCGAGTAAGAGGGCTGCAAACACGTATTGTGAAGGCAGTACAAGACGGCAGGCATAACAAGGCGAAAGCCCTGCAATGGCTGCTGACTCACTCGTTTAGCGGCAAAGCTTTAGCCGTGAAACGGGTGTCTGAAAACAAAGGCAAGAATACCCCCGGTGTGGACAAGGTGACTTGGAATACACCGTGGGCCAAGATCGGTGCGATAGCGTCATTGAAGCGGCGAGGCTACTCGCCGCTTCCGCTTCGGAGAGTGCTTATTCCGAAGAAAAACGGCAAGACGAGACCTCTCGGAATTCCCGCGATGAAATGCCGGGCCATGCAGGCGCTCCATTTGCTGGCTCTGGAACCGATAGCGGAAACCACCGCCGATCCGAACTCTTATGGGTTTAGGCCGGAACGCTCAACTGCGGATGCCGCCGCACAGTGCTTTGGTGTGCTGTCACGAAAAGCAAACGCGGAGTGGGTGTTAGAGGGCGACATTCAAGGCTGTTTCGACAATATCAGCCATGACTGGTTGATCGCCCACATCCCTATGGATAAGGCGATTTTGCAGAAATGGCTCAAGGCCGGTTACGTCTACCAGAATGAACTATTCTCCAGCCACGCCGGAACCCCGCAGGGAGGCATCATATCCCCAGTGTTGGCGAACATGGCGTTGGACGGGTTGGAAGCGATGCTGGCGAAGAGGTTTCCCAATGCAAAGTGGACAGCCCGAAAAATGCAGATGGTGCGTTATGCAGATGACTTCATCATCACTGGCTGTTCGAAAGAGTGGCTGGATAATGAAGTCAGGCCCGCGGTGGTCGAGTTTCTGGCAGAGCGTGGACTTGTCCTCTCTCCGGAAAAAACCAAAATAACGCACATAGGGGACGGGTTCGACTTCCTCGGATGGAACTTGCGCAAGTACAATGGCAAGCTCCTGATCAAGCCATCAAAAGCAAACATCAGGGCTCACCTTGCCAAGCTCCGGGAAGTGATCAAGACCAACAAGTCGATTAAACAGGTCAATTTGATTGGGCTGCTCAACCCGATTTTACGGGGGTGGGCGAACTATCATAGCCACGTGGTCGCCAAGAAAGTCTTCAATCAGGTAGACAGCGAAGTCTGGATAATGCTCTGGCGCTGGGCGGTGAGACGGCATCCGCGCAAAGGAACCCGGTGGATCAAGGACAGGTATTTCAAAGTCCGAGGATCGCGCCGGTGGGTGTTCTCCACCGTTGAAAAATACGCAGACGGTAAGGCAAGGGAATACACCTTACTGAAGGAATCGGACACGCCGATAGTGCGGCACATCAAGATCAAGGCTGCTGCCAACTCGCATGACCCCAATTGGGATGGGTATTTCGAGTTCCGATGGGGCAAGAAAATGCTCAAATCAACGAAGGGACGAGCGAAGCTGTATCGCGTCTGGCGACAGCAAGGCGGCCTATGTTCTGTCTGTCAGAAACCCGTTACCAAAGATACGCCGTGGCATAGTCGCCACATCGTAAAGTTGGCCGACGGAGGAACGGACGCCGCAGTCAATCTTGAGATCTACCATCTGCGTTGCCCCAGAGATCAGCAGTACGCCAATGTCAAAGAGGTATAGCCGGGTACTTAACAGTGCCTTTGTAGAGGCTTGAGCCGTGTGCTGGGAAACTCGCATGCACGGTTCTTAGGGGGTTGGACGCGGGTAACCGCGTCTGACTACCCGACAACCAGATCCGGCCGTGGGCTCTTGGACGCAAGAACTGGCTCTTCGCAGGGTCGTTACGCAGCGGAAAACGGGCAGCGGCGATCATGAGTTTGATCCAGTCTGCGCGGTTGAATGGGCATGATCCGTATGCTTATTTGAAGGATGTTCTCGCGCGGCTGCCGACGCAGCGGGCGAGTGAAATCGACCAGTTGCTGCCGCATAACTGGCAGCCACCTAAACTGGGTTAACTCACTAACCTAAGGACATAGAATGCTCATTGTCTTCAGCGGCCTTCCAGGTACCGGAAAAACGACTATCGCAAGTGACCTTGCCACCAGAACAAGTGCCGTGTATCTGCGGATCGATACGATTGAGCAGGCTATTCGAGACTCCAGTGCTCTTGCACAAGACGTAGGGCGGAGCGGTTACATGGTCGCCAATGAGCTTGCTCTGAGCAATCTTCGTTTTGGCAGCACGGTCATAGTTGACTGTGTTAACCCAGTAATCGAAAGCCGAAAGGCGTGGAGCGATATCGCCGCACGCTCTGGTGCTCCATTAGTGAACATCCAAGTGATCTGCTCTGATAAACATGAACACCAGCGCCGGGTAGAAACCAGAAAAATTGATATTCCTGGGCTGACTCCACCAACCTGGCAATCTGTACTGGATCACGAATATGAGGCGTGGGAAAGCGCTCCGTTTAATATAGACACAGCCCTGACGTCACCGGCGCAGGCGGTGGCGATGATCACCGAACGATTTTTATCCAAGGAGTAGCGCCAGCTAAAAGCCCAAGGTCGCAAGGTGTGATTAGCAGACGCTTACTTCACTACTTATATTTAGTGGCCCTCCCGTGGTCGCTAAACGCCCTTGAAGTTTCTTGGTTATCAGGAAATGTGCGTTATGCCTGCTGCAATTACTTTGCCTCGTGCAAAGCCTTTGTCTGTGTCTCTTCCCCTCTAGCCCCTGTTGTCGATTGGTCTGTTTGCGATAAGCCCGATGTACTTGGCATTGGTCGAAGCCAGCAAAACCGAAAATTCAACCCTAATCCTAGGGACTGCAACGTTCAGGGCACAGGCACCGGCCCCTTTCCCATCCTGGCCACTGATGGGAGTCCGCTGGAAGGTGTTTGAAGGCTGTGGAATGAGACTGATATTCGCAACAAAAGACCTGTCGTAGCAGGTCGATCTTTCGAAGGTTTTCCGCTGTTGGTTGGCTCAGATGGCTGGCCTGTTGAGCACGTGCAATCCTTCCTCAGGCATATTCTCGTGGAGTCCGGTGAGGCACGAAGCGAACTGACTTGGGAAGCCTACGGACGTCGTCTGTACGACTACTTCGCCTTCTTGGAAGCCAATGGCCTGGGATGAAGAGAGCCCTGCTAACGGTCTGAGCGTCCTATCTCGTTACCGGGACGTGGTCTCAAGGCGAGCTGGGGCTCGATCCTGGCACGGCGAACAAGCGGTTGAATCTGATCGTTAGCTTCTACCAATGGGTTAGCCGCGCGCCAGGGAATGCTAGTGCTTCGGAGCGCGGGCATACCAACCGTAGATTGCGATGCCGGCATAACAGGTCGCTGGCACGCTCAATGCCATCGCGAGCGTCGAGAGGTCGGCCGCATACCCTGTCAATGGCGGAATAAATGCCCCGCCAACAATGGCGCAACAGAACAGGCCCGAACCTTCCGCCGCGCGATGACCGAGCCCTGCGGTCGCAAGGGTAAAGATCGTCGGAAACATGATGGAGTTGAACAGCCCGACGGCCAGCAGCGACCATCCGGCAACAACGCCTTGTGTGGTGGCAGAGATCGCCAACAGCACAATGACTGCCGTGGCGGCAAAGGCCAGCAGTTTCCCGGGCGCGAAAGTGCGCATCAGCGCCGAGCCGATAAAGCGGCCAACCAGGGCGCCACCCCAATAGAAGGCTACATGCTTGCCTGCGGCTTCGGCGGGAAGGGCCAGGGTTGTCGGCAGCATGAGGTAGTCGGTGATGAGGCTGCCAATCGTGACTTCGGCGCCGACATAGAGAAATATGCAAACGGTGCCGAGTGCAAAGCGCGGCTGCTTTAGAAGGTCGAGCGCAGCAAATGGATTGAGACGTTCAGGTCTTGTTGACGGTTGCAGCTCATTTCTTTTAAGCCAGACGATCAAGGCGACGATGCAGATGAAGAGCGTAATGCTTGCATAGGTGTTGCTGATCACGCTGGCTTCCTGCGACAGGAAGGACGTCAGTTCTGCTGGCGACAATGCGGAGGTATCTACCGCATTGAGGGAGCCCAGGATCAGTATGGCACCCAGGTAGGGTGCGACCGTGGTTCCCAGCGAATTGAACGCATGGCCGAGGGTGAGGCGGCTAGGGGCCATTGCGGCGGTTCCGAGTAGTGAAAGCAGCGGGTTCGCAACGACCTGAACGGTTGTCACGCCAATCGCAAGCACAAAGAGGGCGCCGAGGAAGGCTGGAAACAATGCGGACTGGGTGGCAGGAATGAAGAGCAGGCATCCACCAGCCATCATCAGCAACCCGAGGACGGCCGCTCTCATGTAGCCGATTCGCGAAATGAGCAGGCCTGCGGGTATGGCGAAAATGAAATAGGCAAAAAAGAATGACGACTGCACAAGCATGGCCTCGGTATAGCTGAGGCTGAAGAGGTGCTTGAGTTTTGGCACCAGGACATCGTTAAGACTGGTGATGCTGCCGAGGATGAAAAACAGCGCGAACACGTAGGTGCTCATCCGTTGGGTGTGGGGTGTTGCCAAACTGTTGGTGACAGTCGCGCTAGCACTAGCGTTCGTCATCACGGGCTTCCTCTTTCTTGTGATTGTTACTTTCAAGGAAAACTCTATCGAGTCTCAGGCACCTTGATAGTGAGACAGCGCTATCTTTGTGCGGTGAAGTACTCGCCAAAGGAGGGTGCGCTGCCATCTGATTTTTTGTCTGTAGCCGTTACCGCTCACCCAAAGTCCGGGGCAAGTCGTTAGAGGGCGCTACCTTAGTGCCTGACTTTTCGTTTGGCAAGCCGCTGGATCTCTTGGGGGTTATGCCGAGATAAGGGGTAAATTCGCTCATTTGGGCTGCAGCGGGGCCGTGGGCACTTGGACGCTCGAATTGGTTGTTCGCCGGGTCGCTACGCCGCGGTAAGCGGGCAGCTGCGATCATGAGCTTGATTCAGTCAGCCCGCCTGAATGGGCATGATCCTTATGCGTATCTCAAAGATGTGCTGACGCGCCTGCCGACGCAGCGAGCGAGTGAGATCGATCAACTGCTGCCACAGCATTTGGTCTCGGCCTGACGTTCTCAACGTGAGGGTGCTCTTGCATTAGAATGACCGCTCATCTCATATGGAACAGGACTTATCCGAATGGAAGCGCGAGCCACTTTTTCCTCCAAGAATTTCAAACCAACTGACCTGACTCTCACGCCCGAAATTACAACAGGCTTACCAGTGTCGATCAGCTCCATGGAAAAGTCCTATACAGGAGCTATCGATGGTATTTCTTCAACAGCCTTTACTGCGGCGTTCGACCAAGCGTCAAGAAGGGGCAGCTACATCGCGATGGAGAGCTTCAAGGGTACGGTGAATGGGGTAGAGGGTTCCTTTAACTTCATTCATTCCGCCTCCACGACCGGAATTGATCGGGCAGATGAGTTTTTCTGCATAGTTGGAGGCAGTGGTACGGATGGTTTGAAAGGGATATCAGGGTCAGGAGGGATCACAATTGACATCGATGGAACGCACCATATTTGGTTGAATTACCACCTCGAATAATTTAACAAGCCGTAAAGGGCACCGCCCCTGACGCATCAGGGAGGTGTCTTCGCTAGGTGCTTACCGTGGCTTTGCCGAACGCTTACGTTGGCTAGAGATTTTTCCTGGCTTCTCGATTCGGAGCCGCGGCGCGTCGAAATCAGTTCAAGCCTGGGCAGACAGCTCACGCAGTGCTCGCCCTGATAACCACCCCGGATTGGCCGAGTGCTCCCCCGGGGGTATTGTGTCAGGCTATGCCGTTTTCACCCGTAGCTCCTAGTTTCGCTAGGGGCTTTTTCATGCTCAGGACGAGTCATTCAAGATGTTGATGAAGCTGGCGCCGAAGAAGCGGCGCAACCCGCGTAATTTCTATCTGGGTATCGCTGCTACTGATTGCCGGGATTGGACGCTATTTCGCGCTCAAAGCCGAGCAGGAGAAGGTGGCCCAACAGGCGCTGCTGGTCGAGCACCTCGCCCAGTTGGACGCGACCCTGCCAAAGCAACTGGATGCAATTACCATCCTTGAGTACGTCGGTTTGACGTACGGTGACACGATCTTCTACCGCTACAGGATCGACTTAGCAGCGAGCAGCCTCTCCGAGGAACGCAAGGCCAGCATGGAGGCGAGAATACGCCGTGATCTGGAGCAACTGGCCTGCAAGGAACCGCAGTTGCTGGCGATGATGCGCAGGTTCAAGTTTCACCAGGAGCATTACTACCTGGCCAGGAACAGCACACTCTTTTCCATTGAGCTTCACCCTGAACAGTTGAGCTGCCCAGGATGATGCCGATAAGGTGGGCGCCGTCGCTCGTTCATCGCTTCAGGCCATTCCCTAGACCGCAAGCGTCCAGCCAATCCGTCTTGCATGACTAGGCCGGCATCCACTTATGCGGCAGCAGTTGATCAATCTCACACGCCTGCCGACGCAGCGGGCAAGCGAGATTACCGAACTGCTGCCGCATAACTGGATTCCCGCCTGATAACGTAAGCTGG
This sequence comes from Pseudomonas frederiksbergensis, assembly GCF_003732275.1. Taxonomy (GTDB): domain Bacteria; phylum Pseudomonadota; class Gammaproteobacteria; order Pseudomonadales; family Pseudomonadaceae; genus Aquipseudomonas; species Aquipseudomonas frederiksbergensis_H. Next base: position 106,292 of record NZ_MOBM01000004.1, read on the forward strand.
GATGTACGGATGCTCACGTTGAAACTCCACATGGAAGACTTGGAATGACTCGAATTATTGAAATCCTGATGTACACCTTAAAGCCAGGATCGGGATTGGATTTTCATCGAATAATGCAAAATGTAAGTGTTCCGCTTCACATAGAAGCTGGCATAGATGTCGTTTCTTATGGCGGCTCATTACATGATTGTGACAGCTATCACCTGATTCGCTCTTATGAAAGCGAGAGCCATCGCCTAGCCGCTCAAGATATTTTTTACGCAAGCGATGCCTGGAAACAGGGCCCCCGAGCAGACATTATCAGTCGGATTGAAGTCAGTACGACGACAGTTATGGCGCTCACTCAAGACGTAATTGATGCAATCAGAGCTTCCATAGATTTATCGAAAGCCGATGCTCAATCAGCGTAGCCATCGGCAAAGACAGGCCCCGTAGTCTTAAACGCGGGGATCAGGAAGGTGTGTTGTATCCGTCCGGCCAAGTCATCTACCCAGCCCCGCAAGGCCAGGACATGGTGTGCACTTAAATTTAAGTGGGTACCAGTTCTAGCTTTTTAAGCGGGTATTTCATGCAGCCACAATGCCGTTCCTACTCCAGGTCCTTCAAAGCCCAGGTCATTCAAGAGTGTGCCCAACCCGGAGCTTCGATTGCCAGCATCGCGCTCAGCCATAGCCTCAACGCTAACCTCGTCCACAAATGGATTCGGGTGCAAGCGCAGAGAAGTACGGCGCTGCAACCTGCATTCATTCCGTTACCCATGCAGCTGGCCGTAGCAAATTCGCACGCAGCCTCATCGAATATCTGCGTTGAAATCCAGCACCCGCGCGGCACCGTCAAAGTGAACTGGCCAACCGAATGTGCTGCTTCCTGCGCGACCTTTCTTCGAGACCTGCTGCGATGATCCGCATCGACTCCATCTGGCTCGCCACCGAGCCGATGGACATGCGAGCTGGCACCGAGACTGCGTTGGCCAGAGTGATCGCGGTGTTCGGTGCGGCGAAGCCGCACTGTGCTTATCTGTTCGCCAACCGCCGTGCCACTCGTATGAAAGTTCTGGTGCATGACGGCTTCGGCATCTGGCTGGGTGCTAGGCAAGGACTTAGCCAGTGTAGTCGCTGCCAACCGACCCAGACTGGCGCTTAGGCAGTCTTTGGAGTCCGCGTGTTAAACGTAGTGTGTGCCTGCAGGGTGAAGCTGGATTGCAATCTTCCCAAAGTTGCCAGCTTCTACGGGCAGGCCCAAAACGTACTCGGTACAGTCGCCACGAAAGTTCTCAAAGGAATCCGAAAGTTGCGGGCTGTCACTTAGGAAATTCTCGTGCGGTGCGATTCCGACTCGTAGTACATACAGCGTGGTGTATGCGCTAGGATCAGTCGAGTTGGTGATCGCTTCAATACTTTGGATGTCCGCGGCTGCCTTATTTGCCCAATGCCATGGCTCCCGATTGTTCCAGTCAGGCAGACCACCGTTGGTCACTACTTGCTTAATGCGAACAGCATCACGAGCACCCGGAAGGATCAAGTGACGCCACCGCTTACATCCGGTGATGTTCCAACAAGAAGTCCACGAACAACCGCACCCGCGCCGGCATTGCCGAGCCACCTACGAACACCGCATGAATCGGTTCCTGGTCGCCGGGGTTCCAGGCTTCCAGCAGCGGTATCAGGTCACCGCGCTGCAGATCCTCGCTCACGCTGAACTCGCCGATACGCGCAATGCCGGCACCTACTCGCGCGAGTTGTGCCAGCGCTTCACCACTGCTGCATTCGATGTTGCCGCTGACCTTCATGGAAAACTCTCTTCCGTCGCGGATGAACGGCCAGTTGGGTTCGGCACGCCGGAAGTTGAAGCGTAGGCAGTTGTGCCGTAGCAGGTCTTCCGGTTCCTGGGGGATGCCGTGGCGCTGCAGATACTCGGGCGATGCCACCACTACCTGGCCGGTGTCGCCGATCCTGCGCGCGGTCAGCGGGCTGTCGGGCAGATGGCCAAAGCGTACCGCGACGTCGGCCTGGCCGCCGAGAATGTCGACCACTTCGTCGCCGAGGGTGAGGTCGACGACGATGTTCGGGTAACGGGCGCTGAATGCTGCCACCAAGGGAACGATGGCCAGCCGCCCATGGCCAAGGGCGGCGCTGACCCGCAATCGGCCCCTTGGTACGCCCTGGTCGGCGATGGCTTCTTCGACCTCGGCCATGTCGGCCAGGATACGCCGGGCGCCGCGCAGGAAAGCCTCGCCCTCGGCGGTGAAGGTGATCGCTCGGGTGGTGCGCAACAGCAAGCGGGTGCCAAGACGTAGTTCGGTACGCGCGATGATCCGACTGACCGCCGAGGGTGTCAGCCCCAATGCACGCGCGGCGGCCGACAGGCTGCCTTCCTGCGCCACGGTGGCGAACACGCCCATTTCACCTGACCTGCCGTTGAAGTCCATTTGTGCTCCTTACGCAAAGGTGATTGCCAGAAATGCTATCTACTGCCTGAAAAGGTTGGATCGTAGCATTAGCGGCATAGATAAGGAGCCTTCCATGCGTATCAATCCACCACTTGTCGCACTCGCCATTGGTGCCTTTGGCATCGGCGTTACCGAGTTCGCCCCCATGGGCATGTTGCCGGGCATCGCTGCGGATCTCGGCGTTTCCATTCCCGCCGCCGGTCTGTTGGTCAGTGCTTACGCCCTGGGCGTACTGCTCGGCGCGCCGCTGATGACCCTGACCACCGGCAGGATCCCCCGGCGCTATCTGCTGATCGGACTCATGGCGATTTTCACCCTGGGTAATCTGATGTCAGCCCTGGCTACCGATTACTACAGTCTCATGGTCGCCAGGGTGGTGACCTCACTGAACCACGGTGCGTTTTTTGGCGTTGGCTCTATCGTCGCCGCTAGCGTGGTCGCCCCGGAGAAACGTGCCGGGGCGGTTGCGGCAATGTTCATGGGCCTGACCCTGGCGACCATCGGCGGTGTGCCACTGGCCGCCTGGTTTGGCGAACTGTTCGGCTGGCGCACCGCATTCTGGGGTATTACCGGCCTCGGCGTGGTGGCCATGGCCGCGTTGTGGTTCGCCTTGCCCAACCTGCAGGCGCCGCAAAGCGTCGGTGTACTGGCCGAAATTCGGGTACTGGGCCGTGGCCCGGTGCTGGGGGCGTTGGCCCTGACCGTAGTCGGCTCGGGTGCAATGTTTACCGTCTTCACCTACATCGCGCCGATCCTCAGCAGCGAGACCCATGCCTCCACCGCCTACATCACCGCCATGCTGGTGCTGTTCGGTGTGGGGTTGACGCTGGGCAACATGTGGGGCGGCAAGGCCGCCGACCGCTCGATAGATCGCACCCTGATCGTTTCGCTGAGCGTGCTGATTCTCGTCTTGCTGGCGTTCACCGTACTGATGCGTTGGCCGCTGCCGGCCGCCGTTGCCATCCTGATATGGGGTATCGCCAGCTTCGCTCTGGTGCCGCCGCTACAGATGCGCGTCATGGAGGCTGCCAAGGACGCGCCCAATCTGGCCTCGGCGGTGAACATCGGTGCCTTCAACTTCGGCAACGCGATTGGTGCGGCGCTGGGTGGAGCGGTGATCAATACCGGGCTGGGTTATCCGGCGATTTCCCTGGCCGGAGCGGCAATGGCGGGTCTGGGGCTGCTGATGGTGGTGGCTTTTGCTTGGCGTTCCAGAACGATTGCAGCTGCGGTGGTGTCACGATGATGTGAGGGGGCTGTTAGTCACCATTGATGAGTGACGGCTAGCGGCCCAGAGTGTGTAAAAACGCCTTCGCGAACCCTTGCTATGATTTCTGAGGATTTCATCGCAGGGATTGCCCATGAAGCGCTTTATCCAAGGTGAACGTCGAGGCTCTCGGGAAGTAAGGTGCCTTGGCCTCGATGTGCATCGACACTCGATGCCATGTACAGCATGTCGGCGAGCGTATATGACGGAGCTGAATCGACGTTACGGGGCGCTCCCACATTTGATCTGTGGCGTTCACAGATCAAATGTGGGAGCGAAGACGGCCTCCAGGCAACGAATCTTTCAGGCCTTCCACGCCCGCACATTCACCAGATTCCCCGGGCGCCTACCCGCCAGCGCCGCCAACAGGTTGTCCACCGCGCATCTGGCCATGGCCTCCCGTGTTTCATGGGTGGCCGAGCCGATGTGTGGTGTCGCCACCACGTTGTTCAACTGCAGCAACGGCGAGTCCTGATTCAACGGTTCGCGTTCAAATACATCCAGCCCCGCCGCGCGAATCTGGCCCGCGCGCAAGGCTTCGATCAGCGCTGCTTCGTCCACTACCTTGCCCCGTGAAATATTGATGAAGATGCTCTCGGGACGCATCAGAACGAACTGTTCTGCGCCGATCAGCCCAGTGGTTTGCGCGGTTAGCGGCAACGTCAGGCAAACGAAATCGGCCTGTTGCAACAGCTCCGGCAGGCTTCGATAGTGCGCATTGAACCGCCGTTCCACCGCCGGTTTCGGTGACTGGCTGTGATAAATCACCGGCATGCCAAACCCGAAATGCCCGCGCTGCGCGAGGGCCTCACCAATGCGGCCCATGCCAATGATGCCCAGGGTTTTACCGTGCACGTCGCTGCCGAAATGCGTGGGGCCGATGTTGCGGGTCCAATTGCCTTCGCGAATCATGTTTGCCAATTCCACTACGCGCCGGGCCGTTGCCAGGATCAGTGCGAAACCGGTGTCGGCGGTGGTTTCTGTCAATACATCCGGCGTGTTGCTGAGCAGGATGCCCCTCTCGGTCAGGTAGTCGATGTCGTAGTTATCGACACCCACCGAGACGCTGGCAATGGCTTGGAGGTTGGGTGCCAGATCGAGCAATTCGGCATCCAGCTTCAGGCTGGCACCCAGCAAACCATGGGCGCGGGGTAGGGCATCGCGCAGTTTGGCCAGACCCTGGGCATCAAGGTTTTCGATCAGCGTCACTTCGGTCTGCTCGTGCAGACGAGCCATCAGCAGCGGCGAGAGTTTCTTGTACAGGACGACCTGCTTTTTCATCTTTGAGATCTCAACTTCAATTCAGGAATGTGCCGTTGCGGTGCGCGTTACTGTGGCTGTGGGCCGCTCCCGATCGCTGGCGCCGGGCTTGAGGCAAATGGTCAGCAATACCGAAAACATCAGTGCGCCGCTCATCAACAGGTACGAGGCGCCGGGCGAGCCGGTGGAGCTGTTCAGGTAACCGACCAGATAGGAGCCGCCAAAGGAACCGAGGGCGCCCATGCTGTTGATCAGCGCCATGGCGCCACCCGCGACGTTGGCCGGGAGGATCTCCGGAATGATTGCGAAGAACGGTCCGTAAGGCGCGTACATGCAGGCGCCGGCAATCACCAGCAAGGTGTAGGACCACCAGAAGTGTTCGGCACCCAAGGCGTAGGAGCCATAGAAGGCAATCGAGGCAATCAGCAGTGGCGGCCAGACGAAACGTTTACGTTTTTGCAACTTGTCCGAACCCCAGGACACAAGCAGCATGCCGATCACCGCCGCCAGGTACGGCAGCGCCGACAGCCAGCCGGCCTGCACCATGTCCATCTGCGCGCCGGCCTTGAGGATCGACGGCAGCCACAACACGAAGCCGTACACGCCAATACTCCAGCAGAAAAACTGCAGTGCCAGGATGATCACTTTGGGTGAGCGGAACGCTTCGGCGTAGTTCTTCATGGCCTTGATGCCAACCTGTTCGGCGGCCAGTGCGCTTTCCAGGTCCTGTTTTTCCTGATCGTTGAGCCACTTGGCTTGTGACGGACGATCATCGGCCAGGCGCCACCAGATGAATGCCCACAACACCGCTGGCAAACCTTCGACGATAAACATCCAGCGCCAGCTGTAATGCTGCACCAGATAGCCCGAGACCACCGACATCCACAGCATGGTCACCGGGTTGCCGAGGATCAGGAAGGTGTTGGCCCGCGAGCGTTCGGCGCGGGTGAACCAGTGGCACAGGTAGATCAGCATCGCCGGCATCACTGCGGCTTCGACCACGCCGAGCATGAAGCGGATAACGATCAGCCAGTAGGCATTGGAGACAATCCCGGTCAACGTCGCCAGGCTGCCCCAGAGGATCAGGCTGACGAAAATCAGCTTCTTCACACTGTGTTTCTGCGCGTAGATCGCGCCGGGTACCTGGAAGAAAAAGTAGCCGAGGAAGAACAGCGCGCCGAGCATCGACGACAGGCCTGGCGTGATCAACAGGTCTGCCGCCATGCCGGACGCGGCGGCAAACCCATAGTTGGCGCGATCCAGATACGCCAGGCTGTAGGTGATGAACACGATGGGCATGATGTACCACCAGCGGCGGGTGGCGAGCGTTGCGGTTTTCATGGTGGTGCTCCTGAGCTTGTTGTTTTTGTCGCAGCAGGTAACGGTTTGAATCTTCGGTGCCTTTACTGGCCTCATCGCGAGCAGGCTCGCTCATTGGATCTACGTTCGACACATATCCCCTGTTGGAGCGAGCCTGCTCGCGATGGCGGCCTCAAATTCGCTGACCATTTCGGATCGGGTCGGCAACCCCTCCATATCCCCCCGGCTCTGCACCGCCCGGCTGCCAATCCAGTTGGCGCATTTCACGGCCTCGGCAACGCTTTGGTTTTCCAACAGCGCGCTGATCATGCCGACGGCAAAACCATCGCCAGCGCCCACCGTATCGACCACTGTTCGCACTGGTACGCCAGCCACGAAACCTTGATCAAGGTGTGTGCGGTAGAAAGCCCCGTGTGGGCCAAGCTTGATCGCCACGGCCTCGGCGCCCTGGTCAAGGTAGAAGGCGGCGATGTCGGCCGGGTCTTCGAACCCGGTCAACAAGCGACCTTCGCTCAACCCCGGCAGCACCCAATGGGCGAGGGCGGCGAGGCGGTTGATCTCGGTGATCATTTGTCGTTCGCTGGCCCAAAGGCTCGGGCGCAGGTTCGGGTCGAAGGACACACTGCGCCCGGCCTCGCGCATGCGGGTCATCAACTCGAACGACATTTGCCGCGCCGACTCCGACAGCGCCGGGGGAATGCCGGTGGCGTGCAGATGTCGGGCCTTGAGCAATTCGGGCACGATCGAGTGCGGCGACAGGTGACTGGCCGCCGAACCACGGCGGAAGTACTCGACCACCGGATCGCTTCCATCGTCGGTGCGGGATTTGAGTTGAAAACCGGTCGGGTGGGCGGCGTCGATGTCGACGTGGCGGCAATCCAGGCCTTCTTTTTCCAGGGTGTCGACCACGAACCGGCCCAACGAGTCGGCACCGACACGACTCAGCCATGCCACGTTGAAACCCAATCGGGAAAGGCCAATGGCGACATTGCTGTCAGCCCCGGCAATGCGTTTGTGGAAAGCGCCGACACAGGCCAGATCACCAGCCTGTTCAGCGACGAACATCGCCATGGTCTCGCCGAAGGACAGAATATCGATCTCAGACATGAGCACTCTCCGGTTGCGACTGGCCAAGGTGGGCGAGGGCGGCGACGTGCTCAGTGGTCAGATGTACCAGGTCATCGCCTTGCAGCGGATATTCCGCGGCCCGCATTACGCCATGGGCCATGTGCCGCAGCAGGTGTTCCCACTGTTGCAGGTCACTAATAGCGGGCGGGATAGCGACCAGTTTGCCGTCGGCACGGCGCGTGACCGCTTTGCAGTGCACATAACCGACGTGACGACCGAGCAACCGGGCAGCACTGTCGGCGGACTGGTCCTGCCAGTGCCAATTGCCGATATCGAAAGTCATTTTTATCGGCAATTTGTGCTGTTCGATCTCTGCGAAAAAACGCTGGAAGGGTTCAATGCGGCCGCCGTGCAGGGTCTGGTCGTTTTCCACCAGCAACTGCACGGCGCTTTCGCCCAGCACTCGGGTGAGGGTTTGCAGATCGCTGTTGTCAGTGAAATAGCCCAGTGACACCTTCAGCCATTTGGCGCCGAACGCCCGGGCGCGTTGCAGGGCCGTGACCAGCTCGGGATTGGGCCTGGATTGACCGGCCAGCCATAGCTCCATCGGCGATGAATACACGCTCTGCAGGCCTTGTGCTTGAGTGGCATCGGCCAGTTGAGCGGGGTCTTCGATGGTCAGTAATTCTTCGCGCCACTCAATGCCCGTGGCGCCGGCGGCGGCGAGAATCTCGATGAAACTGCCCTGGCCGCGTTGACGCACAAGATCGGCACCGTAGCTTGAAAGGCTGATGGAAACGGCTGGTTTGTTCATTGTTTTTCTACCTCTGAAACCGGTTTCATTTTTGTTCAAAAAAAATGGCTGTGAATTCGTGCTGCTCTTCAGGGCCATTCCAGTCACCTGAAAACACCAAGGGTCGACCCCCGCACAATCAGCCGCGCGGAAAAATCCAGCATCCGTACCGCCCCGTCATCCCCGCGCAGCCGCTTGAGCAGACACTCAAATGCACTGGCGCCCATCTCGGTGGTCGGCTGCGCGAGAGCGGTAATGCCGCTGCCCACCAACGGGTACCAGTCCAGGTCATCGAGGGCGATCAAGCCCACGTCATCGAACAGATTGCACTTGAGTTCACGCAACGCATGGGTGCTGGCCAGCGCCGCAATTCCGTTCGCGCAAAATAGCGCCTTCGGGCCGGGGCCAGGCGTGTCGAGGAAGGCTTTCAATTGTGCGCTCAGTTCGCTGCCGGTTTCGATGTGCGTGCCGCGAAGCGCCGGGCGTTGCTCGATTTGCGCCTTGAAGCTGCTGACCCGTTCGATCCGCGAACTGGTGCCATCAAGCGGCTCGGTCACCAGCAATACATCGCGGTAACCGCGTTCTTCAAGGTGGTTGAGGCCCATGTCGATGGCCTGCGGGTTGTTCAGCCCGACCATATCGCTTTCAAGGTGCTCCACCTTGCGATCCATCAGCACCAAGGGCATTTCCCGATGCAGGTCGTGCAACTCGTCACGGTGATGACCGAGGGTGTTCACGATCAAGCCTTCGATGTTGTACGAACGCAGCAGGGCCAGGTGCTGGCGCTCTTGCTCGTCATCGCGATCGGTGTTGCACACCACCAGGCTATAGCCGTGCTGACGGCACGCGGTTTCCACTCCGTGCATCACGGCAATGGAATAAGGGTTGCGGATATCGGCCACCAGCATGCCGATCAGGCGGGTACGCCCGCGTTTCAGGCCGCGGGCCATCTGGTTCGGGCGATAGCCGAGTTCGGCAATTGCCTGTTCGATGCGCTGAGCAATGGCATCGGAAAGCAGGCCACGATCATCGCCAATGAACCGCGAAACGCTGGCCTTGGAGACCTTGGCGTGTTTGGCCACGTCGAGCATGGTCACGCGGCTGCGCTGGGCGGCGGAAAAATCGTTCACGGTCTGAAACCTTCTTATTGGATTTATCAGGTCGGGTACATTTAATACATTGCTGAAACCGGTTTCAGGAAACAATAAAAAAAATGCGCCGTCAAGTGGAGTGTTCACGTACATACGGTTTAGATCGACGGGCGGCGATCAGATCAGCACCCTCAGCCAGGTTGAATCCAGCAACAACGCCCCGCGGTCTCCTGGACCAGGTCGATCCAGTATGCGTGGCCATGCTGCTCCTGCGCGGTGGCCTAGGGCGATGACTAGAACGGTTATGCAGCGTCAGTTGAACATCTGGGTTAGTTTTCAGTCGGCAGAATAGCCTTTACTGGATCAGCTTTCGGTCAGCGGCAACACACTAGGCCAGGAAGTTGTCCGAACCGGACATTCGCTCGTAGCCGCTTACGACTCATAGCGCTCATCACCTCATCCGCCACTGGTATGGATGAGCAAGGCTATGAGAGCCACGAAAGGTGCGAACAGCACCAAGCAGCCGACGGCGAGTGCCAAGCCCTAGGCAAAACCGCTTTCTCCCTTGAAACGACCGCCACTCAGCAGGCGTAGCACGTAAACGCCAATCCGATAAGCCAACAGGTTGATCAAGATTCAAAGATGAAATCCATTTTTGATCCTGGTGCCTCCTGGGACGCTGTAGCGCTACCGTTCCAATGTCTTCGCCATGATGATCGTACGCTCCGATTCGTGAAACTCGTCTCGGATTTTTTTAAAACCAAGCGAAGCATAAAAGCCCTCTGCGGTGATTGAAGAGGGAACGCATAGCAGGTTTAAACCTGCGTTTATGGCGATTGATTGAATCCTCTCCATCAGGTGTCTTCCGATACCCTTTCCTTGATAGCTCGGGTCGACAAACACGCTTCGGACAACGTCCTGATCAAGACTCGCTGTTGCGACGATATGACTGTCGACTGTAGCTACGAGTACCTGACGCTCAGTCAACAAATGAAGGATCGCTAAGGGAGAAAAGCTTTGAGCCACTTGATCAATGATTTCGGATGAGTAGTCCTGAGCATTGGACTCGCGGAGAGTGTTGATGATCGTTCGACTGATAGCCGGCGCATCTGCATTCATAGCGTTTCGAATCAGATAATCCATCAAGATAGCTCCTTCCGTGTCATTGCTTGATCGTAGAAGGATTTGGCCTCACTGACGAAAACGAAAAGCCAATGGCTGCTTTTGGCCCAGAGTGTGTAAAAACGCTTCGCCAAAATTGAAGTGTGCGCGTCTACGTTAAATCTGAAATTTATCGGCACGGCAGCAGATGTGGATCTCGCTGAAAAACGTTTTTACACAGCCTCGACCGATTGTTGCCTGTCGCCAAGGGCAGTAAACGACCCATAGCAGTCGGTTATTTGTGATGGAAAGGTCCTGGACTGATCTCCCGCTCGCGATCGTTTCTCGCATCATTGAGTTTATTTCTTCAGTATGAAGAGATTGGGGTTTTGCCTTGGAACGATCCAAATGTTTCCGCGTCCTGCTTCGGCGTCTAAAACGTTCTGCTCGGTTAGCCTAATGTAAGGCTGATCATTCAGCAAAAACCAGCGCGAACGACGATCGTATTTAACGTTATTTGGACAATTCGTGGACACCACTAACTCATTGTTTTGCGCCATAAGCCGCATGCTGAGGCCGTCGAAAACTGCGGGTTTGTCACGATATCGCTCTTGGACTCGTTCGAGTTCCGCCTTGCTGGCTGCAACTTCACGCATAGCATTTTCGAGTTGTGCGATAAAAGGCTCTTCGGCGGGGCCTTGCAAGGCGGTGCTTTTCGGTTCGATACGATGCCTGTTGGTAGCACCACCCAGTCCTCGAAGTGCATTCCCAATTGCCGTACCTGGCCAATCCGAGTTGTGCCAACCCATGTTCAACATGGCCTGATGCTCGACAGATTGTTCTGGCAACCTAAAACCCTGACGGACAAGTAACTCGCGCGCCATGGCAAGCGATAGCGCTTCGAGTCCTTCGCCATACCCTCCACCTAGGTCGCTGTGGGCTGCTGGGAGCTGCAGTTCCACAATCCGTTGCCCAGGGATTTTCTCTGAGGTGCTCGATACCAAAGGCACAATCGGAAAGGACAGTCGCCGTTCATGTGTGGCCACGAATTGGATCGCTGAGGATGTAGAGGGTGGAATGCTGAGTTGTAGCGAACCTATCTGCCCGGTGCCTACCGTGTCGAACAACAGCGCAAAGCTTCTAGCCCGGTTGTAGAAACTGTCTACCGAAGCTGTACGTAACATCGGCTCGGTTAGATTGAGGAAGTGCCGTGCTGAGGCTGCACCTCGGCTGAAACCGATGGCATAAACGTGTGGCATCTTCCCTTCATTGTGTGTGAATGCTTGCAAGTCTATAAGCGCTTGTTCTGCTCGCTCCCTTGTGCCAGCTCCTGTGGCTCCTTCCCACCAGCGGCGAAGCATGGATACCCGAGTGCCGACGCCGTTGTAATACTTCACCTGGAGCCCGGGTGTTTTGGCTTGACTACCTTCTAGCTCCCGCGACAGCACACCAGGTACCGTGATGGGGCTGTTGCTATCCTCTCGATCATTCCATGTTCCATCAAACACAACTACGAACACAGGCCTTACGTCCATCGAGTCGATTACCAATGGAACGGACTGGTTTTCGAGTGCCGAAAGGCTTGAACTCCACTGATTCATTTCGCGAATCGACAGTGGGATACGACCGCCATCGAAACTGATTCGAGTATCCGGAATCATGTGTCCCTGTTCGATCTCACGAATTAAAGTAATGTCGTTGTTTTGCAGGAGGCAGCTAGAGAAACCTACAACAGGGATCAGTTCGGCCTGTCCTGTCATTGATTCATTTACAGTCTTAGGGGGCGGCACTGATTTTGTCTGTGGAGGAGACGTGCATGAAGCTAGGGTAAGTATCACCGGCAATACGAACAAAGAGCGCATTGTCATAATGGGCGGGTTGACAATTGGCAAGGGAGAATTCCATTTCAAAGAAGAAACCAATGATGTCATATTGCCAAGTGTTTGCTTGCCTGTTTTTTACTTCGGTAAGGCGCGTGTGCGGAGGGTTGAGATGTCCCAGGCAACGTCAATGCCCTGTGTCCTGAGCATCATCGCGAAGCTGCCAAAAGTGATGTGATTCGGAGGAGGTTCCTGGAGATTCTTGCGGCAGGGCCGGTTCGTGAAGTCGAGGTTCGAATGGTCGCTTTTTTGGATTGGTTCGCTGCGACCAATGTCTGCAAAGCCAACACGGACGAGCGTGCTTTGATACGTGAAAGGTCAGTATTTCTTCGAACAGTTACCGTGATTTTCTAACGAGGATGCCAGATGGAATGGTTTGACCCGATGAAGGATTTCTTTGCCCGCCGACAATGGATGAGGAGGGTGCTAAGCGATCGTTTGCCCGAGGTTAGGCTTCGCCTAACGCGGACGGAACAAGCGTCAAAATCATTCCTTGATCCGAGTCCTACGTTTCACATGAGTATCGAATCTCATACCGGGTTAGAGGTAGGGAGTCTTCGCTACGGAGTGAATCCACTCAATGACAGGCTCTATGTGTTCTGGGTCGAGATCCTGGATGAGTATCGACGGCATGGTTACGGCCTAGCCGTACTATGGGCGCTATATCAACAGTATCGCCTGCCGATCGTGCCTAATCACATACGGGGTTCTGCCATAGGCTTTTGGGCAAAGGCGCGCAATGTTTTTCGCAGCGCAGGGGTGACTATTCTTGAAGATCTGCGAGTAAGTGAAATGGATGACGAGAAAGCTCGATGGGCGCACTTGATTCCAGAGCCAGAGCACCTGAGGTTGATTCGCGAGTGTGAAGCCTCACCTGAGTGGACTGCTCGGCACCAGCAGGTATCGTAGTATCTTTTTGATGGGCAACTTTCATCCAGAATCAGTCACTGGGCTGTCGTCCCTGAGTAAGTCGTATCCAACCGAAATCGTAAGCGGTACTGGAGCGGGACGGCAGGTATTGGAGTGGCATAAGATTCTCTGCAGCATCGCGTCTTCGCCTGCAAGGTCACGTGCCTACACCTTCCTTTATTGGCAAACCGTTGGGCATGGGGTAGTTGCTATGGCCCAGCAGATGAAATCGGAGTTATCAGTTCGGAGCCCTGATTGCGAGCATTCCCCACAGCGCGGTCGACCTTGAACCACTCGAAAGCCTCAGCGGGCTCGCCCTGCAACAGCACCATCTGCTCGGCGCGCTCGTTTGGCGTGGCCGGATCCAGCCATTCCCGAGCCAGTTCGGGGCTGAGCGTGACGGGCTGGCGATCGTGAATATCCACCATGCCGCCTTTGCTGTCGGCGGTGATGATTACGAAGCCGTCATATTCATTCGGGCCAAATTCGGCGTTTGGGTATTGGCAGATCGCGGCGCACAGGATTGGTGCCCGGTCTTTCCGGCGGATCAGGTAAGGCTGCTTTTTCGGTCCGCCTTCATCAACCCATTCGAACCAGTTGTTGATGGCGATGATTGCTCGGTGTGGCCAGATCGCTTTGAAGAACGGTCCATGGGCGACTTTTTCAACCCGGGCATTGATCGGCGCCGCGGGTCTTTGGCCCAGTGTGGCCGCCATCCCCAGCGCACCATGTCGGCACGGAGAAACTGACCTTCCTGGTGAAAGAGGGCGAGCTGAGTGGTTGGTGCGGCGTTGTAGAGTTCGAAAGGCTGGTCGCCTGCATAATTGATCAGGGCGTTGGGCATGCTCAGCGCCGCGACAAAGTCGTGAATGCCGCTGTATTGGGAAAGACGTCCGCACATGGGTCAGGTCCTCCAGCCGTGCTTTCAGCGTAGACCAGCCCTTGGCTGCTTGATGACGAAGCCTTGCCCAGAGCAGGTAGCGCAATCGTCTCTTCGGTCAAAGCGATCGAGACAAACGGGGCAGGTTCTGAACCTGGCCAGATCCATAAACGGCCGCATCTTTTCGTAGGCGGCTAGCTCGCGACCTTCCAGGGCTACCTGCGCCGCGTCGACCAAGGCGCGATACATGTCGGGATCGTCAATCGACGTGTAAATCACCCCAAGAATCATCCGGCCCGTCTCGATGAGGTCGAAACGTCGACCATCGGGCAGGGTCAGCGTCAGGTCTTCGATGCGTGCCGTGACACCCGAGGGGTTGAAAACGAGATTTGCTCCGCGGCTGTCGCTATAGATCTTGCCGTCGTAGGTAGTTCGAACTTCGTCCTTGTTGTCCCTACTTGCATGGAAAATGGTCTGCCTGATTTTCCCAAGTATCAGAGCACCATCGCAGGCCACGACATCATAGGATGATGCGCCACAATAGCGGGCAGGATGGCTCTGCAGTTCTTCCACGGCATGCCAGTACGCAGCGTTGGCCATTTCATCCATGTCGTATCGCTCGAGCGTATTGATCAGCCCCTCGGCGACCAAGGTAGAGGTCATGGCGTGAAGGTGCTGTCGGTGCGCCTCGGGGTTCCGCATTCGAAAGTCGTGGTCGTCAAGGGTCGAGCGCCACTGCTGAAGTCTCAGCGCTTTAGCCTGGTCGAAATTCATGAGGACGGGTTCGCTGTACAAGTGCTGGTTGTATGTACAGTAATTGAGGTTCGATGATGGTGGCGAGGATGATGCGACGAGCTGTAGGATTTTGGGTGGTGTACGGTCGGCAGGATCTCAGATAGGCGTCAATTGGTCGTTTCCTCCGCCAGCTGGTAAGGAGCTATCTATTCTTAATAGATGAGAAATCCGCTGACTCTAAGGACAAAATTGATGATCACCCGTCTTGAGCTACGCCACCTCATTGAGTGTGGTTTCCTGCCTCTTTCCTGCAGCTGTACCGTCAACCCGGATGGCTCACTGATGATCAAGATATTCGACCCAATAACCGGGTGCGTCGAATTACTGGTCACAGGAGTGTCGACCGCAAGCCTAGTGTCCAGTCAAGCGATTGCCAGTCTGATTGACGAACTGAGTAGCGAAATGGTCGCCAGGAAAATAGCCTTTCGCGTGATGCGGCAGTTCGAACCTGCCTCCTTATAAGGGAAGGGCGTATTACCTTCCACATTCAACACAGTGATGCGTCAGCGGTGTCGGAGGCGCATATGACCTACGACGTGAACATTGATCAATACTGCCTGCAATGCGAGGTGACTTCGTTGCTGGATGTGCCGCCCGATCCGTGGGCCACCACCAGCGATTGGGACGCCTATGGCTATCGGGAACTGGAGTTTCGAGTGGTATCGGGTCAGGTGTATGACGACAGCGGCATGGCCAGTGACGCCGGGCGCAACGCCTGCGCGGCACTGGCCGAACAATATGCCGAGTTCATTGAAGAAGAACTGTGGCGGCAAATTGAGGCCGAGCGACAGGATGTCGCTTAAATCCCGTTTGACCTCGGCGGGTAGTGAAAGGGCAAATTACGCACAATGTGGATATGGACTGTTGGTGAAATTGTGACCGGCTACTTTCGACCCAGGCTGTGTGAAAACACCCCCCGAGCAGTTCAAGACCTGCGGTTTAAAACAGTATGAATCGATAGTGAGCTTTCTAGGGCGGGAGCCCTCGCTCGTTGCGGTACTCCGAGCAGCAATGGCTGGGCTCACTCATAAAATTTACCAGCCAGCAAAATGGCCGCACAGCGTTGCCATACGTTTGATATACAGGCACTCACAGGGGAACTGCGTGAGCTGGCAGTCGCCCACGCTGCGGCAGCATCAAGAAAAGTATCAATAGAGTCGTTTTCCCATCTCAACGCCCCCGGTCCATAGGGAGACGACGGAGAGGTCTTCTCCAGCAAACGCTCCTCGGCGAAATCCATACCTAGAGCTTCAATGAAGCCGATGAATGATTGTTCGTCGTCTACGGTTTTCAATAGCTCATCAAGATTTATGGACATGGTGACCTTGGAAGTGCGTAATAGCGAAGGAGTAAACTCTCACTATGCTGCTATGCCACGAGATGAGGGGCAAGCTTACGTCCTCTTTGGGCCACCTAGCACCGTCAGCAGAGAGCAGTTTCATTTACCTTCGCTCGATTCAGCAATGTAGAGCAGTGAGGCAATGGTTCATACACCATTGCGCGCTGACATCCGCATGACTTCAAAATGCCTCCATTCCGTCATATTTTTGCAATGAAAACATGCGAGTTTTGTCGGCAGAAATAGGACGTAACAGTATGTTTCAGCACGCTAAAGCGCTGTTTTAATTATGGAAAATGGATTTTAAGGAAAGCCGATGTCGATGTTTTGTCAGATCATGGATAAATCTGAGAGTGGTGGGTGCGGGTGCAAGATCCCATCCAGTGTGTTAACGAGGATTCTGTCGCAAACTGCAGCAGCCAATACGGTTTCGGATGACAAGGTGGTATTGGGCTTTGAGTCTTCTGACGATTGCGCCGTCTATGACGCAGGTGAAAAATATCTTTTATTCACCACCGATTTTTTCTCCCCGATAGTCAACGATCCTTATGTCTTCGGCCAATTGGCAGCCAGCAATGCTGTAAGCGATATCTTTGCTTCAGGCGGGAGTCCGCTTATTGCCAACTCGATCATGGCGTTCGACCCGGAACTGGTTTCGGTCGAGCAAGCAACGCAGATGATCCTTGGCGCCCAGTCGGTGATGAACAAGTTCAATGTCAGCATCGTCGGTGGTCATACGATCAAGAACAGCCAGCCCTTGTACGGCTTCTCGATCATTGGTGAGGTGGAAAAACACCGTTTGAAGAAAAATAACACGGCCAGGGCCGGTGATTTGCTGGTCATGACGCGTCCGATCGGTGTCGGCATCCTCGCCAATGCCCTGAAGACCGGAGTGATTGAACAAGAGGATATTGCTGCGTCGACGCTTGCCCAGATTACCGGCGACAACGCGTTTGGCCGCACGCTGAGCGAAAGTCCTGAGGTTAGCAGTTTGACTGATATCACGGGGTTCGGTTTGATCGGCCATATCAGTGAGATGGTCGGGCTGGGGCAACTGGATGTTGACCTGGATACAAGCGGTCTGGTTTTTTATGACGGCACAGAGTCATTGGCGGTGGCGGTGACTTCGGCTGACAGCGGTATTTTCTCTAACATTAAAAAGTACGCGCAGAACGTGGAGTACCTGGCTGATCTTCCATTAGCTAGAAAGTTTCTGTTGCATGACCCGCAAACGAATGGCGGTTTGCTGTTCACTGTGAGTGCCGAAGGGTTTGAAAAGAACCGTCAGAAGTGGCAGGCGCTTTGCCCTGATCTGATTGTTATCGGTCGGATGACGGAAGGGACCGGCAAGATCAAGGTCTGCTGAGATGGTAGCCGTGACAATCTACCCGGTTATGGTCGGTGTGGGCGTGATGGCTGGTTTCATGTCAGGTCTGTTCGGTATCGGTGGGGGCATCATCGTGACGCCCCTGTTGGTGCTGATTTACCCGATATTGTCCGGTCAGAAACTGCCGATTGAAGTCGTGACGGGGCTGTCTTCCGCACAAGGCTTCTTTTCGTCCCTCGTGTCGTTCGCGCTGCACCGCATCAAGTTTCAGCCGGATTGGCGAGTGATCAGAAGCTTTGCCGTACCGATGGCTGTCGCCAACTTTTTTGCCTCGCTCCATGCTGATGCATTCAGCGAAAACTTCATTCTGTTCGTCTTCGGACTGCTGGGGTTGATGTCGTTGTTGGTGACGTACCTGTTCCATAAACCGGTGGCCCTGTTGTGCAACCATCAATCGCTGTCGTTGCCACTGATAGGGCTGGTGCTTGGCGTATTGTGCGGGCTGGTCGGGCAGGGCGGCGGGTTCATCTACCTGCCTGTACTGATCAGCTTGTTTGGTCTGCAGATAAAGCAGGCCATTTCGACCTCGGCGCTGATCGGTATCATCGGAGCAAGTGGGGCGTTATTCGGCAGAGTGGGTTCAACCATGGATTTTCTCGGCTACACCGGTGAATTGGTACTGGGGATATTGGTGGGTGGTTTCCTCGGAGCCATGCTTTCTCATCGGCTGGACTCGAGGCATCTGAAACAGGCGCTGAATGCTTTCGTTTTGCTGTGCTCGATCCAGCTCATGCTGCGCTTGCTTATTTGACCTGTGAGTCTCTGTTCGCATTTTGCGAGCAGCATCCTGAATGACATAAAACAGAAAACTGGAAGTGTTTGATATGGATATTGCTGTGGATGCAGTTTATGCCGACGTCTGTGGTTCGGCACCGGTTTCAATGGGTGTCAGCAACATGCTTCAGGCGTTGTTTTCGACCCGCCAATGCGCCAACCCCAATGCCAATCACGCCCTCGGCGTTCAGTTGCTCGAACGAGTCGAACGGGCGCGTGGCAGCATCGCCAGCCTTTTGAAAGTGGACGCCGACTGCCTGATTTTCAACAGCGGCTCCAGTGAGGGCTGTACCCAGGTGTTTCATAATTTTTTCGAACGCTACAAACATGAGCAACCCTTGGTGCTGTACTCAGCGATCGAACACTCCTGCACCCTGCAGAACATAAACCGCTACGGTCTGGAAGGCCTGCAAGTCATAGCGATCGGGCATCAAATGAACGGACTGCTCGACACTGAACAATTGGAGCAGTTGCTCCGTGCCCATGCAGGTCGCCCGACATTGGTTTGCGTTATGGCAGTGCATAACGAAACCGGCGTGATTCAACCGATCGAAGCAATCGCCCGACAAGTGAAGGCTGGGGGTGGTTTGCTGTTTTCGGACATGACCCAGGCCATCGGCAAAATCCCTGTGGATCTGCACGCATCCGGCGTTGATTTCGCCATTGCGTCAGGACACAAGTTCGGGGCGTTGCCCGGTGCCGGTTTTCTGTACGCCAGAAACCGCTACGGTTTGTCGCCATTAATTGTTGGCGGCGGCCAGGAAGGCGGGTTGCGCGGTGGTACTCAGAACTATCCGGGCATTCTTTCGATTGAAACCGCGTTGCAGGAGAAACAGCACAAGTACGGCAACGGTAAAGTCGCGGTACAACAGAGCCGGGAAACGTTTGAACGTACGCTGCAAGCGATGCTGGGCGAAGTGGTCGTGATCGGTCAGCAAGCACCGCGTGTACCTTGTGTGAGTTTTATTGCATTGCCGGGCGTCAATACAAAAAAACTGCAGCGGGCCTTGAACACGCAGTCGATCTACATAACCGGTGGGTCGGCATGCTCGGACAAGACACTCAGCCTGTCCAACACGGTTACACAACTGGGATATTCCGACCGGATCGCCGGGGCCACGGTGCGCATTTCCATCGACGAAGAACAGTGTCAATTCGCGTATGAGCGGATTCTGGAGGGTATCGCTCAAGCGCTGAAGCTGTCTTCGACTGTCTCGGCGGCTCACGCTGTGGCCCACGTGTTATGAGGGTGGTGACCTCAGGCTCGGCGTACCTGGACATCGACGCGTATGCCTGCTGCATTGCGTACGCCGAGCTGTTGAATCACCAAGGCGTTGATGCTCGGGCCGTCAGTAGCGCCCCGCGCAATGTCAGCATCTCCAGGACTGTGCTCGGATGGCAATCATCTCTGGACGATTATCTGCCGAGAGCGGGTGATGAGTTCGTGTTGGTGGATGTCTCCGACTACCACTATTTCGACCCGGTGGTGGTTCTTGAACAGGTGGTGGAAGTCATTGACCATCACCCAGGCTTTGAAAACTATTGGGCGCAGAAGCTCGGATCTGCGGCAGACATCCTGCCGATCGGCGCAGCGGCGACTCTGATTTTTCAGCGTTGGGAAGCGATAGAGCTGTTGCCGCTAATCAGCGAAAAAAGTGCTGCGTTGCTGGCCACGGCAATTCTGGACAATACCCTGAATTTCACAGGGCAGTTGACCACCCAATCGGATATCCGGGCTTATGAAGTCCTCGCACGGCGGGCGAAACTGGAAGCGGACTGGCCCGAGCGGTACTTCTCCGAGTGTCAAGCCACTATCGAGTCAGACCTGATTGGTGCGTTGGCGGTTGATATGAAGCGGCTGAAAGCCGATAGCAACCTGCCGCAGGTTTTCGCGCAGATGGCGGTGTGGGATGCCAGTGCGCTGATTCGAACGCATCGTTCAACGATCGGTCACTGGCTGGCGGCGCAGGGTGGAGACTGGCTGTTGAACGTCATCAGCATCCGCGAGTGCAAAAGCTACTTTCTGGCTGAGCCCTTGGTCAGCCAACAAAAGTTGAGCCATTTGCTGTCGATCGAATGGCAGGCCGGAATGGCTGTGCTTGAGCGCTCGCTGCTACGTAAGGAACTGTTGAAGTTGGGGTTGGCCCGCATCTCCGTTGTGAGTAAACCGCCTCTGGTTTTGTAGCCACATCGAAGGGCTGCTTTTGGCCGATTGTGTTGAAAAAGTCGGCTTCGGTTTCCACAGCAGAAAAGTACGCGTCTGAGATTGAAATCCGTGTTTTGCGCAGAAGGTTCAGGACTTGGATTTGACGTAGCAGCGTGCAAAAAAGGCGCTTTTACCGCTCAACGCATGGGTAGGCGGGTCGGGTCGACTTTTTCAACACAATCGGCCGATTTCTGCCTGTCGCCATCGTCAGCTTTGGGTCGTTCCAAGTCATACAGCCGCCAATCATCCGCCCCGTGAAAGGCTTCGTTGGAAACCTTTTCTGATAGCGCTGAAGGGCGCACGTGTCAGTAAGACGCATGCACGGGCTTTCCCTTATGGTTCTAACATCGTCGAAGATCAGCGCCATGGGCCGGCAGTGCCCAGGGCAGGATGCCTTCCTAGCATTCACAAGTTCGGTGTGTGCTGCGGGCAAGATGAGGGCTTAGTTAACCATCACCTCGTCCAGTGCCTGCTCGAGGGTGCTGACCGTGCGCTCGATATTGTGCAGCTTTTCGAGTCCGAACAGACCGATGCGGAAGGTCTGGAAGTCGGCCGGCTCGTCGCATTGCAATGGCACTCCGGCGGCGATCTGTAGGCCGCAGTTGGCAAATTTCTTACCGCTCTTAATGTCGGCATCATCGGTGTAGCTCACCACTACGCCAGGGGCCTGAAAGCCGGCTGCGGCCACGCTTTTGATGCCTTTGCCGGTCAACATTGCGCGCACCCGATCGCCTAGAGCCTGTTGTTCGCCGCGGACCTTGTCGAAACCGTAGGCTTGCGTCTCTTTCATCACTTCGTTAAATCGCGCGAGGGAATCGCTGGGCATGGTCGCATGGTAGGCATGTCCGCCCTGTTCGTAGGCCTGCATGATCTGAAGCCATTTTTTCAGGTCGCAGGCGAAGCTGCTGCTATGCGTCTGTTCGATGCGCTCGAGGGCCAAAGAACTGAGCATCACCAGGGCGCAGCAAGGGGAGGCGCTCCAGCCTTTCTGCGGTGCGCTGATCAGCAGGTCGACTGCGCATTTCTGCATATCAACCCAAAGCGTGCCTGAGGCGATGCAGTCCAGCACGAACAGGCCACCCACCGCATGCACGGCGTCGCCGACGGCCCGCAGGTACTCGTCGGGCAGGATAATCCCTGATGAGGTTTCAACGTGGGGGGCGAAGACAATCTGCGGCTTCTGCGCCTGAATGGCTGCCAGCACTTCGTCCAGAGGGGGTGGGGCGTAGGCAGCCTGGCGACCAGTGTCGACCGGTCGGGCTTTCAGCACCGTGGTGGCCGCCGGGATGTTGCCCATCTCAAGGATCTGGCTCCAGCGATAACTGAACCAGCCGTTGCGTATCACCAGGCATTGCTGGTCGGTGGCAAACTGTCGCGCCACCGCTTCCATGCCGAATGTGCCGCTGCCCGGGACCACCGCAAGAGCCTGGGCGTTGTAGACCTGTTTCAGGGTCCTGGAAATGTTCTTCATCACGCCTTGAAATGACTGCGACATGTGGTTGAGCGAGCGGTCGGTGTAGACCACTGAGTACTCGACCAGCCCCTCGGGATCGATACTGGGATATAGCTTTGACATGGGGTGACTCCTTTGGCAGAGATCTCAGTGGTATCGACCCTGCCCTAAGCCTTGGCAAATGACAAGATTGCTCGGGATTGAATTGCGACTTCTGTCGAACGGCTGGCATCATCAGGTCGATTACTGGACGTAGCAATGCTCGCAGGTGGGCTGCTGAGTTGTGGGAGGGTGGGCCTTAAAGGTTTTTACCTCCTTACGTTCGGTCGATAACGACCAGTTACGAAGGGCAGCAGCCGACCCATAGCTGCCTTACAGCTTTCCCAAAAGCGGACATTCATTCCTGGATTCCGGCTAGGGGCTGGCTAAGTAGGGAGAACTGAGGGTTACACGGAAGGGAACCGCACTTGGGCTGCAAGTATGCGTCCAGCCAGCACCGTCTAGACGCACGACAGTGTTAGACGCAAAGTAGTCCCCACCAAATTTTAGTGGGGGACTATCTTGGGGGAGAGTTGGCCTTGGCCGGTTCCTTAGCCGTTTGGCGAAGCCGAATATCCCCTGCTGGCCTTTAGCGCTGACGCTGTGCCAGTTCGGCGATGACTCGTTCCAGCGGAGTTGTTCCTGCCCATTCTATCGCGCCGGGATCGCTCTTGATGTCGATATGCGAGCAATTGAGGCCACGGGTCATTTCGGTGAAACCAGCAAGGGCGGCCGTTGAGAAATGGGCATCCGCCAGCGCTTTGTGCCACTCAGCTTCCAGAAGGACTACCAAGTCGACAGGCTTATCGAGCGTGGCGGAAACGATAGCGGCGATATCGTTCGGGGCATAGTCTTTGGGCCCCGAGAGTGTGACAACGGAGGTCCCCGTCCTTTCTTCCAGCAGCAAAGCAGCTGCGGTGCTGCCGACATCCACAGTCGCCACCATCGGGAGAGGGCGCTGTGGTGGTGCCAGAAACGTCGGCAGCGTGCCGCTGCGCACGGCCTGTCCGACCATCGGCATCCAGTTCTCCATGAAATAAGCCGCGCGCAGGAAGATGGTCGAAACACCGGTTTCACCCAAACGCTGCTCGAACATGCGGTTCATCCTGATCCATCCAGTTCCGCGTTCACGGTCGGCACCCACCGAGGAAAGAGCCACAAGCCTGGGTACGTCCGCCGCAACCGCAGCGCGCGCCGTGGTATCGGCAATCAAGTATGCCCTCTCGAACAGATCTTCACGGTTGTAGTGCTGAGGGCTGACGACATAGGCTCCCTGGACCTGACTGAGCGCCTTGGTCATAGAGGCTAGGTCTGTCAGATCGGCCACGGCAACCTCTGCGCCGCGTTGGGCCCACGGCCGACCCTTGACTGAGTCACGCACCACGACGCGCACTGGGTGGCCGGAACGCAAAAGCGCATCGGCAGCAGCGGCGCCAGTACGGCCGGTTACGCCGAACACAACGTAAGGGAGCGAGGAAGCAGTCATACAAAAATCTCCTATTCAGATGAACCAGAATGGTGCATGGTTGCTCGGTATGCATCAATGACATGAAAGTAATAGTGAAAATGCACCAAGTGGATTTATCTACAGTCGACCTCAACCTGTTAAAGCTGTTCGAAGCACTCGTTCGGGAGCGAAGTGTCACCCGGGCGGGCCTCCGATTGGGCTTGAGCCAACCGGCTGCCAGCCGCGCGCTGGGGCGACTGCGTACGATGTTGGGTGATCGCCTGGTGGTCCGCGGCAAGCTCGGGCTGGAACTGACGCCACGCGGTGAAACGCTGGCAGGTCCAGTGGCCAGGCTGCTGGACGATGCCCGAGGCATCGTCTCGCCTGCCGTCTTCGATCCCGCGTCTGCAACGGGTCGGATCACGATCGCCGCGCACGACCACCTGAGTCTGGTGGTCCTTGCCGGGTTGATCGCCCGCTTCGAGCGCCATGCCCCTGCGCTAAGTCTCCATATCGCGCAACCTGCTGGGGACAACGTGCGGCTTGTCGAGCAGGGGGGCGCAGATCTGGCACTGGGCATTTTCGAGGCACTGCCCGGCAGTCTCCATCGGCGCGGCCTTTACGCCGACAGCTTGGTGTGCGTGGTGAGGTCCGATCACCCCGGTGTGGCAGACGGACTCAGCTTGGAGCGTTATGTGACCTTGCGCCACGTTACCGTGACCATTTCCGGCGTGGGAGAGAGTGCGGTTGACGTCGCCCTCTCGACACTGGGGCTCACTCGCCACGTCGCGCTGCGAGTTCCCCACTTTCTTGCTGGTGCGATGTTGGTGGCGGATAGCGACATGATTCTCACGTTGCCAAGCCGTTTGGCGCGCCGACTTGCGGAAAGGCTCCCGCTCGTGCTCCTAGATCTGCCGCTACAAGTTGCTCCTTTGTCGCCAGCCATGATTTGGCACGAGCGCTTCCATGGCGACCCTGCCCATGTCTGGGTCAGGCAACAGCTTGTCGACGTCGTTGCGTCATTCAATACGGTCGGGTAAATACCGCCGACTTCATCCCACGTATACTCCGCGCTGCCGCCTAACCTCCTGAGACACCCCATGGTTACGCACCGTCGCGGCGATCTGCTGCCCAGCCGCTACTCGATCGCCGGCTTCCACGGCACCAGGCTGAACCGCACGCCGTCTTCGAGCATGGCATAACGTCAACCGGCAAGCATGATGCTGCGGCGCACACGCTGCCGTCAGCCACCGGCTGATTTTGTTGAAAAAGTCGGCTTCGGTTTCCACGGTAGAAAAGCACGCGCCTGAGATTGAAATCTGTGTTTTGCGCAGAAGGTTCAGGGCTCAGATTTGACGTAGCAGCGTGCGAAAAAGGCGTTTCACCGCTCAATGCATGGCTAGCCAAGCCGGGTCGACTTTTTCAACACAATCGGCCAAAAACGGCCAGTCGTCTAAAATCAAAGGTGGCACACATGCCTTCACTGCTTTGTAAGTACCAACCCTCAGCAATATCCGCATTTTCGCTTGCGCAAGCTGGTAGAAATCATCCTGAAACCTTACTTTGTGAACAAGCCTTCTCGAGTAACGAGCACGACCTTTTGATCTGTTCTAAGTGCGTCAGTCGACGAGGGAGTTCTTTCGTCTCCAAAGCGCTAGCCTTTCACTCGTTGATGCCAGGGATGCCCTTATGCAAGCTGCTCCTCCGACGCAAACCGAAAATTTGGATTTAGAGAACTGCACACTAGATCAAATCGTTGATGTGCTTTGTGCCGGCAACCCGATTAATCTCCCCAGGGCGCCGGCACATTTGCTCTAGACCTTGAAGACGCTCGCCTTGCAATGCAATTTTATGCACGTCGGCGCGATCTCTGGGCCCCGGCAAAATTAGTTTCAGCTAGTGAGGTCGATCAACTTCTCGATGCCATTGGCGAGCCGCAACCGCATGTAACGCGTAGCCATACAGCAAATGCTGGTGCTTCACGTCCTTGTTGGCGAATTCAGGAGTTTAGAGCCCATCGCTTTGCAGGGCTTCAGCGTCACTGCGACTCGGCCGGTAAAGCACCTGAGGTTTTGACCCTTCGACTTGACCGTGACGTTACCTGCATCTGGGGGTTCAACGGCGCCGGTAAATCTGCATTGCAGAGTGCAATCATGTGGTGCCTAACTGGTAAGGCACACCGTTCTCAACACAAGCCATCTGAAGTACACAATCCAATCACTGTCGACGTAATTTCAGTAAACGGCGAAAGTGGCAGCAATAGCAGTTTCACTCTACCCGTGATCGTCCCATTACCTTCGGCGTCAGATCTTTCGATTTTAGGCGATCGCCCCGCATGTGACACATGGGTGGAACTGGATCTGCGGGATCAAGATGGAAACAACGTGACCGTCCGGCGCGAGTTGAAGCGAACCCCCAAAGGGGCTGTTTCCGTGAGCGTAAGTGGCTTAGACGATCTGGGCCTGCCACAGTGGGCAGTCGAAGCCGGCACGTTAATGCCTGCCATCGCTGCAAATATGCGCTTCGATGAGAAAACAAGTTTTGCCGAAGCAATCGCTCAACTAACAGGTTTACGACCATTGCAGGATCTGGGCATGCGTTTGCCACGCCTCGTCCGACGTTTGGAAAAGGACGACACTGACACTGCCACGGATGCCAAAGATACTGCTCGTAATCATTTCATAGACAGCAAAGGTTCGTTTCTTGATGCTTGGCGTGTACAGAGTGAAACGCTTGGCCCTGAACCAGATTTACTGACCCCCGACAAGTCTAGCCCTGAACTAAATTGCAGAAGTTCGATCGCTGTCGTCCGTGAGAAGCTCGTCCAGCATCAAGCAAGTGGTCTGACGGATATTGAGACGATTCTTGGAAGCACTATCTCACTGTCAACGCCCGAGCGTAGTCAGGCCCTACTCAGCCAGCTCGCTTTGGCAAGAGAGCAATTGAGCGGCGCTGCTCTGAAAGGGCTTCCCTCTCTTCGTACCATTCAGCAGATCAAAGAAAACAGGGAATGCCACTCTCGTTCGGATTTTCTACGTGATGGAGGGTTGGCTTTTGCCTCCGGCCGAGTTGCCGCCGATCCAGGGCACACCGTTGTTACCTCGGTGCTTCTCAGCCTGTTCGACGGCCGCCACGGCATCGTGGTTTTTGACGGTATTACTGAGTGCCATGCCTTCAGCCAACTCGCCCCACGCAAGCTGACCGCCTGCGACATTCGCCATGCGTTCAGCAACAGCGCGGCAAGTAGATTTGGAGCGATCGAAATCGAGTCGGGCTTGCAAGATGCCGTTGGTGAGCAGGTTGTACAGGCCGGGGTCGGCTCGCTGGATGATCAGTGCGGGGAGGGAGGCCACGGCGCTGGTAGCGTTCTGGATCACGTTGCCCATGATCGACTTGAAGCCGCTAGTGGTGCCGTTCAGTTGGTTTTGTAGCGTAGTGTTCAGGCTCATGTCGCCGCAGATCAGATTGGTGTCCCAGCCAGCACCAACCGTAATGCTGTCCATGGCGGCAGCACCACTCATGGACACAGCGCGTCCTCCGCCGACGCTGTAGAGCACGTCATCGCCGATCACTGAACCATTGTGATTAATACCGTCCTTGTTCAGTTGGGTTTGTGCTGCATGTGCGGTGGTGGTCGTGAGAAGCAGAGCGGTCATTAGGAGTTCTCTTCCAGGAGAGGCATTACGCACACCCCTCCTGGTTGCCAAGGCAATATTCAGCTTTACGCCGCGCTAACCGCACCGGTTACCGTGGATTTATTCTGAACGGTCCTATACAGCAAACTGGACACCATGAATCCAAGAATGGCCAACAGGCTCATCAAGCTGAAGACGTAGTTGTAGCCTTGCTGACCCGGGAAATGGTCGAGGATTGCGCCGTAGATGACGTAAGCGAACATGCCCGGCGCGTAGCCGATCAGGCAGCCGATACCGAAGGCTGAACCGGTGATGTGCGAAGGGATGCCGACTTCACCCATGGGCGCCCAGAACACGCCGCGCATGGAAAACACAATCAGCGCGAAGGACAGTGTGGCTGCCATGCCCGCATAAATAAAACTCGGGCTTTTCGGGATCAGCAGGATGACGCCCATCAGCGGCAGCAAGGCCAGGAATGCCCACTTCAAATAGCGGCTGGTGCTCTTGAACTGTTTGTCGGCAATGAAACCACCGGCGGGGCCACCGAGGATCTTGAGGAAGTACTGATTGATGATGCCGTAGGCGCCCACCAATGCCACGGGCAGCCCGTACATTTCCTTGAGGTAGGGAATGAAATAGGTCAGGCCACAGTAGACGATGTAGACCATGAACACGTTGAGGCTGACCAGCCAGATCCCCGGTACCTTGATGGCCTCGAGCAGATTCGCCAAACCGTTCTTCGGCTTGGCAATCGTCTGCGCGCTACTGCCCTTGAGCAGGAACCAGGTCAGGGTTCCGGCAAGAATGTCGATGACCGAGTAGAAGAGGATTGCCGACTTCAGACCGGCCTCGCCGGAGCCCATGGCAACGAAGACGCCCAGCGCCGAAAAAGCCACAAGCGTATCAATGACGCCACGCCCGCCTTCCAACAGTCCAAACAACCGACCCTGTTCCTGATCGTCACCCAGATTGCGGATGGCTTTGAGCAGCGAGGGCCAGAAGATGCAATCGGCGCAGACGGCCAACAGGCTGAACACAATCAGCAGATTGCTGAACGGCGGAAAGGTCGCCAGATACAGCCCCAGGCCACCGGTACCGATCAGGCCGATGGGGATCAGCTTTCGCGTGTCGTAGCGGTCGGCGAGCATGCCGCCGACGACAAACAGTGCGGTGGCGATGATGGCGTTGGCGCTCAGCAGCATGCCGATTTCAGTGTGGCTCAAGCCCATGAATTCTTGCATGGGGATATAGAAGGCGTCTTTGAGGTTCGCCAGCTTGTAGATGGTGCCTCCACCGAGGATGAGAATCAGGAATCTGAGCCATTTGGCCTTGTCACGAGTTGTCATTATTGTTCTCCAGGCGTAATTGGATAAGCAGTGCCGGTTGTCACGTCAGGTTCAGGCGTTTTTGCGGTTGTTCAGGGTCAACTCGGCCAGGGTTCGGAACTCGGCCAGCAGGCCTCGTACATAGGCGACCTGGTTGTTTGCCCAACGGTGTTCGTCGGCGAGCATTCGTTCGAGCGAGTAGCCGTCCGGGAGTGGCGTGTCACTCATTTCCCGGTACGCAATAAACGGATCGTCAGCCTCAAAGGTCTGGCGGAACGCCGGGGCGACGTAGTGATTTTCCTGCTCAAGAATGAACGCGATCACTTGCGGGTTTGAGTCGCCGAGCATCAACAGTTCGAACAACATGCGGGCGCTTGGCAGGTCGTCATCGTCGCTGCCCTGCAGCACACCGTAATGGCCGAAGCCGTTGTGCTCGGGGACGATGCGCACACCCTTGAGGTGGGTCTGGCGTATGTGCGGCGCCAGGGTCCGCAGCGCCGGTAGTGGCTGTTCGCAGGCATTGATCATGTTGCCGAAGTCGAACAAGGCATGCAGCCGTGGGTGGTTTAGCCGGTTCAGCAGTTGCGCGATCTCGGCGCTCTTGAGTTCCTCATGCTGCTCGAAGTCGAAGAACAGGTCGTGCTCATCTGCCTGCTGCGCGAGGTAATGCAGGTCTGACTCGATCACGTCCATCACCCGGGACAGCGTCCCCTCATAACGTGAGTAAACGCGGATGTTGCGAACTCCAAGCGCTTTGGCAATGGCGATCACCTGATCGACATCTTTTTTCAGCGTGCTGCTGATTTCCAGATGCACATCCAGTGCGAGCGCATTGGCCTTGTCGGCAAACGCTTGCAACTGCGTGGGTGTCATTTGGCTCAGGCTGTTTTCCTCGCCGTCGAGCAAGTGCAGGCTCAGACCTTGCAACTCGTGGCGATAGGCGAAGTCCAGCAGGTCGGCAGGCGTGACACGGCCATGGGTGAGGTTGGTCAGCAAGGGATAGGCATGAGCAAACAAGCGCATCTGCCCAAGGCGGTCGAGCAGTTGGCGGGCCAGTGCTTCAGTCAGCAGGGGAGGTGTTCCGGCCTCGGCAGCCTTGTGGCTGAGCAAGGCATTGAATCGCTCTTGGATTTTATTGTTCATTCGAGTCGTTCCTGGTCAGACGCCGGGTCTACCGGCGCAGCCTTTATCGCGCCAGTCAGGAACTCTCGATAGATCCATTATCAGTTAAATCATAAGACCACTTGCCTTGCTTCAAGTGGCTGGCTGCAGGTACCCCATTTTGCTCAAGGCCCGGGCCAGCGCTTCAACGCGTTCCTGCGCCTGGCCCTCAGGCGTACCGGCGAAACCGATGAGCAGGGCAGGTGGCAGGACATGCTCAAGGCAATAATCGCTCAGGGCATAGGTGTGGATGTTGTGCCGGGCCAGTTCCCTGGCGATCACATCGTCATCAAGCGTGGGTGGCAGCCAGGCGATCAGGTGCATGCCGGCTTCCACCGGGGTGATGTTGAAGAAGCCGCCCAGCTGTTGCTGAAGCTGCTCGAGCAGTTCTTGCTGGCGAGCCTGGTACAGCGCACGCATGCGGCGAATATGGCCGAGGAAGTGGCCTTCACGCATGAAGTCCGCCGTCGTCGCCTGGAGAAGCGTGGGCGGGCTGCGATCCATCACCGCGCGCAAGGTACAGAAGGGGTCGATCAGGGCTTGCGGCAATATCACATAGCCCAGTCTGAGTGAGGGGAAAAGGACTTTGCTGAAGGTGCCGACGTAGATCACTCGAGCCATCTGGTCCATGGCATAGAGCGCGGGGAGGAGGCGGCCGCTGTAGCGCAACTCACTGTCGCAATCGTCCTCGATGATCCAGCTCTGATACTGCGCAGCCCAGTCGATGAGTGCCTGGCGCCGCGCATAACTCATGGTCACGCCCAAGGGATGCTGGCGAGAAGGCGTGGTAAACACCAGGCGGGCGTCAGGGCACTCGGCCAGGCCTTGCTGGATATCAATCCCCTGTTCATCGATCCGCAACGGCACCACTTGGGCCCCCTGGGCCTGCAACGCAATGCGCGCCGCGATGTGTCCTGGGTCTTCCATCCATACGCTGTCCTGCGGATTAAGCAGCAACATGCCCAGCAGGTTAAAGGCTTGCTGCGCGCCGGAAACGATCACCACCTGCTCGGCACTGCAATCGATGCCACGAGCATCGAAGACGTACTCGGCAATCGCCGCGCGCAAGGCCTGTAGCCCTTGCAGTTCGCCATAGCCAAGCATGGCCTTGGTCGGCTTGAGCAGGTGGCGGTTCATCAAGCGCCGCCACACCGCGAGCGGGAACGCGTCGTAGGTACTGTGGCTGGGCAGGAATGAGGTGGGGGTCGCAGGGTCCCAATCGGTATAGGAAACCCCGCGGAAGTGACTGCTGCGCAGCGACAGCATGGACTGGCTCAGGTCGGACAGGCGCGGTGGCTGGCGCTGCTCTTCATCGGCAATCCCTCGGCTCTCCCATTCATCGCCGACATAGGTACCGGCCCCGGTACGCGAGGCCAGGAAACCCTCGGCGATCAGTTGATCGAATGCATTGAGAATGGTGATCCGCGACAGCGCCAATTCTTTGCTCAGGGTCCGCGTCGACGGCAGGCGCACGCCCCCTTGCATTTTTCCGCTGAGAATCTGTTTGCGAATCTGCAAATAGAGTTGGCGGTACAGGGGGATGGCGCTGGCACGGTCCAGCTCAATAGCCGACAGCAGCAAACCTGCAGGGGATTTCATCACATGCTCGTCTGGAAGGGAGGTGGTTTGACCTGGAACACCATCATACCGAGGTGCGCAGGGTATCGAGAGGCACTGGATAAGTCATCCATAGCAGACGTTGATGCAATGCACACTGTCATGAAATGAAAAGCCATTGTCGTCTGATGAGAAGCGACTCGCCAGACGGCGTCCTACAGTCCAATCAGCGCAATTCGACGCAACACGCCCAACTTGAGACTGGAGAATAAGAAAAAATGGCCAAAGCCGTACGCTTCTACGAAACCGGTGGTCCCGAAGTCCTTCGTTATGAAGAGGTCGAAGTCGGCGATCCCGGTCCAGGCCAGGTTCGTCTTCGTCATGTGGCGGTGGGCCTGAACTATGCCGACACCTACTTTCGCAATGGCACTTACCCGATTCCGATGCCCAACGGCATGGGGGTTGAAGCCTCCGGTGTGGTCCAGGCCATCGGCGAAGGGGTGACCAACGTACACGTCGGTGATCGCGTCACCTACACCGGTTTTCTCAATACATTGGGTGCCTACAGCACCGAGCGTCTGATCCCGGCCGCGCCGCTGATCAAGCTGCCGGAAACCATCAGTTTCGAGACCGCCGCGGCCATGACCATGCGCGGCTTGACGTCCTCGTACCTGATGCGGCGCATTTACGACTTCAAGGCCGGCGACAGCATTCTGCTGCACGCCGCTGCCGGTGGTGTGGGGCTGATTGTTTCGCAGTGGGCCAAGCTGCTTGGTCTGAACGTCATTGGCACCGTGTCCACCGAGGCGAAGGGTGAAATCGCCTTGGCCCATGGCTGCGAGCATGTCATCAATTACAGCCATGAAGACGTCGCCCGGCGCGTTCGCGAGCTGACGGACGGCGTGGGGGTCAACGTGGTGTTCGACAGTGTCGGCAAAAACACCTTCATGGGCTCGCTGGACTCGCTCAAGCGTCGCGGTTTGATGGTTTGTGTCGGCACGGCATCCGGTCCGATCCCGGCCTTTGATCCGGTGATGCTGGCGATGAAAGGCTCGTTGTTCCTGACCCGTCCGGCCCTGGCCGATTACATCGCCGACCCGGCGGAAAAAGCCGCGTTGGCGGGCGAGTTGTTCGACCATGTCGGCAGCGGTCGGATCACGATCGAGATCAACCAGCACTATGCTTTGCAGGATGCCGTGCAGGCCCATCGCGATATGGAATCACGCAAGACCACGGGCTCATCGATTTTCGTTATTTAAGGGAGTCGTCTGCCATGAAAGTCGAACAATTGACCTGCAACATTGGCGCGGAACTGGTGGGCGTCAACCTCGCCGACGCGGTGCATGACGATGGTCTTTTTGCCGAGATTCGTGCTCAGCTGCTCAAGCATAGGGTGGTGTTCCTGCGTGATCAGGACATCACTCGCGACGAGCATGTGGCATTCGCCCGGCGCTTTGGCGAACTGGAGGATCATCCGGTGGCCGGCAGTGATCCGGATCATCCTGGGCTGGTGCGCATCTACAAGCGGCCGGACCAGCCGATGGACCGCTACGAAAACGCCTGGCACACCGACGCTACCTGGCGCGAGGCGCCGCCGATGGGCTGCGTGCTGCGCTGCGTAGAGTGCCCGCCGGTGGGCGGCGACACTATGTGGGCCAACATGGTCGAGGCCTATGCGCGCTTGCCGGAAGACGTGAAGGTGAAGATCGCCGACCTGCGTGCCCGTCACAGTATCGAAGCGAGTTTTGGTGCCGCCATGCCGATCGAAAAGCGTCTGGCGCTCAGGGCGATGTACCCGGATGCCGAGCACCCGGTGGTGCGCACCCACCCGGAAACCGGGGAAAAGGTGCTGTTCGTCAACGCCTTCACTACGCACTTGAGCAACTACCACACCCCCGAGCGGGTGCGCTTCGGCCAGGACGCCAACCCGGGCGCAAGTGAGCTGCTGCGCTACCTGATCAGCCAGGCCTACATCCCCGAGTATCAGGTGCGCTGGCGCTGGAAACCCAACAGCATCGCCATCTGGGACAACCGCAGTACCCAGCACTACGCCGTCATGGATTACCCGCCGTGCCATCGCAAGATGGAGCGCGCCGGGATCATCGGCGACAAGACTTACTGATCGACCGCCGCTGCATTCGCTCTCGTAGACACGCCTGCCCGGCACGATCCCGGGTGGGCGGAACAATCATAAGAACAGGAGTAACTCATGCAATTCTTCGACGATTCCCTGCACCCGGAAAACATGGAAAAGGTGGTCATCACCGTGGCCCCGTATGGCCCCGAGTGGATGCCGGAAGACTTCCCTGAAGACATCCCGCTGACCATGGACGAACAGGTGCAGAAGGCGGTTGATTGTTATGAGGCGGGTGCCACGGTATTGCACCTGCACGTGCGTGAATTGGACGGCAAGGGTTCCAAGCGTCTGTCCAAGTTCAACGAGTTGATCGCCGGTGTGCGTGAAGCCGTGCCGGACATGATCATCCAGGTCGGTGGTTCGATTTCCTTCGCCCCCGAAAGCGATGGCGAAGCCGCCAAGTGGCTGTCTGACGATACTCGTCACATGCTGGCGGAGCTGACGCCAAAGCCGGATCAGGTCACGGTGGCCATCAACACCACCCAGATGAACATCATGGAACTGTTGTATCCGGAGTATCTGGAAGGCACGTCCCTGGCCAATCCTGCCTATCAGGCGGCCTACAGCGAAATGACCGTGCCGGCAGGCCCGGCCTGGGTCGCCGAACACCTCAAGCGTCTGATGGATAACGGCATCCAGCCGCACTTCCAGCTGACCGGCATGCATGCCATGGAAACCCTTGAGCGCCTGGTGCGCAAGGGTGTCTACAAGGGCCCGTTGAACCTGACCTGGATCGGTATCGGCGGCGGTTTCGATGGCCCCAATCCGTTCAACTTCTTCAACTTCATCCACCGCGCGCCAGACGGTTGCACCCTGACCTCCGAGTCGCTGCTCAAGAACGTCATGCCGTTCAACACCATGTCGATGGCCATGGGTATGCACCCGCGTGTGGGCAATGAAGACACTATCATTGATCACAAGGGCGATCGTTTCGGCTCAGTTGCGCAGATCAAGCAAACCGTACGCATCGCCCATGAACTGGGTCGGGAAATCGCCACGGGTAAAGAAGCCCGTGAGATTTACCGCATCGGTGTGCAGTACCCAAGCATCGAAGAAACCCTGTTGGCCAATGGCATGGCCCCCAACCGCAAGGCCGGGCAGAAAGGTGTGCCGCAACGCGGCTGATCGGCAGACGACGCGGGAGGTCAATGACCTCCCGCTCGCTGCATTGCAACACGCTTGATAACAACAATAAAACGAAGCTTTGAGGAGGCTGCATGGCCTTTCACCCAATCGCCGCAGACGATGATGACTGCAGTGGCGTCGGCGTTGCGCGCAAGTATGCCTGGATCGTCTTTGCACTGACGTTCGGCCTGTTGATTTCCGATTACATGTCGCGTCAGGTACTGAACGCGGTATTCCCGATGCTCAAGGGCGAATGGGCCTTGAGCGACGGTCAGCTCGGCCTGCTCAGTGGCATTGTCGCCCTGATGGTGGGGCTGCTGACATTTCCCCTGTCATTGCTGGCGGATCGCTTCGGCCGGGTCAAGAGCCTGGCGCTGATGGCTTTGCTGTGGAGCCTGGCGACGCTGGGCTGTGCGTTGGCGCAGGACTATCAGCAGATGTTCGTTGCACGGTTCATGGTCGGCGTCGGCGAAGCGGCGTACGGCAGCGTCGGCATCGCGGTGGTGATTTCGGTGTTTCCCAAACACATGCGTGCAACCCTGGCCAGTGCCTTCATGGCGGGTGGCATGTTCGGTTCGGTATTAGGTATGGCGCTGGGCGGGGCAATCGCCGCCAAGCTCGGCTGGCGCTGGTCGTTTGCCGGCATGTCGCTGTTCGGCTTGTTACTGGCAGTGCTTTACCCGGTCATCGTCAAGGAAGCACGCATTGCACCGCAACGTGCCACTCAAGCGGCGAACAAGACGGCTGCCGCGGTCAAGCGTCCGTTGCGTACGCTGTTTTCCAGCCGCTCGGTGATCGCTGCCTACATCGGCAGTGGCTTGCAACTGTTCGTCGGCGGCACCGTCATTGTGTGGATGCCCAGTTACCTCAATCGTTATTACGACATGGCCACCGACAAGGCGGGCGGCGTCGCGGCGATCATCGTGCTGTGCAGCGGTGCGGGGATGATTCTGTGCGGCATGCTCAGCGATCGACTGTGTCGCCATTCGCCGGAGCGCAAAGTCGCTTTGGCCATCGCCTATTGCCTGGGCAGTTGTCTGCTGTTGTCGGCGGCGTTCGCCTTGCCGGCAGGGCCTGTGCAATTGGTGCTGATCTGCCTGGGCATGTTGATTGCCGCCGGCACAACTGGCCCTTGCGGAGCCATGGTTGCCAACCTGACCCATTACTCGGTGCATGGCACGGCCTTCGCCACGCTGACCCTGGCCAACAACATGCTGGGGTTGGCGCCTGGGCCGTTCATCACCGGCAGGGTGTCCGACCTCATCGGCCTGCATGCCGCTTTTCAAATGGTGCCACTGGTCAGCATCGCGGCAGCGGCCGTGTTCTTTTACGCCAAGTGTCACTACCACAAGGACATCGCCCGGCTTCGAGGCGAGCAAGTCCACGATTCGATTGGCAAAGCGGTGTTAGAGGTGAAGGTGTGAGTGGTCGTTTACGTATTGATGTGTTCTTCGATTTCATCTGCCCGTGGTGCCTGATCGGCAAGCGTCAACTGGAGCGCGCGCAAGACCTGCTGCGTGTCCAGCAACCCGGCGTGGAAATCACCACGGTGTGGCACGGCGTGCAATTGCTGCCGCAGCTGCCGGCACAGGGTGAACCCTTCGCCGAGTTTTATCGCAAGCGTCTGGGCAGTGCTGAAGCCGTGGCGATGCGTCAGGCTCAGGTGCAGCAGGCTGCGATGGCGGTGGGCGTGCCCATTGATTTGAGCCGCATCGCCAACATGCCCAATACCGCCGACGCCCACCGTTTGCTGGAGCGTGCGAGCGAGCTGGGCAATACCGCCCAACGCGATGTTTTGCTTGAGCGTTTGTTCGCTGCCTACTTTCAGTTTGGCGAGGATCTGGGCTGCCAAGAAACCTTGCTTGCCATCGCCCAATCGTGTGGCTTCGACGCTGATGCCATGGCCTCCGTCCTGCAAGGCGATGGCGATCCTTACGTCGGCAACGAGGCGGGAGCAGCCAGCGGCGTGCCCAGTTTTCAGTTCGACCGTCGCCTGACGGTGGTGGGCGCGCAGCCTGCCGAAGTGCTGCTTGATGCCATGTGCGAAGCCTTGCTCGAAAGTGCTCGCAAGCGGCAACCGGCATGAGTCTTCGTATCCCTGTGCCTGCCGGAAAACTCCCGCAGGCGGGTGGTCGTGCATTGTTCGAATTCGATGGCAAAAGCCTGGCGTTATTCAACGTCGAAGGTGACCTGTTCGCCATCGACGACAGTTGCCCGCACCAGGGCGCCTCGCTGTGTGGCGGGCGCCTTGAGGGGCGGGTGATTCAGTGCTGCGCCCATGGCCTGCGCTTCGATCTGCGCAGCGGTTACTTGCTCAATTCAACCCAGCTCAAAGTCGCCAACTACCCGGTCGAGATCATCGACGGCCAGGCATTCATCGTCATCGTCCCCGAGGAGTCCGTGCCATGAGCACTATCGCTCTCACCCGTATCCATAGCCGAACGCGCGAACTGGCGCCGGGTTTTGTCGTCAGTCTGATCGTGGCGGCGGCCGCGTCCTTTTTGTCCGAGCATTACGGTGCGCCGGTGATGCTGTTTGCCTTGCTGTTGGGCATGGCACTGAACTTTCTGGCCGGTGATGGCGCCTGCAAGGCTGGCATCGAATTTACGGCGCGCACTGTGTTGCGCATTGGCGTGGCGTTGCTGGGCATGCGCATCACGCTCGAACAGATTGCCGCGCTGGGCTGGAAGCCTGTGGCGCTGGTGGTGATTCTGGTGGTGGTGACGATCGGCGTCTCGGTGATCGCGGCCAAGGCGCTGGGATTCCAGCGTTTGTTCGGCATGCTTACCGGTGGGGCCACCGCGATTTGTGGTGCGTCGGCGGCGTTGGCGCTGGCGGCGGCATTGCCGAACCATCCGCAGAAAGAACGCGCAACGTTATTCACGGTGATCGGGGTGTCGGCGCTGTCGACCCTGGCGATGATCGTGTACCCGATGATTGCCAACTGGCTGTCGTTGTCGCCACAAATGGCGGGCGTGTTCTTGGGGGCGACCATCCATGATGTCGCCCAGGTCGTCGGTGCCGGTTACAGCATGTCGACCGAGACCGGCGATACGGCCACGGTGATCAAGCTGATGCGGGTTGCCATGCTGCTGCCGGTGATCGTCTGCGCCGCGATGATTACCCGCATGCAGGGCGCCGACCCGGCCGGCAAACGACCGCCGCTGCTGCCATGGTTCGCCGTCGGGTTTCTGATTCTGGCGTGTATCAACAGCACTGGCTGGATTGCTCCGGTGGTGCAGGGGTCGGTCAATGAATTGTCGCGTTGGTGCCTGGTGGTTTCCATCAGCGCCCTGGGCATGAAGACCCAGCTCAAAGAGCTGGCGGCGGTGGGCATCAAGCCGATCCTGCTGATGGTGGGGGAGACGGTGTTCCTTGTCGTGCTGGTGCTGTTGTTGCTGCGCTGGGGAATGTAGACACACAAAACAGTGGCGAGGGAGCTTGCTCCCGCTGGGGTGCGAAGCCGCCCCAAAACCGTCGCCGCGTACTTTCTGAAAAAATGCAGTGGCCTTGGAAGAGGGGCGCTTCGCACCCCAGGGAGCAAGCTCCCTCGCCACAGGACTCCTCGGCCGGTGTCACAGACACCGGTGCTTTTGCGGCGACTGTACCAGCAGTCGCCGCTTTTTTTTGCATGCCCTGCGTTGGTTTCGTTCAGTTCAGGGCTCGTTGGAGCCGGGCAGGGTGGTCAGGTCCGGCGGAGCTTTGACGGTGTGCTTTTGCGCGCTGCGCCATGCGGCGGGCGGCATGCCGAACTGGGTAATGAACCAGCGTGTGAAGGAACTCGCCATCGAATAGCCGAGCATGTCGGCAATGCGCCCTAACGAGTAATTCGGGTTGTCCAGGTAGCGCAACACCAGGTCGCGGCGCACGTCGTTGATCAGGTCGTTGAAGGCGCAGCCGTCGTCTTTCAGGCGACGTTGCAGGGTGCGTACGTTCATGCCCTGGGTCTGGGCGATCTGTTCGATGGTGGCGCGTCCCATCGGCAGCAGCAGGTAGATGGCTTTGCGCACCTCGAACAGCATCGAGGGACCTTCGTGGCTCAGCAGCGAGTCGAGGTAACTCTGGGCGTAGCGCGCCATGGCCGGGTCGGCGTTGGGGTTGGTCACGTCGAGGCTGGCGTCGGAACAGACAATGCCATTGAACTCGCTGCCGAATTCCAGCTTGCAACCAAACAGGCGGCGATGCAGTTGCAGGTTGTCGGGAGGCTGGTGCGTGAAGTTGACGCTGTAGGGGTGCCAGTGTGAGCCGAGCAGCGCGGCGCACAGGCGGAACATCACGCCGATGGCCAGTTCATTGGCTTGTCGGCAAGGCATCGGCGATTCAGTAACCACCTCTTCGCGAATGATCACCATCTTGCCGGCCTCTTCGATGAAGAGGGCCAGCGAGTCGTTCATCAGGTGACGGTAATGCACCAACACTTGCAACGCATCACGCAGCGTTCGCTGGTGGCTGAGCAGCAGGCTGACCACACCGAAGTCCGAGAGCTGGCGCGACTCGGCCATGCTCAGGCCGAAGCTCTGGCAGCCACTGGCGGCGGCCGAATCTTCCAGCAGGCGTACGGCGGCATCAATGGGGATGCGGTGTTCGGGCGCTTGCAGCAGCGCTTTGCTCAGGCCGACGCCGGCCAGCACATCGCGCGGATTGAACCCCAGGTACTGGGTGACCTCCAGGTAGTTGGTCAAGACGGCGGCGCGAACAAGCTTGGGCATGCGAAGGTCTTTCCTGGGCCGGTTGCGATTCAGATGAGCGTGGCGACTATATCCAGCACATCAGCAATTGAACAGTTGTGACGTTGTCGAGGGCGCTCGCCCGATTCTTTCCAGAATCACCTCCGCTGTCCTCAAGCAATCGACGCTCACCCATTGATTACAGTGACCCACAGCGAAGCTGCGGGGTTTTGCGACCAATGGTCGGGGCATGCCAACACCTGGAAATTTGTCATGAAAAGAAAAGTGCCTGACATCCAATGAAAAGCACCTCGGGTGGGCGCTCTTTAATGTCAGTCCTACAAAAAGCCCCTGGCGATAGAGCCAGTCGAGTCATCGAGAAAGCGAAGGTGTTGAAGTGGACAAACTGCAAACTGCCGCAACCGTTCTGATCGTACCGGGCCTGCGCGAGCACGTTGCCGAGCATTGGCAAACGCTGCTTGAGGCAAGGCTCTGCAAAGTGCGCAGTGTGCCGCCGCTGGAAACCGACAAGCTCGATTGCACCAAGCGGGTCGAAGCGATCCAGCACGCGCTGGAGCAGATCGACGGGCCGGTGATTCTGGTTGCTCACAGCGCCGGTGTGCTGATGGTCGCGCACTGGGCTGCGCAGCACAGTCGGCCGATCAAGGGTGCGCTGCTGGCCACGCCTCCGGATCTCGATGCTCATTGGCCGCAAGGCTACCCATCCGCTGAAACCCTGCGCACCCAGGGTTGGAATCCTCTACCAAAAGGGCCACTGCCGTTCCGCAGTCTGGTGGCCGCCAGTACCAACGACCACCTCGCCAGCCTGGACGCCGTCACTCGCCTGGCTGAAGGCTGGGGCAGCGAACTGCTCAATGTGGGCGAGGTGGGTCATCTCAATCCGGTTGCAGGGTTTGGCCACTGGCCGCAAGCCGAAGCACTCATCCTGACGCTGGATAGCTAGTTCAGGCGCCGGTTGGCCCCAGCCATCCGGCATTTGCCCTCACTCCTGAAAAACGCAAATCCCTGGAACAAGGGTTGCGCGAGGGCGGCTGCGCTTAAAACAAATACAAAAAGGCGGAGACAACGCAATGCACAACAATAAGAGTCACGGGTTCGCACCCTCGCGTTACACCTTGTTGGCCTCGGCCATTCTGGCCGCCGCCGTGCCGGTCGCGCAGGCGGTCGAACTCGACACAGGTAACCCGGACTGGACCGTGCGTTTTGATAACACCGTGAAGTACAACTATGGCGTACGCACCGAAAGCGCCGACAAGCGCATGTTGGCGACACCGAACAACAACGATGGCGACTACAACTTCCGCAAGGCCGGGACCAACATCACCAACCGTGTTGACCTGTTGACCGAAATGGATGTGGTGTACCAGAACCACATGGGCTTTCGCGTCAGTGCCGCCAGTTGGTACGACAAGGCGTACGAGAACACCGGCTCCAATTCCAACCCGTTCGTCAATGGCAATGACGCACGGTCGGGGCTGGTGGCCAACGATCCGCGCCTGGCCGGGGTCACCGGCGACAATGTCGGCAATGGCAGCCCGCACCTGAGCAACTACGCCCAGCGTTACTACACCGGTCCATCCGGCGAAATCCTCGATGCCTTCGTGTTCTACAGCACCGAAGTGGGCGAGGAGTCGCTGTTGAGCGTCAAGGCCGGTCAGCACAACGTGTTCTGGGGTGAAACCATCCTCAACCCCGTACACTCGATCAGCTACGGCCAGTCCGGCCTGGACCTGGCCAAACTGGCCGCCTCGCCGGGTACCGAAGCCAAGGAGCTGTTCGTTCCGCGTAACCAGTTGTCGATGTCGTTCACGGTCAATCCCGAGTTGACCGTGGGCGCTCAGTATTTCCTGGATTGGGATGCCGCCCGCCTGCCTGAGGCCGGTACTTACTATGGCGGTTCCGATCTGGTGGGCTTCGGTGCACAGTCGTTCCTGTTGGGCAACACCAATGGCGTGGTGCCGGGCAGCCCACTGGGGTGTGGTCTGGCGCCCTGCAACGGGCTGACCAATGTGCGTCGCGGTCACGACCTGACGCCGGACAAGCGCGGAGACTGGGGCGTGATGGCCAAGTGGTCGCCGGCCTGGCTGGATGGCACCCTCGGCGTCTACTACCGCAATACGTCGGAAATCCTGCCGCAAGCCTGGTTGAACGCCACCGGGCTGACCTCGGCCAATCCCAACGGCACCCCGCCTGCCGGCATGGTGCCGGCCGTGGTCAACACCCTCAATTCGTTGAGCACCAGCACCTATCAACTGGCCTATGCCGACAACATTCAGATCTTCGGCCTGAGCCTGTCCAAGGATGTGGGCGGTATCAGTGTCGGTTCGGACCTGAACATTCGGCACAACATGCCGCTGGCCAGTATTCCCGCCGTTGTCAGCTCGACAGGGCCGCGGGGATTGGGCGCCGGTCTTGGCCTGTTGCCGGCCCGCACGGCGGCCACCGGGGTGATCTACGACACCCCGCAAAAGGGCGACAGCATGAGTGCCACCGGTGACACGTTGCACTGGACGCTCAACGGCCTGATGACCTTCCCGAAAACACCGGTGTTCGATTCGGCCAGCCTGCTCGCCGAGTTGTACTACAGCAACTTGCTCAAGCTCGATAGCAAGAACGAAGCGCTCTACAAGGGCAATGACACCTATCGCGGCATCGACCAGCCGACCCGGGACAACTGGGGTATCGCGGTCAACTTCACGCCGACCTGGTACCAGGTGTTTCCCGGCGTCGACCTCAACGCACCGATGTCCATCAACGTCGGCCTGGACGGCGTGTCACCGGTGTCTGGCGGCGGTGCCAAAGACACCGGCAACTATGCCGTGGGCGTGGGTGCCGTTGTGTACAACAAATACTTCATCGACCTGAAGTACGTGGATTCCTTCGGCAAGACCGACAAGTGCGACGCCAGTGGTTTGAGCACCGGTGCAGCCAATGCCGGCAGCGGCGACGGCTCCACACCCAATGCCTTTAGCGGCAATGAAAACTACGCGTGCTACGGCGGTGGCTACTCGGCCTTCTCCGGTGGTGGG
The DNA here is from genome assembly GCF_003732275.1 of Pseudomonas frederiksbergensis. Classification (GTDB taxonomy): domain Bacteria; phylum Pseudomonadota; class Gammaproteobacteria; order Pseudomonadales; family Pseudomonadaceae; genus Aquipseudomonas; species Aquipseudomonas frederiksbergensis_H. Next base: position 148,407 of record NZ_MOBM01000004.1, read on the forward strand.
GCCACGACTGAGGACCGTGGCGCCGTTTACCTGACGATGAAAACCACTTTTTGATTCACCACTGATTTGCTCAATGCAAGCAGGAGAATAACAAGATGAAATTCGCAAAAACCGTGTTGGCCGCTTCGCTGGCCATGGTCCTTGCCGCCCAGGCACAGGCCGCTGTTTCAACTCAGGACGCTGCCCGATTGGGCAGCAGCCTGACCCTGGTGGGCGCCGAAAAGGCCGGGAACGCTGATGGTTCCATCCCCGCCTATGACGGTGGCCTGACCACGCCACCGGCCAGTTTCAAATCCGGTGACAGTATGCGTCCGGATCCCTTCGTCAACGAAAAGCCGTTGCTGGTGATCGATGGTAAAAACGTCGATCAGTACAAGGGCTTGCTCAGTGCAACCACGGCGGAACTGGCCAAACGTTTCCCAAGCTTCCACGTCAATGTCTACCCGACCCACCGTACCGTCTCTTTGCCCAAGGCTGTGCTGGACAATGGGGTGAAAAATGCCACCGGTGCCAAATCCCTTGAGGGTGGGTTGGCCGTCGATAACGTACTGCCCGGCGTTCCGTTCCCGATTCCGCAGACGGGTAACGAGGCGATGTGGAACTTCCTGTTGCGTTTTCAGGGAGTCAGCATCAACTCCAAGTACGACTCCTGGAACGTCGATTCCGCTGGCGTGCCGACCCTGGCGACCACCGGGCAGGCGTTCATTTCCTATCCGATCTACGAGAACCTCGCACAGCCGATCAGCAGCGCCGACGTGTACTACCAGATGAAGCTGTCTTACACCGGCCCAGCGCGCCGGGCCGGTGAAGCGGTGATGCTCAAGGACGCCGCCAACCCGCTGCAGCAACCGCGCCGTGCCTGGCAATACTTGCCTGGCCAGCGTCGGGTCAAGCTGGCACCGAACCTGGCTTATGACACGCCGAACCCCGGCACCGCCGGCGCGGGCACCTACGACGATGTTTTCGTGTTCAACGGTGCGCTGGACCGCTACGACTGGAAGCTGGTGGGCAAGCAGGAAATGATCGTGCCGTACAACACCTACAAGCTGACTTACGCCCAGGACCCCAAGTCGCTGACCACCGCCAATCACCTGGCACCGGATTATGTGCGTTGGGAAAAACACCGGGTCTGGGTGGTGGAAGGCAACCTCAAGTCCGGCGCCCGGCACATCTATCAGAAGCGTCGCTTCTACCTCGATGAAGACAGCTGGACCGCTCTGGCCTCTGACCAATATGACGCCCGTGGTCAGCTGTACCGTGGCTCCTTCGCGTTCCTCAGCCAGAGCTATGACAAGCAGACCCCGGATTCCACGCCGTTCATGATCTACGACCTGGTGGGTGGTTCCTACAACATCAATGGCGTGGTCGGGCCTTACGGCGGCATCAAGTACATCGACCCGCTTTCCAAGGCGCAGTGGTCGCCGGAGTCCCTGGCAGGTGCCGGGATTCGCTAAGCAAGCCGTGACAAAGCGTCCGTTCGGTCCGCTGCCTGCAAGGCAGGGGATCGCACGACGGTCGGCGCATGCCGATCGTTTCGGGCGCCAGGTTGGAACGTCAGGCACACGGACGTGTGTCCCGGCGCGGTTATCCGAAGAGGACGCGGTATGTGTTCGTACAAGAATTACCTGCAGCTGGCGCTCGGTGCCCTGCTTGCAATGTTGCAGGGCCTGAGCCAGGCGTCCGCTTATGTCGACGTGCTGGATCTGCCGGCCAGGGTCAGCGCCTTGGCCGTCAACAGCCCGTTATCCGGCATGGCCCGCGCCGGCGATCGTCTGGTCGCCGTCGGGCAGCGTGGCCACATTCTGTATTCCGATGATGCCGGCAAACACTGGCAGCAGGCCGCGGTGCCGGTCAGTGCCGACCTCAATGCCGTGAGTTTTCCTTCCGCCACCCAAGGCTGGGCGGTGGGCGGCGACGGCGTGGTGTTGCACAGCAGTGATGCGGGCGCGACCTGGCACAAGCAACTGGACGGTCGCCAGATCGGTGCCTTGCTGGTCAAGCATTACGGCGCGTTGGCCAGTGCAGAACCGGGCAACGAACAATGGCCACTGCTGGTCGCCGAAGGTGAACGCCTGGTGGCGCAGGGCGCCGACAAACCGTTGCTCGATGTCTGGTTCGCCAACGACCGCCTCGGCTATGTGGTCGGGGTGTTCAACCTGATCCTGCGCACCGAGGATGGCGGCCAGAGCTGGACGCCGTTTCAGGATCGCACCGACAACCCGCAGGGCTTCCACCTCAACGCCATCGCCTCCACTGGCGATGCGTTGTACATCGCCGGAGAGCAAGGCCTGTTGCTCAAGTGGGATGACACCCAACAACGGTTCGCCGCCATGCAGACACCCTATCAGGGCAGTTTTTTCGGTGTGCTCGGCAAACCCGGGGAAGCGCTCGTCTACGGGTTGCGCGGCAATGTGCTGCGCAGCACCGATGGCGGTTTCAGCTGGACCCCGCTGAAGAATGGCCTGCACGTCAGCATCACCGCCGGCATCGTCGATGCCCATGGCGATTACCGCTTGTTCACCCAGGGCGGGCAGATGCTGGTCAGCCAGGGCGCAGGCGCGCAATTGCATCTGGTTCAGCAACGGGCACCGACACCGGTGACCGGCGCCACTCAGTCCGCCGACGGTGCGCTGGTGGTGGTTGGCAGCCGTGGTGTACGGACGCTGTCCGTTGAATAAGCCCTCGAACCCTTAGAGCGAGAACCCAGACATGGGCCATACCAAACAAGAAACCATGCCGGTGATCCGCGATCTGCGGGATTTCGACCGCCGCTCCGGCAATCGGCTGGAGCGGCTGGTATTCAATTACCGTCCGCTGTTCATGCTGCTGATGGCGCTCGCCACCGTAGTGTTGGGCTACATGGCCGCAACTCGCCTGGAGCTGCGTCCAAGCTTTGAAAAGATGATTCCGCAGAGCCAGCCGTACATTCAGAATTTCCTGGAAAACCGTCAGTCGCTGCGCGGTTTGGGTAACTCGGTACGAGTGGTGGTGGAGAACACCCAGGGCGATATTTTCGACCCCGCTTATCTTGACGTGCTCAAGCAGGTCAACGATCAGTTGTTCGTCACCGAAGGCGTCGACCGTGCCTGGATGAAGTCGTTGTGGAGCCCGGCCGTGCGCTGGACTGAAGTCACCGAGGAAGGTTTCCAGGGTGGCCCGGTGATGCCCGATACCTACCAGGGCAAGCCGGAAGAAATAGAGCAGCTGCGCCAGAATATTTCCCGCGCTGGCATCGTCGGCAGTCTGGTGGCCAGCGACTACAAATCGAGCATGCTCATCGTGCCGCTGCTGGACAAGGCCACGGCCAGCGGTCAGCGCATCGACTATCACGCCTTTTCGCAAATGCTCGAAGAGCAGTTGCGCGACAAGATCGAATTCGCCGGTGACAGCGCTGCGCGCAAGGCCGGGGAGGAGGGCAAGGGCCAGTACAAAGTCCGGGTGATCGGTTTCGCCAAACTGATGGGCGACCTGATCGACGGGCTGATTCAGGTGATGATGTTCTTCGGTCTGGCCGTCGTCACTTCGCTGATCATCATTTACGCCTACACCCGTTGCGTTCGCAGCACCTTGCTGGTGGTCGGCTGCTCGCTGATCGCAGTGGTGTGGCAACTCGGCATTGTCGCCTGGCTCGGCTATGCCATCGACCCGTATTCGGTACTCGTGCCTTTCCTGATCTTCGCCATCGGTGTGTCTCACGCTGCGCAGAAAATGAACGGCATCATGCAAGACATCGCCCGTGGCACCCACAGACTGATCGCCGCACGCTACACCTTCCGCCGCCTGTTCATTGCCGGCGTCACCGCGCTGCTGGCCGACGCCGTCGGGTTCGCGGTGCTGATGCTGATCGACATTCCGGTGATCCGCGACCTGGCGATCACCGCCAGTATCGGTGTGGCGGTGCTGATCTTCACCTCGCTGTTGCTGATGCCGGTGGCGCTGTCTTATGTCGGCGTCGGCGCCAAGGCTGCCGCGCGTGCGCTGAAAATCGACACACGTGCAGAAGGGCACAAAGGCTTCGGCAAACTGTGGGACTTGCTCGACCGCTTCACCACGGCCAAATGGGCCACGGGGGCGGTATTGGTCGCGGTACTGATGGGCATCGACGGCTTCATGGTCAGTTTGCAGCTGAAGATCGGCGACCTGGAAAGTGGCGCACCGGAGCTGCGTGCCGACTCTCGCTATAACCGTGACAACGCCTACATCACCAGCCACTACGCGCTGTCCAGCGACCTGTTCGCGGTGATGATCAAGACCGCGCCCGAAGGCTGCTTGAACTACAAGACGCTGGTCCTCGCCGACCGTCTGGCCTGGGAGCTGCAGCAGTATCCGGGCGTACAGGCCACGGCTTCGTTGGTCAACGCGGTGCGCCAAATCACCGCCGGCACTTATGAAGGCAACCCCAAGCTCAACAGCATCCAGCGCAATCAGGACGTGCTGAACTACGCCGCGCAGCAAGCCTCGGTCAACTCCCCGGAGTTATTCAACACCGACTGTTCGCTGATGCCGGTGATCACCTTTCTCAAAGATCACAAGGCCGAGACCCTGGATGCCGTGGTGGGCATCGCCGAAAAATTCGCCCGGGAGAACAACAGCGAAGATCGCCAGTTCCTGCTGGCGGCCGGGTCGGCCGGGATTGAAGCAGCGACCAACATTGTGGTGCGCGAGGCCAATCGCACCATGTTGCTTTACGTCTATGCGGCGGTGACGCTGTTCTGCCTGATCACCTTCCGCAGCTGGCGCGCAACCCTGGTCGCCCTGTTGCCACTGGTACTGACCTCGATCCTTTGCGAGGCGTTGATGGTGGCCATGGGCATTGGCGTGAAGGTTGCGACCCTGCCGGTGATCGCATTGGGCGTGGGTATCGGCGTGGACTACGCCTTGTACCTGCTCAGCGTGCAGTTGCATTACCAGCGCCAGGGCCTGCCGCTGAGTCAGGCTTACCGCAACGCCGTGTCGTTTACCGGTCGGGTGGTGGGCCTGGTGGGCATCACTCTGGCGGCGGGTGTTGTGTGCTGGGTCTGGTCGCCGATCAAGTTCCAGGCCGACATGGGCATCCTGCTGACCTTCATGTTCCTGTGGAACATGCTCGGCGCGCTGATCCTGATTCCAGCCCTGTCGTATTTCTTGCTGCGTCACCCCGTTGTGCAAGCCGATGTGGCGCAAACCGGTGAAACCGGTACATCCCAACGTCAGGACATGTCGCATGCCCTGACCACTTCCGAGTAAGCCAACAATGTCTGATTACAAAGCTCCTTTGCGCGACATGCGCTTCGTACTCAACGAGGTCTTCGAGGTGTCCCGGCTATGGGCTCAATTGCCTGGCCTGGCCGAGGTGATCGATGAAGAAACGGCCGCCGCGATCCTTGAAGAGGCCGGCAAGATCAGCGCCGAAGTGATCGCGCCGCTGAACCGCAGCAGCGACGAGCAGGGCTGCACCTGGAGCAACGGCGCGGTCCAGGCTCCGGACGGTTTTGTCGCGGCCTACCAGGCATTCGCTGAAGGCGGTTGGGTGGGTGTTGGTGGCGATCCGCAGTTCGGTGGCATGGGCATGCCCAAGGCGATTTCGGCTCAGGTCGAGGAGATGGTCAACTCGGCAAGTCTGTCGTTCGGCCTGTACCCGATGCTGACCGCCGGTGCGTGCCTGTCGATCAATGCCCACGCCAGTCAGGAACTCAAGGAACGCTATCTGCCGAACATGTATGCCGGCACCTGGACCGGTTCAATGTGCCTGACCGAGGCGCATGCCGGCACTGACTTGGGCCTGATTCGCACTCGCGCCGAACCTCAGGCCGACGGCAGTTTCAAGATCAGCGGCAGCAAGATCTTCATCACCGGCGGCGAGCACGACCTGACCGAAAACATTATTCATTTGGTGCTGGCGCGGTTGCCGGATGCACCGGCCGGTCCCAAGGGAATTTCGCTGTTTCTGGTGCCCAAGGTGCTGGTCAATGACGATGGCTCGCTGGGCGAGCGCAACGCGCTGTCCTGCGGTTCCATCGAGCACAAGATGGGCATCAAGGCCTCCGCCACCTGTGTGATGAACTTTGACGGGGCGACTGGCTGGATTGTCGACGCGCCGAACAAAGGCCTGGCGGCAATGTTCACCATGATGAATTACGAACGCCTTGGCGTGGGTATCCAGGGCCTGGCGTTGGGTGAGCGCTCGTACCAGAACGCGGTCGAATACGCCCGTGACCGTCTGCAAAGCCGTTCACCGACGGGCGCGCAGAACAAGGACAAAGCCGCCGACCCGATCATCGTGCACCCGGATGTACGACGCATGCTGTTGACCATGAAAGCCTTGAACGAGGGCGGGCGTGCGTTCTCCAGCTATGTGGCGCTGCAACTGGATACCGCCAAGTACAGCGATGACGCGGCAACCCGCACCCGCGCCCAGGAACTGGTGTCGCTGCTGACCCCGGTGGCCAAGGCGTTCCTCACCGACATGGGGCTGGAAACCACGGTGCATGGCCAGCAGATCTTCGGCGGCCACGGCTACATCCGCGAGTGGGGCCAGGAGCAATTGATTCGCGATGTGCGCATCACCCAGATCTACGAAGGCACCAATGGCATCCAGTCGCTGGACCTGGCCGGGCGCAAAATCGTTGGAAGCGGCGGGGCGCTGTACCGGCTGTTCGCTTCGGAAATCCGCAAATTTACCGCCAATGCCTGCGCTGACCTTGGTGAGTTCACCAAACCGTTGAACGCCGCTGTCGACACCCTCGACGAACTGACCGCATGGCTGCTGGACCGAGCCCAGAGCAACCCGAATGAAATCGGCGCGGCTTCGGTCGAGTACCTGCACGTGTTTGGCTACACCGCGTACGCCTACATGTGGGCGCGAATGGCCAAGGCTGCCATGAGCACGCATTCCAAAGACGATTTCTACGTCAGCAAACTGGCTACCGCGCGCTTCTACTTCGCTCGCCTGCTGCCGCGCATCCACTCGTTGAGCGCTTCGGTCAAGGCTGGCAGCGAATGCCTCTACGAGCTGGAAGCAGCGCACTTCTGATCGAAAGGACAAGGAACCCAACCATGATGGCGACAAAAATAATTCCGCCCGCCGATGGCGCCTATGCCTACCCCTTGCTGATCAAGCAATTATTGCTGTCCGGCGTGCGCTACGAACCGGGCCGGGAAATCGTCTACGCCGATAAATTGCGCTACAGCTACCAGACCCTCAACCAGCGGATCCGCAGGCTGGCCAACGCCTTGACCGCTGCCGGCGTCAAGGCCGGAGATACGGTGGCCCTGCTCGACTGGGACAGCCATCGCTACCTGGAATGCTTCTTTGCGGTACCGATGATCGGCGCGGTGCTGCATACCGTGAACATTCGTCTTTCGCCGGATCAGGTGCTCTTCACCATGAACCATGCCGAGGACGACCTGGTGCTGGTGCATGATGATTTCCTGCCGCTGGTTGAACAGATTCAGGGGCGGCTTGAAACCGTCAAAGGTTACCTGCAGCTCACGGACGACACAGCAATCGATACGTGGTTACCGGTGCTGGGGGAATATGAAAACGTATTGTCCAGGGCCGCAGACCAGTACGACTTTCCCGACTTTGATGAAAACTCGGTGGCGACCCTTTTCTACACCACGGGCACCACTGGCGATCCTAAAGGCGTGTATTTCACCCACCGCCAATTGGTCCTGCACACCTTGAATGCCGTGGGCACTTTGGGCGTCTATCAAGGACTGCCGTTGCTGCGTTCCGATGATGTGTACATGCCGATCACCCCGATGTTTCACGTGCATGCCTGGGGTGTGCCTTATGTCGCCACCCTGATGGGGCTCAAGCAGGTGTATCCCGGCCGCTACGAACCCAACAGCCTGGTCAGGCTGTATCGTGAGAAAAAGGTCACTTTTTCCCATTGCGTGCCGACCATTCTGCAGATGATCCTGAACTGCGAGGAAGCGCAGCAGATCCGTTTCGATGGCTGGAAAATGCTCTTGGGTGGCAGCGCACTGACGCTGGGAATTGCCAGCGAAGCGAGTGCCAAGGGTATTCAGGTGCATAGCGGTTACGGCATGTCGGAAACCTGCCCATTGCTGTGCCTGACGTACCTGCGTGATGAAGACCTCGAACAATCCACGCAAGCCCAACTTGCCACCCGCATCAAGACTGGCACGCCGGTGCCGATGGTCGACCTGAAAATCATCGATGCCAATGGCAATGACGTTGCCCATGACGGCGAGTCTCTGGGCGAGATCGTGGTGCGCGCACCCTGGCTGACCCAAGGCTATTTGAAGGCGCCCGAAAAGGGTGCCGAGCTTTGGCACAACGGCTGGATGCACACCGGCGATCTGGCCTCCATCGATGCCTTGGGAGGGGTGGAAATCAAAGATCGAATCAAGGACGTCATCAAGACGGGAGGAGAGTGGATCAGCTCCCTGGAACTGGAAAGCCTGATCAGCGAACACGCGGCGGTGATGTCGGTCGCGGTCGTGGGCATTGCCGATGAGCAATGGGGCGAGCGGCCGATGGCGCTGGTGGTGTGCGAGCCCGGGCAGTATCTCGACCGCAAGATCCTGGAGGTGCATCTGCAAGGGTTTGTCGAGTGTGGCCGGATCAACAAATGGGCGATTCCCAAGCAGTTCAAATTCGTCGCCGAGATTCCTAAAACCAGCGTCGGGAAGATTGACAAGAAGCTGATCCGGCAAAGCGAATTGAGCTGAAAGGCGCGGCGCCCTCTCGCCAACCCTGTGCCAATTTCGTCATCCCTCGCGCCCAAACCCATCAAGCCACACCTCTGCGGATGGACCACCCTGACTGGTCTGTCCAAGGAGATGAGCATGATCCAACTGACCCTGATCGAAGCCCGTGAACTGGCCGAATCGATCCTGTTGCACAACGGTTTTAATCTGGCCCATGCGCAAGCGGTGGCGGCGACGGTGATTGCCGGCGAGCGCGATGGCTGTGCCTCCCACGGTTTGTACCGGATTCTGGGCTGCGTGAATTCCCTGCGGGCCGGCAAGGTGTCGGTCGATGCCGAGCCACAGGTGATCGACCAGGCGCCGTCGATCGTGCGGGTGGATGCCGCTGGTGGTTTCTCGCAATTGGCGTTTCAGGCGGGGCTTGGGTTGCTGACGGAGAAAACCCGGGCCAACGGGATTGCGGCGTTGGCGATCAATCGCTGTGTGCATTTCTCGGCGCTGTGGGTGGAGATCGAGCAGTTGACCGCCGCTGGTTTGGTGGCGCTGGCGTGTAATCCGAGCCATGCCTGGGTGGCACCGGCCGGGGGACGTGTGCCGGTGTTCGGCACCAATCCCATTGCCTTTGGCTGGCCGCGTGCGGGGCAGGATCCGTTTGTGTTCGACTTCGCCACCAGTGCGATTGCCCGTGGTGATATCGAGTTGCATCGACGTGCCGGCAAGGCGATTCCCGAGGGTTGGGGCGTGGACGCTGAGGGCCGGTCGAGTACCGATGCCAATGTGGTGCTCGACAGCGGCGCGATGCTGACGTTCGGTGGGCACAAGGGCTCGGCGCTGGCAGCGATGGTGGAGTTGATCGCCGGGCCTTTGATCGGTGATTTGACCAGTGCCGAATCGCTGGCCTATGACGCGGGCAGCAAGTCGTCGCCGTACCATGGCGAGTTGATCATTGCGCTGGATCCGCGACGTTTTCTGGGAGCAGCCACCGAGGAACATTTGGCCCGGGCCGAAATGTTGTTTCAGGGCATTGAAGGGCAGGGTGCACGCTTGCCGTCGCAACGGCGTTATGCGGCGCGGGCACGCAGTATGGTGGAGGGGGTGCAGATTCCCGAGGCGCTATACAACGATCTGAAAGCACTGTTGGCTTGAATGAAACGGGTGCCCACTCCTGTGGGAGCGAGCCTGCTCGCGATGAGGGCATCAGATTCAACATTTTCGTTGACTGACACGCCGCTATCGCGAGCAGGCTCGCTCCCACAGGAGGTCGTGTCGTTAAACCGGCTCGCGGTGGCTGTTGCCATCAACCAGTCGTGCAATGCCCAACGGGTTGGCGTTTTTCAGGGCGTCGGGCAGCAAGGCGTCCGGGCAGTTCTGGTAGCACACCGGGCGCAGGAAACGCTCGATGGCCAGGCTGCCGACCGAAGTGCCACGGGCATCGGAGGTCGCCGGGTAGGGGCCGCCATGCACCATGGCATCGCAGACTTCGACGCCAGTGGGGTAGCCGTTGAACAGCACGCGGCCGACCTTTTGTTCCAGCAGTATCAGCAGATCGGCGTGTTCCTTCAGGTCCTGTGCTTCGCCAATCAACGTGGCGGTGAGTTGGCCGTGCAAACTGTTCAGCGCTTGTCGCAACTCGGCCTTATCGGCTACTTCGACAACGATGGTGGTCGGGCCGAACACTTCTTCCTGCAACAGCGGATCTCCCTTGAACAGCAGGCTGACGTCAGCCTTGAACAGTTGCGGCTGCGCTTTTTTGCTGTGCTGATCCTGGCCTGCCAGGCGGATTATTCCCGGATGGTCGAGCAAGGCCTGCACGCCTTTTTCGTAGCTGCCGAAGGTGCCGGCGTTGAGCATGGTTTGCGCCGGTTGTTCGGCCATCAACGTACTGAGCCGCGCAGTGAAAGCGCTGAATTGGGGTGAGCGAATACCGATCACCAATCCCGGATTGGTACAGAACTGACCGCAACCCTGGACCACCGACGCCACCAGTTCACCGGCGATTTTCTCGCCACGGGCGAGCAGGGCTTCAGGCAATACGAGCACCGGGTTGATGCTGCTCATTTCGGCGAACACCGGGATCGGTTGTGGCCGTGCGGCGGCCATGTCACAGAGGGCGCGACCGCCCTTTAGCGAGCCGGTGAAACCGACGGCCTGGATCGCCGGATGCTTGACCAGCGCTTCACCGACGCCCGCGCCGTAGATCATGTTGAACACACCTTTGGGCATGTCGGTTTGCTCGGCGGCGCGGATGATTGCATCGGCCACGCGTTCGGCGGTTGCCATGTGTCCGCTGTGGGCCTTGAACACCACCGGGCAACCGGCCGCCAGGGCGGCAGCGGTGTCACCGCCGGCGGTGGAAAAGGCCAGCGGGAAATTACTGGCGCCGAACACGGCCACCGGACCGACGCCGATCCGGTATTGGCGCAGGTCGACCCGTGGCAGTGGCTGACGTTCGGGCAAGGCGCGATCGACGCGCGCACCATAGAAATCGCCCCGGCGCAGAACCTGAGCGAACAGGCGCATTTGGCCGCTGGTACGGTTGCGTTCACCTTGAATGCGCCCGGTCGGCAGTGCGGTTTCGCGGGTGACCAGAGCGACGAATTCATCATCCAGCGCATCCAGTTGCGCAGCAATGGCCTCAAGAAATTCTGCGCGGCGAGTCGCCGGTAGATTGCGGAAGGCCGGGTAGGCTGCCGCCGCAGCTTGGGCGGCGGCGTCCACTTCCTCAGCGGTGGCTTGCATGAACGAGTAGGGCAGCGCTTCGCCGGTACTGGCGTCGTGGCTGTGCAAGGTGATGCTGCCAGCGGCGCGGCGGGCGCCGCCGATGTAGTTGTGGCCGATGAGCTCGGGCATCAAAAAAACTCCTGTCGGGAAAGGTGAGGCAGGACCGTTGCAGGTCAATCAAGGTGCTGAGTCGTGTACTGTTTTGTGGCGAGCGAGCTTGCTCGCGTTGGGCTGCGTAGCGGCCCCAAAATATCGGCAACAATTGCCTATTTTGCGAGTGCTGCGCACTCGAGCGGGAGCAAGCTCCCTCGCCACAAAGTGGGGTGTGACAGGTATTGAGCTCAAACCAACGAATCACCCCGACGGGCCATGGCCGGCGCGGCGCCATCCAGCGCAGCAATGCGCGCAGCAGATTCCGCATCCACCTGATGCAACGACTTGCCACGGGTTTCCCGGGTCAGGCCGACGGCAACGATGGAGATCAGTGCGGCGCCCACCAGGTACCAGGCGATGGGTGTCGAGCTGTGATATTTGTTGAGCAGGGTGATGGCGATCAGCGGTGCCAGGGAACCGGCGAAAATCGGCGCCACCTGGTAGCACAGTGAAAGTGCGGTGTAGCGCACGTGGGTCGGGAACAGTTCGGCCATCAGCGCCGAGTAGGGCGCATAGGTCATCGACTCGATGCCCAGGCCCAGAATGATGGCGGCCATGATCAGCCAGTTGTTGCCGGTATCCATCATCGGGAAACCGATAAAGCCCCAGAACGCGGTGAGCACCGCGCCGGTCAGGTAGATCGGTTTGCGCCCGACGATATCCGACAGATACCCCATCAACGGAATCAAGAAGAAGTGCACCAGGTGCGCGCCGAACATCAGCAGCAGAATTTCCGAGGTGTCCTTGTGTACCACCAGTTTCAGGTAGGTGATCGAAAAGGTGACCACGGTGTAATAGAGGATGTTCTCGGCAAAGCGTGCGCCGATGCCGACCAGCACAGCGCGCCAGTGATGACGCAGCACTTCGACCACGCCCAGCTGTTGTTGCTTGGTCTGTGCCTGACGGGCCTGAGCTTCTTTGAAGATCGGCGCGTCGTCGACGCTGGTGCGAATCCAATAGCCGATCAGCACCACCACCGCCGAGAACCAGAACGCCACGCGCCAGCCCCAGGCGAGGAATTGTTCCTCCGACAGGTTTGACGACAACAGCAGCAGGGCGACGGTGGCCACCAGGTTGCCGGCCGGCACCCCGGCTTGTGGCCAACTGGCCCAGAAGCCGCGACGGTTGTCGGGGCAGTGTTCGGACACCAGCAGAATCGCGCCGCCCCATTCACCGCCAAAAGCAAAGCCCTGGATCAGCCGCAGCAACACCAATAACACCGGCGCGGCATAGCCGATGCTGTCGAAGCCCGGCAGGCATCCCATCAGAAAAGTGGTGATACCGACCACCACCAGGCTCAATTGCAGCAGGCGTTTGCGGCCGAACTTGTCACCGTAGTGACCGAACACCAGACCACCCAATGGGCGGGCGAGAAAGCCGACCGCGTACAGGGCGAAGGCGGCGATGATGCCGTCGATGGGGCTGTCGGTCTGGCGGAAGAACAACTGGCCGAAGACCAGTGCCGAGGCGGTGCCGTAGAGAAAGAATTCGTACCACTCGGCGACGGTGCCGGCCATGGCGGCGGCCACTACGCGTTTGAGTCCCGAGGGGGTGGTTGCGCTTTGCGTGTGTAGAGGATTGGACATGCTGGCGTTTCCTGTAGAGGCGCAAAAACAGGCAGCCGGGCCGGGTCCGCAAAGACCCGCCCGGCAATCACTCAGAGACCGACGTCTGGCAACTCCGGACGGTTGGCCAGGGCCTTGGCCATGATCTGCTCGACGAACACCCGATCGGCTTCCGGCAGTGCCAGGCGTGGCGGACGGGTCAGCGCGCTGCCGCGACCGGCAATGGCTTCGCAGAGCTTGATGCACTGCACAAGGTCGGCACGGGCATCGAGGTGCAAGATCGGCATCAGCCATTCGTAGATCGGCATGGCTTCGGCGAAGCGACCGGCCTTGGCCAGGCGGAAGATGGTTTCGCCTTCTTTCGGGAACACGTTGGACATGCCCGAGACCCAGCCCTCGGCACCCACCGCGATGCTTTCCAGCACCACGTCGTCGAGACCTGCGAACAGCACGAAACGGTCGCCGACTTCATTGCGCACGTCGATGAAACGACGGGTATCGCCGGACGAATCCTTGAAGCACACCACGTTGTCGCAGTCGGCCAAGGAAATCAGGATGTCCGGGGTGACGTCGTTTTTGTAGATCGGCGGGTTGTTGTAGACCATCAGCGGTACGTCGGCATTTTTCGCCACGTAGCGGTAGTGCTCGGCGGTCTCGAACGGCTTGGAACCGTAGACCAGCGCCGGCATCAGCATCACGCCGTCGACACCGACCCGGCGCACGGCATTGGCGACCTTGGCCGCTTGCACGCTGGTGAACTCGGCTACACCGCAGATCACTGGCACGCGGCCCCGGGAGGCGTCGACCGCGACTTCGGTCACGGCGATTTTTTCTTCGGCGGTCAATGAGGTGTTTTCCCCCACCGAACCGCACACCACCAACCCTGATACGCCGTCACGGATCACGTTGGAAATCACCTGATGGGTTTTTTCCAGGTTGATGGAGAAGTCGTCGTTGAATTGAGTGGTCACTGCGGGGAAGACGCCACTCCAGTTAATACGTTTGCTCATTGTTGCCTCCGGTTTGTTAATTGTATTTCGTATACGATATTTCAAGTGACAATATTCGGCTAGTGCTTTTTTCAATCAATCAGGGTTTTTTGCTGCTGGGTGAAATCCCTGTGGAGAGGGAGCTTTTTGTGGCGAGGGAGCTTGCTCCCGTTCGGCTGCGCAGCAGTCGTAAAAATCGTGATTACAGCATTGGGGCTGCTGCGCAACCCAGCGGGAGCAAGCTCCCTCGCCACAGAAGCTGCCTCACCACAAAAGCTGCTTCACCACAAAAACTGCCTAGCCATAAAAACTCCTTCTCCATACAAGCTCCGGTTCGGCGTCAGGCGCCGGGCCAGGTGTCTGACAGGCGATAGCCCTGTGGCCACGGATCGCTCGGATCGAGCAGCAATTGATGAGTGCCGGTAATCCAGGCCCGGCCGGAAATGCACGGGTAGATCGCTGGGCGTCCAGCCACTTCGGTCAGGGAATCGATGCGGCAGTGGAATTCGGAACCGATGATCGAACAGCCAATAAAGCGCTCGCCCACCTGCATCAGTCCCTTGGCCTGCAGCACCGCCATGCGCGCCGAGCAGCCGGTGCCGGTAGGCGAGCGGTCGATCTTGCCGGGTTGAATCACCACTGCATTGGCGCCAGTGGCGATGCCGTTTTCAACGACGATGGGCGCAGCAATCTGGCAGAAGGAAATATGTGACCATTCGGGGTTTAGCGGATGGACGAAGCCCAATTGTTCATTAGCCGCGCGAGTGATTTTCAGCCCGACCGCCACCAGGTCGGCAGCCTCATCAGGACGAATGGAAAAGCCCAGGCGTTCGGCGTCGGCGATCACAAAGCTGTCGCCGCCGTACGCGGTGTCGACCTGCAACGAGCCGAGGCCTTCGACTTCGATCCAGGCGTCGAGGCGGTCAGCGAAGGAGGGCACGTTCTTGATTTCTACCCGCTCGACCTTGCCATCACGGCAATCGGCCACGGCCTCGATCAGGCCGCCGGGCGCTTCGAGCACCAGTCGGGTTTGCGGTTCGGTCATCGGCAGGATGCCGCTGTCGAGCAGCACGGTGGCGACGCACAGCGAATTGGAGCCGGACATCGGTGGCGTGTCCGCCGGTTCCATGATGATCCAGGCCATTTGCGCCCGAGGATCCTTGGCCGGCACCAGCAGATTGACGTGACGGAACACACCGCCGCGAGGCTCGTTGAGCACGAAGTTGCGCAGTGTCTGATCCTTGGCGATCCAGCGCGATTGCTCCCACACAGTGGCGCCCGGTGGTGGGGCAACACCGCCGACGATTACATCGCCGACTTCGCCTTCGGCGTGACAGCTGACTACATGAATGACTTTCGATGAGCGCATTGCCTGCTCCTTGTTTTGTCTGTTAGGGCCCCTTCGCGAGCAGGCTCGCTCCCACAGGGTTTGGCGGTGTACACAAAATCGGTGATCGACGCAGGCCACTGTGGGAGCGAGCCTGCTCGCGATGGGGCCATCAGTTACTTCACCGATTTCAGAAAAGCCGCCGTTTCCGCATGCACCGGATTACCAATCACCTGATCCGGCGAGCCGATCTCATGCACCAAGCCATTGCGAAAGAACGCCACGCGGTCGGAGACATCGCGGGCAAAGCGGATTTCGTGAGTCACCAGCACCATGGTCATGCCGTCTTCGGCGAGCATGCGCATGGTGTCCAGCACCTCGCCGACCAATTGCGGATCGAGGGCCGACGTGGCTTCGTCGAACAGCATGTAGTCCGGCGACATGGCCAGGGCGCGGGCGATGGCCATGCGTTGCTGCTGGCCTCCGGACAACTTGCCGGGGAAGGTCTTGAGCTTGTCGGCAAGGCCCACGTGGGTCAGCTGCCGCACCGCCAGTTCCTCGGCTTCGGCCTTGCTTTTACCCAGCACTTTGCGCGGCGCGAGCATCACGTTTTCCAGCACGGTCAGGTGCGGGAAGGCATTCCACTGCTGGAACACGATGCCGATTTTCTGCCGCAGACGATTGAGGTCGGTGGCGCTGTCGTGGACCTCGACGCCGTCGACGCGGATGTTGCCTTTCTGGATCGGTTCCAGGCCGTTGATGCACATCAGCAGGGTCGATTTGCCGGAGCCCGAGCCGCCGATGATCGACACCACCTCGCCCTTGTTCACCGTCAGGCTGACACCCTTGACCACGGCGAGGTCGCCGAAGGATTTATGTACGTTATCGATCTCAATCATTTTCTTGCCACCTTCTTTCCAGACGAGCGCCCAGGCGTGCGACCACCAGGCTCATGACGTAGTAAATAAGGCCCGCGATGCACAGCACCAGCAACGGTTCCTGGATACGGGTGACGATGGTTTGCGAGGCGCGCAGCAGTTCGACGATGCCGATCCACATCACCAGCGCGGTGTCTTTCATCACGCCGAGTACCAGGTTCAGCCAGCCGGGAAAAGCCACTCGGGTGGCCATCGGCAGGACGATCCAGCGCAGGTCCTGCAGGAAACTCAGGCCCAGCGAGCGACTGGCCCGACGCAAAGTGAACGGCACCGACAACACACCAGCGCGCACGATCTCGGTGAAGTACGCGGCGGCGTAAACCCCCAGCACAATGCAGCCGACGCTGAAGGCGCTGATGTTCAAGCCGACGATGCTTTTGAGTGAGTTGAACAGCACGAACTGGATCAGCAACGGCACGCTGCGAAACACGTCCAGCACCCAGGCCAGGGGCAGACTGGCCCGCGGCAACAAGGCCCGCAGCAGGCCGAAGAACAAGCCGGCCAGGGAGCCGAGCATGATCGACCAGAACGTCAGTTGCAGCGTGACCCAGGCGCCATTGAGCAGGAACAACAGGTCATTGGAGGAAAAACCGGTGGAAAACATGCACAGCTCCTCAGTAACGGAACAACCGCCAGGCCATCAGCCGGGCTGCCGCGACGATCGCCTTGGCAATCAGGTAATACAGCACCGCTGCGATGGCGAAGAACTCGAAGGTGCGGAACGTTTTGACGTTGTAATCCTGGGTCACGCCGGTCAGGTCATTGTTCAGCCCGACGATCACCCCCAGCGACGTCATCAGCACCGCCCAGACCATCTGATTAGTCAGTGGGTAGAAGACGATCCGCAGCAGCTGCGGGACGATGATCATGCGGTAGGCCTGAAAGGCGCTCATGCCCAGCGAACGTGCGGCGCGCACTTGTGTGTCCGGTACGGCCTTGAGGCCACCGCGAAAGTTTTCCGCCAGATACCCGGCATTGTTAAAGGTGATTCCGGCCAGCAGGGCGAACCATGAACTGACGTGCATGCCCAGCGAGCCGAGGCCGAAGTAGAGGACGTAGATCTGGAACAGCGACGGGGTGTTGCGCGCGATCGATACCCAGCCGTTGCCGATGCCGCGCAGCAGCGGGTTTTTGCTTTCGCGCATCACGGTCAGGGCCAGGGCGATCAGCACGCCGAAGATCATCGACAGTGCCGCGGTCTCGAAGGTGACCAGGGCACCGGCGAGCATGTCCGGCAGGGCGCGCAGCGCTGAGCGCCATTGGAAGCTGTAGTCAAACATGCGCAGGGCTCTCCAGTAGGGCAGCAGGTTGTAACCACGCCGGCAGGCGCCCGCTGGCGGTGGCATTGCAGGCGGCATCGATGCACTCTTTGATGCTGGCGAAATGCACCTTGCGGCCCACCAGACCGGGTGCGTAATGGGCGTATTTGCCGGAGTTGGTCATCAAGGTTTTTGCGGCCGGCGGGATCACCGGTTCGCCGAGCATGCACCAGCAGGTATCGGTGACCAGGGTGGCGCCGAAAGCTTCGATCACGGCGATATGCCCGGCTTCGCGAGCCTGCTCCAGCACGGCACGGCCGCAGGTAATGGCGAGGACCACGTCAGGGTGTTTGTGCCGACCGAAGCACAGCTGCGCGAGGTGGGCGAACTCGCTGAGGGAGAAATGCGGATTGCCCAGCGACACCACATCCACCCGGTTGTCGCGGGCACTGTTGAGTTCGCGCCAGCTGAGCAGCAGATCCTTCAAGAGGATATGCTCCACTGGCACCGGGTTATCCGCGTCCAGCACTTGAGACGGGTCGATGGCCTCCGGGGTTATCCCGGCGATATGGAACAGTGGTGCGGCGGATGTGGTGGCAAATGCCGCGCCGAAAGCTTTGAGGTCGTCCAGGCTCGGCTTGCGTTGTTCCAACCCGCGTACCAATGGAATCCGGCTGCCCGCCAGCGCGCCGATGTGGTAACCGAGCAGCGGGTAGAAGGCGTCGTCCAGTTCACCCAAGACGGGCAACTCGATCTGCAGTCGGGCCTTGCGTTGCGCGTCCAGATGGCAGCCGATCAATGGGGCGCGGCCAGTCAGTGCGATGCAGATGTCCAGGTAGTCCGGGTATTTCAAGGTGCGTGCGCCGAGCACGCTGTTGGCGTAGACCACCGCGTTGGATTCGGCCCAGACGATCTGTTCGCCAGCCTTCGGCGCGCTGTCGAGCAGGTAGGGCGCGCAGGTGAAACTCAGCTGTGCCCCCATCGCCATATAGGCATCGCCCAAGGCACTGGCCGGTTCACCGAGAGCCGGGTCAATGCCCAGCTCGCGCCAGCGGCGCTGGTCTACGGAAATCGAATTGAGGGTGGTGGGCACCCGCACTGTTGCTCCCCATTGCACCAATTGTTGGGCAAAGCGCAGGCTCGCCGGTCCCGTGTAGATGCAGCCGTCGATATGCGCCTGAGTGACGTCCACCAGACTGTGCGCACCTTGCAGTTCGGCCATGCGCAGGACGATCTGCATGGCCACCTGCGCGGCCCTGCCATGCTGGCCGTCGAGCAGCGCCCGGTCGTGTTCGGTGAGTTCGATCGCGGTGACGATATCGGTGCTCGGCAAAGGGCTGTCGAGTGTCTGCCAGGCATCGCCCGGCAGGTGCTCGAACAGGCTCAGCGTTGTGTCCTCGACCCGAGCGAAGGCCTTGCCGCGCAGGGCGGCGAAGGCGTCCCGGCCGATGCACAGCACCGGCAGGGAACGCTCGAAAATGGTCTGTGCCACAAGCACGCCCAGGGTCAGGATCTCATCGGGCTCGGTCAGCACCAGTGCGGCCGGTGCGTGACCGTTGCTGATCAGTTCCATCAACACGCTACTGCCGGTGCACGAGCCGCGACCGCTGGGAATGGCCAGCACGCGGCCGGCCAGGTATTCGCCGCTGAGAGGGTGGTGACGGTCAATGATCTCGCCGCTATACGGATCGACCCCGCCCCAGAAACTCAACCCGATATCGGCGAACAGCAGGGCGCCCTCGGCGGCGCCCGCGACCAGGCTGCGACCGGTCAGAGAAGTGGGCCTAGGCATGCCGGACATCTCAGTAGTAGACCTGTGGCACGGTCAGGTTGGTCGGCGAGATTTCAGTGCCGACCCATTTGACGAACAGCTCCTTGTAACGACCGGTGCGCACCTGCTGGTTGACGAACAGGTTGAGGTAATTGAGCAGGCCATACTCGTTGCGCTTGGCGCCGAGGGAGACATAGTCGATCACGTACGGCGCGTTACCGGCGACTTTCAGGTTTTTGTATTTGCCGGATTTGAGGGTGGCGGCGGCCACAGTGTTGGTGACCACGGTGGCGTCGATATGGCCCTGGGCGACTGCCAGCAGGGTGTCGTTCTGCGACTGATAGGCGCGGAAGGTGCCGGTGCCCCAGTTCTTCACGTCTTTCTCCAGGGCGATGGCCTCATAGGTGCCGCTGGTGTTGCCCACGGGTTTGCCTTTGATGTCATCGAAGCTGTTGATGCCGGTGTCGTCGCGGGTCAGCACCACCATCTGGAAGGCAAAATAAGGCACGGTGAGGCCGACGGTCTTGGCCCGCTCGAGGGTGTCGGAGGTGGAGGCGACGATCACGTCGGCCCGGCCGGAGACCAGCGCCGGAATGCGGTCCGGGAACGGCGTCTCGACTACTTCCGCCTCAACGCCGAGGATTTTCGCCAGGTCATGGCAGTAGTCCACGTCGAAACCGGCCGGGTTGTTGCCCGCATCGCGAAAACCCATGGGCGGGAAGTCCAGGGTCACGGCGCAGCGCAGCTTGCCCGAACCGATGATGTCGTCAAGCTTGTCGGCCTGGGCGGTGGCGATAAAGGAGGTACTGAGGACAGCGCTGAGGGCTACGGCAAATGCGGGGTTTTTCATAGAGGCCTCGTTGATGTGAAGTGCTGTTGGATATCGTATTGGGGATTTCGTATACGATATTAACAATAGCAATCAACGTGCCCATTTCCAGACGCAAGCGCGAATTAATCGTCAGCCCTTGAAGTAGAGGTGTTGTGATGGCGCAACTGGAGGGGGAGTGACGCCGTGAAGGCTTGGGCCTGCAATGGCGGGTGTTACAGATGGGAGCAATGAATGTGCGGGGCGCCCCTTTAAGGAACACGCCCTGCGATCTTTTGATCGACCAACCCTTTACCCGGATGCACCCCATGTGGCGAGGGAGCTTGCTCCCGCTGGGCCGCGAAGCGGCCCCAAATCCCGGCGATCACGGTTTTTCAGACCTACCGCATGCTCAGGCTTTGCGACTGCTGCGCAGCCGAGCGGGAGCAAGCTCCCTCGCCACAAAAGGCCTGTGGCCTCAGATCCAATGGTCAGGACGGCGGATCGAGATTATCCAGCACCCGATTCACCGCCAGCTCCCCAAGCATCACCACCTGCTGAATCCCCAACATCATGTTGCGATGTGGCATGTCCATCAAGCCGGCGAACTCACTGAGCATCATGCTCGCTGACGCCAGGGATTCGCAGGCGTTGACCAGCAGGGTTTCGTTATCGACCTCGGTGCCGACATGGTAAATGGTGCTGGGTTTGCGCTTGGTGTCTTTGGGGATGGGCGGCTTGAGGTAGTGATCGAGGGCGCGGTCGGCGGCTTCGTTGAGCTTTTTGGAATCGAGGGATTCGTAGGGGGAGGTTGGATCGGTTTCCGGGGGATTGGGTGTTGGTTTGAACATGGTGAAGCTCCTTGATGACTGGAGCTACCGCCGTTCGCGGTCAAACGAACAAGGTGGCAGCTGTACGCGGGTTGACCGACCGGACATCAAGGAATCCGGCACACCCGAAGGTGTCCCACGCACAGCCACCGCGACACGATATTTCAGACATGCCTGAAATAGGTCTTGGACGCTGGCGCGCCTTGATTGATTCGGACGGTCAAATCCGATCGCTGATTCGTCAGCGACCCGGAAACGATAGAGCCCGGCCTCAAGGCGTACAAGCCGGCGGATTCTGGCGCAGTCGTAGGCAACGGCGCAAGGATGTGTAGCCTGGGTGAGTGTCTGGAAGTGTCATTTAAACAGTGCTTGTTTAGCAGTCTGACACCGCGCCTTGTGGTGGCTGTGCCGGCCTCTTCGCGAGCAGGCTCGCTCCCACATTGGATCTGCAGCGTTCGCAAAAAATGGATTCACTGCAAATCCCCTGTGGGAGCGAGCCTGCTCGCGATGAGGCCCGAAAGAACACCACATTCCTTAATGCTGATTATCCCGAAACTGGCTCGGTGACAGGCTGGTCAAGGCGCGGAACTGTCGGCTGAAGGCACTGTGGTCGGTGTAGCCGCAGCGCAGGGCGATTTCGGTGATCGGCAGGTCGGTGTGCAGTAACAGCCGCGAACCTTCTTCCAGGCGCGCCTTGTGAATCATCTGCCGTGGAGTGAGCTGGAATACCCGTTTGCAGTGACGTTCCAGTTGCGCCACGGAATAGCCGGCGATGGCGGTCAGTTCGGCGAGGCTGATGGCGCGGGCGAAGTGGCTGCGGATGTGCGCATCCACGGCGGCAAGTTTCTGGAACGCGGGGTGGTTGGATTGGGGGGATTGCAGGTCGCGGGAGATTCCGGCCAGGCCAACGATGTGCCCCTGTTCATCCTGCAAGGCGAGTTTGTGGGTCAGGCACCAGATCGGCTGATTGCCGTAATACAGATGCAGCTCCAGTTGGTCGGACAGTTCGCGTCCGCTGGACAGCAGCCGTCGATCCTGTTCGGTGTACAGCGGGCCGAAGCGTTCCGGGAAGACCCTGTCGGCGGTGAGCCCCAGCAGATCCTCGCGATGTTTGAAGCCGCAGCGCCGGGCCAGGGTCTGGTTGACGAAGGCGTAGCGGGCTTCGCGGTCCTTGATGAAAAACACCACGTCCGCCAGGGTATCGAGCAACGGCGCGATCGGCTGCAGACTGTTGAGCAGCGTTGGCAGGTCGCAGGGTTTGAAGGTGCTGAGCGAGGGATACATGGCGCTGGGGTCTGATGGCGACCCCGGGATCATAGAGGCTCGGCAGCGTGGCTGAAACCCCCGAGGGGGAATCAGGCCGGCGGGGTGTCGTCCAGGCACATCAAGGTCTCGATTCGCGCCGGGCTGAAGGGTGGGCGGGGCGCCGAAGGTTGCCAGCCGAATAGGTGCTGCACCGCACCACCACACACTCGACCCTGACAGGCACCCATGCCGCAGCGACTGGCCAGCTTGGCTTCGCGCCAGTCAGTGTGCCCGGCCAATGCGGCGTAAGGCACGTCTTCGCAGCGGCAGACCAGGGTGTCGGATCGGGCCAGGGACTTGAGTTGCGGGTCGAGGGCGAATGCCTGATTCAGTGCCTTGGCGAAACCCTGCCAGCGTGCCCGGCGTGGCCACAATTGGCGGGCCGCTTCAAGGTTACCGACCGCCGCGTGGCCAGCAATTTCACCTTCGACCAACGCCAGTTCACTGCCACCAAACCCGGTGCATTCGCCGGCCGCATAATGATCGGCACGGCTGCTGGCCTGCCAGGCATCCACCGCCAACGCCTGACCTTCGATGAGGTAACCCAGTGCCTGGCCCAATTGAATGTTCGGGATCAAGCCGAAACCACAGGCCAGCCGATCACATTCCAGTTCGACGATTTTGCCTTGCTGTTGCAGGCGCACGCCTTCCAGTCGGTCAGTGCCAAGGGCGGCCAGCACATGAGTCGAGGTGCGGTAATGGCGGTCGAACAAGCTGAACGATTGCAACCATTTGGCGGGCCAGCGGGGCAGTTGCGCGGCGAAACCGGCGACGGCGATGCGCGAGGCTTGCTCGGCGATGCGTTGTACCTGGGCGCCATGTTTTTTCGCGGTGGCGGCACTCGCCAGTAATAGCGGGCCGCTGCCGGCGATCACCACGCGCTCACCCTGCACCGGCACACCCGCCTTGATCAGCGCCTGCAAGCCACCGGCCCCGGTCACACCGGGCAACGTCCAGCCGGGGAAGGGCAGCAGCAACTCGCGGGCGCCAGTACACAGAATCAGTTTGTCGTAACTGATCAACCAGCCGTCGTCATCATCTTCGACCAACAGTTGTTTCGGACCGGGGCTGGCGATCACCCGGGTGCCGGCGTGATGGCGGATGTTGCTGCAAGACTGCAAACGCTCACGCAGACGACGGGCTTGATCGGGCACGTTGGCTTGAGGGCCGTCACGCCAGATTTGCCCGCCCGGTAGCGGATTGTCGTCGAGCATGACGATGCGTGCGCCGCTGGGCGCGGCGACAAGGGCGGCGGCCATGCCAGCGGGGCCGGCACCGATGATCAGCAGATCGGCGTATTCGTTCATGGGCGTGTCTCCACCTGCATGCCGTCTCGGCACAGGGTCTGGCAAGCGAGGCGTCGCCGACCGTCGATGGTCACCCGGCATTCCTGGCAGATGCCCATGCCGCACAGCGGTGCGCGGCGCTGACCACTGACCGACGTGCGTGTGCAGCCGTCGCTGCCCAACGCCAAGGCAGCGGCGACGCTGGTGCCCTCGGCCACCTTCAAGGCGCGGCCGTCCAGCAGCAATTCAGGCATAGGCAGGTTCTCCGAGAAAACGCTGGGGCAGATAGGGTTGTGCGGCCAATGGCGGGGTTTCGTTGAACAATTGCGCCACCAGCAAGTCGGCTGTGCCGGGGGCCGTGGTGACGCCCAACCCTTCGTGACCGACGGCCAGCCACAAGCCTTGGCGCTGCGGATGTTGGCCCACCAGCGGCAGGCCATCGGGGCTGGCGGCGCGAAAGCCGGTCCAGGCGCGGATGCCGTTGAGCCGGGCCAGCCCCGGCATGTACTCGGCGGCGCGCTTGAGCATTTTCGCCAGCATCCAGCCTTCGACCTGCGGGTCGGTGGTGCCGAATTGCCGCGAGGCACCGATGAACAATTGCCCGGTGGGACGCGGCTGAATATTGCAGGCGGTCGACGGTCCCGTTGCGTTGTGGGCGCTGGTGACGTAACCCAGTTCGACCAAGGTGTGGGTGACAGTGCGGGGGTAGCGGTCGGTAATCAGCAGGTGACCTTTTTTCGGCTCGATGGGCAACTCCGGGCACAGTTCGTTGGCCTGAATACCGTTGGCCAACACCACCGCTTCGGCACTCAACCAGTGACCGTCATCAAGGCATACGCGGTTGCCATCGACCGCGCTGACCCGCGCCCGCCGTTGACGAATGTTCGGCGTGTCGAGCATCCAGCTGGCCGTTGCCGGCGCATAAAGAATGCCGTCTCCATTGATCAGCAAACCGCCTTCCAGACCTTCGCGCAGTTCCGGTTCACGCTGGCGCAAGGCACTGGCGCTGACCAATTCGCACGCCACGCCCTGGGCTTTCAGGTTCAGGTATTTGCCATGGGCGACCGCCATTTCCTCGGCATTGGCCGCCAGCCACAGCGTGCCGTTGTTGCGGTAGGCGCAGCCGTCAGGCAAGTCCGGCGCCAGTTCGCGCCAGCGTTGCAGGGAATATTGACTCAGGGCCAGTTCGGCCGGGTTGTCGTCGAGCACCAGCAAGTGGCCCATGCCTGCCGCCGTCGCACCATGCAGGCCGGCGTCCAGCACCAGCACCTGCAAGCCACGACGGGCCAGCGCCTGGGCACAGGCGGCGCCGATAATGCCGGCGCCGATCACGATCACATCGGCCACCAGGCCCTCGTTCATGGGCAAATGCCCCAGGCGAACGGGTCATCCTGTTCGATGATCAAACTGGCTTCGGCGCTGATAAAGGCACGGCCGCGAATGGTCGGCACGACGCGCTCGCCTTGCCATTCATAAGAGCCTTCGAACTCGCTGCCGATGACACTGGCCTGGCGCCAGATCTGCCCCGGTTGCAGTTTGTCGTCCGCGGCCAGGCACGCCAGTTTGGCACTGGTGCCGGTGCCGCACGGTGAGCGGTCATAGGCCTTGCCGGGGCAGAGGACAAAGTTGCGGCTGTCGGCGTGATCATCATCGGCGAACAGCTCGACATGGTCGATCAGCCCACCGTCTTCGCCACGAATACCCTGGGCCTCCAGTGCCTGCTGCACGGCGTAGGTGTAAGCGATCAGCGCGTCGAGGTTGTCGCCGGCTATCCGCAGGCCATGCTCGGCGATCAGGAAAAACCAGTTGCCGCCCCAGGCAATATCGCCGACCACCTGACCGACATCTGGCACCTGCAACACCAGCGCCTTGCGGTAACGGTAGGCCGGCACATTGCGTACGCTCACTGAATGATCTTCGTGCAGGGTTGCCTGCACCGTACCCACCGGCGTCTCGATGCTGTGCATGCCGGGGCTGATCTTGCCCAGATGCGCCAACGACGCCACCAGGCCGATGGTGCCGTGGCCGCACATGCCCAGGTAACCGGTGTTGTTGAAGAAAATCACCCCGGCACAGGCGCTCGGGTCGACGGGCTCGCAGAGCAGGGCACCCACCAGCACGTCACTGCCACGGGGTTCCAGCACACAAGCGGCGCGCCATTGATCGTGATGTTCGGCGAGCAGCTTGCGACGTTCGGCCATGCTGCCGGTGCCCAGGTCAGGAAAGCCGGCGGTCACCAGACGGGTCGGTTCGCCGCCAGTGTGGGAGTCGATCACGGTGATGCGTTTCATGGGAGGGCCACGTCCGTTCAGATGAGTGAACGAAAGAGTGGCCTGTGCAGCGGGGTGTCGGCTTGATGGATTTATCCTGTGTCGATGACGAAATCAGCACAGCATTCTAGTGGTCAGTGCGCGTGAGGCAGGTGTTCGAACAGGGTCTTGCAGACCCCGGCAATGTGCTCGTCCAGCAGCTTCACTGCCAGATCCACATCCCCGGCACGACAGGCCGCGAGGATTTCACGGTGTTCGTGATCCGCCCGTTCCTTGCCGGCCGACAGGCTCATCTGCATGCGCAAGTAGCGCTCCAGCTTGTCGTTGACCGAACGAATCAGGCTGACCAGAAACGGTCGTTGCGCCGGCTCGTAGAGGCAGGCGTGAAGCTCCCAATTGAGTTCGGCCCAGCGGCCCACGTCGTCCTCGCCGATGAACTCCTGACAGATACGCTCGGCACGGGCGAAGGTTTCTTCGGTCATGTTGGGAATGGCCAGACGCAGTATTTTGTCCTCCAGCAACATCCGCACTTCGAACATCTGCGCCAGTTCCGCATCGGAAACCCGCGTGACCATCGCCCCGCGATTGCGCTGGAACATCACCAGCCCTTCGGCCTCCAGCCGCTTGAGGGCCTCGCGCACCGGAATCTTGCTGACGTTGAACTGACGGGCAATGTCGTCCTGGCGAATCGGCTCATCTTCGGCAAAATGCCCGGCGACAATCGCGTCCCGCAGATGACGGGTGATGATTTCCGAGGTCGAAGGGGTATTGCCAAGGTCGGGAGCGTTGAGTTTGGGTAGGTTCACGGCAGCGGTCGTTTGGAGTGAGATGGCGATAGGGTATACGAAATTCTTTCGCTGCGAAGTTCCAGGCGATGGTCGCCCCGAAGAATAGGCATCAGCGGGCGCCACCCAGACGCTTCGCGTAGGATTTCACGGGCCTGAATAGGCATTCGACAGCGCGTCGGCCCGGGTCTGAGCGGGATGGCCGAGTGGATATCTGCGCGAAGCCGATTATGCTTCAAGAAACCTTGCAGCGATGCGAGGCCGTCAGCCTGTTTGCATGCTTTGCGCAATCCGTAATCCGATGACATAGCCCTAGGGCCTGGGTGCGGTAAAAAGAGAGTGAGGTACTCCGGCCTACAACAAGAGCAAGACGGAGAAGACTCATGGCCGCAATCGACAACACATCCACGGGCAGCGCGCCCCACCACGGGATTACCAAGGAGGAGCGCAAGGTCATTTTCGCCTCGTCCCTGGGCACCGTGTTCGAGTGGTACGACTTCTACCTTTACGGCTCCCTCGCCGCGATCATCGCCAAGCACTTCTTCGCCGGCGTCAATGAGACAACGTCCTTCATCTTTGCGCTGCTCGCATTCGCCGCGGGCTTCGCTGTACGTCCCTTCGGCGCCATTGTGTTCGGCCGACTGGGCGACATGATCGGGCGCAAGCACACGTTCCTCATCACCATTGTCATCATGGGTATCTCCACTGCCGTAGTGGGCTTTCTGCCCGGCTATGCGACCATCGGCGTGGCGGCACCGGTTATCCTGATCACCCTGCGCCTGTTGCAAGGCCTGGCCCTGGGTGGTGAGTACGGCGGCGCGGCGACCTACGTGGCCGAACATGCGCCCAAAGGCAAGCGTGGCTACTTCACCTCGTGGATCCAGACTACCGCGACCCTCGGCCTGTTCCTTTCGCTGCTGGTGATCCTCGCCTGCCGAACCATTCTCGGCACCGAAGCATTCGAGGCCTGGGGCTGGCGGATTCCCTTCCTGCTGTCGATCCTGCTGCTGATCGTCTCGGTGTACATCCGCTTGCAACTCAGCGAGTCACCGGTGTTCTTGAAGATGAAGGAAGAAGGCAAGTCGTCCAAGGCGCCGCTGACCGAATCCTTCGCCCGCTGGGAAAACCTCAAGATAGTGATCATGGCCCTGCTCGGCGGTACTGCCGGCCAAGCCGTGGTCTGGTACACCGGACAGTTCTATGCGCTGTTTTTCCTGCTGCAGACGCTGAAGATTGACCCGCAGACGGCCAACTTTCTGATTGCCGGCTCGCTGCTGATCGGCACGCCGTTCTTCGTCATATTCGGCAGCCTGTCCGATCGCATCGGCCGCAAGGGAATCATCATGGCGGGCTGCATCCTCGCGGCGCTGACCTACTTTCCGATCTTCCATGCGTTGACCCAATACGGTAACCCCGACGTGTTCCTTGCGCAGGAGAAGAACCCGGTCACGGTGATCGCCGATCAGAGTAAGTGCTCGTTCCAGTTCGACCCGGTGGGCAAGGCCAAATTCACCAGCTCCTGCGACCTTGCCAAGACCGTGCTGGCGAAGAAGGCCATACCCTACAAGAACGAGAAGGCTGAGCCAGGTGCCGTCGCGCAGGTCCGCATTGGCAACAAGGTGATCCCGAGCTTCGAGGGCACCGGCATGCCGGCCGCCGACTTCAAGGCCCGTAACGATGCCTTCGTCGCTACCCTCGGCACCGGCCTCAAGGACGCCGGTTACCCCGAGAAGGCCGACCCGGCCAAGACCAACTATCCGATGGTGCTGCTGCTCCTGACCATCCTGGTGATCTACGTCACCATGGTCTACGGCCCGATCGCCGCCTGGCTGGTGGAGCTCTTCCCGGCGCGCATTCGCTACACCTCGATGTCGCTGCCATACCACATCGGCAATGGCTGGTTCGGCGGCTTTCTGCCCACGGTGGCATTCGCCATGGTCGCGGCCACGGGGGATATCTACTACGGGCTGTGGTACCCCATCGTCATCGCCGTGATGACGGCCATTCTTGGCACGTTCTTCCTGCCGGAAACCAAGGATCGGGAAATTCATCACACATAAGGTTGGCACTCGCCCTTTCCCGCGAGGGGAAGGGCAATGTGTGGTGTCAGGAATCTTTGAGAGCTAGCGCTTACGACGATGGCCAGGGACCAATGACAAACGCGTACGAGGGGGGCCCAGAGGCGCAGGGTTTTAGCTTTCACAGGGGGCCTATTCGATTTCTTCTTTCACGACCTTGCCGGTGACCGGATCAAAGTAGATCTCGACTTTGCGCTTGTCTTTGTCCCAGCCGTAGATCTCGTAGCAATTGCCGCTCGTGACTTTGAACTTCTTGATGTTGTAGCCCTTGGCCTTGAGATCCTCTTGAAACTTGGCCTGGTCCTTTGATCGCTGTCACGATGTTGCTGTCCACTGAAGAGAGTCTTGAGTCACAGAAACCTGTGGCGAGGGAGCTTGCTCCCGCTTGAGTGCGTAGCACTCACAAAAATCGACGATTGTTGTCAGATATTTGGGGCCGCTACGCAGCCCAGCGCGAGCAAGCTCGCTCGCCACAAAGGTTGGGCATGACTAAAGAGCAGTGCTTTAGTGATTAGCATTGCCTAGAAGGGAGGGCATTTGATTTCAGGTTCCACTCAGAACCGGTAGTGGGTGCTCAGCTCCAGAGTTCGTGGTGCTTCGGGGGTGATCGTTGATGCGGTAGTCGACGCCAGCCGTGAACGAAAACACTTCGCTGCGGGTGTAATCGTCATCCGGGTCGGCGGAACCGAAGCGCTTGTCCCGATCGACATCGACCGGGCGATCGCCCCGCGCGGGAATGCCGAAGTCGATCAAGCGTTTGTCGTTGACCCGCACATACGGGAAAACGTATATTCGAAAAAACGCATATGCCTGTATTCACCTTTGATGCGTGAACACCCAACGCTGAGAAACCCAATGGCTGACCATCTGACGCCGACCACTGTTTTCAAATGCCTGGCTGACGACAACCGGGTCCGCATGATGCTGCTCATCGCCCGTGAGGGAGAGCTGTGCGTCTGCGAGCTGACCTGTGCGTTGAATGAGAGCCAGCCCAAAGTCTCCAGGCACCTGGCGCAATTGCGTACGTGCGGATTGCTGTCGGACCGTCGGCAGGGCCAATGGGTTTACTACCGACTGCACCCGGATCTGCCGGGCTGGGTGCATCAGGTGCTGACCGTGGTGCTCGAATCCAACGGGCACTGGTTGAGCCCGGATGCCAAACGCCTTGAAGAAATGGGTGACCGTCCCGAACGGGCAGCGGCCTGCTGTCCGGTTCGATGATTCCAGAAGCGCTATTGCGCAGGACAATGACCATGCACGATGACCACATGCCCCAACTCGATACCGAACTGGTTGATCTCCCGTCGACCGACAAGCTCGGTATCGAAAAAACCTCCAGCCACAAGCCGCGCATTTTGCTGCTGTACGGATCGACCCGTGAGCGTTCCTTCAGTCGCTTGCTGGTCGAGGAGGCCGCCCGATTGCTACAGCACTTCGGCGCCGAGACGCGGGTTTTCAATCCGTCTGGTTTGCCGCTGCCTGATGACGCTGGCGACGATCACCCACGGGTGCAGGAACTGCGTGAGTTGATGATGTGGTCGGAAGGGCAGGTCTGGTGTTCACCAGAACGTCACGGTTCGATGAGCGCGGTCTTCAAGGCGCAGATCGACTGGGTGCCGCTCGCGATGGGCGCCGTACGCCCAACCCAGGGCAAGACCCTCGCTGTCATGCAAGTGTGCGGTGGCTCGCAGTCGTTCAACGTAGTCAATCAGCTGCGGGTGCTGGGGCGCTGGATGCGCATGTTCACCATTCCCAACCAATCCTCCGTACCGAAGGCCTACATGGAGTTCGACGATAACGGTCGGATGAAACCTTCGCCGTTCTACGACCGTGTCGTGGATGTGATGGAAGAGTTGGTGAAATTCACCTTGCTGCTGCGCGACCGTCAGGACTATCTGGTCGATCGTTATTCCGAGCGCAAGGAATCGGCGCAAGAACTCATGAAACGTGTCAATCAGCGCTCCATTTGAAGGGGGAAACATGACGATCAAAGTGGGCATCAATGGTTTTGGCCGCATCGGTCGCCTCGCTCTGCGCGCAGCCTGGGGCTGGCCAGAATTTGAGTTCGTACAGATCAACGATCCGGCAGGCGACGCGGCAACCCATGCGCACCTGCTGAACTTCGACTCGGTGCATGGCCGTTGGAATTACCAGGCCGACTCCGAAGGCGACAACATCGTCATCGACGGCAAACGAATCAAAGTCACTGCCAACAAGGCGATTGCCGACACCGATTGGTCAGGCTGCGATCTGGTGATTGAAGCCAGCGGCAAAATGAAGACCGTCGCGGTGCTTCAGGCTTACCTCGACCAAGGCGTGAAACGTGTGGTGGTCAGCGCTCCGGTGAAAGAGCAGGGCGCGCTAAACATCGTCATGGGCGTCAACCATCAGCTGTTCAACCCGGCGGAACATCGCATCGTCACCGCCGCATCG
Organism: Pseudomonas frederiksbergensis; assembly: GCF_003732275.1. GTDB lineage: Bacteria > Pseudomonadota > Gammaproteobacteria > Pseudomonadales > Pseudomonadaceae > Aquipseudomonas > Aquipseudomonas frederiksbergensis_H. The sequence continues at coordinate 179,583 of NZ_MOBM01000004.1, forward strand.
TGTACCACCAACTGTCTGGCGCCGGTGGTGAAGGTGATCCACGAAAAACTGGGCATTCGCCACGGCTCGATCACCACCATCCACGACCTGACCAACACTCAAAGCATCCTCGATCAGCCCCACAAGGATCTGCGCCGAGCGCGAGCGTCGGGCATGAGTTTGATCCCGACCAGCACCGGCTCCGCCACCGCCATTGCCGAAATCTTCCCGGAACTGCGCGGGCGTCTGAATGGCCACGCCGTGCGCGTACCGTTGGCCAACGCTTCGCTGACCGATTGTGTTTTTGAAGTCGAGCGCGTCACCACTGTCGAAGAAGTGAATCAGTTCCTCAAGGACGCGTCCGAGAACGAACTGAAAGACATCCTCGGTTTCGAGGAGCGTCCGCTGGTGTCCATCGACTACCGCACCGACCCGCGCTCATCGATCATCGATGCGCTGTCGACCATGGTCATCAACGGCACCCAGGTCAAACTCTATGCCTGGTACGACAATGAATGGGGTTACGCGAACCGCACTGTCGAACTGGCCAGAATGGTCGGCCTGGCCGTTTAAGGAGCGGTGATGAAAGCGTTGTCAGCCCTCGCTCCGCCAGTGCGGCAGTACCTGCTCGTGACGGGCAATTACTGGGCCTTCACCCTCACCGATGGTGCTTTGCGCATGTTGGTGGTGCTGCACTTTCACGCGTTGGGCTACAGCCCGCTGCAAATCGCGGCGTTGTTTCTGTTCTACGAACTCTTTGGTGTGATCACCAACCTGGTGGGCGGCTATCTCGGTGCCCGACTGGGTCTGAACCGGACCATGAACATCGGGCTGGGGATGCAGGTTGTGGCGCTGTTGATGCTGACGGTGCCAGTGGCCTGGCTGACGATCCCTTGGGTGATGGGCGCACAGGCGTTGTCGGGGATCGCCAAAGACCTGAACAAGATGAGCGCCAAAAGCTCGATCAAGCTGTTAGTGCCCGACGAGCAACAGGGCACGCTTTACCAATGGATAGCCATCCTCACCGGCTCGAAGAATGCACTCAAGGGTGTCGGTTTCTTTCTCGGCGGGGCATTGCTCGCCCTGATCGGGTTCAAAGGGGCATTGCTGTCCATGGCGGGCGTCCTGGCGCTGATCTGGGTCAGCAGCTTGATTCTGTTAAAAAAGGATCTGGGCAAGGCGAAAGCCAAGCCCAGGTTTCGCGACATCCTGTCCAAAAGCCGGGCCATCAACATTCTGTCAGCGGCGCGGATGTTTCTGTTCGGTGCTCGCGATGTCTGGTTTGTCGTGGCGTTGCCGGTGTACTTGAGCAGCGTCTTTGGCTGGGACTTCTGGAAGGTCGGTGGATTCCTCGCGGCCTGGGTGATCGGCTACGGCATCGTGCAATCGTTCGCGCCGCGAATCACCGGCAAGCAACGGGGGCATGTGCCTGATGGCCGCGCTGCGTTTCTTTGGGCGCTTGCTCTGGCAGGCCTGCCCGCGGCAATCGCTCTGGGACTGAACACCGGGTTGTCGCAACAGGTGGTATTGTTGGGCGGCTTAATGGTCTTTGGTGCGCTGTTCGCGGTGAACTCTTCGCTGCACAGCTACCTGATCGTGTCCTATGCCAAGGAAGACGGCGTGTCGCTGGACGTTGGGTTTTACTACATGTCCAACGCCATGGGACGGTTGCTCGGCACCGTGCTCTCGGGCTGGGTTTATCAGGCTTTCGGGCTGGGGGCGTGTTTATGGATATCCAGCGCATTTGTTATTTTCGCGGCATTGATTTCTGTGGCGTTACCGAGGCATGCCGAAGCGATTTAAACCACTAAAGTCGGCGAGTTTTACTCGGTTTTACTTGCAGTATTGGAACTTCCATGTGTATTGCTTACTTGGTGTCTGTCATTTTTCAGGCGCCAAATATTTGCGTTTTATTATATGTATCTAAAAGCAATTAGTCTTAGCGCAATTCATTCATACGCATTATCGCAAACTTCAGCCATAAATAACCAACCAGACCCCGAGGGAGCTACAGCAACCTGATAACTAAGATCCGCCCACAACAAAAAATTCAATCCTCCTTATAAGTCGGTGATCATCATGATTAAAATCATGACCTACTTTTTAATAGGAGCTGTTATTGCAGGATGCAACGGTATGGTAAAGCCCGACTTGTCGGGGCCTACCAACGATTCATACTTTTCTGTCTTCTCAGGCTTTCCTTTGCCTTACCTGTACACGGCCTCCGCCGTGCAATGGAACGAAGACTATGCCGTCACCACCCGCCACACCCCGCTCATATCCAATGTGAAATACAGCTGCAGTACCGGCTGTGATCTCGTCTTCATCCAGCACAAGGCCAACGGTCGCTATCCGTCATGGCGCGCCCCTCGCGTGGGTGAGCACATCACTGCCGTGGGAACGAGTCCCTACATGACGACCGTCACCGGGCAAGGCAAAGTGTACCCGGCGCCTTTCATCAATAGCGATGAAGGCAGCGGCGAACGCTATGCCATCCATGATGCCCCGATGATAAAGGGGATGTCGGGTGGGCCAGTCATCGGCAATGACGGTAGCATTGTCGGTATCAATGTCGGTTTTTTCTCCACCACACTCCACGATGTTAGTTTTCACCCCGGGTTAAAGGGGGCTGAGAGAGTCAGCATCTTTATCCCTTACTCGATCATTCAACGTGAATGGGAGTTGATGCAGGTGAAACTTAACGATCCGCACGGCGCGAAGTACGCGAAGAAGTAACTTTACGTCGTCAATCAATTGACCGTCGGGATATGTCTCATTGTATTGGCTGCAATGAGACACACCTTGAATGGTTAGTCGAATCCAGGCGTATATTGATTGTGTCGATCCAGCTCATTGAGGCGATAGCAGATCGCTGACGGTGTGACAGACGAGAGGCTGGGGGGCTGCCAGATATCCCAGAACGTTTGGAGGTGTGACATGAGCCAATATCAACGACTCCTTCTAATAGCCGGTCCCACCATGCGTCACACGCCGGCACTGCAGCGGGCCGTCGCCATTGCTGAAGCCACGGGCGCAGCGCTGCATATCACGGTGCTTATCGAAGACTTCAACATCTTGGGTTTGATCCACGCCAGTGCGCGGTTTCGTGAGGCTTGTCAGCAAGAGAACGAAAAATGGCTCAAGGATGAGGCCGATCTGATTCGCGGGCGCGGAATCAACTTGAGTACCGAGGTGCTTTTCACGCGCGACGCTCTGCAAGAGATCCTTCAGCACGTGGCAACAGCGCAGGCGGATCTGGTTATCAAGGACGTGCAGCATGAGTCGGCACTCAAACGCGTTTTCATCACGCCTCTGGATTGGCATCTACTGCGCGAATGTCCGGTGCCTGTCCATCTGGTCAGCGAAGTCAGTTGCCCACTTCCGCGCGTAATCGTGGCGGCAGTCGATCCGTCGCACCCAGAGACTCAGATCACTGGAATCAACGACCTGATCATCCAGGCTGCAAACGAACTGGCAACGCAATGCCATGCAGAAATGCATCTGCTGTATGCCTACGATCTATCGCTGACGCACATATCGGATGCGGGCGCGGGTGCAGTGACGATGCCTGGCTTCAACAGCGACGTGCGTAAGTCTTTGCACAAGTCATTCATCACATTGGCCGATCACTACGGCGTGCCCACCGAACGGCAACACTTCGTTGCAGGGCCGCCCGGTAAAGCGCTGGCTGACTTCGCTGCGCATCACCGGGCCGATGTGATCGTCATGGGAAATGCGCATCGCAAGGGGCTGGAGAAGTGGGTGGGCAGTACCACGGAGCATGTTTTGTATCGGGTACCCTGCAACATTCTCGCAGTCGCCGGGCAAGCGGATCAATGAATGGATCCGTTATTAAGCGAACTGGAAAGAGGGCCTCGGCGGCCGGCCCGGGATTTTTTCAGGGCGCGTGCCGAGATATCCCGGTAGGTGTCACTATCGGTCGCCGCGAGTAGCTTTCCACCGTCCTTCATTGTGGCCATAAAGGTCACCTCGGTGTTTTTCCCGGCGAGTAGATAACCGGCAATGGCCCCAACGGGACCGAGCAATATGGCACCCGCGAGCCCCAAGCCTATGGCGGACTTTATATTCTTGTTGGAATCAGTGTTCTGAATGCTCAGATCTTTAAATTCCGAGACCGGGAAGCTGGTTCCAAGCCGGGGTTTGAGGGACGTTTTGAGGGTGATGGTTCCAAGGTGATATTCCCCGTCGCACTGCGGGAAATCACCGGCGAGTACTGTGATCTTTGCCATATGGAGTTTTCTCTCGGGCGATCATTTTTGGGTAGGACATTGCGCGCGCCCAAAGTCAAAACGTCAACGATCCGACGATGAGTGGCATCCATAGATTCGTTACCCACAAGTACTGGTTCTGTAAAACAATTTCATTCTCAGGTCGGCCATGGCGCTCCGACATGGACGTTTTATAACGTTTGGCTCAAGCAGGCAGAGAGTGCGCTTTAATCCTCCGCTGGTCCGATAGGTTTAGTCGCGATCAGGATCAAGTGCTCGGCATCATCAACAGACCTTTCAGCCGAGAGGGTTTAACGGGGGATTAATGGATTTCTGGACCACCACACAGGTATCGATTCTAGGGTTGGTTGAAGGGCTCACAGAGTTCTTGCCTATCTCCAGTACGGGACACCAGATTATTGCCGCGGACTTGCTCGACTTCGGCGGTGAGCGAGCCATGGCATTCAATATCATTATTCAATTGGGCGCTATTCTGGCGGTCGTCTGGGAGTTTCGTCGCAAGATTCTGGAGATCACTACCGGTTTGCCGACCCAGCGTAATGCGCAACGTTTCACACTGAATTTATTGATCGGATTCTTGCCGGCGGTTGTGCTGGGTGTGATGTTCGCCGACAAAATCCATGAATATCTGTTCAACCCGATCACCGTGGCCGTGGCGCTGGTGATTGGTGGAGTCATCATGTTGTGGGCGGAACAACGTGAGCATGTGGTGGTTGTCGATCACGTTGACGAGATGCGCTGGACCGATGCCTTGAAAGTCGGTTGCGCACAGTGCCTGGCAATGATCCCCGGCACTTCGCGCTCGGGTTCGACGATTATCGGCGGGTTGCTGTTTGGCCTGTCACGCAAGACGGCTACCGAGTTTTCATTCTTCCTGGCGATGCCGACGATGGTGGGGGCCGCGGTGTACTCGGGCTATAAATACCGTGACCTGTTCCAGTCCGCAGACTTGCCGGTGTTTGCCTTGGGGTTTGTCGCCGCGTTCCTCTTTGCGATGATTGCCGTGCGCGGTTTGCTCAAGTTCATCGCCAACCATAGTTATGCGGTGTTTGCCTGGTACCGGATTGCGTTCGGTTTGCTGATTCTGGCGACGTGGTTCTTGGGTTGGATCGACTGGAATCATCTCTCGGAAGGGGCGTAGGTCTGTGGCGAGCGAGCTTGCTCCGGGCGGCGTTCCGACGTTGGGCTGCGTAGCGGCCCCAAAAATCTGACAACCGATTTTTGTGAGTGCTACGCACTCAAACGGGAGCAAGCTCCCTCGCCACAGGTTTCTTTGACTCAAGACTCCGGGCGGATCTAAATCTTGTTAACCCCCGCCAGTGGCAGGCTGATTTGCTGTTCGCGCTGCAGGAAACTCATCATCAACAGCACCCGTTCCTCGCCGTCCATGGCGAGGAACACCGCCTCAAGATCGGAGAACGGGCCTTCAGTGATGCGCACCGTATCTCCGTGCCTCAACAACGTTGTCACGATCGCCTGACTGTCTCGCTCCTGGAGCTCGTCGATCAGCGCATCGCGGATCGGCAGTGGCTGACCGCCGAACCCGACGACGCGCGAAACACCGCGGGTCGAGCGCAGCGGGCCCCAACTGTCCTGAAGGCTCAGTTGAATAAACAGATAGCCCGGAAACAACGACTCGCTGATCACTCGACGCTGCCCGCGCAAAACGCGTTCACGCCGGTAGGTCGAGCGAAAACAGGCATAGCCCTGGCGCTGTAAATGTTCTTCGGCGCGCTCATCCTGTTTGGGTTTGCACTGAAGTAGATACCAGGCTTTGTCGGCGTGTTCTGCAATCGCGTTCATTCGAATTCCCTCCCAGCATCGATTTGCCTCAGTAGTTCGGCGGTTTTGTCCTGCATGAGCGAGCTGTCGCCGCGACTTTCCACGGTCAGGCAAGTCACGCAACCATCGTCCAAAAGACGCAAGTTGAGACGCCAGTCGGTAAAGACCAGATTCAGCCCATCGCTCTCGTCGATGTCGAGGGCGTCTGCGGCATAACGCTGCCTGATGCTCGCCAGCAACGCCGGACCATCCTTGACGTGACGGCGGATCTCCCCGGAGGAGGGGAAGGCACCGATGCGCTCCACCAGCAGCACCGGCGGTTTCTGCACGCGGGGAAAGATCAGCTCCGACGCGTAGGCACGCACGATGAGGTACGCGAGGTTGTTTTTAAGGTCAGCGCCATACGGGCGGCGACTGTCATCTGCCTTGAAACCGCTCAATGTCTTCATAGAGGCTTCGTCCATAGGGTAATAAAGACCGAAAAATCGATTCGATAACGCACACGTTTGTCAGGGTTCAGCGCCGTCACAAGGTGTTCTGATGCAGGTTCTCGAAACAGAAGTTGGTGGCTTCGATGTAACCTTCGGCGCCGCCGCAATCGAAGCGCCGTCCCTTGAATTGATAAGCCAGCACGCAGCCGTTCTGGGCCTGCTTCATCAAGGCGTCGGTAATCTGGATTTCACCGCCCTTGCCAGGCTCGGTGTCAGCGATCAGGTCGAAGATATCGGGGGTCAGAATGTACCGACCGATAATGGCCAGGTTGGACGGGGCGTCTTCCGGGCGCGGCTTTTCGACCATGCTGTTGACCCGGTAAATACCCTCGCGAATCAGCTCGCCGGCAATCACGCCGTACTTCTGGGTTTGCTCACGGGGCACTTCCTGAATCGCCACGATTGAACAGCGGAACTGCTCGTAAAGCTTGAGCATCTGCGCCAACACCCCATCACCCTCAAGGTTCAAGCACAGGTCATCGGCGAGCACCACGGCGAATGGCTCATCACCAATCAACGAGCGACCGCTGAGAATGGCGTGCCCCAGGCCCTTCATCTCCACCTGGCGGGTATAGGAAAAAGTACAGGTATCGATCAGCTCACGAGTGCCGGCCAGGAACCGCTCCTTATCGGTGCCGCGAATTTGGTGCTCCAGTTCGAAGCTGACATCGAAATGATCCTCCAGCGCTCGTTTGCCTCGACCGGTGACGATGGCCATATGTTGCAGGCCAGCGTCGCGCGCTTCCTCGACGGCGTACTGGATCAGCGGCTTATTGACGATCGGCAGCATCTCCTTCGGCATGGCCTTGGTGGCGGGCAAAAAGCGGGTCCCATAGCCGGCAGCGGGGAATAGGCATTTACGAATCATGGAAGCGTCCTTGAAAGTAGACAGATGGAATGGCTAATGGCAGTAGGAAAGGTTCGACTCAGTTGTCGGAACCGGTAACGCTGGAGAGTGCGGGCTCTAAATGGCTCGATCACTCGAGAAAAATGTTGGCAACGCTGCATGAGCAACGAAAGACCTGTACGCCATGTTTCTCGCAAGGCGCAGGCAGAAAGAAATATCGTGTGGTCGGTTGGCCGGCGAGCATGCCTGGTTATTCCACGGCATGCTCCTGACGCAACCCGCTGTAAACAAAGTTATTGCCCAAGGCATCTCTTACCCAACTTCTAACCGAATGTCTGACGCCCTGGCAATGCACTAATGGAACAGCTATATATTAGCTACTCTCTATTTTGGTGTAATTTAGATTGAACGGTCGCGGGAAAACGACAATTGTTATAAATTGTCTGGATAAATTCTCGAGCTGTTATTTTCAGCGCCAAAGAGTGAAATGTTATTTTTTGTCTGAAAAAAAAGTTGGGGACTGTTCAAACGTCATGGTAATAAATACGCACTGATGGTTTGAAAATTTCAGCTGCAGTTACCCGGGCTTATAAATACCCGGATTCATTCGTAGTTTAAAGCTCTTATGTTCGGCAAGTGCTATGTCACCGCCAATGTTGACAAGACGGGGAATGTTATCTTGCTTAAAAGGGTTTTGATTGTCTGCGTCGGCAATATTTGCCGCAGTCCCACCGCGGAGCATCTGCTGCGCGGGGCACTCGTTCATTCCGATATCAAGGTCAGTTCGGCTGGCCTCGCTGCCTTGGCGGGCAAACCCATCGAGTCGACGGCACACGCCGTACTCACGGAGCACGGTCATCTGCCCCATGAGCACCAGGCCGTTCAGCTCACGTCTCAAGCCGTCAGCGAGGCGGATTTGATTCTGGTGATGGAGCGGCGACATGTCAGCGGGGTACTCAACATTGCCCCTGAAGCGCGAGGCAAAGTGCTGCTGCTGGGCAAATGGCAAGACGATCGCGAAATCAGCGACCCCTACCGTCAAGGCAAACCTGCTTTTATGCACGCTTATGCGTTGATCGAAGAAGCCGTACTCGCATGGGCACAGCGCCTGGCGCGCTGATGGCCACTCCTTTTTGAATCGTAATACAGGCAAAGAATACGACTTATGCAGCAAGCACCGGTAGTCAACGTGCGGGACGACGACAATGACGAGATTGATCTTCTCGGCTTGTTTGGGACACTTATCGACCATAAAGGGCTGATTGCCGCGGTTACCGGTGCCTTTATGGTGGCTGGTGTAGCGTTCGCGGTGCTGGCGACGCCGGTATTCCAGGCGAATGCGCTGTTGCAGGTCGAAGCGAAAAAGAACGATTTGTTGGGTTTCTCCGATGTCAGCAGCATGTTGGGAAAAGAGTCGCCTTCTGCGACTGAGATCGAACTGATCAAGTCTCGTGCGGTGATTGGCAAAACGGTCGATAACCTGAAACTTGATATCGTCATACAACCGATGTACTTCCCGGTAGTCGGTGAGTTCCTGGCTCGTCGATTCCAGAATAAAAATCCCGGTGAAATAGCCGACCCCTCGTTGGGGTTGAACAGTTTCGCCTGGGGAGGGGAGTCGCTGAAGATATTCAAACTGGATCTTCCCGACTCACAACTGGGCAAGAAGTTGACCTTGACCGCGGGTGAAAATGGTCATTACACCCTGGTGGACGAAGATGACAACGTATTGGCGGCCAGCCAGGCTGGACAACTTTTCGAACAAAATGGCATTGCGTTTCAGATAGAGGAAATGCACGCCAACCCTGGAACTCGCTTCAGAATCATCCGCAATTCTCGCCTGACCAGCATCCTCGACTACCAAGAGGATTTGGATGTATCCGAGCGAGGAAAAGAGTCGGGCATTATCGGGCTGGCGCTGGAAAGCACAGATCCGAATCAGGCCATTAAAACACTCAATGAAATCGCCGCTATTTATGTTCGGCAAAACGTAGAGCGCACTTCCGCTGAGGCAGCGCAGAGCCTGGCGTTTCTCAAAGAGCAACTTCCGGTGGTCAAGAAGGACCTGGAAAAAGCCGGGAATGCCTTGAATGCATACCAGACGCGCAGCAAGTCCGTGGACATCACGCTCGAAACCAAAGCCATTCTCGATCAGATTGTCGGGCTCGATACCAGCATCTCCGAGCTGAAGTTGCAGCAAGCCGAAATGGATCGCAAGTTCACCCGGCAACATCCCGCCTATCGCGCACTATTAACCCAGATCGGTGAGTTGAGCAGCAAGCAGAAAAGTTTGGCGAGCAAGGTGGAGGGCCTTCCCTCCACCCAGCAAGAATTGCTGAACCTTACCCGGGATGTAGAAGTCGGTACGGCCATTTATACCCAGCTGCTGAATAAATCTCAGGAACTGGATGTGATGCGCGCGGGCACCGTCGGTAACGTGCGTCTGATCGACACCGCGGACGTCAATTTCCTCAAGCCGGTCAAACCGAAAAAAGCCTTGATTGTATTGATCGCGACAATTCTTGGCGCCTTCCTGGCGGTAGCTCTGGTGCTGGTACGCAAGGCACTTAACCGGGGGCTGGAAAGTCCGGAAGCCATCGAGCAACTTGGGTTGCCGGTCTATGCATCGATTCCTTACAGCATTCTGCAGAAAAGTGAAGAGGACAAAGTCTCCCGCGGACGAGGGCGTTCCGCAGGTTCTACTTTGCTGGCTATCAGTCATCCTACCGATCTGGCAATTGAGGCATTGCGCAGTTTGCGTACCAGTCTGCACTTCGCCATGCATGAGGCCGACAATAACCGCCTGATGATTTCCGGGCCTAGCCCCCAAGTGGGTAAAACGTTCGTATCGGTCAACCTCGCGGTGGTGATAGCACAAACCGGGTTGCGGGTATTGTTGATCGACGTCGACATGCGCAAAGGCTATCTGCACAAAGTGTTAGGTGTTTCTTCAGACAATGGGCTCTCCGATATCCTGGCGCGACGCTGCGATGCGGCCACCGCTATCCATAAGACCGGAATCGACAACTTCGATTTTGTCAGTCGAGGCCAAATCCCGCCCAATCCTTCCGAGTTACTGATGCACGCCAATTTCAGCGCGCTATTGGAGCAGGCGAGCAAGCAATACGATCTGGTGATTCTTGATACGCCGCCACTACTGGCGGTGACAGACGCGGCGATCGTCGGGCGCCTGTCCGGGACCAATCTGATTGTGACGCGCTATGGCCTGAACCCGGCGAAAGAAATCGAGTTGACGGTCCGTCGGTTCTCCCAGAATGGCGTTGCCATTAAAGGTGCGATTTTCAACGGCGTGGAGAAAAAGGCCTCCAATAAATATGGCTACAGTGATTATGGTTATTACCACTATGACTACGCCTCCGACAAAAGTTGATGGGTATTAAACAGGTCGCGTCATAAGTTCGGATTTTTGACGGTATTGCTGTTGTTCTTGAGTTTTTATCGTTTATTGCTGCACCGGGTCATTAGCCAATAGGCATGATCAAACCGATATTTCATGGAAACACCACGTCCTGAGGAAGATGACGAAAAATCCTGGGGCGGTAGCGTGCCTAATGCTGCCCCCTTCCTCATCGGACATCCTTGCTGCCGAACTTGAAGGCTACCAAGGAGCTTGGGATCCCTTAGGTTTCCAAGTGGGCGGTGTGAGCCAAAAACCAACATTTGTATCACAGGTAATCATCATGAAAGTCACTATATTCGGAATTGGCTATGTAGGTCTTGTTCAAGGAGCGGTGCTAGCCGAGATTGGCCACGATGTAATATGTGTGGACGTAGATGAGCAAAAAGTAAAAAACCTGGAGCAGGGAATTATTCCAATCTATGAGCCGGGATTGGAAGTTTTAGTTAAAGAAAACTACACTGCTGGAAGATTGAAGTTCACTACTGACTCTGCATCTGCAGTGAAACATGGAGAGGTTCAATTCATTGCCGTGGGCACACCTCCTGATGAGGACGGATCTGCGGACCTGAAATATGTACTGGCCGTTGCCGAAACGATAGCAAGTAACATCGAAAGCAATTGTATTATCATTAACAAATCTACCGTTCCTGTTGGGACGGCCGATAAAGTGAGGGAGCGAGTTGCGAGCGTACTGTCTCAACGCGGTCGCACTGATCTTTCATTTGACGTTGCATCGAATCCAGAATTTTTAAAAGAAGGTTCTGCAGTGTCTGACTGCATGCGTCCGGACCGGATAATTGTCGGGACGGAGCAGGCCAGTACAGAAAAAGTCATACGTGACCTCTATGCTCCATTCAACCGGAATCACGAAAAAATAATTGTCATGGACGTTCGCAGCGCTGAGCTGACGAAATATGCAGCCAACTGCATGCTTGCAACAAAAATCAGCTTCATGAATGAGATTTCTAACTTGTCAGAAATGCTCGGGGCTGATATCGAAATGGTACGAAAAGGTATAGGTTCAGATCCAAGAATTGGCTACCACTTCATCTATGCAGGATCCGGCTATGGTGGATCTTGTTTTCCTAAGGATGTACAAGCCCTCATTAAAACTTCTGAGCAACTGGATTTTGACGCAGTAATTCTGAAATCCGTAGAAGCAAGAAATAATGAGCAGAAGAGTGTGATTTTCAGAAAAATATTTAACCACTACGATGGAAATATTGCAGGAAAAACATTCGCTCTTTGGGGCTTAAGTTTTAAACCGAATACGGATGATATGCGTGAAGCACCCAGTCGCGTACTGATGGAGGCTCTATGGAAAAACGGCGCCAAGGTGAGAGCGTATGATCCAGAGGCAATGGAAGAAACTCAGCGAATTTACAACAATCGTGAAGACTTGAGTCTGTGTGGAACCAAAGAAGAGACTTTAAAAGAAAGCGATGCCTTAATCATCATCACTGAATGGCAGGCCTTCAAAGCGCCCGACCTGGATCAGATTAAAAACCAACTTCGCGAGCCTATAATCTTTGACGGAAGAAACCTTTTCGATCCTCAAAAGCTTAAAGACAAGGGGATTAAGTATTATTCCATAGGCCGCTAGTAGCTTTACAAGTTGAAGTCGGGGCTTTAGCCTCGCTTCAAACAAACTCTCCTGACAACATTCTAGACATAGACCAGCAGCCAATGATTCAAGTCATCATATTTATATTAAGCACAACGGTTGCCGCTCTTGTATTTTCACGAAAATATAAAATAATACCAATTTTCGCTTTAATATTATTTTTATTTACGATCGACTACACAAACTACTACTTTAATATTGACTCATCAATATCCGGATATCTTGTAAAGATTTACATTGAGATTCTTTTTGTATTCGCATCGCTAAAATATGTAGCTCGTATCGCGAAAGGCAAAAAAACAAAAAAATATATACTTTCAATTTTGCTATTTGCAATTTCATTTTTAGTAATTGGGATGGCAAAAAACGGAGCGTTAAATGCTATTTTAGATTGGCGCACTTCGATTCTTCCGGTCGCCTTAGCTTTCTTACTTGTACATAGCAATATTCTAGATAGTCGAACCACCCGCAGGGCAATAGAGTTCTTCTGCGTACTGACAATCTTAAATTCCATATTGGCAATTTATCAGTACAACTCATTTGATGGAAACGCAGAATCATCTTGGCGATATAACTTCTTGGTAGAGGCTAGGCAAAATAACGAATCGAACACTGAAGAGCGTTTTGTAAATTATCAGATAGTTCGGGGTGATAAGCTTCGAGCCTCAGGCATCTTTGTGAGTGCCTTGCAATATTCTTACATTGCAGCAATGGCTGCTTTCTACTTATTACTAAAATTATTTCTAGAGCAAAGAAAAAAACTTCTAATACGTTTCGTATATACAGCTGCCTTCTTTGTTCTTTTCGCTGGAGTTATAGTAAGCCAAGTACGAGCTTCGCTCATAATACTAGCAATATGCATTGCTGCTTTTTTCTTCTTTGTTAAAAGGTCCAGGCACGCAATAATATTTTCCACTAAAAAGTCCGTTGCTTTAATAGTTTTCAGCTATGCTTTAATTTTGCTTGTTCTCTTCTTTTTCGGGGGAAATGCGCTGGACGATTCGGCGGCTGGCAGAGTTCCTCAGTATATAAAAGCAATTTCTGAATTCACTGTTCTTGGTGCCGGTCTTGGTAAGTATAAAGGTCAGTTTGACTCGTACTTCGTATATGGAACAATGACATTCGGGATCGCATTTTTTATAATTCCATTAATTTACGCGAGATTATTCAGTTCTGCATTCAGCCTTGCACCTAGGTTGCCAGAAAATGAAATAATCATAATATTTGCTTTCGGTATTTCTATCTCTGCCGCAATTATATCCCTATTTCAGCATCTATCCGGATCCATATACTACTATATGACTTGGATCTTGCTGGTCATCTCATCCTATTCGGTCAAACACAAAAGCGATCCTGCTTAAAGTCAACTATCTGAACAATTGGTCATCAAGATCATAATGAATATACTAAAATCGAAATCACTTCACTTGCTATGCGTTCGAATTACCGGCGCCATAGCAGTGCTGCTTGCAAATATTGTTATTCTGAAGATAGAAAGCAGTGATTTGGCGGGCCTGTTTCTTGTTGCTTACACTATATTTCAGATTTCCGCAGTTATAGCTCGTTTCGGATCGGACATCCATCTGGTAAGAAATTACTATAAGCAGTCACGCGAGGAAGTGCAGGACTGCTTCAATCAATCAATAGGGGTTAGCCTTCTGATTGGTTCAATGCTGATCCCTATTACATACTTTCTTGGAGATTTCTATATCCAACACTGGAGTAGCATATCAAGTGCTAGCAATGATCACTCGTCAATACTTCTTATATTTATATTAATTCCTCTGTTTTCCGCATCAAATACTGTTTTTTTTATATATCAAGCTAGGCATAAGACCATCATTCAAATCTTGGGTATAAATGTCATTCAGCCCTGGACTTTTTTGGCATTTTATCTAGCGATTAAACTCGCCACCCACCTGGATGTTTTATCTTTAGCTCCCGACACAATCATTGTAGCCTCCTTCTACGCCTCAATTTTAATTTATATAATTATCGCTGCCGTATTTGCAAAAAAAGCAAACTTGACTTGGGCTCCGATATCGGCGTTATCTAAAAAGCCACTGAATAAAACTCTAGCCTCACAACTAAAGTATGCTTCCGCTACAATAGGAACCCAGCTAGTCGGTTGGTTACCCTATCTGTTAGCCTCCTTGCTTTTAGGATCTTCATTTGCTTCAGTCTTTAACATACTCCAAAGACTGGCAATGCTTTCAACCTTTATATCGGTATCAATAAATTCTATATCCGCACCTCAGTTTTCAGAGCTTTCCAGCCGATCAGACTATCGGACCATAAAAAAAATATTTTGGTCCAATACAAAAAAATTAACTTCCTTCTCCTGCATTTATCTAGTTTTTCTTCTGGTCTTAGTAAGGTTTAGCGGACAAATACCAGAAAACTTTCACGTCGCATGCTACATCGTATTATTAGGCTATTTTGTAAATTGCTCTACTTCGGTATGCGGATATTATTACCAGAATGCTTCAAGCATTTACCATCTTAACGTAGCGCTGTATCTGACAGTTGCACTGTCTCCCTTCGTGACTTATTGGCTTTTAGGGGCCTGGGGTGTATTGGGTGCTGCAGTTGCCATTGGGAGTACCATTGCGTGCATTAATGCAATCTTATTCCCGCTAGCCACAATAGACCTTAATCGGCGTACATCGACAATGGCCATTAGTTCAATTTAATCGTAGCTAAACTATTAGGTTTGTCATGACGCACACACAGAACCAACGTGTACATGTTAACTTCCTCGTTGTGGTTTACTCTACCAGTCCAGGTTTAACCACTACACTCAAGTCACTAGCCAACCTGAATTTTCAGTCGGCAAGAATTCTTCCAAAATTTTCAATTTGGGATAATTCTGAGCAGGGATTTGGGGAGGCATCAGTCCCAACATTGCCTGGTGAAATAACGTATTACCACAGTGGAAAAAACGAGCGTCTTTCAACGGTATACAACACTCTGATCTCCAATAGTGCAGAGTCGGACTATTTTATAGTTTTGGACGACGACTCCAGTGTAACTAATGATTATGTATCCAGTTTGGATTTATTTTTCAGAAGCACTGTGCCGGTAGCGGTGCCTCAAATTTTGTTCAATCACAATCTTATATCGCCTGGAATCATAAAGGGTGTTCGCGGCAGAGCGTTGAACGTGCAAGATTTGGTGACAGGCCCCGTCCCATCAAAAAACATAGTAGCAATGATGAGCGGGACCGTCATATCTAAAGAAGCACTGTCGCGGGGTCTGAAATTTGATGAGCGCTTGAGTTTCTATGGAGTTGATACACGATTTTTCATCGATTACGCAAACTACTACAGCGAAATATTTATTCTCAACACATCAATTCCCCATAGCTCAGCACTCAGAGAGGGCGGGCAAGCTTATACCAAAAAGGTTCAGCGATTCCGGAATCTCATACTTTCAAGGCCACTGGTCTTTGATTACGTAAAATATCACAAATTTAAAATATCATTCTATGTGCTGTTGTTTAGCCTAAATACATGCCTTAAAGAAAAAAACATCAGATATTTATCCCTGATGCTACTTGCACTACACATACTGAGCCCAAGGAAATCATATGCGAGATGAAATACTTTGCCTTCATCAAAGCTCCGAACTGTACGGTTCGGATCGAAGTTTCCTTGCGGCAATTGAATCAATTTCTGCAAAAAAGAAAATCTACTGCATTCTACCTTTTCTAGGGGAGCTCTCTCCGCTAGTTAAGGACATGGGCGCCGAAATAGAGTATTACCCCTACGGAATACTGAGAAAGCAGAGGCTGAAAAGCCCGGTCAGCTATAGCATGGAACTGATTAAGGCGACCTTGTATTACGCAAAAAAATATAAGGCGTTTAATGCGATATACATCAACACGACCGTCATGTTGTCCGCTCTGCTCGCTGCTGGATTATATAGATTTTCCAAGAAGAGTTTCTTTTGCCATGTCAGAGAAATTCCAGACAAAAAGCTCATTGTAATATTTCGTTTGCTTCTACGGTTCTCAGGTGCAAAGCTAATATTCAATTCCGAGGCTACAAAAGCTGCTTTTAATCTTCCGGGGACTGTTATTTATAATGGTGTGGTCCCCCTTTACAGCGTCCCATCGATGCGTACCGGGAGAGACTGTAAGAACCTACTTTTGATCGGTCGGATAAATACATGGAAAGGGCAGGACTTTTTCATTGATGTCATTGGAAAGATAGCCAATAACGCAGGAGATGACCTTCACATAAGGATAGTGGGTAGCCCTTTTGAGGGATATGAATACCTGGAAAAAGATTTAATCGAAAAAGTAAACTCATATGGGATCTCCGACAACGTCGAGTTTTTCCCTTTTTGCTCGGATCCAACCGAGCATTTTCAATGGGCAAGCTATGTAGTTGTCCCCTCCACGAAGCCGGAGCCGTTCGGTCGAGTAGCGATCGAAGCGTACTCCGTCGGAAAACCAGTGATAGCTGCGGGTCATGGTGGCTTGGTAGAGATTGTTAACCATGAAAAAGACGGTTTCCTCTTCATCCCTGCCAATCAAAGCAGCCTTGAAGAAGTCCTGCTAAGACTTCCTCCGCCTGGCAGTCCACTGTACGAAAAGCTGAGCAAGTGCGCACTGGATACTTATTACAAGAAGTTCTCAATAAAAAGCTATAAAGAGCGCATAAATTCAACGTTAGAAAATATATATTAAAAACAGAGCAAACCACATCATCAGGAATACCATGAGACTTATCATACTATTCATGCTTTCCTTGTGCAGTCTAACTGCAAGTGCGGCCCCTTCATTTGATATAGGCGTTTACTACTATCCTGGTTGGACTCAGCCTAATGATCCTTGGCAGAAAATAAAGCCATTTAAGGATAGAGAGCCTCTACTTGGATGGTATAAAGAAGGATCTGTAGAAAGCGCAAAAATACAGATCGACTGGATGCAGCAGTATGGAATAAATTTCGTTATCTATGATTGGTATTGGGACAATGTTCACGGCGTTAATCGGACACACGCTATAGACTCTTTTTCCAAATTAGAAGACACACATGACATCAAATTCACCCTTCTCTGGGCCAACCATACCGAGACACCCTCAAGTCTTAAACAATTTGATGATGTAGTGCAATACTGGATAGACAATTATTTTAGAAGTTCTAAATATAAAAAAATAGATGGAAAACCCGTCGTTTTCATATTTTCATCTGAATTATTTGAAAAAGATGCCAGGAGTTTCGGCAGTAACACCAATGAACTCTTG
>NZ_MOBM01000005.1 GCF_003732275.1 Pseudomonas frederiksbergensis
ACGCCGCTGGACAGGGACAGGATTGAGGTCAACACAACACACCAGGCGAGTGGCTGGATGACTTTTTTCATGACGACTCCGGGTAATCGAGAGGGATCCAGGATTTCTAAAAGGCTGCCCATGCAGAGCAAGACGCGGGCCAGGCTTGGAGGGCCTTGTTTATTGGGGGTGTCAGTGATCAGGGTAAAAAACACCGTGATCTTTAGGGTTTAAATGACCATCACAGGGTCATTTGTACCCGGAACCAATCACCCTTGTGGGAGCGAGCCTGCTCGCGATAGCGGTGGGCCAGCCAACATTGATGCTGAATGTGCCGCCGCTATCGCGAGCAGGCTCGCTCCCACAAGGGTAAGTCCTCTCTCTACAGGGGGTCGAATGAGCATCGGGGCACGTCCCTTGCACACTTGATCTGTGACAAAGGCAATGGATCGGTAATACCCGATGATTGGCCCTGGATTTACCTCGGCGCGTGCGGGTTGGCGCCAGGTCAGCAAACAGGTAGAGGAGTGGCTTTATGCAAGTGCTTGACCGCCGTAAAGCGATGGCAATCGCGCCGCTGTTACGGCTGGCCTTTCGGCCGTTTTTCCTCGCCGGCTGCCTGTTGGCGGTGCTGGCCATTCCGCTCTGGCTGACCGCCTTCAGCGGTTCGATTTCCGACTGGCAGCCGGCAGGCGGTTGGCTGGGCTGGCATCGGCATGAATTGCTGTTCGGGTTCGGCTTGGCGATTATCGCGGGCTTTCTGCTGACGGCGGTGCAGACCTGGACCGGTCGCCCCGGCCTCAGCGGTAAACCGTTGGCCGCTCTGGCGCTGCTGTGGTTATTGGCGCGAGTGGCCTGGCTGGGCAATGTGCCGTGGCCGATGCTCGCGGTGCTGGAAATGGCGTTCCCGTTGGCGGTGGCGGTGCTCATGGGTTTCACCTTGTGGAAGGTGCGGCAGAAACGTAACTACCCGATTGTGGTGGTTCTGCTGTTGTTGGCCGTGGCCGACGGGTTGTCCCTGTACGGCCTGGTCGAGGGGCATGAAGGCTGGCAGCGCCAGGGCGTGCTGACCGGCATTTGGCTGGTGGCAGCGATGATGGGGTTGATCGGCGGGCGGGTGATTCCGTTCTTCACCCAGCGTGGCCTTGGTCGAGTGGAAGGCGTGGCCGCCTGGCCCTGGCTGGATCGATTGCTGTTGGTGGGCTCGCCGCTGGTGGCGTTGTTGTATGCCGCAGGACCAGCGCTCAACCCCAATATCTGGGTGGGCCTGCTGTTCGCGGTGCTGGCGGCGGGACATCTGGTGCGCCTGGTGCGCTGGCATGACCGGGCACTGTGGCACGTACCGTTGCTGTGGGCGCTGCACCTGGCCTATGGCTGGTTGGCGGTGGCGTGTCTCGGGATGGCGCTGTGGCATTTCGGCGCGCCGATCAATCCGAGTCTGGCGGTGCATTGCCTGACGATCGGGGCCATGGGCGGCCTGGTGCTGGCGATGATTGCGCGGGTCAGCCTCGGGCACACCGGCCGTGCGCTGGAGCCGCCGTCGGGCATGACCCTGGCGTTCATCTTGCTCAACCTGGCGTGCCTGAGCCGGGTCGTGTTGATCGAGTTCTTTCCCTTGCCTGCATTGTGGCTGGCCGGTATGTGCTGGGCGTTGGCGTTTGCGCTGTACGCCTGGCGTTATGGGCCGATGCTGCTGCGGGGCCGGGTCGACGGTCATCCGGGATGAGCACGCGAACTGACAGAGGCTGGCGCTGATGTATCCCTTTTTGCTGGTCACGCATTTGCTGGCAGCGATTGCCTTCATCGGCACGCTGTTTTTTGAAGTGGTCATCTGGCATCGCGCACGCCAGCAGTTGGCGGATACCGCGCAATCCACGGCGGATCAGGCGATTGCCGTGCGTTCGCGCAAGGTGCTGCATGGCGTGGTGTTGCTGTTGTATGGCGCCGGCATCGGCCTGGCGTGGCAGTACCGGGGCGCATTGAGTCAACCGTTGGCCAGCAGCTTTGGTACGTTGCTGAGCCTGAAGATCATCCTGGCCCTGAGCATCATCGGTCATTACTTGCTGTTGGCCTATTGGCTGACCCATGCGCGCCTGACCGCGACTCGCGCCACCTGGATTCGCCGCAGCATCCTCGGGCACATGGTGTTGATCGTGATCCTGGCCAAGACGATGTTCTATTGGCACGGTTGATCGTGCTGGAAAACCCATAAATCCGGGGTGACGCCATTCGCGAGCAGGCTCGCTCCCACATTGGAATACCACCCCATGTGGGAGCGAGCCTGCGCGCGAAAGCGGCCTCCGAAAATCGATCAGTGACGAGGGTTCAGGGCGTTGATGAACAGCACGTTGTTTTCCAGATGAATGTGTTGCATCAGATCGTCTTTGAATTCCAGCAGCCCGCGATAGAGGGCGCGCCAGGTGTTGCAGGCATCGGCAGGCGGGATGATGTGATTGGTCAAGGCGAGCATTTTCTCCAGTGCTTCGCCATGTTGATCATGCTCGAAGCGCAGCACCTGGATCGGCGGAGCCGCTTGAGCACCGATGCCTTGTTGCAGCATCGGGAACAGCACTTGTTCTTCCTTGAGCATGTGGCCTTCGAGCTCTTGCTGCATGTCGGTCAGGAGATCGGCCAGTCCGTTGGGGCAGCTACTGCGCGCGCCATGGACCTGCTCGACGCGGCGGGCCAGGCGGATCAGTTCCGGCAATTGCTCGCGGTGGCGGGCGTGGTAGCGCGCCAGAAGGTGGGCGATCAACAGTTCCAAAGGTTCGTTGCGCCAGTCGTGCTGGGTTTCGCCGGCGTCTTGCAGAATGTTCAGGGCGTCGGCAATGAGGACCGGATCGAGGTTTTTGCCAAGGGCCGCTTCACGCAGGCTTTTATGCCCGCCGCAACAGAAGTCCAGTTTGAAGGTATGGAAGATCCGGGTGGCACCGGGAATGTCGCAGGCCAGTTGGCCGAGGCTTTGTTCCAATAGGGTCTGGCTCATCAGGGTTCCTTGTTTGGGTTTCAACGGTTCCCCAGGCTCATTGCATCCGGCATGCCATATTTAAGTGATTGAAAAACATCGATTAATTTTTAGTTGTGGTGATAGGCACCCTGACGCTTTAGGGTGAATCCAACCATAGAGGGTGATTACTACCATGCTGCGAGAAAGCCTGGCAGCCGACCTGATCGTCGAGTTGCCCAATGCTGTGCGGTTGCAACGATTGGTCCAGACCTTGCGCGAATACTTCAACAGTGGTGCCGTGGGCTTGTTGCGTCTGGATGACGATAGCCTGAGGCCCGTTGCGACGGTGGGGCTGGTTCATGAAGCGTTGGGGCGCCGGTTCGTCATCGCCCAGCATCCCCGGCTGGCGGCAATCATGGCGTCGCGCGAGCCGACCTGGTTCGAACCCGACAGTCGCCTGCCGGACCCATATGACGGCTTGCTCGATAACCACGTCGGCGAACCGCTGCCGGTGCATGACTGCATGGGCGTGAGCCTGTATGTCGAAGGACGGATCTGGGGCGCGATCACCCTCGATGCGCTGCACGCCGGGACCTTTGACAGCCGCGCGCGGGAAGAGCTCAAGCGCTGCACCTTGCAGATCGAAGCCGCCGTGCGGGTCACCCGGCTCGAGCAGGAAAACCGCAGCTTGCGCCTGTCCCGCAGCGATCCCCAGGATTTTCGAATGCCGGTCGAGGAGGGCGAGATCCTCGGGCAGAGTGAGGTATTGCATCAGTTGCTCAATGAGCTGGATGTACTGGCCGACTCCGATCTGCCGGTGTTGCTGTTGGGCGAGACTGGCGTCGGCAAAGAGCTGTTCGCCCGGCGCTTGCATCGTCTTTCAAGGCGCCACCACAAACCGCTGATACACGTTAACTGCGCCGCTTTGCCGGAGTCGCTGGCAGAGAGTGAATTGTTCGGGCATGTCAAAGGCGCCTTTTCCGGCGCCACCAGTGACCGTGCCGGACGCTTCGATGCCGCCAACGGAGGCACGCTGTTTCTCGATGAAGTCGGTGAATTGCCATTGGCCGTGCAAGCGAAGTTGTTGCGCACCCTGCAGAACGGCGAGATCCAGCGCCTCGGCGCCGACAAGCCGCTGCACGTCGATGTGCGGATCATCGCCGCCACCAACCGGCACCTGCCGGACAGCATCCGCGACGGCTTTTTTCGCGCCGATCTGTATCACCGGCTCTCGGTATATCCAGTGCCGATTCCGCCCCTGCGCGAGCGCGGCAATGATGTGTTGATGCTGGCCGGGCATTTCCTTGA
This sequence comes from Pseudomonas frederiksbergensis, assembly GCF_003732275.1. Classification (GTDB taxonomy): domain Bacteria; phylum Pseudomonadota; class Gammaproteobacteria; order Pseudomonadales; family Pseudomonadaceae; genus Aquipseudomonas; species Aquipseudomonas frederiksbergensis_H. The sequence goes on from NZ_MOBM01000005.1 coordinate 4,235, forward strand.
ACTCAATCGGGCGCGGCTCGGCCTGCGTGGTTTGCGCCTGTCGCCGGCGGCCGAACGCGCGCTGCTGCTTTATACCTGGCCGGGCAATGTGCGCGAACTGGAACACGTGATCAGTCGGGCCGCGTTGAAGCAGCTCAGTCGCGGTACGAGTCGCGCGTTGATCATGACGCTGGAGCCTGAGATTCTCGATCTCGACAGCGCGATGGCGGCATCGGGGACGGTGGTCGAACCATCCCCGGACGTTACGGCTGATCTGCCGTTCCAGCCCTTGGGCGAAGCCGTCGACGATTACCAGCGCAAGAAAATCCTCCAGGCCCTGAGCCTGTCCGGGGAAAACTGGGCCAGCGCCGCGCGAATCCTCGAAGTCGATCCCAGCAACCTGCACAAACTGGCGCGGCGGCTGCGTCTCAAGTAGGCGACAGTGTTGATGGCGGTCAAGGTGGTCTCGCGCAGTGCCTCGCACACTGCGTAAAACCTTCCGGAGATCACCGTCATGCCGCTTTCCCTGGCTCAGATGCGCCGTAACTACACCCTTAATGGCCTGCAAGACGAGGCTGCGCTGGACGATCCGTTGGCGATGTTCCGGCAGTGGTTGCAACAGGCCCGCGACACCGAGTGCGCACCTGTCGAGGCCAATAGCATGGTGCTGGCGACGGTCGACCCTGAAGGACGGCCGCACTGTCGGGTTCTGCTGCTCAAGGGGTTGAGCGATGAAGGTTTTACTTTTTTCGGCAATTACCAGAGCGACAAGGGTCAGCAACTGGCCGTCAATCCCTATGCTGCGATGACGTTTTTCTGGCCGGGGCTGGAGCGTCAGGTGCGTATCGAAGGGCAGGTGTCCAGGCTCGACCCGGCGTTGTCGGATGCGTACTTCGATTCTCGTTCCATGGCCAGTCGCCTGGGGGCCTGGGCTTCACCGCAAAGCCGTCCGCTGGCCAGTCGCGCAGCGCTGGAATCCATGCTGGCTGAAACCATCAAGCGCTTCGTTGGCCAGGCCGTCTCGCGCCCCGAGCATTGGGGTGGCTACTGCCTGCGCCCTGAACGTCTGGAGTTCTGGCAGGGGCGGGCTGACCGCTTGCATGATCGACTCGATTACCGGTTGCGTGATGGTCTGTGGAAGCGAAGCCGGTTGGCGCCTTGAAAGCGATGGGGGCCAGTGTGGGAGCGAGCCTGCTCGCGATTGCGGTGTGTCAGTCGCAACTAATGGCCTGACACACCGCCTTCGCGAGCAGGCTCGCTCCCACAGGTTTTGTGTGTGCGACACAATCTTCTTATGTCCCCGACGAGGTACCTCCTTGGAGGAATTGGCTCGCTCGCTATTCCGGTTCAGGCTTCGGGCCATACCCTCATCTACGGGAAGACCTGGATATGGCCCATCTGGCGCAACGCACGTTTGAACCCCTGAACATCGCCGTACTGACCATCAGCGATACGCGCACTTTTGACACCGACACTTCGGGGCAGACCCTGACGGATCTGCTGCAAACAGCCGGGCATGTGCTGATCGATCGCGATCTGGTCAAGGACGACATTTATCAGATCCGCGCCACCGTTTCCCGGTGGATCGCCGACCCCAAAGTGCAAGTGGTTTTGATGACCGGCGGCACCGGTTTCACCGCTCGCGACAACACACCGCAAGCGGTCTTGCCATTGCTAGACAAACATGTGGAAGGCTTCGGCGAACTGTTCCGGCAGGTGTCTCTGGAGGAAATCGGCATGTCCAGTCTGCAGTCCCGGGCACTGGCCGGCATGAGTAACGGCGTACTGGTGTGTTGCGTTCCAGGCTCGCCGGGTGCCTGTCGGACTGCCTGGAACAAGATCCTGCTCGAACAACTGGACAGTCGCACCGGCCCGTGCAATTTCGCCCCGCATTTGAAAGCGCAAGCGCAGCGGATCATCGACGCCTGCGAGACACGCACATGACCGGCCGGGTGTGCGACATCGGCAACCTGATGCCCGTGGACGAGGCCATCAGCCGTCTGCTGGATCAGGCACCGCCGCCGCCCCTGGCGCAAATGGTCCGTCTGGATCAAGCCATGGGGCGGGTGCTGGCGGCGGACATTCATTCCCCGGTGAACCTGCCGGCCTGGGACAACAGTGCCATGGACGGCTATGCCCTCAGGGCGGCTGACTTGCCCAAGGCGGGAGGCTCTTTGTCGATTGGCGGGCGCATTGCGGCAGGGGATCAAGCGTGCATGCCCTTGCTCGCGCAGCAGGCGGTGCAGATCTTTACCGGCGCGCCATTGCCACCGGGCGCCGATACCGTCGTGCCGCAAGAGCGCTGTCGGGTCGAGGGCGAGCGCGTCTGGTTCCCGCCTGTATCCGTTGGCGACCATGTACGCAAGGAGGGTGAGGAAGTTCGCCGCGGGGATCTGCTGCTCAAGGCCGGCAAACGCCTGCGCGCACAAGAACTGGGGTTGCTGGCCGGTGCCGGTATCGCGCGGGTCGAGGTCTATCGGCCGTTGCAGGTGTGCCTGCTCAGCAGTGGTAATGAACTGCGTGAGCCGGGCGATCCCTTGGCGCCGGGGCAGATTTACAACAGCAATCGGTATTGCCTCGCCGCGTTATTGCGCGGCTGGGGCGTTGAGGTACACGACTATGGCGTCATGGTCGATGAGTTGGCGGCCAGCCGGCATGCCTTGAGTCTGGCGTCCTCGGAATGCGACTTGCTGTTGAGTTCCGGTGGCGTATCGGTGGGCGAGGAAGATCACCTCAAACAGGCGATCGAGGAACTGGGCAACGTCGATTTCTGGCGGCTGGCCATCCAGCCGGGCAAGCCACTGGCCTTTGGTGAAGTGGCCGGCAAACCGTGGATCGGCATGCCGGGAAATCCGTCGGCGGCGCTGATCACCGCGTTGGTGGTGGTGCGTCCGTTCCTGCTCAGGGCCCAAGGCGTGACTGACGTACTGCCGGTGCCGTTGGCCGTGCCAGCCGGGTTCGACTGGTTGCAGCGTAACAAGCGTCGGCAGTACCTGCGGGCCAGATTGACGCCCGGCGCCGACGGCCAGTTGAGCGTGCAGCTGCACCCTCAGCAAAGCTCGGCCATGTTGACCGCCGCGTGCTGGGCCGATGGGCTGGCGGTGATCGAGTGCGAGCAGCAAGTGCTCAAGCACGACAACGTGATGTTCCTGTCCTTCGCCGACCTGATGCATTGATGGCAATTGATTGCCGTCAAGGCCGTGCCTGCCGGTCTCGCTAGACTGTGTGGCGGGGGAGCTTGCTCCCGCTGGGTCGCGAAGCGGCCCTGTTATTTAGGCCTGCTGCGCAGTCCAGCGTCGGAACGCCGCCCGGAACAAGCTCGCTCGCCACAAGCGCATTCCAACCATGACTGATTAGGCCCCGAACTGCGCTTTTTGATGAGGATTACCCATGCAACTGGTCTGCCCGGCAGGGAACCTGCCTGCGCTTAAAGCGGCGGTGCGCCAAGGCGCCGATGCCGTCTATGTCGGCTTTCGCGATGACACCAACGCCCGGCATTTCGCGGGGCTGAATATGGACGACAAACAGTTCGACGCCGCGGTCGCCCACATTCGCCAGCATCAACGCAAACTCTACGTCGCGGTCAACACGTACCCGCAACCCAAGGGCTGGGAGCGCTGGCAGCGGGCGGTGGATCGTGCCGCCGATTTCGGTGTGGATGCGCTGATCGCCGCCGACCCCGGGGTGCTCAACTACGCCAGTCAGCGCCACCCGCAACTGGCGTTGCACCTGTCGGTCCAGGGCTCGGCGACCCATGCCGCCGCGCTGGAGTTTTATGCGCAGCGCTACGGCATTCGACGCGCGGTGCTGCCGCGAGTGTTGTCGTTGGCGCAAGTACGCCAGGTCGCTGCCAGCAGCCCGGTGCCCATCGAAGTGTTTGGCTTCGGCAGCTTGTGCATCATGGCCGAAGGGCGTTGCCATCTGTCTTCCTACATTACCGGCGAGTCGCCGAACCTGTGCGGTGTCTGTTCGCCGGCCAAGGCGGTGCGCTGGAGCGAGGACGCCGAAGGCTTGAGCGCGCGTCTCAGCGAAGTCCTGATCGATCGCTACACCCCTGACGAACCGGCCGGTTACCCGACCTTGTGCAAGGGCCGTTTCCTGGTCGGCGGCAAACGCTTTCATGCGCTGGAGGAGCCCACCAGCCTCGACACCCTGGACTTGCTGCCGGAACTGACGGCCATCGGCGTCGAAGCCGTGAAAATCGAGGGCCGCCAACGCAGCCCGGCCTATGTCGAACAAGTCACCCGTGTCTGGCGCGCGGCACTGGACGCCCATCGTGGCGCACCGGGCAGTTTTCGGGTCAAGGAGGAATGGCGTCAGGTGCTGGCCGGTTTGTCCGAAGGCAGCCAGACCACTCTGGGTGCTTATCATCGATCATGGCAATGAGGGATTCGACATGAAACTCAGCCTGGGACCGGTCCTGTTTTATTGGGACAAAGAGCAACTCAGCCACTTTTACGCCGAGATGTCGACTTTGCCCCTGGATGTGATTTATCTGGGGGAAACCGTGTGCTCGAAACGCCGGGCATTTTCACTGGATCAATGGCTGGGATTGGGACGTGAGTTGCAGGAGTGCAGCCAGGCACAACTGGTGCTTTCCAGCCTGACGCTGATCGAAGCGGCGTCTGAGCTCTCCAGCCTGCGTCGGCTGTGCGACAACGGCCAATTGCTGGTGGAAGCCAACGACATGGGCGCGGTGCAGTTCCTGACCGAGCGCAAATTGCCGTTCGTGGGCGGCCCGGCCCTCAATCTGTACAACGGTCATGCGCTGGCGCAATTGCTCGACAGCGGCATGACCCGCTGGGTGCCGCCCGTGGAATGTTCGGCGGCGCTGATTAGTGACGTGATCGGGCAGGTGCGCGAACTGGGCCGTGCGGTGCCTGAAGTTGAAATCTTCGCCTATGGGCATTTGCCGTTGGCCTATTCCGCACGCTGCTTTACGGCTCGGGCGGAAAACCGGCCCAAGGACGACTGCCAGTTTTGCTGCATCAACTACCCCGACGGCCTGGCGCTGACCAGCCAGGAAGGGCAGGCGCTGTTCACCATCAACGGTATTCAAACGATGTCGGCCGAGGTGACCAATCTGTTGGCCGATTACGCCGGGCTGGTGGCTTGCGGTGCCGATCTGTTGCGCTTGAGTCCTCGTGCTCAGGGCATGGCCGAGGTGATCGCGGCCTATCAACGGGTTCGTCTGGGCGAGACACCGCCGTTGTTCGTCGAAGGGTGCAACGGTTATTGGCATGGCCAGGCCGGCATGCTGCGCGTCGAGGAGGTCGGCCTGTGTTGAATCGGAAAAAGTGGCTGTTGAAAGGTGCCGACCGGTTGTTGCCGTTGGTGCGCCGGGTGCCTTTTGCCGTGCAGCGACTGGCGTTGCAGCAGGCGCTGAATCGGTGCCTCGCTGAGCCGTTGCGCGATGGTGAGTTCGAGGTTTTGCGTGGGCGTTGGTTGGGTTTGCGGATTCCCGATCTGGGGTTGTCCTGGTATTTGACTTTCAGTGGTAAAGGGTTGCGGATTGCCGAGCATGCCGTGGCGCATGTGATGATCAGTGGTAATTGGCGGGAGTTTTTACTGTTGGCGAGTCGTCAGGAGGATCCGGATACGCTGTTTTTTCGTCGGCGTTTGGTGATTGAGGGTGATACGGAGTTGGGGTTGGCGTTGAAGAACCTGATCGACAGTCTGGATCCTGATGTGTTGCCTGTTTGGTTGTGGCGCAATCTGGAGCGGGCGGGGAAGGGGTTGGCGGCCTGATAGGCTATCTGTTTTTTGGTCGGAGTACATATCCATTTCTGCGGTAACGGCGGCTGGCGGTTTCGCTTTTACAGCGAGTCACTTTCGAAAAGCGCGAAAGTAACCAAAGCGCTTTTGCCCCTTTCGTTCGGTGGCTCGCCTAGGCTCGCCATGCCCTCGCTCCGGTCCTGCTCCGTGGGCCCGCCGCGATCGGCCATCCATGGCCGTGCGCGGCTAACCCGGCATCCATGCCGGGTTGCCCACTGCGCAGAACCTCCTCTCGGCCTCTCGAGGGGGCGACTACCGCAACAGCAAAAGCGAGGCGGCCTCTGGGCCGACCTAGGCATCAAGCGGGCGCGCTTCGCTGACTTGATCGTTCACATCCTCTGGAAGCAACACTGATTAATTGTGGGAGCGGGCTTGCTCGCGAAGGCGAACTTATATTCAACATTTATGTCGACTGACACGGTCTCTTCGCGAGCAAGCCCGCTCCCACAGTTAAAATTTGTTAGGCATGGCATTTGGGTACACCGCCGCTGACCAGACGTGACCGAACCAACATCAGGTCGGCTATCAGGCCGCCTCGCTTTTGGCTTTTGATCTGGCTTTTGATCTTGACCTGCCCCGTCGGAAGGCCGAACGCAGGTTCTGCGCAGTGGGCAACCCGGCATGGATGCCGGGTTAGCCGCCCCCGGCCATGGATGGCCGATGGCGGCGGGCCCACGGAGCAGGACCGGAGTGAGGGTATGGCGAGCCTAGGCGAGCCACCGTACGTCAGGGGCGAAAGCGTTTGGTTACTTTGCGCTTTTCAAAGTAACCCGCCGTAAGGGCGGAACCCTAAGCCGCCGTTACCGAAGAAACGGATATACACCCTGCCGAGGCGAGTGTACCTGCCACATCGCGGGCAAGCCCGCTCCCGCAGGGTTCTTATTGTTCTTCAGGCCATCGTTTCCTGCCGGCTTTCATGCTGCCGAGCATCACTGGCAATCAACTGACTGATCCCTTCAAACAACTCATCACTCTGCGCCTGCGTGCAGTCCTCGCCATGGCGTTTGCGCAGCCCGTACTGACTCAGAATCAGATGCACATCAGCATGCAGACCATGTTGCTTGAGGCAGTTTTCAACACATTGCAACGGGCAGCCGTCCAGCGCGAAGATCCGGCGCCCTGAGCGTGCCTTGTTGACCAACGCCGCCACATGCCCGCCAACACCGACGATGCAAGACATTTCAGCCAGGCCGCTGCGGTCCAGTCGCACCGCCAGGGTATTGGCCAGTTGGGCGACGTTGGAGCAGCCTGAGCAGGAGTAAACCAAAGGCAGGGTTGAACGGGGCATTTGCACTCTCCGTGGATGGACTCTGCCAGTGTGCAAGGCGCGTGGCATTGCGCCTTGATGGCGGTCAATTCCGGCTATTGGAAAGCCGCCAGCTCCTCTTCAGCGAGGATGCTGATATGGCGACGCTCCATGGCGATCAGGCCGCACTCCACCAGGCGATGCAAAATCCGCGAGAAGGTTTCCGGCTGAATCCCAAGCTTCGACGCCACCAGACGTTTGGACACCTGCAAGACAATCTGGCCGGTAACCGGGTGGCGTTCCTGGAACAGAAAATTGATCACCCGACGACTCGCACTGGCCATGGTCAAGGTATCGATGTCACGCAGACGCAGGTGCAGGTGAACGCTCATGCTCGCCAGGATCGCCAGACAGACTTTCGGCTGGTCCTCCAGGGCATTGCGGTAATGGTTGCCCTCGATACTCACCAGCACGCTGTCCTTCAGCGCTGTGGCGCTCACCGGGTAGAGCCGGGCCTGGCTGAACAGCAAGGCTTCGGCAAAGGTCTGGCCGGGCTGGATGATCTCCACCAGATTTTCCTGGCCTTCACCGGTGAGCCGGTACAACTTGACCTGGCCGCTGACCAACAGGAAAAAACGCCTGGCCGGATCCCCTTGATGCATGAGGGTGCTGTGACAGGCCAGGCGCTTGAGCATGGCCAGGCTGCAGACTTCCTCGAAGACTTTCTCCGGGAGCTGGCTGAACAGATGATGACGGCGCAACGTTAAAACGATGGAAGGGTGGGTCAGCATGGCGTACCTCCGCTGACCGTCATAGTAGAGAGCGCAGGCCAAATGACCTATGCCTCTGCAGGCCTACCTCCAAGGAGGGATGCCCGTCAGCCCGCACTGCGCAGATGTTCCATGGCCCACACTGCCGCTTCTACCCGCGAGCGCAAGCCGAGTTTGTGCAGCAGGTTTTTCACGTGGACCTTGACCGTCCCTTCGGTGATGCCCAGCTTGTGCCCGATGACCTTGTTGCTGAAGCCGCTGGCGATGGTTTTCAACACCTGGCGTTCGCGCTCGGTCAATTCCACCACGGCCTGGCGCGGCGGCGAGCGTAGCGCCTGGGCCATGACTTGAGTCAGGCCCGGGCTGATCACCAAGGCGCCGTTCAAGGCATCGCGGATGTACTGGATCAACAGTTCGGGTTCCATGTCCTTGAGCAGATAACCGTCGGCATCCAGCCGTAGTGCATCGCGAATATCGTCTTCGGCGTCCGACACAGTGAACAGCAGCACTTTGCCGGTGTAGTTCATCGCCCGTAATCGGCGCAGGGTTTCGATGCCATTCATTTGCGGCATGTTGTTGTCGAGCAAGACCAGATCCGGTCGAAGCGGCTCAATCAGGCCGAGTGCTTCTTCACCCTGGCTGGCTTCGCCGACGATCAGGAAATCATCTTCGAGTTCGAGCATCTGACGAATGCCGTGACGCATCATCGGGTGGTCGTCTACCAGCAGGATTCTGTGTTGCGGGGACGGGGTCATAGGGTGTTGCCTTCTGTTTGCTGCCCGAGAAATTCCGGATGGAATTCCAGTTGGACACGGGTGCCTTGGGGTTCCCTGGAAGATATCTGCAGCTGGCCGTGCAAGCTGCGAGCCCGCTCATCCATGATGTTCAGGCCGTGGTGTTCGCGTTGGTCGACGTTGCCGCTGAAGCCGCGACCGTCGTCTTCGACCGACAACCTGACTGTCTCGCCGTCTTGGCGCAGTTGTAGCCAGGCGTTTTGCGCATGGGCGTGGCGCAAGCAGTTGGAAAGCGCCTCGCGGGTGATCTGCAGAATGTGGATTTGTTCGCTGGCCGATAGCTGAAAGGCCAGCGTGTCGACGTGCAGATGCACCTGAAACTCCCCGCGACGTGAAAATTCCTCGGCGGTGTCCTTGAGTTCCTGCACCAGTCCCGCGTCGTGGATCTGCAAACGAAAAGTCGTCAGCAACTCGCGTAACTGGCGATAGGCATTGTTCAGTCCCTCGCGCAATTCGGCGGTGACGGTTTCCAGGGTCTGGACCGGTTCGCCCCGACGCATCAGGGTCTGCATGCGGCTGACTTGCAGCTTCATGTAAGACAGGGCCTGGGCCAGTGAATCGTGCAGCTCGCGGGCGATGATCGTGCGTTCTTCGAGCAGCAGCAGGCGATGATCCTGTTCCCGTTGACGCTTGAGCGACAGTGAGGTGCCGATCAGGTTGGCCAGGGCCTGGATCAGTTGGGTTTCCCAGGCTTGCATGGGATGGCCGTCGACAAAGTGCGCCTTCAGCTCACCCAGTTCACTGCCCTGGTTGCTGATGCTGAAGGCTTTCGGATTGGCTTTGTGGTGCTTCTGGCAAGTGGCGCAGTCGCTGCTGGCGCAGACTTCGCGGATGTTCGCGCCGTGCAGGGCCAGTAGCTGTTGGGCCGGTGCCTGCAGTTGGCCTTGCAAGCACAGCGACAGGCGCAAGCCGGGCAGGCGTTGCTGGAAGCGTCGAATCAATTCATCCAGGCCTTCGGCATTGGCCAGGCGTGTGGCCAGGCTTCGGCTGCTTTGATACAGAAGCTCCAGGGCGGCATTGGCTTGTTGCAGGTTCAGGGTTTTCTGCTGGACCTGACTTTCCAGGGTGCGATGCGAGTCTTCAATCGTCTCGGCCATGGCATTGAAACTCGTGGCCAACTGGCCCAGTTCGTCCTGGGACTGATGGTTGACCCGCACCTTGAAATCGCCACGACGAAAGCGCTGGGTTGCGTCCACCAACTCCTTGAGGGGCGTGACGACACCGTACTGCAACTCGTACAACCCGATCAGCAGGACAATCATGGTGGTGAACAAGGCCATGCCCTGGATCGCCTGTTGCCAGCCCTGCTTTTGTTCACTTTGACGCTGCAACAGATTGACGAACTGGTTCAGTTGCTCAACGAAGGAATGAGCCTGGACTTGAAAGGCCGCCGCATCGCCGCGCTCAAGTGCCGGGCGTAAATCCTCGTTCCATTGTTGCTGGATTTGCGCATAGCTGACTTGCAGGGCGGCGGTCGGTCCATCTTCCAGCACGGCCTTGAGTGACTGGCTGGTGAGACGGGTTTGCAGGCTGTCGGTGATGGCGGCGATTTCTGAGGGCGTTGCACCTGCGGCGAGTTTCCAGCTCAGGTGATAGGTCTCCATGCGCACCGAGCCTGCGGTGTTGATGGCGGCGGCATCGCCCTGGCTGAACCAGGCGATCAGCCCGGCGCTCAATGAACTGGCGAGCGCCAGCACGGCGATCAGGATCACCGCCAGCCCGGCGCGAGCGGGCAGGGAGCTGCGCAACCAGCGCATCATCAGCGCAGGTCCCGGAAGAAATCAGGAAAACAGAGCATGTGCAGCACCAAAGTGGGTTTTTGCCGCCGATCCCGGGCGCGCTACCTCTAAAGAGTTGCCGACGGTTCCTTGTCAGCAAAAACATCGGTTAAAACCATTAACTAGTTGATAAATAAAGGGTTTCAAGGCTTTCTTGCACTACCTCCTTAGAGGTAGACCGCACAAGCATAGGCCTATGCCCCCTAGGGCTTCGTTGACATGGATCAAGTTTTTGCGGGGTTGGCCTCTCTAGTCTGCCGCCATGGCTAATTGACTGGAGAGCATTGTGAACCCACCGCGTGTACGACAAGGCTTGGTGCTGGGCATGAGCACACTGGCCTTCACTGTGTGCTTCATGGTCTGGATGATGTTTGCCGTGCTCGGGGTGCCGATCAAGGACCTTCTCCAGCTCAACGAAACCCAGTTCGGCCTGCTGGCCGCGACTCCGGTGCTGACCCGCTCGCTGGTGCGTTTGCCGCTGGGGTTGCTGACCGACCGTTTTGGCGGGCGCAGTGTGTTCTTCCTGCTGATGCTGGCCTGCGTCGCACCGCTGTACTTGATCAGCCACGCCACCGCCTATTGGCAGTTTTTGGTGCTGGGCTTGTTCGTCGGCTTGGCCGGCGGTTCGTTCTCGGTGGGGATTGCCTACGTCGCCAAATGGTTCGACAAGGAGAACCAGGGCTTCGCCATGGGCATCTTCGGCGCCGGTAACGCCGGGGCCGCGGTGACCAAGTTTCTCGCGCCGGCACTGATTGCCGCCGGCAGCTGGCAACTGGTGCCGAAAGTCTTCAGCGCGATTCTCTTCATTACCGCGCTGCTGTTCTGGTTCCTCAGTGCCGAAAACAAGGACCACCGCAGCGCCACCGGCGCCAGTTTGCGTGAGCAACTGCGCTCGCTGAAAGACCCTGCGGTGTGGCGCTACTGCCAGTACTACTCGATCGTCTTCGGCGGCTACGTCGCCCTGGCACTGTGGATGACCAAGTACTACGTGCAGGAATACGGTTTCAGCCTGCAAAGCGCGGCGCTGCTGGCGGCCTGTTTTTCCCTGCCCGGTGGCGTGCTGCGCGCTGTCGGCGGCTGGATGTCGGATCGCTGGGGCGCGCAAAGCGTGACCTGGTGGGTGTTGTGGGTCAGCTCGATCTGCCTGTTCCTGCTCTCGTATCCCCAGACCCAATTGCAAGTGCAGACCATCAACGGCCCGCTGGATTTCCACATCGGCCTCAATCCCGCGCTGTTCACCGTGCTGCTGTTCGTCATGGGCATCGCCTTCGCGTTCGGCAAGGCCTCGGTCTTCAAATACATCGCCAATGACTACCCGAAAAACATGGGTGCGGTGTCCGGCATCGTCGGCCTCGCCGGTGGCCTGGGTGGTTTTGTGTTGCCGATCCTGTTTGGCGCCCTGGTGGACCTCACCGGCGTGCGCTCTTCCTGCTTCATGTTGATGTACGGCGTGGTCTGGGTCTCCCTCACCTGGATGTACTTCAGCGAAATACGCAAAAGCCCGGTGCTGGGTAAAGCGCCGCTGCTGACCCCGTCCCCGATTTCCAGTATTGCCCTAGGAGAAGAACATGTCCGTTCTGCAAAAGCCTGACAAAGGCCCGGTCATTCATGACTGGCGCCCCGAGGACCCCGCGTTCTGGGGAAGTAGCGGCAAACAGACCGCCACTCGCAACCTGTGGATTTCCATTCCTGCGCTGTTGTTGGCCTTCGCAGTATGGATGGTCTGGAGCACGGTGATTGTGCGTTTGAACGCCATCGGCTTCACCTTCACCACTGACCAGTTGTTCTGGCTGGCGGCGTTGCCGGGGTTGTCCGGTGCAACCTTGCGCGTCTTCTATTCCTTTATGGTGCCGATCTTCGGTGGCCGTCGCTGGACCGCCCTGAGCACCGCGTCGCTGCTGTTGCCATCGATCTGGATGGGCTTCGCCGTGCAAGACCCGAGCACCTCCTACAGCGTGTTCGTGTTGATTGCCTTGCTCTGCGGTTTCGGTGGCGGCAACTTCGCCTCGAGCATGTCCAACATCAGCTTCTTCTATCCCAAGTCGCAGCAGGGCACGGCCCTTGGCCTCAACGCCGGGTTGGGTAACCTGGGCGTCTCGGTGATGCAGTTCTGCGTGCCGCTGGTGATTACCTTCGGTGTGTTCGGCTTCATGGGCGGTAAACCGCAAGCCCTGCCGGACGGTGGTCAGTTGTGGTTGCAGAACGCCGGTTTCATTTGGGTGCCGTTTATTGTCCTGGTGACCGTGCTGGCCTGGTTCGGCATGAATGATCTGTCCAGTGCCCGCGCTTCGTTCAGCGAACAGGCGGTGATCTTCAAGCGCAAACACAACTGGCTGATGTGCTGGTTGTACCTGGCGACCTTCGGTTCGTTCATCGGCTTTTCCGCCGCGTTTCCGTTGCTGATCAAAACCTCCTTCCCTGACGTGATTGCCTTGAAATTCGCCTTTCTCGGCCCGTTGGTGGGTGCGCTGGTACGTCCACTGGGCGGCTGGCTGGCGGACAAGCTCGGTGGCGCGAAAGTGACCTTGTGGAACTTCGTGGCGATGATCGCGATGGTCTTCGGGGTGATGCACTTCCTGCCGCAGAACGGTACCGGCGGCAATTTCTACGGCTTCCTCGGCCTGTTCATGCTGCTGTTCATCACCACTGGCGTCGGCAACGGCTCCACCTTCCGGATGATCCCGGTGATCTTCCGCACCCAACATGAAAAAGCCTCGGCCGGAAAACCACCGGCAGTGCGCGAACAAGCGCTCAAGGATGCCGGCAAGGAATCAGCTGCGGTCCTGGGCTTCAGTTCGGCCATGGGCGCCTTCGGTGCGTTCTTCATTCCCAAATCCTTCGGCACTTCGATGGCCCAGACCGGCGGCCCGGAGATGGCCTTCTACATGTTCGTCGTCTTTTACCTGAGCTGCATCGTGGTGACCTGGTGGTGGTACGCGCGCAAAGGCGCCGCGACACCCTGCTGAGAAAACCCGAACTCAACCATTGCGTGGGCGGGGCACAGACTCCGCGACAAAGCCTGAGAGGACTACACCGTGAGTCATTTACTGGATCAATTGCGGTTTTTCAACCGTAAGCAAAACGAGTTTTCCGACGGTCATGGAGAGACCCGAAAAGAGTCGCGCGACTGGGAGAACGTCTACCGTTCCCGCTGGCAGTACGACAAGATCGTACGGTCCACCCACGGGGTGAACTGCACCGGCTCCTGCTCGTGGAAAATCTACGTCAAGAACGGCCTGATCACCTGGGAAACCCAGCAGACCGACTACCCGCGTACCCGCAACGATCTGCCGAACCATGAGCCCCGTGGCTGCCCGCGTGGTGCCAGTTACAGCTGGTACATCTACAGCGCCAACCGGCTCAAGTACCCGAAAATCCGCAAGCCGTTGCTCAAGCTCTGGCGCGATGCGCGGCAGACCATGGCGCCGGTCGAAGCCTGGGCCAGCATCGTCGAGGACAAGGCCAAGGCCGACTCCTATAAAAGCAAGCGTGGCATGGGTGGCTTCATTCGTTCCAACTGGGAGGAAGTCAACGAGATCATCGCCGCGGCCAACGTCTACACCATCAAGCAGTACGGCCCCGACCGGATCGTCGGCTTCTCGCCGATTCCGGCCATGTCGATGGTCAGCTACGCCGCAGGTGCGCGTTACCTGTCGCTGATCGGTGGCGCGTGCCTGAGCTTCTACGACTGGTACTGCGACTTGCCACCGGCCTCGCCGATGGTCTGGGGCGAGCAGACTGACGTGCCGGAATCGGCCGACTGGTACAACTCCAACTACATCATTGCCTGGGGCTCCAACGTCCCGCAGACCCGTACCCCGGACGCGCACTTCTTTACCGAAGTGCGTTACAAGGGCACCAAGACTGTGGCGATCACCCCGGACTACTCGGAAGTCGCCAAGCTCACCGACCTGTGGCTGAACCCTAAGCAAGGCACCGACGCGGCGCTGGCCCAGGCGTTCAACCATGTGATCTTCAAAGAATTCCACCTGGACAAACCGAGCGCTTATTTCACTGACTACGCCAAGCGCTTCACCGATTTGCCAGTGCTGGTGCTGCTCAAGCAAATGGTCGACAAGGCACCGGGCGCCGGTTACCAGCCGGACCGCTTCCTGCGCGCCAGTGACCTGACCGACAACCTCGGCCAGGAAAATAACCCGCAATGGAAAACCATCGCGCTGGATGTCAGCGGCGAACTGGTGTCCCCTCAAGGCTCCATCGGTTATCGCTGGGGCGAGAAGGGCAAGTGGAACATCCTGCCTCGTGAAGGTGGCGAAGGCCGTGAGATCGATCTGAAGCTGAGCCTGATCGGCGATGACGTTGCCGAAGTGGCGTTCCCGTATTTTGCCGGCGAGTCCCAGGAACACTTCCAGCACGTGGCCGGCGATGCCGTGCAATACCGCCGCGTGCCGGTGCATAACGTGGTGCTGGCGGACGGCAGCGTGGCCAAAGTGGCCACCGTGTTCGACCTGTCGGCAGCCAATCTGGCGATTGATCGCGGCCTCGGCGGCGCCAACGTGGCCAAGGATTACGACGATGCTTCCGTGCCCGGCACCCCGGCCTGGCAGGAGCAGATCACTGGCGTGAGCCGCGAGAAAGCCATCCAGATTGCCCGTGAGTTTGCCGACAACGCCGACAAGACCAAGGGGCGCTCGATGATCATCGTCGGCGCGGCGATGAACCACTGGTACCACATGGACATGAACTACCGCGGGCTGATCAACATGCTCATGCTCTGCGGGTGTGTCGGCCAGACCGGTGGCGGTTGGGCGCACTACGTCGGCCAGGAAAAACTCCGTCCGCAATGCGGCTGGCTGCCTCTGGCGTTCGGCCTGGACTGGAACCGTCCGCCTCGCCAAATGAACGGCACCAGCTTCTTCTACGCCCACAGTTCGCAATGGCGCCACGAGAAGATGAGCATGCACGACGTGCTCTCGCCTTTGGCCGATAAATCACAATTTCCCGAGCATGCCCTGGACTACAACATCCGCGCCGAACGCGCCGGTTGGTTGCCCAGCGCACCGCAACTCAACACTAACCCTTTGCACATTTGCCGCGACGCGGCTGCTGCCGGCATGGACCCGAAAGACTACGTGGTCAAGTCGCTGCAGGACGGTTCGCTGCGCTTCGCCTGCGAACAGCCGGACAGCCCGGTCAACTTCCCGCGCAACATGTTCATCTGGCGTTCCAACCTGCTGGGCTCCTCGGGCAAGGGCCACGAGTACATGCTCAAGTACCTGCTCGGCACCAAGAACGGGGTGATGAACGAAGACATCGGCCAGGTCGGCGATTGCAAACCCGAAGAAGCCGAATGGGTGGACGAGGGCGCCATCGGCAAGCTCGATCTGGTCACTACGCTGGACTTCCGCATGTCGTCGACCTGCGTCTATTCCGACATCGTCTTGCCGACCGCAACCTGGTACGAAAAAGACGACATGAACACCTCGGACATGCACCCGTTCATTCACCCGTTGTCGGCTGCCATCGACCCGGCGTGGGAATCGCGTTCCGACTGGGAAATCTACAAAGGCATCGCCAAGGCGTTTTCCAGCATGGCCGAAGGGCATCTGGGCGTTGAGAAGGACCTGGTGACCATCCCGCTGATGCACGACAGCGTTGGCGAACTGGCCCAACCGTTTGGCGGCACCGACTGGAAAAGCGCCGGCGTGGCCCCGGAGCCGGGCAAGAACGCGCCAAACTTGCACGTGGTGGAACGTGA
Source organism: Pseudomonas frederiksbergensis (assembly GCF_003732275.1). GTDB lineage: Bacteria > Pseudomonadota > Gammaproteobacteria > Pseudomonadales > Pseudomonadaceae > Aquipseudomonas > Aquipseudomonas frederiksbergensis_H. The sequence continues at coordinate 20,296 of NZ_MOBM01000005.1, forward strand.
CTACCCGAACATCTACAAACAGTTCTCGTCCCTCGGGCCATTGCTGGAAAAACACGGCAACGGTGGCAAGGGCATTAACTGGAACACCGAAACCGAAGTGAAATTCCTCGGTGAACTCAATCACAAAGAAGGCAATGCCGGTATCAGCCACGGCCGGCCGAAAATCGACACGGCAATCGATGCCGCCGAAGTGATTCTGTCCCTGGCGCCGGAAACCAACGGCCATGTTGCCGTCAAGGCCTGGGCCGCGCTGTCGGAATTCACCGGCATCGATCACAGCCACCTGGCGCTGTCCAAGGCCCACGAGGCGATTCGTTTCCGCGACATTCAGGCGCAGCCGCGCAAGATCATTTCCAGTCCGACCTGGTCGGGTCTCGAAGACGATCACGTCAGCTACAACGCCGGCTACACCAACGTTCACGAAGGGATCCCATGGCGCACCATCACCGGTCGCCAGCAGTTCTACCAGGATCACCCGTGGATGCAGGCGTTCGGCGAGCAACTGATGAGTTATCGCCCGCCCGTCAACACCCGCACCATCGAAGGGGTGAAAGGCAAGCGCAGCAACGGCGAGATCGAAATCGTCCTGAACTGGATTACTCCGCACCAGAAATGGGGCATCCACAGCACCTACAGCGACAACCTGCTGATGCTGACCCTCAGCCGCGGCGGGCCGATTGTGTGGCTCTCGGAGAACGACGCGAAACGCGCCGGCATCGAGGACAACGACTGGATCGAATGCTTCAACGTCAACGGTGCGCTGACCGCCCGGGCGGTGGTCAGCCAGCGCGTCAAGGACGGCATGGTGATGATGTATCACGCACAGGAACGGATCGTGAACGTACCCGGTTCGGAAACCACCAAGACCCGTGGCGGCCACCACAACTCGGTCACCCGCGTCGTGCTCAAGCCGACCCACATGATCGGCGGCTATGCCCAGCAGGCCTACGGTTTCAACTATTACGGCACGGTCGGTTGCAACCGCGATGAATTCGTCGTGGTGCGCAAAATGTCCAAAGTCGACTGGCTCGATGGTTCAAGTGGCGATGACCTGCCACGTCCGCTGCCGACCGATATCGAGGAGAACTGAGATGAAGATTCGCTCACAAATCGGCATGGTTCTGAACCTGGACAAGTGCATCGGTTGCCACACCTGTTCGATCACCTGCAAAAACGTCTGGACCAGCCGCGAAGGCATGGAATACGCCTGGTTCAACAACGTCGAATCGAAACCCGGGATCGGCTACCCGAAAGAATGGGAAAACCAGGACAAGTGGAAGGGCGGCTGGATCCGCAACGCCAATGGCACGATCAACCCGCGCATCGGCGGTAAATTCCGTGTGTTGGCGAACATTTTTGCCAACCCGGACCTGCCGAGCCTCGACGATTACTACGAACCCTTCGACTTCGATTATCAGCACCTGCACACCGCGCCGCTGGGCGAGCATCAGCCCACTGCACGTCCGCGTTCGCTGATCTCCGGCAAGCGCATGGAAAAAATCGAGTGGGGCCCGAACTGGGAAGAAATCCTCGGCACCGAATTCGCCAAGCGCCGCAAGGACAAGAACTTCGACAAGATCCAGGCGGACATTTACGGCGAATACGAAAACACTTTCATGATGTATTTGCCGCGCCTGTGCGAGCACTGCCTCAACCCGACGTGCGCGGCGTCGTGCCCGAGCGGGGCGATCTACAAGCGTGAAGAAGACGGGATTGTCCTGATCGACCAGGAAAAATGCCGCGGCTGGCGGATGTGCATCAGCGGTTGCCCGTACAAGAAAATCTACTTCAACTGGAAAAGTGGCAAGTCCGAGAAGTGCATCTTCTGCTACCCGCGGATCGAAGCCGGGATGCCGACCGTTTGCGCGGAAACCTGCGTCGGGCGCATCCGTTACCTCGGTGTGCTGCTGTATGACGCCGATCGCATCAGCGAAGTGGCGAGCACCGCCAACGAGCAGGACCTGTACGAGAAACAACTGGAGATCTTCCTCGATCCGAATGACCCGGCAGTGATTCGTCAGGCTCTGGCCGATGGTGTACCGCAGTCGGTGATCGATTCTGCCCAGCGTTCGCCGGTCTACAAAATGGCCGTGGACTGGAAACTGGCACTGCCGCTGCACCCGGAATACCGCACCTTGCCGATGGTCTGGTACGTACCGCCGCTGTCGCCGATCCAGAACGCCGCCACTGCCGGCACCGTCGGTATGAACGGGGTGATCCCGGATGTCGACAGCCTGCGTATTCCACTCAAGTACCTGGCCAACCTGCTGACGGCGGGCGATGAAAAACCGGTCAAGCGTGCGCTTAAACGCTTGCTGGCGATGCGTGCCTACAAACGTTCTGAGCAAGTCGATGGCGTTCAGGACCTGCAAGTGCTCAAGGATGTCGGTTTGAGCGTGGCCCAGGTCGAGGAGATGTATCGCTACCTGGCGATTGCCAACTATGAAGACCGCTTTGTGGTACCGAGCGCGCACCGTGAAGACGCCATGAGCGATGCCTTCGCCGAGCGTTCCGGGTGTGGTTTCAGTTTCGGTAGCGGCTGCAGCGGTAGCTCCGACACCAACATGTTCGGTGCGAAGAAAGCCAACCGCCGCGACATCCTGAAAACCGTCCAGTTATGGGAGGAATGAGCATGCAAATTCTCAAAGTGATTTCGCTGCTGCTCGATTACCCGACCGAGACGCTGATTGGCGGTCGCGACGAACTGGAGCAGGCGATTATCCAGTCACGGGAAATCAGCCCTAAACAGCGCGGCGCGTTGTTCGAATTGCTCGAGCTGATCTGCGCCAATGACCTGATGGACGGGCAGGAGCATTACGGTGCGCTGTTCGGCCGGGGTCGCTCGCTGTCGTTGCTGTTGTTTGAACATGTGCATGGCGAGTCCCGCGACCGTGGCCAGGCCATGGTCGACATGATGGCGCAATACGAAGCCGCCGGTTTTGCCATCGGCGTCAAAGAGCTGCCGGACTATATCCCGCTGTACCTGGAGTTCCTGTCCACCCGCGAAGACATCGAGGCCCGCGAGGGCCTGGCAGATGTTTCGCACTTGCTCGCCTTGCTCGCCGCACGCCTGGAAGAGCGCGAAAGCGCCTATGCCAGTTGCTTCCGCGCGCTGCTGCAAATCGCCGGGGCCGAACCGCATCAGGCGGTGGCCGACCTGCGGGTGCAGGTGGCTGCCGAACCGCGCGACGACTCCCTCGAAGCCCTCGACAAGATCTGGGAAGAGGAGGCCGTGGACTTCCTCCAGGCCGAACAGCAGGACCGTTGCAGTGGACTGCCAAGCGCACCGGGCAAGGCTCGGGAAGAAAGCGCAGTGCCGTTGCACTGGGTGGATTTTCAGCATGAAGGGTTGGCCGCCGCGCCAGCCAAGGAGGTCGGTAATGTCTAAATGGAATCTGTTGTTATTCGGGATTTATCCCTACGTCGCGTTAGCCATTTGCCTGATCGGCAGTTGGGCACGCTTCGACCTGTCGCAATACAGCTGGAAAGCAGGTTCGAGCCAGATGCTCAACCAACGCGGCATGCGCGTGGCGAGCAACCTCTTTCACATCGGTGTGCTGTTCGTGCTGGCCGGGCACTTCGTCGGGCTGCTGACGCCTGCGTCGGTCTATCACCACGTGATCAGCACTGAGAACAAGCAGTTGCTGGCGATGGTGTCCGGTGGTTTTTTCGGCTTGTTGTGCCTGATCGGCCTGCTGATGCTGGTCAATCGGCGGCTCACCGATCCTCGGGTACGTGCCACCTCCAGCCCTTCGGACATCCTGATTCTGCTGGTGCTGCTGGCGCAGTTACTGCTCGGTCTGCTGACGATTGCGGCGTCCACCGCGCATATGGATGGCTCGGTGATGGTGATGCTCGCCGACTGGGCGCAGAACACCGTGCTGTTGCGTCCAATGGAAGCGGCGGCGTCTATTGCGCCGGTCGGGCTGACCTACAAGCTGCACGTGTTTCTCGGTTTGACCCTGTTTGTGCTGTTCCCCTTCACCCGTCTCGTACACATGATCAGCGCACCGATCTGGTACCTGGGGCGTCGTTATCAAATCGTTCGTCAGAAGTACTGAGGAGACAATCATGTCAGGTGGATGTGGATGTGGTGGTGGTAACGGCGGCAGCGGTGGCTGCGGGTCTTCCAAAAAAGCCGAGGACGTTCTCGACATCGCGCCGGTCGCAGAGGCGCAGTTTGAAGCACTCCCGGTTGAGCCGGTGGCTGCCGATGACGCCCCGGCGCAGTTGATCGCCAGCAGCGAACAGGAGTGGCCGATCATCAGCGTCAACGAGGTGTCGATCACCCCGGAAGCGATGGCCCGGGAGCTGCAATATCACCCGGCCGAAAGCCGCGAGGAAGCGGTCTATCTGGCCGCCCGGGCACTGGTGATCCGCGAGTTGTTGCAGCAGCGCATTGCCGAACTCGGCGTGTCGATGGAGATCGGTGCCGGCGAGAACGAAGAAGAAGCGGCCACGCGCTTGTTGCTCGAACGCGAGGTGCATGTGCCGCAGTGCGACGAAGAAACCAGTTTGCGTTACTACGAAAACAATCGTGGGCGCTTTCACAGCGCACCGTTGCTGGCGGTTCGGCACATTCTGCTCGAATGCGCGCCGGATGATGTCGAGGCGCGCGCCGTTGCGCATGATCAGGCGGAAGTTCTGCTGCAACGTCTGGAAGACTTTCCGGGCAGTTTCGCCGATCTGGCCGTGAAGTATTCGGCCTGCCCGTCGAAGGCCCAGGGCGGTTCTCTGGGGCAGATCAGCAAGGGCCAGACCGTGCCCGAACTGGAACGTCAGCTGTTCACTCTGGCGCCGGGCCTGGCCAGCAAACCGCTGGAAAGTCGCTACGGCTGGCATGTGGTCAGTGTCGATCAACGGATCGAAGGCATGCCGTTGCCCTATGAAGTGGTGTCGACGGCAATTCGTACGCAGTTGCAGCAAGGCGTCTGGCAAAAAGCCCTGGTGCAGTACCTGCAAACCCTGATCGGTGCGGCGGATATTCGCGGCATCCACTTGCAGGGCGCCGATTCACCGCTGGTGCAGTGAGCATCGAGGCAAACCGGGAGATGTGATGAACGCTGTAATGCAGGATGGCTTTGGACGGCAGATCGATTATCTGCGGATGTCGGTGACGGACCGTTGTGATTTTCGCTGTGTGTATTGCATGGCGAAAAACATGACCTTCCTGCCGCGTCAGCAGGTGCTCACGCTGGAAGAGTTGCAGCGTCTGGCAACGCTGTTTGTCGGGTTGGGCGTACGCAAAATCCGGCTGACCGGCGGCGAGCCGCTGATTCGTCCGGGCATTGTCGAACTGTGCCGCAACATCGCCGCGCTACCCGGTTTGCGCGAACTGGTGATGACCAGCAACGGCTCGCAACTGAGTCGCCTGGCCCGGCCATTGGCAGAGGCGGGGGTCAAGCGGATGAACATCAGCCTCGATAGCCTGGACGGGCAGAAATTCCGCGCGATCACCCGCATCGGCGATCTCGATCAGGTGCTCAACGGCATTGAGGCGGCACGGGACGCGGGGTTTGAGCGGATCAAACTCAACTGCGTGGTGATGAAGGGGCGCAACTTCGATGAAGTCCCGGCACTGGTGCAATACGCCATCGATCAGCACATCGATATCAGTTTTATCGAAGAAATGCCCTTGGGCGACGTTGGGCGTTCCCGGGGCGAATCGTTTTGTTCCAGTGACGAGGTACGAGCGCTGATCGCCAGCCAGCATCGGTTGCTCGACAGCACTGAGAACAGCGGCGGACCGGCACGCTACGTGCGCCTGGAGCGCCATCCCGATACCCGGATCGGTTTTATTTCACCCAACAGCCACAACTTCTGTGGCAGCTGTAATCGGGTGCGGATGACTGTTGAAGGGAAGCTGTTGCTTTGTCTGGGGCAGGAGGACGCGCTGGATTTAAGAGGGTTGTTGCGGCGATATCCACTGGATGATCAGCCGCTGATCAATGCGGTGCAGAAGGCCTTGCGCGGCAAGCCGTTGCGCCACGATTTCAGTCCGGAAGGGGAGGTGCAGATAGTGCGGTTCATGAACATGAGCGGTGGTTGAGCTGATCTGTAAAACACAACAAATCCAATGTGGGAGCGAGCCTGCTCGCGATAGCGGTAGAACAGTCGACATCAATGTTGAATGTGCTGCTGTCATCGCGAGCAGGCTCGCTCCCACATTAGGTTTTCTTTTGCCGTCATCGGGTGGTTTTTTTCACCGCCAAATCTTGATGTCGATCAATTGCAGATCAGCCCTTTGTCCGTAGTCTTTACTGCATGTTGTGTTTGCTTGTCTATAAACATCTATATGTAGTATCTGGAGGCCGAATGCAGAGCACGCTGATCTCAGTAGGATTTAACCGCTTGCACAAGCGCGATGGCAGTCTGGTCGCCTTCGATGCGGACAAAATCCGTCAGGCATTAATCGCTGCCGGCAAGGCAACCGGGGAGTACACCGAGGTTGAGGTTGAAGGTTTGCTTCAGGCGGTACTCGCTCGGCTGGACGGACTGCCAAGGCTGCATGTCGAGCAGATCCAGGATCGTGTCGAACGGGTGTTGATGGACGCCGGTTTCTTCTTCGCCATGCGCGCCTACATCGTCTACCGCGAACAGCACGGGCGTTTGCGTCGCGATCGTCGGACCATGGTCGAAGTGGCGACCTCGATGAACGAATACCTGGACCGTGAAGACTGGCGGGTCCAGGCCAACGCCAATCAGGGGTATTCCCTGGGGGGGCTGGTGTTGAACGTGTCGGGCAAGGTCACTGCCAATTACTGGCTGGACGAGGTGTACAGCGAGGCCATCGGCCAGGCCCACCGCGAGGCGGATTTGCATGTGCATGACCTGGACATGCTCGCCGGTTACTGCGCCGGCTGGTCGCTGCGCACCCTGTTGCACGAGGGGCTCAACGGTGTGCCGGGGCGTGTCGAAGCCGGTCCGCCGAAGCACTTGAGCAGCGCCCTGGGGCAAATGGTGAACTTCCTCGGCACCCTGCAAAACGAATGGGCCGGTGCCCAGGCATTCAGCTCGTTCGACACCTACCTGGCGCCCTATGTGCGCAAGGACCAGCTGAGTTATCAAGAGGTGCGCCAGGCGATTCAGGAGTTCATCTACAACCTCAACGTGCCGTCACGCTGGGGCACCCAGACGCCATTTACCAACCTGACCTTTGACTGGGTTTGCCCGCAAGATTTGCGTGAGCAGATACCCGTCATCGGCGGGGAGGAAATGCCGTTTGCCTATGGCGACCTGCAAGTCGAAATGGACCTGCTTAACCGCGCCTACATCGAGGTGATGCAGGCAGGCGATGCGAAAGGGCGAGTGTTCACCTTTCCGATCCCGACCTACAACATCACCCATGACTTTCCGTGGGACAGTGAAAACGCCGACCGTCTGTTCGAGATGACGGCGCGTTACGGTTTGCCTTACTTCCAGAACTTCCTCAATTCGGATCTGCAGCCCAATCAGGTGCGTTCGATGTGCTGCCGGTTGCAACTCGATGTGCGCGAGTTGCTCAAGCGCGGCGGCGGTTTGTTCGGCTCGGCGGAACAGACCGGGTCACTCGGCGTGGTGACCATCAACTGTGCGCGTCTGGGCTATGTGTTCAAGGGCAACACCAGTGGTTTGTTGCAGCGCCTGGACGCGCTGATGGAGCTGGCGATGGAGAGTCTGGAGGTCAAGCGCAAAGTCATTCAGCACCACATGGATGCCGGTTTGTACCCGTACACCAAGCGTTACCTGGGCACCTTGCGCAACCATTTTTCCACCATCGGCCTCAACGGTCTACATGAAATGCTGCGCAATTTCACCGGCGACGAGGAGGGCATGCACACCGAACAGGGCCGCAAGTTTTCCCTGAATATGCTGGACCATGTGCGCGCCACGTTGCTGCGTTTCCAGGAGGAAACCGGTCATCTCTACAACCTGGAAGCGACTCCGGCCGAGGGCACCACATACCGCTTTGCCAAGGAAGACCTCAAGCGCTATCCCGACATTCTCCAGGCCGGCAGTGTGCAGGCGCCGTATTACACCAACTCCTCGCAACTGCCCGTGGGCTACACCGAAGACCCCTTCGAGGCGCTGGAACTTCAAGACGAACTGCAATGCAAATACACCGGCGGCACGGTCCTGCATCTGTACATGGCCGAGCGGATTTCTTCGACCCAAGCCTGCAAGCAATTGGTGCGCAAGGCCCTTGGCCGCTTCCGCCTGCCGTACCTGACCGTGACCCCGACCTTCTCCATCTGCCCGGTGCATGGCTACCTCGATGGCGAACATGAGTTCTGCCCCAAATGCGACGAGGTCCTGCTGCTGCAAGAGCAGAAAACCGGCGCCGTTCATTGATTTCAATCCACTCAACCGCAAGGAGCTTCACCATGACTGCATCGCAAACACTGCCCCAGGCTCAACGTCAACGCTGCGAAGTCTGGACCCGGGTGATGGGCTATCATCGTCCTGTGTCGGCGTTTAATCCGGGTAAACAGTCGGAGCACCGTGAGCGGGTGCATTTCACTGAAAGCGCGGCACTGGCCGGGCGCCAATGAGTCGAATGCTTCGGGTCGGGGGTATGGTGCCCCTGACCACCATCGACTATCCGGGACAGCTCGCCTGCGTGCTGTTTTGCCAGGGTTGCGCCTGGCGTTGTCGTTATTGTCATAACCCGCAGCTGATTCCCCCTCGTGGCAGTGAGGAAGTGGATTGGCGGCGGGTGTTGGCGTTTCTGCAACGTCGTCAGGACCTGCTCGATGCCGTGGTGTTCAGCGGCGGTGAGCCAACCTTACAGGATGGTTTGCTCGGTGCCATGGACGAAGTGCGGGGCATGGGATTTCGCATCGGCTTGCACAGCGCCGGGATCAAGCCTGCTGCATTCGCCAAGGCGCTGACCGGCGCGGATTGGGTCGGTTTCGATGTCAAGGCGTTGCCTGAAGATTGCGAGGCCATCACTCGGGTCGAGGGCAGTGGAACTGCCAATTGGCGCAGCCTCGAGCATCTGCTGGCCAGTGGTGTCGACTACGAATGTCGCACCACCGTGCATTGGCATCTGTTCGAGCCGGCGCGTCTGCTGATCCTGGCCAAACGCTTGAATGCGCTTGGTGTTAAACGCTTCTCCGTGCAACTGGTTCGCACCGAACGGATGTTCGATCCGCTGTTGCCGAGCGTGTCGGCTCAAGCGTTGCTGCCAGAGTTGTGGGAGGCCATGCGCGAGTTGTTTCCAGCCTTCGTGTTGCGGGGGTAACGGGGGCTGGGGAACTCAAGCCCAGCCCCAGAATTGCAACCACCAGCCAAATCCCACCATGCCTTCGGCCAGGAGCAGGCAAGCGACGGCGGACCCGCGTCGCACCCGGGAAAGATTTTCGCGACTCAGCCGTTTCCAACCCAGGAGCAGGCTCCAGCCCATCGCGGCCAGTAACAGACAGGCCCTGGCCGGTTGCACCCACTCCAGCAGCAGACCTTCATAACGCAGTAATTTGACGGTGGTAGCCGACAGCCCGAGAAACAGTCCGGCACCCCCCAGGGGCGTGAGTGTCAGCGCCAGGGGCCAATACAGTGTGCTATCCCGCGCCAGTCGGGCCGTCAGGCGCAGGAGCAGCATCAACGCCGTGCCGAGCACGATCGAACTCAAACTCAGGTAAGCGACGATGCTGAAACCGTCGAGCCAGCTGAAGCTGTCGTTGAGCTGCGGGTAATGGGTCAGCAGCCACCAGGGAGCATTGTCCTGCAGGGCCCAGAGTTGGTTGTGTTCGACCAGCCACTCGGCCAGGTGTTGTTTGAGGGCGATAAACCATGGGCTGACCGTCCACTGAAACGCGCCCATGGCCAAGCCGATCACGCCGAACAGCAGCAAGCGCGTATCCCAGGGGGGCAGGGTCTGCGCCGTCGCGTGAAGAATCTCCTGATTGCTGGAGCGGGCGATCAGCTGAACGGCACCGCGTTGCCCGCTGCAGCGTCCGCAGGCGTGGCAATCGCTGGCACCTTGCAGGCGGCGGATATCGAGCAGGGGAGCGCAGTTGGGTGGCGGCAGGCGCGGTGCGGCATTTTCTAGCCAGCGTTGTTCATCGATCTGAAAATGCACCGGAGCCAGCCTTGCGAGCAGGGCGAAAACACCGCTGACCGGGCACAGGTAACGGCACCAGACTCGCTTGCCCCGGGCGAACAACAACCCGACGACGACCGCTGCGACGGTCGAACCGCCCAGAATCAACAGCGCGGCCTGGGCGTAGTCATAGACGCTGATCAACTGGCCGTAGAGGGTCGTCAGGCAGAACGCCAAGGTAGGCCAGCCGCCCCAGCGCAACCAGCGCGGCACACCCAGGCCTTTACCGTAATGGCTGGCCCATTCGCTGAGCGAGCCTTCCGGGCACAGAACGCCGCACCAGAGTCGGCCGAAGAACACCATCGACAGCAACACGAACGGCCACCAGATCCCCCAGAATAGAAACTGCGCGAGCAAGGTCAGGTTGTCGAGTATCCGTGCCTGGCTGTCTGGCAGCGGCAACAGCGCCGGGGTCACCAACAGCACCGCGTAAAACACTACAACAGCCCACTGCACCCCACGGATGACGGGCGCATGGCGACGCATCCCGTCGCCCAGTCGTTGGAGCCATCGATTGCACCGGCTCAGGTCAGGCATGGCAGGTTTCCGCAGTCCGTTGCCGTAGCCAGCCGCCGACGGCCAGCCAATAACCGATCCACACCAACAAGGTCAGGCCACTGGGGCTTGCCCGATAACCGGTGAACCCTGCAAGAAAGCCACCCAATCCATGGCTGTCGCTCAGCAACGTGCTGCTGTCCCAAAGCGCTTCGCCAACGAGGCTGTAAACCATGTCCGGCAAATCCAGGGCGAGCAATTGGCCGCCGATTCGCTCGGTGCCGCTGACCAGCAACGCCGCGCCGAGCATGAGCAAGATGGCTTCGCTGATGGCAAAGAATCGTTGCCATGAAATGAATCGGCGACTGCTGTGCAGCAGCGTAATGGTCAGCGCCGACAGCACCAGTCCCAATACGCCGCCGACGGCAAACAAACCGAGCTGCGAACCTCGCAACCGGGCGCCGGCGCCATAGAGAAAGACCACCGTTTCGCTGCCTTCGCGGCTGATCGCGAGCATGGCCAGCAGCAACAGACCTGCGCCACCTTGTCGGGCCAGGTGGCTATCGGCGTGTCGTCGTAAATCGTGGTTGAGGCTGCGTCCGTGGCGGTGCATCCAGCCCACCATCTGCACCATCAACAGACTGGCAACCAGCGCGAGTGCGGCCTGGAACCATTCACTGGCCGACCCGCTCATGGCCTCACCGGCAAACAGAATCAACACCGCCAGCAGGCCCGAGAGCATCAACCCCAGCACCACACCCGCCCACAGGTATTTGACCAGACGATTAGCTTGGCCTTGCTGGCTGGCCCAGGCCTGGAGAATACCGATCACCAGTAACGCCTCGACACTTTCGCGCCAGACGATGAACATTGATTGATTCATGGAAGCTCCGTGCGCTAACAGGTTATTTCGCGAGGATGCCGCCCTCGGGCAATTGCGGATTGAACTCGTCGAAAAAGGGGTAGTGACCGGGTCTCAGAGGGTGAATGACCACGAAGGTCGTCACCCCCGGCGACAAGACTTTTTCAACCCGCAACGGCGTGCTCTCGAACTCGGCCGGTCCTTGGCCGACGTTCTTCAGAACGATCTTGAAGCGCTGTCCGGCCGGCACTTCCAGCAAGGCCGGCGTGAAGTGGCCATCGCGCAGGATCAGCTCAAAGCTCGGCAACTCGGCATGGGCCGTCAACGGTGCAACTGTTCCGGCCACAATCAGCCAGGCAAGATGCAGGCGCTTCATTCAATAGCCGCCTTTTTTACCGATGCCGGCGTAGATGAATTCGTAGTGCAGTTCACAGCGTTCTAACCAGGGAGCGACACCGGTTTCCTTATCGGTGTGGCGCCCGAGGGAGCCATGCCCGCCGGGTGGCAGGACGGTGAACGTCAGCTGATATTTACCGGGGCCAAGCAGCTTCACATTGTCGCCATAGTGCGGGCCGTCATTGGCCACCATGGCGTGGAAATCGCCTTTGATCTCGGGGTCGCTGCCGTTTTTTTTCAGGTTGAAAGAGACGTTCAGGTAGGGCACGAAACTGCCTTCCTGAAAGCCCTGCCGATTGTCCGCAGTGGCCCGAATATCAGCTTCCAGATGGACGTCGGAATCCGCGGTCGCGCGCATCATCCCCGCAGGTGCCATTTCGATTGGCTGCAAATACACCGCCCCGACTTCCAGCCCGGGACACAACTGTGGTTCCCCGATTGGGTATTCTTTGGCGTGAGCCAGTGGTGTAAGCAAGAGCAGGGCGAGGGATAGTGAAAAAGGGGTACGCATAATAGCTTCCTGAACACTGACGAGTAGGCGTCCGAGTCTAGGAAGCTTTGCTGCGAACAATAATGATTGTTATCAAGTTTTGAGCAATTAAACCGATGGCTCGTCACGTTGGCGAAATCGCTGGGCGCGCTCAACGCTGTGGGTCATCTGTGCCGCCGCATGAACGGTCAAGGGATGCTGGGTAAAACCGGGTCTGGGGGAAATGTAGTCGGCCATTTCCCGGGCAATGGCGAGCTGACGTTTCGAACCTTCTGCCAGCAGCGCGATGACCAGGTTCTCCAAGGCAATCACTCGGACACGCAAGTGAACCAGTTCGGCGTTGGTCAGGGCGGGCGGGGCGGTAAACGCGTCGCCATCGATGGATGTTGCGGCGTTTTGATCGTCCCATGTCGACAGGGTTGGATGGTCCGGGGCCCCAGCGCTTGGGAAAGGATTTTTATTGAGCATGAGCGACGTCTCCAGGTCTGTTCAGCCGTTGGAAGCTTAGCTGCAGGATCGCGATGGGGGAGGGAAGTCGCTTGATGTCGATTCTTGATATGTATCAAGGCTGGCATTGCGCAAGGGCTATAGGTTGGAACGACGCCACTCAATGATCGGAGATCGGCATGGCCAAGAACTTCCCCGTCAACCCCAAGCACCCCGAGCGGATCTGTTGGGGATGTGACCTGTATTGCCCGGCGAAGTCCCTGGCGTGCGGCAATGGTTCCGAACGGACGATGCATCCGGCGGAGATGTTTGGAGAGGATTGGCACCTGCCCGGCGATTGGGGCCTTGATGCTGTCATTACTACAGACAAGGTGGTGGATGACTTCCAATCACTGCCCGATGATGCGCTGCACGTAAAGCGTTGATCCGCTTTTCGCAGGAGCCAGCGGTGCGGCGATCCGACTTGCCGCACCGCTGGCTCCTACAGGTCCGATTTAATATCAAGTGTGGGTGATGGAAAGGTCACTGATGATGCACACCGAACCGTCTTCGGGGTCGGTGGTGTCGGAGTAATCGATCTGGTTGTACACACCGCCGTGGAAGGCCAGCGTTTTCGTGTCCCAGGTGTTGTCGAGGCGCATGATTGCGGAGGTCGATTTGACCCCGTTACAGCTCGCCGAAACGGAGACAGCGCCGCTCGAATTGGCGTGAATGTTGATTTTGAACAGTGCCCCGAGCGGCACATCTTCCAGAACCGTCGTGTTCACCGGGTCTTCTTGAAGATAGCTCGACCGGAACCCCATGGTGATCCGGCCTTTGTTCCAGAACACTTTCACCGGTGGTCGCTCTGAACCCTGCACATGAATCTGGCTGATCACGACCTTCTGCAGCGAGTTGACCTTCGTTAGCCGCATTTCTTGTCGGTTCCAGTGGTCAGCAGCGCTGGCGAACAGCCAATAACCCGGCTCTTTCCACTCGCAGCGCGTCCGCTGCGTGCTTTTGCTCGAAGCGCCGAGCGTCGGCGCTGTCATTTGCAGCGAGCCATCTGGAAGCATCGAAATGACTTCCGGGCATTCAAGCAGTGCCCGCCAGCCGATGAGCTCAAGTGCGATGGGGTTGGTGTCGGAAATAGGAAGCGGTGTAGCGATTGTGTAGTTGCTGATGTCTACGGTCATGGTCATTTTCCTTAATTCATGGATGTCACCTTTTGCTCCATTGAGCCTTTCGCTTTTGATGCAGGCCTACATCCCACTGCCCACTCAATGAATGGGCAGAAGTGATGCTTTTGTTGCTTGAAAAAAAAAGTAGCAGTGCTGATATTTAAAGTAAATAGCGCTGCTAATAATATTTTTAGAAGGCACAAAAAACCCGCGCTTGGCGGGCTTCTAATCGATGAACGCGTTCTACAGAGTGTCGAGCTGCGCCCGAAGTCGGGTCGTCGACATTTTAAATGCGCGCCGAAGGGGAAGGTTTGTTATTGCTCCATGATGGCCCGGTACCGCTTTTCGTACTCCTCATACGACGGTGCAGATTTGTTCAACTGCTGAATTTGCTGCAGCTTCCACTGATCCTTGTTGAGCGGCCCGCCCGAAGCAGAAGTTGCTGCAGCATCGGCAACGGGTGCGGCTTGTGTAGTGGAAGTGTTGGAGGTGTTGATATTGCCCAAGCATTGGTATTGGACAACCATCTGACCTGCGATGCAGGTACCGTAGCCGTTCATCTGGTTGCAGTGCTGGGTTTTTCCTCCAAATGCCTCTGCATCCGTGTAACCCCACATCGCGCATTTTGATTTAGCAATACTTTGGGCCTGCTCGACTCGAACCACAGGGGTTTCAAACTGCTGGAAGTCGTACGCCATATCAACGACGCCATCAGATCGGCTTCCCCCTTTGGCGTAAAAGTCCTTGTTAGTGGCGCAACCAACGAGGGTTGCTGACAATGCGAAAGCGAGAGCTACCGATAACTTGCGCGCAACAGGGTTCGATGCTGAAAAGGTCATAGTGGACTCCGTTCATTTTGGTGCAGTCCGCAAACACCGCGGCTCCTTCCTGTACTGTAGGCGGATGCCGAGCATTCTGTAGTCTTCAACAACAAACGGAGGCTATTTTCTTCATTCTGTCTTTGCGCCGTTTCTGGCGCTTGTGTAGGGGGGGACTACCTGGCAAACATCCCCCACCAGAACACATGGCCCAGGATCACGATTTGCTGTTCCTGGATCTCTGCGAAGGTGTAGTCCTCATCCGGATGCTCGTCGCGATTGAAACTGCGCAGGCGGATGCCCGTCGGTAGGCGGTAAACCTGTTTCACACGTAGCTGACCGCTGTGGTTGATGGCGTACATGTCGCCGTCAACGATATCGCCCAGTGAACTCTTGCCGACGTTGATGCCTACGGTTGCGCCGTCACGCAGTACTGGCAGCATGCTGTTGCCGCTGACAACCACGCACTTCGCGTTGCTGAACTGAACGCCGTTATGGCGAAGGTCCTTCTTGAAAAAGCGCAGCCGGGCACTGTCGCTTTCCTCAATCACGAAACGGCCTGATCCGGCCGCCAGTTCCACTTCGCGCAAGAAGGGAACGTAGACCTCATCGTCATCCAGGGGAGTGTCGTCATCCCAAGGCTGGATGTCCGACATCAATACGCTTGGCTGGATGCGCTCGGAAGGCTGGACGCTGGCAACGGTCGACATCAGACGCCGGCTCACTTCACTGGCATCGAAGCGCAAGGCTTTTGCCAGTTTCAGGAGGGCCTCGACGTTCAGTGGAACCTTGCCGGTTGCGTACTGACTGAAGGCGCTTTGGCCAGACCAGCCGCAAGCCTCAGCCACATCCGCTTGAGTGAGATTTGATCCAGCCGCTTTGGCAGCAGACTTTCGCTGGTCGTAAATAGCCTTGAGCCTGGTGCTTTCGGCGACTTCTTCAGGGGTAAGGGGACGGCGTGTTTTCATGGCGACAAGAGTATGATATTTCAGCAAATAGCGCTGCTAGTAATTTGCGGCCAATAAAAGCAGCTCTGCTGCTATGTGTGGCAGATCTTGATGATCCCAAGTGTGACTGCAGGATCATCTCAGTGGGAGTGGCGCGGCTCGCCGCTGCGGGCGATCACTCTGAGATGCAGAGTGGCAGGCTCCAGGTGAGCCGGTTGTTAGACGACCGGCCGTTGTGCTGGCAGCTACCGCTATTGATCAAGTGTTGCCACATTATTGTGTACAGGTAGTGCCCTGCAAGACACGATGCTCAGACGTTTACTGCCATCCGGGACTTTCGTCGTGGTTGGCTTGGCAGGCACGAGATCGAGCGGACTCCCAGGCTTGTTGATCTGCGAAGTATCGGCTGGGCACTTCTCCCAGCAGGTGTTTGAAAACCGTCGCGAATGCACTTGAACTGCTATAACCCAACACCATTGCAACCTGTGTGACCGACTGACCTTTTCCGAGCCGAACAATCGCTGCGAGCAGGCAGGCTTGTTGTCGCCATTCGATGTAACTGATGCCTGTGTGCAATCGAAACTGTCGGGTAAAGGTACGGCGGCTCATCCCCGCGCGTTGAGCCATTTCGTCGATACCAACTTCCAGCGACGGCTGGGCCAGGAACTCGCGGCACACCATCGCAAGACGCGGCTCCGCCGGCAATGGGGCATTGAGCGAAAGCGCAGGCATCCCGGCAATTTCATGCAGCAGCAATCCCATCAAATGGCCATCGCGTCCTTGGGTGGAATAGTGCGCGGGTACATCCATTGCTTTCAACAGCAAATGCCGCAACAGCGGAGACACGTCCAATACCTGACATTGTCCCGGTAGCCCGAGTCGCTGTGCAGCTTGTTTGCGGATATAGGTGTTGTGCATGGTGACAGGGCCACGCATCTGCATGGCGTGGGGGAGCTGCGCCGGGACCCATATGCCGCGTTGGGGCGGAACGACCCAGTTGCCGTCATCGGTAAACACGGTGATGACCCCCCTTGCGGCATACGCGAACTGTCCACGCTGATGGTTGTGTACCGGGAACAGCGTTCCGTCCACATAGTCATGTGCGGTCACGACAGCATCGCGCGATGTGTTCTGGTAGGGAGGTATGGTTATTTCTCGCATGGCCCGATTCTAATGAAAGTTGGCCTATGACTGAAAGCGGGCCAGGTCGATTGCTTGCATATTTCTTCAGGCACGAGCATTTCCGCTCAGCTCTGGGAAAAGACTGACCATGCAGAAGAAGCATCTTGTACTAGTCGTGTTGGTCACGGCCGTCTGGGGATTGAACTTTCCCGTGACCAAACTTGGGCTTGCCGGCATCGACCCGCTGTTGTTGACAGCGTTGCGTTTCACGCTGGCCGCCTTGCCCTGGGTATTTTTCGTGGAGCGTCCACGCGTTGCATTCCGGTGGTTGGCGGCCTACGGGCTGATCTTTGGCGTAGCCATGTGGGCCTTGATCAACCAGGGGATCGCTTGGGGTGTGCCACCTGGTAGTGCATCGCTGTTGATCCAGTTCAGCGCATTCTTCACGCTGGGCTGGGGAGTGCTCTTTTTCGGAGAACGCCTGGGTCAGCCCCAATTGGTTGGCAGCTTGCTGGCGGCCGCAGGGTTGGGGGGGATGGTACTGTGCAGTCCCGGCGATGCGTCGAGGGCAGGTTTTGCACTCGTAATTGCCAGCGCATTGGCATGGAGCATTGGCAACGTTGTCATCAAAGTATCCAAGGTACGTGAGATCTTCGCCTTCGTGGTATGGGCCAGCTTGTTTCCACCCATCCCGCTCTTGCTATTGACGTGGCTGCTGCATGGCTCGGCACCCTTCAACGCGCTACCTTCGCAGCTCAATGCAATGACGCTTTTTTCACTCGCTTTCCAGGTCTACGCAGCGACACACTTCAGTTACTGGGGGTGGAACCTGCTGTTGCGTGAATACCCAATGTCGCGCGTGGCACCGTTATCGCTGTTGATTCCGGTATTTGGCATCGTCAGCTCAATGGTCATCCTCGGCCAACACCCAAGCCCCTCTAATTGGGCCTTGATTTTGCTGGTTCTACTGGCGCTAGCCTTAGGTTCAGGGAAAGTAAAGGTACTGCTCATCCGCCATCGCACGCGTTGATTGGGCGGGCTTGAAGGGTCAGAAAGTGTGCGATTTATGCGGCCGTCCGCTTCTGGCCCAGAGGGTGTAAAAATGCTTCATTACCATTGAAGTTTGCTCGTCTATGCGAAATCCACATTTGCTGACGGGCCAATAAATTTCAGAATTAACGTAGACGCGCACACTTCAATTTTGGCGAAGCGTTTTTACACACTCTGGGCCGATTTCTGCCTGTCACGAAGGGCTGAAAACGACCAAAGCCGACATTCGGCCTCTCGCCGGCGGCGAGTGCGGTGCCGGGGACAGGCGTTGCAGGAGTTGTGCATTCGATAGCCCCAGCAAGGGCGAGCTGATTCCAGTGCTGGTCTGTCAGGGTTTTCTCGCGTTGTGCCTGGCGCTGGTCCTCAGAGCCAAAGGCTACCTGCTTTATTGGCTGTTGCCGTATCTGACTACCTTCAAGGCCTTGACTTGGTTCATCGAGCTCGCCGAGCATTTTCCGATGATTGCCAAGGCCAAAGTCGATTTTCAGGTCACCCGCAATCGCCTCAGCCATCCGCTTGAGCACTACTTCACGGCGATGCATGGGAGTGAACTTCCACCTGATCCACCCTCTCTTTTCTGCCATTCCGTACTGGAACTTCAAGAAGGCCTACAGGATCCTGCTTATGCCACAATGAATGCGGGGGTTGGCGGGATCTTCGTATCCTCGAACTTTGCGCCGTCGATGTGGGGCGGCATTCTATCGAACGACAAATCACCGACAGGGATCGTCATCAATGCAATCTACTTTCAGCAAAGGCGTCATGTTTGCACTCTCCGCCGCGGCACTGAACGCAACGATCGGTGTACTCAGTAAAGTACTCATGAGTAATGGCTTCACCGCCAGCAGTGTTGCCGTCATCAAGACCGTACTGGGTTGCATGCTTCTCTCGATCTTACTGCTTTTCCTCAAGCGCCCGGCGTCGACGACCAAATGGACTCAGGCGGCTATCTGCGCGTTCCTTGGCATCTTTGTACTGTTCCACTTCGAAACGTCCGCCTATCGACATTACGCTGCAGCAGGTGTGGTGGTGGTGCTGATGGCCAGTGCCTCGATTTCCTCGATCATTCTGGGGCGCATTTTTCTCAAGGATGCCATCACCGCGAACGCGACCGTGGGCGCCGCACTGGCTATCGCCGGGATCGCGGTGATCTTCGGCGCCGACCTGCAGCAGGGCTTTACCCTGCAAGGTGCTGCGCTAGCCTCCATGGCCGGCTGCGGCTATGGGGCCTTTTCGGTTGCCATGAAGCGGATGGGCGTGTCGGGGGGACTGCACTTCACCCGGCAATTGCTGTTCTTTGGCAGCCTGTACCTGCTGATGCCGGCTGCAGCCGATGGTTTCGTGATCGGCGAGCTGTCGCCGCTGGCGATCGCCGCACTGCTGGCGCTGGCCGCGCTGCCGACAATCCTTGGCTTCTTCTGCACCACCAAGGCCATCGAGTATCTCAAGCCATCCCAAGTGCAGGCGCTGGAGCTGACCGAGCCGCTGTTCGCCGCGCTGCTGGCGTTTGTGGCGCTCAATGAAGTTCCGCGCGAAAGCCTGTATGCGGGGGCGGCACTGATTATCGTCGGGCTGTGTTTCTCCAATGAACTGATCCGCTTGGGCAGCAAAGCGTCCGTCCCGTCGACCGAGTGAGCTATTTTCGGATCCTCATTGCTTTAGCAATCAGTGGTTTTAAAGTGTTTTGAGCGACTGACCGCTTCTGGCCGAGAGCTTCCTCTGGCTTACACGCTTGAGCGGGCGCCTGTATCTCATAAATACGGGGCATCTGTGTCTATCGAAAGGATCACTTGATGGGTACGGTCCACAGACACCCTTTCATTGATGAGGCAACCATGTACCTAACCGCTGTTCCCTTTGGTACGACCGATTGGTCGACTGTCGAACCTCTGGAGTATGTTGGACAGACGGGTACCGCCTATTGGCGAACCTGCCAGTTTGGTTCGACGCGTGTGCGGATGGTTGAATACAGTCCTGGCTATCTGGCCGATCACTGGTGCTGGAGAGGTCATATCCTGTTGTGCCTGGAAGGCGAGTTGCACACGGAGTTGGAGGATGGTCGTCAGTTCACACTCACCGCGGGGATGAGCTATCAGGTGGGCAGCAACGCTGAGGGGCATCGATCTTTCAGCACTACGGGTGCCAAGTTGTTCGTAGTGGATTAACGCTGGAGTTGATCGCTATCGACCCACAACGGACGGTTAGCGATTACCTGCTTCATGAGCGAGTTACAGCTGGCTGTCGACGGAAGGGATGGCAAACAGATGCTCGGCAGCAAAGTCCACGAATACGCGGATCTTCGGTGAAAGATGGCGACTGGACGGCCACAACGCCCAGAACTGCCCTTGATCTTCGCTGTGACCGTCGAGCACCGTTTCCAGGTCCCCCTGAGCGATAGCTTCGCGGACCAGGAAGTCCGGGACAAATGCGATACCGTGCCCATCCACCATGGCCATCAGCATGGCTTCCATGTTGTTCAATGTCAGGGCGGTTGGCAGGCGTAACTGCGTGAACTGGGGGGCCGAAGACATACTCCAGTCCATTATTTTACCCGTCGTGACAAATCGGTAACGCAAGCACTCGTGATGCTCCAGGTCACTGATAGTGACGGGCCGTCCCTTACGCTGCAAATAGTCAGGCGATGCGCACAGGACAAACTTAAAAGGCCCCAGCTTGCGTGCCATCAGCTTGGAGTCGGCCTGCCCACCGCTGCGAATCACTACGTCAAAGCCTTCATCGATCACATCCACCAATTGGTCGTTGAAGTCCAATTCCAGCTCAATCTCCGGGTAGGCTTTGCGAAACCGCGCCATATGGGGCAAGAGAAAGCGATAACCGATGGTGGGCAAGCTGACGCGTAACTTTCCACGAGGTTCCTGTGTTGCATGGGAAAGCATCGCCCGGGCATCTTGAAGATCGTCAAGGATCTTACGGCAGCGTTCATAGAACAACTGTCCCTCCGCAGTCAGGCTGACTTTGCGGGTGCTGCGGTGCAATAACCGCACATCCAGCGAAGCCTCAAGTTTGGCGACGTTTTTGCCCACGGCCGAGGCAGAAATCCCCAACGCCCTGGCGGCGCTGATGAAACTGAGCGCCTCGGCGGTTTTTACGAATGAGATCACCCCACTAAGACTGTCCACAACTCGATTACATCCTTTTGGTTCACTATAAGTGGAATAAAAGCCCGTTTATCTTCGATTGTATCCTAACTAGAGTGTACGAACGATCGCACGCCTCGGCCTGGACAGCACGGATACTTCATAGACATGCAGGGAATGACTTAATGAACTCAGCTACCGAACCGCTGCCGGCCCATGGTCGGCACTCCATCTTGGCTGCAATTTGCCTGGCAGCCTTGGTATTGCCCATGAGTTTTACCGGCGGGGCAGTGGCTACGCCGTTCATTGGTCAAACTTTTGATGCCCTGCCCACGGAACTGGCCTGGATCACCAATGCCTTCATGCTCAGCTTCGGCAGCCTGCTGATGGCCGCCGGTACCCTCGCTGACCTCTACGGACGCAAGCGCCTGTTCATGTGCGGCATGGCGTTGTTTGCACTGGTGTCGACCCTGTTGGTGGTGGTTCCCGATATTTTCTGGCTGGACCTGTTGCGCGGCGTGCAGGGCATTGCGGCGGCGGCAGCCCTGGCCAGCGGTTCGGCGGCACTTGCGCAGGAGTTTGATGGACATGCCAGGACTCGTGCTTTCAGCCTTCTGGGCACCACTTTCGGGGTTGGCCTGGCCTTCGGTCCGTTGTTATCGGGGTTGCTGATCGAGTACATGGGCTGGCGCGCAATTTTTCTTTTCACGGCCCTGATCGCCATCCTTTCTTTGATATTTGCCCTGCCGAAAATGCGCGAAAGCCGTGACCCGCAAGCACAACGTCTGGATACGCCCGGCGTGCTGACGTTTTCCGGCCTGTTGATCACCTTCACCACGGCGGTGATCCTGGCACCTGAGCAAGGCTGGGGCTCGCCGGTCATCCATGCACTGCTTGGAACGTCGGCGGTCTTTTTGCTGCTGTTTATCATTGTTGAGAATCGGGCAAAACATCCGATGCTGGAACTGGGGCTATTTCTGTTTCCGCGCTTTGTCGGTGTACAGATCCTGCCGATCGGTACCTGTTATTGCTACATCGTCTTGATCGTATTGCTGCCGTTTCGGTTTATCGGCGTAGAAGGGGCCAGTGCCTTTGAAGCGGGGCTGATGATGTTGGCACTCTCTGCCCCGATGCTGATTGTCCCGATCATTGCCGCGTCGCTAACTCGCTGGTTGTCGGCGGGCGTACTCTGCGCAATCGGCTTCGTGATAGCAGCGGCCGGGCTCTACTGGCTGAGTACGATCCCGGTCGGCGCGCATGCGCAGATCATCGCGGCCATGCTGCTGACCGGTATCGGTACAGGCCTGCCCTGGGGTTTGATGGATGGTTTGTCGATCAGCGTGATCCCCAAGGAACGGGCGGGGATGGCCGCTGGTATTTTCAACACGACGCGGGTGGCCAGCGAAGGTGTAGCCCTGGCAATCACTGTTGCGGCGCTGACGGCCCTGGTCGCACACCATCTGAGCATCAGTGACTCGGTCAAACTGTCCGCTGTTGACTATTCAACTATCGCGCAACGCCTGGTGATGGGTGATATCCAGCACGCGAGCACCGACGCCAGCCAAATCCCGTTGACGATGCTGCGCTCGGCCTATACCGCAGGATTCAACACCTTGTTGCAACTGCTGGCGATGTTCACGCTGTTCACTGCCTTCGTGGTCTTTCTATTCCTGGGACGTCAAAGCGAGATTTGCGTCGGCGCCGAATCCACGCCCGATGTCGCCCAACACACACTTCACGCCGCTGATTCTAGCGGGCATTGGCCGATTACTGCCTGTCACGACGGGGTTGAATCCACAATAGCTGTCGGTGGGCAAGGAGCGCTTTCAATCCAATTACCGCCTGGGAAACCGAGCACCACTTAACTCGTTGTCCCGCTCGCTCCTGTAATATGCCAGCCCTCACCACCACGAGCTTTGAAAATGGATTCTCACTCGATTCTGACTTTTACCTTGGTCGCCGCGATTGCTATCGCCAGTCCAGGGCCTGCGACCTTGATGGCGATCAACAATAGCCTGGCCCATGGGCAGCGCAGCGCCATATGGTCATCGCTCGGCAACGCCAGTGGCCTGCTCTGCCTGTCGTCCGCTGCCATGCTGGGGCTGGGGGCGCTGCTTGCCAGTTCCGAATGGCTGTTCAACGCGGTGAAGTTCATCGGTGCCGGTTATTTGTTCTACCTGGGCATCAGACAATTGTTCAAAAAGGGCCCGATGCTCCCGGACGGGATTCAGGACGACTTGAAGGAAAGCCGGCCGACTCGTTCCAAACTGTACAAAGCGGCCTTCCTGACGGCGGTGACCAACCCCAAGGCGACGATGTTCTTCACCGCGTTGTTCCCGCAGTTCATCGATCAGAGTGCGGCATTGCTGCCGCAATTTCTGATCCTCACCTCGATCTTCATGGCATTGTCGGTGTCGTCCCTGAGCCTCTATGCCGCGCTCGCCTCGCGGGCCAAGGGTGTGCTAACCCGGCCTGCGCTGTCCCGCTGGGTTAGCCGGGTGGTGGGGTCGACATTCATCGGTTTCGGTGCTGCCATTCTGACCATGCGGCGGCAGGCGGCGTAAGGGGAGTCGGGCTTGTAACTCCGGTAACAGGAAGGCCGGGGACTGTGAAACTCTGTACGAACCTACCCAGTAAGCGCTTCAAGGAAGATTAAACGGCGCATCATGGGGGAAGCTCACGCGGTAGGCGCTGCCGCCAGACGGGTAGCTCATGACAATCCACGCCGTGGATCTGAAACACGTTCTTGGCCAGGTCGACCCCAATTCGCATAAGCTTCATGTGTGGACTCCTTCTCACCGTTGACTATGGTTCGCACTTCTGGCAGAACTCCATTAGGGTGCTAATGGTTTCTATTAACTTCACATTGGAGTTAGGGGCATCGTGCGCAGCTGTGAGGGCGTCTAGAAAATTCAGGGCGATTCAACACGTGGGTACCCGCCGTGTCGATGGCACCCACCTCAGGAATGCTCTATCACCATCACCGCAATGGTGTCCGCCTCGAGTGCTTCGAACACGTGCGGCACATTCGCCAGGTAGCTGATGTAGTCGCCAGCGTTCAGCAATACAGGTCCAGTTGCCGGGCCGATATGGGCACTGCCACTGCACAGCACCACGTGCTCTACGGTGCCCAGTGGGTGGGGCTGAGACAGCCGAATTTCGCCGGGTTGCACTTTGAGCCGGTAGATATCACGTTGTACTCCCGTCGGGCAATCAGCAAGCAGTGTCGCTGCATAATTGGCAGTCTCGGCGTAGGTCGTCATACCCTCGTTGGCGCGAATCACCCGCAGGGTCTGCTGGGGTTGCTCGAAGAACCGGGTGACTTGCAAGCCCATTGCCATCGCCAGCGACCACAAGGTTTCGATGCTGGGGTTACCGATTCCCGACTCCAACTGAGACAAGGTCGACTTCGCCACCCCGGCGCGCTTCGCCAGCTCGGTCAAGGAAAGCCCGGCGGCCAGGCGCTCGCGTTTGATTGAAAGGGCCAGGAGATCGATTCGGCTCGGGTTATTTTTCAGTAGCGTGTTCTTTATGTCGGTCATTTGTTTTATAAATCATCCTGGAGTGGGTTGACGCTCTCTGGCGCCTTGTTCAGTATAGTGGTCATTAGTTCATTATAAAGTTCGTTTTGCCGAACCAACCCCTGCGAATGGCGGCTTAGGTTATGGCAATGCCAGCAGCAAGGAAGCAGTGAGTGATGAAGTCGCAAACCCGTGGAACGCTCGAAATGATTTCGGCCATGGTAATCTCCGGCACGGTGGGCTGGTTCGTCATCATGTCGGGACAGAGCCCGGAGGCCGTGGTGTTCTGGCGTTGCTTGTTCGGCGCCATGGCGATGCTGATCGCGTGCCTGGTGCTCGGGGTGCTGCGCCGCTCCCGGATCACCGCCCGGCAGTTCATTCTGGTGTGCCTGGGCGGGGTGGCGCTGATTCTCAACTGGGTGCTGCTGTTCAGTGCCTACAAACATTCCTCCATCGCCATTGCGACGGTGGTCTACCACGTTCAGCCGTTCATGCTGGTCGGTCTGGGTGTGCTGTTCTTCGCCGAGCGCCTCAGCGCCGCCAAGGTCGGCT
Source organism: Pseudomonas frederiksbergensis (assembly GCF_003732275.1). Lineage (GTDB taxonomy): Bacteria > Pseudomonadota > Gammaproteobacteria > Pseudomonadales > Pseudomonadaceae > Aquipseudomonas > Aquipseudomonas frederiksbergensis_H. The sequence goes on from NZ_MOBM01000005.1 coordinate 45,335, forward strand.
GGTTGCTGTTGGCCTTCGCCGGTCTGATGCTGATCGTGTCCGCCAAAGGCAGTGGGCAGGCCGCCGGTGCCGACTACCTGCTGGGCATCTGCCTGGCCCTGGCTTCAGCCTTCTTCTACGCTGTGGCGGCGGCGATCACCAAGCGCCTCAAGGACTTACCCGCGCAACTGATCGTGCTGATTCAGATGGTGGTAGGCGTGCTGGTCCTGGCCCCGTTCGTGGATTTCAGCAGGGTCGATACGGTCGAGGGCGCCTGGACATACCTGATCATTATCGGCGTGGTCCATACCGGGCTCATGTCGACCCTGCTGTATAGCGCCATCCAGAAAATCCCCACAGCGCTGGTCGGCGCACTGTCGTTCATCTATCCGATCGTCGCCATCCTGGTCGACTGGGTTGCCTTCGCCCACACGCTCGGTGTCCTGCAAGTGATTGGCGCGAGCGCCATCCTGCTGGCGGCTGCGGGCATGAACTTCGGTTGGTCGCTGGGCCGCGCCCCGCGTCAGGAAGTGACGTAGGGCCTGGCGCGACACCAGCGAAAAATCTGTACATTATCCGGTACATCGAAGGCATTGAACTCAAAAAAATATCAATGTTTTCAAGGAGAAAGAGCGCGGATTTCAGTTTCGTTTCCCGCTCCAGAAACGCAAAAACGCCGCTCACTGAGCGGCGTTTTTGTTTGTGCGTAATTTGTTTGACTGCATCGCAGTGAGGTGACACCTCTGTTTTCATTCCGGCGCTTCCTGCGGAAGCTGATGCCAAACCCGTTCTTCAGGGCTGCAGGTGCAGGCAAGAGCCCATACGAAAAATAGCCGCTGTCGAAAAGTAATGCTTCATCCAAGGCATGGGCTGAAGTATGGGCTGGGGTTATTTGTCAGACAACAGAAACGACAAAGCCCTGAATAATCAGGGCTTTGTCATACATAAGATGGCGGAGGCGATGGGATTCGAACTCATGGACCTGTTACAGTCGACGGTTTTCAAGACCGTTGCCTTAAACCACTCGGCCACACCTCCGTTTGCGTTGCGGGCGCCATAATACCTGAATGAAACACACTGTCAAACTCTCTGCATAGCTTGTTACAGAGCGTCTGTTATGATCTTTGCGACTGAACGTTTCAAACCAACAGGAGTGTCGCCATGCGCGAACAGGATTACGCAGTTAATAACAGCGTGCAGGCTGAGCAGCTAGAGGTTAGCCGCGTCCTGCGCAACACTTACGGCTTACTCGCCCTCACCCTCGCATTCAGCGGCGTGATGGCGTTTGTCGCGCAGCAGATGCGTGTCGGCTACCCGAATATCTTCGTGGTGCTGATCGGCTTCTACGGCCTTTTCTTTCTCACCAACAAACTCCGTGACTCGGCGTGGGGCCTGGTTTCTGCGTTCGCGCTGACCGGTTTCATGGGTTTCCTGCTCGGCCCGATCCTCAATCGTTACCTGGGCATGCAGGGCGGCGCAGAGGTGGTCAGTTCGGCCTTCGCGATGACAGCGCTGGTGTTTGGTGGTCTGTCGGCTTATGTGCTGATTACCCGCAAGGACATGAGCTTCCTCGGCGGTTTCATCACGGCGGGCTTCTTCGTGCTGCTGGGTGCAACGCTGGCGAGCTTCTTCTTCCAGATCAGCGGACTGCAACTGGCGATCAGCGCAGGTTTCGTGCTGTTCTCCTCGGTGTGCATTCTGTTCCAGACCAGCGCCATCATTCACGGCGGCGAGCGCAACTACATCATGGCGACCATCAGCCTGTATGTATCGATCTACAACCTGTTCATCAGCTTGCTGCAGCTGTTTGGCATCATGAGCCGCGATGATTGATCGTCGGCCTTGAGTAAAAAACCCGCGTAGGCGGGTTTTTTATTGTCTGTGATTTGGCTCAGCTCGTTGGTTTCAACCAGGTTCGTGGCAACACACGCAGAGTTTGTTGCCGTCCGGGTCGCGCATGTAAGCGCCGAAGTAGTCGGGATGGTAGTGCGGACGCAGGCCGGGTGGCCCCTCGCAGGATCCACCATGAGCCATGGCCAGTGCATGGCAGCAGTTGACGACCTCGCGACTCGACGCAAGCAGGGCGATCATCTGTCCATTCCCCGGTGTGGCCGGTTGTTCGTCGAACGCAGTGCCAATGACAAACAGCGGACGTGGTGCATCCTTGCTCATCCAAGCAGCCCAAGGTTTGTCGGGGTCGCAAAATTTCATCTGCAGCTTCAGTGCATCCATGATCGGTTGGTAGAACGCCAATGCACGATCGAAGTCGGTGATGCCGATAAAAAGGTGGGACAACATTCACCTGCTCCTTATTCGGCCACAATGATGCTGCCATCAGCCTGCTGCCGATAAATGGTGTAGGGCAGCAGCATGGTGTCGAGTGCGCCCGAAATAACTACGTCGATCAGCACAAAGGGCGTGGCATTGTTGTATTGATACTCATCGATGCCCGGGCCTGGAGGCGCATGCAGCCTGCAAAAGTCATAAGTCACGCCGCTATAGATCCGTGGAACCGCACCGCAGTAGGTTTTCTGTTCCTTGAGACTCTTCACCGCTGCCTCGTCACTGCGCACCACGGTCTGGAGCGTGCCGCAACCGGCGAGCGCCATAGCCGCCAGTAACATGACTTGAGTTTTCATACCGCCAATCCTTCGTCGGAAAAAGATCAATCTACGCCTTTGCGAACAAAACAGCACTCACGCCATCGGTGGTAGCCGGCGCTTGACCGGGGTCTTCTTGACGATAGCGGTGTTGGTTTCGGCGTGGCTGTTGAGGCGATCGAGGAGGGTGTCCAGTTGTTCCATCGAGCGCACATGCAGGCGGGCGATGAAACAGTCGTCGCCGGTGACTTTGTCGCACTCGGTGAATTCTGGGATGGCTTGAATCTGTCGCTCCACTTCCTGCAACTGGCCCGGCAACGGGCGGATGCGGACAATGGCCTGAAGTTGGTAGCCAAAGCATTTGGGGTCGATCTCGACGGTGTAGCCCTTGAGCACGCCACGTTCTTCGAGGCGGCGCAGACGCTCGGCGACGCTGGGCGAAGACAGGCCGCTGATTTGTGCCAAGGCCTTGAGCGAACGGCGTGAGTCTTCCATCAATGCGCTGATCAGCACTTGGTCGATGTCGTCGGTCATGGCGAATCCCCTGTTAGGCAATCGGCTGAATAAGCCTTGATAAAAAAGGCAGAAGCCGAGTTTAGCCTGCTTTTTGCGCTGGAGAAGCCCCCCGATGGATTGGCATACTTTGGGCTCAAACACAGGAGGTTGATGATGGACAAAGCACTACGTCGCGGGTCATTCGAGATGACCGCCGCCATGCTGATTTCCGGGACCATTGGTTGGTTCGTGCTGGTGTCCGGGCAACCGGTGCTGGACGTGGTGTTCTGGCGCTGCGTGTTCGGTGCCGCCACCTTATTGCTGATCTGCGCGGCATTTGGCTTTCTGCGCCCTGGCATTTTGACGTCCACCACTTTCCTCCTGGCCGTGCTGAGCGGCGTAGCGATTGTCGGTAACTGGGTGCTGTTGTTCGCGTCTTATTCCCGCGCCTCGATTGCCATTGGCACGGCGGTTTATAACGTCCAGCCATTCATGCTGGTGGGGCTGGCCGCGCTGTTTCTGGGGGAGAAAATCACCCTGCAGAAACTGTTCTGGCTGGGTATTTCGTTTCTCGGGATGCTGGCGATTGTCAGCGCACATGGTGAGCAGGGCGAGGGCGGCAACGATTACCTGATGGGGATTGGTCTGGCGCTGGGCGCTGCCTTTCTGTACGCAATTGCCGCGTTGATCATCAAACGCCTGACCGGCACGCCACCGCATCTGATCGCGTTGATCCAGGTCTGCACCGGCGTGCTGTTGCTCGCGCCCTTTGCGCATTTCTCGGCGATACCGCAAACGCCCAGTGCCTGGGCCAGCCTGGTAACCCTGGGCATCGTGCATACCGGTTTGATGTATGTGCTGCTCTACGGCGCGATTCAAAAACTGCCGACAGCGCTGACCGGCGCGCTGTCGTTCATTTACCCGATTGCGGCGATTTTCGTTGACTGGTTCGCCTTCGGCCATCGCCTGGAGCTGCTGCAATGGATCGGTGTCGCCGCGATTCTGTTGGCCGCCGCCGGGATGCAACAGGGTTGGGGCCTGAAACTTCGGCGGGTGGCTACACAATAAGCAGCGTCTCAGATGTTCCAGCGCGGTGCGGTCTTCGCCAAGCGCTGGCGCATCTCGCCGATGTTTGCGGTCAATTGTCGGGTCAGCAATCGATAGCCATCCAGCGGACTGTAGACCGGCGCACCGAGCGTTGAAACCGATGGCGATTCGGCTGGCCGGCTGAGCCGTTGAGACGCGCCCGATTTCAACGCCCGAGCCATCCCGATCAGTTGCACCCGAATCTGTCGGTGTTCGGCTTTCAATGCCGATTGCAGATGGGCCATTGCCTCGGAGTCATCGGCATTCGGCCGGCTATTGCCGAGGATTTCCAGGATGCTCACGCACATCCGCAGATTGCGCTGAATCGCATCGAGTTCGGTCATGGAAACTCGCACCTCCTTGGACACCGAGGGCATCAATGAGCGCAGTTGCACCATCACCGTATTCAAGCGATTCATCAGTTTCAGATGTTCGTCAGCGGTGACGGACTCACCCTTGATGATGCGGCCGTAGATTGCCGCGCAGTCGCGCAACGCGTCGGCCAGGTTATAGCGCCAGGAGTACACCGCATACAGCGGCAGGGCGAAGGAGAAGGCCAGTGCCAAGGCGATGCCGATCAGAATATCCACCCCGCGCCACAGGCCATCGGTGACCGGGTTGTCACCGTGCCCTGCGACGATAAACACGGTGATCGCCGACAACAGCGCCGTGTAACCGCCCTTGCCGATGGCGTGGTACGAGAAGAATCCGCACACCACCGACATCGCGAAATAGGTCAGCCACGGCATCCCGAGCCAGGCCTGTTGCGCCACCAGCAACAAGCCGACACCGGCCCCGATCAAGGTGCCGATGGCTCGCTCGGCGGCTTTTTTGCCGATATTACCGTGGTGTTGCAAGCCACCGATCACCACCAGCATGGTCACCGACGCCCATTCACCGTGGGGCAGGTGGATGCCGGTGGTCAGCAGGATCGTCGCCAGCAAGCCCAACGAAACCCGCACCGCATGGATCAGTTTGGCGTGGCGGTAGCGCCGGTACGGGTCCAGCAACGGACGCAGTATCCGGCGCAACAGCGGTGGCAGTCGAAGGCCTCTGATGATGCTCAGGCTCGGTGTCCTCAGAAGATGTAGTCGGTGGTCAGGAAGCTCGAGTTTCGTCCGCTGATGATCTCGCTGAGAAGCTCTTTGCTGCTCTCCTGGAACTTGGTCGCCACCAGGGTCCGAATCGAAAACACTCGCAGCGCATCATGTACCGACAGCGTGCCTTCTGCGGAGTTCTTGCGACCGTTGAACGGGTAGGTGTCCGGGCCGCGCTGGCACTGGGCGTTGAGGTTGATCCGCCCGACCTGGTTGGCGAACGTGTCCACCAACCTGCCGACCGCCACCGGGTTGGTGCCGAAAATGCTCAGTTGCTGGCCGAAGTCGGATTCCAGGACGTAATCGATCACAGTATCCAGATGACGGTAAGGCACGATCGGCACGACCGGGCCGAACTGTTCTTCCTGATAGACGCGCATCTGCGGTGTCACCGGGTACAACACGGCCGGGTAGAAGAACGATGCGCGGGACTCACCGCCATTGGGGTTGACCACGGCTGCACCTTTGCTGACCGCGTCCGCCACCAGCGTGTGCAGGTAATCGACCTTGCCTGACTCCGGCAATGGCGTCAGGGCCACGCCGCTGTCCCACGGCATGCCGGGTTTGAGGCTGGCGAGTTTGGCGTTGAATTTCTCGATGAACGCCTCGACTACGTCTTCGTGGACGAAGAGGATCTTCAGCGCGGTGCAGCGTTGACCATTGAACGACAGGGAACCGGTGACGGCTTCGTTCACAGCATTGTCCAGATCGACCTCCGGCAGAACGATGCCGGGGTTCTTCGCATCCAGGCCCAGCGCCGCGCGCAGGCGGTGAGGCCTTGGGTGGAGTTTTTTCAGGTCGCTGGCGGCCTTGTTGGTGCCGATAAACGCAAAGATATCGATCTTGCCGCTGGCCATCAGCGCACTGACGGTTTCGCGGCCGCTGCCGTAAATGACGTTGATCACCCCGGCCGGGAAGCTGTCGCGGAACGCTTCGAGCAGCGGGCGAATCAACAGCACGCCAAGCTTGGCCGGTTTGAACACCACAGTGTTGCCCATGATCAGCGCCGGAATCAGCGTGGTAAAGGTTTCGTTCAGCGGATAGTTGTAAGGCCCCATGCACAACGCCACGCCCAGCGGAACGCGGCGGATCTGGCCGAGGGTGTCCTGTTCCAGTTCGAAGCGGCTGGAGCGGCGGTCGAGTTCCTTGAGAGCGTTGATGGTGTCGACGATGTAATCGCAGGTGCGGTCGAACTCTTTCTCCGAGTCCTTGAGGTTCTTGCCGATCTCCCACATCAGCAACTTGACCACCGCCTCGCGCTGTTCGCGCATGCGCCCGAGGAAGGTTTCGACGTGCTGGATGCGCTCGGCCACGCGCATGGTCGGCCACAGGCCCTGGCCCCGATCATAGGCGCGCACGGCGGCGTCGAGCGCGGTCAGTGCGGTGTCGGCATCGAGCAGCGGTGTGCTGCCGAGGATCACTTGTTCATCGCCATTCGCGCCGCTCAGGTACACCGGGCTGCGGACTTGGGCGAGGGGACCGGACCAGGTTTTCAGTTCACCGTCGACCAGGTATTCGCGTTGTTCGGTCTGGCCGTTGAGGCGGTACTTTTCCGGGACGTTGTCGGCGGTGGGAAACAGGTTGCCAAGGATTTGTGCTGTGGTCATGTCGCTACCCCGTCTGGATTGGGTGATGCGGATAAGGTGTTATCGCTACGTTCCGTTATTAGGTCAAGGCCTGATCAGCATAGCTGAATCGTTTTACCAAGATCGCAACACATTGTCATGACCCGCTGATCTTTTGACCTGAGCGCACACAACTGAGCATCCCCCGGTTAAACTTCACGCTCTTTCTGAAGGAGTTCATATGAGTTATTACCAGCCGGGCATTCTCGCCACCCCTGTTCCGCCTCAAGCTCGTCATATGTTCTTCGCCCTTGAATCCGCCGAGGCACTGCCGGCTGCGCTGGATAACCTGATGCGCCTGGTGGACGGAAAGTCGGCGGTCGTCGGTTTCGGTGAATCCCTGGTCAAGGCGCTGCACGCGCAGATCGACGGGCTGCGCGCCTTTCCTGCGCTGGTCGGTGTCGGCGTCGACAACCCCTCGACCCAACACGCGCTCTGGTGCTGGCTGCACGGTGTTGATCGTGGCGAACTGCTCAATCGCAGTCATGCGATCGAAGCCGTGCTGGCACCGGCCCTGCGTCTGGTGCAGATGAACGAAACCTTCCGCCACATGACCGGCCATGACCTGACCGGTTACGAAGACGGCACCGAAAACCCTCATGACGAAGCCGCTGTGGCCGCCGCATTATTGAGCGAAGGCGCGGAGGGTCTGGTAGGTGGCAGCTTCGCCGCGATCCAGCAATGGCAGCATGACTTGAAAGGCTTTCACGCGATGCCGTCCCATGAGAAAGACAACATCATGGGCCGTCGCCTGAGCGACAACGAAGAACTCGACGACGCGCCGGTTTCTGCCCATGTCAAACGCACCGCCCAGGAAAGTTTCACACCCGAAGCCTTCGTGGTCCGTCGCTCGATGCCATGGATTGAAGGTGATCGTGCCGGCCTGATGTTCCTGGCTTTCGGTTTTTCCCTCGACGCGTTCGAATCCCAGCTGCGGCGCATGAGCGGTCTGGAAGACGGCATCACCGACGGTCTGTATCGCATCAGCCGACCGATCACCGGCGGCTACTACTGGTGCCCACCGCTCAAGGACGGTCGCCTCGACCTGCGCGCACTGCGCATCGGTTGAACCTGCAGTGTCTATGAGCGTGGTGCGCTGGGCATGATTGGATGCGGCAGTGTGGCCGAGCGAACGAGCGGGCCGGCGTTCTACAAGGCGCCCGGGTGTACACCGACGCCGAAACCCTGAGAAAAGATCAAAAGATCGCAGCCTTCGGCAGCTCCTGCGGATGTGCGCAACCCCCTGTAGGAGCTGGCGAAGCCTGCGATCTTTTGATTTTCGCGTTTTGCGCGAATCTAACCTTATGCCCAAACAATATTTCTCAGCCCTCGCAAGGCCTCTCTAAGATCACGTCATAACTCGTTATAACAAGTGATCTTCCATGACCGATAACGTTCTATCCCTCAGCAGCATTCCGCTGCACACACAACTGCGCGATGTGCTCCGCGCCCGGATTCTCGACGGCGAATACCCGCAAGACAGCCAAATGCCGTCCGAAAGCGAGCTCGGCACCTTGTTCAAAGTCAGCCGTATCACCGTGCGCCAGGCCCTCGGCGATCTGCAAAAAGAAGGGCTGATCTTCAAGATTCACGGCAAGGGCACGTTCGTGGCCAAACCGAAAACCTTCCAGAACGTCAGCACCCTGCAAGGCCTGGCCGAGTCCATGACCGGTCGCGGCTACGAGGTGATCAACCGCCTGCGCAGCTTCAAATACATTGCCGCCGACAAGCTCGTCGCCGAACGTTTACAGGTGACTGAAGGCGAGACCGTGGCGCAAATCAAACGCGTGCGGCTGATCAATCGCGAACCGATCTCGCTGGAAATTACGTATCTGCCCAAGGCCATCGGTGAGCGGCTGGAGAAGGCCGACCTGGTGACTCGCGACATTTTCCTGATTCTGGAAAACGACTGCGGCCTGGCCCTCGGGCACGCCGATCTGGCCATCGACGCGGTGCTGGCCGACAGCGACCTGACCCAGGCGCTGAACGTCGAACCCGGCTCGCCGATCATGCGCATCGAGCGTCTGACCCATAGCGCCGATGGCCAGCCTCTGGACTTCGAACACCTTTACTACCGCGGCGATGCGTTCCAGTACCGCTTGCGGATCGACCGGCAAAAAGGGGATCAGGTATGACCCACAGCTCCAGCAGTTCCATGATTAGAAAGACTCTGGAACAGGAATACGACATCGTCGTGATCGGCGGCGGCACTGCCGGGCCGATGGCGGCGATCAAGGCCAAGGAGCGCAACCGCGATTTGCGCGTGCTGCTGATCGACAAGGCCAACGTCAAACGCAGCGGCGCAATCAGCATGGGCATGGACGGGTTGAACAACGCGATCATTCCCGGCCATTCGACACCGGAGCAGTACACCAAGGAAATCACCATCGCCAACGACGGCATCGTCAATCAGGCGGCGGTGTATGCCTACGCGACCCACAGTTTCGAAACGATCGAGCAACTGGACCGTTGGGGCGTGAAATTCGAGAAGGACGAAACCGGCGATTACGCGGTCAAGAAAGTCCATCACATGGGCGCTTACGTGTTGCCGATGCCGGAAGGGCACGACATCAAAAAAGTCCTGTACCGCCAGTTGAAACGGGCGCGGGTGAGCATCACTAATCGGCTGGTCTGCACGCGCTTGCTGACGGACGAGGAGGGCGCGGTCAACGGTGTGATGGGCTTCGATTGCCGCACGGCCGACTTCCATGTGATCAAGGCCAAAGCGGTGATTCTCTGCTGCGGCGCCGCCGGGCGTCTGGGTTTGCCGTCCTCGGGTTACCTGATGGGCACCTACGAAAACCCCACCAATGCCGGCGACGGTTATGCCATGGCGTATCACGCCGGGGCCGAGCTGGCGAACCTGGAATGCTTTCAGATCAACCCGCTGATCAAGGATTACAACGGTCCGGCCTGTGCCTACGTCACCGGCCCGCTGGGTGGCTACACCGCCAACAACAAGGGCGAGCGCTTCATCGAGTGCGACTACTGGAGCGGGCAGATGATGTGGGAGTTCCACCAGGAACTCGAAAGCGGCAATGGCCCGGTGTTCCTCAAACTCGATCACCTGGCCGAAGAAACCATCCAGAACATCGAAGAGATCCTGCACAGCAACGAACGCCCGAGTCGCGGTCAGTTTCACGCCAATCGCGGCACCGATTACCGCACGCAGATGGTCGAGATGCACATCTCCGAAATCGGTTTTTGCAGTGGTCATTCGGCGTCCGGTGTGTGGGTCAACGAGAAAGCCGAGACGTCGGTGAAGGGGTTGTACTCGGCGGGTGACATGGCGGCGGTGCCGCACAACTACATGCTCGGCGCGTTCACCTATGGCTGGTTTGCCGGCACCAACGCGGCAGACTTTGTGGCCGAGCGCGAGTTTTCGGCGCTGGATGCGGATCAGATCGAAATGGAAAAGGCTCGGGTTTACGCACCGCTGGAGCGCGAACACGGGCTGCCGCCGGCTCAGGTCGAGTACAAGCTGCGGCGTTTTGTGAACGACTACCTGCAACCGCCGAAAGTGACCAAGAAGATGCAGATCGGCCTGCAACGTTTCAGTGATATCCAGCGCGATCTGGATCAGATCAAGGCCCATAACGCCCATGAGCTGATGCGCGCCATGGAAGTCAGCATGATCCGTGACTGCGCCGAAATGGCCGCCCGCGCTTCGCTGTTCCGCGCCGAAAGTCGCTGGGGGCTTTACCACTATCGGGTCGACCACCCGCAACGCAACGACAACGAGTGGTTCTGCCATTGCCACCTGAAGAAGGGCGATGACGGCGCGATGACCAGTTTCAAGAAAACCGTCGAGCCTTACATCATCCCGCTGGACGCCGAAGAAATGCAGGCCTACGACCGGCTGCGGGTCGGTGCCTTTGCCGCCTGAGCATCACCCAAGAGAGAAACCGCCAATGGCCTACCAACCCCAGGAAATCTTCTTCCGCTCCAACGCCCCCGTTACGGTCGACGAGGACAAATGCATCGCCCACAAAGGCTGCACCGTGTGTGTCGACGTCTGCCCGATGGACCTGCTGGCGATCAACCCGGCCACGCAAAAGGCCTACATGGCGTTCGACGAATGCTGGTACTGCATGCCGTGTGAGAAGGACTGTCCGACGGGCGCAGTGAAAGTCGAAATCCCTTATCTGCTGCGTTGATTGACAGGACGCCATCGCGAGCAGGCTCGCTCCCACAGTGGATCGAAGCCAGCCGAAAGTTCTGAATACACCGATAAACCTGTGGGAGCGGACTTGCTCGCGAAGAGGGCAGCCCAGACAACCACAAAGCCATCCGGTAACCCCTGGACGCTTGCTTCAAAACACCCCTCGTTTCCCACCGCGCCCTGATCGTGGCGGAGACGAACATCCTATAAATGATTCGAGGGGACACACCTATGTTGCGTGCAGCATTTGCCGGTCTGGTACTGGCTTCATTCACCTTGTCTGCTCAAGCGGAAACCATCCGCATTGCCATCGGCACCCAGGACACCACCATCAACTGCGCCGCCGGCGGTCTGCTGATCCGCGAGCTCGGTCTGCTGGACAAATACCTGCCCCACGACGGCCCCTATAAGGACGCTCAATACGACGTGCAGTGGAAAAACTTCACCAGCGGCGCGCCGCTCACCAACGAAATGGTCGCCGGCAAACTCGACTTCGGCGCCATGGCTGATTTCCCCGGTTCGTTCAACGGTGTGGCGTTCGAAACGGCGGGCAAGCACAGTCTGTTCATCAGCGTGCTGTCGGGCAGTATCAAGGGCAGCGGCAACGGCATCGTGGTGCCGAGCGCTTCGGGCGTGCAGTCGTTGGCCGAACTCAAGGGCAAGACTATTTCCGTACCGTTCGCGTCCACTGCCCATGGCATGTTGCTGCGCGCCGTCGCGGCTCAAGGCTGGGACCCGCTCAAGGATGTGAACATTATCGCCCAGGCGCCGGAAGTCGCTGGTTCCGCGTTGCAGGCCGGCAAGATCGAAGCTCACGCTGACTTTGTGCCATTCGCCGAATTGTTCACCAGCCGCGGTTTCGCTCGCAAGATTTATGACGGCTCACAGGCCAGCACGCCGACCTTCCACGGCGCCTTGGTCGATCAGAGCTATGCGAAAAAGTACCCGGAAATCGTCGTCGCCTATCTGCGCGCGAGCATCGAGGCCAATCTGTTGCTGGCGGCGGAACCGGAGAAATACAGCGAGCTGATCGCCAAAGTCACCGGCGTCGATGCCGAGGTCAACTACCTGTTCCACGGCCCGCTGGGCGTACAAACCCGGGACCTGAGCTGGAAGCCGGAATACCGTCAGGCGGTGGGCACGGCCATCGATACCCTCAAATTGCTGAAGAAGGCTGATCGTGGTCTCGATCTGAATACCTTCATCGACGACCAATACATCCGTGCCGCGTTCAAGGCCTCGAAACTGGACTACACCGCGCAACTGGCCAACTACGCACAAACACCTCTGAAGGCGGTGGATGCGCTGGACGGTAAAGCCATTACCGATTTCAGCCACGTGGCGGAAATCTGGGTGCGTGGCGAGCCGAAAGTCCGTCAGTACGCCTCGGCGGAATCAGCTTTCACCGCGTTAGCCAGCCTGAAGTCGGAAGGCAAAAACATCCGTGCGGTGTATGCCCAGGCCAGTGACAGCGGGATTAAATTGCTGGCGGATCAGGCGTGGTTTGCCAGCGATGCAAAAGGGCGCCTCAGCGCATTCCTGCTCAAAGGCCAGGCCCAACAGTTCGCCACGGCCCAGGGCGGCAAAGTCTTCGACTTCACCGACGCCACCACCCAGGCCGTCGCCGTCCGCTAACCGCAAGAATGACTCGGTCAACTGTGGAAGCGGGCTTGCTCGCGAAAGCGGTGGGTCAGTCGACATCGATGTTGAATGTTGAACCGCCTTCGCGAGCAGGCTCGCTCCCACAGGATCTCGGGTGAAAGGAAGAATTATGTTTCGGTCATTTTCACGCTGGCTCCCCCGAGCCGCTTCATTGCTGCTCTGCCTGCTGTTCTGGCAACTCGCCGCCAGTCACCACTGGAACCTCGGCCTGGTGACCTTCGCCAACGTCCCGACACCCGTGGCGGTCATCGAAGCCGCCCTCGGCCTCGGCGACTCCGGCAAGCTCGCCCAGCACCTGAGCAGCAGCCTCGGCCGGGTCTTTGCCGGTTACCTCGCGGCGCTGATCATCGGCATCGCTTTGGGCCTGGCCATCGGTCGTTCGAAATGGGCCGAAGATTTATTGCTGCCGCCTCTGGAAGTCCTGCGCCCGATCCCGGCCGTGGCCTGGATTCCCCTGGCGATCCTGATGTTTCCGTCGTCGGAATTGTCCATGGTCTTCATCACCTTCACCGGCGCGTTGTTCCCGATTCTGCTCAACACCGTGCACGGCGTTGAAGGCGTTGACCCGCGATTGATCGCCTCGGCGAAAAGCCTCGGGGCAGGGCGCCGGGCGATTCTGCAGGAGGTGATTCTGCCGGGCGCCGCGCCGAGCATCATCACCGGCCTTGCCATCGGCATGGGCACCTCGTGGTTCTGCCTGGTGACCGCAGAAATGATCTCCGGCCAGTACGGCATCGGCTATTACACCTGGGAGTCCTACACCATTCAGAACTACGCCGACATCGTGGTCGGCATGTTGCTGATCGGCGTGCTCGGGATGGGCAGCAGTCTGTTGATCAAACGCTTGGGCGGGCTATTCACGCCCTGGCATCGACCACGAGGAAAAGCCTGATGAGCGTGATGCAAAGTCCTGAAGGGCGGATCGACATCCGCCAACTGTCCATCGTCCTCGGTGAAGGCCCGCAGGCGTTCGAAGCCGTGCAAGGCCTCGACTGCCAGATTGAACCGGGGCAATTGGTGTGCATTCTCGGGCCGTCCGGTTGCGGTAAATCCACCTTGCTCGGCGCGCTGGCCGGTCACCTGCAACCGCGCAGCGGTACGTTGAGCGTCGACGGTGCGCAGGTCTCGGGGCCATCGCCGCAGCGTGGCATGGTCTTCCAGCAACACACGCTGTTCCCATGGCGTACGGTGCGCGACAACGTGGCTTTCGGCCTGAAAATGCGCGGCATCGGAAAATCCGAACGGCATACAGCGGCTGACGAAATGCTCGCCCTCGTGGGCCTCGAAGGCTTTGCCGAGCGCTGGCCGAATCAGCTCTCCGGCGGCATGCAGCAACGGGTGGAAATCGCCCGGGTGCTGATCAATCGTCCGCGCCTGTTGCTGATGGACGAACCCTTCGGCGCCCTCGATGCGCTGACCCGGTTGAACATGCAGGAACTGCTGCTGGACATCTGGACGCGAATTCGCACCACCGTGGTGTTCGTCACCCATGACATCGACGAAGCGCTGTTCCTCGCCGATCGCCTGCTGGTCATGAGTTCGCGTCCGGGCCGGATCATCGAAGACCTGCGCCTCGACTTCCCCCGGCCACGCACCACCGAACTGGTGACGAGCCCTGAATTTTCCTGCTTGAAGCGTCATTGCCTCGAGTTGCTGCGTCACGAAGACGGTCGGCAGTTACCGCGCCTGAACCCTCTCGGACTTCCCCCTGAAAACCCACTGCCGCGATTTGCCCTATGACCTCTCTATTCGATGTAACCGATAACGACGACATCCTTGCCCTGCAACCGCGCCTGACCGATGACGACCCTGGCGTGCGCCGTATTGCCCTGATCGAGCTGGCCGACCTCGAAGAGCCGGATGGCTTGCTGTGGCTGGTCAATCGACTCGCTGAAGACCCGACCGAAGAAGTGCGCGCCGAAGCCGCGCGATTGCTGGAAGCCTGGGAGGATGAACCGGTGGTCGAAGCGCTGTGCAAGGCGCTGACCGACCCATCGCTGGCGGTGCAGTCTGCCGCTGCGCAAAGCCTCAGCCTGCTCAAGAGCGAAGCAGCGGGGCGGGTGATTCTGCCGTGGACCGGGCATGCCGATATCAGTGTGCGCGTCGCGGCTTTCAGGGCCTTGCGCGAATTGCGTTTTCCCGAGGCTGCCTCTGCGGCATTGTCAGCGTTGGACGATAGGGACGCCAATGTCCGGCGTGAAGCGGTCGGCGTACTCGGCTGGCTCAAGCAGCTCGATGCGTTGCCTGCTTTGGCCCGACTCGCCAGCCACGACCCGGACACCGAAGTCCGCCGCGCCGCCACCGGCGCCCTCGGCTTGGCGTCCGATGCGCAAGTGCTGCCGGCGCTGCGTCAGGCGTTGCAGGACCAGGCCTGGCAAGTGCGCGAAGAAGCCGCCACCACATTGGGCAAGGTCGGACACGCCGACGCCGGTTCTGCCTTGGTTGAAGCCTTGAGCGACGATTACTGGCAAGTCCGCCTGCGCGCCACCCGCAGCCTTGGGCGTTTGCGTTATGTTCCGGCCCTTGAGGCGTTGATCGAAACCCTCGGCCATCGCATCAGCAATTTGCGCAAGGAAGCCGCCCTGGCCCTCGGCGAATTGAACGATCAAGGCGCCATCGCCGCATTGCAGGCGGCGCAAGACGACGGTGATCCGGAAGTGCGCAAAGCCGTGCGCATCGCCTTGAGCCAGCTGCAATGAACCCGCTGGCGATTGGTAATTCCCAGGGCAAACAGCAACTGCGCCTGAACTGGCCGGATGGGCGTGAGCAGGTAATCGATCACACCGAATTGCGCCGCCAATGTCCGTGTTCGCAATGCCGGGCGTTTCGACTGCAAGGCCTTACGGTGAAAGTGGATGAGCGCATCCGTGTGGTTGAACTCAACGCCCAGGGCTACGGCCTGCAACTGATCTTCAGTGATGGCCATGAGCGCGGCATCTACCCGTGGCCTTATCTGGCTCAACTCGGACTTGAAACCACCACTGGCTAATGTGGGAGCGGTGACCCGTTCGTGGGCATCAGCTGACTGGCGGTCCTTGTCAGGAAAAACCCAAAAGAGTACAAATGTACTCCATGACGACTTTAACTCCCCGCCGTACCGCCATCCTGACCTTCATCCGCGATCGAATCGCCGAACACGGTCAGCCCCCGAGCCTCGCTGAAATCAGCGAGGCCTTTGGTTTCGCCTCTCGTAGCGTGGCGCGCAAGCACGTGCTGGCGCTGACCGAGGCCGGTTTTATCGAGGTCAATCCGCATCAGGCGCGAGGTATCCGGTTGCTGAATCAACCGCCGCGGCCCGAGCTGCTGGATGTTCCGGTACTCGGTCGAGTGGCGGCCGGTGCGCCGATCGGTGCCGATGCCGAGGTCCACAGCCGTTTGCTGCTTGATCCGTCGATCTTCTCGCGGGTGCCGGATTACATGCTGCGGGTGCAGGGCGATTCGATGATCGAGGACGGCATTCTCGACGGCGATCTGGTGGGCGTGCGGCGCAATCCCGAAGCGGTCAACGGCCAGATTGTGGTGGCGCGGCTCGACGGTGAAGTCACCATCAAGCGTTTCGAGCGGGTCGGCGATTCTGTTCGCCTGTTACCGCGCAATCCGGCTTACAAGCCAATCATTGTTCGAGCCGATCAGGATCTGGCCATCGAAGGTGTGTTTTGCGGTCTGGTGAGGCAAGGGTGATGGGCGCTGTCGTTGCGTTGGATACGCTGTTCAATGGCGGCCAGGTCTGGAAGGGCCGGCCTGCGCCACCGGCCGTCAGCCCGCAACCCACGGGGCATGCGGCGCTGGATGCGGCATTGCCCACTGGCGGCTGGCCGGAAGCGGCGCTGACTGAAATCCTGCTGGCCGGGCAGGGCGTGGGTGAGTTGCAACTGGTGTGGCCGGCGCTGGCGCGGCTGTCGGCGGCGGGGGAGCGCATCGTGCTGGTGGCGCCGCCTTACGTGCCGTATCCCCAGGCCTGGCAGAACGCCGGGGTCGATTTGCGGCAACTGTCGATCATCCAGGCCAGCGAGCGCGACGCGCTGTGGGCGGCGGAACAATGCCTGCGTTCGGGCAGTTGCGGGGCGGTGTTGTGCTGGCCGCACAAGGCCGACGATCGGGCGTTGCGACGTTTGCAGGTGGCAGCGGAAACGGGTCAGACCCTGGTGTTCGCCTATCGCTCGATCAGTGAAGCCATCAACCCGTCGCCAGCGGCCCTGCGCATCGCCATCGACGCCAGACCTGCGCAGTTGCGGGTGCTCAAGTGCCGGGGCGGGCTGGCCCGTTCGGCGCCGATTGCCTTTGCCGTCGGGCATTGAGGTTGCCATGCGCTGGGTTTGCATTCTCTTCCCGCAATTGGCGCTGGACGCGGTACTGCGTCAGCGCCCCGACCCCAACGAACCGCTGGCGCTGCTGACCGGTCCGGCCCAGCGTCGGGTGCTGCAAGCGGTCAACGGTTCGGCGCGGGCGCTGGGCTTGCGGCCCGGCCAGTCGATGACCGCCGCTCAGGCCTTGAGCAAAGGTTTTGTCACCGCCGAATACGACGCCACCGAGATCGAACACTGGCAGCAGTTTCTGGCTGCCTGGGCCTATCGGTTCAGTTCCCAGGTCAGCGTGCATTACCCGCGAGCCGTGGTGTTTGAAATCGAATCCAGCCTGGGCTTGTTCGGGCCCTGGCCGCAGTTCGAGGCGCGGTTGCGGGCGGAACTTGGCGAGCTGGGGTTTCGTCACCGGATTGTCGCCGCGCCCAATCCGGTGGCGGCGCGGGTGCTGGCCAATGTTTATGACGGTCTGGTGGTGCCGGACAATGAAGCCTTGCACCACCACCTGGGGCAGTTGCCCGTCGACCGGATCGCTCTGGAGCCAAGCGTTGCCACGGCATTGTCGCGCATGGGGCTGCGCACCTTGAGTCAGGTGCAGGCGTTGCCACGACATAGCCTGGCCCGGCGTTTCGAGGCTCAGGTGCTCAAGCATCTGGACACCCTGTTCGGCGAGCGACGGCTGGCGCTGGCGTTTTACCTGCCGCCGGACCGTTTCGATGTGCGCATCGAGCTTAATTTCGATGTGCAATCCCATCAGGCATTGCTGTTTCCGTTGCGCAGGCTGACCGGCGATCTGGCGGCGTTTCTCTGCGGGCGGGACAGCGGTGTGCAGCGTTTTGACCTGCACCTGGAACACGCCGGGTTGCCAGACACACTGATCAAGGTCGGCCTGCTCAGTGCCGAGCGTGATCCGGCGATGCTGTTCGAACTGGCCCGGGGGCGCCTGGAACAGGTTCAGGTCGAGGCGCCGGTGCGCGGTTTTCGTCTGCGCGCCGAAGAGCTACCGGCCTTTGTGCCCCAGTACCAGGAACTGTTCGATGATCGTCCGCAGCAATCCTTGCCGTGGGAGCAACTGCGCGAACGCTTGCGCGCGCGATTGGGGGATGACGCGGTGCAGGGCTTGCGGTTCCAGGCCGATCATCGGCCGGAATGCGCGTGGCAGGCCAGTGTCGACAGCCAGATCTGTGGGGTGCTGCCTGCCGTGCAACGCCCGGGCTGGCTACTGACTGAACCGCAGGCGGTACACGAAGGTTCGACGCGCATTCTCATGGGGCCGGAACGCATCGAGTCGGGCTGGTGGGACGGTGACGACGTGCGCCGCGATTACTACCTGATCGAAACCCGCTCCGGTCAGCAGGGCTGGGCCTATCGGACGGTGGGCGAAGACGGTCCGTTGTGGCTGCAAGGCTGGTTCGCATGAGTGTCGACTATGCCGAACTGCACTGCCTGTCGAACTTCAGTTTCCAGCGCGGTGCTTCCAGTGCGCTTGAGCTTTTTCAGCGGGCGAAAAAGCGGGGCTATCAAGCGTTGGCGATCACCGACGAATGCACCCTGTCGGGTATCGTTCGCGCCTGGCAGGCGGCCAAGGCCGTGGAATTGCCGTTGATCATCGGCAGTGAAATACGCATCGAAGACGGCCCGAAACTGGTGCTGCTGGTGGAAAACCTCGAGGGTTATCAAACCCTGTGTCGCCTGATTACCCGCGCCAGACGCCGCACGCAGAAAGGCCAGTATCAGGTGCTGCGGGAGGATTTCAGCAAGCCGTTGCCGGGGCTGTTGGCGTTGTGGGTGCCGGACGCCGTCGATGACTTTGAGCAGGGCCACTGGCTGAAGCAGGCCTTCGCCGAGCGCCTATGGCTGAGCGTTCAGTTACATCGTGGGCAGGATGACACCCGGCGACTGGCGGCGCTGCTGACCCTGGCCCGGGAACTGCGGATCCCCGCGGTGGCCAGCGGCGATGTACACATGCACGCCCGCGGCCGGCGTGCCTTGCAGGACACCATGACCGCGATCCGCCATCACCTGCCGGTGGCCGAGGCCGGGTTGCGTCTGCACCCTAACGGCGAACGGCATTTGCGCAGCCTCGACGCCTTGCGCGATCTCTATCCGCAGGCACTGCTCGACGAAACGCTGAGCATCGCCCGGCGCTGCACGTTCGACCTCGGTCAGTTGCGTTATCAATATCCCCGGGAGCTGGTGCCTGAAGGTCACACGGCCACGTCCTGGCTGCGGGAGTTGGCAGGAAAGGGTGTTCGGTGGCGCTGGGAAAAAGGCCCTAAAGCCGAGGTGTTGGCGCAGATCGACAAAGAACTGCAGCTGATTGCCGAGTTGGGGTACGAAAGTTATTTCCTGACGGTTCACGACATTGTGAATTTCGCCCGCAAGCAACACATTCTGTGTCAGGGGCGCGGTTCTGCCGCCAACTCGGCGGTGTGCTACGTGCTGGGCATCACGGAGATTGACCCGGAGCGGAGCACGTTGCTGTTCGAGCGTTTTCTCTCCAAAGAGCGCAACGAACCGCCGGACATCGACGTGGATTTCGAACACGAGCGGCGTGAAGAAGTCCTGCAGTACGTGTTCCAGCGTTATGGCCGGACCCGCGCGGCGCTGACGGCAGTGGTCAGCACTTACCATGGTGCCGGTGCGGTACGCGATGTGGCCAAGGCACTGGGTTTGCCGCCGGATCAGGTCAACGCCCTGGCCGACTGTTGTGGCCACTGGAGTGATCAGGCGCCGCCCGTCGAGCGCCTGCGTGAAGGAGGTTTCGATCCCGACAGCCCGGTGTTGCGCCGGGTGCTGAGCCTGACGGAGCAGTTGATCGGTTTCCCCCGGCACCTGTCCCAGCACCCTGGCGGCTTCGTGATTTCCGAACAGCCCCTGGACAGCCTGGTGCCGGTGGAAAACGCCGCCATGGCCGAGCGCACCATCATCCAGTGGGACAAGGACGATCTGGACGCGGTCGGATTGCTCAAGGTCGATATCCTCGCGCTGGGCATGCTCAGTGCGATTCGTCGTTGTTTCGATCTGCTGCGTCGGCACCGTGGCCGCGACCTGAGTCTGGCGACGGTACCGGCCGAAGACCCGCAAACCTACGAGATGATTGGCCATGCGGACACCATCGGGGTGTTCCAGATCGAATCCCGGGCGCAGATGTCGATGTTGCCCAGGCTCAAGCCCAAGAACTTCTACGACCTGGTGATCGAGGTGGCGATCGTTCGGCCGGGGCCGATCCAGGGCGGGATGGTGCATCCCTATCTGCGGCGGCGTAAGGGCGAAGAAGAGGTGATCTACCCGTCGAAAGAACTTGAAGCGGTGCTGGAGCGTACGTTGGGCGTGCCGCTGTTCCAGGAACAGGTGATGCAGATCGCGATTGTCGCCGCCGACTACAGCCCCGGCGAGGCCGATCAATTGCGCCGTTCCATGGCTGCCTGGAAACGCCACGGCGGACTGGAACCACACAAGGAACGTCTGGCGGACGGAATGAAGAAAAACGGCTACACGGCGGAGTTCGCCGCGCAGATCTTCGAGCAGATCAAAGGCTTCGGCAATTACGGTTTTCCCGAATCCCACGCCGCCAGTTTTGCCTTGCTGACCTATGCCAGTTGCTGGTTGAAATGCCATGAGCCGGCGGCCTTCGCCTGTGCGCTGATCAACAGCTGGCCCATGGGTTTCTACAGCCCGGACCAGATTCTCCAGGACGCCCGCCGGCATCATTTGCAGATTCGCCCGGTGGACGTGCGAACCAGTGACTGGGATTGCAGTCTGGAACCGATCACCGGTGCGCAGCCGGCCATTCGCATGGGGTTGCGGATGATCAAAGGCTTTCGCGAGGACGATGCCCGGCGCATTGAAGTTGCACGGTCGAAAGGGGCGTTTGCCGACATCGCCGACCTTGGCGAACGGGCGCGGCTCGATGCCCGCGCGCAGGAGCAACTGGCCGATGCCGGTGCGTTGCGCGGGCTGGCCGGTGACCGGCATCGGGCGCGCTGGGAGGTGGCGGGGGTGCAGAAACAGCTCGGCCTGTTTGCCGGTTTGCCGAGCCAGGAAGAGCCGGCGGTGTCTCTGCCCAAACCCACCGTGGGCGAAGACCTGCAAGCCGATTACAACAGTGTCGGCACCACCCTCGGACCGCATCCGCTGGCATTGCTGCGGAGTGAATTGAAAGCCCGGCGTTGCCGCAGCTCGAAAGAACTTATGGCTGTCGAGCACGGCCGACCGGTCAGCGTCGCCGGGTTGGTGACCGGCCGGCAACGCCCGGGCACCGCCAGCGGCGTGACCTTCGTGACCCTTGAAGACGAGTTCGGCAACGTCAACGTAGTGGTCTGGCGCGACTTGGCCGAACGGCAACGACAGGTATTGGTCGGCTCGCAATTGCTCAAGGTCGATGGGCGCTGGGAAAAGGAAGGCGAGGTGCGGCATCTGATTGCCGGACGCTTGAGCGACCTGAGTTCATTGCTCGACGGTATCCATGTGCGCAGCCGGGATTTCCGCTGAACCGGCGACATTCAGCTATACCTCTATGAAACCATTGGCGTCGGCGGTGCTCGAAACAAACGGGCACGCACCGTCTCCTCACGCCGTTGCACTGCCTGAAGACATGTCATTTACAGGACATAGGCCAGTCGATGCAGTTTCTAGACAATAGCCACGGATGTACCGGCTGGAGCGGCGAAATGGCCGGACGCATTCGCGCGTTCGACTGGAGCCTGACCGAGCTCGGGAGCATCGATACCTGGCCCGGGAGCCTGTGCAGCGCGGTGCAATTATTACTCGCCTCACCCCTGCCGATGGTGATGCTGTGGGGCCGGCCCGGTTACATGATCTATAACGATGCCTACTCAAGATTTGCCGGCGGGCGCCATCCTTACCTGCTGGGTTCCCCGGTGGAGTTGGGCTGGCCAGAGGTCGCCGACTTCAATCGCCACGTAGTGGATATCTGCCTTGCGGGCGGAACCTTGTCCTACCACAACAAAGCCCTGGTGCTGTTGCGTGATGGCGTACCCGAAGACGTCTGGATGGATCTTTACTACAGTCCCGTCGCCGATGATGACGGGCACCCCGCCGGAGTCATGGCGATGGTGGTTGACACCACTGACCATGTGATTTCCGAGCGCCGCCGCCAGGAAGCCGAAAGCGCCTATCGCGCCGACAACGAAAGAGTTCGCCTGGCTCTTAATGCCGGGGCTTTGCTCGGCTCGTTCGTCTGGGACATCAAGGCTAATGTGCTGTCTGCCGACGAACGCTTCGCCCGCACGTTTTCCTATCCGCCCGACCAGGACCTGGCCAACCTGCCACCGCTCATCGCCGAAATGCAGATTCATCCCGACGACCGTAGCTGGGTTCAGGAGCGGCTCAATCAGTCGGTGGAAACCGGCATTCCCTATAACGCTGAGTACCGGGTTCTGCGTCCCGATGGCAGTTACCTGTGGGTGCTGGCCAGCGGGTGTTGCGAGTTCGATGAACAAGGCGAGGCGTTCCGCTTTCCCGGGGTGTTGATTGACATTCACGAACGCAAGAGCGCCGAAGAGTCGTTGCTCAAATTCACCCGCAACCTGGAGCAGCGAGTCGCCGGCGAAGTCGAAGCGCGGCTGGCGGCGGAAGAGCAGTTGCGTCAGTCACAGAAACTCGAAGCCATCGGCGGTCTCACCGGCGGCGTGGCCCATGACTTCAACAACCTGTTGCAGGTCATCGCCGGCAACTTGCATTTGCTGGCGCGTCACGAGCCGGACAACGCCAACGTGCAACGCCGGGTCAGTGCGTCGATTGCCGCGGTCGAGCGCGGTGCCAAATTGTCGTCGCAATTGCTCGCGTTCGCCCGTCGTCAGCCTTTGTCGCCGGCGGTTTGCGATCCACGACAGATCTTCGAAGGACTGGGGGAATTGTTGCAGCGGGCGCTGGGGGAGACTATCCAGATCAAGGTGACGGCGCCTGACGATCCATGGAATCTCTACGTGGACCGTAATCAACTGGAAAACGCCATTCTCAATCTCGCGATCAACACCCGAGACGCCATGAACGGCGAGGGGACCATTGCCCTGAGTGCCGAGAACATTGCCCTGGACCGCAAGTTTTGTGCAGGCAAGGGCATCGTCGCCGGCGACTATGTTTGCGTTGCGGTGGCTGATACGGGTGTCGGCATGCCGCCTCAAGTGCTCGCACAGGCCTTCGAACCGTTTTTCACCACCAAGGCCGACGGCCAAGGCACCGGCCTGGGTTTGAGCATGGTGTTCGGTTTCGTCAAACAGAGCGACGGGCATATCGAGATTTCCAGCGTCGTCGGGCAGGGCACTCGTGTGCAGCTGTATTTCCCGCGCAGCTTGCGCCCGTTGCCCGGTGAAGCAACGCGCCATGATCCGCAGCACTGTGGCGGGCACGAAACCATTCTGGTGGTCGAGGACAATGAAGCGGTGCGTGGCTCGGCGGTGGACTTGTTGCGTGAAGAGGGCTATCAGGTTCTGACCGCAGCCAACGGTGACCTGGCCATGCAGATGTTGCTCGATGGCGCCGCGGTGGACTTGATCTTCACCGATGTGGTCATGCCCGGCCTGATCAAAAGCTCCGACCTGGCCGCCTGGGCCAAGGTGCAGAATCCGCCGGTGGCGGTGCTGTTTACCTCCGGCCACACCCGGGACATTATTTCGCGCAATCACCAACTCAGCCCCGACACTTATCTACTGAGCAAACCTTATGGCCCTGAAGCGCTGTTGAGCATGATCCGCAGCGTGCTGGGTGGTTGATTCCGGATTTTCATTGACTGCGCAATCCATGTAGGAGCGGGTTTGTGTGGCGAGGGGGCTTGCCCCCGTTGGGCCGCGCAGCGGACCCAGGACCTGCGAGCGCTGCGCACTCGAACGGGGGCAAGCCCCCTCGCCACACAAGCCCGCTCCCACAGGTTCCGTACCTGGCATCAAGGCTTGGGGTTATTTGTCGGGATGAGCTGCCTGGAGTTTTTTCGCCATATCCAGGTGTTTTTCCAGCGCCGGTAACATTTTTTGCGCGAATGCCTTGAGTTCGGTGGCGCCTTTGGTCCTGTCGTCGGTCACTGTGTTGGCTTCTTTTTTGAACCGTTCAATGGTTTCTTCGTGAGCCTTTACCTGATTGTTGGCATAGGCCGTGTCGAAGGATTCATCGCGCAGGTCAAGAATTTTTTCCTTGGCCTGTTTGACCACTGTCGTCGTGTCCGGCATCTCGATGTCATGCTTTTTCGCCAGGGCCGCCAGCTCTTCATTGGCCTTGGAATGATCGGTAACCATCATCTTGGCGAACGCCTTGACGTCGGCCGATGAGCTTTTTTCCAGGGCCAGTTTGCTGGTCTCGACTTCCGCGATGCCACCCTCGGCCGCGTCATCGACGAAGTCGTTGGAGGTGGCGGCAAAAGCCGTGCCCAGGCTGCTACTCAAGGCTACAGCCAGGGCGAGGTGACGCAGATTGAATCCGTCCATCGGTCATTCTCCACTCAGGTTTTTATGGGCGATCCAAGTGATCGTTAATCAATGGAGGCGGGCGCTAATCCAAAGGTTTTATCGCGTTTGCGACAGGACGACGAACGGACACCGCTGGTCTGATAGACGGTCGACAGAACACGGTAAGCAAGGCCATTCTGATAGCTGGTGAGCGCAATCGATCGCGTTTGCTACCGATTAACAAACGGAGGTGTTCCATGCCGGTGACTCATGATCTGTATCAGGATCTGAAACTTTCAAAGGAAGAGATCCAGCAAAAACGCACCAAGGATCCGTTACTGGATTCACTGATCAACAAGTATTCGCAGGCGGACGCAGAAGTGTTGAAGGCCGAGTCCGCACAATCAGATGCACCCAGCGATGAGGCACTGAAGAAACTCAAAGAGAAGCGCTTGCAGGTGAAGGACAAGATCGTCCAGCAACTTCAGGCATCGTCCTGATGTGCCATGTCGCGCGACCGACGACCGGTGACTGAAAAATTGGAACGGGGATAAATACCGGCACCTCGAACGATCAGAGCCGACGTTACGGCTCCATGCGAGGTGCCCCATGCCCCATTCAGCCTTTCCCCATAAAGAAAAGTACCCCAGCGAAGAACAGGGCGGCTACGACCCGATCCCGACACATCCCGAGCCCTTGAGCCCGGGACGCACCACCGTCAACCCCGAGGAGGAACCGGGCATCGATGAATTGCCGGACAATGAGGACATAACGCCTCTGGATCAGGATGACGTGACCGACATCGACCCGGAGCGAGTGCGCAAAGAGACAGACAATTCGGTTCGTGATGGTGAGATGGATCCGCGTTGATTCAAGATCAAAAGATCGCAGCCTTCGGCAGCTCCTACAATTGACCGTGCGCACCGTGATCTTGCGGATGCACCCGAACCCGTAGGAGCTGCCGAAGGCTGCGATCTTTTTGGCGGCAACGCCTATTTCAATGCCGTACTCAACGGCAACCGCGCCATGTGCTGCGCTTTCAGCGACCCCAGATACAACCAATCCCCATACTCGCGCACGGTGGTGATGGGCGAGTAGTTGCCGCTGCTGGCGTCCTGCAGATTGGCAATCACTTTACCGTCGAGGTCCAGGCCGAGGGCAAAGGCGCGGCTCTCCACCGGTTTGGGCAGGACCGTCATCGCGCGCACGATCATTTTGCGTACCAGAGGGTAGGGCGCCGTGGCGTCGAGCAGTGCATTGCGCGGTGCATACAGCGCCACCCAGAAACGGTCGCGACCATTGAATGCCAGGTTGTCCGGCAGCCCTGGCAAATTGTCGATGAACAGATCGTGGGTTCCGGCTTTCGGCCCGGTCAGCCAATAGCGGCTGATGCGATAGGCACCGGTTTCGTTGACCAGCACAAACGCATCGTCAGGCCCCAGGGTCACTCCGTTGGCGAACTCCAGTTTGTCCAGCAAGACCGTCGTCGTGCCGGTCTGGAAGTCATAACGCAGCAGTCGGCCGTCGCCGCCGTGCTCGATGATTGCCTCGCCATCCTTGCCGTAGCCCCAACGGCTGGAAGCATCGCTGAAATAGGCGTAATGCCCGGGCTTGTCGATGGTCACGTCATCGGTAAAACCGAAGGGCACGTTATTGGCCGTGGTGCTCAATGCAATCACACGGCCTTGAGCATCGAGCGACAGCAAACCCTTGACCCCGTCGGCGATCACCAGCAAACCATTGGGATGGCGCGCCAGGCCCAATGGCCTGCCACCGGTATCGGCCAGCAACTTGGTGGTCTTGCCGTCGAGGCTGGTGCTAATCAACCGGCCGTCATGCAGACCGGTAATGAGAACGCCTTCCTCCAGCAGCAACGCCTCCGGGCCGTCGATGTCAGCGGCGCCGACACGTTCCACGCCTTTGAGGCGCTGATTGTCTGTGTAGATGCCATCGATGAGGGAGGGCGCCGGTGACGGTGTCCAGGCGATCGGCTGGACTTTGGTGGGTAATAAAAACAGGAAGCCGCCAATCACAATGATCAACAGCAACAATAAATGCCGAAACTTGAGGGCTGTCACGCGGTGACTCCTGTCGAGGCCAGATGTTTTTGCGCCATCTCGCGTAACGCCAGCATCGATTGCGTCGATTCACGCTCGATCCGCCGCTTGAGCAACAGTCGATTGGCGATGCGCATCACCACACCGCTGAAGCAATATTCCAGAGTGCGGACAAACCGCGTGCCGTCGCCCTCAGCCTCGCACTCGTAAGTCACCACCAACCATAGTCCATGATCGCCCTCGGCCCGAGCGCTCCAGCGGCGCCCGGGTAAGTACTCGTCGACCTCCCAGCGCAAATGCCCCTCACGCCCGCCGGCCCGAATGTCTTCCTCGAACCGCGCACCGGCATACAGCGGGCCGCTCTGGCCATCGACCTTGAGGGAGGACGGATGCCACTCCGGCCAACGTGTCGCGGTGCTGGCGTAGGCGAGCACGGCGAGCGGATTTCCAGCGATGTCGACCACGTGCTGCAGACGGGTGGGCGTTCTCGTCAGGTGCGGGGATGCTTGCTCCGGTTCCCAGTACAAGGTTCCGAACAGGTAATCCATCAGTGGAAACACGATGTTGAAATTGCGCTCCTGCATCAGCTCGCGGCGATGGTGCAGTGCGTGCAAACGGCGCATCTGGCGAATCCACGGCAGACGTGTCAGTGGGTTGCCGGGTGGTAGATGTTCGCAAGCGTGGAACACTTCATAGGTCAGGTAACCGAGGACCATGCAGCCGCCGAACAGTCCTGCGACGTTGCCATTGAGCTGAGCCAGCAGCCACCAGGCGGGCGCGGTGATGACGAGGGTATGCAATACGATCAGCCAGGCCGGAAACAGAATCACCCGCCAGTCCCGGGCGCTGTCGTAGGTCATGTGGCCGGGGGTAAAAAAGCTGTGATGGTCACCGGCGTGACGGGCGTAGAACATTCGCGCCAGGCGCTTTTTGTGGTGCCCCAGATGCCGATGCACAACGTAGACGCCGAAGTTGAAGAACAACAGGGTCAGCGGCACCGCCAGCCATTCCAGGGGGTGTACCTGATGCACGGTGCTCCAGAACACGCCGATGGCCAGCAACCCGAACAGCAGCACAAAGGCGCCGTGCAACCAAGGATTGTAGAGTGGATGAATGTCGGCACGGTAGCGCGCGCGGAATGCTTCGGTGGTCTGCCTCACTGCGTTCACCTGCGGTTATTGTTATAACCAGCAGATTAGTCGATCCCACCGTAGAGACTGGCCCAACCTTGAGGCCACATGCGCCATGCTCCGGTGCTAGACGCCTGGCGTCAGGTCAACGGGTTCCAGCGCTGGGACCAGTCGTCGTCCGTCTTGATCACTTCGCGCAGCAAATCGAAGGCTCGTTGCAAGGTCGCCGAGTCGCGGTCCCGGGAGTAAACAAGGTAGGTCGGATAGCTGAACTCCGGGGCTTTGGGCACTGGCTCCAACACGCCGCTTTCCAGGTAGCTCTGGACCACGCGGGTGCGGAAATAGCCGCTGCCGCCGTTTTCCAGGATGTATTGCAAGGCCAGCGGTCCGAGGTTGAAGCTCAAGGCCGCCTTGGCTTTTTCTGGCAGTGCGGCATCGTGCTGACGACGGAAGTCCGGGCCCCAGTCGATGTACACGTAAGGATCGGGCCGTCCGGCCAGGCGTACCAGGATGAGTTTTTCTTCCAGCACTTGCTCGACTTGCAGGCGTGGCCAGTACTCGGGCTGATAGACCAGCGCCGCATCCAGCACCCCCAGCTCCAGTTGACGCAGGAGGTTTTCGCCGTCGCGGATTTCCATGCGCAGGGCGTGGCTGGGGATTTTCTCGCGCAGTTCGCCGGCCCAGCTGAGCATCAACGGGTTGCACAGACTGACCTCGCCACCGATGTGCAGCACGTCGCGGTAGCCTTCGGGCAGCGGCAAGTCCCGGCGCGCCGCTTCCCAGGTCTGCACCAGTTGATTGGCGTACACCACGAAGGCCTCACCGTTCGGCGTCAGGCGCGCCCCGGCGCGGTTGCGCACGAACAGCGTGCTGCCCAGCTGACTTTCGAGCTTCTGCACGCGGGCGGTGATCGCAGTCTGGGTGACGTGCAGCTTCTCAGCCGCCGCGGCCAGGCTGCCGTGGCGGACGATTTCAAGAAAGGTGCGGGCGAGGTCGATGTCCATGGGCAGGCCGATGTGGGAAGTGCGGGCATTGTAAGAGCAGCATTTGTCTTCCGATACCGCGTTATCGTTCTTCGCGAGCAAGCCCGCTCCCACATTGGAGGGATGGTGTTTTGAAATATTTCGTTCAGAACGCGAAACACGAACACCCAAACGCTCCCCAGAACCCTTGAAAGTCACTGACTGGCGCTGACGACAACCGTGCCTGCTCATGGCTGTGGGCATGCACCGCGCAAGCGCCCACGCACTGGTGTACTTGCGCCGCAAGCGGCGCCAGTGGTTTCCAGTGCCCCGGTACATTCACCACGGGCGACCACTCAGGTACCACCGGGATGGGCGGAGGCCCCAGTTTTTCGAACTCGACGCTGCCGTAGACGATCTTGCCGTCGACTATGGTCAGCACCGACTCAATCCATTTGATGGCTTCGTCTTCGATGTGGAAGTAGTCCGCCGACAGTGCGATCAGGTCCGCCAGTTGCCCGACCTTGATCTGGCCTTTCTTGCCTTGTTCGGAGGAAAACCAGGCGCTGCCGTGAGTGAAGAGTTCCAGTGCCGTATCACGGCTCAAGCCTTGCGGATACAGTGCCAGCCCACCAACGGTGCGGCCGCTGACCAGCCAGTACAGCGAGGTCCAGGGGTTGTAGCTGGACACGCGCGTGGCATCGGTGCCGGCGCCCACCGGCACACCCTCGGCGAGCATGCGGGCGATCGGTGGTGTCGCTTCGGCCGCCTTCGCGCCGTAACGGTCGACAAAGTATTCGCCCTGGAATGCCATGCGGTCCTGGATGGCGATGCCGCCACCGAGGGCTTTAACTCGCTCAATGTTCCGTGGGGTGATGGTTTCGGCATGATCGAAGAACCACGGCAAGCCGTCGAACGGAATATCCCGATTGACCTTCTCGAACACGTCGAGCATGCGGCTGATGGATTCGTTGTAGGTGGCGTGCAGGCGAAAGGGCCAGCGCTGTTCCACCAGATGCCGCACCACCGGTTCCAGTTCCTGCTCCATGGTTTGCGGCAGGTCGGGGCGTGGCTCAAGGAAGTCTTCAAAATCCGCTGCGGAAAACACCAGCATTTCCCCGGCACCGTTGTGCCGCAGGAACTCATCGCCTTGGCCGTAATGGGAAGTGCTGGTCCAGTTTTTGAAATCGGTCAGCTCTTCCTTGGGTTTTTGGGTGAACAGGTTGTAGGCAATGCGCACCGTGAGCTGCCGGTCTTTGGCCAGTTGCTGGATGACTTGATAATCGTCCGGATAATTCTGATAACCGCCGCCCGCATCGATGGCGCTGGTGACACCCAGCCGATTGAGTTCGCGCATGAACTGGCGGGTCGAGTTGACTTGGTATTCCAACGGCAGCTTCGGCCCCTTGGCCAGGGTCGAGTAAAGGATCATCGCATTGGGGCGGGCAATCAGCATGCCGGTGGGGTCGCCATTGGCGTCGCGCTGGATCTCGCCGCCGGGCGGGTTCGGCGTGTCGCGGGTATAGCCGACGACTTTCAGCGCGGCACGGTTGAGCAGGGCGCGGTCGTAGAGGTGCAGGACGAACACCGGGGTGTCCGGCGCGGCCTTGTTCAGTTCTTCAATCGTCGGCAGGCGCTTCTCGGCAAACTGGAACTCGTTCCAGCCACCGACCACCCGCACCCATTGCGGCGTCGGCGTGCGATCGGCCTGATCCTTGAGCATGCGCAAGGCATCGGCCAGGGACGGCACGCCTTCCCAGCGCAGTTCGAGGTTGTAGTTCAGGCCGCCACGGATCAAGTGCAGGTGAGAGTCGTTGAGACCGGGAATCACCGTGCGGCCATGCAAGTCGATGATCTGTGTGCCAGGGCCTTGCAGGGCCATGGCCTGGGCATCGCTGCCGACCACCATGAAGCGTCCGTCCTTGATCGCGACGGCACTGGCCTGGGGTTTCTTGCGGTCGACGGTGTGCAGGCGTCCGTTGTACAGAATAAGATCGGCCGGGGCATCGGGCATGGTTTTACTCCCTGCGAATAGTGGGCTGACCCAGGCACCGACGGCACCTGCCGAAAGGCCTTGCAATACACGGCGACGACTGAAGTCGTTGTGTTCGTCAGGTGGACTCATGGCACTGCTCTCCACTAAGTTCTTCACAAAGAAGTGAGGGCAAACAGCCGATGTCTGACGCATGCGGCCAGAAGGAATATAGTCGGCAAATCCGCAGATAGCCGTTTTCCGAGGGCGAAAACGACGAATCCCGCCACGAGGGGCGGGATTCGTTTACAGCCAGATGTGCTCCCGAAGGTCGGGAGCGGCATGCTTAGGCCGGGAACAACTCGGACAGTTTCATGGCCAGCATCATGTCGCCTTCAGCGCGCAGTTTGCCGCCCATGAACGCTTGCATGCCGTCGGTCGAACCGTCGACGATGCCTTCCAGGGTTTCGCCGTCCATCACCAGAGTGACCTGGGCGTCCGGGTTTTCGCCTTCTTGCAGCTCGCAGGTGCCGTCTTTGACGATCAGCGAGAAGTTCTTGGTGTCGTCAATGCGGAAACCGAATACCAGGTCCAGACCGGCAGCAGCGGCTGGGTTGAACTTGGCTTTCATTGCTTGTACGGCATCAGCTACGGAGGTCATGGTTCGATCCTTTCTTGGGTAATAAGAGCTGGGTGATTACAGCCAGGGTCACAATAATCCGGACTCAGCGAAACGTGATGAGTTCCGGGGCCTTCAGCAGTTGCAGGTGTGCATGACTGTTGAAGGAAGCCAGGGCCACCTCGCGACCACGAAACTTAAGCAGGTTGAGCGAGGTGTTGACGATTTGCCAGTTCAGTTCAAAGGCCTGCTTTGCGGGCATTTGCGTAATGAGGTGGAGCAGGGCAGTGATGGTGCCGCCGGAGGTGAACACGGCGATTTTCTGGGTATTGTCGGCTTGTTCGAGCAATCGGTGCAGACCGGCCTGCACGCGTTCGACAAAACCCAGCCAGCTCTCCAGGCCCGGTGTGTCGTAGGTGCCGGCGAGCCAGCGCTCGATGATCAAGGCAAAGATGCGTTGGAATTCAGCGCGGTTTTGTGCGGCGTTGCGCAGGATATCCAGCGCTTGGGGCTCGTCTTCCAACATGGCCGGCAGCAAGGCACGGATCACTGCGTCGGCATCGAATTCGTTGAAGGCGCAATCGATTTCCAGCACCGGCACCGGCACACCGACGGCGGCGAATTGTTCCAGCGCGCTATTGGCGGTGTGTTGCTGGCGGCGCAGGTCGCCCGACAGGCAGCGATCAAAGCTGACACCGAGTTCAGCCAGATGCTGACCGAGGAGTTCTGCCTGGCGAATACCGGTCGGCGACAGGACGTCATAGTCGTCTGCACCAAAGGAGGCCTGGCCATGTCGAATCAAGTAGATGCTGCCCACGTCCGCGTCATCCCGGTACGTTGAAGGTTTGGCGAGGTTATGAGGATGGCGGTGAGCTGTCAATGAAAAAACATACGCTTGTTTGAAATGCCCGTTACAGGCCTGTTGCCGGAGGTTTCACGGCTGGTCGTCGGGCCGGCGGATGGGTATGCTGGAGGTATCCCGCGCGTGTTTAATCCGCGCATTGATTGAAGGAGTCCCTGTGGAGCTTTTGTTCGAGTACGCCATTTTTCTGGCCAAGACCGTGACTCTGGTGATCGCCATTCTGGTGGTCCTGGCCAGCTTTGCGGCATTGCGCAGCAAAGGTCGGCGC
Source organism: Pseudomonas frederiksbergensis (assembly GCF_003732275.1). Classification (GTDB taxonomy): domain Bacteria; phylum Pseudomonadota; class Gammaproteobacteria; order Pseudomonadales; family Pseudomonadaceae; genus Aquipseudomonas; species Aquipseudomonas frederiksbergensis_H. The sequence continues at coordinate 77,615 of NZ_MOBM01000005.1, forward strand.
AAGTCGGCCGGGCAGCTGCAAGTCAACAAACTCAATGATTTCTACAAAGGACTGCGCGAACGCCTGGAGCAAACCTTGCTCGACAAGGATCAGATCAAGGCCCTGCGCAAGTCCCAGGCTAAAACCGAGAAAAAGCAAAAGAAGAAACCCGAGGCCAAACCGCGGGTGTTCGTGCTGGATTTCGACGGTGACATCAAGGCGTCGGCCACAGAGAGCCTGCGCCACGAAATCACCGCGCTGCTCACCCTCGCCACGCCAAAGGATGAAGTGGTGCTACGCCTGGAAAGCGGCGGCGGCATGGTCCACAGCTATGGCCTGGCGTCTTCGCAACTGGCGCGGATTCGTGAAGCCGGCGTGCCGTTGACCGTGTGTATCGACAAGGTTGCGGCCAGCGGCGGCTACATGATGGCGTGCATCGGCGAGAAGATTATCAGCGCGCCGTTTGCGATCCTCGGCTCGATCGGCGTGGTGGCGCAGTTGCCCAACGTCAATCGCCTGCTGAAAAAACACGACATCGATTTCGAAGTCCTGACGGCCGGCGAGTACAAGCGCACCCTGACGGTGTTTGGCGAAAACACCGAGAAGGGCCGGGAGAAATTCCAGGAAGAACTGGACATTACCCATCAGCTATTCAAGAACTTCGTTTCCCGCTATCGCCCGCAACTGGCCATCGACGAAGTGGCCACCGGTGAAATCTGGTTGGGTGTTACGGCGCTGGATAAGCAGCTGGTGGATGAGCTCAAGACCAGCGATGAATACCTCGCCGAACGAGCCAAACAGTCCGAGCTCTATCACTTGCATTATGCCGAACGCAAAAGCCTGCAGGAGCGCATTGGTATCGCGGCCAGCGGTTCGGTTGATCGCGTGTTGCTGAACTGGTGGAGCCGGTTGACCCAGCAACGCTTCTGGTAAGCCTTTGGCGGGTGTCTCCGGAAAAATCAAACCGCGGATTTCCGCGGTTTTTTTTGTTCGACTTTCCGACTGTTCACTTTCCTGCGGACTCTGCGAAACGTCCTGGCTGGCCTGCCGAACATTCCGACTTACGCTTGAGGCGCGGCTGATTATTCTGGTGATTCCCAATTGTTTGCAATGGAATGCACATGAATGATCACGCCCACGGCGCAGCTCCGACGCCCGCCGTCCTGCTGCGTAATGAACTGAAGGCCGCGGTGGAAACCGCACTCCCACAAACCCCCGCTCAGTTTGGCGAACGCTTGATCAAAGAGAAGTGGGGAGCCGGCATTGATCCGCAGACAGCCCTGCTGGTAACGCTCGACTATAACTACCATGGGCATCCTCCGGAGAACGGTGTCCATCAGGGCCAGGTGGGGAGTTCCCGCACGCTGATCCAGGCGTTGCTTGGCAATTATCAGACCGTAGGCGATGGGCGCTTCGGCGAAACGGTGTTTGGTCTGTACACTCCGCCGGACATCGGGCCGTCGGTGCGCATTGTCGAGAAGGTCGATGAGTTTGCCTATGTGGGCAGTGGCAACCACGACACCTATGAAGGTATTTACCGCGCCACGGTTCCGCAATCCTATGGCCCGCACACGCAAATCAATCTGCGGCCTGCCGATTTCAAGCAGTGGGTCTGGGGGGTGTTTCTTTCCGATCGATACCAGACCTATCTCAATCAGGCCTGGCCGTCGGACGCGGTCATTGCTGCTCCCGGTCCTTATGCCCTGAGGACGTCGGTCAAGGCCGCTTTCGTCATGGCGGCCCGGCTGCAGTATCAAGAGCGATGCCTCTCCCGAAAGGGTCTGGAACTCGCCATGCAAGCCGCCGGGTTACCCGCCGCTCAAACCTGGGAAGCGCTGACGATCGAGCAGCTGCACGCGCCGACAAGAATGCCCCAGGGCGTCGAGGCGAGTCGGTTGAAACTGTACCGTTATACCGCGACGGATATCTGGTGCTTTCAAGAGCGATCAGGTTCCAGAGTGCTGCTATATATCCCCGGCAATTCTTCACCGTTGCACGAGTTCACCGATAGCCGGCAGCTGCGTCAATGGATTGTGGCTCAGGGCCGGGTCGTCGATACGAAACAGGCATTGGCGGCTCACTTTTCTGAAGAGGATCGCGAGGACGGCACCTTTCATGCGGGTGTACTGACCGCGCTGGAGGGCATGGCGGTGTATCCCAAAATGCACAGGCTGACGAAGAATGCCGGGTTCTTTAACGATGATGGCCACTGGGATCCGGACGACTACATTGAGTTTGACCGCTCACCCAGCGCAACCGACCCTTTTGCGCAGTTGGTGAGTTCGATGAAGCAGGCCGCCCAGGGCAGCGTCAAGACCATCCGCGACGATGCCCAGGTCAACCGTGACAATCTGAGCGCTTTCGTCGAGCCGGTCGTGCAATGGATCAACCGGTTCGGGCCACTGGCGTTGTTTGTGCCCGGAGGTGAAGGATTGTTGGCGCTGGCCGGGCTTATTGACGCCGGTTACGGTCTGGATCAGGCCGTTGAGGGGCAAACAGCCAGCGAGCGTTCTGAAGGCGTGACGCGAACCGTGTTCGGCTTGCTCAATGCACTGCCGCTCGCCGGGGCTGTCGCTTCGTTAAAAGGCGAAGGCGACGAGGCCGCAGCACTGGTCAGGGCCGAGCACGGGGCCGATGAGCCCGCGGTGCGACCCGGTGGTACACCGGTGGACGGTCCGCCCGTTCATGTCGCCCCCCTGGAGTCCGTCGCGCAGATGCCAACCCGTCTGAGCCTGCTGCGAGGGATCGGCGCTCCGGTGGACGCCTTCAGCGACGAAGTGCTGGCGCAAATCGGCAAGGTCAGCGCCATTGATGACGATCTGCTGCGAATGATGCAGGCCGGTCGTCGACCCACTCCTGTGTTGGCCGACACTATCAGCCGCTTCAAAATCGATCAGGACGTCGTGGAGGCCCTCGACAAAACGCAGGCTGACGGAAACGAGGCGTTGCAGGCCCGTCGAGTGGAGTTGTTCAACACTCGCTATCAGGCACTCCAGCACTCGGAGCATGAATGGGTCCGATTGTTTCAACAGCAATATCCCGGCCTGCCGAAAAGTGCGGTGGAGCAGATGCTTGATCGCTATGGCATAGAATTCACGGCGACGCCGGATGCGATCCAGGCCAAGGGGGTGTTCAGACAACTGGACAGCAAGGCCCGTCAGTACCAGCAGCATGTGAGGCTGACCCGTGCTTATGAAGGCCTTTATCTGCGGTCCGTGGCCCATGCCGATTCGGACACGCTGGCCTTGCATTCGCTGAAAAATCTGCCCGGCTGGCCGAAAGGCCTGCGAATCGAGGTGCTTGACGGCTCGCTGCAAGGTCGGGTGCTGGATCGTTGCGGTTCGCTTGATGCGGCTGATTGTCGTCGTTTGATCAAAATCGACGACCACTATCAATACGTCGATGTGCCCGCCCAAGCCATCGCACGCACGGACTTTTACGGGGCCGTCAACGGTGTGTTGTCCGCGGATGAGCGGGCGGCGCTGCAGTTGCAGTCGCTGAATCCGGCCAACGAATTGAAGCTCAACCTCCGCGATCGGGCGCTGTCACGCGCCGAGCTCGCCCTGGGCCTGGGCAGAATGGACGGGGGGTTGCCTTTTGAAAGGCAGGGCTTGAGGGGCGGCGGCTTTCCGACGACCCCGCAGGCTGCGGCGTTGACCCACGAAACGCTGAGGCTGCAAGTCAGGGAGCTTTATCCCGATTTCAGCAATGTGCAAACTGATGAATGGCTGCAACATGCCGGGGCAAACGCTCAGTCACACCTTGATGGTCTGAAGCAACAGTTTGAGCAATTGAGTACGGATTTGACCAGTTGGATCGACCAGACCCTGCAGGATCTCGATGACATGGATATCGACTTTCTGGCCGCTGGCGACGAGAACGCCGCGGGCATGAATGATGCGCAAATCACGGAGCATAACGTCGCGCTGCTTCAGCAAGTTATGGAGTATGAGCGCGAGACCCGGATGGACCTGGCTGACGAGTTGATCTCTATCTGGCAAAAGTGCCCGCCACAGGACAATCGTCTTTATTCCGGGGAGACGTTAACGGGTTACAAACTGGATCTGGAATTCGAGGACTACCACCGTTTGCCGGTCATGAATGTCAGGTTCAACGAGGTGATCGAGCTGTCGATGCGCGGATTGCATCTGATTGAACGTGAGAGCTTGAACGGCTTCCTTGAGTCCTTCCCCCATCTGCATGTTTTGAATCTGGAAAAAGTCGATCTGCGGCTTTCTAACGCCATGGGAGTGCTGGAAAGTGTTTTACCGCCTGCAATCCCGGGAATGAGCCATCTCACGACGCTGAATCTCAAAGCCACGTTTCTGCAATTCAGGGAGAACACTGCGTCGCAACTGCGTGACTTGATCAACTTGCAATCACTGGATCTAAGTGAAAACCCCCTGGGTGTTCCGCCGGTGTTGTTAGGGATGAATGAACTGCGCCAAGTGAACCTGAGGAGCACAGGGATCAGAACGTGTCCGGTCGGAATTCGGGACGAGCCCTACCTGACGTCACTGGACCTGCGTGACAACCGGATCACCCGGATTCCGCCAGCGGTGTTGAGCCAGGCCATCACCCGGGGGCGAGTGCAGCTTTGGGGCAACCCGCTGACGGACGAAGATACGTTGCTGCGCCTGATCAGTCATCGACAGCACACTGGGATCAACTTGTGGTTGAGTACGCCAGGAGCCGACTATGGCAAACCGGTGGTGTGGTTGCAGGAAGGTGACGAAGCACTCCGAGAGGCCAGGCGAGCGATTTGGCAACAGTTGTCGGTCAAGCTGGCAGGCGGTCGTTTCCTGAGGCTTATCGATGGGCTCAGCCTGACGGCAGACTTTCAGGTCGACTATCTGGCGTTGCAAGCGAGGGTCTGGCGACTGTTGAGCGAGGCGCAGGCATCGGACGAGTTGTGGAACTGGCTGAACCGGGTGGTCGAGGCCACAGAAGTCGATGCTGAAAATCCGTTGGGGATTTTCATGTCGCTGGAAAATCGGGCCAGGCTTTATCGCGATTGGGTGGCGATGGGACGGCCCTTTCCGGTGATCACCGAGCAGGCCTAGAAGAGGATGGCCTTGAACCCCGCAAAGGGTTCAAGGCCAGGGCATCAGCGGCGACGGAACAGCGGCAGCGGTTCGTCGGTGGCGGCCTGATAGGTCACCGAGAAGTCCTGGAGACTTTCCAGGGCTTCGTACGGGTCTTTATCGGCGCGCAATGCAAAGGCGTCGAAACCGCAGCGACGCAAGTAGAACAGCTGATCGCGCAGCACATCGCCAATCGCGCGCAGTTCGCCTTTGAAACCATAACGGTCTCGCAGCAAGCGAGCATTGGAGTAGTTACGCCCATCGGTGAAGGCCGGGAAGTTCAAGGCAATCACCTTGAACTGATCCACGTCGTCACCGATTTCTTCGGCTTCTTCATCGGCGTCCAGCCATACACCCAGGCCGCCATCGCGAGCCTTGAGCATACGACTGTGCTCGCGCCACAATTGCAGCGGGACGATAAGGTCGTCGCAGTTGCTGATCTCGTCGATGTTGAAGTCCTTCGGCAGCAAGTGCCAGGTTTCGTCGACGACTTCGTTGTTCTTAATTATTCGCTGCATAGACGCGCTCCTTGAAGAGGTCGATGCCGATACGCTGATAGGTGTCGATGAAGCGTTCGTCTTCGGTACGTTGTTCGATGTACACGTCGATCAGCTTCTCGATCACGTCAGGCATGGCTTCCTGTGCGAAAGACGGGCCGAGGATCTTGCCCAGGCTCGCATCGCGACTGGCGCTGCCACCCAGGGACACCTGGTAGAACTCTTCGCCTTTCTTGTCCACCCCGAGGATGCCGATGTGGCCGACGTGGTGGTGACCACAGGCGTTCATGCAGCCGGAGATGTTCAGATCCAGCTCGCCAATGTCGAACAGGTAGTCCAGGTCGTCGAAGCGGCGCTGGATCGATTCGGCGATCGGGATCGATTTGGCGTTGGCCAGGGAGCAGAAGTCACCGCCCGGGCAGCAGATGATGTCGGTCAGCAAACCGATGTTCGGCGTGGCGAAACCTTGTTCGCGCAACTCGTTCCACAGGGCGAACAATTGGCTCTGCTCGACATCGGCCAGAATAATGTTCTGCTCGTGGGAGGTGCGCAGCTGACCGAAGCTGTAACGATCGGCGAGGTCGGCCACGGCATCGAGCTGCTTGTCGGTGATGTCGCCCGGCGCAACGCCAGTCGGCTTCAGGGACAGCGTCACGGCCACATAACCCGGCTTTTTGTGCGCGAGGGTGTTGCGAGTACGCCAGCGGGCGAAGCCCGGGTGCTGTTTGTCGAGCTCGACCAGTTCGGCCGTCTGGTTGTCCAGAGCCTTGTAGTCCGGATCGACAAAATGTTTGGCCACGCGATGCACTTCGGCCTCGGTCAACGTGGTCTGGCCACCGCGAAGGTGTTCCATTTCCGCATCGACTTTCTGCGCGAACACTTCAGGCGTCAGGGCTTTGACCAGAATCTTGATCCGTGCCTTGTACTTGTTGTCGCGACGGCCGTAGCGGTTGTAAACCCGCAGGATGGCGTCGAGGTAGCTCAACAGATCCTGCCATGGCAGGAACTCGTTGATGAACGCGCCCACCACCGGTGTACGGCCCAGGCCACCACCGACCAGCACACGGAAACCCAGTTCGCCCGCGGCGTTATGCACCGGCTCAAGGCCGATGTCATGGACTTCGATGGCCGCACGGTCGGATGTCGAACCGTTGATGGCGATTTTGAATTTACGCGGCAGGTAGGCGAATTCCGGGTGGAACGTGGTCCACTGACGAACGATTTCGCACCATGGACGCGGGTCGATCAACTCATCGGCCGCGACACCGGCGAACTGGTCGGTGGTGACGTTGCGCAGGCAGTTGCCGCTGGTCTGGATCGCGTGCATCTGCACGGTCGCCAGTTCGGCCAGGATGTCCGGGATGTCTTCCAGGGCCGGCCAGTTGAACTGCACGTTCTGCCGGGTACTGATGTGGGCGTAGCCCTTGTCATAGTCGCGGGCAATCTTGGCCATCATTCGCGTCTGGCGCGAAGTCAGTTGGCCATAAGGCACCGCCACCCGCAGCATCGGCGCGAAGCGCTGGATATAAAGGCCATTTTGCAGGCGCAGGGGGCGGAACTCTTCTTCGCTCAGCTCGCCTGCCAGATAGCGTCGGGTCTGATCACGGAACTGCTTGACGCGGTCCTCGATGATCCGCTGATCGTACTCGTCGTATACGTACATATAAGTCCTGTTCTCAGGCTTGGGCCGGTCGGATCCAGTTGCGTTTTTCGCTTGCTGAAGTCTCCGATACTGCCTCGGCAATTCTGCGCGCACGGCCGCGCACTCCCAACGGAGCGGAGGCAAGATACCAGTTTGCAGTTATGCGCAAAAGTGATGTTTGAGTATATGTAAAGAACCAAAACGACTAATGAAACTTATGGAGATAAAACCCCCATTTGTGGTGCGGGCAATCATCGTCTTAACTGTGCTCGAGTCTTTATGCAATCACCGATAAAACCGACAAGAGGCGATGCAATGAGCAACCCAACCAAAGCAGGGAAAAGCGATAGCACGGTCGATGCCTGGGCGATTTTGTTCCTGATCATCCTGGTCGTGGGCACAGCGGTGTTCTGGGTCAGCCATCAATAAACGACCCCGTCCGGGCCCGGCGCCGACGATTGTCGGACAGAAGCCGGAATAAGCGCCGTTCCAGGGACTTCGCTGGCTATAATGCGCAGCGGATTTTCGGGGGCTCGGACGTTTAATGTTGAAGTTCTTCTGTGGTGTAGTGCTGGCGCTTGGTACGGTCTTGGGACCGTGTGCCCAGGCGGCGTCCGTATTGTTCCTCAATCCGGGAACCACCCAAGAGGTGTTCTGGGTCAGTTACTCGCAGTTCATGCAGACCGCAGCCAAGGACCTGGGCATGGATTTGCACATCCAGTATTCCGAGCGAAACGCTGAAACCACACTCAAGCAGGCCCGCGAAGCCCTGCAAGGGCCGAATCGACCGGACTATCTGGTGTTCGTCAACGAACTGTACGTCGCGCCCGAAATCCTGCGCCTGGCTCAAGGCAGCGGAGTGAAACTGTTTTTGGTCAACAACGGCCTCACCGCAGACCAGATGCGCCTGCTCGGCGCCCAGCCAGACAAATATCCCGACTGGTTGGGCAGCCTGGTGCCCAACAATGAAGAGGGCGGCTACTTGATGCTCAAGGAGCTGATTCGCCTGCATCGCCCGGTCGCGCCCGGTCAGGTCATTGATCTGGTGGCCTTTTCCGGCCTGAAGATCACGCCAGCGGCGCAACAGCGTGAGAAGGGCATGATGCGGGCATTGGCCGAACACCCTGAAGTGCGGTTGCGCCAGTTGGTCTACGGCGGCTGGACCCGCGAGCGCGCCTATGAACAGGCCAGGTTATTGTTCAAACGTTATCCGCAAACGTCGCTGGTCTGGTCGGCCAACGATGAAATGGCCTTTGGCGCCATGCAGGCCTACGCCGAAACAGGCGGCCAACCCGGCAAGGACGCGCTGTTCAGCGCCGTCAACAATTCGCCGACTGCGTTACAGGCGCTGTTGGAAGGGCGGTTGAGTGTGCTGTTGGGCGGGCACTTCACGCTGGGTGGTTGGGCTTTGGTGCAACTGCATGACTACGATTTGGGGGTGGATGTCAGCCAGTACGGTGGGCGCGACCGGCAGATTCCGTTGTTGCAGCTGATCGATCACGCGCAAGCCAGGCAATTGCTGGCGTTAAGTGCCACTCAGGATTACGGCGTGGATTTCCAGAAACTCTCGGCCAAGGGGCGGCCGACGTCGTATCGTTACCCGTTCAGCTTGCAAGCCCTGATGCACTGAGCCGGTTCAGATACCCGCCAGGTACACCACCAGTTTGACGATGCCAAACAGCGTCAACGCGAACACTGCCGTGAACAGGATCCCCAGAATCACGAAATGGCTCGGCTTGCCGTGGGTGAAGTCCCGGGCCCGATTCTTCCCGCTCTGCACCCCGAACGCCGCCGCCAGCACACTGTGCAGCATCTGCCAGAAGGTCGGTGGCTTGTTGTTGTCGACTGGATCGTCCATAAATTCCCCGTTACCAATAGGTGAAAAGTAAGCATAGTCAATGCAAAAGATCGCAGCTTGCGGGCGAGTGAAACAGTTGACGACTGTAAAATCGCGCAACAGTTGACAGTGCATTGGCCCGGTTCCTCTATAAATATGTACCGCCATGCTGCCGGTTGGCCGTGATGTTCTGACGCTCTATCAATGAGCTATCAGGATTTGCATCATGCCGGACCTTTCCAGACCCGCGACCCCGGGACTTCATGTTCCCTATATCAAGAGCCGTCTGCCCGACTGGACTCAACACCTTACCCGACCTCATCTCGAGAGTCTGACCCGGGCCCGTGATCCCGCCCGCCTGTTCGCCCATTCCTACCCGGCACTTTATGCCCAGGCGTCTGCCACGTTGCGTCAGGCGTTGCTCGATAGTCAGGTACAGAGCAACACTTCCAGCCAGGCGCTGGCCAAAACGCTGAAGGATTTCAAGGGCATCACCGAATTCGTCAAACCATTGCTGGAAGAGGCAATGCGTAAAACCTTTGGTCAGTCACCGGATGTGACGGGGACCATGCTGTTTCATTTGCGCGCACCCAATCGAGCCGATGAGCAGACTCTGCTGCAGGCAGCGCTGCGCAACTTCGAGGCTGACGAGCCGTTTGATGAAATCGCCTTGCAGGAAACCAGCGCGCTGGCTCCGGCCGGGGCAATGGAGAACGAGCTTTACGATAAAACGGACCGTTATCCGTTCGGGAAGACGCGTTACAAAATTCGTGACAAATTGTCGATCAAGCCCGATGCGTTCGCCAGCCTGTGTCGGAAACTGGACCTTGGCAAGCAGTATCAGGACCATCTGAGCGCCGTTTTCGATACGCCCGGCACAGCCGCGAAGGTCCGCGAGCAGACGATCACGGCGAACAAGGACAGGCTGCGCCTGCAGGCACATATCGCCCGGATGAAGTCGAACGTCAGTGAGACGGCTTACGCCGCGTTGCTGGCGATCCTCGACGGGCGCTCTGATCCCAGGATCGATGGGCGCCCAGTGGCTTACAGTCAGTTGACGGTGCTGGGCTCGATGTTGAGTGATGTATTGATCATCGGGTCGGCGACACGTAAACCCCCCTCGGTTCTGGAAGATATCGCCGAGGTGTTTTTACCGATACCGACCTTCAGCCTGTCAGTACCATCGAGCACGAGAATCATCGTGTACATTCCGGGTGACCCGCTGTACCCGGTCAAGGAGTACTCGTCACTCAGCTCGTTTGCGACAGATTTCGCGATCAGACTGCGCTCGCGATCCTATCAGCGGTTTGTCGCCGGGCTGCTGCCACAGGACGAGTCCTCGACGATCTTTCGGCGGCTCAAATCCCAGCTCAAGGTCCAGCGATGGAATCCGAACCCGGTCTATCCAGGCCCACCGTACAACCCCGCCGCCTACCGCGACGGCATTTATGAAGAGGTCTGGAACGAAAACGTCAATCTCGCTCTGGCCGAAACCTTTATTGACACTGAAGTGTTCGGCGCACGCTATGACGCTCACCTTGTCAGGGTCAAGTCCAACGCCAAATTGTTGGCAATACCGACTGCCGAAGTTGACCACAAGGCCTGGATCGAACGCCTCGAACACTATGTCGAATGGGGGCTGAACGTACTGAACGTGGCTGCTTTTATAGTGCCGGGACTGGGCGAATTCATGCTGGCTGTCACCGCCGTTCAACTGTCCTATGAGGTTTACGAGGGCGTGGAAGCGTGGAATGAGGGAGATGCCGAGGAGGCTTGGGGCCATCTCAAATCAGTCATGGAGAACGTTGCTTTCATGGCCGCTTTGGGCGCGGTGGCAAGCAAGGCACCACCGATCACCGCATCCCGGTTTGTCGACGGGATGAGACCAGTCACCACGCCGTTCGGTGAAACGCGTCTGTGGCATCCGGACCTTGCTTCCTACAAGAGTGGCGTCGCGCTTGAGGGTCTCACCCCGAACGCCCTTGGGCAATACGAGATGGGAGGCAAGACCTACATCAGCCTGGAGGGCAATGCCTACGAAAAAACCTTCGACCCGGCGCTCAAGCAGTGGCGGATCAAACACCCCACTGACCCCGATGTCTACCAGCCAGTCTTGCAGCACAACAACTTCGGCGCCTGGCGCCACAACCTTGAACGGCCCCTGGAGTGGGACCGCTTGACCCTGTTGCGGCGGATGGGCTACACCACCGAGGCATTGACGGACAAACAATTGCTTGAGGCTGCTGATATCAGCGGCGTCAGCGACAATGCCTTACGCAAGATGCATGTGGATAATTTACCTGCGCCCCCTGAACTGACAGAGGCCCTGAGGCTGTTCGCGGCAGATCCAGGAGTGGCACCCGTCATCGAGCAGAAAAGCAGCGCGCCATTCATCGACAAGCTGCGGCGGGCTTGCCCGGGACTGAGCGATTCTGCAGCCCAAAGAGTTCTGCTCGACGCCAATGCCGAGGAACTGACACGCCTGCGGACCACCCACCGAATTCCGCTGAATATGCTCGAGGAAGCCCGCTGGTACGCGCAGCAGGGGCGTCAGGTTCGGGCTTTCGCCGGTCTGTACAGAGACAACATGACTTCCCCCGACAGCCAATGGCTCGCCCTGCACGCCCTGGAAAAACTGCCGGGTTGGTCCGGTGAGGTGCGTCTGGAGGTCCGTGACGGTCACATCAACGGTCCGCTGATCGATGGTATTGGCCGCGAGACCGCCGCAAGTCGCAAGTATGTCGTCAAGCAGGGGCCGGCCTACCAGGCGTTCGATGAGCGAGGAGAGGCGCTCAATAGCGTGCCCCGCAGTGGCGGCAACTTTTTCGATTCCATCATGCATGCCTTGCCCGATGAGTCCCGCCAGGCATTGGGTGTTCCACACGTCGGTCAAAGCAGTGGGTTGCAAAAGGCGATTTTTGACTCGGCGGTGCAACACCGGGCGCAGTTAATGCAACGACTGGAAAACCGAGCCGGCGGGCGCGCTGTGTTCAAGCCCCCCGTACGAGTGAATGAGCGACAGGTGGGCTACCCCGCCAGTGGGCGTGGGCAAGGCTTGAATCCTTCATTGGTCACTCGGGTTCAGTCGCTCTATCCCGGACTCTCCGATCAAAACGCCAGCAGTTTTATCCTGAAGCAGTTGCGGGCCGGAAAAAGCGACGCACAGATTTATGGCTTATTGCAGGAGCGTATGCGTGAGTGGGAGGCGCTTGAATCAACGCTCGATCAATGGGTCGGGACATCGGAACCTGATTTGCAGTCCGTGTCGGGGGGCAAAAACGCGGTCGCGCGAAACCTCAAGGAATGCTGGCGTAATTCGCCGTTGGCAGAGGAATTGCCTTTCTACAGTTCGCTGGATTTGATCTGTGACGACCCGATTCCCCCCCTGTCGGCGGATTTTTCGCATGTGCGTGAGCTGAGCATCCGGGGGCGCTGCATTACTGACGCCAATGCCGATGCACTGTTGGCAAATTTCCCGGGATTGAAAAACCTCAGGATCAATGCAACGGGAGGTGAGTTCAGCAATGTGCCAGAGGCATTGGGCGCAATGCAGGAGCTTACGGGGCTGAGTCTTTACTCAGCTTCTCCCCGCGCGGTGGATATGCCCTCAAGGCTAGGTGCATTGACGACGCTGCAGGAGCTCAACGTTTATTTTTCGGATCTCACGCCGATGGCCCTGGATGTCAGTCGTTTGCGCAATCTGCGCAGTTTGGCAATTTCCTCGCGTGCGCTGCGTGAATGGCCGGTCGGGGTGCTTGATTTACCAGCGCTGGAACGTCTGAACCTCAAAGATACCGGGATCGGAACTTTGCCCGACGGGGCTTTCCAGAGGCATGAAAAACTGTGGTCCGGCTTGTCTCTGGACTGGTCGAACTTCTCCCGTGAACACTTCAAACCGGCGTTTGAGTACGTCACCAATCACCCCGAGCACCTGGTTGATCGGGAGGAAATGGTCAGGGACTACTGCAAGGGTGAGCTGTCGCGTCTTGCAGCAGGGATGAACGAGTCGATTGATGGCCTGTTCAACCGGTTTGTCGAGCAGTGGCAGGGGGCAGATGCACGATTCGAGGCGGTCGATGCCTTGAGCGAGACGTCAGGCGTGCTCGACCGTCAACTGAAAGACTGGAGCCAACGCGTGATGCAGACGCCCGGGTCGATCAACGAGATTGTGGGGCGGACATGGGCCACCCTTTCCATCAAGGCTTGCTGGCGCAACGGTGCATTCAAACGCTACGGGGCGACGACCGACGCCACGTTGCTCGATTTGCCGAACCTGGCACTCAGTGAATTCCCCGACTTGCCTGACGCTGCTTTCGCGCATGTTCAACGGTTATATTTGAAGGGGGCGAAAGCGCCTGCTGAAAAAGTCCGTGGCTTTGTTCGAGGGTTTACCGAACTTCAGCAACTCGATGTAAGCGGTAGCGGGTTGACCGCGGTGCCAATCGCAGCGGGTGATCTTGTGAAGTTGACCCGTCTGGATCTTTCTGGCAACGCGATTGTTGGCGACCTTGCGCTGGGCCAGGGGTTTGATGGATTGCGCAAACTTGAATATCTGGACCTGCACAACAATCCGCTGAATTCGCTGGATGTCAGTCATATGCCGCGTCTTAAAGCCTTGGACTTGCGGGCGACCAACCTGCATGAATGGCCGACAGGGGTGCAAGACCTGCCAGAACTGAGCTGGCTGGATTTGCGTGACAGCAGGATTTCCTCGCTCCCGGCGACGGTGCTTGAGAGCGAGATGCTGCTCAAGACCGATCTGACCGGCACGCCATTGACCCCGCAAGCGGTGATTTTGCTGGACATCGCCCGCCTGCAGATCGAGCTGGACCGTGGTCTGCCTGTGGGCACCCTGGGAAGGTTCGCCCGGGAGAAGGTGCCGTCAGTTTTTCCTCCGGCCGAGAGCGGTTTTTCCATCACTCGTCATTTGCTGTCCCTGCCGGAGATTCCTGTGGGGGAAGGGGCTGCGCATCTTGCCAAGCGTCTGCAGCGGCTAAAGCCAATGCTCGCGGAAGATGAAGCCCTGCAAGTGATTGAACAGCTGCGCGAGAGCGGGGCCACCGAGGTGCAAATCAGCGAGCGGATTGCCGGATGGGACCGGACCCATGATGAACTGACGCGCCGATTGAACGGTTGGCTGTTCGCGCGCGAGTCAAGTGGCGCTGGTTGGGTAGCCTCATCGGCAAGCCGCAACCAGGCCGCATTGCGAATCCTTGATTGCTGGCGTGAGAGCCTGAGTGCCGCGCTAGGTGTTGCAGACTCTGTGTTGAATCTCAACGGTTTGCAATTGGGCGATCTTCCCGAATTGCCCGCAGTGTTCGACCACGTGGGCACGTTGAACCTGACGGGGACAAGGCTGGGTGAACAGGGCTCCAATGGGTTTCTACAGGCTTTCAAGCAGCTCAGGACCCTGGAACTCAATGGCAACGACCTGCAAGCGGTTCCCGAGCCGGTTGGCCGAATGCACGCCCTTGAACGACTAGAGTTGTCCTCGAACCGATTGAGCGATAGCGATCATCTGTATGCCTCGTTGAACCTCCTGCAGCGTTTGCAATGGCTGGATCTGAGCTACAACGCGCTGGATGAATTCGATCTCGGCGTTTTTGAGCGATTGGAGACGCTGGATCTGCGCAACAACAATTTGACCGACTGGCCGGTCGGCGTGCTGGATACCAGTTATCTCAGGACGCTGAACCTGAGTGGTAACGACATCACGTCGATTCCTCCACAGGCCCTGGACGGCAGCCATGACGTGCTGATGTCGGGCACGGACCTCAGCGACAACTTCAATCTGTCGCTTGAGGCCCTTGAGCAGATGCAGGACTTTCGCGAAAGGGGTTCGCGCGCAACCGTCTTTGGATACTCGCGCGCTGCTCTGGACGAGTGGATTGATCAAGCGCGTAATGAAGGTGAAGCGGTCAGTGAAAGCATCGAATCAGATGAAGATCTTTCCGGCAGGGAATTGGAGGTCGAGCAGAAGACACCCTGGCTGGCCAATGCCCCTCCCGAGGAGGTCGCCAGCAAGACTCGGCTCTGGAATCAACTGGCGGCGGAACCGGACAATGCCGCGTTCTTCCACTTGCTTTCACGGTTGCAGGACACGCGTGAGTTCCAGGTGGCAAATGCCGACCTGACGCGGCGAGTCTGGACAGTGATGGAGGCCGCCGCTGGCAACACCGAACTTCGAGAAACGCTGTTTGCCAGTTCAAACACCCACGGCACCTGCGTCGACGGTCGAATCCTGACCTTCAGTGCGCTGGAAAGCACGGTGTATACACACAATGCTTTGCACGAAGTGTCTGCCGGATGGCCCGGTGCCAAAGGCGAAGCATTATTGAGGTTGTCCAGACGGCTTTTCCGATTGGACAAGGTCGATGAACTGGCGACGAAAACCGCTACCCGTACCGGTCAGGATCAGGCGGAGGTACGCCTGGGTTATCGAATCGGCCTGACCGGCGGGTGGGACGATGGCCTGGAGCTGCCGGGGCAGCCGAAGCACATGACGTTTGCCTCAGGTGTAACAACCCGGCAATTGGCCGAAGCCCGCCGCGAAGTGATGAATGCCGAGCACGGCGACGTTTTTTTTGAGGACCTTATCCAGCGTGACTACTGGGTGAATTATCTCAAGGACAAATATCCAGAAGCATTCAGGGCACTCGACGAGGCAGACCTGTCGCAGGAGCAGGATGACGGGATGGCTGTCGACGATGCGAGGCTCATGGAGCAGCTGTTTGATCTGACAGCCGCACGTAATGCAAAGATGATCGAGCTGTCTCGACAAGAGGTCGAGGCAATTGAGCGCACCTCTGGCGCAGCACCGCTGCCGGGAACCTCAAGCCGATAATCAGCCTTCCGGCGCCGGGTTAACCGGCGCCGGAATCCTGATTTCAAGGGTGTCTCAGTTGTCGTAACCCAGGTTAGGCGCCAGCCAGCGCTCGGTCACGCTCAATTCCTGACCTTTGCGCGAGGTGTAGCTCTGCACCTGATCCTTGTCGATCTTGCCCACGGCAAAATACTGCGCCTGTGGGTGAGCGAAGTACCAGCCGCTGACCGCTGCCGCCGGGAACATGGCGTAGTGCTCGGTGAGGAACACGCCGCTGCGGCCGGCCTTTAGTTCTTCCGCTTCCGGGTCCAGCAGTTTGAACAGCGTGGCTTTCTCGGTGTGATCCGGGCACGCCGGATAGCCCGGAGCAGGGCGGATGCCGGTGTATTGCTCTTTGATCAACGCCTCGTTGTCCAGCGTCTCGTCCTTGGCATAGCCCCAGTAGTCTTTACGAACCTGTTGGTGCAACCATTCGGCACAGGCCTCGGCCAAGCGGTCGGCCAGGGCCTTGACCATGATCGAGTTGTAGTCGTCGCCCGCTTCCTGATAGGCCTTGGCCACTTCTTCGGCGCCGATCCCGGCGGTGGTGATAAAGCCCCCCACATAGTCGGTCACGCCGCTGTCTTTGGGCGCAACGAAGTCGGCCAGGGAGAAGTTCGGCTTGCCATCGGTCTTGATGATCTGCTGACGCAAGTGGTGCAGCTTGGCCAATGGCTTGCCGTCATCGCCGTAGACTTCGATGTCATCGTCACGCACCTGATTGGCCGGCCAGAAACCGAATACCGCACGTGCGCTGATGAGTTTTTCGTCGATCAGTTTGGCGAGCATTTCCTGGGCATCGGCGTACAGCGCGGTGGCGGCTTCACCGACCACTTCGTCTTTGAGGATGCGCGGAAACTTGCCGGCCAGGTCCCAGGAGATGAAGAACGGCGTCCAGTCGATGTATTCGGCCAAAACCTTCAGGTCGATGTTATCCAGCACCTTGGCGCCGGTGAACGTCGGCTTGACCGGTTCGTAGCTGCCCCAGTCGAACTGCGGCTTCTTCGCGATGGCCACCGGGTAGCTCAGGCGTTCGGTGCGGGCGCTGCGGTTGGCGGTGCGCTCGCGAACGTCGATGTATTCCAGGCGAGTCTTCTCGACGAAACCGGCCTTCAGTTCCTTGGACAGCAACTGCGTCGCCACGCCTACAGCGCGGGAGGCGTCGGTCACGTAGATCACTGCGTCGTTGCTGTACTTGGGCTCGATCTTCACCGCCGTGTGCGCCTTGGACGTGGTCGCGCCACCGATCATCAGCGGCAAATGGAAATCCTGACGCTGCATCTCGCGGGCCACGTGAACCATTTCATCCAGCGAAGGCGTGATCAAACCGGACAGGCCGATGATGTCGCACTTCTGTTCCTTGGCGACCTGCAGGATCTTCTCCGCCGGCACCATCACGCCGAGGTCGACGATGTCATAGCCGTTGCAGCCCAGCACCACGCCGACGATGTTCTTGCCGATGTCATGCACGTCGCCCTTGACCGTCGCCATGAGGATCTTGCCCTTGGCCTCCGGCTTGTCGCCTTTTTCCAGCTCGATGAACGGGATCAAGTGGGCCACGGCCTGCTTCATCACGCGGGCGGATTTCACCACCTGCGGCAGGAACATTTTGCCGGCGCCGAACAGGTCGCCGACGATGTTCATGCCGGACATCAGCGGGCCTTCGATCACTTCGATCGGACGTGCAAAGGACAGGCGCGACTCTTCGGTGTCTTCGACGATGTGGGTGGTGATGCCCTTGACCAGCGCATGTTCCAGACGCTTGTTGACGTCCCAGTTGCGCCACTCTTCGGTCTCGGCTTCCTTGACGCTGCCGTCGCCCTTGTACTTGTCGGCGATGGCGAGGAGGGCGTCGGTGCCTTCCGGGGTACGGTTGAGGATCACGTCTTCGACGGCATCGCGCAGTTCGGTTGGGATCTGGTCGTAGATCTCCAGCTGACCGGCGTTGACGATACCCATGGTCAGGCCGTTGCGGATCGCATACAGCAGGAACACCGAATGAATCGCCTCGCGCACCGGGTTGTTGCCACGGAACGAAAACGACACGTTCGACACGCCGCCGGAGGTCAGGGCGTACGGCAGTTCGTCGCGGATATAGGCACAGGCGTTGATGAAGTCCACTGCGTAGTTGTTGTGTTCTTCGATACCGGTGGCCACGGCGAAGATGTTCGGGTCGAAAATGATGTCTTCCGGCGGGAAGCCGACGTCGTTGACCAGAATGTCGTAGGAGCGTTTGCAGATCTCTTTCTTGCGCGCTTCGGTGTCGGCCTGGCCGGCTTCGTCGAAAGCCATCACCACCACCGCGGCGCCGTAGCGCTTGCACAGTTTGGCGTGATGAATGAACTGCTCGACGCCTTCTTTCATACTGATCGAGTTGACGATGCCCTTGCCCTGGATGCACTTGAGGCCGGCTTCGATCACTTCCCATTTGGAGGAGTCGATCATGATCGGGACGCGGGAGATGTCCGGTTCACCGGCAATCAGATTGAGGAAGGTCACCATGGCCTTCTTCGAATCGAGCATCCCTTCGTCCATGTTGATGTCGATCACCTGGGCGCCGGCTTCGACCTGCTGCAGGGCGACTTCCAGGGCTTCGGTGTAGTTGTCTTCACGGATCAGACGGGCGAATTTGGCGGAACCGGTGATGTTGGTCCGCTCGCCGACGTTGACGAACAAGGAGCTGCGATCAATGGTGAACGGTTCCAGGCCCGACAGGCGGCAAGCCTTGGGAATGTCCGGAATCTCGCGCGGCGCATAACCGGCCACCGCTTTGGCGATGGCTTCGATGTGCCCCGGCGTGGTGCCGCAGCAGCCGCCAACGATGTTCAGGAAGCCGCTTTGGGCGAATTCTTCGATGACCTTGGCGGTTTGGGCCGGCAGTTCGTCGTACTCGCCGAATTCGTTCGGCAGGCCGGCGTTCGGGTGCGCCGACACGTAGGTGCTGGCCTTGTTCGACAGTTCTTCCAGGTACGGGCGCAGTTCACTGGCGCCAAGGGCGCAGTTCAGGCCGACGGAGATCGGCTTGGCGTGAGCCACCGAGTTCCAGAACGCTTCGGTGGTCTGGCCGGAGAGGGTGCGGCCAGAAGCGTCGGTGATGGTGCCGGAGATCATGATCGGCAACTCGACGCCTAACTCCTCATAAACACCCTGCACAGCGAAGATCGCGGCTTTGGCGTTGAGGGTATCGAAGATGGTTTCGATCAGGATCAGGTCGGCACCGCCTTCGATCAGGCCTTTGGTGGCCTCGGTGTAGTTCTCCACCAGTTCATCGAAAGTCACGTTGCGGTAGCCGGGGTTGTTCACGTCAGGCGACAGCGAACAGGTGCGACTGGTAGGGCCGAGCACGCCGGCGACGAAACGCGGCTTGTCCGGGGTTTCCAGGGTCTTGGCGTCCGCCACCTTGCGCGCCAGGCGTGCGCCTTCTACGTTGAGTTCGTACGCCAGGCCCTGCATGCCGTAGTCGGCCTGGGACACCTGGGTGGCATTGAAGGTGTTGGTTTCCAGAATGTCGGCGCCGGCATCCAGGTAGGCTTTTTCAATAGCGCCAATCACGTCCGGGCGCGTCAGCACCAACAGGTCGTTGTTGCCTTTTACATCGCTCGGCCAGTCGGCGAAGCGTTTGCCACGGTAATCCTGCTCCTCGAGCTTGTAGCTCTGGATCATCGTACCCATGCCGCCATCGAGAATCAGGATGCGCTCTTTGAGGGCGTGCTTGAGAGCTTGAAGGCGAACGCTGCGATCGGACATTTGGACTACTCGGTAAGGCCATGACGAAGGGCCGGGATGATAACAAACCTGTGCGCTTTTGGAGCATGTGCGGGTTTTGCATGAATATCGTTCATGTTGGTGCCCGGTCCAGACCGGTAGAATCGCGGCGTTTTCTCATGATCAGGACCAGGGATATGTCGTATCGCGTCGTCACCAGCCTATTGATGCTGTTTTTAAGCGGGGGCGCCGCTGCACAAGGTCCGGATATTTCCTACGTCCGCGACATTCAACCGATCTTCACCGAAAAGTGCGTGGCCTGCCATGCCTGCTACGACTCCGCCTGTCAGCTCAATCTGGGCAGTGGCGAAGGGGCGGCCCGAGGTGCGACGAAGATGCCTGTCTATGACGGCGAGCGCCGCCAGGCCGCAGCGCCGACCCGGCTGTTTTATGACGCCTTTGGCAAGCGTGCCTGGCAGCAAAAGGGTTTTTATTCGGTGCTCGACGCCCAAGGCAGTCAGGCGGCGCTGATGGCGCGGATGCTCGAACTGGGCCACAAAACCCCGTTGCAACCCAATGCCAAATTGCCGGAAGACATCGTCCTGGGCCTGAACCGGGAAAACATGTGCGCCATGCCGGCGGAGTTCGACGGCTATGCCGGCTCCCACCCGAAAGAAGGCATGCCGTTGGCGGTCACCGGCCTGACCGATCAGCAATACCAGACGTTGCAACGCTGGCTGGCCTCCGGTGCGCCAATCGATGAGCAGGGCCTGGTGCCCAGCGCCAAGGAAGCCTTGCAGGTGGTGCAGTGGGAAAACCTGCTCAACGCGCCGGGCGCCCGGGAGAGCCTGGTCGGGCGCTGGTTGTTCGAGCACTGGTTTTTGGCGCACATCTATTTCAAGGACGGCGAGCCGGGGCATTTCTTTCAGTGGGTGCGTTCGCGCACGCCGACGGGGCAGCCGATCGATCTGATCAACACTCGCCGTCCGAATGACGATCCGGGCACTCAGGTCTATTACCGCCTATGGTCGGTGCAAGGCGTGATCGTACACAAGACGCACATCACCTATCCGCTGAGCGCGGCGAAGATGGCGCGGATCAAAAGCCTGTTTTACAGCGGCAATTGGCAGGTCAACGCGCTGCCAGGTTACGGGCCGGAGCGACGGGCCAATCCGTTCACGACCTTTGAGGGCATCCCGGCTCAGGCGCGTTACCAGTTCATGCTCGATAACGCCGAGTACTTCGTGCGCACCTTTATTCGTGGTCCGGTCTGCCGCGGCCAGATCGCCACCGACGTGATTCGCGACAACTTCTGGGCGCTGTTCCAGGCCCCGGAGCATGACCTTTACATCACCGACCCGAACTATCGTGGCCAGGCCACGCCGTTGCTGGCGATGCCGGGGCAGAACGATGACGTCGGCAGTGTCCTGAGCCTGTGGCGCGACTACCGCAACAAACGCAACGAGTACGAAGCCTTGCGCCGCGACAGCTACGCCGACCTGCCGGCACCGAGCTGGTCGACCCTGTGGGCCGGCAATGACAACGCGCTGCTGAGCATCTTCCGGCATTTCGACAGCGCCTCAGTGAACAAAGGCCTGATCGGTGACGTGCCGCAAACCATTTGGCTGTTCGATTACCCGTTGCTGGAACGCACCTATTACCAATTGGCGGTCAACTTCGATGTGTTCGGCAACGTGTCCCATCAAGCCCAGACCCGGCTGTACTTCGACCTGATTCGCAACGGTGCCGAGCAGAACTTCTTGCGTCTGATGCCGGCCGATTCACGGGACGGTTACCTCGACGATTGGTATCAGAACGGCGGCAAGTTCAAGATGTGGCTGGATTATGAGTACATAGATAACGACAAACCAACGGCGCTGACGCTGAACGAAAAGGACCCGAAACGCGATTTCGCCCTGCAATTGCTGGCCCGGTACGGCGACCTCAATGCCAGGCCCGACCCGATCAACCGTTGCGACGGTGCTTATTGCTCGCGGCCGAACATCGACCTGGCGTTGCAGAACGCCGAGCAGGCCTTGAGCCGCCTGACTTCACGTCCGGCTGCGGGGCTGAAGGTTATCGATCAGTTGCCGGAAGCCACGATGTTGCGTATCGAGACCCAAAGCGGCAAGCGCGAGGTCTACAGCCTGCTGCGCAACCGCGCCCACAGCAACGTGGCGTTCCTGCTCGGTGAGTCGCTGCGTTATCAGCCGGGGCTCGATACGTTGACGATTTATCCGGGTGTTCTCAGCAGTTATCCGAACTTCATGTTCAACATCCCGGCCGGGCAAGTGCCCGCGTTCGTCGACGCGATGGAAAATGCCAGGGACGCCGCCAGTTTCGAGAAAGTCGTCGAACGCTGGGGCATTCGCCGCAGCCATCCGCAGTTCTGGCAGTATTTCCACGATCTGAGCCGCTACATCCACGACACCGACCCTGTGGAAGAGGGCGTGCTGGACATGAACCGCTATGAGAATCTTTGACGCACGGAATTTAGAGGTGCCTGCGATCCCGTGTGGGAGCGGGCTTGCTCGCGAAAGCGGTGTGTCTGGCAACATCAATGTTGGTTGTGTCGCCGCCTTCGCGAGCAAGCCCGCTCCCACATTGGATCAGCTGCGCTTTCCCGACAAAAATACTAGGACTTTGTCCGGCGCGATGATTGGCGTAAACTGCGTCCAAGCCTGCGAGGAGTTTCCATGACCGCTATTACCATTACCGACGCCGCCCACGATTACCTGGCTGATCTGCTCTCCAAGCAGAACACCCCGGGTATCGGCATCCGCGTCTTTATCACCCAGCCTGGCACCCAGTACGCCGAAACCTGCATTGCCTACTGCAAGCCGGGCGAAGAAAAACCTGAAGACACGGCGCTGGGGCTCAAAAGCTTCACCGCTTACATCGACTCGTTCAGCGAAGCATTTCTGGACGACGCGGTAGTCGACTACGCCACCGACCGCATGGGCGGCCAACTGACCATCAAGGCGCCAAACGCCAAAGTACCGATGGTCAACGCCGACAGCCCGGTCAATGAGCGCATCAACTACTACCTGCAAACCGAGATCAACCCGGGGCTGGCCAGCCACGGCGGTCAGGTCAGCCTGATCGATGTGGTTGAAGACGGTATTGCCGTGCTGAAGTTCGGCGGTGGTTGCCAGGGCTGCGGCCAGGCAGACGTTACCCTGAAGGAAGGCATCGAGCGCACCTTGCTCGAGCGTATTCCCGAACTCAAGGGTGTTCGTGACGTGACCGACCACACGCAGAAAGAAAACGCCTACTACTAAGGTGTTCGCTGCAAACATAAAAAAACGGTGCCCGTGAGCACCGTTTTTTTATGGGTGATCGATAACCCGTGGCGAGGGAGCTTGCTCCCGCTCGACTGCGAAGCAGTCGCAATCCAGCCGATGCATTTCCCGTGATGAATGCGTTGGCTGATTTTGGGACCGCTGCGCGGTCCAGCGGGAGCAAGCTCCCTCGCCACAAGTGCTTCAGGGTCTGTAGAGGTGCGCATGCCCCGCGCGATACAGCGACGACTCACTGAAGTGATCGCTGCCCAACACCCGACCCACCAGAATCAACGCCGTCCGGCGAAACCCTTTGGCTTGAACCTTCTGTGCAATGTCCTCAAACGTCCCCACCACCCAATCCTGATCCGGCCAGGTCGCCCGGTGAATCACCGCGATCGGGCAGTCGGCGCCGTAGTGCGGCAGCAATTGGACGAGGATCTTCTCCAGATGATTGACCCCCAAGTGGATCGCCATGGTCGCCCCATGCTGCGCCAGATTACCGAGCTCTTCACCGGCCGGCATCGCAGTCTTGTCGGCGTAGCGGGTCAGAATCACGCTCTGTGACACGTCCGGCAAGGTCAGTTCCGCACCCAAAAGCGCTGCGCAGGCGGCGGTGGCGGTGACGCCGGGAATGATTTCGAAAGGGATGTCGAGTTCACGCAGGTAGCGGATCTGCTCGCCAATCGCGCCGTACAGGCTCGGATCGCCGGAATGCACCCGTGCCACGTTCTGGCCATTGGCATGGGCGGTCTTGATCAGCTCGATGATCTGTTCCAGGTGCAACTCGGCGCTGTTGACCACCTGTTCGGCCTGGTGGCCCTCCAGCACGGCGGCGGGGACCAGGGAGCCTGCATAGATGATGACCGGGCAGCTACGAATCAGCCGCTGGCCTTTGACGGTGATCAGTTCCGGGTCGCCGGGGCCTGCGCCAATAAAGTAGACGGTCATCGTCGTTTCCTGTCAGAAAAAGGGCATGGGCACGCTTCAGATGAAGATTGCTCATGATTGAAGGCGAGGATTATCGGGGATTTTACGCGGCACTGGCCAATGCCAGGGTGGCCTGGGCGTATTTTTGTCGTGGAATCAGCAACTTTGCCGGTGCCTGAGCCAATTGTTCGGCCAGTGCCAGCGCGGCACTTTCCGCTACGCCGTAACAGCCGGTGCGTTCGAACGCGATGTCCGAGTGGTGGCTGAGTTGCGGTTCATAACCGGCCAATTGTTCGCTGCTGAAGTACATCAACGGCAATGCCAGCTGTTCGGCCAGTTCGATCAGGGCGGGTTCTTCGCGCTTGAGGTCGATACTGGCCAGGGCCTTGATCTCACGAAGCTCGATTTGATGAGCCTGTAATGCCTGATCAAGCAGCGCCCGCAGCGTGCTGACGGGGCAGCCGCGCTGGCAGCCCAGACCGACCACCAGGGTCGGCGCTGCGCTGAGGTCAGTCATGCGGAGTATTGGCCATCGCTTTTGCGGCGGAACAACCAGGCGCTGATCAGGCCCAGGGCCAGCCAGAACGCCATGTTGGTCAGCTGCGAAGCGATTTTGAATTGCGCTTCCAGGGCTTGCGGCGCCAGCATCGAATGGACTTCCGGTTGCGGTGCACCGATCACATGAGGCACGGCCAGGATTGCCACGCCGAGGATTTTCATCAGCCAGTGGCGGCTGAACACAATCAGCGCGATGCCGACAGCGGTGGACGCGGCAGTGCCAATCCACCAGATCTGCCGTTGCGCCAGATCCGCTGCGGCAGTGCCCGGCAGCTCAGGTGGCAGGCCGAGGGTTGGCGCCAGCACGAACGTCGCATAACCGGCCAGACCCCAAAGCAGGCCTTGGGAAGTACGGCGTGGAGCGCGCAAGGTGTAGAGACCTGCCAGCATCAGAGCGAAACCGACCGCTACCACCAGATTGCCGCCGGTGGTCGACAGCACGCGCTGCCAGCCGTCTTCCGGCTCCCAGGCTTCGGCATCATGGGTATGAGCGGTGACAGCGCCAGCGGCGTGCTCGTGGATTTCAACAGCGGCCGGCTCGGACTTTTCGTAGGTCTCGGCCTGCAAGATCAGCGGCGCCACCCAGAAGCTTTGCAGCAGGGTCAATAGCAGGGCGGCCAGCAGCCCGGTGAAACCTGCGGTTTGCGCAATACGCTTGATCATGTCAGCAGGTCTCAATGGCACGGAAAGGCGGAGCTGTGACGGGTATCATGCGCGGCGTTGTGTACCGCTTCGATGTGGGAGAAACCGGCGAAGTACACAAGGCTAGCGCCAAGGATCGACGCACAAAAAGCGGCGGTCAGGCGTTGGCTCAGGGTTGTGGTGGTGCTGATTGTGCTTTTTTTATCGGTGTTGCTGCCGGTGCTGCTGATGATCGACATGGCGCTTCCCTCTGGTCTGTCAGCGGGTGAATAGAGCGCATGAAAACCTCCGCACGCCGGGGCACGCAGAGATTTCGAACAGCGCCCGCCCACCGCGGGTTTGTTATTCAGTGAACGTAAAAGTCACTTTGTGTTGCGGGCCGGTCTCCGGGCTCGCGAGGGGCAGGGCTTGCGCCGAAACCTGCAAGCATCACCTTCCCATGCCGTATGACGGGCACAGTGGATCTGACGCTTCACTCGCTTACCGTTGCGGGGGCAGCACCGGACTGACATGGCTTTAGAGTAAAGCACATGATTCACCGGTTTCCCGTTTCACCCTGTGAAGGGCACCCGTAACAAGGTGTGTAGGAGAGCATGGGCGGGGGTTGGGCGTCAATTGGCAAGGGTTCTCAACGCGATACCGAGGCGATTCCATCGCGAGCAGGCTCGCTCCCACAGGTGACCGCATTTCAATGTGGGAGCGAGCCTGCTCGCGATGGGGCCGGTGGCGGCGATACAAGACATTGACCCGCCCCCACACGATGCGTAGCCTTGCGCTTTCGAGGTTCTTCGGCATCTGCCGAAGCTAAGAAGGGAACGCGGTCGATGCCGCGGCTGCCCCCGCAACTGTGAACGGTGATGTTCGCTGCCACGCCACTGCAAGCCCTGATCCATCAGGTTCGCGGGAAGGCGCAGCAAACGCCAGTCGAACGATTGGCACACCGTCAGCCAGGAGACCTGCCTCGACACAGATTCTCACTACAACCGGGCGGGGTGATCCGGTGGCGGAACTCTTGCGCGCGCACCTGCCGCTGCGATTGTCGTCCCGTATGCCCGCCACCTTGCCAAAGGGCATCCGATGAAAACACTGGCCAAACTCCCCGTCACCATCGTTACCGGCTTCCTCGGCTCGGGCAAAACCACCTTGCTGCGCCACATGCTCGACAACGCCCAGGGCCGTCGCATCGCGGTGATCGTCAACGAGTTCGGCGAGCTGGGCATCGACGGCGAAATCCTCAAGCAGTGCTCGATCGGTTGCACTGAAGAAGAAGCCAACGGTCGCGTCTACGAACTGGCCAACGGCTGCCTGTGCTGCACGGTTCAGGAAGAATTCTTCCCGGTGATGCGCGAACTGGTCGCTCGTCGCGGCGACCTCGACCACATCCTCATCGAAACTTCGGGCCTGGCCCTGCCAAAACCTTTGGTTCAAGCCTTCCAGTGGCCAGAAATCCGCAGCGCCTGCACCGTTGACGCGGTGATCACCGTGGTCGACAGCCCGGCCGTCGCTGCTGGCACCTTCGCTGCGTTCCCGGATCAGGTCGATGCCATGCGCAAACTCGATCCGAACCTGGACCACGAATCGCCACTGCACGAGCTGTTCGCCGACCAACTGGCCAGCGCTGACCTGGTGATCCTCAACAAGGCCGACCTGATCAGCGCTGAGGACTTGGCCCGCGTGCGCCTGGAAGTCGCTGAAGAACTGCCGCCAGCGGTGAAAGTCATCGAAGCCAGCAGCGGTCGTCTGCCACTGGACGTGCTGATCGGCCTTGGCGCCGGTTCGGAAGAACACATCGACAGCCGCCACAGCCATCACGATCATCACCATGAAGGTGAAGACGACCATGACCATGACGCGTTTGACTCCATCTCTATCGAACTGCCGCAAGCCGACGAAAGCCTGCTGATGGATGCGCTGACTCAATTGGTGGTCCAGCACGGCATCCTGCGGGTCAAGGGCTTTGCGGCGGTGCCGAACAAGCCGATGCGCCTGCTGATCCAGGGCGTGGGCACGCGTTTCGACAAGCACTTCGACCGTCAGTGGGGCGCTGAAGAAGCGCGCACCACGCGTCTGGTGTTGATCGGTCAGGATCTGGACGCAGTTCAGCTCGAAGCGCAATTGCGCGCTGCGCTCAGCGTTTAAATCATGCACCTGCTCAGGACCCAGCCCGGCGGTTTCGTGTCGGACGACAACATCGCCGACCTTGGACAAACCCCCGCCGAGCTGGTGATCCTGTGCAGCGGCGATTCCAGCCTGGCGTTGCTCGCCGAAGCGGCGCAACAGTTGCCCGACGATTACCCGAGCGTGCGCCTGGCCAACCCGATGCAGGTGCAGAATCACGCCTCGGTCGATCTCTACGTCGACGAAGTGCTGCGCCACGCCAAGGTGATTCTGATCTCGCTGCACGGCGGCATCGCCTATTGGCGTTACGGCATCGAGCGTCTGGTGGAATTGTCCGAGCGCGGCGTGCAGCTGATTCTGGTGCCGGGGGACGATCGCCCGGACCCGGAACTCAGTGACCTGAGCACCGTAACCGCGCAAGACCGCGATCGGCTCTGGCACTTCCTGCGTCAGGGCGGCATGGCCAACGCGCTCGACCTGTTTCGCTGCCTCGCCAATCGCTGGCTGGGCCGCGACTACCCATGGTCCGAGCCGCAAACCCTGCCACGCACCGCGATCTACCACCCGCAAAAAAGCCCCGCAGAACTGAAGAATTGGCAAGCCGACTGGCAAGCTGATCAGCCGGTGGCGGCAGTGCTGTTTTACCGCTCGCATTTGCAGGCGGCGAACACTGGTTTCATCGATATTTTCTGCCAGCGTTTGCAGGCGGCGGGGTTGAATCCGTTGCCGATTGCGCTGGCCAGTTTGAAAGAGCCCGGCTGCCTGACGGTGGTCGAGGATTTGCTGGATGAAGTCGAGGCGGGGGTGATTCTCAACACCACCGGTTTCGCCCAGTCCAGCCCCGAAGCGCCGCACCTGCGGCCGTTTCGCCGCAATATCCCGGTGATTCAGGCGATCTGCGCCCAGGACAATGAACCCGGTTGGCGCGCCAGCGAACAGGGGCTCGGTCCCCGCGACCTGGCGATGCACATCGCGCTGCCGGAGCTGGACGGGCGAATTATCAGTCGGCCGATCAGCTTCAAGGATCTGGCGTGGCGCAGCGAGCGCAGTCAGTCCGATGTGGTCTGCTACCGGCCGCAACCTGAACGCATGGATTTTGTCGCCGAACTGGCGCGGCGCTGGACCGATCTGGCGCGGGTGCCCAACAGTGAAAAACGCATCGCCCTGATCCTCGCCAACTACCCGACTCGCGATGGGCGTATCGGCAACGGCGTGGGTCTCGATACACCGGCCGCCGCACTGAATATCCTCCGTGCCCTACATGCCGAAGGTTATCCGCTACCGGCCGAGTTGCCGGACAGCGGCACCGCATTGATCCAGCAATTGCTCGGCGGCGTCAGCAATGACCTCGACACCCTTGACCAGCGTCCCTGCCATCAAAGCCTCGCGCTGGACGATTACAACCTGATGTTCAACGCGCTGCCCGAGGCTAATCGCCAAGCCGTGCTGGAGCGCTGGGGCACACCCGAAAACGATCCAATGTTCCGTGGCGGGCGAATGATGATTGCCGGTCTGCGCTTCGGCCTGACCTTCGTCGGCATTCAGCCGGCCCGGGGTTATCAGGTTGACCCGAGTGCGGTGTATCACGACCCGGACCTGGTGCCGCCTCACGGCTATCTGGCGTTTTATTTCTGGTTGCGCAACACCTACGGCGCTCACGGCGTGATCCACGTGGGCAAGCACGGCAACCTCGAATGGCTGCCGGGCAAGGGCGTCGGGCTCTCGGAAAACTGCTGGCCGGACGCATTGCTCGGGCCGCTGCCGAACATCTATCCGTTTATCGTCAACGACCCGGGCGAGGGCGCCCAGGCCAAGCGTCGTACGCAGGCCGTGATCATCGATCACTTGATGCCGCCACTGACCCGCGCCGAAACCTACGGTCCGCTGCGTAATCTCGAATGGTTGGCCGACGAATATTACGAAGCGCAGTTGCTCGATCCGCGCCGCGCCCGGGAGTTGCAGCGTGACATCCTGCAACTGGTGCGCGACACGCACATCGACCGTGAACTGCAACTGGACGAGAAGCTCGACAGCGATGCCGATGCGGCGATCTGGTTGCCGCGTCTGGACACGTACCTGTGCGATTTGAAGGAGTCGCAGATCCGCGATGGCCTGCACGTGTTTGGCGAGTCGCCGGTAGGGCGGTTGCGAATCGATACCTTATTGGCCTTGCTGCGTATTCCTCGCGGCGATGGTCGCGGGGCGCAATCGAGCTTGCTGCGGGCGCTGGCCAAGGCGTTCGTGCTAGGTTTCGATCCGCTGGATTGCGCACTGGCTGAGCCCTGGAGCGGACCTCGACCGGATGCCTTGTTGTCGATCAACGATGAAGTCTGGCGCACCGCAGGTGATACCCGTGAACGTCTGGAACTGTTCGCCGCTCAATTGATCTCGCAGACACTGAGCACGCCTCAAACCGATCCCGGTCCCTGTGGGAGCGAGCCTGCTCGCGAATCGGTTGATCATTCAACATTGATGTCGATTGACCCACCGCTTTCGCGAGCAGGCTCGCTCCCACAGGAGAGTGGTTGGTCCGACGTGAGCGCCATCATCGACAGCCTGCGCAACGTTGTCGCTCCACGTCTGGACGCCTGCGGCCCGGCAGAAATGCGCGGCTTGCTCGACGCCCTCAGCGGTCGATTCGTCCCCGCCGGCCCGAGCGGCGCACCGAGTCGCGGCCGTCTGGACGTGCTGCCCACCGGGCGTAATTTCTATTCGGTGGACGTGCGCAACCTGCCGACCACCACCGCATGGCGCATCGGCTTCCAATCCGCGAACCTGATTCTTGAGCGGCACTTGCAGGACCACGGCGATCACCTGCGGCAGCTCGGCCTGTCGGTCTGGGGCACTGCGACCATGCGCACCGGCGGCGACGACATCGCCCAGGCCATGGCGCTGATGGGCGTGCGACCGGTCTGGGCTACCGGCAGCCAGCGCGTCGATGACTTCGAAATTCTGCCGTTGAGTTTGCTGGACCGGCCGCGCGTGGACGTGACCTTGCGCGTCTCCGGATTTTTCCGCGATGCCTTTGCCAACCTGATCCGGCTGTTCGACGCCGCTGTGCAAGCGGTCGCCGCGCTGGATGAACCGGACGATCTCAACCCGTTGGCGGCCAAGGTCCGTGCCGAGCGAGAAGCGCTGCTGGAATCCGGTCTGGATGAAGAAGCGGCGCGGCGGCAGGCCGGCTGGCGCATCTTCGGGGCCAAACCGGGTGCTTACGGCGCGGGCGTGCAGGGCGCCATCGACGGTCGCTTGTGGCAAAGCCGCGAAGACCTGGCCGAGGTTTACCTGAACTGGGGCGGCTACGCTTACGGCGGCTCCGATGACGGCACCGCCGCCCGCGAACAGTTCGCCCAGCGCCTGAGCCAGGTACAGGCAGTGCTGCAAAACCAGGACAATCGTGAGCACGACTTGCTCGATTCCAACGATTATTACCAGTTCCAGGGTGGCATGCTGGCGGCCGTCGAAAGCCTCAGCGGTGAAGCGGCGGCCAGTTATCACGGCGATCATAGTCAGCCGGACTTGCCGAAGATCCGCACGTTGAAGGAAGAGCTGAACCGGGTGATTCGTTCCCGTGCGGCCAATCCGAAATGGATCGACGGGGTCAAGCGCCATGGCTATAAAGGCGCGTTCGAACTGGCGGCGACGGTCGATAACCTGTTTGCGTTCGACGCCACCACGCAGTTGATCGACGACCACCAATATGCGTTGCTGGCGGACGCCTATTTGCTTGATCCAGCGACCCGGGAGTTTGTCCGCGAACACAATCCCCATGCCCTGCGCGACATGACCGAGCGCATGCTCGAAGCACAGCAGCGGGGAATGTGGAAAGAGCCGGGCGAGTATCGCGAGGCACTGGAGAGTTTGTTGCTGGACATAGAAGAAGACGGCTAGTGCGCTTAAACCTGTGGGAGCGGGCTTTTTCGCGAATGCGATGGGTCATTCAATATTGATGTTGGCTGACACGCCGCCTTCGCGAGCAAGCCCGCTCCCACAGGGATGAAGGTGCCTGTGATATTTGCTGATGGATCACCGACCATGACTGAGATTTGAAAATGACCGACACCCCCCATTTCCCGCTCTCCGCCGTGGTCGGCGCCGATGACTTGAAACTCGCGCTATACCTGACCGCCATCGACCCGAAAATCGGTGGCGTGTTGATCGAAGGCCCGCGCGGCATGGCCAAGTCGACCCTGGCCCGAGGCCTGGCAGACCTGTTGGCCAGCGGTCAGTTCGTCACCTTGCCCCTGGGCGCCACCGAAGAACGATTGGTGGGCACCCTCGACCTCGACGCGGCCCTGAGCGAAGGGCGCGCACAGTTTTCTCCCGGCGTACTGGCAAAAGCCGACGGCGGCGTGTTGTATGTCGATGAAGTCAATCTACTGCCCGATCACCTCGTGGATTTGCTGCTCGACGTGGCCGCCAGCGGCACCAACCTGATCGAGCGCGACGGGATTTCCCATCGGCATTCGGCGAAGTTTGTGCTGATCGGCACCATGAACCCGGAAGAGGGCGAACTGCGTCCGCAATTGCTCGACCGCTTTGGCCTGAACGTCGCCCTCAGTGGCCACACCGCACCCGCCGAACGCGGCCAGATCATCCGTCGCCGACTGGATTTCGACAGCGACCCGCAAGGGTTCTGCGCCGAGTGGGAAAGCCAGCAACACGCACTGCGCGAGCGTTGCCAAAAGGCGCGCTCGGCACTGGCGAACATTCCCCTCGACGATGCCGCGCTGGCGCAGATCACCGAGCGTTGCTTTGCTGCCGGTGTCGATGGCCTGCGAGCCGATCTGGTGTGGTTACGCGCGGCCCGGGCTCATGCGGCATGGCGGGGCGCAAACGCGATCAGCGAGGACGATATCGACGCGGTCGCCGAGTTTGCCTTGCGCCATCGTCGTCGCGAACACTCGCCACCGGCGCCGCAACAATCCCAGGCACCGCAGCCGCCCTCCACCGGGCATTCGAACCCGAGCGAAGGTCAGGGCCAGTGGGGCGAAATGCCCGCCCAGGCGCTGCCGGTCGGCGCTCGACGTGAAGTGCCGAGCTGGCCAAAAAAGCCCTAGGCATTCGCCCTCGATCGGACGCGGGGGCGAATGCCAGACCCCGCGCAGGAAGGCTGGATCACGGTAAACAGGGCAAGCATCACGCAGCCCGTAGCGGATCGATCAATTGGCCCGGCACTTTGCTCAATGGCCGACCGCGTCAACGCGACGATGTGCTGTTTCACCTGCGCACCCGCAGTCCTCATGAATTATGGCTGGTGATCGTCGACGCCTCGGCCTCGACACGACGCCATCAAGCGTTGAGCGATGCCAAGGGACTGTTGGCGCAACTGTTCGACGATGCCTATCGACAGCGTGCGCGCTTGGCTTTGCTGACCGCCAGCGGTCATGTGCCGAAGTGGCAGGTGCAAGGGTTGAAAGCTTCCGCTGGCTTGCGCGACTGGCTCGAAGGGCTCGGGGCAGGTGGCGGAACGCCGATGCTGGCGGCGCTGGGCGAGGCAGGGCACTGGCTGGCGGCACGGCAAAAGCGCTTTCCGGCTGAACAGCAACGGCTGCTGCTGGTGACGGATGGGCGGGTGAAGGAATGGTCAACGTTGCCGGCGCTGGATTGCCCGGGGTTGCTGATCGACATTGAGCGCGGGCCGATTCATCTTGGCCGGGCAAAGGTGTTGGCAGCGCAGTTGCAGGTTGATTATCGACATATCGATGAGCTGATTTCAGGTTGAGTTTTGTGCTGACAGTATTGACCCCATCGCGAGCAGGCTCGCTCCCACATTTGATCTGCGGCGTTCAAAATCCCATGTGGGAGCGAGCCTGCTCGCGATGGCATCACCTCGGAATCGGATAATCGCAGTTCATCTGCATCGCTGCCCTATGCTGCTGTAAGCAAGCCAATCACAGGAGTGACCCATGCGCGTTCTAGCCCGCAACGACCAGGACGATTTTCGCGTCAAAGCCTACGCTGGCACCAACGGTGTGTTGCTGGCCATCGATGTGGCCGAACCCCGCCGCAAAGGTCTGCTGGGTTTCGCCATCGAAAAACAACAAGGCAGCAAACCCTGGTTGTTTCTGTTCAACAGCCTGACCTTCCCTGGCAAAACTCATACGTTCCCCCAGTTTCACGCCACCCCCAGCGATACCGCGCCGCTACAGAAATTTCGCTGGGCCGATTACGCGGTCAATCCAGGTGTGACGATCCATTATCGGGTTCACCTGGCCTACGGCACCGCCGACGCGCCACAATTAGGTGAGTTTCTGGAAGTGACGCTCACCACCGACAATGGCCTTCCAGCGGGCCAGAGCGTCATCTTCAACCGGGCGGTGGCCGCGAGTCAGGCCTTCCAGCGCAAATTCGCCGATCTCGATGCGCTGCTCAGCACCAACAAGAAACTGCCCATCGAAGCCTGGCCCGACGCTCCACGGCAATGGTTGGAAAATGGTTTGCTCGCACGCTTGCTGGGGTTCATCGAACGGGCCGAGGATGGCCAGTGGGCGCTGGACATCGCGATTTATGAATACCAGTTGAAAGTGATCGTTGATGCGGTGAACGCCGCCTTCGAGCGCGGCGTAAAGGTTCGGGTTCTGTACCACGCCCAACCGGACGAAGACACCACGGCGCTGAACGAAGCCAGCCTGGAAAAAATCCCGGCGGCGAACAAACGCGGGCGAGTCACCCACAACATTTTCCACAACAAATTCATCGTCCTGAGCCGACTCGACGGGGCAGGGCAGCATCAGCCCGAAGCGGTACTCTGCGGCAGCACCAATTTCACCGCCAACGGCGTTTATCGTCAGGCCAATGTTGTGCATGTGCTGGACGATGCTCGGATCGGCGCCAGTTATCTGCAAACTTTCGAGCAAGTCTGGGCCGCACCAGCGGACGTCGGTGCCACACGGGAATGGCTCACGGAACACAATCCGATGCAGCCGGACCAGGCGCTGTTCGCCGGCTTCTCACCGCGCTCGGGCCAGGGCGACTTGCGTGAGTTCGTCGACATCATCAACGCCGCCAAAAAGGACCTGCTGTTTGTCACGGCATTCACCTTGCCGGACGAAATACTCAACGCCTTGCTCGGCCAGCCCCACGACGACATCTTGCGTTACGGCTTGCAAAACACCGTCAGCAGCATCACCGGTTTCCACGCCGACCGCACTGCTCAGTTCGCCGCCACCGCGCTGCTCAACACCGGTCTGGAAGGCTGGCTCAAGGAAAACATGAAAGGCCAGAAGGGCAATCTGCTGGTGCATACCAAAGCCATCGTCGTCGACTTCACCAGTGACACTCCGACCATCATCAGCGGCAGCCACAACCTCAGCGAGGCGGCCAGCAACGGCAATGACGAGAACTACCTGATCATCCGTGGCGACACCGACCTGGCCGATCGTTACGGGCTCGAACTGCTGCGCTTTTACGAGCATTACCGGTTCCGCTACTTTGCAAAGAAACTGCAACTCAAGCAGGTCCGGCCATTGGCGGCCGATGACAGCTGGACCAATGACTATTACCTCCAGGGCGATTTGCGCATGTTGTCGCGGTTGCGCTTTGCCGGACGATAAACAACCTGGTGATTCCCTGTGGGAGCGAGCCTGCTCGCGATAGCAGTTAATCAGTCATCAGAGATGTTGAATGTGAGGCCCTCATCGCGAGCAGGCTCGCTCCCACAGTTGACCGCGGTGTTCGGATAGGCACGGTCCAATGTGGGAGCGAGCCTGCTCGCGATAGCGATCATTCAGACGACGCAAACATCAACCGTACATTCAGCAGCTCCCGTGCCCGTGGTGCGGTGCATAAAGTGCTGAGGGTTTTCTGCAACCACGGTAAGTCATGGCGGGGTTTGCGGGCAATCTGTATGGGCCTGAGCTTGCCGATGTGTTTTTTGAAGTCTTCTTCCAGAGTTTGTCGGGTGCCAATTCCCTTGAGCTTCTTCAGCAGCTTCCCTTCCTTGTAAAACAGCACGGTAGGTGTTCCGGTGACTTCCGGATGCTTGGGCGATTCGCCGGTGTTGAGCATGTAGATTTGCGCGTGGTGCCGATACGGTTCGGCAATCTGACGAAAAATCGGCCCGCAGCCATGGTCGGGCGGGTGGACATCGAGCTCATTGGAATCTCCTTTTCAAAGATAAGCGAAGGCCTGTCGACGTTGAAGGAGGTGAGCAGATGGGTCTACTGTCAGAAATTACAGGGGGCATCTGCTTCATTTTGAATCGCTACGGCTTCAAATGTGGTGCAAATACTCGAGCGTTGTGTCCCACGGTAGCGTTCTCGTATTTGTGCGTTTCGTAACGCCTTCCTTGCGTTCACGCGCATCCATCTGATTCAAAACACTTTTCAATTCCCCCGAGATTCCGCCCATAACCTGTGGCACACTTTCTGCTGTCTATTCCGTTGTTACATACCTATTTCCGGTATAGCGGAATAAACATGACCCTGGAGTGCTTGCCATGCATCGCCGACCTTCGTTGTTTAAAGCGTGTGTTTTCGTTCTCGCGGCTTCGGCCGCTGTCATGGGTGTCGCCCAAGCGGCAGACAGCAAGCTCGACAGCGTGCTGGCCCGTGGGAAGTTGATCGTGGGCACGGGCAGTACCAATGCGCCGTGGCACTTCCAGGGAGCGGATGGCAAGTTGCAGGGTTTTGATATTGATATCGCGCGGATGGTGGCCAAAGGGTTGTTCAACGACCCGAGCAAGGTCGAGTTCGTGGTGCAGTCGTCCGATGCGCGGATTCCCAATCTGCTGACCGACAAGGTCGACATGAGTTGCCAGTTCATCACCGTGACCGCCAGCCGCGCCCAGCAAGTGGCGTTCACCCTGCCGTACTACCGCGAAGGCGTGGGCCTGTTGTTGCCGGCCAACAGCAAGTACAAGGAAATCGACGACCTGAAGGCCGCCGGTGACGGTGTGATCGTGGCAGTGCTGCAGAACGTGTACGCCGAAGAACTGGTGCATCAGGCGCTGCCCAAGGCCAAGGTCGATCAGTACGACAGCGTGGATTTGATGTATCAGGCGGTGAACTCCGGTCGTGCCGATGCGGCGGCCACCGATCAGTCGTCGGTGAAATACCTGATGGTGCAGAACCCTGGTCGCTATCGCAGCCCGGCCTATGCCTGGAGCCCGCAAACCTATTCGTGCGCCGTCAAACGCGGCGACCAGGACTGGTTGAACTTCGTCAACACCGTGCTGCATGAAGGCATGACAGGCGTTGAGTTCCCGACTTACGCGGCGTCGTTCAAGCAGTGGTTCGGTGTCGATCTGCCGACCCCAACCATCGGTTTCCCCGTCGAATACAAATGATCCCGTGAGAGCGGGGCGGTTTTAAATCGCCCCGCTCAAGGTACTGCTGACCATGAACTATCAGTTGAATTTTGCCGCCGTGTGGCGCGATTTCGACACCTTGCTGGCGGGGCTCGGTCTGGGCCTTGAGCTGGCGCTGGTGTCGATTGCCATCGGCTGCGTGATCGGCCTGCTGATGGCGTTTGCTTTGCTGTCAAAGCACCGCGCATTGCGGGGGCTGGCGTCGGTGTATGTGACGGTGATCCGTAATACGCCGATTCTGGTGTTGATTCTGTTGATCTACTTCGCGTTGCCGAGCCTGGGCATTCGTCTGGACAAGATCCCGTCGTTCATCATCACCCTGTCGCTGTATGCCGGGGCGTACCTGACCGAAGTGTTTCGCGGTGGTCTGTTGAGCATTCCCAAGGGGCTACGTGAAGCCGGCCTGGCCATCGGGCTCGGTGAGTGGCAGGTCAAGGCGTATATCACCGTGCCGGTGATGCTGCGCAATGTGCTGCCGGCCCTGTCGAACAACTTCATTTCGCTGTTCAAGGACACCTCGCTGGCGGCGGCGATTGCTGTGCCGGAGCTGACCTATTACGCGCGCAAGATCAATGTCGAGAGCTACCGGGTGATCGAAACCTGGCTGGTGACCACAGCGCTCTATGTTGCGGCCTGTTACCTCATTGCCATGATGCTGCGTTACCTCGAGCAGCGTCTGGCGATTCGCCGATAGGAGGCCCCCATGTACGAATCCCCCGGTTGGTTGCATGAGTTATGGGTGGCGCGGGACGTCCTGTGGCAGGGCTTTCTGACCAGCGTGCAGTGCTCGGCGCTGGCGATTTTGTTGGGCACGCTGGTCGGCATCGTTGCAGGTTTAGTGCTCACCTATGGCACGTTCTGGATGCGCGCGCCGTTCCGGTTTTATGTTGACATCATTCGCGGCACGCCGGTGTTTGTATTGGTGTTGGCCTGCTTCTACATGGCGCCGGCACTGGGCTGGCAAATCAGCGCATTCGGCGCCGGCACCCTGGGGCTGACGCTGTTTTGCGGCTCCCACGTCGCCGAGATTGTGCGCGGTGCATTGCAGGCGCTGCCCAGTGGCCAGATGGAAGCGAGCAAGGCCATCGGCCTGACGTTTTACCAGGCACTGGGCTACGTGTTGTTGCCCCAGGCGTTGCGGCAGATCTTGCCGACCTGGGTCAATTCGTCTACCGAGATCGTCAAGGCCTCGACGCTATTGTCGGTGATCGGCGTTGCCGAATTGCTGCTCAGCACCCAGCAGATCATCGCCCGGACGTTCATGACCCTGGAGTTTTACCTGTTCGCCGGTTTGCTCTTTTTCATCATCAATTACGCCATCGAATTACTCGGCCGGCACATTGAAAAGCGGGTGGCCTTGCCATGACACAAGCTCAAGTTTCGACACAGAATCAAGCGCTGCTGGACATCCGCGGCCTGCACAAACAATACGGCCAGCTCGAAGTGCTCAAGGGCGTCGACTTGACCATGCAGCGCGGCAACGTGGTCACGCTGATCGGCTCCAGCGGCTCGGGCAAGACCACGCTGCTGCGCTGCGTGAACATGCTCGAAGAGTTCCAGGGCGGGCAGATTCTGCTCGATGGCGAATCCATCGGCTATCACGAGGTCAACGGCAAGCGCGTGCGTCACGCGGAAAAAGTCATCGCCCGCCATCGAGCGATGACCGGCATGGCGTTCCAGCAATTCAATCTGTTCCCGCACCTCACCGCATTGCAGAACGTCACCCTCGGCTTGCTCAAGGTCAAAAAGCTGCACAAGGATGAAGCCGTGGCGCTGGCGGAAAAATGGCTGGAGCGGGTTGGCCTGCTGGAACGCCGCGATCATTACCCCGGTCAGTTGTCTGGCGGCCAGCAACAGCGCGTGGCGATTGCCCGGGCGATTGCGATGAACCCGAGCCTGATGCTGTTCGATGAGGTCACCTCGGCCCTCGATCCGGAACTGGTCGGCGAAGTGCTGAACGTTATCAAGGGCCTGGCCGAAGACGGCATGACCATGCTGCTGGTGACCCACGAAATGCGCTTTGCCTTCGAGGTGTCGGACAAGATCGTATTCATGAATCAGGGGCGGATCGAAGAGCAGGGGCCGCCCAAGGAACTGTTCGAACGCCCGCAGTCGCCGCGTCTGGCGGAATTTCTCAAGAACACTCGTTTTTAATTTTTTCAATCAGGAGAAACACCCATGAGCATTACTCGTTACGGCACCGGCAGCACCGCCGGTGGCGGCCAGCCCCGTCCTTTCGCCCGCGCCGTCGAAGCCGATGGCTGGCTGCACGTGTCTGGCCAGGTGCCGGCGCTGGATGGCGAAATTATCGTGGGCGGCATTGTCGAGCAGACTCACCAGACCATGAAAAACCTGATCGCGATTCTGGAAGAGGCCGGTTACGGTCTGGAAGACGTGGTCCGCACCGGCGTGTGGCTGGAAGATCCACGGGATTTCTGGAGTTTCAATAAGGTATTTTCCGAGTACTTCAAAAGCGAACACGCACCGGCGAGGGCTTGCGTACAGGCGAGCATGATGGTCGATTGCAAGGTTGAGATTGATTGCGTCGCGTACAAGAAAAAGGCCTGAACCGAGAGCGCGGCTGATTGGCCCTTGTAGGAGCTGCCGAAGGCTGCGATCTTTTGGCGTTTTTGGATGAGCCGCAAGAGCAGGATCAAGATCAAAAGATCGCAGCCTGCGGCAGCTCCTACGGGGGCGAATTTGAATGGGGACCTGAAACATGACCGAAGACACCATCAAGCGCCGGGCTCGCGGTCTGGACCGGGCGTTCGACATTCTCGATTTCCTCAAGGAAATCGGCCAGCCCCTGCGCCCGAACGAAATCGCCAGCGGCATCGGCAGCCCGAAATCCACGGTCTACGAACTGGTCGCCTCCTTGTTGGAACGGCGAATTCTCGAGCCCGTGGGCAAGGACGGTCACGTTTACCTCGGTCGTCAGCTGTACTTCCTCGGGCAGGCACATTTGCGCCATTTCGACCTGACCCGCGAGGCCGATCTTGCCTTGCAAGAGATCGTCAGCCAGACCCGCGAAACCGCGCAGATGTGCCTGCTCAACGGGCGCAAATACACCGTGGCGTTGATGAAAGAGGGCGAGCGACATTTCCGCATTTCCTCGGACATCGGCGAGAACGCGCCGATCCCCTGGACCGCTTCCGGGCGCCTGTTGCTGGCGCACCTGAGCGATCAGCAGATCGTCGATTTGATCGACCCCGACGACTTCATCCTGCCCGGCGGTGAACACCTGCCGCTGGAGCGATTTCTCGAGGAAATCCGCCAGGCCAGTATCGATGGGTTCTTTTCCTTCGATAGCGTCGCCGACACCTTTACCCATTGCTTCGCCGCCCCGGTCAAAGACCCGAACGGCGTGGCCATTGCGACCCTGTGCATCGTCGCCCCACGGGCCGATGCGAAGAACAACTACAACGACTATCGCCGGGTGCTGATCGACAGCGCCAACAGCCTCGCCCGGCGTATCAACGAATAACAGCGGCTGCCTGCGGCCGCGAATGTGAGGAGTTCGACCATGTCTTCTGCCAAAAATACTGCCGCCGTGGAAAAAGGCTTTGCCCACACAGGCGCCAATCTTGTGCGCGACGTCAGTCTGCCGGTGCTGGTGCTGCACCGCGAAGCGCTGGAACACAACATTCGCTGGATGCAGGACTTCGTCAGCAACAGCGGCGCGGAACTGGCGCCGCACGGTAAAACCAGCATGACCCCGGCACTGTTTCGTCGCCAACTGGACGCCGGTGCCTGGGGCATCACCCTGGCCAGCGCCACGCAAACCCGCGCGGCTTACGCCCATGGCGTGCATCGGGTGCTGATGGCCAACCAATTGGTCGGTACGCCGAACATGGCGCTGATCGCTGACCTGTTGGCAGACCCGACCTTCGACTTCTATTGCATGGTCGATCACCCGGATAACGTCGCAGACCTCGGCGCGTATTTCGCTTCGCGCGGCGTGCGCCTGAACGTGATGATTGAGTACGGCGTGGTCGGCGGTCGTTGCGGTTGCCGCACCGAAGCCGAAGTGCTGGCGCTTGCCGAGGCGATCGCGGCTCAACCAGCGCTGGCATTGACCGGCATCGAGGGTTACGAAGGGGTGATTCACGGCGATCACGCGGTGAGCGGCATCCGTGAGTTCGCCGATTCCCTGGTGCGTCTGGCGGTGCAGTTGCAGGACAGCGGTGCGTTCGCCATTGCCAAGCCGATCATCACGGCGTCGGGTTCGGCCTGGTACGACCTGATCGCCGAGTCGTTCGAAGCGCAGAATGCCGGCGGGCGTTTCCTCAGCGTACTGCGCCCCGGCAGTTACGTGGCCCACGACCATGGCATCTACAAAGAAGCGCAATGCTGCGTGCTCGACCGTCGCAGCGACCTGCACGAAGGTTTGCGCCCGGCACTGGAAGTCTGGGCGCATGTGCAGTCGTTGCCGGAACCGGGTTTTGCGGTGATCGCCCTGGGTAAACGCGACGT
Source organism: Pseudomonas frederiksbergensis (assembly GCF_003732275.1). Lineage (GTDB taxonomy): Bacteria > Pseudomonadota > Gammaproteobacteria > Pseudomonadales > Pseudomonadaceae > Aquipseudomonas > Aquipseudomonas frederiksbergensis_H. The sequence continues at coordinate 118,533 of NZ_MOBM01000005.1, forward strand.
TGCCTATGACGCCGGTTTGCCGGTGCCGTTGTTGCGTTACAAGGCCGGTGTGGTGCCGGCGATCGGCGAGGATGTGAGTGCCTGCAAGGTGACGGCGGTGATGGACCAGCACGCGTTCATGACCGTGGCGCCGGGGGTTGAGTTGCGGGTGGGCGACATCATTTCGTTCGGTACTTCGCACCCGTGCCTGACGTTCGACAAGTGGCGCATTGGGTGTTTGGTGGATGAGCAACTGAATGTCATCGAAACCATGGAAACCTGTTTTTAAGGTTCGGAACCGAGGCGCGGCGTTCGCGAGCAAGCCCGCTCCCACATTGGATCTTCAGTGTTCACAAGACCCCTGTGGGAGCGGGCTTGCTCGCGAAGACGTCCGCCCAGACACCACCGAAACACCAGAGACCCCATAACGATGAGCAGCATCAGCCCCCTGGGCCCCAACACCCCGCGCATCGCCCTGATTGGCGAATGCATGATCGAATTGCAGCAGCGCGCCGACGGCACGCTGCAACAAGGCTTCGGCGGCGATACCTTGAACACCGCGGTCTACCTGGCCCGTGAGCTGGGCGATGGCGGCACGGTGGATTACGTCACCGCCCTGGGCGATGACAGCTTCAGCGACGCGATGTGCCAGAGCTGGGCCAGCGAAAACATTGGCCTGGACATGGTCCAGCGTTTGCCCGGTCGCTTGCCCGGCCTGTATTGCATCCAGACCGATGCGGCCGGCGAGCGGCGTTTTCTCTACTGGCGCAACGAAGCGGCAGTGCGCGATTGCTTCACCACTCCGGCCGCCGCGCCGATTCTGGCGGCGCTGCCGGATTACGACGTATTGTATTTCAGCGGCATCACCTTGGCGGTGCTTGGTGTGCAGGGGCGGGAAAAACTTCTGGAAACCCTGATCGAAGCCCGGCAGCGGGATGCGCGGATCGTGTTCGACAACAACTACCGGCCACGCTTGTGGGCGTCGATTGAAGAGGCACGGGCGGCTTATCGCAGCGTTCTGCCTTATATCGACCTGGCGTTGCTGACGGTTGATGACGAGCAGGCGCTGTTCCACTTTTCCGATTGCGCGGCGGTGTTTGCCGCTTACAAACAGATGGGCACGCCCGAAGTGGTGCTCAAGCGCGGGGCCGAGGCGTGTCTGATTCGCTGTGACGGTGAGTCGTTCGAAGTGCCGGCGCAGGTGGTAGAGCGGGTGGTGGACACCACGGCGGCGGGGGATTCGTTCAGTGCGGCGTATTTGGCGTGTCGGCTTAAGGGTGGAAGCCCGGTCGAGGCTGCCGAGGCGGGGCATCGGTTGGCGAGTCGGGTGATTCAAGTGCCGGGAGCACTGATCCCGAGATAAGCGGTGGATGGCCGCTTGCTGCGCAATCGGATCGCGAGCAGGCTCGCTCCCACATTGGATTTGTGAGTTGCCAAAGATCGCAACTACACCACCGAACCTTGTGGGAGCGAGCCTGCTCGCGATGAGGCCCTAAAGTCAACCCATCAATCCCGATAAAACACCTGCACCAGGTGATACCCGAACTTGCTCTTGATCGGCCCATGCACCACCCGCAGTGGTTTTTTGAAGATCACCGCATCGATCACGCCGACCATCTGCCCGGGCCGCACTTCGCCCAGGTCGCCGCCGCGTTTGCCGGAAGGGCAGGTGGAGTATTTCTTGGCCAGCACATCGAAGGCTTCGCCCTTGGCGATGCGTTGTTTGAGCTGCTCGGCTTCTTCCGAGGTTTTCACCAGGATATGGCGGGCTTGGGCTTTCATTGGCAGTACCTTGCAACGGTGGTGGCTATGTTGGTGCCAGCGTGGGGCGCGCGATTATGCCTTAACTCAGTCCGCTTGGCCGATCATCGTGCGAATCTTGTTGGCCAACAGGTCAATGGAAAAGGGTTTGGCCACCATGTCCATGCCTTCTTCCAGGAAACCTTGGCGTTCGGCGGCTTTCTCCGCATAACCGGTCATGAACAGCACCTTCAGATCCGGGCGATGCTGACGCGCGATTTCCGCCAGTTGCCGACCGTTCATGCCCGGTAGTCCGACATCGGTCACCAGCAGATCGACCCGCAGATCGGATTCCAGCAAGGGCAGGGCGGCCTTGGCGTCTTCAGCTTCATGAGCGTGATAACCCAACTCATTGAGCAGGTCGAGCACCAGCATGCGCACCGCCGGATCGTCTTCCACCAACACCACGGTTTCACCGGCAACCGCTGCCGGTGTTTCGCCGGTGAGCGGTTCCAGAGTGTGCTCCGGCACCGCAACGTGCAGCCGTGGCAAATACAGGCGAACGCAGGTGCCCTGGCCCGGCAGGCTGTGAAGGCTGACGTGCCCGCCCGACTGCTGGGCGAAGCCATAGATCATCGACAGCCCAAGGCCGGTGCCCTGGCCGATGGGTTTGGTGGTGAAGAACGGGTCGAAGGCCTTGGCCAACACTGAGGGGGTCATGCCGGCGCCGTTGTCGCTGACGGCAATCATCAGGTAATCCCCGGCCCTGACCGGCTCCAGGGGAGTGATGTCGCTACCGTCGAGGTGAACGTTGGCGGTTTCGATCAGCAGCTCGCCACCTTCGGGCATCGCATCCCGGGCATTGATGACGAGGTTGAGCAGAGCATTTTCCAGTTGGCTGACGTCAGTGCTCACCGGCCAGACTTCATCGGCCAGCTGCATTTTGAGCTCGATATGATCGCCCTTGGTTCGGCGGAACAAATCTTCCAGGGAATGCACCAGCTGGTTGGCATTCAGCGGCTTGCGATCCAGCGACTGACGCCGGGAGAACGCCAGCAGGCGATGGGTCAGGGCGGCGGCGCGGTGGGCCGAAGACACCGCGGCTTCGGTAAAACGACCGATCTCGGCGGCACGCCCGTCGGCGATGTAGCGCTGCATCAAATCGAGGCTGCCGATGATTCCGGTGAGCATGTTGTTGAAGTCATGGGCGATGCCGCCGGTGAGCTGTCCCACCGCTTCCATTTTCTGCGCATGCCGCAAGGCGTCTTCGGCGCGCTCGCGTTCGAACATCTCGTTTTGCAGCCGCTGGTTGGCTTCGGCCAGTTGTTGAGTGCGGGCGCTCACGCGCTCTTCAAGGGTTTCGTTGAGGTTGCGCAGGGCTTCTTCAGTCTGTTTGCGCTCGGTTTCGTCGATCACGAAGATGTAAAAACCATTGACCGCGCCGTCCGAGCCATGACGGGGCAGGTAGTTCATCAAGGCCTGACGGGTGCTGCCGTCGCGGTGCGCGGCGCTGATGCTGAAACTGCAGGCCTTGCCTTTCAGCGCCTCGGCAATGTATTCGGCGCGCAGGGCGTAGGCTTCGTCGCCCAGCACTTCCCGGATGGTGCGGCCATAAAGCTCCTGGGGCGTCAGGCCGTACCATTCCAGATAGGCGGCATTGTTGAGGCGAAAGCGCTCCTCGCTGTCGACGTAACTGATCAGGATCGGCATGGCGTTGATGATCAGTTGCAGCTCGGTCTGGCTCTGGCGCAAAGCCTGTTCGATGTGTTTGCGTTCGGTCAGGTCCAGCGCGGCGCCAAGGAAACGGATGGGCCGGCCATGATGGTCCTTGTAGCAGCGGCCTCGGGCAAACACCCAGCGCAATTGGCCGTCGGGCTGCAGCAAGCGATATTCCTCGGCGTACTCGCTGCCATGGGTGATGCAGTGTTTGATGCTGCGGGCAATCATGGCGCGGTCTTCCGGGTGAACGCCGTGGAGGTATTCGCTGATGGGCAGCTGGCTGGCCATGGTCGGGTCGATGCCATGCAATTGGGCGAAATGGGCATCGGCGATGAAACGGTCTTCGCCGATGTCCCAGTCCCAGGTGCCGACCGCATCGGTGGCGGCCAGCGCCAGTTGCAGGCGCTGCTCGGTTTCGTGCTGAGCCTTGAGGCTCGCGGCGGAGCGTTGCTCGAGTTCCAGGGCGATGCGGCGGCGCTCGTTGGTTTCGATGGCTGTGACCAGAATCCCGGCGACCTCGGCGCTTTCATTGCGAATGGGGCTGTAGGTCAAATCCAGCCAGAAGTCGGAATCTCGCCCATCGCGCTGCAAGGTAAAGCGCTGTTCGCTGTAGGTTCGCACCTGGCCTTGTAGGACGGCGCTGTAAATCGGGTCGGTGAAGTCTTTCAGTTCTGGCCAGATCAGGTGCGTCGGTTGTCCGAAAGCGTGTGGGTGCTTGCTGCCGGCGAGGAAGGCGAAGCCATCGTTGTAGATCTGCGTGAGCTGCGGCCCCCACAGCAACAGCATCGGCATGGGCGAGTGGATCACAATGTCCACGGCGGTGCGCAGGCTCTGCGGCCAGTGATCGGCGGCGCCCAGCGGGTTGTTTGTCCAGTCCAGTCGAGCAATCAAGGCCTGGGCGTCGCTGGCGGTCGGTGGTGCGTTCATTACAATGTCCTGCGCGTCAGTCGGTGTGGCGGCGTCTACTATCCTTGCATGGCGGTAGACGCTGGATGACCCGTTTTGGGTCATTTTTTCAATTGAATGCTTCGCGGGTGCTTTTTGCCATGGAAATCGATGCACTGTTGCAAATTCTGGCCAGCCGCAATGGCTCCGATCTTTACCTGTCCACGGGCGCGCCACCCAGTGCGCGATTCGACGGTGTGCTCAAACCCTTGGCCGAGCAACCATTCAAGCCCGGAGAAATCGCGGTCATCGCGGCGTCCATCATGGACGCTGAACAGCGCCTGGAGTTCGATCGCGAACTGGAGATGAACCTGGCGCTTTCCCTGGTCGGCGTCGGGCGCTTTCGGCTCAATATCTTCAAGCAACGCAACGACGTGTCTATCGTGGCGCGCAACATCAAACTCGACATTCCACGCTTCGAAGACCTCAAACTGCCACCGATGCTGCTCGAAACCGTGATGCTCAAACAAGGGCTGATATTGTTCGTCGGTTCGACTGGCTCGGGCAAGTCGACCTCGCTGGCGGCACTGATTGATTACCGCAATCGCCACAGCAGCGGCCATATCATCACCATCGAAGACCCGGTCGAGTTCATCCATCGGCACAAGAAGTCGATCATCAACCAGCGTGAGGTCGGCGTAGACACCCGCAGTTTTCATGCTGCGTTGAAAAACACCCTGCGCCAGGCGCCGGACGTGGTGCTGATCGGCGAAATCCGTGACCGCGAGACTATGGAGCACGCGCTGGCGTTTGCCGATACCGGTCATCTGGTAATTTCTACTTTGCATGCGCACAACGCCAATCAGGCTCTGGACCGCGTGATCAACTTCTTTCCCGAAGAGCGCCGGGCGCAACTGCTCCATGACCTGGGCAATAACCTCAAGGCCTTTGTTTCCCAGCGTTTGGTGCGTACCCGCGATGGGCAGCGCCGGGCGGCGGTGGAGATCATGCTGGGAACGCCGACCATCGGCGACCTGATCCGGCGCAATGAGCTTTCCGAGCTCAAGGGGATTATGGAGAAGTCGTCAGAGGCGGGGATGCAGACGTTTGATGGGGCGCTGTTCGAGCTGTTTGCCGAGGGCGCAATTGATGAGGCAGAGGCGCTGAAACATGCAGATTCGGTGAACAACTTGCGCCTGCGGCTGAAAATGCACGCCGAGGCTACGCCTGGGCCCCATACGCCGCCGGGGGAATGGGGATTAGTGGACTGACGGGGCCGCCGCTGATCAAAAATGTGGGAGCGAGCCTGCTCGCGATAGCGGTGTGTCAGGCGACATCAATATTGATTGACCCGGCGCCATCGCGAGCAGGCTCGCTCCCACAGTGGATCTATGGCTTCAATCGTTCAGTGCCTGGGCCCCATGCATCGCCGGGGATGGGGGTTAGTGGACTGATGGGGCCGCCGCTGATCAAAAATGTGGGAGCGAGCCTGCTCGCGATAGCGGTGTGTCAGGCGACATCAATATTGATTGACCCGGCGCCATCGCGAGCAGGCTCGCTCCCACAGTGGATCTACGCTTCAATCATCCAATTCAGGGCGGTCACGAAACTGCTCCAGCGCCTCGGGATTGGCCAGTGCGTCGGTGTTCTTCACCTTCTGGCCATGCACCACATTCCTCACCGCCAGCTCGACCACCTTGCCGCTGATGGTCCGCGGAATGTCCGTCACCGCGACAATCTTCGCCGGTACATGCCGTGGTGTGGTGTTGGCGCGGATGACCTGGCGAATCTGTTGTTGCAGCGCTTCGTCCAGCTCGACACCGTCACGCAACTTCACGAACAGCACCACTCGCACGTCATCCTGCCATTGCTGGCCAATGGCGACGCTGTCCAGCACCTGCGGGACTTTCTCCACCTGACGATAGATTTCTGCCGTGCCGATGCGGACACCGCCGGGGTTGAGCACCGCGTCGGAGCGGCCGTGGATCAGCATGCCGCCGTGAGGCAGTTCCTCGGCGTAATCGCCCTGGGCCCAGACGCCGGGGAACAGGCTGAAATAGGACTTTCGCAGCTTCTCCCCGTCAGGGTCATGCCACAGGCCGATGGGCATGGCCGGAAAATGTCGGGTGCATACCAGTTCACCTTTTTCCCCGATCACAGGTTGCCCGTCGTCGTTCCAGACTTCGACCGCCATGCCCAGGCTCTTGCACTGCATTTCGCCACGGCGTACCGGCAGCACCGGATTGCCAATCACAAAGCACGAAACGATGTCGGTGCCGCCAGACATCGAGGACAGGCACAGGTCGGACTTGAACGCGCGGTAGACGTAATCGAAGCTTTGCGGCGACAGCGCGGAACCGGTGGACAGCACGGTTTTCAGGCTGCTCAGGTCATGACTTTCGCACGGCTTCACGCCGTTGCTTTCCAGCGCGGTGAGGAACTTGGGGCTGGTGCCGAAGACGTTGATGCGTTCGTCGTCGATCAGATCGATCAAACGCTCCGGGCCTGGATGAAATGGCGAGCCGTCATACAGCACCACGGCGCTGTCGACGGCCAGGGCCGAGACCAGCCAGTTCCACATCATCCAGCCGCAAGTGGTGTAGTAGAACAAACGGTCGCCGGTACCGAGATCGGTGTGCAGGCCATGTTCCTTGACGTGTTGCAGCAGCACGCCGCCGGTGCTGTGAACAATGCACTTCGGCACGCCGGTGGTGCCGCTGGAGTAGAGGATGTACAGCGGATGAGCGAAGGGCACGGGAACGAATTGCGGCTCGCCGTCCGGGTCGTAGAAATCGTCCCACAGCGTCACGTTGGCCTGGCTGCGGAAGTCTTCGATGTGCGCCTGGGGGCGTGCGTAAGGCACAACGATCAGCTGCTGCAAGGACGGCAGTTGCCCGAGGATTTCGTTGACCTTGGTCGTCTGGTCGATGTCCTTGCCAGCGTAGCGGTAACCGGCGCAGGTGATCAGCACTTTAGGCTCGATCTGGCCGAAACGGTCGATCACCCCATGAGTACCGAAATCTGGCGAGGAACAAGACCAGATCGCGCCCAGACTGGTGGTGGCGAGCATCGCCACCAGGGTTTGCCAGGTGTTCGGCATGCACGCGGCCACGCGGTCGCCAAGGCCGACACCGGCGGCTATCAGGCCGTTTTGAAAACCGGCGACATGGCTCGCCAATTCGGCCCAGGTCAGTTGTTCCCGTTGGCCGTTTTCGCCGATGGCCACCACCGCCACGGCATCGTCGCGACGGCGCAGCAGGTGTTCGGCGAAGTTCAGGGTGGCGCCGGGGAACCACTGGGCGCTGGGCATTTGTGTGCCCTCCATCAGCACAGCGTCTGGCTGATCGTGAAAACGGATGTCGAAGAAATCGACGATGGCCTGCCAGAAAGCTTCCCGCTGATCGATGCTCCACTGGTGCAGGGCAGGGTAGTCGGCGATTTCAAGGGAGTGTCGCTGACTGACGAAGCGCCGGAAGGCCTCCATGCGGGTCTTGCTGATGCGCTCGGTGCCGGGTTGCCAGAGGATGTCGGACATGGCTTGGCCTCTTTTTCTTATGTGTACACAGTCTACTGTGGCGAGGGAGTTTGCTCCCGCTGGACAGCACAGCTGTCCCAAAACCGATTTACGACTGCTTCGCAGCCGAACGGGAGCAAGCTCCCTCGCCACAGGGGTTACCGGTGGTTCATTGCGCCAACCACCCACCATCAATATTCCACGCAGCGCCACGCACCTGGCTACCGGCCTGGCTGCATAAAAACAGCACCAACTCACCCAGCTGCGGCGGGGTCACGAATTCCAGGGACGGTTGCTTCTCGGCCAGCAAATCATGTTGCGCCTGCTGCGGGTCGATCCCGGTCGCGGCGCGATCATCGATCTGCTTCTGCACCAGCGGCGTCAGCACCCAACCCGGGCAGATGGCGTTGCAGGTGACGTTCGTTGTAGCCGTTTCCAGGCCGACCACTTTGGTCAGGCCGATCACGCCATGCTTGGCCGCAACATAAGCCGCCTTGCCCACCGAACCGACCTGGCCATGCACGGAGGCGATGTTGATGATCCGTCCCCAGCCCTTGGTGCGCATCCCCGGCAAACTTAAACGGGTGCTGTGAAACACCGACGACAGGTTGATCGCAATGATCGAATCCCAGCGCTCGACCGGAAAATCTTCCACCGACGCCACGTGCTGGATGCCCGCGTTGTTGACCAGGATATCCACGCCGCCGAACTCACGCTCGGCGTACTCGATCATATCGGCGATCTGCGCCGGGTCGCTGACGTCGGCCGGGTGATGGCCGACCTTGCCGCCGAATTGTTCGACTTCGGCAATCACCCTGGACGCATCGCCGAAACCGTTGAGGATCAGGTTGGCGCCAGCCTTGGCCAGGCTCAGGGCGATTCCCAGGCCGATGCCGCTAGTGGAACCGGTGACCAGTGCGGTCTTGCCCGAAAGAGTCGTCATGAATACCTCACACAATGCCAGTGGCGTAGAAAGTACCGATCACCACAAAAACAGCGAGTGTCTTGATCAGCGTAATACAGAAAATGTCTTTGTAGGCCTCGCGGTGGGTCAAACCGGTGACCGCCAGCAAAGTAATCACCGCGCCGTTGTGCGGCAGGGTGTCCATGCCGCCACTGGCCATCGCGGCGACCCGGTGCAGCACTTCCAGCGGAATATTGGCGGCGTGGGCGGCGCTGATGAACGTCTCGGACATCGCCGCCAGGGCAATGCTCATGCCGCCCGACGCCGAACCGGTGATGCCGGCCAGCAGGGTCACGGTAATCGCTTCGTTGACCAGCGGGTTGGGAATGCTTTTGAGCCAGCCGGACAGCACCAGAAAACCCGGTAGCGACGCGATTACTGCACCGAAACCGTATTCCGATGCGGTGTTCATCGCCGCCAGCAGCGCGCCGCTGACCGCACTTTTACTGCCTTCAGCCAACTTGCCGCGAATCGTCTGAAAGGCGAACACCAGCACCATGACGATGCCCACCAGCAAGGCTGCCTGGACCGCCCAGATCGCCGTCAGTTTGGCGATGTCGGTGGTCACCGGTGCTGCCATTCCCGGTAGTGCGAGGCTGTGGGTCTTGCCGTACCACAGCGGAATCCAGCGGGTGAACAGCAGGTTCATCAGGCCCACCATCAACAGCGGCGAGAGTGCGATCCACGGGTTGGGCAGCTTGATGTCCGGCGCTGTTTCCGGCTCGTTGCGCAGCTCTGAACCATAACCTTCACCGCTGCGCTGGGCCTTGTTGCGCTGGCGCTGGAGAAACAGCATGCCGGCGCAGAACACGAAAATCGTGCCGATCAATCCTAGCCACGGTGCCGCCCAGGCGGTGGTGTTGAAGAAGGTGCTGGGGATGATGTTCTGGATCTGCGGCGTGCCGGGCAGGGCATCCATGGTGAACGAGAACGCGCCGAGGGCGATGGTCGCCGGGATCAGGCGCTTGGGGATATTGCTCTGGCGGAACATCTCGGCGGCAAACGGGTAGACCGCAAACACCACCACAAACAGCGACACGCCGCCGTAAGTGAGCAGGGCGCAGACCAACACGATCACCAGCATCGCCTGACGAGTGCCGAGCAAACGAATTGCCGCTGCGACGATGGAGCGGGAGAAGCCCGACAACTCGATCAGCTTGCCGAACACGGCACCGAGCAGGAACACCGGGAAATACAGTTTGACGAAGCCGACCATTTTTTCCATGAACACCCCGGTGAAGACTGGGGCAACGGCGGAAGGGTCGGTGAGCAGGACGGCGCCGAGGGCGGCGATCGGGGCAAAGAGGATAACGCTGTAGCCACGGTAAGCAGCCACCATCAGCAGCGTGAGAGCTGCCAAGGCAATGATCACACTCATGGTGTGTCTCCTGGATTGTTATTTTTGTAGGGGAAGCTTTGTGGAAGGGCTGTAGCGAGTTTCGTGCCAGAAGATTAAGTTATTGAAATATAAGGTTTTATTCTGTTTTTTTTGAACGCTTGGAAGGCTGTGGTCTCTATTTTGAGACGTTCGGCGCCCAAAAAGATCGCAGCCTTCGGCAGCTCCTACAGGGGAACGCGGAAATCCACTGTAGGAGCTGCCGAAGGCTGCGATCTTTTGACCCTGAAAAACCTATCTACAAATGGAGATCAATGTCTCTTTATGGAGACTCCGCAATCCCCAACGCCACCATCTTCTTGTACAACGTCGACCGCCCCAGCCCCAGCCGAGCCGCCGCTTCGATAACCTTCCCGCCGCAGTGCGCGAGGGCGGATTCAATCAACTGCCGATCAAACCGCTCGCGAGCCTCACTGAAGGTTTCATGGGCAACCGGCTCGATGGCCAAGGGCGCCACACGCTGCACTGGCGTAAAACTGCCAATCGCCGCGCGGATATCCGCCGCGTTCAGCATCAAATCATCACTGAGCAAGGCGGCGCGCTCCAGGACGTTGCGCAGTTCGCGGATGTTCCCTGGCCAAGCGTGTTGACCCAATAAATCCAAAGCTTCGGGGTTCAGTTCGTGCTGACTGCGCAGCTCTTCGAGGATCGCTTCGCTGAGGGCCGGCAGGTCGTCGAGGCGATCACGCAGGGGCGGGACTTGAATCGGCAGCACGTTGAGACGGTAATACAAGTCGGCACGAAACTCGCCGCGTTTGATCGCCGCCTCCAGATCGGTGGAGGTGGCAGCGATCACTCGCACATCGCTTTGAATCACTTCGTTGGAGCCCACCGGCTCGAACTCCTTTTCCTGCAACACCCGCAGCAACTTGCTCTGCAGTGGCAGCGGCATGTCGCCGATCTCATCGAGAAACAGCGTGCCGCCCTGAGCGATCTGCAACTTGCCGGTGCGGCCCTTGCGATCGGCGCCGGTGAACGCGCCGGGGGCGGTGCCAAAGAACTCGGCTTCCAGCAGCGACTCGGGAATTGCCGCGCTGTTGATGCTGACGAAGGCTTTGTGCGCCCGAGGCGAGGCGCCGTGGATCGCCTGGGCCAGCAGCTCTTTGCCGGTACCGGTTTCGCCCAGCAACAACACCGGTGACTCGGCACTGGCGCTGCGCCGGGCGCGGCGTTTGACTTCGAGGCTGGCGGCGCTGGTGCCGATGAAATGGGCGAAGTTGTACTTGGTCTGCCGCGCCCGCAGCAGCGAGCGAGTCGATGCCAGTTCTTCCTGCATGCTCAGGTAGCGCTTGAGCATCGGCGACAGGCTGCGCAATTCATCGAACAGGGCAAAACCGATGGCGCCGATAACCGCGCCGGCATCGTCGTGAATCGGCAGGCGCATCACCACCAGCGGTTCCTTGGGGGTGTCCTGCATGTCCAGCAGGATGGGGCGTCCAGTGCGCACCACCTCACGCAACAGGCTGCCGGGGATCACGCTTTCACAGGCCCTGCCGATTGCACCTTCGGCCGACTCGAGACCGAAGCGCCGGGCATAACGCTCGTTCATCCAGACGATGTTCGCATCGCGGTCGACAATCACCGTGCCTTCGCTCGATTGCTCGATGATTTCGAACAGCGAGCGGATCGCCAGGGTGCGAACGCGTTGGTAGTCCTTGAGGCTTTCGGTGGTGTTCATGGGCTTCTTGTCCAGAATGTGTGGTGTTTGTTCGGACCCCATCGCGAGCAGGCTCGCTCCCACACTGGATTGCATTAACACTTCAATTCAAATGTGGGAGCGAGCCTGCTCGCGATGGCCGCGATGCGGTCTGACGACATGACGCCGATTATGCCTACCCCGGATGCGCCGCCGCCAACAGCTCTTTGGTATACGGATGCTGCGGCGAACCGAACACATCGTGGCTCGCGCCGCTTTCCACCACTTTGCCATCCTTGATCACAATCATGTCGTGGGCCAGGGCGCGCACCACCGCCAGGTCGTGGCTGATGAACAGGTAGGTCAGGCCATGTTTCTCCTGCAGCTGGCGGAGCAGGGCGACCACTTGTTTTTGCACTGTGCGATCCAGCGCCGAGGTCGGTTCGTCGAGCAGGATCAGCGCCGGTTTGAGCACCAGCGCGCGGGCAATAGCGATGCGCTGGCGTTGGCCGCCGGAGAATTCGTGCGGGTAGCGATGACGGCTTTGCGGGTCGAGGCCGACTTCTTCCAGTGCCCGGATCACCTGGGCTTCGCATTCATCCGGGGTGGATTGGCTATGCACCTCAAGGCCTTCACTGATGATCTGCGCCACCGACATGCGCGGGCTGAGACTGCCGAAGGGGTCCTGGAACACCACCTGCATCTTCTTGCGCCACGGTCGCAGCTGCTTTTGCGTCAGGCCATCCAGCGCCTCACCCTGAAAGCGAATGCTGCCTTCGGAATCAAGCAAGCGCAGGATCGCCTGACCGAGCGTGGACTTGCCCGATCCGGACTCGCCGACGATGCCCAGCGTCTTGCCGCGCTGAACATTCAGGCTGATGCCATCCACTGCGCGCAGGTAAGTTTTACGCTGAAACAGGCCACCACCGATGGCGAACTGCACTTGCAGATTATCCACTTCCAGCACTTTTTCGCGCTCGTCCCGGGGCAGGGCTTCGCCTTCCGGTTCGGCGTTCAATAGTACGCAGCTGTAAGGATGTTTCGGCTCGGTGAACAATGTTTCGCAGGGCGCCTGCTCGACGATTTCCCCGGCACGCATCACGCACACCCGTTGGGCGATGCTGCGCACCAGATTGAGGTCGTGGCTGATCAGCAGCAGCGACATACCGAGCCGCTTTTGCAGGGATTTGAGCAGCAGCAGGATCTTGCGCTGCACCGTCACATCCAGCGCGGTGGTCGGCTCATCGGCGATCAGCAATTCCGGCTCGCAGGCCAGGGCCATGGCGATCATCACCCGTTGCCGTTGGCCGCCGGACAATTGATGGGGATAGGCCTTGAGCCGCTCTTCGGGTTTCTGGATGCCCACCAGTTGCAGCAACTCGAGAATCCGCGCTTGCGCCGCTTTACCGCCCAGCCCCTTATGCAGCAGCAGGGTTTCGCCGATCTGCTTTTCAACGCTGTGCAGCGGGTTGAGGGAGGTCATCGGCTCCTGGAAGATCATCGCAATCCGGTTGCCGCGCAGCTCGCGCAGGATCTTGACGTCGGCGCCGATCAGCTCCTGGCCACGATAGCGAATGCTGCCGGTGGTTTCAGTGCCGGTCTCGGGCAGCAGTTGCAGGATCGAGTGGGCGGTCACCGATTTGCCGGAACCCGACTCGCCGACCAGCGCCAGGCATTCGCCGGGGCGGATGTCCAGGCACAGGTTGCGCACCACGGTCTGGCCGCTGAAGGCCACGCTGAGGTCACGGATTTCGATCAGGTTGTCACTCATATCAACAGTCCGCGTCATGATCGTGGATCAAAGGCATCACGCAACGCCTCGCCAATGAACACCAGTAAAGAAAGAATCAGCGCCAGGGTGAAAAACGCCGTCAGCCCTAGCCACGGTGCTTGCAGGTTCTGCTTGCCTTGACCGATCAATTCGCCCAGGGACGCACTGCCGGCCGGCATGCCGAAACCGAGGAAGTCCAGCGCTGTGAGGGTGGAAATCGCCCCAGTCAGGATGAACGGCAGATAACTCAGGGTGGCGTTCATTGCGTTGGGCAGAATGTGCCGCACGATCACCTTGCGATCGGTCAGGCCCAGCGCACGGGCGGCTTTGACGTATTCGAGGTTGCGCCCGCGCAGGAACTCGGCGCGCACCACGTCCACCAGGGCCAGCCAGGAAAACAGCGCCATGATCCCCAGCAGCCACCAGAAATTCGGCTCGACGAAGCCCGACAGAATGATCAGCAGGTACAGCACCGGCAGCCCCGACCAGACTTCCAGCAAGCGCTGACCGATCAGGTCGACCCAACCGCCGTAATAGCCTTGCAGGGCACCGGCGGCGATGCCGATCAGCGCGCTGATGAAGGTCAGCGCCAGTGCGAACAGAATCGACACCCGCGCCCCGAAAATCACCCGGGCCAGCACGTCGCGGGCCTGATCGTCGGTGCCCAGCCAGTTGACCTTCGACGGCGGGCTCGGCGCTGGTTGATTGAGGTCGTAATTGGGCGTGTCGTCGCTGAACGGGATCGGTGGGAACAGTATCCAGCCGCCATCCTTGTGGATCAGCTTCTGTACGTAATCGCTGCGGTAGTCGGCCTGAAACGGTAGCTGCCCGCCAAACTCCTGCTCGGTGTGGCGTTTGAACGCCGGGAAATACAGCGAGCCCTGATAGCTGACCATCAGCGGTTTGTCGTTGGCGATCAGCTCGCCGCCCAGGGTCAGCAGGAACAGGCCGACAAACAACCACAGCGACCACCAGCCCCGGCGGTTTTTCTTGAAACGTTCGAAACGGCGACGGCCCAGCGGCGAGAGCTTGAACATCAGGCGTTCCTCGCGGCGAAGTCGATACGTGGGTCGACCAGGGTGTAGCAAAGGTCACCGATGATTTTTATCAGCAAGCCGAACAAGGTGAAGATGAACAGCGAACCGAATACCACCGGATAGTCCCGTGATACCGCGGCTTCGTAACTCATGCGCCCCAGGCCATCGAGGGAGAAAATCACTTCGATCAGCAGCGAACCGGCGAAAAAGACGCTGATGAAAGCCTGTGGAATTCCCGACACCACCAGCAGCATGGCGTTGCGAAACACATGGCCGTAAAGCACCCGGCGTTCGCTCAAGCCCTTGGCCCGGGCGGTGACCACGTATTGGCGCGTGATTTCATTGAGGAAGGAGTTCTTGGTGAGAATGGTCAGGGTGGCGAAACCGCCGACTACCAGCGCCGTCACCGGCAGCACCAAGTGCCAGAAGTAGTCAGCGATTTTGCCCAGGGTCGACAGCGATTCGAAGTTGTCCGAGACCAGGCCGCGCACCGGGAACCAGTTCAGCGAAGTACCGCCGGCGAAGACCACAATCAGGAACATCGCGAACAGGAACGCCGGCATGGCGTAACCGATGATGATCGCCGTGCTGCTCCAGATATCGAAATGGCTGCCATGGTGCACGGCCTTGCGGATGCCCAGAGGGATCGACACCAGGTAGGTGATCAACGTGGCCCAGAGTCCGAGGGAAATGGTCACCGGCATCTTTTCCAGAATCAGATCGGTGACCGTGGCGCCGCGGAAAAAGCTCTTGCCGAAGTCGAGGCGGGCGTAGCTCTTGAGCATCAGCCACAGGCGTTCGGGTGCCGGCTTATCGAAGCCGTATTGCTTTTCGATCTCCTTGATCAACTGCGGGTCGAGCCCGCGACTTGCACGCGAACTCCCTTGCAGGGCTTCGCTGGAACCGCCGCCGACATTCGCGCCGCCGATGCCTTGCAGGTGCGCGATGGCCTGTTCCACCGGGCCACCCGGTGCAGCCTGGACGATAACGAAATTGACCAGAAGAATGATCACCAGTGTCGGAATGATCAGCAGCAAGCGCCGCAGTACGTAAGCCCACATCAATGCGGCCCTCCGGGTTTGCCGCGTTTGATGAGCTCGGCAGTCATCTGTTGGTTGGTCAAGGGAGTGGAGCTCACTTCCCACCAACTCTCGATGGCTTCGTCATTGCTCGCCTGTACAGAGGGAATGCCGAAACGGTTCCACCACACGGTCGAGCTGCCTGGCGGGTAATAATTGGGAATCCAATAGAAGTTCCATTGCAGGACACGGTCCAGGGCATGGGCGTAGCGCAGCATGTCAGCCTGGGTTGTGGCGCGAACCAGGCCGTTGACCAGCGCATCGACCGCGGGGTTCTTCAGCACCATGTAGTTGTTGGAACCGGGATCGTTGGCCGCTACCGAGCCAAAATAGTTGTACAACTCGTTGCCCGGCGAAGTAGTGACCGGGTAGCCGGTGACGATCATGTCGTAGTCCCGGGACATCAGACGGTTTATGTACTGGGACGCGTCGATGCGGCGAATATTCAGGTCGATGCCGATTTGTTTCAGGGTGCGCTTATAAGGCAGCAGCAGTCGGTCCATGCCGTTCTGGCTGACCAGGAAAGTGAAGCTCAGCGGTTGACCTTCAGCGTTGACCAGTTGATCGCCATCGGGTTTCCAGCCCGCCTGTTCGAGCAAGTCCAGGGCTTGCAACTGTTTGTCGCGAATCACGCCGCTGCCGTCGGTTTTCGGTGCTTCGAAGACCTGGGTGAAGACTTCGTCGGGGATTTGCCCGCGCAGCGGTTCGAGAATCGCCCGCTCACCTGCGTCGGGCAGTTGCCGGGCTGCAAGGTCGGTATTGGAAAAGTAGCTCTGCTGGCGGATGTAGAGGTCGCGCATCATTTGCCGGTTGCTCCACTCGAAATCCCAGAGCATGGCCAGGGCCTGGCGCACGCGGCGGTCCTGAAACATCGGGTTTTGCAGGTTGAACACAAAGCCTTGGGACGGTTGTGGTGCCTGTGTTGCCAGGTGGGCTTTTTGCAGGCGGCCGTCGCTCAGGGCTGGACTCTCGTAGAGGATGGAGTAGGCGGTGGCGGAGAATTCGCGGTTGTAGTCATAGGCACCGCCGCGCAGGACCTGACGGGCGACGTCGGTGTCGCCGAAGTACTCGATGCTGAAATGATCGAAGTTGTAGAGGCCGCGGCTGACCGGTAAATCCTTGCCCCACCAGTCGGCGTTACGCTCGAAGGTGATGCTGCGCCCGGAGTCGACCTTGCTCACGCGATACGGCCCGCTGCCCAGCGGCGGCTCGTAACCACCGCCGTTGGCAAAGTCGCGGGTTTTCCACCAGTGCTCGGGAAATACCGGCAAGGTCGCGAGGTCCAGGGGCAGGGTACGGTTTTCGTTGCTCTTGAAGTCGAACCGAACGGTGAGTGGTGACTCCACTTCGACGCCTTTGACGTCGGCGAATTGGGTGCGATAGCGCAGGCTGCCTTGGGTCATCAGCAGGTCGAAGGTATAGCGCACGTCTTCGGCGATGATCGGCTTGCCGTCGGCGAAACGGGCCTTCGGATTCAGGTAGAAACGCAGCGACAGTCCGTCGTCGGAACGCTCCATCTGTTGGGCCACCAGGCCATAAACGGTATAGGGCTCGTCCAGCGAGCGCTGGGCCAGGGGCGAGTAGATCAAGCCGTCGATCTGCGTGACACCCGTGCCCTTGTCGATGTACGGCAGGATATGGTCGAAATGGCCGATTTCCATCGCCGAGCGACGCATCGTGCCGCCCTTGGGCGCTTGCGGGTTGGTGTAGGCGAAATGGCTGAAGCCAGCAGGATACTTCGCCGGTTCACCGTACACGGTCAACGCATGTTGCGGTGCGGCGTTCACACCGGTGGCGCCCAATAACAGGGCCACGGCAGTGAACAACAAAGTGGGGAAAACCAGTCGCATTGTCAGCCTTAGAGCCGGGTGGTCGATAACCACAATTTGTACGCTAGCGGCGCGTCCCTCGCCAGCCGTATCACGTAACGAAAACACAACGGCCCACCAAAAGGCGGGCCGTTATGTAACAAACTCAAGGGTTGATCAGTCCTGACGGCTGGTCACTTCCAGCAGGTGGTAACCGAACTGGGTCTTGACCGGGCCTTGCACCACGTTGATCGGCGCGCTGAAGACCACGGTGTCGAATTCCTTGACCATCTGGCCTGGACCGAACGAACCCAGGTCACCGCCCTGGCGGCTGGACGGGCAGCTGGAGTTGGCTTTAGCGACTTCGGCGAAGTCAGCACCGGCCTCGATCTGGGCTTTGAGTTCGTTGCACTTTTCTTCGCTGGAAACCAGGATGTGACGGGCAGTGGCTTTGGCCATGGGAAAATACTCCATTCAATGTTCAATAAAGTGCGGAGCCTACCGGATTCAGTGGGCTATTTCTCTCTCAAAGTTCCGTGAATATCAATTCCGTGGATATCAGTTCCGTCTATCGCGGGGCATCAAGGCATTGCTTAAAGGCCGGCATTTCTCAGGCGTTCGGCATGCTGTACGTACAGGGCGATCGGGTCGATGCCCTTGCGGACCTGACCGGTTGTCTGACCGAGGCTGTCCAGATGATCCAGCGGATAGTCCGAACCGATCACTTTCCCCAAATGGGCGCTGAATCGGCCGACCATGCCGTCATTCTGTTCGGCTTCGGTGGTGAAATAGTGGGAGAAGGCCCGCAGGAACCCGTGCAGCGGATTGAGTGCATGGAGCCCCTCATCGAGAATGTTTCCCTGCAGGATGCCGCTCCAGGAATAGTAGCGCACGCCGTTCACCAATTCGCGGCCCTTGCCGCCCCAGGCTTTTGGTAACCCTTGAGGGTACTTGTCGTTGAATGCGCCGACGCCTTCGGTGGTCAGTGCATTGAGCGCGGCGATGGCGTTCTGCGGCAGGTGCCGGTTGCCACTGAGCAACGACAGGAAATCGGCGAACAGGGTAGCCACCGCTCCGGCGACCTGTTCCGGCAGGCGCCCGGGCGTCAGCGCCTTGCGCAGGAAGTCGGCCAGTTCCGAGCCATGGTTCGGTCCGCTGACCGATGTCACCGAAGCGACCGCCTCCGGCGCCAGCGCCCCCGCATACCGTGTAGCCAGTGCCCCCTGACTGTGACCGATCAGGTTGACTTTGCTTGCACCGGTTCCTTGCAATACCCGGTCGATCTGCGCCAACAGTTGTTCGCCGCGGGTTTCATTACTGTGGGTGGCTGACAGGTGTGGGATGAAAACTCTCGCGCCGGCGTTTCTCAGGGCCAGTTTGACGTCGTGGAACAGTTCCAGGTTGCCGATGCGGTCGAAGCCGAAGAGCCCGTGGACCAGCAGGATCGGGTACTGAGTGGTTGCATTCCGTAGCATATACATTCCTTTTTCGCAGTAAGTCAGGTGTGTGCTCAAGGGGGCACTCTAAAGCACGCCACCCGCACGGCGATGTATGAAAAAGCCGCTGTAACCTGATGAAAAACGGAATAGAAATGGTACGAAAATTCGGATGAGCATGAGGTCTTGGTCGAAATATCCGGACATCTTTTTAACGATGACTGCACGTTTCTTCACAATGACCTACCTCTGAAACGTCCTTTTATCGTGCAAGCCGACGCGATTGTCCGGCAGCGCGAATCAGTACCGTGGGTTTCAATAGGCTTCGTTCGATGTCGACCTCAAGTCGGCATTTATTCCAAGGACTGGAGCGTTGAATGACTACTTATGAAGCAGGTAACTTGAATGTTGTAGAGCAATGCCTGGTGGCACCACAGCTGGATCAGGCGGATAACGCCACGCTCGATCCGTCCGACAATAAGGCCATTATCACCGTCGTGCCTTATCCGGACATGGCTTGCGGAGACAAACTGGTCATGTTCTGGTCAGGCATCGATGCAGAGGGTATTGCGTATCGGTATGAGGTATCGCGTTTTGTCAGCGAAGCTCAGGTGGGCAGGGCGATTGTCTTTAGCGTCTCGGCTATGCACATCGCCGCACTGGACGGCGGGTCACTCGAGGTTTATTACACCCTCTACACTGCGCGTCTTCGTGAACCTGTGGAGTCTGGGCGTTTATACCTGAGCGTCGGTGATGCCCGGCCAGATTTGCTGCCTGTGATTATGAACGATGCGGTGGGCGGCACGCTCGATCCGGACAGAGTCGCGCAGGGCGCGCGCGTAACGATCAGGCCGTATGCCCGGATGGCAGCTGGAGATCGGGTCTTGCTGTCCTGGGCAGGTGTTACGCCACAAGCGAGTTTCAACGACACATTGAAAATCGAATCCTTTGCAATGGGCGGCGAACTGTCGTTTTGGGTAAGTCCCGACTGTATCGCACCCAATCTCGGGACAGCCGTCACGATCAGCTATTGCGTCGAGCAGAAGGGCCAGGCGTCACGCTTCTCGGAGCCTGTACAGCTGGTGATCGGCCCGCTGGAACGAGGACCGCTTTTGCCACCTGCCGTGCTGGAAGCCGATGAGGGTTGGCTGGATCTGCAAGATGCGATCGATGGTGTCACCGTCGTGATCGACAATGCTCAGGCCGAAGAGGGGGAACTGGTCTATCTGAAATGTGACGGGGAGCATTTCAGTCATCGCGATGATCGTGAAGTTTCCAGGGAAATGGCCGGTCAACCGCTGGTATTTATCGTTCCCTACAGGTTTTGGCGCGAGCATCAGGACTTGACGGTCCGAGTAGCCTATTCGGTCGAGCGTCTTGACGAGGTGAGCCAGCAGTCCGAAGCCACGTTGGTGCAAGTGCACTCGTAATCTGTTTCAACGTAGTCCGCCTTCCGGTATTCGATTGAAAACCGGAAGGCGGGCATGGGTCACTTTGACTATTGAGTATGACGCTGCGTACGAAGTCGCTCGGCTGCCTGCAGCAACAATTGTTCCGTCCCGGTCCAGCCAAGGCAGCCGTCCGTTACCGACATACCGTAACGTAGCGACGGGCTCAATGGCTGGCAGCCTTCGAACAGATGGCTCTCAATCATCATGCCGACCAGCGAGCGATCACCTTGCAGGCGCTGTTCAAGCACGTCGTTGAACACGGCTGGCTGACGCAATGGATCTTTACCGCTATTAGCGTGACTGCAGTCAACCATGATCCGCGCCGGGATCTTGAGTCTGGTCAAATCGCTGTGTACTTGGGCGATGCTGTCGCGGTCGTAATTCGGCCCGCGATGGCCACCACGCAGCACCAGATGAGTGTCGGGGTTGCCCGGCGTCTGAATGATTGCAGGGTGCCCTTGGCTATCGACGCCGAAATGGCGATGCGGATGAGCGGCCGAGCGCATGGCGTCGCTGGCGACAGTCACACCGCCATCGGTACCGTTCTTGAACCCTACCGGCATGCTCAGGCCGCTGGCCATTTCCCTGTGGATCTGTGATTCGGTGGTACGGGCGCCAATCGCGACCCAGCTCAGCAGGTCGTCGAAGTAACCGGCGGCCATCGGTTGCAGCAGTTCGGTGGCAACGGGCAAGCCCAGTTGGAGCATTTCGCGCATCAATTCGCGGGACAGGGTCAAACCCCCCGCCATGTCGTCGCTGCCATCCAGATGCGGGTCGTAGGCCAGGCCTTTCCAGCCGATCGTGGTGCGGGGTTTTTCGACGTAGGCGCGCATCACTAGCAGCATTTCATCGCTGACTTCGGCGGCCAGCCGGGCCAGGTTGGCGGCGTATTCGAGGGCTGAACGGGGATCGTGAATCGAGCAGGGGCCGACGATGACCAGCAGACGGGAGTCTTCACCGTTGAGGATCGCGCGAACTGCCTGACGGTGGTCGGCGACTTGCCGGGTCAGGGCATTGCTGAGGGGTAATTGCTGTTTGAGCTGCAATGAGCTGGGCAGACGCAAGGTCAGCGCTTCATTGGCAGGGCTCAGGGTGGACAGCGGCAGAGCAGAGACGGACGAGTTCATATTCGGGCTTCCTGGGCTGGCGGCGGGTTCGTTCCCGCGCGCTCGGCCCTACTGGGGTGTTCGACAATTGGCCGGATTGGCTGCGTGTGTGTGCTTGCCACCTGTGGGTGACCGATCGGAGGCGGCAGGCTGTCCCGAGCGGAGGCTGGTAAATCGCCAGGCGGTAAAACTGTCGTAACGGTAGTAAGTGGCGTAGTTCATGTCGTGAATCCTCAAATTGTCTGGTTGACGCTAAAAATGTTCAGGGCTGAAAAAACAAAACCCCCGGTCGGGGAGCCGACCGGGGGTTGAGAATTCTCTGGTGGCGACCCGTTTAAAGTGGGCGCCGTGTGGGTATCAGGCGCGCCAGTGGCTAAACCAATACCCAAAATAAAAGCTGACCGAAGCACAAACGTCATTCGCCCGGGCAGCCGCAACCGGGCGCGGGGCGCTGGCGGTACGAAGCTGTGAGAGGGCGTTGAGCATGGTTTGTCTCCGATGAATGCGCCGAGCTTACTAGAGGCCGGCACGCAGATTCAATCAGAAAATGCTATCGATGATCATGGGCTTTTCTATCGCTTGAGTACGTCGGGGGTTGTGACACACTTTGCGCTGCGCCCAACTACCACAACGTCACAAGGATGAACCATGACGACACTGACCATTGCCGCCGCTCAATCGATCTCCATCGCTGGTGATCTTGCCGCCAACATGGCCTGGCATCGGCGCTTCATGCAGGTTGCTGCGGAACAGGGCGTGCAATTGCTGGTGTTTCCGGAACTGTCGCTGACCGGGTACGAGCGCGGCCTGGCAGCGGAACTGGCCATAAGGCCAGACGCCGGGGTGCTGCAACCGCTGCGCGACTTCGCGAGGGAAGTCGGTGTGACCAGCGTCGTTGGGATGCCGATTCGTCTGTCGGACGATTCGCCGGTATTGATCGGTGCTCTGGTATTGGGCGCCGATGGTTCGCTTGGTGTTTACAGCAAGCAGCATCTGCACCCGGGCGAGGAAGTGGCATTTGCCCCGGGAACGGGCGGTTCGACATTGAAGATCGGTAGCGACACCGTCGCGCTAGCGGTATGCGCCGATTTTTCTCACGCCAGTCACGCGGCAGCCGCGGCACGGCAGGGCGCTGATCTTTACGCTGCGGGCGTGTTGATCACAGAAAACGGCTACGCTCCAGATACCGCACTATTGCAGGGCTATGCTTGTACCCACTCGATGGCGGTACTGATGGCCAACCATGGTGGCGCAACGGGTGGCTGGGAGTCGGCAGGGCGCAGTGCAATCTGGGCGGCTGACGGGACGTTGATTGTGGCGGTGCCGGGTACGGGGAACCTTATGGTCGTTGCTCGTCGCAATGCTGATGGCTGGAAAGGGCAAATCGTCGCTGTGGCGGAGGCTTGAATGGGTTTCGAATTGCGTCCGGCAACGTCTCGTGACCTGGACTTTGCTCGTGACCTGACTTGTCGAAATATGCTTCGCTACTACATTCAACATGAGCTGTTGTGGCTGGACGAGGCCTTCGATGTCGCCTGGGAGGGACGCGAAAACTGGCTGATTGTGCGTGATGACACGTTGATGGGGTATGTCAGTCTGAGCCGTGACGCCAGAGCGTTGTATATCCGTGAATTGCATTTATTAGCAGCGTACCAGGGGCAGGGCGCCGGTTCCTGGACGATCGATCAGGTATTCGCCATGGCGTGCAGGGAACGACGCCCGGCATTGCGTCTGACCGTCTTTGAAAATAATCCGGCAAAAATGCTTTACGAGAGAAAGGGTCTCAAGGTGGTCGGTCAAGACCAGTGTTTCCTGAGAATGC
This sequence comes from Pseudomonas frederiksbergensis, assembly GCF_003732275.1. Lineage (GTDB taxonomy): Bacteria > Pseudomonadota > Gammaproteobacteria > Pseudomonadales > Pseudomonadaceae > Aquipseudomonas > Aquipseudomonas frederiksbergensis_H. The sequence goes on from NZ_MOBM01000005.1 coordinate 141,876, forward strand.
AGCGTGATATCAATGAACTGCATCGCTGAAACACACTGGCGGCAAGCCTCACAAGAAGAATTGACACTTTTTATATGCGGCTTGCCGCTAGGTCTGCCAGTTGCTTTTTGCTAAGGTGTCCGACAACCCAATAAGACCAAATCGCGAGGTGTCTGCTTGATTAGGGTGCTAGTAGTCGATGACCATGATCTCGTTCGTACAGGCATTACACGAATGCTGGCTGACATCGATGGCCTGCAAGTAGTCGGCCAGGCTGAGTCAGGGGAGGAATCCCTGCTTAAAGCGCGTGAGTTGAAACCCGATGTGGTGCTGATGGACGTCAAGATGCCCGGGATCGGCGGTCTTGAAGCCACGCGCAAATTATTGCGCAGTCATCCGGACATCAAAGTCGTCGCGGTCACCGTGTGCGAAGAAGATCCGTTTCCTACCCGGCTGTTACAGGCAGGTGCCGCGGGTTACCTGACCAAGGGCGCCGGATTGCCGGAAATGGTCCAGGCCATTCGCCTGGTGTTTGCCGGGCAACGCTACATCAGCCCGCAAATTGCCCAGCAACTGGCGATCAAGTCGTTCCAGCCAACCAATGATTCGCCCTTCGACGCCTTGTCGGAGCGGGAAATCCAGATTGCGTTGATGATTGTCGGCTGTCAGAAGGTGCAGATCATTTCCGACAAACTGTGCCTGTCGCCAAAAACAGTGAATACCTACCGTTACCGTATTTTCGAGAAGCTTTCGATCAGCAGCGATGTCGAGTTGACGCTGTTGGCGGTTCGTCACGGCATGGTTGATGCCAGCCTCTGAAAATGACTGAAATATTCGATCCAAGTGCTTTTCTGTCGACGGTCAGTGGGCGGCCGGGCGTCTATCGCATGTTCGACAGCGACGCGCGCCTGCTTTATGTCGGCAAAGCCAAAAATCTCAAGAAACGTTTGGCGAGCTATTTCCGCAAAGCCGGTCTTGCCCCCAAGACCGCTGCGCTGGTGGGCCGTATCGCCCAGGTCGAAACCACCATCACGGCCAACGAAACCGAAGCCTTGCTGCTTGAGCAGACGCTGATCAAGGAATGGCGTCCGCCGTACAACATCCTGCTGCGCGACGACAAATCCTACCCTTACGTCTTTCTCTCGGATGGCCAGTTCCCACGCTTGAGCATTCATCGGGGCGCGAAAAAGGCCAAGGGCAAATATTTCGGCCCTTATCCCAGCGCAGGGGCGATTCGCGAAAGCCTCAGTCTGCTGCAAAAGGCTTTTTTTGTTCGTCAGTGCGAAGACAGCTTTTACAAGAACCGTGCTCGACCTTGTCTGCAATACCAGATCAAGCGCTGCAAGGCGCCGTGTGTGGGATTGGTGGAGCCCGAGGTGTATGCCGAAGATGTACGCCACTCGGTGATGTTCCTTGAAGGGCGCAGCAACGCCCTGGCGGACGAGTTGTCTGCGGCCATGGAGGAGGCGGCGGTCAACCTCGAGTTCGAGCGCGCCGCCGAGTTGCGTGACCAGATCTCATTGCTGCGTCGGGTCCAGGACCAGCAGAGCATGGAAGGCGGGACGGGCGATGTTGATGTGATTGCGGCGTTCGTCAACCCAGGTGGCGCCTGCGTGCATTTGATCAGTGTGCGCGGTGGCCGGGTGTTGGGGAGCAAGAACTTCTTTCCGCAGGTGGGTATCGAGGAAGACGTTTCCGAAGTCATGGCAGCGTTCCTCGGCCAATATTTCATCAGCAGTCCGGAGCGCGACTTGCCGAGCGAGCTGATCGTCAACGTGGTTCACGAAGACTTTCCGACCCTGATCGCAGCCATCGAAGAGCTGCGCGGTCGCGAACTGACCATCAGCCATCGAGTGCGCGGCACCCGAGCACGCTGGCAGCAATTGGCGGTCACCAATGCCGAGCAAGCGCTGGGCGCACGTCTGGCTAACCGACAACACGTTGCAGCACGTTTCGATGCCTTGGCCGAAGTGCTGAAACTGGACGAGCCGCCGCAACGTCTCGAGTGTTACGACATCAGCCATTCCAGCGGTGAGGCCACTGTAGCCTCCTGTGTAGTGTTCGGCCCGGAAGGCCCGATCAAGTCCGACTACCGCCGCTACAACATTGAAGGCGTTACCCCGGGCGATGACTATGCTGCGATGCACCAGGCCCTGACCCGACGCTTCAGCAAATTGAAGGACGGCGAGGGCAAGTTGCCGGACATCCTGCTGGTCGACGGCGGTAAAGGTCAGCTGTCCATGGCCCGTGACGTGCTTAACGAACTGGCTGTGCCAGACCTGATTCTCTTGGGTGTGGCCAAGGGCGCGACGCGCAAGGCCGGTTTCGAAACCCTGTACCTCAACGACGCGGCCCATGAATTCACCTTGCGCGGCGATTCCCCCGCGCTGCATTTGATCCAGCAGATCCGCGACGAAGCCCACCGTTTCGCGATTACCGGGCACCGCGCACGTCGTGGAAAAACTCGCCGCACGTCTACACTTGAGGGCGTTGCCGGCGTCGGACCAACACGTCGACGCGATTTGTTGAAACATTTTGGTGGATTGCAGGAGCTGTCTCGTGCCAGCATCGAAGAGATCGCCAAAGCACCCGGAATCAGCAAAAAGCTCGCAGAGTTGATTTATGCAAATCTGCACAGCGAGTAGAATGCCCAACTCACCTCGTAGCCAGTTGTGCCGATGAATATCCCTAATCTGATTACCGTTCTACGCGTCCTGCTCATCCCGATCTTCATTTTGCTGTTTTATTTGCCTTACCACTGGAGCTATTTGGCGTCCGCCTCGGTCTTCGCATTTGCCGCCGCGACCGACTGGCTCGACGGGTATCTGGCCCGTCGTCTGGAACAAAGCACGCCGTTCGGGGCCTTCCTCGATCCTGTTGCGGACAAGCTGATGGTCGCCGTTGCCCTGGTTCTGCTGGTGCAAGAGCATGGCAATCTGTGGCTCACGCTGCCGGCCGCCGTTATCATCGGTCGCGAAATTGTCGTCTCGGCACTGCGCGAGTGGATGGCCGAGCTCGGTGCCCGCGCCCATGTAGCGGTGTCGAACCTGGGCAAATGGAAAACCGCCGCGCAAATGCTGGCGCTGGTGATCCTGCTGGCCAATCCTTCGGACTTCACCTTCTGGGTCCTGATGGGTTACGCCTTGCTGCTGGTGTCTGCTGGCCTGACGTTGTGGTCCATGGTCCAATACTTGCGGGCTGCCTGGCCGCATCTGAAGACCGACGTGGAAAAGAAATAAAACTTTTTTGAATCAAGGGGTTGACGGGGCATCAGGATTCTATAGAATGCGCCTCACCAAGACGCGGGAATAGCTCAGTTGGTAGAGCACGACCTTGCCAAGGTCGGGGTCGCGAGTTCGAGTCTCGTTTCCCGCTCCAAGATTCAGAAAAAAGCCACTTAGATGAGTGGCTTTTTTTTGCCTGTAAGATGCCTAAGCGTTTGATGCGCTGTGCTAGACGTTCGAGCATTCCTGCTGGGATCAGCAAACTCCCAGGCCAAACCCACCCGATGATCCGGTACCTGACGCGTTGACCAGGCCAGGTCTGCATCAGTTTGCTGACGTCCAGACTGCATCCTTCACGTCCAGTCGTTTAGGCAACAGCTTGTTGGCATAAAACAGATCTGCCGTGGCCTGCTGCGCTTCGATGATTTTTTCATCAATAGGCAGTACCGGTGACGGCGGCCGATTATCCACGTAACGAGCGATCACGGCTTCGGGCAGCCCCATGGATTGAGTCAGCACCCGAAGGCTTGCTTCGCGTTGGCTGCGAGTCAGGGCTTCGGCTGCGGTAAGCTCATCGAGCAGTGCATGCAGGAAAGCACCGTGGTTTTGGGCAAAGTCGCGCCGGGCGGTGTAGACCGGGCCGGAGAGGCCCAGTCCTTCACCGTTGGCGAGTACGCGGCCGCCGTTCTGGCTCAGGGCCAGTGAAGCGTAGGGGTCCCAGATCGCCCAGGCATCGACGCTACCTTGTTCGAATGCCGCGCGTGCATCTGCGGGAGGTAGGTAGATCGGCTGGATGTCTTTGTAGCTCAGACCAGCCTTGTTCAAGGCGCGCAGGATCAGGTTGTGTGAACTGGAGCCTTTCTGGAAGGCGACTTTTTTACCTTTGAGCTGGGCAACGTCGTGCAGTGGGCTATCACCGCGCACCAGGATGGTTTCGGCCTGGGGTTTGGCCGGCTCGGCGCCGATGTACACCAGGTCGGCACCGGCCGCCTGGGCGAACAGCGGTGGGATGTCGCCCGTGGAGCCGACGTCCAGCGCGCCGATGTTCAGTGCTTCGAGCATCTGCGGCCCGGCTGGGAATTCGATCCACTTGAGGGCAGTCTGCCCGAAGCGTTTTTCCAGGAGGCCGTGTTCCTTGGCAAGTACCAAGGCGATCGAGCCCTTCTGGTAACCGATCCTCAGCGTCGCGGGGTCCGCCGCAGCGATGTGGGTCAGGCCGAGCAGGGCAAGACCTGCACAGATTTTTTTCAGAAATCTCATTGTCGTCTCTCTTTGCAGTGCCGGAATTCTAGAGGTCGCTCCCGGCATTGGAGGGGTTAAGGTTGCTTGTCAGGCCGATACGAACCTGTTGCCCGGGCGCGCCAGGCCAAGGTTTTCCCGTAGGGTTCGGCCTTCGTACTCACGGCGAAACAGCCCGCGCCTTTGCAGTTCGGGCACCACCTGCTGCGCGAAGTCTTCCAGCCCACCGGGCAGGTGTGGGACCAACACATTGAAACCGTCCGCTGCGTCGCTTTCGAACCAGTTCTGCAATTCATCAGCAATTTGTCCCGGTGTGCCGATCAGGCTGTAATGCCCACGGCCACCGGAGATTCTGCGGCCCAATTGCGCCAGGCTGAGGTTTTCCGAGCCAGCCAGGTCCATCAGCAGTTTCTGTCGGCTTTGCTGGCCGCTCTCGGTCAGCGGGAGCTCAGGCAATGGGGCGTCCGGCGGGTAACCGGATAAATCGAAGTTGCCCAGCATTCGCCCAAGCAGTGCGATGCCGACTTCGGGCTCGACCAGCGCCTGGAACTCTTCGAACTTCTCCCAGGCTTGCGCTTGCGTCTCACCGACCACGACAAACACCCCCGGCATGATTTTCAGCGAGTCAGGGCTGCGTCCGAACGCTTCCAGGCGGCCCTTCAAATCGGCATAGAAAGCCTGGGCATTGGCCAGTGATGTCTGCGCGGTAAACACCACTTCAGCGGTTTGCGCCGCCAGCTCCCGGCCGGTTTGTGAAGCGCCGGCCTGGACGACTACCGGTTGGCCTTGTGGGGAGCGGGCAACGTTCAGCGGGCCTTTGACTTTGAAGTATTCGCCGCTGTGATCCAGGACATGCCGCTTGCCTGGGTCGTAGTACTGACCCGAAGCCTTATCTCGGATGAAAGCGTCATCTTCCCAGCTATCCCAGAGGCCGGTGACGACTTGGTGAAATTCCCGGGCACGACGGTAGCGCTCGGCGTGACCGATGTGTTCTTCGCGGCCGAAATTCGCCGCTTCCGCGGCAGCGTCGGAAGTCACTAAATTCCAGCCCGCGCGGCCGCCGGACAGGTGATCCAGGGAGGCAAAATTACGCGCCACAGGGTAGGGCTCGTTGTAGCTCGTCGTGGCGGTAGCGATTAGTCCGATGTGCTCGGTGACTGCGCTCAGGGCCGACAGCAGGGACAGTGGCTCGAAGTGATCCGAGCGCGCCATGCGGCTGGCCACTTCACCCGTCGCCGCGGCGACGCTGTCGGCGACAAACAAAGCATCGAATCTGGCCGTTTCAGCGATCTGGGCCAGATGTTTGTAGTGTTTGAAATCCAGCCCTGCGTCGGCTGGAACCTGTGGATGGCGCCACGCCGCGACATGGTGCCCGGTGGCCATCAGAAAAGCGCCCAGTTTGAGTTGGCGGGTTGTGCGGGTCATAGCCAGTTCCTTGATCAATCGTTGAGCGCGCGTAACGGCTTAAAAATCCTTGCGCACTTGCACACCGAAATAACGCTCGTCGTCCCGAGGCACAGCCCGGTAGATGTAGTTGCCACCACTGGCCAACAGCGGTGAGTAGGGTTTGTCGGCGAGGTTTTTGCCCAGCAGCGCTACGCGCCAGCCTTCGTTGTAATCGGCCAGGGCAATGCTGGCATTCCAGATGCCGTAGGCGCCCTGTTTGGTATCCGGATTTTGGCTAATGTCGTACTGCACTTCGCTCTGCCAGCTGTAGTCGGTCCCCACTTCAATATCCAGGCCGTTGTCCAGCGGAATGCTGTAGTCGGCGCGCACGTAACTCTTCCAGTCCGGGCTGTACGGCAGCGGTTTGCCGTTGACGTTGCACGAAGCCGCTGCGCCCGCTGGGCAGGCGAACTCGTCGATCCGGGCGCGTGTGTAGGCCAGGGCGCCGGAGAACTTGAGTTGTTGAGTCGCCTGTAACGTGTAATCCAGTTCGACCCCTTCGGTACTGACGCTGCCAGCATTGATCAGGCGAGTCACCACTTGACCTGCGACGGTGTCGAAAAAGTTTGCCTGGTAGTTGTCGTAGTCGCTGTGGAACACCGCTAGATTGGTGGTCAGGCGATTGTTCCATGAGGTCGCCTTGATGCCGACTTCCCAAGTGTTGGAGGTTTCCGGTTTCAGCGCTTCGGTATCGCGTGGTTGCATGTTGAAGAACACGTTGTAGGCCGGGCCTTTATAACCTCGCGAATAGGTCAGGTAGGTAGTGACCGCGTCGCTCAAGTCGTACTGAACGCCGAGTCGACCGGACCAGCCGTCTTCGTCCACTGAGCCTGCGCTGCTGGTATCCGGCTGAATGCCGCTGACAGCGGTGGCCGAGGTGGAGACACGGCGGTGATCGTATTCCAGATCGTCGTGAGTCCAGCGCAGGCCGGCGATGCCGCGAAAGTCCGAAGTGAAATTGAGGGTGCTTTCGCCGAACACCGCATAGCTGTCGCTGGTGGTGCTGTAGTCGGCGACGCCACGATTGACGGTGGTGGGGATGGTCAACGTGCGCCGGTAGGTTTCCTCATCCTTGCCGTGCATGTAGAACAGGCCGCCAACGTATTCCAGGAACTGGCCTTTGGGCGAGGCCAGGCGCAGCTCCTGTGAGTACTGGTTGTAGTCCAGCTCGCCTTTGTCGGCGGTGCCGGGGAAGGCCGTGGTGATGGTGCCGAGACGGTCGCCGTCCTGGTACTGGGTATTGTCCCAACCGCGCCAAGCCGTGATGGACGTCAGGGTGTAATCGCCAAGGTTCCAGTCGAGCTGGCCGGACAGCCCCTTATTGATGTCGTCCACATGGCTGCGGGTATCGGTATTTATATCGCGGTTGTCACTGCTGGCTCCTACCGGGTTCAAGGCATTGGCGAACGCCGGGGTCAGGGCTTTGCTGACCACGCCATTAGGTGCGTCGTCATGGGACTGCATGTAGTCGGCCGCGAGGGTGAAGGTGATGTCGTCGTTGGGGGTGAACGCCAGCTTGCCGCGCAGGCCCTTACGGTTGTAGCCGTTGACTTCCTGACCGTTGTGCTCGTTGTCGACATTCCCATCGTAGCTGCCGAACAGGGTAGTGATCGAACCCTTCAGGGTGTCCGGAATCAGGCTGCCGCCAATGCCGAAACGGGTGCGGCTTTCATTGCCGCTGTAGTAGGACTGGTCGATGTAACCGTGGGTTTCGGCGGTGGGCGCCTTGGTCACGATGTTCAGCACACCGGCCGAGGCGTTCTTGCCGAACAGCGTGCCCTGCGGGCCGCGCAGCACTTCGATGCGTTCCAGATCGAGAAGGTCGAGGGTGGCCTGGCCAGGGCGGCCGTAAACCACGCCGTCGATCACGGTTGCCACCGTTGGTTCGACGCCGGGGGAGGTGGAAATGGTTCCGACCCCGCGGATGAACAGCGAGGTGTCTTTGTTCGACGCGCCGGTACGGAAATTCAGCGACGGCACCTGTTGGACGATACTGGCTACGCCGTTGCGGTTGTCACCCTCCAACTGTTCGCCGTCCACCACCGAAACCGCCACCGGGACTTTTTGAAGGGATTCTTCGCGGCGGGTGGCCGTGACGGTGACTGCCTCCAGGGTCAGCGGTTGAAGCTGGGCGGCTGCGGTCCTGTCCGCGGCAATGGCATAGGGCAGCGGCAACGCTGTGAGCCCCGCCAGTAACAGGCCGAAACGCTGCTGGCGTGGCGTGGCGGCGCGTATCGAACGCGCCAGCTTTTGTTGTTCCCCAAGAATGTAATGCATCGTTGTGCCTGCTTGGAAGTTGCCCTGAACCGCCGCTGACCTTTAGCCACGGCGCCTTGAATTTGTCTTGGGCATTCGCTCGAGCGAGTAGCAGACAGAACGCTTTGGTAGCGCTACCATTATCAGTATTGGGAAAACCGTTATAGATCGTCAAATACTAAAAAATTATCTTTATATTCTTTTAACTTATTAACAAGGATCCCTCCTTGAGTATTGAAAAGACTCCTGGGCGCAAGCGCCGCGGCGCCGGACGCGTGACGTTGAATACGGTGGCCAAGCACGCCGGCGTCTCGGCTATCACCGTCTCGCGTTATTTCAACCAGCCGGAGCAGGTCTCGCCCGAGCGTCGCGAGCGGATCGCGGCGGCGGTCAATGAGCTGGGTTATGTACCGAACCTGGTGGCCGGTGGGCTGGCGTCGGCGCGGGGCAAGATCGTGGCGATGGTGATCCCGAACATCTCCGGCCCGATCTTCGCCGACACCCTTCAAGGCTTCAGCGACACCCTCAGCCTGCACGGTTACCAGCTGCTGCTGGCATCGAGTTATTTCTCACTGGAACAAGAGGAAAACGCGGTCCGGGCGTTCCTTGGTTGGTCACCGGCGGCGCTGGTGCTGACCAGCCATTACCACAGCGCCGGCACCGAAAAAATGATCGCGGAGGCGGACATTCCGGTGATTGAAACCTGGGATTACCAACCTGAACGTGAACCGGTGCAGATCGGTTTTTCCCACTATGAAGTCGGTGTAACTGCCGTTCGTTATCTGCACGGCAAAGGTTATCGACGCATCGCTTTTGTGCAGAACAGCATGGTGGGAGACCTCAGCGCGCAGGAGCGTTGCGACGGCTACGCCGCGACATTGCTGGCGTTGGAGCTGGAGCCATGGGTGTTTACGCCGGACGCCGGCCGGGCGCCGTTCGAAGCAGGCAAGCAAGCCATGGATGCGTTGATGAGCGAGGCCTTGCGTCCCGACGCGATCATTTTCGCCAACGATAACCTTGCCGCTGGTGGCTTGTTGGCCGGAAAAAGGGCCGGGCTGAACATCCCCGAAGATTGCGCGGTGTTTGGCTTTGGCGATTATCCATTTGCCGAAATGCTGTTGCCGAGCCTGAGCACCATCAAGCCCCCGGCGCTGGAAATTGGCGTTCTGGCCGCCACGCGTGTACTGGAGAGTCTGGGCCGCCTGCCGGTGGAGGATGACGTATCGCGATTGAATCTGCTGGCTTGTCGTGTGATCGAGCGTGAGAGCGCATGAGTGGTATTTATATCCATAAAAATTGCATAACTGGATAACCCAATATTCATGTCGACATGGACGCCGGAAAATTACGCTGCGCCATCAGCTCGATTTGAAAGAGACAACTGCGCAATGGCCTCGCCCCTTCACGTGCTCTGAGTCCGATACGGCTACCACTTGAACCCGCAGACGGGGCATGACAGCATCGGCGAGTCAATAAAAAGAACCACCCCGTCAGCTTACCTCCGTGGCCTCGTCAAACTTCAACCGTGCCGCCTCAACCTCGGGCAATTTATCGAGCGTCCATTTATGCAATTCGCGAAATGGCTGCTGCAATGTTCGGCCCAGTTGGGTGATCTCATACTGGACTGCCACAGGCGAGAACGAAATGACCTTGCGCGAGACCAGACCATTTCGTTCCATCCGTCGCAGGCACTGTGTCAGTGCCTTCTGAGTTACGCCCTCCAGGCGGCGCCTGATGGCATTAAAGCGATGCGGCCCGTCATCAAGCACCGCCAGAACCATCATTGACCACTTATCTGCGATTTGGTCGAACAGCGCCCGGCTTGGGCACTCCGACGAAAAACATTGCGGCTTTAATTCCAGCATCGAAGTTTCCTCATGTATACCTAGGCGACTCTAGGTGCCTAATTGACATTTGGTTTACAAAATATACTTATATGGCTTCCGAAAGCAAATGGAGTCCATCCAATGTCAAACCTTGATACCAGCATTTTATTCCGTCCTTTTTCCATCGGGTCGCTTGAGCTGAAAAACCGGATTGTCATGGCGCCGATGACCAGGCAATTTTCGCCAGAGGGCATCCCCGGCGAAGGGAGCGCTGCATACTACCGGCGGCGCGCTGAAGGTCGGGCCGGATTAATTTTGTCAGAAGGGACCGTCATCGATCGTCCCGCTTCACGTAACGGTTCCGGCATTCCTTTTTTCCACGGTGAAGCAGCGCTGGCCGGATGGAAGAACGTGATCGATTCTGTCCACAATGCGGGTGGCCGTATGGGGCCGCAACTCTGGCACACCGGTGCAGTGCGTGACGTCAGCGGCTGGGAGCCTGATGCGCCAGTTGAAAGCCCATCTGGCCTCGATTCGCCAAACGACCCGCGCGGTGTGGCGATGAGCGAAGAGGATATTGCAGATACAGTTGCTGCTTTTGCCAAGGCAGCAGCGGATGCCAAACGCCTGGGTTTCGACACCGTTGAGATCCATGGGGCTCATGGTTATTTGATCGATCAGTTCTTCTGGGCCGGCACCAATCAGCGCACCGATCGTTATGGCGGACCGACGATCAAAGAGCGCTCGCGCTTTGCCGCTGAGATCGTGTCTGCCGTTCGTCATGCGGTCGGCCCCGAATTCCCTATCATCATGCGCGTCAGCCAGTGGAAGCCGCAGGACTTTGGGGTGCGCCTCGCAGAGACCCCTGCATTAATGGAAGACTGGCTGCTGCCGTTGGTCGAAGCGGGTGTTGATGTTCTGCATTGCTCGCAGCGACGCTTCTGGGACCCTGAGTTTCCCGAAATTGATGGTGAGAACGGGCTGAACTGCGCGGGCTGGGCGAAGAAAGTCACTGGGGCCACAACCATTAGCGTCGGTTCGGTCGGGCTGGATAACGATGTTACTCACGCATTCGCCGGCAAGGGATCAACCCCTGCGAGTCTGGATCGACTCGTCGAGCGTATGGAGCGCGAAGAGTTTGATCTGATCGCTGTAGGGCGTGTTCTGCTGAGTGACAAGGATTGGGTCGCCAAAGTGGAACAAGGCGATTACGCGGATCTGAAGGGCTTCAATCCGGCATCTTTAGCCGAATTGGTTTGAGCCTTACACCGGAGTGAAAGTGTGATGCCACACAGGTTTTAGTCTGAAGGAGTCAGAGGTCTGGCCTCGGATGTTGTGAGGTCGATATCGTAATCTGTTGTTGAGTGCGCCATGACTGTTTCAATGACCGAACAGGTTAAGGCCACTCGACACCCGCGCAAATTAGGATTGCGTTGCAGTGTGGCCCGGGCATTTACGCGCAGGCTACACAGCGTCGCCAATTAATGTAGCGCTGGATTCTTCGTGGCTACCTGGGCCTTTCGGAACCAGCCTTGGTTTTAACGTGTAATCCGAAGCTTTGGCTATGGCGCGACGTCATCGCCAATCACATCGGCCGCCTAGGCGTGGTCGCAATGGGAGATGCAGACGGTTGTCCTCGCTAAATACCCACTGGTTCGCCCGTATTTCGAAGAGCTGCCGGGAGCGGAATTGAAAGTGTCCCTTGAAAGAGCCACCGCTGCGCCGCTGCCCCGTGAGTTGCAAGGGTAGATCGAGCTTTCCCGGTTGAATCTGCAGCCAGGCCGTGAGCATCCATTGTTCATCTGCGCCCGGCAGCGCGATCAATCTCGAGTCTGGACCTCGGCGCTGTTTCTTACGCTGTAAACGCTGATGTCTCGCAACGTTTTTCTTGAACGTTCGGCGACTGCTTGATAACGCTTGAGCAGTCGCCTTCGGGCTATAGCGCCTTGCCGAAGCGGAATGAAGCACCATAAGCCGAGTCGGGTAAATGGCTGCGGCCGTCTTCCCTTAACCTGGACCTGAAGGTACCGCTTTGCGGCTGGGTTCTGTAGAGGCCGCGCTTCTGTAATTCGGGAATGATCAACTCCACGAAATCTTCGAGTGTGCCAGGACTGATCAACGGATTGATCATGTAGCCGCTGGTGCCGGAAATGCGTGCGTGTTCTTCGATCCGGTCGGCTACCTGTTGTGGGGTGCCCACCAGGATCAGGTCGCTGCCGCGGGTAACTTTGGCAAAACGTTGCTTCACATCCCCGGCGGTCAACGGCTTACCACTGCCATCGGGGTGCATGACATAGGACGTCAGCCCTTCGGTGTGAGTCGACAACGCATCGCTGTCGGCGTAGCGACTGATATCAATGCCCGTGTCGCCCGCATAACTGACCAGTTGCGCTTGAAGATGGTAGTTGCTTTGCAACGCGTCATATTTGCGCTGCGCTTCAATTTCGGTTTTGGCGGTGACGATGCGCAATACAGTCAGGGACTTCACATCCTCACGCTGGCGACCGAGAGCCTGGGCCTTGGCCCATATGTCCTCCAGGCCCAGGCGGATTTCCTGAGGGTTGGACTTGGCAATGAAGATCAGTTCGGCATGCTTGGCGGCGAACTCGCGACCGCGACCCGACCAGCCGGCCTGGATCAGTAGTGGTGTGCGCTGCGGCGACGGTGAGGTCAGGTGCGGCCCGGCGACTCGATAGTGCTCGCCGACGTGGTTAATCGGCCGTACCCGATCACCTCGAGCATACAACTGACGAGCTTTGTCCGCGATCACCGCATTATCGGCCCAACTGCCTTCCCACAGTTTGTACACCACATCGAGAAATTCTTCGGCGCGTTCGTAGCGGTCGTCGTGTTTGATCATCTGTTCAAGGCCGAAGTTACGCGCGGCGCTGGACAGGTAAGAGGTCACGATGTTCCAGCCCACCCGGCCGTTGGTGAGGTGATCCAGGGTGCTGAAACGCCGAGCGTGGGAGAAGGGGTGTTCATAGCTGGTGGTGACCGTGACGCCGAACGCTAGGTTTTTGGTGACCGCGGCCAGGGCGGGAATGATCATCAGCGGGTCGTTGGCCGGAGCTTCCACGGCCCACTTCATCGCGGCATCGGCATTGCCGCCAAAGACGTCGTAGAAACCCAGCACGTCGCCGAAAAACAGCATGTCGAGGTTGGCCTGGTCAGCAATGCGCGCCAGGTTTGACCAGTAGCCCAAAGAGTTGATTGCCAGACGCTCGTCAGCCGGATGCGTCCAGAGGCTCGGCGCACCTCCACAGCCCACACTGGCTTGTTCGTAAAGTGCAAACAACAGAGGTTTTGGATCGGACATCATGGCTCCTGAACAAATTGAAGAGGCGTATCTGTATCAACTCCAGCGCATAGATTGAAACGCACTATAAAATCAATTTGTACTTCTGTAATAGAATAAGAGCCTTTTGTCAGGCTATATGGAACCTAAGCCTCAGGCGCCATCCTTACCGGTTCGGCATCGCTCAGAATGAATGGCTGCACTTCGAAATACCCTGCGATCTTTTGCTCTTGCTCTGCGCGCCCGAGGAATCAGAAACGCGTATTGCAGGCGGGTGTAGTAGTAACCGCCGGTGAAGCCGAAGGATGAATAACTGCCCCAGTTATCGCCGAACGAAGAGTTGCTTACGCCGATATGGTCGGGGTACTTGTCGAACAGGTTCTGCGCGCCGACGGCGACGGTCAGTTGTCTGTTGATTGCATAGGCCACGTCGAGGTCGGTGATCCATTTGGCCGAATACTCGCGATCAAGGCTTGGATCGCTTGAACTGTTGACCTCGGTGTAGGTGCCATAACGGGTCAGGCGCAGGTTGACGTCGAAGTCGCTGATCGCCCAGTCGGCGGAGAAGATCATCTTGCTGCTGGGTGAAGTTTTGGTAATCAGTGCTCGCGATTGGCGGCCGAGCAACTGGAAGTCGCCCAAGGCGGTCAGTTGTGACGGTGTGTCGTTGACGCTGAGGATTTTCGTGTGGTTGTAGTTCAGCGCCGCAATCCATCTCACCGAGCCGTAGCGGTCCAGGTTCTGCCGATAATTACCCACCACATCGACCCCGGAGGTCCGGGTGTTGGCGCCGTTGGTGAAGTATTGCGCGCCGGCGGTGGCTGGCACGCCAATGCTGTCGAGCAGGCCGGCGACGCCCGGCCCCTGGAAACGTTCGCTGAGCACCAGACGGTCGCGCAGGTTGATGACGTAGCCGTCCACGGTCAGGCTCAGGTCTTCGCTGGGCGTCAGGGCGAAACCGAGACTGAAGTTGGTCGAGCGTTCGGGTTTCAACGACTCGGCCCCGAGGGCTTGAGCGCCGGCCGAATCCACCGGCAGAATCACGTAGTTGTAAGACTGGTAGACACCATTGATGGTGTCGAACCCGGTCGAGCGCGCGGTGAAAATCTGATTGGCCAGCGACGGCGCACGAAAGCCGTTGCTGATGGTGCCGCGTACAGAGAACACCGGGTTGAATTCGTAGCGGGTGCTGAGTTTGCCGCTGCGGGTACCGCCGACGCCTTCGTTGTAATGCTCGTAGCGTGCGGCGACCCCGAGGTACCACTGTTCGACGGGGTAGAAACCCAGGTCGACGTAGCTGGCGACGCTGTTACGGCTGACTTTCTGCGCGTCTTCAGGGCTGATGCCGTTGGTGACCTGAGCCCCCGGATCGGGCCGTTGCCCGGCACGTGGGTGGCCGGCGGGGAACACGTAGCCGCCATCGATGTACGAGGCTTCGGAGCCAGCGCGGGTCTCGTAGCTTTCCCTCCGATGTTCGAACCCGAAGGCCACATCCAGCGGCTTGGCCAGGCCGATTTCATAGCTGTTTTTCAGGTCCAGGTTGCTGGTCAACTGGTCGGCGATGTAGATGCCGGAAGTGAATTTGTTCGGCGTGTTTTCACCCAGCGACGGGTTCTGGTTGTCGTAGGTGCGTTGCTTGGCGTAGTTGCGCCCGTAGGTGCTGCTCAGGTCCCAGGCCCAGCCGCCAAAATCCTCGCCCTTGGCGCCGAACGCGGACTGGAAGTCGGTTTCGTTGATCAGCCAGTAGGGGCTGTAACCGTCGGGGTAACCGTTGGGGCCGGTGGTGATGGTATTGCGGCCGCTGGGCAGGCGGAAGTTCTGGCCGTCGTTGTTCTCCCGCGTGGCCAGGGTCGAGAACGAGTAGAGCGTGACGGCATCGTTCAGCGGCAGGTCGAGGTTGTAGGCGACATCGGCCAGTTGGCTGCGGGGCAAGCCGTAGCCTTTGTAGGTGTGGTGGCTGGCATCGGCCTCGCGCGGGTCGGGCGAGCCGTCGGCCTGCGGATAGTAATGTGCACTGTAGCCGTTGCTGCCGGCCTTGTTGTCGCGCTCCTGGTAGCGGGTGTCGAGCGAGACATTGAGCACGCCGGCCTCGCCGACTTGGAAACCATAGTTGAGCGCTTCCTGCGCGGTTCCGCGTTTACCGTCGTAGCCCTGACCAACCGTCGTGTCGGAACTGCCTCCGGTGGTCTGCTTGAGGATGATGTTGATCACCCCGGAAATGGCATCCGAACCGTACTGCGCCGCCGCGCCGTCGCGCAGCACCTCGATATGATCGATGGACGCCACCGGGATCAGGTCGAGGTCGCTGGGTGCCGCGCCGCTGTTGATGCCGTTGATGTTCAACGTGGCGCTGGTATGCCGGCGTTTGCCGTTGACCAGCACCAACACATGGGACGCGGTCAGGCCCCGCAGGGTGGCCGAGCGAACCACGCCGCTGGCATCCCAACCGGCGCGGTCGGGCAGGTTGAAGGATGGGATGAACTTGCTCAGCACCTCCAACAGGCTCGGTTTGCCCACCGAACGCAATTGTTCGCCGGTCACCACATCGATCGGTGTCGGGCTGGTGGTGACAGTGCGTTGGACGGTGCCACGGTTACCCGTGACGACTACGGTGTCGAGGGTTGGTGAGCCGCTTTCTGCGGCCTCGATGTTGAACGAGGCCAGGCCACAGGCAATCGACAGGGGCAGCAATAACGGGCGGTAGGCAGGCGCGGCAAGGCGCGTTTGGCAGTTGAGCATGAGAGTGAAGCTCCTGAATGTCGGCTAAGGTCCGTGTCACTTCTTGCGAGCGGCGACGGCTTCGATTTCGACCAGCCCGCCCGGTAGCGGCAGGGCTACTACCTGCACGGCGGTGCGTGCCGGTTTGTTCGGTTGCGCGGCGCTGCCGAAGAACGGCGTATAGCCTTCCTGCAACCCGGCGAAATCGAGCTTGCCGCCCTTGGCCGAGTCGCCCACCAGAAACACCCGAAGTTGCACCACATCACCCAGGTCCAGGCCTTGGCTTTGCAGTACGCCTTTGAGCTTGTTGAGGATCGAGGTGGTCTGGGTTGCGGTGTCGCCATAAGCGGCAAAGGAATCCTTCGGCGCTTGCGGGTCGTGCAGGTCGGCGAGTAGGCCGCTGACGAACAACAAATCGGTCTGCGCCGGCACCGACACCGCCAGCGAAATCGGGAAACTGGAGTTGGGCAGGGCAATGCGTTTGATCTCGTCGGCGTGGCTGCTGAGGGCGGTGGCGGTCATGAGGAGTCCTGTGAGCAAAGTCATGGTTTTCATCGGTCAGTCCTTTATTGAAAAAAGTCAGGCGGCAACGCTCGGTTGATGGCGTTCGGCATGGCGGCCGATCAGGGAAACGATGCGCCGCGCCGAGTCGGCGGCGCTGTTCTGCCAGATGCCGACGCCACCATGGGCGAGGGCGTCGCTGGCCAGGTACGTGCGGCCCTGAGGCGCGTTGAGAAGCTGGTAAGCGCTCTCGCCGACCTCGTCGTTGACGATCCACGGGCCTTTGCTGAAGGGCACCTTGGCCCAGTTGATGGCCACTGGTTTTTGCAGCTTGGTGCTGTGGCCGGGGTGCAGCAGTTCGACGGCTTGCCGGGAGGAGGCGAACTGTTCTGCGAGGGATTTTTTGCTGAAGACCTGGGCCGATTCGCTGGTGTTGTAGGCCGCGACTAGAATGCCCTGGGCGCTGTTCAACCGGTCGCTGGGGTACCACAAACCTTTGACTTCATGATCCAGGTACGACAATCCGCCGTAGATGTTGAAGTCGGTTTCCCAGAAACGCTGTGACTGCCAGGCGACCTTGTTTGCCTGATCGCTTTGCGCGCTGAGAATCGCTTGCTTGAACGGCTTGCTGAAGTTACTCGGCAGCTTGGCCAGCAACGGCAGGGGTACCGTGACGATGGCGTAATCAGCGCTCAGCGTCTGAGTGGTGCCGGTCTTGCGGTCCCGGTAGGTGATGCGGCTGCCGTTTTCGGAGGTTTGAATATCGCTGACTTCGGCGTTGAAACGCACCGCATCCTTGAGCTTGTCGTAGAACGCGTAGGGAATCCTGTCCATGCCGCCAACCGGTTGGAACATGGTCGAGGAAAACTCCGGGATTTCATCGAACACCAACGCGCCCCAGAGCTTGGGATTGAGCAGGGTCTGTAGCTCCAGCGGCGCACGGGTGATGCCGGTTTGATCGCCGGCACCGGGGACGCGGGTGTACCCCGAGCGCACCGAGCCCTTGTATTGGAAATCGGCGTTGAGGTCGCCATAGACCTTGAGGAAATTGAGCAGCGCCTTGCGATCGTCGACGCTCAGATCCTGGTCCAGGGCCTTGCGGCTGACGGTACGCGCCAGCAATTCCGATAGTTGGCCACGGGTGTCGTTGACCGCCTGGCGCAACTGGAATGCCGGTTTGGTCGGATCGGGCAAGGCCAGTGCATTGCGGCTGCTGTTGACCAGCACTTGTAGTTCGACGCCCAGTTCGCGGCAGTAGCCGAGGATCGTCTGGTGATGACTGGGAATCCGCGCGGGACCGGCGTTGAAAAAGTGCCCGTCATCGAAGTCGACGGTCTGGCTGACGCCATCGTCGAAATCGACTTTGCTGCCGCGCCGCAGCGTCCAATTACGCCCGCCAACCCGCTCGCGGGCTTCGAGAATGGTCACGGTGAAACCAGCCTTGCGCAGTTCATAGGCACTGACCAGCCCGGAAATACCGGCACCGACCACCACCACGTGTTTGCCTTTGCCACTGCTGCCCAGTTGCAACGGGTTGAAGCTCGCAGCCACGGCTTGAGGCGTGAGCCCCAGTGCACCGAGGGCGCTGACAGCGGCGGAATAGCCACCGACGGCGGCAATGCGGGAAATCAGTTCTCTGCGGGTGAAAGCCATCGTGATGCTCCTTAGCGTTCCAGGTGTGTCGAATCCCGTGTAGGAGTGTTCGTCGTTAGGGGTCAGAGGTCGTAGCGCACAGACAGCAAGAGGGTTCGCGGATCGTTGATGGAGTAGAAGCGGGCGCCGCTGGAGGGCACGTAGCCGACCGATTGCGGGTAGGCGCGGTCGAGCAGATTTTTCACGGCCAGCGTGGTGGTCCAGTGACCGTCGCTGGAGATGTAGCGGGTGTTGGCATTCCAGAAGGTCTGCTGGGGAATTTCCTGGACGTCGTCGTTGAGCGCGTTGGCGTAGGACTTGGTCTGGAACTGCGCATCGGTGCCCGCCAGCCAGGTGCCGGGCAGTCCGGCGGGGATGGTGTAGTTGAGACCGACGCTGGCGTTCCAGCGCGGGGAGAACACCAACTGTTTGCCGTTGGCATCGACACCGGCACCGCTGGCATTTTCGAAGTCGTCGTACTGGCTTTCCAGATAACCGATATTGGCGGTCAGTTGCAGGTCGCGGGTCAGCGCGGTCAGGGTTTCCAGTTCTACGCCATAGGTGTGTGCCTGGCCGACGTTGGTCCGCAAGCTGACACCCAGCGCCGGGTCGTAGGCATTGGTTTGCAGGTCTTTGTAGTCGTTGTAGAACAGCGCGACGTTTGCCCGCAGGCGCTGGTCGAAGAAGTCACCCTTGAAGCCGGTTTCCCAGGTCGTCACGTCTTCCGGCGAGAACGCTTGCTCAGCCGCGGCCCGGGTTGGCGCGCGGTTGTCGTAACCACCGGCCTTGAACCCTTTGGCCACGTAGGCGTACTGGTTCAGGTGCGGTGTCCAGGCGTATTCGAAGCCGAGTTTCGGGCTGGTGGACTGCCACGACTTGCTCGACTCGGCGCTGAAGTTGGTCCCGGTGATCTGCCGATTGGTATTGATCGCGTAGTTGGTGTAGTCGAAGTTCTTGTGTTCGCGGGTAAACCGTAGCCCGGCGATCAGCGACAGTTGCGGCGTGATCTTGTAGCTGCCCTGGCCATACAGCGCGTAGCTTTCGGTGTTGGTCGTGCTGTACTGGCCCTGGCCGATCACCCGGTTGCGCGCCACGGAATAGGTGAGATTGTCGCGGTCGGCTTCGAATTTTTCGCGGTACAGGTACAGGCCGGTGCTGAAACTGAATCGGTCGTAGTCGCCGTTGAGCTGGAATTCCTGGGTGGCGTAGTCCTGTTTGTAGGTGATCAGGTTCTGTTGGATCAGCGCGGCTTGCCCCGAGTTGTCATAGTTCACCGGTTGGTTGAACGCGGAGTAAGCCGTCACCGATTTGAAGTTCAGGTTGTCGTTGATCGTGTAGATGGCACGCAGCACCGAACTGCCCTGATCGAGACGGTTCTTCGGATCGAGGCTGCTGTAGCTCTTGAATTTGTCGAAGTGGCCGTTGGCATCAAACGGCGTGTAGCTGGTGGTGTCGCCACGGTCGAAGGTGCCGGCCAGGGTCAACTGCACATCCCACGGCGAATCGATCGGGTTGAAGCGCAGCTTGCCACGGTACGACTGGATGTCGACGTTGTTCACATCCTCGCCGCGGGTCGGGTTGGAGACGGTGCCGTCACGGGTCAGGCGAATCGCCGAAAAACTGCCGAACAGTGCGTTGTCCACCAGCGGGCCACTGATCAGGAATCGGCCGTTCTGCGCGTTGTAGTTGCCGGCGCCTAACTCGAAGAAACCCCGGGTTTCCTGGGTCGGATCGCGGGTGATCACGCGGATCGCGCCGGCGCTGCTGTTGCGTCCATACAGCGTGCCTTGCGGGCCACGCAACACTTCGACGCGCTCGACGTCGTTGAAGTCGAGCATCGAGGAAATCGCTCGCGGGATGTACAGGTCATCGGCGTAGACCGCGACGGCGGATTCCTGGATCGGATCGGTTTCGCCGATGCCACGAATCCCGTAGGTCTGGGCGCTGTAGGAGATCGACTGGCGGCTGAGGGTCAGGTTCGGCACTTGCCCGGAGAGGTCGCGGATGCTTTTGATCTGCTTGTCTTCCAGGGCTTTTTCGTCGAACGCGGAAATCGCCAGCGGGGTTTTTTGCAGGTCTTCGCTGTGGTGTTCGGCGGTGACTGTGACAACGGGGAGGGCACCATCCATGGTGTTTTCTTCGGCGTGGGCCGACAACCCGAACATCGCCAGCGACACGGCCAGCGTCAGACGGTTTGCAGTGAAGGTGTTGTGCATGGTGAACCCCAGGTGTGTAGATGCAGCGTTGGTGTTGTTATGTTTTTTTCGGGCAAAGCGTTGCCGGGGCCATGATTCGAAAGCCATGGCAGCGGGGGCTTGAGCCGTTTTCAGGTTTTGGGTGTGGCAGTTGACCGTGGAGTGGTGTCGGCCGGAAAAACGTGCAGTTCCGAGGGCCTCCACCTGGTCAGGGGTCGGTGATGGCTGTAACGATATTTGTATAATACGGTGCTGTAAAAGTCCGTTTAGTTATAAGTTAATTATAAAAAACAGGCATTAAGTATTGTATAGAGATGCGTAAATCTGATGTTGATGTGGGCAGTTAAAACGCATTCGCGGGCAAGCCTCGCTCCTACAGAGGAATGCATTCCAACTGCAGGAGCGAGGCTTGCCCGCGAAGACGGTAGACCGGCTGGATTCAATACCCGCGTTGTACGTTCGCCTGATTCTCCAACGCCAAACCGTTGAGATAACGCTCAAGATTGGCCAGGAAACTGTCAGCAATCTCATGGCGACTGTTGGTGGAAATCGCCGAGGTATGGGGTGACAAGCGCACCCGTGAATGGGTGTAGAGCGGATGCCCGTCCGGCAGTGGCTCGGGCTCGGTGACGTCCAGCGAAGCCAGGCCGATCGCTCCGCTGTCCAGTGCTTCAAGCAACGCCCCGTGATCCAGCAGACCGCCACGGGCGATGTTGATCAGGTGCAGACCAGGTTTGGCGCTGGCGAGTACCACACTGTTGACGATATGCCGGGTCGCGCCGGTCAACGGCGCGGCCAGCACCAGATGGTCGGAACGGGCAAACAAATCATGGATATCGCGTGCGGCTTCGACGCCTTCCACCTCGAACGGCGTCTGACTCTGACGCAACGACAGCACATTGATGCCCAAGGCGTGAGCTTTGCTCGCCAAGCTGCTGCCAATCGCACCGAAGCCGAGAATCCCCAACGTGGTGCCCTTGAGTGGCGTCAGGGCGGTGAAATTCCATTGCGAGTCATGCACCTAAATATGCGGCAGACGCTTGGCGGCAGCGAAAATCGCGGCCAGGGCAAACTCGGCGATGTTCTCGGCGGCGCTGCCCCGGGAGGTGCTCACCGGCGGGCCGTTGAACAGCCATTTGGGGTAGAAGTCGATGCCGGAAGACACCACCTGAACCCACTTCAAACCGTAGGGCCAACCTGGCGGCGGTGTGTCTGGCGCCACGTAGCCGCGCACATTGATCGGCCGCGCCAGCAGAATACTGACTTCAGTCGGCAGGTCGCTAGGTACGCCGCTCGGCACGTCGATTACCTGGGCATCAGGGTGCGTGTATGCGAGGCGCTGTCGGATCACCTCGTTGAAGTCTGCATCCAGTTGACTGGCGATAACGAGCGGGTTCATGGGCGTTCCTTTTGCAGGCGCTGGGCGAAAACCGCTTTGCCGACACCTTGCAATACGGCATCGTTCTGCGGCGTGTGAACGCGACTGCACAGCACATCGCGGTAATGCCGTTGCAGCGGATTGTGGCGTGACAGGCCGGGGTTGCCGGACGCTTCGATGGCCAACTCGACGGCGCGGATGGCGTTGCCGGTCACCAGGTATTTCAGTTGCGCGGCGCTACTGGCTGGCGTGCGTCCTTCGGCAGCGGCATCCAGCAGGCTGCGGTTGGCGAACAACAGCGTGTCGATGTGCCCGACGGTTTCCTGGAAGCGCGGCAGGGTCGAGAGCGCCGCGCCGAGGTTGGAAGGCTTGCGTTGTTCCAGCCAACCCACCAGCCAGTCCCGGGCGGCTTGGGCAACACCGTCGTAAACCGACGAGAGCAACACCGACATCCACAGGAAGCCGTCGCCATCGAGTTCGGGTTGCGGCGCGCTCCAGGGGCTGACGCTGACTGCGTGATCCAGCGGCACCAGCACATTGTCGAACACCACTTCGTGACTGCACGTGGCGCGCATGCCCAGATGATCCCAGTCTTCAATGATGCTGATGCCGGGTGCGTCCTTGTGCACTAGCCAGGCGCCGACCAGCGGGTCCTCATCGGTGCTGCGCGCCCAGACGCTGAACCAGGTCAGGCCATGACTGCCGGTGGAGTAGATTTTCCGCCCGCTGATGCGCCAACCGGCGGAGGTGCGCCGGGCAACGGTCGCCGGCAAACCACCGCGAGCCGGGGTGCCAAGGTCAGGCTCGACCCGCAGGGCGTTGATCAATGCGCCTTGCTGGACCGCGTCTTGCGCCACTTGCAGGCGCAGCGCTTCGGGCCAGTTTTTACTGTCTTGCAGGCGCGCGTGCTGGAGGTACTGCATCACCAGGATCAACGCCGTCGAGGGTTCACCTTTGGCGATTGCGCTGATCGCCTTGCGCGCCTGAGCCAGATTCGCGCCGCCACCGCCGAGGGCCTTGGGCACGGTCAGCGCGACCAGGCCGTGCTCATGCAGCAGATTGAAGTTGTCCTGGGGGAAGGCACCGCTTTCGTCATAAAGGTGCGCCGTGGCGCTGAGTTGCGCGCCGATGGTTTCCAGCAAGGTTTCGAAATTCGCCGCCTCGATGGATCGCAGTGGCGGAGCGTGTTGAGAAGAAAGACTCATAGGAATTCACTCAATCAAAAGGTGAGAGCCGATAGTTGATTCACTGCAATCAGTTGTGGCGAGGGGGCTTGCCCCCGTTCGGCTGCGAAGCAGTCGCAAACCTGCTGGCACGGTATGACTGAAAGAATGCTGGGGGCGCTTCGCGACCCAACGGGGGCAAGCCCCCTCGCCACAGGTGTAAGTGATCGGTCATGAAATTCACAGCGGCAACAACTTGAAGTTTTTGTCCCACAACGGACTGACATCCAGCCGTTCGCTAAGCACACCCGCATCGAAGAACAAATCCGCGACTTCCTGCTGCGAGGCTATCGCCTGGTCGTCCACTTCGATGACCTTCCACGGTTGGCTGCGGCTGTTGTACATGTCGAGAAACACCGCTTTGTCGACGCCCAGTAGCTGCGCGGATTTGGTGGCCCAGGGTTCGGGGTTGTTATTGATCCACTCCAACGTGCGCGCCGTACGCTGCAAGTAGTCCTGAATCGCTTGTTTGCGCAGCGGGTCTTCGAGGGCAGCGGGGCGCGCCGCCATCAAGTAGTTGCCGGACAAATAACCCTCAGCGGTTTTCAACACCCGGGCGCCACTGCGGAATTTCGCCAACTGGATAAACACCCCATAAATCACCCAGGCATCGAGCTGACCGCTCTGGAAGGCACTGAAACCATCCTGCGGCGTGAGCGCCACCGCGGTGATGTCGTTCAGGGTCAGGCCCTGTTCTTTCAGCGCCTTGATCAGAAAGTAATGCGAGGTGGTCGAGCGCACGTACCCGACCCGTTTGCCGCGCAACTGCCCGACCGATTCGATCTTCGAGTCCTTGGGAATCAGGAACACCTGGTTGTTCACGTCGCCTTGTATCACTGCGATGAGTCGCGGTTGGCGATGGCTCTGAATCGAGAAGATCGGCGGAATCTCGCTCATGGAGCCGATGTCCAGACTGCCCGAGGCCAGCGCTTCAACGATCAAGTTGCCGCCGGCAAATTCCGCGTAGTCGACTTTGTAAGGGCGATTGGCGGTGCCGGCGTCTTGGGTGAAATACGATTCTTGGCCGCGATAAGTGGCGACGCCCAGGGTCAGGTCCGAAAGCGAGGTGTTTTGCGCGAACGCACGCGAAGCCAATCCCATCGAGGACAGCCCCAGCGCCCCGATGGCGAGTGAACTGGCCGTCAGGAAGCCGCGACGATTGAACTGCCCCGACAGGCGATTAAAGGACTCGCTCATGCCAGCGCCTCGCTCTTCTCGTGAACCTGGGCGGTTGTGTAACGGTTGGCGGGTGCCTCGAGCCCAAGGTTGTCGCGCAAGGTCGTGCCGCTGTACTCGTCGCGGAACAACCCGCGCTGTTGCAGCACCGGCACCACGAGCGTGGTGAAATACTGCAGGCCATCGGGCAGCAATGAATTGATGATGAAACCGTCAGCGGCGCCTTCTTCGAACCAATTTTGAATGGCATCGGCGACTTGCTCGGGTGTGCCGACGAAGTCGCGCCGTGGCCGGGAGAAACGCAGGGCCACTTCGCGCAAGGTCAGGCCTTCGTCTTTGGCCAGTTGTTTGATCCGGTCCGAGCCGCCTTTCTGGCTATTGGAGCCTAAATCGCCCAGCTCGGGGAATGGCGCATCCAACGGGTATTGGCTGAAGTCATGGTCATTGAATGGCCGGCCGAGGGCGACAATCGCATCCTCAATACTCACCAGCTCTACCGCTTGCTGGTAGCGGCTTTCAACTTCCGTTTCATCGCGGCCAACGATCGGACGGATGCCCGGCAGGATCGACAGCTTTTGTGCATCCCGGCCGAAGCCGCGGGCGCGTTTTTTCAGGTCTTGATAGTAAGTGCGTGCTTCGTCGAACCCCTCGGGGCTGACGAAAATCGCATCGGAATTCTCGGCGGCGAAATTACGTCCGTCCTCCGAAGTGCCGGCCTGGAAAATCACTGGCTGACCTTGCCGGGAGCGCGCGATGTTGAGCGGGCCTTTCACCGAGAAAAATTCACCTTTGTGCTCCAGCGCATGCAATTTGCCGGGGGTGAAAAACTCGCCGCTTTGCTTGTCGTAGGCGAAGGCGTCGTCTTCCCAGGAGTCCCACAAACCCTTGACCACATTCACATGTTCCTTGGCGATGCGGTAGCGCACGGCATGGGGTGGGTGCTCGGCCTTGCCGAAATTATCGGCGGTGCCGCTGAGCCAGGAGGTCACCACGTTCCAGCCGGCACGACCGCCGCTGATGTGGTCCAGCGAGGCGAACTGGCGCGCCACTTGAAACGGTTCGGTGTAGCTGACGGTGACGGTTGCCACCAGGCCGATATGGCGAGTGGTCGCGGCCAGCGCTGAGAGAATGGTCAGCGGCTCGAAGCGATTGAGGTAGTGCGGGCTCGACTTCTCATGGATGTGCAGGCTATCGGCGATAAACACGAAGTCGAACTTCGCCGCTTCAGCCAGTTGCGTTTGCTGCTGATAGAAACCGAAATTCACGCTGGCATTGGGCAGGGCCTGCGGGTGGCGCCATTCGCCCCAGCCATGGCCGACACCATGGACCATCGCTCCGAGTTTGAGTTGGCGTTGTTTGCTCATGGTTCTACTCCTTTAGCGCGAAGCCTGGGTAAGTGGGGTACGTTTGGTGTTGAAGCTCTTGTCGAAGCCTTGGGAGACGTCGATGTGTCGGGTCAGCAAGCCTTCTTCCTGATAGATGTCGGCGGTGGCCTGCAAGCCGCTGACGACCGCGTCGTCAATCACCACCGGCTGCATGTGGGTCGCCTTGGCCACAGCCACATGCACCGCCAGGGGCAGGCCGGTGATTTTGGCCTGGGCGGCGGCGTACTCATTGGGGTGCTCGTTGCTCCAGCGGTAGGCCCGGTCGACCCGGGCGACGAAGTCGTCCAGTTGCTGGCGCTTGTCGACGATGGCCTGGTCGGTGGCTGCGAGATAAAGGTGATTGCTCAGCAGGTTGCTGCCGCTGACCAGGATCTTGGCCTGATTCTGAGAGGTGACAACGGTGGTGTAGGGATCCCACGTGGACCAGGCATCCGCGGTGCCGTTATCCAGCACCAGCCTTGACTCGCTGGGCAACAGGAAAACGAACTGCACATCCTGGGTGCTCAGGCCGGCACCGCGCAGGGCCTTGATGGCCAGGAAGTGCCCGATCGAGCCGCGTGTGGTGACGATTCGCTTGCCCTTGAGGCCTGAGACATCTTTGATCGGTGAATCCTTGGGCACAAGAATGGCAGTGGTATTGCGCCCCTCAACATGAATGATGCTGACCACTTTGAGCTGCGCACCGGCGCCGAGGGCGAACACATAGGGCGCATCGCCCAGAGCACCAATGTCCACCGCTCCAGCGTTCAACGCTTCACCTAATGGTGCGGCGGCGGGGAACTCGGAGAACTGGATCTCGTAAGGCACATTTTTCAGTTCACCGGAGACCTCCAACAGTACCTTGATCGTGGACTTTTGATTGGCCACCAACAGCGGTTGCAGGTCGGCGGCGTGAGTGACTGCGCCAAAGGTAAGGGCGGCGGCGATCAGCAGATGTTTGAACGGCTGGGTGAAACTCATAACAGCGTGCTCCAGGCGGGTCTTGATGCTTCGTGTCACCTCCGCCTGGAGAAAGGGGTCGGGCTGAATTCAACGTTGGACGTATCAAACGGCGCTGCCCGGTATACGGCGCAGAAGCCTTAGGGGCTCAGATCACAAAAAAGCCATGGGTGGCGTCGCGGGCCAGTTGCGCCACCAATCCATATTCCCAGTCCAGATAGGCTTGCATTGCTTCGCGAGGACTGTCGATGCCCTCATAGGGGCGGCGATAGCGATCAATGCGCGGCGAAGCCAGATGAGTTTCACCGTCTTCCAGTGGCAGTTGCGCAGCGATCCAGCTGGCCGTGCCGCCCTTGAGCAGGAACACCGGCTTGCCGGTCAGGGCCTCGACCTCGGCGACCGCCAGCCGCGCCAACTGGCTGCTGCCGCAGGTCAGCACGTAGCGTTGTGCGGCTGGTACGTTGGCCAGGGCTTCGCGCAATTGCCCGCGCAGTGCCCACCATGCGTCGGGGATATGGCGTTTGACGTAGTTGGCGCTGCTGGTGAAATCCAGCACCACGCTGTCGCCATGGGTCAGCCATTCGGCCAGGGTTTCGGGGCTGATTTCCTCCGCCTGCTGCGGCGCGGGGACCGGCGCCTGCCAGGCACCTTTTTCGCTGAAATGCGCAGGCTGCAGGTCATCCAGCACATGCACCTCCCAGCCCTGTTGCGACAGCCAGGACGCCGACATGTTGGCCCGCACGCCGTCGTCGTCCACCAGCACCAGACGGGCACCACGGACACTGGCGAAGTGATCGGTTTCCTGCACCAGTTGTCCGCCGGGGGTCGAACGGGAAGCGGGCAGGTGGCCGGATTCAAATTCTTCTGGAGTGCGGACATCGAACAGGTAAGTGCTGCGGGTCGACTCTTGTTGCCAGCGTTGCAGGTCGGCCAGACTGGCGCGACCGACCAGGGCTTTGTCGGCGACACGGCGGGCATCCCGGGCGGCGACTTGTCGATGTTCTTCGCTGGTCGGCGCAAACCGGCGCGACTGGCCGTGTCGCAGTTTTTGACCGGCCAGGGTCCAGCCGATGGTGCCGTTGCGCAAGGCGGAAACCGGGTTGGGTATGCCTGAGTTGATCAACGATTGCGTGCCGATGATGCTGCGGGTACGCCCGGCGCAGTTGACGATGATCCGCGTCGCCGGGTCAGGCGCCAGTTCGCGAGCGCGCAATACCAACTCCGCCCCTGGAACACTGATGCCGGTGGGAATGCTCATGGTCTGGTATTCATCGAAGCGCCGGGCGTCGAGCACCACCACGTCGGCCTCGCTGTCGAGCAGCGCTTGAACTTCTTCCGCCGCCAGGGACGGCGTGTGACGCTGACTTTCCACCAGTTCTCCGAAGGCTTTGCTCGGCACGTTGACGTCGATAAACAGCTCGCCCCCGGCGCGGCGCCAACCATCCAGGCCACCCTCCAGCAGGCCGACATTGACGTAGCCGAGTGCTTGCAAGCGTTGAACGGCTATCTGCGCCAGGCCTTCGCCGTTGTCGTAGACGGTCACCGGAGTATCCCGCCGTGGAATCCGCGAATACACCTCCAGCTCAAGCCTGGACAGTGGAATGTTGGCGGCGAACAACGGATGCGCCTCAGCAAAAGGCGCCTCTTCACGCACATCGACGAGGGCCAGTTCTTCTTTGTTCAACAGTGCCTTTCGAATCTCGGCGAAGGAGCGGATCAGTAGGGTGCTCATAGGGCTTGGCTCTCTTTGGACAGATCCCAGATGTTGGGGAGAAAGGCGTTGGAATAACCGGAGATAAACAGTTTTTCGCTGCCATCGGGCTGATACACCGCGCGGCGCACGGCGCCGATGTTGGCACCATAGACATGGATGCTGATGGACACCTGATCATCAAAGGCATTGCTGACTTGATGAATGTCGCCAATCTTGGGCGACACCGCTTCGACTTGGCCGGGTTGCAGCTGTATCCGCTGACCCTCGGGCACCAGGGCGCCGTCAGGGTTGCGGGCGAATCCCTGCGAGAACTCCGCGCCGCGCAACATGCCGATCAGGCCCCAGACCCGATGATCGTGGATCGGCGTGCGTTGCCCCGGCCCCCAGACAAAACTGACGACACTGAAGCGCTGCCGTGAATCGGCATGCAACAGGTATTGCTGATAACGCTCCGGGTCGGGGCGGGCAAAGTCTTCCGGCAGCCAGTCGTCGTGGCTGACCAATTGGCCGAGCAGCTTGCCGCCGCGATGCAACAGGTCACCCTCACGCGGGTGGCTGTCGATCAGTTCAGCCAGGGCGCCTATGAATGCTCTGAGTCTCTCCGGGTGTCGGGCCTGGGTCATGGCGATTCCATCGTTCGTTTCGAAGGTTGTTGTGATTATCTAAGCATAATGATGGTTCTTAATATGCTATTTTTTAATGATTAGGTTATAGCTGGAAGGAATTAAGAGCTCGATTTAATAGCGTTAGACGTTATCGATAGGGGCCGGGGAGCGCGCCGGGCTATCCAGATTCCAGCAATAGAACTATGCTTTTCAGACATCTTATTGACTGTTCTCTATGTGCGGGCCAAATGAAAATTGATGATATCGATGCCTTCGTCGAGGTGATTCGTTGCCAGTCCATCAGCCATGCGGCCGAGTCGTTGCAGCTGACCCAGCCGGCCATTACCCGGCGTGTGCAGAACTTCGAGCAGGCGTTGGGCGTGGAGCTTTTCGACCGCAACACCAAGCCGCTCAAGCCCACGTTGATCGGCACGCGGGTGTATGAACAGTGCCGTTTGATCCTGCGGGAAATGGATGCGTTGCGCGAACTGGTGGCCACCGATGCGCCGCCCACCGGGCTGCTGCGCCTGGGCGTTCCGCAAACCATCGGCGATGTGGTGCTGCTCGATGCCCTCAAGTATCTGCGCGTCGAATACCCCGAATTGCGCGCACAGGTGGCGACAGGGTGGGGCAGTCAACTGGTCGGCAAGATCGAACGCGGTGAACTGGATGCCGCGGCGGCGCTGTTCCCGGCGGGCAAGATTTTCCCGGACAACATCGTCGGTGAGTCCATTGGCAAGATGGAACTGGTGGTGGTCTGCGCCAAGGCGCAAGTGCCCAAGCGTCCGTGCAAACTCGCCGACGTTTACCAGAGTGGCTGGATTCTCAACCCTGACGGCTGTGGTTTCCGCGCCGGGTTGCAACGCACTCTGTCAGATCAAGGATTGGCTCTGCGGGTCAATCTGGAAACCTTCGGTACCGAGTTGCAACTGGGCCTGGTCGCCGACGGTCTGGGGCTCGGGCTGGTGCCGCGTCCGTTGCTGGAGCGCAGTGCGCATTTCGATCAGTTGGCGGTGATGCCGCTCAAGGATTTCAAACCGGTGATGGACCTGTGGCTGATCTACCCGCATTTTCTCGGCAACCTGCAAGGGCCAGTCGATGCCTTTGGCAAACTGGTCGCCGGGTCGCTGCAGAAGATCAAGAGTGCGGCATGACGAGCAATTGAAGACATAAAAAAAAATGATAATTAGCTTAGATTAAAATGTGCTTTTTATTATTTTTTGGCATCCCCTAGGCTGACTGGAAATCCTTAAGACCATCCAGGAGGTTTAGCCATGAGCAGCGTCAGCCCGTTATCCAGCGTCTCGAAAAATGTTCGCCAGCGCGTCACTCCCGAAGAATGGGAAGTGCGGGTCAAACTGGCCGCAGCCTATCGGTTGGCAGCGTTGTTCAAGTGGACTGACCACATCTACACGCACTTTTCCGCGCGGGTGCCGGGGCCTGAGGAACATTTCCTGATCAATGCCTTCGGGTTGTTGTTCGATGAGATCAGCGCCTCCAACCTGGTCAAGGTCGACATCGACGGCACCATCGTCGACGACCCTACCGGCCTGGGCATCAACTACGCCGGTTATGTGATCCACAGCGCCATTCACGGGGCGCGTCCCGACCTGCAAGCGGTCCTGCATACCCACACCCGCGACGGCATCGCGGTGTCGGCGCAGCGCGACGGGCTGTTGCCGATCTCGCAGCACTCCATCGGTTTTTCCGGGCGGGTGGCCTATCACGGTTACGAAGGCATCGCCCTGGACCTGGACGAGCGTGAACGGTTGGTGGCGGACCTGGGGGACAAAAGCGTGCTGATCCTGCGCAACCACGGGCTGCTGACCGCAGGTGTCAGTGTTGAACATGCCTTTCAGCAACTGCACGGCCTGGAACGTGCCTGCAACATTCAGATCGCGGCGCAGGCTGGCGGCAATGCCGACTTGATCTTCCCGCCGGCCGAAGTGGTGGCCAAGGTTGAAAAGCAGGCAGAGGTATTCAAAAGTGGCGACGGGCCGGGTGTTGCGCGGCACTGGGATGCGCTGATTCGGCAGTTGGAAAGGACTGATATCGAGTACAAGAACTGAGTCTGTTTCCACAGGGATCGCTGAGAACGCAGGGGTGATGTGTCAGACACAAAACTTGCGATCACTGCCGATCAAAATGTAGGAGCGAAGCTTGCTCGCGAAAACGGTCTGTCAGTCAACATCTCTGTTGAATGTGCCGCCGTCTTCGCGAGCAAGCTTTGCTCCTACAGGGATTGGTGGTGAACACAATCCTTGTGAACACCCTACATACTCAGTGCTTTCAAGCCACTTTTTCCGCCGCTTGCCGTTCCCGTTCGGCCACCAGTTGACGGGTCAGCGGGATCAGGCGCTTGCCATAATCGATGGCGTCTTCAAGTGGGTCAAAGCCGCGGATCAGGAACGTGGTGATGCCCAGGTCGTAGTAGTCGATCAGGGCTTCGGCCACTTGTTCCGGGGTGCCGACCAGCGAGGTCGAATTGCCTTGTGCGCCGAGCAGACCGGCGATCCCGGTCCACAGGCGCTTATCCAGACGCGAGCCTTGGGCAGCGGCCGCCAGCAAGCGTCGGGACCCTTCGTTCAGTGGCTCACGGCGAACGAAGCCACTCTGTTCGGCCAGGGCGGTGGCCTGTTGCAGGATGCGCTCGGCACGTTCCCAGGCTTGCGTTTCGGTGTCGGCCAGAATCGGTCGCAACGACAGGCTGAAACGAATGCTGCGCCCATGCCTGGCCGCCTCGGCGCGCACTTGATTCACCACTTCGCGCACCTGTTCGTAGGTTTCGCCCCACAGCGCGTAAACGTCCGCATGCTTGCCCGCCACGGCGATGGCCGCCGCCGATGAACCACCAAAATACAGCGGAATGTGCGGCTGTTGCGGCGACTTCACTTGCGAGTGCGCACCCTCGACCTGGTAGTACTGGCCCTGATAATCGAAGGGCTTTTCGCGGGTCCATTCCTGACGTAGCACATCGAGGTATTCATCAGTGCGGGCGTAGCGCTCGTCTTTGCCGATGTAGCTTCCATCGGCGTGTAATTCGTGATCATCGCCGCCGGTGATGATATGCACGGCGGTGCGCCCACCATTGAACACGTCGAGGGTGGTGAACTGTCGCGCGGCCAGGGTCGGGGCGGCGAATCCCGGTCGATGGGCAATCAGGAACTTTAGCTTTTTCGTCACACTGGCTGCGTGTGAGGCAATCAGCGTGCTGTCCGGACTGTTGGAGTGAAACGCCACCAGGGCTCGGTCGAAACCGGCTTCCTCATGGGCGCGGGCGACGGTCTCCACATACTCGGGCTGCAACACCGGGCCGCTGCGAGGGTGGATTTCCGAGGATTGGTGGCCGCCGATGTAACCGATAAATTCGATGCTCATGCTGAGTTCCTTGTCTTTGGATAGGCGTGATTCAAGCCTCCACCGGGCAGGGGGTCGGGTCTGTGACGTCGAAAGTAGGCGCAGCGGGCAGGGCTGTGAAATGCCGTTTTGTTCTAAGTTAATTATTAAATAAATGAATCATATAAAATTGTATATATCAGTAATACGCATTTTAATGGGCGTCAGGAATGTATCCGCCACGGGACGTGGGTTGCAGGGTTCAATTATGCAAATAATTTATCTGGATTATTTTCTATCTGATTTTTAATCATATTAGGTTATTCCCAAAAAGAATTTCACTGGCGTTTTTTATGCGAATAGCATGAATCCGAAGCCATATTCTTGATGAGGAAGGAAGCCTGATGACCGAAAAGACCTTCGATACGCAGAGCACTAGTAGCTCGTTTTCCGTCAGCAAGGCTGTTGAAAGCCAGGGTGCGTCGAAGCTGATCCCCGACTGGTTACACAACTGGCGAACCCCCGAAGTCTTTCTGCGCCTGCTCAGCCCGATTGCGTTGCTGCTCTTGTGGGAACTGGCGTCGCAGCTCGGCCTGATCCCACAACGGATCATCGCCGCACCCTCGCAAATAGGCGGAACCCTCTGGGCGATGATTGTGTCCGGGGAGCTGGGCAAGCATTTGCTGGTGTCACTGCAGCGCGCGCTGCTGGGCTTGAGCATCGGGGTCAGCGTCGGCGTCGTGGCGGCGCTGATCACCGGCTTGTCGAAGCGCGGCGAGGTAATCCTCGATTCGCCGATGCAGATGCTGCGCACCATTCCTTCCCTGGCACTGGTGCCGTTGTTCATTCTCTGGTTCGGCATCGGCGAGTTCACCAAGATCGCGCTGATCGTCACCGGTACGACCTTCCCGGTGTACCTGAACCTGTTCGCCGGGATTCGCAACATCGACCCCAAACTGATCGAGGCCGCCAACACCCTGGGCCTGAATCGTCGCGAGTTGATCTGGCATGTGATCCTGCCGGGTTCCTTGCCCTCATTCTTTGTCGGCCTGCGTTACTCCCTGGGGATTTCCTGGCTGGCCCTGGTGTTCGTCGAACAGATCAACACCACCGCCGGCATCGGTTTTCTGGCCAGTGATGCGCGGGATTTCATGCGCACCGACGTGATCGTCATTTGCCTGCTGATTTATAGCGTCCTCGGCTTATTGATCGACGGACTGATCCGCGTGCTGGAGCGTTTTGCCCTGGCCTGGCGCCCATCTTTTGTGAGGAACTGACATGTCGACTATCGCCGCAAAAAACCTGCAGACAGAAGCACCGGTACAACTGCGTAATGTGGTGCGCCAATTCGGCCAGCAACGGGTCATCGATGGCCTGGACCTGGACATCGCACCGGGCGAATTCGTCGCGCTGCTCGGGGCCAGTGGTTCGGGCAAGACCACCTTGCTGCGCAGCCTGGCCGGCCTGGACAGTATCGACAGCGGTCAACTGCTGGTGCCCAAGGCACGGGCCGCGGTGTTTCAGGAGCCCCGATTGATGCCCTGGAAGCGCGCCTGGAAGAACGTGATTCTCGGTCTGCGCATCCCGGATGCCAAGGCCCGTGCCGTTCAGGCGCTGACGGAAGTGGGGCTGGCCCATCGGCTTGAAGCTTACCCGGCCACGCTCTCCGGCGGTGAAGCGCAAAGGGTGGCGCTGGCCCGAGGTCTGGTGCGCGAGCCCAAGCTGTTGCTGCTCGACGAACCCTTTGCCGCGCTCGATGCTCTGACGCGGATTCGCATGCATCGGTTGATCATCGAGTTGTGGCGCAAACACAATCCGGCCGTGCTGCTGGTAA
Organism: Pseudomonas frederiksbergensis; assembly: GCF_003732275.1. Classification (GTDB taxonomy): domain Bacteria; phylum Pseudomonadota; class Gammaproteobacteria; order Pseudomonadales; family Pseudomonadaceae; genus Aquipseudomonas; species Aquipseudomonas frederiksbergensis_H. The sequence continues at coordinate 175,780 of NZ_MOBM01000005.1, forward strand.
CTCATGACGTGGATGAAGCCATCCTGCTGGCCGACCGGGTGATCGTGCTCGCCAACGGCAAGATCGCCGAACAATTGTCGATCGATCTGCCGCGGGCTCGAGACAGCGGCCAGGAAGGTTTTCAGGAAATCCGTGCGCGCTTGCTGAGTTTGTTGGGGGTTGAAGTGGAAACCGTTGCCGTGGCTGAACGTCAGCTCACGAACAGCACTGTCCGACGGTTTGCCCATGGTTGATCGTTTGAAACAGGGAGGTTGCGTTATGCCAATACGTGTCTGGATATCGGCGATATTGATGCTGTCTGGCGCGGCGTTGCTGCTCAGCGGCTGCGGCGATGCCGTCGAGACCAAAGCTCCATCCACCGCCAAGTCAGACTTGTCCGGCGTGAAGCTGATTCTGGGCGATCAAGCCAAGGGCTTGCGCACCGTGGTCGAGGCGGCGAATGCGTTGGAGGGCATTGACTACAAAGTTGAGTGGGCGAACTTCCAGGGTGCCGCTCCCTTGTTCGAAGCCTTGCGCGCCGGTGCCGTTGATCTGGGGCCTGCCGGTGACACCCCGGTGCTTGCCGCCGCGACCGGGGGCACGCCATTGCGCATCGTCGCGGTACGGCGTAGTCAATCGAGGGGCATTGCGATCCTGCTTCCAGCCGATTCGGATATCCGCACCGTGGCCGATTTGAAAGGCCGAAATGTCGTGGTGTCTTCGGCCCGCGGCAGCATTTCCCAATATCTGTTGATTCGCGCGCTGGCCAATGCCGGGGTCGATGAGAAAGACGTCAACGTCGGATTTGTACTGCCGACCGATGCCTTGTCCGCATTCAACGCCGGCAAGATCGAAGCCTGGGCCACCTTCGGGATTTATCAGGCGTTTGCCGAGCAGCAGGGCGCCCGGGTACTGATCAGCGGCGAGGGGATCAACACCGGGCTGACCTTCATCACGGCTTCCGATGAAGTGCTCACCGACCCGCTCAAGCGCAAAGCGCTTAGCGACGTATTGCAGCGCTTCGCCAAGGCATTCGAATGGGCCCGGCAGAATCCTGACGAGTACGCGCGAGTCTTCGCCAAGGTCAACGATATTCCCCTGGAAGTCTCGCAGCGATTACGCAGCTGGGGGGATGAAGCGCTAGTGCCGCTCGAGCCACGGGATGTTCAAGCGCTGCAGCAAGTCGATGACTTGTTCGTGGAAAAGAACATTTTTCCCCATCGTGTCGATGTGCAAAAGCTGACGGATGATCAGGTGTTTTCCCTGGTGCCTTTGACATTAACGCAATCGGAGCCAGCACGTTAGCCCGGGTCCAGGCGCGTGTTCAATTTGAATGTTTACAGGAGTCAATGAATGGGCAATGTCCAGAGCGCCGCAAGTGCCCTAGAGGTGTTTCGGCACCCGGCACCCGGTGGCGAGCTGTTCGACCTTGGCCGGGTTTTCCGCGAACCCCTGGCACTGTCACGGCTGCACAGTACGCCCAAGCGTGTGTTGAGTCTTCGCGAAGGGGTCTTGCTGGGAGTGTTCGCGCTGGTGCTGCATGGCGCGGTGATTGTCTGGGTCAACCAGACTCCGCCGCCGGCCCTACCGGTGGTGCCGCCGGAAATCCCGCCGATGGCCATCGAGTTTTCGCAGCCGGCACCCCCGGTGGTGGAGCCTCCACCGCCCGAGCCGATTGCGCAGCCAGTGGTCGAACCACCGCCACCGGTTGAAGATGAGTTGGCGGTCAAGCCACCTCCACCCAAGCCCGTCCCCAAACCCAAGCCCAAGCCCGTGGTCAAGCCGGTGCCCCTGGCCAAGCCAGTGGAGCAGCCAGCGGCACCGCCCGCGCCGCCACAACCGGTCGCCGCGCCAGCCCCTCCGGCACCACCCGCACCCAAACCGGTGACCCCGGCGTCCGCCAGCGCCGGTTACCTGAAGAACCCGGTGCCGGAGTACCCCTCGCTGGCGATGCGTCGCGGCTGGGAAGGCACGGTGCTGCTGCGGGTGCATGTCCTGGCCAGCGGCAAACCCGGTGAAATCCAGATCCAGAAAAGCAGTGGCCGCGATCAACTCGATGACGCCGCACTGGCCGCGGTCAAGCGCTGGAGTTTCGTCCCGGCCAAGCAGGGTGATATTGCCCAGGACGGCTGGGTTAGCGTGCCCATCGACTTCAAAATCAAGTAACTCAACCCCATCGATAGAACCGCGGGCCACCTGACAAAAAGGCGCATCGCTACAACCGATCCATTGCCTTGTTGGAGAGCCTGAACATGAACCTGATCGCATCCCCTTTCGAATCCATCGAACACGCCGTCATCTGGCTGTTGATCCTCTTTTCCGTGGCCACCTGGGGCCTTGCCTTGCTCAAGGGCGTGCAGTTCACCCGGCTCAAGACGCAGGACCGCAAATTCCATAAACACTTCTGGGCGGCTTCCAGCCTCGATTCCGCCGCCGAATTGGCCCATAGCCAACCGGGCGCCGCCGCTCGTGTCGCACTGGCCGGTTATGCGGCGATTCAGGTCAGCGATAACCAGAACACCGACCTCAGTCAGTCGATCAACCATCAAGACCGTCTCGAACGCGCCCTGCGCCAGCAGATCGTGCGAGAACGTCGCTCGCTGGAAAGCGGCCTGGCCATCCTCGCCAGCGTTGGCAGCACCTCGCCCTTTATCGGTCTTTTCGGCACCGTCTGGGGGATCATGTCTGCCTTGAAGGGCATCAGTGCGGCGGGTTCGGCGAGCCTGGAAACCGTGGCCGGGCCGATCGGTGCCGCACTGGTTGCCACCGGCGTCGGGATCGCCGTCGCGGTGCCGGCCGTGCTGGTTTACAACTACTTCCTGCGTCGTCTGAAACTGACGGCCGCCGACCTGGATGACTTCGCCCACGACTTCTACAACCTGGCGCAAAAAAACGCGTTCCGCGTGCTGCTGCACCCGGTGCTGAGCAAGTCCGGCGCCAGCGTCGCCGGACAGCAAGTCAAGGAGGCTTCCTGAGATGGCATTTTCCACACAAGACAGCGATGAAGTGCTCAGCGAGATCAACGTCACCCCCCTGGTAGACGTCATGTTGGTGCTGCTGGTGGTGTTCATCGTCACCGCGCCACTGCTGACTAACGCAATTCCGATCAACCTGCCGAAGACCGAGTCGGTGGCGCCGGTGGAGCAGAAAGATCCGCTGGTGGTGAGCATCGATGACAAGGGCAAGGTGTTCATCAACAAGGACGAGATCCAGGTGGGCCAGCTCGAGTTCAACCTGCAGGCGGCCAAGGCGAAAAATCCCGATGTGCGCGTGCAACTGCAGGCGGACAACGGGGTGAATTATGGCGAAGTGGCGCGGGCGATGGCCTCGATCGAGCGGGCGGGGATTACCAAGCTGTCGGTGATTACGGCGAAATAGGATTCGGGTTTTTTGCATTAGATGTGGGGCGGTGAGTTATGGGGGAGGCCGCGTTTGGCGAGCGATCTCCGCAAGCACGCGGTGAATCAATCTTGCTTTTTATCGTCGTGAGTTCGAAGCTCCAGAGATAGCCAAAGCAGTGCCTTCATCAGTCGCGACAAAATGGCTTAAGGTAATTGAAGGCTGGAATGAAACCGACTAAAGGACGCGTCATTTATGGAAATTTCCTTTTCTCAAATCAGCGAGTGTTTGAACAATCGTCGATTTACGGTAGCGGAAAACGCCCATGGGCTATCCGGTACGGGCACAGTGTTTCATTACCACGTCGAGGAGGATGCCATTTCGAGCACATACCAAGGCGGCCGGATCCGCATCGGCAGTCAAGTCGGGCGCGTGACTGGTCCCGATACCATTGAGCTTCTTTATCAGTGCTTGACTACAGATGGCGAGATTCTTGCCGGCTGGTCGCGTGGCACAGTAGGCGTTGATCACGCAGGACGTACCACTCTGACCTTCGTATGGGGTTGGTTGTCGGGCGCGACTGGAGGAGGGGAGTCTAGCTACGTCGAGCTTGCCGCATAGCGGCTAAGGATTTTTAGATTACAGGTCGAAGAACTTGCGCCTAGCATGAGCCATACAGCCAATCTCGATGCACGCCGGGCGATAGCGGGGCGTGGATTCACTCCTTTTTTGCTCTTGATACACCCTGAAAACAAGTCCAGAATCAAGTCCATTCCTACTTCAGGAATAAAAGAAACCTCTTAGATTTCAATGGGTCGGGGATGCGAGTCTCGTTTCCCGCTCCAAGATTCAGAAAAAAGCCACTCAGATGAGTGGCTTTTTTTGTGCCTTGAGAAATGCCTCAGCGTTACATGCATTGCGCAGGACGTTCGAGCACGTTAGTCGGTAGGCAGGTGCAACTGCACTTCCATGGCGTCATGACGGAGTCGGACGACCTCGATCACGTCGTCGTTTGCCCAGTATCCGTCGCACCTTGGCGTGACCCTCAAGGTCAACTCCATAACGGCCGCTTCTAAGGCCAGCTGGTTTTGGTACAGACGTTCGAGGACATCCGGCAGCGAGTATTCGGGGAGGGCATAGCTTCGACTCTACTCGAGAGAGTGGGGAGCTTAGCAGCGGGAATGTCTGACAACAAAAAGCCCGCGGATGGCGGGCTCTCTGTATGGGGTCAAATCCTTTTGTCCGTTCAATCCGCGCTCCGTTCTGTGAGCACTTCGTGAAAAGCATGTCGCTGGAACGAAAAAAACCGGCACTTAGCCAGGCTCTCTGTCGATAGGGCCAAATCCTTTTGGCTGACCGCATTGTGCTTGGTGGATGTGACGAAGGCATGACAGGGCGGATACGAAAGCGCGGGCAAAAGCCCGCGTAAGGCGGGCCTCTCCATAAGTATTGATCGGTTATCGGTTAAACCGCTCAACCAATGAGTACTGTGTGGACGCGGTCTTGGTCAGTTCCTTATTCAGATCTGCCCCTGGGTTGTTTTGCTGCGACCCGCGCGTTATCCACTGGTTTTGCCCAGCGTCCGCAGGAGGCATCACGTCCTTTGATCGCGATCGTGACGGCTTCGTTATGTCTGAAGGGGCCGGGTTGCTTGTAATCGAGTCGCTGGGGCATGCCCTCTCACGTGGAGCGGACGCAACGTCTCCTCGGCGGCCAACGTTCAGTCAGTCACTGACCCCTGCGGTATTCTCCCGGCGAAACTGTCCACCAGGCTCGCCACCACCATCTCTCCCATTCGCGTGCGAGTCTGCAGCGTCGCACTCGCGCGATGGGGCTGCAGCACCACGTTCTCGTTACCAAACAGTGCTTCGGGTACGTTCGGTTCATCGACAAACACATCCAGCGCCGCACCCGCGATCTCACCAGCGGCAAGCGCCGCCACCAGATCGACCTCGTTGACCAGCTTGCCGCGCGCCACGTTGATCAGATACCCGTCCTTGCCCAGCGCCTGCAGCACCTCGGCATTGATGATGGCTTCAGCCTTGTCGGCAGCGGCCGCGAGAATCAGCGCATCACTGTTGCTGGCCAGTTGCTTCAGATCGGCGATGAAAGTGTGGTTCACATCGCTCATCGGCTGAAGATCGGTGTAACTGATCGGACAGCCGAACGCTGCGGCTCGGGTCGCCACTGCACGGCCGACCCGGCCCATGCCGACGATCCCGATGCGCATGCCCGACACCTGACGCGCCAACGGCAACGGGGCCAGCGGCGTCGGGCTATGGGGCCATTGGGCCGAACGCACGTAACGATCACTGGTGCACAGGCCCCGGCACACGGCAATCAACAATCCGATGGCCAGGTCGGCGACATCCTCGGTCAGCGCACCGATGGTTGCGGTCACGCGAATTCCTCGATCCCGGGCGTATGCCAGATCCACCGCATCGGTACCCACGCCATTGACCGCCACCACTTCCAGTTTGGGTAATTGCGCCATCAGCACCTGGCTGATACCGGTATGCCCGCCGGTGATCACCCCGCGAATGTTCGCGCCGTGTGCCTGCAAATAAGCCTGCTTGTCGGCCTGCTGGAAGTAACGTCTGATGGTGAACAGCTCATCGAGCCGAGCGTTGATTTCAGGGATCAGGATCGGGCTGAGCTGTAAGACTTCTGGCTTCATGTGGACCTCGCGTAACGAAATAAAAAGGCCGGTTCAACCGCGACCGGCAAACGGCATGGCGCTAGCCATGACGGTCATGTTCAGGACGTTCGCCTCCAGTGGCAGACCGGCGATGTAGCGCACGGCATCGGCCACATGCTTGACGTCCACCATCGGCTCTGCGGCGATGGTGCCGTTGGCCTGGCGCACGCCTTTGGTCATGCGCACCGACATTTCGGTCAAGGCGTTGCCGATGTCGATCTGGCTGCAGACGATGTTGAATTCGCGCCCGTCCAGGGCCAGGGATTTGGTCAGTCCCAGCACCGCGTGTTTACTGGCGGTGTAGGCGCTGCTGAACGGTCGTGGGGTATGGGCCGAGATCGAGCCGTTATTGATGATGCGCCCGCCCTGTGGCTGTTGCCGGCGCATCAGTGCGAAGGCTCCACGGGCGCAGAGGAAAACGCCGTTGAGGTTGGTGTCGATCACGTTGCGCCACTGCTCGAACGTCAGTTCATCCAGCGGCACGGCGGGGACGTTGACCCCGGCGTTGTTGAACACCACGTCGAGGCGTCCGTATACCTCGGTGATGGTTGCAAACAGCGCATCGACACTGGCCGGATCACGCACATCAGTGGGCACGGCCAAGGCTTCGTGTCCCTCGCTGACCGCCCATTCGACCAATGCCTGCAATGGCTCTGGCCGACGTCCGGCCAACACCAGGGTGAATCCGTCGGCCATCAGGCCCAGGGCCACGGCGCGGCCGATTCCGCTACCGGCGCCGGTAACCAGGGCCACTTTCAAAGGACTGGACATGTTGTTATCTCCTTTTTCAATTCACGAGGACGTGTGCCGGTTCAAGGTCGCTGACCGACGCGCATTTCCAGTTGGCCGATGCCGTCGATCCCGGCGTTGATGATGTCGCCCGGTTGCAGCACATCGACGCCTGCCGGGCTGCCGGTCATGATCAAGTCACCGGCCCGCAGCGCTACCGACTGCGAGATGCGGCTGATGATTTCACTGACCGACCAGATCTGGCTGTCAAGGCTGTCGCGCTGGCGCTCTTCGCCGTTGACGTTCAGCCACAAATCGCCGTCCGGGTGTCCCGCGCGAGTCACCGGCACGATGGCGGTCATCGGCGCGGCGCCGTCGAACACCTTGGCACCTTCCCACGGCAAGCCATTGCTTTTGGCCGCGCGCTGGACATCACGGCGGGTCAGATCAAGACCGGCGGCATAGCCCCAGACATAGGCCAGTGCCTGACTCTCCGGAATATTGGCGCCGCCCTCACCGATGGCCACGACCAATTCGATTTCGTGGACAAACTCTTCGGTCAACGGCGGGAAAGTCACTTCACCCGTCGCATCCACGACGTTGCTCGCCGGCTTCATAAAGAACACTGGCGGCTGGCGGGACTGGCCTTGGGTATCTGGCCAGGGGTAGTTGCGGCCGACGCAAAATACCCGGCCAACGGGAAAGCGCTGCTGGCTGCCGGCAACCGGCAAGGTCACGGGCAGATCCGGGGTAAACACGTACTCGGTCATCGTCATTTTTGTAGTCGTCCTGTTAGAAGCGTCAGCGTACGGCGGCAATCTTTTACGAAGTTGGACGAATGCCGCCTCGTGTTGGAGAAAAACGGTTTCTTGGCTCAGCGCGCCTTGAGTTCGATGCGATACAAGCGACCGAGCAGCAACGAATAGGACAAGGTACCGACTAGCGCCACCCCGCCGATGAACCAGAAGGCGTAGGCAAACGAACCTGTTGCGTGGACGATCCCGCCAATCACAATCGGAGTGACGATCCCGCCTATGTTGGCGGCCAGACTGGTGACCCCGCCGGTCAGGCCGATCAGTTCCTTGGGCGCGACTTCCGATACGGCCGCCCACGACGACGAAGCGATTCCCTGGGCGAAAAAAGCGATGGTCAACACGGCAATGCAAATCACGTTCGAGTCGGTGAAATTCACCAGCACGATCGACATCCCCAGCATCGATCCGACCACCAATGGCAACTTGCGAGCGAAGGACATTGAGTAACCACGGCGTATCAGCAAGTCGGAGACGATGCCGGCCAGCAGAATGCCGACCGTTGCACCCACGAACGGCAGCACGGCGAAGATCCCGGCCTTGATCATGGTCAGCTTGCGTTCTTCGATCAGGTACGTCGGGAACCAGGTCAGGAAGAAGTACAACGCCGAGGTGCTGGCGAACTTGCCGATGCAAATCGCCCAGATCTGCCGATAGCTGAACAGCTCGGCGATCTGCCGCCAGTTGAACCGGGTGCGCTCCTGACTGCTCTTGACCAGTCCTCCCCCGGCTTCGATGTATTTCAGTTCTTCCTGGCTGACGTTCTTGCAGCTCAGCGGATCGCGGTACACGTAGAGCCAGATCACACCGAACACAATGCCGAGTATCCCGGTGCTGTAGAAAACATGGCGCCAGTCATAGGTCGTGGCCAGCCATAACAGCACGCCGGTAAACAGCGCCGTGCCCAGATATTGGCCGCACACGTAAATGCTGCTGGCCAGGCCCCGTTCGCGGGCCGGGAACCACACCGTGACCGCTCGGCTGTTGGCCGGAAAGGCTGGAGCCTCCATGGCGCCGACGGCCAGACGCAGACCGAACAGCGAAGCGAACCCGGTGGCAAAGCCCTGGCACACGGTGACCGTCGACCAACTGATCAGCGACACCCCGTAAGTGAACCGGGAACCGAAGCGATCGGCGATGAATCCGGCGGGGACCAAGGCGAGTGCGTAGGTCCAGGCAAACGCGGAAAAAATCAGGCCCATTTCGATCTTGTCCAGACCCAGATCCTTGGCCATGAACGGTGCGGCAATCGAGATGTTTACGCGGTCGATGTAGTTGATGATGGTCGCAATCAGCAACAACGACAGCATGAACCAGCGCCGACGCGTCGGCAGTCGCTGAGGCAGCAGAGCGTCCTGGATGCCGGCACTCACCGACGGCGCGGTGGACGGGGAGGTTTGCGAGTTCGACATGAGTAGACCTCTTTATTGTTAGAAGAATCGAGATGTTGACGCGCAGCCGAAGCCGATGCCCCCAGTCCCGGGGCAGAGCAATCGCTACTTGAATGAGAGGCGCGGACAGCTACTGTCAGGCGCTCAGATACGCCTTCGGACTGGCTCGATCGGGGGAGGGTTGGCGAGGGAAAAAAACAGGTTCATCACGAGCGCACCTTTTGATTGTTTTTGGAAGGGTCGGGCTGCATTGATTGTTACAGTGGTCGTACAACCTCTTAAAATCAACGGAGGCGTTAGATCGTTTTTTCTCCTGAAAAAGGCGATTAATGCAGGTGTCCAAGAAAAATAAAATCAGCTCATTTCCTCAGTTCTGCCTCATATGGTTCATAAGTTATTGTTTTTAATTGGTTAATTATTTTTGTGTACGCGTTGTCTTTTGGACAGACGACACAACACACATGGATAAAATTAGTTCTCTGTATTTCATTGTCATCCTATGACATGTTGAAGCCAGCGGTGTCTGCCTTCACAATCACCGCGGTCGCCGCCTGCATCGCGGCGCGACGACAACCTGCCCATGTACCTGTCGAGGATCCTCAGGCGATGTCGTCACCGAGTCGAGTACCCACTTACGTCATGCAGCAACGCAGCGAATTGACGGACTTTTACATCCGCGACAAAAAGGGCCGGCGCGCCGAAACCAGCCCGCATCGCCATGAGTATTTCCAGATCCAGGTCAACCTCGGTGGCGATACCGTGCAGCACATCGGCAACGTCGAACGTCCGTTTCCGCGCAATACGCTGGCCTTCATCCTGCCGCATCGCGTGCACGTGATTCCGCATCCGGAAGACAGCAATTTCATGGTGATCAATTTTTCCCAGACCTTCCTGCTGCCGCATTTGCAGTGCGACCCGATGGATCTGGAGGAGGTCTCGATTCTGCTGGCGCCGGAGTTGTCGCCGTTTCGCTTTCAGGAGCATCTGGATTTCATTCTGGCCGATGAAGATTTCAGCAAAGTCTGTGCCCTGATCGAACAGATGCGAGTCCTGGATGAGAACCGTCAATTTGGCACTCGCGAGATGCTCAAGGGGTTGTTGCTGCAACTGGTGGGGAGCGTTTGTGCCTTGTATGCCGAGCTGCTCAAACGGTTGGCCGAAGAGAATGCCGCCGAAGTCAGCCGACGCGATGCGCTGAGCAGGATGTCCGAATACTTGCGCAAGAATATTGCCGACCCCGATCTCAACCTGATCAAGGTGGCTGCTGCGACCTACCTGTCACCGACGTACCTGACGCACTGGTTGCGCAAGGAAATCGGCAAGACTTTCACTGAGCTGGTGCTCGAGCGCAGGATGCACGCGGCACGCAATTATTTACTCAATGGGACACGACCGGTGGGGGAGGTGGCGAGGTTGTGCGGTTTCGCTGACGAGGCTTATTTCTCCCGACGCTTTCGCCAGATACATGGCCAGCCACCCGGGCAATTCAGACGTCAGCAACTCAATCCCGATACTCCGCAGTCACCGTCCAACACGTGATCGACAGTTGTAGGTGATGTGGCGGTAGATACGAGGTCGATCTGGGCGCACCGGATTGGCCTAAATCGGACGCAACATTGCGCAACCTTAAAGAGGTATCGCCCACCGCCTACCTGACCTTACATTCGACAAACCACCTTCATCCATACGAGACGGAGATTGTACGGTGGTCCTCGCGCTGTCTCGACCAGGTCGCGTCACCATCTACGCCGATCACCTTGATAGTCCGCTCAGCCAGCGCCCGCAACAGCCAGCCTTCGCCACAGCCCAAGTCAAGCTGCGGTGGGGGCGACCCGACTTGCTCGCGAAAACTGCAATGCCCGCGATACAGATCCTGACCAGATATCAATCCAACTGATGCCGATAAGGCAAGTCTGGCCCGGTCTTGCCGCAGGTCAGGGCGGCGGCGCTGACGGCGAAAGTGAGCATTGCGTCGATCTGTTCGCGACTCAAGCGCTGCAAACCCTCCACTGAATCCAGCTGCTGTTCGGTCAGCCAGGCGATCAACGCCGCTTGGAAGGTGTCGCCGGCGCCCACGGTATCAGCCATCAGCACCACGCAGGCCGGCGCCGACCAACTGCCATGGCGGCGACTGAATACCGTTGCGCCCTGGCCGCCACGGGTGAGGAATACCAGCTGGCAGCGGTGTTCCAGCCAGCCATGGATCACGCTCTGCGGATCTCGCTCGGGGTAGAGCAGGTTCAGGTCCTCGTCGCTGACCTTGATCAGGTCGGCATGCTCGACCAGAGTGTTGATGCGTTCGCGCCACAGTTCGATATTCGGTTCCGGGTTGAGTCGCACGTTGGGGTCGAGGCTGATCAGGCGTTTGCCGCTTTCCCGGCGGACCAAGGCCAGCAGGGTGTCGGCAATCGGCTGCACCACTAGCGAGAACGAGCCGATATGCAACCCACGCACCTCAGCGCCTAATTCAGGTAAATGCCCCGGCAACAGCTGGCGATCGGCACAGCCTTCGCCTCGGAAGCTGTAATGCGGCGAGCCGTCGGCACCGACGGCGACCATCGCCAGGGTGGTCGGTGCGTCGAAGTCCTGCAGGTAGTCCGGGCGCACGCCTTCCTCCTGCAGCACTTGTTGTAAACGCCGGCCCAGGTAATCGGTGGACAACCCGGCGAACAGCGCCACGTCGATGCCCAGACGGCGCAAGCCGACGGCGACGTTGAACGGCGAACCACCGGCAATCGCTTTGTAGTTCACTTTTGAAGCTGGAGCGCTGGCGTCGTTCTCACTGAAGAAATCGAACAGCGCTTCACCACATACCAGATACATAGTCATTCGCTCTTTAAAGGGTTACTACAAGTTGTTGATAGCGCTCATAGGCCTGTCAGCGTTAAAAGCCAGCTAAGGGAAGCTCTTGGTTAACGGCGTGATTCTTTCTCAAAAGAGAGGAAGTGGATCTTAATTTGTGATCGTGAAGTCAGCGATATTGCTGGCCGAAATCACAATGTCGGCATTCGGAAGGTCGTTGCCATGAACTTTTTCATAGGAAGTAGACTCATCGAAACCCAATGAACGCCATCGATCAAGCAGGCGCGCTTCCAGGGTTTTGCGGTCAGCTTGCAGCATTATGGTGGCGTCAAAACAGTCTTTTAAGGACGACCATGGGGCGAGGTCTAATAGAAGGTAGTTTCCTTCCACGATGAGATATTTCACGTCAGAGGAAATCAATTGTCCTTCAGCACGGGATATCTCCAGGATTCGATCGAATACCGGAACGGCAACCGCTGGTTCGTTGTTCGCACGAAGCCGTATCAGCAGACTCCTGAAACCACCCACATCGAATGTATCGGGAGAGCCCTTACGATCTAAAAGGTTCAAGGATCCAAGAACCTCGTCATCGTAATGAAAGCCATCCCCGGGAACGACAGCTGCGCTCCCCGGCATCACGCTATTAAGAGCCTCTACCAAGGCCTGAGAGACGGTGGACTTGCCGGCACCAGGCGGCCCCGCTAGCGCAACGACAATTCGATTCCCAGATAGAGCCTTAACGTAGTTGAGTAGCTCTGTACTTACTATTGTGTTTGTTTTGGTAAACATGCCAAATCTCTCCTCAGCAGCCGTCGCTCAGGTTTCCCGTAGGTTCGCCCCTCTAGGGATTTTCATGCCGTTCGGCCGCTGCGAGCACCTCGCAGCAGCCATTCCCGGGACCCCTATGTCATTTGATTCAATCGCTCAGTGGTCAATTGGTCAGTGGTCAGCTTGCCAGCCTTTGTATTCCATGACGTTGGCTCGTGTTACCAGTGAGGGTTGAAGCAGTACCGTTGTGCTTTCCAAAGATTTGCCATTCAACAGGTCATAACCCATCGTTACGGCCTGTTGTGCCTGGCCCCAAGGGGATTGAGAGGCGGATGCCTGGATCTGTGTATCGCTTTTGAGCGCAGTCTCTATATCGGGAGCCCCATCCACCGATGCGATAATGATGCCTTTGCGCTTGAGTTGTTTTGCTGCCAGGTCTGCACCTATGGCCTGGGGATCATTGATCGCGAACACCGCGTCGACTTTTGCAAAGCGAGTCAAGTCGCCTTGCATCACGCTGTAGCCACCTTCGCGCGAGCCTTTGGCATCCTGATTATCAGACAGTACCTTGATATCGGGTGCCTGCGCGAAAACACTCTTACAGCCATTGACTCGGTCCAGGACTGCTGAAGTTTGCGTACCATTCTGGATAATAACGTTACCCTTGCCACCCAGCTTCTCAGAGATGTACTGACATACAATCCTGCCGGCTTCGACGTTATCGGTTTGTACCGTGGCATTGGCACCTTGCACCATGACATCTACGCCCACAACCACTATGCCTGCCTTCCTTGCTTTCGCAATCGCAGGCGCGATTGCGACAGGGTCGACGGCGTTGACAAGAATCAAGTCTACGCCCGAAGAAATGAAGTTATCGATTTGAGTGAACTGCTTATTCAAATCGTAATCTGCCGACACTGAGATAAATTTTGCGGCTGGATTGATATGCAGTGCCTCGGCTTTGGCGCCATCTACCATCGCTACAAAGTAAGGATTACCCAGCGAGCCAACAGTTATCCCGACGGATTTCAACTCTCGCGCTTGAGCGCTGCTAAATGCTAGTAGTGTACAAACAGCGGTAAATATTATTTTTTTCATGAGCACTGTCTCTTGTTATTGGAGTGTGGGGGGTTATATATGATTCAGGTTCGTGCACCTGACTGCCGAAAGCGATCGAGGGCTACCGCTCCGATGATGACAACACCTTTGATAATGTATTGCCAGATATCCGAAACTCCCAGCAATATCAGGCCATTGGAAAGTGTAGCGATAATCAGGGCGCCAATTAGCGTACCGACGATAGTGCCGACGCCTCCTGTAAAGCGCGTGCCTCCCAGAATAACGGCGGCGATAGCGTCGAGTTCATAAGACTGTCCCATTTGCAGTCCGTTAGCAGCCATCAGTCGAGCGGAAGTCATGATGGCCCCCACGCCCGCCAACAAACCGGACAGGGCATAAGTAAATAACAGGACTTTCCAGACTTTGATTCCCGACAACCGTGCGGCCTCAGGATTGCCGCCCACTGCGTAAATCTGTACGCCTAACACCGTACGTCGAAGAATAACCCACGAAAGAGTAACCACTACTACCGCGATTACAACCAGCCATGGCACCCCGAACAACGTATCGTTTCCAATGTAAGCAAAGGACAGGTCAGGATTGAAAACCGTTTTGTCTTCGCCGATGAGGCGTGCGATTCCACGCATCGCAGTCAATCCGCCTAGCGTGACGATAAACGCCGGTAGCTTTCCAAAAGCGACCAATACACCATTGACGAGCCCTAGTAGCAGTCCGACTCCAAGCCCGGCAGCGATGGCCAGGGGAGCAAACCCCGGAACTTGCGATACCAATAGCGCCACTACTGCGGAAACAGCCAGAATCGAACCAACCGAAAGGTCGATTCCACCTGTCAAAATCACGAAAGTCAGACCTGACGCCAATACCACATTGATAGAGGCTTGCTGACTGATGATTGAGAAATTCTGAACCGAGAAAAAGCTCTCGCTCATCAGGCCAAAGCCCACACAAAGGAGTAACAATACGGGCAGCATGCCCGCCACTCTCATCAATTGGCGCATTTTATCCTGCGTGGAAGCTTCGGCGATGCTTCGTACTCTAGACGTGGTGAAGTCACTTGCTACTTTGCTTTGCAGTGGGGAAGTCATTGGACTAAGTCTCCGTTGGCTAGAGTCAACCTGTCGCTGCCTGTGGCAAACGCGATAATGGCTTCAGGTGTGATATCAAGACCGCTGTGGCCACCGAGTTCGGTGACAAGTTTACCTTCACACATGACCAATACACGGTCGGCAATTCCAACGATCTCTGGTAGTTCACTTGAAATTACCACTACGCAAACGCCGGATGCTGCTAATGCATTGATGATTTTATATATTTCTGATTTAGCCCCAATGTCGACACCCGATGTAGGCTCGTCGAGGAACAATACTCTGGGCTTCATCTCCAGCAGGCGAGCCAGCAAAACTTTTTGCTGGTTGCCTCCAGACAGCGCTCCAACATTGATATCTGAGGACGCTTTGATATTGAGTGCCTGGATTGCTTGTTCGGTACGTTCAGTTCCGGCCGTTCGGTCCACAAACCCCGCAAATCGAGCATCACTTCCCACAACACATACATTGATATTGTCGTGGACACTCATGTCGAGAAAAAGGCCCAGTGCTTTGCGGTCTTCTGTCAGATAGACGATGCCTGCGTTGCCTGCATCGCGAGGAGAGCGTATGACTACAACTTCGCCGTCCATTTCAATCTTTCCGCCTGAGTACGCATCGACGCCTGCGATTAATCGGGCAAGTTCGGTTCTTCCAGAACCCACCAGTCCTGCAATCCCGAGAATTTCGCCGGCATACAGATCGAAACTGCAATCCTGAATTTTGAAGTCATCTGTAAGATTGCGAACACGCAGTATCGGTTGCTCGTAAGAGCACAAAGCACGCTCATGGGCGTAGAAGCCGGAAACATCGCGGCCAACCATCATGCGGACCAGAGTTTCAGCTGACAGCGTGACGCGATCCAGCGAACCAACGTAATGACCGTCCCGGAGCACTGAAACAAAATCGGACAATGCGTATATCTCGGCCATTCGATGGCTGATATAGATGATCGCGACGCCATCATCACGTAGCTGGCGAATCAATGTAAAAAGACTTTCGGTCTCTTTTGTGGATAGCGGCGTTGTAGGCTCGTCCATCACCAGGATTCGCGTATCGGCATGAATTGCACGCGCGATTTCAACAAGTTGTTGGTCCGCAATCGACAAGGTACCGACCAGTGCGTGCGGATCAAATGTGACGCCAAGTCGCTTTAGTACTACGAGCGCACCTTCGGTCATTGCCTTGCGGTTTATAACCCCACATCGTCGAATCTCTCTACCCAGGTAGATGTTCTCCACCACGCTCATATTCGCGCACAAGCTGAGCTCTTGATAAATGACGGATATGCCGTGGCGCTTCGCATCGTTCACGCCATAGTTTTGAATATCACATCCATCGATTCGTATAGTGCCACTGTCGGCGACATAGGCCCCCGATAGTATTTTCATCAAAGTGGATTTTCCGGCGCCGTTTTCGCCCATTAGCGCGTGGATTTGTCCAGGGAAAATACTGAGGTCAATGTCATGCAGGACGCGCACCCCATTGAATGACTTCGAGATGGAATGCATTTCCAATAGGGCAGGAGGGGGGCTTTCAGATCCAGTGCTCAGCATAGCTGTTAACTCCTTATCTACCGATTTGAGAAGCAGTTGAAACCTCTCATCGGTGTTCTTGTTCGAGCAACATAGTCGAAAGGAAAGCGCTTGCGCAAGCGCTTTCCTTTTTGTTCGAGGAATTCTCCAAAAAGCACTTCCATGTCCATCTCTTAAGGAAGCCCCGATCAAAGAGGACATGAAGAGGATGTTAGAAAAGCGCTTGCGCAAGCGCTTTCGTCTCGGCTATGCTTTTTTCAACAAGCGCTGCTGCGTCCATTAATTGGTTCGCAGGATGACGCTACGATAATAAAAAGGAGTGCCCGGCTATGCTGCATAGCGGATTCCACCATCTCGATTCGCAGACTTCAGATGCACTGCGCACCTCGCTGGGTCTTTCACGAAATTGCGGGTTCGTCCCGGCATTCCGAGAGCCATCGACGCATTTTCTCGCCGTGAGCTTTACAATAGCTAGCAACTGGACATGAGTTCAGCGCTATCCATCAAATCACGTGAGAAAGGAGTGATGCACAGTGGGCGCAAAGATGAGCGATGTCGCGAGAGCCGCGAACGTATCGATGTCTACGGTATCTCATGTACTCAACGGTACTCGTAAAGTACATCCTGACACCGTCCGTAGCGTGAATCAGGCTGTAGAGTCCGTAGGCTATATTCGAAACTCACTCGCTCGGTCTCTGGCTCGTTCCTCTTCGGGTTCGGGTGCCATCGGCGTGGCGATTGCTACGCTTTCAAACTATTATTTCAGTGAAACAGTACGTGCCATCGAAGCGGCATGCGCGAAAAGCGGTTTGATGATGATACTGGTCAATACGCAAAGAGATCCGGAACAGGAACTCAAAGCGGTCAAGGCACTGCATGAGCGACGTGTTGACGGGATTGTACTCGCCTCGGAATATGATCCGGAAAATCGAGTATTTAATTACTTAAAAGCCAACAAGATACCGACGGTTCTCATCGATCGACTTCTCTCGACATCTTTCGATCAGGTGGGGGTAGAGAATAAGCACTCATCTCAAGAGTTGATTGCACATTTGATTAAGCTGGGGCATCGGCGTATCGGGATGGTATCCGGACGATTGACTCAGTCTTCTTCTCATGAGCGAATTGACGGCTACCGTGCGGCTTTAGTTGACGCTGGAATTGAGTACGAAGATCAATTGGTTTGCTGTGGTGAATCGGCGATTGCGCCGGCAATGGAAGCCACTCGCCGTTTGCTATCGCTAGAGCACCCGCCCACCGCAATAATGACTGCAAACAACTTGATGACCATTGGTGCAATGCAGGCTCTTCGTGAAGCGGGGCTTGAGGTGCCAAAGGATATCGCGCTGGTTGGCTTTGACGATTTCGACTGGGCGGATGCTTTCAGCCCAAGGCTGACAGTTGTAGCGCAACCTCTCGAAGAACTCGGAGCCCAGGCTGTGAAGCTTTTATTGAAGCGTATCAAGCAACCTGAGGGTAGACGTCAGACTATTAGATTGAAACCCTCTTTAATCCAGCGAGATTCTTGCGGCGCTCTCAAATGACTGTACTCAGGGTTTCGTCCTGAGGATTTAGCGGTGCAGACGTGAATTATTTGACGCTTGTCCACGTCTCGCCGTCTGGATAACTTTGAAACCAAATGACTGGCACCTGGTTTTCATTTGTCATGCACGGATATGTTTGCAGTGTTTTCTGCTTGAGTGCCCCGGTGTTCTGTTTTTTTCTTCAGGTTTCAATGATTTCGTTATAGAGATAGACATTTATTTGAATCGCGATGGCGGACGCTGGCCCTCGCGGGACTAAATCCGATAATTGGTTGTAACTACACAATGCAGGGCTTATTCCTGTGATGGCGCTTCTGCGTTTGCAGAATTACAAAACGCCCACATTTGAATGGCAAGACAAGAGTCGATTGAGACGGCACAAGCCGTATTGGCGAAGAAGGGCTGAGTATGAATAACAACAACAAAACTTATGATGTGACTGCACTGCCGGCATGGCGCAATCTGCTCGAACATCGGGAGAGCATGAAAAATTTTAGTATGCGCGATGCCTTTCGAGATGACAGTAAACGCTTTCAAGACTTTTCCTTGGCGGGCTGCGGGCTTTTTTTGGATTACTCCAAAAACCTGATCACTCACGAAACGCGTTCATTGCTTGTAAACCTTGCTCGCGAGGCAGGCGTGGAACAGGCAGCGCATGCCATGTTCAGTGGAGAGAAAATCAACGGTTCCGAGGGGCGTCCAGTGCTGCATACCGCGCTGCGGCGACCAGTGGGGGACGCGTTGATGGTCGATGGTCGCAACTTGATGCGCGATGTGCATGGAGCCCTGGCGCAGATGACTGACGTTGTGAGTCGTATCCATAACCATCTGTGGCGTGGTTACAACGACAAGGTCATCACCGATGTCGTAAACATTGGTATTGGTGGCTCATTTCTGGGCCCGGAGCTTGTCTCTGAGGCGCTGGCGCCTTTTGCTCGGCATGGGGTGCGGTGCCATTATCTAGCTAACATCGACGGCAGTGAATTCCGAGAGGTTACAGCCGGACTGAACGTAGAAACAACGCTGTTTATCATCTCCAGCAAAACCTTCGGCACTCTTGAAACCTTGAAGAATGCACAAGCTTCTCGTAGCTGGTACTTGGCTAAGGGCGGGACGGAAGAGAAGCTATATCGCCATTTCATTGCTGTGACAAGTAATCGCCAGGCAGCGCTGGATTTCGGCATCCGTGAAACAAACATTTTTCCTATGTGGGACTGGGTCGGTGGCCGTTACTCACTATGGTCTGCAATTGGCCTGCCAATTGCTCTGGCCATTGGCATCGCTAACTTCAAGGAACTGCTATCCGGCGCGTACGCTATGGATCAGCATTTCCTCAACGAACCACTGGAACAGAACCTTCCTGTTCTTTTAGCGGTACTCGGCGTTTGGTATCACAACTTTTGGGGTGCGCAAAGCTATGCTTTTTTGCCCTATGACCATTACCTGCGCAACTTCGTGAAGCATCTGCAGCAGATGGACATGGAGTCAAATGGCAAAAGTGTTCGTCATGACGGCACGCCAGTGTCCTGCACCACGGGCCCCGTAATCTGGGGCGGCGTGGGGTGTAACGGACAGCACGCTTACCACCAGTTGCTGCATCAGGGAACGCCTCTGATTCCAGCTGACTTCATTGTGCCTGTGGTCAGCCACAATCCAGTGGCTGATCATCAGGAATGGCTGTACGCCAATTGCTTGTCTCAAAGCCAAGCGCTGATGTGGGGCAAAACCCGCAGTGAAGCTGAGGCAGAGCTAAAAGCCAAAGGCCTTTCATCCAGTGAGATTGAACGACTGGCACCGCATAAAGTGATCCCCGGTAACCGGCCAAGCAATACAGTTGCTCTTGAGATCATCAATCCACATAGCCTTGGTGCGCTGATCGCCCTTTATGAGCACAAGGTCTTTGTCCAGGGTGTAATTTGGGGAGTCAATTCATTTGATCAATGGGGCGTGGAACTGGGCAAGGAGCTAAGTAACAGCGTCCATAGCCTCCTGACTCGCTATGACGCGCAACCGGCTGATGATTCCTCGACGCAGGGTCTTATAAATTTCTTCCGAGGACGTCATCGGGGGTAGAGCTTCATAAATTAACTCATTGTTTAAATAACCTGTTTATCCCAATCGTTAGCTCACCGTGGTCACTTTGCACTGGCAATGCCTGGATTTTTCTCATGCTTTTGGTTCAGGTAATGCGGTGTCTTTTTTATTCGATTTAATTTGGTATTTCCCTTCCGGGAACCGGTGCGTGGAGTTAACTGCGTACTTGGATCAAAAGCGTACTGTTCGCGTTATCGGCCTTGTCCAATAAATATAACAAACCAAAGGTGTCATGAATGAACGTTAAAACTCTCAGCGCAGTTCTGGGTGCGTCCTTTGCTGTCGGCTTTCTGCCGGTTGACGCGTATTCAGCAGACTTCACCGGTTATTTCAGAACCGGAGTAGGGGATTCGACTCAAGGAGGGAAACAGTCGTGTTTTCAGCTACCGGGTGCGCAATCCAAATACCGTCTTGGCAACGAATGTGAGCAATATCTGGAGCTGGATTTGCGCCAGGATCTGCTTTCACTGGACGACGGCTCGGTGGTCAGCGTGGAAGGCATGGCACAGTTTTATAACGAGTATGGCCATGAACCAAAATTTGACGGGGAGCACGGCTATACGCGGATGAGTCAGCTCTACGCTGAGTGGAGCAAGATGCCGGCATTGAATGGCGGTTCTTTCTGGGCGGGTCGTCGTTACTACAACCGAAACGACATCAATATTTCCGACTACTTCTACTGGAACCAAAGCTCAACAGGCTTTGGGTTCGACCAGGTCGCGTTGGGAGATCTGAAATACAGCTACGTGTTCTCACGCAAGGACAACGTCTTCCAAAAGGATTTTGTTACCCGTCATGATGTGACCGTCAGCGGATTCAACACAAATCCCGGTGGCGAGGTTCAACTGGGCGTCAGTTATCTGGACAAGCCGAGCCGCGAGAATGCTCATCAGGGCTGGTCGGTGGTTGCCCAGCACAAGCAGGTCGCGTTTCTTGGCGGAGTCAACAAGTTCGCTGTTCAATACGGCCGAGGGCCGGGCACCGCATTGGGCTATACCGGTGACACCACGTTGGATGAGAGCAACAAGAGCTGGCGGCTCGTGGAGTTTTTCGACTGGCAAATGACTCATGCTTTCAGTGGTCAAGTTGAATTGGTCTATCAAAAAGACACGCGCCCTGATGGTGATGATCAGAACTGGTTATCCATTGGTGTTCGGCCAATTTATGCGTTCACGGATCAGTTCAAGTTGATCACAGAAGTTGGGCGCGACCAGGTTGAAGCCGCAGGCGGTGCCCGAAAACTCACTAAGTACACCATCGCGCCGACCTGGTCTCCGAAGGGCCCGGGATTCTGGGACAGACCGGAATTTCGTCTGTATTACACCTACGCTACCTGGAACAAGGCTGCGCAACGCGCCGCCAGCTTGCAATCTCCGGGATCGGCGTTGTCTGATACCGGTTCGTTTGGTACAGACCTGCACGGCTCCAACGTAGGGGTTCAGATCGAGTATTGGTGGAAATAAATCCTGAAATGACAGTGCTGACAATCAGCCCGGATCTGCTTCAACAACTGCGGATAGCGAGGGCAATCTAACGCTTCTTCTCAAACAGGAAGGGAGTGGTGAACCGCGAGAGGAAGTGAGCGAGTCAGAGGGCGTGGGCATCTGCGGGCACGCTGATCAGGCGGAATGTCATGCTGCCTGATCAGCGCTGCTCGGGTTGAGATGGATGGTATAGGTGCCCGTGGCTGGCCGGTTGCTGCCTGACTTGAAAGGCCGCAGTCGACCCAAAGCTGACGGTTGCCTTAGCCTGCGTTTACATTGAACAAACCGGCCCTTGTGTCAGCCAAAATCGGGGCATTGGTCATTATTTTATTCAAAAACCGATATGTGGATGTCGGTGACAAGTAAGTTGTCGTTTATAGACATCTCTCGCGTATATGCTACGAAAGAGCACAACGTTGATAAACGCAGGCACAAACTCAAGCGTTTTCCTTATGGCTCCCGCCCTGCAAACCTCAGCATAGAGACATTGGGTGATGTCGTTTCTGGATCCGCTCAAACTTATGTAATTGGGTATGACCTTTGCAAGTTGAATAGGAACAAACCCACCAACTTTTGGATGGGAAAATAAAAAGAGCCTTTGCCTGAGGCCATTCACCCGCTTCGTGTGAGGATACTGCGATGACGTCGTTCAACTCAGGGGCACAACCCCAGAACCGTGCGCCTCAATCCATCGGCTTTCTGCTGCTGGACAATTTCACGCTGATTTCTCTGGCGTCCGCTGTAGAACCGCTGCGGATGGCCAATCAGTTGTCCGGTCGCGAGCTGTATCGCTGGACTACCCTCACCGTCGATGGCGGCCAGGTCTGGGCCAGTGATGGCCTGCAAATCACCCCTGACGCCTCCATGCACAAAGCCCCACCAATGGACACGATCATCGTTTGCGGTGGCGTCGGCATTCAGCGCACCGTTACCCGTGAACACGTATCCTGGTTGCAAAGCCAGGCCCGCAAGGCTTGCCGCCTCGGCGCGGTCTGCACCGGCAGCTGGGCCCTGGCTTGCGCCGGACTGCTCGATGGTTTCGATTGCAGCGTCCATTGGGAATGCCTGGCGGCGATGCAGGAGGCTTTCCCGCGGATAGTAATGAGTACCCGTTTGTTCACCCTCGACCGTAACCGTTTCACCAGCTCCGGCGGCACCGCGCCGCTGGACATGATGCTGCACCTGATCAGCCGCGATCACGGTCGTGAACTGTCGGCCGCGATCTCGGAAATGTTCGTCTACGAGCGCATCCGCAACGAGCAGGATCACCAGCGCGTGCCGCTCAAGCATATGCTGGGCACCAATCAACCGAAGTTGCAGGAAATCGTCGCGCTGATGGAGGCCAACCTCGAAGAGCCGATCGACCTGGACGAACTGGCGGTGTATGTCGCCGTGTCCCGTCGTCAGCTGGAACGGCTGTTCCAGAAGTACCTGCACTGCTCGCCGTCGCGTTACTATCTGAAACTGCGTCTGGTCCGTGCGCGACAGTTGCTCAAGCAAACGCCGATGTCGATCATCGAAGTGGCGTCGATCTGTGGCTTTGTGTCCACGCCGCACTTCTCCAAGTGCTACCGCGAATACTTCGGCATTCCGCCGCGTGACGAGCGCGTGGGTTCCAATACCACGCAGCAGGTGGCGATGATACCGCTGCCGCAAGCATTGGTGCTCTCGCCGTTGGCCGGTTCGATGTCAGCTTTGAGCCAGGCACGTAACGAGTCAACCTTTGCCAGCGTTCGTCTATAAATCTTCCCCTATCCTGCGAAAGCGTAACGTTCGCAGGATAGGGGAAGGCGCTTCATTTTAGTGTTGCGCTGAGGCAGGACTTACTCGACAGCTTTAACCATGTCTTCGATGACTTTCTTGGCATCGCCAAACACCATCATGGTCTTGTCCAGGTAGAACAGCTCGTTATCCAGACC
>NZ_MOBM01000006.1 GCF_003732275.1 Pseudomonas frederiksbergensis
GGTCTGGATAACGAGCTGTTCTACCTGGACAAGACCATGATGGTGTTTGGCGACGCCAAGAAAGTCATCGAAGACATGGTTAAAGCCGTCGAGTAACACCCTTCGGCAACCTGAACGCCCCGACTCGTCGGGGCGTTTTTGTTTGTGGCTGTTACCGATCCTGTAACGGTGTTTTGTCTGAAATACCCAGAATAGACGCCTCGAATGCGACCTTGGTAGCGGGACGCAGGCTCATCAAATTCACTAGACTGCGCACCTGCTTCCGTTGCCCCGAGAAAACAATTATGTACCGTGACCGTATTCGCTTGCCTTCATTGTTGGACAAGGTGATGAGCGCCGTCGACGCTGCCGCTCTGATTCAGGACGGCATGACCGTCGGCATGAGCGGCTTTACCCGAGCCGGCGAAGCCAAGGCTGTGCCTCATGCACTGGCCGAGCGCGCCAAGGTCACGCCGCTGAAAATCACCCTGATGACCGGTGCCAGCCTGGGCAACGACCTCGACAAACAATTGACTGAAGCCGGCGTACTGTCGCGACGCATGCCGTTCCAGGTGGACAGCACCCTGCGCAAGGCGATCAATGCCGGCGAAGTGATGTTCATCGACCAGCACCTGTCGGAAACCGTAGAGCTACTGCGTAACCAACAACTCAAGCTACCGGACATCGCGGTGATCGAAGCCGTGGCAATCACCGAGCAGGGCCATATCGTGCCGACCACCTCGGTAGGCAACTCGGCCAGCTTCGCGATTTTCGCCAAACACGTGATCGTCGAGATCAACCTGGCTCACAACCCGAATCTCGAAGGTCTGCACGACATCTATATCCCGACCTACCGGCCGACCCGCACACCTATTCCGCTGGTGAAGGTCGACGACCGCATCGGCAGCACCGCCATCCCGATACCGCCCGAAAAAATCGTCGCGATCGTGATCACAAATCAGTCCGACTCGCCGTCCACTGTCTTGCCGCCGGACAGCGACACACAGGCCATCGCTGACCACCTGATCGATTTCTTCAAACAAGAAGTGGCTGCCGGTCGCATGACCAACAAGCTCGGCCCGCTGCAAGCCGGTATCGGCACTATCGCCAATTCGGTGATGTGCGGCTTGATCGACTCGCCGTTTGAAGACCTGAGCATGTACTCCGAAGTGCTGCAGGATTCGACTTTCGACCTGATCGACGCCGGCAAGCTGAGCTTTGCTTCCGGCAGTTCGATCACCCTGTCGAGCCGGCGCAATGCCGATGTATTCGGGAATCTGGAGCGCTATAAGGACAAGCTGGTGCTGCGCCCTCAGGAAATCTCGAACCATCCCGAAGTGGTGCGGCGCCTGGGCATCATTGGCGTCAACACTGCGCTGGAATTCGACCTGTACGGTAACGTCAACTCCACCCACGTCTGCGGCACGCGGATGATGAATGGCATCGGCGGCTCCGGCGATTTCGCGCGCAATGCGCACCTGGCGATCTTTGTCACCAAGTCGATTGCCAAGGGTGGTGCGATTTCCAGCGTGGTTCCCATGGTCAGCCACGTTGACCACACAGAACATGACGTCGACATTCTCGTGACCGAGATAGGCCTGGCCGACTTGCGTGGCCTGGCACCGCGTGAGCGCGCCCGGGTCATCATCGACAACTGCGTTCACCCGGACTATCGACCAGCCTTGAATGACTACTTCACTGCCGCTTGCGCAGTCGGCGGGCATACCCCCCACATCCTTCGCGATGCCCTGAGTTGGCACATAAACCTGGAAGAAACCGGGCGCATGCTGGCGGTGTAATTGATACAGATTGCAGCTGACGCAAACACAGTTTCGTCAGCTCGCGACAATAACACTCCATCACGTCAAAAACTGTACTGCTGTACCGGTCTTTTCCTACGGTATTTTCCTACCTTTTGTGCTGAATTGAGCAAAAATGCACCGCATTAGTGCGGACAGGTACAGTTGCCTCAATTTCGACCAGTACACTGCCTTTTAACAGTTAACTGGTCTCTCACAATACAGGTGAACTGTATCTACAGAGACTGGCCAAACGAGAGGATCATTGGCATCAGTTAAACCACTACCTAATCCCGCCATAAGCGGAAGGATGTCAACCATGGAACGTACACTCAGTTCCGAACTGTTCTTCGAAGATACTGCTGCAAAAACCCAGGCTTCCATGCCTCTGCGCGTTATCGCCAACCTGATGCTGTGGCAGCGCCGCATCACCAGCCGCCATCAACTGGCTCGTCTGGATTCGCGTCTGCTGGCTGACGCCGGGATTAGCGAAGCACAACGCTACGAAGAGCTGAGCAAGCCGTTCTGGCGCTAAGTTAGCGTCGCTGGCTCTGATCCTCCGGATCCACCGCCAGCACCCCGAATTGAACAAACAAAACCCGTCGTGGGAAACCACGACGGGTTTTGTCGTTTTGGAGCTTTCATACTGGGGCCGTACAGAAGAGATAACTACTAACAGGTACAGTTTATAATTTATACAAATTTAACCAGTACAATTTCATCGGAGTGTGTCTGTGCCCGCAGGTGCAGGGGGGTGATCATTGAATCCCGACAAGTTGCAAAAAGGACCGCGCCCATGAATAACTTACTAAATGTTTCCATCGTCACACCGCAAGCGAAGCCCCGCTTGGCCACGCTTCGAGGATTACTGCAAGCGTTCGCTGACAGCCTGGAAAGGGCTCGCACCCGACGGTTACTGGGCCAACTCAATGATCAACAGCTCTCGGATCTGGGCATCAGCCATGCCGACCGCCTCAACGAAGTGGACAAACCGTTCTGGCGCTAGCTTTCTCCATTAACAGACGGGACTGTTCTAATCGAGATGCACAGGCCTAATATCCAGATAGAACGTGGCGAACGCTTTACGACAGGCGTCTGAACCTGAGCCACCTCTAAATCGGTCTATCCAAAGGAGCTACCCCATGTCCCGTCTACGTCTGCTCAGCGCTGCCGCCCTGCTTGCCGTTGCTGCCAATTCCCACGCCACCAGTTTTATCGTGACCACCGATACCATTGTTGACGGACTGAAGGCGTCCTCTGACGCAACGTCGGATGTCTCGTCTTCCTTTCGCGACGACAAAATCGTCCGTGCTGCTCGTGACGATGCCGCCAGCTTCGTCGCCAGTGAAGGCGCCATTCGTGGTGTGAAACTGGAAAGCGCGCTCGACCACATCCGCCAACAGACGCCACAACTGAATGCGACTGATGCACAGCTGGCCCAGGCCATCCTGACGATCTAAGCGACAGCCCCGAAGTGGGACACGCCCTAATGCTGGTCAGTTAAACGCAATCCATGCGGGAGCGGGCTTGCTCTCGAAGGCGTCAGCACATCCAACATTGATGTCGCCTGACACACCGCTTTCGCGAGCAAGCCCGCTCCCACAGGTGTCCCAATGTTTCGGCACTGGCTCTAGCCCGGGCATTGCGCTAGCCTTGGGACTCGCTTTCAGCTAACGAGTCTTATGCGTTTTCTTTCCAATCTGTCAATCACTGCGGTTTTTCTTGCGGCTTGCTGGTCGGGTTCGGCCCATGCCTTCGATGCTTTCAACCTCTCTACGCAAGGCACCGTGGCCAGTGGTTATGCCTCCAGCATGGTGACCTCCGCGCCCTTCGACCATAAACTGCTGATCGCCGCCCGGGATGACGCTGCCGCGTTCATTGCCAGCGACGGTCAACTGCGAGGATCGCAACTGGAGTCCGCCTTGATTTACCTGCGCCGGACCCAGCCAAAACTTCATGCCAGCGACCTTGAACTGGCGCAGGCAATTCTCGTCCAATAGTTATCCCTTGTTCCTCCGGAGTCGTTCCATGCGTAGCCCTCTGATTGTTGCCGCCCTGGGCCTGCTGTTATTGGCCGATGTGGTCCAGGCGCACACCCTGGTCGCCACCAGTAACATCCTCATCAACGCCACCCGGCGCACACTTGATTTCACGTCCGATACCACTACGTCCATCCGCGACTCGAAGATTGTCCGTGAAGCCCACGATGATGCGGCCAGTTTCGTCGCCAGCGACGGGGAAATTCGTGGCGCGCACCTGGAAGCGGCCCTCAACATGTTGCGCACCCGCGTACCGGAAGCCCGCGACGCCAGTGATCAGGTTCTCGCCGAAGCCATCCTCGCACTGTGAAGTCGCTAGGCGCCTGGCTGTTGACCGGGGTTGTGTTGCTGCTTGGCAACACAGCTCAGGCCGGCCTGCAACTACGGCTCAAGACCGACGGTCTGAGCCCCGCGCAACAGCAGGCCAGTCAGGCTCTGCTTGATGAAGCCATGCAGGCGTTACCGCCGCGTTTCATCGAGCAACTGGACCGGCGCATTGATGTCGGCTGGACCGACGACATGCCGAGCGATGCTTACGGTCAGGCATCGCTGGTGTCCGAGCTGGACCTGAATCGCAATCTGCTCGCCAGCCTCACCAACGGCAGCGCCGCGACCCAAAAAACGTATCGTCCCCACGGTACCGTGCGCCGGGAAATGCTCGCCACGGTGCTGCACGAACTCACCCATATTTATGACCGTGCGCGCCTATGGCCAGCCGCCGAGCGCACACTAATCCAGCGTTGCATGCAACGTAACAGCAGCTCCGGGCTGATCGGCATCCCCGATCAATGCCGTGGGCAGACGGAGCGACGCTGGACCCTCAGCGATGACCCTCGTCTATTGGATTTGGCCGGCTGGCCGCAATACGTCGGTCGGCGCGGCGAGCGCGAACAGCACAACCGGCAGATTGCCCGCAGCCCGGACATTTACGAGACGAGCAGCCCGAAGGAGTTCGTCGCGGTCAACATGGAGTACTTCCTCCTCGACCCAAGCTATGCCTGCCGTCGCCCTGCGCTGTATCGCTACTACAAAGAACATTTTGGTTGGGCGCCCGCCGCCAAAGACACATGCGCCCAATCATTCGCCTTCCTCAATGCGGGTAACGACTTCGCCAAGCAGCCCTTGGGTCAAGTCGATCCGGAGCGGGTTTACGCTGTTGACTATCTACTGGCAGAAGCCAACCAGAACTGGGTCAGCCGCTGGGGCCACAGCATGCTGCGACTGGTGATCTGTGCACCGGGTCGGCCTCGCGGGCCGGATTGTCGACTGGATCTGGATCAGCATCTGGTGTTGTCCTACCGCGCCTTCGTCGGTGACTTACAGCTGTCGAGCTGGGATGGGCTGGTGGGTAAATACCCATCCCGCCTGTTTGTCTTGCCGCTGGCCCAGGTGATCGACGAATACACCAAGACCGAACTGCGCAGCCTGGCCTCGGTGCCGCTGAACCTGTCGCACAGCGAGATAGAAGACGTGGTGGAACACGCTGCGGAGATGCACTGGAGTTACGACGGCAACTATTTTTTCCTGTCCAACAACTGCGCAGTAGAAGGCCTGAAATTACTGCGCAGCAGCACCAACAATACGCAACTGGTCGGCCTCGACAGCATCATGCCCAACGGTTTGCTGGAAGTGCTCAAGGGCCGCGGATTGGCAGACACCAGCGTGCTGGACGATCCCCGCGAAGCGTTACGTCTGGGCTATCGCTTCGACTCCTTCCGCGAGCGTTATCAAGCGATGTTCGAAGTGCTGAAGAAGCATTTACCGATCAAGCAGGACAAGGTCGAGGACTGGCTGTCCTTGAAAGCTGAGGAACGCCGCAAATGGATTGACCAGGCTGACTTACGCACCAGCGCGGCATTGCTGCTGCTGGAGCAGGCCAGTTTCCGTCAGCAGATGGTGCTGGCCCAGGACGAAGTGAAACAACGTTATCTGGGCGCTCGGGAATTGAAGAATGGCGGCATGGATAAAGCCAATGCGACCTTGCAGGAGATTCTCGCCAACAGCGGCTTCCTCAGCCGTCCGGCCGAACTGCTTGGCACCGATGGTTATGGTTTACCGCAACCAAGCGAGTGGACGCGTCTGGAGTCGGAAAGCAACCTGCGCCAGAAGCAGCTGCAGGTGCTGACCGGGGATCTCGACAAGGAAGTGAGAGCGTTGCTCGAACCGAGTCGAGCCGCCGAGATGGCCGCCAACGAAGCCAACCTGAAGCAGGTTGGCGAACATTTGCGGAAGCTGCACAAGGCCGCGGGTGGGTTGGAGTTGCCCTGAAACCTAGGACCCCGAAAGAGCTGAAGCCTCTGTGGCGAGGGAGCTTGCTCCCGTTCGACGGCGAAGCCGTCGCTATAAGGTGTCTGGTCGATTCTGGGGCCGCTTCGCGCCCCAGCGGGAGCAAGCTCCCTCGCCACAGTGGGTCGCCTGATTGCTTAGCTGTGGGTCAATACAAAACCCCATCAAGAATCTCATAAACAATCCCGGTGCCTACGGCGATCAGCACAATATCGCCGCCCGCACGACGCCCCTCACAGCCATACAGCAAAAAGGGCTTCAGAACGTAGTTCTGAAGCCCTCGGTCTTGCTATTTAGTCTGTGCTGCGAGGCTCTAATTCCTCTGTATCAGGAACTTTACCTTCAGCTGACCCGCGCTTTACGTACGCCGTCAGACAAGGCTGCGCACAGGCTGAGCACACCTTCCACAGCCTGATCCGGCGTCGAGGCATTGGCGATGTGGTCGATCAGTGCCGACCCCACCACCACACCGTCGGCCAGACGCGCGATGGACGCCGCTTGCTCCGGTGTGCGGATACCAAAACCGATGCTGATCGGCAGATCGGTATGGCGACGCAGACGGGTGACGGCTTCTTCGACATGTTCCAGAGTCGCCGCGCCCGCACCGGTCACACCCGCCACCGACACGTAGTAAACAAAGCCGGAACTGCCGTTCAATACCGTCGGCAAGCGCACGTCATCAGTCGTCGGAGTGGTCAGACGAATGAAGTCCAGGCCCGCCGCCTGTGCCGGGTCGCACAGCTCGCCATTATGCTCGGGCGGCATGTCGACCACGATCAAGCCATCGACACCGGCCTCTTTGGCTTCAGCGATGAAACGCGGCACGCCGTACATGTGAATCGGGTTGAAGTAACCCATCAGCACCAGCGGAGTCTCGTTATTGCCTTCGCGGAACTCGCGAACCATTTGCAGGGTTTTCGCCAGGTTCTGTTTGGCGCCCAAGGCACGAATGTTGGCCAGTTGAATCGCCGGGCCATCGGCCATTGGATCGGTGAAGGGCATGCCCAACTCGATCACGTCGGCACCCGCTCCCGGCAGGCCTTTGAGGATCGTCAGAGACGTGTCGTAGCTCGGGTCGCCAGCGGTCACGAAGGTCACCAGGGCGGCGCGGTTCTGTTCCTTGAGTTCGGCAAAACGCGTTTGCAGGCGGCTCATCAGTGTTTCTCCTGCTTGGATTGCTCTTGTTGAGAGTGTTCCATGTGGTGCATCACGGTCTGCATGTCTTTGTCGCCACGGCCAGACAGGTTGACCACCATCAAGTGATCTTTCGGCAGCGTCGGTGCGCGTTTGAACACTTCGGCCAGGGCATGGGCACTTTCCAGTGCAGGAATAATCCCTTCCAGACGGCAGCATTTGTGGAACGCGTCGAGGGCTTCATCGTCGGTCACCGAGGTGTACTGGACGCGGCCGATGTCATGCAACCAGGCGTGTTCCGGGCCGATACCCGGATAGTCGAGGCCGGCGGAAATCGAATGAGCGTCGATGATCTGGCCGTCGTCGTCCTGCAACAGGAAGGTACGGTTACCGTGCAGAACACCCGGTACGCCGCCGTTCAGGCTGGCCGCGTGCTTGCCGGTTTCGATGCCATAACCGGCAGCTTCGACGCCGATGATCTCAACGCTCTTGTCATCGAGGAACGGGTGGAACAGGCCCATGGCATTGGAACCACCGCCGATGCACGCCACCAGGCTGTCGGGCAGACGCCCTTCCTGGGCTTGCAACTGCTCGCGGGTTTCCTTGCCGATCACAGCCTGGAAGTCACGAACCATCGCGGGATACGGGTGCGGACCGGCGACGGTGCCGATCAGGTAGAAAGTGCTGTCGACGTTGGTGACCCAGTCACGCAGGGCTTCGTTCATCGCATCTTTAAGGGTGCCGGTGCCGGCGACCACCGGGATCACTTCGGCGCCCAGCAGCTTCATGCGAAACACGTTGGCTTGCTGACGTTCGATGTCGGTGGTGCCCATGTAGATCACGCAATCGAGACCGAAACGCGCAGCCACGGTGGCGGTCGCCACGCCGTGCATGCCGGCGCCGGTTTCAGCGATGATGCGTTTCTTGCCCATGCGCCGCGCCAGCAGGATCTGGCCGATGCAGTTGTTGATCTTGTGCGCGCCGGTGTGGTTCAGCTCTTCGCGCTTGAGGTAAATCTTCGCGCCGCCGCAGAACTCTGTCAGACGCTCGGCGAAATACAGTGGGCTTGGACGTCCGACGTAATCACGCTGAAAGTAGGCCAATTCTTCTTTGAATGCCGGATCTTCCTTGGCCGCTTCGTATTCGCGGGCCAGATCGAGGATCAACGGCATCAGGGTTTCGGCAACGTAACGGCCACCGAACGCGCCGAACAGGCCGTTGGCGTCGGGGCCGTTGCGCAGATTAGTCTGGGTCATGGGTCGCTCCAGTTGTATTCGAGAGGTGACGATGGGGTTCACTCTACCCCTGACATCCCGCACTGAAAACCGATAAGATCGCCGCAACCTGTCAGGAAAACTCACAGATCCCATGAGCCACGACCTTCCGCCGCTGAACGCCCTTCGCGCCTTCGAAGCCACTGCCCGCCTGAACAGCGTCAGTCAGGCCGCCGAACAGCTGCACGTTACTCATGGAGCGGTCAGCCGGCAACTCAAGGTGTTGGAAGAACACCTCGGCGTGAGTCTGTTCATCAAGGATGGACGCGGCCTGAAACTCACAGATGCCGGTGTCCGTTTGCGCGATGTCAGCGGTGAAGCCTTCGAGCGATTGCGCAGCGTTTGCGCCGAATTGACCCAAAGCACCGCCGATGCGCCGTTCGTGCTCGGCTGCTCGGGCAGCCTGCTGGCGCGCTGGTTCATTCCGCGCTTGGGGCGACTCAACGCGGATCTGCCGGATCTGCGTTTGCATCTGTCGGCTGGCGAAGGCGACCTTGATCCACGGCGGCCCGGCCTGGATGCCTTGCTGGTGTTTGCCGAGCCGCCATGGCCGGCGGACATGCAAGTCTACGAATTGGCCAGCGAACGCATCGGCCCGGTCATGAGCCCACGATTCGTCGGTTATGAAAGGCTGCAGAACGCACCGGCAAACGCACTGTTGACCGAACCCTTGCTGCACACCACTTCACGCCCGCAAGCCTGGCCGAGTTGGGCACAGCAAAGCGGCCTCGACGCCAAGGCGCTGAAGTACGGTCAGGGGTTCGAACATTTGTATTATTTGCTGGAGGCGGCAGTGGCCGGGCTGGGTGTGGCCATTGCGCCCGAGCCGCTGGTGGCCGAGGATTTGAAAGCCGGTCGCCTGGTTGCGCCATGGGGTTTCTGTGAAACCCCGGCGCAACTGGCGTTGTGGCTACCCAAGCGCGCCGCGGACGGGCGCGCTCGGCAGCTAGCGCAGTGGCTTAAAAACGAACTGCGCCAGGCATCTTAATTACCGCGTTTGCACAGCAAATAGGCCGCCAGAAGACCCAGGGCACCGACTGCGACACCGGCTGTAGTCCAAGGGTGTTCCTGGGCGTAGTCACGTGTCGCGATCCCGGTTTCACGGGTTTTGACCTTGACCTCTTCATAAGCATCGGAGAGCAGATGACGCGAATGCTTCAGCGCATTCTCGGCGTTGATTTTCAGCGTTTTAAGGGTTTTACGCGACTCGTCCGAGGCGTCGTCCTTCAGGCTTTCCAACGATTTCAGCAGACTCTCGATTTCGGCTTCCATGCTTTGCAATGAGGCTTTGCGTAACGAGGTATTGGCCATGGTGGCTCTCCTGCATTGTTTGAGTTGCGTGTGTTGGTTGGGACTTCAAGGGTTCGAGAAAGTGCAGTAAATCTGAACTTCCCCCCGGATTAGTCGACAGAAGAAATAAGAAAAATCACTGCTAGGCTGTATTTCACACCCTTAGGAGAACGCCATGACTGATCATCACACCTACAAGAAAGTCGAGTTGGTTGGCTCATCCACCACCAGCATTGAAGACGCCATCAACAATGCCCTGGCCGAAGCCAACAAAAGCCTCAAGTACATGGAATGGTTTGAAGTGACCGAAACCCGTGGGCACATCAAGGACGGCAAAGCGGCACACTTTCAGGTGACGCTCAAAGTCGGATTCCGGATTGCCAGTAGCTGAGTTTGAGCTAGCCTTCTGAACTTGCGTGCTGGCCGAATGCCATAGGGAATGGCAAAGCGCTACGCGGTGAGCGCATCCAGCCTATAGCTGGATGCCCTCCCCCTATTGATCCGACCAGAGAGTGCAACCCATGAAGAAGTTTATTTTGGCGGTAGGTTTGTTGAGCCTTGTGGGAACAGCCTTTGCCCAGGGCAAGTCGTGCGACGAGCTGAAAGCCGAAATCGCAGCGAAACTGGATGCCAAGGGTGTTTCCAATTACACACTGGAGATCGTCGACAAAGGCGCTGCCGCTGACGGAAAAGTCGTCGGCACCTGTGAAAAAGGCTCCAGGCAAATCATCTACAAGCAGGGCTGACCGCCCTCGAACATGAAAAAGCCGACGCAATGGCGTCGGCTTTTTTGTGGGCGCTGTTTACGCCTCAGCCCTTCATGACCTGCGCCAGCAACTCATAGGAGTGCAGGCGATCGGCATGTTCGTACAGGTCACAGGTAAAAATCAGCTCATCTGCCTGAGTCTGTTCGATCAGCACTTCCAGCTTGGCGCGGATTTTTTGCGGGCTGCCGACCATGGCCAGGCCAAGGAAATCACCGACCGCTTCTTTTTCATGGGGCAGCCATAGGCCCTCCATGGTCTTCACAGGCGGGCGTTGCACCAGGCTCTGGCCACGCATCAACGCGAGAATGCGCTGGTAGACCGAAGTGGCCAGGTAATCAGCCTGCTCGTCAGTGTCTGCGGCCACCAGTGGCACGCCGAGCATCACGTAAGGCTTATCCAATACTGCTGAAGGCTTGAAGTGGTTGCGATAAACGCGAATGGCCTCATGCATGAAGCGCGGTGCGAAATGTGAGGCGAAGGCGTAGGGCAAACCGCGCTCACCGGCCAGCTGCGCACTGAACAGGCTCGAACCCAATAACCAGACCGGGACATTAGTGCCGGTACCCGGCATGGCAATGATCCGCTGGTCTGGCGTGCGCGGGCCGAGATAGCGCATCAATTCGGCCACGTCTTGCGGGAAGTCGTCGGCGCTGCCGGAGCGCTCACGACGCAAGGCGCGGGCGGTCATCTGATCAGAGCCGGGGGCGCGCCCCAGGCCCAGGTCGATCCGTCCCGGGTACAGACTTTCAAGGGTGCCGAACTGCTCGGCGATAACCAGCGGCGCGTGGTTGGGCAGCATTACGCCACCGGAACCGACACGAATAGTCGAAGTGCCACCAGCCAAGTAGCCCAGCAGGACCGAGGTCGCCGAACTGGCGATCCCGTCCATGTTGTGGTGTTCGGCGACCCAGAAGCGGTTATAGCCGAATTTTTCGACGTGCTGCGCCAGGTCCAGGGAATTGTGCAGGGACTGGGCCGCACTGCCGTTCTCCCGCACGGGCACCAGATCGAGGGTCGAGAACTTGATATCAGACAGTCGTTTCATAAACCTGCTTCTCCAATGGGTAAGCAGGTTTTTTCACGAACGAAAACCTGCCGAGTCAATAAGCGTGTTCTATGCAATGAGGGCATATACCCGAGTTTCAATAGGAGAGACAAAATTCCTACGCGATTAGAGGACCGATCAGATGAGGTGAACTTTGCCTGACGGTCTATCCTCAGAACCCTGGTAACCGAAAACCACGAAGGCGCGACGTTTCGCGCCGGATCTTAAGGAGGCAGACATGGCTATCACAAAGAAGGCATCGGCTCATTGGGAAGGTGATCTGAAAACCGGTATCGGCTCGATTTCCACGGAAACCGGCGTCCTCAGAGAAGCGCCCTACGGTTTCAAGGCCCGTTTCGAAGGGGGTAAAGGCACCAATCCGGAAGAGCTGATCGGCGCGGCTCACGCGGGCTGTTTCTCCATGGCGTTTTCAATGATTCTCGGCGAGGCCAACCTTAAGGCCGACAGTATCGACACCACTGCCGAAGTTACCCTGGACCAGGTAGACAGTGGCTTCGCAATCACAGCGGTAAAACTG
The DNA here is from genome assembly GCF_003732275.1 of Pseudomonas frederiksbergensis. GTDB lineage: Bacteria > Pseudomonadota > Gammaproteobacteria > Pseudomonadales > Pseudomonadaceae > Aquipseudomonas > Aquipseudomonas frederiksbergensis_H. Next base: position 12,152 of record NZ_MOBM01000006.1, read on the forward strand.
ATTCTCAAGGCGAAAATTCCCGGGGCGACCCAGGCGCAATTCGAGGAACTGAGCAACAAGGCCAAAGAAGGCTGCCCGGTATCCAAAGTGCTGAATGCGAAAATCAGCCTGGATGCGACGTTGGTCAGCTGATAATGGGTTGATACGTTAGCGGGTAAAAGATCGCAGCCTTCGCGGGCTCCCTTGCGCAGGTTGCGGTCTTTTTTTGCCCTGAAACATAACCTGACAGACAAAATTGTGGTCGAATAAATGACAGCAGCTTCAGCGCATCACCATGCGCGCTGCCTTAAGGGAGCTTCAACCATGAAACGTTTTGCCTTGGCGGTTATCTGTTGCACGCTGGCCACATCGGCCCTCGCGGCGCCGAAATCCTGTGAGGAACTCAAGGCCGAGATCGAAGCCAAGATCCAGGCCAACAACGTCTCGTCCTACACCCTGGAAATCGTCACCAACGACGAAGTTCACGATCAGAATATGGTCGTCGGCTCATGCGAAGGCGGCACCAAGAAAATCATCTACCAAAAAAATGACCGTTGATTCGTCTCACATGACGCAATTGGTCAGTCGATCCTCGGCGATAATCTCCCGCTTGGCGTTGTACAGCCGGGCGCTGGGGGTAAATGCTATAGAACGGGCTTCCAGCAGGTAACGCTGGCCGGCCTCGAAATGGTCGTAGTTGATGGTCAGATAGCACAGCCGTTCCAGCGGAGCGTTCATCAAGCCCGAGCCGCCACCAAACACTTCAAAGTCGAAACGAACCCTTAGTTCATGGCTACCCGGGGTGACCTGGAAGTAGCGCCCGTCGCTCAGCCGTTGGTTGTCCAGCCGTTCGGCCATCAGCAGTTTTCCGCCGGGGCTCGGCGTAGCGAAGTCGACCCAGGCCATCTGCGGATCGACCGCCGGCAACGGACTCGTGCAACCGACAAAGGCGCCTGCAGCGAGCAACAGCAACAACCTGCGCATGATGAATTTCCCAAGGACTGATAATTCAGCATAGCGTCGATCAAGTACGTTGGCAGCCTGCCGGTGTGCCCTGTCCAATCACTTTTCGTTGTTGATCGTAGAGCTTCGCCCACGGCCGAAAACCGATATACCCCGCTTGCAGCTGATACCGTTGACCGGCGTTGAAGTCCTTGAATTTCACATTCAATTGGCAGTCGCGCCACAGCGGTTCGGCGTCGGGGCCAATGTTGGTCGGCTGGACTGCGAACAAGTAGCGAACCGTCAGCTCATGGCTACCCGGCTGCACCTCGAAGTAGCGCTTATCGATCGAAGCCTTGTCATCGACTTCCACCGCTTGCAGCGCGGTGTCTTCCTGCCGTGAATCCAGATCGATCCATGCCTGCGAAGGATCAGGGGTGGGCAGTCCAGCACAACCGGCCAGCATCAGCAGGCCTCCCGTCAGCATCAACTTGCGCATAGCGGAGCTCCAATAGGCGGGATAGTCTTGCGGGCAGACTTTCCAGGGATGATTCATTTTGATCAGGCCGCGTCCAAGCCTTGGGTTACTTGATCGCGTTTTACGCATTTTGTTTCCGGGGATGTTTTTTTTGTTATTGAACGGCTGCACCAGCATCAGCTATTACGGCCAATTGGCCAGTGGTCAGCTGCACTTGCTGCGGGCACGGGAGCCGGTTTCCAGCGTGATTGCCGATCCAGGCCGCGATCAGCAATTGCGCGCGCATCTGGCCCAATCGCAAAAGGCCCGGACATTCGCCAGCCAACGCCTGCACCTGCCGGACAACCAGAGCTACCGCCTGTACGCCGACATCGGCCGACCGTTTGTAGTCTGGAACGTCTTTGCCACGCCGGAGTTTTCCCTGAAGCCGCAGAACCATTGCTTCCCCATCGCTGGCTGCGTCGCCTATCGTGGGTATTACAGCCAGAGCGCTGCCCGCGGGGAGGCCGCGTTACAACGATTGCAAGGTATGGACGTGTCGATTGGCGGCGTCGAGGCCTATTCGACGCTCGGTTGGTTCAACGACCCGATCATGAGCTCGATGATGGGTTGGGGCGACGAACGGTTGGCCACGCTGATTTTTCACGAACTCGCCCATCAACGTTTTTATGTGAAAGACGACACCGAGTTCAACGAGTCCTTCGCCACCTTCGTCGAGCAGGAAGGCACTCGGCAATGGCGCGCATACCGAGGCATGCCGCCGGATAATGGAGTTTTGGAGCAGCAACGCGACCAGTTCATCCAATTGATTCTGGACGCCCGCAAAAGGCTGGAACGGCTTTACGCCCTGCCACTGCCCGCCGAGCAAATGCGCGAGCGAAAAGCAGCAGAGTTCGAACAATTGCGCCGTGAATACCGGGCGCTACGCGACAGCCAATGGGCCGGAAACGAACGCTACGATGCCTGGATCAACACCCCGATGAACAATGCCCGGTTGTTGCCGTTTGGTTTGTATGACCAGTGGGTGCCGGCGTTTGCCGCGTTGTTCGGGCAGGTCGATGGAGATTGGGTGCAATTTTATGCGGCGGTGGAGAGGCTGGGCGCGTTGCCGGTTGAGGAGCGTAAGGCGGCGTTGAGGGCGTTGGCAGGATCAAAAAGTAGCGGTGGCTGAGCGGGCCTCTTCGCGAGCAGGCTCGCTCCCACATGGGTCTATGTTCGCAGATCTAATGTGGGAGCGAGCCTGCTCGCGATGGCGATTGAACTAACTCCGCAAAAACGCCTGATGCAATTCATCCAGCGTTTCAAAGTGATACGCCGGTGCTTCGGCGCTCAACTCTTCCCGGCTGCCAAACCCATAACCCACCGCCGCTGCGTCCAGTCCATTGCTGCGAGCGCCGATCAGATCGTGTTTGCGGTCGCCAATCATCAGGGTATTGGCCGGGTCCAGGCCCTCTTCGCTCATCAAGTGCGCAATCAGCTCGACCTTGTTGGTTCGCGTGCCATCCAGCTCGCTGCCGTAAATCACTTTGAAATGCCTGGCGAAGTCGAAGTGCCGGGCGATTTCCCGGGCGAAAATCCAGGGCTTGGAAGTCGCGATGTACAGCTGCCGCCCTTGCCCACCGAGGGTTTCCAGCAGCGGCGTGACGCCGTCGAACACGCGGTTCTCATACAGGCCGGTGACCTTGAAGCGCTCGCGATAGAAGTTCACCGCTTCCCACGCCTTGGGCTCGTCGAAGTCGTAGAACTGCATGAAGGCCTGCAACAACGGCGGGCCGATGAAGTGCTCGAGCTTGGTCAAGTCCGGTTCATCGATGCCCAATTTGCTCAGGGCGAACTGGATAGAGCGGGTGATGCCTTCGCGCGGGTCGGTCAGCGTGCCATCGAGGTCGAACAGTACGGTTTGGTAATGCATGAAAATTCCTGGGCAATAGCGAGACACTTTCCATCATCAAGAGGCTTAGAGCTGGTCGTAGCCTTCGGCCAGATGCAGATCCTTGAGCTTCACGTAATTCGCCGCGCTGTAGGTGAAAAAGGCTTTTTCCTTGTCAGTTAGTGGTCGGATCTGTTTCACCGGGCTGCCGACATAGAGGAAACCGCTTTCCAGGCGCTTGCCCGGGGGTACCAGGCTGCCGGCGCCGATGATCACATCGTCCTCGACTACTGCACCGTCCATGACGATGCTGCCCATGCCGATCAGAATCCGGTTGCCCACGGCGCAACCATGAAGCATGACTTTATGCGCGATGGTCACATCGTCACCGATCAGCAGCGGGAAGCCATCGGGGTTGAATGGCCCGGCGTGGGTAATGTGCAACACGCAGCCGTCCTGCACGCTGGTGCGTGCACCGATTCGGATGCGATGCATGTCGCCGCGGATCACTGTCAGCGGCCAGACGGAGCTGTCTTCGCCGATTTCGACGTCGCCGATCACCACTGCCGAGCCGTCGACAAAGGCGCCTTTGCCCAGCAACGGCGTGTGGTTCTGATACTTGCGAAGGGTCACGATAGGCTCTCTCTCTTTTGCTGATAGCTGCGGTGAGCGTCGATTGTAATTAAGATGGGGCCATGTTTCTTCCCGCATGTTTTCCAGCCAAGGTGCCAACCGTGAGCGTGAACAACCCTCTTCTGCAGTCCTACGACCTGCCGCCGTTCTCGGCGATCCGTGCCGAACACGTGCAACCGGCCATTGAAAAGATCCTGGCTGACAACCGCGCCGCCATTGTCGATATCCTCAGAATCCAGGGTAAACAACCAACCTGGGCCGGCCTGGTGCTGGCGATGGATGAGCTCAACGATCGTCTGGGCGCTGCCTGGAGCCCGGTCAGCCATCTCAATGCCGTGTGCAACAGCGCCGAGTTGCGCGAAGCCTACGAGTCCTGCCTGCCGGCTTTGAGCGCCTACGCCACCGAGCTGGGCCAGAACCGTGAACTGTTTCAGGCCTATGAAGCGCTGGCCAACAGCCCAGAGGCCGCCGGCTTCGACGTGGCGCAGAAAACGATCCTGGAACACGCCCTGCGTGACTTCCGTCTGTCGGGTATCGACCTGCCTGCGCCAGAGCAAAAGCGTTACTCCGATGTGCAGAGCAAACTGTCGGAGCTGGGCAGCCGCTTCTCCAATCAATTACTCGACGCCACCCAGGCCTGGACCAAGCACGTCACCGACGAAGCCGCCCTCGCCGGCCTGACCGAGTCGGCCAAGGCGCAATTGGCCGCCGCCGCGCAAGCCAAAGAGCTGGATGGCTGGTTGATTACCCTGGAATTCCCGAGTTACTACGCGGTGATGACCTACGCCCAGGACCGCGCTCTGCGTGAGGAAGTCTACGCCGCCTACTGCACCCGTGCGTCGGACCAAGGCCCGAATGCCGGTCAGAATGACAACGGTCCGGTCATGGAAGAAATCCTCGACCTGCGTCAGGAACTGGCAAAACTATTGGGTTTCTCCAGCTTCTCCGAGCTGAGCCTGGCCACCAAAATGGCCGAGTCCAACGATCAGGTGCTGAGTTTTCTGCGCGACCTGGCCAAACGCAGCAAGCCGTTCGCCGCCCAGGATCTGCAACAGCTCAAGGCCTATGCCGCCGAACAAGGTTGCCCGGACCTGCAAAGCTGGGACAGCGGTTTCTACGGTGAAAAACTTCGCGAACAGCGCTACAGCGTCGCCCAGGAAACCCTTCGCGCGTACTTCCCGATCGACAAGGTTCTGGGAGGTTTGTTCAGCATCGTCCAGCGCCTGTACGGCATCGAGATCGCCGAGTTGAAAGGCTTCGACACCTGGCACCCGGACGTTCGCCTGTTCGAAATCAAGGAAAACGGCCAGCACGTCGGCCGGTTCTTCTTCGACCTGTATGCCCGCGCCAACAAGCGCGGCGGGGCCTGGATGGACGGCGCCCGCGATCATCGCCGCACAATCAACGGCGTGCTGCAAAGCCCGGTGGCGAACCTGGTGTGCAACTTCACCCCGGCCGATAGCGGTAAACCGGCCCTGCTGACTCACGATGAAGTGACCACCCTGTTCCACGAATTCGGTCATGGCCTGCATCACCTGCTGACCCGCGTCGAGCATGCTGGCGTGTCTGGCATCAATGGCGTGGCTTGGGATGCGGTCGAGCTGCCAAGCCAGTTCATGGAAAACTGGTGCTGGGAGCCGGAAGGTCTGGCGTTGATTTCCGGTCACTACGAAACCGGCGAGCCGTTGCCTCAGGATCTGCTGGAGAAAATGCTCGCGGCGAAGAACTTCCAGTCCGGCCTGATGATGGTCCGCCAGCTGGAATTCTCGCTGTTCGACTTCGAATTGCACGCCACCCACGGCGACGGTCGCAGCGTGCTGCAAGTGCTCGAAGGTGTGCGTGACGAGGTCTCGGTCATGCGTCCGCCAGCCTACAACCGTTTCCCCAATAGCTTCGCTCACATCTTCGCCGGCGGTTACGCGGCGGGTTATTACAGCTATAAGTGGGCTGAAGTATTGTCGGCCGATGCCTTCTCGAAATTCGAAGAAGACGGCGTGCTCAATGCCGAGACCGGTCGTGCGTTCCGTGAAGCGATCCTGGCGCGGGGCGGCTCCCAAGAGCCAATGGTGCTGTTCGTCGACTTCCGCGGCCGTGCGCCATCGATTGACGCACTCTTGCGCCACAGCGGCCTGAGTGAGGACGCAGCAGCATGAGTGAGGGACCTGTGATCACCAAGAAACGCTTTATCGCCGGGGCGGTCTGCCCGGCCTGCAGCGAGCCCGACAAGTTGATGATGTGGAGCGAAGACACCGTTCCGCATCGCGAGTGCGTGGCTTGCGGTTATTCCGATACGCTGAATGAACAGGGTCTGTCGGTGCCCAAGGAATTGGGCACGCGGGTCAATACTTCGGCACTCAAGGTACCGGACGCCAAGGTCCAGGCCGTGCAGTTTTTTCCGAACCCGAAATTGAAGAAGAAGCCAGACGAGCAACACTGAGTGCTGGAAACCACCTTCCACTGCGCAATGCAGTGGGAGGTATCACTTACTCGACATGGGCCGATTTGAACCAGTTCTTCATCGAGCAACTGGCAAATGGACTGGTGCTGCAATCACCATTGGCCAGCGCCGTACGAAGTTTGTCGACATTAGCCTGCATCATGTAACGCACACCATCCTTGAAATGGGTGCTGTCACCAAAGCCGCCTTGGGTCATTTCATTCAAGGCATCTTCCTTGCTCCAGCCCTGCACGACCACTCGGTACATCGCGGCCATCAGGCCAGTGCGGTCAGAGCCGTGCTTGCAATGCATAAGCACAGGGCCTTTGGCTTCGGCGCTCTGAATTGTGCGAAGGGCCTTGAGTACGTCCGCATCATCCACGTGATTGGTGCGGTAGGGCAGCTGTATCTGAGTAATGCCGGGTGTGGACAACCAGCTCGAGTCCGATTCAGGCAGGAAGTTTATGACAGTTGCGACCTTGAGTTTTTTCAGCAACGGCACCGCCCTGCTGTCCGGCAACGCGCTGCGATAAAGGGTCGGTGACATCTGATAGAGGTTGTATTGAACCTCCACCGGTTGAGCCCAGTCCGCCGGCCGGGGCAAAGCGCTTTCGTCAGCAAAAACGGGGGGCAGGTTGAAAAATGCGACCAGCGATAGACATATCACAGGGATAAAGCGCGGTAGGGACATGCTCGGACGACCATTCAGGAAGAGATTGGATGTTAGCGTCCAGATTCAGCCCTGAGCGGTCAAAGGTCTGTGAGCCGTCTGTCAAAGAATCGTGATCGGACAACGGAATAATCCACAAAGCATCACCCGCAGCAAAAAATCCTGCCGAGTACCAGGCCCGACAGGATTTTATTAATTCAACGTCAACTTACTTATAAGTTCGTTCAAGGATTTACAATACGGGCATACGCGCTAGCCAAGGCCAGAAGTTTTGCTTTGTCATCGGTATTGATAACGCCGTTGCCATCGACATCTTTATTGTCTTTACCGAGAGTGAAAGACTTACCGCCATCATTCGACGACGCGACTATCGTAGTGGAGTCCAGCAGGGTTTCAGTAACCATGGCGCTTTCAGCGTCCCAGCCTTCCTCTTTCAATGCAAACTGCATCGATACAAGTACTTCACCGGGATTAACAATGGTTGGGCCAAGCTTCTGTAGAAAAATGCCACGACGGTTAAAAAACGACATAATTAAATCCTTTTAAATGTGCTCTATGTTTATTGTTTGCAGCGACATAAATAGTACCGACACTTTCATTTTATCAGCGAGCTCTTATATGTATCCGTTAGTTGCCCATCGGCACTTTCCCTCTACAAAAAACGAGTAGGTGCCGAACGGCGCTGGTCGGCCGACTTGACTCGATATACTGTATGCACATACAGCCATCAGGATTACCCAATGCATACGCCATTGCCCCCTCGCGGCCGCGGCACCGCCACCAACCCGCACAACCGCTTCGCGCCTAACCGTTCAGTGGCCGAAGACGACGGCTGGTATCAGGAAGCGCCGATCACCCAAGGCACCGAGGTGCGCATCGAGACCGCGAAAACCATCATCACCCGTAACAATTCGCCGGATTTACCCTTCGATCGCTCGATTAATCCCTATCGCGGCTGCGAGCATGGCTGCATCTATTGCTACGCACGGCCCAGCCACGCTTATTGGGACCTGTCACCGGGGCTGGATTTCGAAACCAAACTGATCGCCAAGACCAACGCCGCCGATGTGCTGGAGGAGCAATTGTCCAAGCGCGGTTATCAATGTGCGCCGATCAACCTGGGCTCCAATACTGACCCTTATCAGCCAATCGAACGCGAACACAGAATCACCCGCAAGACTCTCGAAGTGCTGCTGCGTTACCGCCATCCGGTGACCATCATCACCAAGGGCTCGCTGATTCTTCGTGATCTGGACCTGCTGGCCCAACTCGCCGAACAAAGGCTGGTGGCGGTGATGATCAGCCTGACCACGCTGGATGATGAACTCAAACGCATCCTCGAACCGCGCGCCGCGGCACCCAAGGCACGACTGCGGGCGATCCGGGTGATGCGCGAAGCCGGGATTCCGGTGGGCGTTTTGTGCTCACCGATGATTCCAATGATCAACGACAGCGAACTCGAAAGCCTCCTGACCGAGGCCCATGCGGCCGGTGCGCAAAGCGCGGCCTACATGATGTTGCGCCTGCCGCTGGAAGTGGCGCCGCTGTTTGAAGAGTGGCTGGCGGCACATTATCCTCAGCGTGCCGCTCATGTGTTGAGCCTGATCCGGCAAAGCCGAGGTGGCGAGCTCTACGACAGCCGGTTTGGCGCCCGAATGCGAGGTGAAGGGCCGTTTGCCGATCTGCTGGCGCAACGCTTTGCCAAAACCATCAAGCGCCTGGGGCTCAATCTTCGGGAGGGTTTCAATCTGGATTGCGAAGCCTTTTGTCCGCCGGGTCGCCAGATGTCATTGATTTGAGGACAATTGGCCTATGGTGGAGTAGTGGAAAAGGCGTATCGTGTTTTTCTTGGTTACGTATTTTGACCTGGAACACACGCTCTAGAGCGACTGATTCAGTTTGAGTTAAGTTTCAACAGCTACCTTGCTCATCGAGTGACTGACGGGTCTGGCTCTTCGACCTGGATGTTTTTTAAACAGCCACCGGGCTTCATACTGGACAAAACGGGAAAATTCCCTGACTCCGCCAAAGAGGATGAATCATGAGTGACAAGGATAAACAGCCGTTGGCTGCGTCGGCTTCAGCCCAACCCGAGGCGGAAACCGCCGATGCAGCGCTGCAGCATATCGTTGACGGCTTTTTGCACTTTCATCACGAGATCTTTCCGCAGCAGGAAGAACTCTTCAAAAAACTCGCCACGGCCCAACGGCCTCGGGCGATGTTCATCGCGTGTGCCGATTCACGCATCGTTCCCGAACTGATTACCCAAAGCGCTCCCGGCGACTTGTTCGTGACCCGCAATGTCGGCAACGTCGTGCCGCCTTATGGGCAAATGAACGGCGGTGTTTCCACGGCCATCGAATACGCAGTGCTGGCCCTCGGCGTGCAGCACATCATTATCTGCGGGCACTCTGACTGTGGCGCCATGCGCGCAGTGCTCAACCCGCAGAGCCTGGAAAAGATGCCGACGGTAAAGGCCTGGCTGCGTCATGCGGAAGTGGCCAAAACCATGGTTCAAGACAACTGCCATTGCACTGACGAAAACGAGAGCATGCATATCCTCACCGAGGAGAATGTAATCGCTCAGTTGCAGCATTTGCGCACGCACCCGTCGGTGGCCTCGCGCATGGCCAATGGTCAGCTGTTTATCCATGGTTGGGTCTACAACATCGAAACCAGCGAAATCAAAGCTTACGACGCGGATCAGGGGTGTTTCCTGCCGCTCGATGGCAGTCATCCGATTCCGGTGGCGACGCCTAAAGCGCGCTTCTAAATCCTCCGTGTGGTTTAGCCGCGGCTGCTGATCTGGCAGCCTGCTTTGCCATGCCTGAAGAAAACTTCGGGAGAGTCACCATGCGTGCTGCTCAACTAAAAGCTGTTCTGCCACGGGAGCTATTGGCTTCGGTGGTTGTGTTTCTGGTCGCCCTGCCCTTGTGCATGGGCATTGCCATCGCCTCGGGACTGCCACCGTCCAAAGGACTGATCACCGGCATCATCGGTGGCCTGGTGGTCGGCTGGCTTGCCGGGTCGCCGCTGCAAGTCAGCGGCCCGGCTGCCGGTCTGGCGGTATTGGTGTTCGAACTGGTGCGCCAGCATGGTATCGCCATGCTCGGGCCGATCCTGCTGCTGGCGGGTTTTCTGCAGTTGGTGGCCGGACGCTTGAAGCTGGGGTGCTGGTTTCGGGTCACGGCGCCGGCAGTGGTGTACGGCATGCTCGCGGGGATTGGGGTGCTGATCGTGCTGTCACAGGTACATGTGATGCTCGATGCCGTGCCCAAGCCATCGGGGCTGGATAATCTGGCGGCCTTCCCCGCTGCAGTGATTCAGGCTTTGCCTTCGTTTGGCTGGCAAGCAGGTTTGCTCGGACTGTCGACCATTGCCGTGATGTGGCTGTGGGAAAAATTCCGCCCGCATTCCCTGCGATTCGTTCCTGGAGCATTGCTTGGGGTCGGTCTGGCAACGGTCGCCAGCCTTGTACTCGCATTGCAGGTCAAACGTGTAGAGGTCCCGGCCAACCTGGCAGAAGCCATCGACTGGTTGCGCCCGGCGGATCTGCTCAATCTCGCAGACCCGGCCTTGCTGATCGCCGCCTTCGCCGTGGCCTTTATCGCCAGCGCCGAAACCCTGCTCTCGGCCGCCGCCGTGGATCGCATGCACAGCGGTCAGCGCTCGGACTTCGACCGCGAACTGTCGGCGCAAGGTGTGGGCAACATGTTGTGTGGCCTGCTCGGCGCGCTGCCGATGACCGGAGTGATCGTGCGCAGTTCGGCCAACGTCCAGGCCGGCGCTACTACTCGACTATCGACCGTGTTTCATGGTCTGTGGCTGCTGGCTTTCGTGCTACTGCTGTCGAGCGTGCTGCAAAGCATTCCGGTGGCGAGTCTGGCGGGGGTTCTGGTTTACACCGGTTTCAAGCTGGTGGATCTCAAGGCCTTTCGCGGCCTGGGCCGTTATGGCCGGATGCCGATGTTTACGTATGCGGCGACTGCACTGGCAATCATCTTCACCGACCTGCTGACCGGCGTACTGATCGGCTTCGGCCTGACACTGGCCAAACTGGCCTGGAAGGCTTCGCGCCTGAAAATCAGCCTGATCGATCTTCCGGCGGACGGCGAGATGGAACTGCGACTGGTGGGGGCGGCGACCTTCCTCAAGGTACCGGCGCTGACCCAAGTGCTGGGGAGCATTCCGGCAGGCGCAACGGTGCATGTGCCGCTCAATAATCTGAGTTACATCGATCACTCGTGTCTGGAGTTGCTGGAGGAGTGGGGCCGGGCCAATGCGGCCAAGGGTTCGAAGTTGTTAATCGAAGCGCGGGGGTTGAAGCGCAGGCTTGAAGGACGGTTACGTACCACAACCGGAGTAGGCTCAGCCGCTTAAAAACAATGTGAGAGGGGGCTTGCTCGCGAATGCGGTCAATCATTCAACATTAATGTCGACTGATCCACCGATTTCGCGAGCAAGCCCCCTCCCACAGGTGTTCAATTGCTACCGTTGAATCAAGCCGCTGGCTGATCCAGCTCAAGGCCCACGCCCAATTGGCGCGACAGGCACGGCCAGCGCTTCCACGCGGCGCCGGTGTCCGGGCTGTTGAGTTTCTCGCGGTAGGCTTCTACCGACTCCAGCGCGAAACTTTCATCGTTAAGCATCTCGTCCACAGCGTGATGCACCGCCTCGTCCAGTTGATTGGCAAATTCCTCGCCGATCAGTTGGTGAGCAATCAGGTTGGCAACAGTCATGTCCAAGGGGATCAATGGCTGGCCAAAATGCTTGATGTACAGGTCGTTGACCTCCTCGACCAACCGATGCGCCAGATAAGCTTCGTCCAGCAGGCCATCCAGGCCGACATGACCGGCCATGATCGCCGGCGGCTGGAGGAAGAACTGCTCGGCGATTGTCAGTACCGGCTTGATCTGCGATTCGATGCCCGCTTCCCTGGCGACTTCATTGGCTGCGTCCAGCAGGTCCGGCACTTGTTCTATATACGCGGCCACAAAACGCGTCATCACGCCGTTGGCATCGACATCCGGCAATTGGATGGCGGAGTGAAGGTGCGGCAGTTGGGTTTCCAGCTGACGAGTCAACAGGCCGGTCTCGGCCTCATGTTGTTGGGCTTGTTGGATCTGCTCGCGCAATGCGGCGGTGTTCATGAAAACTCCAGGAAACAAAGGCAATGAAATAGGGAAGACATAACTTAGCTGGCTTACGAAAAAGGCTAAGACGCATTTGTCATAATTATTTCATCCTTGAGACGTCTACGTTATATCGATTTGCCACCACTCGTCTGCATCCTTCTCCATTCGTGACCTGGAACGCAAGTCCAACCTGTTTCGGTTGATTTACGCCATCGCGTTGCGAGGTGGCAGTCGCTGTCTATACTCGGTTCTGAATGGAGTTAGCTGATGACGCCCGACTGCACATGCAGCAAGGCTCGGCGATTCAAGTTCGTAGTCTGAAAAAGCCGCTCCCTTGCCGCAGGTGAAAGCCGGCGGGATAAAAAGAACTATAAGGGGAACCCGCAATGATGCGACATCCACATGTCTGGATGGGCCTCCTGTTGTGGTCGATTTTCAGTCAGGCGCAAGCGGCCTGGACTGTGAATATGGCGCCTGGAGCGACTGAAATCAGTCACGCAGTATTCGATCTGCACATGACCATTTTCTGGATCTGTGTAGTGATCGGCATCATCGTCTTCGGCGCCATGTTCTGGTCGATGATCCTCCACCGCCGCTCTACCGGGCAGGTGGCCGCAAAATTTCATGAAAGCACCACCGTCGAAATCCTCTGGACCATCGTGCCCCTGCTTATTCTGGTGGCCATGGCGGTTCCCGCTACCGCGACCCTGATCAAGATGTACGACAACACGGAGCCGGATATCGATATCCAGGTCACCGGTTATCAGTGGAAGTGGCACTACAAATACCTGGGTCAGGACGTCGAGTTTTTCAGCAACCTGACCACCCCCGCCGATCAGATCCACAACAAGGAAACCAAGGGCGAGCATTACCTGCTGGAGGTCGACAAGCCGCTGGTGCTGCCGATCGGTGCCAAGGTGCGCTTTCTGGTGACCTCCGCCGACGTCATCCACTCCTGGTGGGTGCCGGCCTTCGCGGTCAAGCGCGATGCGATTCCGGGCTTCGTCAATGAATCCTGGACCCGTATCGAAAAGCCCGGCATCTACCGTGGCCAGTGCGCCGAGTTGTGCGGCAAGGACCACGGCTTCATGCCGATCGTAGTCGAGGTCAAGGAAAAGGCCGATTACGAAACCTGGCTGGGCGAACGCAAGGCAGAAGCCGCGCAACTTAAAGAGCTGACCAGCAAGGAATGGACCCTGGACGAGCTCAAGGAACGCGGCGACAAGGTCTATCACACCACCTGCGTGGCCTGTCACCAGGCCGAAGGCCAGGGTCTGCCGCCGATGTTCCCGGCACTCAAGGGCTCGAAAATCGCCACCGGACCGATCAAGGATCACCTGAGCCTTGTCTTCCACGGCAAGCCCGGCACCGCCATGGCGGCGTTCGGCAAGCAGCTCTCGGAAGTCGATATCGCAGCGGTCGTGACCTACGAACGTAACGCCTGGGGCAACAATAAAGGCGACATGGTCACCCCTAAAGAAGTGCTGGAGCTGAAACAGGCGGAAAGCAAATGACCCGGTCTATTGCGTACGTAAGGAACCGCTCGGGGCATGACGCCCCGGCCCGCCCAGCCCATCCGTTTGCAGGAGACAGGACATGACAGTTGTAGTCGATGACCATGTTCATACCGGCACCGCCCACGCCCACGGCCCCGCCAAAGGCCTGATGCGCTGGGTGCTGACCACCAACCACAAGGATATCGGCACACTGTACCTGTGGTTTGCGTTCTCCATGTTCCTGCTGGGCGGCTCGTTCGCCATGGTGATTCGTGCCGAGCTGTTCCAGCCGGGACTGCAAATCGTCCAGCCGGAATTCTTCAACCAGATGACCACCATGCACGGCCTGGTGATGGTGTTCGGTGCGGTGATGCCGGCCTTCGTCGGCCTCGCCAACTGGATGATCCCGTTGATGATCGGCGCGCCGGACATGGCCTTGCCGCGGATGAACAACTTCAGTTTCTGGCTGTTGCCGGCAGCGTTCCTGCTGCTGGTATCGACCCTGTTCACCCCCGGCGGCGGGCCGAACTTCGGCTGGACCTTCTATGCACCGCTGTCGACGACCTATGCGCCGGAAAGCGTGACGTTCTTCATCTTCGCCATCCACTTGATGGGGATCAGTTCGATCATGGGGGCGATCAACGTGATCGCGACCATTCTCAACCTGCGCGCCCCCGGCATGACGTTGATGAAAATGCCGCTGTTCGTCTGGACCTGGCTGATCACCGCGTTCCTGCTGATCGCGGTGATGCCGGTATTGGCCGGCTGCGTGACCATGATGCTGATGGACATCCACTTCGGCACCAGCTTCTTCAGTGCCGCCGGTGGCGGAGACCCTGTGTTGTTCCAGCATGTGTTCTGGTTCTTCGGTCACCCCGAGGTGTACATCATGATCCTGCCGGCCTTCGGTGCCGTCAGCTCGATCATTCCGGCCTTTTCGCGCAAGCCATTGTTCGGCTACACCTCGATGGTCTATGCGACGGCGAGTATTGCGTTCCTGTCGTTCATCGTCTGGGCGCACCACATGTTCGTGGTCGGCATTCCGCTGGTGGGCGAGTTGTTCTTCATGTACGCCACGCTGCTGATCGCGGTGCCCACCGGGGTCAAGGTGTTCAACTGGGCCAGCACCATGTGGCAAGGCTCGCTGACCTTCGAGACACCGATGCTGTTCGCCGTGGCGTTCGTCATCCTGTTCTCCATTGGCGGGTTCTCCGGGTTGATGCTGGCCATCGCCCCGGCGGACTTCCAGTACCAGGACACCTACTTCGTGGTCGCGCACTTCCATTACGTGCTGGTGCCGGGGGCGATCTTCGGGATCTTCGCCTCGGCCTACTACTGGATGCCGAAATGGACCGGCCACATGTACGACGAAACTCTCGGCAAGCTGCACTTCTGGCTCTCGTTCATCGGCATGAACATGGCGTTCTTCCCGATGCACTTCGTGGGCCTGGCGGGCATGCCGCGGCGGATTCCGGACTACAACCTGCAATTCGCCGACTTCAACATGGTGTCGTCGATCGGCGCGTTCATGTTTGGTGCCACGCAGATCTTCTTCCTGTTCATCGTGATCAAGACCATTCGCGGCGGCGAGCCGGCACCGGCCAAGCCGTGGGATGGGGCAGAAGGCCTGGAATGGAGCATTCCGTCGCCGGCGCCGTATCACACCTTCACCACGCCGCCGGAAGTGAAATGAACGCGCACCCCTATGTGGGAGCGACCCGATGTGGCGAGGGAGCTTGCTCCCGCTGGGTCGCGAAGCGGCCCCAAAAGCTTTGCGTCTGCTTCGCAGCCGAGCGGGAGCAAGCTCCCTCGCCACAAAGGCCCGCTCCAACAGTGTTATGCGTAGAGGCTGGAAATCATGGCTGATTCGATTTCGATGAAGAAACTGGTCACCCGCCTGTTGCTGGTGGTGGTGGCGATGTTTGTCTTCGGCTTTGCCCTGGTGCCGATCTACGACGTGATGTGCAAGGCGTTCGGCATCAATGGCAAAACCTCCGGGCAGTATGAAGGCGAGCAAACGGTCGACGCCTCGCGGCAGGTTCGCGTGCAGTTTCTGTCGACCAACGCCGCCGACATGACCTGGGATTTCTATCCCAAGAGTGATGAGCTGACCGCTCACCCGGGGGCGGTGAACGAGATGATTTTCATCGCCCACAACCCGACCGATCGCCCGATGAGCGCCCAGGCGGTGCCGAGCATCGCGCCCAGCGCAGCCGCGGCGTACTTCCACAAGACCGAATGTTTCTGCTTTACCCAGCAAGTGCTGCAGCCCGGCCAACGAATCGAGATGCCGGTACGGTTCATTGTTGACCGCGACATGCCCAAGGATGTGAAGCACCTGACGCTGTCCTACACGCTGTTCGATATCACCGCACGTCATCCTCCCGTGGCTGTTGCAGCAAGCACCGGCGGCTAGGCGTTAAAGCGTGCCCGATAAGGAGAACAATAAATGGCAACTCATGAACATTATTACGTTCCAGCCCAGAGCAAATGGCCGATTATCGCCACGGTCGGCATGCTGGTCACGGTGTTCGGCCTGGGCACCTGGTTCAACGACCTGAAGGCTGCGCGGCCGGAATCCCACGGCCCGCTGATCTTTTTTGTCGGCGGACTGCTGCTGGCCTACATGCTGTTCGGCTGGTTCGGTACGGTGATCAAGGAAAGTCGCCAAGGGCTGTACAGCGCACAGATGGACCGCTCGTTCCGCTGGGGCATGAGCTGGTTCATTTTCTCCGAGGTGATGTTCTTCATCGCTTTTTTCGGTGCGCTGTTTTATGTGCGTAACGTCGCAGGCCCGGCGCTGGGCGGTGAAGGCACCAAAGGCATCGCTCACATGTTGTGGCCGGCGTTTGAATTCACCTGGCCGCTGCTGAACAACCCGGACTCGAAACTCTTTCCTCCACCCAAGGAAGTCATCAGCCCCTGGGGTCTGCCGCTGCTCAATACCGTGCTGCTGGTGAGTTCCAGCGTCACCGTGACCATTGCTCACCATGCCTTGAAGAAAGGCCACCGCGGCGCACTGAAAATCTGGCTGGCGCTGACCGTGTTGCTCGGTTGCGCGTTCCTCGGTTTCCAGGCCGAAGAATACCTGCACGCCTACCACGAGCTGGGCCTGACCCTGGGCTCCGGCATCTACGGCGCGACCTTCTTCATGCTCACCGGTTTCCACGGCGCCCACGTGACCATCGGCACGATCATTCTGTTCGTGATGCTGATGCGGATCATGCGCGGTCACTTCGATGCCGACCACCAATTCGCCTTCGAGGCGGCGAGCTGGTACTGGCACTTCGTGGACGTGGTGTGGATCGGTCTGTTCGTTTTCGTCTACGTGCTCTGAGCCTTGGCTTTCATGACTACCAAGGCACGTGAGACACCAACTGGCCGCTGAAAAAACCCCAGGCGATCAAGCCGACAGTGGTGGCGGCCAGCGCAACACGAACACTCAAGGCGATGACCAGGCGATTCGAGTGGCTGTCGTCCTTGACCAGAAAAAACAGGCCGCTGAACAGGCTGACAACCGTGGCAATCAGCATCAGGACGATGGCTGCTTTGAGCATGGTGATACTCCGGGGGACAGGCGATGCATTTGAGTATAGCTATCGCGACTACCGACTTTCTGGCGACGCCATGAAACGCTTCCGGCCGGGCCTCGTGCCGACCCTGGTGGTCGCGATGCTGCTGCCTTTGCTGGTGTCACTCGGGTTCTGGCAGTTGAGCCGGGGCGCGGAGAAAAGCGTGCTGCTGCAAAGCTACGCCGAGCGCCGGGCGGCCGAACCGATGGTCAGCACTGAACTGCAACACACCGAAGATCCGGCCTTCCGCCGGGTTCGCCTGCACGGCCAGTTCGACGCCGAACACAGCCTGCTGCTGGACAACCGTCAGCGCGATGGCAAGGTCGGGGTCGAACTACTACAACCGTTTCAGGACCGGGCAACCGGGCTCTGGCTGCTGGTCAATCGCGGCTGGTTGCCGTGGCCGGATCGCCGCACACCGCCGTCATTCACCACACCGACTCAAGCATTGAGCCTCGACGCCTGGGTCTACGTCTCCCCCGGCGCAACGTTCCAATTGCACGCCGACCCAGACACCACGACCTGGCCACAACTGGTCACCGCCATTGAACCGGCCAGGCTCTGGGCGGCGCTTGACCGTGACGGTTACGCCTACGAATTACGCGCGCAAAGCGGTCCCGCGACCTACCAGGCCGATTGGCCGGTGGTGGCCATGGGGCCGGAAAAACACTTGGCTTATGCCGTGCAGTGGTTCGCCCTGTCGATAGCCCTGCTCGGCCTTTACCTCTATCTCGGCTGGCACAACGCAAAGGAGAAAAATAATGGGAGCGGCCATGAATCCACCCGGCATGTCTGAAGCGAAAACGCCGGTAAACCGTCGGCGCGGGCGCTTGCAGTTGTTACTGATCCTGTTGGGAGTGGTGGGTCCGATGATCCTCGCCACCGGCATGTACAAATTGCAGTTCTGGGTGCCAGAGGGCCGCAGTTATCACGGTGAACTGATCGGCAACGGCCAGACCCGCGCTGACATCGGCGTACCGGCGCAAGAAGACCGCTGGCAGTTGCTGGTGACGGCGCCCAAGGACTGTTCAGTGGACTGCCAGCAACTGGTGTATCTGGCGCGCCAGATCCAGATCGGCCTCGGTCGCGATGCCTCCCGCGCCAGCCATGCGCTGGCCATCGCGCAGCCGCTGAACAGCGATTACGCGACTAAACTTCAACGAGAGTACCCGCAGCTGCAACGTTATTCACTGGACCTGCCGACCTATATCAAAGGCGCTCAGAGCAATGACACGCCGCACCTGTGGATCATCGACCCTCACGGCAATCTGGTGCTGCGCTACGACCCGACGGCGAAGGGCAAGGACCTGCTCAACGACCTGCGCCATTTGCTGAAACTGTCGAACATCGGATAAGGGCATCGTCATGGCCAAACCTGGATTTCGCCTCGCGCTGTTTGCCACCTTGCTGGCACTGATTGTGGTCTTGCTCGGCGCCTACACACGCCTGACTCACGCTGGCCTTGGCTGTCCGGACTGGCCCGGCTGCTACGGCTTTATCAGCGTGCCGAACAGCGAAGCCCAACTGGCCCATGCCGAACTGCATTTTCCCGATACGCCGGTAGAAGCCCACAAAGGCTGGAACGAGATGCTTCACCGCTACTTCGCCGGCACATTGGGGCTGTTGATCACGGTGCTGGCGGGCCGCGCCTGGACCCATCGTCATCACCCGGGGCAGCCGGTGAAATTACCGTTGTTCTTGCTGGCGGTGGTGTTCGCCCAAGCGGCGTTCGGCATGTGGACGGTGACGCTCAAGCTCTGGCCGCAAGTGGTCACCGGGCATTTGCTCGGCGGCTTTGCGACCTTGAGCCTATTGTTTCTGCTGACCTTGCGCCTGTCCGGCGTATTGCCGGCGCTGACCGTGCCCCGGCGTTTGCAGCGCTGGGCGACCGCAGGGTTGCTGCTGGTGATCCTGCAAATTGCCCTTGGTGGCTGGGTCAGCTCCAATTATGCGGCGGTGGCCTGCATCGACTTTCCGACCTGCCACGGACAATGGCTGCCACCCACTGATTTCGCCAACGGCTTTCACCTGACCCAACACATCGGCCCCAATTATCTGGGCGGGCAACTGGACAGCGATGCCCGCACCGCGATTCACCTGACGCACCGTATCGGCGCGCTACTGGTCACCCTCGTTCTGCTCGGTCTGGCCTGGCAACTGAAGGTCGTCGGCATGACGCGTCTGGCCGCCACGGTGCTGATCGCCCTGGCCGCACAAATCACCCTGGGCATCAGCAACGTGGTGTTTCACTTGCCACTGCCGGTGGCTGTCGCCCACAACGCCGGTGGCGCAGCGCTGCTGCTGACGATGGTGCTGGTCAATTATCACGCGCGAACCAGTCTGGTTCGGGTCAAGCATCAGCCCCCTGTGCGCTGGCGTCTCAGCCTTCGTAAACACTCGGCCGGGCCCATAACAATAAAAGGAGAAATGCCATGGCGACCCTGATCGGCGAACGTCACAGTCAGGCAATCTGGCGCGATTACCTGGAGCTGACCAAGCCGAAAGTGGTGGTGCTGATGCTCATCACCTCGCTGGTCGGCATGTTCCTCGCGACGCGCGCCGGGGTGCCGTGGACGGTGTTGGTGTTCGGCAATCTGGGGATTGCCTTGTGTGCCGGCGGTGCGGCGGCGGTCAACCATGTGGTGGACCGGCGCATCGACGCTGTCATGGCCCGGACCCACAAGCGGCCCTTGGCCGAAGGTCGGGTATCTCCGAGCGCCGCGCTGACTTTCGCTCTGGTGCTGGCGCTGCTCGGCCAGGCTTTACTGCTTACCTTCACCAACCCGTTGACGGCATGGTTGACCCTCGCGTCATTGCTCGGTTATGCCGTGGTTTACACCGGGTTCCTGAAACGTGCGACGCCGCAGAACATCGTCATCGGCGGCCTCGCTGGTGCGGCCCCACCGCTGCTCGGCTGGACCGCCGCCACCGGTCATGTCAGTGCCGAACCGTTGCTGCTGGTGCTGATCATCTTCGCCTGGACCCCGCCGCACTTCTGGGCGCTGGCGATTCATCGCAAAGAGGAATACGCCAAGGCTGACATTCCGATGCTGCCGGTGACCCACGGCGAGCACTACACCAAAGTCCACATCCTGCTTTATACCTTTGCGCTACTGGCCGTCAGCCTGATGCCCTACGTGATCCACATGAGCGGCGTGCTCTACCTGATTTGTGCCCTCGCACTGGGCGCGAGGTTTCTGCAATGGGCCGTGGTGCTGTACCGTGGCACTCGGCCGCACGCGGCGATCAACACGTTCAAGTACTCTATTTACTACTTGTTCCTGCTGTTTATCGCGCTGCTCGTAGACCACTACTTACTGTTGAACCTATGACTCGAACCCAGAAAACCGTCTTCATTCTCGTCGCCTTGATCGCGCTGATCCTGGGCCTGACCATCAACAAAGTACTGACCGGAAAAAACCAGGGCGACCCGACGGCACTGATCGATGCGGGAATCATCCTGTTGCCCCAAAGCCGTAACCTGCCGGACGTTAAGATGACCGATCAGGACGGTAAGCCAGTGGCGGTCAACGAGCTCAAAGGCAAATGGAGTCTGCTGTTCTTCGGCTACACCTTCTGCCCGGACATCTGCCCGACCACCCTCGCCCAGCTGCGGCAGATCAAGAGCGAACTGCCAGCGGATTCGGTGGACAAGTTGCAGATCGTTTTGGTCAGCGTCGACCCGAACCGCGACACGCCCAAGCAACTCAAGCAATACCTGGGCTACTTCGATCCGCAATTTATCGGGCTGACTGCGTCCTCGGTCGAAGACCTTCAGAAACTCGCCAATGCGGTGAGTATTCCGTACATTCCGGCTGACACCAGCAAGCCTAATTACACCGTCGACCACAGCGGCAACCTCGCGGTGATCGGCCCGGACGGGACTCAACGCGGGTTCATTCGTGCACCGTTGAACAACCAGAAACTGGTGGCGCAATTGCCGGTGATGCTCAAGCGCGAATAACCAACACAATACCCTGTGGGGGCGGGCTTGCTCGTGAAGAGGCCATAACATCCAACATCAATGTTGACTGTTACACCGCTTTCGCGAGCAAGCCCGCTCCCACAGGTACGGTGTTTCAGGCACAAAAAAGGGGCGCAGTGATTGCGCCCCTTTTTTCGTTTACATCAGCTGATCAGAACGCCGGCAATACCGCGCCTTTGTATTTCTCGAGAATGAAGGCTTTCACTTCCGGGCTGTGCAGGGCAGCAACCAGTTTCTGCATCGCGGCGCTGTCCTTGTCGTCCGGACGGGCAACGAGGATGTTCACGTACGGCGAGTCGTTGCCTTCGATGACCAGCGCATCCTTGGACGGATCAAGCTTGGCTTCCAGCGCGTAGTTGGTATTGATCAGCGCCAGGTCGACCTGGGTCAGCACGCGCGGGATGGTCGCGGCTTCCAGTTCACGGAATTTCAGGTCCTTGGTGTTCTCGGTGATGTCCTTCACGGTCGACAGGATGTTGTTCGAATCCTTCAACTTGATCAGGCCAGCCTTCGCCAGCAGCAACAGCGCACGACCACCGTTGGTGGCGTCGTTCGGAATCACCACGTTGGCGCCGCCCGGCAGCTCGGTCAGCGCTTTGTACTTGCTGGAGTAAGCGCCCAGCGGCTCCAGATGCACACCGGCAACGCTGACGAGGTTGGTGCCCTTGGCTTTGTTGAACTCATCCAGATATGGCTGGTGCTGGAAGAAGTTGGCGTCCAGACGCTTCTCGGCCACCTGCACGTTCGGCTGGATGTAGTCGGTGAAGACTTTGACCTTCAGGTCCACGCCTTCTTTGGCCAGGGCCGGTTTAACAAACTCGAGGATTTCCGCGTGAGGCACCGGGGTGGCCGCGACGGTCAGGGTGTCGGCAGCGTGTGCGGAAAAGGCTGCAACGGCAGCGAACGCGACGAGTAGTTTTTTCATTCAGCTAACTCCTTGTGAGGCGCCCGTTTGGCGCCTGCCAGCGAATGGCCGGCTCATGACTTATTTACGTGAGAAGTGGACAACCAATTTGTCGCCAACGGTTTGCAGCACTTGAACCAGCATCAGCAGCAACACCACCGTCACAACCATCACATCCGTCTGGAAGCGCTGGTAACCGAAACGGATCGCCAGGTCGCCCAGGCCGCCAGCGCCGACCACACCGGCCATTGCCGTGTAGGACACCAGTGTAATCGCTGTCACCGTAATCGCCGCGAAGATGCCCGGTCGGGCTTCCGGCAGCAAGGCATTGATGATGATCTGACGTGTCGTCGCGCCCATGGCCTGGGTCGCCTCGATGATGCCGCGATCCACTTCACGCAGGGCGGTTTCCACCAGTCGTGCGAAGAACGGCGTGGCGCCCACCACCAAGGGTGGAATCGCACCGGCGACCCCCAGGGAGGTGCCTGTGATCAACACGGTGAACGGAATCATCACGATCAGCAAAATGATGAACGGCAGCGAACGCAAAATGTTCACCACCAACGACAGCATCGCGTAGACACCTTTGGCTTCCAGCAACTGGCGCGGGCTGCACAGAAACAACAACACGCCCAGCGGCAGGCCCAACAGCACCGTGAACAACAGCGAACCACCGAGCATCAGCAGGGTGTCGCAGGTGGCCAGCCAGATTTCGTACCAGTCGATATTGGAGAAGAAACTCATCAGGACTTCCATCAGCGCAGCACCTCCATGTGGACGTCAGCTGCAGTGAAGTGAGCAAATGCCGCTTCCATATCGCCACCGGTGACGGCCAGGGTCAATTGCCCGTAAGGCACGTCTTTGATGCGATCGATACGACCGGCCAGAATGCTGTAGTCCACACCCGTTTCCCGGGCGACGGTACCCAGCAACGGCGCGTAGGTCGCTTCGCCCTGGAAGGTCAGACGCACAATGCGCCCCGGTACGTGAGCGAAGTCGTCGCGCTGTTCGCTTTCGTCGATTTGCTCGTCTTCCTGCACGAAGCGCTTGGTGGTCGGATGCTTGGGATGCAGGAACACCTCGGCCACCGAACCTTGCTCGACGATCTTGCCGGCATCCATCACCGCCACCTGATCGCAGACCCGACGGATCACATCCATTTCGTGGGTGATCAGGACGATGGTCAGTTTCAGCTCGCGGTTGATCTCGGCCAGCAGTTGCAGGACCGACGCCGTGGTTTGCGGGTCCAGGGCACTGGTGGCTTCATCGCACAGCAGGATTTTCGGTTTGGTTGCCAGGGCGCGGGCGATGCCGACACGCTGCTTCTGACCACCGGACAGTTGCGCCGGGTACTTTTTCGCATGGTCAGACAGGCCGACCCGCGCCAGCAACTCCGCCACACGCCGGTCGATTTCGCTACGGGACAGTTCACCGGCGAGGGTCAGCGGCAGCGCGACATTGTCGGCCACGGTTTTGGACGCCAGCAGGTTGAAGTGCTGGAAAATCATCCCGACCTGCTGACGGAAGCGCCGCAGGCTGTTGGCGTCCAGCGCGGTGACTTCTTCGTCATCGACGATGATCTTGCCGCCACTGGAGTTTTCCAGGCGATTGATCAGACGCAGCAGGGTACTTTTTCCCGCGCCGGAATGGCCGATCAGGCCAAAGACCTGACCATTCTCAATCGTCAGACTGGTCGGATGCAGGGCGGGAATATCCTTACCGGCGACGCGGTAAGTTTTGTGGACGTTTTGAAACTCGATCACGTAGCGAACCTTGTGGGGCGCGTTAGAAAAGGATCAGCGGTTAGCCGGGCGCGCATTTTAGCCTGTCCGTATAGAGGTTCTTAGCATTTATTTCGCATTCAACCAGCGATTTGGCAATAAGGCGATCAAAGGTCAGAAAAAAGGAACGGCGCAAACTCCCCATCGGTCACTGATTAAGTAACTCGAGAATGCCTGGATGCCGTGTCTGGGCAATGGCTCATAAGCCTTGGTCCGACGGGAATCGCAACGAGGAGTTTACGTCTGATGAATACTAAAAAGCCTGCCGCCCCCAAAAGCGCACTGGCCGGGACCGATACCCTGGACCGCGGCAACACCAATACCAAGCTCGACAGCCTGGAAAAATTTCGCTCCGATGCCACCGAACAGGCCTTGCGTACCAACCAGGGCGTGAAGGTCGCGGACAATCAGAACACGTTGAAGGCAGGCGCCCGCGGGCCGTCGTTGCTGGAAGACTTCATCATGCGTGAAAAGATCACGCACTTTGACCATGAACGCATTCCCGAGCGCATCGTCCATGCCCGCGGCACCGGTGCCCATGGTTACTTCCAGGCGTACGAAACCCATTCCGTACTGACCAAGGCCGGATTCCTACAAGACCCACATCAAAAGACTCCGGTTTTTGTGCGCTTTTCCACGGTGCAAGGTCCGCGCGGGTCAGGCGATACCGTGCGGGACGTACGAGGTTTCGCGGTGAAGTTTTTCACCGACGAAGGCAACTTCGATCTGGTGGGTAACAACATGCCGGTGTTCTTCATTCAGGATGCGATCAAGTTTCCTGACTTCGTACATGCGGTAAAACCCGAACCCCACAACGAGATTCCTACTGGCGGCTCAGCCCACGATACTTTCTGGGACTTTGTTTCCCTGGTGCCGGAATCCGCGCACATGGTGATGTGGACCATGTCCGACCGGGCGATCCCCAAAAGCCTGCGCACCATGCAGGGCTTCGGCGTGCATACGTTTCGCATGATCAATGCCGAAGGCAAAGCACGCTTCGTCAAATTCCACTGGCGCCCCGCCGCCGGCACCTGCTCGTTGGTATGGGATGAGGCGCAGAAACTCGCCGGTAAAGACACCGACTTCCACCGTCGTGATCTCTGGGAGTCCATCGAGACAGGGGACTACCCGGAATGGGAATTGGGCGTACAGGTTATCGAGGAGGAAAACGAACATGCCTTCGATTTCGACCTTCTCGATCCAACCAAGATCATTCCTGAGGAAGTCGTGCCGATCACTCCGCTGGGCAAGATGGTGCTCAACCGCAATCCGGACAACTTCTTCGCCGAGACCGAGCAGGTTGCCTTCTGCCCCGGGCATATCGTGCCGGGGATCGACTTCTCCAATGACCCGTTGCTGCAAGGTCGGTTGTTTTCCTACACCGATACGCAGATCAGCCGACTGGGTGGGCCGAATTTTCATGAGATCCCGATCAACCGTCCGGTTTCACCATTCCACAACGGTCAACGAGATGCGCAGCACCGCACCACCATCGACAAGGGACGCGCTTCCTACGAGCCGAACTCCATTGACAGCGGCTGGCCGAAGGAAACCCCACCGGCAGCGCAGGACGGCGGCTTCGAGACTTATCCGGAGCGGATCGACGCTGCAAAAATCCGTCAGCGCAGCGAGTCGTTCAGCGACCACTTCTCCCAAGCGCGGCTGTTCTTCCACAGCATGAGCAAGCACGAGCAGGAACACATCATCGCCGCTTACAGCTTTGAGCTGGGCAAGGTCGAACGCGAATTTATTCGTGTGCGGCAGGTGAATGAGATCCTGGCCAATATCGATCTGGAACTGGCCAAACGCGTGGCACAGAACCTGGGCTTGCCGGTACCGATGGCCGGAACGGTCGAGGTGCGTAAAACTTCACTCGACCACTCCCCCGCCCTGAGCCAGGCCAACCTGCTGTCAGGAGATATCAAAACCCGAAAAGTGGCCATTCTGGCGGCCAACGGGGTGGATGGTGCCGCGATTGATGCACTGAAGAAGGCTCTGATGGCCGAAGGCGCGCACACCAAACTGCTCGGCCCGACCTCGGCCCCCGTGACAACCGCCGATGGCAAAGCACTGCCGGTGGATGCGTCGATGGAAGGTTTGCCTTCTGTAGCGTTCGACGCCGTGTTCGTGCCGGGTGGCGCGGCGTCGATCAAGGCGCTGAGTGCCGATGGCGTAGCGCTGCATTATCTGCTGGAGGCGTACAAGCATTTGAAGGCCATCGCGCTGCATGGCGAAGCGAAGCAGTTGCTGGATGTGTTGAAGCTAGAGGTTGATGCGGGATTGATCGTGGGTACAGATACCAAGCTGTTCAAGGCGTTTTTTGCCGCGATCGGGCAGCATCGGGTTTGGGAGAGGGAGCCAAAGGCCAAGGCGGTTCCAGCTTAAGGATTTTTATCGAACAGGAGGACGTCTTCGCGGCAAGCCTCGCTCCTACAGGTGCAGCGTAAACCCTGTAGGAGCGAGGCTTGCCGCGAAGCATTTAAGGCTTACGCGGACTCAAAACCACCTGCGCCGGAATGTTGCGCAGAATCTGCTTCTCCAGCTTCAGATCAAACTCCGAATCCAGCTTCTTCACCCGTTTGGTCAGCAGCGTGGCCAACCATGGGTAATCCTGGGTGCGCGGAGCCTGAATGCTCACGTCGCACTGATAATTCACCACATCGGCGGCGATGGCATCCAGTTGGCGACGAAGCTTGCTCATATCGGTGAGGTTCAATGCCACCGTGGTGCTTTCAGCCGTGGGGTCGATGACTTTGGCCTGAGGTTTGGCTTCGGCAGCCTTGAGAGCCGCTTCGGCTTTATCCAGTTCAGCCTTGCGGGCATGGGCAATGGCGCTATTGACGCCACCGGTCAGTGCCGGGGCCTTGGGCATCAGCACCCGGGCACGGCTGAGGGCGGTGGCTGCTGCATTCACATCACCTTTTTGCAACACGATCTGGCTACGCAGCAAATAAGCTTCGGCCAATTGCCGCTGGTATTGCTCGAGGGATTGATCGTTGGGCGACTCGGCCTGTAAGGCTGCCAATTGTCCTTCGGCGGTGGCCAGCTCGCTGCTGGCCAGGCTTTGTTCCAGCTGTGCAATAGCCGTGGCCCGCGCATCGGGGGCCTCGGTGGCCGCCGGTGGCGTGCTTTGGCAAGCGCCCAGCAGCAGCGAAAATGCGACAAGGAGCAGATAACGGGAGGCGAACAGCTTCATTCCTGCGACTCTCTATTTGCGCAAAAAACGAGCAAGTCTACACCCCTCGACGGGGCAGGACAAAACTCAGCAGAAACAGCGCGGCGGCTGTCACCACAATCGACGGGCCTGCCGGGGTGTCCTTGAACCAGGACAACGCCAGCCCGCCACACACTGCGAGTATGCCCAGCAGGCTCGCGCCCAGTGCCATCTGCTCCGGCGAGCGGGCGTGACGCTGTGCCGCAGCCGCCGGAATAATCAGTAACGAAGTAATCAGCAACACGCCGACGATTTTCATCGCCACCGCAATCACCACAGCGATCAGCAACATCAGGGCCAGGCGCAACGCCGCCACTGGCAAACCTTCCACCTTGGCCAGTTCTTCATGCACCGTGATCGCCAGCAAAGGTCGCCACAGCGTGACCAGCAAGGCCAGCACCGCCGCACTACCGCCGAGGATCCAGGCCAGATCGGTCGGGCTGATCGCCAGCAAGTCGCCGAACAGATAGGCCATCAGGTCGATCCGCACTTCATGCATGAAGCTTAGTACCACCAAGCCCAGCGAGAGCGTGCTCGGTGCGAGAATTCCCAAAAGCGTGTCGGACGCCAGTGGCTGCCGTTGTTGCAACGTCACCAGCAATACCGCCAACAACAAGCAGCCTACAGTGACGGCAACGGTCGGGCTGACATCCAGCAGAAAACCCAGCGCCACGCCGAGCAGTGCGGCGTGGGACAGGGTGTCGCCGAAATAGGCCATGCGCCGCCAGACCACGAACGACCCCAACGGGCCCGCGACCAGCGCCAGAGCCAGACCTGCAAGCAGGGCAAAGAGCAGAAAATCAGCCATGCTTGCAGCTATCTCCATGAACGTGAGTAGGGGCCGACGAGGCCGCGCTGACCACCGAGCCATGCAGGTCGTGGGCGTGGTCGTGATGGTGGTGATAAATCGCCAGGCTTTGTGCGTTCTTTCCGAACAACTCGACGAATGCCGGATCGCCGCTGACTTGTTCTGGATGTCCGGAGCAGCAGACGTGGCGATTCAGGCACACCACCTGGTCGGTGGTGCTCATCACCAGATGTAGATCGTGAGAGACCATCAAAACGCCGCAACCATGACGGTCGCGCAAGCGTGTAATCAGGCTGTAGAGCTCGGCTTGACCGGCCACATCGACGCCTTGCACCGGTTCATCAAGCACCAGCAATTCCGGCTCGCGCAGCAACGCTCGCGCCAGTAGCACCCGCTGCATTTCGCCACCGGAAACACTTTGCACCGGGCTGTCGATGACCTGTTCGGCACCGACTTCCTTCAGGGCGGCCAAGGCCCGAGCGCGGTCCACGCCCGGCACCAGACGCAAGAAGCGCAGCACCGACAGCGGCAGGGTCGGATCGACATGGAGTTTTTGCGGCATGTAACCGACGCGCAACTTCGGCTTGCGCCAGACGCTGCCGCTGTCCGGTTTCAGCAGCCCGAGCACCGCGCGCACCAGCGTGGTTTTGCCGGCACCGTTGGGGCCGATCAAGGTGACGATCTGCCCCGGCTCGACGCTCAGCTCGATGTTGTCCAGCACGTTTTGCCCGGCAAAGGTGACAGCCACTTGCTCGAGGCGAATCAGCGCGTTGCTCATCAAGCCCCCTGGCAACCCGAGCAGAGACCGATCACTTCAACGGTCTGTGCCTCGACGATAAATCCGACATCTTTGGCGCTATTGATGATCGCGTCGCTGATGGATTTCTGTTCGAGTTCGATGGCGGCGTGGCATTCGCGGCAGATCAGGAACTGGCCCTGGTGAGCGTGTTCCGGGTGATTGCAGCCGACGAAGGCGTTCAGCGAGGAGATGCGGTGTACCAGGCCGTTTTCCAGCAGGAAATCCAGCGCGCGGTATACGGTTGGAGGCGCGGCGCGGCGGCCGTCCTGCTCACTGAGCACCGCCAGAATGTCATAGGCACCCAACGGTTTGTGGCTTTGCCATACCAGTTCCAGCACCCGCCGGCGCAAAGCGGTCAGGCGCAGCCCCTGACGTGCGCACAAGACATCGGCCTCAGACAATGCGCTATGCACGCAATGAGAGTGGTCGTGGGGACGGCTGGCGATCGGTGTTTTAGGCATGAGCGGCGACGAGTTTTGTGAGAGACGTTATTATGTTACCCGTTCTCGCCTCTTCGAGTGGTCATCGTGTCCCGACTTTTTTCCATCTTTATCGCATTTGTCGCAACTTTTCTGCTGATCGGCTCAGCTCAAGCCGAGGTCAAAGTCCTCACCAGCGTCAAGCCCTTGCAGCTGATAGCCGCGGCGGTGCAGGACGGCGTAGCGGTTCCAGAAGTCTTGCTGCCGCCCGGCGCCTCGCCCCATAACTATGCCTTGCGCCCTTCCGACGTACGGAAAGTGCAATCGGTGGATCTGCTGTACTGGATCGGTCCGGACATGGAAGGTTTCCTGCCTCGCGTACTGAAAGGTCGTACGTTGCCCAGCGTCGCGGTGCAGGATTTGCCTGGCCTGAAACTGCGACACTTCGCCGAAGATAACCACTCCCACGCCGAAGAAGTCGACGAGCATGACCACGATCACCGCCCCGGCAGCCTGGATGCACACTTGTGGTTGTCACCGATCAACGCCCGAGTGATCGCCAGCAAAATGGCCGCCGATCTGAGCGCCGCCGATCCGGCCAACGCGGCGCGCTACCAGAGCAACCTCAAGGTGTTCGATGAGCGTCTGGATGCGTTAGACCTGCGCCTGAAGGCCCGTCTGGCGGGCATCGCGGGCAAGCCTTACTTCGTGTTCCACGAAGCATTCGATTACTTCGAAGATGCTTACGGCCTCAAGCACACCGGCGTGTTCAGTGTCGCAGCTGAAGTGCAACCCGGCGCCCAACACGTGGCAGCGATGCGCACGCGACTGCAGGAAGTTGGCAAGACCTGTGTGTTCAGCGAACCACCGCTGCGCCCACGCTTGGCAGAAACCCTGGTGGCCGGGCTGCCAGTGAAACTGGCGGAACTGGATGCACTGGGCGGGTACACGCCCGCGACCGCTCAGGGGTATGAGCAGGTTTTGGAAAAGCTGGGGAATGATTTGGCGGGGTGTCTGGAGTCGTTGTAACCGTACCGCAGAACTGTGGCGAGGGGGCTTGCCCCCGTTGGGCTGCGAAGCAGCCCCATCTCAATGAATTGCTGGGGGAGCGCTGCGCGCTCCAACGGGGGCAAGCCCCCTCGCCACAATTTAAAGCGCGAACGGCAGCGGCGTGCTGACCTTCTGCCGTTGCGTCAGCCGCAACTGAAACTCCATCGGATCGTGAATCAACACATCCTGCCCGGCGAAAGACTCCGCGGCGATCAACCGCGACAACCAGAACCGTACGCACGCCACGCGCAGCATGGTCGGCCATAGCTCGGCTTCGGCCGCGGTGAACGGTCGCAGCGCGGCATAAGCGCCCAGCAATGCCCGCGCCCGAGCGCCATCAAGCTGCCCTTGTTCGTCCGAACACCAATCGTTCAAGGCAATCGCCACATCATAGAGCATCGGCCCCGAGCAGGCGTTGTAGAAGTCGATCAACCCGGTCAGGTGTGTGCCTTCGAACATCGCGTTATCGCGGAACAGATCCGCGTGGATGTTGGCTCGCGGCAGCGCCAGAATTTTCGTCTTCTGTTGTGTGATTTCATCCAGCGCCCGTTGCAGCAAATCGCTTTGCTCGGCATTCAGATGCGAAAGCAACTGCGTGCCCTCCTCCAGCATCCAGTCCAGGCCGCGATCGGTTTTGCGTTTGATCATGTTGGCCTGGGTTGCCAAGTGCAGATGAGCCAGCAGCTCGCCGACCTGAGCGCAATGCTGCGCGTTGGCATCCTTGATGTGCTTGCCCGCCAGACGTGGCTGCAGCAGTGCAGGTTTACCGGCCAGTTCGCGCAAGGCGACGCCGTCGGTGGTGCGCAGTGCATAAGGCACCGGCAGGTTGGCGTCGTGTAGAACGTCGAGCAGCTCGATGAAGAACGGCATCTCCTGCACCGGACCACGCTCGACCAGGGTCAGGACAAATTCGCCCTGCTCCAGGCTGATAAAGAAATTGGTGTTTTCGCTACCGGCGGCGATCCCCTGGAAATCAAGCAGGCGGCCAAGCCCGTAAGGGGCGAGAAAGGTTTCCAGCTCGGGCCGAGCCAGGGGGGTGAACACAGACATGGTTAAAACTGCCAGTACGGGCGCCGCGGTTGAGCCAGCGCCGATTAAAGTTAAGAACGGCTTACCACTTAAAGATTTCCCACGCAGGAATCAGCATATCCGGCTGATCCGAGCGAATGTAGTTTCCGTCCGAGCCATCAGCGCGTATCAGAAAGTACGGTTTTCCGACCTTCGGGGTGACCTTGATCGCGTACACGAAGCCGTTCTGGCGGTACTCCTGAATGGTTTTGTCGCCTTCCGTGCGGATCGTTACTTCCGGATCCGCCGAGGGCGCGTCGTCCGCCGCCATGACAGCCAATGGAGTGATTGCAAACAAGCCAGCCAGCAACAAGCGATTTAGTGTGCGCATGATAACCTTGTCCCTTTGTCGTCAACGGTCCCGCTATTCTAGCGCCGGACCCGCCGAAAAGGTTGATCCTGCTCATGAGCCAAGCCCCCCTCGTCCTGGTGGACGGTTCTTCTTATCTATACCGCGCCTTTCACGCGCTGCCACCGCTGACTACGTCCAAAGGCCTGCCGACCGGAGCGGTCAAGGGCGTCTTGAACATGCTCAAAAGCCTGCGCAAGCAGTACCCGGACAGCCCGTTCGCCGTGGTATTCGACGCCAAGGGCGGGACGTTCCGCGACGCGATGTTCGCCGAATACAAAGCCAATCGCCCAAGCATGCCCGACGACATGCGGGTCCAGATCGAGCCGCTGCACGCCAGCGTCAAGGCCCTGGGCTTTCCATTGCTGTGCGTGGACAACGTTGAAGCCGACGACGTGATCGGCACCCTGGCCCGCAGCAGCGCGGCCGCCGACCGCCCGGTGGTGATCTCCACCGGCGACAAGGACATGGCGCAACTGGTCGACGGGCACATTACCTTGGTCAATACGATGACCGGTAGCGCGCTGGACGTGGAAGGCGTGAAGGAGAAATTCGGCGTCGCTCCCGAGCAGATCATCGATTATCTGGCACTGATGGGCGATTCGTCCGACAACATCCCGGGCGTTCCGGGTATCGGCCCGAAAACCGCTTCCGGTCTGCTGGTCGGCGTGAACGGTGGCCTGACCGAACTCTATGCCCAGCTCGACATCGTGCCGACCCTGCCGATTCGCGGCGCCAAAACCCTGCCGGCCAAGCTCGAAGAGCATAAGGAGATGGCGTTCCTCTCCTATCAACTGGCAACCATCAAGATCGACGTACCGCTGGACATCGGTCTCGATGACCTGCAAATGGGCAAGCCGGATCACGACAAACTCGCCGAGCTCTACACCCTGCTGGAATTCAAAAGCTGGTTCGAAGAGAACCAGCGCGACGCGAAGCGATCGGGTCAGGAAATTGTCGAGGTCGCCCAGGAACAGCCGGGCGCCGCCGAAGCGAAATACGAAACCATCCTCGACCAGAAGCACTTCGAGGTTTGGCTGGACAAGCTCGACAAGGCGCCGTTGATCGCCTTCGTCACCGAAACCAACGGCAGCGATGCGCAACATGCACACTTGGTGGGTCTGTCGTTTTCCGTCGCGGCCAACGAAGCGGCCTACATTCCGCTGACCCATTCCTACATGGGCGTGCCGGAGCAACTGGATCGCGACACGGTGCTGCTGGCGTTGAAGCCGCTACTGGAAAACCCGAACAAACTGAAAGTCGGCCAGCACGCCAAGTTCGAAACCAATATCCTCGCCAACTGCGCCATCGGTGGCGATCAGAGCAACGGAATTATTGTTCAGGGTATTGCCTACGACACCATGCTCGAGTCTTACGTCCTGGACTCGACGGCCACCCGCCACGACATGGACAGCCTGGCGCTCAAGTACCTGGGCCAAAGCAAGACCGACATTCAAGGGATCGCGGGCAAAGGCGTCAAACAGCTGATTTTCGACCAGATCTCTCTTGAGCTGGCCGGCCCCTATGCTGCCGAAGATGCCGATGTCACCTTCCAGTTGCACCTGGCTTTGCAGGAAAAACTGGCAGCAACGCCAAGCCTGGGCAAAGTGCTCAACGAGATTGAAATGCCGCTGATGCCGGTTCTGGCCCGTATCGAGCGCCAGGGCGCGCTCGTGGATGCCAACCTGCTGGGCATCCAGAGCGTCGAGCTGGGCGAGAAACTGGTCGCCCTTGAGCGTGAGGCGTTCGCCATTGCCGGTGAAGAATTCAACCTCGGTTCGCCGAAGCAACTGGGCGTGATCCTCTACGAAAAGCTCGGTTTGCCCGTACTCAGCAAAACCGCCAAGGGCCAGGCCTCGACTGCCGAAGCGGTGTTAGCCGAGTTGGCCGAACAGGACTACCCGCTGCCCAAGGTGCTGATGCAATACCGCTCGCTGAGCAAGCTCAAAAGCACCTATACCGACCGTTTGCCAGAGCAGATCAATGCTCGTACCGGGCGCATTCATACGTCTTACCAGCAAGCCGTCGCCGCCACCGGACGTTTGTCGTCCATCGACCCGAATCTGCAGAACATTCCGATTCGCACTGCCGAAGGTCGCCGGATTCGTCAGGCGTTCGTCGCACCGAAAGGCTACAAGCTGCTGGCCGCGGACTACTCGCAAATCGAACTGCGGATCATGGCGCATCTAGCCAAGGACGAAGGCTTGCTGCACGCCTTCCGCAACAATCTCGATGTACACCGGGCAACGGCCGCAGAGGTGTTTGGCGTCGAACTGGACGCAGTCACCAACGATCAGCGTCGTAGCGCGAAAGCCATCAACTTCGGCCTGATCTATGGCATGAGCGCGTTTGGCCTGGCCAAGCAGATCGGCGTTGACCGTAAACAATCCCAGGCCTACATCGACCGCTACTTCGCCCGTTATCCCGGCGTACTGGAATACATGGAGCGCACGCGCGCCCAGGCCGCCGAGCAAGGTTTCGTCGAAACCATCTTTGGTCGTCGCTTGTACCTGCCGGAAATAAACGCAAAAA
The DNA here is from genome assembly GCF_003732275.1 of Pseudomonas frederiksbergensis. Lineage (GTDB taxonomy): Bacteria > Pseudomonadota > Gammaproteobacteria > Pseudomonadales > Pseudomonadaceae > Aquipseudomonas > Aquipseudomonas frederiksbergensis_H. Next base: position 46,273 of record NZ_MOBM01000006.1, read on the forward strand.
ACCAGGCCCTGCGCAAAGCTGCCGAGCGCACGGCAATCAATGCCCCAATGCAAGGCACCGCGGCGGACATCATCAAGAAAGCCATGGTAACGGTGGATAACTGGCTGACATCGTCAGGCCTGGACGCCAAAGTCATCCTGCAGGTACACGATGAATTGGTGCTTGAGGTGCGCGAGGACCTGATCGACCAGGTGCGTGAGGAGATTCGCGTCCACATGAGCAGCGCCGCACAACTGGATGTACCGCTTCTGGTCGAGGTAGGCGTAGGCAACAACTGGGATGAAGCGCACTAATCGCCCTGAAAGACGCCTGTGCTGCGGCCTTATGCCGCAGCACCAAATAAAGAAGGGCTATAGTGCGGAAAATGACATCGATTATTTCCAATGGTTTTTGAAAATAGTCTGAACTAAATCCGTGAACCGCCACTCAGAGATACTGAATGGCTGGTGAAGCCCTTCGATGCTCCTATGTTGTGTTAAGTGTTGGCAGATATCTGGACCCCGCCCTAGCGGTCCGGAGCTTGAACCCCGGAACTTCTCCCTCCCCATATGAAGTCCGGGGTTTTTTTTGCCTGAAAACTGTCTGTGGCGAGGTCATGCTGCGTTAAAAGCGCGGCTCGAAATGCTCATTTAGGCCCCTAAACTCCGCTTTCGAGCCGCACTTTTGCCTTGCCTGACCGTACCACAAACAGTTTTTGATACCCCAACTTACTCAGCGGCAGTCTCGCTGCCCTTGTCCGCCAACTCCATCCAGCTCGCCAGAACAGTGTAGGCGTCTTCCAGGCCCATTCGTTTCGGTGCCGAAAACAGCTGGATAGTAATCGTATCGCCCCAGCCCTTGCGGATTTCCGCCTGAACCTTGAGCAGCGCGTTTTTCGCCGCGCCGTAGGTCAGCTTGTCTGCCTTGGTCAGCAAAATATGCATCGGCATGCCACTGGCCATGGCCCAATCGAGCATCAGCAGGTCGAAATCGGTCATTGGATGACGGATGTCCATCATCAGAATCAAACCTTTCAAACTCTCGCGACCGCCCAGATAGGCTTCCAGGTGACGCTGCCAGTGCAGCTTCAACGGAATTGGCACTTTCGCGTAACCGTAACCCGGCAGGTCGACCAGACGGCGTTCATCGTCTAGCTTGAAGAAGTTCAATAGCTGCGTGCGACCCGGTGTTTTCGAGGTCCGCGCCAGGCTGGCGTGTGTCAGGGTGTTCAACGCGCTGGACTTACCGGCGTTGGAACGCCCGGCGAAGGCCACTTCAAAGCCTTCGTCGTCGGGGCATTGGTCGACTTTGGCGGCGCTGAGCATAAAGGTGGACTGTTGGCACAGGCCGAGGATGGGGTTCTTGAGTTGCATGGGATTTCCGATGTGGGCGGCGCCGGGAATGGACGCGGCAAGCAGTGTCGTTTCCGTTTCAGTGACGCCAGTATATAATGCCGCAGATTTTGTGTGCGCTTTGTCCCAGCGTAGGATGAAGTTCACGAGAGCGATTGACCTTGATTGCGCACTAGAACGCAGCACGCTCTCAACCCTGAAAAGGTCGTTTTATGACGAAATGGCTGCTAGCTGCCGGTGTCTTGATGCCGCTTTACAGCGCTCAGGCTACACAGGATCCGGAAGCTGTGTACAACCGTGTTTGTGGTGCCTGTCATTCCGGCCAACTACCCATGGCGCCTCAAAAGGGCGATCAGGAAGCTTGGACGCCGAGGTTGGCGAAAGGTATGGAGACGCTGGTGCAACACGTGACCCAGGGTTTCAAGGCGATGCCGCCGCGTGGTTTGTGCATGGACTGCAGTGCCGAGGATTACCGAGCCATCATCCAGTGGATGAGCGAGTAAACCCGGCCCATAACTCTTTAACCCTTAGCCGTAGTTGGATTAGCTGATGAACAAATTGATCGTGAGTCTGCTGTTGACCGTGGGGATCTCCGGCATTGCCCATGCTGCAGGTGATGCGACTGCTGGTCAGGCGAAAGCCGCAGTATGTGGCGCCTGTCATGGCCCGGATGGTAATAGCATGGCGCCTAACTTTCCGAAACTGGCAGGCCAGGGCGAGCGTTATCTGAACAAACAGCTGCACGACATCAAGTCCGGCAAACGCACGGTACTGGAAATGACCGGCCTGCTGACCAACCTGAGCGATCAGGACCTGGCTGATATCTCCGCCTACTTCGCCAGCCAGAAAGGCAGTGTTGGCGCCGCCGACCCGAAAGTCGTGACTCGCGGTGAAGCACTGTTCCGTGGTGGCGACCTGGCCAAAGGGTTGCCAGCCTGCACTGGTTGCCACTCGCCTAACGGCACCGGTAACGCCGCTGCCGGCTTCCCGCATCTGGGCGGCCAACATGCTCAGTACGTTGGCAAGCAACTGACCGACTTCAGAAAAGAAGAAGGTGGCCGCACCAACGACGGAGATACCAAACCAATGCAAAGCATCGCTAAAAAGCTGAGCGACGAAGATATCGCCGCAGTCTCCAGCTATATTCAAGGCCTGCACTAAGGCCTTTGATCGAGCGTTGCGAGTGGTGTACATCTCTTGCAACGTTAACACTCGATTAATCCGTCGATGCAAACATAAAAAGGGTAGCTTTGGCTGCCCTTTTTTGTGGCCGCTGCCGTTACACTACAAACTCAAGCCCGCCAGGATCTGTCTGAAAACAGGTCGCGCGAGGCGACCCAATTTGTCCAGGAGTAAAGCATGCGTAATCTGATCATCAGCGCCGCACTCGTCGCTGCCAGCCTGTTCGGCATGACCGCCCAAGCCGCCGAAAAACCTGAAGCGCCCTTTGTCGAGCTGAGCAATCCGGTCCCGGTGGCCGTGCCTGGCAAGATCGAAGTCGTGGAGCTGTTCTGGTACGGTTGCCCGCATTGCTATGCCTTCGAACCCGTCATCAACCCATGGGTTGAAAAACTGCCTTCCGACGTGAACTTCGTGCGCATTCCGGCCATGTTTGGCGGCCCTTGGGACGCACACGGCCAGATGTTCCTGACCCTCGAAGCCATGGGCGTCGAAAGCAAGGTTCACGCCGCAGTTTTCGAAGCGATTCAGAAAGAACACAAGAAACTGACCGACAAAGAAGACATGGCGGACTTCCTGGCGACCCAAGGTGTAGACAAGGACAAGTTCCTGGCCACCTTCGACTCCTTCGCCATCAAGGGCCAGATCAACAAAGCCAAAGAACTTGCAAAGAAATATGAAATCTCCGGCGTGCCTACCATGATCGTCAACGGCAAGTATCGCTTTGACATCGGCTCTGCCGGCGGTGCCGAACAAGCGCTGAAACTGGCCGACCAACTGGTAGCCAAAGAGCGAGCGGCAACCAAGGCCGTCGCCAACTAAGCGCGGCACCTGCCATGCGCCGCTGGGGAACTGAACGCATCGTTGGCCTGCATGATCCGCGGGTCAACGAGCATCACCTCGAATCGACGGGGTTGCCCGTGGACAGTCGTCTGCGTTTGCTCAGTTTCAATATCCAGGTCGGTATCAGTACCGAGCGCTATCGGCACTATCTGACCCGCGGCTGGCAGCATCTGTTGCCGCACACCGGGCGTGCCGACAACCTGCAAAAAATCGGTAATCTGCTGGGCGACTTCGATCTGGTCGCCTTGCAGGAAGCCGATGGCGGCAGCCTGCGATCAGGCTACGTCAATCAGGTCGAACACCTGGCGCAACTCGGCGCCTTCCCTTACTGGTATCAACAACTCAATCGCAACCTCGGTCATCTCGGCCAGCACAGCAATGGCGTGCTCAGCCGCCTGCGCCCATGGGCGATTGAAGATCATCCGCTGCCGGGCCCCAAGGGTCGCGGGGCCATTCTGGTGCGCTTCGGCGAAGGTCCGGAGGCGCTCGTGGTGGTGATGATGCACCTGGCGCTGGGCGCTCGGGCCCGAAGCCTGCAACTGGCCTACATCCGCGAGTTGATCGGCGGTTATAAACACCAGGTGCTGATGGGTGACATGAACACCCATGCCAGTGACTTGCTGCAAAACTCCCCGTTGCGTGATTTGGGCCTGCTCGCGCCGCAACTGGAAGCGACCTTCCCCAGCTGGCGCCCACAGCGTTGCCTGGACCATATTCTGCTCAGCCCTACCCTGACCCTTGAAAAGGTCGAAGTGCTGGCACAGCCCATTTCCGATCACCTGCCGGTCGCGGTAGAGATTCGTCTGCCGGGTTCGCTCACGGCCGATGCATTGCCCGCGTTGAGTCCTGCCTGAATGAGCGACGAAGCACAGCGCTGGAAAGAGAAATACCTTAAAAGCATCGAACAACAAGAAAAGCTGGAACGTCGATGGGACGCCCGGCTCGACTTGCTGCGTCGCGGGCTGGTGCGCAGCACCCTGGCCGCAGAAGGTACCGATCGCGCCGTTGACCAATGCATGAAGGAAATGCGCGAAGTCGTACGCACCGATGACATGGACGCCGGCCTGGCCGCCTTGCTGCCGCGCCTGGAAAAAGCCGTGCTCGATTCCGAGCAACGCCGGGAAACCCGGGTCAATCAAGTCAGCGCCGCCCTGACAGCGCTGGTCTCTCAGCTGCAAGCGTTACCCTTGCCCCGGGAAGTAAGCCGGCCGCTGAAGAATTTCGCCAAACAGCTGGACGGACGCGTAAGTCAGGCTCGCGAAATACCGTTGCTGCTCAGCGAGCTGAGTGGCTTGCAGGGCAAAGCCTTGAACCTGCTGGAGAACCCGGCCGAACCTGATCGTCCGGGTTTCCTGCAGCGGTTGTTCGGTAGGGAAACGGAAGAGACCGCGCCACAGCTCGCCGCCGCCGAATCGCAACTGCCTGCCCCGCAACCCGTCGAACTGGTTGCAGCACCGCCGGCCGGGCCCCTACAAGCGACGGTCAATCTCACGCCAGTCGCCGATCAACCGCTAGTGACGTTGCCAACCGTAGAAGCCACCCTGCCCGCCGCTGCGCACCCTGAGCCAGCGCAAATTCAGGTGCCAACATCAATGGCATCTGTGGCTGAAGTCGTGGCGTTTGTCCCGCCCGTCCTTGAGCCAGAAGCTACGAGCAGCCAAGTCCCGGAGTTACAAACCCGACCGAATGTCGAACAACCACAAGAGCCGACTCCAGCGATCGCCCTACCGGCCACTCAGGCTCCGTCGGCAATCAATCCCGATGAACTGACCCCGACGGCCATCGATCCAGAGCCATCCGAGCACGATATTCTGTATGCCCTGCCGGACTCACCGGAACCGTCCTACAGCTCTGTCGCCAAGCACATCGAAGATACGCTGCTGGGCCTTCTCGATGACCTGGCGTTGCCCGAGCGCCATCGTCCGCAAGCCGAAGCGATGCGCGATCGCCTTCAAAATGGCTTGAACTGGTACGAATTGCTGCCGATCCTCGATGATCTGGCCACGTTAATGCTGGCGATCACCGACAGCGGGCAGCACGAATTCGAAGCATATTTGCAGCAACTCAATGAACGCCTCGAGTCATTCCAGAGCAACCTGCAAGCGGCGAGCGACGGCCACGCCGACAACCGCTCGGCCGCACGGGAGATGGACACGCAGATTCGCGAGCAAGTCGACGGCTTGCAAAGCAGCATGCAGGAAGCGGCGGATCTTGATGATCTCAAGCATGTGCTGGAGAACCATCTCGAAGGCTTGCTCGGCACCATGGACCAACACCAGAAGCAGCGTGACGAGCGTGAGCAGGAAGTAGCAGCCCGCCTGCAAAGCCTGGCCGAAAGGGTTGCCCACATGGAGGAGGAAGCCCTGGGCTACCGCGAGCATCTCGAAGAGCAGCGCCAAAAGGCGTTGATCGATCCATTGACCAGCCTGCCGAATCGAGCAGCCTGGAGCGAACGCCTGGAGCATGAAGTCGGCCAATGGCAGCAACATGGCAATACCCTGTTGCTGGCAATGCTCGACCTCGACCATTTCAAACGCATCAATGACAACTATGGCCATCTGGCGGGCGACAAGGTGCTGAAAATCATCGCCAGCGTGCTGCGCAAGCGTCTGCGCGGGACTGATTTCATTGCCCGATTTGGCGGTGAGGAGTTTGTGCTGTTGATGCCTGCCACGGTGCCGGCGGTGGGCGCGAAACTGCTGGAAACCTTGCGCGCATCGATCGAAGCCTGCCCGTTCCACTTCAAGGGCGAGCGAGTCACCATCACCATTTCCATGGGACTGACCGCCTTCAGATCGGGCGAACATAGCGATCTGGTACTTAAAAGAGCCGATCAGGCACTATATCGGGCGAAAAACAATGGCCGGAATCGAGTAGAACTGGGCTGATAGCTAATTGTTCCATTTTGTTTAAAACAGCATTTTTTGCCGTCTGCGCGCAAGGCAATACCGTTACACTGTTGCATTATTGTCTTGCGTGTACTGCCTCCCGCCATGAAATGTCTTGTTCTTATTGCGTCGCTGCTTCTATTAGCCGGTTGTGCCAGCGGCCCCCGAATTGATACCAGCCACCCTTCAGCCAATCACGACAGTCGTATTCAGTTCGTGGTGATGCATTACACCTCCGCATCCCTGGAGACCTCGCTGCAATTGCTGACCCATGGCGAGGTCAGCAGCCACTACCTGATCAGCGACGACAAGCGCGCCACTATTTATAAGCTGATGGATGAAAATTTCCGGGCCTGGCACGCAGGCGAAAGCGAATGGCAAGGCCGGACCTGGCTGAACTCCAGTTCCATTGGTATCGAAATCGTTAATCAGGGTTTTGAGGACACCCCGAACGGGCGTCTTTGGTATCCCTACAGCGAAGCCCAGATTCAGTCGATGATCTTCCTGCTCAAAGACATCAGTAAGCGCCAAGGGATCAGCCCCCGCCATATCATTGGTCATAGCGACATCGCACCGATGCGCAAACTCGACCCCGGTCCGCTGTTTCCCTGGAAGCGCCTGGCTGCCGAAGGCCTGGGGATCTGGCCGAACGAGCAGGCCGTGGCGCGGCAGCAAGCGCAGTTCGCCGTGCAACTGCCAAGCATCAGTTGGTTTCAGGGACAGCTTGCCCGCTTGGGCTATGCCACGCCGCAAACCGGCGAACTGGATGTAGAGACACGCAATGTGCTGGCGGCCTTTCAGCTGCATTTTCGCCCTTCCCGTTTTGACGGTACACCGGACGCACAAACAGCAGCGATTCTTCAGGTGTTGAATCAGACAAAATAATGACGCCCGCCCGACGGTAAGCGCTTTTTCCAAATCAGCAGCTATAACTCATTGGTAATTCTTCGGATATTCCATGATGCCTGCTGCTCGAGAGAGACTGCATAGCTGGTTCTATCGCCCTTGGTTTTTGGCGATGCTGGCTACTGCCTTGAGCGCAACGCTGCTAACGGTCGGCAGTTTGTTCGTGGCGATGAATCAAGTCGAGCACAACGAAAGCCAGGAAATGAATGCCCAGGGAGAACGCTTCCTGGTCCGCCTGGAGCAGCTGTTCGGGCAGTTGCGCGAAAGCCTCGATGACCTGGAAGCCCAACCGCTGCGAGGTTGCGATGACGAAATGATCGCCACCCTGCAGCAGGTCAGCTTCAATTACCGCTTCGTTTATGAAGCCGCTTATATGGACACTTCGCGGACCTGCTCCAACCGCCCCCGCCAGGAGGGGCTGTCGCTGATCCGACCGCCGGACATCACGGGCCCCACCTACAGCTATTGGCTGAACACCACCACCGAACCCGATGAGAACCGCGCCGCATTGATGCTTGGGCGTGGCAACTTCCGGGTGGCGACGTCGCGCGGGCATTTGACCGACATGGTCGATCTGTCTCCGGGGAGCAGCCTGTTGGTGGTGCTCGATCACGGTACCCGGGCGATTCCGGTACTCGGTGTCGCGCAGCCCTGGCCCCCCGCGGAACCCTGGCCCCCGAAAAGCCCCGATGCGTTACAAATCACCCATACCCGCCTGATTTACCGAATGCCTACTAACGCCCCTGAATACCAACTGGTACTGATCACACCGCGCACCGGGATGCATGTGCCGGCGGTATGGTGGTGGCTACTGCCAGCCAGCCTGGCGCTGAGTGCCTGTGTCGGCATTCTGGTGTTTTTGCTGGTACGCCAGCGTCAGTCGCTGGATGCCGAACTGCAAGGCGCCATACGGCGAGGCGAGCTACAGGTGTTGTATCAACCGATCTTCGACCTCGACAGTCGCAACTGCGTCGGCGCCGAAGCCCTACTGCGCTGGCGAAGGCCGGACGGCACGTTGACCAGTCCTGACCTGTTCATTCCAATGGCGGAGAATACCGGCCAGATCCGCCAGATGACCGACTTCGTATTGCAGCGCCTGCTGGAACAGCTCGGGCAACTGTTGCGGTCCAATCCGCAGCTGTACATTTCGGTCAACCTGGCGGCCTGCGATGTCATGGTGCCGCGTATCGGTCAGGTGATAGCGCGTCTGCTGAGTATGCACCGGGTCGCGGCCAGGCAGATTGCCTTCGAGGTGACCGAGCGCGGATTGGTGGATGTGGTGGTGGCCAGAGAAAACCTGCAAGCCCTGCGGGATGTCGGGCATCAGGTGCTGATCGACGACTTTGGCACCGGCTATTGCAGCCTCGCCTACCTGCAAACCCTACCGGTGGACTGCCTGAAAATCGACAAGGCGTTTATCGACGCACTGGGCCATGATGCCGCCAGCAGCGGCGTAGCACCGCACATCATTCGCATGGCTCAGGCCCTACAACTCAAGGTGATTGCAGAAGGCATCGAACATGAAGCTCAAGCGGTGCTTCTCAGCAGCGAGGGAGTGAAGTTTGGTCAGGGCTGGCTGTTCGCCCATGCACTGAGCGCCGTGCAGTTCATCGAACTGATTACCCGTGGCCGCCGACTGACCACGCGACGTCTGGATGACGAAGCCTGAGATGGCTCCGGCTTATATCGCCAGCGCCATGTAGAACTGGGTCCCCTGCCCCGGCCGCGAATAGACACCCATCCGCCCGCCATGCAGTTGCACGATTTCCTTGCACAGCGCCAGACCAAGCCCGGCACCGCCCTTTTTGCGGCCGACCTGGACAAAGGGCTCGAAAATCCGTCCCTGCTGGCCGTAGGCAATGCCTTCGCCGTTGTCCTCGACACTGATAATCATCCGCTCTCCATGGCGCCGGGCCTGCAAACGGATCAGTCCATCGTGGGAAGTATGGCGCAAGGCGTTGTCGATCAAGTTGTCGAGCACCCGTTCCAGTTGCGCCTGATCGGCTTGCAGCCGCGGCAACGGGCCCTGCACTTCCACCAGCAGCTCAATGCCCTTCTCCTGCGCCGAGCCGGCAAAACGTGTCTGGGCCTGATCCAGCAAGTCTTCGATGGAGCACGGTGCCAGCGTGAGTTTTTGCAGGCCGTTTTGATAGCGAGAGAAATTCAGCAGGTCGTTGATCAACTGCATCAGGCGCTGCATTTCTTCGTTGACCGTGTCCAGAAGGTCGGCTTCGCGGGAGTCTGCGGAAAAATGCGTCCGCTCGCGGAACAGGCCGAATGCCATGTGCATCCCGGTAACCGGTGTGCGCAACTCATGGGAGGCGCGCAAGACGAACTCGCTGCGTACCCGTTCGAAGGCACGCTGTTCGGTGACGTCATGCAATACCATCACCGCGCCGAGAATATGACCCTGGGTATGGCTGACTGGCGTCAGGCTATACGTCAGCAATCGCGACTCACCATCGACCTCGATACTCAGATCGTCCGGCGCTCGCTCCAGAGTGCCGCCGCGCAACACCAGTTGCAGTTGTTCATCCAGTTCGGGACGCTCGAGCGCCGTACCCAGCCCTTGACCGAGACGCTCGGTGTCCCAGCCTAACTGGCGCTGAGCCACTGGGTTGAGGTGCTCGAGATGACCTTGACGATCGATAATCAGCAAACCGTCGTCGATGCTGTCGAGCACCGCTTGCAAACGTTGCTGACCGGCGAGCAGCTCGTCGATATTGGTCGCCTGGTGCTCACGCAGGGCCTCAGCCATGATTCCGAACCGCCGGGTCAACTGGTTCAGTTCCACCGCGGAAGAAATCGGCAGGGTCACTTCGAAATTGCCCTGGCCGATATTGTCAGCTGCCTGCACCAGAGCCTCAATCGGAGCCCCGAACCGCCGGGCGATCGCATGGGCGGTAATGAATCCGATGAACAACACTGCCACCCCGACCAACCCAAGCAGACCGGCAATCAACAGTGCCCGCTCCCGGGACTCGCGCTCGATCTCAGTGATGTTATCCAGTGCGCGCTTCTGTTCAGAGATCAAACCGTTACGCAACGCGTTGAATTTTTCCGTGAGATCCCCGTCATCATTGACTACCTGTACCGGAGCGCGGGAAAGATCAAAGGCCTGCAGCAAGCTCTGATAATCAGCCTTGGCCCTTTTGAAACCATACTGGGCACTCTCGCCAGACGGTTCGCGAGCAATGCCTTCGTCAAGCAATTCGAGGGAGTGTTGCCTGGAGGCCTCGAACGCCGCAGGGTCAGGGTTCTCGCCGAGCACGATGATCAGTTGATCACCCAGGGTCTGACGCAGCTTCAATCCCAGATCCAGCGTGACGAAGTTGTCACGGATGAGGGCTTCCTGGGTCCCTGCCATCTGCATCACGCTGACCAGCCCGAGCAAGAGCCCAAGCAGCGCCACCGTAATCAGCGCGGAAATACTCAGAAACAGCCGGGTGCGCAACGTCATCGCCAGTTTCATCGATTACGACTCACAGGTTGTACTGCTTGCGTTTGCGGTACAGGGTCGAGGCATCGATGCCCAGGGTCTTGGCTGCCTGATCCAGCGTGTCGGCCGTGGCGAGGACCGCGCCGATGTGAGCTTTCTCCAACTCATCCAGGCTCAACGCAGCACCAATGCGCGGCGTGTGGTTGGCCGGGGCCTCGGCCATGCCCAAGTGGCTGAGTTCGACCCGCTCCTGCGGACAAATAATGCTCGCGCGCTCCACCACGTTGCGCAGCTCGCGAATGTTGCCCGGCCAGCGGTAGCTGAGCAGCGCTTCGCGGGCCTCGTCGCTGAAACACCGGGCCGGACGCGAGTATTCCTTGACGAAGCGCGCCAGGAAACGGTCTGCCAGGTTCAGAATGTCTTCCCTGCGCTCACGAAGCGGCGGCAGGTGCAACGTGATGACGTTCAAGCGATAGAGCAAGTCTTCACGAAAACGGCCCTCGCGAACCATGTCTTCCAGGTTGAGGTTAGTGGCTGCGAGGATTCGCACGTCGGCGCGACGGGTCACCGGGTCGCCCACGCGTTCGTATTCCTTATCCTGAATGAAACGTAGCAACTTTGGCTGCAAGGTCAGGGGAAAATCGCCGATCTCGTCGAGAAACAACGTTCCGCCATCGGCCTGATTGACACGACCCAAGGTGCTTTCGCTGGCACCGGTGAATGCGCCCCGGCTGTGGCCGAAAAGCTCGCTGTCCATCAACTCGGCAGTCAGGGATGGGCAGTTGATGGTGACGCAGGATTTCTTCTGGCGTTTGCTCCAGCCGTGGATGGCCTGTGACAGTTCACCTTTACCGGTGCCGGATTCGCCGAGAATCAGGATATTGGCGTCAGTACTGGCGACCTGGCGTGCGGTTTCGAGCACCACTTTCATGGCCGGACTGTGGGAGTCCAGTCCCTCTTTGGGTTTGCGCACTTCACCTTCGAGGGCTTCCAGGCGCGCCGAGAGTTGGCGTACTTCCAGCTGTTTGGCAGTGGCCAGACGCAATTGGTCGGGGCTGCAAGGTTTGACCAGGTAGTCGGCGGCACCGGCTTGAATCGCATCCACGGCAGTGTCCACGGCCGAGTGAGCGGTCACGATCACCACCCGCATCCACGGCGCCTGGATGCGCATCTGGGCCAGCACATCGAGCCCATTGTCTTCACCCAGGCGCAAATCGAGGAAGCACAGATCGAAAACCTGGCGCTGCAACAAGGCTTCGGCCTGAGCAGCGCTGGTCGCGGTAGCCACGCTGTAGCCTTCATCTTCGAGGCAATAGCGAAAGGTTCGAAGGATGGCGGATTCATCATCCACCAGCAGAATGCGGCCTTGATGCTCAGTGGCTGATTCCATGTTCCTGCGCTCCTTTAATTGTTGATTTTGGTTAGGCCCGGAAAAATCGGGCAAGTTGCATGATTGATTGTGGCCGATTTCCGCCAAATCAGCGGAGCTATCTACTTGGTAACAAGATAACCAACTGATTTATCTGGTTTTTTATTAATAAACCGTTCTTCCGCGCTTGCCTGCGTCCCTTTCTGACATCTGCGCCCTTCCCTCAATTCCAAAAATATTGAAAGTTTCGGCGGGTTCATCGTGCATTACGCACGGCCTTGAATGGGCCATCGTGCAGGATGCGTCCAAACCGATTTCCACAAATCACTTAACACATTGATTTAAATAGAATTAATTCTGACAAAAAAGGTGGCATGCAGGCTGCAGGAGTCTGGTAACCAGGGCATTTAATGAACCAGCGCCCGCCAAACTACCCAGTGTGGGAGGAACTTCAGGATGAATCGCCAAGGTGCCGCCCAATTGCGTATCTCGCCATTGCTTGTCCAGCAAGGCTTGTTTGCCCTGCTGGCGCTATTGATCACCTTGATTGGCGGCCAACAGTACTTGCGTTGGGAACAGAGTCAGCAGCCAGAGACGCCGCACCTGTCGATTCCACACACTCCCCAAACCCACTTCAGCGCCGTCAGCAGCAGCCTGACTGACAGCGACTCGATGCGAATGATGGATGTCGACCAGGCCCAGCCTGTGGATGAGACGCCTCAGGAACGTTGGGTGTTTTAAGCAAACCAACTTGGCGCGCTCGACGCGCCGGGAAAAGCAGCACAAGCAACACCTTTAAACAGAAAGCGTAAGGAGAATCACCATGTTGAGCTGGGCAATCACATTCTTGATCATTGCCATCATCGCTGCAGTACTGGGCTTCGGTGGTATCGCGGGCACCGCCACGGGTATCGCCAAGATTCTCTTTGTCGTATTCCTGGTGATGTTCATTGCTTCCTTCTTCTTTGGCCGCCGCGGTCGAGGCTGACCATGAGCATTTCGTTAAAGATAGTGGCAGCCGCCCTGCTTCTGGGCGGCTGTGCCATGGCAATGGCGGCCAATGATGGCCAGATGCGGGCCAATGAATTGCTCACTGCAGACCCGCAGTACCGGGAAACCTGGCAAGGCGTTGTGAAGAAAGAGGAACGCCTGCCGGAATGGGTGATGAACCTGTCCGGCGATGCCGAGCAGATGAATGCTGTCGAAGAGGATGGCGACAAGTATGTGGTCGGGCCGCTCTGCGAAACTCGACAGACGTGTCTGAACAGACGCTTGATCGTGGCATTCAGCTTCGACAAAAAGGATGCCTACGCCATGCTCGTCGAAGTGCCAGCAGGCCTGCCGGCCGACAAGTCGCCCACACGACATGCCGACTACCGCTTCCTGGGAAAACCGGACGAAGGCATGCAGAAGTTATTGATGGAACAACTGAAGAAAGATCCGAATTGGTACTGAGTTTCGAAACACGAAAGAGGCCACAGCGTTTCTTTCCATTGCGCTACCCGAGGACGGTAGACGCATGACCAAGGGGTCGGGACGTTCTGACTGTTTCAGGGTCGGAGTGACCTACGGGTACAGGGAGTACCTGCTCACGGGCCGGGTCAGGTAAAGCTGCGACGCAAGTTCGCCGGGGCCAAGCGGCTTGACGGACTTGCGGAGAGCTTCAACGTGCAAAACGTTGATCTAGAGCATTCAGCTCATCTGTTCTTGCTGCATATTCCCCGCAAAACCGTTTCGCGGTGTTTCTTCGTGACCGTATATCGAGAAAGCTCCGACTTTCCCTGAAAGAGAATTCGCAGCCCAACGTAGGCTTTTTCCTAAATTTGCGTCTGTTTAAAAAACATCGACCTGCGCTGAAATGGCCGGCTCACGGCACTTATGCCCGCCGAAATGTCACCTTCGAACCGCTTGGGACGCAGGCTTCCGTTAGAAAATCTCATGCCGATTCGGCATAGGGTAGGCGTTTACGGCATTAGACGGCGCTTCCCGGCATCGGAATAGTTGCGCCTTTTTCGCTGCCTGAGAGCTGTAAATGCTCGCTCGCGGGGACCTTATACGGGGGCCGATGCAAGACTTGTTCGCCACTGGGCGTTTCAGTTCATGCATCGGCCTGAGTCAAACGCAAGTAAGGGTAAAGATATGAAGAAGGCAAAGCTTAGCCTCGCCTGGCAGATCCTCATCGGTCTGGTTCTGGGGATAGCAATTGGTGCAGTGCTCAACCATTTCAGTGCCGAAAAAGCCTGGTGGATTACCAATATCCTGCAACCGGCAGGCGATATCTTTATCCGTCTGATCAAGATGATCGTGATCCCGATCGTGATTTCCTCGCTGGTCGTCGGCATCGCTGGCGTAGGGGATGCGAAAAAACTCGGGCGTATCGGTCTGAAGACCATTCTTTACTTCGAGATCGTCACCACAATCGCCATTCTGGTCGGTCTGGTGCTGGCCAACGTGGTCCATCCGGGCACCGGCATCGACATGAGCACCCTGGGTACGGTGGATATCTCCAAGTACCAGGCCACTGCCGCCGAGGTTCAGCATGAACACGCGTTCGTCCAGACCATCCTCAACCTGATCCCGTCGAACATCTTTGCGGCCATGGCGCGCGGCGAGATGCTGCCGATCATCTTCTTCTCCGTGTTGTTCGGTCTCGGTCTGTCGAGCCTGCAATCGGACCTGCGCGAACCGCTGGTGAAGATGTTCCAGGGCGTATCGGAAAGCATGTTCAAGGTCACCCACATGATCATGAACTACGCCCCGATCGGCGTGTTCGCATTGATCGCCGTGACCGTGGCCAACTTTGGCTTCGCCTCCCTGCTGCCGCTGGCCAAACTGGTTGTTCTGGTTTACTTCGCTGTCGCCTTCTTCGCCTTCGTAGTGCTGGGCCTGATCGCTCGCCTGTTCGGCTTCTCGGTGATCAAGCTGATGCGCATCTTCAAGGATGAGCTGGTACTGGCCTACTCCACCGCCAGTTCCGAAACCGTGCTGCCGCGCGTGATCGAGAAGATGGAAGCCTACGGCGCGCCGAAAGCCATTTGCAGTTTCGTGGTGCCGACCGGCTACTCGTTCAACCTCGACGGTTCGACCCTGTACCAGAGCATCGCGGCGATCTTCATTGCCCAGCTCTACGGCATCGACCTGTCGATCAGCCAGCAATTGCTGTTGGTACTGACACTGATGGTCACCTCCAAAGGCATCGCCGGCGTACCGGGTGTGTCCTTCGTGGTACTGCTGGCTACTTTGGGTAGCGTCGGCATTCCGCTGGAAGGTTTGGCGTTCATCGCCGGTGTCGACCGCATCATGGACATGGCCCGTACCGCACTGAACGTAATCGGCAACGCCTTGGCCGTGCTGGTCATCTCGCGTTGGGAAGGTATGTACGACGACGCCAAGGGCCAGCGCTACTGGAACTCCCTGCCGCACTGGCGCAGCAAGGAAAAGCTGCCGGTTGGCGAAATCTCCAGCAACTGACGCATAACCCTGCGGGAGCGGGCTTGCTCGCGAAAGCGGTGGATCCGTCAACAGAGATGTTGAATGTTCCGGCCCCTTCGCGAGCAAGCCCGCTCCCACATTGGTCTTTTGCTGGCAGTACCAAACAAACCCCGGAGAAATCCGGGGTTTGTCGTTTCTGACTACCCCGCTATTATTCGCCGCATCTTCCGGGGGATTTGACTGATGCTTAATGGCCTGTGGCTTGGCTTCTTCATCGTGGCGGCCGTATCGGCGCTGGCGCAGTGGCTGATCGGCGGTAACACCGGGATCTTTGCGGCGATGGTGGAGAGCATTTTCGCCATGGCCAAATTGTCGGTCGAGGTGATGGTACTGCTGTTCGGCACCCTCACCCTCTGGCTGGGTTTTCTGCGGATCGCCGAAAAGGCCGGGATCGTCGAATGGCTGGCCAAGGCGCTGGGCCCTCTGTTCCTGCGCCTGATGCCGGAAGTGCCGCCCGGGCATCCGGCCATCGGCTTGATCACACTCAACTTCGCCGCCAATGGCCTGGGCCTGGACAACGCCGCCACGCCGATCGGTCTCAAGGCCATGCGTGCGTTGCAGGACCTCAACCCCAGCGACACGATTGCCAGCAATGCGCAGATCCTCTTTCTGGTACTTAACGCCTCTTCCCTGACCCTGCTGCCGGTGACGATCTTCATGTACCGCGCCCAGCAAGGCGCGCCCGATCCGACCCTGGTGTTCCTGCCGATCCTGCTCGCGACCAGTTGTTCGACCCTGGTCGGCCTGTTGTCGGTGGCGTTCATGCAGCGTCTGCGCCTATGGGACCCGGTGGTGCTCGCTTACCTCATACCCGGTGCCTTGGCCCTCGGCGCGTTCATGGCGCTGCTGGCGACGCTCTCGGCGACCGCTCTGGCGAGCCTGTCATCGATCCTCGGCAACCTGACGCTGTTCGGGCTGATCATGCTGTTTCTGGTGATCGGCGCATTACGCAAAGTGAAGGTCTACGAGGCGTTCATCGAGGGCGCCAAAGAAGGCTTCGACGTGGCCAAGAACCTGCTGCCGTATCTGGTGGCGATGCTCTGTGCCGTGGGCGTGCTGCGAGCATCCGGAGCGCTGGATTTCGGTCTGGACGGGATTCGTCATCTGGTGGAGTGGGCCGGTTGGGACACGCGCTTCGTCGATGCGCTGCCGACGGCCATGGTCAAACCCTTCTCCGGCAGCGCCGCACGGGCAATGCTGATCGAAACCATGAAGACCTCCGGAGTCGACAGCTTCCCGGCGCTGGTGGCGGCGACTGTCCAGGGCAGTACCGAAACGACCTTCTATGTGTTGGCGGTGTACTTTGGCGCGGTGGGCATTCAACGCGCACGGCATGCGGTGGGGTGTGCATTGCTGGCGGAGTTGGCGGGGGTGCTTGGCGCGATCGGGGTTTGTTACTGGTTCTTCGGCTAAACCAAGAACCCTGTGGGAGCGAACCTGCTCGCGATGAGGTTGGCACATTCAACAATTCTGTTGGCTGTTAAACCGCCATCGCGAGCAGGCTCGCTCCCACATTGATGTGTGTAGGTCTTCAAGGCCTCAGCGGTGGCGCGACTTTCTGACCTTGTTCAATCGCCCAAGCCACCACCTGCGCCGTCAATTGGTCGCTGGCCAAGCCAAAACCGGTCACCACCGCCGGCACCTTTACATCGCTCAACGGCTGACGCACTTCAAAGCGTCTGCTGGCGAGGATTCGTTGGTCATACCCACGCACCAGCAACGCATCCAGGCGCACGACCACGCTCGCCGCCGTGCCTTGGTACTCGGTCTGGAACGCTTGCAGGTTGCCGCCCAGTTCCAGGTCTGCCTGGAAATTACTGTCATCGGTGCTGAGCAAGGGCACGCGACCGTCACGCTGGAAACCATCGAGCAGACGATTGCGCAATAGCACCGGTGCCGGATCGCTCCAGCGTGAAGCCTTGTAGCTGCTGATCAGGTCACCTTGAGGTATCACCGCGATTTTCGGGTTGTTCAAGGCTTCGCTGGTCTGAGGCTTGGCCAGCCGCAACGACCAGCGCTGCGGCGTGCCGTGTTGGGCCGATGCGTCGCGCTGTGCCGACGGCAGTCGATAGACATCGGACGGCTCGGCCTTGGGGAAAATCGAACAGGAAGCGACCAACGCAAAACCGGCGAGGAGGGCGAGATGAGCCAGCTTCATGGCGTGAACTCCTTGTTTTTGTCACTGCCCAGCAGGTAACCGCTGGGGTTGGCCTCAAGCCGCTGGGAAATGGTCCGCAGCGAACTCAAGGTATCGCGCAGTTCACGCACCGCCGGTGCCAGGCCATTGAGGCCCTGCATGCCGCTGTTGAGGGAATCCTGATTGGCAGAGAGCAATGTATTGATGGTCGCGCTGCTTTGTTCCAGGGATTTCATCGCTTGCTCGGCACTGCCGAACATCTGCTTGCCTTGATCGTTGAGCAGGCCGTTGGCGTTGCGCATCAACGCGGTGGTCTGTTCCAGGGTGGCGCTGGCCTGCTTGCCAACCGAAGCCAGTTGCTGCATCGCCTGACGAATATCGCCGCGCTGATCGGCTATGGTGCCGGTGGTTTGCTCCAGGTTTTCCAGGGTGCTGCTGATACGCGCGACGTTCTCCGAGGAAAACAACTGATTGGCGTTGTTCATCAACACGTTCACGCCCGCCATCAGATCACTACTGTCATCCATCAACCGGGCAATGGGCGAGGGCGATGCAACGATTGTCGGCAAATCACCGTCCTTACCCTTGAGGGTCGGACTTTGTGGCGTGCCGCCGCTGAGCTGGATGATCGAAGTCCCGGTGATCCCGGTCAGCGCCAGTTTGGCCTGGGTGTCTTCCTTGATCGGAGTGTCTCCGCCCAGGCGAATCCGCGCCAACACCCGGCGCGGATCGTTCGGGTCCAGACGCAGCATCACCACGTCGCCGACCTTGATCCCGCTGTACTGCACGGCGCTGCCCTTGGACAGGCCGCTGACCGCCTCGTTGAAGACGATTTCGTAATCCTTGAATTCGGTATCGACGCTGGACTTGGCCAGCCACAGACCGAAGAGCAGGGCGCCTGCCACCACTATGACGGTGAACAGGCCGATCAATACGTGATGGGCTCGGGTTTCCATGTCAGACCTCGTTGAGCTGGTTAGCGGCCGTCAGCGCCGCGCGGCCGCGAGGGCCATGGAAGTATTCGTGAATCCACGCATCATCGGTTTCCGACACCTTGTCGATGGCGTCCGCCACCAGCACTTTTTTCTGCGCCAGCACCGCCACCCGGTCGGTGATGGTGTAGAGCGTGTCGAGGTCGTGGGTCACCAGAAACACACTCAGGCCCAAGGCATCGCGCAGGGTCAGGATCAGTTGATCGAAACCCGCGGCGCCAATCGGGTCTAGACCGGCGGTGGGCTCGTCGAGAAACAGGATGTCCGGGTCCAGCGCCAGTGCTCGGGCCAGGGCTGCGCGCTTGATCATGCCGCCGGACAGTGAAGCAGGGTATTTGTCGGCCGCCGACAACGGCAGCCCGGCCAACGCCATTTTCACTGCCGCTAGGTGCTCGGCGTCGGCACGGCTCAGGCCGGCGTGTTCAATCAGGGGCAGGGCGACGTTCTCGGTCACCGTGAGCGAAGAGAACAAGGCACCTTTCTGGAACAACACTCCGAACCGTCGCTCGACCAGCGAGCGCTCGTGTTCCGACAGGCTCGGCAAGTTCTTGCCGAAGACCTTCACCAGCCCTTCGCTGGGCTGACGCAGGCCGACAATGCTGCGCAGCAGCACCGATTTGCCGCTGCCGGAACCGCCGACCACCGCCAGAATCTCGCCCTTGTACAAGTCCAGGTCGAGGTTCTCATGCACGCTCTGGCGGCCGAAGCGATTGCACAGCCCACGGACTTCAATCACCGCCTCTGAAGGCGCTCGGGGTAAACGACTCACCAGTCCATCTCCATGAAAAACAACGCAGCCACGGCGTCGAGCACGATCACCACGAAGATCGACTGCACCACACTGGACGTGGTGTGCGCGCCGACGGACTCGGCGCTGCCGCTGACCTTGAAGCCTTCGAGGCAGCCGATGGCGGCAATCAGGAACGCAAAAATCGGCGCTTTGACGATCCCCACCAGAAAGTGCTGAACGCCGATGTCCGATTGCAGCAGTGACAGGAACATCGCCGGCGAGATATCCAGCGACAGCGCGCAGACTACGCCACCGCCGACAATCCCTGACACCATCGCCAGAAAGGTCAACATCGGCAACGCCACCAGCAACGCCAGGACGCGGGGTACTACCAGCAACTCCATCGGGTCGAGGCCGAGGGTGCGGATCGCGTCGATTTCTTCATTGGCTTTCATCGAACCGATCTGCGCGGTGAACGCGCTGGCGGTGCGGCCGGCCATCAGGATCGCCGTGAGCAATACGCCGAACTCCCGCAGAAAAGAAAACGCCACCAGGTCCACGGTGAAAATGCTCGCGCCAAAACTCGCCAGCACCGTCGCCCCGAGAAACGCCACCACAGCGCCCACCAGAAAGGTCAGCAGGGCGACGATGGGCGCGGCGTCGAGGCCGGTCTGTTCAATGTGAGCGACCATCGGCGTGAGGCGCCAGCGCTTGGGCCGAAACAACCCGCGAGCGATGGTTTCCAGGATCAGGCCGACGAAACCCAACAGCTGCAACGTGTCCTGCCAGACCGCGTCGACCGCGCGGCCGATGCGGGTCAGCAGTTGAATGCCGACGCTGATTTCCGGTTCTTTGATCGGCACACAGAAATCGGTGAGCGAGCAGTACACCGTCTGCAACAAGGCGCGATCAGCGGAGGAAAGGGTGCAGTCGGGATGTTCGGCAGATTTGCCCAGACGCTCGGCCCCCAGCAACTCCACCAGCAATGACGCACCCGCCGTATCGAGCGCGCCGAGGCCATTGAGATCGATGTGGGTGTTGTTGTCGTATTGGCCACGGAGCTTTTCGCTCAGGCGGCTGAGATCGGCGTAATGGGCGAGCGTCCAGTCACCCGTGACCCGCAACAGGGCAGGGCTATGCGAGGTGTCCAGTCGGGCACTACCGGGCATTGTGCTGCTGGTCATAAGCTCCGTGCTTGTTCGGCTATTACGCAGATCTGACTAATAGCACGAACCGCGTTACTTTTCTTTGATGGGTGTGCTGTCCGCGACCTTGAAGCGCAGCACGCCAATCAACTGACCGTCCTCAGTCAACACCCGAACCTGCCATTTGCCGGCGGGGTTGCCGGGGAAGTTCTGCTTGTGAGTCCAGGCGCGGTAGCCTTCCTTACGCCCCCCGTTGATGTCCAGCGGGATACGGTCGACTTCTTTACCGTTGAACATCCAGACGTGATAAATCCGCTCGGCCAGACCCCGCGGGGCGTTGATCGCGGTGTACGCGTACAGCCCACCTCCGCGAATCTGTTCGGCGCTGACTTCTTCCAGGCTCTTGCCGGGGGTTCGATCCTGCATTTGGGTACTGATCGCCACATCGGTCATCCACAGGGTCGCCGGCGGAACCCAGGAGCGCAGCACCCAACCGGCGGCGCCGATGCCGAGGGTGATGCTGAGGATCGCCAACGCATTGCGCACGGTGCGAATCGGGAAGATCGAGGCCAGGCTCGGGAACGCCAGCACCATGGCAATGCCCAGCGCCAGTTTGAAGCTCTGGGCGGTGGTCAGGTGCAGGATGACGGGCAGGGCGGTCAGCAGGGCCGCGAACAGGGTCAGGGTGTGCAACGCCAGGAACGCCCAACGGCGTGGTGCCAGCCATTTGTAGTAGAGCGGGTCGATGATCGAAATCAGCGCCGCCATGCTCAGTAATCCAGTGAAGAACAACTGGCCGCTGTTCCAGGTAGTGGTGATTAAAAAGAATGGCAGGACGAAGAACAGGCTTTCCTGATGGATCATCTGCGTCGCATAACGCAGCAGGGGCTGGGGTATTTCGCGCTTGAAGACCCTGGCGAACAGCTTGGTGAGGCTGTTTTCCAGCATCAGCCAGACCCAGCTGACCAGCATGATGGTGGTGATCCAGGTCGCCAGCCCTTGTTGGCGATCCACCAGCATGAAGCTGCCGACCCCTGAAATGAAACCGCCAAGCGCAATGACCCCGGGATAGCGCTTCATCAATTCCAGGATGCGCTGTACGTACAGGGTCAGATTCGGCATTCGGCGGTTCACAATAGTCGTGGGAAAAATCCTCGATAGGGTACCGCCCGGGAGGCCCTGTGGCGAGGGGGGCTCGCCCCCGTTGGGCTGCGAAGCGGCCCTGAAAAACGGCAACCCGGTTTATCTGACATACCGCATGCATTGATATTGCGACTGCTGCGCAGCCGAACGGGGGCAAGCCCCCTCGCCACAGGTGGAAACCATGCCTCGGTCCAAACAGGATTGGCTATCGTCTGCGGTATACGCGCCAACCCAATATTCCAAGCACCATCAGTCCAAAGCCCCCGACAATCGCCCACATCACCTGGTCATAACTCATCAGCGGCTTCTCGATCCGCAGATACCCCGGTTGCAGCAGCAACTCGCGCATTGCCTTGTTCGCCTCGGCCAGCGTCACGTCTTGCAGCGCCTTGGCCGGGTTGACGAAATGGCCGTCCTCGTAGTCGCCAAGGGCGCTCCAGTAATAGTCCGCCAGGGCGCTGTTGCCTTGCACGGCCCAGGCCTGGCGAGCGATGGCGGCTTGCTTGAGACGGGCGAAGGTGGCGGCCTGGAGACCATTCTTGAGTAGATCGGCTTTAAGCTCATCCAGCACCTGTTCCGCTGCCAGCACGTCGTCGCGATCAAGGTCGGCGTTCAGGCTCATGAAGCCCACACCGCCAAATACCTCGCGCTCGGCCGAAGGACCGTAGGACAACCCATGAGCCAGGCGCAATTGGCGATAGAGCGCCCAATCCAGATAGTCCTTGAGCAGGTCGAAGGTTTCGTCATGCTGGTCTTCCAGCACCGGTTCCGGCACCAACCAATGCAACTTGGCACCGCCGCCGACGAAACCGTTACTCAAATTGCGCTCGTGGGCCGCGCTGGCCTGAATGTCTGGCAGCGGCAGGTGAGCGCTAGGCTCAACCGCTTCGAGCGCACCATAGGCCCGTTCCAGATAGGCCGGCAGCAGGCGGTCGAGATCGCCGACAACGATCAGGGTCATGTTGTTGGGCGCGTACCAGTCCTTGCGCACCTTCTCCAATTGCTCGCGGGTCAGGTGATCGACTTGCGCGCGCTCGGGGCATTTGAGGCCCAGTTCCACCGCCAACTGATTACTCGCGGTGTGCCCCAGGTCCTGGCGATCCAGCCAGCGTTGCAGGTGCGAGTAATGACCACCGTCTTCGCGCTCGACCACTTGCTTGGCGACGTTGATCGCATTGTCGTCGATACGGGTCTGGGTCAGCAGCGCCAATAACAGGTCGAGAACCTTGCGCTGGTTTTTCGCCGGGGCTTCGATGACGAAAGTCGTGTCGGCATTGCTGGTGTAGGCATTCCACTCTCCGCCCAGGGCCTGCATGCGCTCTTCCAGACCGCCTTCGCCGGTGGCGTCGATGCCGCTGAACAGCAAGTGTTCGAGCAGATGCGGCAGCTCTTTGTCGGCACAGCTGAAATCATCCAGGCCCACGCCAACCACCAACCGGATCGCCACATGCCCGCGCTCGGTGCCCGGTTTGAGGACCAATTGCAGGCCGTTGCGCAACGTGTAGCCCTCGACCTGAAAGCGATCCAGGGCAATTGAAGGCAGTGAACCAAGTAACAGACAAGCGAACAACAGACAACGCATAACGAGTTTCCGTACGACCAGCGTAAGTTCAACAGACTTCAGGCAACTGTGGACGTTCAGGGTGAATGAGTGATGTCAGTCATATCATCGACCGCCAGAGCGCCGGTGTCCGAAGTGCCCAGCACCGCATAGGCGCTGCTGCAGAACAGTGAATTCAAGCGTCTCATGTCAGCAATCAGTTCCAGATGCAGCGAACTGGTCTCGATACTTTGCACGATCTTACGGTTTAAACGGCTGACATGAGCGTGGGCCAGACGGCGTTCCTGTGCGCGAAAGCGACGTTTCTCACGCAGTAACTGGCGAGCACTTTCCGGGTCGGCACTAAGGAACACTGACAACCCCAGACGCAGGTTGGCAATCAGCTGACTGTGCAGCCCCGCCAACTCCTCCAGGCCCACCTCGGAAAAAGACCGGCGTTGCGAGGTTTTCTGCTGCTGAACCTTGCGCAGCATGCGTTCGATCAGGTCGCTGGAGAGTTTCAGGTTGATCGCCAGCTCGATGGTTTCCGCCCAGCGCCGACTGTCCTGCTCGCTGAGGTCTTCGCGGGGCATTTGTGCCAGATAGAGTTTGATGGCGCTGTAGAGCGCTTCAACATCATCGGTCAGGCGACGCATTTCCTGGGTGACGGCTGTCTGTTTGCCGCGCAGCACGTCGAGCATGGCTTCGAGCATGCTGTCGACCAGATCGCCGATGCGCAGGGTTTCCCGGGCAGCGTTGGCCAGCGCCAGACTCGGGGTGACCAAGGCGGTCGAGTCAAGATGCCGCGGTTTGGCCGTGCCATTGATGTCCGGCCGCTCTGGCAGCAACCACGCACAGAGCCTGGCCATCGGCCCGACGCTGGGCAACAGGATCAGGCAACGCACGGTGTTGTAGAGCAGGTGGAAGCCGATGACCATTTCCTGAGGGCTGAAGTCGAGGCTGTCGATCCAGTGCACCAGCGGATCGAGCACCGGAATGATCAGCAGCAGGCCGATCAGTTTGTACAACAGGCTGCCAAGCGCCACCTGACGGCCGGCCGCGTTCTGCATGCTGGTGCTGAGGAAAGCAAGAATACCGCTGCCGATGTTGGCACCGATCACCAGACCGATGGCCACTGGCAAACTGATCACGCTGGCACCGGCAAGGGTCGCGGTCAGCAGGACGGCAGCCAGGCTGGAATAGGAAACCATCGCGAACAGCGCGCCGACCAAGGCATCGAGCAAAATGTCGCCAGTCAGCGAGGCGAAGATGACCTTCACCCCTTGCGCCTGAGTGATCGGCGCGGCGGCCTCGACGATCAGTTGCAGCGCGAGAATGATCAGCCCCAGACCGATGCTGACCCGGCCCATCTGCCCGACCCGGGTCTGTTTGCGCGACAGAAAGAAAATCACCCCGAGGAAAATCAGCAGCGGCGACAACCACGACAAGTCGAGAGTCAGTACCCGCGCCATCAGCGCGGTACCCACGTCGGCACCGAGCATGGTCGCCAGGGCCGGCGTCAGCGCCATCAGGCCCTGACCGACAAACGAGGTCACGAGCATGGCGGTGGCATTGCTGCTCTGGACCATGGCGGTCACCATGATCCCGGCGACAAACGCCAGCCAGCGCCTGGACATGTTATGGGCGATCACGTGGCGCAAGTTGGAGCCATAAACCCGCAGGATGCCGGTTCGGACGATGTGCGTGCCCCAGATCAAAAGGGTCACGGCCGATAACAAATTGAGCAGGGTGAGCATGCAGGCCCCCTGTGGTGGTAGCGCCCCAGTGGGGCAAGTCGACGGTGCCGCGCGTTTTTCTACGTTCTGTACTTAAGCTGTAGTTGGCTAACGGTCTGGACGCCAGCATCGCATAGCTAAAGAGGCGATTGAAACAAAACTGTCATGAAAAACAGTTTGCTGCAGAGATGACAAAGGGGCCCGAAGGCCCCTTTGTCATAGCAGGGTGTTCGGGTTACTGACCCGGAACATCCTTGCGCAGTTTCACTGGATCCTGCTGCTGCTTCTTCTTTTTCATCGCGGTGCGCATCTTGATGTTGATCGCTTCCACCGCCAACGAGAACGCCATCGCGAAGTAGACGTAGCCTTTTGGCAAGTGCACGTCGAGCGATTCGGCAATCAGCACAGTACCCACCAGCAACAGGAACGACAGCGCCAGCATCTTCAGCGACGGGTGCTTGTCGATGAACTCGCTGATGGTGCCAGAAGCCCACATCATCACCAGTACCGCAACGACAATCGCCGCGACCATGACCGGTACGTGGGAAACCATGCCCACCGCCGTGATCACCGAGTCCAGCGAGAACACGATGTCGATGATCGCGATCTGGATGATGGTGTACAGGAAATTGCCGCCCTTGCCCGAAGGCTCGTCGCCGCCTTCATCTTCACCTTCCAGCGCGTGGTACATCTCTTGCGAGCTTTTCCACAGCAGGAACAGACCACCGAAGAACAGGATCAGGTCACGCCCGGAAATACCCTGGCCGAACACTTCGAACAGGTCTGAAGTGAGGCGCATGACCCAGGTGATCGACAGTAGCAACAGGATCCGCGTGACCATGGCCAGCGCCAGGCCGAAGATCCGGGTGCGCGCCTGCATGTGCTTGGGCATGCGGCTGACCAGGATCGAGATCATGATGATGTTGTCGATGCCCAGGACGATCTCCAGGGCAGTCAGGGTGAAGAAGGCAACCCAGATTTCAGGGTTGGTCAGCCATTCCATGTGTATTCCTTTGAGGATGTGTTAAACCACGAAGGGCCCGGGCTTCAACAACAAAGCCTGGACCCGTCATGGTGAGTCTTGAGCTTATAGAGTGCTGAACAGCGGAAAAATCCCCATCAGCAATGCAGCGAACAGTATGCACAGGCAAACCAGCACTGCCCACTTCAAGGTGAACCGCTGATGGTCACCGAATTCGATACCGGCCAAGGCCACCAACAAGTAAGTCGATGGTACCAGCGGGCTCAGCAAGTGGACGGGCTGACCGACGATCGAGGCACGTGCCATTTCCACCGCGGTTATACCGTAATGACTGGCGGCTTCGGCAAGTACCGGTAACACGCCGTAATAAAATGCATCGTTCGACATGAAGAACGTGAACGGCATGCTCACCAGCGCGGTGATCACGGCCAGGTACGGGCCGAGGAAATCGGGGATGACCGCCAGCAGGCTTTTCGACATGGCATCGACCATGCCGGTGCCCGACAGGATACCGGTGAAGATACCCGCGGCAAAGATCAACCCGACCACCGCCAGCACGCTACCGGCGTGGGCCGCGACACGGTCCTTCTGTTGTTGCAGGCATGGGTAGTTGACGATCATCGCGATACTGAACGCCACCATGAACAGCACCGGCAGCGGCAACAGACCAGCGATCAGGGTGCCCATGAGCGTCAGGGTCAGCGCGCCGTTGAACCAGATCAGCTTTGGACGACGGGCGTCCGGGAACTGCGAAACACTGATTTCGCTGTGGTCGACTTCATCACCGACCAGATGCAGTTCACCCAGACGCGCACGCTCGCGTTTACCGTAGAAGTAGGCAATCGCCAGAATCGCTACCACGCCGGCCAGCATCGCCGGAATCATCGGTACGAAGATTGCGGACGGGTCCACGTGCAGCGCACTGGCCGCACGAGCGGTCGGGCCACCCCAAGGGGTCATGTTCATCACGCCACCGGCGAGGATGATCAGACCGGCCATGATCCGCGGGCTCATGCCGATGCGGCTGTAGAGCGGCAGCATGGCGGCCACGCAGATCATATAAGTGGTCGCGCCATCACCGTCCATGGACACGATCAGCGCCAGTACGGCGGTACCGACCGAAACTTTCAACGGGTCGCCCTTGACCAGTTTGAGGATCTTGCGCACGGCCGGGTCGAACAGGCCGGAGTCGATCATCAGGGCGAAGTAGAGAATGGCGAACATCAGCATCACGCCGGTCGGCGCGAGTTTAGTGATGCCTTCGAGCATCATCGGGCCGATCTTCGGCGAGAAGCCGCCGAACAAGGCGAAGATGATCGGGATGATGATCAGAGCGATCAGCGCGGACAGGCGCTTGGTCATGATCAGGAACATGAACGTGATGACCATGGCGAAGCCAAGGAAAGTCAGCATAGGAATACTCCAGGCGTAGCGCGGCTAGGGAATGGCGAACCGGATGGGGTCAGCGCAGAACGGGAAGCACGAGACGTACGGGCGGAGTGACAGCGAAGAGGCGGGTAGTAGCGGACATCAGAATCACCATTGTTGTTGTTTAATGGACCGGGCGGGCGATAAAACACTCGCATTGGCCAACCGGTCTGTTGCCGGCAGTGAGGGCGATCCTAATCGGGGAAGCTTTCAGCCAGCTTTCGCGAGTGAAAGCATTGACCGAATGTACAACCGGTCGTCGGCCGGATTGAAAGTCCGTAAACACGGGGCCAGGAGCAAAAGACATGGGCGAACTTCACACCGGCGGCTGCCACTGCGGACAAATGCGCTATCAATTCAGCGGGCCATTGCACGACATCGCTCACTGCCACTGCTCGATTTGCCGACGGGTCAGCGGTGGAATCGTGACCACCTGGATCACCGTGTCCGCCTCAGCATTTGCATGGATGGCGGGTACGCCGTCCCGGTACGAGTCTTCGTCTACTTGCGTGCGATATTTCTGCCCAAACTGTGGGGCGCAACTGGCGCTGGTGACGAAGCTCAGCCCCGAGAGCATCGACGTGACCATCGCCACCCTCGACCATCCCGACCAGGCGCCGGCCGAGCGGCATATCTGGACCGACAGTCGTTTGCCGTGGCTGCATCTGGACGAGCACTTGCCCGGAGAGGCCCAAGAACAACTCTGATCAGAAAACAGACAGGTTCAGCGGCCGGATCGCGCCCATCCAGATCGCGTGCTCGGTGTGGTCAAGCAGATCGTCGCCCGTGTCCGGGTGCAGGAATATCACTAATCCCTTGCGGTTAAGCGCCAGCCACGGCAACACCTCGCCAATGTATTGCGGCTCGAAAGCCAATTGGCAGCTCCAGTCCGGATGCGGGCCGACCGGGCGTTCGTGCAGGCGCCCCATCTTCAGTGGAAACAATTGCGCTGCCTGCTCACACAAGGCCCGTGCCTGTGGCAGGGTGCTGGCATCGAAATAGACGTGGGCGTGGTAACCCTTGATCGTTTGCATCTGACTCCCTCTGAAACCTTGTCGAACCCTCGCCGCTTCCCGCAGGTCACACACCATATACGCTGAATAGTAGGGAGCACGGCCATGAAAAATGCCGAAACCCCGGTGGTGAAGGTAGTGCTTTATGGTGCCATGAGTAGCCTGGGCAGTGCGCTGATGGCTGAAATGCTGCGGCGCCAGCATGAAGTGATCGCGATTCTCGATGACCTGAACGCGCTCGCGCCGCGCCCGGGTTTACGCACCAAGGCCGGTGACCTGTTCGATGCCAAGCGGGTCAAGCAGAGCGTGGCCGGCTGTTCGGCGGTGATCTGCCTGCTCGATGCGCCAGGCTTGCCGATGAACAGTGAACACATCGAAAAATCCATCGTGCCCGGCCCGGTCGAGGAGGTGCTGGCGGTGGATGCACTGATCGACGGCATGCAGGCCGCAGGTATTGCCCGGCTGTTTGTGGTGGGCGATTTCGAGGTGCTGGACGATCCGGAAATAGAAGACCCGCTGCAACGCCACGCCGCCGAAGAAATCCGCGAAGCTCTGCAAAGCAGCTCGTTGCACTGGACCTTGGTGAATGCACCACGCCGCGTGCCCGGGCTGACCATCGAGCATTTCAGTCACGTCGGCAGTAGCCTGGAACCTGGCCTGGCCGCAGCGCTGGAACGGCTGAACAGGGTAGCCGTAGGGATTGCCGATGAGCTGCACCTGAACCTGCATGTTGGTGAGCATGTGAGTTTTGTTGGGACTTCGGAATCGTAAAAGATCGCAGCCTTCGGCAGCGCCCACAGGCGCGTAGGAGCTGCCGAGGGCTGCGATCTTTTCGCTTTACACCGCAATCGAAGGCAAAGGAAGGCCATTGAGCGATTGCGCACTGCTGGCCTGTTCCGCCATCAACCAATCCACAAACAGCTGAATCAACGCCCCACGCCGTTTGCGCTGGGGCAGAACCACGTAATAGCCCAGCCGGGAAATCACCGTGTCGGCAATCGGGCGACACAACAGACCTTGCGCCAACAAGTTATCCACAAGGTGCCGCCATCCGATCGCAACGCCTTGGCCGCCAATCGCCGCCTGAATCAGCAAGGTGTAGTTGTCGAAGCGCAGTTGCCCCGGCGCTGGGGCCGAGGTGATCCCCAACTCGCGAAACACGCCGCTCCAGTCGAACCAGTTGCTGCTGTTTTCGCCTCGCAGGTGCAGCAGCGGAAACTCCAGCAATGCATGAGCCGGCAAGGGCAGGGGACGGTCCTTCAATAGCAGCGGGCTGCACACCGGAAACACCTCTTCGCTGAACAGCCAGTGGCTCTCGCCTTGCTTGAACCGGCCATCGCCGAACAGCACCGCCACATCGATGTCGGTACGCAGCATGTTGTGGCTGCGTTCGCTGGTGACCAAGCTGACGTCCACTTGAGGGTTGGCGGTATGGAAGCGGTGCAGACGCGGCATCAGCCAGTACGCAGCGAAGGCGAAATCGGTGGCCACCTGCAACACTTCGTGCTGTTGTTGTGCGCTGATTGCGCTCAATCCTGCGTCGATATTCTGCAAACCGAGCTGAACTTGCTCGAACAAAATAGACCCGGTCTCAGTCAGCTCGATACCGCGATAAATACGATCGAACAACCGGGTAGCGAGCCGTTCTTCCAATCGCTTGATCTGCTGACTGATGGCCGGTTGCGTGGTGCCGAGCTCCACCGCGGCGGCGGTGAAACTGCGTTGTCGGGCCGCGGCTTCAAAGGCACGCAGCAGGTCCAGGGACAAATCACCGAGGGCGTCATACATAAGCTGTGCTTATCCTAGTCATTGCCTGGCATGGGCTTTACCACAAGGATTATGGACTCCATGCTCGATCACAGCACTCTCGCATAAATATCCACTATGGAATGCCGCGATCACATGAAGCGCAAAAATATTCTTTTCATCATGGCCGATCAAATGGCCGCGCCAATGTTGCCGTTCTACGGCCCTTCGCCTATCAAACTGCCGAATCTCAGCCGCCTCGCCGCGGAAGGCGTGGTGTTCGACGCCGCGTATTGCAATAGCCCTCTTTGCGCGCCGTCGCGTTTTACTCTGGTCAGCGGTCAGTTGCCGAGCAAGATCGGCGCCTACGACAACGCGGCCGATTTTCCCGCCGACGTTCCAACCTATGCCCATTACTTGCGTCGCCTTGGTTACCGCACCGCGTTGTCGGGCAAGATGCATTTCTGCGGCCCGGACCAGTTGCACGGCTATGAAGAACGCCTGACCAGCGACATCTACCCGGCCGATTACGGTTGGTCGGTGAACTGGGATGAGCCGGACGTACGACCAACCTGGTATCACAACATGTCGTCGGTGCTGCAAGCCGGGCCCTGCGTGCGCACCAATCAGCTGGATTTCGACGAAGAGGTGGTGTTCAAGGCCCAGCAATACCTGTTCGATCACATCCGCGAGGATGGCGATCAGCCGTTCTGCCTGACCGTGTCGATGACTCACCCACACGACCCGTACACGATTCCCAAAGCTTTCTGGGATATGTACGACGACACCGACATCCCTTTGCCCGAAACACCCGCCCAGGATGAACTCGATCCCCACTCCCAGCGTTTGCTCAAGGTCTATGACCTGTGGGACAAGCCGCTGCCTGTGGATAAGATTCGCGACGCGCGTCGTGCCTACTTCGGTGCGTGCAGCTATATCGACAGCAACGTCGGCAAACTTCTGCAAACACTCGAGGAAACCGGGCTGATCGATGACACCATCATCGTATTCTCCGGTGACCACGGCGACATGCTCGGCGAGCGCGGCCTCTGGTACAAAATGCACTGGTACGAAATGGCTGCCCGTGTACCGCTGTTGATCAGTGCACCAGGGCAATTCGGGGCCGGGCGGGTCAGCGCGGCGGTGTCCACTGCCGATCTGTTGCCGACCTTTGTCGAACTGGCCGGCGGCTCGCTGGAACCGGGTCTGCCGCTGGACGGCCGCTCGCTGGTTTCGCACCTGCAAGGGCAGGGCGGTCACGATGAAGTTTTCGGTGAATACATGGCTGAGGGCACCATCAGCCCGTTGATGATGATTCGCCGCGGTGCCTACAAATTCATCTACAGCGAAGACGACCCTTGCCTACTCTTCGATGTACATAACGACCCGCGTGAACACGAAGAACTCAGCCATTCGCCGCAGCATCGGCAGCTTTTCGAGGATTTTCTCGCCGAGGCGCGGGCCAAATGGGATATCCCGGCGATCCACCAACAGGTGCTCGCCAGTCAGCGACGCCGGCGTTTCGTCGCCGACGCCCTGACCATCGGCAAGCTGAAGAGCTGGGATCACCAGCCGCTGGTGGACGCCAGTCAGCAGTACATGCGCAACCACATCGACCTCGACGATCTGGAACGTAAAGCACGTTATCCACAACCCTGCCAAAACCAATAATGTTAAGGGGAAGTCCATGCAAAGGTTATCCACAGTACTGACGGTCGGGCTTCTGGCTCTGGGCAGTGCCTCGGCCTATGCCGAGCAAAGCTGCGAGACGGTGAAAATGGCCGACCCGGGCTGGAGCGACATTGCTGCAACCAACGCCATCACCGGGATTCTGCTGGACGGCATGGGCTACAAGGCCAAGGTCGACACGCTGGCGGTGCCGATCACCTTTGGCGGTCTGAAGGATGGCCAGGTGGACGTATTCCTCGGTAACTGGATGCCGGCGCAGCAAGGTTTCTACGACAAGTTCGTGGCCAACGGCGACGTAACTCAGTTGGCGAAGAACCTTGATGGCACCGAGTTCACGCTGGCGGTCCCGGATTACGTTTGGGACGCGGGTGTGCATAACTTTAATGACTTGAATAAATTCGCCGACAAGTTCGACAAGAAGATCTATGGCATCGGCTCCGGCGCCCCGGCGAATATTTCGCTGCAAGAGATCATCAAGAAGAACGACTTCGATATGGGCCAGTGGAAGCTGATTGAGTCCAGTGAGCAGGCGATGCTGGCCGAAGTGTCTCGCGCCGTGAAGAAACAGAAGTTCGTGACCTTCCTCGGCTGGACGCCCCACCCGATGAACGTGCAGCTGAAAATGCATTACCTGAAGGGCGGCGAGAAGTACTTCGGTGACACCGGCAGTGTTTATACACTGACCCGCAAAGGTTATGCACAGGCCTGCCCGAACGTCGGCAAACTGCTCACCAACCTGAGTTTTACCCAGGAAATGGAGAACAGCATCATGGCCGAGGTGATGAACAAAAAAGTCAGCAATGCCGCGGCGGCCAAGGCCTGGATCAAGGCCAATCCGGCGGTGCTGGATAAGTGGCTGGACGGTGTGAAGACTGTGGACGGGAAGGATGCGTTGCCGGCCGTGAAAGCCAAGCTCTAACACCCCTCTGTGGCGAGGGAGCTTGCTCCCGCTGGAGTGCGTAGCGCTCCCATTTCGGCAACTGCAGTTTGTCAGTCTCACCGAGTTGTCCGGACTTGCGACTGCTGCGCAGCCGAGCGGGAGCAAGCTCCCTCGCCACAATGATCGTTTTACCCTGTTACCCTTGCGCAAAACCCCGCCCGAGAGGACCCATGGCCTTCCCCAGCCGCCATTCACTCTTTCCCTTCCTGACCTGGTTGCCCCGGCAAACCCGCGTCAGCGTCGGCCGTGATCTGATTGTCGGCCTGAGCGGTGCGATTCTCGCGTTGCCACAATCGATTGCCTACGCCCTGATCGCTGGTCTCCCACCAGAATACGGGTTGTACGCCGCGATTATCCCGGTGCTGATCGCCTGCCTCTGGGGTTCGTCGTGGCATTTGATCTGCGGTCCTACGGCGGCCATTTCCATCGTCCTGTACGCCAGCGTCAGTCCTCTGGCCGTCCCCGCGTCGCAAGACTACGTCACGCTGATCCTGCTTCTGACACTCCTTGCGGGCATTTTCCAGTGGCTGCTGGGTTTGCTGCGTTTCGGCGCCTTGGTGAATTTCGTCTCTCACTCGGTGGTGCTGGGCTTCACCCTTGGCGCAGCGGTGGTGATTGCCATTGGGCAACTGCCGAACTTGCTGGGGCTGGATGTGCCCAATCAGGCCACGGCGCTGAACAGCCTGGTGCTGCTGTTCAGTCATCTCAGTGAAGTGGACAAACCCTCGCTGGTACTGGGCCTGGCCACGGTGGTGATAGGCATCGTGCTGAAACTGCTGTTGCCCCGTTGGCCGACATTGTTGATCGCTCTGGTCCTGAGCGGATTGCTGGTATGGCTGTGGCCAGCGATGTTCGGTCATGTGAAGCTAGTCAGCGCCTTCGTCGGGCGACTGCCACCCTTCAGTCCGTTGCCGCTGGATCTGGACCTGGTGTTGCGCCTGCTGCCTAGCGCGGTGGCGGTCGGGATGCTCGGGCTGGTGACGAGCCTGTCGATTGCTCGCTCCTTGTCGGCGCGCTCGCAGCAGTTGCTCGACGCCAATCAAGAAGTCCGCGCCCAGGGTTTCTCGAACATGGTCGGTGCGTTTTTTTCCGGATCGCTGTCAGCCGGTTCCTTCACCCGCTCGGCCCTGAGCTATGACGCCGGTGCCTGCTCACCGTTGGCGGGGGTTTTTTCAGCGGTGTGGGTGGCGTTGTTCGCTATCTTCGGCGCGGTATTGATCGCGCACATTCCGATCCCGGCCATGGCCGGCAGCATTTTGTTGATCGCCTGGGGATTGGTCGACCATCGCGGCATTCGCGCCTTGTTGCGGGTCAGCCGTGCCGAGTTTCTGGTCATGGCGCTGACCTGTGTCGCGACGCTGTTGCTGGAATTGCAAACGGCGATCTACGCCGGTGTGCTGGCCTCGCTGTTCTTCTACCTTAAACGCACTTCGCAGCCTCGGGTGCAGCATTGGCGCGAGGGCGACGAAGACATTCTGCGAGTCGGCGGTTCAATCTTTTTCGGCGCCAGTCATTACCTGCAAGTGCGTTTGCAACGGATGCACGGCGCGCGGGTAGTGATCGAGGCGCAGCAAATCAACTTCATCGACTATTCGGGCGTGGAAATGCTGCATCAGGAAGCGCGGCGGCTGCTGCGCCAGGATCGCAGCCTGACCCTGCGGCGAGCACGGCCGCAGGTGGTGGAGGAATTGAGGAAGCTCGAAGGCGCGGAGAAATGCCCGATTCGCTTCGAAGATTGAAACACTGACGTTGATGCAACGGGATAACCTGTGGCGAGGGAGCTTGCTCCCGCTGGGTTGCGAAGCAGCCCTAAAATCTGCGGGCGCTTCGCACCCGAGCGGGAGCAAGCTCCCTCGCCACAAAGAACTACAGCGCCAATTGCCGGCGGAGTTCGGCCAGCACCGGCGCTGTATCCGGGCGCACGCCGCGCCACAGATAGAAAGCTTCCGCCGCCTGCTCGGCCAACATTCCCAGGCCATCCATCGCCACCGCCGCACCGTGCTCGCTGGCCCAGCGGCAGAACGAGGTCGGGTCTTTGCCGTACATCATGTCGTAGCAAACCGTCTTGCCCGGCTCGATCAAACTGCTGGCAATCGGCGGTACATCGCCTGACAGACTGGCGGACGTAGCGTTGATGATCAGGTCCACCGGTTCCAGCAACCAATCGAAGCCGCTGGCCGACACCGGCCCCAGATCCGCGAACAGTTCCGCCAGCACTTCGGCTTTTTCCACCGTGCGGTTGGCGATGATCACCGACGCCGGTTGCTCCGCCAGAAGCGGTTCCAGCGCCCCGCGCACCGCACCGCCGGCCCCGAGCAGCAGGATGCGCTTGCCCGCAAGGCTGAATCCGGCGTTGACCGTCAGGTCCCGTACCAGACCGGCCCCATCGGTGTTGTCGCCGAGCAGCGTGCCATCAGCCAGTTTGCTCAGGGTATTCACCGCGCCGGCCCGTTGCGCCCGCTTGGTCAAGCTGTTCGCCAAACGATAGGCGTCTTCCTTGAACGGCACCGTCACATTCGCCCCACGCCCCTCGCGGAAAAATGCCTGGGCACAGCCGGAAAAATCATCGAGGGGCGCCAGCAAAGTGCTGTAGTCCAGTTTTTGCCCTGTCTGCTCGGCGAACAAACGGTGGATCAGCGGCGACTTGCTGTGGCCAATCGGGTTACCGAATACGACGTAACGATCCATCTACATTCCTCAACCGTAGGAGCTGCCGAAGGCTGCGATCTTGACTGCAGCCCCGACGATGCAAAAACTCAAACCCTGGAATCAGGCCTTGGCCAACCAATCGCGGTCTTGCAGGAAGTACTCGGTCAGGCGCGCTTCTTCACTGCCCGGCTCGGCCTTCCAGTCGTAGGCCCAGCGCACTTGCGGCGGCAGAGACATCAGGATCGATTCGGTACGCCCGCCCGATTGCAGGCCGAACAACGTACCGCGGTCATAGACCAGGTTGAACTCGACGTAACGACCACGGCGAAACTCCTGGAATTCACGCTGTTTGGCCGTGAACGCATCATTCTTGCGGCGCTGCACGATTGGCAGGTACGCGTCGATAAACGCATCGCCGATGGCGCGCATGAAGGCGAAGCTGGTGTCGAAGTCCCACTCGTTCAAGTCATCGAAAAACAGGCCGCCAATGCCACGCGGCTCGTGGCGATGCTTGATGTGGAAGTAACTGTCGCACCAGGCCTTGTAGCGCGGGTAGACGTCTGGCCCGAACGGCGCGCAAGCCTGTTCGGCGACGCGGTGCCAGTGCATGCAGTCTTCTTCATTACCGTAATAAGGGGTCAGGTCGAAGCCGCCACCGAACCACCAGACCGGCTCTTCACCTTCTTTTTCAGCGATGAAAAAGCGCACGTTGGCGTGGGATGTCGGTACATGGGGGTTGTGCGGGTGAATCACCAAAGACACGCCCAAGGCTTCAAAGCCTCGGCCGGCCAATTCTGGCCGATGAGCGCTGGCGGAGGGTGGGAGACCGCTGCCAAAGACGTGGGAAAAGTTAACGCCGCCCTTTTCGATGACCGCGCCGTTTTCAATCACTCGGGTGCGACCGCCACCGCCGGCAGGTCGGGTCCAGGCGTCTTCGACGAAATGTGCGCCGCCGTCTTCGGCTTCCAGGGCAGCGCAAATGCGGTCTTGCAGGTCGAGCAGGTAGGCTTTTACGGCCTCGGTGCGGGTAGTCATGGCATCACCTTGAATCGGGCAAAGCTACGCGGCGCTCATACAGGCCGGCGGCAAATTGCTGCGTAGGATAACACTGCACCTTGTGCCGTCGCAGTTGACGAAGGTCAAGCTTTAAGAGTCCGATAGGGCGCTTGGCGCTACAACTCTAGAAGCTAATACTTAAGGAAAGTGCAGATGGCAAAGCGTATCCAGTTCCGCGCCCATGGCGGCCCCGAAGTACTCGAGCATGTCGATTACCAGCCCGCCGAACCCGGCCCACTGCAGGTGCGCGTGACCAACAAGGCCATCGGCCTGAACTTCATTGACACCTATTACCGCGGTGGCCTCTATGCGCCACCCGCCTTGCCGTCGGGCCTGGGCGCTGAAGGCGCGGGGGTGGTCGAAGCAGTCGGAAGCGAAGTCACCCGCTTCAAGATCGGTGATCGCGTGGCATACGGCAGTGGCCCTTTGGGTGCTTATAGCGACGTTCATGTATTGCCGGAAGCCAATCTGGTGCATCTGCCGGACGCCATCAGCTTCGAACAAGCCGCCGGCGTGATGCTCAAAGGCCTGACCGTGCAGTACTTGCTGCGTCAGACGTATGAACTCAAGGGTGGCGAAACCATTCTGTTCCACGCGGCAGCCGGAGGCGTCGGTTCCCTGGCCTGCCAATGGGCCAAGGCCTTGGATGTGAAACTGATTGGCACAGTCAGTTCAGCAGAGAAAGCCGCACTGGCGAAAGCCAATGGTGCCTGGGCGACCATCGATTACAGCCATGAAAACGTCGCACAACGCGTGCTGGAATTGACTGACGGTAAAAAAGTGCCGGTGGTGTACGACGGCGTAGGCAAAGATACCTGGCTAACCTCGCTCGACAGCGTCGCGCCTCGAGGGCTGGTGGTGAGTTTCGGTAATGCTTCAGGCGCAGTGGATGGAGTGAATCTGGGGATTCTCGCGGGGAAGGGTTCGCTGTACGTGACCCGACCGACCCTGGCGACCTACGCCAACAACGCTGAAAACCTGCAAAGCATGGCCGATGAGCTGTTCGAGATGATCATCAGCGGCAAGTTGAAGGTGGACATCAGTCAGCGCTATCCATTGGCTGAAGCGGCCAAAGCGCAGACCGAATTGTCGGCGCGGCGCACGACTGGCTCGACCGTTTTGTTGCCTTGAGGACGCCATCGCGAGCAGGCTCGCTCCCACAGTGGATCTTTGTCGAACACAAAATCCATGTCCACCGGAGACCTAATGTGGGAGCGAGCCTGCTCGCGATTGGCAGCGCTGCGGTCTAATCCGGGCGCACCACGTGGCCGGTGGCCAGATCACGAATCACGCTCGGATTCTTCCGCCCACCCAGATTGCCACCCAGCACCCAATCAACCTGCCCACGGAAATACTGCTCCACGCGAAGCCGCGTCCGCGCCGCCGGCCGTCCCTGAGGGTTGGCCGAGGTTGAAACCAACGGCCCGACCAACGCACACAAATCCCGCACCAGTGGGTGATCGCTAACCCGCAACGCCACCGTTTCATGCACACCGGTAATCCACTGGGGCAATAGATTCTGATGCGGCACCAACCAGGTGTTGGGGCCCGGCCAAGTGCTGGCCATGCGGTCCATCCACAATTCAGGGAAGTCTTCGAAGAGGAAGTCGAACTGGCGAATATTATCGGCCACCAGAATCAGGCCTTTATCCACAGATCGCCCCTTGATCAGCAACAGACGATCCACCGCCTCTTCGTCCCATGGGTCGCAACCCAGGCCCCAGACAGCTTCGGTTGGATAGGCAATGACCGCCCCAGCGCGAATTTCTCGTGCGGCTTGTTGCACACGCCAACTGTTGACCATGAAAGACTCTCCGGAATAAGGCTCTGCGCAGTTTACCGATCTTCCTTATAAAACCTAGCGTCCGCGCGCAAGCCAGCGGCCGCTTTCACAGACCGCACGGCCGTCCATTTCCAGCTCCGTCAGCGCTGCCAATACTTTCGACAGCGCCCAGCCGCTGGTGATCGCCAGGGCTTCGCTGGTATGGGGCGCCGCGTGGAGCAATATGAGCAGCGGATGAGTCTCTGTCGTCTGCGGCGTTTCTGTGGATAACGGCAGCCGTTGCCAGCCGCGCAAGGCTTCGAGGATGTGCTCGATGGTTTCCACCAGCACCGCACCGTCGCGGATCAGCTGATGGCAACCCTTTGCACCAGGGTGATGGATCGACCCTGGAATCGCATACACTTCACGCCCCTGTTCCGCCGCCAGCCTGGCGGTGATCAACGAACCACTGGCAACACTCGCCTCGACCACGAGCACGCCGAGGGACAAACCGCTGATGATTCGATTGCGCCGGGGGAAATTGCTGGGGGAAGGGCCGGCGTCCAGCGG
Organism: Pseudomonas frederiksbergensis; assembly: GCF_003732275.1. Taxonomy (GTDB): domain Bacteria; phylum Pseudomonadota; class Gammaproteobacteria; order Pseudomonadales; family Pseudomonadaceae; genus Aquipseudomonas; species Aquipseudomonas frederiksbergensis_H. Next base: position 84,978 of record NZ_MOBM01000006.1, read on the forward strand.
AAACTCCGAAAGTACCGCGCTTCCCGAAGCAATCATGGCGTCCGCCAGCCGTCGATTGCGCTGTGGATAAAAATTTTCAAGCCCCGTGCCAAGTACGCCGACCGTTTGCCCGCCAACGTCCAGAGCCGCCTGATGCGCGGCAGCATCGATGCCCAGGGCCAGCCCGCTGGTGATGACAAAACCCGCGCCGGCCAGACTGCGGGAAAACGCGGTGGCAGTGTCCATTCCCGGTCGCGAAGCACGACGGCTGCCGACCATCGCCAGCTGTGGTTTTTCCAGAATTCCCGGATCTCCCGCGACGAATAACAGCGGCGGCGCATCACTGATTTGCGCCAGCAATGCGGGGTAGTCAGGTTGGTCCCACATCAGTAAATGCTGGCCCGGGCGCTCTAACCAAGCCAATGCGTGACTGGCGCCGTCACGGACTTCACTAGAGCGCCGGGCTTCCGCGCAAGCGAGTGGCAGGCCCAACGCACGCCAGGCGCTGGCCGGTGCGCTGATGGCTTTGGAGGCCGAGCCGAAGGCCTCAAGCAACTTCTTGAAACGCGCAGGGCCGAGTTCCGGCAAACGGTGCAGGCGTAAACGGGCTTCCAGTTCCGCAGGGGAAACGGACGTACAGGCAGACAGCGACATGGATCATCCTTGATCGTTATAGAGTCCCGTCGAATCGGGAATAAGCTGTGGATAACTCTGTTGGTAACTTGTGAGCAGGCTTAAGGATTTCGCACCTTGTCCATCACCGCCAGGGAGCGCGATGCGTTAAGGACAAGCCCGTAGCTGAGCTTGTCGTAAGTGCGAAAGACCATCAGCAAACCGGCCCGCTCGTCGGGAATTTTCAATGGCTGGCCGGTGATCCGGTCACGCACGGTTTCACCGGTTTTCATCACTGCCAGCACATTGCCTTCGGCCAGGCCATCGCGCTGCCCCTTGTTCAACGTGACGACATCCAGTGCGCCTATCTGGGTGACCCCACGCGGGACATCGATAATCAAGCCGTCGATTTCGGTTGTTGGCGCACTGGGCATGAAGGTCGAATTGATCGAGCGCTCTTCACCACCGAACAGCCGGTCGCCGAGTCGTACTTCCTGAGTGGTGCGTTGCAGGGCCAGGGTGGCGACGTCGCCTTCAGTGGCAATGATCTCGCCGCCACCGATGTCGTCGGCGTTTATCCCCAGAAACTCCTTGCTCTGCGGATCGGTGTAGACCTTGCCCTGACGGAAGATGCCGTACACCGGTTGTGCCGGGTCGAAATGGCCACGCGCGAATATTCGATCACCCGTACCGCTGAGCACCCGTTCGGCATCGCCGGCGACGATGTAGGGCGCCTTGTCGAAATCCTCTGCCTTGTCGACGATACGATTGCTCAGCAGAAAGCTGTTGATCGATTTCAGCGGAATGCTCGGAATGGCATCGGCCACCGGCGAGCTGCGAATTCGTGGCGAAAGCTTGATGGTGCCCCGGGAAGCACCGCGATTGAGGGTCAGGCGTGGCTGACCGTTGACGTAAACCAGCGACAGCGTATCGCCCGGATAGATGAGATTGGGGTTTTCGATCTGTGGATTGGCCTGCCAAAGCTGCGGCCACTCCCACGGTTCACGCAGGTATTTGGCGGAAATGTCCCAGAGTGTGTCCCCTGCCACCACGGTGTATTGCTGTGGAAAACCTTCCCTGAGTTGCACTTGCCCGTGCGCAAAACCGGCCGAGGCCAGAAGGAGCAAGGCGAGTAGTGATTTCCTCATGCGGTGAATCCCTTTATTATGTACGTTCGCGTGAAACGCCAGAGCCCTCGTGGCTCGCTTCCGGCTCATTATTGAAAAGCCGGAAGCTACGTTCACAACGGTAGCCTGCATCCTCGGACTCGCCAGGCCATCGACCCGACTTTACCTCACACGTGCAGCAATTGAGCTTATGGCCATTTTAGACATCCTCGAATTCCCCGACTCGCGCCTGCGTACTATCGCCAAACCAGTGGCTGTAGTGGACGACGAAGTGCGTCAGTTGGTCGATGACATGTTTGAAACAATGTATGAAGCGCCAGGCATCGGCCTTGCCGCGACCCAGGTCAACGTGCATAAACGTATCGTCGTGATGGACCTCTCCGAAGACCGCAGCGAACCGCGGGTGTTCATCAACCCCGAGTTCGAAGTCCTGACCGACGAGGTGGACCAGTATCAGGAAGGCTGCCTCTCGGTGCCGGGTTTCTACGAAAACGTCGACCGCCCGCAAAAGGTCAAGATCAAGGCCCTGGACCGCGACGGCCAACCGTACGAACTGATTGCCGAAGGCCTGCTCGCGGTTTGCATCCAGCATGAATGCGACCACCTCAACGGCAAATTGTTCGTTGATTACCTGTCTACGCTCAAACGCGACCGGATCAAGAAGAAACTGGAAAAGCTCCATCGCCAGAACGCTTGATGCCCTTCTTTCAAAGGCTTGCTGCGGCAAGCCTTTTTCTTTTCAAGACGCTTTGTAATTGAGAGTTTTCATGACTGAGCCACTGCGCATTGTCTTTGCCGGTACCCCGGAATTCGCCGCCGAACACCTCAAGGCCCTGCTCGACAGTCCTTACGAGATCGTTGCGGTCTACACCCAACCGGACCGTCCGGCGGGCCGTGGGCAGAAGCTGATGCCGAGCCCGGTCAAGCAGTTGGCGTTGGAAAACAATATCCCGGTGTTGCAGCCACCAACCCTGCGCAACGAAGACGCTCAGGCTGAACTGGCCGCACTGCAACCGGATTTGCTGGTGGTGGTCGCTTACGGGCTGATCCTGCCGCAAGTGGTGCTGGATATTCCGCGTCTGGGCTGCATCAACAGTCACGCATCCTTGCTGCCACGCTGGCGCGGTGCGGCGCCGATCCAGCGCGCTGTTGAAGCGGGCGACAGCGAAAGTGGCGTGACCGTCATGCGCATGGAACTGGGCCTCGACACCGGGCCGATGCTGCTCAAGGTCACTACACCGATCAGCGCCGAAGACACCGGCGGCAGCCTCCATGATCGCCTCGCTGAAATGGGCCCACCGGCCGTGGTTCAGGCGATTGCCGGCCTGGCTGCAGGCACTCTGGAAGGCGAAGTGCAGGACGACAGCCTCGCCACCTACGCACACAAATTGAACAAAGACGAAGCGCGCATCGACTGGAGCCGCCCGGCGGTTGAGCTGGAGCGTCTGGTTCGCGCCTTCAACCCATGGCCGATTACCCACAGCACGCTGAATGGCGAAGCGCTGAAAGTGCTGGCTGCGAGCCTGGCCGAAGGGAAGGGCACGCCGGGTGAAATCCTCAGCGCCAACAAGGACGGTTTGGTTGTCGCCTGCGGTGAACAGGCGCTGTGCCTGACCCGTCTGCAATTGCCCGGCGGCAAGGCGCTGAACTTCAGCGACTTATTCAACAGCCGTCGTGAGAAATTCGCCGTCGGCACCGTTCTCGGTCAAGCGGCGGACGCTCAATGAACCCACGTCTGGCCGCCGCCAAGGCACTGGCCGCTGTTCTTAACGGAAAAGCCTCACTCAACAGTTCTCTGCCGACACAAATGGACAAGGTCGAAGACCGTGATCGCGGCTTCACCCAGGACCTGGCGTTCGGCACGGCTCGCTGGCAGCCGCGTTTGTCGGCGCTGGCGGCCAAGTTGCTGCAAAAGCCGTTCAAAGCAGCTGATGCCGATGTCGAGGCGTTGTTGCTGGTCGGCCTCTACCAGCTGCTCTACACCCGGGTTCCGGCCCACGCGGCCATCGGCGAAACCGTCGGTTGCGCCGACAAACTGAAAAAGCCGTGGGCCAAAGCCTTGCTCAACGCCGTGCTGCGCCGCGCCCAACGGGAAAGCGAAACGCTGCTGGCGGAGCTGGAACACGACCCGGTGGTGCGCACCGCTCACCCGCGCTGGCTGCAAAAATCCCTCAAAGCCTTCTGGCCTGAGCAGTGGGAAGCCATTTGCGCGGCGAACAACGCGCATCCGCCGATGATTCTGCGGGTCAACCGCCGCCATCACACCCGCAATGCTTATCTCGGGTTGCTGACTGAAGCGGGTATCGCCGCCACGCCGTGTGTTTACAGCCGGGACGGCATCATCCTCGACGCAGCGGCCGACGTGCGCAGCCTCCCGGGTTTCGCCGAAGGCTGGATCAGCGTGCAGGACGAAGCCGCGCAACTGGCCGCTGATCTGCTGGACCTCGCGCCTGGCCAACGGGTGCTGGACGCCTGCTGCGCACCGGGCGGCAAAACCTGCCACATCCTTGAGGCCGAGCCCAAACTGGCCGGCGTGGTGGCTGTGGATCTGGAAGCCAAGCGTCTGGTGCGAGTGCGGGAAAACCTTGCACGCCTGGGCCTGAGTGCCGAACTGATCGCCGCCGACGGCCGCGACACCGTGACCTGGTGGGACGGCAAACCGTTCCAGCGCATCCTGCTTGATGCGCCGTGCTCGGCTACCGGAGTGATTCGTCGTCATCCGGACATCAAACTGACCCGCCAACCCGATGACATCGCCGCGCTGGCGGTGCTTCAGGGCGAGCTGCTCGATGCCATGTGGATAACGTTGGAAGTGGGCGGCATTCTGCTTTACGCCACTTGCTCCACGCTGCCGACCGAGAACACCGAAGTCATCGAAGCGTTCCTCGCTCGCACGCCGGGTGCCCGTGAACTCGATATCGCCAGTCAGGCCGGCATCAAGCAGCCCCATGGTCGCCAATTACTGGCCCAGGAAGGCGGTCATGACGGGTTCTATTACGCCAAGCTGATCAAGATTGCCGCCGCGCGCGGTTAACCGGTTTTAAGGGAGTGACTGGATGAAAATCATCATCCTCGGCGCAGGGCAGGTCGGCGGTTCGCTGGCAGAACACTTGGCCAGCGAAGCCAACGACATCACCGTGGTCGACACCGATGGCGAACGCCTGCGCGACCTCGGCGATCGGCTGGACATCCGCACCGTGCAGGGTCGCGGTTCGCTACCGACCGTACTGCGTCAGGCCGGTGCCGACGACGCCGACATGCTGGTTGCAGTGACCAATAGTGACGAAACCAACATGGTGGCCTGTCAGGTCGCTCACACCTTGTTCCACACGCCAACCAAGATCGCCCGGGTCCGCGAAGCCGCGTACCTGACCCGCGCCGAACTCTTCGATAACGAAGCGATTCCGGTCGATGTGCTGATCAGTCCGGAGCAAGTCGTTACCAACTACATCAAGCGCCTGATCCAGCATCCGGGTGCGTTGCAGGTAATCGACTTCGCCGAAGGCAAAGCGCAACTGGTGGCAGTGAAAGCCTATTACGGCGGTCCGCTGGTGGGTCAGCAACTGCGACAGCTGCGCGAACACATGCCGAATGTCGAAACCCGCGTTGCAGCGATTTTCCGGCGTGACCGGCCGATCCTGCCCCAGGGCGATACGGTGATCGAGGCCGACGACGAAGTGTTTTTCATCGCCGCCAAAGCGAATATTCGCGCGGTGATGAGCGAAATGCGCCGCCTCGATGAGAGCTACAAACGCATCGTCATCGCTGGCGGCGGGCAGATTGGCGAGCGTTTGGCCGAGGCCATCGAAAGCCGCTATCAGGTGAAGATCATCGAGATGAACCCGGCCCGCTGCCGCCATCTCTCGGACACCCTCGACAGCACCGTGGTGTTGCAGGGCAGTGCCTCCGATCGCGACTTGCTGATGGAAGAGAACATCGCCGACGCCGACATCTTCCTGGCGCTGACCAACGACGACGAAGCCAACATCATGTCGTCGCTGCTCGCCAAGCGCCTGGGCGCGAAGAAGGTGATGACGATCATCAACAACCCGGCCTACGTCGACCTGATCCAGGGCGGCGACATCGACATCGCCATCAGCCCGCAACTGGCGACCATCGGCACCTTGCTGGCCCACGTGCGACGCGGCGATATCGTCAGCGTGCATTCATTGCGTCGAGGTGCGGCGGAAGCCATTGAGGCCATCGCCCACGGCGATGCGAAGTCGAGCAAGGTGATTGGCAAAGCCATCGAAAACATCGGTCTGCCACCGGGGACCACCATCGGCGCGATCATCCGCGACGAAGAAGTGATCATCGCCCACGACGACACCGTGATCGAAGCCGGTGACCATGTGATTCTGTTCCTTGTGGATAAGAAGCATATTCGGGATGTGGAAAAGCTGTTCCATGTGGGGTTGAGCTTTTTCTAGACCGACGTTGGCCAATCCGGCCTCATCGCGAGCAGGCTCGCTCCCACGGGTCTCGGCCGTACACAGTATTTGTGTTCACTGAAGATCAACTGTGGGAGCGAGCCTGCTCGCGATAGCGGCCGGTCTGGCCCTGGCATCTCCCTGACACACCTTATAAAGGAATCCACCGATGATCGAATCCCTGGAAAAAATGCTCGCCAAGGGTGTGGATAACTCGCTGCTGCGCTTCGGCCTGGGCAAGGGTTATCTGGATCTTGGTGAAAATGCCAAAGCCGCAGAGCATTTCCAGCGCTGCGTCGAGTTCGATCCGAAGTATTCGGCGGCCTGGAAGCTATTGGGCAAGGCCCATCTGGCGCTGGCGGATTACGCGGCGGCGCGTCAGGCCTGGGAACAGGGCCTGGAAGCTGCCCGTAACCATGGCGACAAGCAGGCCGAGAAGGAGATGACGGTGTTTCTGAAAAAGCTTGAGCGTCAGGCGCACTGATCAAGATCAAAAGATCGCAGCCTTCGGCAGCTCCTACGAGATAAACGCCGAGACTTTGTAGGAGCTGGCGAAGCCTGCGATCTTTTGTTTTTACCGAGGGTTATCCACAGCAGCATCAGTACCAGCGTTCTTCGCCCGGCGGACGCTTCTTGAAGCGCTTCATGCTCCACATGTATTGGCTCGGATAAGCCCGCACATAGCGCTCGACCACCTGGCTCATCGCCGCGCAGGAGGTTTCGGTATCGGTGCTGTACATGGCCTCGGGGGCGGCTTCGAGGATCACTTTGTAACCCGAACCGTCCGGTAGCCGCAGGGCATGCAGGAACACGCCGACCGCTTTACCGCCGGCCAGCATGTTCGGGACGAATTTACTGGTCAGGGCCTGGGTGGCGAAGAACGGCACGAAGATCCCGGCGGATTCGGCCGGTTCCGGGTCTGCCGGAATGCCCACTGCACCACCTTTGCGCACTTCCTTGATCACGCTGAGGATGCCTTCCTTGGTGGAAGCGGCCACCCGGTTACCCAATTGCACCCGCTGCTTGCGCAGCAACTCATCCACCGCCTTGAGCTTGGGTGGACGGTAGAAAATGATCGGTTTGCACTGGTTGCAATAGAAGTGGTTCAACACTTCCCAGTTGCCCAAGTGACTGGTGATGCCAACCACGCCTTTGCCGGAGGCGAGGGCGTCTTTGAGCACATCGAGACCTTCGACTTCACGCACCAAATCAATGGAACGCTGAGCCGGCCAGATCCACGCGCAAGCGCTCTCGGTCAGGGACTTGCCAATGTCTTTCAAGCTCTGGCCCACCAGACGCTCGCGTTCGGCCGGGTCCATTTGCGGGAAGCACTTGGCGAGGTTGATCCGCACCACGTCGCGGGAACGGTTGGGGGTTTTCCACATCACCCAGCCAATGGCCGAGCCCACCGCCTGCACTGCCCGCCAAGGAAGCAGGGCAAACAACCGCAGAGCGCCTACCAGAAAGGCGCCTTTCAACTTATCCACAGGTCACTCCTGATCTTGTGCTGTGCGCGAGGCGGCTATTCTAACCGCCGTTCGCCAAGGGGGCGTAGCGATCGCAATCCCGAGTGTGGTCCATGACCATGCCCGAAGCCTGCATCAACGCGTAACAAATGGTCGGGCCGACGAACGTGAAACCGGCTTTTTTCAGGCCTTTGCTCATCTCGACGGCGGCCGGTGTCACGGCCGGCACTTCACTGCGATCCTTGAAATGATTGATCACAGGCGTTCCGCCGACGAACGACCAGAGAAACGCCACCGGGTCCTCCAGCGCCAGCCACGCCTGGGCATTGCGCCGGGCTGCATTGAGTTTGAGGCGATTGCGGATGATCCCCGGATCGAGCATCAACTCATCGATTTCCGCATCGCTCATCTGTGCCACGCGCTGTACGTCGAAGCCGAACAGCACCTCGCGATAACGCTCTCGTTTGCGCAACACGGTGATCCAGGAAAGCCCGGCCTGGAACCCTTCGAGCAAAAGCAACTCGAACAAACCCTGCGCATCGCGTAGCGGCGTGCCCCACTCCTGATCGTGATAAGCCATGTATAGCGGATCTTCGGTACACCAAAAGCAGCGTGGCATAAGGCTCCAGGGGGCGTGCGCAGGACCGAATCGGGTATACTCCCGCTCTTTAAATCGCAGCCCAAGAAACAGGTGAATTTCGTGAGCCAGCCTACGCCAGCCGTGCGTACCTTCCAAGACTTGATCCTCGCCCTCCAGCAATACTGGGCCGAGCAAGGTTGTGTGGTACTTCAGCCCTACGATATGGAAGTAGGCGCCGGCACTTTCCACACTGCCACGTTCCTGCGCGCCATTGGCCCGGAAACCTGGAACGCCGCTTATGTGCAGCCCAGTCGTCGCCCGACTGACGGCCGCTACGGCGAAAACCCGAACCGTCTGCAGCACTACTACCAGTTCCAGGTAGTCCTGAAGCCGAACCCGGACAACTTCCAGGAACTGTACCTGGGCTCCCTCAAGCACGTGGGCCTCGACCCTCTGGTGCATGACATCCGTTTCGTCGAAGACAACTGGGAGTCGCCAACGCTGGGCGCCTGGGGTCTGGGCTGGGAGGTCTGGCTCAACGGCATGGAAGTGACGCAGTTCACTTACTTCCAGCAAGCGGGCGGCATCGAGTGCTACCCGGTGACCGGCGAGATCACTTACGGTCTGGAGCGTCTGGCCATGTACCTGCAAGGCGTGGACTCGGTCTATGACCTGGTCTGGGCTGACGGTCCGTTCGGCAAGGTGACCTACGGCGACGTGTTCCACCAGAACGAAGTGGAGCAGTCGACCTACAACTTCGAACACGCCAACGTCGAGAAGCTGTTCGAGTTGTTCGACTTCTATGAAAGCGAAGCCAAGCGCCTGATCGAACTCGATCAGCCATTGCCGTTGCCGAGCTACGAAATGGTGTTGAAGGCTTCCCACACCTTCAACCTGCTGGATGCGCGCCGGGCGATCTCGGTGACTGCGCGTCAGCAATACATTCTGCGTGTACGCACCCTGGCGCGTTCCGTTGCGCAAGCCTACCTGCTGGCTCGCGCCAAGCTGGGCTTCCCGATGGCGACCCCGGACCTGCGTGATGAAGTACTGGCCAAGCTGGAGGCTGCACAATGAGTGCTCAAGATTTCCTGGTTGAATTGGGCACCGAAGAACTGCCACCCAAAGCCCTGAACACCCTGGCCGAAGCATTTATGGCCGGTATCGACAAAGGCCTGCAAGCCGCCGGCCTGAATTACGAAACCAAAACCGTCTACGCAGCGCCACGTCGTCTGGCCGTGCTGATTACCGCGCTGGCGACCCAGCAGCCGGACCGCAGCATCAACCTCGACGGCCCGCCGCGTCAGGCCGCGTTCGATGCCGAAGGCAACCCGACTCAAGCAGCCCTGGGCTTCGCCAAGAAGTGCGGCGTCGATCTGAGCGAAATCGATCAGAGCGGTCCGAAACTGCGCTACAGCCAAAGCATCGCCGGCAAGCCGACCGCGAGCCTGATGCCAACCATCGTCGAAGATTCCCTGAACGACCTGCCTATCCCCAAGCGCATGCGCTGGGGTGCGCGCAAGGAAGAATTCGTTCGCCCGACTCAATGGCTGGTGATGCTGCTCGGTGACCATGTCATCGACTGCACCATCCTCGCGCAAAAGTCCGGCCGCGATTCCCGTGGTCATCGCTTCCACCATCCTGAAAGCGTGCGCATCACCTCGCCGGCCAACTACCTGAGCGATCTGCGTGCTGCCTATGTACTGGCCGATGCCAACGAGCGTCGCGAGCTGATCAGCAAGCGCACCGAAGAATTGGCCACATTGCAGGAAGGTACGGCCATCGTGCCGCCGAGCCTGCTCGACGAAGTGACCGCGCTGGTTGAATGGCCGGTGCCGCTGGTGTGCTCGTTCGAAGAGCGTTTCCTCGACGTGCCGCAAGAAGCGCTGATCACCACCATGCAGGACAATCAGAAGTATTTCTGCCTGCTGGATGCCGATGGCAAGTTGCTGCCTCGTTTCATTACCGTGGCCAACATCGAAAGCAAAGACCCGCAGCAGATCATCGCCGGTAATGAGAAAGTGGTTCGCCCACGCCTGACCGACGCCGAGTTCTTCTTCAAGCAAGACAAGAAGCAGAAACTCGAAGAGTTCAACCTGCGTCTGCAGAACGTGGTGTTCCAGGAAAAACTTGGCAGCGTCTACGACAAGGCCGAACGCGTGTCGAAACTGGCGGCGTACATTGCCGCTCGCATCGGCGGCAACGCTTCTTGGGCGGCACGTGCCGGCCTGCTGTCCAAATGCGACCTGGCGACCGAGATGGTCGGTGAGTTCCCGGAGATGCAAGGTGTCGCCGGTTACTACTACGCCCTCAACGACGGCGAGCCGCAAGACGTCGCCTTGGCGCTGAATGAGCAGTACATGCCGCGCGGTGCCGGCGCTGAATTGCCGACCACGCTGACCGGTGCGGCCGTGGCCATCGCCGACAAGCTCGATACGCTGGTGGGTATTTTCGGTATCGGCATGCTGCCTACCGGCAGTAAAGACCCCTATGCCCTGCGCCGCGCCGCGCTGGGTGTGTTGCGGATCCTGATCGACAAGAAACTCGAACTCGACCTGAATGACGCCGTGGCGTTTGCCGTGAATGCGTTCGGTACCAAGATCAAGGCTGCCGGCTTGAATGACTCGGTACTGGAATTCATCTTCGACCGCCTGCGTGCCCGTTACGAAGACGAGGGCGTGGATGTCGCGACCTATCTGTCGGTGCGTGCCCTGAAACCGGGTTCGGCCCTGGACTTCGACCAGCGCGTACAAGCGGTAGAAGCCTTCCGCAAATTGCCGGAAGCCGCTGCCCTGGCCGCCGTGAACAAGCGTGTTTCGAACTTGCTGAGCAAGGTCGAAGGCACCGTTCCTTCGGTCGTTGAAGCCAAGTACTTCGACAACGCCAACGAGTTCTCTCTGTACTCGGCGATCCAGCAGGCTGACCAGGCTGTTCAGCCAATGGCCGCTGCTCGTCAGTACAGCGAATCGCTGGCGCGTCTGGCGGCATTGCGCGAGCCGGTGGATGCGTTCTTCGAAGCGGTGATGGTCAACGCCGAAGATGCCAAGGTGCGAGCCAACCGCTACGCGCTGCTGGCGCGTCTGCGTGGTTTGTTCCTCGGCATCGCTGACATTTCGCTGCTGGGCTAAGGGGCTGCTGTTGAAACTGCTGATTCTCGATCGGGACGGAGTGATCAATTACGACTCCGATGCGTACATCAAGTCGGTGGAGGAGTGGATTCCGCTCCCCGGTTCGATCGAAGCGATCGCGCAGTTGAGCAAGGCTGGCTGGACGGTAGCGGTCGCTACCAATCAGTCAGGCATCGCTCGCGGTTATTACGACATCGCCACTCTGGAAGCCATGCACGCTCGCTTGCGCGAGCTGGTGGCGGAGCAGGGCGGCGAAGTCGGGCTGATCGTCTATTGCCCGCACGGGCCGGACGATGGCTGCGATTGCCGCAAGCCAAAACCCGGGATGTTGAAAACCATCGCCGCCCATTACAACGTTTCGCTGACGAATCTATGGTTCGTCGGCGATACTCTCGGTGACCTGGAAGCCGCTAAAGCCGTCGACTCTCAGCCAGTTTTGGTAAAGACCGGGAAAGGCGAAAAGACTCAGGGCAAAATCCTACCGGCGGGCACCTTGATTTTTGACGATCTGGCGGCGATTGCCGCGGAACTTATTCACAACTAAGACTCTTCTGACCATCCTGGCCAAGGACTGATCGGGAGTGCGCTTGAATAGGCGGGCAATGCCCGCAACGGTAAATGTCGCCATGTCGATACTGCAGGCCATCAGAACTTTCCTCTTTTACCTGCTGCTGGGCACCAGCTCTTTGCTCTGGTGCACCCTGAGCTTTTTTATCGCGCCGTTTCTGCCATTCAAGGCGCGCTATCGCTTTATCAACGTGTACTGGTGCCGCTGCGCCTTATGGCTGAGCAAAGTCTTTCTGGGTATTCGTTACGAAGTGAAGGGTGCCGAGAACGTGCCTGACCAGCCCTGCGTGATTCAGTCGAACCACCAGAGCACTTGGGAAACATTCTTTCTCTCGGCGTACTTCGAGCCTCTAAGCCAAGTGCTCAAGCGCGAACTGCTCTACGTTCCGTTCTTCGGCTGGGCCATGGCCATGCTGCGACCGATCGCCATCGACCGTGGCAACCCAAAAGCCGCGCTCAAGCATGTGGCGAAGAAGGGCGATGAACTGCTCAAGGACAATGTCTGGGTGCTGATCTTCCCTGAAGGGACTCGCGTTCCCTACGGCACCATCGGCAAGTTCTCCCGTGGTGGCACCGCATTGGCCGTCAATGCGTCATTACCGGTACTGCCGATTGCGCACAATGCCGGCAAGTTCTGGCCAAAAACCGGTTGGGCGAAGCAGCAAGGCGTGATCACCGTCATCATTGGCGCGCCAATGTACGCCGAAGGGAGTGGGCCGCGAGCCATCGCCGACCTGAATGATCGGGTGCAGGCCTGGAACGAACAGATGCAGCGCGAGATGGGCTCGCTACCAGCAGCCCCGGCGGCACCCAACGCCACCGATCAAGTGACTGTCTGAGATTCTGTGGATAACCTGTGTACCGTTTTGTTGAAAAACGTCGTTTTTAGTATTTAAGCTTATGATTTACTTACATATTTCTTAAGCAAATAAAACGTCGAAAAAGGTGCATAAGTTTATTTCGGACGTAAAAAACCGGCTGATATAGCCGGTTTTTTTATGTCCGTTGAAAGCGTCTGGCTCACTCGCTCAATAGCGGTAACTGGACACTGAACGTCGTGCCTTGCCCCACCATGCTATGACAGGAAATCCTCCCGCCATGACGGTCCACCACGGCCTTGACCATGGACAAACCCAGCCCCAGGCCGTCGCTACCATGAGCCGAGGTAAAACGCCGATACTGACTGAACAACTCGGGAAGTTCATCGACAGCAATCCCTCGGCCCTGATCGGCGATTTCGCACAGCAGCCAGCCCTCGGCACAACTCACCCGCACTGAGATCCGCGTGCCCGCCGGACTGTACTTGATGGCGTTTTCCAGCAGGTTGAACAGTGCCCGTGTCAGTAGCGATTGATCGGCCAGGACCAACACTTCAGCGTCTTCGTCGAGGTCATGCAGCAACTGAATGTTCTTCAGATGAGCGATGCTCGAGGCCTGGTCGAAGGTATCGAGTAACAACATCGCGAACATGCTCGGCTGAAACTGATAGGCCTCAGACTCGGCTTTTGCCAACTGCACAAAAGCCTCGGTCAGGTGCAGCGCCTTGCGCACTTGTAATTCGATCTGGCTGAACACTTGAGTGTCGCCCGCCCCCTGATGCCGCTGGACGTCGAGCAAGGCGAGTATCGCCGAATGGGGAGCTCTGAGGTCATGAGATAAAAAGCGCAGCAACACGGTTCGCTGTTCTTCGGCGTCCCGCTCAACGCTCAAGTCAGTGAGGCTCAGTAGCCAGCCAATCACAGAGTCTCCCTCGGCCGGCAACAGCGGTGCCAGGTCCAGACGCAAGCTGCGTGCCTGGGTGTCACGAAACTCCAGCGGCTCAAGGGTCGACAACGCAGATGGCGTTCCATCGGACGGCACCGGGTAACCCAGGTCGCTCAGCTGCTCAAGCATGTCCTCGCCCACCAGGCCACGACCAAATACCTCTCGAGCCTTGCGGTTGGCCAGCAGAATGCGCCCGTTCGGATTGCTGATCAGCGTCGCCACCGGCAGGTATTCAAGTCCATCGGCAATGAAACGTCGAGTGTCGCGAGTCCGGCTCATGGCCTGCTCCAGCGCGACGATTTGCCCTTGCAGCACATCACTGGCCGGAGCCTGGATACGACGACGTTCGGGAAAGACTTTTGGCTCGCTGTCCAGGCGCGCCAGTTCCCAGCCGAAATAGGCGAGCACTGCGTTCAACCTTCGCCAATTCCAGATCAGATAGCCCAGCGTCATACCCAGCAGGCTCGCAGCCGGTGACCACCACCAGCCAAGCCGCAGCAGCAAACTCGAACCCAGCAGAGCGGCCGCCATTGCCCCCAGAGTCAGCCATAGCGCACGATGCGGACGTACCAACAGCAGGCCCAGCAACTCACCGACAATCACCACCGATAGCAACGCCGCCAAGCGCTGATCGAGAACCACGATGTTGCGGTGTTGCAGCAGCCCATTGAGGATATTCGCCTGAATCTCGATGCCCGGTGTGGTGCCGATACTGGCCGATTGTGGGGTCACATAACGGTCCCCCAGGCCTGGAGCGGTCGAGCCGATCAGGATCAAGCGATCGCGCAGCAACTCGGGCGGGACTTCGCCGCGCAATACACTGACGTAGGGCACGCTGGGAAAGCCCGCGTCGGAACGGATGAAAGGAATCCGTATTTCATGGGCTCGCTGCCAGCCTTGCGCCGATGGCAGGGCCGGGGTACCAGGCATCGGTGCATTTCCCTTATCGGTAAGGGTTTCTTCGTACAGCAGCCAGGCCAGTTGCGGACGGGGTTTTTGCGCCGGTCCTTCGCTTAAATACACGCTGCGTACAATTCCGTCGGCATCCGCTTCGGCATTGATGTGCCCGATACCTTTGGCGCAATGGCTCAGCGGGACCACCGGTTCAATTTCCCCCAAGGGCTGCCCATAACGTGCGACGCCTTCGCGCAGCAGCGGCACGAAAACATTCCCGGCCCGACAGGCCGCCTGGGCCAAAAGCTGATCGTTGCCGGGATGGCTATCGGGCTCGCTGAAGATAACGTCGAACAGAACGCCTTTAACATTCGCGGCACTGAGCCGATCCAGCAGTTGCGCATGCATGGCCCGCGACCACGGCCATTGGCCAAGCTGCTGCAAGCTATAGTCATCAATCGTGACGATGAGTATTCGCGGGTCCACCGGTAGCGGACTCAGCCGGCGCAGGTTGTCATACAGCAGATTACTCAGGACCAGCCCCTGAGTCATGGACAACATTGCCGTCAGCGGCAACAGGATCAGACAAACCCACAGCCACTCGCGGACCATCCGCTGAAACAACCGCTGAGCCTGGGTCGGCTCGCGGTCATCCTTCCTTGGTCGTCTCTTCATCGGTCGTGGGCCAGGGCGCTATTGGACACGGGTGGTCCTGGGGTAATAGAAAATGTCATACACCCCGGTCTCTCCCTCTAACCCCTGAGCATCATAGGCAGACAGGCGAACATGGTAGAAAAACGCTTTCAGCCCGCTGAATTTGACCTCTGGCGTGCTGGAAAACTGCTCTTGCTTGATGTCCAGAAAGGCTGCGTCGGTAGCCACTTGCGCCCGATAACGCGTGGCCCCTTCAATGGGTTTCATGATCAATTGCCAGACAGGCACATTACCCGTCTGACCGGCTTGCCCCAACAATCGTGGGGCAGTTAACAAGTCGATTGGCGTCAACGTGCCTTGTTTCTGAATACGCAAACCTTGACGAGCCATGACCTGGACCTCATCAGCTTCAGCGCTCTGAGTCCGTTTGGCAGCCGACCGGGCAGGGCGGGCGCCCGACGTTTCCTCATCACGATTGACCGCCACTTGGCCATTCAGAACCTCAAGCAGTGCTTGACCTCCGTCACCGTTGCGCACGCGAAAATGCGTGCCCCGTACGCCCAGTACACCGACCGGCGTGACGATCTGAAAGCGATCATGGTCGCTGGCACGTTTGATCACATACGACTCAACCTGCCCCTGCTCAAGAATGACCTGAGGGATCGAATGTTCTTCATTGAGATGCAGGGTGATATGGGAACTAGAGGGCAGCACCACCCGCGAGCCATCACCCAGGGACAGGCTGACAAACGCCGAGGGCGAGGTCTTGACGCCTTCCTGCTCGTCGATCGACATGCCTTCCTGCAATGGCGTCTGTTTGCCTTTGGCGTCCAGCTTCCACGCTTCGCCGGTCAGATGCTCGATAGTCGCCGGCAGCGGTTGACCATGGCACTGTTGGTTTTCATCGATGTAAGGCAAACGTTTTGCCGACGTGAAAGCTGCTGATGCACTCTCGATGAGCAATCCCATCAGGCCGGTAACGAGTAAAAGACAGACGCCAGAACAGCGTGGAAGCAATAAGGTCATGGGGTTCATGGATTGCTTTTTATGCTCTTTTCGAAATCATGCCGGGAATGCGCACGATACCTGACCGGACGCTCTGGCAGATAGCCATGAGAGCAAATGAGATGACACATCCCTGTGTCGAAACCGAGCAGGCACTCCATGTGTTTTCCCCTGAACTGCAGACTGTCGAAAACCGGTAATCGACGGTCCTGCCAGGTTGGCATTGACGCTCCTTGCGTCGGGACACATCCCAATGCCCCTGTGCCGCTCAGCGAGAGCGAATTTACCGACATAAGTGACCTTGCGAGCCGATTCTCAATATTTATTCAGAATTGATCGAAGGCTAAAAACATCCCGTCGGCGAAGTGACATCAGCGTAGCCATACTCGGGACCTTCGAAGCAATTCGCCACAATTGTTCAGAATCAATCAATCAGCCTAAACTCTCGCAGGAATTTTCACTTAGCACTTACGAGATGAAGGAAACACTCGGCATGCGTGTCGCAATACTGGATGACGAGCCCGCCGAACTCCGCCGGGTGGAACAGACACTGCGACAGATCCCCGTCACGGGAGAGCAGGCGTGGACGTTGCATTGCTTCGAGCGGGGAGAGGACTTACTACGGCAACTCCGGCGGGAGACCTTCGACCTGCTGATCCTCGATTGGCAACTGCCCGATATCAGCGGCCTGTCTTTGTTGCGCTGGACCCATGAACACATGGACGTGCCACCGGCCGCGATCATGCTCACCAGTCGCGATACCGAAAGCGATATCGTCCAGGCATTGAACTCCGGGGCCGATGATTACGTGAGCAAACCGTTTCGTCCCAACGAGCTGATGGCTCGGGTCAGCGCAGTGCTTCGTCGGCATGGGCTGCAACGCGCGGCAGCCACCGAAATACTGACCTTCAATGACCTCGAATTCGACGACGCCGAACTCACCGTCACCCGCGCCTCCACCCCCATTAGCCTGACCGAACGGGAATACCGTCTCGCCCGTTGCCTGTTCGCCAATCTGGGCCGACCTTTGTCCCGTGAATACTTGTATGAGCGCTTTTGGACTCATGAAGAAATAGTTTCCTCCCGCCCGCTGGACACTCATATTTATCGCCTGCGCAACAAGTTGGGCCTGACGGCTGATCGCGGTTGGCAACTGCTGACGATTTACGGGTATGGGTATCGGCTCGAGAGCGTGGCCACTGCCAGCGAATGACGACGTTTAGACGATCAATAAAAAAGGCCAACGCTAAGCGTTGGCCTTTTTCGTTTTAGCGGTCCTGCCGGATCAGAAATCCAGGTTGGAAACCGCCAAGGCGTTGCTTTCGATGAAGTCACGACGAGGTTCGACCGCATCACCCATCAGGGTGTTGAAGATCTGATCCGCGCCAATGGCGTCTTCGATGGTCACTTTGAGCATCCGGCGCTGGCTTGGGTCCATGGTGGTTTCCCATAGCTGATCCGGGTTCATTTCGCCCAGCCCCTTGTATCGCTGGATGGTGTGACGCTTGGTGCTTTCAGCCATCAGCCATTCAAGTGCTTCCTTGAATTCGGTGACCGGCTTCTTGCGCTCGCCGCGCTGGATGTACGCGCCGTCGTCCAGCAAGGTGCTCAATTGAGCGCCCAACGACACAACAGTCTTGTAATCGTTACTGCCGAAGAAATCGCGGTTGAAGGTGATGTAGTTCGACAGGCCGTGGGAGATCAGCTCGACCTCTGGCAGCCAGACGTTACGTTCACGGTCTTCACGCAGGCTGGCTTTGTAAACCAGGCCGGATTTCTCGACGGTGCGCAGGCGAACTTCGAACTGAGCCATCCAATCCTGCATCGCTGCGTGATCGGACAGTTGCTCCATGCTCACCGCTGGCAGGTAGATGAAGTGCTCGGTCAGCTCCTGCGGGTACAGGCGCGACAGGCGCTTGAGGGTCTTCATCACCAGGCGGAAATCATTTACCAGACGCTCGAGGGCTTCACCGGAGATACCCGGGGCTTCTTCGTTCAGGTGCAGGCTCGCGTCTTCCAGGGCCGACTGCGTCATGTACTCTTCCATGGCGTCGTCGTCTTTGATGTATTGCTCTTGCTTGCCTTTCTTGACCTTGTACAGCGGCGGCTGAGCGATGTAGATGTAACCGCGCTCAATCAACTCCGGCAACTGACGGAAGAAGAAGGTCAGCAACAGGGTACGGATGTGCGAACCGTCGACGTCAGCATCGGTCATGATGATGATGTTGTGATAACGCAGCTTGTCGATGTTGTACTCGTCGCGGCCAATGCCGCAGCCCAGCGCGGTGATCAAGGTGCCCACTTCTTGCGAAGAGATCATCTTGTCGAAGCGTGCCTTCTCGACGTTCAGGATCTTGCCCTTGAGCGGCAGGATGGCCTGGGTGCGACGGTTACGTCCCTGCTTGGCGGAACCGCCAGCAGAGTCACCTTCCACAAGGTACAGTTCGGAGAGGGCAGGGTCTTTTTCCTGGCAGTCGGCCAGTTTGCCCGGCAGGCCGGCGATGTCCAGCGCGCCTTTCCGGCGGGTCATCTCACGAGCCTTACGCGCTGCTTCACGCGCACGCGCCGCGTCGATCATCTTGCCGACAACCAGCTTGGCTTCGTTCGGGTTTTCCAGCAGGAAGTCGGAGAAGTACTTGCCCATTTCCTGTTCGACCGCGGTCTTCACTTCGGAAGACACCAGTTTGTCCTTGGTCTGGGAGCTGAACTTCGGATCCGGCACTTTTACCGAAATGATCGCGGTCAGGCCTTCGCGGGCATCGTCACCGGTGGTGGCGACTTTATGTTTCTTCGCCAAGCCTTCAGCTTCGATGTAGGTGTTCAGGTTACGCGTCAGTGCGGAACGGAAACCCACCAGGTGAGTACCGCCATCGCGCTGTGGAATGTTGTTGGTGAAGCACAACAGGTTCTCGTTGAAGCTGTCGTTCCATTGCAGGGCGATTTCAACGCCGATGCCGTCTTCGCGCTGGATGTTGAAGTGGAACACCTGATTGACCGCAGTCTTGTTGGTGTTCAGGTATTCAACGAACGCTCGCAGGCCCCCTTCGTACTTGAACAACTCTTCCTTACCGCTGCGCTCGTCCTTGAGGACGATGCCGACACCGGAGTTGAGGAAGGACAGTTCGCGAATCCGCTTGGCCAGGATGTCCCAGCTGAAATGGATGTTCTTGAAGGTTTCAGCCGAAGGCTTGAAGTGAATCTGGGTGCCAGTGGTTTCGCTCTCGCCAACGATCTTCATCGGCTCTTGCGGAACACCGTGGACGTAAGTCTGTTCCCAGATCTTGCCGCTGCGGCGAACGGTCAGGATCAGCTCTTTGGACAGTGCGTTCACCACCGATACACCTACACCGTGCAGACCGCCGGATACTTTATAGGAGTTGTCGTCGAACTTACCGCCGGCGTGCAGCACGGTCATGATGACCTCGGCTGCCGAAACGCCTTCTTCTTTATGCACGTCTACCGGGATGCCACGACCGTTGTCGCGAACGGTGATGGACTCATCCGGGTGAATGATGATGCTGATGTCGTCGCAGTGGCCGGCGAGAGCTTCGTCGATCGAGTTATCGACCACTTCGAACACCATGTGGTGCAGACCGCTGCCATCGTCGGTGTCACCAATGTACATACCGGGACGTTTGCGTACGGCATCCAGGCCTTTCAGCACTTTAATGCTCGTTGAGTCGTACGTATTTTCTTCGCTCAATGCCTTCACTCCCGATGGTCGTGGGTCTGGGTGATACGGCCCTGTTCCACGTGGAACAGAGCGACTGGCGTTTCCGTCTGCCAGCCTTCCCTCAATAATTCGTGATCTACACAGGTGATAAAGACCTGGCAGCGTAAGTCTTCCAGCAAGCGGCAAAGCGCGCGACGGTGGTGCTCGTCCAATTCGGACGGCAGGTCATCCACCAGATAAATACACTGGCCGCGACGGGCCTGGCTAACCAAGTGCCCTTGGGCGATCCGCAATGCACAGACCACTAACTTCTGCTGGCCACGAGACAAGATGTCCGCGGCATTATGTGCGCCCAATCTAAGACGCAAATCAGCGCGTTGTGGTCCGGCCTGGGTATGACCCATTTGCTGATCCCGCTGAAGGGACCCGGCGAGCACTGCACTCAGCTCACGGTCTTTGTCCCAACCTCGGTAATAGCTGAGCGTTAAGCCCTCAAGCTCAACCAGTTCGCTCAAGGTCTGTTCAAAGACTGGTTTCAAGGCTTTGATGTAAGCGCGGCGGTATTCATCTATTTCAGCGCTGGCCTGGCACAGTTCCCTGTCCCAAACCGCTTGCGAAACGGCGTCAAGTGTACCATGTCGCAGCCAAGAGTTTCTCTGGCGCAAGGCCTTCTGCAAGCGCTGCCACGTGGACATGAATCGGGGTTCCACGTGGAACACACCCCAGTCGAGAAACTGCCGGCGAATCTTCGGCGCACCTTCCAGCAGGCGGAAGCTGTCCGGGTTGATCAACTGCAACGGCAGGATCTCTGCAAGCTGCGCAGCACTTCGGGCGTTCTGCCCATCAATGCGGATCTGGAACTCACCCTGGCGGTCGCGAGATATCCCCAACGCGCTGTGTCCACCCTCGGCCAGTTCTACCTGGCCAAACACCGTACACGCCAATTGCTCGTATTGAATGACGGGTAACAGACGGCTGCTACGAAACGAACGGGCAAGCCCCAGCAGATGAATGGCTTCCAGAACACTGGTTTTGCCGCTGCCGTTGGCGCCGTAAAGAATGTTTATTCGGGGGGAGGGGGAGAAGGTCACCGGGTGCAGATTGCGCACCGCGGTGACCGAGACGCGACTTAAGGACATCTAGGTTCTGCTGAGCATGATTACAGGCGCATCGGCATGACAACGTAGGCCGAGTCGTCGTTGTCAGACTCTTGCACCAGCGCACTGCTGTTGGAATCGGACAGGATCAAGCGAACCTGCTCGGTGGTCATCACGCCCAGTACGTCGAGCAGATAGCTCACGTTGAAGCCGATTTCCAGAGAGCCGCCGTTGTACTCAACGCCCACTTCTTCTTCCGCTTCTTCCTGTTCCGGGTTGTTCGCCTGGATCTTCAGCTGACCATTGGCCAGTTGCAGACGGATGCCACGGTACTTCTCGTTGGACAGAATCGCGGTACGGCTGAACGCTTCACGCAATGCCTGGCGATCACCGAGTACCAGCTTGTCGCCGCCTTTAGGCAGAACACGCTCGTAGTCAGGGAATTTACCGTCGACCAGTTTCGAGGTGAAAGTGAACTCGCCGGTGGTGGCGCGAATGTGGTGCTGGCCCAGCACGATGCTGACGTTGCCGTCCGGTTCGGTCAGCAGACGCGCCAGTTCCAGAATACCTTTGCGTGGCACGATCACCTGATGACGATCCGGCTGACCGATATCGGCCTGCATCGAACACATGGCCAGACGGTGACCGTCAGTCGCCACGGCGCGGATGATCCCGGCCGAGACTTCCAGCAGCATGCCATTGAGGTAGTAGCGTACGTCCTGCTGCGCCATGGCGAAGCTGGTGCGTTCAATCAGACGACGCAGTTTGCTTTGCTCAAGGCTGCAGGTCAGCGAGCCTGGGCCTTCTTCTACCGTCGGGAAGTCATTGGCCGGCAGGGTCGACAGGGTGAAGCGGCTACGGCCGGCCTTCACCACGAGCTTCTGCTCATCGACCTTGATGTCGATCAGCGCATCGTTCGGCAAGCTCTTGCAGATGTCCATCAGCTTGCGCGCAGGCACAGTGATGGAGCCCGGGTCCGCAGGCTCTTCGAGTTGCACACGACCGACCAGCTCGACTTCCAGGTCGGTACCGGTCAGCGACAATTGCTGGCCTTCGACAACCAGCAGCACGTTGGAGAGCACCGGCAAGGTCTGTCGGCGCTCGACGACGCCTGCGACCAGTTGCAGGGGTTTCAACAGGGCTTCGCGTTGAATGGTGAAATGCATGGTCTAGTCCCTTGCCTTAATAAGCTGCGCTGGTGTTCATCAAGTAGTCAGTGTACGCAGCAGGTTCTTATAGTCCTCGCGGATGTCCGCGTCGGATTCCTTAAGCTCGTTGATCTTGCGGCAGGCGTGCAAAACAGTCGTATGGTCGCGGCCGCCAAACACATCGCCGATTTCCGGCAGGCTGTGGTTGGTCAGTTCCTTGGACAACGCCATGGCGACCTGACGCGGACGTGCTACCGAGCGTGAACGACGCTTGGACAGCAGGTCGGAGATCTTGATCTTGTAATACTCGGCGACGGTGCGCTGAATGTTATCCACAGACACCAGTTTGTCTTGCAGCGCCAACAAGTCTTTCAGGGATTCGCGAATCAGCTCGATGGTGATATCGCGGCCCATGAAGTGCGAGTGGGCGATCACGCGTTTGAGCGCGCCTTCCAGCTCACGGACGTTGGAGCGAATACGCTGGGCAATGAAGAACGCTGCATCGTGTGGCAGATCGACTTTGGCCTGGTCGGCCTTTTTCATCAGGATCGCCACGCGGGTTTCCAGCTCCGGCGGCTCGACGGCAACCGTCAGGCCCCAGCCGAAACGTGACTTCAGGCGTTCTTCAAGGCCTTCGATTTCTTTCGGGTAGCGGTCACTGGTAAGAATGACCTGCTGGCCACCTTCAAGCAGGGCGTTGAAGGTGTGGAAAAACTCCTCCTGGGAACGTTCCTTGCGGGCGAAGAACTGAATGTCATCGATCAACAGCGCGTCCACCGAACGGTAGAAGCGCTTGAACTCGTTGATCGCATTCAGCTGCAACGCCTTGACCATGTCCGCGACGAAACGCTCGGAATGCAGGTACACGACCTTGGCATTCGGATTCTTCTTTAATAGATGGTTACCCACAGCGTGCATCAAGTGGGTTTTACCCAAGCCAACGCCACCATAAAGGAAGAGCGGGTTGTAACCGTGCTTGGGGTTGTCCGCCACCTGCCAGGCCGCAGCCCGGGCGAGTTGGTTGGACTTGCCTTCGACGAAGTTCTCGAAGGTAAAGGTGCGGTTCAGGTAGCTGGTGTGCTTGAGCGCGCCTTCAACTTGCACCGTGCGCTGTTCGGCGCGAACCGGGGCCTGTTGCGAACTGGCGCCGGCCATTGGATCGAAGCTGTCCCGGGACGGCTCTTCACTGACTTCAGCTACTTTCTGTGTCGCACGTTTGGTCGAGACCGCTGCCGGGGCTGGCGCCGGAGCGCTGACAGGCGCTTGAGCGGCCTGAGCCTGGGACGCCGCAGCGGCCAGCGGGGCATTGGGTGCCGCACGCGGTGCCGAACTGCGTTTGCTGCCTATTAATAAGGAAAGCGCCGGCGCCAGGCCATTGCCATGCTCATCCAGCAGTTCAAGGACGCGGCCCAGGTACTTTTCATTGACCCAGTCGAGAACAAAACGATTCGGCGCGTAGACACGCAGCTCGTCACCTTCGGCTTCGACCTGTAGTGGACGGATCCAAGTGTTGAATTGTTGGGCAGGCAGCTCATCGCGCAAAAGCTCTACGCACTGCTGCCAAAGTTCCACTGACACGGATATCCCCTAAGTTGAAAGCCGGTGAGGCAAAAACAAGCGGTCATTGTAGCGACCAGACGTCCACTTATCCACATGCAGGTTGCGCACAGGGCATGATTTATCAATGCGTTAACCCTTGAAAAGAAGACCAACGGTATGTGCATAAGCTCTGTGGATAACCGCCCATGAGGGCACTGGACAAGTGGGGTCGAAACTCGGTGGATAACCTGCCTGTGGATAACTAGCCTTTCCACACACAGCTTATCCGACAGCGCAGCACAGGCTGACCACCGTTTTCCACCGTAGTTGTCATTCTCTGTACATCACGGTTTAGAAGGGCTAAAGGCAGTTATCCACAGATGAACGTGCTCCTAGCTTTTATAAGCTTTACAGAAAAGCTTTAAATAATTCCCTTCTTTATTTCTATATCTAGAGAACGACCTTCAGCGAGCAAATCGTCTGGAGATCTATTTATAAGGAAACGCTGGTTGGAAATTGACCTAGAGGCTTGCTTTCTCTAGAATCCCCGGTCTCTTAAAACGGGGGCCATTCCGGCCCGTTGTGGACGAACCAGGTAACACGACAATGAAACGTACTTTCCAACCAAGCACTATCAAACGCGCTCGTACCCACGGTTTCCGTGCTCGCATGGCTACCAAGAACGGTCGTGCCGTCCTGTCGCGTCGTCGCGCCAAAGGTCGTGCGCGTCTGGCAGTTTGATAATCCGGCACTGGAGGTGAGTCAGGACTTCAGTCGGGAAAAGCGTCTGCTTACTCCCCGGCATTTCAAGGCAGTCTTTGACTCCCCTACCGGCAAGGTTCCGGGGAAAAATCTCCTGCTCCTTGCGCGCAATAACGATCTTGATCACCCCCGTCTCGGGTTGGTTATCGGGAAAAAGAGCGTAAAGCTCTCCGTCGAGCGCAATCGCCTCAAACGTCTGATGCGCGAATCGTTTCGCCTGAACCAGGATTTACTGGTCGGTTGGGACATTGTTATCGTCGCGCGCAAAGGTTTGGGTGACGTAGAAAGCCCCGAATTGATTCAGCATTTCGACAAACTCTGGAAACGTCTGGCACGCAGCAAGCCGGTACCAGCAGTCAAAACCGAAACTGTAGGGGTAGACAGTCCCGATGCGTAAACTGGCACTCGTTCCGATCCAGTTTTATCGCTATGCCATCAGTCCTCTGATGGCCAGTCACTGTCGTTTCTACCCCAGTTGTTCCTGCTACGCGTATGAAGCCATAGAAAATCATGGCCTTCTGCGCGGTGGCTGGCTGACCTTTCGTCGTTTAGGTCGCTGTCATCCGTGGAATCCCGGTGGTTATGACCCGGTTCCATCTATCCCTACCTCCCGTTCTTCTTCGATGGCCGAGTAATCATGGATATCAAACGCACGATCCTGATCGTCGCCCTGGCAATCGTGTCCTACGTTATGGTCCTTAAATGGAACCAGGACTATGGCCAGGCTGCCCTGCCGACTCAGAATGTTGCTTCCAGTACTACCGCACCGGGCCTACCGGATACGGTGACTGGCAATAATGCTTCTGTCAGTGACGACATTCCACGCGCCGCAAGCGATACCAGTGCAACTGCACCTGCTGAAACACCAGTAGCTGCAAGCAAAGACCTCATCCAGATCAAAACGGATGTGCTCAACCTGGCAATCGATCCACAAGGTGGCGATGTTGCCCAGTTGACGTTGCCGCTGTATCCACGTCGCCAGGACCATCCGGAAATTCCATTCCAGCTGTTTGATAACGGCAACGAGCGGACTTATCTGGCTCAGAGCGGCCTGATCGGCACCAACGGTCCGGACGCGAGTCCTGCCGGTCGTCCGGTTTACTCCTCCGAGAAGAAGATTTATCAACTGGCTGACGGTCAAGACCAATTGGTCGCGGATCTGAAGTTCAGCAAGGACGGCGTCAACTACATCAAGCGTTTCACACTGAAACGTGGCCTGTACGACGTAACCGTTTCCTACCTGATCGACAACCAGAGCGCTCAGCCCTGGTCCGGTGCAATGTTCGCGCAATTGAAGCGTGACGCCAGCTCCGATCCTTCTTCCAGCACCGCCACCGGCACCGCGACTTACCTGGGCGCCGCCCTGTGGACAAGTAACGAGCCGTACAAGAAAGTGTCGATGAAGGACATGGACAAGGCTCAGCTGAAAGAAACCGTCACCGGTGGCTGGGTTGCCTGGTTGCAACACTACTTCGTGACTGCATGGATTCCGGCCAAGGGCGAAAACAACGTCGTCCAGACCCGTAAAGACAGCAAAGGCAACTACATCATCGGCTACACCGCCCCGGCAATGAGTGTCGCGCCAGGTGCCAAAGCCGAAACCAGCGCCGTTCTGTACGCGGGTCCGAAAAGCCAGGCTGTGCTGAAAGAGTTGTCCCCAGGTCTGGAACTGACTGTCGACTACGGCATTCTGTGGTTCATTGCCCAGCCAATCTTCTGGCTGCTGCAACATATCCACGCGCTGGTCGGTAACTGGGGCTGGTCGATCATCTTCCTGACCATGCTGATCAAAGGGATTTTCTTCCCGCTGTCGGCTGCCAGCTACAAATCCATGGCGCGCATGCGCGCAGTGGCACCGAAACTGGCCGCGCTGAAAGAGCAACATGGCGACGACCGGCAGAAAATGTCGCAATCCATGATGGAGCTGTACAAGAAAGAGAAGATCAATCCGCTGGGTGGCTGCTTGCCAATCCTGGTACAGATGCCGGTTTTCCTTTCGCTGTACTGGGTTCTGCTGGAAAGCGTGGAAATGCGCCAGGCGCCGTTCATGCTGTGGATTACTGACCTGTCGATCAAGGATCCGTTCTTCATTCTGCCGATCATCATGGGCGCAACCATGTTCATCCAGCAGCAGTTGAACCCGACACCTCCGGATCCGATGCAGGCCAAGGTGATGAAGCTGATGCCAATCATCTTCACCTTCTTCTTCCTGTGGTTCCCGGCGGGTCTGGTGCTGTACTGGGTTGTGAACAACTGCCTGTCCATCGCCCAACAGTGGTACATCACGCGTAAGATCGAAGCGGCTACCAAAAAAGCCGAGGCGTAACTTACTCTGTGGATAACCACTCAAAACGCCCCCTAGTGGGGCGTTTTGCTATCTGTCACTTTTGTCTGGATACCGGTTTATGAGCGTTCCTCGTGAAACCATCGCTGCCGTCGCCACCGCTCAAGGTCGCGGCGGTGTGGGCATCGTCCGTATTTCCGGGCCGCTGGCGAGTCTGGCGGCCAAAGCCATCAGCGGTCGCGAACTGAAACCGCGGTTTGCCCATTACGGCCCCTTCCTCAGTGCAAACGGAGAGGTGCTGGACGAAGGCATCGCGCTGTATTTCCCGGGACCGAACTCGTTCACCGGTGAAGATGTGCTTGAGCTGCAGGGTCATGGCGGGCCGATCGTTCTGGATATGCTGCTCAAGCGTTGCCTGGAACTGGGCTGTCGTCTGGCCCGGCCGGGTGAATTCAGTGAGCGTGCCTTCCTCAACGACAAGCTCGATCTAGCTCAGGCCGAAGCCATTGCCGACTTGATCGAGGCAAGTTCTGCACAGGCGGCACGCAATGCCCTGCGTTCGTTGCAGGGAGCATTTTCCCAGCGTGTGCATAACCTCACCGAGCAACTGATAGGACTGCGCATTTACGTCGAAGCAGCCATCGACTTCCCCGAAGAAGAAATCGACTTCCTCGCCGATGGCCATGTCCTGAGCATGCTCGACAAAGTGCGCGACGAATTATCCACAGTGCTGCGTGAAGCCGGGCAAGGAGCCTTGCTCCGCGACGGTATGACCGTAGTGATCGCCGGTCGGCCGAATGCCGGCAAGTCCAGCCTTCTGAATGCCTTGGCCGGGCGTGAAGCTGCGATCGTGACCGAGATTGCCGGCACTACCCGGGATATTCTTCGCGAACATATCCATATCGATGGCATGCCGTTGCACGTGGTCGACACTGCCGGCCTGCGCGATACCGATGATCAGGTGGAGAAAATTGGCGTCGAACGGGCATTGAAAGCCATCGGCGAGGCTGATCGGGTACTGCTGGTGGTTGATGCCACGGCTCCCGAGGCCCTTGATCCCTTTGCCTTGTGGCCTGAATTCCTCGAAACCCGCCCGGATCCGGCAAAAGTTACGCTGATCCGTAACAAGGCTGACCTGACGGGAGAAGCGATTGCCCTGGAAGTCAGCAACGATGGCCACGTTACTATCAGCCTCAGTGCAAGGTCTGCCGGCGAAGGCCTGGAATTGCTGCGTGAGCATCTCAAGGCCTGCATGGGTTACGAGCAGACCTCCGAAAGCAGCTTCAGTGCTCGCAGGCGTCACCTGGAGGCACTGCGTCATGCGAGTGCGTCCCTCGAGCATGGCCGTGCGCAGCTGACGTTAGCGGGTGCTGGTGAACTATTGGCCGAAGATTTGAGGCAGGCGCAGCAGTCTTTGGGCGAAATCACCGGCGCATTCAGCTCCGATGATCTGCTGGGAAGGATCTTTTCCAGCTTCTGCATCGGTAAATAGTCCCTTCTGCAGTTCACAGACAGGCCATTCAGGCCTGTCTGATCTCTCCTTTTCTGAAATTTTTCCCCAGTGCCGAGCAGATTCTTCGCTTGAGCGGATTTCCCTTGCCCGGGATTTGCACATTCGGCGGCTTTTCTGTGGATTAAGCCCTGTGAATAAGTGCCGCTAAGGGCAGTTGATAACAAGGCCTGAAAACTGAAGATAACCACCTCTGTGGATAACCACCCCTTTCATCCACAGGCTTAAACCGGTTATCCAAGGGCCTCCTTGGCACATGACCACAGGGTTTTGAATCTCTGTACATATTGAAAATAAAGGGCTGTATCAATCTATCCACAGAAAGGTGGCTCAGTAGAAATAAACATAAAAACAAAGATTTAATAAATTTCTCTCTTTTTAATTTCTATAACCCCGACTTCTCCACAGCTGGTTAAATTTTGTGCAAAGGGTTCTTTAGGAAGGGCGAAGTCCCTATACTTGCCGACCAGGTCCAAAAACCTGAGCTCAAACTATTTCCGGATTACCTGACTGAAGCAGGCACGAGGTGCGTGGTGGATTTCCCTTCCCGTTTTGAAGTGATCGTCATCGGCGGCGGTCATGCCGGTACCGAGGCAGCACTGGCGTCAGCACGTATGGGGGCAAAAACCCTATTGCTGACGCATAACGTGGAAACCCTCGGTGCCATGAGTTGCAACCCAGCCATTGGCGGGATCGGCAAAAGCCATTTGGTTAAAGAAATCGATGCCCTGGGCGGCGCGATGGCCATGGCTACCGATAAAGGTGGTATTCAGTTTCGCGTATTGAACAGCCGCAAAGGCCCCGCCGTGCGTGCAACCCGCGCTCAGGCAGATAGGGTTCTGTACAAGGCTGCTGTCCGCGAAGCTTTGGAAAACCAGCCTAACCTGTGGATATTTCAACAGGCTGCTGACGACCTGATCGTCGAGCAGGAACAAGTGCGCGGTGTTGTCACCCAAATGGGCCTGCGTTTCTTCGCAGATTCCGTGGTGTTGACCACTGGCACCTTCCTCGGTGGACTTATCCACATCGGGATGCAGAATTATTCCGGTGGTCGCGCCGGTGATCCGCCGTCGATTGCGCTGGCTCATCGTCTGCGTGAACTGCCATTGCGTGTCGGTCGCCTGAAAACCGGTACACCGCCGCGTATCGACGGTCGCACTGTGGATTTCTCGGTGATGACCGAGCAAGCAGGGGATACGCCGATTCCGGTGATGTCGTTCATGGGCTCCAAAGAGCAGCATCCGAAGCAGGTGAGCTGCTGGATTACCCACACCAACGCCCGTACCCACGAAATCATTGCTTCGAACCTTGATCGTTCGCCGATGTATTCCGGTGTGATCGAAGGCATCGGCCCGCGTTATTGCCCATCGATCGAAGACAAGATCCACCGCTTTGCCGACAAGGAAAGCCACCAGGTCTTTATCGAGCCGGAAGGTTTGACCACCCACGAGCTGTACCCGAACGGGATATCCACCTCGCTGCCGTTCGACGTGCAATTGCAGATCGTGCAATCGATCCGCGGCATGGAAAACGCGCACATCGTTCGTCCAGGCTACGCCATCGAGTACGACTACTTCGACCCGCGGGATCTGAAATACAGCCTGGAAACCAAAGTGATCGGCGGTCTGTTCTTCGCCGGGCAAATCAACGGCACCACCGGTTACGAAGAAGCCGGCGCCCAGGGTTTGCTGGCCGGAGCCAACGCCGCCCTGCGTGCTCAGGGCAAAGATGCTTGGTGCCCGCGTCGCGACGAGGCGTACATCGGCGTTTTGGTCGACGATCTGATTACCCTGGGAACCCAGGAACCGTATCGGATGTTCACGTCCCGCGCCGAATATCGTTTGATCCTGCGCGAAGACAACGCCGACCTGCGCTTGACCGAAAAAGGTCGCGAATTGGGTCTGGTGGATGACGTGCGTTGGGTGGCGTTCTGCAAGAAACGCGAAAGTATCGATTTGGAAGAGCAACGCTTGAAAAGTACCTGGGTTCGCCCGGGCACCGAGCAGGGCGATGCGATTTCCGAGAAATTCGGTACGCCGCTGACCCACGAATACAATTTGCTCAACCTGCTGAGCCGTCCGGAAATCGACTACGCTGGTCTGATTGCCGTGACCGGTGGGGGCGCAGAAGATCCACAGGTCGCCGAACAGGTTGAAATCAAGACCAAATACGCCGGTTACATCGATCGTCAACAGGATGAAATCGCGCGTCTGCGGGCCAGCGAAGACACCAAACTGCCTGTGGATATCGATTACACGAACATCTCCGGTCTCTCGAAAGAGATCCAGAGCAAGCTCGGCGCGACCCGTCCAGAGACATTGGGGCAGGCGTCGCGTATTCCGGGCGTGACCCCGGCAGCGATTTCGCTGTTGATGATTCATTTGAAAAAACGCGGCGCGGGCCGTCAGTTGGAGCAAAGCGCTTGAGTTCGTTGGTCACCTCGCAACACGCCGAAGAGTTATCCACAGGTGCTCGCCAGCTCGGTGTCAACCTGACCGAAGCCCAGCATGCACAGCTGCTGGGTTATCTGGCCCTGTTGATAAAATGGAACAAGGCCTACAACCTCACGGCAGTGCGTGATCCGGACGAAATGGTTTCACGGCATTTGCTCGATAGCCTGAGCGTTATGTCCTTCATCGAAAACGGCCGCTGGCTGGATGTGGGCAGTGGCGGCGGCATGCCAGGGATTCCCTTGGCAATCCTGTTTCCCGAGTCGCAAGTGACCTGCCTGGACAGCAACGGCAAGAAAACCCGCTTCCTGACCCAGGTCAAACTCGAACTCAAACTGGATAACCTGCAAGTTATCCACAGTCGCGTCGAAGCCTTCCAGCCGGAACTGCCATTCAACGGGATCATTTCCCGGGCGTTCAGCAGCATGGAGAACTTCAGCAACTGGACTCGCCATTTGGGCGACGCCGATACACGTTGGCTGGCAATGAAGGGCGTTCATCCCGCCGATGAGCTGGTAGCATTGCCGACAGACTTCCACCTCGATAGCGAACACGCCCTGGCCGTACCCGGTTGCCAAGGCCAACGCCATCTGCTGATACTGCGCCGCACGGCATGATTGGGAACACAAGCAAGAATGGCTAAGGTATTCGCGATAGCGAACCAAAAAGGTGGTGTGGGCAAGACCACCACCTGCATCAACCTCGCAGCTTCCCTGGTCGCTACCAAGCGTCGGGTGCTGTTGATCGATCTCGATCCACAGGGCAACGCCACCATGGGTAGCGGTGTGGATAAACACGGCCTGGAAAACTCGGTCTACGACCTGCTGATCGGTGAATGCGATCTGGCCCAGGCCATGCACTATTCCGAGCACGGCGGTTATCAATTGCTGCCGGCCAACCGCGACCTGACCGCGGCCGAAGTGGTTCTGCTGGAAATGCAGATGAAGGAAAGTCGTCTGCGCAGTGCGTTGGCGCCGATCCGTGAAAACTACGATTACATTTTGATCGACTGCCCGCCATCGCTGTCGATGTTGACGCTCAACGCGCTGGTTGCCGCCGACGGGGTGATTATCCCCATGCAGTGCGAGTACTTCGCGCTCGAAGGGTTGAGCGACCTTGTGGATAACATCAAGCGCATTGCCGAACTGCTGAACCCGAACCTGAAAGTCGAAGGCCTGTTGCGGACCATGTACGACCCGCGCCTGAGCCTGATGAACGACGTATCGGCGCAGCTCAAGGAACACTTCGGCGATCAGCTCTACGACACCGTGATTCCACGCAACATCCGCCTGGCCGAAGCGCCAAGCTATGGCATGCCGGCGCTGGCGTACGACAAATCATCGCGGGGCGCGATTGCTTATCTGGCATTGGCGGGCGAGATGGTTCGCCGTCAGCGCAAAAACTCACGCATCGCCGCTGCTCAGGCAACTTAAGGAATCCCCATGGCCGTCAAGAAACGAGGTCTCGGACGTGGACTGGATGCACTGCTGAGTGGTCCGACTGTCAGCTCGCTGGAAGAGCAAGCGGTGCAAGCCGATCAGCGTGAGCTGCAGCACCTGCCCCTGGACCTGATCCAGCGTGGCAAGTACCAGCCGCGTCGGGACATGGATCCTCAAGCGCTGGAGGAGCTGGCGCAGTCGATCAAGGCCCAGGGCGTGATGCAGCCGATCGTGGTTCGCCCGATCGGCAGCGGGCGCTTCGAAATCATCGCCGGCGAACGCCGCTGGCGCGCCAGCCAACAGGCTGGCCAGGAAACCATCCCGGCGATGGTTCGCGATGTGCCGGATGAAACCGCCATCGCCATGGCGCTGATCGAGAACATCCAGCGTGAAGACCTCAATCCGATTGAAGAAGCGGTGGCCCTGCAGCGTTTGCAGCAGGAATTCCAGCTGACTCAGCAACAAGTGGCCGAGGCTGTGGGTAAGTCCCGCGTCACCGTCGCCAACCTGTTGCGTCTGATTGCGCTGCCGGAAGTCATCAAAACCATGCTGTCTCACGGCGACCTGGAAATGGGTCATGCCCGTGCCTTGCTTGGTTTGCCGGAAAATCAACAAGTTGAAGGGGCGCGACACGTTGTCGCACGGGGGCTGACTGTGCGCCAGACTGAAGCACTGGTTCGCCAGTGGTTGAGTGGCAAACCGGAGCCTGTGGAACCTGCAAAACCGGACCCGGATATCGCCCGACTCGAGCAGCGTCTGGCCGAGCGCCTAGGCTCTGCGGTGCAGATCCGCCACGGAAAGAAGGGTAAGGGGCAGCTGGTGATCGGCTACAACTCTCTTGATGAGCTTCAAGGTGTGCTTGCACACATCCGCTGAAACAATTCCTCATGTAGCGTGAAGTCGGAAATCACTACCTGACAGTTGAATAGGGGCAGAACCGCCCCTATACTCTGCGCGCATTTTGTCGGCACAAATTATGCCAAGTTATTGAATTCTGGCAGCCGACCATTGGGGAGCAAAAGAGATGGAAAACCGCACGCCAGACCGCTTGCCGTTCCATCGCCTGGCAGTTTTTCCGGTGTTAATGGCTCAATTTGTCGTTTTGCTGATCGCCGCTTTGGCGCTCTGGCAATGGCATGGAGTCGTTGCCGGGTACTCAGGACTCTGCGGAGGCCTGATAGCCTTGCTTCCCAATATTTACTTCGCTCACAGGGCATTTCGGTTTTCCGGCGCCCGAGCAGCTCAAGCCATCGTCCGGTCTTTTTATGCCGGCGAGGCGGGCAAACTGATTTTGACGGCAGTGCTGTTTGCATTGACGTTTGCAGGTGTGAAGCCATTGGCGCCGTTAGCAGTATTCGGCGTCTTCGTGCTGACCCAACTGGTTAGCTGGTTCGCTCCCCTGCTAATGAGAACAAGACTTTCGAGACCTTAGGGCGTTTGAGGCAACCATGGCAGAGACAACCGCTTCGGGCTATATCCAGCACCACTTGCAGAACCTGACCTTCGGTCAGCATCCAACTGGCGGGTGGGGTTTTGCCCACACCGCAGCAGAAGCCAAAGAAATGGGCTTCTGGGCTTTCCACGTCGATACTCTCGGCTGGTCGGTCGCGTTGGGTCTGATTTTCGTTCTTCTTTTCCGCATGGCGGCAAAAAAGGCGACTTCCGGTCAACCTGGCGCCCTGCAGAACTTCGTCGAGGTTCTGATCGAGTTCGTCGACGGCAGCGTGAAAGATACTTTCCACGGCCGTAATCCATTGATCGCGCCATTGGCCCTGACGATTTTTGTCTGGGTGTTCCTGATGAACGCCGTCGACCTGGTACCGGTTGACTGGATTCCGAAGCTGGCTGCCATCATTACCGGCGACCCGCACCTGGTCTTCCGTGCCGTTCCTACCACTGACCCGAATGCGACCCTGGGTATGTCCCTGTCGGTATTCGCGTTGATCATTTTCTACAGCATCAAGGTCAAGGGCATCAGCGGCTTCATTGGCGAACTGACCCTGCACCCGTTCGGCAGCAAGAACATCTTCGTTCAAGCCCTGCTGATTCCGGTGAACTTCCTGCTGGAGTTCGTGACGCTGGTGGCCAAGCCAATCTCTCTGGCACTGCGTCTGTTCGGCAACATGTACGCCGGCGAGCTGGTCTTCATTCTGATTGCTGTGATGTTCGGCAGCGGTCTGCTCTGGCTTAGCGGCCTGGGCGTAGTTCTGCAGTGGGCGTGGGCTGTGTTCCACATCCTGATCATCACCCTGCAGGCGTTTATCTTCATGATGCTGACCATCGTCTACTTGTCGATGGCGCACGAAGAGAACCATTAAGACCAGTCTCGACTAGTCTGATGTCCCTCTCGGTCAAACGAGAGGGTGCCCGAACAGGGCTATGAAACGATTTGTTTTACCGCTTTAAAATCTAAAAAACCTAAACCATACGACGTAAAAGTCGGGAGGAAAGATGGAAACTGTAGTTGGTCTAACCGCTATCGCTGTTGCACTGTTGATCGGCCTGGGCGCACTGGGTACCGCAATTGGTTTCGGCCTGTTGGGTGGCAAGTTCCTGGAAGGCGCAGCGCGTCAGCCAGAAATGGTTCCAATGCTGCAAGTCAAAATGTTCATCGTTGCCGGTCTGCTCGACGCCGTAACCATGATCGGTGTTGGTATCGCTCTGTTCTTCACCTTCGCGAACCCATTCGTTGGTCAACTCGCTGGCTAATCACTCGAACCTTCGAGTTGATTGGTGTGATGTGCAACGAACGAGCGAGGTGTTGGCGTGAACATTAATGCAACCCTGATTGGCCAGTCCGTTGCGTTCTTCATTTTTGTACTGTTTTGCATGAAGTTCGTGTGGCCTCCGGTCATCGCGGCTTTGCACGAACGTCAGAAGAAGATCGCGGATGGACTGGACGCTGCCAGCCGAGCAGCTCGCGACCTGGAGTTGGCCCATGAGAAAGTGGGTCAGCAACTGCGCGAAGCGAAAGCTCAGGCAGCTGAAATCATTGAGCAAGCCAAGAAACGCGGTAATCAGATCGTCGAAGAGGCCGTTGAAAAGGCCCGTGTCGACGCTGACCGTGTGAAGGTTCAGGCTCAGGCCGAGATCGAGCAGGAACTGAACAGTGTCAAAGACGCGCTGCGTGCCCAACTGGGTGCACTGGCTGTCGGCGGCGCCGAGAAGATCCTGGGTGCCACAATCGATCAAAACGCGCACGCGGAGCTGGTAAACAAACTGGCTGCTGAAATTTAAGCGAGGGCGATCATGGCAGAATTGACCACGTTGGCCCGACCTTACGCTAAGGCAGCCTTCGAGCACGCCCAGGCCCACCAGCAACTGGCCTCTTGGTCAGCCATGCTCGGCCTGGCTGCAGCAGTGTCGCAAGACGACACCATGCAGCGCGTGCTCAAGGCCCCGCGACTGACGAGCGCAAACAAGGCCGCCACGTTTATTGACGTGTGCGGCGACAAGTTTGATGCCAAGGCACAGAACTTCATTAACGTCGTTGCCGAAAACGACCGTCTCCCGCTTTTGCCGGAGATATCCGCTCTGTTCGACCTGTACAAGGCTGAACAAGAGAAGTCGGTAGACGTTGAAGTGACCAGTGCTTTTGCATTGAACCAAGAACAGCAAGACAAACTCGCCAAGGTTCTCAGTGCACGACTCAACCGGGAAGTGCGCCTGCAAGTCGAGGAAGACAAATCCCTGATTGGGGGCATTGTCATCCGCGCCGGCGACCTGGTTATCGATGGCTCGGTTCGCGGCAAACTCGCGAACCTTGCCGAAGCATTGAAATCTTGAGTTTGAAGGGGCAGCAGAGCAATGCAGCAACTCAATCCTTCCGAAATAAGTGAAATTATCAAGGGCCGCATCGACAAGCTCGATGTGACCTCCCAAGCCCGTAACGAAGGCACTGTCGTCAGCGTATCTGACGGTATCGTGCGGATTCACGGTCTGGCCGACGTCATGTACGGCGAGATGATCGAGTTTCCGGGCGGCGTCTTCGGTATGGCTCTCAACCTTGAGCAAGACTCTGTAGGTGCCGTTGTATTGGGCGCTTACCAGTCTTTGGCTGAAGGCATGAGCGCCAAGTGCACTGGCCGCATCCTCGAAGTTCCGGTTGGTAAGGAACTGCTGGGTCGCGTAGTCGACGCACTGGGTAACCCGGTTGACGGCAAAGGTCCACTGGGCAACACCGAGACCGACGCGGTCGAGAAAGTTGCTCCAGGCGTGATCTGGCGTAAGTCGGTAGACCAGCCTGTACAGACTGGCTACAAGGCTGTCGATGCCATGATCCCTGTCGGCCGTGGCCAGCGTGAGCTGATCATCGGTGACCGTCAGATCGGTAAAACCGCTCTGGCGATCGACGCGATCATCAACCAGAAAAACAGCGGCATTTTCTGCGTCTACGTAGCGATCGGTCAGAAGCAATCGACCATCGCCAACGTGGTTCGCAAGCTGGAAGAAAACGGCGCTTTGGCCAACACGATCATCGTGGCTGCCAGTGCTTCGGAATCTCCTGCGCTGCAATTCCTGGCACCGTACTCCGGTTGCACCATGGGTGAATTCTTCCGCGACCGCGGTGAAGACGCGCTGATCGTTTATGACGATCTGTCCAAGCAAGCAGTGGCTTACCGCCAGATTTCCCTGCTGCTGCGCCGTCCACCAGGCCGTGAAGCTTACCCAGGCGACGTGTTCTATCTCCACTCCCGTCTGCTGGAGCGCGCATCCCGCGTTTCGGAAGAATACGTAGAGAAGTTCACCAACGGCGCAGTGACCGGCAAAACCGGTTCCCTGACCGCACTGCCGATCATCGAAACCCAGGCTGGCGACGTTTCCGCGTTCGTTCCGACCAACGTGATTTCCATCACCGACGGTCAGATCTTCCTGGAATCGGCCATGTTCAACTCCGGGATCCGTCCTGCTGTGAACGCCGGTGTTTCGGTATCCCGTGTGGGTGGTGCCGCTCAGACCAAGATCATCAAGAAGCTCTCCGGTGGTATCCGTACCGCTCTGGCTCAGTACCGTGAACTGGCGGCATTCGCCCAGTTCGCTTCTGACCTGGACGAAGCGACCCGTAAGCAACTTGAGCATGGTCAGCGCGTTACCGAGCTGATGAAGCAGAAGCAATACGCACCAATGTCGATCGCTGACATGGCGCTGTCGCTGTATGCCGCTGAGCGTGGGTTCCTGACTGACGTCGAAATCGCCAAGATCGGCAGCTTTGAACAAGCGCTGATTGCTTTCTTCAACCGCGATCACGCCGATTTGATGGCGAAGATCAACGTGAAGGGTGACTTCAATGACGAAATCGACGCTGGCATGAAAGCCGGTATCGAGAAGTTCAAGGCCACCCAAACCTGGTAAGCCGCAGCGGGAGCCGCAAGGCTCCCGCTTGCTAACCTGATAGGTGTTACATGGCAGGCGCAAAAGAGATTCGCAGTAAGATTGCGAGCATCAAAAGCACGCAAAAGATTACCAGCGCCATGGAAAAAGTGGCGGTCAGCAAAATGCGCAAGGCACAAATGCGCATGGCTGCTAGCCGTCCTTACGCGGAGCGCATCCGCCAGGTTATTGGCCATCTGGCCAACGCCAACCCGGAATATCGTCACCCATTCATGATCGACCGTGAAGTAAAGCGCGTCGGTTACGTTGTGGTGAGCAGTGACCGTGGTCTGTGTGGTGGCTTGAACACCAACCTGTTCAAGGCCCTGGTCAAGGACATGGCGGTAAACCGCGAAAACGGCGTCGAGATTGATCTGTGTGTAGTGGGTAGCAAGGGTGCGGCTTTCTTCCGCAACTTCGGCGGTAACGTCGTTGCAGCTATCAGCCACCTGGGTGAAGAGCCGTCGATCAATGACCTGATCGGCAGCGTCAAGGTGATGCTGGATGCCTACCTGGACGGCCGTATTGACCGCCTGTCCGTGGTGTCCAACAAGTTCATCAACACCATGACGCAACAGCCTACCGTGGAGCAGTTGATTCCACTGGTGGCAACCCCGGATCAAGAACTCAAGCACCACTGGGATTATCTGTACGAACCGGACGCCAAAGAGCTGCTTGACGGCTTGATGGTCCGTTACGTGGAGTCGCAGGTCTACCAGGCGGTGGTCGAGAACAACGCGGCTGAACAAGCTGCGCGGATGATCGCGATGAAGAACGCTACCGACAACGCCGGTGATTTGATCAGCGATTTGCAGCTGGTCTACAACAAGGCGCGTCAGGCTGCGATCACCCAAGAGATCTCGGAAATCGTCGGCGGCGCTGCCGCGGTTTAACGGTTCAAATATTCAGAGGATCCAGCTATGAGTAGCGGACGTATCGTTCAAATCATCGGCGCCGTTATCGACGTGGAATTTCCACGCGACAGCGTACCGAGCATCTACAACGCGCTGACAGTTCAAAGCGCGGCCGGGACCACCCTGGAAGTTCAGCAGCAGCTGGGCGACGGCGTGGTTCGTACCATTGCGATGGGTTCCACCGAAGGCTTGAAGCGCGGTCTGGACGTCATCGACTCTGGCGCAGCCATCTCCGTACCAGTCGGTAAAGCGACCCTGGGCCGGATCATGGACGTTCTGGGGAACCCGATCGACGAAGCTGGCCCGATCGACACCGAAGAGCGCTGGGGCATTCACCGTCCTGCGCCATCCTTCGCTGAACAAGCGGGCGGCAACGACCTGCTGGAAACCGGCATCAAGGTTATCGACCTGGTTTGCCCGTTCGCCAAGGGCGGTAAAGTCGGTCTGTTCGGTGGTGCCGGTGTAGGCAAAACCGTAAACATGATGGAACTGATCCGTAACATCGCCATCGAGCACAGCGGTTATTCCGTGTTCGCCGGTGTGGGTGAGCGTACTCGTGAGGGTAACGACTTCTACCACGAGATGAAGGATTCCAACGTTCTGGACAAAGTGGCACTGGTTTACGGTCAGATGAACGAGCCGCCGGGTAACCGTCTGCGCGTAGCCCTGACCGGCCTGACCATGGCCGAGAAGTTCCGTGACGAAGGTAACGACGTTCTGCTGTTCGTCGACAACATCTATCGTTACACCCTGGCCGGTACTGAAGTATCCGCACTGCTGGGCCGTATGCCTTCTGCAGTAGGTTACCAGCCGACCCTGGCCGAAGAGATGGGCGTTCTGCAAGAACGTATCACTTCGACCAAAGAAGGTTCGATCACCTCGATCCAGGCGGTATACGTACCGGCGGATGACTTGACTGACCCGTCGCCAGCGACCACCTTCGCCCACTTGGACGCTACCGTCGTTCTGTCCCGTGACATCGCTTCCCTGGGTATCTACCCGGCGGTCGATCCACTCGACTCGACTTCGCGTCAGCTGGACCCGAACGTAATCGGCCAGGACCACTACGACACCGCTCGCGGCGTACAGTATGTTCTGCAGCGTTACAAAGAACTGAAGGACATCATTGCGATCCTGGGTATGGACGAGCTGTCGGAAGCCGACAAGCAGTTGGTAAACCGTGCTCGTAAGATCCAGCGTTTCTTGTCGCAGCCGTTCTTCGTGGCTGAAGTCTTCACCGGTGCTTCGGGTAAATACGTTTCCCTGAAAGACACCATTGCTGGCTTCAAAGGCATCCTCAACGGTGACTACGACCACCTGCCAGAACAAGCGTTCTACATGGTCGGCGGCATCGAAGAAGCGATCGAGAAAGCCAAGAAACTGTAATCCCGGCGCCCGGCAACGGGCGCTAATTTAGGTTGAGGCAATCAGATGGCTATGACAGTCCATTGCGATATCGTCAGCGCGGAAGGGGAAATCTTTTCCGGCCTGGTCGAGATGGTGGTTGCGCACGGTGCATTGGGTGATCTTGGTATCGCCTTGGGTCACGCGCCGCTGATCACTAATCTCAAGCCGGGTCCTATCCGCTTGATCAAGCAGGGCGGGGAAGAGGAGGTGTATTACATCTCCGGTGGTTTCCTCGAGGTTCAGCCGAACATGGTCAAGGTTCTTGCCGACACCGTGCAACGTGCTGCCGACCTGGACGAAGCCTCCGCTCAGGAAGCCGTGAAGGCTGCCGAGAAGGCCTTGCATGAGCGAGGCGCGGAATTCGATTACGGTTCTGCTGCCGCACGTCTGGCCGAGGCTGCAGCTCAGCTGCGCACCGTCCAGCAGATCCGCAAGAAGTTCGGCCACTAATTGGCCATCGACTTATTGTGTGATTGATTAAAAAGGGTAGCCTCGGCTACCCTTTTTTCTTTTCCGACTTTCATCTCCCGGTCGCAGCCGCTGACCCCCCAGGATTAGTAGCCTGTCATGTCTCTTGAAATCGTTATTCTCGCTGCCGGCCAAGGCACGCGCATGCGTTCGGCCTTGCCGAAAGTTCTGCACCCGGTTGCCGGCAACTCAATGCTTGGCCATGTTATCCACACGGCCCGGCAACTTGATCCACAACGCATCCATGTGGTGATCGGACATGGTGCCGAAGCGGTGCGCGAGCGTCTGGCGGCCGATGACCTGAATTTCGTCCTGCAGGACAAACAACTGGGTACTGGACATGCGGTGGCCCAGGCTGTGCCGTTCATCGAGTCCGATACCGTGCTGATTCTGTACGGCGACGTACCCTTGATCGAAGTCGAAACCCTGCAACGGTTGCTCAAGCTGGCTGCACCGCAGCAACTGGGCCTGTTGACCGTAGAGCTGGATGACCCGACTGGTTACGGCCGCATCGTCCGCGATGCCGCCGGCAAAGTTACCGCCATCGTCGAGCATAAAGACACCAACGACATCGAGCGTGCGATCACTGAGGGCAATACCGGCATTCTGGCGCTACCGTTCGAACGTCTGGGCGATTGGGTGAGTCGTCTCTCCAATAATAATTCCCAGGGCGAGTACTACCTGACCGACGTGATCGCCATGGCGGTCAGTGATGGTCTGGTGGTGGCCACCGAACACCCCCATGACACCATGGAAGTGCAGGGCGCCAACGATCGCAAGCAACTGGCCGAGCTTGAGCGTCACTATCAGCTGCGCGCTGCTCGTCGTTTGATGGCTCAGGGCGTGACCCTGCGCGACCCGGCGCGTTTCGATGTGCGTGGTGAGGTCACTGTCGGTCGCGATGTGCTGATCGACATCAACGTGATCCTCGAAGGCAAAGTGGTCATCGAGGATGACGTGGTGATCGGCCCGAACTGCGTGATCAAGGACAGCACCCTGCGCAAAGGCGTGGTGATCAAGGCCAACAGCCATATCGAAGGCGCGATACTCGGTGAAGGCAGCGATGCCGGCCCGTTCGCTCGTTTGCGTCCGGGCACGGTGCTGGAAGCTCGCGCGCATGTGGGTAACTTCGTTGAGTTGAAGAACGCCCACATGGGCGAGGACGCCAAGGCCGGGCACCTGACCTATCTGGGCGACGCCGAGATCGGTGCGCGTACCAACATCGGCGCTGGCACCATCACCTGTAACTACGATGGCGCGAACAAGTGGAAAACCGTGTTGGGCGAAGATGTATTCATCGGTTCCAACAACTCATTGGTGGCGCCTGTGGATATCTGCGCGGGTGCGACGACGGCGGCCGGTTCGACCATTACCCAGAATGTGGATAAGGCCCAGTTGGCTGTGGGTCGGGCTCGGCAGAAGAACATCGATGGCTGGAAGCGGCCGGAGAAAATCAAGAAGCGCTGAGTTATCCACAGCAAGATCAAAAGATCGCAGCCTTCGGCAGCTCCTACAGGGAATTCGTGTTCATCCTGTAGCTGCCGAAGGCTGCGATCTTTTTTATGGGTTATCCACACATCTTTTTTTTCTGACGCTGACTTGACGAAGTTTCGCTAATAGGTTTTGATTGCTTACGTTATCTTTCGAATCGAAACTTACCAAGCCCATGTCGAAGCGCAACACGCCCCAACGCCGCCATAATATCCTCGCCTTGCTCAATGAGCAGGGGGAAGTCAGTGTGGATGAGCTGGCCAAGCGCTTTGAAACATCGGAAGTTACGATTCGCAAGGACTTGGCGGCGCTTGAAAGCAACGGTTTGTTGCTGCGTCGTTATGGCGGGGCGGTCACCATGCCTCAGGAGCTGGTCGCCGACCTCGGCC
Organism: Pseudomonas frederiksbergensis; assembly: GCF_003732275.1. Classification (GTDB taxonomy): domain Bacteria; phylum Pseudomonadota; class Gammaproteobacteria; order Pseudomonadales; family Pseudomonadaceae; genus Aquipseudomonas; species Aquipseudomonas frederiksbergensis_H. Next base: position 127,122 of record NZ_MOBM01000006.1, read on the forward strand.
AACCGGTTTCCAAATACAAGCAGGCCATTGCCCGCGCCGCCGTTACGCGAATCCGCGAGCATGCGCGAATCATCATTGACAGCGGCAGTACCACCGCCGCGATGATCCCGGAACTCGGCCAGCAACCGGGTCTGGTGGTGATGACTAACTCCCTGCATGTCGCCAACGCTTTGAGCGAACTTGAGCACGAGCCGGTGCTGTTGATGACCGGGGGGACCTGGGACCCGCATTCCGAGTCCTTCCAGGGTCAGGTGGCCGAGCAAGTACTACGCTCATATGACTTTGATCAATTGTTTATCGGTGCCGATGGCATCGATCTGGTGCGCGGAACTACCACCTTCAATGAATTGCTGGGCTTGAGCCGAGTCATGGCCGAAGTCGCCCGCGAAGTGATCGTGATGGTCGAGGCCGACAAGATCGGCCGCAAAATTCCCAATCTGGAGCTGCCATGGAGCAGCGTCCATACCCTCATTACCGATGATCGCCTGCCACTGGAGGCACGCGATCAGATTCAGGCCCGCGGCATTAATTTGATCTGCGCCGCCGTCAGTCAGGAGAAATAGCATGTGTGGAATTGTCGGTGCAGTCGCAGAACGTAACGTTACCGCCATCCTGCTCGAAGGCCTCAAGCGCCTGGAATACCGTGGCTATGACAGCGCCGGTGTGGCGGTGTACACCAACGATGGAAAACTCTTGCGCACGCGTCGTCCGGGCAAGGTCAGCGAGCTGGAACAAGCGCTGATCGAAGAGCCTCTGGTCGGCCGTCTGGGCATCGCCCATACCCGCTGGGCGACCCACGGCGCGCCGTGTGAACGCAATGCTCACCCGCATTTTTCGGGCGATCTGGCGGTGGTACACAACGGCATCATCGAGAACCATGAAGCCCTGCGCGAGCAACTCAAGGCTCTGGGCCACGTGTTCACGTCGGACACTGACACTGAAGTCATCGCGCATTTGCTGCACGAAAAACTCAAGGTGCAACCCGACCTGACGGTGGCCCTGAAAGCGACCGTGAAAGAGCTGCACGGTGCTTACGGTCTGGCGGTGATCAACGCCCGGCAACCGGATCGCCTGGTGGCGGCCCGCAGTGGCAGCCCATTGGTGATCGGTCTGGGTATGGGTGAGAACTTCCTTGCCTCCGACCAGTTGGCGCTACGTCAGGTTACCGACCGTTTCATGTACCTGGAAGAAGGCGATATCGCCGAAATTCGCCGCGACAGCGTGCAGATCTGGGATATCGATGGCGCGCTCGTCCAGCGTGAAAGCGTTCAGTACCGCGACGGTGCCGAAGCAGCTGACAAGGGCGAATTCCGGCATTACATGCTCAAGGAAATTCACGAGCAACCGGTCGTAGTACAGCGCACTCTCGAAGGTCGCCTGAGTCAGAACCAGGTGCTAGTCGAGGCGTTCGGTCCCCAAGCTGCCGAGCTGTTCGCCAAGGTGCGCAATGTACAGATCGTCGCCTGTGGCACCAGCTATCACGCCGGCATGGTTGCCCGTTACTGGCTCGAAGAACTGGCCGGCATTCCGTGCCAGGTCGAAGTTGCCAGCGAATTCCGCTACCGCAAAGTAGTGGTGCAGCCGGACACCCTGTTTGTGAGCATCTCTCAGTCCGGTGAAACCGCCGACACCCTGGCCGCGCTGCGCAATGCCAAAGAGCTGGGTTTCCTCGCCAGCCTGGCAATCTGCAACGTCGGCATCAGCTCGCTGGTGCGTGAATCGGACTTGACCCTGCTGACCCAGGCCGGTCGCGAAATCGGCGTGGCCTCGACCAAAGCCTTCACCACTCAACTGGTTGGCCTGCTGTTGCTGACCCTGTCTCTGGGTCAGGTTCGCGGTACGTTGGCCGAAGGCGTCGAAGCCACACTGGTCGAAGAACTGCGTCGCTTGCCGACCCGTTTGGGCGAAGCCCTGGCCATGGACAGCATCGTGGAGAAAATCGCCGAGCTGTTCGCCGAGAAGAACCACACGCTGTTCCTCGGTCGCGGCGCGCAATTCCCGGTGGCGATGGAAGGGGCTCTCAAGCTCAAGGAAATCTCTTACATCCACGCGGAAGCCTACCCGGCGGGCGAACTGAAGCACGGCCCGTTGGCGCTTGTGGATAACGACATGCCGGTGGTCACCGTGGCGCCGAACAACGAGTTGCTGGAGAAGCTGAAGTCCAACCTCCAGGAAGTCCGCGCACGTGGTGGTGAGTTGATCGTCTTCGCCGACGAGCAGGCCGGCATGATCAATGGCGAAGGCACTCATGTTGTGCATATGCCGCACATCCACGACATTCTGTCGCCGATCCTCTACACCATTCCATTGCAGTTGCTTTCGTACTACGTGGCTGTGTTGAAAGGTACTGACGTTGATCAGCCGCGCAATCTGGCGAAGTCGGTGACGGTGGAGTAATTCGAATGACGCAGGAGCACGATGAGTGTTCCTGCGTCGTTGTTTTACCAAAGCACTGCCAGACGATGCTCAAAACATTGTCAGAAAAATCCCCAAAAAAATCCGCAAAAAATACCCGATAAAACCAAATCAAAAACACCAAAGTCTAGGTAAACAGAGGCTTTGAAGGTAGTCTGGAATCCGCTAAAAAATCCGCGATTCTGGAAGCTTCATGAGCGCTTAGTTCGGAATAAGCGGCTCAATATGTTGAAATCTGATAGGCGAACTATCCTGATATAGGTTTCATTTTCGCCAGGGCGTGAGGGAAACACTTGGCGATAATCGCTCTAGCGCCCGTCGGAAACTTTCCACTTTGGCTGAATCTCCTCGAGTTCTGTGGGTAATGGCGCCATAGGCATAAGGGAGTAAACCTTCCAGCCAATCTCGTGGGTGGATTTCTACACTGTTCTCCAAGGTCGACACGACCCAGTCTGGCAGCCACGACACATCGCGGTCCGAGAAGTTGACTTCGCCTGCGATAAGCAACGCCAGCGTGGTACGCAACGAAGACTTGTCCTTCAATAATTGTTCTTGCAGCGCTTGGCAAGCGTCCGAGTCATCCAATAACACGCGAAGATCGTTGGGCTTGCTCAGCTTCAGCGAGGCCGGAAGCAGCGCAGACAACGCCGGTAACGAGTCCATCCAGCGTTTTTGCACCTCCAGATCAATCCCGACGAAGTCCAGCGCCGGGGGCACAAGCGGCGCGTGACGGATAACCGTGGGTGTCAGGTAGCGCAGGCGAAGGCTCATGATGTCCATAAAGAGCCGGTCACTGGCGCATAGAAACTCAACGGCAGGTGCGGTGCCCAGAATGGTTGATGGCGGTGGGCCGATAATGAACGTCGCATTGCGTCGATGGGGCAGGTGATGAATGTCGCCCCAGCTGTCGTTCAGGCAGTGGGCGAGCCAAGCCTGGGGCGTAGGGCCGTTGAACGGGTCTAGGTTCATGGGAACGCCAAAACCGTTGAACACCACGTGACCGAGGGGATTAAGGCGGCTCTTCAATAGTTGGTGGAATCCGTGATCAAACACGATCGGGGCATAAGCGCTCTGGGTGTAGAGGTCGACAATAATGACGTCGTACCGGTCGGGGGTGACGACCAGGAAGTGCGCGGCATCGGCGACCACGCTTTCAAAGTGGATATGCGCTGCAAGTCGGTTCCGGTTGTCGAGGCTGCGCACGAGTGCGGTCTCGTCCAGATCAACAGCCAATAGACTGGCCACTCTGGTGCTGGCTGCGATCGGCGCCAGCGCCACACCGTCCGAAAGCCCCAGCATCAGAACCGAGATTCGATCCTTGGACGGATCCCCCAGGAAACCGGTACAGCCCATGTCGTCATAATATTGGCCGCAGAAGATCTGTTCATGTCGAGCAGATTCAGGTCGATCGTTGAAGTCCGGCATGGTGAAAGACAACTCCGTTTGTAAGAGGCGGGGTACTGCGAGGCACGTCAGTGCGCAAATGCTTCAGGGTATTTGTCCAGGTAGGCATCATTGAGCTGCGTATCCTGGGAACGCATGAAAGTTTTGAAATCGGGTACCAGAAAGACCAGCAGAGACAACAACAGCACCATGATGCCCAGCAGCGTGATTGTCAGTGCGATCCCCAGATAGGCAATCAAGGTGTTCATGGCGAAACTGCCCAAGGGACTGGCCGCCGCAGACAGAAATGAAACCGTGGCAAATATGCGGTTGCGATGGAGCTTGGGCGTCGCCAGTAACCTCACAGCGGAGGTGGGGATGTTGATCAACATCAGGCCGACACCGCCGCAGAAAAAGGCCGCGGGCACGATGAACGACGATGGAACGGTGCCGACCACCACTAAGTTGCACCCCAGTAATGCAAAACCTGCGGACACACACATGTCACGGGGGACCCGGTCGGATAGCCAGCCGATGATCTTGTAACTGCCTGCCAGAATGCCCAGCCCGAAGCACGAATCCAGAAGACCGATGTAAGTGACCGGGTACTGGATGACGTCCTTTACGTACAGTGGGATCAGGATGGTGAAGAACGGAAACAAGGCAAAGTTGATCAGCATTGCAATGATGGCCAGGTAAAATTCGACTTTCACTCCGTAAACCACTTTGAAGCCGGAATAGATCATGCTGAAGCCGCTGGCGCCCGGGGCTTTCTCGCCTTGGTCGGTGGAACCGATGTGGCTCGGGATGGTCGCGATCAACGCCCCGGCGATGAGAATCGCAAAAAAATCGACTGCAAAGGTGAACGAGATACCGAACCCGTAAATCAACCCGCTGGCCAGTACCGGCCCTAGCAGAATGGAAAAGGACGACATTACGCTTTTGGTCCGAAAGGCCAGGGAGACTTTATCGTCGTCTGCAAACAAAGGAATGATCGACGCCTGGAGAGGGTCGCGCACGCCGACGATCGCACTGCTGATCATCATTAGCGCGCCCACCGTCCAGGGGTTGAACGACCCCGTGGCGGACAGCATCACCATCAACAGCGCTGTCAGCAGGCTGATCCATGAGGCCAGCTTGATGATCAGGATTTTGTTGTACTTGTCCCCCAGCCATCCCAGCAAGGGTTTAGCTAACACCTCCGCTGCGATGGAACAGGCAATCATGTTGGCGAAATAGAGCGCAGAGCCTGTTTCCTGCAAGGCCCACCAAGCCACCGCCAGTTGATTGCATCGTCCCCCCAGAACCATCAGCAAAAAGCTGAATTGCACTTTCAGTAGACGCCGGTCGATTCCGGGAAAGCCCCACGTAATGCCTGAAAAATTTGCACTCATTGACGTACCTTTGATCCAGATAGGTGACTGCGCAATCAGGGGCGTTCAAATAGGACGGGGTAACGTTCATCAGGGTAAATCGCCAGATATCGCTCGATACCACCCTCAAGGCTATAGAGTTCCGCTTGCTGGCTGACGCTGCGAACTGCCAGCAGGGCCGCCTTGCTCCTGATGCCTGATCTGCAATAGAAAACGATACGGTAAGAGGTATCGAGTTCTTCCTGGCGCTTGATGATGTCTTTAAGCGGAATCAGTCTGCCGCCCAGCGAACCTTGCTGATGCTCGCTGACGTCGCGCACATCGACCAATTGAAATGGCGCTTGTGTCGCTATCCAGTCATGCAGTGTGTCGGGTGACAGCCAGTCGCTGTCGCGCCACGCAGACGTGGTCGTAGCGCCAAGCATTTTCGCAGGGGGCCGGTCCCGTGTTTTTTTGTTGATGTTCAATAGGTGGAAAGTGTTGTCCAGGCAGTCGATAGACAACAACTTCCCGCTCAAGGGCTCCCCGGCACGGAGGATAAGCTTGAGTACTTCATTGGCTTGAAAGCAACCGAGCAAGCCAGGTATGACGCCAAGAACGCCCGCTTCCGAGCAGTTTTGTGTCAAGTGCGGTGGCGGCGGTGTTTCGAACAGATCCCGGAAGCATGGCCCCCGTTGTTGGGTGTGCCGGTTGTAATAGTTAAGTACTGACACCTGCCCCTCGAACTGACTGATCGAGGCATAGACCATCGGTTTTTCACACTCGATACAGGCGTCACTGATGAGGTATTTGGCGCTGAAGTTATCCGTGGCGTCGACGATGATGTCGTATTCCGCCAGCAGCGACAGGACGTTGTCCGGGTTCAGTGTCGTGGCAACGGTGTGGACGACGATGTCGGGGTTCAACTGGTTGATTCGGCGCTTGGCTGCCAATACTTTCAGGTCGCCTACATCGGCAATTGCATAGAGAATTTGTCGGTGCAGATTGCTCACGTCGACGATGTCGTTATCAACAATGCCGATCGTCCCGATGCCAGCACCTGCCAAGTACAGGAGTACCGGGCAACCCAGCCCCCCGGCGCCGACCACCAGCACCTTGCTGTCTTTGAGGCGCTGCTGCCCCTGAACGCCGACCTCGCTGAGGATGATTTGGCGGGCATAACGGGATGTGTCCGTCTTCAGATTGCATTGCATGTCAGCCACCTGCCACTGCGTTGATCAGAATCAATTGCGCGTTACTGTCCAGAGGACAACGGCGGTCTTGCTCACTGGTCACGGGCATGCCGTCGACGAACAACACCACGAACGGCTGCGGGTACAGGTCCTCAGAGAAGACCGGGCCAATTAGGTCGGGAAACCGTGCGGTCAGATTGTTCAGTACATCGCTAACACACAAGCCCTCAGTGGCATATGTTTTATGCTGATCGGTGTAGGACATGAACTGCCGGGGAAAGTGTATGACGGCCATGGGTCATCCTTGAACGGTGTCAGTTGTCAGGTCGTTGGAAAACAAATCCAGCCTGGAGGTGATCAGCTTTCCGATTTCGGACAGTTCGGCCGACGCTTGGAGAGTGGCCAGACTTTTGAGGAAGTACTGGTGCAAGTATTCGAGTCGTTCGGGTCGAGCTCGCACGGAACCGCTGGCCAACAACCGCTGGTGGTAGTTCACGGCGCTGACCGCAAACAGGCAAGCCAGCAAGACACCCCTAGGGTTCTTGCCGCCGGTTCCTGATGGCAGTATGTAGTTGTTCGAACTGTCTTTGAGCTGGAAGTCGTAAATCTCAGCGATCAAACTGGACCAGATATGGGACAGTTCATGCACCAGCAACTCTTCAAGGTCCGTCATGCTGGTAAACGCGGCTTCGCCCAGAAACATTTGTTGCGGCAGCACGGGATTGGTCAGGCTAACTTGTTGAGTCAGCAACTTATGAATTTTAACCGGCAAGTCCAATAACTTGGCCCATTCCGGCAGCAAGGCTTTGAGGTTGTTCTTCGCTTCAGCCACCATGATCTGCTCGGCATTACCGAGCGCTTGATGGGGCGAAAACGCGGGCGCACCTTCGACGTGCCGATTATATAGGGTGGTGGCAAAGTCTGGTTGCAAATAGGAAGTTAAAGGTAACTCACCTCCCTCGATATTTTTACGTACAACGGCGACGAGCGTTAAAAGTTTGATGCTATTGAACATGGGGTGCACAAAGGGCAAACCATTTATTTCACACAGTATATCTGATGGCGACATTCTGTTTTACCGTCCGCGTCCATGGTTGCAGTTTGAGAAAATCGATCAAGTCCAAGCTCTTTATTCTGTAGGCAGAAAAGTTGGCCAAGGCGCTATCTATTTGTTGCTCCGCGACAGGGAGTGCCAGCAAGGCTTCTTTTAAACAATTTAGTGTTCGATGTCCGTACCACATGTTTTTCAGGTAGTGAAGTAGGTGTTGTTCTTGTGCTGGCGTAATGATCTGTTCAGTCATCCACTGTTTTAAAAATTGCCTGATATGAATAAGTGGTTCACTGAGTGAAAGAAAAGGCTCTTGTGCTTGATGTATCAGGGTCACTTCGTCGTCGGACATGTCAGGATCGCTGGCGAATTGTCGATATACTTCACCAAAGCCTGTCATTCCCAGCGTATCCATTTCACAGGCACGAATGGATCCCATGGACGACAATCCCCAAATGCGCCAACCCGCGCCCAAGGCGTCGAGTATCTCGGCATGGCCGACGGCAGGGTGTGCATGAAATACGCCATCGACAATGGCGAGGTTCGAAGGGGGTGATTGCGCCACCAGGCGTTCGATATCGCCGCGTTTGACAGGCGGGCGTAACACCAGGTCGCCACCGCACAGTAATTGATTGTCTATTCCTTGCAGGGAGGGGCCCGCAAACAGTGTGCATACTTCAAGCGCTTTGTTTGACATACGTAAGTAACCTCGGACCGACCCTTTTCAAACCGGGTTCAAAGGCTTCAAGCCCCGGAATAATGATTCTGACCACAGTGATGTCGTCCGTCGTTTTACTTAGCAAGACCCTTAGCACAGTACTGAGCCCGATATTCTGCAACCGCTCAATGAGTAACTCCCAGGCCGATTCGATCGTGGGTATCGCGGCTTCTTGGCAGTCGATGGAGGAGTAATCGATCATCTGTTTCCGGGAGGTGGCCACGGTACGCAAGCGTGAGATGGCCTGAAGTTCGACCGAACGGCCCTTCTTCTCAAAGTATTTGACGCGCTCGATGATGTCGTCCCGGCCTCCGTGGATGTGACTTAAACGGCTTTGGGCTGCCTCGCAGATGGCCCGGATCAAGGCGATTTCCTTGAGGGGATGCAATCCTGAGCCGGTGGCCACAGAGATGGGCGCCTGGGAAGACTCTTCCATGATAAAAGCCTGAAAGTAGGCCACGCCAAAACAGTTCTCGGTGTAACGAACCGACAAGCTTAATCCGGCGTCATTGATTTTATTGATCAGGGCGTCGGTTTCTGCGCTGTAGCGGTCCAGATTGACGATGCAGGAGCGGTCATGCAGGTGATTGAAGGCTTGAACATCGCGCTCCATGAGTTCGCAAACAGCGTGTACCGAGGCTTCCACCAAGTCATTTCCTGAAGCCAGGCCACTGGAGCTTTCCCCGAAGAGCCGTTGCCCGGGGTTTTCGGGGTAGGGAATGAATACCAGTTCGGCGGGTGCAAGCACCTTTTGCTTGCGCAATACATCATCAACTTCGACGGCCATGATGAGCGAATCGGCGTCGGCAGAGAAGCCATACAACATGCAGAACTGATTGAACGCTATTCGTCCTTCGTGGCTTTCAATGAGTTGTCTCGGCGTGGTTTTTAACAGTTTCAGTTGCGCAGTGTTGTATTGCGCAAGGCTGAACTCGATGGCTTCCATATACGCGCCTATTTTGGCTTCTGCTGATCTGAGGCCTTTGCCAGCGTTTACGCACAGCGAACCCTTCAAAGCTTCCGGTCGTATACTGGCAAACACCGGAATGCCAATGCGGTCCAGCCAGGTTGTGTCGGTCACTCGGGTAATGCCCAAGCGCGGGGCTATATTGTTGACGATAATTTTTAATGTTTCTTCGGCACTGCGGCGACGAAGGCTCGAACTAAGCCTTTGCATAAGTGGTCACCTTTTAGTGAATGATCAACAAGCATCATGTTCGACACTATAGAAAACGGGAGGGAGTTACTTCCCTCCCGTTTTTTCAGGCTGCGATTTTTACGTCTTCAGCCAGAGCCAGCGTCAATACGTTGTTGTTCGAATGGTGTGCCACAAAACCAGCGTGCATGAGGCTTTCATCGTTCAGAATGACGGAAAACTTCTCCGCAGTTTCTGTGTCCAGTTGAAGCTCGAAGGTTACATCATTAATTGTAGAATCCATTAGTTATTACTCCATCCTTAGTATTGCGTTTGAGAAGGTCTGTTGCGCAACACCTAAATTTTTTGCAGATGAAGGCAGGGATGTCAAGCTAATATTTATATCCGCAACCGAGTCTTGTTTTAACTGTAATTGTTTTTCGGGCGCTGCCTACACGAATTAGAGAACATTCGTACAGAGGACGGGTAAGTTGTAGGAAGTTTTAATTATGTTTTTTTGTCAGCCGAAAAATAGGTTTGTTTTATAGATTCATGATTAATAATGGTAAATAATATCGCTTATAGTTATTGATGTGGTTTATTAATATATTTTATTTTTCTGCTTTTTTTCTCCTTAAAGGAGCTTCGGTATGAAGAAGCTAAACTACTTATTTTTCGCAATAAACTACGAGAAGCTGCCGCGGCTGCGATCTTTTGATTTTTAATGAGGACATACCCGATGGACCGCTTCCAGGAAATGCAAGTCTTCGCCGCAGTCGCTCAAGAACAAAGCTTCTCGGCGGCGGCGCGGCGTTTGGGGATGTCGGCGGCCAGTGTCACTCGGGCAGTGGCGGCGCTTGAAAGGCGCATCGGCACCCAATTGCTGACACGTACCACCCGCAGCGTGCATTTGAGCGAGGCGGGTCAGCGTTATCTGGAGGACTGTCGGAGAATTCTCACCGAGGTGCAGGAAGCCGAGGATTCTGCGGCGGGCAGCCACGCCCAACCCCGTGGGCAACTGACGATCACGGCGCCGGTGTTGTTCGGTGATTTGTTCGTTACGCCGGTCATGGTCGGTTACCTGACTCAATTCCCCGAAGTCAGCATCAACGCTCTATTGGTCGACCGGGTGGTGAGCATGGTCGAGGAGGGCATTGATGTGGCTGTGCGCATCGGTGAGTTGCCTGACAGCAATCAACATGCAATTCGCGTGGGCGAAGTGCGGCGGGTGATCTGCGCTTCCCCTGGATTTCTGACTGACCATGGTCGGCCCCGGCATCCTGCAGATTTAATCGCAGCCCCGATCATCGCCACCTCGTCCATTGGGCAACACAGAAGCTGGCCGTTCCTTGACGCGGGAGAGCCGATCAGCATTCGTCTGGAACCGCGTCTTGTAGTCACCGCCAATCAGGCGGCTATCACGGCCGCCGCCATGGGGCTGGGCCTGACCCGAGTGCTGTCGTATCAAGTGGCGAGCAAGGTCGCCGCCGGTGAGCTGGAAATTGTTCTGGCTGACTTCGAACTGCCGCCATTGCCCATTCATGTGGTCTATCAGGGTGGGCGCAAGGCCCCGGTGCGGGTCCGTAGTTTTGTCGACTTCGCGGTGAAGGTACTGCGCGAACACCCGGCCCTGCGCGACTGAGGTTATTGCACTGGCTGAAATAATGGATTGCGTTTGCTGGTTATTCTGTTGTTTTGGTTGCGGATGGAAGATAGCCCCCTATCGGCGCTGATCTTTCCTGAACGGCGCCCCCACTCAGCGGAGTCACCAATGCAAGCCATCAAACTCTACAGCTTTCCCCTCTCTGGCCACGCTCACCGTGTGGAGCTGATGCTGTCGCTGTTGCAACTGCCGACCGAGCTGATCTTCGTCGATTTGGCCAAAGGCGCGCATAAGCAACCGGACTTCCTGGCGCTCAACCCGTTTGGGCAGGTGCCGGTAATTGATGATCAAGGCGTGGTGCTGGCCGATTCCAACGCGATCCTGGTCTACCTTGCGCTGAAATATGGCAATGGCCACTGGCTGCCAACCGATCCGGTCGGCGCGGCCAAGGTTCAGCGCTGGTTATCGGTCGCCGCCGGGCCGATTGCCTTCGGCCCCGCCAGGGCAAGGCTGATCACTGTGTTTGGTGCGCCTTACAACGCGCAAGAGGTGATCGCTTATGCCCACACCTGGCTCAAAGTGATCGATCAGGAACTGGGCGCAACACCCTATCTTGTCGGTAGCGAGCCGACCATCGCCGACATCGCCGCGTACAGTTACATCGCCCATGCCCCGGAAGGCAATGTGTCGCTGGACGACTACGCCAACATCCGCGCGTGGCTGGCGCGGATTGAAGCCTTGCCAGGGTTTGTCGGCATGCCGCGCACCGTCGCCGGTTTGCAAAAAACTGCCTGATGCTCACAGCCCGATTCAGTCGGGCCGTTCTTATTGCGCGAGGAGCGCAGGGGAGAAGCCGTTATGGAACGTTCACCTTGGCACGCAGGCGAGAAACAGTTGCAGGCTCGTGTGGGTGTCGCCGAGCGAATGGACGAATTAGGTCGTAGGGTGATTCGCGGCGAGATGCCGGATCAGCACCGCATGTTCTATCAGCAACTGCCGTTCATCCTGTACGGCGCGGTGGATGCTGACGGCAACCCTTGGGCCAGTATTCTGGAAGGGGCGCCGGGTTTTGCCCATTCTCCAGAGCCTACGTTTCTGCAGTTCGGCAGCCTGCCTGGCCACGACGACCCTGCGCAATTGCAAGACGGGGCGGCGATCGGGCTGCTCGGTATCGAGCTGCACACTCGACGTCGCAACCGTCTCAATGGCCGAGTTGGCGCTGTAACGGCGAGCGGCTTCGAGGTGAAGGTGGAGCAGTCCTTCGGCAATTGCCCGAAATACATTCAATTGCGCCAGTTTCGCTCGGTACCCTTGGTGGATCCGGCGACCCGTATCGCACAGCACCTCAACGGGCTGGATGACGCGGCCAAAGCCATGATCGCCGGTGCCGATACGTTCTTTGTCGCCAGTTATGTGGACGTCGATGGCCAACGCTCGGTGGACGTTTCTCATCGGGGTGGCCAGGCCGGTTTCGTCAAGGTAGAGGGCAATCGCCTGACCATCCCGGACTTCGCCGGCAACCTGTTCTTCAATACCCTGGGCAACCTGCTGATCAATCCTCGAGCCGGTTTGCTGTTCATCGATTTCGATTCGGGCGACCTGCTGCACCTCAGCGGTCGTACGCAAGTCATTCTCGAAGGCTCGCAGGTCGAAGCCTTTCAAGGGGCCGAGCGGCTGTGGACCTTCGAGGTGGAGCGCGTGGTGCGTCGGCCCGCGGCACTGGCGTTGCGTTGGCGCTTTGACGGCGCGTCACCCACCAGTTTGCTGACCGGCACCTGGGCGCAGGCGAATGCTCGTCTGCGAGCTCAGGTTTAGAAAAAGATCGCAGCCTTCGGCAGCTCCTACAGGGTGTAAACAGATCCTGCGTAGGAGCTGTCGAAGACTGCGATCTTTTGATCTTCAAGCAGTCCTACAGACGATGATTTTGGGGGGATGTTTCCGACAAGTTTTTACGGTTGTCGGTCGGACATGGGGTGGATAGGCTTTGGGGGTCGCTGCAAATTCAGTGATCGGGTTTGGTCGCCCAGGTTTAGAATGGCGCACTTTTGTGCTTGCTTCATGGCGAGCTGTGCGTGGGAGGGCTTAGGCCCTGCCGGGTTCCATTCCCTGGTCGACCAACCCGCGTACGGTTCGCCACCCTTCTGTTTGGTCGCAGTGTTGGCGAACTCCAGTTCTCGAATGGAGTGTCACCATGTTCAAAGCAACACCAAATCCGCCCGAAGCGGACAGCACTTCCCCCTACGAATCCCTCAATTCAAACAAACTCAACGAAGCCGCCGAACGCGCGCTCGACCACTACCTCAACCCATCCGCCCTCAACTCCCCCGTGGCCCGCAAGCCGAGCACGATGTTTATGGTTGCGCCGGATATCAAAGACGAAGACCTGTTGGCCCACACCTGTGAATCGTTGGCCCAGGCCAGTGTGATGGCGAGCGATTTTGCGGGGTATCTGGAAGGGCCGCACCGGCACACGGCGATGGCGATTCAGCAGATCGTCATGCTGGCAGAACTGGCGGTGAATCGGATGCTGGATAACGTGGGCGCACCAAAACCTGCGCCACACAGCTGAACCAATGTGGGAATGGCTTTTGTGGCGAGGGAGCTTGCTCCCGCTTGAGTGCGCAGCACTCACAAATTCGGCAATAGATTGCCAGAATCTTGGGGCCACTACGCAGCCCAGCGCGAGCAAGCTCGCTCGCCACAACCGGTCCCGCAGGTTTAGGCGTAGGACAGGGATTTCTCTTCCAAGAGCTCCTGATACAACGCCGTCCACTTGCGGCCCATTTCGTCGGCGGTGAACAACTGCCGATAGCGGGCTTCTGCCTTCACGCCCATTTCGGCTGCAAGCGCCGGGTTTTCCCACAGGGTGCGCATGGCTTCACGGAATGCCTGTGGATGACTTGGCGGCACCACCAGCCCGGTTTCGTTGTGAATATTGATGTAGCTGGTGCCGGTGCCGATTTCGCTGGAGATCATCGGTTTGCCGTACATCGCGCCTTCGAGCAACGAGATGCCGAATGCTTCGGAGCGCAGGTGCGACGGAAACACGATGGCGTAACTCAGTTGCAGCAGCGCGACTTTGTCTTCGTCGCCCAGACGCCCGAGGAAGTGAATATTGCGTAAACCCAACGCTGCGGCCTGGGCGTGCAGTTCGGCTTCCAGCGGCCCGGCGCCGACGATCACCACCGGGTAATCCACGTCTTTCAAGGCGTCGAGCAGGATGTGCAGGCCTTTGTAATAACGCATCACGCCCACAAACAGGAAAAACTTATCCCCAAGCGTTTGCCGCCAACGGTCCATGCGTTCCTTATCGGCCTGTGGATAACCTGCCTTGTTCAGGCCATAGGGAATGACTCGGGTCTTGTCCTGAAACTGCTGCAACACATCACTGGTGTGCAGATAGTTGGGGGAGGCGGCGACAATCCGGTCAGCGCTGGCGAGGAAGCGGTTCATCAGTGGCCGGTAAAGTTTGAGCAGGTGCTTCTGGCGAATGATGTCCGAGTGGTAGGTCACCACACTGGGTTTGTTCATGCTGCTGAAGAAATGCACCAGGTCCATGAACGGCCACGGGAAGTGGTAATTGACCACGTCCGCTTCAGCAGCCATTTCGCGAAATTGCTTGAAGACGCTGTAAGAAAAGCCTGTGGAAGCGAACTGAATGTCGAGTTTGGCCCGATGGACTTCATGCTGCCCGAGTTGCACCACCGGCGGTGTCGGGTCGGCACTGAGGGTCAGCACCTGGCTTTCAATGCCATGTTGGGCGCCGCTTTCACATAACTGGAAGATCACTTGCTCAATCCCGCCGACCGAGTCTGGCAGGTACGTCTTGAAAAAATGAAGAACTCGCATTCAACCTCCCATAGCCTGGCGGTAGGCGCGGGCGGTAATCTTCGCGCAACGCTCCCAGGAGAATAGCCTTGCCTGCTGCAATCCGGCGTTCGAGCATGCCTGCCAATGTGTTTGATCGTCGATCAGACGGCGCATGGCATCGCGCAGGCCGTCTGGATCGTCAGGTTCAATATAGTTGCCCGCAGCGCCTGCGACTTCGGGCATGGCCGAACGTCGAGTCAGGATGACCGGCGTGCCGCTGGCCATGGCCTCCAGCACCGGCAGGCCGAAACCTTCATAGAGCGATGGGAAAATCAGCGCCCGGGCGCCCGCCAACAGCTGCGCGACCTGCTCGTCGGGCAGATAACCGAGCAAACACACATGACCGTTGGCCAATGCCTGGCGCAGCTCATCGCTGAATTGCTCGCGCTGCCAGCCGGCCATCCCGACGATCAACAGCGGAAAGCGCTGACGCAACGCTTCCGGAAGTTGGGCGTGGGCGCGCAGGGCCAGGGTCAGGTTCTTGCGGGGTTCCAGGGTGCCGACGCAGAGAAAATAATCCCGTATCTCGACCCCGTGGGCCTTGAGCACCGCATCGATGGCCTCGGGTTCGCGGGGGTGGAAGCGTGCAGCCACGCCCAGCGGTGCGACCACAAAACGCTCGGCCGGCAGTGCGAACCAGGCCTGAGCCTCGTCGGCGATGTACTGCGAGTCGGTAAGAATCAGCTGCGCCTGTTGCACGCCATCGGCCAGTCGCCGCTCGATTTCTCGCAGGCGCGCCGGTGGTTGCGTCTCGGGATAATGCAAATGCGTCAGGTCATGCAGGGTGATGACCGTCGGGCCGTCGAACGACAACGGCCACAGACTGGGTTCGTGATAAAGGTCGATCGCCTGGGCGCGGCCTTGATCAAAGCGTTTCTGCGCCAGCCAGCGTCGCGCCTGATACGCGCCGGGTATTTGCCGCAGCAACGGCGTCAGTCGCGAGTAGCCGGGCATGGCTGCATCGGGTAGCGAAGAACTCCAGCCCCAGCCATGGAACAGCGACATTTCGACGTCTGGTTCACCGGCCAGGGCATTCACCAGTTCGGCGACGTAATGGCCGATGCCGGTGCGCGGGGCCTGGAGGATTCGGGCGTTAAGGGCAATTCGCATGTTGCCTCTCCTGCGCCACGGGTGTTTCCACAAGGTTGCGCAGGGTTCGTTCGGCCAGTTGCGCACTGGCTTCACGCCAGCCGATCCAGCGCCAGTCCACCACATTGCGGGCGGCCGGGAATTGATTGCTGCTCTCGAATCGAGCAACCAGATCGGCCAGGCTTTGTGGTTCGCCCAGGTCGAAGTACGCCATGAACTCGCCGCCTATTTCACGGAAAACCGGGATGTCACTGCCCATGGCCGGCAAACCGCGCTGCATGGCTTCCACCAGTGGCAGGCCGAAGCCTTCGACGTAGGACGGAAACACCAGCGCACTGGCGTGGGAATAGGCGTGTTCGAGGCTGGTGTCGCTCAGGTTGTTGAACATGAACAGGCGTTTGTTCAGCTGCGGGTGATTGCGAACCCGGGCGAGCAGGGCATCGCACTTCCAGCCAATGCGCCCGGCGATGCACAAACGGGCTTTCGAGCCCGCGGCCCAGGCGAGTTCGAAGGCGTCCAGCAAGTAGTCGTGGTTCTTGCGCGGTTCGATGGTGCTGACCATCAGAAACACCGGTTCCGGGATATCGAACAGCCGTGTCAAACGCGTTTCGACGGCGGCGGTTTCTTCGCGCAGGTCCAGCTCGGAGCCCAGGTGGAAATAGTCGAACCACAAGGTGTCGGCTTTGGCAGGACCGACGCGACGATGCAGTTCCTCGCGCACCTGATCGCGCACCGTGGCGGAAATCGCCACGTAGCCGTCGGCGGTTTTGGCGATCCAGTCGAACCACTCGTTGAAAATCTGCACCAGTCGCGTGTCGTAGAACTGCGGGTGGGTCAGGGGAATCAGGTCGTAGATCACCGAGACAATGCCCACGCCTTCGAGTTTGAGTTGTTCGGCCAACGGGAAGAAATCGGCGTGCCACGACGAATCCAGCAGCACTAATTGATCGCCCGGTTGATGCTGCAACGGCGAGCAGCGTTTGGGCAGTTGATATTGGTTGACGCGATCGATCAGACGCAGCGGTACGCTGAAACCCGCCAGCGCCGTGAGGCGGTAAGCCGCGTACAATGCACGCCGGGCCCATCGCGATGTGCAGCGTTTGTCCAGGCGCTGGTGCAGTTGCCAGAAACGATGGGCCAAACGCTCCAGACGCCCACCAAACTCCATCAGCCCATTGAAAAGCGGTGTGTCCAAAGGGGCCAGACTCAACACCCGGTAGAGCTTACCCTTGAGCATTACCACCGGGATGCACTCGACGCTGTCGACGCGTTCAGGCAACTGATTGATGACGTTGCGCACCACCCGCTGAATGCCCGAATTGACCTTGGGGTGCTGGAACACGTACGTGCATTCCACCAGAAGACGGGTCATGGCGTGTTCTCCGAGACAATCGATTCGGCTGTTCGAGTGATGGTGGTTTTCGCCCCCAGCCACGAGCAGCCGACGAAGTCTTCGTGTCGGTTGTTGATCACGTGGAACACCAGACCGTAGTCGCGCCACTCGAAATTGCGGTCCAGGTGTGAGTCCAGCCGCGACAAGCTCAGGGCCACGGAGTAGTTGCCCTTGCCCAGGCCCATGACGAAGGCAAAGCGGTAAGTCACCCGCTCGCCGGCCTGCAGGTCGGTAAGGGCGAGGTCCTGACGATGGGTGTTGATGCCGTACATGGCCTGGCCCAGGCGATCCTTGATCATGAAGCCCAGGACCAGGCGCTCGATGTCCTGGCGCACTTCGACTTGCACCTCAAGCACCACCGGCTGGCCGACTTCAGCGGCATCGATGGCGCGTTCGCGCTCATCGAGCATACGCACGCTGAGGATCCCGGCTTCACCGGTGCCGGAAACGGTTTGCACCTGACCGTCCGCGAGCATTTCCTGACGCACCGTCTGGCCTTCGCGCTCGGCGAGCAGGGCGTTGTAGTAGTCCATGACGGCTTCGGGCTTGCCGTGCATGGCCATGCGGCCGTTTTCCAGGAGGATCGCCGAGTCGCAGATCGACTGAATCGCCGAGCGGTCGTGGGACACGATCAGTAATGTGGTGCCGGCCTTGCGGAAGCTGCGGATGCGGTCGAAGCTTTTGTGCTGGAAGTAGGCGTCGCCCACCGACAGGGCTTCGTCGACGATCAGGATGTCCGGACGTCGGGCGGTGGCCACGCTGAATGCCAGGCGCATCTGCATGCCGCTGGAGTAGGTGCGCACGGGGTGATCGATGGCTTCACCGATTTCTGCGAAGTGTTCGATTTGCGGCATCAGGTTTTCGATTTCTTCGACCTGCATGCCCAACAATTGCCCGGCCATGAGCGCATTCTGTCGGCCGGTGAAATCCGGGTGAAAGCCCATGCCCAGTTCCAGCAGGGCAGCGACGCGGCCTTCGAGCTGGATCTGTCCACAGGTGGGTTGGGTAGTGCCGGTGATCATTTTCAGCAAGGTACTCTTGCCGGCGCCGTTGACCCCGACGATGCCCACCGCTTCACCGGGAGCAATCTCGAACGCCACGTTTTGCAGCACCCAGTGCTGGTGATGACGGATTGGCGAAAACGGGATCAGCCACTCGGCCAGTCGGCTCCAGCGCGTGGGGTATTGCTTGTAGGCCTTGCCCAGGCCGGTCACGCGTATATGTCCCATCAGAGCTCATCCACCATTTCACCGACCCGCTGACGAAACAGCCGCAGCCCGATCACGCAGAACAACGCGCCGATCACGAATATTGGCAGCAGCGAACTCCAGACCGGCCATTGGCCGTAGAGGAACAGGTTCTGGTAGCTGCTGATCAGGTTGGTCATGGGGTTGAGTTGCAACAGCCGCTGCACCCACTCGGGCAAGATGCTCAACGGGTACACGATCGGTGTCAGCCAGAACCAGAATTGCAGGCAGATGCCGAAGAATTGCCCGACATCGCGAAAGAACACATTCAGCACACCGAGGATCATCCCCAGCCCGGCGCAGAACATCACCTGCAACGCCAGCAGCGGCAGCAGCGCCAGCAGGGCCATGCCCGGCAGACGTCCGGTGATCAGCAGAAAACCCAGGAACAGCCCGATGATGATCGCGAAGTTGATGCCGGCATTGAACAACACAATCACCGGCAGGCAGATTCTAGGGAAGCTGATTTTCTTCAGCAGGTTGGCGTTTTCCAGAAACATGTTCTGGCTGCGCAGGGTGATTTCCGAGAACAGGCCCCAGGTCAGCAACCCGGCGCAAAGGTAGATGCTGTAGGCCATGCCGTCATCCACACCCGGCAAGCGTGCGCGCATGATGTGGGAAAAAATCACCGTGTAGACGACGATCATCGACAGCGGGTTGAGCACGGTCCACAGGGCACCGAACAGCGAATTGCGATAACGCGCTTGAAACTCTCGCTTGACGCTACCGAGGACGAAACCTCGATAGCCCCACAGCGAGCGATACAGGGAAAGCAGCATTCAAACCGTCCTGCCGTATTGGTCTTCGAAGCGAACGATATCGTCCTCTCCCAGGTATTCGCCGCTTTGCACTTCGATGATCACCAGATCGATCACGCCGGGGTTTTCCAGGCGGTGCCTGTGCCCGGCGGCAATGAACGTCGATTCGTTCTTGGCCACCAGGTGCGAACCGGAACCATTGTTGGTGACCTTGGCCATGCCTTCGACCACCACCCAGTGTTCATTGCGGTGATGGTGCATCTGCAATGACAACTTGGCGCCGGGTTTGACCACGATGCGTTTGATCTTGAAGCGCGGACCTTCCTCGAGCACGGTGTAGGTGCCCCAGGGGCGGCTGACCGTGCGATGCAGGCGATAGGCTTCGTGTTTATCGTCCTTGAGCTGCCGGGCTACCCGGCGCACATCCTGCGCGCGGTCGGCGTGGGCCACCAGCACAGCGTCGGCGGTGTCGATGATGATCAGGTTATCCACACCCACCGCGGCTACCAACCGGTCTTCGCTCTGGATGAAGTTGTTGTGGCTGTCGATGAAGATCGCGTCGCCGCTGGCGCGATTGTTCTGCGCATCGGCCGGCACCAGTGCGGCCACGGCGCCCCAGGAACCGATATCGCTCCAGTCGAAACTGGCCGGTACCACGACTACTTTTTCGGAGCGCTCCATCAGCGCGTAGTCGATGGAGATGTCGGTGATCTCGGCGAAATGTGTCGGCGACAGTTCCTGTTGCAGGCAACCGCCGGTTTCCACCGGCGCGCTGGCCGCCATGCAGGCCCGGGCCTGTTCAAGCAGTGCGGGGGCGTGAAGGTGCAACTCGGCCAGCAGTGTGGCGATCGAGAAGCAGAACATTCCCGAATTCCACAGGAAATCACCGCTCTCCAGGTAATGCGTGGCGGTTTGCAGGTCGGGTTTCTCGACGAAGCGCTGCACCTTGGCGGCGCCTTTGTCGTCCAGCGGGGCACCGGTTTCGATGTAGCCGAAGCCGGTTTCCGGGGCTGTCGGCACGACGCCGAAGGTCACCAGATGACCGGCCTTGGCCAGCGTCATGGCGTGCTCGACCGCGCTTTTCAACGCGTCTTCGTTGAGGATCAGATGGTCGGCAGGCATCACCACCATGATTGCTTCGTCGCCGTGCAGGGCTTGTAGCGAAAGGGCGGCCGCCGCGATGGCCGGGGCCGTATTGCGGCCTGTCGGCTCGAGCAGAAAATGCCCGCGATGGCGCTCCAGGCGCGCATCCTGATAGTGATCCTTGCTCTGGAAGTAGTAGTCGCGGTTAGTCACCGTGACGATATCGCCCCAGCCATCGAGCAAACCCGCCGCACGCTGATAAGTTTTACTCAGCAGCGACTGACCGTCGGGCAGGGTCATGAACGGTTTGGGATGGCCTTCGCGGGACACCGGCCACAAACGGGTCCCGGCACCCCCGGAGAGAATCACAGGAATCAGCATGGCCTACTCCTTGGCAACGCGTTTCATGTCCGCATCCATCATCATGCGGATCAAGGTGTCCAGATCGGTTTTTGGCTTCCAGCCCAGTACGCGCTGGGCCTTGGCCGGGTTGCCAAGCAGCACCTCAACCTCGGCCGGGCGGAAAAACGCCGGGTCGATCTTCACGTAATCGCGGTAGTTGAGACCGATGTGATCGAATGCGATGCGGCACATTTCGCGCACGGTGGTGGTCACGCCGGTGGCGACCACGTAATCGTCAGGCTTGTCCTGTTGCAGCATCAGCCACATGGCTTCGACATAGTCGCCAGCGAACCCCCAGTCACGTTTCGCGTCGATATTGCCCAGGCGCAGCTCCTGCTGTTTGCCCAGTTTGATGCGAGCGGCGGCGTCGGTAACCTTACGGGTCACGAACTCGATGCCGCGCAGCGGTGATTCGTGGTTGAACAGAATCCCGCTGCTGGCGTGCAGGTTGAAGCTTTCGCGGTAGTTCACGGTGATCCAGTGGCCGTAGAGCTTGGCCACGCCGTATGGGCTGCGTGGATAAAACGGCGTGTTTTCGTCCTGCTGTTCGGCTTGGATCAAGCCGAACATTTCGCTGGTGGACGCTTGATAGAAGCGGGTGTGCGGACTGAACTGACGGATCGCTTCGAGCAGGTGAGTCACACCCAGGCCGTCGACGATGCCGGTGGTTACCGGTTGATCCCAGGAAGCGGCGACAAAGCTTTGCGCCGCCAGGTTATAAACCTCGTCCGGCGCCGACTTGATCACCGCGCGCTGCACCGAGCAGGCATCGGCCATGTCGCCATCCAGATAGACGATATCGCCCTCGATCCCCGTCTCGCGCAGTCGCCAACGTGAGTCGCTGCTGCGCCGCGCCACCAGGCCGTGAACCTTGTAACCCTTGTCGAGCAACAGTTTGGCCAGATACGCGCCGTCCTGGCCGGTAATTCCTGTGATCAATGCACTTTTTGTCATTCTTGTCGTACTCGCTTCTCCCAGTCGGACAGGATCGCCCGCAGGGATTGTTGTGTTGTGATTTCAGGCGTCCATCCTGTGGTCTGGGCAAGCTTGGCGTGGCTGCCACAAACGCGACGCTGATCCGCGCGGCGAAGACGCGCCGGATCCTGAATCAGTTGCATATCGATCCGGGCGAGGTCCCCCAGCTGTTCGATCAAACTGCGAATGCTCTGCTCGCGACCCGAGCAAATGTTGTAGACCTGCCCCGGCGTGCCTTTTTCCAGCAACGCCAGGTAGGCCGACACCACATCGCCCACATCAAGGAAGTCGCGGGTGACATCGATGTCACCGACTTCCAGTTGCGGTGCTTGCAGGCCTTGCTTGATCCGGCTGATTTGCCGCGCAGCGCTGGCGATGACGAAGCTGTCCTTCTGCCCGGTGCCGATGTGGTTGAACGGGCGCGCGACCAATACTGGCCAGCCCTCGCTCAGGCCCCATTGCAGGCTCAGAAACTCCGCCGACAGTTTGCTCACGGCATAAGGATTGCGCGGGCAGGGTGGCTGGAGTTCGGTGATGGGCAGATCGGTTTCGCTGACCTGGCCATAGACGTCACCGGAGCTCACGTACAGGAAGGTACCGTTGAAGCCGCGGGCCTTGAGGGCTTGAAGCAGGTTGAGGGTGCCCAGCAGGTTGATATTCAGCGTGCGCGCCGGGTCACGGAAGGCTTCGGGCACGAAGGTCTGGCCGGCCAGGTGAATGACCGCGTCGGGCAGCTCCGGCCACAGGCCTTCAAGGCTTTCTGGCTGTGTGAGATCGAATCGGGAGGGGGCAGGCAGCAGTTCCCATTCCGAGGCATCAGCCTTCAGACGAGATTGGATGTATTGTCCTACGAATCCACTCAGACCCGTTACGAACAGACGCTTTTTCAAGCAATGGCCCCTTGATCATAAAACCTCGTCCATTCCCCACAGGCTTGGCGGAGATGTCTGACAGACCGGGTGGATGACTGGGTCGAAAGACAGGCGAAGTCGTTGTTGTAGTTGTTTGGTAGCCAATCTGTGCCAATTGCGCAGCAATTTCAACAGGTCCCACCGTGACCGGCCAGTTCTCGTTAGCGTAGCTCTGTTTTTCTCGCTGGGCGGTTCACGAATCCTCGACGGATGTGTTTAGAATGCCCCTCGTCACGATCGCCCAGGGTTCGGCAGGGTTGTTCTGGAACTCCGCGAAACTGACCACTAAAACAAGAATTAGACGGGCACGAAGACGATGGACGAGAGCGGCACGCCGACTCGATCCGTGGCTTCGCCGTCATAGAGTGAGGTTGCCGGGATGGCGGCCTCATCGTGGGATGCCATGAATTTTATTCTTTACTCGGACGTCAACGACAGTTCCATCAGCCAGAGCCTCGGTCGTCCCGAATACAGTTACTACTTCGTGCTCAAGGCTTATCGCCCGGTGCTCGAAAGCCTTGGGCGGGTGCATGTGGTGTCCTCCACCGCCGAGGTCGACCCCCTCTACAGGCAACTGCTTGCCGCTGGCGAAGACAGCCTGTTCCTGTCTTTCACTCCACCGCAGAAAACCCCGAACGATCTTGAATGCCCGACGATCTGCGTGTTGGCCTGGGAGTTCGATTCGATTCCCGATGAGCAGTGGGACAACGATCCCCGCCAGGACTGGACCCGCATGCTGGCGCGCCAGGGCCGGGTGATCACGCTCTCCAGTCATACCGCGCGGGCGATTCGTCGGGCCATGGGCGAAGACTTTCCGGTGTTGGTATTGCCGACCCCGTTGTGGGAAAACTTCGCGGCCATCCGTAGCCGTCATACCAGCGTGCCGGTCAATGCCGGTTCGACCCTCGATATCAAGGGTTGCATCCTCGATACCCGCACGCTCGGGCTGACCGCCGATTCGCTGATTCCACCGCCGTTGACCCCCGAGCAGCAGGCCGAACTCGATGCGTTGCGACCGCCGCCGCTGACCCTGAAGCGCCGCTTCGTCATCGCCAGGCACTACTTGCGTCTGTGGGCGCTGGACCTGGGCAAGGCGCAACCGGTGCCGGTCCATCGCACTCATTTTCTGAGCCAGTGGTACTGGGAGGGGATTCGCGATCTGTTGTCCGATCCGGCTCACTCCAGGCTTGCAAAATACCTCCCGGCCATTGCCGGTCCGCAGTCGGTGCCGGTCCATGTACCGGCACCGGTGGAGCTGCCAGACACTACGGACCAGGTCCAGACCCAAGTCGGCGGCGTTGTTTACGTCACCGTGTTCAATCCCAAGGACGGGCGCAAGAACTGGCATCAACTGATCAGCGCATTCTGCTGGGCGTTCCGGGAAACCGGGGACGCCACGCTGGTGCTGAAGATTACCCAGAGCGACCTGTCGGCCTACTACACCGAGCTGATGACCTTGCTGGCGCAGCTGTCGCCGTTCGCCTGTCGGGTGGTGGTGATGCACGGTTACCTGGACGATCCGCAATATGCCCGGCTCTATGAGGCGGCGAGTTATTACGTCAACGCCTCACGTTGCGAGGGCCTGTGCCTGCCGCTGATGGAGTTCATGGCCAGCGGCAAACCGGTAATTGCCCCGGACCATACGGCCATGGAGGATTACATCGATGAGCGCATGGCGTTTGTGGTCAAGTCCAGCGAAGAGCTGACCATCTGGCCCCAGGACACCCGCATTATTTACCGTACCCTGCGATATCGACCGGACTGGGGTTCGTTGAAAGCGGCCTACGAAAACAGCTACCGGATCGCCAGGGAGCAGCCGCTGGAGTATCAGCGCATGTCTCACGCCGCGGTCGAGCGCATGCACGAATACTGTGCCTTCGTTCCGGTGCAACAGCGCCTGGCGGACTTTTTCGGGCTGGCGCCACACAGTGTGCCGGCAGCGGCCGCGACGGATAACGCCTCATGCTGATCATCATTCATTCGGAAACCAACCAGCGCACCATTGCCCAGAACCTGGGCCGTTCGGAATACAGCTACTACTTCGTGCTCAAGGAGTATCGACCGGTGCTGGAGCGACTGGGGCGGGTAGTGGAAGTGAGCGACCCGCAGACCGAAGTCGACGCCCTGTACCTCGACTGCCTGTCCCGTGGCGAAGACTGTGTATTCCTGTCGTTCTCACCGCCCCATCGCACGCCGGTGCATTTCGCCTGTCCGACCCTGGCGGTGTTTGCGTGGGAATTCAGCACCATTCCCAACGAGCCGTTCGCCGGTGAACCGCGTAATGACTGGCGCACGGTGTTGCGCGCATGCGGTGCCGCGATCACCCATTCCAGCTACACCGTCAATGCCGTGCGCGAAGCCATGGGCGCCGACTATCCGATCGTCGCGGTACCGGCGCCGGTGTGGGATCGCTTTGCCGAGCGCGGTGCGCAGCTGCAGCGCCAGCCAAAGGCTCGCCAAGTGCGATTGAAGATCAAAGGTTTGCTGGCGGACAGTCGCCAACTCGATCTGCGAGCCTTTGGTCCTGCGCATTTGCGTGCCGGCAAGGGCATCGACTTTCAGGCGCCCGCTCGTGAACAGGAGCTGGTGCTCGACGGTGTGATCTACACCTCGGTGTTCAACCCCGGGGACGGGCGCAAGAATTGGGAAGACATGCTCAGCGCCTTCTGCGTGACTTTCCGCGAGGTGGAAGACGCCACACTGGTGCTCAAATTGACACACCACGATGCCGAAGAAGCGCTGACCGATATCCTTCATCACTTGTACAAAAACCAGCCCTACCGCTGCCGTATCGTGTTGATTTACGGCTACCTCGCGGATGCGGACTACGAGCGTCTGGTGCAGGCCACGAGTTACGTGGTGAACACGTCCTACGGCGAGGGCCAGTGCCTGCCGCTGATGGAGTTCATGTCCTGTGGCAAGCCGGCGGTGGCGCCGCGCACCACGGCGATGATCGATTACCTGGACGCCGATAACGCTTTCCTCATTGACTCCACGGATGAGCTGACAGCCTGGCCCCACGACCCGCGCAAGGCATTTCGCACCCTGCGTTACATCACCAACTGGGCCTCGCTGTGCACGGCCTACCGGGCCAGTTATGACGTGGCCAAAGACGACCCGCAACGCTATGCAAGGATGTCCGCCCACGCGGTGACCAGCCTGCAGAACTTCTGCAGCCAGACGACCGCTGAACAGCGTCTGAAAGCGTTTCTTGCCCGACTGTTCGAGACCCGCGCTACATCTGCCGTGGAAATCCCCGAGGCATGATCCGCGCATTGATGAGGCGGCTGCGCCCAGTGGCGAAACCCCAACCTGTGCCTGCACCGGTTGCGCAAGGCAGCGTGTCGCCGCGCGATGTGGGCTTGCACGACGCCATGCTCGATGGCTGGTTTTCGGGCGACAGCGGCGAATTGCTCAAGGGTTTTGCGATCACAGCAGACGACACCTTGCTGGATGTCGGTTGCGGTGAGGGTGTTGCGACACTGTTTGCGGTGCGTCAGGGCGCGTCGGTGATTTTTACCGACAGTGAGTACGACAAAGTCCGTGATCTGGCCCGGCAAGTGGAAGCGCAGACGGACAAGCCCAACCTGGGGCTGGTCAGCAATAGCCTGCCGTTGCCGCTCGCCGATGGCTGCGCGAGCAAAGTCGTGTGCATGGAAGTGCTAGAGCACATCGATCAGCCCGAGCCGTTCATGGCCGAGCTGGTGCGCATGGGCCGTCCCGGTGCGCAGTATCTGCTCAGCGTGCCGGCGCCGGTGGGCGAGCATTTGCAGCAGGGCATCGCCCCGGCCAGTTATTTCCAGTCACCCAATCACGTGCAGATTTTTACCCCGGAACGTTTCGCCGCGCTGGTGGA
Organism: Pseudomonas frederiksbergensis; assembly: GCF_003732275.1. Lineage (GTDB taxonomy): Bacteria > Pseudomonadota > Gammaproteobacteria > Pseudomonadales > Pseudomonadaceae > Aquipseudomonas > Aquipseudomonas frederiksbergensis_H. The sequence continues at coordinate 153,553 of NZ_MOBM01000006.1, forward strand.
GGACGCCGGTCTGGTGATCGAACATCGCCAGGCCACCGGATTTTTCTGGGTGATGGGCATGATTTTCTTCTGGGCCAGCGAGCGCGCGGCCGGACGCGACCTGGGCGGCGCGGTGCGTGACCGGATTCAGGCGCCGTATCCGCCGCTGATGGAGAGCTGGGCGAAAACCTGGCAAGACCTGCTGGCGCAACCCAATGGCCTGGCGATCAAGCAGATGCTCGATCAGTTCATGCCCAAGAGCCAGGTGATCATTGCGCGCAAACCGATGACAACCGGCTCAAAGACCGGGACCGCGCCATGAGTAATCGGCGGATTCTCGACATCGAGTTGTTGCGCGGGGTCGCCGTACTCGGCGTGCTGGTGCATCACCTGCAAACCATGCCGTTTCCGGGTGGGCTGCCGGGCTTTGAGTCGGGCACGGCCCATGGGCAATTCTGGTGGGGCGTGGACCTGTTTTTCGTGATCTCGGGGTTTGTGATCGCCCGTGGCCTGATTCCGCTGCTGCGCGGATGCCGGACACCGCAGGCCTTCTGGCAGGAAACCCGCGACTTCTGGATTCGCCGGGCCTTTCGTCTGTTGCCATCCGCCTGGTTGTGGCTGCTGCTGATGTTATCGGGCGCGCTGTTTTTCAATCATTCGGGTGCCTTTGGCACGGTGCAGGCCAATCTGCAGGCGACACTGGCGGGCTTTCTGCAATTTGCCAATTTCCGCTTTGCCGAAAGCTTCATGCGCTTCGAATACGGCGCCAGTTTCGTTTACTGGAGCCTGTCCCTTGAAGAGCAGTTCTACCTGCTGTTGCCGTTGCTGATCTTTGTCTGCCGCAAGCGGTTGGTGTGGGTGTTGCTGGCCCTGGTTGCAGTGCAACTGTTCACCTGGCGCTCAGCGCTGTTGATGAGCATCAGGACCGACGCCTTGGCATTGGGTGTATTGCTGGCGATGTGGAGTTCAAGGCCGAGCTATCGGGCCTGGGAGCCGCGATTGTTGAGCCGCCCCTGGTCAGGCCCGTTGATACTGATCGGCCTGGGGTCGGTACTGAGCGTGCTGGCGAGCACACCGTTCAACCTGGCGAGCTATCGGGTCGCAGTCATTGCCTTGTTGTGCGCGGTGTTGGTCTGGATCGCTTCCTGCAATCGCGATTACCTGCTGCCCAAGGGCAGGCTCAAACAAATACTGGTCTGGTTGGGCGCCCGTTCCTATGGCATTTACCTGATCCACATCCCGGCGTTTTTTGTCGTGCGCGAAGGCTGGTTTCGTTTTGCGCCCGCCGGTTCGCAGGACGTGGCGATGCAGCCGGCACTGGCGCTGTTTTGCGCCATGAGCCTGATCGTGCTGTTTAGCGAACTCAACTACCGATTCGTCGAGCTACCCATGCGCAACCGGGGTGCCCGTCTGGTGCAACGCTTGCGCGTATCCCGATCAGCCCTTCCATCCTCTGGAGCCACCTCATGCTGAGCCTTTTGAAGAAACTCACGACGGGCACGCGCGCTGCCGCGACGCCGGCACCCTCGGCCCCGGACAAGGTCGACCCGTACATGCTCGGCCTGCACGACGCGATGCTCAGCGGCTGGTTCAACCAGCAAACCGGCGAGTTGTTCACCGGTTTCCCGGTGAGCCCCGAGGACACCCTGCTGGACGTAGGCTGCGGTGACGGTGGCAACGTGCATTTCTGCGGCATGCGCGGGGCGAAGATCATCATCGCCGACATCGACGCCGCCAAGGTCGAAGCGACTCGTCAGCGCCTGAGCGACACGCCGGCGCGGGACGTTGAGTGCCACGTCACGGACTGCAACCCGCTGCCGATTGCCGACGCGACCGCGACCCGGGTGGTGTCCACTGAAGTTATCGAACACGTCGACGATCCGGCGCAGTTCCTCGCCGAACTGGTGCGGGTCGGCAAGCCCGGGGCGCTGTATTTGCTCAGCGTCCCGCACCCGAGTTCCGAAGACCTGCAAAAAGACATCGCCGCGCCGGAGTATTTCCAGAAGCCCAACCACATTCGCATCATCAGCGAAGAGCAGTTCAAGGCGATGGTCAGCGACGTCGGCCTGGAAGTCATCAGCCACAGCCAGTACGGGTTCTATTGGTCGATGTGGATGCTGTTGTTCTGGGAAGCCAAGGTCGATTTCAGCAACGCTGACCATCCGTTACTCAACCACTGGGCCGACACCTGGCAGGCCGTGCTGTCCTCGCCCCGGGGCGCACAGATCAAACAGGCGCTGGACGCGGTGGTGGCGAAAAGTCAGGTGATCATTGCCCGCAAGCCAATGGCTGAGTAGGCTGCCGGGAATTCGTAATAGATCAATTGTGGCGAGGGAGCTTGCTCCCGCTGGGCTGCGAAGCAGCCCCTCATTTCATCAGACACACCACATTGGCTGCATTTGCGACTGCTGCGCAGCCGAGCGGGAGCAAGCTCCCTCGCCACAGAGGATGAGGGTTCATTGTGTTTTTCATTCGTCTGTCGGCCTTGCTTGCCGCATTGCTGTTGCTCAATGGTTGTGAGAGACCGGACGCGCCGCCGCTCGATCAGCAGCTCTATGTCTGGCAGCGGCAATGGACGTCGGCCCATGACGCTGCGCTGCGCGACAGCCGCGCCGATTTCTCGACCTTGCGCGTACTGGCCTTGCAGGCGTTTCCGCAGGCCGGCTGGAGCCGGGCGCGGATCGATCCGGCGCTGCTCAAGCGTGATGGTCGACCGCTGATAGCGGTGATTCGTCTGGATGGCCAGCTCAAGGGGCTGGATCAGGACGAGGTCACCGCGCGCATCCAGCGGGTGCTCAGCGATTGGCAAGGGCAGGGGCTGATCCTCTCCGGCGTGGAGATCGATCACGATGCGGGCAACGCCCGGCTACCGGCCTACCGCGAATTCCTCACGCATTTGCGCACTGTTCTGCCGGCCTCCTTGCCACTGAGCATCACCGCATTGCCGGCCTGGCTCGACAGCCCTGAATTGCCGGCGCTGCTGGCGACGGTCGACAGCAGCGTCTTGCAGGTGCATGCGGTGAGCGATCCACGGCGTGGGCTGTTCGACCCGGATCAGGCTCGGCAGTGGGCCAAGGCCTGGAGCCGTATCACCTCGAATCCATTTTATCTGGCGCTGCCGGCGTATGGCGTGGCGTTGTTGCCAGGGGCCGGTGGCGCTCCGGTCGTGGAAAGTGAAGTGCCCATCGAGCGGGGCGGCAAACGCCGGGAGTTACTGGCGGATCCGCTGCAACTGAGCAAACTCGGCGCCGAGTTGCGCGCCGATCCACCGGCTCATCTGGCCGGGCTGATCTGGTTTCGGCTGCCGCTGGCCAATGATCGCAGGGCCTGGAGCCTGACGACGCTCATCGCTGTGGCGCGTGGCGATATGCTCGACAGCCGCGTGGGGCTGAAGCTCTCGGCGCAGGACGGCCTCTACGACATCAGCGTCAGCAACCAAGGCAACCTCGACAGCGCCTGGCCCGAACGCCTGACATTGGCGGTGCAGGGCTGCGATGGCGCCGATGCGTTGGCCGGTTATGCATTGCAACAGCGCCCGGATCTGCTTACCTTCACCCGCCTGCGCGAGGGTCGAATCCCGGCCGGCGGGCAGCGCGCCATCGGTTGGGCACGCTGCGCAAATATTGATCAAGGAGGTTCGAATGTTCACCCGTAACTGGCCCCGCCATGTGCTTTGCCTGAGCCTCAGCCTGCCGTTGGGTTCGGCGCTGGCCTGCGGGCCGGACTTCCCCATGCGGCTGCTGGACAACCGTGGCCAGTCGCTGGCGGAACTGCCGGAAGGCAACTTCAACGTCGAGATCAACCGCCTCGGACATGCCATCGCGGGACTGAAAAATGTCACGGCTGCCACCAACATTCCGGGGGACGGTTACGGCGATGCGCCGGATTACGCGGGTCAGCGGAACACCGCCGAACAGGCCGGTCTGACGCCTGAGCAGCAAGCGCTGGTGCAACAGCTGCGCAGTCTGACCGATGCCCATCAGGTTGAAGAGCAAGGCGCGAGCCTGCCGGCCGAGCATAGGTTCTATCTGGCGGGCGCTGTGGCGTTCAACGCCGGTGACCATGGTTTGGCCGCCGAATACTTTCAGAAAGTGCTGGCGCTGCCGGCGGATCAACGCGCGTTGCGCAGTACCTGGGCGGCTTACTCGTTGGGACGGGCACTGTTTACCATGAGTTCAGAAGCGGGCGCGGGGACCGACCTGTTGGCACAATCCCGAAAGACCTTCGAGCAGACTCGTCAATTGAGTATCGACGGCTTCAGCGATCCGTTGGAGCTGGGTGTTGCCAGCCTCGGCGAAGAAGCGCGAGTGGCCCGCACCGCGGGTGATTGGGATAGCGCCATCGGACTTTATGCGACGCAGAACCTCCACGGTTCGGCGGTGGGCTACAGCTCGTTGAAGTTGTTGATGGCCGATCTGATGACAATGCCCGACGATCAACTGGCCGTGTTGCTCAAGGGCAAAGCGGTGCAGCAACTGGTGACGGCGTCGTTGATCAGTCGACTGGGCTGGTCATTCGGTGATCAGCCGCCAAGCGAACAGAAACTGATCAAGTTGCTGCAAAACAGCACTCGCGGCAGCCTGGATAACGCGGATCGTCTGGCGGCGATGAATTATCAACAGGGCGATTACGCCAGTGCCAAAGCCTTCCTCGAACAGGCCGGAGACGGCGGCCTCGCATGGTGGCTGCGGGCGAAACTGGCGTTGCGTGATGGCGACAAAGGCGTTGCGGCGGCGGCCTACGCCAAGGCAGCCCAGGCCTTCCCGCAGAACGAGTCCTGGGGCGAACGACGGACGCCGGACTGGGATTACGAAACGGTGCAGCCCAAGTGCCGGGTCGACGGCGAAAGCGCAATTCTTGCCCTGCAACGCGGGGATTATCTGCAAGCCTTTGATCAGCTCTATCGCAGTCAAAACATTTATTGGTACGACGCGGCCACCGTTGCCGAGCGGGTGCTGACCCTCGATGAACTCAAGCAGTACGTCGACACTCAGGTACCGGCACCGCCGCCGCTCAGTCAGCAGGATCGCGACAATTATGTGCCATTGCCGGTAGCCGCCAGCCTGCGCAATCTGCTGGGACGACGGTTGTTGCGTGAAGGTCGTTATGACGAGGCACCAGGGTATATCGATAATGCTGTCTTGCAGGCCAAGGCCAAGTGGTACGGTGAGTTGCGCCACGACGCCGAATCAAAATGGTGGCCGACCAAACGGGCATTCGCTTACTACTACGCCGCGACATTAGCCCGCTACGATGGGATGGAGTTATTGGGCTACGAAATGTCCCCGGATTACGCGACCTTCGGCGGCAATTACAGTCTGGAGGCTCCCGATCTCAAGGTCGGACCGCTGATAGCCGAGGGTGAGGTGCAGCGTTGGCAAGCCACGGTGGCGCAACCGGATGAACGCTTCCATTACCGTTATATCGCCACAGCCTTGGCGAGTAAGGCCGCTGATCACCTCCCCCACACCAGTCAGGCGTTTGCTTCAGTGCTGTGCAAGGCTTCAACGTGGGGTACCAGCCTGCAAGAGCAAAGCGCGTTCTACCGTCGTTACATAGAGGAGGGACCGTACGTGATCTGGGCCGGTGATTTCGGTCATCAATGCCAGGAGCCAGACTTCCAGAGCGCCGATAAGCGTTATGTGACTCAGGTCACCGACGCTGCGCGATCCGTTCTGCGGCCCTACAAAAAGCCATTGCAGATCGGCGGTGTGGTAGCGATCACGGCGGCGGCTTTGCTGCTGATCAGTCGCCGCCGTCGTAGAGCGCGATAACCCTCAACCCTGCTGCACAAAGGTCAGCCGCACCGCGAAGCCGATCAGCAGGCTCCCAAACAACCACTGCTGCACCCGTTGGGCGGATGGACTGCGTTGCAGCCAACGGCCCAACGCGGCGCCGACCAGCGCGTAGGCGCTGTCGAACAACAACCCGACAGCGACCAGCATCACGCCCAGCGTTGCGAATTGCGTGAGCACTGGCCCGGCGTGAGGTTCGATGAACTGCGGCAACAGCACCGAGCAGAACAGCAGCGCCTTGGGGTTGAGCAGGTTGGTCAGCAAACCGCGCTGGATCGCGTCCAACCAGCGCGGTTTTTCGGTGGTTGCGTCGGTACCGTTCAAGCTCGGCAGCATCGTGGTGCGCAGGCACTGAATACCGATCCACAGCAGGTACGCGGCCCCGACCAGGCGCACCACGTCGAAGGTCCAGGGCGCCGTCTTGAACAACGCCGCCAAACCCAACGCCGCCAAGGCCACATGACAACCACGCGCCACGCCCAGCCCCAGCGCCGTAGCCAGCGCCGCACCCTTGCCCTGACGCGCGCCGGTCTGCAACAGCAGAATCATGTCCGGGCCGGGCAACAGGTACACCACCGCCAGCGCCATGAAAAACAGCCAGAGTCCTGCCATGTTGCACCCCATTCGTTGTCGATTTGGTGGGATCAGTCTATGGCTGAAGAGCAGGGCAGGTGGTTGCGTAATCAGCTTCTAAAGCTTCGATATTTGGCATAACCTGCCATTTTGTGATGATCGAACTATCGGGATCTGCCAAACCATGAAACTGGACGCTTACGACCGCAAGATTCTCGCGGCGCTGCAACGGGACGGTCGCCTGAGTAACGTGCAATTGGCTGACGAAATCGGTTTGTCCGCCTCGCCCTGTTTGCGTCGGGTACGGATGCTGGAGGAAGCGGGAGTGATTCGCGGCTATCAGGCTAATCTGGACCGAGATGAAGTGGGCCTTGGGCTGACAGTGTTTGTCGGGGTCAAAGTCGAACGACACAACGATGAACAGGCCGAAGCCTTTCGCCTGGCCGTGACGGCATTGCCTGAGGTGATTTCGGCGTTCCTGGTGTCAGGAGAGTCGGATTTTCTGCTGCAAGTGGTGGTGCCGGATTTGCGTGCTTACGACCGTTTTCTCACCGGACGACTGCTGAAATTGCCCGGTGTGAGCGACATTCGCAGCAACTTTGCGATTCACACGGTGAAGACGCCAGGGGCACTGCCGTTGGAGCATTTGCCGCTTTAGACCGAGTCGACCCTGTTCGCGAGCAAGCCCGCTCCCACAGTAGATCGTCAGTGAACGCAGATTTTGTGTTCGACAATGATCGAGTGTGGGAGCGGGCTTGCTCGCGAAAGCGTCAGTTCAGTCACCACCAAATCATCGGCCCTACATCTGCGTCGCCATCCCCTCCACATCCATTGCCGCCTGGCGCAACGCTTCGGAGCGGGTCGGGTGTGGATGACAGGTCAGGGCGATGTCTTCGGCCGAGGCGCTGAACTCCATGGCTACGCAATATTCGCCAATCATTTCACTGACGCTCGGGCCCACAAGGTGCACGCCGAGGACTTCGTCGGTGCGCTCATCGGCCAATACTTTGGCGAAGCCTTCGGTTTCATGATTGATCTTCGCCCGGCTGTTGGCGGTGAAGGGAAATTTGCCGACCTTATAGGCGCGACCTTCGGCCTTCAGTTGTTCTTCGGTCTTGCCGACGCTGGCCAGCTCCGGTTTGGTGTAGATCACGCTGGGGATCAGGTCGTAATTGACCTCGCCGGCCTTGCCGACGATCTGTTCGATGCAGGCCATGGCTTCGTCTTCGGCCTTGTGGGCGAGCATTGGCCCCGACGTCACATCACCGATAACCCAGACGCCAGCGGCCTCGGTGCGGTGGCCCTTATTGGCGAGCATGCCGCGTTTGTCCGTGGCGAGACCGACGTTTTCCAGCCCCAGGCCTTGGGTATAAGGGCGTCGACCAATGGCCACCAACACGTAATCGGCTTCAAGTAACTCGGCGGTGCCACCCGCGGCCGGTTCGACGCTGAGCTGAACACCGCTCGCCGACGTCGTGGCGCTGGTGACTTTCGAACTCAACTTGAAGCTGATGCCTTGCTTGCTCAATGAGCGCTGAAGGGTCTTGCCCGCTTCGCCATCTACACCGGGACAGATCCGATCGAGAAATTCGACCACCGTCACCTGAGCACCCAGGCGCCGCCATACCGAGCCCAGTTCCAGGCCGATCACCCCGGCACCGATCACCACCAGGTGCTTCGGTACTTCGTTCAGCGACAGGGCGCCCGTGGAGTCGAGGATGCGTTTGTTATCGATGTCCACGCCGGGCAGGGGAGTGGGTTCGGAACCGGTGGCGATAACGATGTCCTTGGCGCTCAGCTCGGTCTTGACGCCCTGGCTGTCGGTCACCGTGACTTTGCCCGGCCCGTCGATGTGGCCCCAGCCCCTGATCCAGTCGACTTTGTTTTTGCGAAACAGAAACTCTATGCCTTTGGTCAGCCCGGTAACGCTTTCATCCTTCTGTTTCATCATTTGAGCAAGGTTGAGGACGGGGTTGACCTCAATCCCCAGGCTGGCGAATTCCGCCCCCAAGGCCGCGTCGTAGAGTTCGGAGGCATGCAGCAGGGCTTTGGACGGCATGCAGCCGACATTCAGGCAGGTCCCGCCCAAGGTGGCGCGACCTTCCACGCACGCCGCTTTCAGACCCAGCTGGCCGGCGCGGATCGCTGCGTTATAACCGCCGGGGCCTGCGCCCAGAATCACGACGTCATAGGTGCTCATAGTGGTACTCCTGATGAAAGGGTGCAGGATCGATAAAAGTAGCCTTGGATAAAAATTACGAACGTAATATGTGCGTTTCGAGCCATTTCGGTCAAGGCTTCAGCTTGGCGACAGGTTCAGCGCTTTTAGATAGAGCGATTTACGACGAATATTTCACCACTTTCGTTATATCGTAACGAATTGTGATGTGAGCGATGGTTGGGGTGGTATGCAAGTCGATCTCGATGGCGATGAGGCACAGATAGCAGGGCTGCCGCGCTTTCAGCAGGCGGTCATTCAAGGGCGGCGATTGCGGCAATTGGCAATCGGTTTGGGTGCCTTGGCTGGTGCAGGATTAGTGCTGGCGTTTTTTGTCGGACTGTTTGCGCCGCAGTCGCTTTGGCCGGCGTTGCTGGTCAATCAGAGCGCCGGTTTGCTGGCGCTGGTTGCCGGCCTGCAATCGGCCTGGTGGGTAACGCAGTGGCGAGCACAGGCGATGAATCCGGCTGTGTCAGTGCCGGTGGTTGTCGCTGAGGAAGTCGTTGTCGCCGAAGGCTGGTACGAGCGGTTGCTGGACCGGATCAGTCAGCGTTGGTTGCGCTTGCTGGGGCAGATCGGTGCACCGACGCTTTGGCTTGGCGGCTGGGCGTTGTTGACGTTGTACTGCGTCGGGCAAGTCTGGAATCTGACCTTGCCGCCCGTTGCGCTGGGGTTGTCGGCCAGTGTCGGCGCCGCGCTGTCGTTGCTGCTGGCTTTCGGTTTGCTGGTGCTGGAGAGGCAACTGGCGCAGGAAAACGCCGCCCAGTGGCCCGAAGCAGGGTCGTTGGCGCAGCTGACGCGGGTCGCGATTATTTGCCTGGTGCTCAGCGCCCTGTGTTTGCTGTTCGGCGGCGAAACGTCGGTCTGGCCGGTGCGTCTGGCGGTGCTGATCGGCTTGCTGCCGGGACTGGTCGCAGTCGAGTTGCTGCTGCGTGCCGTGCTGTCGCTGTTCAGTCCCCGTCGTGAACAGCTGGAACCGGCCATGCTGGCGCGAAGCTTCGTCGCCGACATGCTGCGCTGGCCGCCGCAGCCTTTGCTCGCATTGCAGCACGAACTGCACAACCGCTTCGGTATCGACCTGCGACAAATCTGGGCCTTCACCTATATGCGCCGGGCGTTTTTGCCGGTGCTGGCGGTGGTGACAATCGTCGGTTGGTCGCTCACCGGCATTCACGAAATTGCGCTGCAAGGGCGCGGTATCTATGAACGCTTTGGCAAACCGGTGGAGGTTTTCGGCCCTGGTTTGCACGCCGGTTTACCGTGGCCGTTGGGCCGCGTGTTAAGCGTCGAAAACGGCGTGGTCCACGAGTTGGCCACCAGCGTGGGCGAAACGTCGGCACCGGTCGCGGCCGAACCTGCCGAAGGCCCGGCACCGGCGATTGCCAATCGCTTGTGGGATGCCAGCCATGTGAACGACAAATCCCAGGTCATCGCCAGTAGCCGTGCCGACAAACAGAGCTTCCAGATAGTCAACATGGATGTGCGCTTCGTCTATCGCATCGGCCTGAGCGATCAGGCGGCGCTGGCAGCAACGTACAACAGCGCCGATGTGCCAACGCTAATCCGCAGCACCGCCAGCCGGATTCTGGTTCACGATTTCGCCTCACGAACCCTCGACGGTTTGCTCGGCGAGGACAGGGTAGGGCTCGCCGAAGAAATCGGTCGCGCCGTGCAGGCTGACCTGCAAAAACTCGACAGCGGCGTGGAAATTCTTGCCACGGTGGTCGAAGCCATTCACCCGCCAGCGGGGGCGGCCAACGCTTATCACGGCGTGCAAGCGGCGCAGATTGGTGCTCAGGCATTGATTTCCCGCGAGCGCGGGGCCGCGGCGGAGGCGACTAACCAGGCGCAGTTGCAGGCCAGCATCGCTCGCGATCAAGCCACGGCCAGTGCGCATGAAATCAACTCGAGCGCCCAGACCGCCGACCTGAAATTTGCCGCCGAGCGAAAGGCTTATTCCAGCGCCGGCCAAGCCTTCGTGCTGGAGCAATACTTCAGCCAACTGACTCAAGGTTTGGCCAACGCGAAGCTGCTGGTTCTCGATCATCGTCTGGGCGGCAGCGGTAATGCGCCGACCATCGACCTACGTACCTTCACGCTGCCGGCTGACCCTGCGCCGCCGCGTAATACCGTTCAGCCAGGAGCCGCCCATTGAGCCAGCCGACGCCTACACACAATCGCGATCACGATGATCACGCCGGCCACGATCACGGCCATGGCGGGCATCACCACGGCCATCACCATCACCACCACGGTGAACCTCACGAAGCTGGCCCTTTTCCGTGGCGGCGAATGGGTTGGGCGGCGCTGCTGGTGGCGTTTGCCATTGCGGCGGCGAGCCTGGTGCAAGTGCGTTCGGGAGAGGCCACGGTCATCACTCGCTTCGGTAATCCATCGCGGGTATTGCTGGAACCGGGTCTTGGCTGGCGCTGGCCGGCACCCTTCGAAGCGGCGATCCCGGTGGATCTGCGGTTGCGTACCACCTCCAGTGGTTTGCAGGATGTGGGCACGCGCGATGGTCTACGCATCATCGTGCAAGCCTACGTAGCCTGGCAGGTGCAGGGTGATCCGGACAACGTGCAACGCTTTATGCGCGCCGTGCAGAACCAGCCGGACGAAGCCGCGCGGCAGATCCGCACCTTTGTCGGCTCGGCGCTGGAAACCACCGCCAGCAGTTTCGATCTGGCCAACCTGGTGAACACTGATGCCAACCAAGTACGCATCGCCGATTTTGAAGCGCAGCTGCGTCAGCAGATCGATCAGCAGTTGCTCACCACCTATGGTGTGCGAGTGCTGCAGGTGGGCATCGAACGTCTGACGTTGCCATCGGTGACGTTGACTGCCACTGTCGATCGTATGCGCGCCGAACGTGAAACCATCGCCACTGAACGCACGGCCATCGGCAAGCGTGAAGCTGCGCAAATTCGCTCTGCGGCCGAGCGTGATGCGCGAATCGTGCAAGCTGATGCGACAGTGAAAGCTGCGGACATCGAAGCCCAATCCCGCGTCGAAGCCGCGCAGATTTACGGCCGTGCCTACGCCGGTTCGCCGCAGCTCTACAACTTGCTGCGCTCTCTCGACACCTTGGGCACCATCGTCACGCCGGGCACCAAACTGATTTTGCGCACTGATGCCGCACCATTCCGGGTGTTGGTTGACGGCCCGCCGACGCTCGATAACAAGTCCGGATCGCAGCCATGAAATTAGTTCCACGTGGAACAAATGAGTTGAGCAGCCCCTGGATTCAGGCCGGGCGCTTGGCCTTTCTGGCGCTGTACGCCGTGACTGTGCTGGCTGCTTTGGCGTGGGCATTTTCCAATGTGCGGCAAATCGACCCGCAAAATCGTGCCGTGGTGCTGCACTTCGGCGCACTGGATCGCATTCAAAATGCCGGTTTGTTGTTGGCATGGCCGCGCCCGTTTGAGCAGGTGATCTTGTTGCCGGCGGCGGATCGAGTGATCGAGCGCCGGGTGGAAAATCTGCTTCGCACCGATGCTGCATTGCAGGCGGATCGTGTGGCGAGTTTTGCCACGCCCATCAGCGATGCGCTCGCTGGCTCTGGTTATTTATTGACCGGTGATGCGGGCGTCGTGCAACTGGATGTGCGGGTGTTCTACAAAGTCATCGAGCCGTATGCCTTCGTTCTCCAAGGTGAGCATGTGCTGCCGGCACTGGATCGGCTGGTGACCCGCAGCGCCGTGGCGCTCACCGCCGCGCGAGATCTGGACACCATTCTGGTGGCTCGACCGGAACTGATCGGCGCCGACAATCAGGCCGCTGAGCGCCGCGAACGTCTACGCGGCGATCTGGTGCGAGGCATCAATCAGCGCTTGGCCGAACTGACGGCGACCGGGCAGGGGTTGGGCATCGAAGTAGCGCGGGTCGATGTGCAATCGAGTCTGCCCGGCCCGGCGGTGAACGCGTTCAACGCGGTATTAACCGCTAGCCAGCAGGCCGACAAAGCCGTGGCCAACGCGCGCACTGAAGCCGAGAAGCTGACTCAGTCCGCCAACGAACAAGCCGACCGCACGCTGCAAGTGGCTCACGCCCAAGCCAGCGAACGCCTGGCCAAAGCTTCTGCCGACACCGCCACGGTGCTGAGTTTGGCCAAGGCGCAACAGCGGGGCACCGACCCGCAGATGCTGCTGCGTATTTACCGTGAACGGATGCCGAAGATTCTCGGGCAGGCCGGCTCGGTAACCACGGTTGATCCGAAAGACGATTCCCGCCTGATCATTCAGGGAGCTGCGCAATGACTGCCCAAACCGCCGTCGCACCGAGCATGTTGTCCTCGGCTGAACAACGTAGCGCCGCGCGCCAGTTGACCCTGGCCATGCTTGCACTGGGGTTGCTTGCGCTAGGCCTGATCTGGCGCTGGTTGTCGCCGGAGCAGACGGGTGTCAGCCAATTGCTGCTGGGTTTCGCTTCCTTGCTGGTGGCCGTGCCGGTCATGCGCTCGGCGTGGTACAGCTTGCGTTATCCGAGCCTGCACGGGATCACCGATCAATTGATCGCCCTGGCCATGCTCGGCGCCTGGGCCACAGGCGATCTGCTCACCGCGGCTCTGCTACCGATCATCATGATCTTCGGTCACGTGCTGGAAGAGCGCAGCGTAATCGGTTCCCAGGAAGCGATTCATGCCCTCGGCAAACTGACTCGCAGCCATGCACGCAAGATTCAGGCTGACGGCTCCGTCGTTCAAGTCGACAACGGCACACTCAAGGCCGGTGACCTCGTGGAGGTGCGGGCCGGTGATCGAGTGCCGGCGGATGGCCGGGTGTTGTCCGGTCAGGCAAGCCTCGACACTGCGTCAATCACCGGTGAGTCGGTGCCAATAGAAGCTGTCGTGGGCATGCCGGTTTTCGGCGGGGCGATCAATCTTGATGGCCTGCTGCGCATTGAAGTGACCCGCACCGGTCACGAATCGACCTTGGGTAAAGTCATCGCGCTGATGCAAAGCGCCGAACGTTCCAAGCCGCCGATCACCCGTTTGCTCGAACGCTACGCCGGCAGCTACATGGTGCTGGTGTTGCTGTTGGCCGCCGTGACCTGGTTTGTTACTAACGATGCGCAAGCGATGCTCGCCGTGTTGGTAGCCGCTTGCCCTTGCGCGCTGGTGTTGTCGGCACCGGCCACAGCGATTGTCGGGGTGGCGGTGGCGGCTCGGCACGGGATTCTGATTCGCAGTTCGGCGTTCCTCGAAGAGTTGGCTGACCTGACGTCGTTGGTGGTCGACAAGACCGGAACCCTGACGTTTGGCACCTTGCGTCTGCAATCCATCGACAGCCCTCTGGAAGATCGCAGTCACGTATTGAAACTCGCCGCCAGCCTCGGTTCCGCCAGCAGTCACCCGGTCAGCCGCGCCTTGGCTGGGTTGGTCACTCAGGAACACTTTCTGCTGCTCTCTGACATTCACGAGCGTCAGGGGCTGGGTGTAGTGGCGATGACCGAGCAGGGCGAGGCGGCCCTCGGTCGTCCGGAGCTGTTCTCACAATTGGGCATCGCCACATCAGCTGTGCCCGAACACGACGGCCCTATCGCCGGGCTGGCACTCAACGGTGAATTTCTCGCCTGGCTGTTGCTCGCTGACAGCGTCAAACCCGAGGCGCGGTTTGCCCTGAGTGAGTTGCGTGAATTGGGTTTGGGTCGCCAGCTGTTGCTCACCGGGGATCGGCAAAGCGTTGCGCACACGCTGGCTCGGGATGTGGGCATCAGCGATGTCGAAGCCCAGGCCTTGCCCGAGGACAAACTCAATCGTGTGCTGAAGGAAATCGGCAGCGGATTCCGGCCAATGGTGGTGGGAGACGGCATCAACGATTCCCTGGCGCTCAAGGCCGGTGTGGTCGGCGTGGCCATGGGCGCAGGCGGTGCGGACATCGCGCTGGCCTCGGCCGATATTGTACTGATTGGTAGCGACCTGCGCCGGCTCGGGACCTGTGTGCGCTTGAGTCGCCAATGCCGCCAGACCTTGCAGGTCAACGTGATCATCGGTTTGGGCTGGACGTTGGCCATCGTCGCGTTTGCCGCATTCGGCTGGCTTGGGGCGGCAGGGGCGATGATTGCCGCGCTGTTGCACAACTTGAGCACGTTATTAGTGCTCGGTAATGCCGGGCGTTTGCTACGCTTTCAGGAACCCCTACTCAAGCTTAAGGATGAGGTGTGAGCGTCTACAACTTTTCAGAACTGTGTGCCGGATTTGTAGTCATCTAGGGTAAGGCGATCATTTTCAACGGTCGCCCGTTGGATGGTTTCAGTGTTGCAGGCAACACCGGGAATAGAAAAAGGCTATTAATTCGATAGCCTGCTATTTTTCAAGGATGGTCTACCCTCAGATTTGACGTCTGAAACAAGGGGGACTTTTCATGCTCGCGCAACTTCCACCGGCCTTACAGAATCTGCAATTACCGCTTCGCTTGCGACTCTGGGACGGCCATGAGTTCAATCTGGGGCCGACGCCTAGCGTCACCATTGTGGTCAAGGACCCCCACATGGTTACCCAGTTCACCCATCCCAGCCTCGACGCGTTGGGGGCGGCGTTCGTCGAAGGCAAGCTAGAGCTGGAAGGCTCCATAAGCGAAGTGATTCGTGTCTGCGATGAATGGAGTCAGGCGCTGATCAACGAAGACGAAGATGCACAACCGGTGCGCACGGTGCATGACAAAGAGACCGATGCCAAAGCCATCTCCTACCACTACGACCTCTCCAACGCGTTTTACCAACTGTGGCTCGACAGCGACATGGCGTATTCCTGCGCCTATTTCGAGACCGGCAGTGAAACACTAGAGCAAGCCCAACAGGCCAAGTTTCGCCACCTGTGCCGCAAGCTGCGGTTGCAACCAGGCGAATATCTGCTGGATGTCGGTTGTGGCTGGGGCGGGTTGGCGCGGTATGCGGCTCGGGAGTTCGGCGCGAAGGTGTTCGGGATCACGCTCAGTAAAGAGCAATTGGACCTGGCCCGCGAACGGGTAAAAGCCGAAGGCCTGGAGGATCAGATCGAACTGCAACTGCTCGACTACCGCGATTTGCCTCAGGACGGGCGTTTCGACAAGGTGGTCAGCGTCGGCATGTTCGAACACGTCGGCCACGCCAATCTGGCCGAATACTGCAAAACCTTGTTCGGCGCGGTGAAAGAGGGCGGCCTGGTGATGAACCATGGGATCACCGCCAAGCACACCGATGGTCGTCCGGTTGGGCGCGGCGCCGGTGAATTCATTGAGAAGTACGTGTTCCCCAACGGCGAGCTGCCGCATCTGTCGATGATCTCGGCCGAGATCAGCGAAGCGGGGCTGGAGATTGTCGATGTCGAGAGCCTGCGCCTGCATTACGCGCGAACCCTGGACCACTGGAGCGAACGCCTGGAAGACAATCTGGAAGCCGCCGGCAAACTGGTGCCAGAACAGGCTTTACGGATCTGGCGGTTGTACCTGGCAGGGTGTGCCTATGCCTTCGCCAGAGGCTGGATCAACCTGCACCAAATCCTCGCGGTGAAAGCCCATCCCGATGGCAGCCATGAACTGCCATGGACCCGCGATGACATTTACAACCCTTAAAGAATCGGTGAAATAAGCCGGGCGATCCGCATGCCGATCTGTTGCAGGCGGTGGGTCTCCCGGCCTTCTTCTTTGGCGATCTCGTGAGCCTGGGCGAAGTCATCGTTGAGCATCTGTTCCACTTCGGCAGCAAACGCACTGTCGACCGTCAGCAACATCACTTCGAAATTCAGCCGGAACGAACGGTTGTCCATATTGGCGCTGCCAACGGCGCTGATTTCGCTGTCGATCAGCACCACTTTCTGATGCATGAACCCCGGCTGGTAACGGAACAAGCGCACGCCAGCACGTACCGCTTCGAAGGCGTAAAGGCTGGAAGCGGCGTAGACGATCCGGTGATCCGGCCGCGACGGCAACAATATCCGTACATCCACACCGCGCAACACGGCCAGTCGCAACGCGGCGAATACCGCTTCGTCGGGAATGAAGTAAGGGCTGGTGATCCACACCCGTTCCGTCGCCGCATGGATGGCTTCGACGAAGAATAGTGAGCAGGTTTCGTAGGAATCTGCCGGGCCGCTGGCCAGCAATTGGCAGAGCACGCCGTCGTCCGGATAAACCTCCGGCAGGATCAGCGGCGGTAGCGAACGGGCCGCCCAGAACCAGTCTTCGGCAAAGGACTCTTGCATGCAGGCCACCACCGGCCCGCGCACTTGCACGTGGGTGTCACGCCATGGCGCCAGGGGCGGCTTCTCGCCCATGTATTCGTCGCCGACGTTGAGCCCGCCGACAAAACCGACAATCCCGTCGACCACTACGATCTTGCGATGGTTGCGGAAATTGACCTGAAAGCGGTTGAGCCAGCCGCTGCGGGTGGCGAAGGCTTTGACCTCGATACCGGCATCGCGCAACGGTTGCACATAACCATGGGGCAGGGTGTGGCTGCCAATGCGGTCGTAGAGTAAGTAAATCGCCACGCCCTCCGCAGCTTTCTTGGTCAGCAAGGTGTGCAGGCGTTGGCCGAGGCGGTCATCATGGATGATGAAGAACTGGATCAACACCGCTTGCCGGGCGTTGCTGATGGCGTCGAAAATCGCATCGAAGGTGGGTTGGCCGTCGATCAGCAAGCGCACGTCGTTATTCGCCAGACACGGCATGCGTCCCAGTTTCGGCATGGCCCTCAAGGACGCGTAGGCACTGGACGCACGAGCAGCCAGTGCCTCTTCTACCCAGGGACGCCAGTTCAGCTCGGAGATTGCCTTGCGCATTTCCTCGTTGGCTTGCCGTCGGGCCTTGATATAGCCATCGAAGGTGCTGCGGCCGAACACCAGATAGGGGATAAGCGTGAGGTAGGGAATGAACAGCAGTGACAGAGCCCAGGCGATCGAGCCTTGAGCGGTCCGAACGGTCAATACGGCATGGATGGCGGCAATCGAGCCCAGCGTGTGCAGCAGAGCGATCAGATAACCGAAAACATGCGGTCCAAAATAATCCATGGGGCAGCCTTGCTCCTGAAGATTCAATGCTTAACAGACCATGTTCCGGGCAGAATGTCGCTATTTAATTGGCCCATGAACCGAAGCCCGTGGCTGACGTCTAACGGCCACTAATGATCAGGAGTTACTCGATGAACGTTCGTCTGCTGGGTTTGGCCATTGCGTTTGGTTTGGCACTTCCTGTGGCTGCTCAGGCGCAGATGTTGCAACCGGGTTTGTGGGAAATGACTTCAAGCAACATGAAGGTCGATGACCAGAACCTGCCCGATCTTCAACTGATTCTCGGCCAGATACAGAGTCAGATGACCCCTGAACAGCGCGCTCAGCTGGAGAAGCAGGGCATTACCATGGGCGGCAAAGGGATTCGGGCTTGCCTGACGCCTGAGCAGGTGAAGACAGACAACATTCCGCTGACGGACCCACAATCGGGCTGCAAGCAGCAAATCACCGAACGTACCGGCAACCAGTGGAAATTCCGTTTCAGCTGTCCGAAAGCGCAAGGTGCCGGTGTCGCCACATTCCTCAGCGATCGTGAGTTCACCACCAAGGTCAACGGCACTTTCAACGCCACCGGCATTCAGCAGAAGGGTAGCCTCGATACTCGCGCTGTGTGGCTGGGACAGGATTGCGGCACAGTGAAGCCTAGGGCCTAAAGCATCGCGAGCAGGCTCGCTCCCACAAGGTCATACGCGATCCCTGTGGGAGCGAGCCTGCTCGCGAAGGCATTCGCTCAGACGCCTCCAGTCTTGGGTGGACCCAACAATTCACACACCGCCTCAATCCCTTTCTCCCCGAAGTCCTCTCCGCTGCCGCTGCGCATACTGACAAATCCGCCTTCCTTTTCCTTCTCTCCCACTACCAACAGATACGGCACTTTCTGGCTGTGCTGGCGAATCTTGTGGCTGATTTTCTCGTTACGCAGATCCGAGTTGGCCCGCAGTTCGCGGCGGCGCAGGGCCTGGGTCACCGAGTGCGCATAAGCGGTCTGACGTTCATCGATGTTCACGACCATCACCTGTGGCGGCGCTCGCCAGGTGTCCAGCTCCTGTTGGCTGGACCAGCACGTGCCGTAGATCCGTTGCTGCGACGTGCCGCTGATATGGTCCAGAGTGAATGCTTGCAATACCTTGGTGGCGGGAACATGCGGGCCTTCAGCGAAACTTTCAAAATCCCCCAAGCGATACAGCGATAACCGTTCGGTTGACGTCGCCCGGGGGGCTGTTGCCCGTCGGATCGAATGATTGGTCGCCGCCAGTGCACGCATGCGCGCTTCGATAACTGGCAGTTCGGCCAGAGTTAAAGAGCGCTGGAAAGCAAACTCATAAAAGAAACCATCACCCAGCGACGATCCGGCTCGCAATTGCGCATTCGGATGGAGCTGTTTGACGGACATGGCCAGCATCAGCGCGCAGGAACGGCGAAGGATCTCCAGGCCATCGGGTTCCTGGGGCGTGACGATACTGACCCGGGCATCGCCTTCGATCAGGAACCCACAGTCCACCAATACGCCGTCGACCCGGCCGGCCACCGCCGCGTTAGCCAACCCGAGACTGATGCTTGCGGCAACTTCATACACAGTCAGCGGCTGATCGTACTCACGCAATGAACCATCGGGCAGGGTGATATGGATCATGATCGGTGTTCTCGAATATTTTCGACAACGAGCGCTAGCGCATAAACCGTAGGGCTAAACCCTGGCAGCTGTCATTTAGACGTTCGTCGTGCCAGGCAATTTGCCCCGACACGACCGTAGTGCTGACGCTGTGGCGAAAGCGATGGTGGGTGAAGGGCGTCCAGCCGCATTGAGAGAGGATCGGTTGCCGGGAAACGGCAAGGCCATCGGGCTCGGGTTTGATCAACACCAGGTCGGCCCAGTAGCCTTCGCGCAGGTAGCCGCGGTCGGGGATGGCAAACAGATCGGCGACCCGGTGACTGGTCTTGGCCACGAGGGTGGTGATCGGCAATATCTCATCGGACACCAGCTCCAGCAACGCGGGCAGGGCGTGTTGCACCAACGGCAAACCGGACGGCGCCTGGTTGTAGGGCCGCTGTTTTTCGGCCCAGGTATGAGGCGCGTGATCACTGCCGATCACATCCAGTCGATTGCTCAACAATGCTTTGCGCAAGGCATCGCGGTCGGCCTGAGTCTTGATCGCCGGGTTGCACTTGATGAGGTTACCAAGGCTCGGGTAGTCGCGATCATCGAACAGCAAGTGATGCAGGCAGACTTCGGCGGTGATGCGTTTCTGTGTCAGCGGCTGGTCTTCGAACAGCGCCAGTTCGCGGGCCGTGCTCAAGTGTAAAACGTGAAGTCGGGTGCCGTGTCGCCTGGCCAGATCAACGGCCATTGAGGAGGAGCGAAAGCACGCTTCGGCGTTGCGGATCAGCGGGTGAGCGGCGGACGGAAGGTGCTCGCCGAACAGCTCTCGCAGATTCGCAGCATTGGCTTCGATGCTGGGTGTGTGTTCGCAGTGAGCCAACAAAATGGTCGGCACCTCGGCGAAGAGTCGCTCGAGTATCCGTGGATCGTCCACCAGCATGTTGCCGGTGGAGGCGCCCATGAACACTTTGACCCCGGCCACCTCGCAAGGATTGAGCGCGGCAACCGTGTCGAGATTGTCGTTGCTCACGCCGAAATGAAAACCGTAATTGGCCACTGAACTCGTCGCCGCTCGACGCTTCTTGTCGGCCAGTGCGGCGAGGGTCAGGGTGGCCGGGGAGGTGTTGGGCATGTCCATGAAACTGGTGATACCGCCAGCCACTGCCGCTCTGGATTCGGTATGGAAACTGCCCTTGTCTGGAGCTCCGGGATCGCGGAAATGCACCTGATCATCGATCATGCCCGGCAGCAGCCATTGGCCGTTGGCGTCGATTTCCACGGTGGCCGTTTCACCTTCGATGCTGCTGGCGATCTTGACGATGCGACCGTGGCTTACCAGCAAATCACCGTCGAATTCACGACCTTCATTGACCAGCCGGGCATTGCGAATCAGCACGCTGCTCATGGTCAGAACTCGTTTTGCAAGGCTTTGTAGCCCCGCACCAGATCGACATTGGTGCGCGCCACGTCCTCGGAAAACTCCGAGGCGCTGACGCTCACCGGTGCGAACTGCGACAGGTCAGTGTTGGGGCCGATGCGCGTGGTGGAGGGCACGTAGAAGTCTTCAGGCAAGTCACGACCGTCGACCACCGAGTTGTGCCGCACCACGCAACCGTCGCCCACCGCGCAGTTGAACAGCACGCTGTTGAATCCGATGAATACTCGGTTACCGACAGTGCAGGGGCCATGCACGATGGAGCGGTGGGCAATGGAGCTGAACTTGCCGATGGTCACTGCCGCGCCGGACTTGGAGTGAATCACCACGCCATCCTGGATGTTCGAATTGGCACCGATGGTGATCGCTTCCATCTCGCCCGATTCATCCACCTCATCGGCGCGAATCACCGCGTACGGACCGACGAACACGTTCTCGCCGATCACCACTTTGCCGCAGATGATGGCGGTTTTATCCACGTACGCCGACTCCGCAATCAACGGCAGATCACCGGAAGGATTCTTGCGGATCATGGCTTGCTCAACGCCTCATACAGGGTGTTGAGGTTGTATTCGAACAACCCGGCGAACGTGCTGGCCGGGCCGGTCGCCGCGAGGGCATCGGAGTACAGCGTGCCGCCGATATGCGCGCCGCTTTCATCGGCGATTTGCTTGAGCAGGCGTGCGTCCTTGATGTTTTCCATGAATACCGCTTTGACCTTGGCCTGACGGATCTGCGTGATCAGCGCAGCGACTTCGGTGGCCGACGGTTCGCGTTCGGTGGACAGTCCTTGAGGTGCCATGAAGTCGATGCCGTAAGCCTGACCGAGATAGCCGAAGGCGTCATGGGAGGTCACGATTTTGCGACTACCCGGCGGCAGCGAACCGAGCTTGGCTTTGGCCTTGGCGAGCAGGGCGTAGATCTTTTTCAGGTAGGCCTGGCTGTTGTGTTCGTAGTCGGTCCTGTTGGCAGGGTCGGCGGCGATCAGCGCTTTGGTGATGTTGCTGATGTACAACTCGGTGTTCGCCAGGTTGTGCCAGGCGTGTGGGTCGGGAATGGTTTCGCCGTCTTCATCCAGCGAGCGTGGAATGACACCGTGGCTGGCACTGATGACCGCAGCTTTGGTCTCGGTGCTGGTCACCAGACGGTCCAGCCATGGCTCGAAACCTAGCCCGTTCTTGATAATCAGTTTGGCTTTGAGCAGTGCCTTTGCATCGTCTGGAGTGGGTTCGTAGGTATGGGCATCGGCGTCCGGTCCGACCATGTTGGTGATCTGGATATGGTCGCCGCCGACCTGATGAGTCATGTCGGCGAGGATGCTGAAGCTGGTGACTACCTGGAGTTTTTCCGCGGCAGACAACGACATCGACAGCATCAAACTGAACAGCACGAGTAAAGCGCGCATCGGGCAACACCTCATTGGGATGTGAGCAAAGGCGGGCGGCGCAGCAAACCATGCACCGGACCGAACACCACGGACAGCAAATACAAAGCGCCAGCCACCAGCACGATCGCCGGGCCGCTGGGCAGTGAGTAGTAAAACGACAGCAACAATCCGAGCCAGACCGAGAGGCAGCCGAGTAGTGCGGCGATGACCATCAGTACCGGCAAGCGCCGGCTCCAGAAGCGAGACGCAGCGGCTGGCAACATCATCAAACCGACCACCATCAGGGCGCCGATGGCCTGGAAGCCGATCACCAGGTTCAGCACCACCAAGGTCAGAAATACCCCATGAGCCAGAGGCCCGAGGCGGCTGACGGTTTGCAGGAAAAGCGGGTCGAGGGTGTCCAGTAACAGGGGTTTGTAGATGAGGAGCATGGCGAACAGGCTGAAGCCCGAGACCCAAATCATGCCGGTCAAAGTAGGCTCGTCGACCGCGAGCGCCGAGCCAAACAATAGGTGCAACAGGTCCAGTCGCTTGCCGGCGATACCGAGGATCAGCACGCCGCTGGCCAACGATATCGGGTAGATCGCGGCCAGGCTCGCGTCTTCCCGCAGGCCGGTGCGACGGGTGATCCAGGCCGCCAGTCCGGCCATACTCAGGCCAGCGCCGAGGCCACCGATGGTCAGCGCGGGCA
Organism: Pseudomonas frederiksbergensis; assembly: GCF_003732275.1. Lineage (GTDB taxonomy): Bacteria > Pseudomonadota > Gammaproteobacteria > Pseudomonadales > Pseudomonadaceae > Aquipseudomonas > Aquipseudomonas frederiksbergensis_H. The sequence goes on from NZ_MOBM01000006.1 coordinate 176,217, forward strand.
GACTCAACCCGGCGAACCAGAAGCCCAATGCGGCGCCCGGCAAGATGCCGTGAGCCACCGCGTCGCCGATCAGGCTCATGCGCCGCAGGATCAGAAACACCCCAAGCGGAGCGGTGCTGCACGCCAGAACGAGACCCCCAAGCAACGCCCGGCGCATGAATACGAATTCGTGGAACGGTTGCCAAAGCTGAGCGGCAGCGATCATCAAGCCACCTGCGTCTGGGGTTGTTGGCGAATCAAATCGGTACTGGGACCGAGGACGCAGCCGCTGCTTTTGATCAGTAGGGCTTGTGGGATGTGTTGGCGCACGGCGGCCAGGTCATGACACACCACGACCAGGGTTCGACCTTCGGCATGCCAGGCGTGGATGTGTTTCCAGAGCAGCGCCTGGCCGAGTTCGTCGAGCGCGGCGTGGGGTTCGTCGAGCAACAACAAGGGGGCTTCGGCGAGACTCAACCGGGCGAGCAGGGCACGCTGCAATTCGCCTCCAGAGAGGGCCATCAATGGGCGATGTTCCAGGCCGGTCAGACACCAGTCTTCCAGCACAGACTTGAGGCGTTGGCTGCGAATCTCCGGAGCTTGTTTGCTGCCCCAGAAACCGGCGGCCACCAACTCTTGCAGACTGATGGGGAATTGCCGGTCCAGATGTTGTTGCTGAGGCAGGAACGAAAGGCCGCCTTTGCGTGGAACATCAATGATGACTTTTCCGGTCAGTGGTTTTTGCAGCCCGGCGATGACTTTCAGCAGGCTGCTTTTACCCGAGCCGTTGGCACCGATGACGGCGGTCAGACTTCCTTTGGGTAATTGGAAATCCACCGACGGAGTGAGCGGGTGACCGGGAGCGCCCCAGCGCAAGGCTTGGCATCGAATCATGCGGCCTCCCAATTCCAGCGGCTTTCGGCAACGGCATCGTGGGCATGAAGACTTTCGGCGTGAACGACTCGCACATGAAAGGCGTTGATGCCCGGGGAGCGTTTCAGGGCCAGATTCAAGCGTCGAGCGGCGTCTTCGCAGAACATCAGGTTCTGTCCATTGGCCAGAGCGAAGGCTTGTTCGTCGGCGCGTTTCACGGCGGTTTGCACTGCGGTGCCGAGGGCTGCTTCCGCATCGTTGATCGCGGTGATCAGCGGCAGGTCATCCAGATAGTCGTCCAGACGCAGCTGCAATTGCGCATTGCTGCGTTGGCTATGGGGCGTGGCGACGATGCCTTTCGTGGAGCCGAGCCAAGCCAGAACGTCGGCGTGTTGCAGCGACTTGTTGGCAAAGTCATCAACGAATTGTTGCTGAATCAACTGCCGCGAAAGTGCTGCTGAGCACGGGCAGGTTGAGGAATAAGGAACGTCGATTTTTAGTTCCACGTGGAACATCGTGTTTTTCAAACTCGCTTCGATGCTCACCGGATAAGTTTTCCAACCGGCTAGCGGACTGATGAGCGCGGGTCTTTTGAGCAATAGTTCGGTGTGAATTTTTAGGTAAGCGTTGTGGGAAAGTCCTTCATGGGTTTCGAGAAAATTCTGCAAGACTCGCCGCAACAACGCCGGTGAAAGGTTTTCCTGCTCAAGCATTTCCAACGCTAGATACAGCCGCGACATATGGATGCCGCGCGCCTCTCCATCGTCGAGGCTAACGCCAGCGTCGGCCTTTGCGCCCAGTCGCTGGCCATCGAATAAAACAGGAAGAGCAATGCCGCACATGCCCACCCAATCGAGTGGCAGGGCTTGGCGTGAGGCCTGCGCGGCGATATCCGGCAGAGTCAGCGCATTCATGAGCAGGTCCATCGTGGGAGTTGATTTGGCATGTTATATTATAACAATCAAATCGACGATGCCTTTTTCATGAACGGGCTTTCACATGCACAGACGTCACTTGCTCAACCTGATTCTGGCCAGCGCGGCCTTCGCTTTACCCTTTGGTGCGTCGGCCACACAAATTCGCAATGCACGACTGTGGCGTTCCGACGACAAACTGCGACTGGTGTTCGATTTGAGCGGGCCGGTGCAATACAAGACGTTTTCCCTGAGCGCTCCGCAGCGGCTGATCATCGACCTGAGTGGCGCCAATCTCAGTGGCGACTTCAGTCAGTTGGCACTCAGCAACACGGTGATTCGCGCAATCCGCTCCGGACATTTCGGTCAGGGCGATACGCGGATCGTCCTCGACCTCAGCGGCCCGGTGCAGCTCAACAGCTTCCTGCTGCCGCCCCAGGACGGGCAGGGGCACCGATTGGTGCTCGATCTGAAGACCACTGCACCGCTACAGATCGCGGCGGTGCCGTCGGAAGAACCTGAACCCGTCACCGACAGGGCCCTCCCCAAGCGCGACATCATCGTGGTGGTCGACCCTGGTCACGGCGGCAAAGACCCAGGCGCGGTCGGCGCCAAAGGTGAGCGGGAAAAAGACGTGGTGCTATCGATCGCCCAATTACTGGCCAAGCGACTGAAGCGGGAGAAGGGTTTCGACGTGAAACTGGTGCGCAACGACGATTTCTTCGTCCCGCTGCGCAAGCGCGTGGAGATCGCCCGCAAGCACAAGGCCGACATGTTCATCTCGGTCCATGCGGACGCGGCGCCGCGTCTTACCGCTTCAGGCGCGTCGGTGTACTGCCTGTCCGAAGGCGGCGCGACCTCGGCCACGGCGCGCTTCATGGCACAACGGGAGAACGGTGCAGACCTGTTGGGCGCCACCAGCCTGCTCAATCTCAAGGACAAGGATCCGATGCTCGCCGGGGTGATTCTCGAAATGTCGATGAACGCCACCATCGCTGCCAGTTTGCAGTTGGGCAGTACGGTGCTCGGCAGCCTCGCGGGCATTACCACGCTGCATCAGAAGCGCGTGGAACAAGCAGGATTCGCCGTGTTGAAGTCGCCGGATGTGCCTTCGATTCTGGTGGAAACCGGCTTCATCTCGAACGCCCGCGACAGCCAGCGACTGGTGACCACCCGCCATCAGCAGGCCGTGGCGGATGGTTTGTTCGAAGGATTGCAGCGCTATTTTCAGAAGAACCCACCGATGAACAGCTACATCGCCTGGCAGCAGGAACAGAAAAAGGCGCAGGCCTAGCAGCCGGTCATCCGGCTACACGTGAACTTGCCGCTGCTGCCGCCGGAGCTGGAAAACCGATTGATGGTTGTCCAGCCAACCCGGCGGTTGTAGCCGACCCAGGCTTCGCCATCGGATGCGATGCCCGTAAAGAACGTCAATTGCCCGTAGCGGCTATTGGTTTGCGCCCATTGGCGTTTGCCGGCCACTTCGAAGCCGCGCAGGTAGATCGTGTTACCGACGGTGTTAACGCTGTAGGCATTGCCGTCGGCATCCATGCAGGCCAGTAGATTGGCGCTGCGAGTGCAGTTGGTCAGGCTCGGGACTTGTCCCCAGGCATCGACCGCGATCAGCAACGAAAGGCTCAATAGCGAGAATCTCAGGGCGTTTCCCATGGCATTTCTCAAGGGGGCGGACGGGCTCAAGCATCGTGCCCTTTGTCGTGGCGAGCAAGAGGGGAGTGGCTTATTTGTATTGTTATACTATAACATAAAAATACACCCGCTCTGATGATCCGCCGCCATGACTGAACAAGAACTCCTCGCTCAACCCGCCGCCGATTATATGAACGACGCCCAGCAAGGCTTCTTTCGCGACTTGTTGCGGGCTCAGCGCAGCGAACTGCAGGAGCGCATTGCCGGCGAGTTCGACGTGTTACGCGAGCAGGAACCCCACAGCGATCCCGCCGATATCGGCAGCGCCGAAGAACAGCGCCAGTGGCAGCTGCGCCTGCTGGAGCGGGAAAAGAAGCTCCTGGACAAGATCGACGAAGCCCTCGAACACCTGGCTCGCGGCGAGTACGGCTGGTGTCGCGAAACCGGTGAGCCGATCGGCCTCAAGCGCCTGCTGCTGCGGCCCACCGCCACTCTGTGTATTGAAGCCAAAGAACGTGAAGAGCTGCGCGAACGCCATCAACGGGCGATTTGACCGGCCACATCCTGATGAGGAATACCTGATGCCCAATCGTCTCCCCGTGACCGTCCTGTCGGGCTTTCTCGGCGCCGGAAAAAGTACACTTCTTAATTACGTACTACGTAATCGCGAAAATTTGCGGGTGGCGGTGATCGTCAATGACATGAGTGAGATCAACATTGATGGCAGCGAAGTCCAACGCGATGTCAGCCTGAACCGTGCCGAAGAAAAACTCGTGGAAATGAGTAACGGCTGCATTTGCTGCACCTTGCGTGAAGATTTGCTCGAAGAAGTCAGCAAACTCGCCAAGGAGGGTCGTTTCGATTACCTGTTGATCGAGTCCACGGGGATTTCCGAGCCGCTACCCGTGGCGGAAACCTTCACGTTTCGCGATGAAGAAGGGCAGAGCCTGGCGGACATCGCGCGGCTCGACACCATGGTTACCGTGGTCGACGGCATGAACTTCCTGCTCGACTATCAGGCCGCCGAAAGCCTCGCTTCCCGTGGCGAAACCCTGGGAGAGGAGGACGAACGCTCAATCACCGACCTGTTGATCGAGCAGATCGAATTCGCCGACGTGATTCTGATCAGCAAAATCGATTTGATCAGCAGTAGCGAGCGCCAGGAGTTGATTGCGATCCTCGAACGGCTCAATTCCCAGGCGGAAATCATTCCGATGGTCATGGGCGAAGTGCCGCTCAAGAAAATCCTCAACACCGGGCGCTTCGACTTCGAAAAGGCCGCTCAGGCACCGGGGTGGTTGCAGGAGTTGCGCGGTGAACACGTGCCGGAAACCGAGGAATACGGTATCGCCTCCACCGCTTATCGGGCGCGGAGACCCTTTCATCCGCAGCGCTTCTTCAGCTTCATCGACCGTCCGTGGGTGAACGGCAAATTGCTGCGTTCCAAAGGTTTTTTCTGGTTGGCCAGCAAACACAGGGATGCTGGTAGCTGGTCCCAGGCCGGCGGCTTGATGCGTCACGGTTTTGCCGGACGCTGGTGGCGTTTCGTGCCGAAAAACCAGTGGCCACAAGACGAAGAAAGCACCGCCGGGATCATGGAAAACTGGACGGCGGCCACCGGTGATTGCCGTCAGGAGCTAGTGTTTATCGGCCAGAACATCGATTTCGCGCAACTCACCGTCGAACTCGATAACTGCCTGCTGACGGATGCTGAGATGGCCTTGGGTGTCGAGGGCTGGCAGTTACTGCCTGATCCGTTTGGTCCTTGGCACGAAGAGGCGGCTGCTTGATGTTGGCGCCCAGTCTGAAGCTGCGACCAGTCATTCGCCAGGTTCAAGGTGATACGCCAAAAGCGCTGACCGGGATTCTGGACGACGGCGTGAACCTGGCCCTCTGGCAGCGCCAACTCCCGGCGCACATTGCCGATTTCGGTGGTTTGTTGTTGTCCCTGAACGAGCCACTGGCTGAGTCGCTGTGCCTGGAAATGCCTAGTGAGGACGCCGAACCCAATCTCCACGGTTTAGCTTCAGGTTTCAGCGACCTTGAAGGCTACGAAGGCTTTATCGCCGATGTTTCCTGGCTGGTCAGCGCCTTCGCCTGCCTGTTGGGCGCCCAGCGTATCGGCCTGCGCCTGCGGGTTCTGGACACAGCCATGTGCCCGCGTTTCCACGTCGATCATGTGTCGGTGCGGTTGATCACCACCTACGCAGGTATTGGCAGCCAATGGCTGCAAGAAGGGGCGATTGATCGCCGGCAATTAGGCAAACCTGAGGCCGAACCGCAGGACAATTCGCTGATACAGCAGATCGCCAGCGGCGAAGTGGCGCTGCTTAAAGGGGAGAAGTGGCACGGCAACGAAGGCTTCGGTTTGATCCACCGCTCGCCGCAGCCGGCGCCGGACGAGCGTCGTTTGATTCTGACCCTCGACTGGCTGAGCTAAGCGCTCAAGGTTTGAGCCAGGTTCCCTGGCTCTGGGCTTCGCAAAACGGCTTCAAATACGCCGCATCGGTGGCCACGCCGTAATAGTGAATATCCTGCCGGTAAGGCATATTGGCGACTTGAGCGTTGCTGCACACCCCGAACGCGCCGGTGGGGCATTGGTCGACGTATTGCACCTCGACTTTCTGCCCGGGCAGATTCGGCTGGCAGAATCCGTCGGCGAACAGTTTTTCCGGGATATTGCGGTTTTGTTGGCAAACCTTCACGTCGAGCCGCTCAGCCGTACTGTGCACCACGCAGGCCTGGGCCAGCGCTTCGCCCGATGTGAGCGCCAGAAGCAACGACCATCCCATCAACCGCATTCTTTACCTCCTCAGAAAACCTCGACCATGTTGCAGAACATTCCCACCCACGTCATTGCCGGCCCGCTGGGTGCCGGCAAGACCAGCCTGATCAAGCACCTGCTGGCGCAACGGCCGGCCGGTGAGCGCTGGGCGGTGCTGATCAACGAGTTCGGCCAGATCGGTCTGGATGCCGCGCTGTTGACCCAGGACGCCGATGGTATCGCACTGGGGGAAGTGGCCGGGGGCTGTTTGTGTTGCGTCAATGGTGCACCGTTTCAGATCGGCCTCGGGCGGTTGCTGCGCAAGGCACGACCGGATCGACTGTTCATCGAACCCTCCGGGCTGGGACATCCGGCGCAGTTGCTCAGGCAATTGACTGAGGCACCGTGGCAAGGCGTCCTGGCGGTGCAGCCGTGCGTGCTGGTGCTGGATGCCCAGGCGCTCGCGGCCGGAAAACCGCTGCCAGAGGCGCAACAGCAAGCCTTGGATAGTGCCGGGTTGCTGTTGCTGAACAAGGCAGAAGGCCTCGACGACAGTGATCGCCAGCGAATCTCCGCACAGTTGCCGATGCGTCCTTTGTACTGGACGCAGCAAGCCGTCTTGCCGTTGAGTGAGTTACCGGGGCTCGGGTCTCAGGCTGTTGTGGGTATGGATAACTTTGTCGTGCCCAAGGGATTGGCACAGATGCCGGCCATCTGGACTGACCCTACGCTGCCGACTTGCTTGAGTCAGGCGCAAGAGGGTGGCTGGAGTGTTGGATGGCGGTGGCATCCGAGTCAGATATTCGATGCCGTGTTAATCGGGGAGTGGCTTGAGCGTCTTGAATGGCGGCGGGCGAAGTTGGTTATCCACAGTGTCGAGGGTTGGGTGTCGGCGAATGCGGTGGATAACTCGTTACTGGAATGGCAGCCCAGCGAATGGCGTCGGGATTCGCGCATGGAGTTGATTTTCAGTGAGGCGCAGGCGGTTGAGTCGCTGCAAAGAGATCTGGCCGACTGCCGGTCGGGTTGAAGATCAAAAGATCGCAGCCTTCGGCAGCTCCTACAGGGTGTACGCAAAACTAAATGTAGGAGCTGCCGAAGGCTGCGATCTTTTGATTTATGGACGCCACTTCGTGTGTTCTTGCCGCCACTGGCTCAGTTCAATCACCTCAGCTCTGGGCTTCGTGACATCGACCACCGGCGGTGTATCGTCGAACGGCATCGGGTAGGGCGCGAGCTCGATCTGTGCGCTGTGGGCTCCGAACTGGGTGATGGTGCCGGTGTGGCGGGTTTCGCCGGTCACAGTGAATTCGAAGTTATACACACGGGCCAGGCGCCGACGGCCGTTGGCGTCTTTAATGAAAGCGATCTTCTTCAAGGCTACGTTGCCGTCCAGCAGTTCGATCCGCAGCTTGGCGCAATGTTGCATGACCCGCTCCAGCGCACGTTCGCGCAAGCCGTGGTTGTGCCACAGCCACGCGCCACCGGTGGCGAGCAGCATCAGCACGAAGATATTTCCGAGGGTCAGCATCAACAGGGTGCTCCAACAAGATAGTGCCAGCTTAACTGCGTCGCCGGTCTGTCGTACAGGCTGCGTTTAGTCGCATACTGCGCGGCTCGAATTTCAATCGTTTGACGGAAAACTCACCGCATGAAACGTACGCCCCATGTGCTCGCCATCCAGTCCCACGTGGTGTTCGGCCACGCAGGCAACAGCGCCGCGGTTTTCCCGATGCAGCGGATCGGGGTGAACGTCTGGCCGCTCAATACCGTGCAGTTCTCCAACCACACGCAATATGGCCAGTGGGCCGGAGAAGTGTTGGCCCCACATCAGATTCCGGAATTGGTGGAAGGCATCGCCGCGATTGGCGAGCTGGGCAATTGCGATGCTGTGTTGTCTGGCTACCTCGGTAGCGCGGCCCAGGGCCGGGCGGTTCTCGCGGGCGTGGAACGAATCAAATCGATCAATCCCAAAGCGCTATACCTCTGCGACCCGGTGATGGGCCATCCGGAGAAGGGCTGCACCGTTCCAGCCGAGGTCAGCGATTTTCTGCTGGAGGAGGCGGCAGCGGTGGCTGACTTCATGTGCCCGAACCAGTTGGAGCTGAACAGCTTCTCGGGGCGCAAGGCGCAGTCTTTGTTCGATTGCCTGGCCATGGCGCGCGCGCTGCTGGCGCGTGGTCCAAAGGCGGTGCTGGTCAAGCATCTGGACTATCCCGGCAAACTGGCGGATGGCTTCGAGATGTTGCTGGTGACCGCCGAAGGCAGCTGGCACCTGCGTCGGCCGCTGCTGGCGTTTCCGCGTCAGCCGGTCGGCGTTGGTGACCTGACTGCCGGGCTGTTCCTGACGCGCGTGCTGCTGGGTGACAATCTGGTGAGCGCCTTCGAATTCACCGCGGCGGCGGTGCATGAAGTGCTGCTGGAAACCCAGGCTTGCGCCAGCTATGAGCTGGAACTGGTGCGGGCGCAGGACCGGATTGCCCATCCTCGGGTGCGGTTCGAGGCGACAGCGATCAGCCTCTGACCTTCGCGTCGACCCCATTCGCGAGCAAGCCCGCTCCCACACTGGTTCTCTGTCGTACACGAAATCTGTATGCACTGAAGATCCATTGTGGGAGCGGGCTTGCTTGCGAAGACGATCTAATGAACACCGTCAAACTGACTGAATTCAGGCATCGCCCTTGATGTCCTGATAACGCTTTTCCAGTTCCTGACGAATCTGCCGACGCTGCTGGGCCTGCATGTACCGACGCTTGTCTTCACTGTTCTGCGGTTGCAGCGGCGGGACGGCGGCCGGTTTGCGCTGGTCATCCACCGCGACCATGGTGAAGAAGCAGCTGTTGGTGTGGCGCACCGAGCGCTCGCGGATGTTCTCGGTCACGACCTTGATGCCCACCTCCATCGAGGTGTTGCCGGTGTAGTTGACCGAGGCCAGAAAAGTCACCAGTTCGCCGACGTGAATCGGCTCGCGGAAAATCACCTGATCCACCGACAGGGTCACCACATAGCGGCCGGCATAGCGGCTGGCGCAGGCGTAGGCCACTTCATCGAGGTATTTGAGCAGGGTGCCGCCGTGAACATTGCCAGAGAAATTGGCCATGTCGGGGGTCATCAATACCGTCATCGACAGCTGGGCGTTTCCGGGTTCCATAACGTACTCACGGGTTCAAGGCAGGATTCGGGGTTACACCTCTGCGGGTGCTTGGTTTTTCAAACCAACAGTTATCGGGACGCCGGGCGGGGGGCCGCCGTCACGCCCGGATCTATCTGTTTCCATATATTGCACCGTCTTCCCGTCGGAAGTTGCGATGTTACCCTTCAAAAGCCCACCCCAAGGAGCCACACGCCATGCATGCCATCAGCTTCATTCAGGATCTGGCAGTGATCATGTTGATCGCGGGTGTGGTGACCGTGCTCTTTCATCGTTTCAAACAGCCGGTGGTACTTGGCTACATCGTCGCCGGCTTCATCATCGGCCCGCACACGCCGCCGTTCAGCCTGATCCACGATGAAGCAACCATCAAAACCCTCGCCGAACTCGGGGTGATTTTCCTGATGTTCTGCCTGGGGCTGGAGTTCAGCCTGCGCAAGCTGTTCAAGGTTGGCGCCACGGCGTTTATAGCGGCCTTCCTGGAAATCGTCCTGATGATCTGGATCGGCTACGAAATCGGCCGCTGGTTCGACTGGAATACCATGGACTCGCTGTTCCTCGGCGCGATCCTGGCAATTTCCTCGACCACTATCATCGTCAAGGCACTCAACGACCTGAAGATGAAGAACGAGCGTTTTGCCCAACTGATCTTCGGCGTACTGATCGTCGAAGACATCCTCGGCATCGGCATCATCGCGTTGCTGTCGAGCATCGCGGTCAGCGGCACCGTCAGCTCCGGCGAAGTGTTTTCCACGGTCGGCAAGCTTTCACTGTTCATGATTGTCGCACTGGTTATAGGCATTCTGCTGGTGCCCCGACTGTTGGCCTACGTGGCGAAATTCGACAGCAACGAGATGTTGCTGATCACCGTGCTGGGCCTGTGTTTCGGCTTCTGCCTGCTGGTGGTCAAACTTGAATACAGCATGGTCCTCGGTGCGTTCCTGATTGGCGCGATCATGGCTGAATCGCGGCAATTGCTGAAGATCGAGCAGTTGATCGAGCCGGTTCGCGACTTGTTCAGTGCGATTTTCTTCGTCGCCATCGGCCTGATGCTCGACCCGATGATCCTGCTGCAATACGCCTGGCCGATCGCGGTGATCACCGTGGCTGTGGTGCTGGGAAAGATGTTGTCCTGCGGCCTCGGTGCCTTTATCGCCGGCAATGACGGACGCACCTCACTGCGCGTGGGGATGGGGCTCTCACAGATTGGCGAATTCTCTTTCATCATCGCGGCGTTGGGCATGACGCTGCAGGTCACCAGCAACTTTCTCTACCCGGTGGCGGTGGCCGTCTCGGTGATCACCACGCTGTTGACGCCGTATCTGATTCGCGCGGCCGATCCGCTGTCGATCAAGCTTGCTGCGGTGATGCCGCAGCGTCTGAGCCGTGTGCTGGGGATGTATGGCGAATGGCTGCGCAGCATTCAGCCTCAGGGTGAGGGCGCACTGTTGGCGTCGATGATTCGGCGGATTCTGTTGCAGGTAGGGGTCAATCTGGCGTTGGTGATTGCGATCTTTCTCTCGGGCGCGTTCTTCGCCGAGCGTATGTCCGTTTACCTACAGGACTGGATCAGCGATCCGAGCTGGCAGAAAGCGTTGATCTGGGGCGGGGCGTTGCTGTTGTCACTGCCGTTCCTGATCGCCGCTTATCGCAAGCTCAAGGCGCTGTCGATGTTGCTGGCAGAGATGGGCGTGAAGCCGGAAATGGCCGGCCGCCACACACAGCGAGTGCGCCGGGTGATCGCCGAAGTGATCCCGATACTCTCGCTGTTGGTGATTTTCCTGCTGCTGGCAGTCTTGTCGGCCAGTATTCTGCCGACCAACAAGTTGCTGGTGCTGATCGTCATAGTCGCGGCCGCGGTGGCGGCGCTGCTCTGGCGCTGGTTCATTCGCGTGCATACGCGGATGCAGGTGGCCTTGCTGGAAACGCTGGACAATCACAAGGAATCGTCTGGGCATTGACCACGCAATGCATCAGGGCGGATCAGCTTTCCAGCCAGACGTCCCGCGCCCAGTGCCATACCGATTCCCAGGTTTCTTCGGCGATCAGCTCTTCTTCGGCCAACCACAGCACCACGGTGCCGTCTTCTTCGACCAGGTAGTAATTGTCACCGTCCTGGCAGATCGGAATCATGCTGCGATCGACGCCAGCGTCCCAGGCGTTGGCGGCAACGTCTGGCAGGTAGGTGTGGGACTGCGGATCGGTGACGGTCACCGGCTCCAGGCTGCCGTAGACCACGTCGCTGACGGTCAGCAAAAATTCTCTGAAGACGAACGGGATGTCGATGAACAGTTGCTCTTCGATTTCCACAATCTGATCTTCGTCAGGCAATTCCAAGGGGACCGGTACCGGTTCGTTGGCTTCACGCAGTTGTTCGATGATTTCTTCCACGTCCGGGATCCTCTTGCTTGATGGCGCGGTTTAGTTGGGGCGGTTTATACAGTAGCTCGCTATAGATGCAACCGCGAAATAGAAAACCCCGGCCGAAGCCGGGGTTTTATTACAACAGGTGAAACGCGGGAAGTGATCAGCCGTTCTGGCGGATACCGGCCACCAGCCAAGGCTGGTTTTCGCCCTGTGGACGTTCCATGTTCCAGCTTTCGCTGAACACTTCGCCCTGGTCGAAGCGCGAGGACTTCGACACGCCGCTGAAGGTCAGGGTGGCAATAGTCTTGTCCGCACGGTCATCAACGCCATCCAGTTGTACCTGGAGGTTATCGATGTAGGTCGACTGGAAGCCGTCGCCCAGGTCGGCACGTTCGCGCTTGAGGAACTCCAGCAGTTGCGGCGTCACGAACTCGGCGATCTTGTCCATTTCGTTGGCATCCCAGTGTTGCTGCAGGGACTGGAAGTGGTTGCGGGCCGCTTCAATGAAGTTGTTTTCATTGAACCAGGCTGGCGCGTTGATCACCGGACGAGCGGCGGCAGGTGCAGCCGAGCCGCCGAAGATCGAACCCATGGCTGTTGGTTTCTGTTCGAACACTTCACGCTGCATCGGCGCGCCGGCTGGAGCCATGTGCTCCTGCTGCTTGCGACGACGAGCGGCGATGAAGCGGAAGACCAGGAAGGCAATGACCGCCATGATCAGGATGTCGAAGATCTGCATGCCCTGGAAGCCGCCGCCCATGAACATGGAGGCCAGCAGGCCACCGGCCGCGATACCGGCCAGAGGGCCGAGCCAGCGCGAAGCGCCGCCGGCTTTGGCGGCAGCGCCAGCGGCACCGGCTGCGCCCGCAGTGGCAGCAGCGCCGCCTGCAGCAGAAGAAGGAGCCATTTGGCTGGTCTGGTGAGTCGGCGCAGCGCCGGAGCTCTTGCCGCCACCAAAGCGCTTGGCGTTGGCGTCCAGGCTCATCGTCAGGCCGATGCACAACGCCATGGCGATGCTAAGAAAACGTTTCATAAAGGGAATTCCCATTTGTGGATGGCACGCGCGCCATGTTGCACAGCTGAAGTGTTACTGGCTAGCGGCAGAGTGTTTCGGGCTTTTGCCTGACAGGTTGTGTTCAGCTTCAGTCAGCGCAATAAGACCTGTTAACTTTGGTCTGTAGGACGAGTGGATGAGTTCTGTAGGAAAGATGACCAGCGTCACTACGCGATCAAACTGTGGGAGCGAGCCTGCTCGCGATAGTCGCACCGCGGAATAGCAGAAACACCGCGTCATCGTTCATCGCGAGCAGGCTCGCTCCCACAGAAATGCGCCCTGACGGTCGCCTTTAAACGGCTTCCAGCTTGGCGTAACCCAGCATCAGCCACTTGCTGCCTTCGCTGAAGTTCACCTGCACTCGCGCCTGAGCGCCGGCGCCTTCGAAATTCAGGATCACGCCATCGCCGAACACCGAATGCCGCACAGTCTGGCCGAGGCTGAACCCCGTGTCCGGGATCTCACTGCCGCCGAACAGGCTGCTGGAGCTCTGCTGCTGACCACCGCCGAACGGACGGCTGACGCTGTTGGACAGCCGCACTTCCTGGATCAGGCCTTTCGGCACTTCACGTACGAAACGCGACACCTTGTTGTAGGTCTCACTGCCGTACAGGCGTCGGGTTTCAGCATAGGTCAGCACCAGATTCTGCATCGCCCGGGTGATCCCGACATAGGCCAGACGGCGTTCTTCTTCAAGACGGCCGGGTTCTTCCAGGCTCATCTTGTGCGGAAACAGGCCTTCTTCCATGCCCACCAGGAACACGTAAGGGAATTCCAGCCCTTTGGCGCTGTGCAGGGTCATCAGTTGAATGCTGTCTTCGTGCTCGTCGGCCTGGGTATCTCCGGCCTCCAACGAGGCGTGACCGAGGAACGCCGCCAATGGCGACTGCTCTTCATCCTCTTCCGGATTTTCGAAGTTACGCGCGGCGCTGACCAGTTCCTCAAGGTTTTCCACCCGGGCCTGGCCTTTCTCGCCTTTTTCCGCCTGGTGGTAGGCGATCAACCCCGACTGCTCGATGACGGTTTGGGTCATCAGATGCAACGGCATTTCCAGGCATTTGGCGGCGAGGTTCTCGATCAGCTCCATAAATGCCCCAAGAGCACCGGCAGCGCGACCGGTCAGGCCTTTGTTGGCCACCAGCTGACGCATGGCTTCCCACATTGACACATGGCTGTGGCGTGCATGATCGCGGATGGCTTCCACGGTTTTTTCGCCAATGCCACGGGCCGGAACGTTGATCACCCGCTCCAGGGCCGCATCGTTGCCACGGCCTTCCAGCAAACGCATATACGCCATGGCGTTCTTGATTTCTGCCCGTTCGAAGAAGCGCTGACCGCCATAAATGCGGTACGGAATGCGTTCGCGCAGCAAGGCTTCTTCCAAAACGCGCGATTGGGCGTTGGAGCGGTACAAAATCGCGATATCGCTACGAGCCAAGCCGGTTTTCAGCGCACTTTCAATGGTTTCAACCACGTAGCGTGCTTCGTCGTGCTCGTTGAAGGCGGCGTACAGATTGATCGCTTCGCCTTCGCCGCCATCGGTCCATAACTCTTTGCCCATGCGCCCGGTATTGTTGGCGATCAGGGCGTTGGCGGCTTTGAGAATTCCGGCTGTGGAGCGGTAGTTTTGCTCCAGACGAATAATCTGGGCATCCGGGAAGTCGTCGGAATACTGATAAATGTTCTCGATTTTCGCGCCGCGCCAGCCATAGATCGACTGATCGTCGTCGCCGACCACCATCAGGCTGTCGCCACCCTTGGCCAGCAGACGCAACCAGGCGTACTGCACGGCGTTGGTGTCCTGGAATTCGTCCACCAGAATGTGCCGGAAGCGCTTCTGATAATGGGCGAGCAGACCCGGGTGATCGCGCCACAGGTCGAGGGCTCGCAGCAGCAGTTCGGAGAAGTCGATCACGCCAGCGCGCAGGCAAGCAGCCTCATAGGCTTCATAAATGCTGCGCATGGTCGCCAGGAACAGATCGCCGCTGGCTTGAATATGTTGCGGACGCAGACCTTCGTCTTTCTGCCCGTTGATGAACCACTGGGCCTGTCGGACCGGCCAGCGTTGCTCGTCCAGGCCCAGCTCGCGGATTACCCGCTTGACCAACCGTTGCTGGTCGTCACTGTCGAGAATCTGGAAGGTCTGGCTCAGGCCGGCTTCCTGCCAGTGCGCCCGCAGCAAGCGGTGCGCCAGACCGTGGAAGGTGCCGACCCACATGCCGGCCGGGTTGATACCCATCAGCTGCTCGATGCGATGACGCATCTCGGCAGCGGCCTTGTTGGTGAAGGTCACCGACAGAATGGAGTGGGGCGAGGCGTTTTCGACCTGGATCAACCAGGCGATACGATGCACCAGCACTCGGGTTTTACCGGAGCCAGCACCGGCCAGGACCAACTGACGACCCACGGAGGCAGCTACGGCCTGACGTTGGGCATCGTTGAGGGAGTTCAGCAGAAGGGAGAGATCATCGCGCATCGGGGCATTCTAGGGTGCGCCGTCACACCGGGCAAACCGAGCTTTGCATTAGCCGATGAAAGAGGCACCGATGACGACCGGTCGGTCACCGGCTGCAAGCAATGGCGGAGCTCGTCTGGCGGCTTTTTTACCGAGGTGGGCGGCTCAAACTTTCGTCTATTTTATGACCTTGGGCTGTTTGGTCCGGGCATTTGCTTGTGTATGCTCCGTCCATAATTCGGGCTCGCATGCTCACTATAAGAACAAGAACATTGCCTATGACCCTCAGCTCCGACCTGTCGGGCCCCTCTGTGGAGCCCCGGGTTATCCGCAAACAGTACGCCATGGAAATGGCGGTCGAACGCACGCGCCTGCTGTATCAGGGCTCGCTGTTGCCTACGCTGTTCATGCTGATCAACGGTCTGGTGTGCGCCGGCTTGCTCTGGAGCCCACAGCGTTACTTCGTGGTCAGTGTCTGGTTGATCTGGTTATTGTCGCTGGTGGCGTTGCGGGTGATTCAGGTCGCGGCCTTCGATTCGGCGATTCCCAATCGTCAGGCGCATCCGGTCTGGCGGCGCATGTTCATGCTCGGCTCTGCCATGACTGGCCTGACCCTGGCCGGTGCCGGCATCGCGTTGGTGCCCGCTGATAATTTCATGCAGCAAGCCTGGGTGTTCGGCCTGATCGGCGCCGCGGCACTCTCGGCCAGCGTTGCTTATGCCGTCAGCCTGCCGGCTTTTCTATCCTTTACCTTGCCCTGTCTGTTGCCGGCCATCGGCTATCTGTTCTGGGGCGGGGATGAGCAGGAACAGGGCTGGGGCTGGTTTGGGCTGATTTTGCTGGGTTCGTTGAGCGTGGTCGCCTGGCAGGTCAATCGGCTGATCAACCAAGGGCTGCTGCGGCGCTTTCAAAATCAGGCACTGATCGAGCACTTGCAGCAGGCGCAAAGTCGCAGCGATCAGCTCAACCACGAGCAGGGCAAGGAAATCGACCAGCGCCGCCGCGCCGAAGACGAATTGCGCGAAACTCAGGTCGATCTCGAAAATCGAGTCGCCCAACGTAGTCTGGAGCTGGACGCCGCCAACCAGGCCTTGAGCAAGAGCGAAGCGCGGCTGGCGCTGGCGTTGAAGGCGAGCGAGCTCGGGTTGTGGGACTGGAACCTGCAGACAGACGAAGTCCATCACACCCAGCTTCAGGAGCTGTTTGGCCTGGAGCCGGAATTCGTGACGGCGATGCTCCGCCACCTCAAGCCGAGACTGCACCCCGACGACTTGCCATCGCTGAAGCGGGCGCTGGTCGAGCATTTGAAGGGTCGCAGTGAGGATTATCAGATCGAGTATCGGGTAAGGCATGGCGATGGCCATTGGGTCTGGATCGAGGACCGTGGTCGAGCGGTGGAGCGCGCCGAGAACGGCCGGGTGATCCGCATGGTCGGCACCCGCCGCGATATCAGCGCCAGCAAGGGCCTGGAAGAACAGCGCCAACTGGCGGCGACAGTGTTCGAGGCGGCCAGCGAAGGCATTGTGATTTTCGACCCGAATTACGCGCTGATTGCCGTCAATCAGGCCTTCAGCCGAGTGACCGGCTACGACATCGACGACATGCTCGGGCGCAACGTGGTCGATTTGCCCTGCAGTCGCGATGCCCGCCGGCATTACACCGCGATTCATCAGGCGCTGGAGCAGCACGGTAGTTGGCAAGGCGAGTTGGTCGAAACGCGCAAGAATGGTGAGTTGTATCCGCAATGGCTGCAATTGAATGCCGTGCGCGATGCGCGGGGAAATGTGAGCCATATTGTGGGCTTCTTCGCCGATCTGTCCGCTCGACGTGAATCCGAAGAGCGCATGCGCTACCTCACCCATTACGATGAACTCACAGGATTGGCCAATCGTTCGTTGTTCCGCGAACGGCTGCGCGAGGCTCATCGGCGGGTGCGTCAGGGCGGTCGGCGCAGCCTGGCGTTGCTGCACATCAATCTGGACCGTTTCAAGCTGCTCAACGATAGCCTCGGTCACGAAATCGCTGATCAGCTGTTGCAGAAAATGTCCCGCCGCCTGGTCAATGCGCTGCCGGAAGCGGACACCATCGCCCGGTTGTCCGGCGATGAATTTGCGGTGCTGTTCGATGCCTACGGCAACCTGTCGAGTCTGGCGCGCGTAGCGACCCGGTTGTCGGCCAAGCTGCGTCTGCCAATCACCGTCGAGGGTCATGAATTGGTGATGAGCGCGTCCATGGGCATCAGCCTGTTGCCGGACACCGCGCGGGAGATTTCCGCGCTGGTCAGCCAGTCGAACATGGCCATGCAGCATGCCAAACACTTGGGCGGCAACAACTTCCAGTTCTATACAGACAGCCTGCAAGCCAGCACGCTCGAGCGTTTGCAGCTCGAGAACCAGTTGCGCAAAGCCATCGAAGAAAAGCAGCTGAAAGTGTTTTATCAACCGAAACTTTGCCTCGCCACCGGCCGGCTGAATGCCGCCGAGGCGTTGGTTCGCTGGAATCACCCGACCCTGGGCCAGGTACCGCCGGGGGATTTCATCGGTCTGGCCGAGGAAACCGGGCTGATCGGCGCTATCGGCGAGTTCGTTTTGCGCCAGGCCTGTTGGCAAGCTTGTGAGTGGCAGCGTCAGGGACTGGAGCCGATTCGGGTGTCGGTCAACCTGTCGGTGCATCAACTGCGTCAGGGAAAACTGGTTAGCCTGGTGCGCCAGGTGCTGGAGGAAACCGGTCTGGCGCCGCATTACCTGGAACTGGAACTCACCGAAAGCCAGTTGCTGGACAGCGTCGAGCACATCATTGCGACCTTCCAGCAACTGCGTGATCTGGGGGTGAAGCTGGCCATCGACGATTTCGGCACTGGCTATTCGTCCCTAAGCTATCTCAAACGGATTCCGGTGGATTACGTGAAGATCGATCAGGCGTTTATCCGTGGTCTGGGGGAGAGCAGTGAGGATGCGGCGATCACCCGAGCGATCATTGCCATGGCGCACGGGTTGTCGCTGAAGGTGGTGGCTGAAGGCGTCGAGCGGCCGGAGCAGCTGGAGTTTTTGCTGGCTGAAGGCTGCGACGAGGTGCAGGGTTACCTGATCAGTCGTCCCGTCGAGGCAAATGGCTTAGGCGGCTTGTTAAAAGAGCAAGATGCTAAATGAGATGCTTTTGCTGAGTCAGCAGACAGAGTGCTGACTCAGTAGGGGAGGATCTGCTAAGCAAATCGTCTGATCCACCATGTAATGTAAGATTCAAGTTGGTTGTTTGACCATGAAATGTACTTCAGTCCTTGGTAGTTGGTCGAATGCCGGACGCTTGTCTCGTTTGATTCCTTTTCAGGATATAGATTAAATACGGATTCTGGATTTTTTGGTGTGTAAGCTATTGAGGACAAACGACCATTGATGAATCGAAACTGAGCAACTCCGCTATTAGGGTCTCCTTCGATTTTATAGTTGTTTATTTCAAATACTTTATAATCAAATCTTGCTTTAAATGGGCCTCGGCTTGTATTGGATTTCTCTAAGGTAAAGAGAGTGTAGCCTTCATGCTCAAGATTGTTTACTACCTGTTCAATGAGGCTGCAACTGTGAATTTTGTTTACCAGTAATGGCGAGTCACTATCGCATATTTGATCAAGGTTGGCCGGGTAGTAGTATCTGGTTGCTATGAAAGCGAAGGAGCAGGCCAGTAGCAAGATAAGTGAAGCGATCTTTAGTGTTGAAATTTTATATTTAATAATATGCGCCATTCGAAGTTGCCTCCTTAATCAAAACATTGTTTTCAAGAAGAGTCATGCAGGTTTTTGGGCAGTCATCAGGGCTTTTGTTGTCTTTGGCCGCACATAATCCAACTTGATTGTTCCAGTCGTCCATGGCCCTCTCGTCTTTGCTTTGTCCAAAGTTCGATACTTCATGTGCCCACCCGGCAAATCTGCTTGTTGACTCCCCCCAGTTTGATGATGCAATCATGCACGATGCGACACAGTGTCTGAAAGCGTCCCGAGGTCCGTTATGTCTTCCTGATAGCCCGCTTTTTTCGGCTATGTCCTCGGCTTTGGATGACCATTCAAACACAGATTCCAACCCAAATGGATCAACGTATTTCAACGGATTGCCGTTCACATACCCATATGTATTCATTCCGCCCTTTAGCCCAATGGGGTCGCTCTCCAAATAGCGTCCTGTTTCCGGGTCATAATTTCTGAAGTAATTGTAGTGCAACCCAGTTTCAGCATCGTAGTACTGACCGGGGAAACGGAGATTTAGAGTCAAAGAACCACTGGCTTTCTCCAAACCAAAAGTGTCAGATTTCCATTCCCATACAATTTCCTGATCGGCGTTCGTTACGATGCGGGGTGTGTTGAGATGGTCGCTATGAATGTAGAACGGCGTGCTATTAGTCAGTGCACCTGCCGTATCATAGTTAATACTCACACCGCCCAACGGCAAACCATCAAGCCAGACATAGTATTGGCTCGTGAGCTTCTTGCCTTCGCTATTGAACATCGTTTCGCCCAACAGTTGACCATCAGGTCCGTAGAGAAATGTAGTAACGCCTTGTGGAGTGATTTTCTGGGTGCGCTGACCCAGAGCGTTGTAGCGAAACTGACCCCGGATCATCCCGTCAATCTTCACGCTGCTCAGGCGATTTTGCTCGTCGTATGAGAATTGGCGATTGGCGCGGTCTTTGATCAGGTTACCGGCCGCATCGGTGGTCACCAATTGGTCGCCTATTTTGATCAATCGATTGTTACTGGCGCCATACTGGTAGGTCGTGACTGTACTGTCTTGCACCTTGCCTTCGACCTGAGGAATAAGTGTTTTGTTAGTGCGGTTACCCACCGCGTCATAAGTAAAGGTTTGCTGTCGCTTGGCATTTTCTTCTTCTGTCAGGCGATCGAGCGCGTCATAGCTGTAGTTCAGATCACCGAGTGAACTGCTTTGTAATTTGGTGATGTTTCCGGTGGCATCGTAGGCATAAGTGCTGTTCCTGCCGGCGACTGTTTGTGCCGTTAGCCGATAGTCCAGATCGTAGGTACGTTGAAGCGTAGTCCCATTGTTCCAGGCCAGGCTTTTGAGTGGACCGAAAGGTAGATAGGCAATGTCGCGGACGAAGGTAGTCGGTTCATCTGCGCCACGCTGGATTTCCACTTGACTGACCTGCCCACCGGAGTTGCGTAGGTAGTGAATGCTGAGCCCGGTCGGGTAGTCGATCCGACTGAGTCGATTTGCTCCATCATATCCAAAACCCAGTTTTTCCAGCGGGGTTGCTCCATTCGTTCTCGGTGTATGCAGTTGGGCTGTGCGGTTGCCTTGCGCGTCGTAGGTGTAACTCAGGACGCCATTTATGTCTTCCACTGCTGTCAGTCGGCCGATACCTTTGTTGCCGCTGGTAATCGAGTCGTAGTGGAAACGAACATCAAGCTTTGGGTTCGCCGGATAGCGACGACTAAGCAATCGATTCAGAGCATCGTATACATAGGATGTGACGACCCCTCGAGCATCCGTTTTTTCTGTGATGTTGCCTGCTGCGTCATATTTGCATTTGCTGGTGCCGCTATCGGGACTGTCTAGCTGAGTCAGGTTACCCAAGCCATCGAAGTGATAATGGGTGCTCACCCCGCGTGCGTCGCGGACGTGGGTGAGGTTGTCCTGAGCGTCGTACTCAAACTGAGAAGTGCCGTTTAATGGGTCGGTGCTCTTTATCAAACGATTGAGCGGGTCGTAGGCGCTGCCATAGCTAGCATCGCGAGGGGTGACGGTAGTAATGGGATTGTCATTAAGGTCGTATTGCAGATGATTCGTTTGGCCACTAGCGCCTATCGAATCAAGCAACCGCCCCAGTTCGTCATACACCCATCGATGCTGTTTCGTTAGCTTTCCTGCATTGTCCTTCAAGCGTACTACTGTTTGGTTACCCATTGGGTCGAGTTCAAATTCAGCTTGCTCCATTAGGTTATTCGTAATTCGGATTAATCGTCTTGCGTCGTCCCAAGTGTAAGCAAGCCAGCTACCATCGCCTTGGGTCAGTCTGGTTATGTCCCCGGTAGCATTGTAATCGAATTGTGCTGTGCTGTTTCCTACTCTGACAGATGATAACCATCCTTGAGGCATATAACTCAGTGAAGTTACGACCCCATTGGGATCAACTATTGTCTGCGGACTCCCTATGTAATCGTAGTTTGACATCTCAGTGGTATGCCCAAGTGCGTTAGTAACGCGCATCAGGTTGCTATTTGAGTCATATTCGTAGCGGGTGATATCGCTCACATCGGTTCTTGGTCCATCCGAAGATTCGAGCAAGCCAGTGGCATTGTAAGTGAATGACCTTCCGCGCTCTGGGGCTTGCCAGAGTGGGACGGTAATGAGAGTGCCGCCGATTGCAAGCGCCAGAAGGCCTGCTCTTAATAACAGTGTATTCATGTTCAGATCCTTCTGAATCAATGCGTTTCAATTGTTTGGCTGAGTTTTCGTCCTTCAGCGTCATAGGTATATAGAATTGATCGGTTTGGTTGTTGAATACGCAAGGGAAGGGGCAGCGTAGCGTGCCACTCCGTGGTAATAGTCCTTGATTCAGGCGTTCCACTTGCGTCGATGCGCGAAGTGACCAAGCCGCGGTCGTTATGGGTGAATAGCGTAGTGATGCCCTTACCGTCAGTTTGCGATGTCAGAAGTCCGCGTTCGTCGTAGGTAAATGTCGAATTACTTTGTGGACAGTTAGCGGTTGGTTCTCCGATGATCGAGGTTATGCGTTTGGCACCTTGAAAGTAACCAAATTTATAAGTTGTATTTTTTCCCAGGGCGTTTGATACAGTGGTTGAATCGTCAGGATTATATTGGACGGTAACTTTCTCAGTACCCAGCGCGTGTTCGCTGGAGATTGCCCGACCGTATTGGTCGTAAGTCCATGCCGCATATTTAATTCCACGTTGATCTTCAATCGCTGTTAAAAGCCTGCTGTCTCGTTGGTCTTCATAAAAATATCGTCTTGTTTCCTGAAGCTCAGGGTGGTTTTTTATGACCGAAATGAGCTGTTTATATTTGTTATATTGGTAGCGTATTTGGATCTGTCCCACCTTTAAACTAAGGGGTTGCTTTCTTGAGTCTTCGGTAAATTGAAGTGAATTGCCGAAACTATCGGTTACTGTAGCGGCTGTGCCCGAGTAGCTGATAGTCGTGGACAAACTGTGCCTTCGCGTACTTACAAGTTTTCCACTATTATCGAATACTAACGTCATGCCGTTAGTCGATTGGTATATCCAGCGGTTGTCATGCTGATTGAGCGTACTTGCTTCAGTTGCTTCGCCAACGTATAAATGCCCGATTTTTTTGAATACGTATTGGTTTCCATTGCTGTGTATAACTGTGACTGAATTGTTTTCAATGTTCAGCCTGTCTGAGTAATTATGAACCCATAATCCATCAGCACTTCTGTAGTATCTTGTGAATTCGATAGCATTTTCGCGATTTTTGTTAGATGAAAATGAGTAATCTGTTTCTGACTGCAACTTGTAGCCTGTCGAAAAATCGATAGGGTTACCAGCGATACTCGATGGACAGGCGTAGCTAGCTTCTAGATACTCACACTGACCTGAAATGCTGTTAAATTTCTTTCCTTTTGTGCAATGTTCTCCATAGAGCATTATAGCTAGAACTCCATAGGAGTCGTCGACCGGGTCATCGCCAAATATCATGTGACAATCCCAAGCAAGTTTATCCTCTCTTTCTATGGGGGGGTGTAGTTCCATGTGTCTTCACTTTCCTTGTGTAGCCATCGACAACCTGATTCTGGCGATGAAAATTTTTCAGGAATCCCCGATTCGAGCTGAAATTGCCAATAATAGTCTTCTCCTAACGAATTTTGAGTTGTTAAGAGGGCGCACAATAAGATTGGTGTGCATTTCTTTCTGATTTTCATATAGACCTTCCGTGGTCAGATATTCTTTAACGGGTGTTCTTGTTTTATATCAGCAAATTACTCATCCGTAGACTATGGAAATAAAATGCAAATAATTGTGGGCGGGGTCATTTGCGCTTTATGTAGACGCAACACCAGATAAATTATGTGTCAAAAATTGTTAATGTTGATTTATCTATATTTCTTCTAAAGCCGCGGGAGCGTCAGGGTAGGATTTTCGCTGCCCTCAGCAAGGATGACGCCGCGCGGATGTTTTCCGCTACATGGGGCATTTCCTGCCAAAATTAGGAAGATTAATGCCATCCGGTTACGTTTTGAGCAGGCAAAAAGCCGATTCATGTAGTATAACTACAAGCGTGCTACATCCCCGGCACCTGCCAATAACAAAGAGTCCAGCCCTTTGAATCTGCTGCAACACATCGCCCAGTCACGTCACCTGTTACGCAAGTCGGAGCTCAAGGTCGCCGACCACGTGCTGCTTGACCCTGCGGCGGTGATGCACAGTTCCATGGCCGACCTGGCCCACAGCGTGGGCATCAGCGAGCCGACCATCGTGCGGTTTTGCCGCGCCATTGGCTGCTCCGGGTTTCAGGATTTGAAGCTGAAACTGGCGCAAAGCCTGGCGGCTGGCGCGAGTTTCGGGCAATTCGCGATCCATGAAGACGATTCGGTCGCCGATTACAGCCTGAAAATCTTCGACACTACCCTGCATACGCTGATGGAGGTTCGCGAGAAACTCGATCCGGTGGAGTTGCAGAGGGCGGTGTCGCTGATGTCTCAGGCCCAGCGCGTCGAGTTCTATGGCTTCGGTGCCTCGGGCGCAGTGGCGGCGGATGCCCAGCACAAGTTCTTCCGTTTGCTGCTGACTGCAGCGGCGTATTCCGACCCGCATATGCAGGCGATGTCGGCGGTCACCCTGAAGCCGAGCGACGTGGCGATCTGCATTTCCCAGTCGGGGCGATCCAAGGACCTGTTGATCACTGCCAATCTGGTGCGCGAAAGCGGCGCTTCGTTGATCACGTTGTGCCCGAGCCAGACACCGTTGGCCGAGCTGTCGACTGTCAACCTGGCGATCGATGTGCACGAAGACACCGAAATCTATACGCCGCTGACGTCGCGCATTGCGCACCTGGTGGTGATCGATGTGCTGGCGATGGGCGTAGCCATGGCCCGCGGTCCGAGCCTGGTCAATCACCTCAAGAGCGTCAAACGCAGCCTTCGCAGCTTGCGGCTGTCGCCAAAATCGGTGAAAGCGCTGGACGATTGATTCTTCTGTAAGGTCGTTCCGACCTTAATCGCGAGCAGGCTCGCTCCCACATTGATCATCGGTGTTGCACAAATTGTGTATGCACCATGGAACCTGTGGGAGCGAGCCTGCTCGCGATGGCGTTCTCGAATACGCCAATTTTCATCTCTCTGTAACCCTCCCGCCGCCAAACCGTCATCCCTCGCACCTATCTTGTAACTCCCGTACTCGCCTTGGGAGACTCGAAATGGCTCAGCCCTACGAAGAACGCAACAGCGCCGTCAAAACCCGTCGTCAGCAAGAAGATCAGCGCCGCATGGAATTTCGCCGCGCCATCGAAGATCGCTGCGAACGCCGCCAGCTACTGGCCGAAATTGGCGATTTTCCTGAAGACCTCGAACTCAACTATTGGCAGGCAGCACCGGTAGCTTCCCGTCGAAACGCTCAACCAACGCGCTGATCTGCGCCCGTTCGCTGCGGATAAACGCAAGGAATGCGTGGGCCACTGGCGACAGCCGTTTGGCCTTGGCCTGCACCAGGCACCAGCTACGGAACAGCGGCAGCTCTTCGACCGGCAGCTCAATCAGGGCGCCGGTTGCCAACTCAAGGTTCAGGGCGTGGCGCGTCAACAGCGCCAGGCCCAGACCCGCCAATACGCATTCACGCTGAGCTTCGGCTGAGGCGACCTCTTGGGTCTGGGTGAAATGCACGCGCTTCTCTTTGAAATACTCGTCGCACGCCAATCGCGTACCGGAACCGGGTTCGCGCAATAGCAGCGTGTAGGGTTCCAGATCCTGCAAGCGCAACGGTCCCATATGGCACAGCGGATGATCCGGCGGTGCTACAGCGACGATCGGATTGTTGAGGAACGGCAGGAATTCCAGCCCCATGTCTTGTGGGACCATCGACATGATCACCAAGTCATCACGGTTATCCGACAGGCGCCGGATGACCTGGCCTCGGTTGACTACCGTCAGGTGCAGGTTCACTTCGGGATGCTGGCGTTTGAAGGCGGCAAACAAGTGCGGTACGAAATACTTGGCGCTGGATTCCACCGCCAGTTTCAGCTGGCCCTGCAATGAGCCTTGCATGTCCGACAGCTGCATATCGAGGTTTTCCAGGCGCCCGAAAATGTCCCGGCTGGCGCGCTGCAGGGCTTCGGCCGCCTCGGTCATGTAGAGTTTTTTGCCGACATAATCGAATAACGGTTGGCCGATCAGCTCTTCGAGTTGACGAATCTGTAGGCTCACGGCAGGTTGTGTGAGAGACATTTCGTCGGCAGCGCGGCTGTAGGACCTTAAGTCGCACACCTCATTGAAGATCTGCAATTGACGCAATGTCATACGCATCAATGACTTACGCATTTTCTAGAGACCCTGAGCGGAGGCTGATGCCTCAACTATAAGTCTTTGCTTATGTGTAACCCAATTATTATTCATTTTTGTTAATCCCTTGCGAAGGCTAGTGTGGAGCTGCGACTGAATTGAAACATTTGGTCACGCGTCGACCTGGTTTGACAGGTCGTGGGTACCACCGGCTCAAGGGAACCTCCAAGTGATAAAAAAGATCCTGATCGCCAACCGTGGTGAGATTGCCGTACGAATCGTGCGTGCCTGCGCCGAAATGGGCATTCGCTCGGTCGCGATCTATTCCGACGCCGACCGCCATGCCTTGCATGTGAAGCGTGCGGACGAGGCCCATAGCATCGGCGCTGAACCACTGGCCGGCTATCTGAACCCGCGCAAGCTGGTGAACCTGGCGGTGGAAACCGGTTGCGATGCATTGCACCCCGGCTACGGCTTCCTTTCGGAAAATGCCGAGCTGGCAGACATTTGCGCCGAACGCGGTATCAAATTCATTGGTCCATCGGCTGAAGTGATTCGCCGTATGGGCGACAAGACCGAAGCGCGCCGCAGCATGATCAAGGCTGGCGTACCGGTCACCCCGGGCACCGAAGGCAACGTGTCGGGCATCGAAGAAGCCCTGACCGAAGGCGATCGCATCGGTTACCCGGTGATGCTCAAGGCCACGTCCGGTGGCGGCGGCCGCGGTATTCGTCGTTGCAACAGTCGCGAAGAACTCGAACAAGCCTTTCCACGGGTCATTTCCGAAGCCACCAAGGCTTTCGGTTCGGCGGAAGTGTTCCTGGAAAAATGCATCGTCAATCCGAAACACATCGAAGCACAGATCCTTGGCGACAGTTTCGGCAATGTGGTGCACCTGTTCGAGCGTGACTGCTCGATCCAGCGCCGTAACCAGAAACTGATCGAGATCGCTCCGAGCCCGCAACTGACCCCGGAACAGCGCGCCTACATCGGCGACCTGTCGGTGCGTGCGGCGAAGGCTGTGGGTTACGAGAACGCCGGCACCGTGGAGTTCCTGCTCGCCGAGGGCGAGGTGTACTTCATGGAGATGAACACCCGGGTGCAGGTGGAACACACCATCACCGAAGAAATTACCGGCATCGATATCGTTCGCGAGCAGATTCGCATCGCGTCCGGCCTGCCGCTTTCGGTGAAACAGGAAGACATCCAGCACCGCGGTTTCGCGCTGCAGTTCCGGATCAACGCCGAAGACCCGAAAAACAACTTCCTGCCGAGCTTCGGCAAGATCACCCGTTACTACGCGCCCGGCGGTCCTGGGGTGCGCACCGACACAGCGATCTACACCGGTTACACCATTCCGCCGTTCTACGACTCGATGTGCCTGAAACTGGTGGTCTGGGCGCTGACCTGGGAAGAGGCGATGGACCGTGGCTTGCGTGCCCTTGACGACATGCGTCTGCAAGGGGTCAAGACCACCGCCGCGTACTACCAGGAAATCCTGCGTAACCCGGAATTCCGTAGCGGCCAGTTCAATACCAGCTTCGTTGAAAGCCACCCTGAACTGACCAACTACTCGATCAAGCGCAAACCCGAAGAGCTGGCCCTGGCCATCGCCGCCGCCATCGCCGCCCACGCAGGCCTGTGAGGAATATGACAATGTCCAAGAAGATCCATGTAACTGACACGATCCTGCGCGACGCCCACCAATCGCTGCTCGCCACCCGCATGCGCACCGAAGACATGCTGCCGATTTGCGACAAGCTCGACAAAGTCGGCTACTGGTCGCTGGAAGTCTGGGGCGGCGCGACCTTCGACGCCTGCGTACGCTTCCTGAAAGAAGACCCGTGGGAGCGTCTGCGCCAACTGCGTGCGGCCTTGCCTAACA
The DNA here is from genome assembly GCF_003732275.1 of Pseudomonas frederiksbergensis. GTDB lineage: Bacteria > Pseudomonadota > Gammaproteobacteria > Pseudomonadales > Pseudomonadaceae > Aquipseudomonas > Aquipseudomonas frederiksbergensis_H. Next base: position 203,785 of record NZ_MOBM01000006.1, read on the forward strand.
CGCGTCTGCAAATGCTCCTGCGTGGCCAGAACCTGCTGGGCTACCGCCACTACAGCGACGACGTGGTCAAAGCCTTCGTTGCCAAGGCTGCAGTCAACGGCATAGACGTGTTCCGCATCTTCGACGCGATGAACGACGTGCGTAACCTGCGCGTGGCCATCGAAGCCGTGAAAGCCGCCGGCAAACACGCTCAAGGCACTATCGCTTACACCACCAGTCCAGTGCACACCATTGACGCATTTGTGGCGCAAGCCAAACAAATGGAAGCCATGGGATGTGATTCCGTGGCGATCAAAGACATGGCCGGCCTGTTGACCCCGTACGCCACTGGCGAACTGGTCAAGGCATTGAAATCCGAGCAATCGCTGCCCGTGTTCATTCACTCGCACGACACCGCTGGCATGGCCACCATGTGCCAACTCAAGGCCATCGAAAACGGTGCCGATCATATTGACACCGCGATCTCCAGCTTCGCTTCCGGTACCAGCCATCCGGGCACCGAATCAATGGTCGCCGCCCTTAAAGGCAGCGAATATGACACCGGCCTGAACCTGGAACTGTTGCAGGAAATCGGCTTGTACTTCTACGCCGTGCGCAAGAAGTACCACCAGTTCGAAAGCGAGTTCACCGCCGTCGATACCCGCGTTCAAGTCAACCAGGTACCGGGCGGGATGATTTCCAACCTGGCCAACCAGTTGAAAGAGCAGGGCGCCCTGAACCGCATGAGCGAAGTGCTGGCGGAGATCCCGCGCGTTCGCGAAGACCTCGGCTTCCCGCCGCTGGTGACCCCGACCTCGCAAATCGTCGGCACCCAGGCGTTCTTCAACGTGCTGGCCGGCGAGCGCTACAAGACCATCACCAACGAAGTGAAGCTCTACCTGCAAGGCGGCTACGGCAAAGCGCCGGGCACCGTGAACGAAAAACTGCGTCGTCAGGCGATCGGCAGCGAAGAAGTGATCGACGTCCGTCCAGCTGACCTGCTCAAGCCGGAAATGACCAAGCTGCGTGCCGAAATCGGCGCCGTGGCCAAGTCTGAAGAAGACGTGCTGACCTACGCCATGTTCCCGGACATCGGCCGCAAGTTCCTCGAAGAACGCGCCGCCGGCACCCTCACACCAGAGGTGCTGTTGCCAATTCCGGAAGCGGGCGGCGTGGCGTCGGCCGGCGGTGAAGGCGTGCCGACCGAGTTCGTCATCGACGTTCACGGCGAAACCTACCGCGTCGACATCACCGGTGTCGGCGTCAAGTCGGAAGGCAAGCGCCACTTCTATCTGTCCATCGACGGCATGCCGGAAGAAGTGGTGTTCGAACCACTCAACGAATTCGTCAGCGGCGGTAGCAGCAAGCGCAAGCAAGCCACTGCACCGGGCCACGTCAGCACCACCATGCCAGGCAACATCGTCGATGTGCTGGTCAAGGAAGGCGACACCGTGAAAGCCGGCCAAGCCGTGCTGATCACCGAAGCGATGAAGATGGAAACCGAAGTCCAATCGGCCATCGCCGGCAAAGTCACCGCCATCCACGTGGCCAAGGGCGATCGGGTGAACCCGGGCGAAATACTGATCGAGATCGAAGGCTGAGTTAACAGCCTCGATATACCGTTTTAAACCTCGGGGGGGCATGTGCCCCCCTTTTTTTTGCCCGGCCACTTTGGCGAAGGTTCCGCAGATCAAATGTGGGAGCGGGCTTGCTCGCGAAAGCGATGTGTCAGCCAACATCTTTGCTGAATGTAATGGCCCCTTCGCGAGCAAGCCCGCTCCCACAAGGTATTGCGCTGAATCAGTGAGGACGAGGCGAGTTCATCAGAATGCCATCCGCCACTGCCCCATTACGCCATGACCGCGGCTGTCACTGCCGATCTCGCCGGTAAGGCCAACACCCACTGTATGGTTTGCCGAAACCCCAAGATCCAGTCCCGCATCGAGCAGCAGGCTGTCGCGATCCAGCTCCGCACCGTAAACGGTGTAGTCGTTGCCGCCATTGACCAGCCGCTGACGGGTTTTGGTGTAGACCTCCCCGTACGTATGTTTCCAGCCGGCACTGAATCGCGGCGTCAGTTGCATGCCGTTATCCAGCGTGTTGACCTTCGCCAGACGCAGACCAAAGGTGCTGTTCATGTTGCTTTGGGCTTGCTCATGGACTTTCAGCGCCGCTGCACCGCCTTTTTCGGTATAGCTGTCGCGTTGATAGCGTTGGTAGCCGAGGCTGGCGAACGGTTCGATGCTGACGTTAGTGCGGCCCAGGTTGTAACCCGCCTCGACGAAGGCTTGCTGGGTGCTGGCGTCGTAGCTGCCCTTGGGGCGGTCGCTGAAGCCAGCGAAGGCTATCCGGCGTGTGTTGTTGCCGTTGTGGTTGCTGTAAGTCGCGCCAAGGCGCAGTGACATCGGACCGTTCTGACGCAACGCATAGACACCCAAGTGCCAGCTGTCGAGATCTCCGTCGAGTTCGCTGCTCTCCAGGCGAGTCCGCGATTTGCCGCCCATCAGCCCCAAGCGCCATTCCTCATCGATTCTCCAATCCGCTCCCAGCAACAGGCCCTCGGTTGTGTGCTGCAGGGGATCAACGTCGCGATCCAGTTTCCCGTTGTGACCTAGGGCTTGTAACCAGACTCTGCCATTGTCTTCACTGCCGGCGGCCAGGCGTGGTGCGTTGTTTCGCCTGCCGGAATTGCTGTAGGCACTGGCGCTATCCAGCTGGCGCATGGCTGAGAGCATGGTCGCGCTGATTGGGCTGTCACTGTTCAGAGTTGCCTTGGCGAGATTGGCGTTCTGGCTGCTGTCCAGTTGGTCGATGGCCGGGGAGGCTGTTTCGGTGGTGGAGGCGAGCAGAGGCGTGACGGCGGCATTTGTGGGACTGGATGGCGTCTGCGCCATCGGACTGGCTTCGGGCTCTTCAAGGGCAGGCGGTTTAGTTGTTACAGGCTGAGCTTCCTGTCCTTCACCCAACCGATTTGTGGGCCGCTCAGCGTTTTTATGTGGCTCGATGACGTCCTTTGTCGCCGGAAGATCGACGATGCGCTCATTTAGCTTGGGGGCTTTTTTACGAGACTTGGTAGCCGGCGCATCGGAAATGACTTGAGGCTCCGGTTGTTGCGCCATGGAGGTTTCTATGCAACCCACTGCAAGCGCAATGGCTAGCGCCAAATGTTGTGGTCGGAATTTGTATTGAACGGGCATCGAGTACAGCCTCTTTTGAATGGAGGCCAAACTCTAAGAGGGAGGCTATAGGTGCCGATGTCAGCTGCTTCCGACGGGCTTGCGGGGAGTGTCAGATGGTTGTGTAGAAAATGGCCAGCCGCTTGAGACCGGCTGATTTTATCTGTTCGCGCTGATGCTTTTTCTTACATCGAATCGAGATACGGGGGCTATCGCATCTTCAAAAACGTATCTGCCGCACGTTAAAGATCAAAAGATCGCAGCCTTCGGGCAGCTCCTACATTGGGCCGACGCGTACCCTGTAGGAGCTGCCGAAGGCTGCGATCTTTTGGCTTTTAACCTAACTACGGCTCAAATACGCCTTCCCATAATGCCGCTCCATCCGCGCTTGAATCAGCTCCAATCCAATCGACATCAACCAATAAATAATCGCAGCGGTCGTGAGCATCTCGATATAGCGATAGCTCGAGCGCCCATACGATTGCGCCAGGAACATCACTTCCCAAACCCCCATCACCGAGATCAGTGACGAGTCTTTGAGCATGGAGATGAACTGGTTGGTGGTGGGCGGGATGATGGTGCGCATGGCCTGGGGCAGGGTAACGCGCCAGAAGATCACGGTTTCGCGCATGCCCAGGGCCAGTGACGCTTCGCGTTGGCCATGGGGGACACCGAGGATGCCGGCGCGGAAGATTTCGCTCAGGTAGGCGCCGTAGTTCAGCGACAGCGCGATGATGCCCGCGGCGATGGCGCCGGGCACGATGCCGAGTTGTGGCAGGCCGAGGTAGATCAGCAGTATCTGGATCAGCAGCGGTGTGCCGCGGAAGAACGAGGCATAGAAGCTCGCGATACCGAACGCCACCGCACTTTTTGACAGCCGCGCCAAAGCCGTGATGAAGCCCAGCAGCGATGACGTCACGATTGAGCACAGGCACAAGAACAACGTCAGCGCTGCGCCTTGCAGAAAGCCGTTGGGCGCCAGGTGCAGGCCGATCAGGTTCGGCAGTTTGTCGAGGATGATCGAGAACTTCAGGTCGAAGCTCAGGAAGAAACTCGCGAACAAGCCGAACATCGCCGCCCAGGTCAGGTACAGCCGAGTACGGAAGCCGAAGACCCGTTGCAGTAATGACTCAGCCACTGGTTGCGGCGGCTGAGGTGGTTTGGGGAAAGAAGTCATTTGCTGATGTCGGCGCCGATCCATTTTTGCGACAGCTTGCTCAAGGTGCCGTCCTGTTTCAGCTGGGCAAACACATCACGTACTTTGGCGTCCCACTGGGCGTCGCCTTTTTCGATGGCCACCGAGTTCGGCTCCGAGTACAGCGGCTCACCAGCGAGCTTGAAGCGCTTGTCTTCGTTCAGGCGTGGTTGCGCGGTCACCAGGTTGGTGAGAATCGCGTCCAGACGTACGCCAGCACCCAGGCCCAAATCCTGGAACGCGACGTTGTCGGTGTCATATGGGGCGATCTGCACATTCTCGAACGGGTACTGCAATTGGGTGTCTTCGGCGCCTTCGATCACCAGGTTTTTGTTCAGGTAGCTTTCATAGCTAGAGGCGCTGGTGAGGCCGACTTTTTTACCGCTCAGGTCCTTGGCGCTGTGAATGCTGTCGTTCTTGGCGTTGACCACGATCACGGCAGGGGAGGCGTAGTACTCGACCGGGAAGTTGAAGACTTCGGCGCGGGCTTTGCTCGGGGTCATGGAGCAGATGCAGATGTCGTAACGCCCGCTCCAGCGACCGGCGGCGATCACATCCCAGGACGGCGTTTCGAGGCGCAGCTTGACGCCCAGTTTGTCCGCCACGGCCTTGGCCACGTCGACGTCGAAACCGTCGAGCTGGTTTTGATCGTTGAGGAACGAGAAGGGCGGATAGCTTTCCATCAACACACCCACCAGTTCTTTCTTTTGCTCGATGCGATCCAGAGTAGCGCCCGCAAAGGCTTGGGTAGAGGCAGCCAAAATCGTCAGGCCCAGGGCCAGCAGTGGTTGAAATTTCACAGTTGATCCCTGAAAAAAAGAGGTTGTTATTAACCGGGTGGTGCGTATTAAATAGTTATAAGAAGGACTCTGATAGTGAGTTATTTTCATAAGCTTATGAGTGAAAAGAATATGGGCGCAGGCAGCACGGTAATTCTGGATGGCGGCATGGGTCGTGAGCTGCAACGCCGAGGGGCGCCGTTCAGGCAGCCTGAATGGTCCGCGCTAGCTTTAAGCGAAGCGCCGCAAGCTGTGGAGGCCGTGCACGCGGCTTATATCGAAAGCGGTGCCAACGTGATCACCAGCAACAGTTATGCGGTGGTGCCGTTCCATATTGGCGAAGAGCGCTTTTCCGCTGAGGGTCAGGCACTCGCGGCATTGGCCGGTGAACTGGCCCGTCGTGCAGTCGATGCGGCGGGCAAACCGGTGCGCGTGGCCGGTTCATTGCCGCCGTTGTTCGGCTCCTATCGGCCGGACCTGTTTGACGCCGCGCGGGTGACTGAACTGTTGACGCCTCTGGTCAATGGTCTGGCGCCTCATGTCGACCTGTGGCTGGCCGAAACCCAGAGCTCGATTATCGAGGCACGGGCGATCCATGCCGGTCTGCCGAAGGACGGCAAGCCGTTCTGGCTGTCGTTTACCTTGAAGGATGAAGATACTGACGAAGTGCCGCGTCTGCGTTCGGGTGAGCCCGTGGCTGAGGCTGCCGCGGTGGCGGCTGAGTTGGGCGTCGAGACTTTGCTGTTCAACTGCAGCCAGCCAGAAGTGATCGGCGCTGCGATTGATGCGGCGCGGGAAACCTTCGAACGCTTGGGGGTGAATATTCACATCGGCGCGTACGCCAATGCCTTCCCGCCGCAGCCGAAAGAGGCCACGGCCAATGACGGTCTGGACCCGTTGCGCGACGATCTCGACCCACCGGGTTATTTGCAGTGGGCGGCCGATTGGCAAAAGCGCGGGGCCAGCCATTTGGGCGGGTGCTGCGGGATCGGGCCGGAGCATATTGCGGTGTTGGCCCAGAAATTGGCGTGATGCCAATCCCGAGCAGGCTCGCTCCCACAATAGATCTTCAGTGAGCACGTATATTGTGTTCGACAACGATCCAATGTGGGAGCGAGCCTGCTCGCGATAGCGTCCGTCCGGGCGCCGAAGATTACTGACGGCACTCAACCAGAGTTTTCACCTGCCCCGATTCCGTCTGGTTCTCATCAGACAGCCACCGCTCGAACCCCGCGCCAATCGCTGGCCACTCCGAATCCAGAATCGAATACCACGCCGTGTCTCGGTTCTGACCCTTGACCACCATGTGCTGACGGAACACCCCTTCAAAACTGAACCCCAACCGCTCCGCCGCATACTTGGAACGGGCATTGCCGTTGTTGCATTTCCATTCCAGACGCCGGTAACCCAAGGCAAAGGATTCTCTGGCCAGCAGGTAAACCGCCTCGGTGCTTCTTGGGGAGCGTTGCATCGCTGCGCCGAAGGTCACATGGCCGATTTCGATGCGGCCCTGAGAAGGGACAATCGACATCAGGCTGAGAATGCCCTGCACGTCGCCGCTGGCGCGGTCGATCACCGTGAAGAAATACGGGTCGCTGTTGGCCGCGTGGTTGTTCAGCCAATCGTTGAAAACGCTGCGCTCCGGGAAAGGTCCGTAAGGCAAATAGTCCCAGAGTTTCGGATCCGAGCCCGGGCCTTCGAGGGCTTTCCACAAGCCGTCGGCGTGACGCGCCGGGTCAAGTTTTTCCAGGCGGATGAAACGCCCTTCGATCAGTTGAACCGAGGGTGGCGGAACACCTTTCCAGTCCGCGAGTGAAGTCGACATGTTGCTCTCCTTGAACCTTATAGGGCGTGGCGAAACTGGATGAAACCGGGACGCTCGGCGATGCGCTCATAGAGCTGGATCGCGGTGGCGTTGGTTTCGTGGGTCAACCAATGAACCTTGCAGCAGCCATCCGCCTTGGCCGTGGTGTAGACGAATTCGATCAGTTGCCGACCGACACCGGTGCCGCGGGTTTCTGGCGTCACCAGCAAGTCTTGCAGGTAGCAGGAGTTTTCGATGCTCCAGTTCGAGCGGTGGTAGATGAAATGCACCATGCCCACCGCTTTGCCATCGGCCCAGGCCAGCGCCGCATGGGTCGGCTCGCTCGGGTCGAGCAGGCGCTGCCAGGTGCTCTGGGTGACTGCGTCGGGCAATTCGGTGTTGTAGAAGCGCAAGTAGGCTTGCCACAACGGCAGCCAGGCAGCGTGATCGTCGGCGGTGACCTGGCGGATGTCGATCTGACTCATTTTGGTTCCTTAACGCATCAAGTGGGCGAGGGCCTGGTCGTGCACATCAGGGCTGGCGGCCAGCCCCTCGCGCACACCGGCGATATCTGCAGCATTGCGGTTCTGGCTGAGCTTGCGTTTGCCCTCCAGGCGCTGGATCGGCAAGGCAAAACCGACGATGGCCTTGAGCATGCCATCAATGTAGTCGGTGGGGGCGTCGGCGACTTTCCATGGATGGGTACGACCGGCTTCATGACGATCAGTCAGAGCGCTGACCAGAGTGCGCAGGCGATCGGCGTCGGTGAACACTTCGGCCATGCCATAGGCGTGCACGGCGACGTAGTTCCAGGTCGGCACGACTTTGCCGTGCTCGGCTTTGCTCGGGTAAAACCCCGGGCTGACGTAAGCATCCGCACCAGCAAAAATCACTAGCGCCTCGGCGCCGTTCTGCAATTCCCGCCATTGTGGATTGGCCCGGGCGAGGTGCCCGTAGAGAGTGCCATTCGGCCCGTGGTCGACATTCAGCAGCAGCGGCAGATGACTGGCTTGCAGGCCCTGCTCACCGTGGGTGACCAAAACAGCAAGGCGAGTGCCGACTATCTGCTGATGCAGTTCATTCAAATCATCGATGGCGAAATTGCTGGGCGTGTACATGGAAATTTTCCTTGGCGAATGCCTGCATCCTAGGCAGGCTATTGGTCTGTTGTAAGAGCCATTAATGACCAATTTCATAGGTCCATTACCATGCCGAATCCGCCGCTTCCCTCGTCGTTCAATCCGGCGGGTATCGAACTCGACCGCCGTCAGGGCCTGAGTCGTCAGCTCTATCAAGCGCTGCGGGTGCGAGTGCTTGACGGACGATTGGCCAGCGGCACACGACTGCCGGCCAGTCGCGATCTGGCGGCGGCCTTATCGATTTCCCGTAACAGCGTGGTCCGTGCCTACGATCAGCTTTACGCTGAGGGCTTCATAGAGGGGCGTGTTGGCGATGGGACTTATGTCGCGCAATTGCCTCAAGCCCCGGCGTCGGGAAAAAAATTATCCACAAAAGTATCCACAGGGTTTTCAACAGGGTTACCCACAGCCTTATCCACAAATTGGCTGGATTTACCTGTGGTTTCATCCAGTAAAGTTATCCACAGCGGTGCTTTGGGCCGGGTTGAAAACAACCATCTGGCCTTGCCTCCCAGTGGTCCGCCTCGGGCATTTCGTGTCGGCGTTCCAGCCTTCGATCTATTTCCTTTCGAGGTCTGGGCCAAGCTGAACGCGGCTTTCTGGCGTAATCCGGATTTAGAGCAACTGTGTTACGGCGACCCTGCGGGTGATACACGATTGCGAGGGCTGATTGCTGCGTACTTGCGCAGTTCGAGGGGCATGCAGTGCTCGGCTGAGCAAATAGTGATCACCAGTGGCGCACAACAGGGGATTAGCCTTTGTGCACAGTTGCTGGTGGAGCCTGGCGACGGGGTGGGGATTGAAAATCCGGGGTATCGAGCGGCGGGTCATGCGTTCGCTGTAGCCGGCGCGCGATTGCACGGGGTTGCGGTGGACAGTGAGGGCATTGATTGCACCGTATTGGCGGCGCTCAGCGATTGTCGATTGGCTTATGTCACGCCGTCGCATCAGTACCCGACCGGGGTGGTCATGAGTCTGGCGCGACGTCTTGAATTGTTGGCCTGGGCCGAACGCACCCAAGGCTGGATCGTCGAGGATGACTACGATGGCGAATACCGTTACAGCGGTGCACCGCTGGCACCGTTGGCTGCGCTCGATCGGCAGGGACGGGTGCTGTATGTCGGAACCTTCGGCAAGGTTGCATTCCCGGCATTACGACTGGGTTATCTGGTGTTGCCGCCCGGATTGGTTGAGGCGTTCTCTCAGCGTCGTGCGGTGGACGTGCGGCACTCGGAGGTCAGCACTCAAGCAGTAATGGCTGAGTTCATGGCAGCCGGGCACTTCCAGCGACACATACGCCGTATGCGCCGTGCTGCGTTGAGTCGGCGTAACGTTTTGCTCAATGGCTGGCCTGTGGATATCCCGGGCGTTGGTAAGCTGCCCAGTGTGGCGGCCGGTTTGCACCTGACGGTACGTGTCGACAGCGTGGCCCGTGAGCGCGAATTGATCGAACAAGCCGCCAGCGTCGGGGTGGAGATCAATGGACTGAGCAGTTATTGGCTGCCGGACACAACGCTCCCCGAGGACCAGCGAGCGGGGCTGGTCCTGGGGTTCGCCGCAGTGCCGGAGACGGCTATCGAATCGGCACTGGCGAGGCTCAAAGAGATCTGGATTCCGATGTGAGCCGCGCCGCCCGGATCAGGTCCCGGACTTGATCTTGGTCCAGGCGCGGGTCCGTGCCCGTTCGGCATCGCGAGGCAACGGTTGCAGGGTGTAGAGCGTGCTCATCGCCGCTTCGGTCGGGTACAGGTTCGGGTTGTTGCGAATCGCCGGGTCGACCATTTCCGTGGCGTCCTTGTTCGGGTTCGGGTAACCGACGAAATCGCTGACCGGTGCGATGACCTGGGGTTGCAGCAAGTAGTTGATGAAGGTGTAGGCGTCCTCCGGGTTTTTCGCGCCTTTGGGGATCGACAGCATGTCGAACCAGATCGGCGCGCCTTCTTTGGGCAGGCGCATGTCGACGATCACGCCATTCTTGGCTTCCTTGGCACGGTTGGCGGCCTGGGAGAAGCTGCCGGAGTAACCGACCGCCACGCAGATGTCACCGTTGGCAATGTCGGCCATGTACTTGGACGAATGGAAGTAGGTGATGTACGGACGAATCTTCATCAGCAGCGCTTCAGCCTTGGCGTAGTCCGCCGGCTTCTTGCTATTGGGATCCAGGCCCAGGTGTTGCAGGGCCAGCGGCAGGATCTCTGACGGTGAGTCGAGCAGGGCCACGCCGCACTGCTTGAGCTTGCTGATGTTCTCTTCCTTGAAGATCAGGTCCCAACTGTCCACCGGTGCGTTGTCGCCCAAAGCCGTCTTGATCTTGTCCGGGTTGAAGCCGATCAGGATGGTCCCGTACATGTACGGCACGGCGAATTTGTTACCCGGGTCGTTGGCTTCGATCAACTTCATCAGCTTCGGATCGAGGTGGTTCCAGTTCGGCAGTTTGCTGCGGTCCAGCGGCTGGAACACCCCGGCTTCGATCTGCTTGGCGAGGAACACGTTGGACGGCACCACCACGTCGTAGCCGGAGTTGCCGGTCAGCAGCTTGGCCTCCAGCGCTTCGTTGGTGTCGAAGATGTCGTAGACCAGTTTGGTCTGGGTGTTCTGGGCCTTGAAATCTTCCAGCGCTTTGGGGGTGATGTAGTCGAACCAGTTGTACACCCGCAATGTGCGTTCTTCAGCATGCACGGCACCACTGACTATCATGGCGCACAGGGTTGGAACGATCAGACGCTTGAGTCGATTCATTTGTTCTAATTCCTCATTGGGCGCTTTCAAAACCTTCGAGAACGTTCACGGCATTGATGCCGATTTCTTCCACCGCGTAACCGCCTTCCATCACGAACAGCGTCGGCTTGCCGAGGCCTGCGATGCGCGCGCCCATCGCCAGGTAATCCGGGCTGTCGAGTTTGAATTGGGAGATCGGGTCGTCCTTGAACGTATCGACGCCCAAGGACACGACGACGATGTCGGCGCCGTACTTTTCGATCTCTTTGCAGGCCTGCTCCAGCGCCGCGCTCCAATTGTCCCAGCCTGAACCGGCGGGCAAAGGGTAGTTGAAGTTGAACCCTTCGCCCGGGCCTTCACCGTGTTCGTCTTCGTAGCCGAGGAAGAACGGAAACTCGGCTTCCGGATGGCCATGGATCGAGGTGAACAGCACGTCGCTGCGCTCGTAGAAAATCGATTGAGTGCCATTGCCGTGGTGGTAATCGACATCGAGGATCGCGACCTTTTTGTGGCCCTGATCGAGGAACGCCTGGGCGGCAATGGCGGCGTTGTTGAGGTAGCAATAACCGCCCATCAAATCGCTGGCGGCATGGTGTCCCGGTGGACGGCACAAGGCGAAAGCACTGCGAGCGCCGCGTTGGATTTCCGCCTGCGCGGTCAACGCCACTTGCGCCGCGCTATACGCCGCTTGCCAAGTGCCGGCGGTAATCGGTGCGCCGCCGTCGAAGCTGTAATAGCCGAGCTGGCCGTGCAGGCTGGTGGGCACGATCCGGCGCAAGGTGCGGGCCGGCCAGGTGTAGGGCAGCAAGTCGCCGTCGGTATTGAATTCGGTCCAGCGCGCCCAGGCCCCTTTGAAGAAGTCGAGGTAATCGCGGCTGTGGATGCGCTCGATCGGCCCGAGACCGAAATCCTGCGGCGCCTCGACCGGGCCCAGATGGCGGGACTGTACGCGTGCCAGCACATGGTCGGCCCGCGAGGGCATTTCGAAGCAGGGCATCAATTGCCCGTCCATCAATTCACAACGGCCGTGATGCAGGTGGTGATCGTCCGAGTAGATCGTCAGCATTCTTGTTCTCCGCAGGCTGATTCGGTTGCACACAGTCTTGCGGCGGGCGGCGTTTGGGAGAACGGCAGGAAAGGCCAAAAGGGGATCGATCTGGCCAAAAGATTTGACCGAAATTCGCCCCTTAATGGCACGCCGGCGCCCTCGAATGATGCATCCGACCCTGTAGGTGCGAGCCTTGCCCGCGAAGCTTTTGGTGTACTTGAAGACGCCATCGCGAGCAGGCTCGCTCCCACAGTAGTTTTGCGCCGCACACAAATACGGGGTTCTCTGAAGATCCAATGTGGGAGCGAGCCTGCTCGCGATGGCGGCATTCAGGACGCCGCAGAACTCAAGGCCTGAACTGGCTGGGCGCCACACCACTCCAGCGCACAAACGCATGTCGGAAGCTCGCGGTTTCGCTGAACCCCAACGCTTCGGCAATCCGATAGATCGGCAGTTGATCTTCGCAGAGCATTCGCTTGGCCTGCTCGAAGCGCAACTCATCGAGCAGTTCCTGATAGCTGCAGCCCAGGTCCTTCAGATGTCGCCGCAGGGTGCGCGCCGAGCAGTTCAACTGTTCGGCCAGCCCGTCCAGGCCCGGCGCCGCGCTCAGCTGCGCCGCGAGTAGTTGGCGGATACGCCCGAGCCAGGCCTGACGCCCGGTGAATTCGGTGTTTTGCTTGCGACAACGTTCGGCCATGGCCTGGTGCGTGATGGCGTCGGCCAGAGGCAGGGGTTGTTCAAGCCAGCGTTTGTCGAAAGCAAAGGCATTGGACACAGCATCGAACTGCAAGGGGCAGTCGAAACGCTCAGCGTAGCGCGCCTGATAATCCGGTGCCGGGTAATCGAAGCGGGCGCCGAGCAGAGGCAAAGGGTGGCCGAGCAGGTCTTCGCAGGTGACTTTCATCGAGACCAGGCAAAACTCGACATTGAACGGCGCCAGCGCCGGATTTTCCCGATAGTCGCCCGCGGTGAGCCAGATGCGCTTGCCATCTTCTTCCAGGCTCAACTCGAACAGTGTTCCCAATAGCGCCGGATAGTGCAGCGCCAGCCGCAAGGCGTCACCTAAAGTGGCGCTGGTGAGTAAGGCATACCCGAGCATGCCGTAGGACGAAACATGCATCCGCCGGCCCAACTCCAGGCCGATATCGCGGCGTAATGCGACGGCGTTGGCACAAACCAGCATCTCTTGATTGGTGGTGATGCGCGTGTCCGCCCGGCTCAGATCCGCCGCGCTGATGCCGCTGCCGGCCAGCAATGCCTCGCTGGACAGGCCTTCGGCCTTGAAGGTGTTGAGCACCAGGGAGACGGCGTTGAGGGTGGTGAGATGGGAGTGGAGCATGGGTAGTTCCAGCCGTTAAGTAGCTGGAGGCGAGCAAGTTATATGCCCAACGACGATCCTGTGGGAGCGGGCTTGCCCGCGTAGGCGGCGGTACATCCAACATCAATGTGGCTGATTAACCGCTTTCGCGAGCAAGCCCGCTCCCACAGGGTTTTGTGTTGTGTCAGCTCAGTTCGCCGCACAGGTCGAGCTCAACCAGCCGCCGAACTTCAGCGATCTCAAGCCCTGCGCCCAGTAACGCATGCAATTTGCCGAACGCTGCCTCGCGAGTCATGCCGCCACCGGACAACACCCCGGCGTCACGCAAGCGGCTACCCGCCTCGTACACGTCGAGCTGCACACCACCTTCATGACATTGCGTCACCGCGACCACCACCACACCTTTATCTCGCGCCCGTTCCAGGCTGGCGAGAAACTCGGGGTTGTCGCTTGGCCCGGTACCGCTGCCATAACATTCCAGCACCAGACCCTGAATACCGCTGTTGAGCAGGCCATCCAGTTGATCGGCACCGATGCCTGGGAACAGCGGCAACACCGCGACCTTCGCCAGCTGCTTAGGCTGGTTGTAGTTCAGCGGCTCAGGTATCGAGGACGCTTTCACGCCGCCACCCTGACGCTCCAGCCGCTTGAATGGATGACGACCGAAACTGCGAACCTTGGCGCAACGGGTCGGGTCGAGCAGTTCGCCGTGGAAGTACAGATGAACGCCCGGCGCGAGGCCTTGGCCAAGAGCAACCAACGCACCGCTGAGGTTTTCCCAGGCATCGCTGTCGGTCACGCCGGCCGGCAGCATGGAGCCGGTGAACACCACGCGGGCATGCAGGCCGAGCAATTGAAAGCTCATGGCCGCGGCGCTGTAGGCCAGGGTGTCGGTGCCATGCAGGATCAACACGTTGTCGCAGCCCTGGACATCAACGGCGTCGACCACCGCTTCACGCAATTGCTGCCAGTAGACGGGCGTCATGTTGGCGCTGTCGATCAGCGGTGACATCTCGCGAAAGCGCCACTGCGGCACCACCAGCTCAGGCTGGCTGTGCAGATATTCGCGCATCCGTGCTTCGAAACCGGAAGCCGGGGCCAGGCCGTGGGCACTGGCTTGCATGCCGATGGTGCCGCCGGTGTAGAGCACCATGACGTGCTGGGCAGCAGGGAAAGTCGAGGAATTCATGGAGGTTCTCCGAAAACGATGTGGGAACGAGCCTGCTCGCGATGGGAGCGATGTGGTCTTAAGCTCGAACCAAAACGGCAGCGTCAAAAAAGCTGCCACAACATACGACCGAGCATGACGCCGGTCGCAAGCTGTGTCACGCCGGGCGCAGGGGGTGCGCCCGGTTTTTTACCGATCAGCGTTGCGCTGCGGTCACGCCTTGCGGCTCGGCTGCGGCTGTAGGAGCAGCGGCTGGCGGATTGGCTGGCCAGGCTTTCAGGTCCAGGTCCAGATCCGGGAACTTGCTCGAATCGAACACCGGGGTCTTGATGCCGGCAGCGCGCTGGTCATCGTAGTCACGCAGAATGCGCATGCCGACCTTGAACAGCAGGAACAGCGCGATCAGGTTCACGAATGCCAGCATGGTCATGGTGATGTCGGCGAACGCGAACACGGTGCCGAGGTTTTCGATGGCACCCCAGAAGATCAGCACCAGTACCAACGCGCGATAGCCGATCAGCGCCTTGCGGTTTTCGCCGATCATGAAGCGCAGGTTGCTCTCGCCCAGGTAGTAGTTGTAGAGGATCGAGGTGAACACGAACAACGCCAGGGCCACGGAGATGAACATCCGGCCCCAGTCGCCGACTACGGCAGCCAGGGAGTTCTGGGTCAGGGCAATGCCGTCGCCTTCGAAGCCCGGGGTGTAGAAGCCCGACAGCAGGATCAGCAATGCGGTGCAGGTGCAGATCACGAAGGTGTCGAGGAACACGCTGAACGCCTGAACCACGCCTTGCGAAACCGGGTGCTCGACCGAGGCCACGGCTGCCACGTTTGGCGCACTGCCCAGGCCTGCTTCGTTGGCGAACACGCCGCGCTTCACGCCCATGACGATGGCGCTGCCGATCAGGCCGCCGAACGCCTGGTCCAGGCCGAAGGCGCTTTTGACGATGGTCATCAACATGCCCGGAACGTGGTCGAACTGCAGCACGATCACGTAGATGGTCACGCCGATGTACACCAGGGTTTTCACCGGTACCAGCAGGTCAGCGACCTTGGCAATCCGCTTGATACCGCCGATGAACACCAGACCCAGCAATACCGCCAGGCCCAGCCCGGTGTACGTGGTGTCGAGGCCGAAGGCATTGTTCAGCGAGTGGGTTACGGCGTGGGCTTGCAGGCCGTTGAAGGCAAAGCCGAAGGTGATCAGCAGCAGGAACGCCATGATCATCCCCAGCCAGCGTTTCTGCAGGCCGTGCTGAATGTAAAAGGACGGGCCGCCACGGAACTGACCTTCGGAGTCGCAGCGCTTATAGAGCTGGCCGAGGGAGCATTCGAAGAAGCTGCTGGACATGCCGACCAGCGCGGTCACCCACATCCAGAACACGGCACCGGGGCCACCCAGGGTCACGGCGATGCCGACACCCGCGATGTTGCCCGCACCGACACGGCCGGCGAGGCTGAGCATCAGGGCCTGGAACGAGCTGAGCTGGCCAGCGCTGCTTTTCAGGCTGTCGCGGAACACCGCGAACATGTGAAAGAAATGGCGGAACTGAACGAAACGCGAGCGGATCGTGAAGTAGCTACCGAGCCCGACAATGAGCACGATCAGTACTTTCCCTGAGAGGAAGTCGTTGATGACTTCGAGCATGGATTATTCCTCGCTATTTTTTGTGTGTGCAGATACTGGATGGACCGACACATCGCGTTACACCGGCTTGCGCGTGGCACAACAGGTGGATCAAGGTTCGTTCCGTTTCCATATCGCGGGTTTTATTAGTTCGGGTTTCGCATGGGTTTAGGTCTCGTTAACGACGACCGCTCACGCGAAGAGGGCCGGCACTATACATAAGGAGAGTGCCGTCCGTCTGCACGATTGTGGTGCAAGCGACGAAACGAGAGCGCTGCAAAATCAAAAAATCGCAGCCTTCGGCAGCCTCTACAGAGGGTCTCAAACCCGGTAGGAGCTGCCGAAGGCTGCGATCTTGGCGGAACTGAAAGCATTCAGCATATTCGAAAATCCGCAAAAGGGTTAAAAAAAAGGGCTTGAGGGAATAAATCCCCAAGCCCTCAAAAGGTGAGAGGTGTCTAGTCCCTCGACCTAGTGAGCGTGCTCTTCAAAAGAGCCAGCGTTCGGTTAAGCCTTCAAAGGCACCAGACGCGGAGCAATCATGTTTTCCGGGCGCAGGATGTCGGCGAGCATTTCTTCGTCGAGCAAGCCTTCTTCGCGCACCAGTTCCAGCACGCCGCGGCCGCTTTCAAGGGCGACACGGGCAATGCGGGTGGCGTTTTCATAGCCGATGTACGGGTTCAGCGCGGTGACCAGGCCGATCGAGTGTTCGACCAGTTCACGGCAGCGCTCTTCGTTGGCGGTGATGCCGACGATGCAGTGCTCGCGCAGCATGTCCATGGCGCGCTGCAGCAGACGGATCGAGTCGAAGATCTTGAAGGCGATCAGCGGCTCCATCACGTTCAGTTGCAGCTGGCCGCCTTCGGCCGCGATGGTCAGGGCCAGGTCGTTGCCGATGATCTGGAAAGCAACCTGGTTCACGGCTTCCGGGATAACCGGGTTGACCTTGCCTGGCATGATCGAGCTGCCTGGCTGACGCGCTGGCAGGTTGATTTCGTTGATGCCGGTGCGTGGGCCGCTGGACAGCAGGCGCAGGTCGTTGCAGATCTTCGACAGCTTGACCGCGGTGCGCTTGAGCATGCCGGAGAACAGCACGAAGGCGCCCATGTCGGAGGTGGCTTCGATCAGGTCGGCGGCTGGAACCAGCGGTTGACCGCTGATCAGAGCCAGACGCTGAACGGCCAGGGCCTGGTAACGCGGGTCGGCGTTGATGCCGGTACCGATCGCGGTGCCGCCCAGGTTCACTTCGGTCAGCAGTTCAGGCGCGAGGGTCTTCAGGCGCGCCAGGTCTTCGCTCAGGGTGGTGGCGAAGGCGCGGAATTCCTGGCCCAGGGTCATCGGCACGGCGTCTTGCAGCTGGGTACGACCCATCTTCAGAACGTGGCTGAATTCTTCACCTTTGGCGGCGAACGACTGGATCAGGCTGTCGAGGCTGGCCAGCAGCGCGTCGTGACCCAGCAGCAGACCCAGACGGATCGCGGTTGGGTAGGCGTCGTTGGTCGACTGTGCCATGTTCACGTCGTTGTTCGGGTGCAGGTACTGGTATTCGCCCTTGCTGTGGCCCATGGCCTCCAGCGCGATGTTGGCGATGACTTCGTTGGCATTCATGTTGGTCGAAGTGCCAGCGCCGCCTTGAATCATGTCCACCACGAATTCTTCGTGGAAATCGCCGCGGATCAATCGGGCACAGGCTTCGCTGATGGCAGCGTGCTTGGCTTCGCTCAGGTGACCCAACTCGCGGTTGGCGTCAGCGGCGGCCTGTTTGACCATTGCCAGACCGACAACCAGTTTCGGGTAATGCGAAATCGGAACGCCGGAGAGGCGGAAGTTGTTCACCGCTCGCAGGGTCTGGATGCCGTAATACGCTTGAGCAGGTACTTCGAGTACGCCAAGCAGGTCTTTTTCTGTGCGGAAAGATGCAGCGGAGGACATGATAGAAATCATCTCGATATGGACCCGGTCTGTGCCGGAACACTGCAAATGCTAGGCTTGTGAAGTATTTTGGGCCAATGCTGTTAAACACTAGCCTATGCGCATTCGGCATAATGCCCGTGTGACGCCGCGTGTGCGGCGAGCGTGTGACCTAAATTGGTGCGTGTCCGGGAGGGGCGTGATGAATCTGGAAAGCAAATGGCTCGAGGACTTTAGTGCTCTGGCCGCCACCCGCAGCTTCTCCCAGGCGGCTGAACGACGCTTCGTGACCCAGCCTGCATTCAGCCGGCGGATCCGCAGCCTCGAAGCTGCGCTGGGGCTGACCCTGGTCAATCGCTCCCGTACGCCGGTCGAGCTGACGGCGGCAGGGCAGTTGTTTCTCGTCACCGCGCGCACCGTGGTCGAACAGCTGGGTGAAGTGCTGCGCCACCTTCATCACTTGGAGGGCGGGCAGGGCGAGGTGATGCAGGTTGCCGCCGCTCACTCCCTGGCGCTGGGATTCTTCCCGCGCTGGATCGCGCAATTGCGCAATGAAGGGCTGAACATCGCCACGCGACTGGTAGCGACCAACGTTGGTGATGCCGTGCATGCGTTGCGCGAAGGCGGCTGTGATCTGATGCTGGCGTTTTACGACCCGGATGCGGCCATGCAAATGGACCCGGAGATTTTCCCGTCACTGCACTTGGGAGACACCGAAATGCTCCCGGTTTGCGCCGCCGATGCTGATGGCAAACCGTTGTTCGATCTGGAAGGCGAGGCCAGCGTGCCGCTATTGGCCTACAGCGCCGGTGCGTTTCTTGGACGTTCGGTGAACATGCTATTGCGCCAGCGGGCGCTGCGATTCACCACTATTTACGAAACCGCCATGGCCGACAGCCTGAAAAGCATGGCGCTGGAAGGTCTGGGGATTGCCTGGGTGCCGCATCTGAGCGTGCGTGCCGAACTGGCTCGCGGCGAGTTGGTCGTTTGCGGTGGCCCACAATGGCATGTGCCGCTGGAGATCCGTCTGTATCGCTGCGCATTGGTGCGCAAGGCGAATGTGCGGTTGTTGTGGCGCAAGCTCGAGGGCGGAGCAGCGAGTAGCAATCAGTAAGCTAGTGAAGGCAGAGGCATGCTTTTTGTGCCGCCCATATCAGAGTTAGAACATCATGCTCTGTGAGTCAGATAATTTTTTATGTTTTGTCGGTTGGTCGGGCTGAATTTATAGCAAATGGATCGGAATTCATTTCGCTGCGGTATCATATATGTTTCGCACCACCAGCCGTTGTATTGAACCTCCGAATCTTCATGTTTGGCGCCTAATAAATGGCCGATCTCATGACCCACTGTTATGAAGCTGGTCGTTGATGCAATTGCAAAGGTTCCAGCCCCAAATGGGGGCCAGACAAGTGCAATACCTGCAAACTTGTCATTCAAATGATCCTTAGTGACCAAAATAACCTTGGTCAAGGAATTTGTCTGGAAACCTTCTTTTCTAGCCTCGTCCAGAAATTTCATACCCAGGGTCTCCCAGCGCCTCAGGGTCTGCGTCCCGTCATCGCCCTTGTAATTGAAGTTGCTGTAGGGCGCGCCGCCACCAAAGACAATGTTGACCTTCAGGTCGGTGAAGCTTTCCAGCTCATTTACAAAAGGTCGGAAATGATCGGCATAAATAGTCGCTTTCGTTGAAGCGGGCACGTCTTCGTGAATAATAGCGAAAACCGTAAGATCTTTTTTCTGTGACGACTTGGTAGTTGGGGTCATCCTTGATTCCTTATTTAAAAGCGTTCTTATTAGGTTCGAGAGGTTATTTGTTGTGTTTGTTAGTTGTATGGTTGGTGAGTGCAATAGTTAAACTAACTAGGGTGTGGCGCCTTGGCGAGTTAATCTATATGTCCATTTATTGCAAAAAAAGCTAGACGCTATCAATAAACTTAGTTGTAGTTTCGTGGATTATAGGTTGTGCGTTGGGGTATCTTAATAAGCTTCTGGGGCTGGGCCGAATCGACTGACTTGAGAGTCAATAAACTTGCCACGTTGCCCCAAGTGACAGATGGTCGCGGCGGGGGCTGTTTATCTGCTTCATTGAGGTATACTGCGCGGCCTTCGGCCGGTTCGTCCGGCCATTTTTCGTACAATCAAGCCACGCATTCTGCGTGGCTTGTTGTTTTTTGACGCGCCTGCGGGCGCCCAGAGAGAAGAGGCACGACGATGAGTGCACTGGTTGGCGTGATCATGGGCTCCAAGTCCGATTGGTCCACCCTTAGCCACACCGCCGATATGCTGGAAAAGCTCGGCATCCCTTACGAGGTGAAAGTGGTCTCTGCCCACCGCACCCCGGATCTGCTGTTCCAGTACGCCGAAGAGGCCGAGGCCCGTGGCATCGAGGTGATCATCGCCGGTGCCGGCGGCGCGGCCCACCTGCCAGGCATGTGTGCGGCCAAGACCCACCTGCCGGTGCTGGGTGTGCCGGTGCAGTCATCGATGCTCTCGGGCGTCGATTCACTACTCTCTATCGTGCAAATGCCTGCAGGCATTCCGGTTGCCACCCTGGCCATCGGCAAAGCCGGCGCGATCAACGCAGCGCTGCTCTCGGCGAGCATCCTGGGCGCCAAGCATCCGCAATTTCATACCGTGTTGAAGAAATTCCGCGCTGAGCAGACAGACAGCGTCCTGGACAATCCAGACCCACGCATCGCCTGAGGTTGTTGACGATGAAAATCGGTGTAATCGGTGGCGGCCAGTTGGGTCGCATGTTGGCGCTGGCGGGCACTCCGCTGGGCATGAACTTCGCTTTCCTGGACCCGGCGCCGGATGCTTGCGCAGCCGCGTTGGGCGAACATCTGCGAGCCGATTACGGCGATCAGGATCACCTGCGTCAGTTGGCCGATGAAGTCGATCTGGTGACCTTCGAGTTCGAAAGCGTCCCGGCCGAAACCGTGGCATTCCTGTCGCAATTCGTCCCGGTGTACCCGAGCGCCGAAGCGCTGCGCATCGCTCGCGATCGCTGGTTCGAAAAGAGCATGTTCAAGGACCTGGGCATTCCAACCCCGGCCTTCGCTGACATTCAATCGCAAGCCGACCTGGACGCTGCCGTGGCTTCGATCGGTCTGCCGGCCGTGCTGAAAACCCGCACCCTGGGTTACGACGGCAAGGGCCAGAAAGTCCTGCGCAAGCCTGAAGACGTGGTCGGCACCTTCGCCGAGCTGGGCAGCGTTGCCTGTCTGCTGGAAGGTTTCGTGCCGTTCACTGGCGAAGTCTCGCTGATTGCCGTGCGTGCTCGCGATGGCGAAACCAAGTTCTATCCGCTGGTTCACAACACCCACGACAGCGGCATCCTCAAGCTGTCCGTGGCCAGCACCGATCACCCGCTGCAAGCGTTGGCTGAAGATTACTCCAGCCGGGTACTCAAGCAGCTGGAGTACGTCGGCGTGATGGCGTTCGAGTTCTTCGAAGTCGACGGCGGCCTCAAGGCCAACGAAATCGCCCCGCGCGTACACAACTCCGGGCACTGGACCACCGAAGGGGCCGAGTGCAGCCAGTTCGAAAACCACCTGCGGGCCGTTGCCGGTTTGCCGCTGGGTTCGACTGCCAAGGTCGGCGAGAGCGCGATGCTCAACTTCATCGGTGTCGTGCCACCAGTAGAGAAAGTGATCGCGATTGCTGATTGTCATCTGCATCACTATGGCAAGGCTTTCAAGGTCGGCCGCAAGGTCGGTCACGCCAATCTGCGCTGTGCAGACCGTGAGACGTTGGCTGCGCAGATCCTCAAGGTCGAAGCGCTGATTGCTGAATAGTTTCATGTGGCCACGGCGGAACCTTCAAGGGCCGTCGTTCTCTGATGGCAGGATGCCAAAGTCTGTCTAGGCTTTTGGCTAGGTGTCCTGTCTCACCAATACTGTTCCTTTTTGACAGCGTCTGTTGCCGTCATGCTGCGTTGCCGCTCCTCGCCATAGCGCGCTATGACTCGTCGCGGCGCCTTGCCTGACGACAATGGTGAGACGGGACACACCAATTCATTCAGAGGGAAATGCCATGGGAATTATCGGAACCATCTTTATCGGCTTGATCGTCGGCCTGCTGGCTCGGTTTTTGAAACCGGGTGATGACAGCATGGGCTGGATCATGACCATCCTGCTCGGTATCGGCGGTTCGCTGGCGGCCACCTACGGCGGCCAGGCCTTGGGCATTTACCACGCTGGCGAAGGCGCAGGTTTCATCGGTGCGCTGGTGGGCGCGGTGGTATTGCTGGTGATCTACGGCCTGATCAAAAAGAACTGATTGAAGTGACGAAGCCCTCTCTGCGCCATCGTTGGAGAGGGCTAGAATGCTCGGCGTTGCCATCGTCACATTGTCCTATCCTTTGCCGAGCACTTTCATGCGCCGTCTTCTGTTGACTCTTCTCTTCCTGGGCAGTGGTTTGGCCCATGCCGGCGAACTGCCGGAAACCGACTGGCTCGAACTGATGCCCAAGTCGGACCAGAAAGCCCTCGAGGCCATGCCCGAAATCGACCACAACTCACCCGAAGCCAACGGCACCTTTACCCAAAAGGGTGGCATGAAGCAGAGCAAGGGCTTGCCGGCGGTGATGTACTCGACCAAAACCGTGCCGTCGATGAACGACAAACACATCCGCATTGGCGGTTATCCGGTACCCCTGGAATCCGACGCCAAGGGCCGCAGCACGTTGTTCTTCCTTGTGCCGTACCCGGGCGCTTGCATCCACGTGCCGCCACCGCCACCTAACCAGTTGGTGTTGGTGCGTTATCCAAAAGGCTTGAAGCTGAATGACATCTACACACCGCTGTGGGTGACCGGCACGCTGAAGATCGAGACGGTCAACAACGACCTGGCGGATGCGGCGTATGCGCTGGATGCGGCGCAGGTGCGGGTGGTTAAAGAGTCGGATTTGTAAAAATGCCAGTCAGCCTGGCACAGATCAAAATGTGGGAGCGGTGTTGCTATAAAGGTTTGCTACCGATGCTCACGCCCAGGGTATGACTCGCCCCTGATGCCAGCGTCACCACATCACCCATCACATTCGCCGTTTCAATGCACAGCATGCGCTGCCAGCCATCGTCGGCCATGTCGCTGAACGCTGCAGCGCGGTCGATCCAGGGGTTCCAGATCACCGCCGAGCGCGAACCGCTGCTGGTCAGTTCGATGCGTCGTTCCCAGTGCGGGTCAACGATACTCAGCTTCGGTGGGGTATTGAGATAGATGCGGTCGGTCTCGCCGGTAAAACGCAGATCACCGGTCTGGGTGACGGTTTTCCAGTCGTCCAGGGTTTCGATATAGCTCAAGCCATCCAGCCCTTCGACATGCACGTTGCGCACATCGCTGACCGCGAAATAGCTGTGCAATGCCTGGCTGATCGTGACTGGTTCGGCGCCCTTGTTTTCGCTCGTCAGGCTGATATGCAACTGCTCATCCAGACGAATGCTCAGTTTCAAGTCCACCTGATGCGGCCATCCCGGCAGACCGCCTTCGGGGTAGGGCAGGACGAATTCCACCTTCAGGCTTTCGCCCTCGGTTTCGATGCCGCCCAGTTCCCAGTCCATCGCCCGCACCAGACCATGGGCGGTCGGCGGTTCCTGGCTGACGCGCATGGACTGGACACTCTGCGGGTTGCGCGACAGGTTGCCGAACCATGGCCAGCACACCGGCACACCGGCGCGGATGCTCTTGCCGGCCTTGAACACCGCCTCGTCGTTGAGCCAGATCAGCGGCGGCTCGCCAGCCAGTTGATAACTGAGGATGTGCGCGCCTTGCTGGGCCACCAGCAATTCGGCCTGACCGTGGCGGATACGCCAGCAATTCAGTTCATCCAGTTTCACGGCTTCAACGTTGGGCGTGCTCATGGGGCAACTCTCGATCAGGAACAGGACTGCAATGGACCGCAAAACGGTCGCCGGGTTTAGCGCACCCTTTCTTACGAGCTCCGGTTTAACGAGCTCTAGGCGGAACCGAGCGAGTGCGGCCGCTGCCGTCGATGGCGACGAACACGAAGACGGCTTCGGTCACTTTACGCCATTCGCTGGACAGTGGATCGTCGCTCCAGACTTCGACCATCATCTGAATCGAGCTGCGGCCGATTTCCAGGGCCTGGGTATAGAAGGAGAGTTGAGCACCCACCGCTACAGGCACCAGGAACGCCATGCGATCGATCGCCACGGTGGCCACGCGGCCACCAGCCACCTTGCTGGCCATTGCAGTGCCAGCCAAATCCATCTGCGCCACCAACCAGCCGCCGAAAATATCGCCAAAGCCATTGGTTTCGCGCGGAAGCGCGGTGAATTGCAGGGCCAGGTCGCCTTGCGGGATTGGATCTTCTTGTTCGAGCTCTATCATGCCGGGGGTGCCTCTGACCCGTGACTCTTCGTAGGTGTAGCGGGAATAGCCGTCTCGGAAAAACGATTCAGCCCCGAACATACTACGTTCGTCACGTTTTTCGTAAGGCGCCTAAAGGGAAACTCTGCGAAATCGGCTGACAGATGCCAACGACGGTTTCGCACAGCAACCCCTTACAAGCCGTTGCAATGTTGCGAGTATATCGATCGGTAGACTCCGAGACGACCGTCGGGTTCTCATTTTGACCGTCAAATACGCGCCTCTATGTGCTTTTTCGAACAATTTGCTATCGTGCCGAACCTGCCCAAGCCTCTGCCAGCGTTGTTGAGGTTGCAGATCCGACTATAAGAGAAGCCCTTGCCATGACCACAGCGCCCTCGAGCATCGCGCAGCCCAACCAATCCGCACGTCCGCTGACCCGCAACGACTATAAGACGTTATCGCTGTCTGCCTTGGGCGGCGCGCTGGAGTTTTACGACTTCATCATCTTTGTGTTCTTTGCCACGGTGGTCGGCAAACTGTTCTTCCCCGCCGACATGCCCGAGTGGCTGCGCCTGATGCAGACGTTCGGCATCTTCGCCGCCGGCTATCTGGCGCGGCCGCTGGGCGGCATCGTCATGGCGCACTTCGGTGATCTGCTAGGGCGCAAGAAGATGTTCACCTTGAGCATTTTCATGATGGCCGTGCCGACCCTGATCATGGGCCTGCTGCCGACTTATGCGCAGATAGGTATGTGGGCGCCGATCCTGTTGCTGCTGATGCGGGTGATCCAGGGCGCGGCGATTGGCGGTGAAGTGCCTGGGGCTTGGGTATTCGTTTCCGAACACGTGCCGCAGCGGCACATCGGTTATGCCTGCGGCACGCTGACCTGCGGTCTGACCGCCGGTATTCTTTTGGGCTCATTGGTCGCCACAGCGATCAACAGCATTTACACACCGGTTGAGGTTTCGGATTACGCCTGGCGGATCCCGTTCCTGCTGGGCGGCGTGTTTGGCCTGTTCTCGGTCTACCTGCGCCGCTGGCTTCACGAAACTCCGGTGTTCGCCGAGTTGCAATTGCGCAAGGCCCTGGCCGAGGAAGTGCCGCTGCGTGCCGTGTTACGTGACCATCGCGGTGCGATTCTGATTTCCATGCTGCTGACCTGGCTGCTGTCCGCCGGCATCATCGTGGTCATCCTCATGACCCCGACCGTGCTGCAGACCGTCTACCACTTCGCGCCGACTACCGCGTTGCAGGCCAACAGCCTGGCCATCGTGTTCCTGAGCCTGGGCTGTGTGGCCTCCGGTGCATTGGCTGACCGCTTCGGCGCCGGCCGGGTGTTCGTGTTCGGTAGTGCCGCGCTGCTGATCAGTTCGTGGACGTTCTATCACAGCCTGTTCAACCATCCCGACTGGCTGTTCCCGATGTATGCCCTGACCGGTCTGCTGGTCGGGACCATTGGTGCGGTGCCGTACGTGATGGTCAAAGCCTTCCCGGCGGTAGTGCGTTTTAGCGGGTTGTCGTTTTCCTACAACCTGGCTTACGCGATTTTCGGTGGCCTGACGCCGATGGTGGTGACGTTGCTGCTGAAGGAAAGCCCGATGGGGCCTGCCTATTATGTGGCGATCATTTGTGGTGTCGGGATTCTGGTGGGGGCGTATCTCTGGAAGAAGGGGCGATAGGCCGACGCTTTCATCGACTGCACTGGCCCCATCGCGAGCAGGCTCGCTCCCACATTGGTTCTGTGCTCACCGCAGATCCCCTGTGGGAGCGAGCCTGCTCGCGATGAAGGCGACGCGAATCATCTTGTAAAACCAAATGCTGGCCTTTCATCCAATTGTCATATTTCAGCCATAGAGTGTTCACACGGCCTGCTGATACTTGGCCCCGACTAACACACCTATCTGCTAGGAGTAAGGCATGAAACTGAAGCGTTTGATGGCGGCAATGACTTTTGTCGCTGCTGGCGTTGCGACTGCCAACGCGGTTGCCGCTGTTGACCCGTCGATCCCGAGCTACACCAAGACCACTGGTGTGTCGGGCAACCTGTCCAGCGTCGGCTCCGATACCCTGGCCAACCTCATGACCCTGTGGGCTGAGAACTACAAAAAAGAATACCCGAACGTAAACATCCAGATTCAGGCCGCTGGCTCCGCCACTGCGCCACCTGCGCTGACTGAAGGCACCTCTAACCTGGGCCCGATGAGCCGCAAGATGAAGGACACCGAACTGGCTGCCTTCGAGCAGAAGTACGGCTACAAGCCAACCGCTATCCCGGTTGCCGTGGACGCCCTGGCTGTCTTCGTACACAAAGACAACCCGATCCAGCACCTGACCATGGAACAAGTCGACGCGATCTTCTCCTCGACTCGTCTGTGCGGCGCCAAAGCTGACGTGAAAACCTGGGGCGACCTGGGTGTGACCGGCGACCTGGCCAACAAGCCAGTGCAGCTGTTCGGTCGTAACTCGGTATCCGGCACTTATGGCTACTTCAAAGAAGAAGCCCTGTGCAAAGGCGACTACAAGCCAAACGTGAACGAACAACCAGGCTCGGCTTCGGTCGTGCAGTCGATCAGCTCCTCGCTGAACGGTGTTGGTTACTCGGGCATCGGCTACAAGACCGCCAGCGTGAAAACCGTGGCCCTGGCCAAGAAAGGCACCACTGAGTTCATCGAAGATACTGAAGAGAACGCCCTGAACGGCAAGTATCCGCTGTCGCGTTTCCTCTACGTATACGTCAACAAGGCCCCGAACAAGCCTCTGGCCCCGCTGGAAGCCGAGTTCGTGAAACTGATTCTGTCCAAGCAGGGTCAGGAAGTGGTTGTGAAAGACGGCTACATCCCACTGCCTGCCAAGGTTGCTGCAAAAGCACTGGCTGACCTGGGTCTGCAAGAAGGCAATAACGTCGTAAAAAAGTAAAACCCTAGGTCCGGGCTGAACCCCGGACCTGTAGGAGCGTGTAGGAGCTGTCGAGTGAAACGAGGCTGCGATCTTTTGATCTGGCTTTTTAACTGCAAGGTCAAAAGATCGCAGCCTCGTTTCACTCGACAGCTCCTACGCAGCTCCTGCAACCCCCAAATTTCCGATCCACTGCCAGTTCCCACCGGCGGCGGATTTGTTGCGTCACTGCATTGTCATCTTTCTGTCATACAGGATCGCTAGGGTGTGCGCATGAATGATCTGGCCAACTCCACCATGACTACAAATCCCCCCAAGCGAATTGACTTCAATACGCCTGAGCTGCAACGCAAGCGCCGTATTCGTGCGCTGAAAGATCGCCTGACCCGCTGGTACGTCCTTGTCGGCGGCCTTGCCGTTCTTGGCGCGATCACCCTGATCTTTTTCTTCCTCGGTTATGTCGTCGCGCCCCTGTTCCAGGGTGCCGACTTGACCGCCAAAGACGCCATCACGCCCGCCTGGATGCAAGACGCCGGCAGGCCGCTGATGATCTCCCTCGAAGAGCAGAACCAGGTCGCCATGCGGGTTTCCGACAAGGGCCAGGCACTGTTCTTTGATATCGACACTGGCGTCGAACTGCGCCGCGTCGACCTGCCGATCCCGGCCGGCACCAGCGTGACCTCCATTGGTGAAGATCAGCCCGGCCACCCATTGGTGGTGGTGGGTTTGTCCAATGGCCAGGCGCTGGTGTTCCGTCACACCTATAAAGTCAGCTACCCGGAAGGCAAGAAAACCATCTCGCCGGCCATCGAGTACCCGTACGGCGAAACGCCGGTCGCGCTGAACGAGGCGGGCGGAGCTCTGGAGCACGTCAGCCTCAACGCTACCGAATCGACCCTGCTGCTGGCCGGTTCCACCGGTGCGCAACTGCATGTCATGTCGCTGACCAGCGAAGAAAACATGATGACCGGCGAAGTCACCAACGAGCAGAAGCGTATCGAACTGCCGCAAATGACCGAACCGGTGAAGAACATCTTCGTCGACCCGCGTCAGCAGTGGTTGTACGTGGTCAATGGCCGCGCTCAGGCCGACGTTTTCAGCCTGCGCGACAAGAGCCTCAACGGGCGCTACAAGTTGCTTGAAGATGGCAATGCCGAAGTGACCGCCAGCACTCAATTGCTGGGCGGCATCTCGCTGATTGTCGGCAACTCCAAAGGTGGTCTCGCCCAGTGGTTCATGGCCCGCGACCCGGATGGCGAGCTGCGTCTGAAGCAGATTCGTACCTTCCAGATGGGCACTGCGCCGATCGTTGAAATCACCGCCGAAGAACGTCGCAAAGGCTTCGTTGCCCTCGACGCGTCCGGCAAACTCGGCGTGTTCCACAGCACCGCTCACCGCACTTTGCTGGTGGACCAGGTGGTCGATGGCCAAGGTCTGTTCGGTCTGTCGCCGCGGGCCAACCGCGTGATCGTGGAGCAGGGCGGCAAGCTGCAACCGTTGCTGCTCGACAACCCGCACCCGGAAGTCTCGTGGAGCGCGTTGTGGAGCAAGGTCTGGTACGAGAACTACGACGAGCCTAAATACGTCTGGCAATCGACCGCGGCCAACACCGATTTCGAACCCAAGCTGAGCCTCTCGCCGCTGACCTTCGGTACGCTGAAAGCTGCGTTTTACGCGATGCTGTTGGCCGCGCCACTGGCCGTGGCCGCGGCGATCTACACCGCGTACTTCATGGCTCCGGGCATGCGCCGCAAGGTCAAACCAGTGATCGAGCTGATGGAAGCGATGCCGACGGTGATCCTCGGCTTCTTCGCCGGCCTGTTCCTGGCGCCGTATGTGGAAGGGCATTTGCCCGGCATCTTCAGCCTGCTGATGCTCCTGCCGATCGGCATTCTGGTGGCGGGTTTCGTCTTCAGTCGCCTGCCTGAGTCCATCCGCCTGAAAGTGCCGGACGGCTGGGAAAGCGCGATCCTGATCCCGGTGATTCTGTTTGTGGGCTGGTTGTCGCTGTACATGAGCCCGTACATGGAAACCTGGTTCTTCGGCGGGGACATGCGCATGTGGATCTCCCACGACCTGGGGATCACCTACGACCAGCGCAACGCTCTGGTGGTCGGTCTGGCCATGGGCTTCGCGGTCATTCCGAACATCTACTCCATCGCCGAAGACGCCGTGTTCAGCGTGCCTCGTGGCCTGACCCTGGGCTCCCTGGCCCTCGGTGCCACGCCGTGGCAGACCATGACGCGTGTGGTGATCCTCACCGCCAGCCCGGGCATTTTCTCGGCGCTGATGATCGGCATGGGCCGTGCGGTCGGTGAAACCATGATCGTGCTGATGGCCACCGGTAACACCCCGGTCATGGAAATGAACCTGTTCGAAGGCCTGCGCACCCTGGCGGCCAACGTTGCGGTGGAAATGCCCGAATCGGAAGTTGGCGGCAGCCACTACCGCGTGCTGTTCCTCTCGGCGCTGGTGCTGCTGTTGTTCACCTTCATCATGAACACCCTCGCGGAACTGATTCGTCAGCGTCTGCGCAAGAAATACTCGTCGCTTTAAGAAAGGTAGAAGTCTGTGAAACAGAACTCCCTGAATGGATGGTTCAAGAGCGGCGCCCCCGGCGTCTGGATCAGCGGCGGTGCGGTGTCCATTGCGGTCATCATGACCATTGGCCTGCTGGCGGTGATTGCCGTGCGCGGTCTGGGTCACTTCTGGCCGGCGGACCTGATCCACGCCAGTTACGACGTGCCGGGCCAAGCCAATCACCTCGTCATCGGCGAAGTGGTGCAGAAGGAAGAAGTGCCACGCGAGCGCCTGAAAAGCGCTGGCCTGCCGGTGCCCGATCAGGGCCCGGAGTTCATGACCCGCGAGCTGATCAAGGTCGGCAACCGTGATCTGAACGGCACCGACTTCACCTGGATTGTCGGCGAGTGGCTGACCAACCAGAAAACCCCGCCTGAACTGATGACCATCGAGCGTCGTGAGTGGGGCAATTTCTACGGCTACCTGGTCAACGTTAAACAGGACGGCAAAGTCATCGCTGAAGGCGAGGCCGCATGGCCTGAGTTGCAGGCCCGTGTCGATCGCGTCAACCAGCTCGCCGCACAGCTCAAGAGCCTGGAAAAGACCGACATCGGCGCAATCAACGCAGGTCTGGAACGTGTGCGTCTGCACGGTCGAAAACTGGAACTGGCCGGCCATCTCGACGCTGCCGCACAAGCGGACCTGGAGTCCGAGCGCGCCGAGTTGAATGCCCGCTATCAGGAAATCGAAGCGCGCCTGAATGATCTGCACGCGCAGTTCAACCGCGACAGCCTGACCGCTCGCGACGCCAACGGTAAAGAGGTCGAAATCGGCATCGGTAAAGTGGTTCACGCCTACCAGCCGAACGCCATGAGCACCTTCACCAAGATCGGCTTTTACTTCAGCAAGGTCTGGGAATTCCTCAGTGATGACCCGCGTGAAGCCAACACCGAAGGCGGGATTTTCCCGGCGATTTTCGGCACCGTGATGATGACTCTGATCATGGCGATGATCGTGACGCCGTTCGGTGTGCTGGCAGCGGTTTACCTGCGTGAATATGCACGTCAGGGGCCAATGACCCGACTGATCCGCATCGCGGTGAACAACCTGGCGGGTGTTCCGGCGATCGTTTACGGCGTGTTTGGTCTGGGTTTCTTCGTCTACGTGCTCGGTGGTTCGGTCGACCGGTTGTTCTTCCCTGAAGCACTGCCGGCGCCGACCTTTGGTACACCGGGCCTGCTCTGGGCCTCGTTGACCCTGGCGCTGCTGGCGGTGCCGGTGGTGATCGTGGCCACCGAAGAAGGCCTGGCGCGGATTCCTCGCACCGTTCGCGAAGGCTCGCTGGCCCTCGGTGCAACCAAGGCGGAAACCTTGTGGAAGATCGTGCTGCCGATGGCCAGCCCGGCGATGATGACCGGCATGATCCTCGCCGTGGCCCGTGCCGCCGGTGAAGTGGCGCCGCTGATGCTGGTGGGTGTGGTGAAACTGGCGCCGTCGCTGCCGCTGGATGGCAACTACCCGTACTTGCACCTGGACCAGAAGATCATGCACTTGGGCTTCCATATTTATGACGTCGGCTTCCAGAGCCCGAACGTCGAAGCCGCGCGGCCGCTGGTGTACGCCACGGCGCTGCTGCTGGTACTGGTGATCGCGACATTGAACCTGTCGGCCGTTTATATCCGTAACCATCTGCGCGAGAAATACAAAGCGCTGGATAGCTGATTTGAAGCAGCACTGATTTCTATGTGGGAGCGAGCCTGCTCGCGATGGCATCACCGCGGTTTCAGAGTTAAACCGCGTCGCCTGAATCGCGAGCAGGCTCGCTCCCACAAAACCGAACCGAATTTGTTAGCACAGGGAGCCTCCCATGCAGCACGAAGCACACACTCACGGCATCAACATGTCGGCCCTGGGCCGCGACAAACAGAGCCTGAGCCTCGAGCAGGAAACCGTGGCCATCGAAGTGCCGGGCCTGAGCCTGTTCTACGGCGACAAACAAGCGCTGTTCGACGTCAGCATGAACATCCCGAAACAGCGCGTGACTGCCTTCATCGGCCCGTCCGGCTGCGGCAAATCCACGCTGCTGCGCACCTTCAACCGCATGAACGACCTGGTGGACGGCTGCCGCGTCGAAGGCGCAATCAACCTCTATGGCAACAATATCTACCGCAAGGGCGAGGACGTGGCCGAGCTGCGTCGCCGGGTCGGCATGGTGTTCCAGAAGCCCAACCCGTTTCCGAAAACCATCTACGAAAACGTGGTTTACGGTTTGCGCATCCAGGGCATCAACAAGAAACGCATTCTTGACGAAGCCGTCGAGTGGGCGTTGAAAGGCGCGGCGCTGTGGGATGAGGTCAAAGACCGTCTGCACGAGTCGGCGCTCGGCCTGTCTGGTGGTCAGCAGCAACGTCTGGTGATTGCTCGCACCATCGCCGTGGAGCCGGAAGTGCTGCTGCTCGATGAACCGTGCTCGGCACTCGACCCGATCTCGACGCTGAAAGTCGAAGAGCTGATCTACGAACTGAAATCCAAGTTCACCATTGTTATCGTGACCCACAACATGCAACAGGCCGCGCGGGTTTCCGACTACACGGCGTTCATGTACATGGGCAAACTGGTGGAATTCGGCGACACCGATACCCTGTTCACCAATCCGGCGAAGAAGCAGACCGAAGACTACATTACCGGTCGTTACGGCTAGGAAGCTGTGGTTGCTCACTGAACTGACGCTGCGGTCCACCGCACTTTACCGGACGCTCCAAGGACGCCAACATGATTAGTAAAGAAGGCCTTACCCATCACATCTCCCAGCAGTTCAACGCTGAGCTCGAGGAAGTGCGCAGCCACCTCCTGGCCATGGGCGGGCTGGTCGAGAAGCAGGTCAACGACGCGGTCACCGCGCTGATCGAGGCCGACTCCGGCCTGGCCCAGCAAGTGCGCGAGATCGATGACCAGATCAACCAGATGGAACGCAACATCGACGAAGAATGCCTGCGCATTCTGGCCCGTCGTCAGCCGGCGGCATCGGACTTGCGTCTGATCATCAGCATCTCCAAGTCGGTGATCGATCTGGAGCGCATCGGCGACGAAGCCACCAAGATCGCCCGTCGTGCCATTCAGTTGTGCGAAGAAGGCGAAGCCCCACGGGGTTACGTCGAGGTTCGCCACATTGGCGACCAGGTCCGCAACATGGTGCGTGACGCGCTGGACGCCTTTGCCCGCTTCGACGCCGACCTGGCGTTGTCGGTGGCGCAGTACGACAAAATCATCGACCGCGAATACAAGACCGCACTGCGTGAACTTGCCACCTACATGATGGAAGACCCGCGCTCTATCTCGCGGGTCTTGAGCATTATCTGGGTGCTGCGCTCGCTGGAGCGGATCGGCGACCACGCGCGCAACATCTCGGAACTGGTGATTTACCTGGTGCGTGGCACCGACGTGCGTCACCTGGGCCTCAAGCGCATGAAAGAAGAAGTTGAAGGCACAAGTGCTGAAACCGCTAATGTTCCGGGCAAAGCTGACGATAAGTAAGATTGCCCAAGAAAAGCGCCCGGCCCTTTGGCCGGGCGTTTTTGTTTGCGTGAGGCTCTCGAATTGAAAAGCCGAATTGAAAAACCGAATAGAAAAGCAGCACCCGCGAACGAAAAGTCCCGGCGTGACTGAAGAGTTTTGGCAAAGTGCCATCAGCCAGCGTTATGCTTGCCGGGATTTTTAAAGGGGTGTTGGATGAGCAAGATCAGTGTGTTGGTCGTGGACGATGCGTCGTTCATTCGTGACTTGGTGAAGAAGTGCCTGCGCAACTACTTCCCGGGGATCCGGACCGAAGATGCAGTCAACGGTAAAAAGGCCCAGGCCATGCTGGCCAAAGAAGCGTTCGACCTGGTTCTGTGCGACTGGGAAATGCCGGAAATGTCTGGTCTGGAACTGCTGACCTGGTGCCGCGAGCAGGACAATCTCAAGACCATGCCGTTCGTGATGGTGACCAGCCGTGGCGACAAAGAGAACGTCGTCCAGGCGATTCAGGCCGGGGTTTCGGGCTATGTCAGCAAACCGTTTACCAACGAGCAACTGCTGACCAAGGTCAAGCAGGCGCTGAACAAGGTCGGCAAGCTCGACACCTTGATGAACAGCGCGCCGACCAAAATGAACTCGGCGTTCGGCAATGACTCCCTCAGCGCGCTGACCGGCGGCAAGGCTGCCGTGGCTACCCCATCGGCAGCCGTCGTCAACCCGTTCGCCAAACCTGCTGCCGCGGCACCCGCTGCGGCTGCCGCGCCGTCTCGTGGCCTGCTCAACAGCCCGCCAGTCAAGGCACCTGCCGCCTCCGCCGCATCGGCCGGCGGTCGTGGCCAAGGCCAGCTGCGCCTGCCCAGCGGCACTCAGCAATGCGTGATCAAGGCCTTGAGCATCAAGGAAGCGCTGCTGGTGGTGAAACGCACCGACAACCTGCCGCAAGTCCTCGACAGCGCCGTGCTCGACCTGGAACAGGGCGACAACGCTGAAATTGCCCGCCTCAACGGCTACCTGCACGCCATCGTCGCCCACGAGCCGAAGCCCGACAGCGACTGGCTGCAACTGACCTTCCGCTTTGTCGACCAGGATGCGCAGAAACTCGACTACATCTCCCGCCTGATCGCCCGTGGCACCGCGCAGAAGCATTTCGTACCGGGCGCGTAAACACGGCGTCGTCTGACCCAAAGTCATCGCGAGCAGGCTCGCTCCCACATTTGAAATGCATTCCAATGTGGGAGCGAGCCTGCTCGCGATGGGGCCATTGAATTCACCATACATCCCCCAAACCACCCATCTTGAAACATCTGTCGACTACGCTGGTCCATTTCAGCTGCTAGGCTCCTTCCCAGGCCTTACTCGACAGAATCTTGCCCATGCTCGCGCGCCTGCTGTTTTTCTGTGGTCTGTTCATGGCCTCCACCTCGGCGGTGGCCATGACGATTTACCGGTCCACCGACGCCAGTGGCGTGGTCTCTTACAGCGACCGCCCCACCAAGGGCGCGAAGGTGTTCGTTTTTCGAGACCGGATGGTCGAGCGCCTTGAGCGGCAGGTGTACCTCGATATCAAGAAGCAGAGGGGCATGGACAGTGTGTTCGTGCGCAACGACCTGTATGCGCCGGTCGAGATCGAGCTGAGTTTTGCCGGGCTGAATAACGTCAGCGGCGCGCCGAGCCGACCGATTCGTCGGGTTCTGCCGGCGCGCAGTAACATTCGTCTGGCGCTGCTCAAGGCGATGAACGCCGGAAGGCCGCTGGTGTATATACCAAGGTTCGAATACTCCCTGGGCGACCCCGCAGGGGCCGCCATGGCCTATCGATATCCGTTGCCCTGGCGCGGTGGGCCGTTTCGGCTGAGTCAGGGCGCCAACGGCCAATACAGCCACTACGGGCCGAAGAACCGTTATGCGATGGACATCGCCATGCCCGAAGGCACGCCGATCATCGCGGCGCGCGGTGGGGTGGTGGTGAAAACCGAGAATGGCCAGACCGGGCGCGGCAATGATCCGTCGGGCAATTTCGTGCGGGTATTGCACGATGACGGGACCATGGGCGTGTACCTGCACCTCAAGAAAGGCTCGGTCAGCGTACGGGAAGGTCAGCGAGTGACGGTGGGCAGTGCGCTGGCGCTGTCGGGTAACACCGGCAACAGCAGCGGCCCGCACCTGCACTTCGTGGTGCAGCGCAATACGGGGTTGGGGCTGGTGTCGATTCCGTACCAGTTCAATCAACCGGTAGGCGCGTTGCCCAACTTTGCGTTGGGCAAGCAGTGAGGTGTTGCCAGTTCTGACGCCTTCGCGAGCAAGCCCGCTCCCACATTTGATCGGCGTCGAACCCTATTTATGTGATCGACGCATAACCAGTGTGGGAGCGGGCTTGCTCGCGAAGGGATCAACACGGATCCAGTCAGAGATCGCTTAGTCCAGCATCAACACCTTCGCCAAAATAATCTTCGGCCCTTTCATCTTCTTGATGATGATGCGCAAGCCTTCGACTTCCAGCACTTCTTCCTCTTCCGGCACCCGTTTCAGGGTTTCGTAGACCAGCCCGGCGAGGGTTTCGGCTTCGATGTGGTCCAGGTCGATGCCCAACAGGCGTTCGACCTTGAACAGCGGCGTATCGCCCCGCACCAGCAGTTTGCCCGGCTGATACGCGAGGATCCCGCGTTCGGCCTTGCGGTGTTCATCCTGAATGTCGCCGACCAGCACTTCCAGCACGTCTTCCATGGTCAGGTAGCCGATGATGTTGCCGTCGGCTTCCTCGACCACAGCGAAATGCGAACCGCCCTTGCGGAACTGTTCCAGCAACTGCGACAGCGGCATGTGACGAGACACGCGCTCCAGCGGGCGGGTCAGTTCGGCGAGGTTGAACGACTCGGGAATGTGATCCAGGGCCGCTAGTTCCAGCAGCAAATCCTTGATGTGCAGCAGGCCGACGAACTCCTGGCGCTCGCTGTCGTACACCGGGTAGCGGCTGAACTTGTGGCGACGGAACATCGCCAGGATTTCCTTGAGCGGCGCGTTGAACTCCAGCGTCACCAGGTCCTCCCGGGAGTTCGCCCAGTCGACCACTTCCAGCTCGCCCATTTCCACCGCCGAGGCCAAAACGCGCATGCCTTGGTCGCTCGGGTCCTGGCCACGGCTGGAGTGCAGGATCAGTTTCAGTTCTTCACGGCTGTAATGGTGCTCGTGATGCGGGCCGGGTTCACCCTGGCCGGCGATCCGCAGGATCGTGTTGGCACTGGCGTTGAGCAGGTAAATGGCCGGGTACATGGTCCAGTAAAACAAGTACAGCGGCACGGCGGTCCAGAGCGACAGAAGCTCGGGTTTGCGGATGGCCCAGGATTTGGGGGCCAACTCACCGACCACGATGTGCAGGTACGAAATGATGAAGAACGCCGTGAAGAACGACACGCCTTTGACCACTTCGGCGGACTCTACGCCGACGGCACTCAGTACCGGCTCGAGAATATGGGCGAACGCCGGTTCACCGACCCAGCCCAGGCCGAGGGAGGCGAGGGTGATACCCAACTGGCAGGCCGAGAGGTACGCATCGAGCTGGCTGTGCACGGTGCGCAGAATGTGCCCGCGCCAGCCGTTTTTATCAGCGATGGCCTCGACCCGGGTCGAGCGCAATTTGACCATGGCAAATTCCGCCGCAACGAAAAAGCCGTTGAGCAAAACCAGGATCAAAGCAAAAAGAATCATGCCGAAATCGGCGAAGAGTGTCGCGAGGGTCAAGCCAGGGGAAGGGTCCATGATGGAGTTTTGCGGTTTCCGTGTATTCAAAAAAAGGAGGAAATGCGGTGCCTGAAGGGCAGGCACAAGTCAGCCAATGTAGCGGCTGACTGAGTGATTGCCTAGTGGCGAGTGCTGGCCGGTATCAGTCGGCGGCGCTGATGACGCGGGATTTGGTGACCTGGGCTGGCGAAAAATGGCAGGTAAACGTGCTGCCGTGCCCCGGCACACTGCTGATTTCCATACGTGCCCGGTGGCGCAGCAACACATGTTTGACGATGGCCAGCCCCAGCCCGGTGCCGCCGGTGTTGGAGTTGCGGCTGGAGTCGACGCGATAGAAGCGTTCAGTCAGGCGCGGCAAGTGTTTGCTGTCGATGCCGATCCCCGAGTCCTGCACGCTCAGGTGTGCGCCTTGATCGTCACCCCACCAGCGAATACGGATATTGCCTTCGGCCGGGGTGTATTTCACTGCGTTGAACACCAGGTTGGAGAACGCGCTACGCAATTCGGCTTCGCTGCCCTTGAGCAGAATCGTCGGATCGGCTTCCAGGGTGATGTGCTGATTGCGTTGACCGGACAGCTGCTGAGCATCGCTCTTGATCGATTGCAGCAGACTGTCGATGGACACCGGTTGATTGTCCGACGGGTAATCGGTGGCCTCCAGTTTGGCCAGCAGCAGCAAATCGTTTAGCAAGGTCTGCATGCGTCCGCCTTGCTGCTGCATCTGCTGCAGGGCACGGGTCCAGCGTGGGTTCACTTCCTCGACGTTGTCGAGCAGGGTCTCCAGGTAGCCGCAGATCACCGTCAGCGGCGTGCGCAGTTCGTGGGACACGTTGGCGATGAAGTCTTTGCGCATCTGTTCCAGCTGATGGATACGCGTCACGTCGCGCACCAGCATCAAGTGTTCGTTGTTGCCATAACGGGTGATGTACAGCTGAATGCGCAGGCGATCATTGATCGGCGAAGGAATTTCCAACGGCTCGGCGTAGCTGTCCTGCTCGAAGTATTCCTTGAAGCGCGGATGGCGCACCAGGTTGGTCACGGGCTGGCCGCTGTCCTGAGGAGTCTTGAGACCGAGCAGGGTTTCGGCGGCGCGGTTCCACCATTCCAGGTTGCCGTCGCTGTCGAGCATGATCACCGCATCTTTCAACGCTGCGGTGGATTCCTGGACCCGGTCGATCACTGCTTGCAAGCGCCCGCGCACCCGTTGGTCGCGGCGTTGCAGGTGGTAGATGCTGTCGAACACTTCACCCCACAGGCCGTAGCCGTCGGGCGGTGCTTCATCGGGTTGGTGCTGGCGCAGCCATTCATGCAAACGCAGCAACTGCTTGAGGGTCCACGCCAGATAAAGGCCCAGGCCCACGGCGAGGCTCCAGCCGTAGTAGCCGGAAATCAGGCCGATCACCAGGCAGGCGGTGACCAGCAACAGCATGTGGCGAATCAGGGTGCCATGCCAGTTTTGGTTCACGGAAAATATGCGTCCTTGTCAGCGAGTCTGGCGGTCGGCTCAGGCCTTGGTGGAAAACCGGTAGCCGGTGCCGCGCACGGTTTGTACCAGATTTTCATAGGCATCGCCGAGGGCTTTGCGCAGGCGACGGATATGCACATCGACCGTGCGCTCTTCAACGTAGACATTGCCGCCCCAGACCTGATCCAGCAACTGGCCGCGGGTGTAGGCACGTTCCTGGTGGGTCATGAAAAATTGCAGCAAGCGGTATTCGGTCGGGCCCATCTCGGCAGGTTTGCCGTCGATGGTCACGCGGTGGCTGATTGGGTCCAGCAGCAGGCCGCCGACTTCGATTGGCGCTTCGCCATCGGTCGGGCCGGCGCGGCGCAGCACGGCTTTCAGGCGCGCCACCAGCTCTCGCGGGGAAAATGGTTTGGTGATGTAGTCATCAGCGCCGACTTCCAGGCCCTGGATCTTGTTGTCCTCTTCGCCCTTGGCGGTGAGCATGATGATCGGGATATCCCCGGTCAGCTCATCGCGCTTGAGACGGCGGGCCAGCTCGATGCCGGAAGTGCCGGGCAGCATCCAGTCGAGCAGGATCAGGTCCGGTTTGCGGTCGACGATAATGGCGTGGGCCTGCTGCGAGTTCTCTGCCTCCAGGCAGTCATAGCCGGCCATTTCCAACGCAACGGCGATCATTTCGCGAATGGGCGCTTCGTCGTCGACGATCAGAATGCTCCTGCCAACCATGCGTTAATCCTCTTGTCATTTAACTGTCTTGCGCCGCATTAGATAACGGAATTATTGCAGTCGTGTGACAGTATTTTAGCCGTCCTGCGATTGTCGTGATCCTGAACTAAGCTCTAAGTCCGAATCCTGACAACCACAAAAGGAAGGTTTCCATGAATCACATTGCTCAATCCTGGAAGGCTCTGCTGGTTACGGCTGCGCTAACGTTGCCGTCCGTGGCCTTTGCCGCCGAACCGGCCACAATGAAAGACGGCATGATGGTCGACCACAAGGGTATGACCGTTTACACGTTCGACAAGGACACTGGCGGTAAGTCGATGTGTAATGCCGATTGCGCCAAGATGTGGCCGCCGATGATGGCTCCAGCGGGTGCCAAGGCCGAAGGTGAATGGACGATCATCAAGCGTGATGACGGCATGATGCAGTGGGCTTATGACGGCAAGCCGATGTACACCTACAAAATGGACATGAAGCCTGGCGATAAGAACGGCGAAGGTTACAAAGATATGTGGCACATGCCGAAGCACTGACCCGTGTAATCCGCTCCTCGGTCACGGGGAGCGGATCTGCCCTCATTGCCTTCAGCGCAGCGCGTAATCCAGAACAATCCCGACAAAAATCGCCAACCCGGCCCAGTGATTGTGCAAAAACGCCTGGAAGCAGCGCATCCGGTCCTTGCTGCGGGTGTACCAGAACTCCCACGCAAAACAGCCCGCCGCCGCCAGTAGTCCGAGGTGGAACCAGCCGCCGAGCTGGAATTTCGAACCCGCCAGCAGCAGGCACCCCAACGCCAATCCCTGCAGGGTCAGAATGATCGCCCTGTCGGCGTCGCCAAACAGAATCGCTGTGGATTTCACCCCGATCTTCAGATCGTCATCGCGGTCGGTCATGGCGTAATAGGTGTCGTAGCCCACGGTCCACAACAGGTTGGCGATCCACAGCAACCAGGCCACCGCCGGCAGTTCACCGGTTTCGGCGGTAAACGCCATCGGCATGCCCCAGGAGAATGCCGCGCCCAGCACCACTTGCGGGTAATAGGTGTAGCGCTTCATGAACGGGTAAGTGAACGCCAGGGCCAAGCCGCCCAGCGACAGCCACACCGTCGTCGCGTTAGTACACAGCACCAACAGGAAACTTACGCCCATCAGCACCGCGAAGAACACCAGGGCTTCTTTCGAGCTGATCTTGCCGCTCACCAGTGGCCGCTGTTCGGTGCGTTTCACGTGGCCATCGACCTTGCGGTCCGCCCAATCGTTGATCACACAACCGCCAGCACGGGTCAGTACCACGCCGAGCACGAAAATCACGATATTGGCCAACGAAGGCGAACCTTCACCGGCAATCCAGAGTGCCCACAATGTCGGCCACAGCAGCAAATAAATGCCGATCGGCTTGTCCATCCGCGTCAGCTGAATGAAATCCCAGGCCCGAGGATTCACGCGGTTCAGGGACTTGAGCAGGCTCTGGTACATCAGCAATTCTCCGGATGGGCGCGGGTGGCGTTCCATAAGGTCGGCAGGAAAATCTCGGCCACCAGCACGCTCAAGGCGCCGCGGTCGAAACGCGAGCGTCGGCCCCACAGTTCAGGCGCTTGAGCGTCCACCGGCAACCATGCTTGAGGATAGTGACAAACCTCGATGGCCCGGCGCTGAAACGCCTGATCGCAAAACAGCAGTTCGCCCAGAGAGCGGCTGCCCAGTTCGTCTATATGTAATCCATCACCCTGCAACGCGCTACGCGCCGCCACGCTGCGGGCAAACACCCAGGCTTCTCCGTGGCCGCGCAGATACACCTCGCGCACCCAGCCTTCACTGCCTTCGGCCAGCTCCAGCGCAGCACACTCGTCGGCGCGCAGCGATTGCCAGCCTTCGAACAGCGGCGTGACGCTGAAACCATCATTCGACAGGCGGATCAAGCGCCGGGTCAGCGACCCTTCATCGAACAGCCAATCGAGCGTAGACGTGTCGGGGAGGGGCGTCAGTTGGCTTCGGGGAAGCCAGAGCGGTGTCGCGGAGGGGGATTTTGAGTGCGGCACAGTGAGTCATTATTGGCAGCAAATGAGGCGGCGAGCTTACCATGTCAGGCACCGATTTTGATTGACCGGCCTGCCGTTACGCCGAACAGGCTTGCATCTGCCGGGCCCGATCAGTACAAAACGCCCTGAGCCGGACGGCAACGCTTCACCGATCGACCGTTCGCGCCGGCAAAAGCCTGAACCCTGAGGAAGTACCTGAATGAAAAAGTGGCAATGTGTGGTCTGCGGCCTGATCTATAACGAAGCCGAGGGTTGGCCGGACGACGGTATTGCAGCGGGCACGCCGTGGCAGGATGTGCCGGAAGATTGGCTGTGCCCGGACTGCGGCGTGGGCAAGATGGATTTCGAAATGATCGAAATCAACTAAGAATCCAAGGAGTAAGGGAATGAACGCACCTGTCGTGATCGTCGGCACTGGGCTGGCTGGCTACAACCTGGCCCGGGAGTTTCGCAAACTCGATGGCGAAACCCCGCTGCTGCTGATTACCGCAGATGACGGACGCTCCTACTCCAAGCCGATACTCTCCACCGGCTTTGGCAAGAATAAAGACGCCGATGGCCTGAGCATGGCCGAACCGGGCGCCATGGCCGAGCAGTTGAAAGCCGAAGTGCGCACCCACACGCGCATCAGCGGTATCGATCCGGGCCACAAGCGCCTTTGGATCGGTGAAGAAGCGGTGGTCTACCGTGACCTGATCCTGGCCTGGGGCGCGGAAACCGTGCGGGTGCCGATCGAAGGCGATGCGGCGGACGCTGTTTTCCCGATCAACGACCTTGAAGACTACGCACGCTTTCGCGCGGCCGCGGCCGGCAAGCATCGGGTGTTGCTGCTGGGCGCCGGTTTGATCGGCTGCGAATTCGCCAATGACCTGATGCTCGGTGGTTACGAGGTGCAACTGGTTGCACCGTGCGAACAGGTCATGCCGACCTTGCTGCACCCAGCGGCGGCCGCTGCGGTCCAGGCCGGCCTGGAAAGCCTGGGCGCGCGCTTCCATCTCGGGCCGGTGCTCAATCGCCTGCAACGAGTGGCTGATGGCCTGGAGGCGCATCTGTCCGATGGCCAGGTCATCCCGTGCGATGTAGTGGTTTCGGCCATCGGTCTGCGTCCGCGCATCGACTTGGCGGCCGCTGCCGGGCTGCAGGTCAACCGCGGCGTGGTGGTCGACCGTCAGCTGAAAACCTCTCACGCCAACATTTACGCTCTGGGCGACTGCGCTGAGGTCGATGGGCTGAATCTGTTGTACGTCATGCCCCTCATGAGCTGTGCGAGAGCGCTGGCCCAAACCCTCGCCGCAAACCCTACAGCGGTGAGTTACGGGCCGATGCCAATCACCGTGAAAACCCCGGTCTGCCCATTGGTGGTTTCGCCGCCGCCACGGGGCGCGGAGGGCGTCTGGACGGTCGAAGGGCAGGGCGCGGATATCAAGGTGTTGTGCCGCGACAGCGCCGGCAAATTGCTGGGCTATGCCCTGACAGGCGTGGCGGTGATGGAAAAACTCGCTCTGAACAAAGAGCTTCCGGCCTTGCTGGCGTAAATAGCGGTCGTTCTGTCGGAATCACCCCGCTTTTGCCCGCACAAAGGTCGCGGGGAGACTGGCGCCGCTCTAAAGCGCGTGCCATTCTCACTCCCGTCTGCCGCAGAGTAGAGCACCTGCGGCGCCTTAGGCGCTGTTCCAACGAGAACAGCACGGACATAACAACAAAAAACCGTCAAAGGGGCTTCACTAATGCGTAAACCAGAACTCGCCGCTGCAATCGCGGAAAAAGCGGACCTCACCAAAGAACAGGCCAACCGCGTTCTCAACGCCGTTCTCGAAGAAATCACCGGCGCTCTGCACCGCAAAGACAGCGTCACGCTGGTGGGCTTCGGTACCTTCCTGCAACGCCATCGCGGTGCCCGCACCGGCAAAAACCCGCAAACCGGTGAGCCAGTCAAAATCAAGGCCAGCAACACTGTTGCGTTCAAGCCAGGCAAATCGTTGAAAGACAGCGTTAATCCATAATTGCGGCGAACTCCCGGAAAAAACGGGGAGAACCGTATTGAAAAATGGGCACGCCGATTGAATCGGGTGCCCATTTTTTTGCTTTTCCGGTAACTGAATTATTGTCCTATTTATCAAGGCCAAGCTCGACCTTTGAACTTCTCAGCAGAGGATGCAGTTTTCCACATGATGGCTATCAGTGACATGAAGCGGCACGGCGATGCAGCGCTGGGTGGTGGGGTCGAAGCTGTCTTCCAGTTTCAGGTGCGCGTTTGCCCCGAAAGCTTCTTCGGATATAGGGTCAAACACAACGTAATTGCTATGAATGATCGCGCACTGCTGCTCCAGGTTAACCTTGTCCCACTGGCTTGAGGTTTCGTCGAAGGTTCGTGAGCGGAATTGAATCTGGCTGTGGGAGATTAATAGGTCCACAGTTTGAGCTATCTTTTTCATCCGTAAACCTCGATCGGCATCCCTGCTCGGTTTCTTCGACGCGTCGGCTAGAGCCCTCGGCCTTGGTCAGGCTTTTTTCTCTAAATAGAACTTCAGATATTTTTTTGGTCTCTCTTGAAAGGCGCGTGCCTTACCGAAGCTATAAGCATCGTCAAAGTATTTATAAGCCTGTGAATAATCTTTCAGTTCAAAGTAGACCATTCCCAAGTTGATCAACGGACCTGTATCGATATCTGACTCTCGGCCATCCAGGGTCTTTTGCGCCCAATCTTTAGCGGTCTCGAAGTCACCGTTGTCGAAGTGCAGGTTGAAAAAAGAACCTGTGACCCATGACGACAAAGGTGTCCATTCAAGTTTTGGCTCAGGAAGCAAGTCCCATGCTTTTTGGTACAAGGCTTGGGCTTCATCTTTTTTGTTTTGCTCATCGAGCTCATTGCCCGAGGCCATGATGGCCATTATTTCATCTGCCAACGTGGGGTTTTTATCTGCTAAATCTTTCATATAACAATCCTTTCCTAATATATGGGTTTTTCAGCTGGGCCGATAAAATCGCCGGGATCCCTGTATCGGTCCGTGAGTAGTGCACCTTTGGACCGGTTGTGGGAATAGTATTCCAGCTCATAGTTATCTGGGTCGCGCATCCATCCCCTCACTTCTTTGGTTTTGGCACCATGGAAACCGCCTTTAGAGTTCCAATATTTAACGGCATCTGTTTTATGCGCCATGTCAGCGTCTTTAATCGAATACCATTTCTTGTCGGTACTCTGGAATCTCATGTTTTTCCCTGAACCAATTATTTTATTTTCGGCTCTCATCCGCGCTATCACGGCTTTCCCTGTACGGCTGCTCTTCCCAGGCGTTCTGCCTACAGAGTTTAGGCGGCAAGACAGGCCCAGTGGATCGATCCATTCGAAAGGATTGGGGCTGTATGCGTAAAAATTTAAACTGCCGTTTAGACCTATCGGATCCGGCGTCGTAAACCGGCCCACATCCGGATCATAAAACCTGAACGTATTGAAATGCAGCCCCGTCTCCCGGTCCAGGTACTGCCCCTGAAACCTCAGGTTCTGCTCTTCAATGTAGTACGGCTCACGTACCTCTTCTAACGTGTTGCCCCACACCCGATAAGTTGCCTGCCAGACGTTGTGGCCGTCCGCCTCAGTGAGCTGTTCCGGCAGGCCGTTGAGGTCGTTGTGGTAATAGCGGATTTTTTGCAGCGGGCCGGTGCCGTCGACTCGGGCCAGGGGTTCGTAACC
Organism: Pseudomonas frederiksbergensis; assembly: GCF_003732275.1. Classification (GTDB taxonomy): domain Bacteria; phylum Pseudomonadota; class Gammaproteobacteria; order Pseudomonadales; family Pseudomonadaceae; genus Aquipseudomonas; species Aquipseudomonas frederiksbergensis_H. The sequence goes on from NZ_MOBM01000006.1 coordinate 248,568, forward strand.
TTCGCCTTCGTAGAGGTAAAGGCTGGCCTGCTGATGGCGATGCTCCTGCAACAGACGCAAGCCGTCCCAGGTGAAGCGGGTTTCACCGAGGGGGTAGCCGTTGGTGTCGTGCTCGGTCTTTTCAATGCGTCGGCCCAGTGGGTCGTAGGTCATCCTGAGCACGCTGCCGTTTTCATTGCGCACTTCAATCAATCGGCTTTCGGCGTCGTAATCGAAGCGCTGCCGGCCCCGTTTAGCGCTGCGTTTTTCGATCATCCGGCCAAAGGCGTCGTAGCGGTAACGCTTGTCCTGATAGGTCAGCAGTTTGTTGTGCACTACCAGCCCGGCGCCGGGTTGTGGGCCGTCCAGCAGGTTGGCGGCGGCGTCGTAGGCGAAGGTTTCGCGCTGGCCGTGCAGGCTGTCCTGGCTGGCGATGATGCGGCCAGTGGCGTCGTAGTGCAGCAGTTGGCGGTGTTGCGCGGCGGGTTGCTGGTCAAGTTTGCCGATCAGGTTGTCGGCGGGGTCGTACTCGAAGTGCTTTTGCACGGCCGCCGGCATCAGCGAGGGCTGGCTGGTGTGACGGCGTTGGCGTGAACGCAAGCGGCCGCTGCGGTCGTATTCGCTGCCGGTGCTGATCTGGCCCTGGGTGCGCAGCACTTCGCGGTGCAGGCGGTCGCGTTCGAAGTCGCTGATGACTTGGCCGTCGAGGTTGATCTGGTGCAGATGACCACTGCCGTAGTACAGGCGATTGATCCAGCGGCCGTCGGGCAGTTGGGTCTGGATCAGGTTGCCGAGTTCGTCGTAGTGGTAGTGCAGGTTGCCGGCCGCGCTTTGTTCTTTGAGCAACTGGCCGAGGGCGTCGTAGGCGAAGCTCAGGGTTTGTGCGTTGCCCTGGTGGTCAGTGAAGGTGACGGCGGTGAGCTGGTCCAGTGGGTCGTAGGTGTAGTCGGTGCGGCCATCGTCGGTGACTTTGGCGATCAGCCGGCCAACGGCGTCGCGCTCCAGTCGATGAACGATGGGGGCCGGAAGTGCTTCGGGAACGACGGCCAGGCCGCTGCCGTAAGGCGCCGGCACAGCCGTGACCGCCGCGACGTTATCCAGCAGGTCATAGGTGTAGCGTTTGGCGCTGCCATCCAGATCCTGTTGTTCGGTCAGCCGATCCCCAGCGTCCCAGGCAAACCGATAACTCTCGCCGTTCTCATTGGTCAGCGCTTGCAGCCGCCCGTAGCGGTCATACCCGAACTGCACCTGCCGGCCATGGGCGTCGGTACGCTGACGCACCTGGCCGCGACGGTTGTGTTGATAGAGCGTGGTGTGCCCGGCCGGGTCGGTATAACCGGTCAACTGGCCGCTGACGTCGCGCTGATACTGCTCGGTGCGCCCGTCCGGTAATTGGCTGCTGAGCAACCGTCCCTGGGCGTCGTAGCTGAACTGGGTGCGTTCGCCGAGGGCATTGGTGATGGTTTGCAGATAGCCCCGGTGGTCGTAGCTGAATCGCGTCGGATAACTTGAGCAATCGATGTGTTCGACCAGTTGGCCGAACGGGTTCCAGCGCAGCCTTTTGCTTTTGCCGGTGGCGTCGATGATCTCGACGATCTGGCCTTGGGTGTCGTAGCGGTAGCGGGTGACATGGCCCAGCGGATCGGTCTCGGCGAGGCAGTTGCCGCGCTGATCGTAGCGATATTGCCAGCTGTTGCCCGCGGCATCGGTTTCCAGCAGCGGCAAGGCCCAGTGCTCGAGCCATAAGGTCGAGTCGCTACGGCCCAGCGGGTCGGTTTCGCCGATCAAGTTGCCGGCGTCGTCGTAGCTGTAGGCATAGCGCCCGCCCTGCGGGTCGGTGGCGCTGAGCAATTGGCGTTCGTCGTTCCACTCGAACTGCCAGGTCTGGCCGAGGTTGTCGGTGTATTCGGTGATCTGGTGCTGGCTGTTCCAGCGCCGTGTACTGACGCGCTGCGAGCCATCGGTGATGCGCGTGACACCGGCCTTCAGGTCATAGTCGAACTGGTAGGCGTCGCCCTCGTCGGTCCAGTGCCGGACCACGCGCCATTCAAGGTCTTCAACCAACGCCCATTCATAGAAACATCGCAGGCCTGTAGGCAACTGATGCTCGACCATCCGCCGCCCGGCGTCGTAGGCGAAGCGCCGTTGCACCTGGCCGGTGGCGTCGCGCACTTCGGCCAGATTGCCCATCGCGTCGTAGCCGTAACTGGCGAGTACTTCACGGTGTTGGTCGGGGTACAGGCGTTCCACCCGAGCCACGCGTCCGCCTTCTTGAATCAGCTCGACCTGCACCAGATCGAAGGTGTCGCGCAGTTTTACAAGGCGTCCGGCGTCGTCATAGTCGAGGTGGATGCGGTTGTCATTGCGGTCGCCCAATTGATCAAGGCGCAGCAGCGCCGTATTGCCCGGCGTCGGATTGAACAAACGGTATACGCCGTCATCGCTTTCAATCAACAACTGCCCATTGACGTGCCGTCGAACGCTCAGCCCTTCACCCGCGCTGAACACCGCGCCGCCCAAGGGAATCGAACCCATGTCGATGCGCCGGGCCTGTTCATCGGTGTACACCAGCGTTTCCCCGCCCTCCGGGTGAGGCAGGATTTCAACGCACACCTCGTAGGACACGCTCCAACCCGCCCCGAACAACCCATCACGACGTTCGTCGCGGCTGTTGTAGAAGCGCTGCCAATCCATCGGCAAGATGCCAGGCAACACGAAATCCAGCTCTTCATTGCCACCCAGCACCTTGGCCCCGGTGGCGGCATGCACCGGGTTCGACGAGCCCATGGCGGCGTTGGCCATCGCGCCCATGGCGCTGCTGACGGCCATCGACGTCGCGCCACCGATCAGCATGCACGGCAGGTTACTCAGGAATTTTCCCTTGCCGCCCTTGAGCATCAGCAAGGCGGTGACCGCCAGCCCAACGCCCGGGGTCTTGCCGCTGCGGATCTCGCGTACCACCACCGAACCGCCGCCAATGGTCACGTTGGGGGAGATCAGCCCGGAGCCCACCACCTTGGCGTCGCAGGTGCTGCGGTCGCCGCTGCGCACGGCGGGCTGGCCGTTGATGGTGACCTTGTCCGAGCCCTCGGCCATGAACTGCGGCGGCATCGGCGGATGCTTCATGCAGACGAGCAGGTCCAGCGGCTTGGGCACGGCACCGGGCGCCGGGGTGGCGACAGTGGGGCGCCACATCTGGGAGAAGAAGCTCTCGGCCATGTCGAGGTAACTGGGCTCGGCTTCGGGCTCGGGTATTTCCAGCTCGGTTCCGGCCGGCGCGACATGGGACGGGATCGCCCCGGCGGCGCGGGCGGCGGGAATGTTGTTGGTCAGGGTGTTGGTGGAACCGGTAAGAATGTTCGCCTGCACCGTGGGCGGAAACAGTGCGTTGCTGAAGCTCTCGCACAGGTTGCTTAAGCCTTTGTCGGCCCCGGTCTTGCTCATGGTGAGGCCGACGATCGTGCCCACCACCAAGCCGAGCACGACGCAACCCAATCCCCCGGTGACGACCGTGATGCCCGTGGCCGCGACCACGGCAGCCGTCGCCACCGCGGTAATCGCAATGTTCGCTGCCACCTCCAGCACGCCGCCAAGAATGTCGGCCATCATCGAGGTGTGGTTCAGTGCATCGCCCAGGCGGGCGGCCCAGAGTGCGTCAGACATGCACGGTGCTCATCAGGCCGGAACGTCGAACAACAGCGAACTCTTGATGGTCGCCCAATGCGTGGCTTCGGCCTCGCCAAGTTTCTCGGCTTTCACGTAGCTCAGGGCGAGCATTTTGCGAGTGCCGGGCAACACCAGTGCCAACTGGTATTGGAAGACTTTGTCATTGCCCTTGTTGAACTGGCTGCGCAACTCGATGCCTTCGACTTCCTGGCTGGCACCCAGACGCACGGCGACTCCCGGTTGAAAGCGCAAGTCTTGCACTTGTTTTTCCAGGCGCTTGAGCTGGTCGTCGAAGTTGCTTTGCAAGGTTTCGCCCTCGGCCAGCAAGCTGCGGCTGACAATCAGCGAAGTGCCCAGTTCAGGGAACTTGAGGATGTTGATTGACGCGTCTTGCAGTTCGCCTGCCGGCAGTTGGAACTGGAATTCATTGATTCGGTAAGTCATGGAACACAGATCTCGTGATTAGCCCTTGGGCTTGGGAAACGCGGCATTGATGTTGGCGTCGATGCTGGCCTTGACGCCCTGGCCATCAGGGGTGGCGCCAGCGCCGCCGCCGTTGTTCAGGTGCAGCACGCCGCCGGTGTTGAACTCGGCATCACCGCTGGCATAGAAGCTGATTTGCACGCCGGTCAGGTTGATCTGGCCGCTGGCATTGAGCTCCAGGATGCTTTCACCACAGACCAGCCGCAGGTTCTCGCCCACTTCAATGACGTAGCTCTGGCTGATGCTGTCGGTCTTGCGCTGGCCCACCGAAAGAATGTCTTCCTGTTTGACGATACGCAGGCGGTTGTTGCCGATGGTCACCGTCTCGTTATGCCCAATGCTCTTGTTGCGGTCGTGGCCCACCGAGTGGCTTTCATCCACCTCGACCACGATGTCCTGGTTGCGCTCGGCATGGATATACAGCTGCTCGGCGCCTTTCTTGTCTTCCATGCGGATTTCGTTGAAGTTCGCCGGTGTGCCGCCCTTGCTTGAACGGCTTTTCATGCCGCTTTGGGTGGCGTTTTCCGGCAAGTCGTAGGGCACGGTTTGTTCCGCGTTGTAGACGCGGCCGGTGATGATCGGCCGGTCCGGGTCGCCTTCGAGGAAGCTGACGATCACTTCCTGGCCGATCCGTGGGATTTGCATCGAACCCCAGTTCTTACCGGCCCAGGATTGCGACACGCGAATCCAGCACGAACTGTTTTCGTTGGACTGGTCGTGGCGGTCCCAATAGAAATGCACTTTCACTCGGCCGAACTGGTCGGTCCAGATTTCCTCGCCCTTGGGGCCAACCACCAGTGCGGTCTGCGGACCTTTGACGATAGGCCGGTGGGTGTTGGGCAGGGGGCGATAGCTTTGTTGCGCGTCGATGCAGGTCAGGCTGCTTTCGAACTGCGCCGAAGCACCAGCGCCGCCGGTTTCCCCGCTTTCCTGGGCGACGTAGTAACGGGCGCCGACGATCAGGTATTCGCGGTTCTGGTCCTGGCGGCTGAAGCCCGTGAGGCTGAACAAATGCCCCGACCCCAGGCCCCGGGCGTTGCCGGCGAACTCGACCTGTTCGTGCAGGGTCTGCAAGGCTTCGATGCGGGTGCGGGCGTAATGTTCGCCGTCTGCGCTTTGCACATAGGTGCCGGGATAGTCGTACAGCGGATAGTCGCCTGCGGTGTGCGGACGGGGCATGGCCGAGCGCACGTCAATTCGCGCACTGGGGCGCTGGAAGTCATAGTCATTGAGTTCCAGCGAGCCGGACTGGACTTCCTGGGCCAGGTGCCAATCGTGGATGTGATCGCGTTCGCGCTGCTGTTCATTCTTGGGGTAGTAGGGCACCGAGGCGTAGCCGGGCACGCTGGTGTGGGCGCCATAGGCATCGGCCAACACCAGCACATGACGACCCTGTTCATGGCGAAAGAAGTAGTAGATCCCTTCCTGCTCCATCAGGCGGCTGACGAAATCGAAGCTGGTTTCGCGATACTGCACGCAGTATTCCCACTCGCGATAGGGCCGGCTCAGGGCATCTTCGAAATCGGAAAAACCCAGGTCGCGAAAAACCTGCTTGATGATCTGCGGGATGGTCAGGTTCTGGAAAATCCGGCAATCGGAGGTGCGGGTCAGCAGCCATAGCCAGGGCCGCAGCGTGGCCTGGTAGCTGGCGAACTGGCCCTGATCGACGTTCTGGCTGCAACGGGCAACGATGCCATGGAAATAGCGCTCGCCACCGCCGTCCAGTTGCAGGCTCAGGCACATGGGTTTGCCCAGCAACTGGTTGAGGTCGATGGCGTTGTCCAGCGAGTGCAATTGCAGCTCATAGTTAAACAGCCGCCCCAGCTCTTCGCCGCCGCCCATGTCCTTGAGCAACAGCACATCCGGCCCCAGGGGACTGGTGATTTTTGCCAGGCGTGAGAGTTGCTTGAATAGCATCAGTTATCCCGTAAACGTTGTAATCGCCGCGCCGCTTTTCCCCTGCCGGAACCGGATCAAGTATGGGAGCGGGCTTGCTCGCGAAGGGGTCATGACATCCAGCATCAATGTTGAATGTCAGTCCGCCTTCGCGAGCAAGCCCGCTCCCACATTGACCGTGTTCCAGTCAGGTCAGGCCGCGTCGCTGAAGTCGTAGTGCAATTCGTTATCCCGGGCGCTGATCCGCACGCCTGCCAGCGCTTCGCCTTCGAGCATGCGGGTGAGGAACTCGCGGCTCATGTCCGGCAGCAGGCTGTTGGTCAGGATGGTGTCGATCATTCGCCCACCGCTTTCGGTTTCGGTGCAGCGGGAGACGATCAGGTCGATCACCGCATCGTCGTAATCGAAGGCCACTTTATGGGTGTTCTCCACGCGCTTTTTGATGCGGTTGAGTTGCAGGCGGGTAATGGCCTTGAGCATCTCGTCGCTGAGCGGGTAGTACGGAATGGTCACCAGGCGGCCCAGCAATGCCGGCGGGAAAATCTCCAGCAGCGGCTGGCGCAGGGCCTTGGCGATCTCTTCGGGCTCGGGCACGTTTTGCGGGTCTTTGCAGACCTGGGCAATCAACTCGGTGCCAGCGTTGGTGGTCAGCAGGATCAAGGTGTTCTTGAAGTCGATCACCCGTCCTTCGCCGTCCTCCATCACGCCTTTGTCGAAGACCTGGAAGAAGATTTCATGCACGTCCGGGTGGGCTTTTTCCACCTCGTCCAGCAGCACCACGCTGTAGGGTTTGCGCCGCACGGCTTCGGTCAGCACGCCGCCTTCGCCATAGCCGATATAGCCCGGTGGAGCACCCTTGAGGGTGGACACGGTGTGGGCTTCCTGGAATTCGCTCATGTTGATGGTGATGACGTTCTGCTCACCGCCGTACATGGCTTCGGCCAGGGCCAGGGCCGTTTCGGTCTTGCCCACGCCGGAGGTGCCCGCGAGCATGAACACGCCAATCGGCTTGCTCGGGTTGTCGAGGCCGGCGCGGGAGGTCTGGATACGCTTGGCGATCATCTGCAAGGCGTGGTCCTGGCCGATGATGCGTTTTTTCAGGTGCTGGTCGAGGTTGAGCACGGTTTCCAGTTCGTTACGGGCCATGCGGCCCACCGGAATCCCCGTCCAGTCGGCGACCACCGAGGCCACGGCCTGGTAATCGACCGTCGGCAGAATCAGCGGGGTTTCCCCTTGCAGAGCAGTGAGACGCTGTTGCAGGTCCACCAGTTTCTCGCGCAGGGCGTGGCTTTCTTCACTGCCAACGTCGCTGTCCACCACACCGACGCTTTCGCGCAGGGTGGCGCGGGTGGCGAGCAGTTCGTCCACCAGGGTTTTCTCTTCGGCCCAGCGGCTTTCGAGTTCAGCCAGGCGTTCGCGCTCGGCGGCCAGCAGGTTTTCACTGTTGCTCTGGCGGGCGCCGATGACGATGCCAATGGCGTGCTCGCGGGCGATGATTTGCAGTTCGGTTTCCAGCGCCTCGATGCGGCGACGGCTGTCATCCACTTCGGCCGGCACGGCGTGCAGGCTGATGGCAACCCGGGCGCAGGCGGTGTCCAGCAGGCTCACGGATTTGTCCGGCAACTGGCGCGCCGGGATGTAGCGATGGGACAGCTTGACCGAGGCTTCCAGGGCTTCGTCGAGGATTTGCACCTTATGGTGTTTCTCCATGGTCGAGGCCACGCCGCGCATCATCAACAGCGCTTTGTCTTCGGACGGCTCGGCGACTTGCACCACCTGGAAGCGGCGGGTCAGGGCCGGGTCTTTCTCGATATGCTTTTTGTACTCGGCCCAGGTCGTGGCGGCCACGGTTCGCAGGGTGCCTCGGGCCAGGGCCGGTTTGAGCAGGTTGGCCGCGTCCCCGGTGCCGGCGGCACCACCGGCACCTACCAGCGTGTGGGCTTCGTCGATAAACAGGATGATCGGTTTTGGTGAGGCCTGGACGTCTTCGATGACCTGACGCAGGCGCTGTTCGAATTCACCTTTCATGCTCGCGCCGGCCTGCAACAGGCCGACGTCGAGGCTGCGCAGTTCCACGTCCTTGAGCGCCGGCGGCACGTCACCGGCGACGATGCGCAGGGCAAAGCCTTCGACCACGGCGGTTTTACCGACGCCGGCTTCACCGGTCAGAATCGGATTGTTCTGCCGACGGCGCATGAGGATGTCCACCAGTTGGCGGATTTCTTCGTCACGCCCGACAATCGGATCTAGCTTGCCGCTGCGGGCCTGCTCGGTGAGGTCGACGGTAAAACGCTTGAGCGCTTCCTGCTTGCCCATGGCGCTTGGGGCCATGGCGCCGCAGGCTTCACCGGGCACGCTGCCTGCGTTGAAACCATCGCTGGCGCTGAGCGCATTTTCCGGCGAGTCACCGACGTATTCGTCAAAACGCTCGCTCAGGGCTTCGACCTTGATCTTGTCAAACTCTGCCGACAGCCCCAGTAGCCCATGGCGCAGGCTCGGCGTTTTGAGGATGCCCAGCACCAGGTAACCGGTACGCACCTGGCTTTCGCCGAACATCAGGCTGCCGTAGACCCAGCCACGCTCCACGGCTTCTTCCACATGGGAGGACAAGTCAGTGATTGAAGTCGAGCCCCGTGGCAAACGGTCCAAAGCTTCGGTCAGGTCACGGGCCAGGCGCGCCGGCTCGATATTGAACTGACGGATGATGCGGTGCAGGTCTGAGTCCTGCAGTTGCAGCAACTGATGAAACCAGTGGACCAGCTCCACATAAGGGTTACCGCGTAACTTGCAGAATACGGTGGCGGCTTCGATGGCTTTGTAGGCCACGCTGTTGAGTTTACCGAACAACGCGGCGCGACTGATTTCACCCATGCTCATGGCTCCTTGAGATCTGTGAGGTGTTGGCCTGCTCGGCGTAATGCCGGGCCAGTATTAAATCCTTGGCATCTTTTTCGGGCTGGCCCAGCCAGGTATTGAAACCCAGGCGGAACTGGCGATTGAGTTGCAATGCCGGTACTTCGGGCTGTTTCAGAACCAGGTTCAGATCCCAGTCCAGTTCATGGCCCAAGTATTCGGCCACCCAGGCCACCAGCTCATTGAAGGGTTGGCTACCGGGCAGCATGCTCATGTAGTCATCCAGCTTGAGTGGCCCCAGGCGAATGCGGAATTTGTGCTGGCGATCCCAGACGTAACGGCCCAGGCAAAAATCCACGCCCAATTGATGGGCGCTGGCGCCCACGCGGCTGCGTTCTGGCAGCTCCAGCCATTGGCCGACGTACTCTTCGATCTCCACCGGCAGACCGAAGTATTCGCTGAGAATGGCCTTCAAACCGTCCGGGTAGCGGGTTTGTGCCGACAGATGACCGCTGTAATGCAACTTCGCCGTGTCGGGAATCAGCCCTTGTTTGAGCAGGCTCGGCATACCCCGACCGCTCAGTGCCGCCAGGCGTGCCGACCAGTAGTCATCGTCCGGGCGGTCATGGCTGACCGTCGGCCGGGCTTCGGCCCAGGCCCGGTAAAACAGGCTCAGCAGGCGGTGATGGAACACATCCAGGAAGCGTTTACTGGTGCTGTCGGCGTTGTTGCGCTGACGTTCGCGCACATATTCGGTGATGTGCAGCGGCAATGGGCCGTTGGGGCCGCCGAGGCCGAAAAAGAACTGCTCCAGGCGCGCCGGCGCACCGTCGACGCCCGGCTGTACCGACGCTAGGGTCGCCGGGGCAAAGGTGCAATCGGCCTGTTGCCCAAGACGCAGCGGATCATCGGCCAGGCGCAAGGAATGGCCCAGACGCGGCAGTTCAGGCGATTCACACTCGATGCGCCGCAACGCCTGGAAGAAGTCGTATTCCCAGGGCTCCTGGTGCATCGCATCCAGGGTATTCACAGGGTCGGACGGCGTCCGGGCTTGGCTTTCCATCGCATGATCTCGCCGCGTTCGGTGGTACGGATCACCGTCTCGGTAAAACTGTTGATCGACACGTAGCGTGCCAGGAAGCGCTCGAACACTGCACCGAGCAAGAAGACTCCAGTGCCGCGAAACGCGTTTTCATCGAATTCCAGAGTGATCTCCAGGCCACGACCAAACACGATCGGGCCCGGCATTGGCAGCCGTCGGGTGCAGGCCTTGCTGCTGACTTCGCGCAGGCCTTCGATCTGCAATTGCAACGCCGCATCGTTGCTGTCGCCGTACAGGCGCAACAGTTCGCGCAGGGCGGCGGCGCCCTGGCCTTGTTCGCTGAGGGACAAGTAATTCAGCGAAAGCTGGCTGATCAACCGCCACGCCTTGGCGTCATGGGCATGGCTGGCGCGTGGGCGGCTCGGGCCTGCCACGCAGCGCACCGCCGCTACAGGTGCGCTGTCGGCCAGGGTGAAGTCGGTCTTGCTATTGCCCACGCTCATGAACAGCGGCAGATCGCGGTTGGTGCACAACGCCGTTACGCCCAGTTGACGCAGGTCGTGGCGATAGGGCGCCTGCTGGCTGTCCACCAGGCTGACGAAGGTTTCGCTGCCGATGTAAGTCGAGCGCGGGCCGTTGCGACGCTGGCCGCTGGACAGCACGCGGGGTTCGCGCCGCACCGTGTACCAGGCCTGATCGCGGCCGTAGCGAGACGGATCGCGTACCGCATAGAACGGCAAAAAAGGCTGCTCCGACCCGGTGCCGTGGCCGGTGAGAGTGGTCAGGGAATGAATCTCGAAATCCATCGGTCGGGTGCGGTCGGCGATCACATGGTGTTCATTGACCCGTTCTGACAAGTGGATGCGATCCAGGCGCTTGGGAAACAAGTTAATTGCCGGGGTGCAGAACGGCAGGAACTGCGCGGCTCCGACGCTGCCTTCCAGGCTCGAATCGTGACGATCGAACAGCACGATCAATTCCAGTTCCTGGCCGTCGCAGCGTTTGACCGCCCGGCTCAACTGGGTGAAGTCGACAAACAGAAAGCGGTGGGGCAGGGCGAAGTATTCCTGCAACAGGCGATAGCCCTGGAAGGCCCGCGAGACCACGGGCAGCGCGGCGTCGGTATCGTCGAATCCCTGGGAACGCAGGGCGTCCTGCGGCAGGCGTTCCACCCAATCACCGCCGGGCTGACGGGCGAACACGGCGCAGACGTTACCCAGCAGCTGTTCGTAGAGGCGGAAGGGCTGCTCGTCTGCACCGCTGAGGTACAGCGGCAGGTTGTCCAGGGCCAGACTGCTGAACGGTAGTTCGGCGCCGGTGCGCAGGGTCAGGCGCAGACCGGCCTTGGCCTTGGGTTCGCTGGCGACCAGGCGTCCGAGCACGGCGGACGGATTGCCGAAGTACTCGGCCCGACTGACCTGCAACGGCCACAACGTCACCGCATGGGCGGTGCGGTACTCGCAGCAGGTTTGGGTTTCGCGGCCCAGAGCGGCGCGCAGGACCGTGTCCCGGGGCAGCGGGAAACCGCTGCTCAGCGAGCCTTCATCAGGGTCGGCCTGCAATTGCACCACGGTCATCGAGGGTGTCGGCGCCAGGTAATGGGGGTAAGCGATTTCCAGCAGGTTGTGGGTGAAGGTCGGGTATTCGGCGTTGAGCTTGAGCTGCACCCGCGCCGTCAGGTAGGCGAACCCTTCCAGCAAGCGCTCGACGTACGGGTCGGCGCAGTCCATGCCGGACAACGTCAGCCGACTGGCGATTTTCGGGTATTCCTGGGCGAACTCCGCCGCGCTTTCGCGCACGTGGTGCAATTCCTGGTTGTACAGTTCCAGCAGGCGCGGGTTCATGAACGTCTCCGTTGGTCGGCGTTGATCACTCGCACATGGCCGGATTCCAGGTCCAGGTCGGTTTGCAGCATCAGGCGCAGCGGCACTGGCTGGGCCCAGAGATCGCCTTCGATCTCGAAACTCAGGGCGTTGTGGTTCATCTCGGCGGATGCCCGGGCCCGCACGCGCAAAGTGTTGCGCAGAATCCGCGGTTCGAAGGTGGCGATGGCCTGGTGGATCAGCGCTTCAAGCGCCGCGATATCGACGTTCGACGCACTGTTGCCGGCCAGGGCTGGCAGCCCGAAGTTGACCACCGACGTGCCGGCCGGGGTGTGCAGTGTCGCATCGGCGCTGAGCAACGAAGTGGTATTGAGCAGCCACGCCAGGTCACGCAGCACCGAGGCTTTCAGTTGGGTCAGGGACAGCACGCGCTTGTCGGCGCTTTCCTTGAGGTTGCTCGGGTCGTCGTCGGTCAACCGGTCCAGCAGGGACGGTTGCAGGCGATCGCGGGTGGCGATTTCGGTTACCACCGAAAGAAGGCCACGTACATTTTTTGATCCCACTGACCAGGCCCGCAAGAGGCGAACTGGTTCACACCCGAGATTTCCAGCGTGCCCTTGATCTGGCGCACTGCCTGGAGTTTGGTCAGGCAGTCACGGCTCGGTGCCGGCATTGGTTCGCTGCGTTCAACCATGAATATCGGGACTTGGCGAAAGGTCTCTACCCGCAATTGCCTGTCCTGGCCAAGGCTGAACTGACAAGGCCATTCCATGTCGAGCGTCAAGTGGGTCTTGTCGGGTTTGACGAGCGTGCAGCGGCCTTGATCGTTGATCAGGCTCAGGGGCTGTCCGACAAACACCGCTTGGGTCGGGGTTGCCGGGGCTGCTGGAGCGGGTGCTTCTTGTCCAGCGCACGCGCTTAGACTGATGAGGCTGGCTGCCAACGCCGTAAAAAGCAAAGGAGTGCGCATTACTGAAGCTCCCAGAACCAGATGGCCCTGGATCTTGAGAACAGATCACCGCTCTTGGTCAGGCCCCGGTTCCACAGGTCGATATGGTCGCCGGTGGGCCGGCCAGCCGTATCGCTACTTTGCTCGTAGCAGTCCTTGAAAAAAATGATGCCGGTCTTGCCCATAAGCACGGTGCGGTCGGCCACGCTGTTTGTGTAAATCTTTGGCGGGCCGATCTGCTGTCTTTTCCACAGCCAGTTAGCCAGCGATTCAGCACCTCGGGCATGCCCGTGGGAGCATCGGGGGTCCAGCGTATAAGTCGACGAGTTGACCGGCAACGTCCGTTCACCACACAAGGCGATACTCATGCGAATGGCGCACTGGTTGATCCAGGGGCCGTCGCAGGCAGGCGTGGCCGACGGGTAGGGTGGGTAGCTGTTCCACAAATTAATGAACGAAGGTTTGGCCATGACTCAGACACCGCAGGGGAAAGGATTGGATTCGAGCAAGCACCAAAAACCCCCGGCGTATAACGCCGGGGGCACCTTCGATTACACCTTGACGTTCTGGCGGATGTTCCAGCCGAACTTGACCGGCCCGCCTTCCTTGGTGCCATCGGCTTTTTGCGGCTGGTAGTCCACCAGCACCTTGGCGAAGTTCAGGGTGAGGTTTTCGGTCAGGCGATCATCGCTACCCGAGCCGCCGGTGCTCAGGGAAGTGACCAGCACTTCTTCCAGGTTGATGATCATGTATTCGACCTGGCTTTCGCCGCCGGCCTTGCGCACGGTCAGCTTGACCTTGTCGATGTGCTTGCCGCTGGCGCAGTGCATCATCAGGTTCGGTGAGGCCTTGTCGACGTATTTGGTCAGCGACAGGTCCTGGATGTTCACCTTGCCGGCACCACCACCGCTGCCCACGTGCATATTGCCGGACTGAGACATGCCCCAGCTCCAGTTCAAGACGTCGATTTCGTCCTTGTGGGCCTTGTCCATGGACTCGCCCTTGATGTCGCCGATCTTGATGAAAATATCAACAGCCATGTTTTCTCCCTGTGTGGTCTCTACCACATTGTTTGGTTGACGCCGACCTTGCGAAATCTGTTCTGCTGAACGGGTTCAAGGTGATCTCCAACCTAATGAAGATCCCTGTGGGAGCGAGCCTGCTCGCGATGGCGGAGTGTCAGGCAACACTGGCAGCGACTGATCCACCGCTATCGCGAGTAGGCTCGCTCCCACTTTTTACCGCGTACCGTTCAGCAGGTTTTTATGCGCCTTTGGCCGAAGGCAGCTTGGATACCAGGCGCAGCGACACGGTCAGACCTTCGAGCTGATAGTGCGGGCGCAGGTAGAACCTGGAGTTGTAGTACCCCGGGTTGCCTTCCACGTCCTCGACGATCACTTCGGCCGCAGCCAATGGGTGCTGGGCCTTGGTGGTTTCAGTGGAGTGCGCCGGGTCACCGTCGACGTAATTGAGGATCCAGTCCTGCAACCAACGCTGCATTTCGTCCTTCTCTTTGAAGGAGCCGATCTTGTCGCGCACGATGCACTTCAAGTAATGGGCGAAACGGCAGGTGGCGAACAGGTACGGCAGGCGCGCGGCCAGGTTGGCGTTGGCGGTGGCGTCCGGATCGTCGTACTCGGCCGGTTTCTGCAATGACTGGGCACCGATGAACGCGGCGAAGTCGGTGTTTTTCTTGTGCAGCAGCGGCATGAAACCGTTCTTCGCCAGTTCCGCTTCACGGCGGTCCGAAATGGCGATTTCGGTCGGGCACTTCATGTCCACGCCACCATCGTCGGTGGGGAAGGTGTGCGCCGGCAGATTTTCCACTTCACCGCCAGACTCCACGCCACGAATGCGCGAGCACCAGCCGAAGTGTTTGAACGAGCGGTTGATATTCACCGCCATTGCGTAAGCGGCGTTGGCCCACGTGTACTTGGAGCTGTCGGCACCGTCGGTGTTTTCTTCGAAAGCGAAGGCCTCCACCGGATCGGTCTTGGCGCCATACGGCAGACGCGCGAGGAAGCGCGGCATGGTCAGGCCGATGTAGCGCGAGTCTTCCGATTCGCGCAGCGAGCGCCAGCCGGCGTATTCCGGGGTGGTGAAGATTTTGGTCAGATCGCGCGGGTTCGACAGTTCCTGCCACGAGCCCATGCCCATCACAGTCGGCGATGCGGCGGCGATGAACGGCGAGTGCATGGCGGCGCAGACTTTCGACAACTCGCCCAGCAACTCGACATCCGGCGGCGACTGGTCGAAATAGTAATCGCCCACGAGGCAACCGTAAGGTTCGCCACCGAACTGGCCGTATTCTTCTTCGTACATCTTCTTGAAGATCGGGCTCTGATCCCACGCGGTGCCCTTGAATTTCTTCAGGGTCTTGTGCAGGTCAGTCTTGGAGATATTGAGCACGCGAATCTTCAGTTGCTCATCGCTCTCGGTGTTGTTGACCAGGTAGTGCAGGCCACGCCAGGCGCTTTCCAGTTGCTGGAAATCGGGGTGGTGAATGACCTGGTTGACCTGGGCGGTGAGCTTGGCGTCAATGGCGGCGATGATTGATTCGATCGACTTGATGGCGTCGTTGGACACCAGGTCGGTTTGCGCCAGGGCCTGTTCAGCCAGGGTGCGCACGGCGGTCTCGACGGCTTCGCGAGCGCGGTCGGTCTTGGGTTTGAATTCTTGCAGCAGCAGGGAGGCGAACTCGCTGGCTTCTTCGGTGGTGCCCAGTTTCTGAGCGTCTGCACGTACTGAATCGGTCATGATCATTCGTCCTGATTAAGCCTGAGGCTCGGCTGGCTTCGGCGCACTGGCAAGCGCCTGGAGCAGCGCCGGATCCTTGATGGCCTTCATGATGATTTCTTCGGCACCGGTCTTGCCGTCCATGTAGGTCAGCAGGTTGGCCAGTTGGGTGCGCGCTTCGAGCAGCTTGTTCAGCGAGTCAACCTTGCGCGCCACGGCGGCCGGGCTGAAGTCATCCATGCTTTCAAAGGTGATGTCCAGGCTCAGATTGCCTTCGCCGGTCAGCTCGTTGGGCACGTTGAACGCGACACGTGGCTGCATGGCTTTGAGGCGCGAGTCGAAGTTGTCGACATCCACCTCGAGGAACTTGCGATCGGCCACGGGCGCCAGAGGCTCGGCGGGCTTGCCGGCGAGGTCCGCCATGACGCCCATGACGAAGGGCAACTGGACCTTTTTCTCGGCGCCGTAGAGCTCGACGTCGTACTCGATCTGCACTCGAGGCGCACGGTTGCGCGCGATGAATTTCTGAGAACTTTGCTTCGCCACGTTGCTGCTCCTGGTCGCTTGAGCGACGGTGTTGGCGTCATCGGTGGTACCGGTGACGTGACTGCGTGATCCGTTCGCTTTTATTCGCTGTCTGGTCCGCGCAGGTTTTCAAATTGGCTCATGCCGTCGGGAATCAGGTTGCGCACGATGGCCGCAAAGTCGGCATGCACCAGATTCTTCGCCCGGTTCAACAGCACGGGCAGCGGGCTGGAGGGCTCATGACGGGTGTAGTACGCAAGAATCCGGTCCAGGCTGCGCAGCACATCGTCGCGGTTGTTGATTTCGCCAGTGCTGCGCGGTGTGCTCGGCGCGGTGGGTTGTTCAACCGGCGCGGCACTGTCGTCGCTGATGGAATCGGGCAGGGGGCTGTCGCCGCTCTGCGGGGCGAACTGGCCGAGAATCTGCAAGGCCATTTTGAGCGGTTGCTTCAACGGGCCAAGGTCAACGCCTTGGGCGGAACCGATTTGTTCGCTGACCTGTTGCTCGATGGCCTCGGCGACGCTGCGGGCCTCGTGCAAAGCTGCGCGGGTGATTTCCAACTGTTCGGGATCGCTGTCGAGGAACGCCCCGGCGAGCTGCTCGGCGCCGAGGTTTTCGTCAGGGAAGCTTTGCAGGCCGCTGGCATTGGCGGCGGCGCGCAGGCTGACAGCGCCAAAGGTTCGCGAACGGGCCAGGATGCTTTCGCGTAGCAGGCGAATGGTGGCATCGGACGTCAGGCCGGCGAGGGCATTGATGCGCACGGTGGGGTCGTTGTTGTCTTCGGCATCCAGGCGCGGATGCAGGTCGGCCCAGTACTGCTTGAGCAACTCGCTGATCAGCGTCAGGACGCGGGCCAGGCCGGTGACGCCTTCGAGGGCAAGGGAACTTTGCAACAGGAAGTGGGTGATACGCAGATCTTTGCTGCGTTGCAACAAATCCAGACTTTGCTGCTGGATGCTGCGCCATTCAGGGGGGGCGGCAGGCAATATCGAATCGCCCATGCTTCGCTCGGGCTGGCCTTGGGAATCGCGTTCCAGGCGCAAAAAATCCGCGTCGTATTCCAGATCTTCGCCACAGGGCGAAGTCGCGGAAACGGCGGCGAGCAACAAAGGCACTTCCACTGAATTTGATCTCCCTATCGCCCGACAAACAGAGTCGGGCAGTTCACACGTTAGCACCAGGTGGGACTACGCATGTTTCCTTGAGTGTAATGGCCCTTTGGATACGAAGTGATCTCAAAGCGCCATCATTGTTATTCAAGAAGTTGTTATTTTTGGTGTAGTACTTATGGCTTGTCAAGGTAAGCTATTTCCTCTGTGTGACAGATGTGAGGTGCTTAACAACCCGCGCGACCGATTGGTCGAGGCAGGCGCTGATGCAGGTTTTTTGTCACGCAAGCCGGTTAAGATCAGCAATCATGCTGTCAAAAAGCGGTTTTCGAGGTTGTTTGCAAGGTTGTCGGACCGAGTTTGGCGGGAGTGAATCCCGATTCGTCCGCGCGCAAAGTGTTCAGCAAGGAGGCAAGATGTCGCTGTGTTTGACTATTACTAGTTATCACAAAATTACCCCTGGCCAGTGCCCTGAGAAATCCATGGATCAGGGTGTGATGGCGATAGGTCGCAACTCTGATAATGACTGGGTATTGCCCGACCCTGAGCGCTTGGTTTCCGGCAAACATTGCAGTATTCAATATAAAGATGGCCGGTATTATTTAACCGATAACAGCACTAACGGTGTGGAATTGGTCAAGGCCGGTATTCGTCTGCGCAAAGGAAACAGCGAGCCCTTGCAAGATGGCGAAGTTATCCGCATCGGTGATTATGAAATCCAGGCGCGTATCGATTTCAGTTTGCCGGTGACCGACGGTAACCCTTTCGCTGATTCGTCCAGCAGCTTTGAGGCCCTGATGGGGCGTCAGGGTGCCGTCGTGAATACGCCGACGTCGTTGCCCGTGACACCACCCGCACATTTCCAGGGCGTATCGGCCATGGACACGATGCCGGACCTGTTCGACTTTCTGACACCGACCAGCGTCCCGCCAGCCACCCAGCCCGACCATGTCCCGGCCGAGCAGCACGATTTCCGCCCACCGACCCCGATCTCCACCCCAACGCCCGTGACCGGGCCTGAACCGCTGGCGTCGGCCCCGGTGATTCCGGAAGATTGGGACCTGTTCAGCGACAAACCTGCGCCGGTGGCTGTCGCCCCGCTACCTGTTGCAGAGGTTGCACCGCCATCTGTACCTCACATCAGCGTACCGATCGAACCGACACCGCTGCGCGAATCGCCCGTGGCCGTCGTCGAACGCCTGGTCGATCCAGTCAACCCGGCCGACAATTCTCAACCCGACCTGTTGCAAGCCTTTCTGCGCGGTGCCGGGCTGGATCAAGTGCGCCTGGACAAGGCCCAGGCCGAAGCGCAAATGGAAAGTATCGGGCGCAGTTATCGGCTGATGGTCGAAGGCCTGATCGATGTCTTGCGCGCCCGTAGCAGCCTCAAGGGCGAGTTCCGCATTCAGCAGACGATGATTCAACCGGTGGAAAACAACCCGCTGAAATTCGCTCCCAACGTCGATGAAGCGTTGCTGTTGCTGTTGCGCCACAGCAATCAGGCGTTCATGGCGCCGGACCTGGCTGTGCGCGACAGCTTCGATGACTTGCGTGCTCACCAATTGGCGGTGATGGCCGGCGTGGAAGCTGCGATCAAGCACCTGCTGGCGCGCTTCGAGCCGGCACAACTGGAAGAGCGCATGGGCAAGCCCGGTGGCCTGTCGAGTATTTTCAGTGGCTCGCGACAGGCCCAGTACTGGCAGCAGTTCACCGAGCTCTACAGCAATATTTCCCGCGAGGCCCAAGAGGATTTCCAGGACCTGTTCGGTCGGGAATTCAGCCGCGCCTACGAAGAACACAGTACAAGGCAGCGCTGCGGCTGAGCATCGCCATCGCATAGCGCCATTCATAGCAAAGAACGGAACAACGGATAGCTGAAACGTCATTGAGGACGCAGGATGATTCCCAGGTTTTTACTCGCAGTCGCCACCGCGCTTCTGCTGACCGCATGTGCCAAGGATGCGGCCAAACCCCAGCCCGAAGCGGCTGAGGCCGAGGCCGACACGGCCGCCGTCGAGTTGCACTTTCACGCCATTGCCGGGCTCAACCCCGGCACCACTGGCCAGCCAGCCCCGGTCCGGGTGCGTATTTTCGAATTGAAAAATGCCGCCACCTTCGGCCGTTCCGATTATTTCGCACTGGCCGAACGGGCCCAGGCGACGCTCGGCACAGATCTGATCGATCAGGACGAAGTGCTGATCCAGCCCGGCCAGCAGTTGAGCCTGCAGCGCAACCTCGACCCGGCCACCCGCCATATCGGCGTACTGGTGGGGTATCGCGAGCTGGATCAGTCGTTGTGGCGCGCGGTGATGAATGTCCCCCCGCGCCAATACACCGAATACCAGATCAGCCTCGACGTGCGAGCCGTGCGCAGCGCCGTCGTGGTTTCCCCATCCAGCCCTGCCCAATAAGCAATCGGAGCCCCCCATGTCCTGGAACAATCGTGTGGTCTGGTCGGAAGGCATGTTCATTGGAACGCAGCACTTCCAGCAGCATGACCGTTACCTGGAGAACCTCATCGATGCCCGGAGCCGCCCGTTGTCGGCCGGCGCCTGGGGTTTCTCCGAATTGCTGATCGACCAGGGCCTGCTGGCCCAGGGCAAACTGGCGATCATCTCGGCGCGGGGGCTGTTGCCGGACGGCACGCCATTCAACATTCCCCAGGATGACCTGGCGCCGAGCCCGCTGAATGTCGATGACAACCTGCGCGATGGTTTGGTGTACCTGGCCTTGCCGCTCAAGCGCGCCGGTGCGCGAGATACCGTTGACGAAGGCGAAACCCTGGGCGCTGCGCGCTACGTGAGCCAGGTGCGCGAAGTACGGGACGATAACGCGCCGTTCGAAAACCAGGCCCCGGTGGCCGTGGGTTCGAGGGCGCTGCGACTATTGGTTGCCCAGGATGGCATCAGCGACTACGCCGCCGTCGGCCTGGTACGAATCAAGGAGAAACGCGCCGACCGAGCCTTGGTGCTCGACGACACTTACATCCCGCCGCTGCTGGATGTGGTCGCCTCCAACCCCTTGGCCGCGTTTCGCAACGAACTGCTGGGCCTGCTGCATCAGCGCGGCGAAGCCCTCGCCGGGCGCGTGGTGGCATCCGGCGCCGGCGGTGCCTCGGAGATTGCCGATTTCATGCTGCTGCAACTGGTCAACCGTGCCCAGCCGCTGATCCAGCACTTGAGCCAGTTGAGCCCGTTGCACCCCGAGCGGTTCTATAGCGAGCTGGTGAGTCTGGCCGGCGAGTTCTCGACTTTCACCGCTTCCGGGCGGCGCCCCCAGGAATACCCGCAGTACCAGCACGATGACTTGGCGCTGAGTTTCGCGCCGGTGATGCAAGCCCTGCGTGAGGCGCTGTCGATGCTGATCGACAGCAAGGCCACGCCGATTCCTATTGTCGAAAAAGCCTACGGCGTCCATGTGGCGATGCTGGCCGACAAGACCCTGCTCGACAGCGCCAGCTTTATCCTGGTGGTGCGCGCCGACGTGCCCGCCGAAACCCTGCGCAGCCACTTCGGCCAACAGAGCAAGGTCGGCTCGGTGGAGCACATCCGCAACCTGGTCAACCTGCAATTACCGGGCATTGGCCTGCTGCCACTGCCGGTGGCGCCACGGCAAATCCCGTATCACGCCGGCTCCACTTATTACGAACTGGACCGGGGCAGCGAGCATTGGCAGCAACTGGCCAACTCCGGCGGTTTTGCGTTCTACATCGCGGGGCAATTCCCGGGGCTGAACCTGGCTTTCTGGGCGATCCGAGGATAAACCGCAATGAGCAACGACGATCGTACCCAATTCATGCCGACACCCGGTGGCCGTGGCGCCGACCCGGTCCGCCCGGAGGCTGGTCGCGCCCAGGCCGCGCCGCTTTCGATGCCGGCCGCGCCGCTTTTGATCGGCACGGCCGAAGGTCTCAACCCCCTGGAGAGCGCCGCTGGCCCGTTGCTGGCTTTGCTGACCCGCTTGCGTAACACCATTGCCCACCCGGCGCCGGCGAGCCTGCGGGCGCAATTACTGGCCTACCTGCGCCAGTTCGAGGAGCGCGCCGAGGCTGCCGGCGTGGTGCGCAACGATGTGTTGCTGGCCCGTTATGCCTTATGCACCGCCCTGGATGAAGCGGTGTTGAGTACGCCGTGGGGGGGTGCCAGCGACTGGGGCAAACAGAGCCTGCTGATCACCGTGCATAACGAAGCCTGGGGCGGCGAAAAGGTGTTCCAGCTGTTGGAACATTGCCTGCAAAGCCCCCGCGAACGTTTGTATCTGCTGGAGCTGTTGTACCTGTGCATGTGCCTGGGTTTCGAAGGGCGTTATCGGGTCGTGAACGACGGTCGCAGCCAACTGGAAGCCTTGCGTGAACGCACCAGTGCGGTCATCCGCAGTGCCCGTGGCGATTATGAGCGTGAGCTGTCGCCCCATTGGCGCGGCGTCACCGTGGCCCGCGACCGGCTGGCGCAATTCATGCCGCCATGGATCGCCGTGGCCATCGGCGTGGCGTTGCTGCTGGCATTGCTGTTCGGCCTGCGCTTGAAACTGGCCGCCGATGCCGAGCCGGTGTTTAAAAATATTCATGCGCTGGGCGAGATCCCGGTGCAGGCCATTGACCGTCCGGTGGCGCAACCGAAACTGATCGAGCGTCCTCGCCTGGCGGGCTTCCTCGCCGATGAAATCAAGGCCGGTCGGGTGGCCGTGGAAGATGCCGTTGACCGTTCAGTGGTGACCATCCGTGGCGATGAGCTGTTCGCCTCGGGCAGCGCCAGCATCGTCGACAATTTCCAGCCACTGATGCTGCGCATCGCCGATGCCATTCGTAAGGTCAAGGGCCAGGTCCGGGTGACCGGCCACAGTGACAATCGCCCGATTGCCACCTTGCGGTTTCCATCGAATTGGGCCTTGTCCGAGGCGCGTGCCAATTCAGTACTGCAAATCCTTTCGGCCAAAACCGGCCAGCCCGAACGCTTCAGCGCCGAAGGCCGCAGCGACACCGAACCGTTGGCCTCGAACGCTACAACAGAGGGCCGCGCACGCAATCGTCGGGTCGAAATCACAGTGTTGGCGGAGGGGGTCGAGTGAAGGCGTTTTTCAGTTTTATCATCCGCTGGGTCATTCCGTTGCTGGGGCTGATCGCCCTGAGCCTGATCATCTGGTTTGTCGGGCCGCTGCTCGAATTCCTGGTGCCCGAAGGCCGGCGCTGGGCGCTGATCATTCTGGTGTTTGTGGTGTGGATCGCCTATCGGGTGTTTCGCATCATCCAGGCGCGCCGTCAGGCCGCCGAAGTGATGCGCAGCCTGGCAGCGCAAACCCCGCCGGACCCGACCAGCATCGCCACCTCTGAGGAGCTCGAAACCCTGCGCCAGCGCATGGACGAAGCCTTGGCGCTGTTGAAGAAAGCCAAGCTGGGCGGTGACGAGCGACGTAACCTGTACGAACTCCCGTGGTACGTGATCATCGGCCCGCCGGGTTCGGGCAAGACCACGGCGCTGGTCAATTCCGGTCTGCATTTTCCGTTGGCGGCTCAGTTGGGCGCCGGGGCGATCCGTGGCGTCGGTGGCACGCGCAATTGCGATTGGTGGTTTACCGATCAGGCCGTGCTGCTCGACACCGCCGGGCGCTATACCACCCAGGACAGCGACGCGACAGTCGATAAAGCCGCGTGGCTGGGTTTTCTCGGCCTGTTGAAAAAACAACGGGCCCGGCGTCCGATCGATGGCGCGTTTATCGCCATCAGCCTCTCCGACCTGCTGCTGGGCAGCGACGCCGAGCGCGCTGCCCATGCCGCCGCGATCCGCCTGCGTATCCAGGAACTGTACACGCAACTCGGCGTGCGCTTTCCGATCTACCTGATGCTGACCAAGCTCGATCTGGTGCCAGGGTTCATGGAGTATTTCGATACCCTGAGCAAGGAAGAACGGGCCCAGGTCTGGGGTATGACTTTTGCCCTGGACGACGGTAAAAACAATGACAGCCCGCTGGCCCATCTGCAAAGCGAATTCACCGGCCTGGAACAGCGCCTCAACGACCGTTTGGTGGAACGTTTGCAGCAGGAACGCGACCCGGCGCGACGCGATCTGATCTACGGCTTTCCGCAACAGTTCGGCGCGTTGAAGGATTGCCTGCAAAGCTTCCTTGAGGGCGTATTCAAACCCAACGCCTTTGAAGAGCGGGTGCTGTTGCGCGGGGTGTATTTCACCAGCGGCACTCAGGAAGGCAGTCCGATTGACCGGCTGATCGGCTCCATGGCCCAGAGCATGAACCTGGACCGCCAGCACCTGGCGCGCCAGAACGGCACCGGGCGCAGTTACTTCATCGAAAAACTCTTCAGCGCCGTGGCCTTTGCCGAGCGTGGGCTGGTGGGGGTCAACCCGAAAGTCGAACGTCGACGCAAGTGGATCGCCCGGGGCGTGCTGGCCTCGACCATGGTTCTGGTGCTGGTGGTCGGGACCTTGTGGTGGGTCAGCTACCGCGCCAACCAGGCGTATATCGCGCAAGTCGATCAGAAAGTCGCGCCCCTTGGCCAGGCCGTGCAGAACCTCAGCCCGGCACAACGGGACGTGCTCGCGGTGATGCCCTTGCTCAACGCGGTAAAGCACTTGGCCGACGACGCGCCGAGCTGGGCCGAAGGCCTGGGCCTGTATCAGGGCAACATGCTTGAAGCCGAGTCTGGCAGCGTCTATCGCAAGCTGTTGATCGCGGTCTTCGCGCCACGCTTGCTCACGCGCATCGAAGAGCAACTGCACGGCGGCGGCAATTCGGACTTCCTTTATGAAGGCTTGAAGGCCTACCTGATGCTCGCTGACAGCGAGCATTACGATGCCGACTTCATCAAGGCATGGATCGCCCTGGATTGGGATCGCAGCCTGCCGCGCGACTTGCCGGCCGAGCAGCGCCTGGCCCTGGAGGAGCACTTGCAGGCGCTGTTCGAGCGCCATCCGCCCACTGCACGTCTGGACCCGCGCCTGATCGACGACCTGCGCCGGCAGTTGCAGCAGCTGCCAGTGGCCCAGCGCGTCTATGACCGGGTCAAGCGGCAGAAACTGCCGGACGGCATCCCGGACTTTCGTATCAACGAAGCGGCCGGGCGTGATGCCGCGCTGGTGTTCAGCCGCAAGAGCGGCAAGCCGCTGGGCGAACCCTTGAGCGGCTTCTTCACGGCCAAGGGTTACCGCCAAGGGTTTTTGCTGACCAGTCTGAACCAGACCGGCACCCTGGCCGAGGAGCAGTGGGTGCTCGGTCGCGACCAGGCAGAACAACAGAACGTCGTCAGCCTGGCCGCCGACGTGCGCCGCCTGTATTTCCAGGATTATCAGCGCCAGTGGGATGCCTTGCTGGCTGATATCGACTTCGTGCCGATCACCAGCGTGGCCCAGGCCGCCGATGTGTTGCGGGTGATTTCCGGCCCAACCTCGCCGTTGAAAAAACTGCTGGTAGCAGTGGCGAAGGAAACCGACCTGCAGCAGGAAGAACGCCTGCTGGCCGCCAAGGGCGCGCCGGTGGAGGGCGGGGTCGACAAGCTCAAGGAGCGCTTGGGCACCTTGCTCGGCCAGGAGCAGGCGACGCAAAACACACCGGATGCCAGTGAAGATCCAATCACCGCGCATTTTGCCGAACTCAACAGCATCGTCAGCAAAAACGAAGGCGAGCCGGCGGCTATCGACGGCCTGCTGGCCGACATGAACGCCCTGTATGTGCAGGTCAGCGCCATGGTCGGCGCCAGCGGCGACGCCTTGCTCGGCGAAGCCAAGAACCAGGCCGCAGCGGCCGCGACACGGGTCAGCCTCAACGCCGAACGTCAGCCGCCGCTGGTGCAGGGCCTGGTCAAGTCGGTGGTCAACTCCACCACCAACAGCATGATGGGCGGGGTGCGCAATCAACTGAACGCGGCCTGGACCAGCGAAGTGGTGAACATCTATCGCCAGTCCCTGGCCGGGCGTTACCCGATGTCGCCGGGCAGTGCGCGAGACGCGACCCTGGACGACTTCGGCCAGTTCTTCGGCGTGGGCGGGGTGATGGACAACTACTTCCGCAAATACCTGCAGCCGTACGTGGATACCTCGACCCAGGCCTGGCGCTGGCAACCGGGCGCCGCACAAAAGCTCGGCATCGCCCCGGGCGTGCTGCAAACCTTCCAGCGGGCAGCGACCATCCGGGATGCGTTTTTCCGTTCCGGAGGCACCCAGCCGATGGTACGTTTTGAGCTCAAGCCAGTGGCGATGGACGCCACCATCACCCAGTTTTTGCTCGACCTCGATGGCCAGCAATTGAGCTATGACCACGGCCCGAGCCGTCCCACCTCCATGCAATGGCCCAACCCCGGCAGCATCGGCGTGGTGCGGATCTCGATCATGCCGCCTTCAGCCAGTGGTCGTTCGGGCATCACCCTGGACGGCCCCTGGGCCTGGTTCCGCCTGCTGGAGCAATCGGACCTGACCGCCGGCAACTCGCCGGATCGCTTCAACCTGCGGCTGCGGGTCGACGGCGCCAGCGTCTCTTATGAGCTGCGGGCCAACAGCGCCTTCAATCCATTCAAGAGCCGTGTGCTCAGTGGTTTCAGCCTTCCGGAGCGTTTATGAGCACGCCGGGCTTCTATGGAAAGCTGGCCAGTCGCGGGGACTTTGTCAGCCGTGGCTTGCCGCAGAGTTTTATCGGCCCCTGGGATTCGTGGCTGGCGGCGGGCTTGCTCGCCAGCCAGAGCCTCGGGGACCGTTGGCTGGATGCCTATCTGGTCAGTCCGCTGTGGCGCTTTATGCTCGGGCCCGGTGTCTGTGGGCCGCAGGCCGCCGTTGGGGTGGTGATGCCGAGCATCGATCGGGTTGGCCGGTATTTTCCGCTGACCGTCGCGGTGCTGCTGGATCACGACGCTGATCCGGCGTCGGTGGTGGGCGGCTCGGATGTCTGGTTTGAGCAGGTTGAGCAATTGCTGTTAAGCACATTGAGCGTGGAGGCGAGTTTCGAAGCCTTCGGTGCAGGACTGGAAACGCTGGGCGGCCCGGCGTATCTGCCACGTGCTCCAAGCAGCCGTTTTGCCGGCCTGCATCGCTTTGATGCCACCGACCCGAAGGCGCGAATGACCGTGCTTGCCGAACTGGCCTGCGAAGGCGCAAGCCTGTGGTGGGGGCAGGGTTCGGAGCGTATTGCTCCTGCTTTATTGCGGTGCCAGGGCTTGCCGGCCGCCGCTGATTTTGCGCAATTTTTGCTCGGCCAAGAAGGTGTTGTGTAGATGTGTCCAAGCCTTGGAAAGACGTTCAAGTCTGCAAGCAAGAGCCATGTCGGTATGGTCCGCCAGGTTAACGAAGACGCTTGCCTGGATCAGCCGGAAAACGGCCTGTGGGTGGTCGCCGATGGCATGGGCGGGCATGCGGCGGGCGACTACGTCAGCAGTCTGATCGTCGACAGTCTGCGTAGCATTGCCGTGGGCCGCTCGCTGGATGAATACGTCGCGGCGCTGAAAACCGATCTGCTGCGAGTCAACGCGGCCGTGCGTGAAGAAACCGCCAACCGCGGCGTGACCATGATGGGTAGCACTGTGGTAGTGCTGGCGGCGCGCGGCTTGCGCGGGGTGTGTCTGTGGGCGGGTGACAGCCGCTTGTATCGCCTGCGTGACGGTCTGCTCGAAAGCATCTCGCGGGACCACAGTTACGTTCAGGATCTGCAGGACAGCGGCTTGCTCAGCGAAGCTGAAGCCCGGGTGCATCCACGGGCCAATATCGTCACCCGTGCCATCGGGGTCGAGGCGCAACTGGAGCTGGCGACAGTCGAGCTGCTGTTGATGCCTGGCGACAGTTACCTGTTGTGCAGCGACGGGCTGAACAAAACCATCGCTGACCATGAGATCAGTGAGGTGCTGAGTCACGACGAGCCCGGGGAAATCGCCAGCAGCCTGGTGTCCCTGGGCCTGATGCGCGGCGCTCCGGACAACATCACCGTGATTGTCGTGAAGGTGCCGTCATGAATTCCGCCCTGCACATTCTGATCCCCGGCTATGACATAGACGGCGAGATCGGCGAAGGCGCCATGGCCAACGTTTACCTGGCGACCCAGCGCTCGCTGGAGCGCAAGGTAGCGCTGAAGGTCATGGCCGCCGCGCTGGCGGCCGACCCGAGTTTCTGCGAGCGTTTCCTGCGCGAAGGTAAAACCCTGGCGCGCCTGTCTCACCCGCATACGGTCACCATCCATGACATCGGCCATGTCGGTGAGCTGTATTACATGGCCATGGAATTCCTGCCCAACGGCACGCTCAAGGAGCGCATCGCCGCCGGTCTGACGCCGGAGCAGGGTCTGATCTATATCCGTCAGATCGCCTCAGCCCTGGGCTATGCCCATGGGCTGGGGCTGGTTCATCGCGACGTCAAACCGGCGAACATTCTGTTCCGTGCCGATGGCACCGCGGTGCTCTCAGACTTCGGCATCGCCAAGTCCATGGATGACCGTACCCAGTTCACCCAGGCCGGTTTCGCCGTCGGTACTCCCAGCTACATGAGCCCGGAACAGGCGCGCGGCCAGGATATTGACGGTCGGGCCGATCTTTATGCCCTGGGCGTGGTGCTCTACGAAATCCTCGTCGGCAAACTGCCGTATACCGGCAACGACGCACTCTCCACGGCATTGGCGCATTTGACCGAACCGTTGCCGGAGCTGCCGGTGCATCACGGTCGTTATCAAGAGGTGCTGCGCAAGCTGTTGGCCAAGGATCCGGCCGAGCGTTTCCCGGATGCGGCGGCGTTGTTGCAGGCGCTGGATCATCTGCCTCGGGAATCGGTTGAAGCGACCACCATCCGGCCATTGCCAATTCCGGTATCGCCGATTGCGGTGAGCAATGACCTGGCGGGACTGACGCCGGTGTCCATCGATATACCGACCGGCCCCGCGCAGTCACAACCTCGGCCCAATCCTGTTCCGCCGGCTGTGAAGCCGACGCCGTCGTCCACGGTCTCGGAGCAGCGAAAGGGGCCGGTGTTCGCACTCGCCGCCGTCGCGGTGGCCGTGGCGCTGGCCTTGGGCGGCGCGGGTTATTGGTGGCTGTCCGGTGACGTCGAAGCCGACGCCAAGGTGCCGGTGGTTTCAGCACCGCCGGCCAGTGCGCCGCCGACCGTGGCGCCACCCGTAAAGCCCCCCGTGGCAACGGAGGTCGATGGCGGTCAACGTCCGCTGCTGATGGCCGGCAAAAAAACCTTGTTCCAGCGAGTACTCAGCAAGCCGGGGGCGAAACTCGCCAGCGACCCGGGGGCCACACCCGACAAGGCCTTGCCGGCGTTCTCGGTGCTTTATGTCTATCAGCGCAAAGAGGTTGCTGGCAGCCCGTGGCTGCGCGTCGGCGCCGCCACCGACGGGCGCAGTGACGGCTGGTTGCCGGCCGCGCAAGTCAGCGACTGGAAGCAAAGCCTGGTACTTAAGTTCACCGAACGCTCCGGCCGTGCGCCGGTGATGTTCCTGCGTCAGCCCGGTGACGTGGAGAAGCTGCTGGCGGATCCGTCGACGGCAAAAAACCTGCTGCTCAAGGCCCAGCAGAATCGCGAAGACAACCAGCAGGTACTGGCCCTGGAACCGGCCGCCAGTGCGGTGCCGCAGAATCAGTTTTATCTGTTGCCGATTTTCGATTCGCGCGAGAGCTTCGATGAGAACGGCCAGTCGGTGCAGTTGCTGAACGTGGCGTCCATCGACCCCGGTGATGCTCCGAAGGCCGCTGCCAACAACACGCCAATCACTACCGCTAACGCCGACGCGTTCCGCACCGCCGTGGTGTTGGTCGTTGACACCACCGTGTCCATGCAGCCCTACATCGATCAGGTCCGCGACGTAGTACATCAACTGCAAACCCGCATCGCCGAGCGGGGCGAGCAGGACAGTGTCAGCTTCGGCCTGGTGGGGTTTCGAAGCAGCACCCAGAAAACCCCGGGCCTGGAATACGTCGCCAAAACCTTGATCACCCTGGAGCAGGGTCGCGACCCACAGCGCTTCATGGACCTGGCGCGGCAGGTCAGGGCGTCCACGGTCTCCAGCCATTCGTTCAACGAAGATGCGTTTGCCGGTGTGATGGAAGCGGTCGAGGGCATGGACTGGTCCGGCTATGGCGGGCGCTTGATCCTGTTGGTCACCGATGCCGGTGCCTTGCGCAAGAACGACCCGTACGCCGCCACGCAAATGAACGAAGCCGAAGTGCGCCAAGCCGCGCTGGGCAAGCAGATCAAGATCTACGCCTTGCACCTGCTCAGCGATGCCGGCAAGAAAACCCATGGCGGTGCGCAAAGCCAATATCGCACCCTGACCGCCGACGCCAACCCGCAGATTGGCGACCTGTACATTCCGGTGCCGGGCGCCGATGTTCGCAAGTTCGGTGAGCGGGTGGACGAGATCGGTTCGGTGTTTGCCGACCTGGTGCATCAGGTGCGTGGCAACAAGCCGCAAACCGTGCCGCTGCTGAGCGCCGCGCCGAGCCTGACTGACAAATCGGCGGCCGTCGGTTACGCGATGCACATGGACTTCCTGGGGCGTAAAGCCGCCAGCCAGGCGCCGCAACTGGTCAGTGCCTGGACCGCCGACCGCGACCTGACCAACCCGGCACTGCCGGCGTTCCAGGTGTGCGTGATGCTAACCAAGTTGCAGCTCAACGACTTGCAGCAATCGCTGAAACTGATCGTCGATGCTGCCCGCAAGACCCAGACCTCGCCGAAGAATTTCTTCCAGGAAATCGCCAGCGCCAGTGCCTACATGAGCCGCGATCCCTCGGCCTTGCGCAAGGGTGGCAACCTGGCCGATGGCGGGGTTCTGGGTGAGTACCTGGAAGGGCTGCCATACCGCAGCAAGTCGCTGAACATGACCCAGGATTTGTGGCTTTCGCTGAGCGTGGCCGAGCAGGAGGACTTTATCGACGAGCTGGATTCGAAGATCCGCCTCTACGAAACCTTCCACAACGACTTGGCTAACTGGGTGCGTTTCGGCGATGCCGAACCGGGTGATGCCTTGTACCGCGTTCCGTTGTCGACGCTGCCGTGATGCTGAACATGAACGCAGTGCACAAACACCGGGGCGTCGGCAGCCAGCGTTACAGCCTGGTGATTCCACGGCTGCAACTGCATGCCGGTGAACAATTGGCGGTGGTCGGTCCCAGTGGCTGCGGCAAAAGCACGTTGCTCGATTTGCTGGCGCTGGTGCTGGCTCCGGATCAGGCCGGGCAGTTTGATTTTGCGCCCGGCCAGACCAGGACGGACATTACCGGGCTGTGGCGCGCAGATGCGCAAAGTGCCTTGGCGGACCTGCGCCGCCGGCACTTGGGCTACGTGCTGCAAACCGGTGGCCTGCTGGATTTTCTGGACGTGCGCGGCAACATCGACCTGTCGCGCAAACTGCTCGGCTTGAAAGACGACGGCAGTGTGGATCGACTGGCCGGGGCGTTGGATATCGCCGATCAATTGGGCAAAAAGCCGGGTGATTTGTCCGTCGGCCAACGGCAACGGGTGAGTTGTGCCCGTGCCCTGGCCCATGGGCCGCATCTGTTGCTGGCCGATGAACCGACCGCCGCCCTCGATCCGCTGAACGCGGAGCGAGTGATGCAGTTGCTGGTGACCCAGGCCCGCGAACATGGCGTGTGCTGCGTCGTCGCTACCCACGATGAATCACTGGCCCGCGCCAGCGGTTTGCAGGTGCGGCGCATCAGTTGTCATCGCGACGTCGATGGCGGTGTCACCGCCATCCTCGGAGAGGCCTGCTGATGCGCAGCGCGCTGGTGGCTTCCCTGGCCTGGCAGGATTACCGCAACGATGCGTGGCTGTCGGCTTGTTCGGTACTGGCGCTGGTGGCGGTGGTCGCACCGCTGCTGGTGCTGTTCGGCTTGAAATTCGGCCTGGTCAGCAGTTTGACCGAGCGCTTGGAAAACGACCCGGCCACCCGGGAAATCATTCCCTTGGGTGGCGGTCGGTTCAGTGCCGCGTTTATCGAACAATTGAGTCGGCGCAGCGACGTGGCTTTCGCCTTGCCGCGCACCCGGCAGATTGCTGCGACGGCGGATCTGACCGCTGGTGCTTCGACGGTGACCGTCGAAATGATCCCCACCGCCGCCAACGACCCCTTGCTCGGCAGTCTACCGGTGCCCCAAGGGCTGGATCGGGTGCTGCTCAGCCAGACCGTCGCCGAAAAACTCGGGGCCAAGGCCGGTGATTGGCTGGAGGCCAGTTTCGGTCGACAGGTGGCCGGTCGTGGCGAGGCGCAGCGTGCTCGCGTCCAGGTGCTGGACGTTCTGCCGCTGGAAGCTTTCGCCCGGGACGGATTGTTCGCGTCATTGGCGCTACTGGAGGCGGCTGAAGATTACCGGGACGGCCGCGCCGTGCCAGCGTTCGGTTGGCCAGGTGATGCGGTGGGCTTGACGGAGCAGCGGGTGTATCCGGCGTTTCGCCTGTACGCCCGCAGCCTCAAGGATGTCGAGCCACTGCGTCAGTACTTCGCTGCACAGAATCTGCTGGTCTCGACCCAGGCCCAGACCATCGCCCAGGTGCAATCGCTGAGCCGCAACCTGTCGATCGTGTTCTGGATTATCGCCGGATTGGCCTTGGCGGGAGCGTTCGCGGCGATTTTTGCCGGCGCGCTGGCGGCGGTCGAGCGCAAGCGTCGAGAGTTGTCGGTGTTGCGCCTGCTGGGGTTTTCCACGGCGGCGTTGCTGTTGTTTGTAGTGGTGCAGGCGCTGTACAGCGCCGGCCTTGCCGCCCTGTTGAGTGCCGGGCTGTATGGCCTGGCGCAATCGGGTTTAAACCATTTATTTGCGCAGATGCCGGGTGAGTACGCCAGTCATCTGCTGGCGCGTCACTACGCGTTGGCCCTGGCGGCCGTGCTCGGCGTCAGCGCCGTGGCGGCAGTCTGTGGTGGCTGGCGAGTGGCGCGTATCCAGGCGTGTGAAGGAATCCGAGATGTATAAGTTATTGGGCGCCGCCATGGTGCTGAGTCTGGCTGGTATGGGCATGGCTAGTCTGGTGAGTGCCGATGAAAGCACCGACAAACTGGACAACCCCAAGCCATTGCCCGACGACGTCAGCCTGCCGCTGCCGTGCGAAGGGCAGATGGTGTTCCGTTACGTCTACATCCTGGCGCAGGGCACTCTGGACGACCGCGAGATCAGCCTCGGCTATCCATTCAGCGAGGGCGAGTCCGGTTATCAACAGTCGTTCATCTCCGGTTACCGCCGGGACTTTATCAACGGCCAGTTCACCCTCAAGGATCTGCCCAAGGATTGGGGCAAGACCATCACGCCGTTGATGCCCAAGACGGACGCCAAGACCCCGCTCAAACCGATGCTCTATTTCATCGGCAAATACGAAGTCACCGCCCGCCAATACGCCCAGGTCATGGCCCAGGCACAATCGTTGGCCAGCGGCGAGCCGGCCCCGGCCTGCGAGGCATTGCAAGCCGAGGCCCCGCAAGGCATGGCCGGGCGTTTGCCCAAGGTGAAGCTGTCGCGCTTCGAGGCCGAACGCTTCTCGGCGGTGTATAGCGCCTGGCTGATGAAATACCACAAGGACCTGCTACCGGTGAGCGGTCGTGGTACCTCGGCGGAAGAGGGCGGGCTGGGTTTTGTGCGCTTGCCGACCGAGGTCGAATGGGAATTTGCTGCCCGTGGCGGG
Organism: Pseudomonas frederiksbergensis; assembly: GCF_003732275.1. GTDB lineage: Bacteria > Pseudomonadota > Gammaproteobacteria > Pseudomonadales > Pseudomonadaceae > Aquipseudomonas > Aquipseudomonas frederiksbergensis_H. Next base: position 281,228 of record NZ_MOBM01000006.1, read on the forward strand.
CAGGCCATTAGCCGTCAGGACCTGGAAGGGCGCCTGTTTCCCCGGCGTCTGGAAGGCAGCGAAAGTGACGGCCCACTGGCGGACTGGGCAGTCTTCAATCAGGTCGCCGGTGGCACCGGCCAGGCAGCGCGTCTGATGCCGATCGGTACCAAACTGCCAAACCCCATCGGCTTGTTCGACGTGATCGGCAACGCTGCCGAGATGGTCCAGGAGTCCTTCCAGCTCGTGCATGCCGGACGCCGCCAAGGCACCTACGGCGGCTTCGTGGTCAAGGGCGGCAACTACCTGGAAGGCGAGGGCACCTTGTTCACCGGGATGCGTCGCGAATACCCGCTGTTCGCCGCCGACGGCACCGAGCAAAGCAACGAAACCACCGGGTTCCGGGTCGCAATTGGCGCGTTGTCGGCGCCACGTTCGCGCTACAAGGAACTGTTTGCCCAATGGCAGAAAGAAGGTCGGCTGGCTTCGCTGACCGATGCCATCGACGACGCCCAGGACCCGACCAAGCGCCTGGACAGCATCATTGCTGCCAGCGTCGATCCGCGCCTGCAAGCCGAGTTGGGGCTGGTCAACGAGGAGCTCAAGCGCAACGTCTCGCTCATCGCCCAGCAGCGTGAGGAAGCGGCCGGCAACCTGATCCAGTCGGCGGCCCTGGTGGCCGAGACCATCAACAATTACAACATTCGCCTGACCAATTTGCAGAAGAGTCGCCAGCAGGCCGTGGACGCCAGGGACGAGGCCAGCGCCAAGCTGTTCGCTACCGCCATCGACAATGGTCGCAGCGCGCTGGACGGCGCGGTGGCGATCTACATCGACAACCTGGCAACCGGCACACGCTACACCGATGCCGTGATCCAGGCGCAGTTTCAACGCATCAAGGAAGAGTTGGAGCGCAAGCCGGTACTGGGCAAGAGCCTGGTAACGCGCGCAACGTTATTCGTTCGCCATGTCGGTGATTATCGTCAGCAACGACGAGCCGACCCGGCGGCGATATTGAAGGAATTGCTCGCATCGAACGCTCAGCGGTCTTGATCGTTCGTTGTATAGCGAGCTTGGAAGGGACTCAGGCGGCGATGGGCCGTGCTGAGCTGGTCAAACTTAAAAGAGAACACAACTATGCTTTCCTCCCGTAAACCTTTTGCTTCGCTTTCCAAGCGTCACTTGCTGCTGATGGCCGTCGGCTTCAGCACCGTACTGACCGGTTGCGCCACGTCGCCGACCTCCAAGGTCGCCTCGAGCACCAAGGTCGAGTACTACCCAAACTGCTACGAGCCGGTGCAGCACTTGCGTGCCACTGATTCGAACATGACCAAGTCGGTCGTCACCGGCGCGGCCGTCGGCGCTGTCGGCGGTGCACTGCTGGGCGCCCTGACCGATTCCGAGAACCGTGGCCGCAACGCTGCCATCGGTGCAGCGGGCGGTGCCGTGGCGGGCGGCGCGGCCGGTTACTACACCGAGCGTCAGAAGCAGATCGCCGATGACAATCAGCGCATCGCGTCCTACGCCTCCGACGTCAACAAAAGCGCCGCCGACATCGACCGCAGCACCGCGTACGCCAAGACTTCGCAGCAGTGCTACCAGAGCGCGTTCACCAAACTGGTCGCCGACCGCAAGGCCAAGACCGTCAACGATACCGAAGGCCGCAAGCGCCTGGCAGAAATCGTCGCGGGCCTCAAAGAGTCCAACGACCTGATCGTCGCGGTTAACGGTAAAGCCAGTGAAGACCTGAACAACTACACCCAGGCCTATGAAAAAGACCTGCAGCAAGTAGGTGTGCAGCGCACTGACGTGGTCACTGTGGCAACCGCCGACACCACGACGGTCGTGGCGCCGACCAAGAGCAAAAAAGCGGTGAAACCGGCGAAAAAACCGGTGCTGCCAACCGTGCCGAAAGAAGCGGTCACCACCGAGAAAACCCTGCAGACCGCACAAGCCAAACAGGCGGAAAGCAAGCAAGTCGCCAGCGCCGGCAACACTCAGGTCAACAGCATGTGCAAGAACCCGGATCTGGGTGACTGGGCACCGGTGCCTTGCCCGAATGCTTGATTGAGTTTCTGTAGGTCTTTGATCACTCCCATGCTCTGCGTGGGAGTGATCTGTACTGGCTACACCTTGGCGCTATGCGCCGCCATCTCCTGCGCTTGCAGATGATCAAGCGCTCGCTACACCGGCAACTGCAGGTCATCCGCCATTCTGCTGCACGCTAATGTGCATGATCCCCCGGGCAGATTCGGGAATGACAATGCAGGCCTCGCAGGTTTGCGGTTCTACCAAGGATTGCCGGCGGTTGATCACGCTGGAAATCGGGCGCCCTGACACGCCGTTCGGCGGGTATCTGACGGGTTTCGCACAAATCCCTAAGATTTCTCCCCCTCGTGCCGAAAGACTGGTGAGACATGTATGCACCAAAGTAGAGCGGCTCCAGAATGCCGTCTGCGCTGTTACATGGAATGTTGCAATTCGGAACGCATCCCCACTTTTTGCATAAGAAGTCCCATGAAATGAATCTCAAGTTCAGCCATAAAATTCTGCTGGCCGCTTCAGGCGTCGTGGTGCTGGCTTTTGCGTTGTTCACTTTGTACAACGACTATCTGCAGCGAAACACCATTCGGCAAAATATTGAATCTTCCGTTGAGCAAGCGGGCGATCTGACCGCCAGCAGCGTGCAGAACTGGATGAGTGGCCGCGTGCTGGTCCTGGAAAACCTCGCGCAGAACGTCGCTCATCAAGGCGCCAATGCCGATTTACCGGGGCTGGTCGATCAACCCGCCCTCACCTCGAACTTCCAGTTCACCTACGTCGGGCAGGCCAATGGTGTGTTCACCCAGCGCCCTGACGCGAAGATGCCGGACGGCTACGATCCGCGTCAGCGCCCTTGGTACAAACAAGCTGTGGTCGCCGACAAGACCATGCTGACCCCGCCTTACATGGCCGCGGTCGGCGGGTTGGTGGTGACCATCGCCATGCCGGTGAAAAAGCAAGGCGAACTGCTGGGCGTCGTCGGCGGCGACCTGAGTCTGGAAACTCTGGTGAAGATCATCAACTCGGTGGACTTCGGTGGCATCGGTCACGCGTTCCTCGTCAGCGCCGACGGTCAGGTGATCGTCAGCCCGGACAAGGATCAGGTAATGAAGAACCTGAAAGACATCTATCCGGGCTCCAGTGTCCGCATCGAGAGAGGCAATCAGGAAGTAGAGCTGAACAAGCAGGACCGCATCCTCTCGTTCACGCCAGTGAGTGGTTTGCCGAATGCCGAGTGGTATGTCGGTCTGTCGATCGATAAGGCCAAGGCCTACGCACCACTGAGCCAGTTCCGCACCTCGGCGCTCATCGCGATGTTCATCGCCGTGACCGCCATCGCTGTGCTGCTGAGCCTGCTGATCAGCGTGCTGATGCGTCCGCTGACCACAATGGGCCGTGCAATGCAGGACATCGCTCAGGGCGAGGGTGACCTGACCCGTCGTCTGCTCGTGGAAAGCAAAGACGAGTTCGGCGAATTGGGCGGCTCCTTTAACCAGTTCGTGGAGCGGATTCACGCGTCGATTTGCGAAGTGTCCTCGGCGACTCGTCAGGTGCATGACCTGTCGCAACGGGTGATGGCGTCGTCCAACGCTTCGATCATCGGCTCCGACGAACAAAGTGCCCGCACCAACAGCGTGGCTGCGGCGATCAACCAATTGGGCGCCGCCACCCAGGAAATCGCCCGCAACGCCGCCGATGCTTCGCAACACGCCAGCGGCGCGAGCGAGCAGGCCGATGACGGTCGTCAGGTGGTGGAAAAAACCATTCTGGCCATGACTGAGCTGTCGCAAAAAATCAGCCTGTCCTGCACGCAGATCGAAACCCTGAACGCGAGCACCGACAACATCGGCCATATTCTCGATGTGATCAAAGGCATCTCCCAGCAGACCAATTTGCTGGCGCTGAACGCGGCCATCGAAGCGGCCCGTGCCGGTGAGGCCGGTCGTGGTTTTGCGGTGGTAGCAGACGAGGTGCGTAACCTGGCTCATCGCACTCAGGAGTCGGCGGAAGAGATCCACAAGATGATCAGCTCGCTGCAGATCGGTTCTCGCGAAGCGGTGACCACGATGAACGCCAGTCAGGTTTCCAGCGAACAGAGCGTCGAAGTGGCGAACCAGGCTGGGCTGCGACTGGTCAGCGTGACTCAGCGCATCGGCGAAATCGACGGGATGAACCAGTCGGTGGCCGCGGCGACCGAGGAGCAGACCGCCGTGGTGGAAACCCTCAACGTCGACGTCAACCAGATCAACCTGCTGAACCAGCAGAGCGTGGCTAACCTCAATGAAACATTGAAGGATTGCGATGCGCTGTCCCAGCAGGCCAGTCGGTTGAAGCAGTTGGTTGACAGTTTCAAGATCTGATTGAGGTCAGTTCTACCGCGTTATCGTTCAATCGCGAGCAGGCTCGCTCCCACATGGGATTTTCAGTGATCACAACATTTGTGAACGACTGAGAACCCCTGTGGGAGCGAGCCTGCTCGCGAAAGCGGTGCATCAGTCACCGCCGAACCGAAGCCTTACACAAACAGCTTCAACACATTCCCCATTGCATCATCGGCAAACCCCTGAACGAAATCCTTGAACCCCGACAGCGCCTCGGCACCACCCTGGGCTGGTTCGGCGATGATGGTCCAGGTCGCCCGCGACTTGTCTGCGCCCAGGGATTCAACACTCATCGCCGCCCACAAATTGGCCACGCCCAGCGTGTTGTAAATCGTCGTCCAGGTCATGTTCAGCGCCTGGTCGTCCCGGGAGTTGAGTTGCTCGACCACCAGGTTGCCGTCCTTGAAGAATTTCTTGCGCAGCGACGACACGCCTTCGCCGGTCATCTCGATGTGCGACAGCGCCGGAATAAACTGATCGAAGCCGGCAAAGTTGCCGACCACGGCCCAGACTTGCGTCGCATCGACCGGTACTTCTACCGAAGAAATGACGTGGCAGCCGTGAGGGTTTTTGATCAGGGTATCGGGTTGCAGAGTATTCATGGTTTTGCTCCGTGCAGGGTCAGGGTGAATCAGATGAAGTTAATTTCTTTGAGGTAGTCGCAGCCACGCCGCAGCAGCGCCGGGGATTTTTCCGGGTAGTGCGCGCCCATCTGCCGTACGCCGGCCTGGGCGTTGTCGTGGCCGATCATCGAGATGTCGCCGATGTCTTCTTCGAAGCCGTTGAGGTAGAAACCCAGCACGCCAAACAGCGCGTTGTCGCTGTCGACGCGGCCCAGTTGCTGCTGCCAGTCGGCGACGCTGACCATGGCGAACTCCCGACCGGCCTCGCGAAATGACGCCACGTAGCAATCCCAGCTCAGGGGCTCGGGGTTGTGCAGGTTGAACACCGCTTTTTCGGCCTGGTAACGGCTGGCGTGGAAGGCGATGAAACGGGCGAGGAAATCCACCGGCATCAGGTCGAAATTCAGCGCGAATTCTGGCACCTGGCCGAGCTGGATCGAGCCCTTGAGCATCAGCATCAAGCGATTCTTGTGGGGCTGGCAGACGCCAGTGAGGCTGTTGAAACTGATGTTGCCGGGACGATAAAGATTGACCCGCACCCCACGCTCGCGAGCCCGTTCGAGGATCCGCTCGCCGACCCATTTGGACAGGTTGTAGCCGTTCTTGATGTAGATCGGCGGTGTCTGCGCAGCGGGCAGTTCCAGGACCCGGCCATCGTCGGAAATCGTGCTGGACGCCGAGAGCGTCGAGACGAAATTGAAGATTTTCTTGCTGCGCCCTTCACACAAACGCAGGCACTCGAAAATCGGCTCGACGTTGTCCCGCGCCAACGACTCGTAATCGAGGACGTGATTGACGTTGGCGGCGTTATGCACCAGCGCACCGAACTCGCGGTCCAGTCGTTGATAAACATCTTCGCTGAGTCCCAGTTGCGGGCGAGTGATGTCTGCCGCGTAAACTCGCACCCGGCTCATGTCCAAGTGTCCCAGACGGTTTTCCCGCAACGCCTGAGCGAAGCGTTGCGCCGCCGATTGCCCGCCGCCATCACGCACCAGGCACGCTACTTCGCTGGCGCCCCAGGCCAGCAGCGCTTCGACGATATGCACACCGACAAAGCTGTTGGCGCCGGTGACGATCACCTTATGCACATCGCCCATTCGGCTGACCGGCAACGGCTCGATATCCAGTTCACGGAAGGCATCGGCCAGGGCTTTTTCGCTCAGCACTTCTTCGGTCCCGGACCCACGAACCAGGGTCGCCAGCTTCGCAATCGTCGGTAGTTCGATGAAGCGGTTGATCGAGATGCTGCGGCCGAACTCCTCACGCAAACGCAGCAACATGCGTGACAGCAAGATTGAGTGCCCGCCGAGATTGAAGAAGCTTTCATCGGTGGAAATGTCGCTGGCGGGCAGCTCCAGCAGTTCGGCCCAGATCTCCAGCAACAGCGCTTCATGAGCGCTGACGGGCAAACGCCGCTGGCTGTTTTCGGTCACGTTGACGGGCAGTTCCAGCAGCGCTTTACGGTCGACCTTGCCGTTGCTGGCGAACGGCATGCTCGTCAGTTCGGTCCATGCGGTGGGCTGCATATAGTCCGGTAGAAACTGCATCGCGTGGGCTTTCAAGGCTTCGCGAGCAGCGCCGGGTTGCTCTTCCTGAGGCTGCGCGAGAAAGGCCAGAATCCGTCGATGAGGGTCGATCACCACCGCCACCTGACGGTACAGCTGACTGTCGCGCAGGCAGCGTTCGATCTCTTCCGGCTCGACCCGAAAGCCGCGGATCTTCACCTGATGATCTCGCCGTCCGCACAGCTCGATACCGTCGGGGGTCCACTTGGCCATGTCGCCGGTGCGATACGCGCGCAGGCTCTGGTCATTCGGCAGGTTCAGGTCCAGATAACGTTCGGCAGTCTGCTGCGGGTTGTTCAGGTAACCCAGGCATACCCCCGGGCCGACGATGTACAACTCACCGACGGTTTGCTCGGTCACCGGTTGATAGTCCTCATCGAGGATCAGCACCTGACTGTTGGCAATCGGTGCGCCGAGGGTTCGGTTGCTGTCGCCGGTGCGCAGTTGCCGCGCGGTGATCAGCACCGTGGCTTCGGTCGGGCCGTAGAGGTTGTAGAGATTGCCTTGGCGGGTCAGTTGCTCGATCACGTAGGGTTCGCAAACATCGCCACCGGTCATCACATGATCGAGGATTTGCAACTGATCCAGCGGCAAGATGCTCAACAGCGCCGGCGGCAAAAAGGCATGGCTGAGTCGTTGGTGGCGGATCAGCTCGACCAGTTGCAGCGGGTCGCGACGTTGGTCCTCGTTGGGCACGATCAGCTCGGCGCCCTGAAGCAGGGTCGGGAAAATATCGATCAGCGATGAGTCGAAACTCAACGATGAAAACTGCAATGCGCGACTCTGTTCGGTCAGCTGCACGTAATCGGCGTACCACGCGGTGAAGTGCGCGAGGTTGGCCTGGCTGAGCAACACGCCTTTGGGGTGCCCCGTGGTGCCCGAGGTATAGAGCGCCATGCACGGTGCGTCGAGATCGGGTCGTTGGCGCATCAAGGGTTGATCGGGATTCACATCGCCGATGTCGATACGGCTGATGTCCAGCCCAGGCATTGTCTCGCTGAGCGGGTGTTCTCCGTCATGCAGCAACAATACCGCGCCGGCGTTTTCCAGAATGTACTGCTGACGTTGCAACGGATGGCTTGGCTCCAGCGGCAGGTACACCGCGCCGCTGCCCAGGATCGCCAGAATTCCCGCATACAACGCGCTGGATTTTGGCAGGCAGATCCCGACCACCAACGGTCCCTGATGCTGATCGAGCAATGGTTGCAAACGCTGTTGGATCGCGCGGCTGTGGCCGTGCAATTGCCGATAGTTCTGCGACGTGCCGGCGATGTTCAGCGCCGGCCGCTCGGCAGACTGGATGAAGCGCTGTTCAAGCCGCTCGATCATCGGGATCTGGCCGAGTTGCAGCAGCCATGGTTCAGCCGTGGTGTTGAGCTGATGGACGTAGGCCAGGTGCTCTAAAAACAGCAGGTTTTCCACCTGCTCGAAGTGAGCGGGAATTGAAGGTTCGACGAGAAGAAAATACTCGGCATCCCGGGAGAAGCGGCTGACCAGCAGTGCCACGTGATCGACCAGATCAGCCACCGCTCGCAGGCGCAATGCCTGGCCGTTGCCGGACAGTTCTTCGGCGACTGGCACGCGACTTGGTTGCATCGAGTTGTATGCGCACAGCAGGTCCAATGCTGGCAGGCCTGAGGCGCCCGGCGCGCCGATACCCAGCTGCAGCGTCAGGCGCGGTACATCGCCGAAGTCCTGAAACGGCAGGCTCGCATCGTCGATCAGCAAATCAAACGTGCTTGGCGCCAGCGCCTCCAGATTCGCCAGCTGCGTCAGTGAATGACCGTGTTGGTCGAGTTCCAGCGCCAGGTTGGTCAGGGCCTGGCTGTGCCCAATGAGCAAAATATCGAGACGTCTCATGATGTTCTCCTCGTTAAACCAGGTAGTCGCTCAGGGCGCTTTGCACGCACGGTGAATCGAGCAGCGAACTGCTGCGGAAAAACCGCACGATGTTGGCGACCAGCGGGTGATGGCGATTGATCGGGAAGGCCAGCCCCGACACTTCGCTCTTGAGTGCCCGATGCGCCGCATCGCTGATCTGCAAGGCGTCGATCAAGCGGAAGTCGAAGGACTTCTGGATGTCGTTGGTCAGGTAATGGCCGATGAACACCGGCAGGATTTGCGCGATGCACTGGCGATCGTCTTCGCTCGCGGTGTGCCAATAAATGCGCACCAACCGCGCCCAGAACCCGGAGTGACGGCCCTCGTCGAGCAAGTGGTCGGCCATCAGGCCCTTGATCGACTGCTTGACCGTGTCGTCCTTGGCGAACGCCGCGACATCGCCGGTCACGGTGTTCTCGGCGATGGCCACGCAGATCAGCTCCACGGCGCTGCGCAGGTGTTCCGGGGCGATAGCCACGGCTGCCGGGATGGCACGGCTCAGTTCGATTTCATCCGGCAGCCCTATCGGCGCGATGCCGGTCATGGCGACGGTCTGCTGCATGAAATCCATGGCCACCAGGGCGTGGTAATCCTCGTCCACCACCACAGTCATGGCGTCGTAGCGACAGGCAAACGGGAACGCCACGCTGAAGCGGTTTTTGGCGATGCTGCGGGCGGTCTTGTCGACGATCTCGGTTTCGAAAATCACCACGTCGTTGATGAATTTGTAGAGCGTCTGCACCAGGGCAAAGTCTCGTTGTTCCGGGCATTCACGCAGGAAGGTTTCGCTCAGCACCAGCGGCTGACGGCTCAGCGGATAAATCAGCTTGTCGTCGTTTTCCAGTACGCGCCGGGGGCGGGTGCGAATGGTCGCGCGGCTTTCCCAGGTATCAGCGAAGGATTGGTAGTCGGCGGCATTCATGCGTTCACCTCCGCCATCGGTTCGCCCATGCTCAGGCGCAAGCCATCCCACAGGGCGATGCGGCTTTCCACGGCGGCAATGGCGCTGGCGTAGACGTCGTCTTCGCGCTGTGGATCGCCATCGACCAGGCGGGCGAGGAGTCTTTCCGCCGCCGGGCCGTGGTCTTCGGAATCGACTTCGATGTGCCGTTCCAGGTAGTAACGGAAGGTAGGCGCCTGTTCGATGCCGATGCCCCAGTCGTCGAGAATCCGCTGAAACATCTGCGGGATAACACTCTCGCGTCCATGCAGAAACGCCGCCGCCACACTGTGCCCCGGTGCATGCATCGCGGTGTGCAAGGTATGGCGCACGAACTGCGCGGCTGCCGGATCGACCTCGACGCTTTGTAATGCCACCTCGTAGCTCACGCCTTCTTTTTGCAGCGTCACAAAGCGTTCGACGGCGACCGTGCTCGCACCGACTTCGCGCATCGCATCCAGGTACAACTCGAAATGGCTGTAGTGACCTTGGGCGGGACGATCATCAGACTCTTCACCGAGCACGATTTCGTTGATCAACCGCGCAGCCTGAGGATCTCGCGGAGGTAGCCAGGGCAGTTGAACGCAGGTCAGTTCCTGTTGCAGGCGCTTGGTCAGCGACATGAAATCCCACACCGCAAACACATGGGTTTCCATAAAGCGTTGAAGGACCGATAACGAATGTATTTCAGAGAAGATCGGGTGCGCACTAAGTTCTGCTTTCTTCTGATTGAGACGATCTTTAGTCGGTTTCATGAGCGAGCCTATATGTGATCTGGAATACCGTTGAGGCTGGTGTTGATCAATAAGTGACGGTTGCTTGAAGTTTCTTATTGGCGAACAGGGGCCTCAATTGAATTGATGTTTTTCAGGTGTGTAATCACTAAGTCGTACGTGGTGCCCAGTGTTCATGGGCGGCGGAGAAAAACTAATACACGAATAAAGTTCCGGGCAAGTCATTTTTTAATTAATTTAAAGTTTAACTTTCTCGGGCGCGACAAGTTCCAATAAGACTTTTGTATTAAGTTTTATTTAGGCGTAGTTGCTCCTTTCGGCTTATATAGGCCAAAATTTAAATAAAGAGTGAATGCCTCACTCAAAGCAACTTTCTACTGGGTTCGTTAACGTGATTTAAGGGGGTGGAAGTTGGCTGGGAGCGACGCCGGTTCTTCCTTTCCCGTGGCAAGACTCCTTCCGTAGGTTCTGGGTGCGTCGACTGCTCCGCGGGTGCGATGCGTCGTCCGTCATTATTCGTTGGCAGCTCAAGAGTGAGCGTAATTCACGGCAGTCGCTATCGCCGACGCATGATCCGTTCGGTGCAATTTTCGGGCTTGAGGGTGACAGGGGCAGTGAGGGGGGGCATGCAGTCGTTGCGCACCGGTCTGGCGTGAACGAAAGGGGATTTGTAAGCAGATTGTTCGTCGAGCCATCCGAGTGCAGATCAGCTCAATGTCGCGACAAAGCGAGCTGCTCAATGGGCTCGCTCCGGCCTGCCGCTGCGGTTTACCTGGAGGTTTTCCGGCGCTGAGCCTCGGCGCTTTCGAGGTAGCGCGTGATGACTTCAACGCCCCGGTTGAGGTGGTTTTCGAGCAGCGTCACCGCATGCTCGACGTCCCGCTCTTCTACGGCTCGCAACAACGCTCGGTGATCTTCCTGGGACAGTTTGCCCAGGCCCATGGCTTCCAGGTTGAAGCGCAGAAAGCGTTCCTCTTCGTTCAACCCGTCTTCAACCAGCCTCAGCAGCCGCTGGTTTGGAGCCTTGCTGTAAAGCGCCATGTGGAACAGACGATTGAGCCGGCCGATCTCGGTGTAGTCGTGTTGCATCTCCAACTCTTCGATACAGCGGGCAGCTCGTTCGAAATCGGCGGCTTCGAGCAGAGGAATCGACCGGCGCAAGGCTTCGGACTCCAGCAGGATCCGCAGCTCATAGGTTTCTGCCGCATCGCCCTGAACCAGCGGTGCGACCACCGCGCCTTTGTGGGCGATCACGTTGAGTAGCGCTTGCGCTTCGAGCTGGCGCAAGGCTTCGCGCACCGGCATGCGGCTGACGCCGAACAGGTCGGCGAGGTCTTGCTGGCGCAGGGCGGTGCCGCAAGGAATGCGGCCATCGAGAATCGCCGCGCGCAGGGTTTCTTCGATTACCGAGCGTGCCAGATGAGCGGGAATTGGCCCGTTAACCTTGATACTGCTGAGAGGGTTGGGCTTCTGTGTCACAACAAACGCACCCTGATCAAATGAAAGTACTTGGATCCAAATGGACACTAGTGACTGCCTGACAGGTTGTCAAACGGGCAAAAGATCTTGTTCCTGTAAAGTCTAGCGTGCCGGAAGTGATCTCACCGTGCCATTGTCTTTTATCGGGCTAACCTGCACCATCAACCGACTTCCACCTGCCTACCCTGGATGCCTCGCATTGGCGGTACGTTTCGCGATCCCTCGGACTTTGCGCTGGCTAGGCTGCGCGCTTTTGCTGGCCGGCGTCATGCTGGGCGGGCTGCATGCCGACTGGGATTTTTCGCTGATCAGCCGCCGCGCGCAGGCATTGTACGGGCCTTTGGGTGAAGGGCAGCAGCGCATCGATGCCTGGCAGCAGTTGCTGGCCACGCAAAAGCAGATTGGCGAGCTGGAACAGCTCAACGTGGTCAACCGCTTCTTCAACAAGCAGATGCGCTACGAAGAAGACATCGATCTGTGGCACGAGGTCGATTATTGGGAAACGCCGATCGAAGCCTTGTGGAAAGGCGCCGGCGACTGCGAAGACTACGCTATCGCCAAGTATTTCAGCCTGCGCCATCTCGGTGTCTCCAGTGACAAGCTGCGCATCACCTACGTCAAGGCTTTGCGCCTGAACCGTGCGCACATGGTGCTGACTTACTACTCGAGCCCCGAGGCCATGCCTTTGGTGCTCGACAGCCTGATCGACGCGATCAAGCCTGCCAGCCAGCGAACCGATTTGCTGCCGGTCTACTCTTTCAATGCCGAAGGGTTATGGTTGCCGGGTGCCAAAGGCAACAAAAAGGTTGGAGACACCAAACGCCTGTCCCGCTGGCAGGATGTGTTGAAGAAAATGCAGACCGAAGGATTCCCGGTCGAGACGACTAACTAGGAGCACGCGCTCAGATGTCTTTGTTCAAACAGCTGTTGATCGCTATCTGTCTGTTCCTGGTGGTCGCCTTCACCGGCAGCTTCATGGTCAGTCTGGAAAGCTCGCGTACCCAGTACGTCAACCAGTTGCGCTCCCATGCCCAGGACGCAGCCACAGCGTTGGCGCTATCCCTGACGCCAAACATCGACGACCCGGCGATGGTCGAGTTGCTGGTCAGTTCGATCTTCGACAGCGGTTACTACGCGAGCATCCGCGTGGTCGATCTGGCCAACGACAAGACGATTGTCGAGCGCAGCGGCATCCCGGCGGTCACCAACGTGCCGGACTGGTTCGTCAAACTGATCGGCCTGGAACCGGCCGGTGGCGACGCGCTTGTCAGCCGTGGCTGGGAACAGGCCGCGCGGGTCGAGGTGGTCAGCCACCCGATGTTCGCATTGGCCAAGCTGTGGCAGAGCGCGTTGGGCAGCCTCGGTTGGTTGTTGATCTGCGGCGCGGTGAGTGCGGTGCTGGGCGCGCTGTTGCTGCGCCGGCAACTGAAGCCGCTGGATTACATGGTCAAGCAATCCCACGCCATTGCTCGCCGCGAATTCCTCAGCCTGCCGGAACTGCCGCGCACCCCGGAATTGCGTCGGGTGGTGCAGGCGATGAATCAAATGGTCGAGAAGCTTAAGGCGCTGTTCCAGGAACAGGCCGAACGCAGTGAAAAACTGCGGGCCGAATCCTATCAGGACAATCTGACCGGCCTGGCCAACCGGCGTTATTTCGAAATGCAATTGAACGCGCGAGTGAGCAACCCTGAGCAGGCCAGTTCCGGCTATTTGCTGCTGCTGCGGGTCAAGGACCTGGCTGGTTTGAACCAGCGGCTGGGCGGTCAGCGCACCGATGAATTGTTGAAAGCGGTGGGCGAGCAGTTGTCCCGTGAGTGCGCCAAGTACCCGGAAACCCAGAACCTCGTAACACGCATTCGTGGTGGTGAATTCGCCGTGCTGGCGCCAGGGCTGGTGCGCGAAGAAGCGCTGCAACTGGCGAGTAACCTCGACAGCGCCTTGGCGAGCCTGCACGCGACGGGCGCCACGGACGTGGCGTCGGTGGCCTCGATCGGGCTGGCACCCTTTGCCCATGGCGACTCGCCGCAAGCGGTGATCGGGTTGGCGGATCAGGCACTGGCCCAGGCGGAAAGTCAGGGCGAACCGAGCTGGGCGTGTCTCGATCACAGTGCATCGGCCCGGGTTGGCGATGACCACCATGCCTGGCACACCTTGCTGGATCAGGCGTTGGATCAGCAGCGTTTCGAGCTGTACTTCCAGCCGGTGGTGGCCAGCCACGACACGCAGGTGGTGCTGCATTACAAAGTGCTGTCGCGCCTGCTCGATGAGCAGGACCAGACCATTCCCGCCGGGCGTTTCTTGCCCTGGCTCGAGCGTTTCGGCTGGACCGCGCGGCTGGACCGTTTGATGCTGGAACTGGTGCTTGAGCAGATGGCCGACCATGAAGAGTCGCTGGCGCTGAACCTGTCTTCGGCGACACTGGCGGATCCGCAGGCATTGAACAAAGTGTTCGAGATTCTGCGTCAGCATTCGAATCTGGGGGAACGACTGACCCTGGAAATCGGCGAGGAACAATTGCCTGAGCAAGCGGTGCTGGAACAGCTGACGCGGCGTCTGCGTGAACTTGGGTTCTCGCTGAGTCTGCAACGATTTGGTGGGCGTTTCAGCATGATCGGCAACCTCGCGCGGCTGGGGTTGGCGTATCTGAAGATCGACGGCAGTTACATCCGGGCGATTGATCAGGAGAGTGACAAGCGTCTGTTCATCGAGGCGATTCAGCGGGCAGCGCACAGCATTGATTTGCCGTTGATTGCCGAGCGGGTCGAGACCGAAGGGGAGTTGGCGGTGATTCGTGAGATGGGGTTGTATGGGGTTCAGGGGCAGTTGTTTGGAGAGCCTAAGCCTTGGCAGTGAGGCTAATGCCGTCATCGCGAGCAGGCTCGCTCCCACAGTGAGTTTGTGTCGTACCACAATCCTGTATTCACCTCCGATCCCTGTGGGAGCGAGCCTGCTCGCGATGGCGCCAGTGCAGACACCGATTATTCCGGTAGCAAAGTCCTAGGAGATTTCCTTCAAGTTGTAGCGGTTTTGGTGAACTTGTTCCGGCCGAAGTCCAAGGCTAGTCTGGCCTTGTCACTGAATAATCGGTGACACGGACGTGCAAGTCCGACCAAACTGTTTAGGTAGCGTGCTGCCATTCCTCTCAATGAGCATTTCGATGTTCACTGCTTTATGGCGGCTGCGCGCAGGAGATCCTCGGATCTGCTGGGTGTCCTAAACAGGCCCGGTCTTGCACACCTGCGCACGGCCGCCACCCTATTCGCGTGCAAGCGAACGGTGACGGCTCCAACTTACTGTTTAGGGTATTTCTTATGTTCAAAGTAACGCCGAATCCGCCTGCTCCCCGTAAAGGCCGCCTCTTCACCGTCTCCCCCGACATCGACACTGAAGCCCTTCTGGCCAACGCCTCCGAAGACCTACTCTCCATCAGCGCCATCGCCGCCGACCTCGCGGATGATGTGGAAGGCTCACGGCGCTCAGTCGCCCTGGCGCTCAGCCGAATGGCCGATGGCGTGCAGTTATTGGTGGAACGGGCGCTGGATCACCTTGAGTCGCCGCAGATGCAGGCTCGGGCCGAGGTTTAGCAGTTAAATCTGCGGTGTACTGAAGGGCGCCATCGCGAGCAGGCTCGCTCCCACATTGGATCTCAGTCGTTCACATAGGCTGTGTTCACTGAAGATCAACTGTGGGAGCGAGCCTGCTCGCGATGGCGTCAGTAAAGGCAACAATGAAGGCAGGGACTAGATCAACCCCGTCTCATCATCATCGATCAACTGGCTCAACCCGCCCAATGCCTCACGGGCCTGGGTCCGGTCCATCAGCTTGGCTTGTGCGGCGGCCGGCAGGTCGGTGACGCGGATCACGCCTTTTTGGGTCAGCACCTGAATCAAGTCGTCGAGTACCCGGATCATTTCCAGGTCGCTCTGCTTGAGCTGCTTGAGGCTGGTCTCAACCACTTCGTGGGCAAACCAGGCCTGGATTTCATGGTGATCGGCCGGCAGCGTTTCCGTGGCCTCGGTGTAGGCCGTGGCTTCCACGCGCACTAACTGACCTTGCGCATCGCGTTGCACGTAAAACATTGAGCATCCCTCGGAAATGGACCAGCGTCGTGCTGTCAGCAGCATAGGCCAACGCAGGCGAGTATGCGGTGCGACGACGAAATCGTCACCCGTGAGGTGGGCGCAAACGTGACGGCCGCCTGGTTTGGGCGGCCGTCAGCCTGCTGATCAGCTGTTGTTGTGATCGATCTTGATGGTCGGGTCACTGCCGGCGATCAACGAGTTGATATTGGCGCTGGACCAATTGTTACCTTCCAGTTTGATCGTCACGTCCGGGGTGGCCGCTGCAGCGTCGGCGCCGTTGAACTTGCCGCCAGAACTGACTTGCAGGGACGACACACCATCCACCGTGGTGATCTTCAGGAAGTTGTCGATGGTGCTGCCGCTTTCGCCCTGCAACAGATCACGCAGGTCGATGCGATCGCCTTCGCTGGCCTTGAAGTCCTTGATCACGTCGCTGCCGGTGTCGCCAGCCTTCCAGATGAAGGTGTCGGCACCCGAACCGCCAATCAGAATGTCGTTGCCTTGACCGCCGATCAACGAGTCATTGCCGCTGCCGCCGAGCAGGATGTCATTGCCCTTGCCGCCGTCGAGGAGGTCGTTGCCACCCTGGCCGAAGAGAATGTCGTTGCCCGCGCCACCCAGCAGCGTGTCGTTACCGTCATGGGCGCCAGACACGTCGAACGCGGTGTAGTGCTCGGTGATGAACTGATGCACGTTGCTGGTGGTGACTTTGCTGACATCGACGCCGGTCTGCTGGGCCACGAACGCCTGCATGGCCTGATAACCCTCGCCGGCAATGCCGTTGAAGCTCACCAAATCGCCGAACAGGAGGTCGTTGCCGTCACCGCCGCTGACCGTGTCGGCACCCGGCATCGTCGCTTCGGTATGGCCGATGATCGAGTTGGCCAGGTCTTTCGGGTCGATGTTGGTTTGTGGCGTCTGATCCGAGTCGTACGGCTTGAGGTCGCCGAGGGTGACGTCCTTGTTCAGGCCGATGGCTTCGACAGTCGACACGTTGCTCAGCAACGTGAAGCTGCTGGTTGAGTTGTCGATGGCAGTGGAATCGGTGCTGTTGCCGGTGCCATCGCGATAGGACAGTTCGTATGTGCCGTTACCCTCGGCATGGAGGGTGCCCAGTTCAGAACTGTTCCAGCGCCCCGAGTTTTTCAGAGTCTGCAGCGTGACGTTGCCGGCACTGTCGATGGTCAGGTAGTGAGTGCTGTCCAGGTAGCTGGAATAGGTCTGCCCCAATTTGTAATTGGTGGTGGTGATGACGTCGTCGAGCTTCACGTTGCCGAACAAGGTCGGGTTGGTTTGCTCGCCGCCCTGATAGTAGGTCGGCTTGCCGTCGGTGATGAAGTACGTGAGGTTCTTCGCACCGGTGTTGGCAATCGCGTCGGCACTCTGGAACCAGTTGGCCGTGGTTTTGAACACGTCCTCGTAGTTGGTGCCGCCGCCGGACGACATCGAATCCAGAACGGATTTGAGCAAGGTCAGAGCGTTCGGGTCATTCAGGTTCACCGATACCGACTTGTTGACCTGGTTATCGAAGTCCACCAGGAAGATGTTCACGGTCCCGGAGTTGCCGCCCATGCTTTGCTTGAGGGTGTTGAACACCGCGGTCAGCGAATCCTTGGCGGCGCTGATCGACGAAGCGCTCATGCTGCCCGAGCTGTCGACCATGAACGCAATGTTGTAGTTGGTGCCCGGCACCACGGTCAGCCCGCCGATGTCGGCGATCATGATGTCGTTGCCGTCGGTGCCTGTGATGGTGTCGTCGGCGGCAGTAGCGGTGACGGCGTTGTATACCGCCGGGTAGACCGTGACCGGGATCTGCGCGGTGCTTGGCGCCGAACCGCCGAGCGCTTCGGTGGATGTCGAGGTGACGGTCAGGGTGAACTGGCCGTTGTAGTACGGCGGCGGCGTGACGGTCAGGGTGCCGAGGTTCCAGCCGGTGACGTTGGCTTCGCCGGAGGTGGCGCTGGCGGTGAAGGTGTGACCCGCGCCATCGGTGAGCACCGAGCCCGCCGGGATGCCGCTGATTTTCACGCTCAGGCTTTCGGAGCCGTCCGTGTCGGTCAGTGCCGTTTTGATCGCGGACAAGTGAACGCTGGTGCCCTCGGCGCCTTCGTTGAGTTTGTAGCCGTCGTAGTAGCCTTCGCCATTGGTGCCATGCAGGTCGGACACTGTCACGCCAGACGCCGCCAGATCCGCCACGCCGGTGTACAGCGGCACGCCGGCGCTGCTGAGGTCGACCGCCGCACCGCCGTTGACCGACAGGTTGACGTCATAGCTGCCCGGGCCCTTCTGGTTATGGTGGTAAATGTCCAGGGTGTAATAACCGCTGGTGGTCGGGGTGAACGAACCGTTCAGGCTGCCGCCCGCACCCCAAGTGATTGCGGCCACGTTTTTACCACCGATGGTCACCAACAGGCTGTCGTCACCGGTACCGCTGAAGGTGTAAGTCTTGCCCGCTTCGAGGTAGATCAGGCCGGATGTTTTCGAGGCCGTGCCGGCCGTGACACTGCCGTCGGACTGAACGTTGGTCACGGTGCCGCTGGAGTTCGGGGTGCCCGCGCCGTCGATGACCGATTTCAGCGTGCCGGAAGACGCGCCGTTGCCATCGGTGCCGAGGCCCGACAGACCGGTCCAGACTTCCTTGGTCAGGCCGGTGGACTTGACGCTGTTGTCCGCGACGCTCAGGGAGGGCGCGTCGGCAACCGGCGTGATGTCGATTTTCACCGTGCCAGTGTTGCCCAGCAGTTGACCGTCGGTTGGCTGAAACTTGATTTGCGCGTAGTCCGCCTGGTTGTTGCCCACGTTGGTGCCGCCGTAGCCATCGACGCCCGATTCGTTGGCATCTGGCGTGAAGCGCAGTTTGCCGGCGTCGATGTCGGCCTTGCTGAACGTCTGGTTGGTCGCCACGTCTTTCCAGGTCGCACCGTCCAGGTACTGCAATTTACCGTCGCCCGGCAACTGAGTGATTTTCACCCCCAGGTTGGCGGACGGGCTGTCGATATCGCTGATGCCGAAGGTCGACCAGCCGAGGATCAGCGGGGTGTCTTCGGTGCCGGTGACGTTAACCGGTGCGGCGGTCGGCGCATCGTTCACAGCCACTACGTTGACGGTGGTGGTCGCGGTGTTGGAGTAGTTGCTGCCATCGGTCACCGTCACGGTGATGATCCGCGGCACGGTGCTCGGATCTTCACTGCTGTTGGTGAAGCTGATGTTTTTGATCTGCTGCAGGTAGTCGGCCAGCGTCGCGTTGCCCGACAGGGTCAGGGTGACGGTGCCGTCCTGGCTGTTGGCATTGATGGTGATGCCGTTGACGCTGTTGCCCAGGTTCAGCGCGTCGCCCGGCTGACGGTTGGTCAGCACGATGGTGGCGCCGGTCAGCATCGTGCTGTCCGGGTCGGTGATGCTCAGGTCGGTGTCGCCGATCGAGACGCCCTGGCCGGTGGTGCCTTCGGTGAAGGTCACGTTGTAGTTGGCCCCTGTGGCGCCGCTGGAGTTGTTGGCGTCCAGGTCGAGCACCGGCGCAGCATCGTTGTCGATGATCGAGGTGCTGACGCTGCCGTTGGAAGCGCTGACCGCGAGGTTTTCGAAGTTGCCGCCAGTGGCCGAGTCGATCTTGACCACGAAGTTCTCGGTGCCTTCGGTGAGCTTGTCGTCCAGTGTCGCGACGTTGAAGCTCGCGCTGCTGGCGCCCGCCGGGATTTTCACGGTGTACACGCCGGTGAAGTCCGAACCGTCGGCGGCGGTGCCGCTGTAGACGATTTTCAGGGTCACTTCGGTCTGTGCGGGGTGGGTCAGGCTGACGGTGTAGCTGGCGGTCTGGCCTTCAGTCACCGAGGTGCTGCCGCTGATGCTGACTTCGGTTTTGTCGATCGTGTCGGTGACGGTCGTGACCGCAGCGGTATTACTGGTGACCAGGTTTTCGAAGTTGCCGCCGGTGGCGGTGGAGATGGTTGCCTGGACAGTGCCGGCGTCTTTGTAGACGTCGTCCTTCGGCGCATCGACAGTCACGGTGCCGGTGGTTTTGCCGGCGTCGATGGTGATCACGGCACCGTTGCTCAACGTCATGGTCACCGGAGTGCCGGCGGCGTTGGTCAGGGTCGCGGTGTAAGTGATCTGGCTACCTTCGGCTACCGAATTGGTCGCGCTCAGGCTGAGGTTGGTGGTGTCGACAGTGTCGGTCACGGTGGTGCTGACCGGCGTTTTATCCGCTACCAGGTTCTCGTAGTTGCCGCCGCTGACGCTGGTGATCGAGTTGGTGAGCGGAGCATGACCGGCCAATGCGTCGTTCGGTGCAGCGGTGGTCACGGTACCGGTGGTTTTACCGACTTCGATAGTGATCGTCTGGCCGTTAGCCAAGGACACGGTGACCGGGCTGTCAGTCACCGGTGCACCGACAGTCGCGGTGTAAGTGACGGTGCCGCCTTCAGTTGCCGAAGCGGTGGCGTTCAGGGTGACGGTCGAGGTGTCGAGGGTGTCGGTGATGCTGGTAACCGCTGGAACCGTGCTTGGCACCAGGTTTTCGAAGTTGCCACCGGTGGCGGTGGAGATGGTTGCCTGGACAGTGCCGGCATCTTTGTAGACGTCGTCTTTTGGTGCGTCGACGGTCACGGAACCGGTGGTTTTGCCTGCTTCAATGGTGATAACAGCGCCGTTGCTCAGCGTGACGGTTACTGGCGTGCCGGCGGCATTGGTCAGGGTTGCCGTGTAGGTGATCTGGCCGCCTTCATCCACGGTGCCGGTCGCGGTCAGCGACAGGTTGGTGGTGTCCTGGGTATCGGTCACCGAGGTGTCCGCCGACTTGCCGTCGACTTCCAGCTTCTCGTAGTTACCGCCCTTGGCGTCATCGATTTTCACACTCAGCGAGCCGCCACCAGTCAGGGCATCGTTCGGCGCAGTGAAATTCACGCTGGCGCTGCTCGAGCCTACCGGGATGGTGATGGTCTGGCCGTTGGACAGGGTCACAACGACTGGCGAACCGGTGACCGGAGCAGAGACCGACGCGGTGTAAACCACGGTGCCGCCTTCGGCCACAGTGCTGGTCGCGGTGAGGTTGACCGTCGAAGTGTCGATGGTATCGGTCACGTCGGTGACCGCAGCCGCCGGATTGGTGGCCAGGTTTTCGAAGTTGCCGCCCGCGGCATCTTTGATGGTCACTTCGACCTTGCCGGCGTCTTTGTAGACGTCGTCTTTCGGCGCATCGACGGTCACGGAACCGCTGGTGGTGCCGGCGGCAATGGTGATGATCGCGCCGTTCGACAGCGTCACGGTCACTGGTGTGCCGGCAGCGTTGGTCAGGGTGGCGGTGTAAACGATGGATCCGCCTTCAGCCACGGAGTCGGTCGCGCTCAAACTGAGGGTCGTGGTTTCCGTAGTATCGGTCACCGAGGTGTCCGCCGACTTACCGTCGATTTCCAGTTTTTCGTAGTTACCACCCTTAGCATCGTCGATCTTGACGCTCAGGGAGCCGCCGCCAGCCAGTGCATCGTTTGGCGCAACGAAGTCGACAGAGCCGCTGCTCGAGCCGACCGGGATGGTGATGGTCTGGCCGTTGGACAGGGTGACAACGACTGGCGAACCGGTGACTGGAGCAGATACGGATGCCGTATAAACCACGGTGCCGCCTTCGGCGATACTCGAAGTGGCACTCAGCGAAACGGTGCTGGTGTCTATGGTGTCATTGACGGTGGTCACCGCCGGGGTGTCGCTAGCCACCAGGTTCTCGAAACCGCCACCAGTCGCGCCTTTGATGGTCGCTTCAACGGTGCCGGCATCTTTGTAGACGTCGTCCTTCGGCGCATCGACGGTCACGGAGCCGGCGGTTTTGCCCGCTTCGATGGTGATCACGGCGCCGTTCGACAGCGTCACGGTCACTGGTGTGCCGGCCGCATTGGTCAGGGTTGCCGTGTAGGTGATCTGGCCGCCTTCATCCACGGTACCGGTCGCGGTCAGCGACAGGTTGGTGGTGTCCTGAGTATCGGTAACTGAGGTGTCTGCCGACTTGCCATCGACGTCCAGCTTCTCGTAGTTGCCGCCCTTGGCATCGTCGATCTTGACGCTCAGGGAGGTGCCACCGGTCAGGGCATCGTTCGGCGCAGAGAAATTCACGCTGGCACTGCTCGAGCCTACCGGGATGGTGATGATCTGGCCGTTGGACAGGGTGACAACCACTGGCGAGCCGGTGACCGGAGCAGAGACCGACGCGGTGTAAACCACAGTGCCGCCTTCGGCCACAGTGCTGGTCGCGGTGAGGTTGACCGTCGAAGTGTCGAGAGTGTCAGTCACCTCGGTAACCGCAGCCGCTGGACTGGTGGTCAGGTTTTCAAAGTTGCCGCCTGCGGCGCCTTTGATGGTCGCTTCAACGGTGCCGGCGTCTTTGTAGACGTCGTCCTTCTGTGCGTCGACGGTCACGGAACCGCTGGTGGCGCCGGCGGCGATGGTGATCACGGCACCGTTGCTCAGGGTGACGGTTACTGGCGTGCCAGCGGCGTTGGTCAAGGTCGCGGTGTAAACAATCGACCCGCCTTCAGCGACCGAGTCAGTAGCGCTCAGGCTGAGGGTGGTTGTATCAGGAGTATCGGTCACCGAGGTATCCGCTGACTTGCCGTCGACTTCCAGCTTCTCGTAGTTGCCACCCTTGGCATCGTCGATCTTGACGCTCAGCGAACCACCGCCGGCTAGAGCATCATTCGGCGCAGAGAAATTCACGCTGGCACTGCTCGAGCCGACCGGGATGGTGATGGTCTGGCCGTTGGACAGGGTGACAATGACTGGCGAACCGGTGACCGGCGCGCTGACGGACGCGGTGTAAACCACGGTGCCGCCTTCGGCCACAGTGCTGGTCGCGGTGAGGTTGACCGTCGAGGTGTCGATGGTATCGGTCACGTCGGTGACCGCAGCCGCCGGATTGGTCGCCAGGTTTTCAAAGTTGCCGCCCGCGGCGTCCTTGATCGTGACTTCAACCTTGCCGGCGTCTTTGTAAACGTCGTCCTTCGGCGCGTCGACAGTCACGGAACCAGAGGTTGCGCCGGCGGCGATGGTGATCACGGCGCCGTTGCTAAGCGTCACGGTCACTGGTGTGCCAGCCGCATTGGTCAGGGTTGCCGTGTAGGTGATCTGTCCGCCTTCATCCACGGCGCCGGTCGCAGTCAGCGACAGGTTGGTGGTGTCCTGGGTATCGGTCACCGAGGTGTCGGCTGATTTGCCGTCGACTTCCAGTTTCTCGTAGTTTCCACCTTTGGCATCGTCAATCTTGACGCTCAACGAGCCGCCACCTGCCAGCGCATCATTTGGCGCAGTGAAATTCACGCTGGCGCTGCTCGAGCCTACCGGAATGGTGATGGTCTGGCCGTTCGACAGGGTCACAACCACCGGCGAACCGGTCACCGGCGCCGATACGGACGCGGTGTAGACCACGGTGCCGCCTTCAGCGACGGTAGACGTCGCGGTCAGGTTCACGGTCGAAGTGTCGAGAGTATCGGTCACCTCGGTGACCGCCGCCGCTGGGCTGGTCGCCAGGTTTTCGAAGTTGCCGCCTGCGGCATCTTTGATGGTCACTTCGACCTGGCCGGCGTCTTTGTAGACGTCGTCTTTTGGCGCATCGACAGTCACGGAACCGCTGGTCGCGCCGGCGGCGATGGTGATGACCGCACCGTTGCTCAGCGTCACGGTGACCGGAGTCCCGGCGGCATTGGTCAGGGTCGCGGTGTAAACGATGGAGCCGCCTTCAGCGACCGAGTCAGTAGCGCTCAGGCTGAGGGTGGTTGTATCAGGAGTGTCGGTAACCGAGGTGTCGGCCGACTTGCTGTCGACTTCCAGTTTTTCGTAGTTACCACCCTTGGCGTCGTCGATCTTGACGCTTAGCGAACCGCCACCGGCCAACGCATCGTTCGACGCGGTGAAGTTGACGCTGGCGCTGCTCGACCCAACCGGAATGGTGATGGTCTGGCCGTTGGACAGGGTGACAACCACCGGTGAACCGGTGACCGGTGCCGACACGGAAGCGGTGTAAACCACGGTGCCGCCTTCAGCGACGGTAGACGTCGCGGTCAGGTTCACGGTCGAGGTATCGAGAGTATCGGTCACATCGGTGACCGCAGCCGCTGGGCTGGTGGCCAGGTTTTCGAAGTTGCCGCCCGCGGCATCCTTGATGGTCACTTCGACTTGGCCAGCGTCTTTATAGACGTCGTCCTTCGGTGCGTCGACAGTCACGCTGCCGGTGGTCGCGCCAGCGGCGATGGTGATCACGGCGCCGTTGCTCAACGTGACAGTGACCGGAGTCCCGGCGGCATTGGTCAGGGTCGCGGTGTAAACGATGGAGCCGCCTTCAGCGACCGAGTCAGTAGCGCTCAGGCTGAGGGTCGTGGTTTCCGTAGTATCGGTCACCGAGGTGTCGGCCGACTTGTTGTCGACTTCCAGTTTCTCGTAGTTACCACCTTTGGCATCGTCGATCTTGACGCTCAGAGAGCCGCCGCCAGCGAGGGTATCGTTTGGCGCAACGAAGTCGACAGAACCGCTGCTCGATCCGACTGGAATGGTGATGGTCTGGCCATTGGACAGAGTCACAACCACTGGCGAACCGGTGACCGGTGCCGACACGGACGCGGTGTAAACCACGGTGCCGCCTTCGGCGACGCTCGAAGTGGCACTCAGCGAAACGGTGCTGGTGTCGATGGTGTCATTGACGGTGGTGACCGCAGGTGTATCACTGGCGACCAGGTTCTCGAAATTGCCGCCGGTCGCATCTTGGATGGTTGCTTCGACGGTGCCGGCGTCTTTGTAGACGTCGTCTTTCGGCGCATCGACGGTCACGGAACCGGTGGTTTTGCCCGCTTCGATGGTGATCACGGCGCCGTTCGACAAGGTCACGGTGACCGGCGTGCCGGCGGCGTTGGTCAGGGTCGCGGTGTAGGTGATCTGGCCACCCTCATCCACGGCACCGGTCGCGGTCAGCGACAGGTTGGTGGTATCCGCAGTATCAGTCACCGAGGTATCCGCCGACTTGCCGTCGACGTCCAGCTTCTCGTAATTACCGCCCGTTGCACCGTCAATCTTGACGCTCAGGGAGCTGCCGCCCGCCAGGGGGCTGTTTGGTGCGACAAAGTTCACGCTGCCGGTGGTTTCGCCGACCGGGATGGTGATGATCTGACCGTTGGACAGGGTGACAACCACTGGCGAACCGGTGACCGGTGCGCTGACGGACGCGGTGTAAACCACGGTTCCGCCTTCGGCGACACTCGAAGTAGCAGTCAGCGAAACGGTGCTGGTGTCGATGGTGTCGTTAACGGTGGTGACCGCCGGGGTGTCGCTAGCCACCAGGTTTTCGAAGTTGCCGCCGGTCGCGCCTTTGATGGTCGCTTCAACGGTGCCGGCATCTTTGTAGACGTCGTCCTTCGGTGCGTCGACGGTCACGGAACCGGTGGTTTTGCCTGCTTCAATGGTGATAACAGCGCCATTGCTCAGCGTCACGGTTACCGGAGTACCGGCCGCATTGGTCAGGGTTGCCGTGTAGGTGATCTGGCCGCCTTCATCCACTGAACCGCTGGCGGTCAGCGCCAGGTTGGTAGTGTCCGCGGTATCGGTCACCGAGGTATCCGCCGACTTGCCGTCGACGTCCAGCTTCTCGTAGTTGCCGCCCTTGGCGTCGTCGATCTTGACGCTCAGCGAGCCGCCACCGGCCAGTGCATCATTTGGCGCAACGAAGTTGACGCTGGCGCTGCTCGAGCCGACCGGAATGGTGATGGTCTGGCCATTGGACAAAGTGACAATCACCGGCGAACCGGTGACAGGCGATGTAACGGACGCGGTGTAAACCACGGTCCCGCCTTCAGCCACAGTGCTGGTCGCAGTGAGGTTGACGGTCGAAGTATCGAGGGTGTCGGTCACCTCGGTGACCGCGGCTGCGGGGTTGGTCGCCAGGTTTTCGAAGTTGCCGCCCGCGGCATCCTTGATGGTAACTTCAACTTGGCCGGAGTCTTTGTAAACGTCGTCCTTCGGCGCATCCACGGTTACAGAACCGGTGGTCGCACCGGCGGCGATGGTGATCACGGCGCCGTTGCTCAACGTGACGGTGACCGGAGTCCCGGCTGTGTTGGTCAGGGTCGCGGTGTAAACGATCGAACCGCCTTCGGCGACCGAGTCAGTCGCCGAAAGGCTGAGGGTAGTGGTCTCTTGGGTATCAGTCACCGAGGTATCCGCCGACTTACCATCGACTTCCAGCTTCTCGTAGTTACCGCCCTTGGCGTCGTCGATCTTGACGCTCAGCGAGCCGCCACCGGCCAGTGCATCGTTTGGCGCAACGAAGTCGACAGAACCGCTGCTCGACCCAACCAGAATGGTAATGGTCTGGCCGTTGGACAGGGTGACAACCACTGGCGAACCGGTGACCGGCGCCGACACGGAAGCGGTGTAAACCACAGTCCCGCCTTCGGCAACGCTCGAAGTGGCACTCAGTGAAACGGTGCTGGTGTCGATGGTGTCGTTAACCGTGGTCACCGCCGGTGTATTGCTGGCAACCAAATTCTCAAAGTTACCGCCGGTCGTACCTGTGATCGTCGCTTCGACGGTGCCGGTGTCTTTATAGACATCATCCTTCGGTGCATCGACGGTCACGGAGCCAGTGGTTTTGCCCGCTTCAATAGTGATCACGGCGCCGTTCGACAAGGTCACGGTCACTGGTGTACCGGCCACATTGGTCAGGGTTGCCGTGTAGGTGATCTGGCCGCCTTCATCCACCGAACCGCTGGCGGTCAGCGCCAGGTTGGTGGTGTCCGGGGTGTCAGTGATCGAGGTGTCCGCCGACTTGCCGTCAACTTCCAGCTTCTCGTAGTTGCCGCCCTTCGCATCGTCGATCTTGACGCTCAGCGAGCCGCCACCGGCCAGCGCATCGTTTGGCGCAACGAAGTTTACGGAACCGCTGCTGGCGCCAACCGGAATGGTAATGGTCTGGCCGTTGGACAGGGTGACAACCACCGGCGAACCGGTGACCGGCGACGTTACGGACGCGGTATAAACCACGGTCCCGCCTTCAGCGACGGTAGACGTCGCGGTCAGGTTCACGGTCGAAGTGTCGAGGGTGTCGGTCACATCGGTGACCGCAGCCGCCGGGTCAGTCACCAGGTTCTCAAAGTTGCCACCAGCGGCGTCCGCGATGGTGACTTCAACTTTGCCGGCATCTTTATAAACATCATCGGCAGGCGCATCGACGCTCACGCTGCCGGTGGTCGCGCCGGCGGCGATGGTGATCACTGCACCGTTCGACAAGGTCACGGTGACCGGCGTACCGGCCGGATTGGTCAACGTCGCGGTGTACAGAATCTGCCCACCTTCGGCCACTTCGGTAGACGCCGACAGGCTCAGGCCGGTGTCGTCTTTCGAATCGGTAATGGTGGTGAGCGCTGGCTCGGTGCTCGGGGTCAGTTGCTCGAAATTGCCGCCGGTGGTGCCGGTGATCGTAGTGCTGACGGTGTTGCCATTGTTGTAGACGTCGTTGGCCGCGGTATCGACAGTCACGCTGCCGGTGGTCTTGCCCGCTTCGATGGTAATGACCGAGCCGTTGCTCAAGGTCACGGTCATCGGCGTGCCGGCCGGGTTGGTCAGGGTGGCGGTGTAGGTGATCTGGCCGCCTTCGACGACGGTGCCGGTGGCGCTAAGGCTCAGGCCGGTATTGTCGATCGAGTCGGTGATGGTGGTGACTGCCAACGTGGTGCTCGGTACGAGATTCTCGAAGTTGCCGCCGGTAGCGCCCGTAATCGTGGTGCTGACGGTGCTGCCATTGTTGTAGACGTCATTGGCCGGGGTATCGACGTTCACGGAACCGGTGGTTTTACCGGCTTCGATGGTGATGGTCGAACCGTTGGACAGGGTCACGGTGACCGGTGTCTGCGCCGGGTTGGTCAATGTTGCGGTGTAGGTGATCTGGCCACCTTCAGTAACGCTGTCGGTGGCAGTCAGGGTCAGGCCGGTATTGTCGACCGAATCGGTAATGGTGGTGACCGCCGGGGTCGGGTTCGGCACCAGGTTCTCGAAGTTGCCGCCGGTAGTCCCGGAGATGGTGGTGCTGACGGTGCTGCCATTGTTGTAGACGTCGTTGGCCGGCGTCGGAACGTTCACGCTGCCGGTGGTCTGGCCGGCATCGATGGTGATGGTCGATCCGTTGGACAGAGTTACGGTGACTGGCGTCTGCGCCGGGTTGGTCAGGGTCGCGGTGTAAGTGATCTGACCGCCTTCGGTGACGGTCGAGCCGGCCGTCAGCGTGACGGTGGTGGTGTCGGCGGAATCGGTAATGGTGGTGACGGCCGGGGTCGGGTTCGGCGCCAGATTCTCGAAGTTGCCGCCGGTGGCGCCGGTAATTGTGGTGCTGACGGTACTGCCGTTGTTGTAGACGTCATTGGCAGGCGTCGGAACGTTGACGCTGCCGGTGGTGTTGCCAGCGGCGATGGTGATGGAGGAACCGTTGGATAAGGTGACGGTGACCGGCGTCTGCGCCGGGTTGGTCAATGTCGCGGTGTAGGTGATCTGGCCACCTTCAGTGACGGTCGAGCCCGCTGACAGTGTGACGGTGGTGGTGTCGACGGTATCGGTGACCTGAGTCACGGCTGGAACGGTCGGTGGAGTGACCACGATACCGCTGCCGCCCGTGGTGCCGGTGACGGTCACGTTGATCTGGGTCGGATCGTTATAAACCGTGTCGTTCGGCGCCAGCGGAACGTTGACGGTACCGGTGGTTTGGCCGGCTGCAATCACGATCACCGAGCCATTGGACAGGGTGATGGTCAGGTCGGTCAGCGGCGCCTGGGTCAGGGTCGCGGTGTAAACCAGCACGCCACCGGCTTCGGTGATGGTCGGCGTAGCGCTCAGGCTCAGGGTCGATTCGCGCAGGGCGTTGGTGCTGGTGTCGGCAGTCTGGCCGCCGGTGGTGTCTTGTGTTGCCAATGCCGCAGTGGCGAGACCCTCAGTCGGGAAGCCGATAGTTGGGTCGACCCGGGCAGCGGTTGCCTCCAGGGCCACGAAGGTATGGCCACCACCGGCAGCACCACCCGTGCCCGCAGCCGTAGGGCCGGCGGCGGTGGCTTCAAGAGCGGTGGTCGGGTCGACGCCGGCGGCGATGGCTTGCTGCAATTCGTCAACCGATGGCGCGGCTTGTGCAGTGGCTTGCGCAAGGTCGGTGCTGGAATCCGGATCGCTGCCGCTCCACTGAGTGTCGCGGCCCAGGTCCAGGGTCCGGCCATCAGCCAGTTCGAGCGTAATGGCGCCGGCGGCACCAGTGTCTACCTGATCGCCGACCAACAACCGGTCGCCTTCAACGAGTACGCGGCGGACGCCTTCTGGCGACACCGCGAAAACCTGACCAACAATGCTTTTGACGATGGCAACAACACTGCTCATTGAAGACTCTCCGGGTGTCACGTTCAGTTGACCTCCATGAACCGCTCGGCGTGTTCGCCGATCGGGGCTGGACGTACTTTCAAAGATGTTTGATGCGTAATTTTGACGCGGCAATCGTCAATAATTTGGCTATATTTTTTCGAAATTAACTTTATGCCAAACTATTGACCTTATGGGAGCCATCCTAAACAATCGCCCCAGTAATGTCACATTGATATTTAAGCGGCGACCTGTCCTACAGCGTGTGATCCAGTTCCGATTTTGAACTTTCCGACATACGGTCATTCCGGTTGCCATCATCCGATGCAGCGCCACGTTCTGCAGTGATTCAAGACAAGAAGTCTCGGGAAATTCCAACTATGCGTTTGCACCTGTTCAAGGTTCTACCCTTCGCCTTTGCCGCCAGCTTTGTTCAGGCGCAAAGCCTTCCGCAGGCCATGCAGCAGGCGCTGGATGTCCATCCGGAAATTCAGGCAGGGGTCAACAGCCGATTGGCCGCGGATTATCAGTTAAAGGCCGCTAAAGGGGGATACCTGCCAAGGGTCGATCTGCTCGGCGGTTATGGTCGCGAAGGCACCGACAGCGTCACCACCCGTGCCGCTGGCAACAACAATCACTGGGAAACGCTGAACCGCAGCGAGTCAAGTTTACGTCTGTCGCAGATGGTTTTTGACGGTTTTGCGACGTCCAGCGAAGTGGGGCGTCAACAAGCCACCGTTAATTCCCGCGCTTATTCCTTGCTGGGCACGTCGGAACGTACCGGGCTGACCGTCGCTCAGGTCTATCTCGACGTGTTGACCCGCCGCGAATTCGTGCGCCTGGCCGAAGACAATCTGAAGAACCACGAACGGATTCTTGACCAGATCAAGTTGCGCACCCAGCGCGGCGTGGGCAGCGGTGCCGACCTTGATCAGGCTGACGCGCGTATGGCCCAGGCCCGCAACAACCTGATCACTGAACAGACCAACCTGGCTGATGCCGAAACCAACTTCCTCAGTGCCGTCGGCCAGATGCCCGATCAACTGGAGCGGCCTGCCGATTTCATGGCGCTGTTGCCGGCCAACCTGAATGAAGCCCGGGCGCAGATGCTGGAAAACAGCCCGATCCTGCGCTCCGCCGAATCCGATATCGCCGCCGCCGAGAAGCAGTACGAAGCCGCCAAGTCGAGCTTCTACCCGCGCTTCGATGCCGAGCTGGGTCGCACCGCCGACAACGATCTCGACGGTCAGAACGGCCACAACAATGAATGGCAGGCCATGTTGCGCATGCGCTTCAATTTGTTCGCCGGTGGCAGCAACAAGGCTGATCTGGAATCCAAGTCCTACCTGTCGAACCAGGCGCTGGATATTCGCAACAACGCCCTGCGCGTATTGAATGAAGAACTGGGCCTGGCCTGGAATGCCCTGAACAACGCCAACGCCCAAGTGCCGATCGCCCAGCAATATGTCGATCGCAGCGCCAGTGTGCGCAGTGCTTATCAGAAGCAGTTCAGCCTCGGCGAACGCACCTTGCTTGACCTGCTCGACAGTGAAAACGAGCTGTTCAGCGCTTCCCGTCGGCTGGCCGAGATCAAAAACATTCAGTTATTTACTCAGTACCGAATCAAGGCGACCATGGGCGAATTGCTCAAAAGTCAGGGCGTGGTCGCTCCTTTGGCATCCGTTGTGCAAAACGACGTGAAGCCTAAGGTTCAGCTGCCCGGGATGAATTGAGTCCTGCCCCATTTCAATCGTTAGCCAAGAGTGTCGAGCGTGGAATCAGAAGTCAGTCGAGTTCAACTCATTCATGATCCGCGCGCGCTGCATGACGATCCGTTACTGGACGGCCTGTTAGCCCTTTGCACTTTGCACCAGAAACCGGCCAGCGCCGCGATGCTGACCACCGGTCTGCCATTGCCCAAACAACGCCTGAGCGTCGAACTGCTGCCCCGCGCGGCCGCTCGCGCCGGGCTGCAAGGGCGGGTGTTGCAACGCAAGCTGGAGCAGATTCCGGCGATTGCCATGCCGGCGCTGTTGCTGCTCAAGGAAGGTCGCAGCGCGGTGCTGCTCGGCTGGCGCGGTGAAGACCAGGCCCGCCTGCTGCTCAGCGAAAGCGATGGTGGCGAGGTCTGTGTCAGCCGTGAATTGCTCGCCGACGATTACAGCGGCAAAGTCTTCTTCGCCCAACCTCAACACAAATTCGACGTCAATCACGGCACGCTGATCCCGCGCGCACGTTCGTGGTTTCGCGACACCCTCAAGCGTTCGCGCTGGCTGTACGTCGACGCCATCGCTGCCAGTTTTCTGATCAACATTATTGCCATGGCCGCGCCGCTGTTCGTGATGAATGTCTACGACCGCGTGGTGCCGAACCAGGCCGAGTCGACTCTTTGGGTTCTGGCCATCGGCATCACGGGCGCTTACCTGTTCGACCTGATCCTTAAGAGCCTGCGCAGCTTGTGCCTGGACCTGGCTGGCAAGAAAACCGACCTGATCATTTCGGCGACGCTGTTCGAGCGCATCGTCGGCATGGCCATGAAGTACCGCCCGGCGCGGGTCGGCAGCTTCGCCCAGAACATCCATGAGTTTCAGAGCCTGCGGGACTTTCTCGCGTCGCTGACCCTCACCAGCCTGATCGACCTGCCGTTTACGCTGCTGATCTTCATGGTCATCGCGATTCTGGGTGGGCATCTGGTGTGGATTCCGGTGTTGGCGTTCCCGATTGCCTTGCTGATCGGTTATGCCTTGCAGAAGCCGCTGGTGGCGACCATGGAACGAACCATGGCCCTGGGCGCCGAGCGCCAGTCGAGCCTGATCGAAACCCTCGCCGGCCTCGATGCGGTGAAGGTCAACAACGCCGAAAGCGAACGCCAGTATCAGTGGGAACAGACCATAGGCACCCTCAGCCGCCTCGAGCTGCGGGTGAAAATGCTGTCCGGTCTGGCGATGAACATCACCTTGCTGATTCAGCAGCTGGCCGGGGTGATCATGATCGTCTTCGGCGTGTACCAGATCATCGACGGCCATCTGAGCATGGGCGGCTTGATCGCGTGCTACATGCTCAGCGGTCGTGCCCTCAGCCCATTGGCTTCGTTGTCCGGTCTGCTGACCCGCTACCAGCAGGCCCGCGTGACCATGACCTCGGTCGATCAGATGATGGAGCTGCCCCAGGAACGCAATTTCGACGAGCGCCCGCTGAGCCGTAAAGTACTGCAAGGCGCCATTGAATGCCGTCAGCTGAGTTTCACTTACCCGAATCAGCAGAACCCCGCGCTGAAGGGCATCAACCTGATCATCAAGCCCGGCGAGAAGATCGGCATCATCGGCCGCAGCGGCTCGGGCAAAAGCTCCCTGGCCAAACTGCTGGTGGGCCTCTATCAACCGGACGACGGCGCGCTGCTGGTG
This sequence comes from Pseudomonas frederiksbergensis, assembly GCF_003732275.1. Lineage (GTDB taxonomy): Bacteria > Pseudomonadota > Gammaproteobacteria > Pseudomonadales > Pseudomonadaceae > Aquipseudomonas > Aquipseudomonas frederiksbergensis_H. The sequence continues at coordinate 313,698 of NZ_MOBM01000006.1, forward strand.
GATGGTGTGGATATCCGTCAGATCGACGTCAGCGAATTGCGCCACAACATCGGCTACGTGCCCCAGGACATCCAATTGCTCGCCGGCACGTTGCGCGACAATTTGGTCTCGGGCGCGCGCTATGTCGAAGACGAACTGGTGCTGCAAGCTGCGGAACTGGCGGGCGTTCACGAGTTCGCCCGTCTGCACCCGCAAGGTTATGAGCTGCAAGTCGGTGAGCGTGGGCAGAATCTGTCCGGCGGTCAGCGTCAGAACGTCGCCCTGGCCCGAGCGCTGCTGCTCAACCCGCCGATCCTGTTGCTGGACGAACCGACCAGCGCCATGGACAACACCGGTGAAGAACGCCTCAAGCAACGCCTCGCTGCAGTGGTTGAAAACAAGACCGTGGTGCTGGTGACGCACCGGGCTTCGCTGTTGTCGCTGGTGGATCGTCTGTTGGTGATCGACCGTGGGCAGATACTCGCCGATGGCCCGAAAGCCGCCGTGATGGAAGCGTTGAAGAAGGGGCAGATCAGTGTTGCTTAAGTCCGGGGTCAAAGATTCCATCCGCCGCTACTTCAAAGGCTCCGCATCGCTGCAAGGCCAGCCCCTTCCCGAGGTCAACAAAGCGCTGATCGAAGACGCCCCGCGCGTGGTGCGATTGACGATCTGGGCGATCATCGGCTTCTTCGTGTTCCTGATGCTCTGGGCCAACTTCGCGGTGATCGATGAAGTCACCAAGGGCGACGGCAAGGCGATTCCGTCGTCGAAGATCCAGAAAATCCAGAACCTTGAGGGTGGCATCGTCTCCGAGTTGTTCGTCACCGAGGGGCAGATCGTCGAGGCCGGCGCGCCGCTGATTCGTCTGGACGACACGCGGTTTGCCTCCAACGTCGGTGAAACCGAGGCCGATCGGCTGTCGATGCTGCTGCGTGTGGAACGCTTGAGCGCCGAGGTCGATGACCGTCCGCTGAACTTCCCCGCCGACGTGCTCAAGGCTGTTCCCGTCCAGGCAGCCAGTGAAGAGTCGCTGTACACCAGTCGTCGTCAGCAATTGCACGATGAAATCGGTGGCTTGAAGGAGCAGTTGATCCAGCGTCAACAAGAGCTGCGCGAGTTCACCTCCAAACAGGCTCAGTACCGCAGTGGTCTGGCCTTGCAGCGTCAGGAAATCAACATGTCCGAGCCGCTGGTGGCTCAGGGCGCGGTATCACCGGTGGAGGTTTTGCGACTCAAGCGTGCCGAGGTCGAAACCCGCGGCCAACTGGACGCCACCACCCTGGCGATCCCGCGCGCCGAATCGGCGATCAAGGAAGTACAACGCAAGATCGACGAGACTCGCGGCAAATTCCGCAGCGAGGCCCTGACCCAACTCAACGAAGCGCGTACCGATCTGAACAAGGCCCAGGCCACTGGCAAGGCCCTGGAAGACCGGGTTAGCCGGACGCTGGTGACATCGCCGGTGCGGGGTATCGTCAACAAGTTGCTGGTGAACACCATCGGCGGCGTGATCCAGCCGGGCAGCGATCTGGTGGAGATCGTGCCACTGGATGACACCTTGCTGGTGGAAGCCAAAATTCGTCCGCAAGACATCGCCTTCCTGCATCCGGGGCAGGAAGCGACGGTGAAATTCACTGCGTACGACTACACCATTTACGGTGGGCTGAAGGCCAAGCTGGAGCAGATCGGCGCCGACACCATCACCGACGAAGACAAGAAGACCACGTACTACATCATCAAGCTGCGCACCGAGCGCAGCCACCTGGGAACGGATGAGAAACCGTTGCTGATCATTCCGGGGATGGTGGCGTCGGTAGATATCATTACCGGCAAGAAGACCGTGCTCAGTTATTTGCTCAAGCCGATTATTCGGGCTCGGGCCGAGGCGTTGCACGAGCGGTAGTTTTTCGGTGCGGCTGATGGCCCTATCGCGAGCAGGCTCGCTCCCACATGATTTGTGTCGATCATAAGACCCCTGTGGGAGCGAGCCTGCTCGCGATGGCGCTTTAAAAGACACCGCACTTCAAATGCCATATCGTTATTCACTAACGGTATTTAAATTTCAATTCTTATACCTATAAAGTCACTCTCCTGCGTACCTGCTGACCAATCGGCGCGCCGCACGACACGAACCAACACGGGACCTCCGTGAGTTTCTGATCGACGCGCGCCCTTGAGCGTGCCGTGCGTGGGAGTGATTTTTATGTCAGCCGTCTCTTTTTCTCCAAAGCCTGCATCAACCAGGGCCACCAGCATCGCGTCGCAAGTCTTCGAAATCCGCCCATTCAGCGGCGCGGTCGGGGCCGAAATCATTGGCCTGGACCTGTCCCGCCCGATCAATGACCAGGACTTCGCCCGCATCCATCGTGCGCACCTGGATCATCATGTGGTGGTGTTCCGCGACCAGCGTATTACCCCCGAACAGCAGATCGCCTTCAGCCGCCGTTTCGGAGTGTTGCAGATTCACGTGCTCAAGCAGTTCCTGCTGGCCGGGCATCCGGAAATCCTCATCGTTTCCAACATCATCGAAAACGGCCAATCCATCGGCCTCGGTGACGCCGGCAAGTTCTGGCACTCGGATCTGTCCTATAAAGAACTGCCGAGCCTGGGCTCGATGCTGCATGCCCAGGAGTTGCCGTCCGAAGGCGGCGACACGCTGTTCGCCGACATGCACAAAGCCTGGGACAGCCTGCCCGAGGCGCTGCGTAAAGCCGTCGAAGGGCGCTCGGCCGCGCATTCCTACACGGCGCGCTACAGCGAGAGCAAATTCGAGGGCAACTGGCGCCCGACCCTGACGCCGGAGCAACTCGCTCAGGTCGCTGAAGTGGTTCACCCCATCGTCCGCACCCACCCGGAAAACGGTCGCAAGGCGTTGTTCGTCAGCGAGGGCTTCACCACCCGCATCGTCGGTTTGCCGCAAGACGAAAGCAAACAATTGCTCGACGAGCTCTACGCCCACAGCGTGCTGCCGCAAAACATTTACCGCCATCAATGGCAGGCCCACGACCTGGTGTTCTGGGACAACCGTTCGCTGATTCACCTCGCCGCCGGATGCCCCAGCCATCTGCGCCGCAAGTTGTATCGCACCACCATCCAGGGCGACGCGCCTTTCTGATTTCGGAGAATTCCCATGTCCAAACGTCTTCCATTTGCACCATTGGCTGCGGCCATTGGCCTGGGTTTCAGCCTGCTCGCCGGTAGCCTGGTAGCGCCGACCGTGGCTCACGCCGAAGGTGAAATCCGTATCGCCGAACAGTTCGGCATCGTGTATCTGCTGCTCAACGTGGTGCGCGATCAGAACCTGATCGAGAAGCACGGCAAGCAGGAAGGCATCGACATCAAGGTCGACTGGACCCAGCTCTCCGGCGGCTCGGCGGTCAATGACGCGTTGCTCTCCGGTTCCATCGACATTGCCGGTGCTGGCGTCGGCCCGCTGCTGACCATTTGGGACCGCACTCACGGCAAACAGAACGTCAAAGCCGTGGCCTCCCTGGGCAACTTCCCTTACTACCTGGTGAGCAATAATCCCAAGGTCAAAACCATCGCCGACTTCACCGAAAAGGACCGCATTGCGGTGCCGGCGGTCGGGGTTTCGGTGCAGTCGCGTTTCCTGCAATACGCGGCGGCCAAGCAATGGGGCGACAAGGAATTCAATCGCCTCGACAAGTACACCATCGCCGTTCCGCACCCGGATGCCACGGCGGCACTGATCGCTGGCGGCACCGAGTTGAGCGGGCACTTCTCCAACCCGCCGTTCCAGGATCAGGCGCTGGAAAACCCCAACGTACATGTGGTGCTGAACACCTATGACCTGCTCGGTCCGAACTCGCCGACCGTGCTGTTCGCCACCGAGAAATTCCGCAACGAGAACCCGAAAACCTACAAAGCCTTCATCGCCGCGCTGACTGAAGCAGCTGAGTTTGCGCAGAACGATAAAGGTGCGGCGGCCGACACTTATATCCGTGTCACCAAGGCCAAAATAGACCGCGCGGCGTTGCTGAAAATCATCGACAACCCGCAGTTCGAATTCAGCATCACACCGAAAAATACCTACCCGCTGGCCGAGTTCCTCTACCGCGTTGGTGCGATCAAAAACAAACCGGATTCGTGGAAGGACTACTTCTTCCAGGACACCCAGCCGCTGCAAGGGAGCTGACCGACATGAACGCCCCTTTGCAAGGCCACACGGTCAGCAAACCGATCGCGGCAGCTCAAGCGCTGCTGTCGGTCGACCAGGTCAGCCTGGAATACCGTACGCCTGCGCGAGTGGTTCGAGCGACCCATCAGGTCAGTTTCGAGATCGATCCGGCGGACCGCTTTGTGCTGCTTGGTCCTTCCGGCTGCGGCAAGTCGACGTTGCTCAAAGCCGTTGCCGGGTTCATTCAGCCCTGTGAGGGCGAGATACGCCTGCAAGGCCAGCGGGTCGATGCGCCGGGACCGGACCGGATCGTGGTGTTCCAGGAGTTCGATCAGCTGCCGCCGTGGAAAACCGTCAAACAGAACGTGATGTTTCCGCTGCTCGCTTCCAGAACCCTCAAACGCAAAGAAGCTGAAGAACGGGCGCTGCACTATCTGGACAAGGTCGGTCTGGCGGCGTTTGCCGATGCCTATCCGCATACCTTGTCTGGCGGCATGAAAGCTCGCGTGGCCATTGCCCGCGCCTTGGCCATGCAACCGAAGATCCTGTTGATGGACGAACCCTTCGCCGCCCTCGACGCGCTGACTCGACGCAAGATGCAGGAGGAGTTGCTGCTGCTCTGGGAAGAGGTGCGCTTCACGCTGCTGTTCGTCACTCACTCCATTGAAGAGGCGTTGGTGGTGGGCAACCGGATTTTGCTGCTGTCGCCCCATCCGGGTCGGGTGCGGGCGGAAGTCCACAGCCATCAATACGACTTACACAGCTTGGGTGGCGTGGCGTTCCAGGAGTCGGCGCGGCGGATTCATCGGCTGTTGTTCGATGAAGGTCAGTCGCCGGAAACCGAGCGTGAGCTGGATTTCGCCGACATTCGCATCGCTTATTGAGCCATTGGAGGATTGCCCGATGAGCCATTCATCATCTGCGCGTAAAGAGTACGAAACTGTTTTGCAGCCGCTGACCAGCGTACCGCTGGAGCGCGAATTGCCGCTCGGCCAGCGCCTCTGGCAGCAGGGCTGGCTGCGCAAAAGCCTGATCCTGATTTTGCTCGCGGTGCTTTGGGAGGCCGTCGCCCGATATCAGAACAACGACCTGCTGCTGCCGAGCTTTTTGCAAACCGCCAGTGCGCTGCAGGATGGCCTGCTCAGTGGCGAGTTGCTGAGCAAGGTGTGGATTTCGCTGGTTGTTTTGCTCAAGGGTTACCTGATTGGCATCGTTCTGGCGTTTGTCCTGACGACCCTGGCGGTGTCGACCCGGTTCGGTCGTGATCTGCTGAGTACGTTGACCTCAATGTTCAACCCATTGCCGGCCATTGCCCTGTTACCACTGGCGCTGCTGTGGTTTGGCCTGGGGCAGAACAGCCTGATTTTTGTATTGGTGCATTCGGTGCTCTGGGCATTGGCCTTGAACACCTATGCCGGGTTTCTTGGCGTTTCGGAAACCTTGCGCATGGCCGGGCGCAATTACGGCCTCAAGGGCATGCGCTTCGTATTGTTCATCCTGATCCCGGCCGCGTTGCCGTCGATTCTTGCCGGGCTGAAAATCGGCTGGGCCTTCGCCTGGCGTACGCTGATCGCTGCTGAGTTGGTGTTTGGCGCTACCAGCGGCAAGGGTGGTTTGGGTTGGTACATTTTTCAGAATCGTAATGAGCTGTACACCGATAAGGTGTTTGCCGGGTTGGCGGTGGTGATTCTGATTGGGTTGCTGGTGGAGAATCTGGTGTTTGATACGTTGGAGCGGGTGACGGTGAAGCGGTGGGGGATGCAGCGGTGAGGGAGATCTCACCGCGCTGATTTTTGAAAGGTGAATTAACTTTCCCTGCGAATGATTGTGACGAGATTATCCTCCTTGGTTCGTATCTTGGTATGGGTGTCAGATATAGAACGCCGAGGCTCGTAGGGCTGATTGAAGACTGGAGGCCGAGAAGAATTATTACCCCGAACAGGCGGAGACTCACTTGTACTTGCTCCGAGCTTGAGTTGTTCTCCGGGGTTGTTTTTTTTTGAGGGAAAAGGGGGATATCGATTTGGATGGAAGACGTGATTAGGCGGTAGTTTATGTATCACTTTGGGAGGCGGAGGACCGAGCTTTTTTATAACATCAGGATCGAATAATAAATTGTCAGCAAAAGCCTTTTTCGCACTCTGTACGGCACCTAAAACCTGCGACACACCACTGCTGATGCTGGTCGCAGTCTTGTTGACCACCCGAGTAGCGACTGCTCCTACTCTTTCCGTCAGTTGCACTATGCCGCGCGAGAGCGCCCATATCGAATGTCCTGTTGGATCTGAATTCATGACCGGCTCGCCACCGCAATACATATATGCATTCAACCCGCCCTCTCCAAACGGACTTAAACTGTCAGGGCTATGAAACCGCATCAGTCGCGGGTTGTAAGCTCGGTAACCATTCCCAAGCAAGTACCAGCCGATTTTGGCTTCGCGAAGCTGGCCATTGAAACCCAATTGCGTCACGACTTCCTGCTGCGCAGATTGTTCGCCGTAGGCGGTATAACCAATGGCGTTAGTCTTGCCATCGACGATCTCGGCAATGATTGATTGACTGCTGGTGGTCGCCAGCAGAACCACGCGTTGCTGGTTTGGGTTCTCTTGAACTTGCGTCACCTTTGCGCTCCGCAGGAATTGGACCAAAGAGAAAATGGCCTTCAGTTTTACGCGCTAGGCACGAAGTTGGGAACTATCAGAACTGCTAGGTTTGCAGTGCGACCTGTCTGGTCTGGCCTCTTCGCTGGCAAGCCAGCTCCTGCAATGATTTGCAGTCAACCCAGAACTCTGATTTGCACCCCAAAAGTTGGGCCATCCGGCTTGACGCTCACCCCCGCTGTCATAGACTCCGCTCATCCGTCAGGGAGTTACGGTTATGCGGCGTGTTCGTATTTTGGTTATTGGATTGACCTTTGTGACGTGCGTAGTACAGGCGCAGACGCCTGCGCCAGACGATCCGTTGCTGGAAAACAGCGCGGTCGGCGGTAATGCGTCGGCCAGTAGTGAGGCCCGTGGTGTGCTGCGAGCCCGGGATCAGGCGGTGCTGGCCAGCGAGTTGTCGGGGCGGATTGTCGAGTTGCCATTCAGTGAGGGCGAGTCGTTCAAAAAGGGCGACACCCTGGCGCGGTTTGACTGTTCGGCTTATCAGGCTCAGCTCAACGCGGCTCAGGCCGCCAGCCGTGGTGCCGGTGAAGAGCTGGCGCACAACAAACAACTGGCGGCGTTGAATTCGGTCGGGCGCTTTGAAGTAGCGCGGGCCGAGGCCAAGGTCAGCGAGACTCAGGCGCAGTCTCAGGTTTATCAGGTTCAGGTCAAACGCTGCAATGTGGTGGCGCCGTTCGATGGTCAGGTCGTCGAGCGCAAGGTCAAACGTTACGAAAGCGTTGCCGCCGGTGCGCCGTTACTGGACGTGGTCGATAACCGCACTCTGGAAATACACCTGTTGGTACCGTCGCGCTGGATGGGCAAGCTCAAGCCCGGCCAGACGTTCAGTTTTGTCCCTGATGAAACCGGTCAGCCGCTGGATGCGACGGTCAAACGCCTGGGTGCGCGAATCGACGAAGGCAGCCAGACCTTGCTGTTGGTGGCGGCGCTGCCCAACGCCAACGGTCTGTTGGCCGGCATGAGCGGAACGGCGCATTTCGCGGAGCTCAAATGAACGCGCCGGTGACAGGTGGCGCCGAGCAGGTGTTTGCAAGGTTTCTCGACCTCGAACGCCAGACCCGCGCCGCGCGCACGCCTTCGCAACTGGCTTACAGCCTGGTCAATGACGGTCAGGCGCTGTTCGGTTTCCGCCATGCCGCGCTGTTGATCGCCGGCAAGGTGCAGGCGGTGACCGGTGTCAGTGCCGTGGAACCGAATGCGCCGTTCGTGGCGTTTGTCGAGCAAGCAGTCGCGCAGCTGTTCAAGCTTGAGGTGCTGAAACAGGCGCGGGTGATCACACCCGATCTTCTCAGTGAATCGATTCTGGCCGACTGGCAAAGTCTGTCAGCCGCTCAGGTGTTCTGGCTGCCGCTGATCGATCATCAAGGCGAGGTGTTCGGCGGCCTATGGCTGGCGCGGGATGTGCCGTGGAACCCTTCCGAACAAGTGCTGCTGTCGCAACTGGGCGACACCTACAGCCATGCCTGGCTCGCGCAGCAACCACGCAAACCCTGGCGACTGCGCTGGACGCGCAAGCGTCAGGTGGCGCTGGTTGCCGTGTTGTTGCTCGGGTTGCTGATCCCGGTGCGCCAATCGGTGCTGGCACCGGCCGAAGTCGTCCCATTGGGCGGTCGGGTGGTCGCTGCGCCGCTGGACGGGGTGATCGCCGAGTTTCTGGTCAAACCCAACCAGACGGTGAAAACCGGCGACCTGCTGCTGCGCTTCGAAAGCACCACGCTCAAGGCTCAGGCCGATGTGGCCGAGCGCGCCCTGGGCGTTGCCGAAGCGGAACTCAAGGCCAACTCCCAACGCTCCTTCGCCGATGCCGAATCCAGTTCGAAAATCGATCTGCTGGCGGCGCGAGTAGAGCAGAAACGCGCCGAACGGGATTACGCCCGTGAACTGCTCAAACGCAGCGAAGTACGCGCCGAGCGGGACGGCATCGCGGTGTTCGCCGACGCCGAACGCTGGACCGGCAAACCCGTGCAAACCGGCGAACGGCTGATGGAAATCGCCGACCCGAACCAGGCTGAGTTGCGCATTGAATTGGCCGTGGGCGATGCGATTGCCCTGGAACCGGGGGCGCAGGTCGCGCTGTTTCTCGACAGCGATCCGCTGCAGCGGCATTTGGCCAAACTCGAACGTTCGGCTTACGAAGCGCAGCCCACCGCTGCCGGACAATTGGCTTATCGACTGGATGCAACGTTCGACGCTGCGCCGCCACGTATCGGCCTGCGCGGCACCGCGAAAGTCTTCGGCGACCGTGCGCCACTGGCGTTGTATCTGTTGCGTCGACCGCTGGCCGGGTTGCGTCAGAGTGTGGGCCTCTAGATGAGCCTGCCAAGCTTGCGGGCAGACCTGCAATTGTCGGCGGCGGCCCCGGCCCTCGACGGGTCGCCGCGCTGGACCCTGGCCGACCCGGTGCGTGGGCGTTATTTCAAACTCGGTGCGGCGGCGATGCGCCTGCTGCGCCATTGGTCCCTGGGCGATCCGGAGCAAGTGCTGCGTGCCGCCAACCGCGAACCGGGGTTGCCGCTGGATGGCGCGGCGCTTGAGCAATTGCTGGAGTTTTTGCGTGGCCACGACCTGATCAGCGCCCTCGACCCGTCGCAGCGCGCCAGTTACAGCCTGAAGGCCGCAGCTCAGCGCCAGAGCCTGTGGCAAATCCTGCTGCATCAATACCTGTTTTTCCGGATTCCGTTGTGGCGCCCGGACGCCTTTCTCAATCGCGCCTGGCCGTGGCTGGAGCGTTTCGGCCCGCGCGCATTGCGCTACGGATTGCCCGCGACGCTGGGGCTTGGGGTGTTTCTGGTGTCGCGGGACTGGCAGCGGTTTATCGCGACCTTTCCGCACCTGTTCAGCCTCGGCGGTGCGCTGGCGTTCGGCGTGGCGCTGTTTTTCGCCAAGCTTTGCCACGAGTTCGGCCACGCCTTCATGGCCAAGCGCGCCGGTTGTCGGGTGCAGAGCATGGGCGTGGCGTTCATGGTGCTGCTGCCGATGTTTTACACGGACGTCAGCGACGCCTGGCGCGTCAATGATCGACGTGCGCGGTTGCTGATCGGTGCCGGCGGGGTGTTGGCGGAACTGGTGTTGGCGTGTGTCGCGCTGCTCGCCTGGTCACTGCTGCCTGACGGCCCCGGACGCACGGCGGCGTTCATGCTCGCCAGCGCGACCTGGATCACCACGCTGGTGATCAACCTCAATCCTTTCATGCGTTTCGATGGTTACTTCTTGCTCAGTGATTTCTGGGAAGTGGACAACCTTCAAGGGCGGGCCTTTGCCTTGTGCCGCTGGCGGCTGCGCGAGTTTTTGTTCGGTTACGCAGCCCCGGCGCCGGAGCCGTGGTCGCCGAAGATGCAGCGGCGTTTGTTGATCTGGGGGTATGGCGCTTGGTTGTGGCGCGCGGCGCTGTTTTTCGGGATTGCACTGGCGGTTTATCACCTGTTCTTCAAGGTGTTGGGAATCTTCCTGATGCTGGTGGAACTGGTGTGGTTCATCTTCCTGCCGATCCTGAGCGAGTGGCGGCAATGGTGGAGCCGTCGCGAACAGGCGCATGCGCCTCGGGTACTGCTCAGCGGTCTGGCGTTGCTTGGGCTGTTGTTGCTGCTGGCGTTGCCATGGCGCAGCGCGGTGGAGTTGCCGACGATGCTTGAGGCCGGACGCGCCAGCGCCCTGCACGCGCCGGTGGCGGCGCGGGTCAAAACGGTGAATGTGCATGACGGCCAGATCGTTGCTCAAGGTGAGGTGCTGATCGAGCTGGAATCACCGGATCTGGACTCACGCCAGGCTATTGTCCGTCGCGAAATCCAGATTCAGCAGTTGCAAATGCGCCGTCAGGCCGGTCGCAGCGAAACCGCCGCCGATGCCGGTATCGTCGAACAGCGCCTGGCGGAAGCGGTGGCTGAATATCGGGGCCTGGCCGCCCAGCGTGAACGTCTGCTGCTGCGCGCGCCCCACGGCGGCAAGGTGCGCGATCTGTTGCCGCAGTTGACGGTTGGCCGCTGGCTTTCGACCAAAGATCCTTTGGCCCGGGTGGTCGAAGACGGCGCGCGGTTGCGCGGTTATCTGGCCGAAGCCGAACTCTGGCGTGTCGCCCCGGGTGCCAGCGGACGATTCATCGCCGATGACCCGATGCACCCGGCGATCAAGGTGCAATTGAGTGAAATCGATACCAATGGCGTGGCTTATGTCGATCAGGAAGCGCTGACCTCCGATCACCACGGCCCGATTGCCGTGCGGCGTGATCAACATCAGCGCGCCGAGCCGGTGCAGGCGCAGTACGGCGCGCGGTTGAGCATCCTCGAAAATACGCCGACACCGATGCAACCCTTGCGCGGCATTGTGGTGTTGCAGGGCAGCGGCGAGTCGTTGCTGGGCGTTGCCTGGCGGCGCTTGGCGGCTTTAGGGGTCAGGGAAAGCGGTTTCTAAGGGAGAGCAGCGATGGCGAAAACCGATTCAGTGGCAGCGGACGGCTTGGTGGTCAGGCCTTCGCGGACCAGCGATGGACCTTTTCTGCACAGCCTTTACCAAGCGGCGCGGCCGGATCTGCAATGGATCGACGGTGAGCAGGAGGTGGTCGAGCAGGTGGTTGCCCAGCAATTCAACGTGCAGGAACAAGGGCTGGGGGAGAACTTCCCCAACGCCATGCATTACGTGATCGAGAAACTCGACACGGCCATCGGCGCGTTGACCACCGACTTCGGCCCCAATGAAATTCGCGTGCTGTACCTGGCATTCATTCCACAGGCCCGAGGCAAGGGGTACGGTCGAACGGTGCTGCAAGGCGTGCAAAAAGCCGCGCAGCAAATCCGTTGCCCGGTGGCGACGGTGGTCTGGGCCAACAATCCCCATGCACGCCAACATTACCTGGCGCTGGGGTTTCAGGTTGAAGAGCGCAACCCGGCGGCGGAGCGGTTGGTGTGGTATCCGAAGGGTTGAATACATACCGCCCCTTGTGGGAGCGAGCCTGCTCGCGAAAGGGCCATCACTTTCAAAATCATTATTGAATGACCCACCGCTATCGCGAGCAGGCTCGCTCCCACATTGAGATCCATGTTCAGTTGAAGGCGATGTAAAAGTACCCCAGTTGCGGATCACGCCCCATGGCGGGCACTCGGGAGACAAAAATATCTTCTACCTGGCCCAGCTCCGGCAATTCCAGCGCGCACAAGCCATCGACAAAGTCGGTGGGTTGCAGGCTGTTGAGCTCGACGCTGAACGGCATACGCTCGCTGTTTGGCATTTGTGAGCGGGGCGTTTCTTCAAGGGTATCGATATGGATCGGCAATTCACTGCCATCGGGCAGCAACAGCGTCCCCGTCTTGCCCAGCAGTGCCTGAAAGTGTTGGCTTTGAACCTGTTGCAGCATGGCATCACTCCATAAAGCAAAAGTGGCCGGGGGATTTGCATCCCCCGGCCAGACCCTCAGTTACGCGAAGGGAAAAGACCGTTCAGGGCGATGCTGAAGTTAAGCACCAGAAACGGATTCATCACCTCCATGGGCAAGCCGTTGCCGGCGGACGAGATTTCCCCCGTTACCGCAGTGGCCACGCCCTTGAGTGGTACAGCCGCGGCACCTTGCTGATCGGAATAAATACTCGCCGAGCCCGGCCCGCCGCCAGAGGCACCGATGTAGGAGTTGGTGGCGGTCGGGTTGGTGACCGGGTTGCTCGCCGGGCTGGCCAGTTGCAGGGTGGTGGTGGCCGTGAGCCCGGACAAGGCGTGGGTGTGGTTGGGCAGGTTAGTGATGGTCGCGGTGACGTTCTCGGTCCCGGAGACTTCGCCGATGACGCGTGGGGTCAGGCCCAAGCCGTTGCCCATGGCGACCGGCATGCGACCTTGCAGGTTGGGCAGCATGAAATTGGTGGTGCCATTACCTCCGAAGTTGACTCCCAGTAGTGCGAAAACCGTGTTGTATTGCGCGATGCTCAGCGTCTGGCCGTTGCATAGGGCCCAGCCGTTGGGCGCGAAGTTAAAGGCGAAAGGCTGGATAGTGCCGATGAATACTTCCATGGTTCCTCATCCCTCAGGTTAGTGTCTGATACGTCACGTTGCAGGCCCGGTTATCCGGGCAGTTCGCGCTGATCAGCCGACTCCTTTCATCTCCGTGGCTGGGTCACGCCACGCCAAAGCGTAGACGCTGATCGGAATGATTGCCGGACGTCGACCATCGCAAGGCCAGCATCGACGTCGGGCTCACGCCTGTCCTACAGTGCTTGGGAAGCTTCGGTTTTCACATGGCCGTTGCAAGGGGAGGTAATGGAGGCGCGCAGAGAAACACCGCTGGGCGATACCCAGGACCCGCATGCGATGCCGGGGTTGTGGGCGGCTGTCCGTCGCTTGCTGCAATGGGCGCGGGAGCACTGGCTGTTGCCGATCCTGGTATTGGCCGCGCTGGTGCGTTTTTACGACCTGACGGCGGCAGCGATCTGGGGCGACGAAGGGTCCAGCCTGTTGCTGAGCCAGTATTCCCTGGCCGGGATCTGGGAACACGCGGCTCATGATGTGCATCCACCCCTGTATTTCATGCTGCTGCACGGCTGGATCGAGCTGTTCGGCGACGGCATTTTTTCGATTCGCAGCCTGAGTGCGCTGCCGGGGATTGTCACGGTGGGTCTCGGCGTCTGGCTGGTGGACCTGCTCGCTACCCGCCGCGCCGCATTGCTGGCCGGGGTTCTGCTGGCGCTGCTACCCACGGCGGTGCGTTACAGCCAGGAAGTGCGGATGTATTCGCTGCTGGGGCTGTGGCTGATCGGTGCCACGATCGCCTTGATGTATTGGATCAGGCGGCCGCAACGCACGCGCTATCTGGTGATTTACACCCTGCTGATGAGTGCGGCGTTCTACACCCATTACTTCACGGCGCTGTGCGTGCTTTGCCACTGGCTGTATCTGGGACTGATCCGCGTGCAATCAGGGTATCGATTGCGGCACATTCAGCGCTCTGGCTGGTGGCTGGCCAATGTGGCGATTGTGGCGTTGTACCTGCCGTGGGTGCCCAACCTGATCGATCTGATCCAGCACATGGATCAGCTCAAAGCCAATGGCGATGTGGGATGGGAGCTCCCTGTCACGCTCGGCTCATTACCTTCGATGATCTGGTCGTTCCTGATCCAGGACGACGGCGAGAGCCTGCCCACGCTGATTTTTATTGCGTTGCCACTGGCGTTGCTGGCCTTGACGGGTGTGGCGCTGGCCAGGGACCGCAGTGTTTTTCGTGGCAGTGCGCTGGCGGTGATCTACACCGTTCTTCCGTTGTTGCTGGTGTTTGCGGTGTCGTTCATATCGCCGGTGTTCGTCGAGCGTTACCTGACCGCGTATGCCCTGGGCTTGCCAATGCTTGTCGCGCTGGCCATCGATCGTTTGTACGCAGACTTCAAGGTATTGGCGCTGGCAGTGCTGATGCTGTTTATCGGCATCGAGCTGGTGGGCCTGAAGAACAATGCCACGGTGGATACCGACGATCAGATCAGCGTCATGGTCAACTACGTGAACCAGCACTTCACGCCCGGTGACCGAATCGTCACCAGCGACATGCTCTGGTATCTGAGTTATGTCTATTACAACCGGACTGACGCCAAACCATTGCTGTACACGCCGCCATTGGCTGATGGCAGGTCGAGCCGGCCGAACGCTTACGGTTTTGGCACGCTGGTGACCAATGATATCTACCTGGATAGCCTCGGCGGTTTGCCCAAAGGCACTGGTCGAGTATGGCTGGTCGGCACCATTGAGGGGGCGGACGAGTTCGCGCCGTTGCCTGCGGGCTGGCAACGCGTCAGCGAAACCCGGGCGGGAGGCGCCGAGGCGCGCTTATATGTGCTGAAGTAACCCGTGATATGAGGCTTATCGATTCATCCTTCAGGTCGTTATATAAATCGTGTTTTCCAGTCGATTTAGCTCCGATTTGATATCAAAACACCACTAGTCGCAACACCATTCATGGTCTACGCTCGTCCTATAAAAGGACTTTTGGTGGGTGAATGGATGCAGCACTTTCACTTTATTTCCGGCTTGCCGCGCTCAGGCTCGACCCTGCTTTCTGCCATTCTTTTGCAGAACCCGCGCTTTCATGCCGGCATGACCAGCCCCGTGGGTGCGCTCTTTTCCGGTGTTCTGGAGCAATGCAGCGCCGGCAGCGAATTTGGTGCGGTGATCGACACCGACCTGCGTCGCCGTCTGTTGCGCGGCCTGTTCGATTCTTTCTACGCCGACAAGGCCGACAAACCGGTGGTGTTCGACACGAACCGCCTGTGGAGTTCGCGCCTGCCGGCGATCAGCGATCTGTTCCCTCAAGCCAAGATCATTGCCTGCGTGCGCAATGTCGCCTGGGTCATGGACAGTATCGAGCGCCTGTACCGCGCCAACCCTTTCGAAAACACCAAGTTGTTCGGCGATGCGGTCGAACGCAACACGGTCTATAGCCGCTGCGAAACCCTGGCTCAGCGTAATCGGCTGGTGGGGTTTTCCTGGGCCGCCCTCAAGGAAGCCTATTACGGCGAACACGCCGACTCGTTGCTGATCATCGATTACGACCTGCTGAGCCAGGCGCCGGAGCGGGTGATGCGGCTGGTCTACGACTTCATCGGCGAACCCTGGTTCGAACATGACTTCGATCATTTGGCTTACGACGCCCCGGAATTCGACCAGGCTCTCGGCCTCTCGGGGTTGCACAAGGTGAAGGCCAAGGTCCAATTGCAATCCAGGCGGACGATCCTGCCGCCGGACTTGTTCAAGCAATACGCCGAGTTGTCCTTTTGGCTCGATGGCTCCGCCAGCGCCGCCAATGTCATTCGTATGAAAGCCGACGCCGCGATCAGTTGATCGCGGCGTTTTCATTGATGCGTCTAAAAGTTCGAGTCCGGGTGAGCAGCATGTGGTGGAGCAAAGGCAAGTCGCGGGTTACCGAAGGCGCACGAGCGTTGGCCTCGCCAATGATCATGTCCCTGGAGCCACGCATGCTGTTCGACGGCGCGGTGGCCGCCACGGTTGCCGACACTGCCCAGGCTGACAGCCATGCCACCGCCGAGGCGGTCAAGGCACCGACGGCCGATCAACCGGTCGCCAGCAAGGACACCCACGGCCAGGCCGATGCCACACCGGCGCCAGCACACGCTGCGGTGCCGGGGCAGAGCGTGGTGTTCGTCGATTCTCGGGTCAAGGACGCCGACAGCCTGCTTCAGGGGGTCGCGCCCGGCACTCAGGTGGTTCAGCTGGATGCCAGCAAAGATGGCCTGCAACAAATCGCTGATTATCTGGACGGCCATCAGGGCGTCAGCTCGGTGCAGATTATCGCCCACGGTAATGCGGGCGATCTGTGGCTGGGCGATAGTTATCTGTCCGCCGATAACGTTGCAGCACGCAGCGCGGTACTGGCGGAAATCGGCAAGGATATGAACGTCGGCGGCGACATTTTGATCTACGGCTGCTACACCGCCGAAGGTGAGCGTGGCTTGAGTTTTGTCGACTCGCTGGCGCAGCTGACCGGCCGCGATGTGGCTGCTTCCAGCAATCGCACCGGGATTGGTGGCGACTGGAATCTGGAAATTGCCACCGGCAACATCGAAAGTGCCAACGTCCTCTCGACCACGGCCATGAGCGACTATCAATGGGGCCTGGCCACCTGGACCGCCACCAACAACGCCAACACGGGCGTCGGCTCACTGCGTGCCGCCATCGCCTCGGCGCAGAACGGCGATATCGTCACCTTTAACAGCAGCATGACGGTGCAACTGACGTCCGAACTGCTGATCAACAAGAACATCACCGTTGATGGCGACTTGAACAACGACGGCGCGGCTGACGTGATTCTCGATGGTCAGTACAGGACCCGAGTGATTGAGGTGGCGTCCGGCAGCATCGTGACGCTCGATGGTCTGGTGATCACCCGGGGCCTGGTGTCGGGCACAGGAGGCAACGGTGGCTACGGCGCCACGGGCTCGATGGCCGGGGGCATTTTCAACGCAGGGATTCTGACCCTGAAAAACGTTACCGTGTCCTCCAACGCCGCTTCCGGTGGCGGTGGCGGCGGCGGTGTCACGGGCGCTTTTTACGGCGGTGGCGGTGGCGGTGGCGGCGGCTTGGGCGGCCAGGGCGGCGGGCATGGCGGTTCGGCAGGGCCGGGCACCGGCACGTTGGGCGGCGGTGCGGGCGGCGGTGGCGTCGGTGGTTACGGTGGCGGTTATGACGCGACCCATATGGGCGGTCGCGGCGGTACCACCACTGGCGGGGCTGGCGGCATAGGCGTTTCCTATTACAGCAACGGCGGTAACGGTGCGACGGCCACCAATGGCACGATTTCCATTGGCGGCGGTGGCGGCGGGGCCGGTTGGGACAAGGTAGGTGGCGCCGGTGGCAACGCTGTGGGCGGGATCTACAACGCCAGCAGCGGCACTATCACCATCGTCGGCACGTCGACCATCAGCAACAACATCGGCGCCGGCGGTGGCGGTGGTGGCGGTGGTGGCCAGGGCAGCAATGCCACCAATGGCGGCGTGGGCGGCCGGGGCGTCGGTGCGATCTGGAACAAAGGCACGCTGTTGATCACGGCAGCCAACTTCGCGGCCATGGCCGGTAATGCCGCGGGCAGTGGTGCAGGCGGTACCGCGCAGGGCGGAGGTACAACCGGCACCTCGCCAACCTCCGTCGCGACCATCTACAACGATGGCGGTGTACTCAACACCGCGTATTCACCACCGCCGACCGCGACCATTGTGGTCGCTGACACCACACTGAGCATCGGCGAAACGTCCTTGGTGACGATCACGTTCTCCGAGGCCGTGACCGGTCTCACCAATGCGGATCTGACCATCGCCAACGGTACGTTGACTGCGGTAACCAGCGGCGATGGCGGCATCACCTGGACGGCAACGTTCACCCCGACCGCCAGTCTTTCCGACACGACCAACGTCATCACCCTGGACAAAACCGGGGTGATCAACGGTCTGGGCACCGCCGGCGTCGGTGTTACCAACTCCAATAACTACGTCGTCGATACGGCGCGGCCAACCGCCAGCATCGTGTTCACCGACACGGCCCTCAGGGTCGGCGAAACGTCGCTGGTGACCATCACCTTCAACGAAGCAGTCACCGGACTCACCAACGCGGATCTGACGATTGCCAACGGTACCTTGAGCACAGTGAGCAGCAGCGACGGCGGCATCACCTGGACGGGGACCTTCACCCCGACCGCCAGTATCACCGATGCGAGCAACCTGATCACCCTGGACAACACCGGGGTCAGCGACCTGGTGGGCAACGCCGGCAGCGGCACTACTGATTCGAACAATTACGCCATCGATACCGTACGGCCAACGGCGACCCTCGTGGTGACGGACACTGCGCTGAAAATTGGCGAAACCTCGCTGGTGACCATCACCTTCTCCGAGGCGGTAAGCGGTTTCACCAACGCCGACCTAACCATCGCCAACGGCACGTTGACCTCGGTGAGCAGCAGCGACGGCGGCATCACCTGGACCGCGACGTTCACCCCGAATGCGAGCATCAATGACACGACCAACCTGATCACCCTGAACAATACCGGGGTCAGCGACCTGGCGGGCAACGCCGGCAGCGGCACCACCGATTCCAACAACTATGCGATCGATACACTCCGTCCGACCGCAACCATCGTGGTAGCGGACACGGCGCTGAGAATCGGCGAGACCTCTCTGGTGACGATCACCTTCAGTGAAGCGGTCAGCGGCTTCACCAACGCCGACCTGACCATCACCAACGGCACGTTGACCTCGGTAAGCAGCAGCGACGGCGGTATCACCTGGACGGCGACCTTCACCCCGACCGCCAGCATTTCCGACACGACCAACCTGATCACCCTGGACAACACCGGCGTGGTTGATCTCGCGGGCAACGCCGGCAGTGGTACTACCGATTCCAACAACTACGCCATCGACACCGTGCGCCCAACGGCCACCATCGTGGTCGCGGACACGGCGCTGAGAATCGGCGAAACCTCGCTGGTGACGATCACCTTCAGTGAAGCGGTAAGCGGTTTTACCAACGCGGACCTGACCATTACCAACGGCACATTGACCTCGGTGAGCAGCGGCGACGGCGGCATCACCTGGACCGCCACCTTCACGCCTTCCGCGAGCATCAACGACACGACCAACCTGATCACTCTGGACAACACCGGCGTGGCCGATCTGGCGGGCAACGCCGGGAGCGGCACCACCGATTCCAACAACTACGCCATCGACACGCTGCGCCCGACCGCCACCATCGTACTGGCCGATACGGCGCTGACAGCGGGTGAAACCTCGCTGGTGACCATTACCTTCTCCGAGGCGGTGACCGGTTTCACCAACGCTGACCTGTCGATTGCCAACGGCACGTTGACCGCGGTGAGTAGCGGTGACGGCGGGATCACCTGGACCGCAACGTTTACCCCGACCGCAGGCATCATCAGCGCGACCAACGTCATCAGTCTGGCCAACACCGGCGTGGCGGATCTGGCGGGCAACACCGGCAGCGGGATCAGTTCTTCGGGCAACTACGCCATCGACACCGCCCCGCCGACCGCGACGATTGTGGTGGCGGACACTGCGTTGAGAATCGGTGAAACGTCACTGGTGACGATCACCTTCAACCAGGCGGTGACCGGTTTCACCAACGCTGACCTGACGATTGCCAACGGCACGTTGACCTCGGTGAGCAGCAGTGACGGCGGCATCACCTGGACCGCCACGTTCACCCCGACCGCGAGCATCACCGACACGACCAACCTGATCACATTGGACAACACCGGCGTGCAGGCTGCTGCCACCGGCAATGTGGGCAGCGGCACGACCAGTTCCAACAACTACGCTATCGACACCTTGCGGCCGACGGCCACCATCGTGGTCGCGGACACGGCGCTGAGAATCGGCGAAACCTCTCTGGTGACCATCACCTTCTCCGAAGCGGTCAGCGGTTTCACCAATGCGGACCTGACCATCACCAACGGCACGTTGACCTCGGTGAGCAGCAGCGACGGCGGCATTACCTGGACCGCGACGTTCACCCCGACCGCGAGCATCAACGACACGACCAACCTGATCACTCTGGACAACACCGGCGTGGTTGATCTGGCGGGTAACGCCGGCAGCGGCACCACCGATTCCAACAACTACGCCATCGACACGCTGCGTCCCACTGCGACCATCGTTCTGGCCGACCCTACCCTGAGTGCCGGCGAAACCTCGCTGGTGACCATCACCTTCTCCGAGGCGGTGACCGGTTTCACCAACGCTGACCTGAGCATCGCCAACGGCACGTTGACCGCGGTGAGCAGCAGTGACGGCGGGATCACTTGGACCGCGACCTTCACGCCAACCGTCGGTGTGAATGACCCGAGCAATGTCATTACCCTGGCCAATACCGGTATGACCGATGTGGCCGGCAACACCGGCAGTGGCACCACCAACTCTGGCAACTACACCATCGATACGGTGCTGCCGACGGCCACTATTGTCGTTGCCGACAATGCGTTGAGCGTCGGTGAAACGTCGCTGGTGACCATCACCTTCAGCGAAGCCGTCAGCGGTTTCTCCAATGCCGATCTGACTATCGCCAATGGCACCTTGACCTCGGTGAGCAGCAGTGATGGCGGCATCACCTGGACCGCAACCTTTACGCCGACCAATGCCATCACCGACACCAGCAACGTCATTACCCTGGACAACAGCGGTGTGCAAAACGGCTCGGGCAACGCCGGTAGCGGCACCACCGATTCCAACAACTACGCCATCGACACCGTGCGCCCGACGGCCACCATCGTGGTTGCAGACACGGCGCTGAGAATCGGCGAAACCTCTCTGGTGACCATCACCTTCTCCGAAGCGGTGAGCGGTTTCACCAATGCGGACCTGACCATCACCAACGGCACGTTGACCTCGGTGAGCAGCAGCGACGGCGGCATTACCTGGACCGCGACGTTCACCCCGACCGCGAGCATCAACGACACGACGAACCTGATCACCCTGGACAACACCGGCGTGGCCGATCTGGCGGGCAACGCCGGCAGCGGCACCACCGACTCCAACAACTACGCTATCGACACGCTGCGCCCGACCGCCACCATTGTGCTGGCCGATACGGCGCTGACCGCGGGCGAAACCTCGCTGGTGACCATTACCTTCTCTGAGGCGGTGACCGGTTTCAACAACGCTGACCTGTCGATTGCCAACGGCACGTTGACCGCGGTGAGCAGCAGTGACGGCGGGATCACCTGGACCGCGACCTTCACGCCAACCGTCGGTGTGAATGACCCGAGCAATGTCATTACCCTGGCCAATACCGGTGTGACCGATGTGGCCGGCAACACCGGCAGTGGCACCACCAACTCTGGCAACTACACCATCGATACGGTGCTGCCGACGGCCACTATTGTCGTTGCCGACAATGCGTTGAGCGTCGGTGAAACGTCGCTGGTGACCATCACCTTCAGTGAAGCGGTCAGCGGTTTCTCCAATGCCGATCTGACCATCGCCAATGGTACGTTGACCTCGGTGAGCAGCAGTGATGGCGGCATCACCTGGACCGCAACCTTTACGCCGACCAATGCCATCTCCGATACCAGTAACGTCATCACCCTGGACAACAGCGGTGTGCAAAACGGCTCGGGCAACGCCGGTAGCGGCACCACCGATTCCAACAATTACGCCATCGACACCGTGCGCCCGACGGCCACCATCGTGGTCGCGGACGCGGCGCTGGCGGTGGGTCAAACATCAGTGGTAACCATCACGTTCTCAGAGGCGGTCACCGGTTTTACCACGGCCGACCTGACGGTGAGCAACGGTACCCTGAGCAATCTGAGCACCAGCGATAACATCACCTATACCGCCACCCTGACGCCGACGGCGAGCGTCACCGATTCGACCAACCTGATTACCCTGGACAACACCGGGGTGATCGATGGGGCCGGCAACACGGGCGCCGGTACCACCGATTCGAATAACTACGCCATCGACAGCCAACGCCCGACCGCCACCATCGTGTTGAGCGATACGACCCTGAAACCGGGGGAAACCGCGCTGGTGACCATTACCTTCAGCGAGGCGGTAACGGGTTTCGACAACAGTGACCTGAGCATCGCCAATGGCACCTTGAGCGCGGTGAGCAGCAGCGACGGCGGCCTCACCTGGACCGGGACCTTCACCCCGACGGCCGGGATTACCGATGCCAGCAACATTATCACCCTGAGCAACAGCGGCGTCTCTGATGTGGCCGGCAATACCGGGGCGGGCACCACCAACTCGGCCAACTATGTGGTGGAAACCGAGGTGCCGACCGCCACCATCGTGGTGGCCGACAATGCGCTGAAGGTCGGTGAAACCTCGTTGGTCACCATCACGTTCAGCTCGGCGGTCAGCGGTTTTGACAATGCCGACCTGACGGTAGCCAACGGCACCCTCAGCAACGTTTCGTCCGTCGATGGTGGCGTGACCTGGACCGCAACCTTCACACCTACGGTCAGCGTGACGGACACCACTAACCTGATCAGCCTGGACAACAGCGGTGTGACCAACGCGTCGGGCAACAGCGGTGTTGGCGTAACCGATTCCAACAACTACGCAATCGACACCGTTCGCCCGACCGCGACCATTGTGGTGGCGGACAACAAGCTGGGCATTGGTGAAACCACCACGGTGACCATTACCTTCAGCGAAGCGGTGTCCGGTTTCGATTTGTCGGACCTCAGCGTGGCCAATGGCGTGCTGTCCAGCCTGGCCAGCAGCGACGGCGGTGTGACCTGGACTGCCACGCTTACGCCGACCGCGAGCCTTAACGATGCGACCAACCTGATCCTGCTCGACAGCGGCAATGTGCTCGACGCGGCGGGCAATGCCGGCGCCAGTATCGCCATTTCCAACAACTATGCGCTCGATGCGACTCGCCCGACCGTCACTATCGTGGTTGCCAACCCGAACCTGGGCATTGGCCAGACGACGCTGGTGACCTTCACGTTCAACGAGGCGGTAAGCGACTTCGATTTGTCGGACCTGAGCGTGACCAACGGCGAGTTGACCAATCTGGCCAGCAGCGACGGCGGCAAGACCTGGACCGGAACGTTCACACCTACCGCGAACATCACCGACCCGAGCAACTTCATTGCGCTGGACACCAGCAATGTGACGGACCTGGCGGGCAACATTGGCGCCAGCGTTGCGGTATCCAACAACTACGCCATCGATGGCGAACGGCCGACGGCGACGGTGGTGGTTGCCAACCCGAACCTGGGCGTGGGTCAGACCTCATTGGTGACCTTCATCTTCAACGAAGCGGTGAGTGGCTTCGACCTGTCCGACATCAGCGTGGCGAACGGCACACTATCCAGTCTGAGCAGCAGCGATGGCGGTAGAACCTGGACCGCGACCCTGACGCCGAACGCCAACGTCAGCAGTGGCAACAATGCGATCAGCCTGAGTGTCGCGGGGGTCAGCGATTCAGCAGGCAACACGGGCAGCGGTGTCAGCCTATCGAACAGCTATGCGATCAATACGGTCGTTGCACCGTCATCGCCGATTGTGGTGGTACCGCCGGATCCGGAATTCCGGATCACGGATCCTGTCACCGTGCCCGATCTGCCCAACGTGCCATTGCAACCGATTATCTTCACCCCACCCACTGGCGATCTCGGTTCGCCGCTGACCTTTACCCCGCTGTTTGAACAACGGGTGATCGGCAACGGCATTCGGCCTCTGGGCGATATTTTCATGAGCCACGGGGCGCTGACGCCTAGCTTTATCGCGCAGGTATTCAGCAGCAGTGACAACGGTGGCGACGGCTCAGGCCACGGCTTCCTCGGTTTCGGCGGGGGCGACGGCGGGGTCTTTGGCAGCAGCACGCTGTCGAATCTGTTCAATCAGGACATTGGTAGCGAGGGGGATTCGCTGAGCACCTTCGGTAATAACTCAATCAGGATGGGAGATGCTTCCCAAGGGCTGCGCGGCGTGTTTGGCGCACCGAGTCTGGGTCAGCAGTTGCAACAACTCAAAGACACCGAGCAGCGGCAGGTCGAAAGCCTGGCCGCGGCTTTGCAACAGGTCGGCATCAGTGAAATGCAGGCCTGAAAAAACCATTAAAGCAGGGCGGCATCTGGGGGCTCCAAGGATGAAGAGAAGTCAGAAGTTATTCGGCGCCAGCCTGCTGGCGCTGGCGATCAGCGGGTGTGCAGTCACCAGTGAACCGATCGAACGCAGCGTCAGCCAACAGCGCGCCAAAAGCGATCTGCAAAACATGTACAAGGGGCAGGAGCCCCTAAGCGGCCCACTGACCCTGCACCAGGCCATGGCCCGCGCGGTGAAATACAACCTCGAAGGCCGGCTCAAGATCATGGAAGAGGCCTTGGCCAAGCGCCAACTCGACCTCGCCAGTTTCGACATGCTGCCACGCATGGCACTGGACGCCGGGTACGTGGGGCGTAATAACGTCAGCGCTTCCAGCAGTCGGAGCGTGGAAACCGGCGCCCAATCCCTGGAACCGTCAACCTCCCAGGACCGCGACCGTGAAGTGGCGGACCTGACCATGGTCTGGAACGTGCTCGACTTCGGCGTCAGCTATATCAGCGCTAAACAGCAGGGCGATCAGCGGCTGATCGTGCAGGAGCGTCGGCGCAAGGTGATCAACACCATCGTTCAGGACGTGCGCTCGGCCTATTGGCGAGCCATGGCCGCCGAACGTTTGCTCAAGCAGATCGACAACCTGATGGCCCGGGTCGAAACCGCTCGCAACAATAGCCAGAGCATGAGCGAGCAGCGCATCGGCGATCCGATTCAGTCGTTGGGTTATCAGCGCTCACTGATCGAAGCGACCCGCCAACTGGAAGAACAGCGCCGGGCGTTGTCGCTGGCCAAAACCGAACTGGCCACCCTGATCAATCTGCCGCTGGGCACCGACCTGAAGCTGGCGACCCAGGACGATTACATCATCCCTGAGCTCAAAATCGACCTCGCCAGCCTGGAACAGGAAGCCCTGACCAGCCGGCCAGAATTGCGTGAGCAGGACTACCAGACCCGCATCAGCGCCGCCGAAACCCGCAAAGCCATGCTGCGTCTGCTGCCGGGGCTGGAGTTTTCCGCCGGTGGGCATTACGACAGCAACTCGTTTTTGGTGGAGCAGGGCTGGGCGGATTACGGGGTGAAAGTCACTTGGAACCTGTTCAATGTGATTTCCGCACCGGCCGCGATCGACGTTGCCAAGGCCGGTGAAGAAGTCGCCACGGCGCGTCGACAGGCGATGTCGATTGCCGTACTGGCGCAGCTTTACGTGGCCAACGCCAACTATCGCGAGGCGATGCGGCAGTTCAAGACCAACCAGCAATTGTCGAACATTGACGGACAGATCGTCGGCCAACTGCGCAACCGCTATCAGGCGGCCGGGCTGGGCGAACTGGATCTGATCCAGGGCGAGCTCAACACCTTGCAGGCCGATCTGCGTCGCGACTTGTCTTACGCCGACCTGCGCAACGCTTACGGGCAAATCTTCGCCAGCGCCGGTCTCGATCCGCTGCCGGACGAAGTGCAATCGACCGAAGTCCAGTCCATCGCCACCGCCCTGGCCAATCGCGAAGAGGCGTGGGCGGCGGGCAACATCTTAGTGCCGGTGGCCCATGCCCCGGTCCAATAACCTGCTGGCGCCGACGGCGAGCATCAGCCGCGCCCAAAGGGAGACCCGCAACGGCCATCGTGGTGCGGCGATTCTGCTGACCGGTTTACCGGCCGCGGGCAAGTCGACATTGGCCCAGGCACTGCACACCGAGTTGTTCGAGCACGGCGTACAGAGTGTGGTGCTCGATGGCGACGGACTGCGGGTCGGGCTCAATCGCGATCTGGGGTTTACCGACAGCGATCGCCTGGAAAACATCCGCCGCGCCAGCGAACTGGCGGTGCTGTTGGTCGAGAACGGGCAGATCGTCATCCTGGCGATGATCGCGCCCTTGGTGGAGTTGCGTGAAGTGTTCGCCCGACGGCTGGGTGAGGATTACCGCGAAGTCTGGTGCAGCGCCTCTTTGGCCGTGTGTGAACAGCGTGATCCCAAAGGTCATTACGCCCGGGCTCGACGGGGTGAGTTGGCGGGGTTTACCGGTGTCTCCGCGCCTTACGAACCACCACCGTGTGCGTCGCTGGTGCTCGACACGGGCGCGCAGTCGGTCGTGGCCTGTCTCGACCGTTTGCTGACCTGGCTCGGCGAGTGCGCGGTGCTGCCGAAACGATGAGCCGGCCAGCCTTCTCCCGCTTGCCGGTAACGGTGGATTTGCCGATGCTGTTGCAGGCGCTGGCGGCAATAGGCGAGGACGACTGGCACAGCCACTTCAATAGTGATTATTACGCTGGCGACTGGAGCGGTGTGGCGCTGATTTCCGCGGCCGATGCCTTGACTGAACTGTCGCCCGGTCGCGGCGAAACTCTTTTGCGGGCGCCCTGGCTGCAAGATGTTCGATGGCAGCAAGGGCTGCGGGATCTGCCGCTGCAGGTCGTCTGCGCGCGCCTGTTGCGGCTCGGCCCGGGCGGGCGCATTCACGAGCATCGCGACTATGACCTGGGCGAGCCGGACGCTGATTTGCGTCTGCACATTCCGCTGCTCAGCCCACCCCAAGTGGACTTTCTGCTGGACGGCCAACGCATGCCGATGGCCGCTGGCGAATGCTGGTTTCTCGATCTGTCGCGGCCTCATCGTGTGGACAATCGCGACACTCAGGCACGGATTCATCTGGTGCTCGATTGCCGGCCCGGTGCCTGGCTGGAGCAGGCGATTATCGACGGGCTGGCAACCACGCCGTCGCCGGAAATCGGTCATGACGCTTTTACGCAGTTCCAGGCGTTGGTGGCCAGTGATCCGCAGCTGTGCAAGTCCTTGCAGGGCTTGCAGGACAACCAAGCCTTTATCGCCCGCACCCTGGAACTGGCCGCCGAGCGTGGACTTGCGTTCACCCGTGAAGAACTGTGCGCGGCGATGCGCGACGGTCGCCGTCAATGGAATGAACAATGGAGTGCCTGAACCTCGAAGGCTGGTTGCCGATCCGCGTCTGGCAAGAGGCCGGGCAATGGCAAGTCGACTGGTGCTGGTTTGGTGACGCGCGCCTGCATCAGCCGTTTTTTCGTGATGCGGTGGAGGATGCGCTGCGGCTGCCGTTCAATCAGGCGTTTCGCCGAAAAACTGCATTGTCGACCCTCGCGGACTGGCAGGTTTGCAGCCCCGGTCTGACGCCGAGCGCTTTTATCTTTCACGCCTCTCGCTGCGGCTCGACCCTGATCAGCCAGATGCTCGCGCAACTCGACAATCACATCGTCATCAGCGAACCACCGCCGCTGGATGCGTTGCTGCGCAGTGATTTGCCCGCCGTCGAGCGCCGTGCCGCCATCAAAGGGTTGCTATCTGCCTATGGGCAACGTCGGCTCGCCAGGGAACAACGACTGGTGATCAAACTCGACGCCTGGAACATCGGTGAATTGCCGTTGCTGCGCGAGTGCTTCCCCGAAACGCCGTGGCTGTTTCTTTATCGCGATCCACTGGAAATTGCTGTCTCGCATCTGCGTCGCCCGGGCATGCACATGGTGCCGGGGATGATCGGGGTGGACGAATTTCCGTTCAGCAGCCGTGAGGATTACATCGCCCGACGATTGGGGCGGTTGCTGGTATCGGGATTGGCGCAATGCCGGGCGTTTGGCGGATGGGCGGTGAATTACAGCGAACTGCCGCAGGCCATGGCGGGGCGGTTGGCAGCGTTTTTTGCGTTGGATCTCGAGCAGCGCAGGCAAGTGTTTGCGGCGGTGGGGCAACATGCCAAGCAGCCGTCACAGGTGTTTGTTGGAGACAGCGATGACAAGCGTCGTGAAGCCTCGGTGTTGCTTCGTGAGCGGGTGGACCACTGGGCGTGGGAGCCTTATGAGGCATTGGAAAAAGATCGCAGCCTTCGGCAGCTCCTACAATGGCCCGGCGTACACCTGTAGGAGCTGCCGAAGGCTGCGATCTTTTGGAGGCTAGAGATTATTCCTCAAGGTTTCGACGACAAATCCGCCATCCCCTTGAGCAACTCGATCGGCAGCGGGAAGACGATGGTTGAACTCTTGTCCCCGGCAATCGAACTCAGCGTCTGCATGTAACGCAACTGCATGGCCCCCGGCTGACGCCCGAGCATTTCAGCAGCCTGCATGAGTTTTTCCGAAGCCTGCAATTCGCCTTCGGCGTGGATCACCTTGGCCCGACGTTCCCGTTCAGCCTCGGCCTGTTTGGCGATGGCACGAATCATCGATTCGTTGAGGTCCACGTGCTTGATCTCGACATTGGCCACCTTGATGCCCCAGGTATCGGTCTGCGCATCGAGCACTTGCTGGATATCGACGTTCAGGCGTTCCCGTTCGGCCAGCAATTCATCGAGTTCATGTTTACCGAGTACTGCCCGCAATGTGGTCTGCGCCAGTTGGCTGGTGGCCATGAGAAAGTCTTCGACCTGAATGATCGCCCTTTGCGGATCGAGCACGCGGAAATACAGCACCGCATTGACCTTGACCGAGACGTTATCGCGGGTGATCACGTCTTGCGGCGGCACGTCGAGCACCACGGTACGCAGGTCGACGCGAACCATTTGCTGAACCACCGGAATCAGCAGGATCAGGCCGGGGCCTTTGACCTGCCAGAAGCGTCCGAGCTGGAACACCACGCCACGCTCATATTCGCGCAGGATGCGGAAGGTCGACCCCGCCAGTGCAATCAGCAATAAAAGCAGCGCGGCAAAACCCAGTTGCAGGCCCATAACTATTCTCCGCCATCATTGTTCATTGCGGGCGCCGCGTCAGCCGCGGCCACTTCCAGCAGTAGACCCTTGCGTGCCACCACCCGGACCTGTTGACCCGGTTGAAGCGGTGTTTCGCTCAATACCTGCCATTGTTCGCCTTGCAGATGGACCCAGCCGATATACGCATCGCCAGCCTGCAACGACGTTACCGGCGTCACGCTGCCGAGTAATGCGTCATCGCCGCTGACGTTGTGGCGCGGTCGGGTTTTCAAGGCGTGGATCAGCAGGAAAATCAGCAGCAAGGCACTGATCAACCCCAAGCCGATCATCAACGGAACAGGGACCTCGGTATTGGTCAGAATCACCGCCCCGATCACGAACATCACAATGCCGCCCAGGCCGACCACGCCGTAATTGGGCAAGGCCGCCTCGGCAATCAGAAACGCTATGCCGAACGTGATCAGCCAGATCCCGATAGGGTTGGGAACCAGCAGGACGACGGTGTCCGCTGCGAAGACCGATCCGCTCAAGGCCAACAGCAGCGCAATTGCACAGCAACGAGTGTTCACTTGACCCTCCGGGAGAGTCATCCGTCCGCGAGCCGTTCATGACTCTGTATACAAGTCTAGTTGAGCCTGCACTTGTATGAATTTTGACCAGTTGTCGACAGCATCCGACGGGCGGATTTCCCGCCGGATCCCACCAGTGGGCCTAGACTTTTAAAGGAGACAAAAAAGCTAACCACCGTCCGCGATTCGTTGCTGCGGACACCGAGGTGCATCATGCGTATGGCAAAAACCGTGCAGAACAGCCTGGAAAAGGCTCACTGCGAATATGACATCGTTTCCCACCCGCACTCGGCCAGCAGCCTTGAAACGGCTCGGCTCGCGGGAATTCCTGCCGAACGGGTCGCCAAATCGGTGATTCTCGACGATCACCACGGGCATTACTTGATGGCCGTGCTACCCGCCAGCCGTCACCTGGACCTGAGCAAAGTACGTGGCAGCAGCGAATGGCAAGTCACCCGTGAAAGCAACCTGCCGCACCTGTTCGACGATTGCGAACGCGGCGCCGTGCCTGCACTGGGCGAATCCTACGGGATGGACATGGTCATCGACCCTCTGCTGACCCGGCAGAAAGACATCTACCTCGAAGCCGGCAACCACAACAATCTGGTACACATGAGCGTGCCGGAATTTTTGAAAATGGTGCCGCATGCCGAGGTGTGCGAGTTGAGTCAGTCGGCGTAGCGTCGACATAACTGCCGTCATCGCGGGCAAGCCTCGCTCCTACAGGAATTGCGAAAACCCTGTGGGAGCGAGGCTTGCCCGCGAATAGCCGCGCCACGGTCACCCATCCAATACGCAATCACGAAGGAGCCAAACATGGAATCCCCTACCCACAGCCTCCCCAACCTGTTCAAACAACTCGGCCTGCCCGATGACGCTGAAAGCATCGATAAATTCATCGCTACCCATTCACCGCTCAAACCCGAACTGCACCTGGCGGACGCGTTCTTCTGGAACGAGAGCCAGGCAGAGTTGCTGCGTGAGGAGATTCTGGATGATGCGGATTGGGCGGAGGTGGTGGATCAGCTGGATGTAATGCTGAGGAAGGGGCGGGGGGTGTAACAGTCATCTTTCTGGTGGCCACTGTCGGGACGTATGCGCTAGAGCGAGTATCCAGATCGCATCTGGCCCCAATTCATAAACGACGCGATAGCTCTGATGTGGAATTAACTCGCGAGTACCTGCAATGATTCCGACAGGGCCGCTTTCAGGGTATTGGGCAATGCGGGATATCGCGTTTTTGAAGCGGTTGTCCATGTCGATGGCGGCTTGCGGGTTGACGGCATGCAGGTAATCCCAAATGTCTGCACGATCCTGTGCTGCTGTTGGCGTCCAGATTATCTTCATTCTTGTATAGCTGCTCGCACTCGCCTGGCAGTGAATTCTGCTTCAACTTCTTCATTTGTCAGACCATCCCCAGCGCGCATGGACACTCGGGCCTTGTCGACCTTACGTTGCAGGAATGCTTCGTACTCGCGCGATTCTCGTTGGGTTTGAACGAATTGACGCATCATTTCCCTGACGATTTGAGAGGCAGGACGATGAGAAGCTTCTGCTTCGGCCATGAACTGTTCACGCAATTCGGGTTCGAGTTTCATCGTAAAAACGGCTTGTTTTGACATGTCCAAGTCCTCGGAATATGTACTGACGAAGTATATACACCTTCACTACTTTCTTTGGTCAAGCAGTCGCTTGTCACGACAGACGGCGGCAAATTGTTTCAAAACTTGACCAACTTTCCCCTCCAATGCCATATTGATAGTTAGCAAACTAACTGTGTGTGCATCCCCTCGTGCCAAAGAACCTCGACGCTCTCCAGATGAACATCAGCAGCTCCATGGTGGTGGCCGCCAGGCATTGGCGGAAGATCTGTCAGACCACGCTGGTCAACTATGGAATCTCCGAAGCCTGCGCTGTGCCGTTGTTGATGATCGGGCGTTTGGGCGAGGGTGTACGGCAGGTGACGGTCGCGCAGGCGGCGGGGATGGAGAGTCCTTCTCTGGTGCGTTTGCTGGATCAGCTGTGCCATGCCGGTTACGTCTGCCGTACCGAAGACGTTCATGACCGGCGCGCCAAATGCCTGAGCCTGACCGCGACCGGTCGCGAGCTGGTGCAGGCAGTTGAAATCGAGTTGGTGCGTTTGCGCCATGAAGTGCTCGAAGGGATTGCCCCGAGTGATCTGGAAGCGGCGCTGCGGGTACTGAAAGCTTTCGAAGCGGCCGATCATTCAGCGGTGGCCCATCCTTGAACGGTTTTTTCACCGGTGTGCCTCCGGCGCGGGACTGGTTCTACGGTGTGCGCACGTTCGCGGCATCGATGATCGCGCTGTACATCGCCATGCTTATGCAAATGCCCCGTCCGTATTGGGCGATGGCTACGGTGTACATCGTTTCCAGCCCGTTCGTCGGTCCTACCAGTTCCAAGGCGTTGTACCGCGCCGTTGGCACTTTGCTCGGTGCGGCGGCGACGGTTTTTTTCGTGCCGATGTTTGTGCAGAGCCCTTATGTGCTGGTGGTGGTCATCGCCCTGTGGACCGGGATTTTGCTATTTCTGTCCTTGCACCTGCGCACTGCCAACAGCTACGCCTTGATGCTCGCCGGTTACACCTTGCCGCTGATCGCCCTGCCGGTGGTGGATAACCCGCTGGCGGTATGGGACGTGGCCGAGGCGCGCACCGAAGAGATCTTTCTCGGCATCGCCTGCGCGGCAGTGGTCGGCGCCATGTTCTGGCCGCGGCGGCTGGCGCCGGTGTTCAACGATTCGGTGAATAAATGGTTCGCCGATGCCTCGACCTACAGCCTGCGCTTCCTCAGTCGCAACGTGCAGCCGGACGAAGTCAGTGCCCTGCGTTCATCGATGGTGGCGAACTTCAACAGCCTGGAATTGATGATCGGTCAGTTGCCCCACGAGGGCGCGCGGCCGCAGACAGTGCGTAATACCAAGGAACCGCGCGGGCGAATGATCCATCTGCTGCCGGTGATCGATGCCCTCGACGACGCGCTCTATGCCCTCGAGCGGCGCACGCCGGAGCTTGTGGATAAGTTCGCGCCACTGCTGACCGCGACCGCCGAATGGCTTGACCACAAAGACGCGGACCTCGACCGCTGGCAGGCCCTGAAAAGCCAGCTCCAAGCGCTGCAACCGAACGCCGAGGCGCTGGACGATCGCAAGCAGTTGTTGTTCTCCAACGCCCTGTATCGCCTCGGCGAATGGATCGATGTGTGGCAAGACTGCCGCAGCCTGCAATACGCCATTCAGTGCGAGAGCCAGGACAGTTGGCGTGCGGTGTATCGGCACTGGCGCCTCGGTCGGCTGTCGCCGTTTCTCGACCGTGGGTTGATGCTCTATTCGGCCGCGTCCACGGTCACCGCCATCATCGTCGCCTCGGTGCTGTGGATTCTGCTCGGTTGGACCGACGGCGGTAGCGCGGTGATCCTGGCGGCGGTGGCGTGCAGTTTTTTCGCTTCGATGGACGACCCGGCGCCGCAGATCTACCGGTTCTTTTTCTGGACCGCGATGTCGGTGCTGTTCGCCAGCCTTTATCTGTTTCTGATCCTGCCGAACTTGCATGACTTCCCGATGCTGGTGTTGGCGTTTGCCATCCCGTTCATTTGCGTCGGCACCCTGACGGTGCAGCCGCGTTTCTACCTGGGCATGCTGCTGACCATCGTCAACACGTCGTCCTTCATCAGCATTCAGGGCGCCTACGACGCGGATTTCCTCAGCTTCGCCAACTCCAACCTGGCTGGTCCCATGGGCTTGCTGTTCGCGTTCATCTGGACCCTGATCGCCCGGCCATTCGGCGCGGAACTGGCGGCCAAGCGCCTGACCCGTTTCAGCTGGCGCGACATCGTCAGCCTCACCGAGCCGGCTTCGTTGGCCGAACACCGGCAATTGGGCGTGCAGATCCTCGATCGTCTGATGCAGCACTTGCCGCGGCTGGCCATGACCGGCCAGGACACCGGGATCGCACTGCGGGAAGTGCGCGTGGCGTTGAATCTGCTCGACCTGCTGGCTTATACGCCGCGTGTGGTGGGCGTGCCGCAGGTGCTGCTGCAGCAAGTGGTGGCCGAAGTCGGTGAGTACTTCAAGGCCTGTCTCAAGGCCGACGAACGTCTGCCAGCGCCGAGCCCGTTGCTGATGACCCTCGATCGCACCCGTCGCGCCCTCGATACCGAGTGCGACGACGGCGCCCGTCTGCATTTGCTGCACGCCCTGAGCGGCTTGCGCCTGGCCTTACTGCCGGGTGTGGAGTTCGTCGGCACAGGCGAGCTTGAAGAACCGCTTCCCCATGGCATCGATGGAGCGCCTTTATGATCGGTGATCTGGATATCAGCGGGGTGTTCCTGCCCACGCTGCTGGTGCTGATGGGCATTACCTACGTGTTGTACCTGTTGGTTCACGGGTTGCTGACGCGCCTGCACTTTTACCGTCTGGTCTGGCACCGGGCATTGTTCAACGTGGGTCTCTACGCCTTGCTCCTCGGCGCCGTGGACTCACTCAGTCGATACCTGATGACATGAAAAAACCTTTTTTGACCCTCGGCCGCGTGGTCCTGACGCTGTTGATCGTGACCTTCGCCGTTGTCGTGGTCTGGCGCATGGTCATGTATTACATGTTCGCGCCCTGGACCCGGGACGGGCACATCCGCGCCGACATCGTGCAAATCGCCCCGGACGTGTCGGGGCTGATCCAGCAAGTGGAGGTGCGCGACAACCAATGGGTGAAACGCGGCCAGGTGCTGTTCAGCATCGATCAGGACCGTTTCAAACTGGCGTTGCGCCAAGCAAAAGCTGCCGTCGCCGACCGCCAGGAAACCCTGGCCCAGGCTCAACGCGAGGCCAAGCGTAACCGTGGCCTCGGCAATCTGGTCCCGGCCGAACAACTGGAGGAAAGCCAATCCCGTGTCGCCCGTGCCGAAGTGGCGTTAATGGAAGCGCAGGTGACGGTGGACAGCGCCCAGCTCAACCTCGACCGCTCGCTGATCCGCAGCCCGGTGGATGGCTACGTCAACGACCGTGCGCCGCGTTCCCAGGAGTTCGTCACCGCCGGGCGGCCGGTGTTGTCGGTGGTGGACAGCAACTCCTTCCACATCGACGGTTATTTCGAAGAAACCAAGCTGGATGGCATTCATGTCGGCCAAGGCGTCGATATTCGGGTCGTCGGCGACCGCGCTCGGCTGCGTGGGCACGTGGAAAGCATTGTCGCCGGCATCGAAGACCGCGATCGCAGCAGCGGCAGCAACCTGTTGCCCAACGTCAATCCGGCGTTCAGCTGGGTGCGGCTGGCGCAGCGGATTCCGGTACGAATCGCTTTCGACGAGGTGCCAGCGGACTTCCGCATGATTGCCGGCCGCACGGCCACGGTGTCGATCATCGACGATCAAGCCGGGGAGCCGGCGCAATGAGCAGGGCCTCTGGATTGGCGGTGGCCGGGTTAGGGCTGCTGCTGTCGGCCTGTCAGGTGGTCGGGCCGGATTATCACTTGCCGGACGAGGCCGCCGTGCACCGTGACGACTTTCAGGGCGATCTGACGGTGAACGGCAAAAATGTCGTTTCGGCACCAGTGCCCAGCGATTGGTGGCGGTTGTATCAGGATCCGCGTCTGGACCAATTGGTGCAGCAGGCCATGGCCTCCAACACCGATTTACGGGTGGCGGCGGCGAATCTTTCGCGGGCTCGCGCTCAGGTCGACGAAGCGCAGGCGGCGGGCGGTTGGAGCGGCGGCGTGAAAGTCGGCGCCCAGCGTTTGCAGGAGTCCGGCGAGGCGTTCTTGCTGGCGGATAAAGTACCGGTGGCCAACGTCGGTGACATCGGCATCACCACGTCCTATCAGTTCGACCTGTTTGGCACGTTGCAGCGCGGCATCGAAGCGGCCAAAGCCAATGCCGATGCGACTCAGGCGGCAGCGGACACTGCGCGCATCACGCTGGTGGCCGATGTGGTGCGGGCTTACACCCAAGTCTGCGCGGCCAACGAAGAGCGGGAGATCGCTCAGCATTCTCTCGACCTGCAAGCCCAGAGCACCACGCTGACCCAGCGTTTGCGCGATGCCGGGCGCGGTGATGAAACCCAGGTCACCCGTTCGCAAACCCAATTCAAATCCTTGCGCGCCGAATTGCCGCGTTATGAAGCCGCACGTCAGGCCGGACTGTTCCGCTTGTCGATGCTGCTGGCCAAACCGGTCGAGCAATTGCCTGCGGGCACCAGCGACTGCGCCGAGCTGCCGAAAATTGCGCAATTGTTGCCGGTGGGTGACGGCGCCACGCTGCTCAAGCGTCGACCCGACGTGCGGCAAGCCGAGCGCAGATTGGCGGCCGCAACCGCCGGTATCGGCATTGCAACCGGCGAGTTGTACCCGGACATCAGCATCGGCGCGACCGTTGGTACGGTCGGGATTCTGGAAAACCTCGGCAAACCGGCGACCAATCGCTGGGGCTTCGGCCCGTTGCTGAGCTGGACCGTGCCGTCCAACGGCTCTCGCGCGCGAATCCGTGAGGCCGAAGCCGCGACCCAAGGCGCGCTGGCGCATTTTGATGGCGTGGTGCTTAACGCCATCCGCGAGACTCAGACTGGCTTGGCGCAATATTCCGCGCAGCTTCAGCGCCGCGATGCGTTGGCAGATGCCGAACAATCGGCACAACTGGCGGCAGACCAGACCCACCGCTTCTTTCAGGCCGGCCGCGCGTCGTTTTTGGCTGACCTGCAAGCCACCCGCACCTACACCGACGTACGGGCGCAACTGGCTTCGGCCAACACCCAAGTCGCCATGAGCCAGATCGATTTGTTCCTTGCTTTGGGCGGCGGCTGGGAAAGCGGACGAACGCAAGGGTCACAACCCGGCAAACCCTGAGGCCGTTGCTATGCTTTGATTTGATGGGGGCGCGCGGCGAACCCGTCGATCAGGCTTGCGTTGGTCATGGGGATCTAATAATGAAAAACCCTTATGCTCCTGGCTTCTGGTGCGCCATTGCGGCATTGGTTTTGCTGTCGGCCACCTATTTCTACGGCGTCATGCTGGCCCACCAGCTCGACACGGCGCTGATATTCCTCGACAGCGCGGTGGCGTTGATCGCCGTGATGGCTATCGTGGTGGTCGCCTGGGCGTCATTACAGGGCCAGCGCATCAAGAAACGACAACTCGAACAAGGCAAGACCCTGGTGCTGATCTGGGACACCAAGGTGGCTTTGCGTCGCGTCGAAACGGTGTTCGACCGGTATTTCTGGGGCAGTTACTGGCAACCGGGGCGCACCTTCCAGGAAGTCATGGGCGAACTCACCGGCACGCCGCTGGAAAAAAGCCTCGAAACCTTGAAGAAACAATGCCTGGCGCTGGACAAGCAAGTGGCCGACGAGGGGTGGCACTGGCTCAACAATGCGCGAGAGCTGTCCGATGTCGCCAACGCCATGGCCCGTGAACGCTATCAGCTGGATTTCTGCGACCCGCGCGCGGAAGTGACCGGCGGGGCGGTGATCAATCGGGATTTTGAAGTGCTGGTGTATACGTGGACTGCGCGGCTCAAAAGCTTCGATCATCAGCTTGATGAGATCGAGGTCCAGTATTCCTGATCCGGTGTTGGCGGGACTGACGCCTTCGCGAGCAAGCCCACTCCTACAGGGGGAACGCATTCCAATAATGTGGGAGCGGGCTTGCTCGCGAAGGCGATCGAATGACCGCCGAAACTCTCGACCCTTGCCAGTTGTCCACAGGCTGCCGCATCCCATAGACACTCTTTCACCTTTAATCATTGGGCCGCTTTGCGGCGCAAATGCTAATCTCCATCCCACTTTTAGCACAGTCGTGACCGCAACCCGTCATGGGTACAGGGAAGACGACCACACTTTCAGCAACGGACATTGACGGGTACTTCATGAATAAATCAGCAGGCGTGCTTCTAGGAATTGTCGTGGCCATCGGTGCAATCAGTGCCGGCGGTGCGTGGTACACCGGCAGCAAGCTCGATGGGGTGCTGAACACCTCGATCGCCGATGCCAACAAAGAGCTGCAAGCCGCGCTGGCAGGTTCCAATGGTACGGCGTCTCTGGAGCTGGTGTCGCTGGACCGCCATGTGTTCAGCAGCACCGCGCACTACCGCCTCAAGGGCGAGGGTGAGATGTTTGGTGAAGCACCGGTCGAGTTGCTGTTCGTCGACCGCATCGAACATGGCCCGCTGCCGTTCTCGCGTCTGGTGTCGCTGAAGTGGTTGCCGGTCCTGGCCACCAGTCACTACGAGCTGGAAAAGACTCCGCTGACCGAGAAGTGGTTCGCGGCCGCCAAGGACAATTCCCCGGTCAAAGGCGTGGTCAACATCGGCTACGACAACTCCACCAAGGGCACCCTCGAATTTCTGCCGCTGGAAACAGCACTGGATGACAAGTCCAATCTGACGTTCTCCGGATTGAAACTGGACGTAGCCGCCAGCGCCCAGGCGCAAAAGGTCAAGGCTGACGGTTACATGGACAGCCTGAAGCTGACCACCGTGGCCGAAGATCAGACCCCGGTACAGGTCGAGCTCAATGGCTTGACCGTGGCCAGTAACCTGAACAAAAGCACCTACGGCTATTACGTCGGTGAAAACACCGTCGAGCTGACCAGCAGCAAGACCACCTTCGGCGCCAAACAGTCGGTACTCGGCTTCAAGAACTTTGAAATGAAGAACAAGACCGAGGAATCGGGCACCAACGCTTCGGGGCGTGCCGATTACAAGGTTGGTGAAGTGTCCTTGAACGGCAAGGTTGTCGGCTCTGCGCAGATGGCCATGAGCCTGAAAAACCTCGACATCCCGTCAACGATGTCGCTGATGCAGATCTACCAGACCAAACTGCAACCGTACGAGAAGGCCGCCGCTGAAGCTGCTGCCGCCGGTCTACCGGCGCCGGAGCTGAACCTGACCCCGGCCGAAGAGGCACAGGTCAAGACCGGCCTGGAGAAACTGCTGGCCGCCGGCCCGCAGGTGGCTCTGGAAAACCTGTCGTTCAATACCAGCAACGGCGAAAGCCGCGCCAACCTGGTGCTGGACCTGACCAAACCGCAGTCCATGGACCTGCCGCCAGACCAGTTGGTCAAGCAATTGATCGCGCTGCTGGACTTCAACGTACTGGTATCCAAGCCAATGCTGGTTGACGTGCTCACCGTGCAGTCGCAAATCGACGGCCAGACCGACGCCAAGCTCATTGCCGATCAGGCGAGTGCAACCGCCGACATGTTCGGCAGCATGGCGGTCGGCACGCAACTGGCGAAACTGGACGGCAACAACGTCGTCACCAAGCTGCACTACGCCAATAATCAGGTGGACTTCAACGGCCAGAAAATGACCCTCGAAGAATTTGTTGGCTTCGTGATGAGCAAACTCGGCGGCACTGGCAACGTCACCATCCAGTAAAACCGCAGGCTTCAGCGCAACGCCCGGCCTCTGCACCACGCAGACGCCGGGCGTTTTGCTGTCTGGGGTTTTGAAAGGAGGTGAGGGGGAAGGAGGCCCTGATGCCTGTCAGTCAAGGACATGAACACTGCAACCTCTGTGGGAGCGAGCCTGCTCGCGATAGCGGTGGGTCAGCCAACATTGATGCTGAATGTACCGCCGTCATCGCGAGCAGGCTCGCTCCCACAGGGGTTGCGATGGGCTGACTGGCACCAGAGAAGACCCGAGCGTCACGAATCTGAATAATTATTGTGTTCTGAATAGTCGACTACGCTTGCATGCAAGACTACGTCGATAAAGCTTGGCTGGGTCTTTCGACCCGGCTTTCCG
Source organism: Pseudomonas frederiksbergensis (assembly GCF_003732275.1). GTDB lineage: Bacteria > Pseudomonadota > Gammaproteobacteria > Pseudomonadales > Pseudomonadaceae > Aquipseudomonas > Aquipseudomonas frederiksbergensis_H. The sequence continues at coordinate 352,519 of NZ_MOBM01000006.1, forward strand.
CTACGAATGGGCAAGGGACATTGCGACCCGGCTGGCCATGTAAGGATGCTGACGAATGCCGTGTATTGCTGGTCCCTTTATTCATCGTGGTTTGCGCCCCTTGTTTCGCATGGCGCTGTGCGGCCAGTTGCTGTGGCCGATGCTGGCGCTCGCTGACACTCCCTACGACCAAATGGTTCGCGATGCACGGGCCGGCAACTACACGCCTGCGCTGACCGTATTGCGCCAGGTGCCGGTCAACCAGGCCACCACCGGCCAGATCAGCGATCACTTGCAGATCGCCAGCTGGGCTGGGCTGGACGCCGAAGTGGTCCAGGTCTATGAAACCCAAGGGCACAATCGGGCGCTGCCGGTTCAGGCCCTGACTGCCACCGCGCGTGCCTATCGCAACCTCAAGCGCTGGGACTCGGCGACCCAGGTATACAACAAGGCTTTGGCCCTTGAACCGCAAAATGCCGACCTGCAGCTGGGGCTGGCGATGACCCAGGCCGATGCCGGTAAACCTGACGAGGCCGTTGCCCGCGCCAGGGCGCTGGTGGCGGCGAAACCGGATGATCCTTCCCGCCGCCTGGCCCTGGCTTACGCCTTGACCCGCGCCGGTGCGACCTACGACGCATTGTTTGAATACGACCAGGCCTTCATCCGCGCTGGCAGCAAACCCGACGTCGCTCGGGAATACGTGATTGCCCTGCAACGTGCCCGCCTGCCGGAACCGGCCTTGCGCCTGGCGCGTCAGCGGCCGGGGTTGCTGGATCCGGTCACGCTGCGACGTCTTGAAGGTGATCTGGCCGCAGAACGAGTGCGGCTGGCCGAGCTGGCCACTCGCAGCGAAAAAGAACGGTATGTGATCGCCGATCGGGCTCTGGCCGATTACGACCAGTTACTGGCGACCTGGACGCCGGATCCTCAGGCCCACGATGACGTCATCCGCTGGCGAATCGATCGCATGGGCGCCCTCAAGGCCCGTGCGCGCACCGCTGATGTGATCGCCGAATACCAGAAGCTGCTCGCCGAAGGCGTGAAGATTCCGACCTACGCCCTGCGTTGGGTGGCGTCGTCCTATCTGGACCAGCGTCAGCCAGAAATCGCCACCGATTTGTATCGTCAGGTGCTGGTGGCGCCGGATGCTGATGTCGGCGACCGCCTGGAAGACAGCACCGCGCTCTATTACGCCTTGCTCGAAAGCGATAAGGCCGATGAAGCGCGTCAGGTCGCTGAAGACCTGGCCAAGACTCAGAAGCCGCGCGTCGAGCTCAAGGGCTTGCCGGTGGGCAATCCCAACGATGAATGGATGGACGCGCAGCAACTCGCCGCCCAGGCCGGCACCTACGGCGCTGATCTGCCCTCGGGCGAGCAGCGTTTGCAGGTGCTGGTGGATCAGGCCCCGGGCAACCTCGGCCTGCGTCTGGCCCAGGCCGATCTGTACCTGGCCCGGGACTGGCCACGGCGTGCCGAGAATCAGCTCAAGGAAACCGAGAGCATGGCGCCACGGGACATCGGGCTGGAAATTGCTCAGGGTCACACCGCCATGGATCTGCAGGAATGGCGGCAGCTGGATGCGCTGACCGACGATGTGGTCGCGCGCTATCCGAACAACCGTCAGGTCCAGCGTTTGCAACGTCAGCGCGCGGTTCATGACATGGCCGAGCTGCGGGTGGAGGCCTATGGCGGCAAGAGTTATGGCGGTGGCAACGGCGACGTCGGGGCGGTCAACGGCAGTCGCGATTTCGGCATCGAAACCACGCTGTACAGTCCGCCCATTGATGAAGACTGGCGCGTGTTCGCCGGCGCCGGTTACGCCACCGGCGACTTCCAGGAAGGCACTAGCCACCATCGCTTCCAGCGCGTCGGCCTCGAACGTCGGACCCGCGACATGACCCTGGAAGCGGAAGTCTCCAACCATTCCTACGGTTTCGGTGACAAACAGGGCGCGCGTCTGGCGATTGCCCGAGACATCGACGATCACTGGCAGTACGGCGGCAGCCTCGAATACCTGTCGGCGCAAACGCCGTTGCGGGCCTTGAACAGTGACATCACCGCCAACGGCGGCAGTGGTTTCATCCGTTGGCGCGCCAATGAGAGCCGTGAGTGGAAACTGGCGGTCAGCCCCTCGCACTTCAGTGACGGCAACAACCGTGTCGAAGCCTTGCTCACCGGTCGCGAGGGTGTTTATCGCGCGCCGGGGCTGCATGTCGACCTCGGCCTGGAGGTCGGCACCAGCCATAACTCCAACTCCAGCGACGTGCCGTACTTCAACCCCAAATCCGACTTCAGCGTGCTGCCAACGGTGAACGTCAACCACGTGCTCTACCACCGCTACGAAACTTCCTGGAGCCAGCAATTCCTGGCCGGTGCGGGCACCTATAGCCAGCGCGATCACGGCACCGGCGGCGTCGGCCTGCTGGGTTACGGCCAGCGCTACAGCTGGAACGACGTATTCGAGGTGGGCGGCTTGCTGAGCGTGATCAACCGGCCTTATGACGGCGACCGCGAAACCGATCTGCGCCTGCTCGTCGACCTCACTTACCGCTTCTAGAAGAGTTTGAAGATGCCTTTTATTTCGCGATTCATCCTTCTGCTCGGAGTGCTGCTGATCAGCGCCTGCGCCCAGCAAGCCCCAGCCTTCGCGCCGCCGTCCGAACGCCCGGTGTCGGCCAATGAAAAGCCTTGGCCGAAAAACCATGTGCTGGGGATTGCTTACCATGACATCGAAGACCGCGACCCCGATCAGGCGGTGGTGGCTGTGCGCACCGAGCGCATGATCGAGCAACTGGCGTGGCTACGGGAGAACAACTACAAACCGGTCACGGTCGACCAGATCATGGCGGCTCGCAAGGGTGGCCCGGAGCTGCCGCCCCGGGCGATTCTGCTGAGTTTCGACGATGGCTATTCGAGCTTCTACACCCGCGTGTTGCCAGTGCTGCGCGCCTATAATTGGCATGCCTTGCTGGCGCCGGTCGGGGTATGGATCGATACGCCGCTGAACCAGCCAGTGGATTTCGCCGGTACCCCGCGCAAGCGTTCGGACTTCCTGACCTGGGAGCAGATCCGCGAGATTTCCCGATCCGGCCTGGTGGAAATCGCCGCCCACACCGACGCCAGCCACAAAGGCGTGTTGGCCAACCCGCAAGGCAACCTGCAACCGGCGGCAGCGACCCGGCGCTATGACGCCGCTACCGGGCGCTATGAAACCGAAGCCCAATTCCAGGCCAGGATGCGCGCCGACGTGGCGGCCATCTCGGAGAAGATCCGCAAGGTCACCGGTTACAAACCGCGTGTGTGGGTCTGGCCGTATGGCACGGCGGATGGCACCTCGCTGCAAGTGATCAACGATCAGGGTTATCAGATGGCCCTGACCCTGGACGACGGCCTTGATGCCCTCGACAACCTGATGAGCAGCCCGCGCTTTTTGGTGGCTTCGGATCCGAATGGCGAACGCTTTGCCAACAGCATCGTCTCGGTGCAGACCGAATCGCTGATGCGTGTGGTGCATGTGGACCTGGACAACGTCTACGACCCGGACCCGGCCCAACAGGAAATCAACCTTGGCAAACTGATTCAGCGCATGGCCGACATGGGCGCCAATACGGTGTTCCTGCAAGCTTTCGCCGACCCCGCGGGCGATGGCCTGGTCCACTCGCTGTACTTCCCTAACCGGCACCTGCCGATGCGCGCCGATATCTTCGACCGCGTAGCCTGGCAGTTGCGCACCCGGGCTCAGGTCAAAGTCTATGCCTGGATGCCGGTGCTGAGTTTTGCCCTGGATTCGAAGTTGCCACGCGTCACTCGCTGGGACCCGAAAACCGCTACCACCTCGATCGATCCGGGCCAGTACAAGCGCTTGTCGCCATTCGATCCGAACGTGCGGCGCATCATCGGTGAAATCTACGAAGACGTGGCACGCCTGACCTCGGTCGACGGCATCCTCTATCACGATGACGCGGTGCTGTCGGACTTCGAAGACGCCGGGCCTGAAGCCCTGAAGGTCTATGCCGCCAACGGTCTGCCCGGTTCGATCGCCACCCTGCGTGCGGATCCAGCCACCCTGCAACGCTGGACGCGGTTCAAGAGCCGCTACCTGATCGATTTCACTCACGAACTGACCGCCAGGGTCCGCGCCATTCGCGGTCCGCAAGTGAAAACAGCGCGCAATATTTTCGCCGAGCCAATGCTCAACCCCGAGAGTGAAGCGTGGTTCGCGCAGAACCTCGATGACTTCCTGAGCGCCTATGACTGGACGGCGCCGATGGCCATGCCACTCATGGAAAAACAGAGCCGCCAGCAATCCGGCCCCTGGCTCGAAACGCTAGTGGCGACGGTCAAATCGCGCCCCGGCGCACTCGAGCGCACGGTGTTCGAATTGCAGGCCCGTGACTGGACGAAAAACGCCAACGCCGACATCGACGGCGAACAGTTGGCTGACTGGATGGGCCGCCTCAAGCGTCAGGGCGCCACCAGTTTCGGCTACTACCCGGACAACTTTCTCGAGAACCAGCCGGACCTGAAAACCGTACGGCCCGCGCTCTCCAACAAGTGGAATCCATAACATGCTGGACAGACTTTTAGCCCTGCTGGTTCTGGCGATCGTCCTTGGGGTTCCCCTCGGGCTGATCTTTCTGCTCACCGGGCAATTCCTGATGGACTTCGTGTTCTTTTATCCACTGTTCATGTCGGGACTGTGGATTGCTGGCGGCCTGTATTTCTGGCTGCACTGGGAGCGCCACTGGCCGTGGCAGGACGACACTTTGCCGCCACCGCTGGTCGGCGAACCGCTGATCTCGATCCTGATCCCTTGCTACAACGAAGGCGACAACGCGGCCGATACCATCCACGCGGCGCTGGCCCAGCATTACCCGAACATCGAAGTGATCGCGATCAACGACGGCTCCAAGGACAACACCGCCGCGGTGCTCGATGCACTGGCGTTGCAGGATCCGCGTCTGCGGGTGCTGCACCTGGCGGAGAACCAGGGCAAGGCCGTGGCCCTGCGCATGGGCGCCATTGCGGCGCGCAGCGAATATCTGGTGTGCATCGACGGTGATGCGCTGCTGGCGCCGAACACCGCGGCGTATCTGGTGGCGCCGATGCTCGACAATGCGCGACTGGGCGCCGTGACCGGCAACCCGCGAATCCGCACCCGTTCGACCTTGATCGGCCGTGTGCAGGTCGGCGAGTTCTCGTCGATCATCGGCCTGATCAAGCGCACCCAACGGGTGTTCGGGCGGATCTTTACCGTCTCCGGGGTGATCGTCGCCTTCCGTCGCACGGCCCTGAACCGGGTCGGCTACTGGAGCCCGGACATGATCACCGAAGACATCGACATCAGTTGGAAGCTGCAACTGGATCACTGGAGCATTTTCTACGAGCCCCGCGCGTTGTGCTGGATCCTCATGCCGGAAACCCTCGGCGGCCTGTGGAAGCAGCGTCTGCGCTGGGCCCAGGGCGGTGCCGAGGTGCTGTTCAAGAACATCCGTGGCATCTGGCAATACCGCCATCGTTACCTCTGGCCGTTGCTGTTCGAATACTGCCTGTCCACCGGCTGGGCGTTCACCTTTCTGCTGTCGGTGATTTTCTGGGGCGTCGGCAAATTCGTCGAAATGCCGCCAGCCATTGCCGTCGATCACCTGATGCCACCGGCGTTTACCGGATTGTTGTTGGCAGTAGTCTGCCTGGTGCAATTCGCGGTCAGCATCCTGATCGACCGCCGTTATGAAAAGGGCCTCGGCAAGACCATGTTCTGGGTGGTCTGGTATCCGCTGGTGTTCTGGCTTATCAGCTTGTTCACCACCCTGGTCAGCTTCCCCAAGGTACTCTTCGGCCAACATCAGAAGCGTGCGCGCTGGGTCAGCCCGGACCGGGGCATCAAGCCGCTGAATGACGATGAAGAGGAGGTCATCAAATGAAAATCATCAGAACCCGGCAGCGGCCCTTTCTGGTCGTGATCGATGTTTTTCTCACCGTGCTCGCCTGGGTCGGTCTGCTGTATTTGCTGGCGCGGGGTTTGTGGCCGTTGATCGATACCCATGACGGCCCGCGCATCGATGCGTCATTTTTCGACGCCCTCGGCACGTTGCAGATTTACCTGTGGGTGGCGTTGTTGAATGCGGTGATCCTGATCACGTGGGCGCGTTATCAACAGCGCAAAAGCAAGAGCTTCGCCCAGCGCCGTTTACCGGCGCCGGTGGTGGATGATCAGGGGCTCAGCAAAAGCTTCAAGCTGACCGGCGACCGGCTGGCGAAACTGCGCACGTCTGGCTCGATGACCATTCATAACAATCAGGATGGTGATGTCAGCCATGTCGTTACGCACTTCTTCCCGGTCGACCCGGACAAGCTGCCACTGCCTTTGGCGCCGCTTGAACATCCGTTCGTGATTCGCTTACCGGCCGAAGATGACGACAATCGAGAGCCGGTGAGCCATCTCTAGGCATATGTTCATCTGTGGCGAGGGAGCTTGCTCCCGCTGGAGGCCGAAGGACTCCCGATGCCATTAACCGCGCTGTAGCTGATAGAGCGCGGTCACCGATTTTGCGTCTGCTTCACAGACGAACGGGAGCAAGCTCCCTCGCCACTAAGTCGCGGTCAGCCAACATCCCGAATCAGCCGCCAGGCCTCATCCACCGACAGCGGCTGTTTCATCCGTTCGGCAAGCATTGCCATAACCCGTTCCTGATCGCAGGCAACGGCCGCCGCCACCACGCCGTTTTTGCCAAACAGGCCGATAAACGGTGGATGGTCAGGGTCGCCCTTGAACTCGACCTCGTCCCAAGCCTCGGCGTGTCCGAGGTAGTCGTAGTTTTTGCCGAAGTGCCAGGTCCAGAAATACGGCACGTCGAGGTAGCGCTCATCGCCGCCGAGCATATTCGCCGCCGCAATTCGCGCCTGTTGCTGGGCCAGTCGCCAATGCTCGATCCGTTGCGGCTGGCCATTGAGCGGGAAGGTCGCAATGTCGCCGACGGCCCAGAGCCCGTCGGTCACACGCATTCCGCCATCGACCTTCAATGACTGGTCTTTTTCTTTTGGCAAATCGGCAAACGGGGCCGTTGCCGGGGTGACGCCAATGCCGACCAACACCAGATCCGCCGGCAAGCGCTGACCGTTATCCAGCAGCACCGCTTCGACCTTGCCTGTGCCTTCGATCTGCGCGGCCTCGCCATCGGTATGAAACACCACGCCATTAGCCTCGTGCAGGGCACGAATCGCTTTGCCGACGGCATCGCCGAATTGCGCCTCGAACGGGATGGCATGGCGGGCCAGGACAGTGACCTCCAGGCCGTACTGACGCAGGGATGAAGCGGACTCCAGAGCAATGAAACTGTCGCCGACAATCACTGCCCGTTGACCGGGTTTGGCGGCTGAAAGAATCTGCTGCGCCTGTGCCTTCGAACGCAATACGAATACCTGCGGCAGATCGGCGCCGGGCAGCGGCAGAGACTTGGGTATGCCGCCGGTGGCGATCACGGCGCCGTCATAGCTCAACGATTGGCCATCAGACAGGCGCAGAGTCCGGTTCGGTGCATCCAGGCCCATCACATCGCTGTTTATCCGTTCAATGCGCTGTTCGCTGTAAAAACCTTCATCACGCAGTGGCGGGACTTCGTCGGGCGGCATCTCCCCGGCAATCACGAATTTGCTCAATACCGTCCGGTCGTAACCGGCCTCGGGCTCGCGGTCGATCAGCAACACCCGGCCACCGAAACCTTTCTCTCGCAGCGCCGCCGCACAAGCCGTACCTGCGGCACCGGCACCGATGATCACAAAGGTTCGCTTATCGTCCGCCGGCGGGGTGCTCGCGGTGGGCATCGGCTGGTCATCGACCCAGACCTCATCGTCGCGGATTTCAAGCGGGTAGCGTCGCAGACTGTCCAGGGACGGTGGCTCGCATAACGCGCCGTCTTCGAGCCGGTACGCTGCCTTGTGCCACGGGCAGATCAGCCGTCCTTCACACAGCGCACCCTTGGCCAAGGGTGCCCCGGCGTGGGGACATTTGCCCTGATAGGCACGCAATTGATCGCCGAACCGCAGCAAGACGATTTTCGTCTTATCGATCCGGACTTCAAGGCCACGGTCTTGGGGCACATCGGCGAAACGGGCGACGCGATGCAGTGCCATGATCGATCTCCAGACAGGTGTTTCACTTAGGAGTTTGGCGCCTTTTCCGAGGTTCAGCCAATTCCTGCTGCCACCGCACGAACGGTCCGGCTATAGTTTGCCAGCCGACCACGGCCCCACCCGCACAAGGTGCTCCGGTATGACCCGATTGACCTCTTTGAACCCTTGGCTGGCGGCCGTTGCAGTCGCCCTTTGCGTGCAGTTTCCGGCGCAGGCCCAGGAGCGTTTCACCCTCAGCATTCCCGGTGTTTCGGACAATCGCCTGTTCACGTCAGCGGCGGCCAGCGATGCCAGCGGTTGCGGCGGCAAGAACCAGTCCCCGGCCTTGAGCTGGAACGCGGGCCCCCCGGGCACCCTCAGCTATGCCATCGTCATGCACGACCCGGACGGCCAGAAGGGCTTGGGCGTCGATCACTGGATTCATTACGGCATCAAGGCCGCGACGCGTCAGATCCCGGCCGGTGTCGGCGCCAAATCCGCCCTCGAAGGCGTGGGCGGCACCAACATCAAAGGCACCACCGGTTACATTGGCCCTTGCCCGCCCATTGGCGATAGCTCTCATCACTACATCATCCAGCTTTACGCCCTGGACCTGGCGCCAGACGCCTTGCCTGCCGGTCTGACCCGCGCGCAGCTGATGGAACAGATCAAAGGCCATGTGCTGAAAAACAGCAGCGTGGTGCGGCGTTATCACCGCTAAAGATTTTTCCTGGTGAGTTAACCCGAACCTGCCGGGCTGTCCGTCTCAGAGGATGAATGAGTCAATTTCCTCCTGAGGTCAGCCCCCATGTCCCTCCCTCTGCACTACCTCCGCCCGGCCGCCCAGGGTTTCGCCGCCGGGTTATTGCTGGCCATTGCCGGTTGCGGCGCTTCATCCACGCCAGATTCTGCGACGGACGCCTCTGAGACAGACAGCCCGGCAGCGGTTGCGCCACCGGTTCAAGGTGCGCTGAAAACTGAAGCGTTGGCGCGCGAGGCGGTCATGGCAGACACCGCGCAGGCCAAGCGCAACGCGCGACCAGCACCCTCGGCCGCTTTCGCACCCATGCCGGCCGGTGAAGCTTATCCACAGGGCTATCGGGACGAGCAGCGGGAGCAATATCAGGCGCTGGCCGATAACCCGATCCACAGCGTGACTGAGGCGCCGGTCTCGACCTTCAGTGCCGATGTCGACACGGGCGCTTACGCTAACGTCCGGCGCTTGCTCAATCAGGGGCGTTTGCCTCCCGAAGGGGCGGTGCGGCTGGAAGAAATGGTCAATTACTTCCCCTACGATTACGCCTTGCCCACCGATGGCTCGCCGTTCGGCGTGACCACCGAACTGGCGCCGTCGCCCTGGAACCCGCATACCCGTTTGTTGCGGATAGGCATCAAGGCATCTGATCGCGCCGTGGCGGAGCTGGCCCCGGCGAATCTGGTGTTTCTGGTGGACGTGTCCGGCTCCATGGACCGGCGCGAAGGCTTGCCCATGGTCAAAAGCACGCTGAAATTGCTGGTCGATCAATTGCGCGAGCAGGACCGGGTTTCGCTGGTGGTATATGCCGGAGAATCTCGTGTGGTGCTGGAGCCGACTTCCGGACGGGAAAAAGCGAAAATTCGTACCGCCATCGATCAATTGACCGCAGGCGGCTCGACCGCCGGCGCATCGGGTATCGAACTGGCCTATCAAATGGCGCAACAGGCGTTTATCCCCAAAGGCATCAACCGCATCCTGCTGGCCACCGACGGTGACTTCAACGTCGGCATTAGCGACTTCGACAGCCTCAAGCAAATGGCTGTGGATAAACGCAAAACCGGCGTCTCTCTGACCACCCTGGGTTTTGGTGTGGATAACTACAATGAACACCTGATGGAGCAACTGGCCGATGCTGGCGACGGCAACTACGCCTACATCGACAATCTGCGTGAGGCGCGCAAAGTACTGGTGGATCAGCTCGGTTCGACCCTCGCAGTAGTGGCGAAAAACGTGAAGCTGCAGGTGGAGTTCAACCCGGCGCAGGTCAGCGAATATCGGCTGCTGGGCTATGAGAATCGCGCCTTGAAGCGTGAGGATTTCAGCAACGACAAAGTCGACGCCGGAGAAATCGGCGCAGGGCATACGGTGACAGCGTTGTATGAAATTGTGCCCAAGGGTGAGAAGGGCTGGCTGGAACCGCTGCGCTATGGCAATCCTGGGGCCGATGTTTCCGCAAAAACCGGAGAATTGGCGATGCTGCGAGTGCGTTATCAGTTGCCTGAAGGTGGGAGCAGTCGCTTGATCGAGCGGCCAATCTTGAGTGGTGAGGCCGGCAAACTCTCGGCAGCCAGCAATGATCTGCGCTTTGCCGCTGCCGTCGCTGCCTCTTCCCAGCAACTCAAGGACGGGCGTTATACCGGTAATTTCAGCCTCAAGGACACCGAAACCCTGGCCCGTGGCGCACGGGGTGATGATCAATTCGGCCTGCGCAGTGAATTCGTGCAATTGGTGGAGTTGGCGCAGAGCCTGCGAACCCCGACCGCTTCGAATCAACAGCCCAACGACAACCGGATAGAGTGAAAGAGGCCAGCGCTGACATGTCCGATTCTGCAATCAGCTCAGCCGCCAGCAGCGACGAATCGCTGCTGGCGCGCTACCGCTCCGGCGACGGGCCGGCGTTCGAGGTTTTGTACGCCCGTCATCGCCAGGGTCTTTATCGATTCCTTCTCGGCCTCAGCGGCAAACCCGAATTGGCCGAAGAGGTGTATCAGGAAACCTGGCTGAGCCTGATCCGCAGCACCAGTCAGCCACAAGGCCGGGCGAACTTTCGTACCTGGCTCTACCAGATTGCCCGCAACCGACTGATCGATCACTGGCGCAAACACGGAATCCACAACCCCTTGCACGACAGCTATGACGAACAATCCCATGCCCTGATCGATGACGCGGCCGACCCCGAACAACTGCTGAGCCTGAGCCGCGACGGTCAGCGCCTCGAAGCCGCCCTGCAAACTCTCCCCGCCGACCAGCGCGAAGTGTTCCTGCTGCGCGCCCACGGCGACCTCGACCTGCCGCAGATCGCCACCCTCACCGAAACACCGCTGGAAACCGTCAAGAGTCGCTTGCGCTACGCCCAGCAAAAACTGCGTCGGCTGCTGGCCGAGGAGGTACTGACATGACTGACGCCCGACAAACACCGCCATCGCCTGACGATGAAGTTCTCAAGCATTTTCGCGACCACGCAACCGGCGAACCACCGGCGCATCTCGACGCCTTCGTCTTGGCCACAGCGCACCGCGAAGCCCCACCGAAGCCGAACCTGTGGCAACGATGGCTCCGCGCCTGCCAGCAACCCCGCTGGCAAGTGGCGTTCGCCAGCCTCGTCGGCGTGGCCCTGATGCTGGCGCTGGTACAACGCACGCCGGAACAACTGCCGAGTTATGACTTCGCCCCTGCGCCCAAAGCGTCCGCCCCGGCCGCCAAACCGGAAGCCGCTGCTCGCTCCCAGGTTGCACCGACCGGCGCTTTATCTGCCCCCGCACCTGCTGCGCCCATGACGGAGTTCTCGGCACCGATGCAGCGCGAGTCGATCAATAGCGAAATGGCTGACGAAGCAAAAATCAGCAAACGCTTAGCCGCGCCGGCCAAGTCACTGGATGATCAATTACGTGAAGTGATACACCTGCAAGATACCGGTCAAACCCAAGCCGCCGAGGCGCTGCTGGCGACATTGCACAAGCGCTTCCCCAAGGAAAACCTCACCGCAAAACTCAAGGATTTGCAGAAGAAATGAGGTGAACAGCGGTCGGCAAATTTGGCATCGACACCCGAAAGCGCGCACTATCGGCCTATAGCCGATGCGTTGGAGGATGCCGTGGCACAAAAAATCGACCGCATCGCCCAAATGCTCAACTGCCCGGTGAAGGGTGAGGAATTGCGGCGGGCAGTGACTGAGAGTCGTAAGGAGTTTCTTCTGGCGAAGCAGGCAGAAGAAGCGCTTGAGGAAGACGTTCTTGATGATGAAGTGGTCGAGGACGAAGAGGATGATGATTACGACGAGTTTGACTGGACGACAGAATGAAAAAACCGCTTCGGCGACCCGTTGCCGTTCCCAACCATAACCATCCTGCTGCTCACCCCTTGCCGCATACGGCCTATCAGCAACGAGCCGTAGTAATACGTGAGTCTATTGGCGTCAGCCGTAATGACCCACGTCCGGCTATTCCTGCCGAAACACTATTTGCCGAGCTTGATGCGCTCATTGATGAGGTTGAAGCAGAGCGTAGCCGCCCTTGAAAACACTCACTTAAAAATTGCAGGCCCCGAAAAATCGGGGCCTGCAATTTTTGGGTGAGTTGCCGCTATTCTGCGGCTTGTTGCGTCGTCGACTGCGGTGGTCGCGTCAAAACTTTCACCACATCATCAATCACAGCCTTACCCATCGCCGTCAAATAGTGCGCGGCCCAAGCATGGCGGTCGGTGTCTTTTGCGTAGGCAGCATCCTCGGCAAACGATTTGGCCAGGAACAACAGGTCAGATGCCTGCGCTAACGCTTCGCTGATGGGCACACCACCATTCACTCGAAACAGCGGTTCAACAGAGCCGTAGTGGAAGGGTGTGAAGCCGATGGTTTTCAGTTCAGATTGGTCAGTCATTGTCACCTCCATTGGCGGAGGCGCGGTGGAAGCGTGATTCAATACAGCGTTGAGGGGTGAACCGAATTTCGTACGGATTTACATTGCGCATGGTCTAGCTCCTTGACGAGGAACTGCCACTTTTTCGTTACCAAGCGAATGGGTGGCAGCTGTGCGCAGGTTGGTAAACCGGGAGTCAAGGAATCCGGCACGCCCGAAGACGTCCCACGCACAGCCGCCATAACTCAAAATTGCGGGCATAAAAAAACGCCTGCAAATCTAATGGGGGCGCTGTTGCGCTCAACTCTCGGGTTACCAAGCCCGGTCGCTGAATTGGCAGCGACGGCAGAAGGGTATCGTGCAGGCTGATCTCCTGCAACCTCGGATATTGGGTGAATGGCAACGGCGATTGTCAGAGCACCAGTTGCCGCTGACTACCCAAGAACTACCCAAGAAATGTACGAAGGCCGGCACGCGTCTGACACTGACGCGTGCCGCAGTTGTAAACCTTTAGTTTACAACTGCCCCTTCAACCCGCTAACCATCGGCTTATACAGCCCGTAAATGTGACTCGGAGTTGCACTTGATGGCCTGATGACGCTCGCCCAAATCAAGAAGATTCACCTTGAGTCTCGAAACAACGTGTCTTCAGTCTTGGTCACTTCCATCCGTCCAGGCCAGATGGATCAGATTCGGGAAGCCATCTTCCAGTTGGAAGCATCAATTGGCCGTCATGCGCTTGGGGGGTGGACAGCGCTGATTAGTCAGGATTCGCGGTTGCTTTCTTTTGCGCGGTATCATAATTTCATACCATGAATAACAAACAGCTCAGCACCCTGAAAGCAGTATTCTCAAGGCCGACCCCAGCCACGCTGGAGTGGGCTCGTATCGAATCCTTGTTCGGTGCCGCTGGCGCCAAGACTATTGAAGGAAATGGGTCCCGGGTGCGCTTTGAGCTGAATGGTGTGGTCGCCACCTTTCACCGACCACACCCGGACAAAGAAGCAAAGCCCTACCAGGTTCGTGATGCTCGGGCTTTCCTTGAACAAGCAGGAGTCACCCCATGAGCGTAATGAATTACAAAGGCTATGCCGCCCGAATTGAATACAGCGAGGAAGATGGCCTGTTTGTCGGCCATATTGCTGGTACCAGAGATATTGTTGGGTTTCATGGCGAGTCAGTACAGGAGCTTCGAGATGCATTTGAAGAGGCCGTCACTGATTATCTGGAGACTTGCGCCAAGCTCGGGCGCACACCGCAGAAGCCCTATTCTGGCCACCTCAGTCTGCGTTTAGCGCCCGCACTCCACGCAACTGTCGCCGTAAAAGCGCAGCTAGCCCACAAGAGTATCAATCAGTGGGTAGCTGACGTTCTTGATCGTGAGGTGCATGCCTGACCACTGCCATTGCACCTTCCTGATAAAAAGCCAGGAGGTGTAAACCTTATTCAGGACGAGACAACACCCACAAAAAAGCCCCAGACCCTAAGATCTGAGGCTTTTTCATTTCTGCGTATGGTGCACCAGGCGGGATTCGAACCCACGACCCCTGCCTTCGGAGGGCAGTACTCTATCCAGCTGAGCTACTGGTGCAATGCGGGCGCCATGATACTCATATGCACTGCGGGCGTCCATGCTGCTGAAGCGTCTGTGCTTTTCGAAAGCGTAACCTGCGTTTGCTACGCTGATCTGAAAAAATAGGCAAATGCGGCGTTTTCGTTCTTTTTTTCGAACAGCCTATTGTCCTTTACCCCCTTTGATCCTAGGATTCGTTTGAGATTTCAAACGCTCTTGTCTGGGTGCTGAACCGCACGAGTTCGATTTGTGCGCTATTTATGTGCTTCAGCCCGGTGAATGATTTCCCTGACGGCAGCCTATAAGGCGCCTTTCTACAATCATAATTCGCTCCGCGCGTGCCGCGGTGCTGTTAAGGAAAGCCGACATGCAGCTTAAAGACACCCAGTTGTTCCGCCAGCAAGCCTTTATCGATGGCGCTTGGGTCGATGCGGACAACGGTCAGACGATCAAGGTCAACAACCCGGCAACAGGCGAAATTCTGGGCACCGTGCCGAAAATGGGCGCTGCCGAAACCCGTCGTGCGATCGAAGCCGCGGACAAAGCGCTGCCGGCCTGGCGTGCGCTGACCGCCAAGGATCGTGCGAACAAGCTGCGTCGCTGGTTCGAGCTGATTATCGAGAACCAGGACGACCTGGCTCGCCTGATGACTCTGGAGCAGGGCAAGCCATTGGCTGAAGCCAAAGGCGAGATCGTTTACGCCGCTTCCTTTATCGAGTGGTTCGCCGAAGAAGCCAAGCGCGTTTACGGTGACGTGATTCCGGGCCACCAGCCAGACAAGCGTCTGATCGTGATCAAGCAGCCGATCGGCGTGACCGCAGCGATTACCCCGTGGAACTTCCCGGCCGCGATGATCACCCGTAAAGCCGGCCCGGCCCTGGCAGCCGGTTGCACCATGGTGCTCAAGCCTGCTTCGCAAACGCCTTTCTCGGCTTTCGCTCTGGCTGAACTGGCCCAGCGTGCCGGTATTCCGAACGGTGTGTTCAGTGTTGTGTCCGGCAGCGCCGGCGACATCGGCAGTGAGCTGACCAGCAACCCGATCGTGCGCAAACTGTCCTTCACCGGCTCGACTGAAATCGGTCGTCAGTTGATGGCCGAATGCGCCAAGGACATCAAGAAAATCTCCCTGGAACTGGGCGGTAACGCGCCGTTCATCGTGTTCGACGACGCGGACCTGGATAAGGCCGTCGAAGGCGCGATCATTTCCAAGTACCGCAACAACGGCCAGACCTGCGTCTGCGCCAACCGCCTGTACATTCAATACTCGGTCTACGATGCGTTCGCCGAAAAACTGAAAGTGGCCGTGGCCAAACTCAAGATCGGTAACGGTCTGGAAGATGGCACCACCACTGGCCCGCTGATCGACGAAAAAGCCGTGGCCAAGGTTCAAGAGCACATTGCTGACGCCGTCGGCAAAGGCGCTACCGTGCTGTCCGGTGGCAAGGTGATGCAAGGCAACTTCTTCGAGCCGACCATCCTGACCAACGTGCCGAACAACGCTGCCGTGGCCAAGGAAGAAACCTTCGGTCCATTGGCGCCACTGTTCCGCTTCAAAGATGAAGCTGACGTGATCGCGATGTCCAACGACACCGAGTTCGGTCTGGCCTCGTACTTCTATGCTCGCGACCTGGGCCGTGTGTTCCGTGTGGCTGAAGCCCTGGAATACGGCATGGTCGGTGTCAACACCGGGTTGATCTCCAACGAAGTCGCGCCGTTTGGCGGCATCAAGGCGTCGGGCCTGGGCCGTGAAGGCTCCAAGTACGGCATCGAAGATTACCTGGAAATCAAATACCTCTGCCTGGGTATCTAAGCTCGGAAAACATAAGCAGGCATTGCTTCAAGCGCAAAGGGCACGAGAGCGCTGTCCCTTTGCGCCGCTTCAAACGGAATTTTCTCTGTGGCCGGGAAAGCTGTGGCAGTCGATCATCGCATGCTGCCGTAGTTGCCTCCCCGCCGCATTTTCCTTGAACCACGCCGCCCGATGAGCGGTGAATGAGGACACTATGAGCAAGACTAACGCATCCCTGATGAAACGCCGCGAAGCCGCTGTACCGCGCGGTGTTGGCCAGATTCACCCGATCTTCGCCGAGTCCGCGAAGAACGCCACCGTGACCGACGTTGAAGGTCGCGAGTTCATCGACTTCGCCGGCGGTATCGCTGTGCTGAACACCGGTCACGTGCATCCGAAAATCATCGCTGCCGTGACCGAACAGCTGAACAAGCTGACCCACACCTGCTTCCAGGTACTGGCCTACGAGCCGTACGTAGAAGTGTGCGAAAAAATCAACGCCAAGGTGCCGGGTGATTTCGCCAAGAAAACCCTGCTGGTGACCACCGGCTCCGAAGCCGTGGAAAACTCCATCAAGATCGCCCGCGCCGCCACTGGCCGTGCCGGTGTGATCGCGTTTACCGGCGCTTACCACGGTCGCACCATGATGACCCTGGGCCTGACCGGTAAAGTCGTGCCTTACTCGGCCGGCATGGGCCTGATGCCAGGCGGCATCTTCCGCGCGCTGTACCCGAACGAATTGCACGGTGTGAGCATCGACGATTCGATCGCCAGCATCGAACGCATTTTCAAGAACGACGCCGAGCCGCGTGACATCGCTGCCATCATCATCGAGCCGGTTCAGGGCGAAGGTGGTTTCTACGTCGCGCCTAAAGAATTCATGAAGCGTCTGCGCGCTCTGTGCGACCAGCACGGTATCCTGCTGATCGCTGACGAAGTACAAACTGGCGCTGGTCGTACCGGTACTTTCTTCGCCATGGAACAGATGGGCGTTGCTGCCGACCTGACCACCTTCGCCAAATCCATCGCTGGCGGCTTCCCGTTGGCCGGTGTTTGCGGCAAGGCCGAATACATGGACGCTATCGCTCCAGGCGGCCTGGGCGGCACTTATGCCGGTAGCCCGATCGCTTGCGCCGCGGCCCTGGCCGTGATGGAAGTGTTCGAAGAAGAGCACCTGCTGGATCGCTGCAAAGCGGTCGGCGAGCGTCTGGTGACTGGCCTGAAGGCCATCCAGGCCAAGTACCCGGTCATCGGTGAAGTGCGTGCCCTGGGCGCGATGATCGCGGTCGAGCTGTTCGTCGACGGCGACAGCCACAAGCCGAACGCTGCTGCCGTGGCATCGGTTGTGGCCAAGGCGCGCGACAAGGGCCTGATCCTGCTGTCGTGCGGCACCTATGGCAACGTTCTGCGTGTACTGGTACCGCTGACCTCGCCGGACGAGCAACTGGACAAAGGCCTGGCGATCATCGAAGAGTGCTTCGCCGAGCTCTGATTGATTTGTGACCTGATCGACAAAAAACCCGCTTCGGCGGGTTTTTTTATGCCGCTTGAAACCATCAGGGGCAATTGAGCTGTATCGAATGGCCATCATTGACTAAGGTGCAAGCATTGCCGTTGGAGTGTGCGATGACTGCTGTGGTGTTACCCGCTGTACCGCGTGTGCTGATTGCCGAGGCCGACCCTTGGTCTCGCGATCTGCTCAAGCAGGTGTTGTTGAATGTGCGCTGCGACGCACGGTTGGACCTGTGTGCCGATGGCCAGGAGACACTGCACCTGTTGGCAGAAAATCCTTACGATCTGGTGATCGTCGACTGGGAGTTGCCCGGTGTCGATGGCCTGAACATCTTGCGCAGTGTCCGTCAGCGCAAACGTAATCCGCCGCTGCCCTTCATCCTGATGAGCAGCCGCAACGACAGCGCCAGCGTGCGCGAAGTTTTGCCCTTGGCGCCGACGGCGTACCTGACCAAACCCTTGAACATGGAAAGCCTGACCCAGCGCCTGCAGGATTTGTTGCTGAACGCCGGTGAAGAGGTGTCCTGCGAGGCGCCCTCACTGGTGCCGGGCATGACCTTGTCGGTGTACCTGGAGCGGCGGCGCGAACTGGCGGACGGCGCACCGTTGATGACCGACGTGCAGGTGGCGATCAAACGTAGCCTCAATCCCGATGGCCTCGATCTGACGCTGCTGGAGGACGAGATCCGCACCGACCCGCAAATCACCGCCGTTCTGATCGCCGCCGCCAACAGCGCGGCCCAGCATCATGGCATCGCTGTGCAAACCCTCGCCCAGGCGCTGCATCGCTTGGGTACCGGGCAAAGCATGAACCTGATTCTGGGCCTCACCCTCAAGCGCAGTGCCCGGCTCAGCGATCCGCAGTTGGCGGACTATGCCGAGCGTTATTGGGAGTTGTCGCTGCACACCGCCGAATATGCGCGGACGCTGGCGCGCTTGCTGGATCTGGATCAGGCGCGCTGTTATTGCGCGGGCATGCTGCATCGTCTCGGCGACCTGGCCTTGCTGCGCTGTTTGCAGGAGTGGAAGCAGGCCGGCGGTGAGCTGGATGAATGGGAGGAGGTCGGCGATGCCTTGGCCGAATTCGGCGCGGCCTACGGTTCGGCGCTACGGACCCGCTGGCGCCTGCCCCTGGAGCTGCGAGAGCTGATTGCGGCGGTTTACCAGCTCGGTGGCGGGGTTTATTCCCGCGAGGCGCTGGTGATGAGCATGGCCGCGCAATTGGCTCGCCTGACCGAGCATGAGGGGATCGAAGCGTTGTCCAAGAGCCGCGCAGCGCGATTGCTCAAGATCGGATTGCCGGAACTGATGCGTTTGCGCAAGAAGTGAATCTGACACCAAACCCTGTGGGAGCGAGCCTGCTCGCGATAGCGGTTGATCAGCCGACATCAATGTTGAATGTCAGAACCTCATCGCGAGCAGGCTCGCTCCCACATTGGTTTGGTGTTGAACCGGAATCTGGGTTCAGCCAGAAATAATCCGGTTCTTGCCCTGGCGCTTGGCCTGGTACATCGCCGCATCGGCGCGGGCGAACAGGGTGTCGATGCTTTCATCCTCGTGCGTAAGGCTGCTCAGGCCCTGGCTGACGGTGATGCCGAAGGTCTGGTCGGCATGGCTGAAGCTCAACCGCTGAATTTCCCGTTGCAGGCGCTCGGCCACTTGCATGGCCATGTCCGGTGCGCAGCCGGGGAACACCGCTGCGAATTCCTCACCGCCGATCCGTCCGAACAGATCACCACGCCGCAGCGCCGCGCGACCGCTCTCGGCGATACGTTGCAGCACCTTATCGCCTTCCTGATGACCGTAGGTGTCGTTGACCACTTTGAAGTCATCGATGTCCAGCAACAGGAACGCCATCGGCGCACCATTCAACCGCGCCTGCTCGAATTCGTGATTCGCGCATTCGAAGAAGTGTCGGCGATTGCTGCTTTGGGTCAACACATCGGTGCTGGCCAGGCGTTGCAGCTCGGCTTCCATCTGCTTTTTCTCGGTGATGTCTTCGGCAATGCCGACGATGATCACCGGTTGGTCCGGCTCGGCCTGACGGTTGATGAAGCACTTGTCGCTGAGCCAGCGCACCTGGCCGTCGGCGGCGATGATGCGGTATTCGCGATCTTCGACGGCGCCTTTGACCAGCACTTGGGCGAGGCTGCGCTCGGCGTAGTCCAGATCGTCGGGATAGACGCTGTCGCGCCAGTGGTTGAAGTCGGACAGCAACAGGCCGGCGGGGCGGCCGAAAATCCGGTCATAGGCCGGGCTGACGTAGAGCACCTGACGGGTTTCCCAGTTGAATGCCCAAAGCACGGCGTTGACGCTGACCAGCAGCGAGCTGAACAGCTGTTCGCGTTCGCTCAGGCGTGCCACTTCACCCTGGGCATGCATCAGCGCCATCAGTGTTTGCGCGGCCTCGGGCCACTGCGGAAGGGATGTGTCTTGTAGGCTTTTATTAACCATCGGCACAAATCTCAAAGGGCGTGCCGCTATGTCGACAGCGGCCGAGAACAAAGCCCGCCTGGATGGCGAAGTGTCTTTGAGATAGGGGATTTGGAGCGAAGTTCCCACTTGGGGGGAAGGGTCCCGCTGGGCGGTATGGCTGCTTGAATTGACGACGCGTTTTTATGGGTAAAACGCGTCGTCAGGTTTTGCGACGGCTTCGCCGCCGAACGGGGGCAAGCCCCCTCGCCACAGAGGATCAGACGTTGGCAGGGCGCAGGGAGTAGGTTTTCAACTGGTCGGCGAAATCACGCAGGGATTGAATCCCGCTGGCCTCGGCCTCGTGTACCCAATCCTTGATGGCGGCCAGCATATCGTGACCATTTGAGCTGGTCTTGACCCAGATCTGTTGCAAGGCCAGGCGCTTTTCGTAAATTACTTTCAGCGCCTGGCTGTGCTCGAGCATGGTCTGGATGCGCATATGGTGCTTGTCGTCCAGCAGGCTGGTTTCCCGCGACAGCAAACGCTTGGCCCGGTGGAACTGGTGACGGACGGAGTGATCGACCTTTTCCAGCTCTTGCTTGACCAGCGGCGCGATCACCAGCTTGCGGTACTGGGCCATGATCTGGAAGCGGTTGTTAAGGATTGCCATGGCGGTGTCCATGTCCAGGCTGCCTTTGCCTTCGACACGGTGGGCGATCGGCGCGACCCGCTGGACCTTGGCCAGACGCAGGAAGCTGAAGACCTGGATCCAGGCCCAACCGAGGTCGAACTCCCATTTCTTCACCGACAGTTTGGCGGAGTTAGGGTAGGTGTGATGGTTGTTATGCAGTTCTTCGCCGCCGATCAGGATGCCCCAAGGCACCAGATTGGTCGCCGCATCGCGGCATTCGAAGTTGCGGTAGCCGATGGCATGGCCCAGGCCATTGACCACGCCGGCGGCCCACACCGGGATCCACATCATCTGGATGGCCCAGATGGTGATGCCAATGGTGCCGAACAGCAGCAGGTCGATGACGCCCATGATCGCCACGCCCAGCAGCGGGAAGCGGCTGTAGAGGTTGCGCTCGATCCAGTCTTCGGGGCAGTTCTTGCCATAGATGCGCAGGGTCTCGGGGTTTTCCGCTTCGGTGCGGTACAGCTCGGCGCCTTTACGCAGAACGGTGGACAAGCCCTTGATGACCGGGCTGTGCGGGTCATCGACGGTTTCGCATTTGGCGTGATGCTTGCGGTGGATAGCCGTCCACTCGCGAGTGTTCTGTGCCGTGGTCAACCACAGCCAGAAGCGGAAGAAATGTTTCAGGCCGGCATTGAGCTCAAGCGAGCGATGGGCTGAATAACGATGTAGATAAACCGTGACGCCGACGATCGTCACGTGGGTCATCAGCAGGGTGACTGCCACCAGTGACCAGGGCGATAAGCCAAGAAAACCTTCGTACCACATAGCCTATAGGACCCTCGATAAAGAAAAAAACAGCCGTTGCATTATCACTTAGCCCACAGATAAAACCAGTCGCCCTTTCAGATAAGAGTGGCTGGATGTTTCTTTAATCTATAATTCCAGCCTTTTTGTAGGGACATTGGCGCGCTAATGTCAGCCACCTGTCGCGATGCTTTGCGTGCCGCGCCTGCTCTATCTGGTGCTTTCTGTAACCTGGTTCCAGTTTAGTGGTTATTTATTGAACAGGTTCTTCGATAGTTCCATTGACCCGCTGCGCTGGCAACTGATCAACGGTTATGCCTGGGTGGCGTTCAGTACCGGGCTGATCTTCATTGCACGGGCTCGGCAGCTCCTACAAGGGATGGATCGGTGAACCCCTGTAGGAGTTGCCGAAGGCTGCGATCGTTTGAACTTCAAGCTAATAACGTTCCGCAATCCCTTGCGCCATCAAATAATGCATTCTGGTTATATAAACATTCTTAAATAGTCTTTTTAAGAATATCTGCGCCTATCTACTATTGCCCCTACGCCGTAAGCAGTGCCCGCCACTGCCAGGCATATCTCATTAAAGGAGCAGCACCATGAGCGCATCCCTACGTAGTGTTGACGGGCAGGACGAAGCCACCATTTTGCGTGAGATCCAGAGTGCCTTGCGCGATCTGCGCTTTGGTGCGGTGGAAATCACCGTCCATAACGCCCAGGTGGTTCAGATCGAACGCAAAGAGAAATTCCGTTTGCAGAACCCGGGCAACAAACCGAGCTGAAGCGAAAGATTGAAAGATCAAAAGATCGCAGCCTTCGGCAGCTCCTACGGGAGGCTGATGTAGGGCTTTCGAAGGCTGTGATCTTTGAACAGGCAACCCGTTCCAGACCATAAGAAAAAGCCAACACACCAAGAATTCCAGGAGCTTTCACCATGTCGTCGATTCGTCATTTTGCTTTGGCCGCCCTGGCCAGTGCCCTTTTTGCTGGTTCCGCGGTTGCCAAGGATTACGAGCTGCTCAACGTGTCGTACGACCCGACCCGTGAGCTGTACCAGGAGTACAACGCCGAGTTCATCAACTTCTGGAAAAAGGACCACGCTGGCGACAACGTGAAAATCCAGCAGTCCCACGGTGGTTCGGGCAAGCAGGGGCGGGCAGTGATCGACGGTCTGCGGGCCGATGTGGTGACCCTGGCCCTGGCCGGTGACATCGATGAAGTCGCCAAGCTCGGCAAGAGCCTGCCGGTCGACTGGCAGAAGCGTCTGCCGGAAGCGAGCACGCCTTACACCTCGACCATCGTGTTCCTGGTGCGCAAAGGCAACCCGAAAGGCATCAAGGACTGGGGCGACCTGACCAAGAGCGGCGTGGAAGTCATCACCCCGAACCCGAAAACCTCCGGCGGCGCACGCTGGAACTTCCTCGCGGCCTGGGCCTATGGCCTGAAAGCCAGTGGCGGTAACGAAGCCAAGGCCAAAGAGTACGTGCAGACGCTGTTCAAACATGTGCCTGTGCTGGACACCGGTGCTCGCGGGTCGACCATCACCTTCGTCAACAACGGTCAGGGCGACGTGTTGCTGGCCTGGGAAAACGAAGCCTTCCTGGCGTTGAAAGAAGACGGCGGCGCCGACAAATTCGACATCGTCGTGCCTTCGCTGTCGATCCTTGCCGAGCCACCGGTGGCCGTGGTCGACAAGAATGCCGAGAAAAAGGGCAACACCGACATCGCCGAGGCGTACCTCAAACACCTGTACAGCCCGGCCGGCCAGGAAATCGCGGCGAAAAACTTCTATCGTCCACGTGACAAGGACGTGGCCGCCAAGTACGCCAAACAGTTCCCGACACTGGAACTGGTGACCATCGACAAGGACTTCGGTGGCTGGAAAACCGCGCAACCGAAATTCTTCAATGACGGTGGCGTGTTCGACCAGATTTATCAGGCGCAGTAACCTGAAAAGGATCAGTCAATGGACCTGATTCCAGTCAATTAAGGTGCTGAACCTGTGGGAGCGAGCCTGCTCGCGATGACGGCGGTACATTCAGCATCAATGTTGGCTGACCCGCCGCTATCGCGAGCAGGCTCGCTCCCACAGGGGCTGTGGTGTCCAAATCCTTAACTGGCTGGCATTAGCCCCAACAGGCCCCGATTTCACCGTCGGGGCTTAGCGCATTTTCAACCAAGGACTTTTATGTCGCGTCGTATCTCCCCCGTCATACCCGGCTTCGGGCTGACGCTGGGCTACACCTTGGTGTACCTCAGCCTGATTGTGCTCATTCCACTGGCGGCGATGTTCGTGCATGCCGCTCAACTTACCTGGGACCAGTTCTGGGCGATCATCTCGGCGCCACGGGTGCTGGCAGCGCTGAAGCTGAGTTTCGGCACCGCGCTCTATGCCGCAATCATCAACGGCATCATTGGCACGCTGCTGGCCTGGGTGCTGGTGCGCTACACGTTCCCGGGGCGCAAAGTCATCGACGCGATGATCGACCTGCCCTTTGCTTTGCCCACTGCGGTGGCCGGTATCGCGCTGACCGCGCTGTACACCCCCACCGGCCTGGTGGGTCAGTTCGCTGCGGACCTGGGTTTCAAGATCGCCTACACCCCCCTCGGCATCACCCTGGCGCTGACTTTTGTGACACTTCCATTCGTAGTACGTACGGTACAGCCTGTACTGGCCGATATACCCCGTGAAGTGGAAGAGGCGGCGGCTTGCCTCGGGGCGAAACCGTTACAGGTTTTTCGCCATATTCTGGTGCCCGCGCTGCTGCCAGCCTGGTTGACCGGTTTCGCTTTGGCCTTTGCCCGCGGGGTCGGCGAGTACGGTTCGGTGATTTTCATCGCCGGCAACATGCCGATGAAAACCGAGATTTTGCCGCTGCTGATCATGGTCAAACTCGACCAGTACGATTACACCGGCGCCACCTCCATTGGTGTACTGATGTTGGTGGTTTCCTTTGTCCTGTTGCTGCTGATCAACTTGCTGCAGCGGCGCATCGAAACCCCATAAGGAGGCGCGAACATGTCCCAATCGTCTATTGCAGCTGCCTCCTCTAACGCCGCCCGCCGTGGCAGTGCCACGTCGCGGCGAATCCTCATCGGCCTCGGCTGGTTGGTATTTGCGCTGTTTCTGTTATTGCCGTTGTTCATCGTGGTGTCCCAGGGCCTGAAGCTGGGCCTGGGTGCGTTCTTCACCGCGATCTTCGAGCCAGACGCCTTGTCGGCGTTGAAACTCACCGTGATCGCGGTGCTGATTTCGGTGCCGTTGAACCTGGTGTTCGGTGTCAGCGCGGCATGGTGCGTGAGTAAATACTCATTCCGCGGCAAGAGCATGCTGGTGACCCTGATCGACCTGCCGTTCTCGGTGTCGCCGGTGATCGCCGGCCTGGTTTACGTGTTGATGTTCGGCGCCCAGGGGCTGTTCGGCCCGTGGTTGCAGGATCACGACATCCAGATCGTCTTCGCCTTGCCGGGCATCGTGTTGGCGACGATTTTCGTCACCGTGCCGTTCGTGGCCCGTGAGTTGATCCCGCTGATGCAGGAACAAGGCACCCAGGAAGAAGAGGCTGCGCGTCTGCTCGGCGCCAATGGCTGGCAGATGTTCTGGCACGTCACCGTTCCCAATATCAAATGGGGCCTGATCTATGGCGTGGTGCTGTGTACGGCCCGGGCCATGGGTGAATTCGGTGCGGTGTCGGTGGTTTCCGGGCACATTCGCGGGGTGACCAACACCCTGCCGCTGCACGTCGAGATCCTCTACAACGAATACAACCACGTGGCCGCGTTCGCCGTGGCGAGCCTGTTGCTGATCCTGGCGCTCTTCATCCTGCTGCTCAAGCAGTGGAGCGAAAACCGTATTAACCGCCTGCGCGCCAGCGCCGCGGAGGAATAAGTCATGTCGATCGAAGTGCGTAACGTCAGCAAGAACTTCCACGCGTTCAAGGCGCTGGACAACATCAGCCTGGACATTCAAAGCGGCGAGCTGGTGGCGCTGCTGGGGCCGTCCGGCTGCGGCAAGACCACGTTGCTGCGAATCATCGCCGGCCTGGAAACTCCGGATCAGGGCAACATCGTGTTTCATGGTGAAGACGTTTCCGGCCACGACGTGCGTGATCGCAATGTCGGCTTCGTGTTCCAGCACTACGCTCTGTTCCGGCACATGACGGTGTTCGACAACGTCGCATTCGGCCTGCGCATGAAGCCGAAAAACCAGCGTCCGAATGAAAGCCAGATCGCGGTGAAAGTTCACGAACTGCTGAACATGGTGCAGCTGGACTGGTTGGCCGATCGCTACCCGGAACAACTCTCCGGCGGCCAGCGTCAGCGCATCGCGTTGGCCCGTGCCTTGGCGGTGGAGCCGAAAGTTTTGCTGCTCGACGAGCCCTTCGGCGCCCTCGACGCCAAGGTCCGTAAAGAGCTGCGTCGCTGGCTCGCGCGGCTGCACGAAGACATCAACCTGACCTCGGTGTTCGTGACCCACGACCAGGAAGAGGCAATGGAAGTCGCCGACCGTATCGTGGTGATGAACAAGGGTGTGATCGAGCAGATCGGCTCACCGGGCGACGTCTACGAAAATCCGGCCAGCGATTTCGTCTATCACTTCCTCGGCGATTCGAACCGGCTGCATTTGGGCGAAGACCGGCACGTGCTGTTCCGTCCACACGAAGTGTCGCTGTCGCGGCATGAACTGGAAGACCACCACGCGGCCGAAGTGCGGGATATTCGTCCGCTGGGCGCCACCACGCGAGTGACGCTGAAAGTTGAAGGCCAGAGCGAGTTGATCGAAGCGGAAGTGGTGAAGGATCACGACAGCCTGGTTGGATTGGCGAAGGGTGAGACGTTGTTCTTCAAGCCCAAGGTCTGGCAGAAAGTCGCCAACCTTTAAAATCAAAAGCTTCGCGAGCAGGCTCGCTCCCACAGTGATTTGTGTCGTTCACAAATCCCCTGTGGGAGCGAGCCTGCTCGCGATGGCGTCTTATGTTGCAGCGTTTTTCTGACGCAAACGCACACCCCCCACCCGCGCCTCGATCTGCTCTTTCAGCTCATGCCGCATCCCCAGCAAAAACGCCAACTCAACCACCACAAACAACGGCCCGACAATCAACCCCGTCACGTCATCGACAAACGCCGGTTTGCGTCCCTCGTAATGATGGCCGACAAACTGAATCGCCCATCCCACCACAAACATCCCGATGCCGCTCGCCAGCCAGACCAGCGTACTTTGCTGCGCGAGAACCTGACCCGCCCAAATGCACAGACCGAGCAACACGGTCATCAACACCCCAAGACGCACCTCCAGGCGCAGGTAAAACCACGCCGATGCCATCGCGACCAGCATCGCCGGCGAAATCCAGCCTGCGCCCCATTGCGGCCGTGACAGCAACACCGCGACCGCCACTACAATCAGCGGGATACCGATAAAGTGGCTGGCAATATTGCGCGGGTCACGGTGGTAGGCGGCGTATTGACTGAGATGGTCAACGAGGCTTTTCATTGTTATTCCTCCTGTAGGGTGATGGATGATGCCCCGGGCTTCATCTCTCGCTCTGTCAGCCAGGCGACAATCTCCAGGAGTTTTCATGGACATGCAGGTTTGGCGTTCGCGCCTGGATACGGGGCAGTGGTTCAGTCATTTACCTGTTCCTTTACAGGATAGTCTGCTGTCTGCGGCCCGGGTTCGGCGCCTGCCGTCGGGGCAACTGCTATTCAAACGCGGTGATCCGCCGTGCGGGCTGTATGCAGTGCTCGAAGGTTCGGTGCGCATCGGCGCGGTGAGCGAGCAGGGCAAGGAGGCGCTGCTGAGCCTGGTGGAAACGCCGCACTGGTTCGGCGAAATCTGCCTGTTCGATGGCCAGCCGCGAACCCACGATGCCTACGCCGTTGGCCAGTGCATGCTGTTGCACATCCCGCAGGCGACGCTGCTGAAGTTACTCGATCAACAACCGGAGTACTGGCGGCAGCTGGCATTGCTGATGAGCCACAAACTGCGCCTGACCTTCATCAACCTTGAACAACTGAGCCTGATGCCTGCCCCGGCACGCTTGGCCCATCGCTTGCTGATGATCGCCGAGGGTTATGGTGAAATCGACCCGCCGCGCCGTATTCTGCAACTGCCTCAGGAGCAACTGGCGTCGATGCTGTCGCTGTCGCGCCAGACCACCAACCAGCTCCTCAAGGATTTGCAGGGGCAAGGAATTCTGAATCTCAAGTATGGCGAGATCGAAATTCTGGATGCCGAGCGGTTGCGAGCGTTGGCGGTGATTTGAAAAAAGATCGTCCGAACACGACGGCGCACACCTGCAGGAGCTGCCGAAGGCTGCGATCTTTTAAACCGCGACGGTATTGGTGGGCTTTATCCGCGAACGCGCCTAGCCTGTGACGACGACAATCGAGGTGTGCCATGCGTGTGTTGCTAGTGGAAGACGAACCCGAGACCGCCAGTCTCTTGGCCAAAGGCCTGAGCGAAGCGAGTTACGCGGTGGATGTGGCGCTCAATGGCATGGACGGTCGGCGCTTTATCGAATCCGGCGAATACGAACTGATCATCCTCGACGTGATGCTGCCGGGGCTCAACGGCTGGCAGTTGCTGCAGCAGATCCGCAAGCTTGGCGACACGCCGGTGCTGCTCCTCACCACCAAGGACGGCATTGAAGATCGCCTGCGCGGGCTGGAATTGCATGAGGATGATTACCTGCTCAAGCCGTTTGCCGTCAGTGAACTGGTGAAGCGGGTGCGCAAGCTGTTGCGGCGGGATCGGGGGCGCTGAAGGTTTGCGGCGTATGGACTACCGCCTTCGCGAGCAAGCCCGCTCCCACAGTGGACCTGTGTGAATCACAATGTTGTGAACAACCGAAAACCCTGTGGGAGCAGGCTTGCTCGCGAAGAGGCCGGAACAAACAAAACACCTTCCGGATCTGTCACCGCAACCCATCCCGAAACTGCCCCGGCGTCATTCCGGTCCAGCGTTTGAACGCACGACTGAAGCTGCTGGTGTCGGCGAACCCCAGCAGATAACTGATCTCACCCAATGAGCACAGCGGGTCGCGCAGGTGCAGTAGCGCCAGGTTTTCCCGGCTTTCGTTGAGCAGCGTATCGAACCGACAACCTTCGTCCGCCAAGTGCCGTTGCAGGCTGCGTAGACTCAAGTGCAGTGCCTGGGCGATGCAATCCGCCGACGGCTCGCCTTCGGGTAATTGCTCTTCAATGGCGTCGCGAACCTTGCGCTCCCAGGTCAGCGGTTTGAGTTGCGCCAAGGTGCGTTTGAGCACGGTTTCGTTGTGCTCGGCCAGTTCCGGGTTGGCGTCGTCCAGGTGACTCTCGAAGTCCAGCAGAGCGAACTCCAGTCGGTCTTCATCGGCGTTGAAATACACCGGTGAGCGGAACACTTTGTGCCATTGATGCGGGTCGGCAGGTTCCGGACGGCGCAGGTAAACCGCCAGCGGGGCGTAGTCACGGCCCAGGCGATTGCGGCAGGTGCGCACGTAAATCGCCGCGAAGGCATCGATGGCCTCGAAGGCTGGCGCGGGGTTGCCTTGGGGGATTTTCAGTCGGAAGCGGTAGCGATCCTCGGCGCGGATCAACTCCAGATCCAGTGCGTTGCTGACCACTTGGTGATAACGCACGATACGCTCGAAGACTTCCCGCAGGCTGCCGCTGGCCACCAACGCATAACCCAGCGCATGAAACGTGGTAGGGCTGACGAAACGCGACACTCGCAAGCCAATCGCCGGGTCGCCGCTGACCTGCACCGCGATTTGCCACAGGCGCGTGGTAGCGGACAACGGGTAACGGGCGTTCGGGTCGTCCATCAACTGCGGGTCGAGCCCCGCCTGTTGGCACAGGGCGGTGCTGTCGAGCCCCAGCGCATCGAGCTGCTTGCGCAGGGCGCGGGTCCAGCTGGCGAGGGAAGTCGGTTCTGTCATGTTGATTGGCGCGTCCGGTCAACAGGTTGGCGTTCACGGCTACCGCTCTGTAAAGCATCACAGGGCAGGATGCGAACATCAATAACCAGAGGATGGAAGCATGGACGGTACTTCTGCAAGTCCCCAGCGACTGAATGCAGCACAGCGATCAGCGCATATTCGCGAGGTGGTATTGGCCAAAGGCGTCGAACTGCGTCAGCGTTACCCGATTCTCAACCATCAGGACGCCTTGGGCGCGGGCATTCTGGCCTTCGCGTTGGCCGGGATGATCGGTTCGGCAGCGCTGTACATCACCGGGTACATGGCCTGGTGGGTATGCCTGCTACTCAACGCGTTTTTTGCTTCGCTGACCCACGAGCTGGAGCATGACCTGATCCACAGCATGTATTTCCGCAAACAGCGCGTGCCGCACAACCTGATGATGGGCCTGGTCTGGATGGCGCGACCGAGCACCATTAATCCATGGATCCGCCGTCATTTGCACCTCAACCATCACAAGGTGTCCGGCAGCGAAGCCGACATGGAAGAGCGGGCGATCACCAACGGTGAGCCCTGGGGCATCGCGCGGTTGTTGATGGTCGGCGATAACGTGATGTCGGCGTTCATCCGCATGCTGCGGGCCAAGACCCGGGCGCACAAGTTCAGCATCATCAAGCGTTCTTTGAAGGTTTACGCACCGCTGGCACTGGTGCATTGGGGGGCGTGGTACGTGTTTCTCGGTTTTCACGCGGCCAATGGCATTGCGCATCTGTCGGGTGCGCCTATCGAATGGTCGGCGACTACATTGGCGGTGATGCAGGTGATCGACATCGCTGCTGTGGTGATCATCGGCCCCAACGTGTTGCGCACGTTCTGCCTGCACTTTGTCAGCTCGAACATGCACTACTACGGTGACGTGGAGCCGGGCAATGTGATCCAGCAAACCCAGGTGTTGAACCCTTGGTGGATGTGGCCGTTACAGGCGTTCTGCTTCAACTTTGGCAGCAGCCACGGGATCCATCATTTTGTGGTGAAAGAGCCGTTTTACATCCGTCAGATGACCGTCCCGGTGGCGCATAAGGTAATGCGTGAGATGGGCGTGCGGTTCAATGATTTCGGGACGTTCGGGCGGGCGAACCGGTTTGTGCGCAAGGAAACTCTGGCGACGCAGGAGGTGCCTGCCACTCAGGTTTGATAGAGAGGCCCGGAAACTCAGACGCTGGTCATAAATTTGACCCAAAGGAGCGTTACGTTGTGACGCAAGCAGCGATGGCTTGAGTGCATCGCAATGATTGGTATATGCGATTTTGACCTAATAAAGTAATTAAATATTCCTTTATTAGATAACCGTTTCAGCCAATCATCACATCCCAGCGATGTGGTTCGCGCTAACAGATTTTGAGTTTCCGGGGCCGTCTCCTTGGCAGGGTGCGGCCCCTTTTTTATTGCTCGAGTAATCACAAACCCTGTGGGAGCAAGCCTGCTCGCGATGGCGTCATCACATCCAACGGTGACTGATCTACCGCTATCGCGAGCAGGCTCGCTCCCACAGGTGATCGGCTTTATATTCTTTATAGATCTTAATAAATAGCTTCTTATTCCTTAACGAATATAACTCTCCTCCCTATACTCGGTCACGAACAGACACGCAGCAGGAGAGCTCCCCCATGCGCAACGAATCAATTCGCTACCTGATTGTGCCGGGCTGGCAAGGATCGCCAGAAGATCATTGGCAAACCCATTGGCAGAACAGCCTGCCAAACAGTGCGCGGGTGGAGCAGGCCGACTGGCTGACGCCTCGTCGTGAGGACTGGGTCGCGGCACTGGCCGAGGCGATTGCCGCCGACAGCACGCCAGTGATTTTGATCGCCCACAGCCTGGGTTGCATCACCGTCGCCCATTGGGCGGCCACGGCACCGCTGCCATTTTTGCGTCAGGTGCGCGGCGCGTTGCTGGTCGCGCCAGCGGACGTCGAGCGCCCGGCTTGCGCGCCGGCCCTGCGCAACTTCGCACCGATTCCGACCCATTTGCTGCCATTCCCGAGCCAGGTCGTCAGCTCCGACAACGACAGCGCCGTGAGCGCGCCACGAGCCCTGGAGCTGGCACGTCAGTGGGGCGCCGAGGCGGGGATTTTATCGGGTGCCGGGCACATCAATGTGAAGTCCGGTCACCAGCGCTGGGAGCAGGGTTTTGCGTACCTCTATCGTCTGCAAAACCGCATGGAACAGCACGCCCTGCGTCGCGCTTGAACCTTCTATTTTTTCTTTTTTTTAGAATCGGCCCCCGCCGCCCGGCGGTTTTGGGCGGGAGTCTGCCATGAGCTTGCATGAAACATTCGGTCAGCCGCTGCTGACCTTTCCCGATGCGGAAAAAAGCCCGCTGAGCATTCGCGCCAAGGCATTGGTGTTCGTCGATCCGCGTTCCCGGCAGTTGCGCCAGGAGCTGGAACAACTGGCGCCACGTTCGATCTCGGTGTTGATCCGCGGTGAAACCGGCAGCGGTAAAGAATTGCTGGCGCGACACATTCATCGCGCCAGTGACCGTGGTGGATTGTTCGTGTCAGTCAATTGCGGAGCGATCAGCCCGACCTACGCCGATGCTGAACTGTTCGGCTATGCCGCTGGCAGTTACAGCGGTTCAGCCAGCAGTCGCGCTGGGTGGTTTGGTTCGGCCAATGGCGGCACGCTCTATCTGGACGAGATCGGCGACTTGCCACTACCCATCCAGATCAAATTGCTCGCCGCCCTGGAAAACCACGAAGTCACTCGCGTCGGCGCTCAGCAGCCAAGCCCGGTGGACGTACGTCTGGTGGCCGCCACCAGCATCGATCTGGCTCAGGCGGTGGCTGCCGGGAAATTCCATGAGCGGCTTTATCGCTATCTCAGTGAAGGCCAGCTCGAACTGCCGGCCTTGCGTGAAAGGGTGGGCGATATTTTGTCGCTGGCCGAATACTTCCTCGGCATCTACAGCCAACGGCTCGACCTGCCGGTGCCATTGATCAGCGACGCCGCGCAGCATCTGCTGGAGCAGCACAGTTGGCCGGGCAACACCCGGGAGCTGGAGAACGTCATTCACTTTGCGCTGCTGGTGAGTACCGGCGACGAGATTTTGCCGGAGCATTTGAATCTGCCTGAGGCGCCCGTGTCGCTGGTGACGATCGAGCGGCAACTCAAACAGATTCTCGGCAACGGTTCCGCCGCCGAAAAAGATGCCTTGAAAAAACTGCTCAAAGCCACCGGTCTTTTGTAGGAGCTGGCGCAGCCTGCGATCTTTGATCCTGATCTTTGGTGGCTTTGAAATTGCCAAAATCAAAAGATCGCAGCCTTTGGCAGCTCCTGCATCGGGCGTGGCGGTTGCATGAACAAAATGGAATATGAAAGTGAATAAAAGATATTATTCGGGAATAAAAAATCCCGGTATTGTCCGCGTCACGCCAGCGATAGCACATCACTGGCACTCGTACTAATTAGCCGTCGTCGATGATGGCCGCGAATTTCGATAAGGACACTGCATGAAAAAGGTTCTGTTGTTCACCGCATTGGCGGCTGCCCTGACTGCGGGCCTGGCCCAGGCTGGCGGCGGCGACCCCGGTTCCACATGCCGAGATTCTTGAGCTGATCAAGCCAACCCTCGCCAAAGAAGGCGTGGACCTGGAGATCAAAGTCTTCACCGACTACGTTCAGCCGAACGTGCAGGTCGACCAGAAGCGTCTGGACGCCAACTACTTCCAGACCCTGCCGTACCTGAAAAACTTCAACGAAGGCAAAGGCACTAATCTGGTGACCGTGATCGGTGTACACGTCGAACCATTCGGCGGCTACTCGAAGAAAGTCAAAAGCCTGGCTGAGCTGAAAGACGGCGCAACCATCGCCATCCCGAACGAAGGCAGCAACAGCGGCCGTGCCCTGATCCTGTTGCAGAAGGCCGGCCTGATCGAGTTGAAAGACCCGAAAAACGCCGTGGCCACCCCGAAAGACATTGCCAAGAACCCGCACAACTTCAAGTTCAAGGAACTGGAATCGGCCATGCTGCCGCGTGTTCTGGACCAGGTCGACCTGGACATGATCAACACCAACTACGCGCTGGACGCGGGTCTGAACCCGGCTAAAGACGCGCTGGTGATCGAAGGCGCCGATTCGCCTTACGTGAACTTCCTGGTGGCTCGTCCAGACAACAAGGACAGCGTTGCCATCCAGAAACTGGCCAAGGCGTTGACCAGTCCTGAGGTGAAAGCATTCATCGCCAAGAAGTACAGCGGCGCGGTACTGCCGGCGTTCTGATCGACCGCAGTCTCAAACCCCTTCAAGGTTTCAACGCCGACGGCTAATACAGCGTCGGCGTTTTTTATTGCACCAAGATTAAAAGATCGCAGCCTCGTTTCACTCGACAGCTCCTATATTGAAATGCGTATCCCCTGTAGGAGCTGTCGAGTGAAACGAGGCTGCGATCTTTTGCTTTAAGATTTCAGGCCACCCGCGCCTTCAACGCCTTACGCAACGCCATCAGCAATTTCACGATGTCCTGCGGGTCCAGCCGCTGCGGCACTTTTACGTCAGCCATTTTTCTCTTCCTTGTGATGGTTCGACCCGGGGGAGTCTGGCCAAAAGCTGCACGTCCTTGGAGGGGGATTTTGAAAAAAAGATCGTTCCTGCAGCGCAAAGAAAAATCGTCGTCCTCCACTGCCGCCGCAAATTCACAGGATAGTTTTTTGCGTGATATCAATATGCTTTAACGGTATTTAAATTCTTCTTTTTATACCTTTAAAGTCGGTGCCTGCCGGGTGGTTATCCACTGCCCATGGACTGCGCCATCGCCGCTTACCGAGCGGCGTACAGGATGTTCAATGACTTTCGATTACGCGTTTATCCTCAGTACCCTGCCGGCGTTTCTCAAAGCCGTGGGCGTGACGCTGCAAGTCGGCTTTATCGCCATCGGCACTTCGTTGCTGGTGGCGCTGATCAACGCGACGATTCTGGTGTTTCGTACCCCCTACCTTCAACGCCTGGTCGGGCTGTATGTGGAGCTGGCGCGCAACACGCCACTGCTGATTCAGTTGTTCTTCGTCTACTTCGCCTTGCCAGCCCTGGGCATCAAAGTCTCGGGCTTCGCAGCGGCGATCATCACTATGACTTTTCTTGGCGGCGCCTACCTCACCGAAGTGCTGCGCGCCGGCGTGGATGCGGTGCCCCAGGCGCAACTTGAGTCCGGCCGCTCCATCGGCCTGTCCCACGGGCAATTGCTGCGCTACGTGATTCTGCCGCAAGCCGGCATCCTCAGTTTGCCGTCGCTGTTCGCCAATTTCATTTTCCTGCTCAAGGAAACCACCGTGGTCTCGGCGGTGGCGGTGCCGGAGATTCTCTACACCACCAAGAGCTACATCGCGCTCTATTACAAAACCTACGAAATGCTCGCCGTGCTGACGCTGATTTGCGTGCTGCTGTTTTTGCCGTTGTCGCTGCTGCTCAGTCGTCTGGAAAGGAGGCTCCAGCATGGCCAATTCGGGTCTTGAGTTGCTCATGGTGTCGTTGCCACAACTGGGCAAGGGCGCTGCGCAAACCCTGTTGATCTCTTTTCTGAGCATCGCCATCAGCACGGTGGGCGGCGTGCTCTACGGCGTATTGCGCACGCTGAATTCGAAATGGCTGAACGCGCTTCTGCGGGTCTATCTGGAACTGTTCCGGGCAATCCCGGTGCTGGTCTGGCTGTATTTGCTGTTCTTCGGCCTGCCGATTTTTTTCGGCCTGAGCATTCCAAGCTTCTGGTGCGCGGTGCTGGTGTTGTCGCTGTGGGGCGCCAGCGAAGTCGGTGAAGTGGTGCGCGGCGCGTTGCATTCATTGCCGCGCGGACAGCGTGAGGCCGGGTTGTCGATTGGCCTTGATGGCCCGCAACTCTACGGCTACGTGCTGCTGCCTCAAGCGCTGAAACGCATGACGCCGCCGACCATCAACGTCTACACGCGGATCATCAAGACCAGCTCCCTGGCGGTGCTGATCGGGGTGGTGGACGTGATCAAGGTCGGCCAGCAGATCATCGAACGCACCTACGAATCAGTGCTGATTTACGGCGCGCTGTTTCTGTTTTTCTTTTTCATCTGCTACCCGCTGTCAGCCGCTTCCCGCGTGCTGGAGCGGCGCTGGACGCAAGCATGAGCGCATTGATCGAGTTCAAGGGTTTCAACAAGTTTTTCGGCGAGCAGCAGGTGCTCGACGGCATCGACCTGAAGGTGAAACCGGGCGAAGTGATCGTCATCCTCGGGCCCAGCGGCTGTGGCAAAAGCACCTTGCTGCGTTGCCTCAACGGCCTGGAAGTGGCTCACAGCGGCAGCTTGAATTTTGCCGGGCGGGAGTTGCTGGACAAGGGCACTGACTGGCGCGAAGTGCGTCAGCAGATCGGCATGGTGTTCCAGAGCTATCACCTGTTCCCGCACATGAGCGTGCTCGACAATCTCTTGCTCGGTCCGCTCAAGGTGCAGAAACGCGAACGCCGTGAAGCCCGCGCGCAGGCTGAGGCGCTGCTTGAGCGTGTCGGTCTGCTGGACAAGCGCGATGCCTTCCCGCGCCAGCTCTCCGGCGGCCAGCAACAACGCATCGCCATCCTCCGTTCGCTGTGCATGAACCCCAAGGTCATGCTCTTCGACGAAGTCACCGCCGCCCTCGATCCGGAGATGGTCAAGGAAGTGCTCGAGGTGATTCAGGGCCTGGCCCGTGAAGGCATGACACTGCTGATCGTCACCCACGAAATGGCCTTCGCCCGCGCCGTGGCCGACCGCATTGTGTTCATGGATGCCGGGCGCATCCTTGAGCAAAACCCACCCGAGATTTTCTTTACGAACCCGCAAACCGCACGAGCGCAGCAGTTCCTGGAGAAGTTCTCCTACGTCGCCGCACCACCCAAAACGACTCAAACAAAGGAATTGGAACTGCCATGAAAACTGCCAAGTCTTCTCTGCTGCTACTCCCGCTGTTCGGCCTGGCGCTGCTCGCCGGCTGTAACAAAACCGAAGAACCGACGAAGCCGAAAGTCGCAAGCGTCAGCACCGCACCGGCCGGGTACCTGGAAAAAGTCAAAGCCCGGGACAAGCTGATCGTTGGCGTCTTCACCGATAAACCGCCGTTCGGTTTTGTCGATGAGGCCGGGCGCTACGTGGGGTTCGATACTGATATCGGTCGTCAATTCGCCAAGGATCTGTTGGGCGATGAGAACAAAGTGGAGTTCGTTGCGGTGGAGCCGGCGAGCCGGATTCCGTTCCTGCAGAGCGACAAGGTCGACCTGATTCTGGCCAACATGACCGTTACCCCGGAGCGTAAGGAAGCCGTGGACTTCACCAATCCGAACCTCAAGGTTGCGGTGCAGGCACTGGTGCCGCAGGCGAGTTCGGTAAAGAACCTAGATGACCTGGCGACCCGCACCACTATCGTGACCACAGGCACCACGGCGGATATCTGGCTGACCAAGAATCATCCGGACTGGAAACTGCTGAAGTTCGAGAAAAACTCCGAGTCTTTGCAAGCCCTGGCCAATGGTCGCGGCGACGCTTATGCGCAGGACAATCTGGTGCTGTTCAGCTGGGCCAAGCAGAACCCGGGCTACCGCGTGCTGGAGGAAAAGCTCGGGGCCGAAGCACCGATCGCGCCGGCGGTGAAGAAGGGCAATATCGAACTGCGTGATTGGGTGAATGTGGAGTTGGCGAAGTTGGGCGAGGAGAAGTTTTTGCTCAAGCTGTACGACCAGTATGTGCGTAAAGAATTGAGCGATGACACCAAGCCTGAGAGCGTGATTGTCGAGGGTGGGAAGTGGCAGGGGTGAGTCTCTGAGCTATGCGGTGACTTTCCGATCGCCATCGCGAGCAGGCTCGCTCCCACAGGGGGATCTTCGATGAACACAACTTTTGTGTCAGTCGCCGATCCAGTGTGGGAGCGAGCCTGCTCGCGATTCGGTTGTTCAAGCGCCGATCAATCCGGCCAATACCACGCCGGCTCATCCAGCATCCGCTGCCCGACCATTCCGGTCTGGCCGAAATTCTTTTCCAGCACAATGCAATTGCATTCCGGGTCTTGCTGCAACGCCGAGATCAAGCGTCGCGCATGGGACACCACCCACACCTGACACTGCTCGGATGCTCGAATAATCAATCGCGCCAACGCCGGCAACAGGTCCGGATGCAGACTGGTTTCCGGCTCGTTCAACACCATCAACGTCGGTGGTCGAGGAGTCAGCAATGCCGCGACCAGCAGCAGATAGCGCAACGTTCCATCCGACAACTCGGCGGCGGATAACGGTCGCAACAACCCTTCCTGATAAAACTCGATCGCAAACCGTCCGCCCTGCAATGGCGCGATGTTCAGTCGCGCGCCGGGAAAGGCATCGCTGATAGCCACCTGCAAGGCTTCGGAATCACCGATTTCGATGATGGTCTGCAAGGCTGCCGCCAGGTCGCGACCATCGTGGTGCAGCACCGGTGTGCGGGTGCCCAGTTGCGGTTGGCGAACCGGTGCGTCGGCGTCGCTGCGAAAGTGATCGTAGAAACGCCAGCGGCGGATGAACTCACGTAATTCCAGAACCTCCGGTGAAGAACGCAAACTGCCGACCTGATCGAACAGACTGTCGAAATTCGGCGTGTGCTGAGCCAGTACATCCCAGCTGCGATTGGCTCGGGCACGGATCATCGGGCCGTCGCGATCCACCAGCAGGCTGGCCGGCCGATAAATCGGCCCGGCCCAGACGCATTCACGCTTGATTTGCGGGTCGAGGTTGAAGCGTGACGGAATAGGTGAACTGTGTTCGGGCAGCATGAAGTGGCCGTTGGAATCGGGCAGCCCGAGGCTGATCGAATAGCTGAAATCCTCACCGGCAAACCCCAGGCGCAGGCGTTTGACGCCGTGTCTCACCGTAGCCTCGACCGGGACTTCACCATTGCGCATTCGTCGGCTGATATTTTCAGGCCCGGCCCAGAACGTCGAATCCAGCCCGCCCTCGCGGGCCAATGCATTGACCACGCCACCCTGAGCGGTTTCCGCCAGCAGGCGCAAGGCGCGGTAGAGATTGGACTTGCCGCTGCCGTTGGGGCCGGTGATCAGGTTCAACCGGCCAAGTGGAATCACCAATTTATTGATCGAACGGTAATTGGCCACCGCGAGGGTTTTGAGCATGGAAAACGTTCTCTAAGGCCCCAAATCGGCATCAGGATAACCGCGTTGGCGAATTTACGTTGTAGGAGCTGCCGAAGGCTGCGATCTTTTGACTTTAGCGGTCGTGATATCGCCGGAAGATCAAAAGATCGCAGCCTTCGGCAGCTCCTACAGGGAAATGGTTATCTGCGCGGGCGAAGGTGGAACCCTGTTCTAAGCTCACAGTCGTATCGTCACTGGCACGTTCGTACAACGCAAAGGAGTTTGCATGGCGGGTCCCGGATTGAAAGTAATGGTTGGCCTGAGCCTCATCGCTTTGCTGACCGCCTGTGGCGATAAGAAGCCCGTCGAGAAGGACCGCCCACGAGTCTTCGTGCAAGAGGTCAAACCATCGGATTACGCCGCCGCGGTGACACTCACCGGCGACGTCCAGGCGCGAGTTCAAACCGAATTGTCGTTCCGCGTGGGCGGCAAGATCATCCAGCGTATGGTCGATGTCGGTGACCGGGTTTCGGCCAAACAAGTGCTGGCCAAACTCGACCCGAAAGATCTGCAAACCAATGTCGACTCGGCCCAGGCTCAGGTCGTTGCCGAACAGGCCCGGGTCAAACAAACCGCCGCGGCCTTCGTTCGCCAACAAAAACTCCTGCCCAAGGGCTACACCAGCCAGAGCGAATACGATTCCGCCCAAGCCGCCTTGCGCAGCAGCCAGAGCGCATTGACCGCTGCTCAGGCGCAGTTGGCCAACGCCCGTGATCAA
Organism: Pseudomonas frederiksbergensis; assembly: GCF_003732275.1. GTDB lineage: Bacteria > Pseudomonadota > Gammaproteobacteria > Pseudomonadales > Pseudomonadaceae > Aquipseudomonas > Aquipseudomonas frederiksbergensis_H. Next base: position 391,737 of record NZ_MOBM01000006.1, read on the forward strand.
CTGAGCTATACCGCGTTGATTGCCGATGCGCCGGGGGTGATTACCGCGCGCCAGGCCGAAGTCGGCCAAGTGGTGCAAGCCACGGTGCCGATTTTCAGCCTGGCCCGGGATGGTGAGCGTGACGCGGTGTTCAACGTTTATGAATCGCTGCTGGCCGAGCCGCCGTCGGATAGATCGATTGTGGTCAGCCTGCTCGACAACCCGAAGATCAAGACCACGGGCACCGTTCGGGAAGTCACGCCGGCAGTGTCCGCGCAGACCGGCACGGTGCAAGTCAAAGTCACCCTGGACAGTCTTCCCGAGGGCATGCAACTCGGGTCGGTGGTGAGCGCCACCGCCAAGCCAGTCGGCAAAACCGCAGTGGAGCTGCCTTGGTCGGCCCTGACCAAAAACCTCAGTGACCCGGCCGTGTGGCTGGTGGACGCCGAAGGCAAGGCGCAGCTGCACACGGTCACCGTCGGCCGTTACCTGACCGGCAAAGTCATTGTCAGCGCTGGCCTCAACGGTGGCGAAAAAGTCGTCACCGCAGGCGGCCAGTTACTGCATCCAGGCGTGAAGGTGGAGATCGTCGAAAACACCTATAAGACGCCAATGACAGGAGCCCAGCCATGAAGCGCCTGTTGCTGTTGTCCGCCGCTGCACTACTGGTTGCCTGTTCCAAGAGGGAAGCGCCACCAGAACCGGTTCGGCCGGTACTGTCCGTGGAGGTGAAAGCGCTCAATCAAGAAGACCTCGGCCGGTTTGCCGGCAGTATTCAGGCCCGTTACGAAAGCAACATCGGTTTCCGGGTGCCGGGGCGTATCGCCAGCCGTAATGTCGATGTCGGCGCCGAAGTCCAGAAGGGCGCCTTGCTCGCCACGCTCGACCCCACCGATCAGCAGAACCAGTTGCGCTCGGCTCAGGGTGATCTGGCGCGGGTTCAGGCGCAGCTCATCAATGCCCAGGCCAACGCCCGGCGTCAGCAGGAACTGTTCAATCGCGGGGTTGGCGCGCAGGCGCAACTGGACATCGCCCAGACCGATCTGAAAACCACCCAGGCCTCCCTCGATCAAGCCAGGGCCGCAGTCGATCAGGCGAAAGACCAACTCAACTACGTCGAACTGCGCACCGATCACAAAGCCATTGTCACCGCGTGGAATGCTGAAGCCGGGCAAGTGGTCACAGCCGGCCAGCAAGTGGTGACCCTGGCGCAGCCGGACATCAAGGAAGCGGTGATCGATTTGCCCGACACCCTGGTCGATCAATTGCCATCCGACGTGGTGTTCCAGGTTGCCTCACAACTGGACCCGAGCATCACCAGCACTGCCATCGTGCGTGAAATCGAACCCCAGGCCCAAAGCGCCACCCGTACCCGTCGCGCCCGTCTGAGCCTGACCGATACGCCGCCGGGCTTTCGCCTCGGCACGGCGATCAGCGTGACCCTCAGCTCCGCGATCAAGCCGCGCCTCGAACTGCCGGTGAGCGCGCTGCAGGAGGTCGACGGCAAACTGCGGATCTGGGTCGTCGATCCGCAGACGCAAACCGTTTCCCCACGGGACGTCAGCCTGATCAGCCGGACCGATGACACAGTGGTCCTGGCCAACGGCGTGAAGTCCGGCGAGCGGGTGGTCAGTGCCGGTGTGAACAGCCTCAAGCCGGGGCAGAAAGTGAAAATCGACGAGGACAGCCCGCAATGAAAGGGAGTTTCAACTTATCCGAATGGGCCCTCAAGCATCAGTCGTTTGTCTGGTATTTGATGTTCGTCGCGCTGCTGATGGGCGTGTTCTCGTACCTGAACCTGGGCCGCGAAGAAGACCCGTCGTTCACCATCAAAACCATGGTGATCCAGACCCGCTGGCCCGGCGCGACCCAGGAAGAAACCCTCAAGCAGGTCACTGACCGGATCGAGAAAAAACTCGAAGAACTCGACTCGCTCGATTACGTGAAAAGCTACACGCGCCCCGGCGAATCGACGGTCTTCGTTAACCTGCTCGACACCACCAGCGCCAAGGACATCCCGCAGATCTGGTACCAGGTGCGCAAGAAGATCAACGACATTCGCGGTGACTTCCCGCAGGGCCTGCAAGGGCCGGGTTTCAACGATGAGTTCGGCGACGTGTTCGGTTCGGTGTATGCCTTTACCGCCGACGGCTTGTCGATGCGTCAGCTGCGCGATTACGTGGAACAGGTGCGTGCCGAAATCCGTGAAGTCCCGGGGTTGGGCAAGGTCGAGATGGTCGGCGAGCAGGATGAAGTCCTTTACCTGAACTTCTCCACCCGCAAACTCGCCGCGCTCGGCATCGATCAGCGCCAAGTGGTGCAGAGCCTGCAATCACAGAACGCCGTGACCCCGGCCGGGGTGATCGAGGCCGGTCCGGAGCGGATTTCGGTTCGGACCTCGGGGCAGTTTGCCTCCGAGAAAGACCTGGCCAACGTCAACCTGAAGCTCAACGACCGTTTCTACCGACTGGCCGACATCGCCAACATCAGGCGTGGCTACGTCGATCCGTCGACCCCGGAGTTTCGCTTCAACGGTCAGCCAGCCATCGGCCTGGCGATTGCCATGAAAAAGGGCGGCAACATTCAGGACTTCGGCAAGGCGCTGCACCTGCGCATGGATGAGCTGACGGCAGACCTGCCGGTGGGCGTCGGTGTACATACCGTTTCCGACCAGGCTGTAGTGGTGGAGGAAGCCGTCGGCGGCTTCACCAGTGCGTTGTTCGAAGCGGTGGTGATCGTGCTGATCGTCAGCTTCATCAGTCTGGGTGTTCGCGCCGGGCTGGTGGTGGCGTGTTCGATTCCGTTGGTGCTGGCGATGGTCTTTCTCTTCATGGAATACAGCGGCATCACCATGCAGCGGATTTCCCTCGGTGCGCTGATCATCGCCCTCGGCCTGCTGGTGGACGACGCGATGATCACGGTGGAGATGATGGTCACGCGCCTGGAAATGGGTGAAACCAAAGAGCAGGCGGCGACCTTCGCCTACACCTCTACCGCATTCCCGATGCTCACCGGCACGCTAGTCACCGTGGCCGGTTTCGTGCCAATTGGTTTGAACGCAAGCTCCGCCGGTGAGTACACCTTCACGCTGTTCGCGGTGATCGCGGTGGCCATGCTGGTGTCATGGATCGTCGCCGTACTGTTCGCCCCGGTACTCGGCGTGCATATTCTGAGCGCCAAGGTGAAACCTCATGACGCAGAGCCAGGGCGCATCGGTCGGGCGTTCAATGGCGGCCTGCTCTGGGCCATGCGCAATCGCTGGTGGGCGATTGGCATCACTGTGGCGCTGTTTGTGCTCTCGGTGTTTTCCATGCAGTTCGTGCAGAGCCAGTTCTTCCCGTCCTCGGACCGCCCGGAAATTCTCGTCGACCTGAACCTGCCGCAAAACGCTTCGATCGCCGAAACTCGCATGGTCGTGGATAAGCTCGAAGCGACGTTCAAGAACGATCCGGACATCGTGCGCTGGAGCACTTACATCGGCGAGGGGGCGATCCGTTTCTATCTGCCCCTCGACCAGCAATTGCAGAACCCGTACTACGCGCAACTGGTGATCGTCAGCAAAGGCCTGGAGTCACGCACGGCCCTGACGGCCCGTCTGCAAAAGCGCCTGCGTGAAGAGTTCGTCGGTGTCGGCAGTTACGTCCAGGCCCTGGAAATGGGCCCGCCGGTGGGCCGGCCGATTCAGTACCGGGTCAGTGGCAAGGACATCGATCAGGTGCGCAAACACGCTATCGCCCTGGCCACCGAACTGGATAAGAACTCGCACATCGGCGAAATCATTTACGACTGGAACGAGCCGGGCAAAGTGCTGCGCATCGACATCGCCCAGGACAAGGCGCGGCAATTGGGGCTGTCATCTGAAGACGTGGCGAACCTGATGAACAGCATCGTCGTCGGCTCGCCAGTGACGCAGGTCGATGACGATATCTACCTGATCGACGTGGTCGGTCGCGCTGAAGATGCCGAGCGCGGCAGTCCGGAAACGCTGCAGAACTTGCAGATCGTCACCCCCGGCGGCACTTCGATTCCGCTGCTGGCGTTTGCCACCATGCGGTATGAACTCGAACAGCCGCTGGTGTGGCGTCGCGATCGCAAACCGACCATCACCATCAAGGCCGCGGTGCGCGACGAGATTCAGCCGACCGACCTGGTGAAACAGCTGCAACCGGACATCGACAAATTCGCCGCCGGTTTGCCGGTAGGCTACAAAGTCGCCACCGGCGGTACGGTGGAAGAGAGTGGCAAGGCCCAGGGGCCGATTGCCAAGGTCGTGCCGTTGATGCTGTTTTTGATGGCGACCTTCCTGATGATCCAGTTGCACAGCGTGCAGAAGCTGTTCCTGGTGGCCAGCGTCGCGCCGCTCGGGTTGATCGGCGTGGTGCTGGCGTTGATCCCGACCGGCACGCCGATGGGCTTCGTGGCGATCCTCGGGATTCTGGCGCTGATCGGCATCATCATCCGCAACTCGGTGATTCTGGTGACCCAGATCGACTCTTTCGAGAAGAGCGGCTACACGCCATGGGACGCGGTGGTGCAGGCCACGGAACATCGTCGCCGACCGATTTTGTTGACGGCGGCGGCAGCGAGCCTGGGGATGATCCCGATTGCCCGGGAAGTGTTCTGGGGGCCGATGGCCTACGCGATGATTGGCGGGATCATCATCGCGACTTTGCTGACACTGCTGTTTTTGCCGGCGCTGTATGTGGCCTGGTACAAGGTTCGCGAGCCGAAGAAAGAAGTGCAGTAGCGAGCGCTGCGCGCTCATCGCGAGCAGGCTCGCTCCCACATTGGATCGCGTTCGCCTAGACAACTCGGTCAAATGTGGGAGCGAGCCTGCTCGCGATGGCGTCCTGTCAGGCTGCGTCGGCTCGACGCCAAACACTCGCCAACCAAGGCTGTTGCTCCCGCGGCAGCCCCGCCGGCCGGTAGTAATGCTCAAGCTCCACAAACCCCGCCTCAGTCAGTAGTTCCTGCCACGCCTGAAGATCGTAATAAGCCCCATACCGCGGCCCGTTCCAGCCTTCCTGATTCTCGCCACGCGGATTGGAGCTGAACAACACCCCACCCGGCTTCAACGCCCCGCGCAGTTGCTTCAACACCCGAGGCAATTCCTGACTCGGGATGTGGAACAGCACCGCATTGGCAAAAATCCCGTCAAACCGCTCGGCCGGCAGGTCGAGTTTCAGAAAGTCCTGTTGCCAGACTTCGCAGCCACTGTCTTCACGCGCCATCTGCGCAAACTTTTCCGAACCGTCCAGGCCGACGGCGGTGTGGCCCAGGCGCGTGAAGGTTCTCAAGTCACGGCCAGGGCCGCAGCCGAAGTCGAGAAGGGTAAACGGCGCCTCACCCTGAATATGCCGCAACAGGGCATCAATGTTCTGGCTGACATCGTGATCGCGAGTGCCTTCACGGAAGTCCTCGGCCACCGCGTTGTAATGGCCCAGCGTGGTGGCGGTGATCTGCTCCAGGTCGTCGGGAGTCTGTTTCATGGTCGGCTGCACAGGCAATTGGGATTCGCCGAATATACGCCATCAAGCTTGGGGCTGCTGTGCAGCCCATCGCGAGCAGGCTCGCTCCCACAGTTGATCTGCTGTGAACACACAACCCGTGTTCGACACGATCCATTGTGGGAGCGAGCCTGCTCGCGATGGCGGTATCACTGACAACCAATGACTAAAGCCAGACTCAGCTCTGTTTCATCCCCAGACATTCAATGGACCGATCAACCATCGCCTTGGCAATCTCCAGCAAATGCCAGACGGAAAACACCAATGCCCGATCGGCCCCCTTGAGTTGATCGCCGCACTGATACGCCGTGACCGAGGCGCAGCGCAGTAGGTCAGCCACATAGAGCTGGGCGTCTTCGAAGCTCACGTCTTTGCTGACGTTGTAGAAACGCAATTCATCAGGTGCGGCGGGCTGGTTGCCAGTCAGATGGAAATCGATCGCGCGGTAAAGCGCTGAACGGTCCTTGAGCAGGTCGTCGGTGAAGGCTTTGTTGGAGGATGTTTCGGGAGGTGGATCGGGGATGCTTCTTTCCATAGGTAAAACTCCTGGTAGTAGTAGGAGCCAACCGGTATCGCGACTAAACGAACAGGGTGGCGGCTGTACGCAGGTTAGTCGACCGGATACCAGGAACCCCGGCGCACCCGAGGGTGCCCTGCGCACAGCCACCATAACTTTCAGGTAATAAAAAACACCTGACATGAGGTAGCGCTATGCGCCTGGTAAGATCCGGGCGACTAAACCCGATCACTGATGAGCAGTGACGAACCGAGACTAGCCACGAGATTCTGCCGGCGCAAGCGAGCGGAATGATCTAGGAAATGTCCTGCAAATGAAAGGGATCGGGCCTGCTGGCACTCTGATTTTCCTGTGCGAAATGTTCCCCAGGAACTAGAGACAATACTTCTGGTGAGAGCGCTTTTCTGTGGCGAGGGAGCTTGCTCCCGCTGGGCTGCGCAGCAGCCCCAAACCATTCGATCAGGTGTGTCAGATAAACCCGGTCCTCAGGTTTCGCGATTGCTGCGCAATCGAGCGGGAGCAAGCTCCCTCGCCACAAAAGCCCTTTAACCGCACCGCACTCAGCGCTTGTTGAGGCCCCGAGCCAACCGATCCCCACCCAACTGAATCACCGCCACCAACACCACCAGCAACACAATCACCGTCAACATGATCTGGCTGTCAAACCGCTGGTACCCATATCGATAAGCAATGTCCCCCAACCCACCGGCACCAATCGCTCCGGCCATGGCTGACGAGTTGATCATCGTCACCAACGTAATCGTGAAACCACCGACAATCCCCGGCAGCGCTTCGGGCAGCAGCACATGCCAGACGATATGCCAGCGCCGGCAGCCCATTGCCTGCGCCGCTTCAATCAACCCATGGTCGACCTCGCGCAAACTGACCTCGGCAATGCGTGCAAAGAACGGCGTGGCAGCGATAGTCAGCGGCACCACGGCTGCCCAAACACCGTAAGTGGTGCCGACGATCAACCGGGTAAACGGAATCAACGCCACCATCAAAATCAAAAACGGAATCGAGCGAAACAGATTCACGAACGCGCCCAGTGCGCGGTTCAGCGCCGGTGCTTCGTAGATCCCGCCCTTGGAACTGGTGACCAGAATCACCGCCAACGGAATGCCCGCCAACAACGCGATCAGTGACGACACACCCACCATCAAAAACGTGTCGATAAAGCCCTGAAGCAACCGATCAAACCACATAACCCAGCACCTCCACCTGTTGCGCCCAGTTGCCAGCGCGCTGACGCAATTCCTCGGCGCCGAGGGACGAACCGGTCACCGCCAGCAATAATTGCCCGAGCGCATGCCCCTGAATCCGTTCCACGCCCCCTTGCAGCAAGCGCACGCGGCCACCGAGGGCGCTGAACAGCGCCGCCAGGTCTGGCTCGTCGTTTGCGCTGCCGGTGAATTGCAAACGCAACACCACAGCGGCGTCCGAAGACTGCGGTTGTGGACGCAGGCGGCTTTGCAGTTCTTCCGGCAGACCGTGTTGCAGCGGCGCGAGCAAGGTCTTGCTGACCTCATGTTGCGGGTTGCCAAAGACTTCCCAGACCGGCCCTTGCTCGACGATTCGCCCGTGTTCCAACACCACGACCCGATCACAGATATCGCGGATCACCGCCATCTCGTGGGTGATCAGCACGATGGTCAGGCCCAGCCGTTGATTGATCTCACGCAGCAGGCCAAGGATCGATTGCGTGGTCTCCGGATCCAGCGCCGACGTCGCCTCGTCACACAGCAGAATCTCCGGGTCATGCACCAGCGCGCGAGCGATGCCGACGCGTTGTTTCTGCCCGCCGGAAAGCTGCGCCGGGTAGGCCTTGTGTTTCTCTTGCAGGCCGACCAGTTCCAGCAGTTCGCGGACTTTTCGCTCGCGCTGCTCCTTGGGCACACCGGCGACTTTCAGCGGCAATTCGACGTTCTGCCAAACCGTTTTGGCCGACATCAAATTGAAGTGCTGAAAGATCATGCCGATCCGTCGCCGCAGCGCCACCAAGCGGTCTTCATCGAACTCGCCGATGTCGACCTGATCGATCAGCACCCGCCCGCTGCTCGGTTGTTCGAGACGGTTGATGGTGCGGATCAGCGACGACTTGCCGGCACCGCTGCGACCAATGATGCCGAACACTTCGCCGCGCTGGATCGCCAGGTCAATGCCGTGCAGGGCCGCCACCGGACCTTGCTGGCCGTTGTAGGTTTTGCCCAGACCGATGAAGCGCACGTGGGCGCGATTCAGGTCTGGGTGCAGTTCGGTTTGTGTGGCGTTATGTGGCTCCGGAAGCTCCAGTCGCCGTTGGATCGCGGCCGTCATGCTCAGCTTTCCCAGCCGGCTTGATAGAGCTTGCCGTGGGCTTTATCCAGCGCCGCACGAACGGCTGGCGAATGCTGGTAGATGTCGACGAATTTGATCAGGCGTGGGTCGGTTTTGCTTTTCGGCTGGATCACGAACTGGATCACGTATTCCTTGTGATCGAGGCCATCGAACAGCAGGGCGGAACTGGCATCGAAGGTCTTCGACAGGCGGATATAGGCCGGGTAACCCTGGACCAGATCGGCGTCGTCGTACGCGCGCACCAATTGCACGGCTTCGACTTGAAGGATTTTGATTTTCTTCGGGTTGGCGATGATGTCTTCTTCGGTGGCCTTGTAGCCGACGCCAGGTTTGAGGGTAATCAGCCCGGCCTTGGCCAGCAGTTGCAGGCCGCGACCGCTGTTGATCGGGTCGTTGGCGATGGCCACGCTGGCGCCTTCGGGCAACTCGGCGAAGCTTTTGTATTTTTTCGAGTAGAGACCGACGTTGTTGATGATGCCCGGGGCAAACGGCACCAGGTCAAAACCGGCGGCGGCCTTGGCGTTTTCCAGGAACGGGATGTGCTGGAAATAGTTCACGTCGATGTCGCCCGACGCGAGGCTGACGTTGGGGGCGATCCAGTCGCTGAACTCCACCAGTTCAACTTTCAGGCCTTGTTTGCTGGCTTCTTCTACTGCGGCTTCCAGGGGAATGGCGAAGGCGGCGGTGGTGCCGACCTTCAGTGGTGCATCGGCGGCGAAGGTGATGGAGCTGAAGAGGCCGAGGGCCAGGGCCAGTGCTTTGACTGGGTGGTTGAACAGTTTTTTGGTCATGATGAGTCTTCCAGTCAGTGCATTGGATTTTTGGTGTTTGGTAGGGCCTCATCGCGAGCAGGCTCGCTCCCACAGTGGATTTTTGGTGTTCACACAATCCCTGTGGGAGCGAGCCTGCTCGCGATGCTTTTAGCGGCGGAACGCCGAACCGGTATGTTGCTGTGGCAAATGCGCTTCGCCGTGAAACAGCTTTTCCCGCAGGCTGCCGTTGTCGTAAGCGGTCTTGTACGACCCTCTGCGCTGCAACTCCGGAATCACCAGATCAATGAAATCCACATAGCTTTCCGGCGTGACAATCCGCGTCAGATTGAAGCCATCCAGACCGGTTTCGGCGATCCACGATTCCAGCTCATCGGCCACCTGCTGGGGCGAGCCGACCACGGTGATGTAGCGGCCACCGAGGGCGTGTTGTTCCAGCAGTTTGCGGCGGGTCCAGTCGTTGTTTTGCAGGTTCTTGGTGGCGGACTGGATGGCGTTGCTTTTCACGTACTGGATCGGTTCGTCGAGTTCGTACTCGGAAAAATCGATCCCGGTCGACGCCGAGAAATGCGCCACGCCAGCCTCGGCGCTGGCGTAGCTCAGGTACTCGGCGTGCTTGGCCCAGGCCAGCTCTTCTGTCTCACCGACAATCACGTTCAAGCCCATGAACACCTTGATGTCCCAGGGATTGCGCCCGGCTTCGACGGCGCTGGCGCGAACCTTGTCCACCTGAACCCGGGTCGCCGGTTTGTTCTGACCGCTGATGAACACGCACTCGGCATGCCGACCGGCGAACAGCAAACCGCGATCGGAACTGCCGGCCTGGAACAGCACCGGCGTGCGTTGCGGCGATGGCTCGCAGAGGTGATAACCCTCGACCTGATAGAACTCGCCCTTGTGCTCGACCTTGTGCACCTTCTCGGGTTGGGCGTAGATCCGTTGCTCACGGTCGTTGAGCACCGCGCCGTTTTCCCAGCTGCCTTCCCAGAGTTTGTAGAGCACTTGCAGGTATTCATCGGCCTGGTCGTAACGCCGGTCGTGTTCCACCTGTTCGCTCAGGCCCATGGCCTTGGCGGCGCTGTCGAGGTAGCCGGTGACGATGTTCCAGCCGACCCGTCCGCGACTCAGGTGATCGAGCGTCGACATGCGTCGGGCGAACAGATATGGCGGTTCGTAGGTCAGGTTGGCGGTGAGGCCGAAGCCGAGGTTTTTGGTGGCGGCGGCCATGGCCGAGACCAGCAGCAGCGGGTCGTTGACCGGCAACTGGATCGACTCTTTGAGCGGCACGTCCACCGAGTTCTGGTAGACGTCGTACACGCCGACGATGTCGGCGATGAACAGACCGTCGAACAGTCCGCGTTCCAGCAACTGAGCCAGTTCAGTCCAGTATTCGATGGTTTTGTATTGGGTCGACGTGTCTCGTGGATGCGTCCACAAGCCATGGTTGATGTGCCCGATGCAGTTCATGTTGAAGGCATTGAGCAGGATTTTCCTTTTGGCGTCGGCCATCAGATGGTCCCTCGCAATGGAGGGTTTTCATCGTTGAGGTAGTAATTACCCACCGCGTGATATTTCCAGCGTACCGGGTCATGCAGAGTATGTACCCGAGCGTTGCGCCAGTGACGGTCCAGGCCGTGCTCGACCAGGGTCGCCTGACTGCCGGCCAGTTCGAACAACGTGCTGCCGGCGGCGAGGGAGATTTCGGTGCTGATGGCCCGGGCTTCGGCAACCGCTATCGACGCGGCGGCGACGGTCTCGGCATTGGTGTCGGCCTGGGCCTGGTCGAGGAATTCGCCGGAGCGTTCCAGCAGGGCTTCGGTGGCGTGCAGGCGAATGCTCAAGTGGCCGAAACTCTTGATCGTCAGCGGGTCTTCGGTGGCTTTGTCGTTGCCGGAATCAATCCACGGCCGGGTCTTGGTGCGCACAAAATGCAGGGCATCTTCATACGCGGCGCGGGCAATGCCGGTGTCGATCGCGGCGTGGAGAATCTGCGCCAACGGGCCGACAGTGGTCGGGCGCTCGAATGCGCTTTGAAACGGGATTACGTCCTCGGCGGCGACGTAGACATCCTCGAACACCACCGAACCGCTGCCAGTGGTGCGCTGGCCGAAGCCGCTCCAGTCGTCGATTACCGTCAGGCCTTTGCTGTTGCGCGGGACGAACGCCAATTGCTGCACACCATTTTCGTCCACCACTGACGTCGGGATGCGCTGGGCGTAAATGGCGCCGGTGGCGTAGAACTTGCGACCGTTGATGCGGTAGCCGTTGCCATCGCGAGTCAGGCTGGTGACGCGATCATGGGCGGTTTTGGTGCCCAGTTCCGCGAGTGCATTGCCGAAGCGCTGGCCGGCCAACACTTCGGCGTAGAGACGTTTTTTCTGCTCACCGGTGCCGTTCACGCGCAGCACTTCGAGGGCGTAGAAATGGTTCTGGGGAATTTGTCCAAGGGAGCCGTCGGCCTGGGCGATCAACGCGATCACCTTGGCCAGGGTGACGTTGGAAACCCCAGCGCCACCGTATTCTTTTGGCACGCTGATGCCCCAAAGCCCCGAACGGGAAAACACTTCCAGTTCCGGGTACGGCAAACGACGCTCGCGGTCGCGCAGGGCGCTGTCGCGTTTGAAATCGTCGGCCAGGTCACTGGCGACAATCAGGGCTTGCTCATCGCTGGTGATGACCGCGACGTGGTGGGAAAGAGTCATGTGTTTCTCCAGAGATCTGGTCAAAAAGGTTCTGGTCGTCAGATCCAGGAATGCCGCGCAGGCAAGGTTCCATTGAGGTGGTAAGCGCCGACGGCGTGATACTTCCAGCGCACCGGGTCGTGCAGCGTGTGCACTCGGGCATTGCGCCAGTGGCGGTCGAGGTTGAATTCGGCGAGGGTGGCGCGGCTGCCGGCCAGTTCGAAGAGCTTTTCGCTGGCCAGCAGCGAGATCTCGGTGGTCAGCACTTTGGCTTCAGCCACGGCAATCGAGGCGCGCGCAGCGGACTCGGCGGTGAGCGGCGCGGCGTTGACCTGATCGAGTACTTGCCCGGCCTTGTGCAACAACGCTTCGGCGGCGTGCAGTTCGATTTTCAGCTTGCCGATGTCGGCGATCACGTAGAGGTCGTCGCTGGCCCGATCAACCTTGGCGTCTATCCACGGTCGCGCGCGTTTTTGCACGAACTCGATGGCGTCATCGATGGCGCCCCGGGCAATGCCGGCGTCGATGGCTGCTTGAATCAATTGCGACACGGCGCCTTGAGTATTCGGGCTGTCGTTGATCTTCCAGTTATCCACCACCAGCTCGGCGTCGACCCGCACGTTGTTGAGAAAAATGGTGCCACTGGCGGTGGTGCGCTGGCCGAAACCCGACCAGTCATCAACGATGCGCAACCCCGGGGTACCACGACGGACGAAGGCCAGCACTTGCTTGCCGTCGTCGTTCAGCGCCTTGACGGCCACCCAGTGGGCGAACAGGGCGCCGGTGGAATAGAACTTCTGCCCGTTGATGACGAAGCCATCACCGTCGGCGGTGATCCGTGCCTTGAGCTCCAGGGTGTTTTTGGTCCCGCGCTCCGGCCCTGCGTTACCGATTCGCCAGCCTTCGAGCACGCTTTTGAACAGCTGTTTTTTCTGCGACTCGGTGGCGCTGCCGAGTATCAGGTTGAGAATGCCAAACTGGTTCTGCGGGATCTGCCCCAAAGCCGGGTCGGCCGCGGAAATGATCGCGAACACCGAGGCTAAGGTGACGAATGAAACTTGCGGACCACCGTACTCACGCGGGATAGCAATGCTGCCCAGGCCGCTGCGGGTGAACTGTTCGATTTCCGACCACGGCAGCTTGCGCTGCTGGTCACGTTTGGCTGCTTGCAGGCGGGCGACGTGCGCCAGCTCATGGGCAGCCTTGATGGCTTGTGCGTCGTTGCGCAAGACCTGCGCGGGCAACAACAATGGGGCGATGTCCAGATCACTCTGGACGATTGCATCTGCCAGACTGGACATCAGTGCCGCTCCTTGGCTGCACGCAATGCCCTGGCGATTTGCACTGGGGTGATTGTGTTCCGGACCATACCTACCTCACATCTCATGAAAGCGCCGCAAGGGTTGCGGCGAACGAAAAACACGAATGTCCGGTGGTCCGGTGCATATACCCTAAACGTGTATAAATAATTAATGAACTAACTTTTAGGAATATGTATAGAAGGGTGGCATCGACTAGGTGGTCGGAGCCCCTGTGGCGAGGGAGCTTGCTCCCGCTCGGCTGCGCAGCAGTCGCAAAAACCGTTAACGAGGTTCAATTTGAAAGAACGCGTTTGTCGGTTTCAGGGGCGCTTCGCACCCCAGCGGGAGCAAGCTCCCTCGCCACAAAAAACCTCATGACACAACAGGAGTGTTGCTACAGGGGCTTCACTTCTTTCGGGATTCAGCAGCCATGAGCGCTGCTTTGGGCGGCACCTTCAGGTAGGGATTGGCACAGCCGATCTTCAATGTGCGGGTCGGTGCCCAGCGCGAGTTGTTACCCACGCGGTCGAGGATGCAGTAAGTCACTTCCAGTCGAAGGTCTTCACCGGCTTCGAGAATGATCGCCGGGGGCACCCAGACCTGAATAGGCTGACCCACATCGCAAGCCTTGAGCTTGGGCAAGTCCATGCGCACATCGCCCCAGCGCAGGGTGATTTCGTCGTCGGCGGCCATGTTCAGGTACGGTTCGATGGTCAACGGGACACCGCGTTTGACCTGGTTCGAATTGACCCCCTGACGGCGAATGGTCTCAGGGATGAATACGGGCGCCAGGCTCTGGTTTTCCTCATCGCAAAGAAGCAGGCCACCCGGGCAATCAAGTTTGATCTGGACGCGCGCCGCCGGTGATACCGCGGGCCCTTGCCCGACCTGCATGACCTTGTAATGGACGCGAGCAGAACCATTGGCAATGAAGCTTTCCGGCACCCGCAGGCTCACGGATTTGCCGCCATGGTCGGGGCCCAAGACACTGGAGGCCACGTAGCAGTTGTTCCAGAACAACTCGATCAGATCGCCTTCATCCATACCGGGGTAGGGTGGCACGTCGATCATAAGATGAGCGGCCGAGGTGATGTTGATACCGGCCTTGTGGCTTTGCGCCAGGGTCGGGGCTGCAAGTTCAGGTTTGTTTGAAGTGCTTGTCATGGGTTTCTCTCCTTGAAGCTTTGCCGCGAAGTCCATTTCTGAAAGATCGAAAGGCGTGAATTACCAAGCAACAAAACGATTCACTATTTGCGCGCTTAAACAATAATTGAGTGGGGTGGCTGTTGCCTGTTGGGGACTAGATAAGAGTGCGGTTGAATAGGTGTCAATAGCGTTGGTTGGTTAAAGGTTAGTTCTTGCGTGATTCAGAAAACTCCTACGCGGTGTGGTTAATAAACCGCATCGCTCTGTCGAATATAGTTCGGTATTTGGTGGGTTTTATGCCTTCGAGGCAGCAACCCTTTGAGCGTGGACAGCGAGGTGTTTTATAGATTTCAGGCGATATGAATCTGTTGCAGGACATATATATGTACCACATCGTACGGTGGGAAGTTATTTATGATGGGGGCGAATCATGTGAGTCGTTGAAAGCTGCTATACGATTTTTATAAAGCGGAGTTAATGCCACTTCCATCCATGGAAGTTGACAGTTTTCGAGTGGGACAGCACTAAGTGTTATTAAGAAACTTGCTGAGAAACTGCTTCGTCCGATCCTCTTTCGGATTGGCAAACAGTGCCTTGGCCTCGCCTTGCTCGACGATCACACCCTTGTCGAAAAACACCACGCGGTTGGCCACGTCCCGGGCAAAGCCCATTTCGTGGGTAACGATCACCATGGTGCGTTTCTCCTCGGCCAGGCCGCGGATGGTCGCCAACACTTCACCCACCAGTTCCGGGTCCAGCGCCGAGGTTGGCTCATCGAACAGGATCACCTCCGGTTCCATCGCCAACGCTCGGGCAATCGCCACACGCTGTTGCTGACCGCCGGAGAGGCGTCGCGGGTAAGCGTCTTCCTTGCCCGCCAGGCCGACCTTGGCCAACAGCTTTTTACCCAGGGCAACGGCTTCGGCACGCGGGATCTTTTTCACCACCAGCGGGCCTTCGATGACGTTTTCCAGGGCGGTGCGATGGGGGAACAGGTTGAAGTTCTGGAACACAAAACCCACATGCTGGCGCAAGCGTCGTACCAGGCTCTGCTGCTGGTTCAGGGGACGGCTGCCATCGATCTCGATGTCGCCGACCTTGATCCGGCCGCTGGTGGGTTCCTCGAGAAAATTCAGGCAACGCAGGAAGGTGGTCTTGCCCGAGCCGCTGGGGCCGATGATCGCCACCACCTCGCCTTCCTTCACCTGCAGATCGATGCCGTTGAGCACCACCTGACCCTTGAACTGCTTTGTCAGTTTTTCCACGACAATCATTGGGTCAGGACTCCTGGTCGTGCCGATTGACCCGCGCTTCCAACTGGTTCTGCAGGTGCGACAGTACAGTCGCCAGAATCCAGTAGATCAGCGCAGCGGCAAGATACATGGTGAAAATTTCGAAGGTACGGGCGGTGATCAGCTGTGCCTGACGGAACAGCTCCGGCACCTGAATGGTGGCCGCCAGCGCGGTGTCCTTGACCAGCGAGATAAAGCTGTTGCCCAACGGTGGCAAGGCCGTGCGCGCCGCTTGCGGCAGGATGGCCCGGCGCAGGGTTTGCGCGCGGGTCATGCCGATACTGGCGGCGGCTTCCCACTGGCCGCGCTCGATGGAGCTGATCGCGGCACGCAGGATTTCGCAGGCGTAGGCGGCCATGTTCAGCGAGAAGCCAATCAGGGCCGCCGGCAGCGGATCAAGTTCGATACCCAATTGCGGCAAGCCGTAATAGATCACGAACAATTGCACCAGCAACGGCGTGCCGCGAAAGAACGACACGTAGACGCGGGCGATCCAGCTCACCAGTTTGAAGCGCGACAGCCGCATCAATGCCAGGCCGAAGCCCATCAGCAAGCCGAAGAACATTCCGCCCAGGCTCAGGATGACCGTGTAGTACGCGCCCTTGAGCAGAAAGGGCGCGGAGTCCAGCGCGAGTTGGAAAGCTTCTCCCATTATTGAGTGACGTCAGCGCTGAAGTATTTTTCCGAAAGCTTTTTCAGCGTACCGTCGGCACGCAGCTTGTCGATGGCTTTGTTCACTGCGGCCAGCAGCTCAGGCTCGCCTTTGCGCAGGGCAATACCGGCTTCCTGGCGGGAGAACGCTTCGCCGGCAGCGGCAGTGTCCTTGGCCTTCCTGGCATATTCCAGTGCGGCCAGGCGGTCGATCAGGATGGCATCGATGCGGCCGACGCGCAGATCCTGGAACTTGGTCGGATCATCTTCGTAGGTGCGGATGTCAGCCTTAGGCACATTCTCTTTCACCCACTGCTCGTAGTTGGTGCCCAGACCTACGCCGACTTTCTTGCCGGCCAGATCGGCGGCGGTCTTGATGGTGTCTTTGTTTTTGGTCAGGGTCAGCGCCTGAATCCCGGAAACGGTGTAAGGCGTGGAGAAGTCGTACTTCTTCTTGCGCTCTTCGGTGATGGTCACCTGGTTGATCACCGCGTCCAGACGCTTGGATTCCAGGGCTGCGAGGATGCCTTCCCATTTGGTCGGCTGCAGTTTGACTTTCACGCCCAGTTCTTTGGCCAAGGCTTCGGAGAACTCGACTTCGAAGCCGCTCAGTTTGCCGGCCTCGTCGACGAAGCTGAACGGTGGATAAGTGCCTTCCAGACCGACGTTGATCACGCCTGCGTCCTTGATTTTTTGCAGCTGCTCACCGGCCACTGCCTGCCCAAGCAGGCCGGCGCTCAGCGCCAGGCCCAGCGAACCCACCAGCAGATTTCGACGTAATGCGGAAAAATTCATGACAAGCCCCTGTGTTTTCTTATGGAAGACGCTTAAGGAAAGTTGGCAAATTCGGGATTTTAACGACTGCGATATCCTGCCCTAAAGCAGCTTATGCGTCTTGCTGCAAATTCGCCTGCGGCGCGACTATATGATGTTGCCTTTAGATAGGAAAATACTAAATACTAAGTTTGTTATTCTTTTTTTAGATATCAGGTGCCCTTGAAAAGATCGCAGCCTGCGGCAGCTCCTACATGGATCATGCCCGGCGCAAATTCCGGGTTAACGCCGATCAATGTAGGAGCTGCCGAAGGCTGCGATCTTTTGATCTTCGATCCTTACAAAAAGCTGGTATAGGCAAACAACGCCGGCGCCCCACCGGTGTGCAGGAAGATGATCGGGCCGTCATTGAAGCGCTGGCGCCCGATGCCATCGAGCAAACCGGCCATGGCCTTGCCGGTGTACACCGGATCCAGCAACAACCCTTCCTGACTCGCCAGCAGCTTCAGCGCCGACAATGTTCCGGCATTCGGCTCGCCATAACGCGGGCCGAAATATTCGTCCCACAGTTCGATTTTGAAATGCGCCGGCAAGCTCACGCCCAGAAGTTCGGCCGTGCGTTCGGCGAGGCCCTGGACTTTCGGTCGTTGTGCTTCATCGCTACGGGAAACGGTCACGCCGATCACTGGCAAATCCGGCAGTGCTTCGCTCAATGCCAGCGCCAGGCCGCTGTGGGTGCCGGCACTGCCGGACGCCAGCACCACCGCGGCGAATTGCAGCCCGGTGTCCTTGATCTGTTCAGCCAGTTCCAGGCCTGCACGGACATAACCCAAAGCGCCCAATGCATTCGAGCCACCAATCGGCACCAGATACGGCTTTTTACCGTTGCTGCGCAGACGCCCGGCCAGCGCTTCCAATTGCTCGTCGGCGTTGTCGAGGTTTTCCACCAACTCGACCTTGGCATCGAACAGGTCCAGCAACAGCCGATTGCCGTTGCCGACATAGTTGCTGTCGTCGGTGCCGAGCGGATTTTCCAGCAGGGCCACGCAGCCCAGGCCAAGCTTGGCCGCAATGGCGGCGGTCTGGCGCACGTGGTTGGACTGTATCGCGCCAGCAGTGATCAGAGTGTCAGCGCCTTGGGCCAGGGCATCGGCGGCCAGGTATTCAAGTTTGCGCAGCTTGTTGCCGCCCAGTGCCAATGGCGTCAAGTCATCGCGTTTGACGTAGACATCGCGGCCCAGCCAGGTCGACAGGCGTTCGAGTTTTTCCAGGGGAGTAGGGTGACCGAGCAGGTCGAGGCGGTTAAAGCGGGCTAGCTGTTGTTTGATCATGGGTCCGTACTGGCGGAGGAAGATGTCAGGACTATAGGCACGGGTATTTAGTGGGGCAACTGCCAATCGCTTATAGCCAAAAGTATTGAGCCCAGCACTATTGGTTCTTAATTCGGCTGCAAGCCGTTGCCGTAAAGTAATCGCGGTTAACGCGGCCAGACAGTCCGGCCGCCCGTGAGGAGTTTTTACCGTGAGCGAGCGTTCCAGCCATTGGCAATTGAAGACCATCGTCAGCCAACTGCGTACGGCGCGCGACCAGTGGCGCGCACAAAACGGCCGCGCCAGCGGCGAGCAGGGCGGTCGCGAGTTGCCGTCCCGAGCGGCCATGGCGGACATTCTCGAAGCCTTGTGCGGTGCGCTGTTCCCGATGCGTTTGGGGCCGGTGGATTTGCGCGAGGAGAGTGAAGACTTCTATGTCGGCCACACGCTCGACGTCGCACTGAACGCGTTGCTGGCTCAAGCGCGGCTCGAACTGCGTTACGCCGCGCGCCACAGTGCCCAGGCCGACACTGAAGTCGAGGCCAAAACCATCCAGATCATTCAGGACTTCGCCCTCGCTTTGCCGGGGCTGCGCACTCTGCTGGACACCGACGTACTGGCGGCCTATCACGGCGACCCGGCGGCTCGCAGTGTCGATGAAGTGTTGCTCTGCTATCCGGGGATTCTGGCGGTGATTCACCATCGTCTGGCCCACCATTTGTATCGCGCCGGCTTGCCGCTGCTGGCGCGGATCAGCGCGGAAATCGCCCACTCGGCCACCGGCATCGACATCCATCCGGGGGCGCAGATCGGGCGCAGTTTCTTCATCGATCACGGGACGGGTGTGGTGATCGGCGAGACTGCGATCATTGGCGAGCGCGTGCGGATTTATCAGGCGGTGACTCTGGGCGCCAAGCGCTTCCCGGCGGACGAAGACGGCCAGTTGCAGAAGGGCCATCCGCGGCATCCGATCGTCGAGGACGATGTGGTGATCTATGCCGGCGCGACAATTCTGGGGCGGATCACCATCGGCAAGGGCTCGACCATCGGCGGCAACGTCTGGCTGACCCGCAGCGTGCCGGCGGGGTGCAACCTGACCCAGGCGAATCTGCAGCATGATGATGGGACGCAGAAGTAAGCCTCCGGCTTTTTGGTGACAGATAAACAGTCTTCGCTGGATGTAGGAGCTGTCGAGTGAAACGAGGCTGCGATCTTTTCAAAAAACCCACAAAACCAAAGTCAAAAGATCGCAGCCTCGTTTCACTCGACAGCTCCTACAAAACTCTCCAAACCCCGCGTCATACCCTTCCTTGAGCTAGCGTAGGAAAGCTACCTCCGAGCCCTGGGATTAGTCCTTAGCCCCCTATCCATGTTTAACTTGAACGCTCATTCAAGTTAAACCGCCGGTTTGCTGCCCGCTCACAACAGGAGGCTTGCCTTTGCCGAGTCCGTTATTGATTGCCCTGTTTCACCCCCTTGAGATGCACCTTTCATGAGTGCATCGTCCACCCCCGCAAGCGGCCAGGTCCGCATGAATCCGCCGGTTTTTTATTTCGCGGCGACCTTTATTCTGTTGTTCGCCGTTGTGGTCATGGCAATACCTGAACAGGCCGGTGCCTGGCTGTTGCAAGCGCAAAACTGGGCGGCCAATACGGTCGGCTGGTACTACATGCTCGCGATGACGCTGTATCTGGTCTTCGTGGTGGTCACCGCCTTGTCCGGCTACGGCAAGATCAAGCTCGGTGCCGACCACGACGAGCCCGAATTCAGCTACCTGTCCTGGGCCGGCATGCTGTTCGCCGCCGGGATCAGCATCACACTGTTTTTCTTTTGCGTGTCCGAACCGCTGACGCATCTGGCGCAACCGCCGCAAGGCGAGGCCGGCACGGCGGATGCGGCGCGTCAGGCGATGCAGATTCTGTTTCTGCACTGGGGTCTGCACGGTTGGGGCGTCTTCGCTTTCGTCGGCATGGCGCTGGCCTATTTCGCCTATCGACATAACCTGCCGCTGGCCCTGCGTTCGGCGCTGTATCCGCTGATCGGCAAGCGCATCAACGGCCCGATCGGCTATGCGGTGGACGGCTTCGGCATCATCGCCACGGTGTTCGGCCTCGGCGCGGATATGGGCTTTGGCGTATTGCACCTCAATTCGGGCCTGGACTACCTGTTCGGTATCGCCCACACCCAGTGGATTCAGGTCGGCCTGATCACGCTGATGATGGGTGCGGCGATCATCGTCGCGGTGTCCGGCGTCGATAAAGGCGTGCGGGTGATGTCCGACATCAACATGCTGCTGGCCTGTGCGCTGCTGCTGTTCGTGTTGTTCGCCGGCCCCACCCAGCACTTGCTCAATACGCTGATCCAGAACATCGGCGACTACCTCGGCGCCTTGCCGATGAAGAGTTTCGACCTCTACGCCTATGACAAACCCAGCGACTGGCTGGGCGGCTGGACGGTGTTCTACTGGGCCTGGTGGATTGCATGGTCGCCATTCGTGGGCCTGTTCATCGCGCGGATTTCCCGTGGCCGGACCATTCGCGAATTCGTCTTCGGCGTGCTGCTGATCCCGCTCGGTTTCACCCTGGCGTGGATGTCGATCTTCGGCAACAGCGCCATCGATCAAGTGCTCAACCACGGCATGAGCGCGCTCGGCATGTCGGCCATCGACAACCCGTCGATGACCCTGTACCTGCTGCTGGAAACCTATCCGTGGAGCAAAACCGTGATCGCGGTCACGGTGTTCATCAGCTTCGTGTTCTTCGTGACCTCCGCCGACTCCGGCACCGTGGTGTTGTCGACGCTGTCCGCCAAGGGCGGTAACCCGGATGAAGACGGGCCAAAATGGCTGCGAGTGTTCTGGGGCGCGATGACGGCGTTGGTGACCAGCGCGCTGCTGTTCTCCGGCAGCATCGATGCATTGAAGTCGGCGGTGGTGCTGACCTCGTTACCGTTCTCGATGATTTTGCTGCTGATGATGTGGGGGCTGCACAAGGCGTTTTATCTGGAGTCGCAGAAGCAGATCGCACAACTGCATTCCCTCGCGCCGGTGTCCGGATCACGGCGCGGTGGATGGCGTCAGCGTCTGAGTCAGGCGGTGCATTTCCCGTCTCGGGATGAGGTCTATCGCTTCCTCGATACCACGGTGCGCCCGGCGATTGAGGACGTGACCGCGGTGTTCGTCGAGAAGGGGCTGCACGTGGTTGCTCAGCCTGATCCGGCCAATGACAACGTCAGCCTGGAGATCGGTCACGGCGAACTGCATCCGTTCATCTATCAGGTGCAGATGCGAGGTTACTTCACGCCGTCGTTCGCCCGTGGCGGCATGGGTTCCAAGCAACTCAACAACCGCCGTTACCACCGGGCCGAGGTGCATTTGAGAGAGGGCAGTCAGGATTACGATCTGGTGGGCTACACCAAGGAGCAGGTCATCAACGATATTCTCGACCAGTACGAACGGCACATGCAGTTCCTGCACCTGGTGCGCTGATCTACGCGGGTGGTGCTGACGTCTTGTCAGGCGTCAGTGCTCATCGCCATGAACAACACCAGCGCCGCTACCGGTACGCCGAACACGACACTGCCGACCACCAGTTCTGATGTCACTGGCTGGTTGGCGGTGACCACGCCGACGGCACCGTTGATCATCGTCAGTGCCAGCCACAGCACGATGAAGCTGTAGGTCAGGGTCTGGCGGCTGAAGCCGATTTTCTCGCCGATGAACAGCATCAGCGCCAGCAGGATCAGGCCGAAGGTGATGATGATTGCTGTGTGCATGGTGAGTCCACCCTTCAGGTATGCATTGCTTTTGAGGCAGCCATCGCGAGCAGGCTCGCTCCCACATTCAACCGCGTTGCTGGATGAGAGCTCGGTCATCTGTGGGAGCGAGCCTGCTCGCGATGGGGTCACCTCGGTGTCCTTGCTACTTATTGAGCATAGGCACCGCTGCGCTTAAACCAACCCCCCATTCGCCCGCAGAATTTGCCCATTCACCCAAGCCGAATCCGGCCCCACCAGAAACGACACAACGCGCGCAATATCCTCCGGCTGACCCAAACGCTCCAGCGGAGGCATTTTGGCGAAATTCTGGATTTGCTCTTCACTCTTGCCGTGCAAAAACAGCTCAGTCGCCACCGGGCCAGGCGCCACCGCGTTGACGGTAATGTTGCGACCGCGCATTTCCTTGGCGAACACCTGGGTCAGGGATTCCACTGCTGCCTTGCTGGCGATGTACACCGCATAGCCCGGCAAGTTAAGGCCAACGGTGCTGCTGGAGAAGTTGATGATCCGGCCGCCGCTGTTCAGGCGGGTTGCCGCTTCACGCAAGGTGTTGAACGTGCCGCGCGCGTGAATGTTGAAAGTCTGGTCGAACAGTTCGTCCGTGTGCTGCGCCAGCGGCATCACTTTGAGGATGCCGGCGTTATTGATCAGCACATCGACCTTGCCCAATTGCACTTCGGTCTCGTCGAACAACCGGCGCACGTCGTCGGCATTGGCCACATCAGCCTTGATCGCTATAGCCCGGTGCCCGGCCTGACGCAACTCCACCACCAGTTTTGATGCTTCAGTGGCGCTGCTGGCGTAGTTGATGGCGACCGCGAAACCTTCACTGGCGAGTTGTCTGGCGATCACGGCACCGATGCCGCGGGAGGCGCCGGTCACGATGGCAACTTTTGAAGTTTGAGTAGTCATGGCGTTGATTCCCTGGAGTGGTTTGAAGTGGAGCCAGACTCACATGTTTACTCAGGGCGATAAATGCATGAGAGTTGGCTTGACTGTTCAATAATCGCCAACAAACGACCGTCGGAGTTCAGCGTGGATCAAGTCAAAGCGATGAAGATTTTCGTGCGGATCTACGAGCGCAGCAGCTTCACGCTGGCGGCCGATGACCTGAACCTGCCGCGGGCGACCCTGACTCACACGCTGAATCAGTTCGAAGCCTGGCTCGGTACTCGTTTACTGGAGCGCAGCACCCGCAAGGTGCGTCCGACGCTGGATGGCGAGGCGTACTACTTGCGTTGCGTGCAGTTGCTGGCAGAACTGGAAGAAGCCGAACTGGCCTTCCGCGGCGTGGCGCCGAAGGGGCGGTTGCGAGTGGATCTGCATGGCACCTTGGCCAGGCACTTCGTGATCCCGGCGTTGCCACAGTTCATGGCGCGCTACCCGGATATCGAACTGTCCATCAGCGAGGCGGACCGCTTTGTCGACCTGATCGCCGAAGGCGTTGATTGCGTGTTGCGCGCCGGCACCTTGGGCGACTCGGCGCTGATCGGTAAGCGTGTCGCCAACCTGCGGCAGATCACCTGCGCGAGCCCCGCCTACCTGCGTAAATATGGCGAACCGAAAAATCTCGAAGACCTGAAAAAACACCGCGCGGTGAACTACGTTTCGCGCACCACGGCGAAGTTGTTTCCGTTTGAATTCATGGTCGATGGCGAGCTGAAAGAAGTGACCATCGATGGCGCGTTGTCGGTGTTCGGTGCGGAGATTTATGCAGCCTCGGCGATTGCAGGCCTGGGCCTGATTCAGTGCCCGCACTACCGAATGGAAACGCTGATTTCCCAAGGGCTGGTGCGGGAAATCCTCACCGACACACCGCCGCCGCCGATGCCGGTTTCAGTGTTGTATCCCCATAACAAACACATGTCGCCACGGGTTCGGGTGTTTGTGGATTGGTTGGGGGAGGTGTTTGCGGGGGCTGTTTGACGGTACTCGAAGATCAAAAGATCGCAGCCTTCGGCAGCTCCTACAGTGATATGCGGTCGAGCGTAGGAGCTGCCGAAGGCTGCGATCTTTGCGATGGGTCTGGCACTGAAGATGAAAACTGTGAAACGTTTCAGCATTTTCTCGAGTCCGAGGTTTATCGGCGTTTGTCCAAGCGTATGCTGGGCAACTTGCAAAGCAGTCGATACCACATTCAAGACAGACAAGAGAGGATTCGATGACCTACACCGCTGCCGAAAACCGCTACGATTCCATCCCTTACCGCCGCGTGGGTCGCAGCGGGTTGGTGCTGCCGGCACTGTCCCTGGGCTTGTGGCACAACTTCGGCGACAGTACGCCGATCGATACCCAGCGTTCGTTGCTGCGCACGGCGTTCGATCTGGGCATCAACCACTTCGACCTGGCCAACAACTACGGCCCGCCGTACGGCAGCGCCGAGATCAACTTCGGTCGTTTGCTGCGTGAAGACTTCAAGCAGTACCGCGACGAGTTGATCATCTCCAGCAAGGCTGGTTGGGATATGTGGGCCGGCCCATACGGTCAGGGCGGTGGTTCCCGTAAATACATACTGGCCAGCCTCGACCAGAGCCTGCAGCGCCTGGGCTTGGACTACGTGGATATCTTCTATTCCCATCGCTTCGACCCGGACACGCCGCTTGAAGAAACCGCCAGCGCACTGGCCACCGCGGTGCAGCAGGGCAAGGCGCTGTACATCGGTATCTCGTCCTATTCCGGGGTGAAAACCCGTGAAATCGCCGGGTTGCTGAAGGAGTGGAAAGTACCGTTGCTGATCCACCAACCGGCCTACAACCTGCTCAATCGCTGGGTGGAAAAGGACCTGCTGGACACCACCGATGAACTCGGCACTGGCGTAATCGCCTTTACGCCATTGGCTCAGGGTCTGTTGACCGACAAGTACCTCAATGGCGTGCCAGCGGACGCACGGGTCAATCGTCCGGGTGGTGGTTCGTTGCAGGCGTCGCACCTGTCCGAAGCCAACATCGCCCACGTGCGGGCGCTTAATGAAATCGCCAAACGCCGTGGTCAGAGTCTGGCGCAGTTGGCGTTGGCCTGGACCCTGCGCGATCCACGGGTGACCTCGGCGCTGATCGGCGCGAGCCGGCCGGAGCAGATTATCGAGAACGTCGGGGCGTTGAAGAACTTGAGTTTCAGCGTGGAAGAGTTGGCGGAGATTGATCGGTTTGCCCAGGAGGGTGGGGTCAATCTTTGGGAGAAGCCTTCGACGGCTGAATAAGTGTTCGGCGCCGGATTTTCTGGCGCCTGTTCTGGCCCCATCGCGAGCAGGCTCGCTCCCACAGTGGACCTGCGTTAACCACAAATTCTGTGGTCAACCGATAACCCTGTGGGAGCGAGCCTGCTCGCGATGAGGCCATCAAAGTCAATCAAAAAACCCGAGACTCACCGGAAATACGGCACATCCCCCAACACCGTCGCCCGCTGCATCACCCGCCGCGCCGGGCGGTAATCATCCACCGCGTGATGCTGGGTCACGCGGTTGTCCCAGAGCGCGATGTCGTCTTTCTGCCAGCGCCAACGGATGGTGAATTCCGGCCGTGTGGTGTGGGCGAACAAGAATTTCAGAATCACCTCGCTTTCCGTTTCCGACAGCTCATTGATCTTCGACGTGAACCCTTCATTGACGAACAACGACCGGCGCCCGCTCACCGGGTGCGTGCGAATCACCGGGTGCGATAGCGGCGGGTTCTTGCGCCGGGCTTCTTCCCACTGGGCCAACGCTTCCGGCGTGTTGCCATAGCGTTCCAAGGGGAACGAACGGGTGAAATCGTGCGTGGCGGTCAGCCCTTCGAGCAGGGCTTTCATCGGCGCGGACAGTGCTTCATACGCCGCAATACCGCTGGCCCACAGCGTGTCGCCGCCAAATTCCGGCAGCAGTTTGGCGCTGAGTACCGCGCCCATGGCCGGGGTCGGCAGGAAGGTCACGTCGGTGTGCCAGATCGCGTTGTCCCGCACGTCGGTGACAGCGGTGTCGAGGATCAGCACTTCCGGCTGCTCGGGCACGTTCGGGTAGATCGGATGAATGTGCAGGTCGCCGAAATAGGCGGCGAATCGCGCTTGCTGCTGCGGCTCGATCGGCTGGTCGCGGAAGAACAGCACTTGATGCTTGAGCAGCGCCTGCTCGATGGCGTCGCGTTGTTCCACGTTCAGCGGCTGGCTGATATCGACGCCGCTGATTTGCGCGCCGAGGGCGGAGCTTAAAGGGACGATGGTCAGGTGGCTCATGGTATTTCTCTTCGAATTCGGGGGGCGAGCTTTTGTGGGAGCGGGCTTGCTCGCGATAGCGGAGTGTCAGGCGACATGGCTGTGGCTGATATACCGCCATCGCGAGCAGGCTCGCTCCCACAGGGTTTTTCACATGATGATTTTTCAGTGAGCCTGGCCGTGCCATGGCACCAGTTTGCGTTGCAGCGCACGCAGGCCCATTTCCATGACGAAGGCGATCAGCGCGATCACCAGAATCCCCAACACCACCACATCGGTGACCAGGAACTGTGCGGCCGACTGCACCATGAAGCCCAAACCGCTGGTGGCGGCGATCAATTCAGCGGCCACCAACGTCGACCAACCCACGCCCAGACCAATCCGCACCCCGGTCAAAATGTCCGGCAAGGCACTGGGCAGAATTACATGCCGAATCAACTGCGCCCGAGTCGCGCCCAACGACTGCGCGGCGCGCAATTTCGCCGGGTCGACGGTGCGCACGCCAGTGGCGGTGGCAATCGCGATCGGTGCGAAGATCGCCAGGTAGATCAGCAGCACTTTTGATAACTCACCGATGCCGCACCAGATCACGATC
The DNA here is from genome assembly GCF_003732275.1 of Pseudomonas frederiksbergensis. Taxonomy (GTDB): domain Bacteria; phylum Pseudomonadota; class Gammaproteobacteria; order Pseudomonadales; family Pseudomonadaceae; genus Aquipseudomonas; species Aquipseudomonas frederiksbergensis_H. The sequence continues at coordinate 418,559 of NZ_MOBM01000006.1, forward strand.
AGCGGCAGATAAGCCAGCGGCGGAATCGGGCGATAGAACTCGATCAGCGGATCGAGAATGCCGCGAGCGATGCGGTTGTGGCCGATGGCGATGCCGACCGGCACGGCGGTCAGCACGGCGAAACCTAGGCCCAGGCCAATACGGCTGAGGCTCGCGCCCAAGTGTTGCCACAAGGTCGAATCCATGTAGCCGGTGGTCACCAGCAGCCAACCTTTTTGCAGCACGGCGGAGGGTGGCGGCAGGAACAGCGGTTCGATCAAACCGGTGGCGGTGACGGCCCACCAAATGGCAACGAGAGCGATCAGCGTCAGTACGCTGATCCAGCGTGTGTTCAAACTGCGACGTAGCGGAATGACCGTCGAACCCGGTTTCACCGTGGAGGCGGGAATTTCATAAGTGCTCATGCGCGCTCCTGCCGCTGGACGGCACTGCGTTGGGAGAACACTTTGGCGAGCACGTGTTCGCGGGTTTCGATAAAGCGTGGATCGGATTTGATCGCCCGCGCCGATTCACCGGCAGCGTAACGCTGACCGAAGTCCAGGCTCAGACGTTCGACGATTTGCCCGGGGTTGGGCGCCAACAGAATCAGATCTGTGGCGAGGAACACCGCTTCCTCAATGTCGTGGGTAATCAGGAACACCGGTTTGGCGGTGCGTTGCCAGACCTGCAGCAACAGCTCCTGCATCTGTTCGCGGGTGAAGGCATCGAGGGCACCGAAGGGTTCGTCCATCAGCAAAACCCGAGGGTCTGCTGCGAGGGCGCGGGCGAGGCCGACACGTTGTTTCTGCCCGCCCGAGAGCTGCCAGATTCGGCGATTTTCGAAACCGGAAAGATCCACCAGCGCGAGCATTTCCCGGGCGCGGATTTCGCGTTTGTCCCGGGGAACGCCGGCCAGTTCCAGACCGAAGCCGACGTTGGCCTGCACGTCCTGCCAAGGCAGCAGGGCGTCGTCCTGGAACACCACGCCGCGCTCGGCGCTCGGGCCTTTGACCGGCACGCCGTCAAGGGTGATGCGCCCGGCAGTGGGCTCGACGAAACCGGCAATCAGGTTCAACAGCGAGGTCTTGCCACTGCCGGACGGGCCGAGGGCGACCAGCAACTGCTGGGGCCCAAGGCTCAGGGAAATATCCGCCAGCACAGGTTCCGTGCTGCCTGGGTACTGTGCGCAGATGCGCTCCAGCTGAAGCAAAGCCATCGCGGTTAACTCCCGATCAATTGGTGATGTATTTGGCGCTGACGTACGGCGCGTAGTCCGGCAGCACGGCCTCGACCTTGCCCTGTTCCTTGAGGAACACCGCGGTGTCGGTGATGGCCTTGGTGGTCGGCGCGCCGAGGGTGATCACCTGATCAGCCGCGAGCGGGAAGACGTTGCCTTGCAGCAGCAATGGAATGTCGCTGGCCTTGGCACCGGAGAGCTTCACCAGTTTGTCGACATTGCTTTGGTTGGCGAGCCAGGCTTTCGGGTCTTTGCGGTAGTCGGCGTAAGCGTCGAGGGTCACTTTGGCGAACGCGGTGACGATTTCCGGGTGCTTCTCGGCGAAATCCTTACGCACGATCCAGGCATCGAAAGTCGGTGCGCCGAACTTGGCCAGTTCGCCCGAGGTGATCAGTACTTTGCCGTTTTCCTTGGCCACGCCGAGAGCCGGGTCCCAGACGTAGGTGGCGTCGATATCGCCGCGTTTCCACGCAGCGATGATCGCCGGCGGTGCGAGGTTGAGCACGGTGACTTTCGATGGGTCGATGTTCCAGTGTTTCAGCGCGGCCAGCAGGCTGTAGTGGCCGGTGGACACGAACGGTACGGCGATTTTCTTGCCGATCAGGTCTTGCGGAGTCTTGATTCCGGAGCCATCGCGAGCGACCAGCGCTTCGGCGGCGCCGATCTGGGTGGCGATGAGGAAAGTTTCCACCGGGACTTTGCGGGTGATTGCCGCCGTCAGGGGGCTGGAACCGAGGTAGCCGATTTGCACATCGCCGGAAGCGATGGCGGCAATGATGTCGGCGCCGTTGTCGAATTTGCGCCAGTCGATGTTGGCGTTGGTGGCTTTTTCGTAGGTGCCGTCGGCTTGGGCGACTTTGGCCGGGTCAACGGTGGTCTGGTAGGCGACGGTCACATCTGCCGCCTGAGCCAGGAAACTCGCCGCAGCCAACGACGCAGCAGCCAGCAGGCGAAGAGGGGAAGTCAGTTTCATCGGGAAGCTCCTTGTCAGGCGACCGAGAGTCGGCGTGAAAAGGAGACTAAATGATATAAGAATCCGAAAATAAATAACTTTTTCGAATTACCTTATGAGCGGAAAATTCTAAGAGAGCGTAGTTGTATATCGCTTTTGTGGCGAGGGAGCTTGCTCCCGCTGGAGGCCGAAGGACTCCCAAAAACAGCGAAGGTGTGTCTGATTGAACACGGTCGCAGATTTTACGGCTGCCGCGCAGCCGAGCGGGAGCAAGCTCCCTCGCCACAGAGGTTTGCGATCTAATTACTGATCGCCAGAATACTCGCCTGATACGACCCGACAAACACATCGAAATCGCCGACTTCGTTCTGTTCCAGCTCCACCTGCTGAGCCAGCGACGAGCGCGCCAGCTCTTCAAATTTAGCCTGCTCTTCGCCTGAAAGCGGCTCGCTGCGGAAAAACTCTGCGTGTACCTGACTCTGACGCAGGGAGAACTGAGCAAAGCTTTCCTTGTGCTCGGCCATCGCCACCAATACCTGAGCCGATGGCGTCAGGGACGAGTCCTTGACCTTGGCCAGTTGTGCGTCCAGTGCTTTGCTGTGGGCATCGCCGCCATGGCTTTGATCCAGCAATGCCGCTAATGGCGCAATCTTTTCCAGCAGTTCGCTGGCCCACTCCTTCAGGTCTACCGGGTGCCCGTCGCGTTGCAATTGCAGGCCCGGACGGCGACCTTCCTTGACCACGCTGAGGAAGTTCGACGTCGCGTTGCCACAGCTGGTACTGGTCAGCAGCGGGCTGTCGTTCAGCGCGCAGTACAACAGGAACGCATCAAGGAACCGCGACTCGGTGAGGTCGATGCCCATCGGCAGGAACGGGTTGATGTCCAGGCAGCGCACTTCGACGTACTGAATGCCACGGGCTACCAGCGCCTGGATCGGCCGTTCGCCGGTGTAGGTCACGCGTTTCGGGCGGATGTTGGAGTAGTACTCGTTTTCGATCTGCAGGATGTTGGTGTTGAGCTGAACCCACTCACCGTCCTGGTGCGTACCGATCTCGACGTACGGCGGGTAAGGCGTGGCCACCGCTGTGCGCAGGCTGTCGGTGTAGCTGGTCAGATCGTTGTAGCACGGCGTCAGGCCGGCCTGGGCGTTGCTCTGGTAACCCAGGTCACTCATGCGCAGGCTGGTGGCATACGGCAGGTACAACGTGTCCGGGTCCAGCTGTTCCAACTGATGCGAGCGATCGCGCAGGAAACCGGCGTCCAGCGCAGGCGAGGCGCCGAACAGGTACATCAGCAGCCAGCTGTAGCGACGGAAGTTACGGATCAGCGCGATGTAGGCCGACGACTGAAAATCGCGGTCGGTGCCGACAAAGCCTTCGGCTTCTTTGAGCAGCGGCCAGAGCTTTTCCGGCAAGGAAAAGTTGTAATGGATCCCGGCGATGCACTGCATGGTCTTGCCGTAACGCAGGGCCAGGCCCTTGCGATAGACGTACTTGAGCTGACCGATGTTGGAGGTGCCGTAATAAGCGATCGGGATGTCTTCCTCGGCCGGCAACGGGCACGGCATCGATGGACTCCACAGGTACTCGTTGCCGAGCTTGCTGTAGGCAAACCGATGGATCTTATCGAGGCTCGCCAGGGTATCCGCCGGGTCTGGCAGGGCTGGCGTGATGAATTCCAGCAGCGACTCGGAGTAGTCGGTGGTGATTTGTTCATTGGTCAGCGCGGAACCCAATTCTTCGGGGTGCGGCGTTTGCGCCAGGCGCCCTTCGCCTGTCACGCGCAGGCATTCACGTTCGATGCCGTGAAGGCACTGTTCGAGCAGAGAGAGGTTAGCGCGCTCGCCGAGCAGAGCCAGGCGGCGGTTGAGAAGTTCGCTCAAGTTGGATTCCTTCACGCGTCAGTCGCCCCAATATGGGGGTGGGCAAGACGGTCTACAAGGGTGAAGTTAAAACTGGCGTTTTCGCCTGGTTTTTGCAACCGCGCAAGCCATGCCGGTCAGTAAAGAATTGCATAATCCCTGTGGGAGCGAGCCTGCTCGCGATGGCGGTGTGTCAGACGACGCATATGTTGACTGACACACCGCCATC